>NZ_CM172006.1:0-3577940 GCF_057439935.1 Burkholderia cepacia complex sp. TUM26381 | reverse complement strand
CAAGTAACTGTCGTTTTTTGCGTGCACAGCGCGGCTCGCCGGCGCCCTTGTCGCGGTAGCGCAACAAGGCCCGAAGCGGTCGTGCGAGCGTGCTTCGGACGCCTGCATCACAGTGTTGGAGGGGCAGGCGCGGGCCGAAGCGGCGTGCGGGATTCTTGGAGATAAGGCGAGATTCTACCGCCAAACGCGGCCACAGCGGGACTTATCCACAGGCTGGCTTTGTGGGGCGCGGGGCCGGATCGCCCGGGGCGTGCACAGGCGATCGACTCCTAAAGTATTGACCGTCAAGAGAAAAACGGTTTAAATAGCGGGTTCCGCGAAAACCAATCCTGTATTCCCGGCGATTGCGTTCGCCCGAATGCCTCCGGTAAGGGCACGCGGTCCCCTGAATTTCGACATTCTCGAACAAGTGAGAACATCATGAAACGTACTTACCAACCGTCCGTGACGCGCCGCAAGCGCACCCATGGCTTCCGTGTCCGCATGAAGACGGCAGGTGGCCGCAAGGTCATCAACGCTCGCCGCGCGAAGGGCCGCAAGCGCCTGGCCATCTAAGGCAGGTTGCGCGCTGTGTCCGCCGTCCGCAGTCCTGCGGAAGGTACCGTCGAGCCGGGTGCGAATCCGTCGCAGACGAAAGCCGCCTTCCCGAAAGCTGCGCGACTTCTGAAAACGGATGAATTTTCATCCGTTTTTCGTTTGCGTCCCTGGCGGCGCTCCGCGCACTTCGTGATTTACGGCAAGCCGACCGGTCAGCCCGCGCGTCTGGGGCTCGTCGTCGGCAAGAAGTATGCGCCGCGTGCAGTAACACGTAACCTCGTGAAGCGGCTGGCGCGCGATCAGTTTCGCCTGCGCCGGGCCGAATTCGCCGGTTACGACCTGCTGCTGCGGCAGCACACGCGCTTCGACAAGAAAGCGCTGCCGAGCGCGGCTTCCGCCCCGCTCGCGGCGATGTGCGCGGCCGAGATCCGCGAACTGCTCGACAGGGCAGTCCGGGAAATCGCCCGCCGGGCGTCGAAGCCCGCGTCCGAGTGACGCATCCGTGCCTGGTGCGGCGTTCGCGCCTGCCCGGCCGGTTTTGACGCGGCGTCGTACGGCGCCGCCCAAGGTATGGAAACGGTATTGATCGCCTTGCTGCGCTTCTACAAGGTTGCCGTGAGCCCGATGCTCGGCAACCGTTGCCGTTTTTATCCTTCCTGTTCGGATTACGCGCGCGAGGCAATCCAGTATCATGGCGCCGCGCGCGGCACGTATCTCGCCGTCAGGCGCGTGTGCCGATGCCATCCGTTTTCCGCGGGCGGCATCGACCTCGTCCCGCCGCCCAACTCCGACACTCGCGCTAGCGGCGAAGCCGACGCGCGGTCCCATCGACTCTGAGACAACGCATGGATATCAAACGCACCGTCCTATGGGTGATCTTCTTCATGTCAGCTGTCATGCTGTACGACAACTGGCAGCGGTCCCATGGACGCCCGTCGATGTTCTTCCCGAGCGCCACGCAGACGACCCCCGCGGCCGCTGCCGGCGGTGCATCGGGCACGGGCGCGACGACGACGACCGCAGGTGAAGTGCCTGCTGCCGCAGCCGGCGCCGCACCGTCGACGACGGCACCGGCCGCCCAGGCGCAGCTCGTGAAGTTCTCGACCGACGTCTATGACGGCGAAATCGACACGCGCGGCGGCACGCTCGCGAAGCTGACGCTGAAGAAGCAAGGCGACGGCAAGCAGCCCGACCTGTACATCACCCTGTTCGACCACACGGCCGGCCACACGTATCTCGCACGCACGGGCCTGCTCGGCGGCGATTTCCCGAACCACAACGACGTCTACACGCAGCTGAACCCCGGCTCGACGTCGATGACGGGTGACCAGAACACGCTGAAGCTGTCGTTCGAGTCGCCGGTGAAGGGCGGCGTGAAGGTCGTGAAGACCTACACGTTCACGCGCGGCAGCTACGTGATCGGCGTCGACACCAAGATCGACAACGTCGGCACGGCGCCTGTCACGCCGACGGTCTACATGGAACTGGTGCGCGACAACACGGCCGTCGAAACGCCGATGTTCTCGCACACGTTCCTCGGGCCGGCGGTCTACACGGACGCGAAGCACTTCCAGAAGATCAACTTCAGCGACCTCGACAAGAACAAGGCCGACTTCGTGAACTCCGCCGACAACGGCTGGGTCGCGATGGTGCAGCACTACTTCGCGTCGGCCTGGATTCCGCAGCAGGGCGTGAAGCGCGACATCTACGCCGAGAAGATCGATCCGACGCTGTACCGCGTCGGCGTGAAGCAGCCGGTCGCCGCGATTGCGCCGGGCCAGTCGGCCGACGTGCAGGCACGCCTGTTCGCCGGTCCGGAAGAAGAGCGCATGCTCGAGGGCATCGCGCCGGGCCTGGAGCTCGTGAAGGACTACGGCTGGGTGACGATCATCGCGAAGCCGCTGTTCTGGCTGCTCGAGAAGATCCACGGCTTCGTCGGTAACTGGGGCTGGGCGATCGTGCTGCTGACGGTCCTGATCAAGGCCGTGTTCTTCCCGCTGTCGGCTGCAAGCTACAAGTCGATGGCGCGGATGAAGGAAATCACGCCGCGCATGCAGGCGCTGCGCGAACGCTTCAAGAGCGATCCGCAGAAGATGAACGCCGCGCTGATGGAGCTGTACAAGACCGAGAAGGTCAATCCGTTCGGCGGCTGCCTGCCGGTCGTGATCCAGATCCCGGTGTTCATCTCGCTGTACTGGGTGCTGCTCGCTTCGGTCGAAATGCGCGGCGCGCCGTGGATTCTGTGGATTCACGACCTGTCGCAGCGCGATCCGTTCTTCATCCTGCCGGTGCTGATGGCCGTGTCGATGTTCGTGCAGACGAGCCTGAACCCGACGCCGCCGGACCCCGTCCAGGCGAAGATGATGAAGTTCATGCCGATCGCGTTCTCGGTGATGTTCTTCTTCTTCCCGGCCGGCCTCGTGCTGTACTACGTCGTGAACAACGTGCTGTCGATCGCGCAGCAGTACTACATCACGCGCAAGCTCGGCGGCGGCAAGAAGAAGCCCGCCTGACGCCCGTTGCAGTCGTGGGCGGCCAGCCGCCCGCGACGCACGAAAAAAAGCCGCATGGTTCGTGACCATGCGGCTTTTTGCTTTTGCGGTTCCGGTGCGGGTTCAGCCCTTCTTCGAGTCGCCCGAGTCGCCGTAGAACTGCTCGACCAGTTCCTGCACGAGGTAGCGATGATGCGGCGACAACGCTTCGATCTTCGACGCGAGCTCGATCGTCTCGGGCGTCGGCGGATAGTGCTCGTCGCGCGGCAGCGGTTGCGGCGTCGGGTGTTCGATCACGCTCGGCGACGGGCCGTAATGCAGCCAGTGGAGTTCGACGCGCAGCCATTCGGCGAGCGTGGCGAGTTTGTCCGACGTCGGAATCGTGCGGCCCGTCAGCCATTTGTGCGCGGTTTGCGGCGAAACGGTGTTGATTTCCACCGAATCTTGACCCACCGTTTTCATCTAAATCTGACCCACCCCGAGACAGCGTAGTACATCTATTCCGGTGTGGATAACTCCTCACTGCCTGCTGCTTTTGCTGCTCTTTTTCTGGTTGCCTTCGCCTTGGCAGAACTGGACTTGAAGCGCCAGGATTCATTGCCCGTTTCGACGATGTGGCAGTGATGGGTGACGCGGTCCAGCAGCGCCGTCGTCATCTTTGCGTCCCCGAACACGGTCGCCCACTCACCGAAGCTGAGGTTGGTGGTGATCGCGACACTCGTGTGTTCATACAGCTTCGAGAGCAAGTGGAACAGCAATGCGCCACCGGTCTGGCTGAACGGCAGGTAGCCCAGTTCGTCGAGGATCACCAGGTCGACGTACATTAGCTTATGGGCGATCTGGCCTTGTTTGCCGATGGACTTCTCCTGCTCCAGTGCGTTGGTCAGCTCGACGGTCGAGAAGTAGCGCACGCGCTTGCCATGGCGCTGCACGGCCTCAATTCCGATCGCTGAGGCGAGGTGCGTTTTGCCAGTGCCGGGGCCACCGATGAACACGACGTTGTGTGCGCTTGCGAGGAACGACAGGTCACTGAGTTCTCGAACCAGCGCTTCGTCGACGTGCGCCTGCGCGAAGTCGAAGCCCTTCAGGTCGCGGTGAGCTGGGAAGCGAGCGGCGGTCATCTGATAGGCGATCGAGCGCACCTGTCGCTCCGCCGTCTCAGCCATCAGCAACTGCTTCATGAAGCGCTCCGGGTCGAACTCCGTGTGACGCGACTGCGCCAGCAACTCTGGCCAGGTGCTCGCCATGCCATGCAGTTTGAGCCCCTTGAGCTGGGCGGCGATGTCGTTAGACATGACGGTCCTCCGGTGGGTTGGCACGCAGGGTTTCGTAGCGGCTCACGTCGGCGGCCGGCTCTTCGGTAAGCTGGAGTTTCGTCGTCGCGAGGTTGGTGCTCGTGGTGGGTGCCTTCAACCGGCTCAGCACGTTCAGAACGTGCTCCCCACTAGGGCGTCCCGAGTCCAGCGCTGCCTGCACAGCAAGCAGCACGGCATCGAGTCCGTGTTCGCGCACCGCGGCGAGCACCTGCGTCATGATGCGATCACCTCCCGGGTGCTTCAGTAGGTGCCGCTGCAACTGCTGCAGCGGCTGTGGCATCGTGACGAACGGAGCACCGTTGCGCAACGCGCCGGGTTTGCGTTCGACCAGCGTGATGTAATGGCGCCAGTCGTAGAAGGTCATGTGCCGCTCGAAGCTGCGTTCGTGGCGTGCGATCTCCTGGGCGTCGGCGACGACGCTGAGATATGCCGGATAGCAGCGCACGCTCACCAGCTGGTTCGTGTACTCGGTGGGCACGCTGTAGCGGTTGCGCTGGAAGTGGATGAGGCTGGTCGACGACACCCGCAGCGTCTGCTCGACATAGCCGTCGAACGGGCGTGGATTGGGCATCAGCCTGGTGCGCTCGTCCTGCAGCACGTCCTCGACCGTCAGCTCGGGCCACTGCGGGTGCCGCATCTGCCAGGCCTGACGACACTGGCCCGCGACCCATTCGTTCAGAAGCTCCAGCGTTTCCCAGCGTCGTAGCGCGGCCTCGTGCCAGATCTGGCGGCGCCGGTCCTGCACGTTCTTCTCAACGATGCCCTTCTCCCAGCCGGCGGCACGGTTGCAGAATTCCGGCTCGAACAGGTAATGGCCGCACATTGCCTCGAAGCGGGCGTTGACCGCGCGCTCCTTGCCGCGGCCGACCTTGTCCACGGCGGTCTTCATGTTGTCGTAGATGCCGCGGCGCGGAACGCCGCCAAACGCGGCGAATGCGCGGGCGTGCGCATCGAACAGCATCTCGTGACTCTGGGTCGGATAGGCGACCAGCCAGAACGCCCGGCTGGCATTGAGCTTGACGTGGGCGACCTCCAGGCGTCGCCGCAACCCGCCGATGAAGGCGTATTCGCAGCTCCAGTCAAACTGGAATGCTTCGCCGGGTTCGAAGGCCAACGGTACATAGGCCTTCCTGCGCGGGGCTTCAGCCTGCTCCTCGTGCCAGCGTCTCACGAAGGCGCTGACGCGGCCGTAGCTGCCGGCGTAGCCCTCGCCGCGGATGGCCTCGAACATGAACCGCGCCGTGCGCCGGTCACGCTTCGGGCGATGGCTGTCCGCCCGCAGCCAGCCCGTCAGCTGCGCGGCCCACTCGTCGACGACGCTCGGGCTGACGCGCTTCGGGTACTTCGGCTCAACGGCATCCGTTTGCCGAAGCCAGCTGCGCACCGTGTTCCGGGACAGGCCCGTGCGCCTAGCAATCTCGCGCAGCGGGACCTTCTCGCGGAAATACATCCGCCTGATCTTGGCCAATATGCCCACCGTGATCACCTCTGTATCCCCTGCTCAAAGATTGAGCAGGGCATTCAATCACGTGGGTCAAAATTCGATGAAAATTACTGCCTCAGGTGGGTCAGTTCTGCGTGGACATCAACAGCGAAACGGGATGCGTTCCGCGGTGGCGCAAATTGAAACGGTTCGCCAGCTCAGTCGCACCGGTGACCTTCTCCGGGCTGCGCCGCAGGGCGAATTTCAGGCGTTCCGAGAACGCGGCTTTTTCTTCGGATGTCGGCATGGGGGAGATTGTGCAATTCCACCGCCACGTATCAGACAACCATTCGGGATAAACGTATCTCGTTCAGACGAATCCCAATCTCGATCAGGGCGTGGAGCGGAATTTGGGGCCGCAGCGTTGGGCCGCTCCAGCAGGCATACTCGTCCGAAACGGTGGCTGCGACATTGCGCAGGACTGATACTTGGCTTATCCCCAGCGGGATAAATTCGGGCGCGTCCGAATCTGTCGTGGCGACCGATGGCGTGTGTGCCGGCACGCTACAATGCCGGCGTTCCGATGCCCGAACTGTTGCGCGGGCGCACCATATTCACCGATCACCCGATTCATCCGATTCCCATGCTTGCTACCGATTCCGATCCGATCGTCGCCATTGCCACCGCTGCCGGCCGGGGGGGCATCGGCGTCGTCCGTGTATCGTTCGGGCGCGGCGGCGAGGCGGCCGCGCTGCCGCTGATCGAAGCGTTGTGCGGGCAGAAGCTTGCACCGCGTCATGCGAGCTACGTGCCGTTCCTCGACGAGCACGGCGCGCCGCTTGACCGCGGGATCGCGCTGTATTTCCCGGCGCCGCACTCGTACACCGGCGAGCACGTGCTCGAGCTGCAGGGGCATGGCGGACCGATCGTGATGCAACTGCTGCTGCAGCGTTGCCTGGATGCGGGGCGCGGTTTCGGGCTGCGGCTCGCGGAGCCCGGCGAATTCACGCGGCGTGCGTTCCTGAACGACAAGCTCGACCTCGCGCAGGCCGAAGCCGTTGCCGACCTGATCGAGGCGAGCACCGAGGCCGCGGCGCGCTCGGCCGGGCGCTCGCTCGACGGCGCGTTCTCGCGGCAGATCCATGCGCTCGTCGACGACGTGATCACGCTGCGGATGCTGGTCGAGGCGACGCTCGATTTTCCGGAAGAGGAGATCGACTTCCTCGAGGCGGCCGACGCGCGCGGCAAGCTCGCGAAGATCCGCGCGCAGCTCGCGCACGTGCTCGGCGATGCGCGGCAGGGTGCGCTGCTGCGTGAAGGGCTGTCGGTCGTGCTCGCGGGGCAGCCGAACGTCGGCAAGTCGTCGCTGCTGAACGCGCTGGCCGGCGCGGAGCTGGCGATCGTCACGCCGATCGCGGGGACGACGCGCGACAAGGTCGCGCAGACGATCCAGGTCGAAGGAATTCCGCTTCACATCATCGATACGGCCGGGCTGCGTGAGACCGAGGATGAGGTCGAGCGGATCGGCATTGCGCGCACGTGGAGCGAGATCGAGCGCGCGGACGTCGTGCTGCATCTGCTCGATTCGCGTACGGGGATGACGCCCGATGACGTAGTGATCGCGGCGCGGTTTCCGGGCGGCGTGCCGGTGGTGCGTGTGCTGAACAAGACGGATCTGACCGGGGTGCCGGCGTGCGTCGAGCATCCGGCGGCGGAGGGCGACCTGACCGAGGTGCATCTGTCGGCGAAGCGCGGCGACGGGATCGACATGCTGCGTGCCGAACTGCTGCGGATTGCGGGGTGGCAGGCGGGAGCCGAAGGCGTGTATCTCGCGCGCGAGCGGCATCTGATCGCGCTGCGGGCCGCGCAGGAACATCTCGCGCAGGCGGCGGATCACGCGGAGCAGCGCGCTCAGTCGCTCGATCTGTTTGCCGAGGAATTGCGGCTCGCGCAGGAGCAACTCAATTCGATTACCGGGGAGTTCACTTCGGATGATCTGCTGGGGGTGATTTTCAGCAGGTTTTGTATCGGGAAGTGAGCAGGCGCTTAAGGTAGCCCAACGCCCACGAAGCTTGTGCGGCGCCAATTTGTCCCAGGAAAAACCAACGAAAGAGAGAAGAAGGCAAAGTGTCTGAGAGCGAAAGCGTGGACCGAAAAGTTCGAGCCAAGCACGCAACGTATTCGGTGTTGAGGGAGCGCATCGTCGAGCATGTATTCATCGGTGATGTCATGCGTCGACTTTGGCAGCGAGACATCATGGATATCGAAGTGCTGCGTGCCGAGTTCGACGTGAGCGGCTACGACCTCGTCATGAGCAGCGCGAGCGTCCTGCGTCATATCCAGCTCAAGGTGTCGCTCGTCGATGGCGCACGGTCCCGGATCAACATCAACTTGAAGCTGGGCAATACGCCGAGTGGTTGCGTCATCTGGATCATCGTCGATCACGATCTCAAGATCGTCGAGTATCGTTGGTTTGGCGGACCACCGGGCAAGCCGCTTCCCGACCTTTCGGACCGTGGCGCCGTGCGCCAAACGCGGGCCAATGCCCATGGAGAGAAGGCGGTTCGAGACGGGCAGCGTTCGTTATTGCGGTCGGATTTCGTTTCTCTCGACATATCTCCCGATGGACCGGATGCCGTGATCGAGCAATTGTTCGGGATTGAACGTCCGAAATCATCACCACGTCGATGACGTCGCCGGTTTGATCGATGAACATCCTTCAGCGCCGTCCTGACAGCCTTGTCAGATGGCTCGTCGCTGTCCTGATGCTACATTCCGCCGGGCTCAGGCAAGATTTGATCCGACGTGGATCTATGGCGCCTCGCGTGCCGGCCTGATCCAGCCTCACCGAACGCTCCCCACCCATGCCCCTGTCCCGCCGACATTTCGTTGCCACCCTCGCTGCGCTGCCGATGCTGGCCGCACGCGCTGCGTCGATCGCGCCCGTGCCGTCACGGCCTGCCGACCGCAACGCGATCATCCGTGCAGTCTTTGCCGATGGCGCATCCCTCCCCGATCTGACCTCACACCACGTCGCGTTGCTGAAGCGGTTACGTGTGATGTGGATGCCGGTCGAATCCGGCGCGCCGGGCATCGATCCGATGCATCCGTTGACCGGCGAAGGGCCGACGATTGCACTGGCCAAGGCCGCTCTCAAGACCGATGACGACGCACTCGCCATTCGTACGCTCGCCGAACTCGGACACCTCGTGCCCGTGTTTGTCGCGAAGGCGGGCACGCTGGCGCCCGGGCAATACACGATCCCGCCCGCGCTGCGCAAGCTGTTCGCTTTCAAGGGGAGTGGTGTCGATGCGTCGGGCCGATTCGAATTTCGCGCTGCGCATCTCGCCGTGTTGCGGGGCGCCAACTGGCGGACCGTCGATGCGGACGCAATCGACGACGTGCTGAGCGAAGGGGATTTCTGGCCGATGCCGTACATCGACGGCAAGCGGCCCTACGGGGATCGCACGTACTACCCGTTCGACATGGCCGAACTGCTGGGTGAGCCGTACAAGCGGGATGCCAGGGGCGATCTGGTCAAGGACGGGAAAAAGGATGCGCGTCTGGAGCGGCTTCACGGCGAAACGCTCGCCGCGCTACAGGTGTTCCTGATGCACGCGGATCTGGCCGGGGCGGCCTGATCGGGCTTCGGTCCGGCGCCTCGATCGCGTTGGGAAAAACGAGGCGATCGACGCATCCGGACCCTTCACGACGACAACGGCGCATCGACCTTTACGCGATCGTAGCGCCGCAATCTTCACTCGCGTCAATCCCAATGCCGGTGATGGTAATACCCGCCACCACCGTAATATCCGCCGCCGTCAGGCACCACGATACAGCCGCTCAGCAACACGGCGACACCGGCAATCAGCAAAAGGGCTTTCTTCATGGCGCTCACCTGCTTGGGTTCGATATGAAACCCAGCATAGCGAGCGCCACCAACACCGGCTGTAAGCGATCGTTTCCCTGTTGCGCAATCCGTAACGGCGGATTATTCCGGTCACAATGACCGTAACAATTAGCCAAACAGCAGACGTTTTCAGGTGGTGACGACCCTGTTGCGCCCCGTATCCTTCGCACGATACAGCGCGGCGTCGGCGGCTTCGATCAATGCATCGGGCGTCGACAGATCGTCGGCCGACACGGTCGCGCAACCGACGCTGACGCTCACGCGCCCGGCCGGCGAGTCGGGCATCTCGAGGTCGAGCCGCAGCACGGCTTCGCGCGCTTCGTCGGCCACCACCCGCGCACCGCGCGCACCCGTGTTCGGCAACACGATCGCAAACTCTTCGCCACCATAGCGCGCGACGATATCCGCCGGCCGCCGTACCGCACCGGCGAGCGCATTCGCAACCGCGATCAGGCACGCATCGCCTTTCACGTGACCGAACGTGTCGTTGTAGGCCTTGAAGTGATCGACGTCGACCATCAGCAGCGACAGCGGTTCGCCCTGCCGCCGCGCCTGCAGGAACAGCATGTGGAAATGGTCGTTGAAGTGGCTGCGGTTGAATGCACCGGTCAGCCCGTCGCGCGCGGAAGAGCGGATCAGCGTCGCATGCGCCTCGAACAGCTGCTGGTACAGCATCGTCACTTCCCACGCGAGCACGCACACGAGCACGCCGGGCGTGAACATGCTGAACACGCGCGCGACATACCAGCCGACCGTGTAGCGGTTCGTCGTCAGAAGGTTCAGCGTCGTGTCGGTGAGGCACGCGAGCACCGCGATCGCCAGCCACAGGTCGAGGGTCGTGCGCAGCCGGCCCGTGACGAGCACCGCGACGAGCGCGAGCGCATTGAGGATCCACACGACGAGCGCGATGCCGTTGACGGGCAGTACGGCCGTGTCGCCGGGCGGATGGAACGCGGGCGGCAGCGATACGTTCAGTGCGAGAGCGCACAGGAGCGCGGCCGCGACGGCCGGCCCGCCGACGAGCGCGACCGTCCAGCGGCGCGTCTCTTTCTCGCCGACCGGTGCGCGCGTCAGCCGCTCGCGGGCGAACAGCGCGGCCATCACGAAGCACGGGAAGCCGGCATGCCAGAAGACCCACATCCACGCAGCGCTTTGCGGGCGCGCGCCGAGCAGGCCATGCGGCGCGAACACGCCGGGAAAGGTGAGCAGCTGCAGCGCGACGGCGAGCGCGGTGAACGCATAGGCGCCGCCGAGCGCGCCGAGCACGGGCTGGCGCGTCACGGTGAACTGCGCGCCGAGGAAGAACGCGGCGATGCTCGCAGTCGTGAACACGGTGAGCGCACACATCGGCATGAACGGTTCGACGGCCGGCAGCGTGACGTTCGCGTGCGGCACGGCGATCCCGAGCGCAAGCAGGATGACGAGCGCCGTCAGCGCGCCGAACCAGAGCTGACGTCGCGACGTGTGCTGGATCAGGATGCCTTCCATGGAGTCCCCCGGACACGCGTGCCCGAACGCCCGTTCTTGCGCCGGGCGGCACGCCTCCCGATCGCGGCGCGACCGGTGCGGCCCGATCCTATCGCGTTATTGGCATCCGCTCAAATGCCGAGCCCCGGGCCGAAGTTGCCGGCGACCCACTGCGTGACGGCATTGACGTCCGCGTAGTCCTGTTCGGGCAGGCCGTCGAGCATCGACAGCACCTCGTTGCTGGCGCCGGCGTCGCGTGCGGCGTCGACGATTGCATCCTTGTTCGCCGGGTAGCGGACGGCTGCCAGCACATCGGCGATCTGCAGGTCGATCGTTTCGTGAGGGATATCGTGAGCAGGGGCAGCAGGCTTGTCGTTCACGTCGGCGCCTCGCGGGTTGGGCGGGAATGGGATCGAAGCGGAAGGGCCGCGCACCGCGTGTTACCCGGCCCGGGATGGCCGGCCGGCGCGTGCTGCGAATCGAGGACGAACCGGCTCAATGACCGCGTCGCACGCGGCGCCACGGATGCTTCCAGTCGATATGCGGTGCGTCTTCGTCGCGCGGATGCTGGCGCCGGTGTTCCTGCCACAGTTCGTCGGAAAACAGCGCCGCGACAATAACGAGCGGCAGCACGAGGAATATTCCGAGTATGACTTGCTCGATCACGATAGCCTCCTTGCGGTGGCAGGAACCCTTGCTCCCATTCTAGGCTCTGAACCTCGCCCGCGTTCAATTTCTTACAGTGCGAAACGGGCCCGAACGCGGCCGTGCCGCGCGGGCGTACCGCACGTGCGCCGGCATCAAAAAGGACATGAACATGCAACTCCAGAACGATACCAACACGCTCGCGCTGCGGCCGCTGGAGCGCCAGGACCTGCGCTTCGTCCACGAGCTGAACAACGACGCGAAGATCATGCGCTACTGGTTCGAGGAGCCGTACGAAACCTTCTCGGAACTGTCGCAGCTGTACGACCGCCACGTGCACGACCAGCGCGAACGCCGTTTCGTCACGGTCGATTCGCAAGGCGAACTGGTCGGCCTCGTCGAGCTGATCGAGCTCGACTACATCCATCGCCGCGGCGAGTTCCAGATCATCATCGCGCCGCAATGCCAGGGGCGCGGCTATGCGGGCCAGGCGACGCGTCTCGCGATCGAGTACGCGTTCAAGGTGCTGAACATGCGCAAGCTGTACCTGATCGTCGATACGTCGAATGCGGCGGCGATTCACGTGTACGAGAAATGCGGATTCCAGCACGAAGCCGAATTGAAGGAAGAATTTTTCGGAAACGGCGCGTATCACAACGCTTATCGGATGTGCATTTTTCAGCGCGATTATTTCGAGCGCCAGCAAACCAGCCCGAATAAGGCAGGGTAAACACGCTGGCGAAGGGCGCTTGCGGCGGGGCTTCTGCCGGCATCGAATACATTCGGGGAACTACGGATAAATACGGATTCGCTTATACCTGGCATTTTTCTTGTATCAGGTATTTGCGATTCCGCGCTGCGGTAAAGTCGAATCGTTTCGAATGACTTTATGTGCGGCGCATCAAAATGATCCGGATGACGAAATGG
Source organism: Burkholderia cepacia complex sp. TUM26381 (assembly GCF_057439935.1). NCBI lineage: Bacteria > Pseudomonadati > Pseudomonadota > Betaproteobacteria > Burkholderiales > Burkholderiaceae > Burkholderia > Burkholderia cepacia complex sp. TUM26381. The sequence continues at coordinate 3,565,223 of NZ_CM172006.1, read as the reverse complement.
ATTATCCAAACCGTTCAACCGTCACACTGTAACTTGGATGAAAGCCTTGCCGGATAACGCTTCTCGCCCGGCACGAAGGGTCTGTCCACCACGCAACAGGTTTTGCGCGCCGCGCGCGCCGCGTGAAAAACGGGCTGCGCACGGGGTGCGACAATCCGCCGCTATTGCGGTCGCACAACAAATGTGCTTGCTATCGTTTGCCGGTCTTCTAAAGTGAAAAACGCGGGTTCACGATCATCTTTAAACGCATAGCTAACCCAAGCCTGGTGTCCGCAGCCTGGAGACAGAACATGATGAAGCGTACCGGTATCCTTTTTGCCCTTGTCGGCGCATTTTGCGCGGTGTCGATTGCCCAGGCCGGCGGCGATTCGGCCGTCAAGCCGAAGCAGGAAATCCAGTTGACGAAGAACGCCTGGGGCTGCCTGTCGAAAGACAATCTGGATTCCGTACTGAATCACGAGCGTGACGGCAAGTCGCAGGCGAAGCAGCAGTACTTCGACGACTACCGCTGCCTGTCGGTGCCGGAAGGCCAGCGCTTCCGCGTGGTGTCGGTCGACCAGGGCGACGTGCAGTTCGTCAGCGCCGACAACAGCGACCAGCAGGGTCTCTGGACCGATTCGCGCTTCGTCAAGCAGTAACCGGTCGATCCCCGCGCAGTCGCACGACGCGCGAGCGCGCCGGCCCGAAGTGCCGGCGGCGCGAACCGAACACGGCCCGGCTGATGCCGGGCCGTTGTGCTGTGGCGGGAGCATGACACGCGCCGGACGGCGCGCATTCGGTATCATCACGGCCCGACCGAACCGAATGCCCGCCCGGGCCGACTCCGCATGGCGCTGAAATCCACGATCTACAAAGCCGAACTGCAAATCGCCGACATGGATCGGCATTACTACGCCGATCACGCGCTGACGGTGGCGCGCCATCCGTCGGAAACCGACGACCGGATGATGGTGCGCATCGTCGCGTTCGCGCTGTTCGCGCACGAGCGGCTCGAATTCTGCAAGGGGCTGTCGGACGTCGACGAGCCCGATCTGTGGCAGAAGGACCTGACGGGCGCGATCGACGTGTGGATCGAGGCCGGCCAGCCCGACGAACGGCGCATCTCGAAGGCGGCCGGCCGCGCCGGCCAGGTCACGGTGATCGCGTATGGCGGCAAGACGTCGGATATCTGGTGGCAAGGCGTGCGCAGCAAGGTCGAACGGCTGCGCAACGTGCAGGTGCTGTCGCTCACCGACGGCGTCGCGACCGCGCTCGGGCGGCTCGCGGAGCGCACGATGCGGCTGCAGTGCACGGTGCAGGACGGCACTGCGTGGATCTCGAGCGCCGACCATGACCCGGTCGCGGTCGAATGGACCGTGCTGAAGGCGCGCACGGACGCGTGACGGCCCGCGCGCCGGCCGCGTTCAGCCGATCGCGGCCGGCGGCCCCTTGAATTCGACCATGTTGCCTTCGGGATCGAACAGGTAGATCGACGGCCCGTAGCCGCCGGCGCCGTAGCGTTCCGCCGGGGCGCCCGGCCGCGCGCCATGTGTGGCGAAATGGGCGATCAAAGCGTCGGGATCGAACGGCTCGACGCGCAGGCACAGGTGATCGAGGTTGCGCCCCGTGCCGGGCGGGCCGCTGTCGGGGCGGTCGATCGGGCCGCCGACCGTCAGCAGGTCGATCAGCGCATCGCCGGCGCGCAACTGAACGAGGCCCAGATCGGGCTGCTCCTTCTCCACATGGCAGCCGACGGCGTCGCAGTAAAAGCGCGTCATCGCCGCCATGTCGGTCACGCGCAGCACGATGTGATCGATCCCGCGGATGGTGGGCTTCATGAACGGATACTCCTTCGCAGTCGACGAGCATCGAGTGTAGACGCATCGCGCCTGCGCCGCCGGCCGGAACACGGCACAATCGACAGACGAAAAAAAGCCCGCTCACGCAGTGCGGAGCGGGCTTAATCCATATCAGGAGGAGACATGGAGGAGACAGTTCCAACTATACACACGGCGATGGTGCGACGCAATATTCCGAATGCAAAAAAACGTCAGGACGGCGATTTGTCGCATCCGCACTGCAGCAAAAGGGTGACGGGGCGATGACGAAAACCGCGCCGGAGCAGCCGCTTCGGGCGTTTTGTCGGATTTATTTCTGATCGATGTGTCCCCGGTTCGCCGCCGCGAATCACAGAGCAAGATTCAGGGCGCGACGGCATGCGCCGATGTCTAGAGTAGGCACCATCTACACTAGAGAGTGCGAGGTTCAGATGAAAACCGCCTATCCGACCGACGATGCCCGCTGGGGCGCCGTGACCGAGCGCGATCCGCATGCGGACGGCGCGTTCTTCTATGCTGTGCGCACGACCGGCGTGTTCTGCCGCCCCACCTGCGCGTCGCGGCTGCCGCGCCGCGAGAATGTGTCCTTCTTCGCCGATCCGGCGGCCGCACGCGCGGCCGGCTTCCGGCCCTGCAAGCGCTGCCAGCCGGAAGGGCTGCCGCGCGAGCTCGAGATCGTCAACCGCGCATGCGCGGTGCTCGACGCGCACGCCGAGCGGCTCACGTTGCAGGAACTGAGCGATGCCGTGCATGTGAGCCCGTTCCACCTGCAGCGGCTGTTCAAGCGCGTGGTCGGCGTGTCGCCGCGGCAGTACCAGGCCGCGCAGCGCGGCGCTGCGCTGCGGCAGGCGCTGCAAAGCGGGCAGCCGGTCACGCAGGCGGCCGTCGACGCGGGGTTCAACTCGCCGTCGCGGCTCTATGCATCGGTGCCGCGCGAACTCGGGATGGCGCCGTCCGCGTTCCGCCGCCAGGGCGCGGGCCTGCGGATCGAGTATGCAACCGCGCCGACGTCGCTCGGCACGGTGCTCGTCGCCGCGACCGATCAGGGCATCTGCCGGATCGCGTTCGGCGACGAACCGGCGGCGCTCGTCGGCGAGCTGAAGGACGCATTTGCCCGCGCCGAACTGGTCGAAGCGTCCACGCGGCTCGCGCCGTTCGTCGCGCAGATCCGCGCGTACCTGGACGGCACGCGGCACGCATTCGACCTGCCGCTCGACATCGCGCCGACCGCGTTCCAGCAGCGTGTCTGGGAAGCGCTGACGCATATTCCGTACGGCGAAACACGCAGCTACTCGGAGATTGCCGAGGCGCTCGGTTCGCCGCGCGCGGTGCGGGCGGTCGCGTCCGCGTGCGCGTCGAACCCGGTCGCGCTGGCGATTCCGTGCCACCGTGTCGTGCAAAAGGGCGGCGCGCTCGCCGGATATCGCTGGGGCGTGCGCCGCAAGGCGACGCTGCTCGCGTCCGAAGCGCGTCATGTCCACAACGATGAAGCCGAAGCCGTGACGGAGGGCAGTGCAGTTTGAGCATCGATCAAGCAACGATTGCGTCCATCGCGAACGGCGGCCAGGTGCCGCCGTCCGCGCAGATGGAGCTGCGCTACAAGGCGCCGTACGACTGGGCGCGCGTGCTGCGTTTCTTCAGCGGGCGCGCGATTCCGGGTGTCGAGCAGGTCGCGGACGGCGTGTACCGTCGCATCGTCGACCTGCACGGCGATGCCGGCCGGCTCACCGTCACGAAACATCCGCGCAAGCATTGCCTGATCGCGACCGTCGAAGGGGCCGTCGCGCGCCATGTCGACGATGCGTTCGCCGCGCGCGTCGCGACGATGTTCGACCTCGGCGCCGATCCGGCCGCGATCGGCGGCGGGCTCGCGCGCGATCCGTGGTTCGCGCCGCTCGTCGAGGCCGCGCCGGGGTTGCGCGTGCCCGGCGCGTGGTCGGGGTTCGAGCTGGCGGTACGTGCGATCGTCGGCCAGCAGGTGAGCGTGAAGGCCGCGACGACGATCGTCGGAAGGCTCGTCGAACGGGCCGGCGAGCGGGTGATTCATGAAGACGACGGCGCGCCGGCGTGGCGTTTCCCGGCCCCCGACGCGCTGGCCGCGTGCGATCTCGACAAGATCGGGATGCCCGGCAAGCGGGTGGCGGCACTGACGGGCGTGGCGCGCGCGGTGGCGGCCGGCGACGTGCCGGTCGATCGCGCGCATGCCGATCTCGCGACACTGCGCAGTGCGTGGCTCGATCTGCCGGGTATCGGTCCGTGGACCGTCGAATACATCGCGATGCGCGCGTGGCGCGACCCGGACGCGTGGCCCGCCTCCGATCTCGTGCTGATGCAGTCGATCGCCGCGCGCGATCCGGCGCTCGACCGGCTCGCCAGCCAGAAGCGCCGCACCGAAGGCTGGCGGCCGTGGCGCGCGTATGCGGCGCTGCATCTGTGGAACGAAGTGGCCGACCGGGCGGGCGGCGCGCGCGGCGGGTGAGCGCGCCGCCCGCCCGGTGCGGCCGGGTGCGACCGGACCGGGCCGCGATGCAACCCGTTGCGCAGGCCGGGCTGGCCTCGTCAAGCTACCCGCCGAATGCGGGCCGTCGAGGCGATTCATCGAATCCGGCGCCAGCCGGAGGTCGCGCGCGCGATGCAGGCGCATGTATCGTTTTCCGGTCGGTTCGGCCGCGCGGTTGCACCTGCCGCCACCTGTTCGCTGCTCGCGTTCCGTCCGACGAATTCGGCCGGCCGGCGTGACGATCCGCGCCGCCTGGAACCGGTCGCACCGGTTACGATAACCGCGATCGCCCCGTCCGGCGGCCCGCTCCGGCCCGCGCACCGTGCCCGGAGCCACCTCAAGCGCGTGTTTCGGCGAGATGTTAAAGTGCCCGCTACCAACGAAGCGACCAACAATCCAGCCGGCCGCGCGCGGCGTTCTGCGCGCGGCCGTCACGCACTTGCGTCTCCATGTCGAACACCATGACTCACCGCCAGTCCGAACTGCTGCTGAATCGCCTCGAAGCACTGAGCTCGGGCCCGACGCGGCAGCATCTGCCCGACGGCCTGCGCGGCATCGAAAAGGAAAGCCTGCGCGTGACGCGCGACGGGATGATCGCGTTCACGCCGCATCCGCGCGCGCTCGGTTCGGCGCTCACGCATCCGGCGCTGACGACCGATTATTCCGAGGCGCTGATCGAACTGATCACGCCTGCCGAGCGCGACGCCGCGATCACGCTCGAACGCCTCGACGATCTGCATCGCTACGTGTATGCGTCGCTCGGCGACGAGATGCTGTGGAACGACTCGATGCCGGGCCTGCTGCCGGCCGACGACCAGATTCCGATCGCCGATTACGGCTCGTCGAACATCGGCCGCCTGAAGACGGTGTACCGACGCGGCCTCGCGTATCGCTACGGCCGCACGATGCAATGCATCGCCGGCATCCACTACAACTACTCGCTGCACGAGGAAGTGTGGCGGCGCCTGCACGCGGATGAAGGCTCGACGGCCACGCTCGTCGATTACCAGTCGGAGCGCTATCTCGCGCAGATCCGCAACTTCCGCCGCCGCAGCTGGCTGCTGATGTACCTGTTCGGTGCGTCGCCGGCGCTCGACACGAAATTCCTGCGCGGCAAGCCGCACAAGCTCGACACGTTCGACGCCGATACGTTGTACCTGCCGTATGCGACGAGCCTGCGGATGAGCGATCTCGGCTACTCGAACACGACGGCCCAGGCCGCGCTGCACGTCGACTACAACACGCTGCCCGGCTATCTCGACGCGCTGTCGAAGGCCGTGAGCGAACCGTATCCGGCGTACGAGGCCATCGGCACGCATCGCGACGGCGAGTGGATCCAGATCAACACGAACGTGCTGCAGATCGAGAACGAGTTCTACTCGACGATCCGGCCGAAGCGCGTCACGTATTCGGGCGAGCGGCCGCTGCATGCGCTCGCGTCGCGCGGCGTGCAGTACATCGAGGTGCGTTGCCTCGACATCGATCCGTTCGAGCCGACCGGCATCGCGCTGGAAACCGCGCGCTTCATCGATGCATTCCTGCTCGCGTGCGCGCTGGACGAAAGCGCGCCGCTCGACTGCGAGGCGTACAAGGAAGCGAACGCGAACTTCGGCAGCGTGACGATGGAAGGCCGCAAGCCGGGGCTCACGCTCACGCGCGACGGCCAGTCGGTCACGATGCAGCAGTGGGCGGACGAGCTGATGGCCGATATCGAAACCATCGGCCGCCGTCTCGACGAGATCCGCGGCGGCGACGAGCATGCGCGCGCGATTGCCGCGCAGCGCGAGAAGCTCGCCGATCCGGAACGTACGCCGTCCGCACGCGTGCTGCGCACGATGCGCGAGCACGGCCAGTCGTTCCTCGGGTTCGCGCTCGCGCAGAGCGAAGCGCATGCCGCGCATTTCCGCGCGCATCCGCCGTCGGCGGACACGCTGCGCACCGAGCAGGCGCTCGCCGCGAAGTCGCTGGCCGAGCAGGCCGAGCTCGAAGCGAAGGAGGCCGGATCGTTCGACGCGTTCGTCGCGGCCTACCGCGCTTATACGCTGAACCGCTTCAGCGTCTGACGATCGCACACGCGGCCGGCGCAGGTGCGCCGCGCCGCTGCCGTGCGATCCATCCGGTTCCTTCAGTCATCGGTCAGTGATGCGCGTACGTGCCGCGATCGATCGCATGCGGCAGCGCCGGCTTGCCTGATTCCACGTTTGCCCGGCTGTCGCTGCCGTAGCCGGCATCCTCGCCGCGCGCCTGCGCGGCACGCTGCATGATCGCCTGCATGTTCTCCGGAAAGTCGGGACTGCTTGCGAGGCTCGTGCGGTAGCCGGCGGCCTGCAGTTCCACGAGTTCCTGGCGGACCTGCGCGCGCGTTACCGTCGAGGCCGACTGCGCATGGGCGGCGAAGGCTGCGCCGATCAGCAGGAATGCGCATGCCGCGTGTTTCATCGTCTTCATCGTGTTTGCTCCGAGCGGTTCCGGTTCCGGTGCCGCGCCGTGTCTGGCCCGGCCGGAATCGATGCAGCCAGTCTAGACTTCGGATGCCAAACGAAACACCCTCGTTGCCGTCAGTCACCTTTGTCGTGCGCGCAACATTGCGCGGGCGGCGGCATGACCGGGCTGCCTGTCGAACGTGACAGCCGGCCGCCATCCACCGGTCATCGTGCGGCGCAACGGCCGCATCGGGTCGTCACGCATCGGGCTTGTCCCCCTTGTACAAGCGCCGCGCGCCTCCTAACCTTTTTTAAGCGACCGATCGGTTGGCTGTGCGATGTCGTTGCGCGCACAAGCGCCTGATCGCCGTCGTGATTGCAGGACATCGCCTTGTACCGAACCCGGGGCATCGGCATGCCAACCCGGGTCGACCGCACAAGGCATGGGACCCGAGTACGCGCTGAAGCGCCAACCCGGGTCGACCGCACAAGGCATGGGACCCGAGTATGCGCTGAAGCGCCAACTCGGGTCGACCGCACAAGGCATGGGACCCGAGTATGCGCTGAAGCGCCAACTCGGGTCGACATCTGGAGACACGATGAACCCTACCGACGCCCTACCGCCCGGCATCGTCTTCGCGCAGCCGTTGACGCCCATTGCCAACTCGCTGTTGCTGTCGTTCCTCGTCGCCGCGATCCCGATTGCCGTCGCGCTGATCGCGCTCGGCGTGCTGCGTCGCCCCGCGTGGCAAGCGTCGCTCGCCGGGCTCGTGGCGGGCCTCGCGGTTGCGATCGGCGCGTGGGGCATGCCGGCCGGGCTCGCGTTCAATGCGGTCGGCGCCGGCATGGCGCTCGCGGTCGTGCCGGTGATGTGGATTGTCTTCAACGCGCTGCTGCTGTACAACATCGCGGTGAAGTCGGGCCGCTTCGACCAGTTCCGGCAGTGGATGCTCGACAACCTGCCCGACGACCGCCGCCTCGTGCTGCTCGTCGTCGCGTTCTCGTTCGGCTGTCTGCTCGAAGGGATCTCCGGATTCGGCACGCCGGTCGCGATCACGAGCGCGCTGCTGATCGCGCTCGGCTTCCCCGCGCTCGAAGCGCTCACCTATACGCTGCTGTTCAACACGGCGCCGGTCGCGTTCGGCGCGCTCGGCGTGCCGATCACCGTGCTCGGCGCGGTCACGTCGTTGCCGCCCGCGACGCTCGCGCAGATGGTCGGCCGCCAGTTGCCGTTCTTCGCGCTGCTGCTGCCGTTCTACGTGGTCGGCGCGTATGGCGGGCTGCGCTCGATCTCGAAGCTGTGGCCGGCGCTGCTCGTGTCGGGCGCCAGCTTCGCGCTCGCGCAGTTCGTCACGTCGAACTTCCTCGGCTACCAGCTTACCGACGTGCTGTCGTCGCTCACGTCGCTGATCGTGACGATCGGCTTCCTGCAGGTGTGGAAGCCGCAGCCCGATCCGCAATACGCGCTCGCGCGCAGCGTGCCTGCCGCGGCCGGCGCCGCGCGCGCGGGCTTCGGCGGCTGGCTGCCGTGGATCGTCGTGTCGGTGGTCGTGATCGTGTGGGTGCACGCGAACATCGCGGCGATCGGCGACGTGAAGATCAAGTGGCCGGGCCTGCACAACGCGGTGTTCGTGTCGCTGTATCACAAGCCGTACGCGGCGATCTGGGACTTCCAGCCGCTCGGCACGGGCACCGCGATCCTCTTGTCGGCGATCATCACGGCCGCGCTCACGCGCACCGGCGCCGGCGCGTTCGTCGAATGCGTGGTGAAGACGTGGCGGCAGACGTGGATCGCGATCGTCACGGTGATGATGATCGTCGGGCTCGCGTACCTGCTGAACTACTCGGGGATCAGCTACACGCTCGGCACCGGCGTCGCGTCGACGGGGGCGCTGTTCCCGCTGGTGTCCGCGTCGCTCGGCTGGATCGCCGTGTTCCTGTCCGGCAGCGACACGTCGGGCAACGCGCTGTTCGGCAACCTGCAGGTCGTGGCCGCGCGGCAGCTCGGCCTCGATCCGGTGCTGATGGCCGCGACCAACTCGTCGGGCGGCGTGATGGGCAAGATGATCTCGCCGCAGAACATCGCGACGGGCGTGTCGACGACGGACCTGAAAGGGCAGGAAGGTGTCGTGTTTGCGCGCACCTTCTGGCACAGCGTGATTCTCACGCTGCTGCTCGGCGTGCTGGTGTTCCTGCAGCAGCACGTGCTGACGTGGATGATTCCGGCATTGCCGAAATGATGTGAGCGCAACGACAGAAGGAAGGCACGAGGAAAAACGAGGGAAGGCGCGGGAAAAGCGCCAGTCAGATGCGGAACCGGCGAACGCGCGGCAGGTCAGCGCGCGTTCGCCCGCCGCACCGGTTGTCCGTGGTCGGATGCGCCGGCTGCTTCGGCGCCGTCCGGCAGGATGCATGCGAGGAACGCGTCGATCGCGGGGCTCTGGCGGCGCGCTTTCAGGTAGTACACGTATTCGTCGATCGTCGTATCGACGCCGCGCAGCGCGATCACGCGCAGGTCAGGATGGCGCTCGGCCTCACCGAGCGGAAACAGGCTGCCGCCTACGCCGTGCAGGATTGCCTCGCGGATCGCTTCGCGGCTGCCGATCTCGGCAACCGACACGGCTGACACACCTGCCGCCGCGAGAATCGTCTCCGTGCAGCGGCGCGTGACCGACCCTTCCTCGCGAATCAGCAGCCGCACGTCGGCGAGTTGCGCCGGATCGATCGCGTCGAACCGCGCGAGCGGATGGTTGCGGTGCACGACGAGCACGAGCGGATCGGTCGAGATCACCTTGCGTTCGAGGCCGTCGGCGTCATTGCGCTGCGACGAGACGGCGAGGTCGATGCGGAACTCCTGCAGCGCCTGCAGGATTTCCTCGGAGTTGCCGATCCGGCACGTGAGCGCGATCGACGGATGCGCGCTCGAGAACCGGCCGACCGCATCCATGATGTAGTACGGGCCCGTCGCGCCGATCCGCAGGTGGCCTTCGAACCGGCCGCCGACGTTGCGCAGCATGATGTCGGCCTGCGCCTCGAGCGCGATCATCTTCTCGACGAGCGGCAGCAGCTCGATGCCCGTTTCGGTCACCTCGAGCTTGCGGCCGCTGCGGTAGAACAGCTCGACGCCGTACACCTGCTCGACCTGCCGGATCTGCGCGGCAATCGTCGGCTGGCTGACACCCAGGTGGCGCGCGGCGCGCGTGATGCTGCCCTGCCGGACGGTCGCGTGGAACGCCTTCAGCTGATCGAACACGACTCGGCTTCTCCCCTCTGTATCGCGCGTCAGCGTAGCGCACGCGTGTGTCGGCCGCATGAAAGGTGCGTCGTGCGCCGCTTCCAAAAAATCCTGTGGGTAACCAAAAGAAACCTGCGGTAACCGGTCACGGCCGGGACATGCCGGTGCGGGGTAATAGCGGCAACGTACCACCGCCGGCCCCGCTCGACCGGCGCCCCCACTCCTATCGACAACAGGGTTCTCTTCATGTCCTCGAACAATCGACGCGATTTCCTTCGCCTCGCCGCGCAGTCGGCCGGCGCGATGGCCGCCTATGCGGGCTTCCCGCCCGCGATCCGCAATGCGCTGGCGATGCCGGCCGCCTATCGCACGGGCACGATCCGCGACGTCGAACACGTCGTGATCTTCATGCAGGAAAACCGTTCGTTCGACCATTACTTCGGCGGGCTGCGCGGCGTGCGCGGCTTCAACGACCCGCGTCCGCACCTGCTGCCGAGCGGCGCGCCGGTGTGGCAACAGCCGCCGGCATCGGTGTTCACGAAGAACTACCATTCGCGCGGCCTCGATCCGTCGGCGCCGTACGTGCTGCCGTTCTACCTCGACCCGAAGCAGACGACCGAATTCCAGCCGGGCACCAACCACGGCTGGAGCAGCGGCCACCTGTCCTGGAACAACGGCCAGTGGGACCAGTGGGTGAACCAGAAGCAGGACGTGCTGACGATGGGCTACCTGAAGCGCCAGGATCTCACGTACCACTACGCGCTGGCCGACGCGTTCACGATCTGCGATTCGTACTTCTGTTCCGCGCACGCCGACACGGCGCCGAACCGCATCTACCTGTGGACCGGCACGGTCGACCCGCGCAACATCTACGGCAACCCGCCGAACGGCCCGGGCATCGGCGAGCGCGACGACGTGAACGGCTACACGTGGACGACCTATGCCGAGCGCCTCGAGAACGCGAAGGTCAGCTGGAAGGTGTACCAGGGCGGCACGGGCATTCCGGGTGACCCGACCGACAACTACACCGACAACTCGCTGATGTTCTTCAAGAAGTTCCAGGTGAAGGAAGGCGCGAGCGGCCCGCTGGTCGACAAGGGCGCGTCGGATCACACGCTCGCCGAGCTGAAGGCCGACGTGCAGGCGAACCGGCTGCCGCAGGTGTCGTGGATCGTGTCGCCGTACAAGTACAGCGAGCACCCGCAGGCCTCGCCGACGGACGGCGCGTTCTACATCAACATGGTGCTCGAGGCGCTGACGTCGAACCCGGAGGTGTGGGCGAAGACGGTGTTCATCCTCAACTACGACGAGAACGACGGGCTGTTCGACCACGTCGTGCCGCCGGTGCCGCCGGTCGCGAGCGGCGTGGGCGGACAGGGCATCGTGTCGTCGAACCTGCTGTCGAACCTCGGCGACGAGCTGCTCGACCTGAACAAGTATCCGGGCGAAATGAGCCCGCTCGTGCCGGGCGCGGACCCGGGCGGCATCCAGCCGATCGGCCTCGGGCCGCGCGTTCCGCTGATCATCATCTCGCCGTGGACGAAGGGCGGCTGGGTCTGCTCGGAGACGTTCGACCATACGTCGGTGCTGCGTTTCCTCGAAGCACGCTTCGGCGTGAAGGAGCCGAACATCAGCGCCTGGCGCCGGTCGATCTGCGGCGACCTCACGTCGGCATTCGACTTCTCCGCGCGTCCCGACACGCGCACGGTGAGCTTCACGGTGCCGCAGCACATCGCGACGGCCGGCCAGGCGTACCAGGTGCCCGCGCAGCAGTCGATGCCGGCGCAGGAGCCCGGCACGCGTCCGGCGCGTGCGCTGCCGTATGAGCTGTTCGTGCACAGCCGCGTGGGCGCGCATGACGACACCGTGTCGCTCGATTTCGCGAATACCGGTGATGCCGGCGCCGCGTTCTACGTGTACGACCGCCGCAACCCGGCAACGCCGCCGCGCCGCTATGCGGTGTCCGCGCACGACCGCTTCGTCGATACGTGGAGCACGTCGGCCGCGCGCGGCGAGTACCATCTCGCCGCCTACGGCCCGAACGGCTATCTGTGCGAGTTCCAGGGCAACACGCGGCTCGCGGCGGACGGCCGCCACGCGAACCCCGAAGCGAAGATCGGCTACGACGTGCGCAACCGCCACGTGTACCTGCAACTGCGCAACAGCGGCCGCGCGACGTGCCGCGTGACGGTCGACAACGCGTACAGCCATGCGCATGCGCGCACCTACACGCTGGAGCCGGGCGAGCGCGTCGAGGGGCACTTCGAGCTGTCGTCGAGCCACGGCTGGTACGATCTGACGATTACCGCGACGACGCTGCGCGGCGGTGAGGACAAGGTCGTGCGTCGCTTCGCGGGCCACGTCGAGACGGGCCGGCCGAGCCACAGCGATCCGGGGCCGGTGAAGCACACGGCCTGACGGCCGTACGTCGCGCGGGGCGGGGCAGGTTCGCCCGCCGCGCGATCGCCGATCGCCGCCCGCCGGGTGCGTTCCGGCAGGCGGAATTGGCTATTGGAAACTGAAAACTGTTGACAATGTGCGAGGCCGAGGGTATATAAGGATCATTCGCCGATATGGCGCCCTCGTTTTCTACCGCAGCGTTGCTGCCTGCCCGACCATGACTTCCCCGAACGCGCTCAGCGCCATCGAACTCCTGCAAAGCCAGTCGCTTGCGATGATCGTCCAGGACATGCTCGAGCGCGCGATCGTCTCCGGCGAATACGCGCCCGGCGAGAAGCTCAACGAAGTCGAGATCGCGACGAAGCTGAACGTGTCGCGCGGCCCCGTGCGCGAAGCGTTTCGTGCGCTCGAGCAGGCCGGCCTGCTGCGCAACGAGAAGAACCGCGGCGTGACCGTGCGCGTCGTGCCGCTGCGCGAGGCCGAGGAAATCTACGAAGTGCGCGCGATGCTCGACGAATCTGTCGCACGCGCGCTCGCGAAGCGCATCTCGCCCGATACGCTGAAGGTGTTGAAGGGCATCATCCAGTCGATGAAAGATGCCGCGAAGACGCACGACGTTACGCGCTATACCGAGCTGAACGTGCAGTTCCACGATGCGATGGTCGTCGGTGTCGGCAATACGCACCTCACCGATACCTATCGCCGGCTGGTGCGCCAGCTCGGGCTGCTGCGCCAGGCCGCGATCGAGGCCGAGGAAGATGCGATCTCGGTGTCAGCGGCCGAGCACGACAAGATCGTGCAGGCACTGGCCGGCGGCGACGAGGAGAAGGCCGTCGCGCTCGTGCGCGAACACGTCGCGCACGGTCTTGCGCGGATGCGCCGCACGCACGAGCAGGGGTTGCCCGCCGCGGGCAAGGCGGCGCGGGAGAAGGCCGGCGCGTGAGCGAGTGCAGTGCAGTGATGGTGAAAGAGCGTTGACCTGCCGATCATTGCCCTCTGTTCTTGCATGGCGAGTTGCGACTGGCTCGCTGGTTGCGTCGGACGGGCGTGGCGACGGTCGAAATCGACGATGCCCGGGCCGAATGCAAGGGTCGACAGCAGGCGATCATTTGCCGTGTCGTTTATCGAAGGCATCGTCCAGAACCCAGCCTGTGCCGGATTCGCAGCGCACTTGTGTGTATGCGTAGATTTTGGCAACGCGATCCGTCAATGGAACACAGGACTCACCATTCCTCATCGTAAAGATCGGTTGGGTTCTATCGTCGTTTGGCTCGGCAAACGCAGGCATGTCCTGAAGCGCCGTCCAGTTCTCATCCTTATATTTCGAGCACGCTCCGATCGTCATGGTGAGTGCGGCGAATAGCAGAAAGCGCATCATTTTTTTGGATATCGTCGGATTCCAATCAGGCGTTTCGAGTGGCGCAGACCGGTCATCAAATCCGCAGGGGCTATGATACCCGGCAGTTGCCATCTTGGGTCATAAGCCAGAATTCCCGCCTTGCCCAGTAATTCGGCTATGTTCGACGAGCAATTGTTGTCGACGAGCGAGTATGGTTTGTTTTCATGTCGCCGTCTTTTGATCTCGGAAAGGATGATTTTCTTCTCATCCTCGGAGCTAGTGAGGAGATTGCCGATGGTGTCGAGTTGCATCTTGGTTTGCTGGCGATTCAGATAGCTCAGGATGTTATCGACGTCCCATCCCGGGTGTGCCCTGCCGTATACGATTCCGTCGATCGCGATCGCGGCATGTCCGAACTGAGATCCTCTAGAGACGGATCGGGAGTCGCTAATCAGGATCTCGATGATTGATCGCGGGTGCATGAAGAATGAAGTGCATTAATTATTTATCGAATTCACGAAACCCTATCATGGTGGTTTTGATTTTAAAATCGAGATATTCAATCAAAGAAATAAATATTGGATGAATGGTGAATCTATTTGTCAGTTATGTCCGTATTGGGACATGTCTCATCGATGTGCGGTAATTCGAATAATGGGTTGCCTGTTTTGCGGGAAACACGATGTTGGAGCTTGGACTTGCGCCATAGATGGGCTTTCCTCGCTTGCGATTCGGTCGAGGCGAGGGCTCAAAAAGCTGGCGGCGGGATAGCGCCTGGCGCGTCGTCCGCGTCTCCCTGATCCCCCGCGCAGGGTGCCCTCCCGTCACGCCTTGTCGGCCTTCCCGGCCGCGCTCGCAAACTTCGCGAGCCACGTATCGACGGTCGACGGCTGCCGGCTCTCGTCCTCCGCGCGTTCCTTGCGGCGGATCGCGTTGCGCACGACGTGCGCGCCGACATAGCGGATCGGCTCCGGGGGGAAATGGCCGAGCGGGCCGCGCACGATCGGGCTGCGCGTCCACGCGTTGTCGAGGCCGAGCACGAGCGACGACAGGATCTGCCCGCCCATGTAGGTCGGCCCGACGCCGTTGCCCGAATAGCCGAAGCCGTAGAACACGTTCGGCGCGTCGTCGAGGCGGCCGAAGAACGGGAAACCCGTGACCGAGCGATCCGACGGGCCGTTCCAGCTCGCGGTGACCGGCACGCCCGCGAGCGACGGAAAGAACTCGCGCAGGCTTTGCGTGAGCTGCGCCTCGTACGGCGAGCGCTGGTCGAACACCGGCGCGATGCGGCTGCGCCACGAGAACGTGTTGCCGCCCTTGCCGAGCATCAGCCGGCCGTCGGCGGTGGTGTGGTAGTAGTAGACGAAGATCCGCGAATCGAGCACCGACACGCCGTCGACGAGCCCGGTCTGTTCGAGCAACTCGGGGCATTTCTCGGTGATGACCATGTCGCTCGACACGACCGCGATCGTGCGCTCGAACTGCGGAAAGCGGCTCGCCATCCACGCGTTGATCGCGAATACGAGCTTGCCCGCCGTGACGCTGCCCGACGGCGTGCGCACGACGGCCGGCTGCCCGGGCGTGAAGTCGAGCATCGGCGTGCGCTCGTAGATGCGGATGCCCATCGCAAGCGCGACGCGGCGCAGCCCGCGCACGAGCTTGCCGGGATGCACGGTGGCGGCGATCGGCGAGTAGACGCCGTCGAGATTGCGCGCGGAGCCCGAGCGGCGCGCGACTTCGGCGGCCGGCAGCGGCTCGTAGCTGTGGATGCCGCACGCGGCGAGCGCGTCGAGCACCGGCGCGAGCGTGCCGACCTGCGCGCGCGACGTCGCGGTGTACAGCGTGCCGTCGAGTCGAAGTTCGGCGTCGATGTCGTGCGCGCGGCAGAAATCGGCGATGTGCTGGACGGCCGCTTCCGACGCCTTCACGAGCCGGATTGCCTCGGCTTCGCCGAACAGGCGCCGCAGCGTCAGGAATTTCGCGGACCACGTGAGCAGGCAGCCGCCGTTGCGGCCGCTCGCGCCGGCGCCGCACAGGTCGGCTTCGACGATCGCGATGTCGAGCGCCGGGTTCTGCTGCTTCGCCTGGATCGCGGTCCAGAGCCCGGTGAAGCCGCCGCCGACGATGCAGACGTCGGCCTGCGTTGCGCCCTGCAGCGCGGGGGCGAGATCGCCGTCGTTGAACAGTGCTTGTTCGATCCAGAAGGGTCGCATCGGATGGTTCTTCAATAAGGGTCGGGGCCGTGCACGTGCACGGCCGGAAAACCTGGCTGCCGCGTGGCGAGAGGCGGCGGAGTTGGCCGCGTGCATATCGGCACGCGGCCGGGGTATCGCATCACGTCGCGTCAGGCCGCCGCTTCGGCCGATACGCGGCGCACACCCATCGCGCGCAGCGTGTCGGCGATCGCCGCGACGGCGCCCGGAATCCCGGCTTCGCCGAAGTGGCCGATGCAGCCGACCCGGAACGTTTCGACTTCGGTCAGCTTGCCCGGATACAGAATGTAGCCGCGCTTTTTGACCTCCTGATAAAACCGCTTGAAGTCGTAGTTGGGATCGTCCGGCGCGTGGAACGTGACGATGATCGGCGCCTGGATCGCCGGATCGAGGAACGGCCGGAAGCCGAGCGCGAGCATCCCGTCGATCAGCGCGCGATAGTTGCGCTGGTAGCGGCCGCCGCGCGCGGCGAGCCCGCCTTCGTCGACGTATTGCGCGACGGCCGCGTCGAGCGCTGCGACCACGTGCGTCGGCGGCGTGAAGCGCCACTGCGTCGTGCGCTGCATGTAGACCCACTGGTCGTACAGGTCCATCGCGAGCGAATGGCTGTTGCCTTCGCAGCGTTCGAGCGTGCTGCGCTTCGCGATCACGAAGCCGAGGCCCGGCACGCCTTCGAGGCATTTGCCGGACGCCGCGATCACCGCGTCGAACGGCATCGTGCGCGCGTCGATGTCGAGCGCGCCGAACGAGCTCATCGCATCGACGATCAGCGCGCGCCCGTGCTTCGCGACGGCCTGCGCGATGTCGTGCAGCGGGTTCAGCACGCCGGCGCCGGTCTCGCAGTGCACGAGCGCGACGTGCGTGATGGTCGGATCGGCGGCGAGCGTGCGCTCGACGTCGGCCGGATCGACGCGGCGATCCTCGCGGTAGTCGATCGTCGTCAGCTTGCGGCCGAGCACGCGGCAGATCTTCGCGATGCGCTGGCAGTACGCGCCGTTGTTCGGCACGAGCACGTGGCCGTTGCGCGGCACGAGCGTGCCGAGGGCCGCTTCGACCGAGAACGTGCCGCTGCCTTGCAGCGGGACGCATTCGTGCGTGCCTTCGCCGTGCACGATCTGCAGCAGGCGTTCGCGCAGCCGCGCGGTGATCGCGTTGAAGTCGCTGTCCCACGACCCCCAGTCGCGCAGCATCGCGTCGCGCGTCGCGTCGGAGGTCGTCAGGGGGCCGGGAGTGAGCAGGATGGGCTGGGCGGCGAGCGTCATGGTGTCTCCTTGATGAAGTCGGGACGTCACGTGGATGCGGCAGGGAATCAACGACGATGCGGGGTGCGCCACGCTTGCGTGCGACGCAGCAGGCGGTGCGAGATGCAGGCGAACAGCACGCACGCGAACGACGAGGTCGCGAGCACGAGCGTGGCCATCGCGGCGGCCGGGCCCATCTGGCCCGCGTCGTCGAGGTTCAGGATCGCGACCGATGCAGGTTGCGTGTCCGGCGAGTAGAGGAACGCGACGGCCGAGACCGTCGTCATCCCGTTGACGAACAGGTAGCGCGCGATCAGCAGGATCGCGGGCAGGCACACGGGCACCGTCACGCGCAGGAAGGTCTTGTAGAACGGCACCTTCAGCGAGGCGGACACGGCCTCGAACTCGCTGTCGATCTGCCTGAGCGCGGTAACGGCGGTGAGGTGGCTCGACGCGTAGTAGTGGACGACCGTGACGATCGCGAGCAGCCACAGCGACCCGTACAGCCCGTTCAGCGGATTGCCGGGCGCATTGAACAGGAAGATGTAGCTGATGCCGAGCACGAGCCCCGGCACGCCCATCGGCAGGATCGCGCACAGGCTGATGAAGCCGCGCAGCCAGCGCGCGCCGCGGGTCTTCTCGATCAGGTAGGCGCCGCCGAACACGACGATCGTGCCGCCGGCCGCCACCGTCGCGGCCATCCGCAGGCTGTTCTTGTACGCGTCGAAGATGCCGGCGCCGATCAGCCCCATCTTGTAGTGCTGCAGCCCGAGGCTCATCTGGTACGGCCAGAACTTCACGAACGACGCGAATACCGAGATGCCGACCACCGCGATGAAGAACGCGCACACGAGCGTGCAGTACGCGAGCATCGCGGCGTCGAAGCCGCGCGACGGCTTCGGCTGGTACGGCGTCGAGCGCGCGCCGAGCTGCGACTGCTGGCGGCGGCGGATGAAGAAGTCGACGCCGAACGCGACCAGCGCCGGACACAGCAGCATCAGGCTCACGACCGCGCTGCGGTTGAAATCCTGCAGCCCGATGATCAGCTTGTAGATGTCGGTCGACAGCACGTTGTACGAACCGCCGATCACGACCGGCACGCCGAAGTCGTTGATGCACATCGTGAACGCAACCATCGTCGCGCTGATCAACCCGTACTTCGCGCCGGGCAGCGTGATCGTGAAGAACTTGCGGATGCGGCTCGTGCCCATCGCGTCGGCGGCCTCGTAGAGCCGGCCGTCGGCGAGCGACAGCGCGGTGACGAGGATCATCAGCACGTGCGGGAACGACGCGTACACCATGCTCAGCACGATGCCCGGCAGCCCGTAGATCGAATGGCCGTGCAGCAGCGGCTTCAGCAGCCCCGCGTTGCCGAACCAGTAGATGAACGACACGGCCGACAGCAGCGTCGGCGCGAGCAGCGGCAGCAGCGCGATCGTGCGCGCGGCGTTCTTCAGCGGCATGCACGAGCGCGTCAGCGCATACGCGAACGTGAACGCCATCGGCACGACGATCATCGTGACGAGTGCGCCGACCGTCAGCGAATGCAGCATCGAGCGCAGCACGCCGCTGTCCTCGAGGTACTCGACGAAGTTGTGCGCGCCGACGAAACGCCCGTCCGCGTCGACGAAGCATTTCTGCACGACGAGCGCGAGCGGCAGCAGCAGGAACAGCGACATCAGCGCGGCCATCGCGACGAGCGCGAGCTGCGCGATGCGGTCGTGCCAGTGTGTGATCTGCCGCACGTCGGCGGGGGCGGAGGCGCCGCGGCGGCGCTCGGTCAGGACGGTGCTCATTGCAGTCGCTCCTTCGCGCACGGAAACACGCGGACATGCTCGCGATCGAGCGCGAGGTCGATGCGCGCGCCGGCCGTTACGCCGGTGCGGTCGACGTCGTGATACGACAGGTCGGCGACGATTTCCTGGCCGTCGAGCCCGTCGATCCGGAAGCTCACGCGGCAGAACGCGCCGAGGAATTCGAGCTTCTCGACGCGGCCGGCCAGCACGTTGTCGGCCGTCTCGCCCGGCACGCGGATGCGCAGGTCTTCCGGCCGCACGTAGACCGACACCGCCGCACCTTGTGCGGGGCGGGCCGTGCCATGACGGCAGTCGAGGCCGACCGCGCCCGCGCGCAGCGTGCCGTCCTGCGCGACTTCGGCGGGAATCGTGTTGACGCGGCCGATGAAGTCGGCGACGAACGGCGAAGCCGGCTGCCGGTAGATTTCGAGCGGCGTGCCGATCTGTTCGATCACGCCGTGGTTCATCACGACGATGCGATCGGCCATCGACAACGCTTCTTCCTGGTCGTGCGTGACCATGATCGTCGTCACGCCGAGCCGCTGCTGCAGCGCGCGGATTTCCTGGCGCAGCCGCACGCGCACGCGCGCGTCGAGCGCCGACAGCGGCTCGTCGAGCAGCAGCAGGCCGGGGGACGTCGCGAGCGCACGCGCCAGCGCGATGCGCTGCTGCTGGCCGCCGGACAGCTGGCCCGGATGCTTGCGATGGCTGTCGGGCAGACCGACCAGCGCGAGCAGCGTGTGCACGCGCTCGTGGATCGCCTCGCGCTTCATCTTCCGGTTCACGAGCCCGTACGCGACGTTGTCGTACACGGTGAGGTTCGGGAACAGCGCATACGACTGGAACACGATGCCGTAGTCGCGCAGTTGCGGCGGCAGCCGCGAGATGTCGCGGCCGTCCTGCATGATCTGGCCGGCGTTCTGCGTTTCGAGCCCCGCGATGATCCGCAGCAGCGTGGTTTTCCCGCAGCCGGACGGCCCGAGGAAACAGATCATCTCGCCCTTCATCACGCTCAGGTTGATGTCGGTGAGAACCTGCGTGTCGTTGTACCGCTTCTCGATGCGTTCTACGCTCAGATAAGGTGCCATGCGCGCCTCCATGCTGGGGCGGCCCGGGGGCCGGATTCGACGAGGGGAAGAGTGACGCGGGGCGGCGCGCTGCGCGGCCCCGCTGCCGGTCGCGGCGTCATGGCCGCGTCATTGCTGCGTCTTCGCCCCGTAGCGCTTCTGCCACGTATCGAGGATCGACTGGCGATTCTTCGCCGACCACACGAAGTCGTTCTTCACGAGCAGCTCCGAATAGTTGTCGGGGATGCCGGCCAGCTTCCGCGCGACGCCCGGATACGCGACGATTGCCCACCAGCGCGCGGTGATCTGGTTCGCCTCCTTGCTCGCCATGAAATCGGCGAGCTTCTTCGCCGCATCGGGCTGCTTCGTCGTCTTCATGATCGCCGTGCCTTCCATGTCCCAGCCGAGCCCTTCCTTCGGGAACACCAGATCGATCGGCGCGCCCTGCGACTGCAGTTCGTGGCCGCGGAACTCGAACGAGATGCCGATCGGGAATTCGCCGGTGCCGGCGAGCGTGCACGGCTTCGAGCCCGAGTGCACGTACTGCGCGACGTTCTTGTCGAGCGCGTCCATGAATTTCCAGCCCTTGTCGTCGCCGAAGGTCTGCAGCCACGCGGTCACGTCGAGGTAGCCGGTGCCCGACGAGACCGGGCTCGGCATCACGATCGCGCCTTTGTAGACGGGCTTCGTCAGGTCTTCCCACGACGTCGGTTTCGGGATGTTCTTCGCCTGCGCGGCGACGCGGTTGTAGCAGATGGTCGCGCCCCACACGTCCATGCCGACCCAGTGCGGCGGCGTGTTCGCATCGCTGTACTTGCGCGTGAGCTGGTCGAAGCCGTTCGGCGTGTACGGCATCAGCATGCCCTGCAGGTCGAGCAGCGTGAGGCTCGACGCGGCGAGGCCGAGCACGACGTCCGCGCGCGGGTTGTTCTTCTCGGCGAGCAGCTTCGCGGTGACCGAGCCGGTCGAGTCGCGCACCCAGCGGATCTCGATATCGGGGTTCGCTTTCTCGAACGCGTCCTTGTAGGGCTTCATCGCCTCGTCTTCCAGCGCGGTGTAGACGAGCAGCGACGTCTTCGCGTGCGCCGCCTGCGCGGCGCCGAGCGCGACCGCCGCGGCCAGCGCGAAACGGGCCGCGCCCGCCGCCCATGCATTCAAACGCTTGTTTACCGGCACTTCGTTCATCTTCAGACCCCTTGACTGTGGCGCCGCGGCACACGGCGGATGAGTGGAGACCAGCCCTCTTGCTACACCATTGTTTTGCTTTCTGTTCTCTGCATGTTGTTGACAATCTACAAATCATCAATTTTAATGTCAAGCATGGAAAACACCTCCCTTCGGCGCGACGCGGGCGCCGACGGCTCTACCCTTCGAACTGAAAGGAATGAACGTCATGATTGAAACGCCTGTATCCGTGGAAGTGAACGGCCGCCGCTACAACTGGATGAGCCGGCCCGTGGTGGTCGTCTGCGTCGATGGCTGCGCATACGAATATCTGGAAGAAGCTGCCGAGGCCGGCGTTGCGCCGTTCCTGCGCACGCTGCTGAAGCCGGGCACGGCGCTCAAGGGCGAGTGCGTGGTGCCGAGCTTCACGAATCCGAACAACCTGTCGATCGTGACCGGCGTGCCGCCGGCAGTGCATGGCATAAGCGGCAACTACTTCTACGATCGCGACACCGGCGCCGAGGTGCTGATGAACGATCCGAAGTACCTGGTCGCGCCCACCGTGCTCGCGACCTTCGCCGAACAGGGCGCGCGCGTCGCGGTCGTCACCGCGAAGGACAAGCTGCGCCGCCTGCTCGGCAAGGGGCTGAAGGGCATCTGCTTCTCGTCGGAAAAGGCCGACGAGGCGAGCGTCGAGGAAAACGGTATCGACAACGTGCTCGAGCTGGTCGGCAAGCCGGTGCCGAGCGTGTACAGCGCGGACCTGTCGGAATTCGTGTTCGCGGCCGGCGTGCGCCTGCTCGAGACGCGCCCGATCGACCTGATGTACCTGTCGACCACCGACTATGTGCAGCACAAGTGCGCGCCCGGCACGGAAGGCGCAAACGCGTTCTACGCAATGATGGACACGTACCTGCGGCGCCTCGACGAACTCGGCGCGATCGTCGCGATCACGGCCGACCACGGGATGAACGCGAAGCATGACGACGAGACCGGCGAGCCGAACGTGATCTACCTGCAGGAGCTGTTCGACGAGTGGCTCGGCCACGACGCGGCGCGCGTGATCCTGCCGATCACCGATCCGTACGTCGTGCACCACGGCGCGCTCGGTTCGTTCGCGACCGTCTACGTGCCGGCGACGGCCGATGCCGACGCACTGCGCGCGCGGCTCGCCGCGGTCGACGGCATCGAGGTCGTGCTGACGGGCGCCGAAGGTTGCGCGCGCTTCGAGCTGCCGCCCGCGCGGATGGGCGACCTGATCGTGATCTCGAAGCAGGAGGTCGTGCTCGGCACGCGCCGCATCAAGCACGACCTGTCGGGCCTCGACGTGCCGCTGCGTTCGCACGGCGGCATCTCCGAGCAGATCGTGCCGCTGATCTTCAGCAAGCCGGTCGCGACCGACGTCACGGGCCGCGCGCGGCTGCGCAACTTCGACATCATCGACATCGCGCTCAACCATCTGCAGTGATACGCATGCATCCGTAAGGGGACACATTCATGAACGCCATTGCAGCATCGACGGACGTCCGCGAGATTCGTCGCGAAGCACTGCGAATCAATGGAGAGCGGATTCATCGGGACGCGGTGATCGACGTGCGCAACCCGTACGACGGCACGCTGGTCGGCACTGTGCCGAAGGCGACGCTGGACGACGTGCGCCGCGCGTTTGCGGTTGCGCGTGCGTACCGGCCGACGCTTACGCGCCACGACCGCGCGGCGATCCTGCGCCGTGCGGCCGACATCGTGCGCTCGCGCACGGCGGAGATCGCGGCGCTGATCACGGCAGAGGCCGGCTTGTGCATCAAGGATTCGACATACGAAGCGGGCCGCGTGGCCGACGTGCTGACGTTCGGCGCCGGTGAAGTGCTGAAGGACGACGGGCAGATCTTTTCGTGCGACCTGACACCGCACGGCAAGAAACGCCGCGTGTACACGCAGCGCGATCCGCTGCTCGGCGTGATTTCGGCGATCACGCCGTTCAACCACCCGATGAACCAGGTCGCGCACAAGATCGTGCCGTCGGTCGCGACCAACAACCGGATCGTCGTGAAGCCGTCGGAGAAGGTGCCGCTGTCGTGTTACCTCTTTGCCGACATCCTGTATGAGGCCGGCTTGCCGCCGCAGATGCTGCAGGTGATTACCGGCGACCCGAGGGAGATCGCCGACGAGCTGATCACGAACCCGGCGATCGATCTCATCACGTTCACCGGCGGCGTGTCGATCGGCAAGTCGATCGCATCGCGGATGGGCTACCGGCGCGCGGTGCTCGAACTCGGGGGCAACGATCCGATCATCGTGATGGAAGACGCCGATCTCGACGAGGCGAGCACGCTCGCGGTGTCGGGCTCGTACAAGAATTCGGGGCAGCGTTGCACGGCGATCAAGCGGATGCTCGTGCACGAGTCGGTGGCCGATCGCTTCACCGAGTTGGTCGTTGAAAAAACGCGTGCGTGGTCGTACGGCAATCCATCCGATCCGTCGGTCGACATGGGCACGGTGATCGACGAGGCGGCCGCGAAGTTCTGCGAGCAGCAGGTGAATGACGCGATTTCGCGCGGGGCGCGGCTGCTGGTCGGCAACGTGCGCGACGGCGCGCTGTATTCGCCGACGGTGATCGACCGTGTGACGCCCGACATGCCGCTCGTGAAGTACGAGACGTTCGGCCCGGTGTCGCCGATCATGCGCTTTCGCGACATCGACGAAGCGATCCGGATGTCGAACAGCACCGACTATGCGCTGTCGTCGTCGGTGTGCACGAACCGCTTCGACAACATCACGCGTTTCATCACCGAGCTGGAAGTCGGCAGCGTGAACGTGCGCGAAGTGCCCGGCTACCGGCTCGAACTGACGCCGTTCGGCGGCGTGAAGGATTCGGGGCTCGGGTACAAGGAAGGCGTGCAGGAAGCGATGAAGAGCTTCACGAATACGAAGACGTACTCGCTGCCGTGGTAAGTGGCGTGTAAGGCGCCCGCGCCGGCTTCGCAGCCGGTGCGGGCGTTATTCGATCGGCTCATATGGTTAGCCGATTTGCGTTTTTGCCGTGCTCCAACGCGTCGGTAGAATTCGCGGACTTCTCGAACGGCGCAGGCATGCCGGCGGGATGATTCTCTCCAATCATTCGGGGTCCGCACCATGAAATTCCTCCGCTCCATCCTGGTCGTCGCGCTGCTGCAGGCCACTGCGGCCACCAGTGCGCTGGCTGCCGACGACCTGTCGCAGATCAAGTCGGCCGGCGTGTTCCGGGTCGGCACCGAAGGCACCTACGCGCCGTTCACGTACCACGACGAGACGGGCAAGCTGACGGGTTTCGACGTCGATATCGCCACGGCGATCGCGCAGCGCCTCGGCGTGAAGCCGCAGTTCGTCGAAGGCAAGTGGGACGGACTGATCGCGGGCCTCGACGTGAACCGCTACGACGCGGTCGTCAATGAAGTGTCGATCACCGACGCGCGCAAGGCGAAATACGATTTCTCGTCCCCGTACATCACGTCGCACGCGGTGCTGATCGTGCGCGCGGACAACACGGCGATCCGCTCGTTCGACGACCTGAAGGGCAAGAAATCCGCGAACACGCTGACGAGCAATTTCGGCAAGCTCGCGGCCGCGCATGGCGCCGACGTGGTGCCGGTGCAGGGCTTCAACGAATCGATCGACCTGCTGACGTCCGGGCGCGTCGACGCGACGATCAACGATTCGCTGTCGTACCTCGATTTCCGCAAGCACAAGCCCGACGCGAAACTGAAGGTCGCGGCGACCGACAAGACCGGTGCCGGCGACGCGTCCGGCGTGCTGCTGCGCAAGGGCAGCCCCGCGCTGGTGGCCGCGATCGACAAGGCGCTCGCGGACATCAAGGCCGACGGCACCTACGCGAAGATCTCGCAGAAGTACTTCGGCCGCGACGTGTCGCAGCCGTGACGCGAGACTGAACGATGCCGGCCTGGCTGCACCTGATGGCGGAATCGCTGCGGCCCCTGCTCTACGCAGGGCTCGTGTTCACGGTTCCGCTCACGCTCGCGTCGTTCGCGATCGGCTTGCTGCTCGCATTCGGCGCGGCGCTCACGCGCCTGTTCGGGCCGCGCTGGGCGCAGGCCGCCGTGCGCTTCTATATCTGGCTGTTCCGCGGCTCGCCGCTGCTCGTGCAGCTGTTCGTGATCTTCTACGGATTGCCGAACGTCGGCATCGTGCTCGACCCGCTGACGGCCGCCGTGATCGGCTTCTCGCTGAACGTCGGCGCGTACAACGCCGAGGTGATTCGCGGCGTGATCGAATCGATGCCGAAGGGGCAGTGGGAGGCCGCGTACTCGATGGCGATGACGCGCGCGCAGGCATTGCGCCGCGCGATCCTGCCGCAGGCCGCACGCGTGGCGTTGCCCGCGCTGTCGAATTCGTTCATCTCGCTCGTGAAGGACACGTCGCTCGCGGCCGTGTTGACCGTGCCCGAGATTTTCCAGGCGGCGCAGCGGATCGCGGCCGTGACATACGAGCCGCTGATCCTCTATACCGAAGCCGCGCTGATCTACCTGCTGTTCAGTTCGGTGCTGTCCACGCTGCAACGCCGCCTCGAAGCCCGCTTCGGCCGTCACGCGCTGTTCCAGGCGGAGTTGCGGTGATCCGTCTCGACCAAATCGACAAGTCGTTCGGCGCGCATCGCGTGCTGAGCGGCATCGACCTCGCATTGCAGCCGGGCAGCGTGACCGCGCTGATCGGGCCGTCCGGCAGCGGCAAGAGCACGCTGCTGCGGTGCGTGAACCTGCTCGAAGTGCCGGAAGCGGGCACGCTCGTGGTCGGCGATGCGCGCATTGAATTTGCGCCGAGGCACCGGCCGTCGCGCGACGCGGTGTTCGCGGTGCGCAGGCAGACCGGCATGGTGTTCCAGAACTTCCAGTTGTTTCCGCACCTGAGCGTCGTGCAGAACGTGATGGAAGGGCTCGTGACCGTGCAGCGCTGGCCGCGCGAACGGGCTCGCGAGCGCGCGCTTGCGCTGCTGGAGAAGGTCGGCATCGCGGACAAGGCCGACGCGTGGCCCGGTACGCTGTCGGGTGGCCAGCAGCAACGCGTCGCGATTGCGCGCGCGCTTGCGCCGTCGCCGCAGGTGCTGCTGTGCGACGA
Organism: Burkholderia cepacia complex sp. TUM26381; assembly: GCF_057439935.1. Lineage (NCBI taxonomy): Bacteria > Pseudomonadati > Pseudomonadota > Betaproteobacteria > Burkholderiales > Burkholderiaceae > Burkholderia > Burkholderia cepacia complex sp. TUM26381. The sequence goes on along the minus strand of NZ_CM172006.1, from coordinate 3,538,919 downwards.
GCCGACGTCGGCGCTCGATCCTGAGCTGTCCGTCGAAGTGGTCGAGGTGCTGCGCCAGCTCGCACGCGAAGGCACGACGATGCTGATGGCCACGCACGACTTGCGCCTCGCCGCATCGATCGCGCACGACGCGGTGTTCCTCGCGGGCGGCCGCATTGTCGAAGCCGGTGCCTCGCGCGACCTGTTCGGCCGGCCGCGCGACCCGCGCACCGCGAAGTTCGTCGCGACGCTCGCGCAGGGCGTGCCGGCGTTCTGATACGACACGCGATGCCGGCGGAGGTCAGTCCGGCGCGTGCCCGTCCAGGACTGCGGCGACGATCGCCTCCGGCGCATCTTCCTGGACCAGGTGGCCCGCGTGCGGCACCGTGATCAGCTTGCCGTTCGCGATGCGATCGGCGAGCGCCTGCCCCTGTTCGAGCGGAATCCACGCGTCGTCCTCGCCCCACACGATCCGCACCGGAAAATCAGGCGGCGCGTAGCGGGCCTCTGCTTCCTCGATGTAGCGCTGGCGCATCTGCGCGATCTGGCGATAGAACGCGGCCTGACCGGCGGGCGTGAGCCATGGCGCGCGGTAGATCGACAGCGCTTCGTCGCTCAGCGGCCGCGCGACCGCATTGCCGAGATAGGCCGACAGGAGCGCGTGATGCGCATACGCGGGCAGGCTGGTGAATGCGGCTTCGTGCTGCGCGACATGGCGCACGAACGGCGACCCTTGCGGCGCGATGGCGACCGGATTCACGAGGGTGAGATCCGCATACGCGATGCCGTCCAGGAAGTGCGCGCGCAGCACGGTTGCGCCGCCGTAGTCGTGTGCAAGCACGCGTGGCCGTGAAATCTTCCATTCATTCAGCATCGCGCCGAACAGCGCATTCTGGCGGCCGAGCGACACGTCCGCGTCTGGCATGTCGGACTGGCCGTAGCCGAGCAAGTCGTAGAAATACACGCGATGACGCCGCGCGAGCCAAGGTGCGATCCGGCGCCAGACCTGCGACGAAAACGGCGTGCCGTGCACGAGTACGAGCGGCGGGCCTTCGCCGAGCGTGCCCCATGCGATCCGGTGGCCTTCGAAATTGAAGCGATTCGCGAGTTCGAGCATCGGCTTCTCCATGCTAACCTGTTTTGGTTGTTAACAGGTTACGCCGGATTGTCCGGATGTGAAACCGACAGGTGAAAATAAATGGTTACTCGATCTGAGCCGGCGCAATTTGCGCCCGCATGGGGCGCGGCGGATTTCGTCGGGGGGCATCCGGCGCTCGACTTCCTCAACACGGTGGCCGATACGGGCAAGACGCGCGACGAGGACAAGCTCGTCGACTGGCCGGCCGTGCGCGCGTGGGCCGAACCATCCGGGTTGCTGGCGCCGGACGATCTGGCGCGGCTGCTGCGTCATCCGCGGCTGGACGGACCTGACGAGCTGGCGGCGCTGCGCCGTTTTCGCGACGACGCGTACGCCGCGATCGTGCACCTGACGGCGGAGGAGGGGGGGAGCGCCGGTGCGCGCGCCGCGGACCGGCTTGCGATGGCGATCCGCGAAGCGATCGGCCGCAGCGCGTTCGACGCGGTCGGCGGCCGCTTTGCGTGGCGGCCTGATGCGCGCGCCGCGTCACGCTGGATCGATGCGGCCGCGCTCGGTTTCGAGCAGCTGATGCGCAGTGACGATTTCGCGCGTGTGCGGCAGTGCGGCCGGTGTACGTGGTTCTTCGTCGATCGCGGCCGTGGCGTCGGGCGGCGCTGGTGCGACATGCGCACGTGCGGAAACCGCGCGAAGGTCGAGGCGTTCCGGGAGCGGTGAAGCGCGTGCCGCTACGGTCGTCGCACGCGTCCCGTGCGCATCACTGGGCGGCTTCGTGCGGACGATGTTCGGGCCACAGCGTCGCGGCGACGAACAGTCCGGCCGCGAGGAACGGCGCACCGATCGCGAACAGGATCGCCGTGAGGCCCCAGCGATCCCAGAAACGGTCGACGATCGCGCGTTCGGGGGTGACGGGGTCGTACAGCACGTCGACCGCGTCGCCTTCGTGCAGGCCCGGATGCGACGACGCCGAGCCCTGGGCGAACGTGATCAGCCGCCCGCTGTCGGTCGTGAATGCGACGATGGCCGAATAGAGCGACGCGCGCGACCGCGACGATCGCCCGTTTTTCGCAATCTCGACGACATGGCCGGTCGAGCGCGCGTAGTGATGGACGATCTGCCATTGACGCAGCCCGGTCGCACCGGCGCCGGCGAGGAAGCCCGTGCCGATCGCGATCGGAATCAGCACGATCGCGACATCCCAGCGGCGCTTCGCTTCCTTGCGTGTGGCGCGGGTCGGCGGCGGCTCGGATTGCCGGCGGCGGCGCTCGCCGCCGATCAGCAGGCCGCCGATCGCAAACGACGCGACGGCGAGCAGCGCCGGCACGGCCACCGGAAACCAGCGTTGCGAGAAATCGTCGATCAGGGCGGGGCGGTCGGGGTGGTCGGGGTCGAGCAGCACGTCGACGTTTTCGCCGATGTCGTACGCGGGGACGGTCGATGCGGTATTGCCGGCAATTTCGCGGCGCTGTCCGTCGTTCGACAGGTACGCGACGATCGGCCGGTACGCGCGCATCGCGTCGCTGTCCTGCACGATGCGCACGACCGTGCCTGGCGCACGGACCAGACGACCGGTTTCGCCGCCGGCCGTGGCGGCGAACACGCCGGCCAGCACGAGCAGCACGACTCCGAGCAGTATCGCGATGAGCGCGTCCTTACCCGGCATGATCCGATCCAGTTTGTGCGTCGCGCGGCGGAGTCGGGTGTGATCGGGTGAGCGGCTCGTCCCGGCGGACAAGCCGATATCGGCGCAACCAGGCCCTCTGAATGGTCGCGTCTCGTTCACATGCTTCCATGTCTGACGTCCCATGTTCTCTCAGTGCCGGCGGGCAAACGACAGTGCCTGCGCCGGTCGTGTGGTATTTGTCGGACGATTCTAGCGGAAACGATGCGCGAGAGGCGTGCGGTTGCGTACCGCGAATGGCGCGCGCCGTGAATACGGCGGCGGAAAAGGAAAAGGCCGGTTAGCTTGCGCTAACCGGCCTTTGAAATTCCTGGTGGGGCGTGAGTGACTCGAACACTCGACCTACGGATTAAGAGTCCGCTGCTCTACCAACTGAGCTAACGCCCCCAACAGAAGAAAGATTATGCATGAGTTCTTCAGCCCTGGCAAGACCTTTCTGCAAATTTCCTCAAAATATTTCGTCCCGCCAACGGCAGCTGTCGGCGCGATAACGAGCGGTCGCGGTTTGCGCGCTCCCGGTATGATGACGCCACACGTGTTGCGCGGCGGTCGCGCAACGCTTTCTGGACATTCGAAGATGGACGAAAACGCAGTCCGCGAATTGCTGGATCGCCTGCTGGCCCCGTGGGTCCGCTCGCTGGGTCTGGTCCCCGTGTCGATCGGCGACGACAGCGTCACGCTGCGCCTGCCGTTTTCCGGCGAATTCCGCCATTCGGGCGGCATCATCTGCGGCCAGGTGTTCACGGCCGCCGCCGACACTGCGATGGTGGTCGCGATCTCGGTCGCGCTCGGCGAATTCCGGCCGATGACAACGGTATCGCTGAACACGAACTTCATGCGTCCCGTGCGCAAGGGCGACGTGCTCGTCACCGCGCGCGTGCTGCGGATGGGCCGCAACCTCGTGTTCGGCGAAGTCGAGCTGTTCGACGAGGACGGCAAGATGGCCGTCCACGCGACGTCGACCTACGCGCTCGTCAGCTGAGCGGCGCGATGTTCGACCAGATCGTCTTTGCGGGCGGCGGCAATCGCTGCTGGTGGCAGGCCGGCTTCTGGGATGTCGCGCGGCCGGCGCTCGACCTGCGCCCGCGCGTGATCACCGGCATCTCGGCCGGCGCGGCGACCGCGTGCATGCTGTATACGCGTGACGCCGCGTGGGTGATGCGCTATTACGAAGAGGCGTTGCGCCACAACCGCAAGAACGCGTACTGGGGCAACCTGTTCGGGCGCGAGCCCGTGTTTCCGCACTACCGGATCTATCGCCAGGCGTTGCTCGACATCTACGGCGAGCCGTTCGCGAAGCTGGCCGGCGCGCCGGAGATCCGCATCGGCGTATCGCACGTGCCGCGCTGGCTCGGCGCGCGCAGCGCGGTCGCAGCAGGCCTGGTCGCGTACAACATCGAGAAGTACGTTCGCAAGACGCTGCACCCGACGCTCGGGCGCTCGCTCGGCTTTCGGCCGGAATTCGTGCGCGCGCAGGCCTGCACGCGTGTCGACGAACTCGCCGACCTGATCCTGCAGTCGTCCTGTACGCCGCCGTTCACGCCGGTGCTGCGCCGCGGCGGCCGGCCCGTGCTCGACGGCGGGATGGTCGACAACGTGCCGGTCGATGCGCTCGACCCGTCGCCGGGTGACGTACTGGTGCTCGTCACGCGGCTGTATCCGCGGCCGCAGATGTTCACGGTCGCGCACGGCGACCAGCGGCGGCTGTACGTACAACCGTCGAGCAAGGTGCCGATTTCGAGCTGGGATTACACGAGTCCGTCGCAGATGCGGCATGCGTACGATCTCGGGCGGCGCGACGGCGAGCATTTCCTCACGCGCGTCGGCGCGATGACGGGCGGCCGCGGGGCCGCCTGACGATCGGGAAGGGAGAAGCGGGCCGCGCAACGCGCGCAGCCCGTGCGATCAGCGCTTGCGGATCGGCGTCAGCGCTTCCGGGTTGGCGACGCTCGACATGTCGCCGTCGTCGAACGCGAGGATGTTGCGGAACGCCGCGCTGAAGTAAAGCTCGTAGCTTTCGCGTTCGACGTAGCCGATGTGCGGCGTGCAGATCACGTTTTCCATGCGCAGCAGGCTGTAGCCCTGCAGGATCGGCTCGCTCTCGAACACGTCGATCGCGACCATCCCCGGACGGTTGTGCGACAGCGCGTTGACGAGCGCGTTTTCCTCGAGCAGCTCGGCGCGGCTCGTGTTGACGAGCAGCGACGTCGGCTTCATCCGCATCAGGTCTTCCTGCTTCACGATCCCGCGCGTGTCGTCGTGCATGCGCAGGTGCAGCGACAGCACGTCGCTTTGCTCGAACAGCGCCTCGCGGCTCTCGGCGGCCGTGTAGCCGTCGGCGCGCGCGGCCTCGAGCGAATGCTCGCGGCCCCAGATCAGCACGTTCATCCCGAATGCCTTGCCGTAGCCGGCGACGAGGCGGCCGATCTTGCCGTAGCCCCAGATGCCGAGCGTCTGGCCGCGCAGCACCTGGCCGAGGCCGAAGTTCGGCGGCATCGCCGACGTCTTCAGGCCCGACTGCTGCCACGCACCCTGCTTCAGGTTCGCAACGTATTGCGGAATGCGGCGCTGGGCGGCCATCACCAGCGCCCAGGTCAGCTCGGCGGGCGCGATCGGCGAACCGGAGCCCTCGAGCACCGCGATGCCGCGGTCGGTACAGGCTTCGAGATCGATGTGGCTCGACACGCGGCCGGTCTGGCTGATCATGCGCAGGTTCGGCAGCTTGGCGAGCAGTTGCGAGGAAATCGGGGTCCGTTCACGAATCAGCACGAGCGCCTCGACTTCCGCCAGACGGCTCGCGAGTTGTCCCAGGCCCCGCACCGTATTGTTGAAGACCTTTACGTCGTGGCCGGCGAGCATCTCGAAGCAGTTCAGCTTGCGGACGGCGTCCTGGTAGTCGTCGAGGATGGCAATTTTCATGGTGAACGGGGTGTCGCGCGTTGAAAGCGGCAGTGGCGGCGGCGCACGTCGCGCACCCGTCCCGCCCGGCCGGGGCCGACATGATGCTACGTTGGCCGCCCGGATGGTGTCTTTTTAACAGGTTGTTACGCTCCGCCGCAATTGGCGGGAGCCTGACCCGGCGCCGCTCGCGTGCTGGGCGGAAGGGTGCGCTGTTGTGTCGCATCAAACACGTCTTTCCTGATTCAGCTACTTACTCGACGAGGTTCACCCAATTGTTGCTCTAATCAGAATAATTGGATCATCTATCCGCAGAAGGCGAGGATTTTTGACTATTTTTATCGTCAACCGGCCCCTTGTTGAGCAACTCTGCATCATTTCCGCTGTCGTAGGAGAATTACGCATTTGCTTCATCTTTTTGAAGTTGTACTAGCGGCAGGAGTCGTTTATGGATCATTTGCAGTCGATGCGCGTGTTCGTCAAGGTTGCAGATCTCGGCAGTTTCGCGCGGGCCGCGAGCGCAATGGATATTTCCAACGCGGTCGCGACGCGCCACGTCGCGGACCTGGAAGGCCGGCTCGGTACGCGTTTGCTTAACCGCACCACGCGCAGCCTCTCCCTGACGGAGTCGGGTCAGGTCTATCTGGAGCGTGCCCGCCAGATCCTCGATGAGCTCGAGGATGTCGAGCAGATGGTCGTCGCACGCAATCACGAGCCGGTCGGCACGCTGCGCATCGTCGCGCCGGTCGTGTTCGGCCTGCATAACCTCGCGCCCGTGTTGCAGTCGTACACGGAGAATTTCCCGAAAGTGGTGCCGGATCTCACGCTGGTCGACCGCCAGGTCGATCTCGTCGAGGAAGGCTTCGACGTCGGCATCGTGGTCACGCGCCAGATGCGCAGCGCGAGCATCGTCACGCGGCGCCTGACCACCGGCTGCATGACCGTGTGCGCGACGCCGAGCTATCTGGAGAAGCACGGTGTGCCGACCCATCCGGAGCAGCTCGCCGAGCACCCGAGCCTGAGCCTGCCGACCGAATACTGGGGCGACGAGCGCGTGTTCACGGGGCCGGACGGCGAAGTGCGCGTGCGCCCGACCAACGTGATCGTCGCGAACAACACTGCGATGCTGCGTCAGTTCGCGTTGCTCGGGATGGGCGTGGCGATCCTGCCGAGCTACCTGATCGGCAGCGACATCGCGCGCGGCGCGCTCGTGCGGCTGCTGCCCGAGTTCCGGCTGCCGCAGGTCGAGATCAACATCGCTTACCCGAGCCGGCGCCATCTGCCGGCGAAGGTGCGCACGTTCATCGACCACCTCGTCGAGCATTTCAGCCACTCGACCGATGCGACGATGGGCGAGCAGTGGGCCGCGCAGAGTTCGGCGCTCGCGCCGATCGGCGTCGAGACGCGTGCCGAACAGCCGGAAGCGGCCGACCCGAACCTGTCGCCGCGCCTGCCGCGTTCGCCGCGCACGCGCGTGGCGGTGCCGTCGCCGCTGTAACGGCGCGACGGTCGGGCGGCGGTTGCCGCCGGCACAAAAGAAAAAACGCGGATCGAGCGATCGATCCGCGTTTTTTTATTGGCTGCGTGACGGAGCCTGACGCGCCGGGGGCGCCCCGGCGGCCGGGCCGTTACGAACCCGTCTTGCGCGCCGTCGTCTTGCGGGCGGCGGTCTTGCGGGCCGGTGCCGGCTTCTCTTCGGCGCCTTCCGTCACGGTTTCGGCATCCTTCGTCGCCGATTTTGCCGTCTTCTTCGCGGCGGCAGCCTTCGGCTCCTTCTTCTCGAACTCGAAGCCGATCTTGCCGTCCGGCTGCTTCACGAGGAATGCCTTGAAGTTGCGGCCGGTGCGCGACGACTTGAAGCCCGGCAGCAGGTCCGTGCGGCCGTCGGCCAGCAGCTTGCCCATCTGCTCGCGCGTGATTTCCTGCTGCAGGATCACCTTGCCCGAGCGGAAGTCGCAGGTCTTCGGATTCGCCACCGAGTGTTCGCACACGTAGCTCATCCCGTGCTCGAACACGCGGCCCTTGCACTTCGGGCACGCGCCGACCGGTTCCTGCGCGGAGAAGTCGGGCGCTTCGCCGTCCTCGCCGCCCTGGTCCTGGCCGAAATCGAACTCGAGCTTGTAGTTCTTCGTCTCGTCGTCGAAGGACAGCTTGAGGATCGCCGAGAACGGACGGCCCATCTTGCTGCGGAACCCGGACAGCGGCCCGATTTCCTTCTTCTGCAGCAGCTCCTCGACTTCCGGGATCTCGAACTGCCGGCTGCCCGGAATCTTCGAGATCGAGAACTCGCACTTCGTGCACGCGAAGCGGCGGTAGTTTTCCTTCACCTGGCCGCCGCAGTTCGGGCAGGGCGTCTCGAGCGTCGCGTAGTCGCCGGGGATCGTGTCGGAATCGTATTCCTTCGCGCGCTTGACGATCTGCTGCGTCATGCGGGCGATTTCCTGCATGAACGCTTCACGCCCGAGATTGCCGCGCTCCATCTGCGACAGTTTGTATTCCCATTCGCCGGTGAGCTCGGGCGCGGTGAGTTCCTTCACGCCGAGGCCGCGCAGCAGTGTCATCAGCTGGAATGCCTTCGCGGTCGGGATCAGTTCGCGGCCTTCGCGCAGCAGGTATTTCTCGCCGAGCAGGCCTTCGATGATCGCCGCGCGCGTCGCCGGCGTGCCGAGGCCCTTCGCGGCCATCGCTTCGCGCAGCTCGTCGTCCTCGACGAGCTTGCCCGCGCCTTCCATCGCCGACAGCAGCGTCGCTTCCGAGTAACGTGCGGGCGGCTTCGTCACGAGCGAGACGGCGGCGATTTCGTCCGTCTTCACCTTCTCGTCCTTCTGCACCGGCACGAGGTTCGCGTCCGCGCCTTCGGCGTCGCGGCCGTACACCTGCAGCCAGCCCGGCTCGACGAGCACCTTGCCTTCGGTCTTGAAGTGGTGGCCGGCGACTTCGGTGATCCGCGTCGTGACGCGGAATTCGGCCGCCGGGAAGAACACGGCGAGGAAGCGCTTCACGACCATGTCGTACAGCTTCTGCTCCGGCTCGGACAGCGACTTCGGCGCCTGCAGCGTCGGGATGATTGCAAAGTGGTCGCTGATCTTCGAGTTGTCGAAGATCCGCTTGTTCGGCTTCACCCAGCCCTTGTCGAGCACCTGCTTCGCATGCGGCAGATAGTTGTTGCTCTCCTTGAGCATCTCGAGCGTGGACTCGACCGTCGACAGGTAGTCTTCCGGCAGCGCGCGCGCATCGGTACGCGGGTAGGTCAGCACCTTGTGCTTCTCATACAGCGCCTGCGCGAGACCGAGCGTGTTCTTCGCCGAGAAGCCGAAACGGCTGTTCGCCTCGCGCTGCAGGCTCGTCAGGTCGAACAGCAGCGGCGACAGTTGCGTCGACGGCTTCGATTCCTCGGAGACCGTGCCGACCTGGTCGCGGCATGCGGCGACGATCGTTTCGGCAGCCGGCAGGCTCCACAGGCGGGAGTCGCGCTTTTCCGGATCGAATTCGTCGCGCTTGAATTTCGGGTCGTACCACTTGCCTTCGTAGAAGCCGCCCGCGCACGCGAATTCGGCCTTCACTTCCCAGTAGTCGCGCGGAATGAAACGGCGGATTTTCTCTTCGCGTTCGACGACGATCGACAACGTTGGCGTCTGAACGCGACCGACGGTCGTCAGGAAGAAGCCGCCGCCCTTGCTGTTGAACGCGGTCATCGCGCGGGTGCCGTTGATCCCGACGAGCCAGTCGGCTTCCGAGCGGCAGCGCGCGGCGTCGGCGAGCGGCTGCATGTCCGTGTCGCTGCGCAGGTTGGCGAAACCGTCGCGGATCGCCTGCGGCGTCATCGATTGCAGCCACAGGCGCTGGACCGGCTGCTTCGCCTTCGCGTGCTGCGCGATCAGGCGGAAAATCAGCTCGCCCTCGCGCCCCGCGTCACATGCGTTGATCAGGCGGTCGACGTCCTTGCGCTTCATCAGCTTCGTGAGCACCTTGAGGCGCGACTCGCTTTTTGCGATCGGGTTCAGGTCGAAATGCGGGGGGATGACGGGTAGATGCGCGAAGCTCCATTTCCCGCGCTTGACCTCGTACTCTTCCGGGGCGGCGATTTCCAGCAGGTGGCCGACAGCGGACGAAAGGACGAAATCGTCGCTCTCGTAATACTCGTCATGCTTGGTAAAGCCGCCCAAAGCGCGTGCGATGTCGTTCGCGACAGAAGGCTTTTCCGCAATGATCAGTGCTTTGGACATGACAGGTGTGTGTTGGTAGACCGGGTTCGCCGGTTGTGGGTCCCTTTTACGACCGCTTTATAGCACACGCCGAAGCGACGGCGGCTCAGCGTGTAAAAAGCGGCTCATCATAGAGGGGGGCTGCAACGGCGGCAAGCGCCCGCCGCGGCGGGACGCGCAAACATGCGCAAAACCGCCTGGCCGGCCCGCGAATTCAGGCTTCGACGATCAGGACGTCGCGCAATTTCGGTGCGTGCGGCACGCCGGGTACCGCGCTCAGGTCGGACAGCATCCGCTCGACGATCGCCGCGTGCGGCAGCACCGTGCCGAAGAAGCGTGCGGTGTTCGCATCCTCGATCAGGATCGTCGGGAAGTTCTCGACGTCGAGATCGTCGAGCCGGTCGGCATGCGTTTCGATGTCGATCCAGGCGAAGCAGGCGTCCGGATGCGCGTCGGCGAGCTGGTCGAAGGCCGTCCGGTAGTCGCGGCACGTGCCGCACCATTCGGCGCACAGGCAGGCGACGAGCAACGTACCGGGATCGGCGAGGCGCTCGGCGATCCGATCCGCATCGGTGTCGAGGTTCAGCGCGGGCATGGAATTCCTTGGATATCGTCGGCGGCGCGGCCGCCCCTATGCCGGGGAATGTAGCACGCCGCGCGCGGCCGGGGTGGGCGCGGCGTCAAGCCGCGCGAAGCGTCCACCGGCGACGCTCGCGACACGGCCGGCCAGTTCGAGTGCGAGCAGCGCGCGGTGCAGCACGTCGTCGGACAGGCCGCTGTGCTCGGCGAGCCATTCGTAGGTAACGGGGCCGTATCCCAATGCGGCCAGCACGGCTTGCTCGGACGGGCGATCCGGCGGCGGGGCCTCGATCCGGGCCGGAACGGCGGCGGCTACGGCTACGGCTATGGCGGAATCCGCTTGCGCGACGCCGGCAGTTTCGGGTTCGCGGATTTCGCCTGCGTCCGGACCCGGATTTCCGGCGCGCACCGCGCTGCCTGCTGCGCGTGCTGCCGGTTCCGCCGGCCCGTATTCCTCGAGCACATCGAGCGGTGTCGCAGTGAGCTTCGCACCGTCGCGGATCAGCGCGTGGCAGCCCTGAGCAAGCGGCGCGTGAATCGATCCCGGCATCGCGAACACATCGCGCCCCAGTTCGTTCGCGAGCCGTGCGGTGATCAACGAGCCGGAGCGCGGCGCGGCCTCGACGACGAGCGCGCCGATCGAGAGCGCGGCGATCAGCCGGTTGCGCTGCGGGAAGTGCGCGGCGCGGGCCGGCGTACCGAGCGGCCATTCGGACAGGATCGCGCCGTGCGCGGCGATCTCGTGGGCGAGCGCGCGGTGCCGCGCCGGGTAGACGAGATCGGCGCCCGTTGCGATCACCGCGACGGTGCCCGACCGGCCGTCGAGCCCGCCGCGATGCGCGGCGCCGTCGATGCCGAGCGCGAGGCCGGAGATGATCGTGAGACCCGCGTCGGACAACGTGCGTGCGAAACGCGTTGCGTCGGCGAGCCCCTGCGGCGTCGCGTGGCGGCTGCCGACCACGGCGAGGCCGCGCGCATGTAGCAGGTCGAGCCGCCCCTTTACATATAGCAGGGGCGGCGGATCGTGCAGGTCGCGCAGCCGCGGCGGGTAGGCCGGATCGTTCAGCGCGACGAGCAGGTTGCCCGGCCCGTCGAGCCAGGCGAGTGCGGCGTCGGTGCGCGCGTCGAGATCGTCGCGCTCGCTCGCGCGCACGGCTTGCGCGGTGGCGGGGCTGCTCACGGCGGCGATGGCCTGGTCGGACGCGTGCAGCAGCGCCGCCGGCGAGCCGAATGCATCGAGCAGCGCCTGCAGTACGGCGGGCGTGAGGCCGGGTGCATGGGCGAGCTGCAGCCATGCGCGCAGCGCGGAGTGCGTCAGCGCTTGCGGCGACATGAGGCTGCCCTCGAATGTGGCGGCCAGCGAAGCGCGTGGCGCCATGATAAAATTTTCATCATCCGAAATACTCGACAGGGCCGCGCGCACGAGCGCCCGGCCAATTGCAGGAGGCGCGATCCGCGGCATTGATACGCCGCGCATCCGCCTCATCTTCATTGCATCCCGGCGGCGGCACCAGCCGGCCGGATGGCCGATGCGGCACGCCGCTCCACCGAATACCGAACACCATGGCTTTGCTGAACATTCTTCATTACCCCGACAAGCGGCTGCACAAGGTCGCCAAGCCCGTCGACAAGGTCGACGACCGGATCCGCAAGCTCGTCGCCGACATGGCCGAGACCATGTACGCGGCGCCCGGCATCGGCCTTGCGGCTACGCAGGTCGACGTGCACGAGCGCGTGATCGTGATCGACGTCTCCGAGGAAAAGAACGAGCTGCGCGCGTTCATCAACCCCGAGATCGTGTGGTCGAGCGACGAGAAGCAGATCTATGAAGAGGGCTGCCTGTCGGTGCCCGGCATCTACGACGAAGTCGAGCGGCCGGACCACGTGCGCGTGCGCGCGCTCAACGAGCAGGGCGAAACCTTCGAGCTCGACTGCGAAGGCCTGCTCGCCGTATGCGTGCAGCACGAGATGGATCACCTGATGGGGCGCGTGTTCGTTGAATACCTGTCGCCGCTCAAGCAGACGCGCATCAAGACGAAGATGAAGAAACTCGAACGCGCGATGTAATGCGCGCTCACGCTGCCCGACCCCGAACGCTGTCATGACCCATACGTTGCGCGTGATTTTTGCCGGCACGCCGGAATTCGCCGCGGCTGCCCTTGCCGCGATCCACGAGGCCGGTTTCCCGGTGCCGCTCGTGCTCACCCAGCCCGATCGCCCTGCTGGGCGCGGGATGAAGCTGCAGGCGAGCGCCGTGAAGCGCTACGCCGTCGAGCACGGGATGCCCGTCGCGCAGCCGCCGTCGCTGCGCCGCGCGGGCAAGTACCCGGCCGAGGCGGCCGACGCGATCGAGCTGCTGCGCGCGACGCCGCACGACGTGATGGTGGTGGCCGCGTACGGCCTGCTGCTGCCGCAGGAAGTGCTCGACATCCCGCGCGCCGGCTGCATTAACATCCATGCCTCGCTGCTGCCGCGCTGGCGCGGCGCCGCGCCGATCCATCGTGCGATCGAGGCGGGTGACGCCGAGACGGGCGTCACGCTGATGCAGATGGACGTCGGCCTCGACACCGGCGCGATGATCGAGGAAGCCCGCCTCGCGATCGCGGCGGACGATACGACCGCGACGCTGCACGACCGTCTTGCCGCCGACGGCGCGCGGCTGATCGTCGACGCGCTCGTGCAGCTCGAGCGCAACGGCACGCTGCCGGCCACGCCGCAGCCGGCCGACGGCGTGACCTACGCGGAAAAGATCGGCAAGCATGAAGCGGCGCTCGACTGGCGCAAGCCGGCCGACGTGCTCGCGCGCCAGGTGCGTGCGTTCGATCCGTTCCCGGGCGGCGTCGCGACGCTCGACGGCGCGGCGATCAAGCTGTGGGCGGCCGAGCCCGTGGCGGCGCGCGGCGACGCGGCGCCCGGCACGATCGTCGAAGCTGCGCCGGAAGGCGTGGTCGTCGCATGCGGCAGCGGCGCGCTGCGCGTCACGCAGTTGCAGAAGCCGGGCGGCAAACGACTGCCCGCGCGCGAATTCCTGGCCGGCTCGCCGCTCGCCGCGGGCCAGCGTTTCACGCTGCCCGACGTGAACTGACACGGCCTGATCGCCATTCGACACGGTCTGCCGGCGCTGCGCAATTGGCCGGACGGCCGAGTCGCGCGGCGTGGCAGGCGCGCGTAGAATTTCCTTGCGCTCACCGGTTTCGAGGTTTTCATGTTCGGCATCACCCATTTCGGCTTCTTCGTGTTCGCGGTATTCCTGCTGAACATCACGCCCGGCCCCGACACGGCCTACATCGTCGGCCGCAGCGTCGCGCAGGGTCGCGGCGCGGGGCTGATGTCGGCATTCGGCATTTCGGCCGGCTGCTGCGTTCACGCCCTCGCCTGTGCATTCGGCCTGACCGCGCTGCTCGCGGCGTCGGCCACTGCGTTCACGGTGATCAAGCTGGTCGGCGCGGCCTACCTGATCTATCTCGGCGTGCGGATGATCATCGCGAAGCAGGCCGGCGCGCCGTCGGGCGCCGAGGCCGCGCAGGCCGCCCCCGCCAAGCCGTTGCGCCAGTTGTTCATGCAGGGCTTCTGGACCAACGTGCTGAACCCGAAGGTCGTGCTGTTCTTCGTGTCGTTCTTCCCGCAGTTCGTGTCGGCCGACAGCCCGCACAAGGCCTGGGCGTTCCTGACCCTCGGGGCGGTGTTCGTCGCGATGAGCACGGTCTGGACCAGCCTGGTCGCGTGGGTCGCGGGCAGCGTCACCGAGCGCTTTTCCGGCAAGCCGGGCGTCAGGAAGTGGCTCGACCGCACGGTCGGCAGCGCGTTCGTCGGCCTCGGGCTTCGTCTTGCGACATCGCAACGTTGAGATTGAATTTTTCCGGCAAGACCTTATCTAACAAATCGCTTACAATTTTCCGCTGCGCCCTCTGATGCGTGGCGGGTCCCCTGACGGATAAGGAGTGGGTATGTTCAATTGGGTCAAAACGGCGATGCTGATGGCCGCGATCACGGCCCTGTTCATCGTGATCGGCGGCATGATCGGCGGCTCGCGCGGCATGACGATCGCGCTGCTGTTCGCGCTCGGCATGAATTTCTTCTCGTACTGGTTCTCGGACAAGATGGTGCTGCGCATGTACAACGCGCAGGAAGTCGACGAGAACACGGCGCCGCAGTTCTACCGGATGGTGCGCGAGCTGGCCACGCGCGCGAACCTGCCGATGCCGCGCGTCTACCTGATCAACGAGGACGCGCCGAACGCGTTCGCAACGGGCCGCAACCCCGAGCACGCGGCGGTCGCCGCGACGACGGGCATCCTGCGCGTGCTGTCGGAGCGCGAGATGCGTGGCGTGATGGCGCACGAGCTCGCGCACGTGAAGCACCGCGACATCCTGATCTCGACGATCACCGCGACGATGGCGGGCGCGATCTCGGCGATCGCAAACTTCGCGATGTTCTTCGGCGGGCGCGACGAGAACGGTCGGCCGGCCAATCCGATCGCGGGTATCGCGGTCGCGCTGCTCGCGCCGATCGCCGGCGCGCTGATCCAGATGGCGATTTCGCGCGCACGCGAGTTCGAGGCCGACCGCGGCGGCGCGCAGATTTCCGGCGATCCGCAGTCGCTCGCGACCGCGCTCGACAAGATCCATCGCTATGCGGCGGGTATCCCGTTCCAGGCGGCCGAGGCCCATCCGGCCACCGCGCAGATGATGATCATGAACCCGCTGCACGGCGGCGGCTTGCAGAACCTGTTCTCGACGCACCCGGCGACCGAGGAGCGCATTGCGCGCCTGATGGAGATGGCGCGTACGGGTCGCTTCGACTAAACCCCGGCTCCCCGCGCGGCTGTTGCCGCGGGGAGCCGTCATGCCACCCCGCACGCTTCGCGCTGCGGGGTGTTTCATTTGTGCGTGCCGTAAAGGGGCCAAAGGGGCCGCGTGGTCGCACGCTACAATGCGCGGTTTGGGATCGCGAGGCTTCGCGGCCGCCGCGATCCTGCCGTTTGCCGCATTTTTTGCTGCACGTTTTTGCCGCGCCTGATTGCCGATTCCGTACCGATGACACGAACCCGTTCTTCCGCTCCGTCCTCTTCCGGCCGCCCGGCGCGTCTGGCCGCGCTGCATCTGGCGCCCGAATCGCTCGGCTTCGCGCTCGACGCGGCCGCGCAGGCGGTCGATGCGGTACGGCGCGGCACCGCATTGCCGGCGGCACTGTCGGCGGTGTTCGCGCAGATGCCGTCCGGTGCGCAGGCGCTCGCGCGCGGCGCGACGCAGGACGTCGCCTACCGGACGATGCGCCGCCTCGGCAGCGCGGACTGGCTGGTCGGCAAACTCGTCAGCAAGGCGCCGCCTGCGCACGTGCATGCGGTGCTCGCCGGCGCGCTCGCGCTGCTGCTCGATCCGGCGGACGATGCCGCGTATCCGGCGTTCACGGTGGTCGACCAGGCCGTGACCGTGATCGGCGCGCGGCGTGAATGCGCGTTCGCGAAGGGCATGGTCAACGCGGTGTTGCGTCGTTTCCTGCGCGAGCGCGACACGCTCGTCGCGGCGATGCAGGACGACCCGGTTGCGCGCTGGAACTACCGCGCATGGTGGGTCGATGCAGTGCAGCGCGCATGGCCCGATGCATGGCAGGCAATCCTCGCGGCCGGCGAACGCCAGGGGCCTTTGACGCTGCGCGTGAATGCGCGCCGCGCGAGCGTCGATGCGTATCTCGACACGCTGCGCGCGAGCGGCATCGAGGCGACCGCGATCGGCCGGCATGCGGTGCGGCTCGCGTCGGCGCTGCCGGTCGATCGCATCCCGGGATTCGCCGATGGCGTGGTGTCGGTGCAGGACGCCGGCGCGCAGCTCGCGGCCGAATGGCTCGGCGCGCGTGACGGCATGCGCGTGCTCGACGCGTGCGCGGCACCCGGCGGCAAGACGGGCCACATTCTGGAGCTGGCCGGTGCGGAAGTCGTGGCGCTCGAAAGCGACGCGGCGCGCGCGGCACGCATCGGCGAGAACCTCGTGCGCCTGTCGCTCGACGCCGACGTGCGCGTCGGCGACGCGGGGGCGCCCGACGCGTGGTACGACGGGCGGCCGTTCGACCGCATTCTGGCCGACGTGCCGTGCTCGGCGTCCGGCATCGTGCGGCGGCACCCCGACATCCGCTGGCTGCGCCGCGAGGCCGACATCCCGGCGCTCGTCGCGGAGCAGCGCCGCATCCTGTCGGCGCTGTGGCCGCTCGTGAAGCCGGGCGGCGAACTGCTTTACGTGACCTGTTCGATCTTCCCCGAGGAAGGCGAATGGCAGGCGCGCTGGTTTGAAGCGGCCTGTGAAGATGCGGTACGATTGGACGCCCCCGGCCAGCTGCTGCCGGGCGGCGTGCAGGGACGGGCGGCCGCCGGCGCACTCGACCAGAACATCGATCACGACGGATTTTTCTACGCGCGGTTTCAGAAACGGTGACGATCAAACACCTTTTTCCATTTCGGCTCGCGGCCGTCTTGCTGGTCGCGTTGATGCTATGCCTGGCCGTCGTCCGGCCGGCGCATGCCGAATCGATCGCCGTACAGCGCGCGTCGCTCCAGTCCGACGGAAGCGGCTGGAGCCTCGACGCGCGTTTCGACTTCGAGCTGAATCCGAACCTCGAGGATGCCGTCAACAAGGGCATCCCGCTTTACTTCACGACCGACTTCGAACTGAGCCGCGCGCGCTGGTACTGGTTCGACGAGCAGCCGGTGGCGGTGACGCAGACGATCCGCCTGTCGTTCCAGCCGCTCACGCGCGAGTACCGCGTGTCGACGGGCGGCCTGCAACTCGGCTTCCCGTCGCTGAAGGATGCGCTCGCGGTCGTGCGGCACATCACGTCGTGGCACGTGATCGACCGCAACCAGGTGCGCCTGGGTGAAACCTACACGGCGTCGGTGCGGATGCAGCTCGATACGGCGCTGATGCCGAAGCCGTTCCAGGTCGATGCCGTGAACAACCGCGACTGGACGCTCGGGTCGGACTGGAAGCGCTTCAACTTCACGGTGACCGAACGTGCTAAATAAAGTGCGCCGCGCGGCCAGCGGGAAGAGCCTCCTCGTTCGCGTGATCGTCTCGACCGTCGCGCTCACCGCGCTGCTGCTGCTCGTGCTGCTCGCGGCCGCGAGCGCGAACACCGAATTCTTCGACCGCTACTACTCGTGGCTGTACGCGATGAACATCATCGTCGCGCTGGTGTTCCTGCTCGTGGTGCTCGGGCTGATCGGGATGATCATCGTGCGCCTGAGGAAGGGCAAATTCGGCACGCGGCTGCTCGCGAAGCTCGCGGTGTTCTTTGCGCTCGTCGGCGTGGTGCCGGGCGGGATCATCTACGTGGTGTCGTACCAGTTCGTGTCGCGCAGTATCGAGTCGTGGTTCGACGTGAACGTCGAGACCGCGCTGACGGCCGGCCTGAACCTCGGCCGCGGGATGCTCGATGCGTCGCTGTCCGATCTGCAGACGAAGGCGCGGCTGATGTCCGACCAGCTCGCGAGCGTCGACGCGAACACGAACGGCACGACGCTCACGCTGCTGCGTCTGCGAGACCAGTTCGGCGTGCAGGATGCGACGATCGTCGAGCCGAGCCGCGGCGGCTCGGGCGCGGCGCCCGACCTGCACATCGTCGCGCAGGCGTCGGGTAATTTCGCGGCGCTGATCCCGGACGACCTGCCGACGTCGCTGATGCTGAGCCAGGCGCGCGAACACGGCGCCTATGCGGCGATCGAAGGCGAAGTCGACGGTGACCCGCGCACGCACGGCGCGAAGGGCGCGCTGCGGCTGCGCGTCGTGCGGCCGATCCCCGATGCGACGACGTCGCTGCTGCAGCCGGCGGAGCGCTTCCTGCAGCTCACGCAACCGGTGCCCCCGACGCTCGCGCACAACGCGGATGCCGTGCAGCGCGCGTATCGCGAGTACCAGGAAAAGTCGCTCGGCCGCACGGGGCTGCGCAAGATGTACATCGGTACGCTGACGCTCGCGCTGTTCCTCGCGACCTTCATCGCGATGATGCTCGCGCTCGCGCTCGGCCAGCAGCTCGCCCGGCCGCTGTTCCTGCTCGCGCAGGGCACGAAGGAGGTCGCGGAAGGCGACTACACGCCGAAGCGCGAGATCAAGACGCGCGACGAGCTCGGCTTCCTCACGCAGTCGTTCAACGCGATGACGCGCCAGTTGTCCGAGGCGCGGCTCGCGGTCGAGAAGAACCGTATCGCGCTCGAGCATTCGAAGACGTATCTCGAGAGCATCCTCGCGAACCTGACGGCCGGCGTGTTCGTGCTCGACCGCCAGTTCCGGCTGACGACGGCCAATCGCGGCGCCGAGCGGATCTTCCGGCAGCCGTTCAACGCGCTGATCGGCACGACGCTCGACCGGATCGGCGTGGCCGCCGGGTTCGGCGCGATGGTGCGCAAGGCGTTCGCCGATCGCGAGGCGGCATCCGACGGCGGCAGCGGCGATCGCGGCCACTGGCAGCAGCAGTTCGCGATCGAGATGCCGGGCGAAACCGAACCGCTGACGCTGCTCGTGCGTGGCGCGCGCCTCGTGTCGACGGTCGAGGGGCAGGCCGACGATCCGCAGACGTCCGGCTATGTCGTCGTGTTCGACGACATCTCCGACGTGATTTCCGCGCAGCGTTCGGTCGCGTGGGGCGAGGTCGCGCGGCGGCTCGCGCACGAGATCAAGAATCCGCTGACGCCGATCCAGCTGTCGGCCGAGCGGCTGCAGATGAAGCTGTCCGACAAGCTCGCACCGCCTGATGCGGATGTGCTCAAGCGCGGTGCGACGATGATCGTGAACCAGGTGGCGGCGATGAAGCGGATGGTCGACGATTTCCGCGAATACGCGCGCACGCCGCCGGCGGTGCTCGCGAACCTGCAGCTGAACGAACTGGCGAGCGAGGTGCTCGGGCTGTATGGTGTCGGCGAAGGCAAGAGCCCGATCGTCGCCGAGCTCGCGCCGTCGTTGCCGGTGATTCGCGGTGACGCGACGCAACTGCGCCAGGTGATTCACAACCTGCTGCAGAATGCGCAGGATTCGGTCGCGGAGTCTGCGCATCCGCGTGTGTTGATCGAAACCAAGACAGTAGAATATGGCGATCCCGACGCCGAGGGCAAAACGCGCGTCGCGGTACGTCTGACCGTGTCCGACAACGGGCCCGGTTTTCCGGCACGCATCCTGACCCGCGCGTTCGAGCCTTACGTGACGACGAAGGCGAAGGGCACGGGGCTCGGGCTGGCCACGGTCAAGAAAATCGTCGACGAGCACGGTGCGCGGATCGATCTGCGCAACCGCATGCACGGCGAGACCGTCGAGGGTGCGCAGGTGTCGATCCTGTTCCTGCAGATGGCGAGCGATACGCCAGGCACCGAACCGGGTGCGCAGGACGGGACGACCCCCGCCAAGACAAAAGCAAGTGAGCAGACAAAGGCAGCGTAAATGGCAACCATCCTGGTGGTAGATGATGAAATGGGCATCCGGGAATTGCTCTCGGAGATCCTCAGCGATGAAGGACATGTCGTCGAGGCGGCGGAGAACGCGCAGGCCGCGCGGGAATACCGGCTGAAGCAGGCGCCCGATCTCGTGCTGCTCGATATCTGGATGCCCGATACCGACGGCGTCACGTTGCTCAAGGAATGGGCGGCGCAGGGGCTGCTGACGATGCCCGTGATCATGATGTCCGGGCACGCGACGATCGATACGGCCGTCGAGGCGACGAAGATCGGTGCGCTCGATTTCCTCGAGAAACCGATTGCATTGCAGAAGCTGTTGAAGTCCGTCGAGCACGGTCTCGCCCGCGGGGCGGCGCCGGTGTCGGCGAATGCGGCGGCGAAGGCCGGCGCCGGGCAGGCCGCAGGGCCCGCGGCGGTCGCGTCCGCGGCTGCGCTGCCGACGCTCGGCGACGACATGGTGTCGGCCCTCGGCCTTGCGGGCCAGACGGCCGCGATCCCGTTCGACATCCCGTTGCGCGAAGCGCGCGATGCGTTCGAGCGCGCGTACTTCGAATATCACCTCGCGCGCGAGAACGGCAGCATGACGCGCGTCGCGGAGAAGACGGGCCTCGAGCGCACGCACCTGTATCGCAAGCTCAAACAGCTCGGCGTGGAGCTCGGCAAGAAGCCGGCCGAAGGCGCGCTATAAAATATTTTGCGAAAGCACTTGCTCAAGTGAAGAAGGGTCGCTATACTTTCTCTTCTTCGTTGGCCCGGTAGCTCAGTTGGTAGAGCAGCGGATTGAAAATCCGCGTGTCGATGGTTCGATTCCGTCCCAGGCCACCAGCATTTAAAACCCCAAGAATCGGAAGGTTCTTGGGGTTTTTCGTTTGTGGTGGGTATGGCGTGTCGTTGGCGGCGTGGCCGGCAGCATTTGCCGGGGCATGATAAAATCCGTGCCCGCTCAATGACTTAGCGCATCGCTTCATGCGCACGGCAGGCCGCGTGTCTCGCGCCGCCGTGACGCGCGGCAACGATGCCGCGCGATGGGCGGTATAAGCGCGCCGCCGCGTTCGCGGCCAATCGCGCTGCCTATACTGGTCGAGCCGGCGCAGGCCGGCCGCGTCGGGCCGCCCGGCGGCAGCCGGCCTTGGGGCGCAGCGCGACGCGAGCCTACACATTCACGGAGTATCACGGTGATTCGGACAGACGCTAAAGACGGCGCGCTCGTGTTGTTTTCCGGCGGGCAGGACTCGGCCACGTGCGTGGCATGGGCGCTCGAACGCTACCAGACGGTCGAGACGCTCGGCTTCGACTACGGCCAGCGCCATCGCGTCGAGCTCGAATGTCGCGAAGGCGTGCGCGAAGCGCTGAAGCGCGATTTTTCCGCCTGGTCGGACCGGCTCGGCGACGATCACATGATCGACCTGTCGGTGCTCGGTGCGATCAGCGATACCGCGATGACGCGCACGATCGAGATCGAGACAACGGCGAACGGCCTGCCGAACACGTTCGTGCCGGGCCGCAACCTGATGTTCATGACGATCGCCGCGGCGATCGCCTATCGCCGCGGGTTGCGCGTGCTGGTCGGCGGGATGTGCGAGACCGATTTCTCGGGCTATCCCGACTGCCGCGACGACACGATGAAGGCGCTGCAGGTCGCGCTGAACCTCGGCATGGACACGCGCATCGTGCTCGAGACGCCGCTGATGTGGCTCGACAAGGCGCAGACGTGGCAGCTCGCCGAACAGCTCGGTGGCGAGGCGCTCGTCGAACTGATCCGCGTCGAGACGCACACGTGCTACGTGGGCGAGCGCGCGGAACTGCACGACTGGGGTTTCGGCTGCGGCGAATGCCCGGCCTGCAAGCTGCGCAAGCGCGGCTACGAGGCTTACCTGAAGGGCGAGCGGGTGACCGAGGCGCCGCTGTGAGCGGGTGCCGGCAGTGCCGGCTGGGTAACGGATTCTGATCGACAACGAGCGGCGCGAGCCGGACGAAGCACGATGACTTACGCGGTCAAGGAAATTTTCTACACGTTGCAGGGCGAAGGCGCGAATGCGGGCCGGCCGGCCGTGTTCTGCCGGTTCGCCGGCTGCAACCTGTGGTCGGGCCGCGAAGAGGATCGTGCGGAGGCCGTGTGCCGCTTTTGCGATACCGATTTCGTCGGCACCGACGGCGAGAACGGCGGCAAGTTCAAGGACGCCGAAGCACTCGTCGCGACGATCGCCGGCCTGTGGCCGGAGGGCGAAGCGCACCGCTTCGTCGTCTGCACGGGCGGCGAGCCGATGCTGCAACTCGACCAGCCGCTCGTCGACGCGCTGCACGCGGCCGGCTTCGAGATCGCGATCGAGACCAACGGCTCGCTGCCGGTGCTCGAATCGATCGACTGGATCTGTGTGAGCCCGAAGGCCGACGCGCCGCTCGTCGTCACGAAAGGCAACGAACTGAAGGTCGTGATCCCGCAGGACAACCAGCGGCTGGCCGACTACGCGAAGCTCGACTTCGAGTACTTCCTGGTCCAGCCGATGGACGGCCCGTCGCGCGATCTCAATACGAAGCTCGCGATCGACTGGTGCAAGCGTCATCCGCAGTGGCGGCTGTCGATGCAGACCCACAAATATCTGAACATTCCCTGAGCCACGGCTTTTGACATCGTGCTGATTACCCGAAAACTCGAATTCGACGCGGGCCACCGCATCCCCGATCACCGCAGCCAGTGCAGGAACCTGCACGGCCATCGCTACGTGCTCGAAATCACGCTGCGCGGCGATCTCGTCGATACCGAAGGGGCGCCCGACCGCGGCATGGTGATGGATTTCGCCGACGTGAAGGCGCTCGCGGTCGAGCACCTCGTCAGCAAGTGGGACCACGCGTTCCTGGTCTACGCGCGCGACGACGTCGTACGCTCGTTCCTCGAACAGATGGCCGACCACAAGACCGTCGTGATCGACCGGATCCCGACCGTCGAGAACCTTGCCGCGCTCGCGTTCGACCTTCTCGCGAACGTGTACGACGCGCACTACGGCGTGAACCTGCGCCTCGAACGCGTGCGTTTGTACGAAACGCCGAACTGTTGGGCCGACGTCGAGCGCCAGCCCGGCCGCTGATCCCGCCTTCCCGGCAGCCCCCGCCATCCGGCGTGGGCTGCCCGTCACTGCGCCGTGCCGGCCCCGTCCCGCGTCGGCAACGCTTCCCTGGCTGTTCCCGCATTCCGCGCAACGCCGCGCTATGATCGTTGAGTGGCACCGGAAAATGCTTCCGCGCGCCGTTGTACGCCATGCGCTGTCAGATCGGCTGCCCGTCGCCGACTAACGTTCCAGGGTGCGATCCGGTGCAGCCGCCGTGCTGCGCTGCACGACGTGTCGCATTCCGCTTGGCCAGTTGCTTGTCCCGTTCGATTGCCGTTCCGTCCAGGAGGCCGTATCGATGAGCACGCTCACCAATTCCCTCAAACAACGCCTGCGTGACGGCGACGATCCGCTGTACGGCCTGTGGCTGTCGCTCGGCAGCGAATCGGCTGCGGAAGCGCTGGCGCATGCCGGTTACGACTGGCTCTGCATCGACATGGAGCACGCGCCGAACGACAGCCGCGACGTGGCCTCGCAGCTGCGCGCGATTGCTGCTGCGCACCTGCCGAGCGAACCCGTCGTGCGCGTGCCGGCGCGCGAGCCGTGGCTCGTGAAGCGCGCGCTCGACGCCGGCGCGCGCACGCTGATGTTTCCGTCGATCGAGACGCCCGACGAAGCCGCGCATGCGGTGCGGCTCACGCGCTATCCGTCGCCCGATTCGCCGGACGGGCTGCGCGGCGTCGCGGGCATGGTGCGTGCGGCGGCGTTCGGCATGCGCCGCGATTACGTGCAGACGGCGAATGCGCAGGTCGCGGTGGTCGTGCAGATCGAATCGGCGCGCGGCGTCGACGAAGTCGAGCGGATCGCGGCGACGCCCGGCGTCGACTGCCTGTTCATCGGCCCGGCCGATCTCGCGGCAAGCCTCGGGCATCTCGGCGACATCCGCCACCCGGACGTCGAAACCGCGATGGCGCGCGTGCTCGCAGCCGGCCGGCAGGCGGGCGTCGCGGTCGGTATTTTCGCGGGCGATACGGCAGCCGCGCGCCAGTACCGCGAGGCCGGTTACCGGATGATCACGGTGTCGGCCGACGTGAGCTGGCTGCTGCGCGCGACGCGGCAGGCGCTGCAGGAGGTACGGTCATGAACGGCGGCGACGGTGCGTGCCGTGGGCGCGCGCAGATCGGTATGGTGTTCGGCCTGTGGGCCGTGTGTGTCGCGGCCATCGCGCAGGGTGCGCCGCAAGCGAAGCCCGATCCGTCGCACGAGACGCAATCGGCGGTCGCCGACTACAACGCCGGCGACTTTCGCGCGGCGCTGGTGCAGTTCCACGACGCGGCCGAGCGCGGCGATCGTCTCGCGCAATTCAACTACGCGATGATGCTGCTGACGGGCGAAGGCGTGACCGCGAACGTCGACGAAGGGCTGCGCTGGCTGAAGCGCGCGGCCGACGCGAACATGTCGCATGCGCAGTACGTGTACGGCCGGATGTTCGACGACGGCGAGTTCGTCGCGCGCAATCCGGCCGAAGCGCATCGCTGGTTCTTGCGGGCGGCGAAGCAGGGGCACGTGCAGGCCGAGCTGTCGCTCGCGAACCAGTTCCTCGACGGGCGCGGTACGCCGCGCGACAACCGGCAGGCGTTCGCGTGGTACAAGCAGGCCGCCGACGCGGGCGAGCCGACCGCGCAGTACGTGACCGCGTCGTTTTACGAGCGCGGCGGCGACGGCGTCGCGCAGAACCTGAACATCGCGCGCGCGTATTACGCGGCGGCGGCCGCGCAGGGCGACGAGACGGCCGGGCTGAAGTTCAAGGAGCTGAGCGCGCGGCTGAAGGCGCAGGAGCCGGCAACGGGCGGCGGAGCGGAACAAGGCGGGCCGCACGCGCCACCGCAGTAAGCGGCCGCGTCCGGCCTCCTGGCCCATGAAAAACGGCGCCAGGGGGCGCCGTTTTCTTTGACTGCGGTGCAGGCCGCGCGGTCAGCTCTTCATCAACCGCCGCTGCCGCCCGACGCTCATGATCATCCCGATCGCGATGCCGAGCGTCGTAAGCGCGGTGCCGCCGTAACTCATGAACGGCAACGGCACGCCGACGACCGGCAGCACGCCGCTCACCATCCCGATGTTGACGAACGCATAGACGAAGAACGCGAGCGTGAGCGAGCCCGCGAGCAGGCGCCCGAACAGCGTCGCGCCCTGTGCGGCGATGTAGAGCCCGCGCGCGATCAGCGCCATGTACAGCGTCAGCAGCACGAGCCCGCCGGCGAGCCCCCATTCCTCCGAGAACACCGCGAAGATGAAGTCGGTGTGCTTCTCCGGAATGAATTCGAGGTGAGCCTGCGTACCTTTCAGGTAGCCCTTGCCGAGCACGCCGCCCGAGCCGATCGCGATCACGGCCTGGATCGTGTGGAAGCCCTTGCCGAGCGGATCGGAAGTCGGGTCGAGCAGCGTACACACGCGGTGCTTCTGGTAGTCGTGCATCAGCGGCCACTGCACTTCGGGCTGGCAGATGCGTTCCTCGAACACGGCGATCGAGCCGACCGCGATCACGCCGGCGACGAGCACCGGCACGATCAGCTTGAACGACAGGCCGGCGAGGTAGATCACGAAGAAGCCGGCCGCGAACACGAGCAGGCCCGTGCCGAGGTCGGGCTGCTTCGCGATCAGCCCGACCGGCACCAGCAGGATTCCGAACGCGGCAATGAAGTCGTACCAGCGCAGCCCGCCTTCGCGGCGCTGGTAGTACCACGCGAGCATCAGCGGTGTCGCGATCTTGAGGATTTCCGACGGCTGGATCACGACGCCGACGTTCAGCCAGCGCTTCGCGCCCTTCTTGGTCATCCCGAACAGCGCGACGGCTATCAGCAACGCGACCCCGAACGTATAGAGCGGGACCGCGAAGCGCATCAGCGTGGTCGGCGGGATGTTGGCGATCACCCACATCAGCACGAACGTCAGCAGGATGTTGCGCAACTGGTCCTCGACGCGGCCGGGCATGTCGATCGCCGCGCTGTACAGCGTGACGATGCCGACGCACAGCAGCAGGAACACGATGAGGGCGAGCGGGCGGTCGAAGCCCGCGAACATCTGCTTGATCTTGTCGAGCCAGGCGCGCTTGTCGAATTGCATGCCTTTCTCCGTTAATGAGCGGTGCCGGCGTCCGCCGCCTTCGCGGGGGCCGTCGCACGGTGGTTGTCGTCCCGCGGCGTGGCGACGAGCGGCTGCGCGTCGCTGGCGGGCCGGCGCGGCCGGTGCGGGCGCCGGATCGGCGGCAGGCTCGCGGCCATCGGCGCCGCGGCGCTCGCGTCGGCCGGGGCTGCGGCAGCCGACGCGGCCGATGCAGCCGATGCGGCATCGGCTGCGCTGGCCGCGGTCGGCACGACCGGCTGCGGCAGCGCGGTGAAGCCGGCCGCGACGGCGGCGGGCTTCGAGGCGTCACCGACCACGGGCGTGCTCACCGGCTCGGTCGCCGACGCCGCGGCGGCCACGGCCGCGGCCTCGTTCTTCGGGTTCAGGCGGTCGATCAGGTAGTAGTCGAGCACGCGGCGCGCGATCGGGCCCGCGGCCTGCGCACCCCAGCCGCCGTTCTCGACGACCAGCGCCACCGCGATCTGCGGGTGGTCGACCGGCGCATACGCGATGAACAGCGCATGGTCGCGCAGGTGCTCGGCGAGCAGGTGGCCCTTGTAGTTCGAGCCCTGCAGCGAGAACACCTGCGCGGTACCGGTCTTGCCGGCGGCGAGGTACGGGGCGCCGCGGAACACCTTGTACGCGGTGCCGGACGGGTTCTCGATCACGTTCTCCATCCCGCGCTTCACGACGTCGATGTCGGCCTGCTTGAGCGGGATCACCTCGCTTTCCTTCGGCACGGTCAGGTGGCGCCCGCGCGTGATCGGATCCTCGACTTCCTTCACGAGGTGAGGCTTCATCACGACGCCGTTGTTCGCGAGCGTCGCGGTCGCGTGCGCGAGCTGCAGGATCGTGAACGAGTTGTAGCCCTGGCCGATCCCGAGGCTGATCGTCTCGCCGTCGAACCACTTCTGCTGTGCGGCCTTCTTGAACGCCTTCTTCTTCCAGTCGGTCGACGGCAGAATCCCGCGCGCCTCGCCCTGGATGTCGATCCCGGTGATCTGGCCGAAGCCGAACGGCTTCATGAAGTTCGCGATCGAGTTCACGCCGAGGTCGCGCGCGAGCATGTAGAAGTAGGTGTCGTTCGACACCATGATCGCCTTGTTCATGTCGACCCAGCCCTGGCCCGAACGCACGTCGTTGCGGAACGTGTGGCCGCCGAACGTGAAGTAGCCGGGATCCTGGAAGCCCCAGCCCGGCGTGCGCTTGCCGAGCGTCAGGCCCGCGAGCGCCATGAACGGCTTGTACGTCGAGCCGGGCGGGTAGGTGCCGTGCAGCGGGCGGTTCAGGAGCGGCTTGTCGGGCGAGTTGTTCAGTTCGTCCCAGGTCTGCTGGTCGATGCCGTCGACGAACGAGTTCGGGTCGAAGCTCGGCGACGACACGAACGCGAGCACGTCGCCCGTCTTCGGCTCGATCGCGACGAGCGCGCCGCGCTTGCCGGCGAACGCCTGTTCGGCGACCTGCTGCAACGCGATGTCGAGCGACAGCACGAGGTTGTTGCCGGGCGTCGCCTGCGTGCGCGACAGCGTGCGCACCGGCCGGCCGCCGGCCGTCACCTCGACTTCCTCGAAGCCCGTCAGCCCGTGCAGCTCGGTCTCGTAGCTCTGCTCGACGCCGATCTTGCCGATGTAGTCGGTGCCCTTGTAGTTGTTCGCGTCGCGGCGCGGATCGTAGTGTTCCTGGTCGCTGTCGTTGTCGTCGCTCATCGCGTCGATGCGATCCTGGTCGCGCTTCGAGATCCGGCCGATGTAGCCGATCACGTGCGCGGCCGTCATGCCGAGCGGGTACTGGCGGAACAGGCGCGCGCGCACGTCAACGCCGGGGAAGCGGAAACGCTGCGCGGTGAAGCGCGCGACTTCCGCGTCGGTGAGCCGCGTGCGGATCGGCAGGCTCTCGAAATTCTTCGAGTCTTCCTGCAGCTTCTTGAAGCGGCGGCGGTCGCGGGCGTCGATCGGGATGATCTCGGACAGCTTGTCGATCGTGTTGTCGAGCGTGTCGTCGAGCTTCGACGGCGTGATCTCGAGCGTGTACGCCGAATAGTTCTTCGCGAGGATCACGCCGTTGCGGTCGGTGATGATCCCGCGGTTCGGCACGATCGGCGCGACCGAGATGCGGTTTTCCTCGGCCTGCAGCGCGTATTTGCCGTGCTGCATCAACTGCAGGTAGAAGAAGCGGCTCGCGAGCAGCCCGAAGCAGACGAACACGAACACGCCCGCCGCCGCGACGCGCAGGCGGAACTTCGAGAGCTGCTGTTGGGTGTCGTTGAATTCGGTCATGCGGTTACAGTCGATCCGGCCCGCGCGGGCGGGCGAGGTGCCGCCCCTGGGCGCAACGGGCGTGGGGGCGGCGGGTATTCAAGGTCGGTCCGGCTCAGATGGGGCGCGTATCGTCCGGATCGACCGGGCGGCGTTGCGGCATCAGCAGCAGGTGGCTCGCGATCGGCCACAGCGCGGCTTCGACGAAGCCGTCGACCAGGTAGCGCCAGCCCGGGAACGCGGCGCCCATCACGAGGCGAATCACGAACGGCACGAGCTGCGCGACGACGAGCAGCGGCGTGACATACAGCACCTGCACGCCGATCGGCATCCACAGCACGCGGCGGTGGATCGTGATCGCGCCGTACGACAGCAGCGTATAGGCGAGCGCGTGCTCGCCGAGCAGTCCCGCGTCATGCACGTCCATCAGGATGCCGAGCGCGAACGCGACGCCCATCCCGACCTTGCGCGGCTGGTGGATGTTCCAGAACAGCAGCACGAGCGCGACGAAGTCGGGCACGCCGGGCAGGCGGCCCCACGGCATCAGGTTCAGCAGGAACGCGGCGGCGAGGCTGAAGACGATGAAGTACGGATTGACCGGCTGCAGGATGTATTGCGGGCGGTTCATCGCTGGGCTCCTGGTTGCCCGGCCGCGGGCTTCGCGGGCGCGGCGGCCGGCCTGGCCGGGGCGGCGGGCGCCGCCGGCGCAGGCTTCGCGGCGGGCTGGGCCGCGGCGGCCGGCTTCGCGTTCGCGTCGGCTTTGTCCGCCTTCTCGCCCTTCGCGGCGGCTTTCGCGCCCTTCTTGCCCTTCGCATTCTTGTCGGCGGCCGGATCGGGCTCGACCGGGCGCGGCGGGATGTCGTTCTGGTAATGCAGCACGAGCATCTGGCGCGCGCCGCGCACGGCGGCGACCGGCGCGCAGGTCACGCGTGCGAATGCGGTATCGGCGAGCTTGTC
This sequence comes from Burkholderia cepacia complex sp. TUM26381, assembly GCF_057439935.1. NCBI lineage: Bacteria > Pseudomonadati > Pseudomonadota > Betaproteobacteria > Burkholderiales > Burkholderiaceae > Burkholderia > Burkholderia cepacia complex sp. TUM26381. The sequence goes on along the minus strand of NZ_CM172006.1, from coordinate 3,509,666 downwards.
GACGCGCGCGACCTTCGCAACCGGCAGGCCGGGCGGATAGACGCCGTCGAGGCCGCTCGTGACAAGCTCGTCGCCGGCGACGAGATCCGCGCTCGTCGGCACGAAGCGCAGGTCGAGCGAATCGCCCTTCGGCGTGCCGTAGATCACGCTGCGCAGGCCGGTGCGCAGCACCTGCACGGGAATCGCGAGATCGCGGTCGGTGACCAGCGTGACTTCGGCCTGCAGCGGGAACACGCGCGTGACCTGGCCGATCACGCCGTCTTCGCTGACGACGGGCGAGCCGTTCTGGATGCCTTGCTGCGAGCCTTGCCCGACCACGATCTTCTGCGTGAACGGATCGCTGGTGTCGTACTGGATCTCGACCGGCGTCGATTGCGTCGCGATGTGCTGGCGCAGCTCGAGCACCGCGCGCAGGTGCGCGTTTTCCTGCGTGAGCACGGCGGCCTGGTTGGCCTGCGTGGACAGCTGCAGGTTGCGTTTGCGGAGGTCGTCGTTCTCGTGGCGCAGCGATGCGCCGGTGACGGCGATGTCGGCCGCGCCCATGAACAGGTCGCGCGGCACGAGCGCTGCGCGCTGCAGCGGATAGAGCACGGTGCCGAGCACGCCGCGCACGATTTCGAGCGTGCTGAAGCGCGCGTCCGACACCAGGAGCGCGATGGCGAGGGCAACGAAGAAGATGAGCCGCGCAAGCGCGGGCGGACCTTGCTTGAAGAGGGGCGGCGGACTGTATTCCATGGTCGGCGCCGGGCGCGTGTGATCGGTTAAATGATGCTCAGACGCGCAAACGGCGCGGCGGTTCGTTCTAAACGAGCGATCCGGCCACGCCGCGGGTGCGTCATATCAACGAAACAGCTTAGACGATCACTCGTACGAGAAGATGCTGCCCAGCTTGTCCATGCGCTCGAGCGCCATGCCCGAACCGCGCACGACGCAGGTGAGCGGATCTTCGGCGACGAGCACCGGCAGGCCGGTTTCTTCCGCGAGCAGGCGGTCGAGGTCGCGCAGCAGCGCACCGCCGCCCGTCAGCATCATCCCGCGTTCGGCGATGTCGGCGCCGAGTTCCGGCGGCGTCTGCTCGAGCGCGATCTTCACCGACGACACGATCTGGTTCAGCGGATCGGTCAGCGCTTCGAGGATTTCGTTGCTGGAGATCGTGAAGCTGCGCGGGATGCCTTCCGACAGGTTGCGGCCCTTCACTTCCATTTCCTTGACTTCGGAGCCCGGGAACGCGGAGCCGATTTCCTTCTTGATCGCCTCGGCGGTCTGTTCGCCGATCAGCATCCCGTAGTTGCGGCGGATGTAGTTGACGATCGCCTCGTCGAACTTGTCGCCGCCGACGCGGACCGAACCCTTGTACACGATGCCGCCGAGCGAGATCACGCCGACTTCGGTCGTGCCGCCGCCGATGTCGACGACCATCGAGCCGGTGGCTTCCGACACCGGCAGGCCCGCGCCGATCGCGGCCGCCATCGGCTCCTCGATCAGGTAGACCTGCGATGCGCCGGCGCCGTGTGCGGCTTCCTTGATCGCGCGGCGCTCGACCTGGGTCGAGCCGCACGGCACGCAGATGATGATGCGCGGCGACGGCGAGAACATGCGCGATTCGTGAGCGGTCTTGATGAACTGCTTGATCATCTGCTCGGTGACGGTGAAGTCGGCGATCACGCCGTCCTTCATCGGGCGGATCGCCTCGATGTTGCCCGGCACCTTGCCGAGCATCTGCTTGGCTTCCTTGCCGACCGCCTGGATCGTCTTCTTGCCGTTGGGGCCGCCTTCCTGGCGGATCGACACGACGGACGGTTCATCGAGCACGATGCCCTTGCCGCGCATGTAGATCAGGGTGTTTGCGGTGCCGAGGTCGATCGCGAGATCGTTGGAGAAGTAGCTGCGCAAAAAACCGAACATTCAGAATCCTGTTTCGCTCTGGGCCGGCCCTGCATAGCGAGCGCTGAGGGCGGCAGCGGAAAAAATAACAGCCTCGGGAAGCGTGGCGGAAGCGGCCGCCGCGGCGCACGAAGCTGCGAGTGATGTCTACCGGGGATCGCACGATGCACGCACGGCTTGCCGAAGTGGGGCGAAACGGTGCGGGAAAAGGCTGCCGGGTTTGGGTCGAACGCGTAATGATACCTTATAATTTCACGGTATTTGAATCGAAACGGGCGGTATTTTTGCCGCTTCGGCCCCGATTTTTGAGGGTGGGATCGCACCCTCCAACCCCCCGCCGCAGTGCTGCTTTTGATGCGCTGCGCAGCCTTGTTTTTCCGGTGATCGCATGGCCCTGACCCTGACCGATGTGAAACGCATCGCGCACCTGGCGCGACTCGAAATGGCCGACGCCGACGCCGAGCACATGCTCGGCCAGCTCAATGAATTCTTCGGCCTCGTCGAGCAGATGCAGGCGGTCGATACCGCCGGCATCGCGCCGCTCGCCCACCCGATCGAACAGATCCAGGAAGTCGCGCAGCGCCTGCGCGACGACGCCGTGACGGAAGTCGTCAATCGCGACGACAACCAGCGTCCGGCGCCGGCCGTCCAGGACGGCCTCTATCTCGTGCCGAAGGTGATCGAGTAAGCATTCGATGACAAGCGCGCCGGCCGCCTTGCGCCGCGCGCCACCCAGAATTCCCAGGAAAACCACTCAATGCACGCAAAAAGCCTGACCGAACTGCGCGCCGCGCTCGCCGCCAAGGAATGCTCGGCCGTCGAGCTCGCGCAGCACTACCTGAAACGGATCGACGCCGCACGCGACCTGAACGCGTTCGTCCATGTCGACGCCGATCTGACCCTCGCGCAGGCGAAAGCCGCCGACGCGGCGCTCGCGCGCGGCGCGGGCGGCGCGCTCACCGGCCTGCCGATCGCGCACAAGGACGTGTTCGTCACGCGCGGCTGGCGCTCGACCGCCGGCTCGAAGATGCTCGCGAATTACGAGAGCCCGTTCGACGCGACCGTCGTCGCCCGCCTGCAGGCGGCCGGCATGGTCACGCTCGGCAAGACCAACATGGACGAGTTCGCGATGGGCTCGTCGAACGAGAATTCCGCGTTCGGCGCGGTGAAGAACCCGTGGGACACGAACGCGGTGCCGGGCGGCAGCTCGGGCGGCAGCTCGGCCGCCGTCGCCGCGCGTCTCGCGCCGGCCGCGACCGGCACCGACACCGGCGGTTCGATCCGCCAGCCCGCTTCGTTCGCGGGCGTGACGGGCATCAAGCCGACCTACGGCCGCGTGTCGCGCTACGGGATGATCGCGTTCGCGTCGTCGCTCGACCAGGGCGGCCCGATGGCGCAGAGTGCGTCCGACTGCGCGCTGCTGCTGAACGCGATGGCCGGCTTCGACGAGCGCGACTCGACGAGCCTCGAGCGCGACGACGAGGATTTCACGCGCCACCTCGGCCAGCCGTGGACGGCCGGCAACGACACGGGCAAGCCGCTCGCGGGCCTGCGCATCGGTTTGCCGAACGAGTATTTCGGCGAAGGCCTCGCCGACGACGTGCGCGCGACGATCGACGCGGCGCTGAAGCAGTATGAAGCGCTCGGCGCGACGCTCGTGCCGGTATCGCTGCCGAAGACGGAACTGTCGATCCCCGTGTACTACGTGATCGCGCCGGCCGAAGCGTCGTCGAACCTGTCGCGTTTCGACGGCGTGCGCTTCGGCCATCGCGCCGCGCAGTACGGCGACCTGCTCGACATGTACAAGAAGTCGCGCGCCGAAGGCTTCGGCCCCGAGGTGAAGCGCCGCATTCTGGTCGGCGCGTACGTGCTGTCGCACGGCTACTACGACGCGTACTACCTGCAGGCGCAGAAGATCCGCCGCATCATCGCGAACGATTTCCAGGAAGCGTTCAAGTCCTGCGACGTGATCATGGGCCCGGCGTCGCCGACGGTCGCATGGGATCTCGGCGCGAAGGGCGACGATCCGGTGCAGATGTATCTCGCGGATATCTACACGCTGTCGGTGAGCCTCGCCGGCCTGCCCGGCATGAGCGTGCCGTGCGGCTTCGGCGCGGGCGCGAACGCGAAGCGCCCGGTCGGCCTGCAGATCATCGGCAACTATTTCAACGAAGCCCGGATGCTGCAGGTCGCCGACGCGTTCCAGCGCGCGACCGACTGGCACAAGCAAGTTCCGGCAGGGGTGTAAGCATATGGCTACTCAATGGGAAGTCGTTATCGGTCTCGAGACGCACGCGCAACTGTCGACCGTCTCGAAGATTTTCTCGGGCGCGTCGACGCAGTTCGGCGCCGAGCCGAACACGCAGGCCTGCCCGGTCGACCTGGCGCTGCCGGGCGTGCTGCCGGTGCTGAACCGCGGCGCGGTCGAGCGGGCGATCCGCTTCGGCCTCGCGATCGGCTCGACCATCGCGCCGCGCAGCATCTTCGCGCGCAAGAATTACTTCTACCCCGATCTGCCGAAGGGCTATCAGATCAGCCAGTACGAGATTCCGGTCGTGCAGGGCGGCCAGATCACGATCCAGGTGCCCGCCAACGAAAAGGCCGGCAAGGCCGCGTACGAGAAGACGGTCAACCTGACCCGCGCGCACCTCGAGGAAGATGCGGGCAAGTCGCTGCATGAAGACTTCGCGGGCGCGACGGGGATCGACCTGAACCGTGCGGGCACGCCGCTGCTCGAGATCGTCACCGAGCCGGAAATGCGCAGCGCGGCCGAGGCCGTCGCCTACGCGAAGGCGCTGCACGGGCTCGTCGTGTGGCTCGGCATCTGCGACGGCAACATGCAGGAAGGCTCGTTCCGCTGCGACGCGAACGTGTCGGTGCGCCCGGTCGGCCAGGAGAAGTTCGGCACGCGCGCGGAAATCAAGAACCTGAACTCGTTCCGGTTCCTCGAGGAGGCGATCAACTTCGAAGTCCGTCGCCAGATCGAGCTGATCGAGGACGGCGGCGAAGTCGTGCAGGAAACGCGCCTCTACGATCCGGACAAGCGAGAGACGCGTTCGATGCGCAGCAAGGAAGACGCGCACGACTACCGCTACTTCCCCGACCCCGACCTGATGCCGCTCGTGATCGGCCAGGACTGGGTCGAGCGCGTGCAGTCGGGCATGCCCGAACTGCCGGCCGCGATCCAGCAGCGCTTCGTCGACGAGTACGGCGTGTCTGCGTACGACGCGGGCGTGCTGACCACGAGCAAGGCGATGGCCGCTTACTTCGAGGCGGTGGTCGCGAAGGCCGGCGCGGCGAACGCGAAGATCGTCGCGAACTGGCTGATGGGCGACGTGTCGTCGCAGCTGAACCGTGACGGCATCGAGATCGACGCGATCCCCGTGTCGGCCGCGCAGCTCGCGCTGCTGCTGCAGCGCATCGCCGACGGCACGATCTCGAACAAGATCGCGAAGGAAATCTTCGCGGCGATCTGGGACGAGAAGGCGACCGACGAAGGCGCGGCCGACCGGATCATCGACGCGAAGGGGCTGAAGCAGATCTCCGACACCGGCGCGCTGGAAGCGATCATCGACGAAGTGCTCGCGGCGAACGCGAAGTCGGTCGAGGAATTCCGCGCAGGCAAGGAAAAGGCGTTCAACGCGCTGATCGGCCAGGCGATGAAGGCGACGAAGGGCAAGGCCAATCCGCAGCAGGTCAACGAACTGCTGAAGAAGAAGCTCGGCTGAGCATGACCGCGCGCCTGAACCGCGCTTGACGACGGGCCGCTCCGAACCAGTTCGGGGCGGCCCGTTGCGTTTGGTGGATGCGTTATCGTATGCATCACACCGTCCAACGGAGGAACGAATGGCGAAACAACCGTCGCTCGACGATTTCCGCGTGCCCTACAGCACGCGCGAGAAGGAAGCCGCCGCATTCAAGCTCGATGCGTTCGACCCGGGCGCGAAGCCGTTTTCGTCCGGCTCGAAGGACGCCGACCGCGAACGCCTGTCGGCCGTGTCGACCGAGCTCGACACGCAGCAGGAGCGCCTGCACACGCAACAGAAGAAGCGCGTGCTGCTCGTGCTGCAGGGGATGGACACCAGCGGCAAGGACGGCACCGTGCGCGCGGTGTTCCGCGATGTCGACCCGCTCGGCCTGCGCATCGTGCCGTTCAAGGCGCCGACGCCGATCGAGGCCGCGCACGACTTCCTGTGGCGCGTGCATGCGCAGGTGCCGGCCGCGGGCGAGCTCGCGATCTTCAACCGCAGCCACTACGAAGACGTGCTCGTGCCGCGCGTGCTCGATGCGATCGACAGCAAGGAGTGCGAGCGCCGCTACCGGCAGATCCGCGATTTCGAGACGATGCTGTTCGAGAACGGCACGACGATCATCAAGTGTTTCCTGCACATCTCGAAGGACGAGCAGCGCGAGCGGCTGCAGGCGCGCATCGACGATCCGGCCAAGCACTGGAAGTTCGACATCTCCGACCTCGACGCGCGCAAGCACTGGGAGGCGTACCAGTCCGCGTACCGCGACGCGCTCGCCGCGACGTCGGCCGAGCATGCGCCGTGGTACGTGATCCCGGCGGATTCGAAGACGCACCGCAACGTGATGATCGCCGAGCTGCTGCTGCGCGCGATGACCGACATGAAGCTGGAATTCCCGCCGCCGAAGCCCGAGCTCGAAGGCGTGAAGATCCGTTAAGCTGCCACCCTGTAAAAACATCGAACTGAACGGAACCCGACATGATGCGAGTGATTACCGCCAACCTGAACGGCATCCGCTCCGCCGCGAAGAAGGGCTTCTTCGAATGGCTCGGCGAACAGAGCGCCGATTGCGTGTGCGTGCAGGAAATCAAGGTATCGGCCGACGACCTGCCGGCCGAATTCGTCGAGCCGCACGGCTTCAAGAGCTATTTCCACCACGCCGAGAAGAAGGGCTACAGCGGCGCGGGCGTGTACAGCCGCCGCGAGCCCGATGACGTGATCATCGGCTTCGGCAGCAGCGAATTCGATGCCGAAGGGCGCTACGTCGAGGCGCGCTACGGCAAGCTGTCGGTCGTGTCGGTGTACGTGCCGTCCGGCTCGAGCGGCGAAGAGCGCCAGCAGGCGAAGTACCGCTTCATGGACGAATTCATGCCGCACCTCGCCGCGCTGAAGAAGAAGCGCGAAGTGATCCTGTGCGGCGACGTGAACATCGTCCACAAGGAAATCGACATCAAGAACTGGAAGAGCAACCAGAAGAACTCGGGCTGCCTGCCGGAAGAGCGCGAGTGGCTCACGAAGCTGTTCGACGATGTCGGCTACGTCGACGTATTCCGCACGCTCGACCCGCGCGCCGAGCAGTACACGTGGTGGAGCAACCGCGGCCAGGCGTACGCGAAGAACGTCGGGTGGCGGATCGATTACCAGATCGCGACGCCGGGCGTGGCCGGCACCGCGAAAAGCACGTCGATCTTCAAGGACATCAAGTTCAGCGACCATGCGCCGCTGACGATCGACTACGACTACAAGAAGTGATCGCCGGCGCTGCGCCGCGTCGCGCAGCCGCCGCATGCAAAACGGGCCGCATGTCGGACATGCGGCCCGTTTCGTTTGACGCGGCGCTTACTGCCTGAGCGACGCCATGTCGATCACGAACCGGTACTTCACGTCGCTCTTCAGCATCCGCTCGTAAGCGGCGTTGATCTGCTGCATCGGAATCGTTTCGATATCCGACGTGATCCCGTGCTCCGCGCAGAAGTCGAGCATTTCCTGCGTTTCCGCGATCCCGCCGATCAGCGAGCCCGCGAGGCGGCGGCGCTTGAAGATCAGGTTGAACACCTGCGGCGACGGGTGATCGTGCTCCGGCGCGCCGACGAGCGTCATCGTGCCGTCGCGCTTCAGCAGGTGCAGGAACGGGTTCAGGTCGTGCTGCGCGGCGACCGTGTTCAGGATGAAGTCGAAGCTGTTCAGGTGCGCGTTCATCTGCGCTTCGTCCTTCGAGATCACGACTTCGTGCGCGCCGACGCGCTTGCCGTCCTCGATCTTCGACGGCGACGTCGTGAACAGCACGACGTGCGCCCCCATCGCGCGCGCCAGCTTCACGCCCATGTGGCCGAGGCCGCCGAGCCCGACGATGCCGACCTTCTTGCCGGGGCCGACGTTCCACTGCCGCAACGGCGAGTAGGTCGTGATCCCCGCGCACAGGAGCGGCGCGGCGCCGGCCGGGTCGAGCGTCTCGGGCACGCGCAGCACGAACGCCTCGTCGACGACGAGCTGCGTCGAATAGCCGCCGAACGTGACGTCGCCCGTCACGCGATCCTGGCCGTTGTAGGTGCCGACGAAGCCGTTCTCGCAGTATTGCTCGAGGCCGTCGGCGCAGCTCGGGCAGGTGCGGCACGAATCGACGAGGCAGCCGACGCCGACCAGCTCGCCGACCTTGAAGCGCGAGACCTGCGCGCCGGTCGCGGTCACGCGGCCGACGATTTCATGGCCCGGCACGACCGGGTAGATCGTGTTGCGCCATTCGTTGCGCGCCTGGTGCAGGTCCGAGTGGCAGACGCCGCAGTAGAGGACGTCGATCTGGACGTCGAGGTCGCGCAGCGCGCGACGCTGGAATTCGAACGGGGCGAGCGGCGACTGCGAATCGGTCGCCGCGTAGGCATAGGTAGTGCTCATGCGGTGGGCTCCTTGTCCGGAACGGATCCGGCGAAACAGACTGCCGTCGCATCATGTGGCGATGCGGCGAGGCAGGACGTCATCGTAAGGAGCGCGACGCCGCGGCGAAATACACGAAGGTCTGGAAGATTTGCCTATTCCTCTTGAACTGCACGCTAACAGCCGTCAAAACGCATTCAAGGTGCTACATTGCGAGCCAGATTCTCTTGCCGGACAGGACCACGCCGATGAGCTTCCAGCCCCTTTTGGCCGACGCGGGCGACCGCGTGCAGCGCCGCATGATCGAGCTGCACACGCGCCTCGCGCCGAACGATGGCGACACGCTCGCGGCGCTCGACGGCGTGCGCTTCATCCGCGTGACCCGTCCCGCGCCGCGCATGCCGGTGCTGTACGAGCCGAGCATCATCGTCGTGTGCCAGGGGCGCAAGCTCGGCTATCTGGGCGATCGCTCGTTCGTGTACGACGCGCAGCAGTACCTGGTGTTGTCGGTGCCGCTGCCATTCGAGTGCGAGACGTTCGCGAGCATGGACGAGCCGTTTCTCGCGATCTCGATCCGCGTCGACCTCGCGGTGATCGCCGAGCTCGCGATCCTGCTGGACGAGACGCTCGGCGCCGCCGCCAGCGAACCGCTCGGCGTCTATTCAACGCCGCTCGACGCGCCGCTGGCCGACGCGGTCGTGCGGCTGCTCGAAGCGCTCGCGTCGCCACACGACACGCGCGTGCTGGGGCCCGCGATCATGCGCGAGATCGCGTATCGCGTGCTGACGGGCGAGCAGGGCGACGCGATGCGCGCGGCGCTCGTGCAGCAGCATCACTTCGGCCGCATCGCGAAGGCGTTGCGGCGCATCCATGCGGAGCTGAAGGCCGACCTCGATGTCGAGACGCTCGCGCGCGAGGCCGGGATGAGCCTCGCGGTGTTCCATGCGCAGTTCAAGCACGTGACGGCGACGTCGCCGATGCAGTACGTGAAGGCCGCGCGGCTGCACCAGGCGCGGTTGATGATGGTGCAGGACGGGGTGGGCGCCGGTACGGCGGCCGCGCGCGTCGGCTATGCGAGCGCGTCGCAGTTCAGTCGCGAATTCAAGCGGCTGTTCGGCCGCAGCCCGGGTGACGAGGTGCGCTGGATGCGCGAAAGCGGCGTTCGTCCGATCGCGGCCGCGGTGGACGCTTAGCGTTCGATGTCACGCGGCGGCGCTCAGCGCCGCACGACCTTGCGCCGCTGCGCGCTGATGCCGGCGTAGTCGGGCAGCGTGTCGACGCGCTTGCCGGTCGCCTTCGCGTACAGCGGCATCAGGTCCGGCAGCCGGTTCAGCAGATCCTGGCGCCGCGCGGTGCTGTACGGGTGCGTGTAGATGAAGCCGGTGGCCTTGTTCGCGCGCGTCGCAACCGCGAGCTTGTCCCACAGCGTGATCGCGGCGCGCGGATCGAAGCCTGCGCGGGCGGCGATGTCGCCGCCGATCACGTCGGCTTCGGTCTCGTCGGTCGGGTCGTAGTGGAGCGCCTGCAGGCGCTCGCCGAGGTTCAGCGCCTGCGGCAGCGGATCGCCGACGCCAAACAGCGGCGGCAGCGCGGCGGCGCGCAGCGACGTCTGCGAGGCCGTGCTGAAGTTGCTGCGCGCGTGTTCGCGCAGCGCATGCGCGATGCCGTGCGCGAGCAGCACGCCGAGCTCGTCGTCGTTCAGGCGGACGCGGTCGAGCATGCCGCCGTACACGAGCACCTTGCCGCCCGGCAGGCAGGTCAGGCGGATGTCGCGCGAGCGGATCGCGTTGACGTCCCAGTTCCAGCTCTTCACGCGATCGTTCCACTTCACCGAATACGGCGCGAGCTTCGCGACGATCGCGCGCAGGCGCTTCACGCGCGGCTGGTTCGCGGGCAGCAGCCGGTTGCTGTCGGCGGCGGCCTGCACGATCTGCGCGTATTCGTTCGCGGTGAGCTGTTCGAGCAGCGGCGACGGGATCAGCGTACGGAACGCGATCGCGTTGCCGTAGCGCACCTGCTGCGGCGTCGGCGTATAGGCCTTTGCCGGCACCGCGGCGCCGGTCGGCTGCGCGGCTTCGGCGGCGGACGGCGCGACGGGTGCGGTGGACGTTGCGGGCGCGGTTGGCGTGGCGGGTGCGGCAGCCGGCGTGGTGCCCGCGCCAGGCGCAGCGGTGTCGGACGCGTGCGCGAACGTCGCAGCGAGTGCCGCGGCGCCGATGCTCAACGAGGCCGCAACGCGCGCGACGCGGTGCAGGCGGTCACTGCGCACGGCTGGCCTCGCCGTTGCGTGCGGTACCGTTCCACGGCGCGATCTTGAACAGCAGCAGCATGCCGGGAATCGCGAGCGCGGTACACACGATGAAGTAGTCGAACCAGCCGATCTTCGCGACGACGAAACCGCTCGCAGCCGACGCGAGCGTGCGCGGCACCGACGCGAGGCTCGTGAACAGCGCGAACTGCGTGGCCGTGTAGCGCGGGTCGGTCGTGCTCGCGATATACGCGACGAACGCGGCCATCGTCAGGCCCGTCGTGAAGGTTTCGAAACCGTAGACGATTGCGAGCGCGACCGTCATCGGGCTGAATTGCGGCGTGACGGCGATGCCGAACACCGACAGTGCCGATGCGATCGCGTGGCTCGTCGAGACGGTGAAGTCGTAGAGCATCGCGAGCGCCGGCGAGCCGGGGCCGAGCTGCGCGAGCCACGCGAAGCCGAGCGTCGACACCATCTGCAGCGCGCCGAAGATCCACAGCCCGCGGCCGATGCCGATCTTCACGAGCCAGATGCCGCCGATGATGCCGCCGGCGACGCTCGCGACGAGCGCGGTGGTTTTCGCGACGATGCCGATTTCGGTGCGCGTGAAGCCGATGTCGAGGAAGAACGACGTCGACAGCGTGGTCGCCATCGTGTCGCCGATCTTGAACAGGAAGATGAACGCGATCACGAGCAGCGCGCCGGCCCAGCCGTCGCGCTGGATGAATTCGCGGAACGGCAGCACGATCGCGTCGCGCAGGTTGCGCGGCGGCACGCCGACCACTTCCGGCTCGCGCACGAGCAGCGTCATCAGGATGCCCGGCAGCATGAACGCGCCGGTGAGTGCGAACACGGCGTCCCACGGCATGTGGTCGGACAGGATCAGCGCCAGCGAGCCGGGAATCAGCGCGGCGAGCTTGTATGCGTTCACGTGCACCGCGTTGCCGAGGCCCTGCTCGGTATCGCGCAGCAGCTCGCGGCGGTACGCGTCGATCACGATGTCGGAGCTCGCGCCGAAGAACGCGACGAGCGTCGTGAGCGCGGCCACCGTCCAGATCGAGTCGCGCGGCGACACGAAGCCGAGCGCGGCGATCGCACCCGCGACCAGCACCTGCGTGAGCAGCATCCAGCCGCGCCGGCGGCCCGGCCGCCAGCCGGGCAGGCGCGGGATGTAGCGGTCCATCAGCGGCGCCCACAGGAACTTCCACGTATACGGGAACTGGATCAGCGCGAACAGGCCGATTTCCTTCAGGTTCACGCCCTCGGAGCGCAGCCATGCCTGCACGAGGTAGACGAGCGTGAAGAGGGGCAGACCTGACGTGAAGCCGAGGAACACGCAGATCAGCATGTGCGTGTTCAGATAGGCTCGCCAGCCGGGGTGCTCCTCGTGAGCGGTGAGTGCGGGCGCCTCGTGTGGCGTTTTCGACATGGACTGGAACTGGGTAGCGTTGACTGATTGCGGCGGCAGCGCAGGCGGCGGCGCGGGTGGCACAGGAGCGCGGCCGCACGAGCGTGCGGGCCGTCGGCGTCCGTCAACGGCCCCCTGGCTCAGCTGCGCTTGACGCGGTAGACAGCAAGACTACCACGCCAGTTCGCTCCCCATCGAATCGGCTGGCCTTCGTGCAGCACGACGCGATCGAGGATCGTGACGCCGACTTCGGGCGCGAGCGCCTCGAAATCCTTGATCGTCAGCACCCGCACGTTCGGCGTGTTGTGCCACTGGTACGGCAGCGATTTCGACACGGGCATCCGGCCGTGCAGCACCGACAGGCGGTGCGACCAGTAACCGAAGTTCGGGAACGACACGATGCACTCGCGGCCGACGCGCGCCGTTTCGCGCAGGATCGCGGCCGTCTGGTGGATCGTCTGCAGCGTTTGCGACAGGATCGCGATGTCGAAGCTGTGGTCCTCGAACAGGCGCAGGCCGTCCTCGAGGTTCTGCTGGATCACGTTGATGCCGTTCTTCGTGCTCGCGAGCACGCCCGCGTCGTTCAGTTCGATCCCGTAACCGGTGACGTCCAGTTCTTCCATCAGCAGCGACAACAGCGAGCCGTCGCCGCAGCCGAGGTCGAGAACGGTCGAGCGCGGCTCGACCCAGCGGGCGATCGTGCGGAAGTCCGCGCGCGCGGACAGGGAATTCAGCGCTTGCTGGTTCATGCACCCACCTCGTTGGCGATTCGTTCGTAATACGCGCGGATCAGGTTGTGATAGCGCGCGTCGTCGAGCAGGAACGCGTCGTGGCCGTGCGGCGCGTCGATTTCCGCGTAGGTGACCGTGCGCTTGTTGTCGAGCAGCGCCTTCACGATTTCGCGCGAACGTGCGGGCGCGAAGCGCCAGTCGGTCGAGAAGCTCGCGATCAGGTACTTCGCCTGCGTGTGCGCGAGCGCGGCCGTCAGGTTGCCGTCGAACGCCTTCGCCGGGTCGAAGTAGTCGAGCGCGCGCGTGATCAGGAGGTAGGTGTTCGCGTCGAAGTAGTCGGCGAACTTGTCGCCCTGGTAGCGCAGGTACGACTCGACCTCGAATTCCACGTCGAAGCTGAAGTTGTACGCGTCGAGCGCGCCGTCGGCGCGGCGCAGCGCGCGGCCGAATTTCTCGGCCATGTCGTCGTCGGACAGGTACGTGATGTGGCCGATCATCCGCGCGACGCGCAGGCCGCGTTTCGGTTTCACGCCGTGCGCGTAGTAGTCGCCGCCGTGGAAATCGGGATCGGACAGGATCGCCGAGCGCGCGACCTCGTTGAACGCGATGTTCTGCGCGGACAGCTTCGGCGTCGACGCGATGTCGATGCAGTGCGCGACGCGCTCCGGATACATCAGGCTCCACGCGAGCGCCTGCATGCCGCCGAGGCTGCCGCCCATCACCGCGGCGAAGCGCTCGATGCCGAACGCGTCGGCAACCCGCGCCTGCGCGTGGACCCAGTCCTCGACGGTGACGACCGGATAGCGCGCACCGTATGGCTTGCCGGTCGACGGATCGACGCTCATCGGGCCGGTCGAGCCGAAACACGAGCCGAGGTTGTTCACGCCGATCACGAAGAAGCGGTTGGTGTCGAGCGGCTTGCCCGGCCCGACCATGTTGTCCCACCAGCCGGTGCTGCGCGGATCGTCCGCGTAGACGCCGGCGACGTGGTGCGACGCGTTGAGCGCGTGGCAGACGAGCACCGCGTTCGAGCGCGCGGCGTTGAGTTCGCCGTACGTCTCGACGACGAGCTGATAGTTGCCGATCACGCTGCCGCTTTGCAAGCGCAGCGGTTCGGCGAAGTGCATGGTCTGTGGAGCGACGATGCCGATCGATTCCATTCGTTCCGCCTTATGACTGGGCAGCTAAATGGTGTCGGCGATGCGCGGAGTCGGAGGTGCGCGGCTGACGACCTCTTTAGCCGCATTTGTAGTGAACCGCCGGGACAAAGACACCATCAACGCCCCGGCCGGTTCGCGCGCCCGCAATCGAGTCAGCAAATCGGCGCGCTTCCGACCTGCCACCCGAGGGGCGGCAAGTCGGCAAAGTATAGCGGAATTTGCGGGAGGCGGATTCCGGCGCGGGTGGCGCGGCGTGCCGTCAGCGTCCCCTCACTGCAGGATCAGCCGCAGATGCGCATCGGCCTGCTCGCCGGGCGGTTTCTGGAATCCGCCTTTCGCGAAGCGGTGCCAGCGGCCGATCACGTAGCTGACGAGCAGGCTCGCCCGCGCGGCCGGGTCGTAATCGGCCGGCAGCGCGAACGGCGCGGCGCCGCCGGGCGCATTCGCCTCCGTGCGCGCGACCCGCAGGCACTGCTTGACGGTGGCTTCGATGCGGTCGAGCAGCTGGTTCACGCGCTCGGTCAGCCGCTCGTCCTCGCCGACCAGCGCCTCTCCGGTCAGCACGCGCGTCATCCCGGGGTTCTTCGCGGCGAAACTGAGCATCGTCAGCGCGATCGTGCGGGCCTGCAGCACGCCGTTCGGTTCCTTCTCGACGATCTGGTTGACGAGGCCGAACAGCGACTGCTCGATGAACTCGATCAGCCCTTCGTACATCTTCGCCTTGCTGGGGAAATGGCGGTACAGCGCGGCTTCGGACACGTCGAGCCGCGCCGCCAGCGACGCCGTCGTGATCTTCTCGCGCTTCGGCGCCTCGAGCATCGTTGCGAGCGTCTGCAGGATGTGCACGCGACGCTCGCCCGGCTTCAGGCGCGTACGGGTGCGGGTGGGTGATGCCTGATCGTCCGTTACGGCTTGGTCCTGCGGGTAAGTCGGCTGCATTTTTGTCGCCCCGATCGTGTGCCCAGTCGGAGCGATTTTAACGAACGAATGCGCTGGTCGACATAGTGGGGACGCCCGGTAACCGGCAGATGGCCCGGCAGGTGGCCGGTGATCCATACCGTGCCGATGCCGAGACGCTTGTAGCGCTTCAGGTGGCCGCGCGTATCTTCGACGAGAATCGCGTCGGACAGGCGCGCATGGGCGGCGCGCAGCGTCCGGCGCAGCATCGTGTGATCGGGCTTCGCGCGCCACGTGCGGCGGTCGCGCATGTGCTCGATCGCGATCACGCGCTCGAACAGCCGCTCGATGCGCAGCTCGCGCAGCACCGCGCGCGCATAGTTCTCCGGCGCGTTGGTCAGGATCAGCTTGCGGCCCGGCAGCGCGGCGACGATGCGCGCGAGGCCGCGCTCGGCGCGGATCATTGCGGGCAGGTCGGAAAACGTGTGGACCACGCGCAGGAAGTCGTGCGGGTCGATCGGATGGTGGCGCGTGAGGCCGAGCAGCGCGGCGCCGTAGCGCTCGGTGTAGTCGTTGCGCAGGCGGTCGGCTTCGGCGCGCTCGACCTGCAGCGTATCGATGATGTATTGCGTCATCGCACGGTTGATCTCGGGAAAGATCGCGTGCGATGCGTGGTGCAGCGTGTTGTCGAGGTCGAACAGCCAGACGGGCGCGCCGGCGCGCGGCCGGCTGCGCGAGATGCGCCGGCGCCGCAGCGGGGCCGGAAGGTCGGGGCTGACTGGCTGGCGGCGCGCGCTCAATGCGAGCGGATCATCGTGCCGAACGGTTGCTCGGTCAGGATTTCCAGCAGCACCGAATGCTCGATCCGGCCGTCGACGATGTGCACCGACTTCACGCCGCTCTTCGCGGCGTCGAGCGCCGACGAGATCTTCGGCAGCATGCCGCCGGAGATCGTGCCGTCCTCGAACAGCGCGTCGATCTCGCGCGCCGACAGGTCGGTCAGCAGGTTGCCGTCCTTGTCCATCACGCCCGGGATGTTGGTCATCATCAGCAGCTTCTCGGCGTTCAGCACGGTCGCGAGCTTGCCCGCGACGAGGTCCGCATTGATGTTGTACGAGAGGCCGTCTTCGCCGAAGCCGATCGGAGAAATCACCGGGATGAACGCGTCGTCCTGCAGCGCCTTCACGACCGCCGGGTTGATCGCCTCGACTTCGCCGACCTGGCCGATGTCGATGTACTGGCCCGGGTTGTCGCGGTCCGGCATCAGCAGCTTGCGTGCGTGGATCAGGCCGCCGTCCTTGCCCGTCAGGCCCACCGCGTGGCCGCCGAAGTGGTTGATCAGCATCACGATGTCTTGCTGCACTTCGCCGCCCAGCACCCACTCGACGACTTCCATCGTCTCTTCGTCGGTGACGCGCATGCCCTGGATGAAGGTGCCGGCCTTGCCGATCTTCTTCAGCGCGTGATCGATCTGCGGACCGCCGCCGTGGACGATCACCGGGTTGATGCCGACCAGTTTCAGCAGGATCACGTCGCGCGCGAAGCCCTGCTTGAGCCGCTCTTCCGTCATCGCGTTGCCGCCGTATTTGATGACCACGGTCTTGCCGTGGTAACGACGGATGTACGGCAGCGCCTCGGCGAGGATTTCTGCTTTCAGCGTGGGGGCGATCTGCGAGAGGTCGATGGGCTCGGACATGGCGGCGGCTCTGGCTGGGAACAGTTGAAACACGGCGAATTGTACAGGAGTGGCGCAGCGCAGCATCGGGTTTTTGGGCGGGCCGGAACACCGGCGGCGCGAGGCGGGCACGGCGCGCGGCGGCCCGCCGGCTATGGCGCGGCGCGATTCCGGCCGCGGCGCGCGGGTGTCGCCGGCGGGCTGGCGCGCGCGTGTTTGCGAAGGGCCTCGGCCGGATGGCCGGCGTGCAAAATCCGTGCGCCGCGCTATGCTTGTCGCGTGGGGCGATTTCCCGCCCGCTTCCGCGATTGCGCCATGACCGATCCTGCCGCCGCCGCCGCCGCCGCCGCCCGCTCCGCACCGCGCCGCGCGCGCTGCCCGCATTGCGGGCGCGGCTTCGACTGTGGCGCGCATACGCAGCCGTTCGACTGCTGGTGCGCGTCGATGCCGGTGGTGCCCGGCGGCACGCTGCCTGCGGCCGGCACGCGCTGCCGGTGCCCCGAGTGCCTGGCCGACGAGATCGCGCAACGCATGGCCGGCGCGACCGGCTGACGGCGGCCGCCGTGCCCGCGGCGCACCCCGCCCGCGCGATCCGATCCGGCCCCGCTAGAGGCGCCGCCCGCTAAACGGGTAAACTGCTCGGATGCAACGAATCACCACCACCGGGCGCGTCAACCTCAGTCACCTGTTCTGGCTTCGCAACCTCGCGATCATCGGCCAGCTCGTGACGATCGGCGTCGTGCAGACCTATTTCGGCGTGCACCTGCCGTTACCGGCAATGCTGATGGTCATCGCGCTCGAAATCGTTTTCAACGCGCTGACCTGGGTGCGCGTGCTGCGCGCCCGGCCCGAGACCAATTTCGAGCTGCTCGGCCAGCTGTGGGTCGACCTCGGCGCGCTGTCCGCGCTGCTGTTCCTGTCGGGCGGCACGACCAACCCGTTCGTGTCGCTGTACCTGCCGTCGCTCGCGATCGCGGCGGCCGTGCTGCCGTGGCACCTGATGATCTGGCTCGCGGCGTTCGCGGTCGCGTGCTATGCGGCACTCGGCTTCGATTCGGTGCCGCTCAACATGGACAACCCGGCGAACCTGTTCGACTACTACCGTACCGGCATGTGGGCGAACTTCATGGTGAGCGTCGGGCTGATCGCGTGGTTCGTCGCGCGCATGTCGAATGCGCTGCGCCAGCGCGATTCGGCGCTCGGCGAAGCGCAGCAGCATCTGCTGCGCGACGAGCGGGCCGTTGCGCTCGGCGTGCAGGCTGCCACCGTCGCGCACGAGATGGGCACGCCGCTGTCGACGATCGCGATGCTCGCCGAAGAGCTGCGCGACGCCGCGCGCGCCGATCCGGGGCTCGCGCGCTACGAGGCCGACCTGAAGGTGCTCGAGGAACAGATGACGCTCTGCACGTCGGCGCTCGCGCGCCTGCGCAGCCGCGCGAGCGCGCCGGCAAGCCGCCAGCCGGTGGACGACTGGCTCGACACGTTCGTCGAGCACTGGCGCCTGCGGCATCCGCACGTGCAGTTCGAATCGCTCGGCGCGCGTCCGGCGGGCGTCGCGCTCGACGATACGGTCGCGGCCGGCCAGATCCTGACGATCCTGCTCGACAACGCCGCGCGGGCGAGCCCGCAGCGCGTGACGCTGGCCGCGAAGGTCGCGCACGGCGGCACGGTCGACGAAATTGAATTCGAGGTATGCGACGACGGGCCCGGCATTCCGGCCTCGCTGCGCGAATCGCTCGGCGCGATGCCGGTCGACAGCACGCAGGGCGGGCACGGGGTCGGCCTGTATCTCGCGTTCAGTGCGGCCGCGCGGCTTGGCGGCGAGATCGAACTGTCCGATGTCGTGCCGCGCGCGGCGGGCGGCAACGGGCGGGCCGGCGGTGCGGCAAATGGCCACGCCGCAGCCGTATCGGGCCCCCGCGCGGGCCAGCGCACGGGTGAACGTGCGGCCGAACGGACGGCCGGCATGCCGGACAGCCGCCCGGCCGGTGCGACCGCCGCGCGCGGCACGCGGGCCGTGCTGCGCCTGCCGGTCGTGCGCGTCGCGGCGCCGGCCGCCTCAACCAACACGTAGACGGAGAAACCACATGAGCGAGAACAATTTCCTGGTGATCGACGACAACGAGGTGTTCGCGGGCACGCTCGCGCGCGGCCTCGAGCGCCGCGGTTACGCGGTCCAGCAGGCGCACGACAAGGAGGCGGCGCTCCGGCTCGCCGCCGGCAGCAAGTTCCAGTTCATCACCGTCGACCTGCATCTCGGCGAGGATTCGGGCCTGAGCCTGATCGCGCCGCTGTGCGACCTGCAGCCCGACGCGCGGATCCTGGTGCTGACCGGCTACGCGAGCATCGCGACAGCCGTGCAGGCAGTGAAGGAAGGCGCGGACAACTATCTCGCGAAGCCGGCGAACGTCGAGTCGATCCTGGCCGCGCTGCAGACCAACGCGACCGAAGTGCAGGCCGACGAGGCGCTCGAGAACCCGGTCGTGCTGTCGGTCGACCGGCTCGAATGGGAGCACATCCAGCGCGTGCTGGCCGAGAACAACAACAACATCTCGGCAACCGCCCGCGCGTTGAACATGCACCGCCGTACGCTGCAGCGCAAGCTGGCGAAGAAGCCGGTGCGGCAGTAAGCGGGGCGCGTCAGCCGGGCAAGCCTGACGTTCGCGGCAGGCAGGCGACGATCTCGCGTTTCAGCAGGAGCGTGATCAGCGCCGAGTAGACGATATTCGCGAGAAACGGCGCGAACCCGCCGATCACGATCGGAATGGCCATCGGCCACGGCGTTGTCGATACGCCACTCGCGAGGCGCTGGATGCCGATGCTGATCGCGACGCTGGCGAGTGCGATACCCGCCAGCGTGCCCAGCCACGCGAGTACGAGCGCGACGTTGTAGCGCCGCAGCGAATCTCGCCTGATCCGGCGCATGAGCGACAGGATGTCGGCGCGCGTGAGCGCGAGCAGGGCCGGCACGAACCGGCCGGCGATGGACGGGTAGATGGTCATTCGAATGCGGTGACGAATGCGTCTGTTCGTGGTCTGAGGAATCCCGATTATAGGGACGCACGAGCGCGCCGGCCATCAGCCGCGTTCCAGGGGCAGGCACGTGCGCCACATCGCATCGCCATGAAAAAACGGGCGACCCCGGAAAGGGGCCGCCCGTTTTTCGTCCGGCGCCGCGCGCGTTACAGCACGTAGCGCGACAGATCTTCGTCCTGCGACACTTCGCCGAGTGCGCGATCGACATACTTCGCGTCGATCGTCACGCGCTCGCCGGTGTGGTTGCCGGCCGAGAACGACACTTCCTCGAGCAGCTTCTCGATCACCGTGTACAGTCGGCGCGCGCCGATGTTCTCGGTCTTCTCGTTGACCGCGAACGCGATTTCCGCGAGGCGGCGGATGCCGTCTTCGGCGAATTCGAGCTGCACGTCTTCGGTCGCGAGCAGCGCCTGGTACTGCTTGACGAGGCTTGCGTCGGTCGCGACGAGGATCGCTTCGAAATCGTTCACGGACAGCGAATCGAGCTCGACGCGGATCGGGAAGCGGCCCTGCAGTTCGGGGATCAGGTCGCTCGGCTTCGCGAGGTGGAATGCGCCGCTCGCGATGAACAGGATGTGATCGGTCTTCACCATCCCGTACTTCGTGTTGACCGTCGTGCCTTCGACGAGCGGCAGCAGGTCGCGCTGCACGCCCTGGCGCGACACTTCGCCGCCGCTGCCTTCGTTGTTGCGCGACGTGATCTTGTCGATCTCGTCGAGGAACACGATGCCGTTCTGCTCGACGTTCTGCACGGCCTTCGTCTTCACTTCCTCTTCGTTCAGCATCTTCGCCGCTTCCTCGTCGGTCAGCAGCTTCAGCGCTTCCTTGATCTTCACCTTGCGGCGCTGCTTCTTGCCGCTGCCGAGGTTCGAGAACATCGAGCGGATCTGCTCGGTCATCTCTTCCATCCCCGGCGGCGCCATGATGTCCATGCCGGCCGACGGCTGCTCGAGGTCGAGCTCGATTTCCTTGTCGTCGAGCTGGCCTTCGCGCAGGCGCTTGCGGAACGTCTGGCGCGTCGCGTTGTTGTCGTCGTTCGCGTGTTCGGCATCGCTGCCGAAGCCCACCGCGCGCGGTTGCGGCAGCAGGATGTCGAGGATGCGGTCTTCCGCCTGGTCGGTCGCCTTGCTGCGCACCTTGCGCATCTCGGTTTCACGGGTCTGCTTGACCGAAATCTCGATCAGGTCGCGCACGATGCTGTCGACGTCGCGGCCGACGTAGCCGACTTCGGTGAACTTGGTCGCTTCGATCTTGATGAACGGCGCATCGGCGAGCTTCGCGAGGCGGCGCGCGATTTCGGTCTTGCCGACGCCCGTCGGCCCGATCATCAGGATGTTCTTCGGCGTGATTTCCTGGCGCAGCGGGTCGGCGACCTGCTGGCGGCGCCAGCGGTTGCGCAGTGCGACGGCGACGGCCTTCTTCGCCTTCGCCTGGCCGATGATGTGCTTGTCGAGTTCCGAGACGATCTCGGCAGGGGTCATGGTGCTCATGGTGCGGTCCTTACTCGATCGTTTCGATGATGCGATTGTGGTTCGTGTAGATGCACATGTCGCCGGCGATCCCGAGCGACTTCTCGACGATCTCGCGCGGCGACAGCTCGGTGTTCTCGACGAGCGCGCGGGCCGCAGCCTGCGCGTAGGCGCCGCCCGAGCCGATCGCGCAGATGCCGCCTTCGGGGTCGAGCACGTCGCCGTTGCCGGTGATCACGAGCGTGGTGGTGGCATCGGCCGTGATCAGCATCGCCTCGAGGCGGCGCAGCATCCGGTCGGTGCGCCAGTCCTTCGCGAGCTCGACGGCCGCACGGGTCAGGTTGCCCTGGTGCTTCTCGAGCTTCGCCTCGAAGCGGTCGAGCAGCGAGAACGCATCGGCGGTGCCGCCCGCGAATCCGACCAGAACCTGGTTGTTGTAGATCCGCCGCACTTTCCGCGCGCCACCCTTCATGACGATGTTGCCGAGGGTTACCTGGCCGTCGCCGCCGAGCGCGACCTTGTCGCCGCGCCGGACCGAAACGATGGTCGTGCCGTGAAATTGCTCCATCTGCGTTCCTTGAGAAAAACGGGGAAGAGTCGGGCGGCGCGAGGCGCCGCCGCGTGAATCCGCAGTGCGCCGGGGAGCGGCCCGGCGCGCGTCCGTTTCATTTTAGGGCGGGCGCCGGGATATCAAGAGGCGGGGGGCAAATCGGCACGCCGGGAACCGGTGCCGGAAAAACAAAAAGCGCGCGGCAGGCCGCGCGCTTTCGGGAAGCAGCGTGTCTGAGCGGAACGCCGCTCGATCAGTCGCCGAACAGCTTCTGGCGCAACTCGCGGCGCTCCTGCGCTTCGAGCGACAGCGTGGCGGTCGGACGGGCGAGCAGCCGCGGAATGCCGATCGGCTCGCCGGTTTCCTCGCACCAGCCGTAATCGCCGGAGTCGATGCGGGCGAGCGACTGCTGAACCTTCTTGAGGAGCTTGCGTTCGCGGTCGCGCGTACGCAGCTCGAGCGCGTGCTCTTCCTCGATCGTCGCGCGATCGGCGGGATCGGGCACGATCACCGTCTCGCGCAGGTTCTCGGTCGTCTGGCCTGCATTCTTGAGGATGTCCGCCTGCAACTGTTCGAGCCGATTTTTGAAGAAGGCGAGCTGATCCTCATTCATGTAATCCTTGTCGCTCATCTTCAGGATTTCGGCTTCGGTCAAGAGTTTCTTCGTCATCTGCTTGCTTCTTCAATGTGCGGCAAATCGAGAGATATTGCCTGCACTTTGGGATTACCCGCAACCGCGCTTGCAATCATTTGCGATTTGCCGCCGCGGGGCCGAAAGCCTCTGGAAAACCGGTTCTCAAATACCAGGATAGGCCTGGCGCGGAGTTGTGCGCGCTGCGAACCGGTGTGCTGCGCGGCACATCGCATCGGCCGCGGCCGGGAGGCGGATTGGCGATCCGGCGCGGTTGCGATGCCCGGAAAACTGGTTCAGCAAGAACCGGGCCTGTTTGTTGCCGTACTCCAGCGGGCACG
Organism: Burkholderia cepacia complex sp. TUM26381; assembly: GCF_057439935.1. Taxonomy (NCBI): domain Bacteria; kingdom Pseudomonadati; phylum Pseudomonadota; class Betaproteobacteria; order Burkholderiales; family Burkholderiaceae; genus Burkholderia; species Burkholderia cepacia complex sp. TUM26381. Next base: position 3,487,013 of record NZ_CM172006.1, on the reverse strand, counting down.
TATTGTAACTGAATCGCAAGCGGGCGCCGTATCGGGTCGATCCCCGTCGGCTGCGCCAATATCTAGAAAATATAACGCGCAAATCGCGAAAAAGCGATGACGGCGAAACCCTGCCCGAAAAGGGCGCCGCGCAGATGCCTCAGCCGCCGGGAAAGGCGGCCGGGCGACGCCGTGCGCGGCGGGTGCCCGTGCGCGTCAGGCGAGGCAGGCGTCGAGGCCGTCGGTGATCAGGTCCTGCGGCAGGTCGACGCCGATGAACACCATCTTGTTGGTCTTCTTTTCGACCGGCAGCCACTTCGCGGCGAGGTCGCTGCCCATCATCTGGTGCACGCCCTGGAACACGACCTTGCGGTCGACGCCCTTCATGTACAGCACGCCCTTGTAGCGCAGCATCCGCTCGCCGTAGATCTGCAGGATGCCGCCGAGGAAGTCTTCCAGCTTGTTCGGATCGAACGGGCGGTCGTTGCGGTACACGAACGACTTGATCTTGTCGTCGTGGTGCGCGTGGTGGTGATGGTGGTGGCCATGGTCGTGATCGTGCGCGCATTGACCGTGATCGTGGTCGCAATCGGCGTGATCGTGATCATGGTCGTGATCGTGGTGGTGGTGCGCGTGGTCGTCTTCGGCGAGGAAGTCGGGGTCGATCTCGAGCTTCGCGTTCAGGTTGAAGCCGCGCAGGTCGAAGATTTCCTTGATGTCGGCTTCACCGAAGTTCACGACCTTGATCACGGCCTTCGGGTTCATGTGCATCAGGCGGTGCTTGAGGCCGGCGACGGTCTGGTCGTCGACGAGGTCCGACTTCGTGATGAACAGGCGGTCGGCGAAGCCGACCTGGCGCTGCACGACTTCGTGTTCGTCGAGCTGCGCGTTCGCGTGCTTTGCGTCGACGAGCGTGATGACCGCGTCGAGCAGGAAATCGTCGGCGATTTCGCTGTCGATGAAGAAGGTTTGCGCGACGGGACCCGGGTTCGCGAGGCCGGTCGTCTCGATCACGATGCGGTCGAAGTCGAGCTTGCCTTCGCGCTTCTTCGCGGCGAGATCGCCGAGCGCGCGGGCCAGATCGCCGCGGATCGTGCAGCAGATGCAGCCGTTGCTCATCTGGATGATCTGCTCGTTCGAATCCTGCACGAGGATTTCGTTGTCGATGTTCTCTTCGCCGAACTCGTTCTCGATCACGGCGATCTTCATGCCGTGCTGTTCGTTCAGGATGCGCTTGAGCAGCGTCGTCTTGCCGCTGCCGAGGAAGCCGGTAAGGATGGTGACGGGAGTGGCCATGTCGGTCGCCTGTGGTTCGTGAATCGGGGTCAAAACCAGGATGTGCGTCGCGCCCTCGCGCTGCGAGCCGGGGCGCACAACCATTCATTGAAACATACCTGTCAAGCCCCCGCCCGTCGTCCGAACGACAGGCGAAAGCGCGGGCCCGACAGGCGGGGCCGGCGGACAGGGGTGTCCGCCAAGATCGGGGCGATCAGACGATTTGCAACAGCAGGCCCTTCAGATATTCGCCTTCCGGGAACGCGGCGAGCAGCGGGTGATCGACGCCCGCGCCGAGCCGCTTCAGGATGCGCGCGTCGACTTTCGCGTCGGCGGCCGCGCCCGCGACGATCTTCTGGAACAGGTCCATGTCGATCGCGCCCGAACACGAGTACGTGAACAGCAGGCCGCCCGGACGCAGCAGCTTGAAGCCGCTCAGGTTGATGTCCTTGTACGCGCGCGCCGCGCGATCGACGCTGTCGCGGGTCGGTGCGAACTTCGGCGGATCGAGCACGATCAGGTCGAAACGCTCGCCTTCGTCGACGAGTCGGCGCAGCGTCTTGAACGCATCGGCGTCGAGCCAGGTTGCGCGTTCGGCGTCGAAGCCGTTGGCGACGACGTTCTGCTGCGCGAGCGCGAGCGCATCGCCCGACGAGTCGATCGACACGACGCGTTTTGCGCCGCCCTTGAGCGCCGCGAGCGAGAAGCCGCCCGTGTAGCAGAAGCAGTTCAGCACGTCGCGGTCGGCCGCGTACTGCGCGACGAGCGCGCGGTTGTCGCGCTGGTCGACGTAGAAGCCCGTCTTGTGGCCGTTCGGCACGTCGACGTGATAGCGCACGCCGTTTTCGTTCGAGATCAGCGTCGCGGGCGGCGCGTCGCCGGCCAGCACGCCGGTCGTCTGTTCGAGCCCTTCCTTGTCGCGGATCGACACGTCCGAGCGCTCGTACACGTTCGGGCAGCCGGTCGCGCCGGTGAGCGCCGCGACGATCGCGTCTTTCCACGCTTCGACGCCCGCGGCCATGAACTGGCAGACGAGCTGGCCGCGCGGCGCGGCGCCGGCTTCGGCGGTATCGGCGACGTAGTAGTCGACGATCAGGCCCGGCAGCCCGTCGGCTTCGCCGAACACGAGCCGCACCGCGCCCGTGCCCGACACCATCGTCGTGCGGTGCGCGACCGCGCGCTGCACGCGGCGCTTGAAGAACGCGTGATCGATCGGCTCGTTCTCGTCGAAGCTCCACACGCGCACGCGGATCTGCGACTGCGGGCTGTACGCGCCGCGCGCGAGGAAGCGGCCGTCGTGCGCGCGCACGAGCACGGTCGCGCCGGGCGCGGGCTTGCCGTCGACACGGTCGATCGCGTTCGCATAGACCCACGGGTGGCGGCGCAGCAGCGATTTTTCCTTGGACGGCTTGAGGGTGACGGTTTGCATGATGAGATCGAAATGGGCCGTGCGCGACGCCGGCCGTTGCCGGCCGCCGCACGCGGCGGGTAACACGGGAGGCGCGTCAGTCGCGCTTCTTCGCGCGCGGATGCGCGCTGTCGTAAATCTTCGCGAGATGCTGGAAGTCGAGCGACGTATAGACCTGCGTCGCGGCGACGCTCGCGTGGCCGAGCAGTTCCTGCACCGCGCGCAGGTCGCCGCTCGACTGCAGCACGTGCGTTGCGAACGAGTGGCGCAGCACGTGCGGATGGACGTTGGCGGGAATGCCCGCGGCGAGCGCCGCGCGCTTCACGCGCTCGCGTACGACGCCCGGCGACATCCGGTTGCCGCGCACCGACACGAACAACGGATGCGGGTCGTGCTTCACGAATTCGCCGCGCACCGCGAGCCACGCGTTCAGCGCGTCGATCGCCTTGCGGCCGACCGGCACCTTGCGCTCCTTGTTGCCCTTGCCGCGCACGGTGACTTCGGCTTCGGCGAGATCGAGCCAGCCGGCCGACCGGTAGCCGTCGGCCTGCGTGTACATCACGTCGAGGCCGATCAGCTCGGCGAGGCGCAGCCCCGAGGAATAGAACAGCTCGAGGATCGCGTGATCGCGGAGGCTTTCGGTCGTGCCGGCGAGCGGCGCGTCCATCAGCGCGGACGCATCGTCGACCGACAGCGCCTTCGGCAAGGTCTTCGGGCGTTTCGGTGCGCGCACCGCGGCCACCGGGTTCGCGGGCATTTCGATGCGCTGCGCGAGCCAGCGGTAGAACGCGCGCCACGCGGACAGCCGGTGCGAGATCGACCGCGCGGACAGTCCGCCCGCATGCGCGCGCGCGACCGCGCCGCGCATGTCGGCTGCGGTCAGCGTGTCGAGCGGCCGGCCGGCCGCGAGCTTCTTCAGCTCGTCGAGTTCGTGCGTGTACGCGCGCAGCGTGTGTTCCGACAGCTGCCTGATGTGCTTCAGGTTCGACAGGTAGGCGGCGATCGGATCGTCTGTCATCGCGTGCGGCGGATCAGTGCGGCAGCAGGCGCGTGAGCGCGGCGCTCGCGAGCGTCGCGATCTGCGCGAGGAAGTCGGTGGCCATCCCGTCGTGGAAGCGGCGCGGATCGGGCGAGCCGAGTACCAGCAGGCCGAACGCCGGCGCATCGGTGCCGGCGAGCGGCGCACGCAGCGCGAGCAGCGCGACCGACGTGGCCGAGCCGTCGCCGGCCGGTGCGGCTTCGGCGCCTTCCGCCGCATTCGCGGCCGGTGCGGCAACCGCGGGCGCGAGCCACTGCGCGGCTTCGAAGCCCGTGTTCGCGCCGCAATACGGCGTCGACAGCCCGTTCGTGAACAGGCGCACTTCCTCGCCGACCTGGCGGGCGAAGTCGGCTTGCGCGTAGGTGTCGGCGACGTCCCACACGCGCAGCGCCGTCTGCGGCACGTCGAACACGTCGGCGATGCCGTCGGCGATCGTGCGCGGCAGCGCGTACGGATCGCGCTCCGCGATCACGCGTGCGGTCCAGCGGCTGAACTTCGCGGACAGGCTGTCGTTCTCGTGGCCGTAGCGCACGAGCTCGGCGAGCCGGCGCTCGAGATGCTTGTTCTTGTCGCGCAGCATCTCCATCTGCCGCTCCTGCAGCGAGATCGCGGCCTTGCCGTGCGGGTTCGCGAGACGGATCGTCGCGAGCAGTTCGGCGTGCTGCGCGAAGAATTCGGGATTGGCGAGCAGGTAGTCGGCGACTTCGCGATCGTTCATGTGGCTGGCGCGTTCAGTTATCAAGGACGTTGCAGGGTCAGGCGTTCAGGTCGATCTCGCCTTCGAACACGGTCGCGGCGGGGCCGGCCATCATCAGCGCGGCGGCTTCGTCGCGCGCGCCGTCCCAGCCGATCGTCAGCGTGCCGCCGTGCGTGTGCACGGTCACGGGCGAATCGAGCAGGCCGCGCCGGATGCCGGCGGCGACCGCCGCGCATGCACCGGTGCCGCACGCGAGCGTTTCGCCCGCGCCGCGTTCGTACACGCGCAGCTTCACTTCGTTGCGCGACACGATCTGCATGAAGCCGGCGTTCACGCGCTGCGGGAAGCGGGCATGGCGTTCGATCCGCGGGCCTTCTTCCAGCACCGGATACGCTTCGGCATCGTCGACGACCTGCACCGCGTGCGGATTGCCCATCGACACCGTCGAGATCCAGCGCGTCGCGCCGCCGACGTCGAGCGGCCACAGCGTGTCGCGGCCCTCCGTGCGGCCGTCGAGGCCCGACGCGTCGAACGGCACCTGCGCCGGCGCGAACACGGGCGCACCCATGTCGACGACGACTTCGCCGTTGTCCTGCAGCGTCAGTGTGATCAGGCCCTTCATGACCTGCACGCGCACGCTGCGCTTGTCGGTCAGGCCGCGGTCGCTGACGAATTTCACGAAGCAGCGCGCGCCGTTGCCGCAGTGCTCGACCTCGCCGCCGTCGCAATTGAAGATCCGGTACTTGAAATCCGCACCGTCGACGGTCGGTTTTTCGACGAGCAGCAGCTGGTCGGCGCCGATGCCGAAGTGGCGGTTGGCGAGTGCGCGCACCTGCGCTGCGGTGAGCGGCGGCAACGCGCGCGAATAGCCGTCGAGCACGACGAAGTCGTTGCCCGCGCCGTGCATCTTGGTGAACGAGAGTTTCACTGGGTCCGGAATTCCATGACGAACAAGGCGGTCGGCACGGCGTGAACGGCCGGCGGCCATGCCGGGCGGCTTCGTTCGTCGTGCAGATCTCAACCGCAAATGATACATGCAGCCGACAGGGGCGTCCTGCGCGGGGGGCGATGCTTCGGGTTGCCCCGGCAGGCCGGGCGGGCGGCATCTGTCGATCGGTCGACTGGTCGGGGACGTGGCGAGCGGACAAATTGGCGTGGTGCAGCGGGCGCAGCCGCAGCGGAGGCGGGGCTGGCGATGCGTGCCCGATGCACGACGCAGGGTTGGGCGACCCGGACGTGTGTTTTCGTACCGGTCAAATTGACAAGGAAATCCGGCGATTCGTATCGTCTGGCTATACACATTCGGGCCATGCTGTCGACATCGCGCTCGAGTGTCGGAGGTCCATGATCAAGTCATGGGTACACAAGGGACTGGAAGCGTTTTTCGTTACCGGGAGCCAGGCGGGCATTCGGCCCGATCACGCGCCCAGGCTGCGGCGCATGCTGGCGCGTCTCGATGCCGCCGGCATGCCGCACGACATGAACGTGCCCGGCTGGCGTTTTCACGGTCTCGCGGGCGGGTTGGACGGATATGACGCAGTCGGCGTCAACGGCAACTGGCGGCTGACATTCCGGTTCGAGGGCCCCGACGTCGTTCTGGTCGATTACCAGGACTGCCACTGAGGTGATTCAAGCCATGACCCGCATCTTCAATCCGCCCCATCCGGGCGAAACGCTGCGCGACGACGTGCTGCCGGCGCTTGGCCTGACTGTCACCGAGGCCGCATCGCAGCTCGGCGTGACACGCGCCGCGCTGTCGCGGATCCTGCACGGCCATGCCGGCATTTCGCCGGAAATGGCGCTGCGCCTCGAAGCGTGGCTCGGCGAGGAAAACGGGGGACGGGCCGATCTGTGGCTCGCGCAGCAGTCGGCCCACGATCTGTGGCGGGCGCGCGCGAAAGGCGCGCCGAAGGTGGCGAGAGCGCAGGCGCGCACCTGACGGCGCGCCTGCGAACGTCTCGCGGCAGGGTCAGTACAGGCTCGGCTCGCCGGGCGGGCGCGTCTTGAAGCGCTTGTGAACCCAGTAGTACTGCTCGGGTATCAGCGGGATCTGTTCCTCGAGGAATGCGTTCATCCGCCGCGCGTCGAGATCGTCGTCGCCGGTCGGGTAGTTATCCCACGGCTTGAATACCTTCAGACGGTAGCCCTTGTAGTTCGGCAGCACCTCGCCGATGAACGGCACGACCTGCGCGTGGCCCGTCTTGGCGAACCGGCCGACGGCCGTCAGCGTGCAGGCCGGCACGCCGAAGAAGGGCACGAACGTCGAGTTGCGCAACCCGTAGTCCATGTCGGCGCCGAGCATCACCGGCTTGCGGTCGCGCAGCCAGCGCAGCACGGTACGCGCGTTGTCGGCCCGGCTCGCGAGTTCCGCGCCGAAACGGCTGCGGCCGGCTTTGGCGGCGGCTTCGATTTCCGGGCTCTTCATCGGCGTGTAGAGCGAGCCGCACGGCCGGTCGAGCGCGAGATTGATCGCCATCGAACCGGCCTCGATGCCGACGAAATGGAAACCGAGCAGCAGCGTCGGCGGCATGTCCGGATCGGTGAGGTCGATCTCGCTCTCGACCGTAAACAGCTTGCGATAGGCCGCTTCCGACGCGAACCACTGGTAGCTGCGTTCGACGTAGCTGCGGATCGCATGGCGGAAATGTTTCCCCGCCACTTCCTCGCGCCGCGCGTCGCTCCAGTCCGGGAAGCAGAGTTTCAGATTGGTGTGTACGATGCGTTTTCGCCGGCTGGGGATCTGGTACAGCAGCCAGCCGAGACCATCGCCGAACCGTGCGGTCAGGCCGTACGGCAGCAGGGCGAGCAGTTTCAGCAAGCCGATGGCGAGGTGCGTGGCTAGACGACCTAGCATGCGAAACCTCCATGGGACCGGCTGGCCGGCATGTCGAGAACAGGGTGGTAAAACAGCGGAAGATGCAGCACGGGCGGCGCTCTGTGACAATTCAGGAAAGCCGCTATAATACGGGCTTCGCCGAGTTAACTGACAACTTGCGGGGCGAAGCCGGTTGGTGCCACACGCACTGCCCGGTCCTGGTATTCCGCTAAAGCGTCGCCGCTTCAGGCCCAACGAAGCTGGCTACGTGAAACCACCCGTAACCACACAGGAGCCTGAAAAAGTGGCAAACGATTATCTCTTCACGTCCGAATCCGTCTCCGAAGGCCATCCGGACAAAGTCGCGGACCAAATCTCGGACGCGATTCTCGACGCCATCCTCGAGCAGGACAAATATTCCCGCGTTGCGGCCGAAACGCTGTGCAACACGGGTCTCGTCGTTCTGGCCGGTGAAATCACCACGACGGCCAACATCGATTACATCCAGATCGCGCGCGACACCATCAAGCGCATCGGCTACGACAACACCGACTACGGCATCGACTACAAGGGCTGCGCGGTGCTCGTCGCGTACGACAAGCAGTCGCCGGACATCGCGCAGGGTGTCGATCGTGCACACGACGACAACCTGGATCAGGGCGCGGGCGACCAGGGCCTGATGTTCGGCTATGCGTGCGACGAAACGCCGGAACTGATGCCGCTGCCGATCTACCTGTCGCACCGCCTCGTCGAGCGCCAGGCCAGCCTGCGCCGCGACGGCCGCCTGCAATGGCTGCGTCCGGACGCGAAATCGCAGGTGACGGTCCGCTACGTCGACGGCAAGCCCGATTCGATCGACACCGTCGTGCTGTCGACGCAGCACGCACCGGACATCGAACTGCCGGCGCTGCGCGAAGCCGTGATCGAGGAAATCATCAAGCCGACGCTGCCGGCCGACCTGATCAAGGGCGACATCAAGTTCCTCGTGAACCCGACCGGCCGGTTCGTGATCGGCGGCCCGCAGGGCGATTGCGGCCTGACCGGCCGCAAGATCATCGTCGACACGTACGGCGGTGCCGCACCGCACGGCGGCGGCGCGTTCTCGGGCAAGGATCCGTCGAAGGTCGACCGTTCGGCTGCGTACGCAGGCCGCTACGTCGCGAAGAACATCGTCGCCGCCGGCCTCGCGTCGCGCGCGCTGATCCAGGTGTCGTACGCGATCGGCGTCGCCGAGCCGACCTCGGTGATGGTCAACACGTTCGGCACGGGCCGCGTGTCGGACGCGGTGATCACGAAGCTCGTGCGCGAGCATTTCGACCTGCGTCCGAAGGGCATCATCAAGATGCTCGACCTGCTGCGTCCGATCTACGAGAAGACCGCCGCCTACGGCCACTTCGGCCGCGAAGAGCCGGAATTCTCGTGGGAAGCGACCGACAAGGCGCTCGCCCTGGCCGAAGCGGCCGGCGTCGAGCCGACGGCACGCGTCGCGTAAGCGTCGTTCGCGCCAAATGAAAAACCCCGGCTAGCCGGGGTTTTTTTATGGGTTTCGATCGCCGGCGCAACGGCGGCGATCGTCGCGGGCCGGGCCCGCCGATGCGCGTTCAGCGTGCGCCGAACCCGAACCAGCCGTTGCTGGCGGCAAGCCGGCGCGGGCGGTTGACGCGGCGCTGCGGGCCGAGCGTGCGGCGCAGCGCGAGCGCGCGCAGCGACGACGGCTTCTGCAGCAGCGAGCGCAGGCCGGCGCGGCGTGCGAACGCCTGCGCGCTCATCATCGAGAAAAACGCGTGGAACCACGCACGGATGCCGTCCAGCCGGCTGTGTGCATGCGTACGCTCGGCCAGTGCCTGCGTGCGGGCGCGGTGATGGCGCAGCGAGCGGGCAGGGGCCGACGGCACGACGCGCTTCGCAGCGCGGCTGAGACGGGAAGTCAGACGGAATGGCATGTGAACGATGCTTCGCTTGTATGGATGGCGCCCTTGAGAGCGCACTGGTATGAACGGCCTCGGATGGCGCAACGGATCTTACCGAAACTCGTTGCGCGCCGCGCCCGCCAGATTTGACAGGCCGCGACAGGCTACAGGGGATTCATGACGGGCAAAAGTCGCGATAAACCCTTGTGCCACAAGGCGTGTGCCGCATACCGCCTGTCGGTGAGGCAGGTGCCGCGACGTACAGTTCCCTTGAGCCGGATCAAATCCGCGATTGGCATGCCCCTGCGCACGACAATGGTGCTGTTCGCGGCATCCGGCGCCGATTTACAATCGTCACATTCACACAATAAACGTCTGGCATCCCATGTCGTCTCCATTGCAGTCGGAATCGATCCGCGCGCAAGTCGCGGAATTGCGCGAGCGCGGCTTTGTCGTCGCGCGTGGCCTGGTCGGCGAGCAGCAGTGCGCGGCGCTCAGGCAGATCGCGGAGCGCCAGTTGCGGGAGGCTGCCGAGCCGATCGAATTCGAGGCGGACCTGCGCTACCCGGGCGCACCCGAGTCGAAGCATGCGCCGGGCGGGCACACGGTGCGGCGGCTGCTCGATGCGTACTCGCGCGATCCGGCGTTCGCCGAACGCGCGATCGCGCCCGAAATCGGCGCGTGGATGCACGAGTATTTCGGTGAAGAGCCCGTGCTGTCGCGCGCGCATCACAACTGCATGATGACGAAGCACCCCGCCTACGGCAGCCTGACCGGCTGGCATCGCGATTTTCGCTACTGGTCGTTCGCGCGTCCCGACATGGTGTCGGTGTGGCTCGCGCTCGGGCCGGAAACGAACGAGAACGGCGCTTTGTGGCTCGTGCCGGGTTCGCATACGGCCGAATTCGGGCCAGAAGCATTCGACGACGCGAAGTTCTTCCGCAGCGACCTGCCGGAGAACCGCAAGATGATCGACGCGGCCACGTGCCCGTCGCTGCAGACGGGCGACGTCGTGTTCTTCCACAGCAACACGCTGCATTCGGCCGGGCAGAACCGCTCCGACCAGGTGAAGTTCTCGCTCGTGTACACGTATCACGGCGCGAGCAACCGGCCGGTGCCCGGCACGCGCTCGGCGTCGAAGCCGGAAGTGCAGTTCTAGGTTCGGATCGGGCGGCGCGGTGACGCCGCGAGGCTCGGGCGATGCGGCGCATCGTCGGCGAATGAAGCAACGGGCGGCCTGGCCGCCCGTTTCGTTTGGTGCGGCCCGCGCGCGTGACGCGGGCCGTGCGTGCGTCGCGCGAAGGCGCGATCAGCGCTTGCCGCCCGGCATCGCGAGGCCGATCAGGCCGACGAACGACGCGACGGCGCCGCCGACGATCAGCAGGATCGTCTTCGTCGCGGGCGAACCGGTGAAGAAGCGCGACACGTTGTCGTTGATCGAATGGAACGACTGGCCGCCGAAGTACAGCAGCACGACGCCGCCGACGAGCAGTGCAACCGAGATGACCCGGGACATACCAACCTCGCTGAAACGGTGATTCGAGACGCCGCAGTGTAGGCGACGACCGCGGTTGCGTCCATCGCCGTGCGCGCATCGGTCGCCTTCGTTACCATAGCCGTCGTGCGTTTTCTTCGCCGCCGCCGCGTGATCCGCGCGGCCGGTGCGCGCCCCTCCCTCCGACGTCCCGACGGGAAATACTCATGGCCTACGAAGCAGCTTCCGAACGTTATGCCGACATGCAATACCGCACCTGCGGCAAATCCGGGCTCAAACTGCCCGCCCTGTCGCTCGGCCTGTGGCACAACTTCGGCGACTCGACGCCGATCTCGACGCAGCGCGAGATCCTGCGCACCGCGTTCGACCTCGGCATCAACCACTTCGACCTCGCGAACAACTACGGGCCGCCGTACGGCAGCGCCGAAACCAACTTCGGCCGGCTGCTGAAGGAAGATTTCCGGCCGTATCGCGACGAGCTGCTGATCTCGTCGAAGGCCGGCTGGGACATGTGGCCGGGACCGTACGGCAGCGGCGGCGGGTCGCGCAAGTACGTGCTCGCGAGCCTCGACCAGAGCCTGCAGCGGATGGGGCTCGACTACGTCGACATCTTCTACTCGCACCGCTTCGATGCGCACACGCCGCTCGAGGAAACGGCGGGCGCGCTCGCATCGGCCGTGCAGCAGGGCAAGGCGCTCTACATCGGCATCTCGTCGTATTCGGCCGCGAAGACGCGCGAGATGGCCGAGCTGCTCGCGCAGTACCGCGTGCCGCTGCTGATCCACCAGCCGTCGTACAACATGCTGAACCGCTGGATCGAGAGCGAGCTGCTCGGCACGCTCGACGACGTCGGCGCGGGCAGCATTGCGTTCACGCCGCTCGCGCAGGGCCTGCTCACGTCGAAGTACCTGAACGGCGTGCCGGCCGATGCGCGCGTGAACAAGCCGGGCGGCGGCTCGCTGAAGCAGGATCACCTGAGCACGGACAACCTCGAGCACGTGCGCAAGCTCAACGCGATCGCCGAACGGCGCGGGCAGAGCCTCGCGCAGATGGCGCTGGCGTGGGTGCTGCGCAATGGCCGCGTGACGTCCGCGCTGATCGGCGCAAGCCGCGCGGAGCAGGTGCGCGAAAACGTCGGCGCGCTGAAGAACCTCGAATTCTCGGCGGAAGAACTCGCGGAGATCGATCGTTACGCGACAGAAGGCGGCATCAATCTGTGGGAAAAGCCGTCCACCGATCAGGCGATCTGATCGATAGTCGATACGGCATGCGAAACAACATCGCGTGCCGTATCACGGGCTTGCGCGCAACACATCGCATCGCTGCGGTGCAGCGATGCGATGCGCGCGATACGCGGGCAGTCGCGCTAGATCAGCGCAGGCAGGCCTTCAACGAGCAGCACCGCGACGCCGACGCCAAGGATGACGCCGAGCACGCGTAGCAGGTTGTGACGGAATTCGGTTGCGCACGGTACCGCGCCGAGAAATAGCGCTCCGGCCAGCGCCATCGGAATCAACAGGATGAAGTCGCCGATCGTGAAATAGGTCGTCATGCGTGTCTCCAGGTGTTGACCGGAGTCGGCGCACCCGCGCCGACTCCGGCCCCATGCCGGGTGTTTCTAGTGTTGGTCCGACCCGTTTGCGAGCGGGGCGGTCAATTCGAGTATAGGCAACCGGCGGCGCTTTTCGCTATCCGAACCATTAAAAATCAGCGGAAAGCCGCGGGAATCGCACATTTTTCCCGCAAGTTCGACGAACGCCTTGCACGCATCTTTCCCGTTCCTTTCGATTTGCGCGGAAGGGTCGCATGTGTCGATGCCGGGCGCCGCACCCGCAGGCGCGGCGGCCCGTCTGCTTATGCGCGCCCGGGTTGCGCGCGGGCGGCCGACACGCGGAACACGAGCGCGAGTCCCGCGATGATCGCGCCCATGCCGGCGAGCGCGAGCGGCTCCGGCCGGTTGCCGAGCCACACGGCATCCATCAGCGTGGTGACGACGGGCACGAGATAGAACAGGCTCGTCACGTTGACGAGATCGCCGCGCTGCATCAAGCGGTAGAACAGCAACTGCGCGATCACCGAAATCACGATGCCGAGCCACAGCAGCGGCACGACGAACGCCCAGCTGGTCTCGAACGACACCGGCCGGAACGGCACGATCGCCACGCACAGCGCGAGGCCGATCGCATTCTGCAGCGGCAGCACGTCCGCGGGCGCCGCGCGTACGCGCTTTTGCAGCAGCGAGCCGGCAGTCAGCGCGACGAGTGCGGTGAGCGCACACGCGATGCCGGCCGCCGACAGGCCGCCCGCACCGCCGCTCGCGCCACGGCACACGACGAGCGCGAGCCCGGCCAGCGACAGCGCAAGCCCCGCGACGCGCATGGGCTGCCAGCGCCGCTCGACGATTGCGAGCGTGAGGATCGGCTGCACGCCGAGGATCGTTGCGAGCACGCCGGGCGCGATGCCGCGCTCGAGTGCGAGCAGGTAGAAGATCGAGTAGCCGCCCATCATCAGCAGGCCGGTCAGCGCGGCCATGCGCCGCTCGCCGCGCGGCGGCAGCCAGCGTTTGCGCATCACGGCCAGCGCGAGCAGCACGAGCGACGCGAGTGCGAAACGTGCGGTGAGAAAGGCGAACGCGGACGCGTGACGCAGACCGAGTTCAGAGAAGATCGCGCCGCTGCTCCACAGCAGCACGAAGAGCGACGTTGCGCCATGCGCGGCAAGCGCGCGTTTGAACGAAATCATGTGAATCCACCTGTCGAACGGATCGGAGCGTTCCATCCGCACGCGCAGCGACACGCCGTGCGTCACGACGCACGAACGGCAGCCAACGGGAGCGAATGAAAGACGAAACGGATGCCGGCTGGTCAGCCGGCGCGTGCCGCCGGAGGCGGCGGCGCGGCGCAGACGAGCGGCGGTGCGACAGGAGGAGGAAGGACCGACGGATGTGCGCACGCCTGCGGCCGCGAGTCGAACTGCGGCCGGGATTTTGCGAGGGCGGACGTGAGCGGATGCATCGTGTCGGAATGCGGTTGAACGCGAATGAAAGCAAAAGGTACCGCAAGGCAGGGATCGAGCGCAACAACTGTCGGCCGCTTTGCATCGCGTGCGACGTGTTGCAGCGATGCCGGCGGCGCGGGCGCGCCGATCGCTGCGCGCGCAAGCGTTCGATCCAGGGGGCAGGCGAGGCGCGTGACCGGGTTTCGGCGGCGGCCCTGTCAGACGAAATCGCCGGGCGACCGGACACCGGACCCGCGATACGTGCGTTGCGTCGATCGCGCGGGCGAGACGGTGCCGGGCGGTTTCGGCGGGCAGTCACATTCGACAGGGTATGATGGGGGTAACCGGGTGGGCAAGTACGTGCCCGGTGCAGTGGTTGATTGGAGACATTCGACGAATTCGCGGCGCTTCGCCTGCTTCTTCTTCTTTTCGCGCTTCGATAAACCGTGAACAATGGGATTACGCGCAACGCTCCGTCGAGGGCGGCGCGGATCGCGCATTTGCCGGCTCGCCAGCGGGCCGGGTTTCAAGATTCAAGAGTGGGGAACCATCATGCATGTCGGGTCGATTGTCTGCACTACCCATATCGCGGTGCCGAAGGGCGCGCGCGGCATCGTCCAGCGCATCCTGGGCGACATGGCCATGGTGACCTGGTACGCGGGCGTGCCGGGTGAGTCGAAAGAACTCAACACCGAGCCGTTCTTTCTCGAGGACCTGATCGACACCGGCGAATCCGTGCTGCCGGCCGGCGCGGCGCTTCACTGAGCGCACGCGGTGCCGGATGCTCGTCTTTCGGCTCCGCTGACGGCACAATGCGGGGCATGAAAGACGTCACTTCCGCTCCCGCTTCTCCCGCCGGCCCGCCGTTCGCCGGCCTCACGCCCGAGTGCGTACTCGATGCGCTCGACAGCGTGCTGATGCCGGCCGGCCTGCGCACCGACGGGCGCCTGCTCGCCCTCAACAGCTACGAAAACCGCGTCTACCAGGCCGGTATCGAAGACGGCCCGCCGGTCGTCGCGAAGTTCTATCGCCCGGCGCGCTGGTCGGACGACGCGATTCTCGAAGAGCATGCGTTCGTCGCCGAACTCGCCGCGCGCGAGATCCCGGCGGTGCCCGCGCGCGCGTTCGACGGCCGCACGCTGCACGCGTTCGACGGCTTCCGCTTCTCGATCTTCGAGCGGCGCGGCGGACGTGCCCCCGATCTCGACCGCAGCGACACGCTCGAATGGCTCGGCCGCTTCATCGGCCGGATCCATGCGGTCGGCGCGACCGAGCCGTATGCCGCGCGTCCCGTGCTCGACCTCAACACGTTCGGCTACGAGCCGCGCGACTTCCTGCTCGCGCACGATTTCATTCCGGATGACGTACGGCCGGCCTACGAGACGGCGGCCGCGCTCGCGCTCGAAGGCGTCGAGGCCGCATTCGAGCGCGCGGGCGACATCCGCCTGCTGCGCACGCACGGCGACTGTCATCCGAGCAACGTGCTGTGGACCGATGCAGGCCCGCATTTCGTCGACTTCGACGACAGCCGGATGGCGCCGGCGATCCAGGATCTGTGGCTGCTGCTGCCGGGCGATCGCGAAGGGGCGTCGCGCGCGCTGGCGGACCTGCTCGCCGGCTACGAGGATTTCTGCGAATTCGAGCCGCGCGAGCTGCATCTGGTCGAAGCGCTGCGCACGCTGCGGCTGATCCACTACGCGGCATGGCTCGCGCGGCGTTGGGACGACCCCGCGTTTCCGGCCGCCTTCCCGTGGTTCAACACGCATCGTTACTGGGAAGCGCGCGTGCTCGAGTTGCGCGAGCAGATCGGCGCGATGCAGGAAGGGCCGCTCTGGCCCGTGTGACGGCGTGCGCGGCAGCCACGCCGCGCGGCAGGCTTGCAAGGGCCGCGGCGCGATGCGCGCGGCCCGTCGGGTGCGGCTACCTCAGAACTTCAGCATCAGCTTGATCAGCGCGGCGAAGCGCTTGCCGTACGGCGGCGCGAGCAGGTTGCGCGCGTTCAGGCGCGCCTGCGTGAGCACGGGCTTCATCTTCGAGAACGTCACGAAGCCGTCGTAGCCGTGGTACGCGCCCATGCCGCTCGCACCGACACCGCCGAACGGCAAGCTGCCGCACGCGATGTGCATCAGCGTTTCGTTGATCGATACGCCGCCCGAGATCGTTTCGCGCATGACGCGGTCGACCGTGCCGCTGTCCTCGTCGAACAGGTACAGCGCGAGCGGACGCGGGCGCGCATTGACGTACGCGATCGCTTCGTCGAGCCGCTCGTACGGCACGAGCGGCAGCAGCGGCCCGAAGATTTCCTCCTGCATCAGTTGCGACGCGGCCGGCACCTGCGTGACCGCGCACGGCACGAAGCGGCGCGACGCGGGATCCGACTGCGCGTCGGACAGCGGATGCAGTTGCGCGCCGGCCGCCTGCGCATCGCTCGCGAGTTGCTGCAGCCGCGCGTAGTGACGCGGCGACACGATCGTCGTGTAGTCGCCGTTCGCAGACAGGTCCGGATACATCTTCGCGAAGCGTGCCCGCGCGCGCTCGATGAAGGCGGCTTCCATCCCGCGCGGCAGCAGCACGTAGTCGGGCGCGATGCAGGTCTGGCCGGCGTTCAGCGTCTTGCCGGCGACGATGGCATCGACGGCCGCGTCGAAGCGCGCATTCGGGCCGACGATCGCCGGCGACTTGCCGCCGAGCTCGAGCGTGACGGGCGTGAGGTTGTCGGCGGCCGCACGCATCACGTGGCGGCCGACGTGCGTCGAGCCGGTGAACAGCAGATGATCGAACGGCAGCCCGCTGAATGCCGCGCCGACTTCCGCATCGCCGTTCACGACCGCGACGTGGTCGCGCGTGAAGGTCTTGCCGATGAGCTGCTCGAACAGCGCCGACGTGCGCGGCGTCAGTTCGGACATCTTGATGATCGCGCGGTTGCCGGCCGCGAGCGCGCAGATCAGCGGGCCGGCCGCGAGCAGTATCGGGTAGTTCCACGGCACGACGATGCCGACCACGCCGAGCGGCTGCGGAATCACCTTCGCGCGCGCCGGTCGCAGCCACTTGTTCATCGGCTTGCGGATCGGCTTCATCCAGCGCTTGCCGTGCTTCAGCGCGTCGTCGATCTCTTCCTTCGCCATCCAGATTTCCGACAGCAGCACTTCCTGCTTCGCGCGATGGCCGAAATCGGCGCTGATCGCTTCGGCGAGCGCATCCGAGTGGTCGATCAGCATCGTGCGCAGCGCGCGCAGGTGCTGCACGCGGGTCTCCCACGCAGGGTACGGCGCGCGCAGATACGCCGCGCGCTGGTCGTGCAGCAGCGACGTCAGCGCATCGACCGACGGCGGTGCTTGCGGGGCCAGTTCGGGCAGGTCGTTCTTCATGTCGTCTCCTCCAGTTGGGCCTGGCTGGTCGGCCGGCCGTCACGCCGCACGCGCACGCTCGGCGAGCGCGGCGACGCGGATCGGGTGATGCGGGTCGCGCGGCGCGGGGCCGGATGCGACGTGTGCTCGAAAACCGGTTGCCGCGCGCGGCAGGCGTCGTATCCGCGCGACGGTGCCCGCGTCCGAAGGTCGTGCCGCACGGCATGGGCGCACGCCTTCATGCGACGACGACCGGGCGCGCGACACGGTTGCGCGATCGCGTGCCGGTGCACCGAAGCAGGGCGGCGCGACGGGTTCGCCAATCCGTGCCGCAGCGCGTCGAGCCGCTGCGGCGACCCACCGTCCAAACGGTCGGCGACAAGGCGTGCCGTTCGATTTCGATCGACTGCGCGCATGATGCCGAGCATCGCCGGGCACGCAGCCGTTTGAAATGAAATGCGGGCCGCGCGCATGGCATCTGGATTACCCGGTCGGCACGCGGCCTGCAGAACCTGGCGCTGCATCGTCGTCCGTCCCGTTTCGCGACGGATCGGCTTCTCGTGGCCGACGCATCGTGCGAAGCGAATCGATACATCTTAAATTTAGTTCACGCGGGCGTTTAGAGGAATCGCTCTTGAATCCGCGCGCCGCGTGCGCGGCGGCCATTCCTACAATGCCCGAACATTACAAGAGGGGACGCGGTCGCGCGGCGGTGCCGGGCGCCTTCCATGACACGACGGAGACGTGACATGCAATACGACTACATCATCGTCGGCGGCGGTTCGGGCGGGTCGAGCCTGGCAGGCCGTCTCGCCGATGCCTGCCCCGATGCGACGATCGCGCTGATCGAGGCCGGCTCGCATACGGAGCGCAACCTGCTGGTCAACATGCCGGTCGGCATCGCGGCGCTGGTGCCGTACAAGCTCGGCACGAACTACGGCTACGAGACGGTGCCGCAGCCGGGCCTCGGCGGGCGGCGCGGCTACCAGCCGCGCGGGCGCGGGATGGGCGGCTCGAGTGCGATCAACGCGATGATCTACACGCGCGGCCACCCGGGCGACTACGACGAGTGGGCGCAGCTCGGCGCGACGGGCTGGGGCTGGCAGGACGTGCTGCCGTATTTCCGCCGCGCGGAAGGCAACCAACGCGGCGCCGACGCGTGGCACGGCGCGGACGGTCCGCTGTCGGTGTCGGATCTGCGCTTTCGCAATCCGTTCTCCGAACGATTCATCCAGGCCGCGCACGCAGCCGGCTATCCGCTGAACGACGACTTCAACGGCGCGACGCAGGAAGGCGTCGGCTTCTATCAGGTCACGCACCGCGACGGGTCGCGCTGCAGCGTGGCGCGCGCATACATCTACGGCCGCAACCGTCCGAACCTGCACGTGATCACCGACGCGACGGTGCTGCGCGTCGGCTTCGACGGCAAGCGCGCGGTCGGCGTCGCGGTATCGCGCAACGGCCGCGTCGAGACGCTCGGCGCGCGCGCGGAAGTGATCCTGTCGGCCGGCGCGTTCAATTCGCCGCAACTGCTGATGTGTTCGGGGATCGGCCCGGCGGAACAACTGCGCCGGCACGGGATCGCGGTCGTGCAGGATGCGCCGGACGTCGGCACGAACCTGATCGACCACATCGACTTCATCATCAACACGCGCGTGAATTCGTCGGAGCTGGTCGGCGTGTGCCTGCGCGGAATCGCGAAGATGACGCCCGCGCTCGCGCGCTATTTCTCGAGCCGCACGGGGATGATGACGAGCAACGTCGCGGAGGCCGGCGGCTTCATCAAGAGCGATCCGTCGCTCGAGCGTCCCGACCTGCAACTGCACTTTTGCACGGCGCTCGTCGACGACCACAACCGCAAGATGCACTGGGGGTTCGGCTACTCGCTGCACGTGTGCGCGCTGCGGCCGTTCAGCCGCGGCACGGTCGCGCTCGCGACCGGCGATGCGCGCGACGCGCCGCTGATCGATCCGCGCTTCTTCAGCGATTCACGCGATCTCGACCTGCTCGTGCGCGGCACGCAGGCGATGCGCCGGATCCTGTCGCAGGCGCCGCTCGCGTCGCAGGGCGGGCGCGAGCTGTACACGCGGGCGGACCAGAGCGAAGCCGAGCTGCGCGCGACGATCGTCGCGCATGCCGACACGATCTATCACCCGGTCGGCACCTGCCGGATGGGCTCGGATGCGCGTGCGGTCGTGGATCCGCAACTGCGCGTGCGCGGTGTCGAAGGGCTGCGCGTGGTGGATGCGTCGGTGATGCCGACGCTGGTTGGCGGAAACACGAATGCGCCGTCGGTGATGATCGGCGAGCGCGCGGCGGATTTCATCGTCGCGGCGCGCAAGGGCGGTGTGCCGCGCGGCGAGGCGGCTGCCGCGGTGCACGGCCGCTGAACGCGGCGCGCGCACGGCAGCGGCCATGCTCAGGCAAACGTATCGACGAGGCCGGCGCGGCTCACGCTCGCGGCGGCCGGTGCGGATTGCGCAGCGTCGGCCGGTGCATCGACGGCTGACGATCCGCCGTTCCCGCGCCGCGACGACTGGCCGCCGGCGAAGGTCTGCTGCGGGTTCTGCTGCTGCGAAGCGAAACCGCCGTCGCTGACGGTCGCGCTGCCGAGCCCGAGCCCGCCCGCTTCCATCGCTTCGCGCAGCTTCGGCAGCGCGGCTTCGACCGCGTCGCGCACCTGCGCGTGCTGTGACACGAACAGCGCGTGCGCGTGGTTGTCCGCGACGCGCAGCACGACCTGCAGCGGCCCGAGATCGGGCGGATTGAGCGTCAGCTCGGCGCTCTGCTGGTGTGCATTCGACAGGAACACGACCTTCTGGCTCAGCGCGTCCGTCCAGTCGGCGGTGCCGACGTGCGGGGCGAGCACGTGCGCGTTGGCGGCGGCGATCGCACCGGCGGCCGGCGACAGTTGCAGGTTCGCCTGCGCCGCGGCGGCGGCCGTCGCGCCGGCCGCGAGCGTCGCGCTGGCGGCCGGATCCGTCGCATTGCTGGTTGCCGCGAGTGCGTGCTGCGTACCCGACTGGGCGGTCGCGTCGGCCTGCAGCGCCTGCGCGGTGGCCTGCGTCGGCGTCTGCTGGGGGGCGAGCGCGCCTTTCGCATCGGCGAGCGTACGGTCGAACGTCGGCACCTTCGGCGTCAGCGGCGCGGCGGCGGCGGCGGTCGATGCGGTTGCTGCCGGCGCCGAGGTCGGGGCGGCGGCGGACGTACCGGCCGCGGGCATCGCGATCGCGCCGGCGCCGCCCGTCAGCTTGGCGAGCGCGGCTTGCAACGCGTCGCGGCTCGACGCCGGGCCGGTCGGCTCGGCGGCCGCATCCTTGGCAGCCTGACCGGTCAGCGTCGCCGTGGCATCGGGCTGGCCGGACACGGCCGTCTTTTGCGCCGCGGCCGCAACAGCGGCAGCGGGGGCGCCGGCAGGCGTCGCGTTGTCCGTGCGCGCCTGCAACTGCGCCTGCACGGCGGCAGCGGCGGCGACTGCGGCGGCGTCGGGGTTGGTCGTCGCGTTCGCGTCGTCGGTCGACTTGTCGTCGTCCGTGCCGGACGGCTTCGTGCCGGCGGCCGGTTTCGACGCAGCCTGCGTCGTCGATGCATCGGGCGTAGCGGGATTCGACGCGTCGCGACGCGTGACGACGCTTTGCTTCAGCGTCTGCGCGAACGGCACGGCGGCCGTGGTCGCCGGCGCATCGTTGCCGGCGGCGGACGAACCCGAGCCGCGGGCGGCCTTGAGTGCGGCGCCGGCGGTGTCGATCAGCGCGCCGAGCAGGGGCAGGGGTGGCATGACGGTTCTCTCGTTCGAATGCGGTGGTCGGTTACGACGAGCGGGCCGCGTCGGCCCGCATGCGCAGGATCTTCGCGGCGTGTTCGTCGGCGTCGCGCTGTTCGCGCCGGGCCTCGCGCGTCGCTTCCTGCGCGACGCCGCGTGCCTGCAGGATTTCGTACGAGCCGACGGTGCGCTTCTTCTGCTGCCAGTTCGGGCGGGCTTCGTCGATGCGGACCTCCGCCGCGGCGAGCACGTTGCGCTGCTGGGCGATCGCGGCGTCGAGCGTGTCGATGAACGCCTGGAAATTGCGCCAGTTGCCGGCCGGCATCCCGCTTTGCGCGGATTGCGCGAAGCGGGCGTGATATTCGTCGCGGTAGTGCAGCAGCGCGTCGAGCTGTTCGGCCGCCGCGGTGCGGTCGCGCTGCGCGGTGCCGAGCTGCTTCGTGGCCGAGTCGAGGTCTTCCTGCGCACGGTCGAGCAGCAGCTGAAGGGGAAAGCCGTGTGCCATCGGGATCAGCCTCCGTAAGCGTCGAACAGTGCATCGAGCGCGGTCAGGCTCGGTGCGAACGGCGCGCATTCGCGGAAGCCCTGCTGCAGGAAGGCCTCGATGCGCGGGTAGAGCGCGATCGCGCGGTCGAGCTGCGCGTCGCGGCCGGGGGCGTACGCGCCGACCGCGATCAGGTCGCGGTTGCGCTGGTAGCGCGACAGCATCTGCTTGAACTGCCGCACGTGGTCGAGATGCGTTTCGTCGATCAGCGCGGTCATCGCGCGACTGATCGATGCCTCGATGTCGATCGCCGGGTAGTGGCCGGCCTCGGCGAGCGAGCGCGACAGCACGATGTGGCCGTCGAGGATCGCGCGCGCCGAATCGGCGATCGGGTCCTGCTGGTCGTCGCCTTCGGTCAGCACCGTGTAGAACGCGGTGATCGAGCCGCCGCCTTCGGGCCCGTTGCCGGTGCGCTCGACGAGCGCGGGCAGCTTCGCGAACACCGACGGCGGATAGCCTTTCGTCGCGGGCGGCTCGCCGATCGCCAGCGCGATCTCGCGCTGCGCCATCGCATAGCGCGTCAGCGAATCCATCAGCAGCAGCACATGCTTGCCCTGGTCGCGGAAATACTCGGCGAGCGACGTCGCGTAGGCGGCGCCCTGCATCCGCAGCAGCGGCGACACGTCGGCCGGCGCCGCGACGACGACCGAGCGCGCGAGGCCGTCCTCGCCGAGGATCTGTTCGATGAATTCCTTCACTTCGCGGCCGCGTTCGCCGATCAGCCCGATCACGATCACTTCCGCGCTCGTATAGCGCGCCATCGTGCCGAGCAGCACCGACTTGCCGACGCCGGAGCCCGCGAACAGGCCCATCCGCTGCCCGCGGCCGACGGTGAGCAGCGCGTTGATCGCGCGCACGCCGACATCGAGCACGTGGTGGATCGGTTCGCGTTCGAGCGGGTTGATCGACGGCGCCGACAGCGGTGCATCGACCTTGGACGCCAGCGGGCCGAGGCCGTCGAGCGGGCGGCCCGACGCGTCGACGACGCGCCCGAGCATCTCCCAGCCGACCGGCAGCCGCTTCGCGCCCGCGAGCGGATCGGTGATGGGCGCGCTTTCGAGCGGCCACACGCGCGCGCCGGGCAGCACGCCCGCGACGTCGGTGGTCGGCATCAGGAACAGGCGGTCGCCGGCGAAGCCGACGACTTCGGCTTCCGCGTGCGGCAGCGTGCTGCCGGGCGGCAGTTCGATCGTGCATTCGGCACCGACCGACAGGCGCAGCCCGATCGCCTCGAGCACGAGGCCGGCCGCGCGCGTGAGGCGCCCGCACGGCCGCAGCGGCAGCGCGCGGTGGCTGCGCGCGGCGAGCCCGTTCAGGTGCGAACGCCAGTGCGCGAGATGGGGGTTGTGCGGTGCGCGCGGCGTGGCGCCGGCGGTATCGGCGGCCGCAACCGCAGCGTGCGGCGTGGCGTCGTGTGCGGCGTCGTGCGCGGCAGCCGGCCCGAACGACGCGAGCGCGAGTTCACGTTCGAGCGGCGTCATGCCGTCGTGCGCCAGCGCCTCGGGCGGCCGCGTCACCACGTGCTCACCTTGCCGATCGCGGCGGCGACGCGCTGCCAGCGCGTGGACAACGTCGCATCGACCTCGCCGGTCGCGGCGTGCGCGCGGCAGCCGCCGCGCTCGATCGACGCATCGGTGCGCACGTTCCAGCCGAGCGTATCGAGATCGTCCTGCAAATAGGCTTCGACGACGGGCAGGTCGGCCGGATTCACCGCGAGATGCGGTGCGCCGGACAGTGCGGGCTCGGCCGCGAGCACGTCGCGCACGGCCGCGACCAGCGCGGCCGGGTCATGCTTCACGTGCTGGCGCACGACCTGCTGCGCGATGTCGAGCGCGAGTTGCGCGATGTCGGACGCGAGATCGTGTTCGACGGTCGATACGGCTTCGCGGAACGACGCGGCGAGCGCCGCGAGCTGCGCAGCCTGTTCGCGTGCGTCGGCCTGGCCGGCCTCGAAACCCTGTTCGCGGCCCTGCTCGAAACCGGCCTGGTAGCCGAGCGCCTGGCCTTCGACGTGGCCGGCCGCATGGCCTTCGGCGTGCGCGGCATCGCGCACGCGCTGCAGTTCCTCGGCGAGCGCGGCGGCAGCGGCCGCCGCGTCGTCGGGCGGCGGCGGGGGCGGCGGCGGGTCGAACGACGCCATCTCCCACCGCTGGTATGCGGTGAGGGTGCCCACGCGATCGCTCGCCGAATCAGACATACGCGTCTTCCGCCTTGCCGCCGATCGCGATCTGGCCGCTCTCGGCGAGGTTGCGCACGATCTGCAGGATGCGGCGCTGCTGCGTCTCGACTTCGGACACGCGCACCGGGCCGCGCGCGTCGAGATCCTCGGCGAGCAGTTCGGCCGCGCGTTGCGACATGTTCGCGAGGAACTTCTGGCGCAGCGCGGGCGGCGCGCCCTTCAGCGCGATGATCAGCGTTTCCGACTCGACTTCCTTGAGCACCATCTGGATCGCGCGATCCTCGAGGTCGAGCAGGTTCTCGAACACGAACATCTGGTCGACGATCTTCTGCGCGAGATCGGCGTCGTACTGGCGCACGCTTTCGAGCACGCCTTCCTCGTGCACGCTCGTCATGAAGTTCAGGATCTCGGCCGCGGTGCGGATGCCGCCCATCGGGCTGCGCTTCAGGTTGTCGCTGCCGGACAGCAGGCCCGTCAGCACGTCGTCGAGTTCGCGCAGCGCGGCCGGCTGGATGCCGTCGAGCGTCGCGATCCGCAGCATCACGTCGTTACGCAGCCGTTCGGTGAAGCACGAGGCGATTTCCGACGCCTGGTCGCGGTCGAGGTGCACGAGGATCGTCGCGATGATCTGCGGATGCTCGTTCTTGATCAGCTCGGCCACGGCGCCCGAGTCCATCCACTTCAGGCCCTCGATGCCGCTCGTGTCGCTGCCCTGCAGGATGCGGTCGATCAGCACGCCGGCTTTGTCCTCGCCGAGCGCCTTCGTCAGCACCGAGCGGATGTAGTCGCTCGAATCGAGCGACAGCGCGGTGTGCTGCTCGGCTTCCTTCGCGAACTCCTGCAGCACGTCCTCGACCTGCTCGCGCGTGACGTTCTTCAGCGCGGCCATCGCGGCGCCGATCTTCTGGACCTCGCGCGGCGCGAGGAACTTGAATACCTGCGCGGCTTCTTCCTCGCCGATCGACATCAGCAGCAGCGCGCTCTTGGTCAAGCCTTCAGCGTTCATCGGACACCCAGTTCTTCACGACGGTAGCGACGATCTTCGGATCCTGGCGGGCGATCGTGCGTGCGTAGTCGAGGTTGCGTTCGTAGCGGTTCTTCTCGGTTTCGAAGCCGAGCAGCATCGGGTCGGGCTCCTCCGTCTTGACCGGCGCGGGCAGGCCGTCGAGCGCGACCGGATCTTCCGGCGCCGCGAGCGCCGGCGCGGCCGGCTCGGGCGGCGGGAACGCGCGGCGCATCGCCGGGCGCACGAACATGAAGTAGAGCGCTGCCGCGGCTGCCGCGATGCCGAGCCACTTCGCGGCTTCCTTCGCCATCGCGATCATGTCGGGCTGGCGCCACCACGGCAGGTCGGCGTACGGGTCGCTCACGGTCGAGAACGCGCTGTTCACGACGTTCACCGAGTCGCCGCGCTTCTCGTCGTAGCCCATTGCGTCCTTCACGAGCTGTTCGACCTGCGCGAGCTTGGCGGGCGGCAGCGGCTGCATCGTCACGTGGCCCTTCGCGTCGGCGACCGGCTGGTAGTTGACGACGACCGCGACCGACAGCCGCTTCACGCTGCCCATCGGCTGTTCGAGGTGGCGGATCGTCTTGTCGACTTCGTAGTTGGTCGTCTGGTCCTTGCGGTCGCTGACCGGCGTCGTCTGCGGCCCGTTCTGGCCGTTGCCGGCGACGACCGGCGCGGACGCCGGCTGCGGCGGCGTGTTCGACAGCGCGCCCGGCACGCCCGACGCGCCGCCCTGCGCGAGTTCGGTCGCGCTGCTGGTCTGCTGGCTGCGGATCGCGGATTGCTGCGGATTGCCGTTCGGGCCGTAGCTTTCCGAGGTCTGCTCGATCTTCGAAAAATCGAGGTCCGCGCTGACCTGCGAGCGTGCGTTGCCGGTGCCGAAGATCGGCGCGAGGATCGCGTCGATGCGCTTTTGCGTGTTGTGCTCGACCTGCTGCACATATTTGAGCTGGCTCGCGTCGAGGCCGGAGGCGGACGCGGTCTGGGTCAGCAGGTTGCCGTCCTGGTCGACGATCGTCACGTTCTTCGCGGGCATGTCGGGCACGCCGGACGACACCATCCGCGTGATCGCCTGGACCTGGCCCTCGTCGAGCACGCGGCCCGGATAGAGGTCGACGAACACCGACGCGCTCGGCGCTTCCTTGTCGCGCACGAAGACCGACGGCTTCGGGATCGCGAGATGCACGCGCGCGCCGCGCACGGCATTGATCGATTCGATGGTGCGCTGCAGCTCGCCTTCGAGCGCACGCTGGTAATTGATCTGCTCGGCGAACTGGCTGATGCCGAATTTCTGGTTGTCCATCAGCTCGAAGCCGACCGAGCCGCCCTTCGGCAGCCCCATCGCGGCGAGCTTCAGGCGCGTTTCATGCACCTGGTTCGACGGCACGAGGATCGCGCCGCCGGCATCGGCGAACTTGTAGGGAACGTTTGCCTGCTGGAGCGCGGCAATGATCGCGCCGCCGTCGCGGTCCGACAGGTTGCTGTACAGCACGCGGTAGTCGGGCGCCCGGCTCCACAGCACGAGGGCGGTGATCGCGGCGATCGCGAGCGCGACGGCGATCACGAACGGCAGCTTCGGGTTGCCCTTCATCCGCGAGATGCCGGGAATGCGTTCCGCGAAGCCGCCCAGCCCGAAGTCTGCGCCTGCGCCACCCGCGCCCGGCAACGCGGCGGCCGCGGCGGCGCCGGGCGCCGGGCTGGCGAGGCCCGCGCGGGCGTCTGGGTTGATCAGCGAGTTGGCCTGCGAATCCATGCGTCGAGTTTCTCCGGAGCGGGACGACTGAGCTCGCTCGGACGAGCGGGCGGACAATGACACGATGCGATTATCGTGATTCGGGCCGTACTCCGATCGACCGAAAAGAGCGGGGTTTCCCCCGTACTTTCTCGGCTTTGACGCGCGGCGCGCTGCTATCCTTTTTCGCGATCCGGCATGGTGCGCGTGGTGCGGCGCCGGCGGATCGCCCGGCCCGTCCGGGTCTCTTCTCTAAGTCTGGGGACAGCATGACTGCGAACGTCAGCGGAATCGGTTCGGTGTTGCAACAGATGCAGTCGATGGCCGCGCAGGCGTCCGGCGGCGTCACGAGCCCGACGGCAGCGCTTGCCGGTTCGGGCGCGGCGACGGCCGGCACGTTCGCGAGCGCGATGAAGGCGTCGCTCGACAAGATCAGCGGCGACCAGCAGCACGCGCTCGGCGAGGCGAAGGCGTTCGAAGTCGGCGCGCCGAACGTGTCGCTGAACGACGTGATGGTCGACATGCAGAAAGCCAACATCGGCTTCCAGTTCGGGCTTCAGGTCCGCAACAAGCTAGTGAGCGCTTACAACGACATCATGCAGATGTCGGTGTGACGCGACGGGCATCCGGGGAAGGCTATCCGGCGACGGGAATCCGGCGACGGTTCATAGGGGCGGCCGACCGCCTCCCGGACAGGGGCGGCAGGCCGGTATCGCTTGCCCGGCGGCACGCGCCGCGCACCTAAAGCTTTTCAATTCCCTTCCGATAACTCCGGTGTGAAGGCCGCGTCGTGCGATGCACGGCGGCGGCTCCCGTATAGCCAAGGCATAACAAGGAGATGCGCATGTTTTCCCCAGGACACGCTGGAGCCAATGCATACGCGCGTGTCGGCGTCGAGACGGGGGTGATGGGCGCCTCCCCGCACCGGCTGATCGCGATGCTGTACCAGGGCGCGCGGCAGGCGATTGCGCTGGCCCGCATGCATTTGCAGCAGGACAACGTGTCCGGGCGCGGCGAAGCGATCGGCAAGGCGATCCGGATCGTCGAGAGCGGGCTGCAGGCATCGCTGAACCGCGACGCGGGCGGCGAGATCGCGGACCGGCTCGATGCGCTGTATGCGTATATCGGCCGGCGTCTGCTGGAAGCGAACGCGCAGGCGAGCGACGCGATGCTGGTCGAGGTCGACGGGCTGCTCGCCACGCTCGAGGAAGCATGGACGGGCATCGCCCCGGAAGTCGCGCGGATGGCCGCGCAACAGGCAGTGGAAGCGTCACGATGAATCGCAAGGCCGAATACTTCGCACGTTACGAGGCGCTCGCCGCCGTGTCGGGCCGCATGCTGTGCGCCGCGCGCGGCGCGGACTGGAGCGCGTTGCCGGGGTTGCAGGCCGAATTCATGCAGCTCGTCGACGGGCTCAAGGAGGCCGATCCGGGCGTCGCACTCGACGAATCGGATCTCGGCCGCAAGCTCGACCTGATCCGCCGCATCCTGGCCGACGACGCCGCGATCCGCGATCTCGCGAGCCCGGACGTCGCGCGGCTGTCCGCGCTGTTCGAGGCACGGCGTTCGACCAAGGTATTGACCGATCTCTACCGCGCGCGCGGGTAGGGCCGTTTTCCGGGGAGACGGGCGCGACGCGCCCGGGCCCGTTGCCGCACGCGGCGCGCACCGTTCCCGCGGGCGGCACCGGCGTGCCGCGCCCGGATTCGCAACGATGGGTCGGGTCTGTTTGCAGATGGAGCGCACATGCGAATGCCCGAAATCGCTCGCAGGGCAAGGAGTGATGAGCGCCGTTTGGCCGAGCCGAACAAGAGGCGAGCGACGCCGCCATGCGGGCGATTTCGGGCATTCCCGTGGAATGATTTCCTGATTTGGGGTTGCCACGAGAACGGCCGCTCGCCACGTTGCGCTCCTGGCGAATACGCCGGTAGTCGCGGCGTCGCGCACGGCCGTTCTCGTGGCAACGCATGTGCGTTCCATCTGCAAACAGACCCTAAGGTGAGCAGGCTCCGATCATGACCGGTATCGATTCCGTTGCGGCTGCGCTGCTGGCGAGCCGCCTCGACAGCCTGCTGACCGGCACCGTGTCGGCGCCCGCCGGCGGCGGCGCGACCTCGCAGGTCGGCACGCCGGGCGCCGGCGCGTCGTCCGCGCCGCCGGCCGGCAGTCCGCCCGCCGCGCCACCCGCTTCCACGCAGACCGCACTGTCCGATGTCGGGCGCGTGCTCGACGCGATCTCGCGCTCGGGCGGCGACGCGACGCCGGCGCTCGCCGGTCGTGTGCCGTTGCTGGCCGATCCCACCGTGCTGCTGACCGATACGGCCGTGCCGGCGCGCATGCCGGCCGCCTCCGGTCCGGCGGCGCCGTCCACACCGGCTTCCGCCGAGGCGTCGTCTGCCGCGGCTGCGCGCGATGCGGCCGCGCCGCCGCCGGTTATGGCGTTGCGTGCGGCGCTTGCGCAGGCCGTGAGCGAAAGCGGCCTCTTCTATGAATCCCATCTCGCGCAGTGGCTGGCCGGCCAGCGTCCGCTCGCCGCGCTGATGCGCGAACCGCAGGCGCGTCTGGCGGCCGTACTCGCGCCGGCCGACCCGGATGCCGCGTCGCACGATTCGACCGACGTGCTCGACGAACTGCTCGCACAACGCCCGCCGCTGCCGGCGTCCGCGCGGACCACCGCGCAACCGGGCACGCCGGCCCAGGCCGGCGCGCCGGCACGCGATCCCGCGCAGGCAATGCCGGCGGCCGCGCGGCAGGGCGCGTCGTTGCCGCCCGACGGCGCCGATCCGCTGGGGACGCACGCCGATACGCGCTGGACGCCCGCGCGTGCCGGACTCGCGGCGGCGTCGTCCGATCCGCAGGCGCAGACGCTCGCGACCGTGCATCCGGCCGCGGTGCCGCTCGTCCGGCAGCAGCTCGATGCGCTCGCGACCGACCAGTTTCGCTGGGCCGGCGAGGCATGGCCCGGCGCGCGGCTCGACTGGACGATCGAGCCGGACGAGCCGGGCAACCGGGGGCCGCGCGGCGGCGGTGACGACGCCGGCGACGGCATCGCGTGGCGCACGCGCCTCACGTTGACACTGCCGTCGCTCGGCACGGTCGATGCCGAGCTGGTGCTGAACGGCGCGCAGCTCGTCGCGCGGCTGCGTGCGAACCACGCGGGCGCGGACCGCCTCACGCGAAACGAGGCCGCGCTGCGGCAGCGGCTCGAAGGGTCGGGGCTCAAGGTGGGCGGGCTGTCGATCCGCGCGGTCGACGACGGGCCGGACGGCTTCGACCTGTTTGCCGCGCAGGCGGCGGCCGCCGCGTATGCGCGCGGCGCGGCCGGCGGACCGGATGCGCGAGTGCCGGGCGTCGATGACGAGGTGCTGCCATGAGCATGACGTCCCGCAAGCGCGCGGCCGCGCTCGTCTACGACCCGAAAGGCGGCGATGCGGCGCCGCGCGTGGTCGCGAAGGGGTACGGCGTGCTCGCGGAGATGATCGTCGCGCGTGCGCACGACGCCGGGCTGTACGTGCATACGGCACCGGAGATGGTGTCGCTGCTGATGCAGGTCGATCTCGACGACCGGATTCCGCCGCAGCTCTACCAGGCCGTCGCGGACCTGCTCGCGTGGTTGTACGCGCTCGATCGCACCGAGCCCGAGCCCGAGCCGGGCGACGCCGCGCCGCGTTTCCCGCTGCCGCCGTTGCGCTGAACGGCCTGCTGCCGCGCGGCTGCTTGCGAAATGCTGTCTCGATCTTTCGGGATGATTTCGCTGGCATCTGCCGGCTATCGTTCGGCATCGTGCCGCAACGCAGGCGCTTCTCCCGCGATTTTTTGCTCATCGAACCTGGCGCCGCGTACCCGCCAGGATTGAGCCGGCAATAGATTTATGTAATGATATCCATTCTCATTTTCATGTTGATCGGGCGGCGCGCATGCCTTGCGCGCCGCCCGTTGTTTTGAACGAATGGATACTTTCGCGTGAACGCGCCCGAAACGATCGACCCGCCCAAGGCGGGCATGCCGCTCGCCGGCGTCACCGTGCTGCACCCGGCGGGCCGCCCGCTGAGCGACGGCGAGCTGGCTGCGCGCCGCCAGCGCTCGCGCCGCGCAACCTTCATCAAGTGGCTGCGCAAGGTGCACGGCTGGGTCGGGCTGTGGGGCGCGGTGCTCGGGCTGTTGTTCGGCGTGACGGGCGTGCTGCTGAACCACCGCGCGCCGCCGCTGAAGATTTCGACCGGCGAGCCGCAGGTCGAGGAACTGCAGATCGCGCTGCCGAGCCCGGTGCCGAAGACGCCCGCCGCGATGACGAAGTGGCTGCAGCAGGCGCTGCACTTCGACGGCAAGCCGGGGCGCATGCGCAAGGAGCCCGCGCAGGCCGTCGCGTGGGGCGACCAACGCGTGATGCAGCCGGAGCACTGGCAATTCGGCGTATTCGGCCCGCACCAGAACCTGCAGGCCGAGTACTGGGTCGGCAACGGCTACGTGTCGGTGAAGCGCACGGGCAACACGTTCCTGACGACGCTGAACAACCTGCATCGCGGCGTCGGGATGAACCTCGGCTGGGTGCTGCTGATGGACACGATCGCAGGCTCGCTGATCCTGCTGTCGCTGACGGGCGTGCTGCTGTGGACCGAGCTGAACAAGCGCCGTACGGTTGGCGTCGTGCTGGTGGTCGGTTCGGTTGCCGCGGCGCTCGCTGCCGGCCTGACCTGACCTGACCTGACCGGATCGGATCGGCGATCGCGCCGGGCTGTCACCGGCGCGCACCGTATCGGCGGCGCGCCGCCGTGGCTCAGAGTCCGCAGGCCGCGCCGTTGTTTGCCGCGATTTCGCGCGCGGCCTTCGCGCCTTCGACCTGCAGGATCGTCGGCAGCGACACGTGGTTCTTCGCGGCGGTGATCTCGGCAAGGATCGAGATCGCGATTTCCGGAGGCGTCCGGCTGCCGATGTAGATGCCGGCCGGTCCGTGCAGCCGGCCCAGTTCCGCTTCGTTCAGGTCGAATTCGCGCAGCCGCTCGCGCCGCGCCGCGTTGTTGCGCCGCGACCCGAGCGCGCCCACGTAGAACGCGGGCGTCTTCAGCGCCTCCATCAGCGCGAGATCGTCGAGCTTCGGATCGTGCGTCAGCGCGATCACCGCCGAACGCGCGTCGAGCTTCATGTCGAGCACCGTATCGTCGGGCATCGTGCGCACGACGCGCGTGCCCGGCACGTCCCACGCATCCGTGTATTCCTCGCGCGGATCGCACACCGTCACCTGGTAGTCGAGCCCGACCGCGATCTGGCACAGATAGCGCGACAGCTGGCCGGCGCCGATCACGAGCATCCGGTAGCGCGGCCCGTGGATCGACACGAGCCGTTCGCCGTCGAAGGCGAGCCCGTCGGTCGCCTGCGCGGGCGACAGCGACGCACGGCCGGTCGCGAGCGTCATCGTGCGCGTGACGAGGCGGCCGGCCTCGACTTCCGCGCACAGCCCGGCAATCCCGCTGTCGCGCGTGAGCGGCTCAAGCACGAGCTGGATCGTGCCGCCGCAAGGCAGCCCGAAGCGGTGCGCTTCCTCGGCCGTCACGCCGTACTTGAGCGCTTCCGGGCGCGCGTCGGCCGCGATGCCGCTCGCGTGCACGCGGGCGATCAGGTCGTCCTCGATGCAGCCGCCGGACACGGAGCCGACCACCAGGCCGTCCTCGCGCACCGCGAGCATCGCGCCTTCGGGGCGCGGCGACGAGCCCCACGTCTTCACGACCGTCACGAGCAGGACGCGGCGTCCTTCTTCGAGCCAGCGCGCGCTGGATTTCAGTACATCGAGATCGACGCTTTCCATCATCTTTTCCTGTTGCCGGACGGCCCGCTGCCCGGGACCGTCGTTCGATGGCGGGATTATGAACCGCGCGGCGCTTGCGTGCAGGCAGTGCAGTGGCGCGTGCGGGCAAATCCGGAGGATCGGGCAAGACATCGCGACGATCGGATAGCGAGCGCTCGCGGGAGCGGCGCAGCGGCCGGTTCGGGGGAGGGGGGGCCGCACGGGGCCGGTGGCGGCCCCGTGCGGTGGGCGTCGCGACGCGCGGCCTGCGCGCGCCGCGACGGCGCTCAGTGCGCGTCGTGGTGACCGTGCGCGAGCTTCGAGTGGTGACGCGAGTACAGGAAGTAGATCACGAGACCGATCACGAGCCAGATGCCGAATGCGGCCCACGTGACGGGCTGCAGGTTCAGCATCAGGAACAGGCACGCCGCGACCGCGAGGATCGGCACCACGGGCACGCCCGGGCAGCGGAACGCGCGCGGCAGGTCGGGGTGCGTGCGGCGCAACACGAGCACCGCGATCGACACCATCGAGAACGCCGCGAGCGTGCCGATGTTGATCAGCTCGGCGAGCACGTTGAGCGGCACGAGCGCGGCGATCAGCCCGAAGAACAGGCCGACGAGCCAGGTCGTCAGGAACGGCGTCGCGTAGCGCGGGTGCACGCGCGACAGCATCGACGGCAGCAGCCCGTCGCGCGACATCGCGAAGATCACGCGGGTCTGGCCGTAGCTCATCACGAGGATCACGGTCAGCATGCCGAGCACGGCGCCGAGATCGATGAAACCGGCGACCCACTTCTCGCCGGCCACCTGCAGCGCGTACGAGATCGGGTGCGAGATGTTCGCGTACTGGGCTGCCGGCACGATGCCGGTCGCGACTGCGGCGACCGTCACGTACAGCACCGCGCACACCGCGAGCGACGCGATGATGCCGATCGGCAAATCGCGTTTCGGGTTCTTCACTTCCTCGGCCGCCGACGACACCGCGTCGAAGCCGATGAACGCGAAGAACATCACGGCCGCCGCGCCGAACACGCCGTTCCAGCCGTGCGGCATGAACGGCTTCCAGTTCGCGGGCGTCACGTGGAACAGGCCGACCGCGATCACGAGCAGCACGACCGACACCTTGATGAACACCATGATGTTGTTGATGCGGGTCGATTCGCGGATGCCGATCGACAGCAGCGTCGTGATCACGATCATCACGAGGAACGCGGGCAGGTTGAACCACGTGACGACGCCCGGCACCGCGCCGGGCGCGGCCGTCAGCACGGTCGGCAGCGACAGCCCGAAGCCCTGCAGCAGCGACTGCAGGTAGCCCGACCAGCCGACCGACACGGCCGACGACGCGAGGCCGTACTCGAGCATCAGGTCCCAGCCGATGATCCACGCGACGAGCTCGCCGAGCGTTGCGTACGAATACGTGTAGATCGAGCCGGCAACGGGGATCGTCGACGCGAATTCCGCGTACGACAGCGCCGCGAGGCCGCATGCGATCGCGGCGATCACGAACGACAGCATCAGGGCGGGGCCGGCTTGCACGGCGCCGGTGCCGGTCAGCACGAAGATGCCGGTGCCGATGATCGCGCCGATGCCGAGGAAGGTGAGGTCGATCGCGCCGAGCGCTTTCTTGAGCCCGGCGGCGTGCGCGCCGGCGATCATGCGATCGACGTTTTTCTTGCGGAAGAGAGACATTGCGGATGAATCGCCAGCGCGCGCAGGCGCGGGGGCGCTGACTGAGTGAAAACCCGTAATTTTAGCCGATTTGACGAACAAGACCCGCTGCGGCGCAGCGGCGCGCCGCGGAATCGTCCGATAAAACAAGCGCTTGCGCGCAAAAAACGGGCGGCGGTTGAAGGCGACGCGGCGTGTGCCGCGTCATGGAATCGGACGAATCCGATGGAGCAGGTGAATCCGGCGGAACAGGCGGATCGGGCGGATCAGGCGCCGGCGGTGGGCGCCATGTCGACGAGCCGGTTGCTCATCACGTAGAACGTGAGTTCCGCGTTGTTCGACAGCCGCATCTTCTCGAGCAGCCGCGACCGGTACACGCTCACCGTCTTCACGGACAGCGACAGCGTGTTCGCGATGTCGGTGAGCCGCTTGCCCGACGCGAGCATGCAGAGCGTCTGGTATTCGCGGTCGGACAGCTTCTCGTGCGGCAGCGGCTCGTTCTCGAACGACACGTATTCGGCGAGCGCCTCGGCCATCGCGGGGCTCACGTACTTGCGGCCGGCCGCGACCTGCTGGATCGCGCCGATCATCTGCGCGGCGTTGACCGTCTTCGACAGGTAGCCGGCCGCGCCGGCCTTCAGCGCGCGCACCGCGTACTGGTCCTCGCGGTACATCGAGAACATCAGCACCGGCGTGCGCGACAGCTTGCGCTTGAGGCGCTTGAGCACCTCGATGCCGTTCGTGTCGGGCAGCGAGATGTCGAGCAGGATCACGTCGAATTCCTGCTTGTCGACGGCGGCCATTGCGTCGCCGCCGGTTTCGGCCTCGGTCACGTCGCGTGCGACGCCGCGGTCGATCAGCAACTGGCGGATCCCTTGCCGGACGATCGCGTGATCGTCCACGAGCAGGATGTTCAGGCTCATGGCGACCTCACGAAAGCGACGCGCGGCGGGCCGCGACGGGCACCGCGAGCAGCGAATCCCACGCGAAGCGCGCGGTGACGCGCGTGCCGTGGCCGGCATCCGGCGTGGCCGTGTCGAAGCTGCCGCCGAACGCCTCGCAGCGGGCGCGCATGCCCGCGAGGCCATAGCCGCTGCGGCGGTTCCGGGAGAAACCGGTCCCATCGTCGGCGACAATCAGTGACAGATGCGTGCCGTCGGTGACGATCCGTACGTCGACCGACGTTGCGCGTGCGTGCTTCGCGACGTTCGACAGCGCTTCCTGCGCGACACGGAACACCGCGAGCGCGCTGGCGCCGGCGATCTGCGTCAGGCGCGCGTCGGCTGCGCACACGAAGCTCGTGCGCAGGCCCGTGCGGGCCGCATGGGTGTCGATCCACGACGACAGCGCGCCGATCACGCCTGCGTCGAGCGCCGGCGTGTCGCGTTCGTCGATGAGCCGGCGATTCGCGTCGGTGGCGGCGTCGAGCGCCTGCTGCGCCAGCTCCAGCGCGCGCAGGCAGCCGTCCGGCGCATCGGCCGGCAGCCACGTTTGAACGTTTGCGAGCGCGAAACGCGCAGCGGTCAATTCGGCGCCGAGTCCGTCGTGCAGCTCGCCGGCCAGGTGGCGGCGGGCCGCTTCGTCGGCGGCGAGCAGTTGGGCGGAAAGTGCCGCGATCCGCGCGGCGGAGGCGTCGCGTTTCGACGCTGCGCCGGCGATGGGCGGAGTAACGGCGCCGCTGTGCACGAGCTGCCGCGGCGGGAACGGGGCGTGGGCGCTCGAGGGCGCGTTAAGCGACGTATCCATGACTCTCCCTGCTGTCAGAAAGCGGTTCAGACACCGGCTGGCTGCGTGGATCGGCTGCCGTTTTGACGACGGTTGCCGCCAGAGAATCGCTCCATGCCGAGGTAACAAAAGTTACGTCTTGTAACACTTGCATCCGACCCTTCCACTCTCATTCAAACGGCAACCACGCGCGGCGAATAATATCTCAAAATTTCCGAAAAGGTCATGTCGGGCGGACATTTAAGGGTAAATGTGAATAATCGGAATGAACCTGTTGTAGGAAAAACACTGACACCCGAACACCGGACGATGCCGTATCCAAATGTAACTATTTGAGATGGGATGGTCCCAGTTTGTTACGAATTCGCCAAGTAGGGATGAAAAAAAACCGGAGCTTTTGCTCCGGTTCTTGATGCGGCACAAATTTCGGGGGCGGATCAGTCCACGAAGGCGCGCTCGATCACGTAGTGGCCCGGTGCGCTGTTCTTGCCTTCGACGAGGCCGGCCTGCTTCAGCAGGTCGGTCGTGTCCTTCAGCATCGCGGTGCTGCCGCACAGCATCACGCGGTCGTTTTCCGGCGAGAACGGCGGGACGTCGAGATCCGTGAACAGCTTGCCCGTCGCGATCAGGTCGGTGATCCGGCCTTCGTTGTCGAACGCTTCGCGCGTGACCGTCGGGTAGTAGACGAGCTTTTCCTTGATGATGTCGCCCAGGTACTCGTGGCCCGGCAGGTCGTGCTTGATGAAGTCCATGTACGCGAGCTCGCCCTTCAGGCGGCACGTGTGCGTCAGGATCACCTTGTCGAAGCGGTCGTAGATCTCCGGATCGCGGATGATCGACATGAACGGCGCGAGGCCCGTGCCCGTCGACAGCATCCACAGCGTCTTGCCCGGCAGCAGGTTGTCGGCGACCAGCGTGCCCGTCGGCTTCTTGCCGATCAGCACGGTGTCGCCGACCTTCAGGTGCTGCAGGCGCGACGTCAGCGGGCCGTTCTGGACCTTGATGCTGAAGAATTCGAGATGCTCTTCGTAGTTCGGGCTGACGATCGAGTAGGCGCGCGCGAGCGGCTTGCCGTCGACCTCGAGGCCGACCATCGTGAATTCGCCGTTGTTGAAGCGCAGGCTCGCCTCACGGGTGCAGGTGAAGCTGAACAGCGTGTCGGTCCAGTGATGGACGGATTGGACGGTGGCGGTGTCGTATTTGCTCATGGCTTTGAAAACGGACGCGCGTAGCGAACGCGTGTATCGGGCCCAAAAACGGGCAAAAAAACCGAGTGCGACGGCCCGATCACGGATCGGCCGGCCGGCGCGTCGGACACGCGCCTTCTCGATGACAGACGTTTGAGGAACTCGTTATTTTACCCTGTTGACGCGGATCGCGGGCTTGACCCCCGCGGCTGCGCGGATTTGGCGCAACAAATTCTTGCAACGAGCTTTCAGCGATCGGCCGCGAGTTTCGCGCCGAGACCGACGAGCGCGACGCCGCACAGCGCGTCGAGCGGGCGTCGCACGCGACGGTAGCCGCGCTGCGCGCGCGGGCTCGCGAACAGATACGCGACACACGAATACCAGCCGGCCGACAGCACGCCGATCGTCACCAGCACCGCGCCGTTGAACCACAGCGGCACGTGCGCGGGCAGCATCGCCGCGAACACGCTGGTCCAGAACGCGCACGATTTCGGGTTCGTCAGGCACGTGAAGAGGCCGCTGCGATAGGCGCGCAGGTAGTCTCGCGCGTGCGGTGCGGCCAGCGGCGCGGTGGTGTCCGGCGCGTCGGCCGGCGCCGCGTCGCGGCGCACGCCCGAGCGCAGCAGCTTGAAGCCGAAATACACGAGATACACGGCGCCGCCGATCCGGATCGCCTCGTACAGCCATTCGACCTGGTGCAGCACGGCCGCGAGGCCGAGCATCGCGAGCGTCGCCCACGCGACCGACGCGGTACCGACACCGAGCGCCGATGCGGCGCCCAGGCTGCGCCGGCCGGCGAGCGACAGTTGCGAAATCATGAAGAAATTCGGGCCAGGCGTGATTGCCGCGACGAGGTAGACGACGGCGATTTGCAGCAGGATCGGCAGGTAGGTCATGGTGGCGCGGCCCGGCGGCGTGGCGCTGGCGGAATGGGCAAGCCGTTACTGTAGCGCGCGCCGCGCAACCGTGCTCCCGTGGCGCGCGACCGGATTCCCGGGGCGTTACTGCGGATCGAGGCGCAGCCGCGCGATGTAGGGCAGGTGGTCCGACAGCCACGCGGCTTCGCCGGACGGCGCGCGCCATTCGAGCGGCGTCAGGCCGCGCACGAACATCTTGTCGAGCGCGAGCGCCGGCGAGAACGCGGGGAACGTGCGGCCCGATTCGCCGAGCAGCGTCGCGACTTCGGACATCCCGATCTCGCCGAACAGCGCGACCGAATCGTTGCGCCAGTCGTTGAAGTCGCCGGCGAGCATCAGCGGGCCGTCGCCCGCGTTGCGCACGATCCAGTGCGCGATCCAGTGCATCTGGCGCAGCCGCGCGGCGCGCGTGAGCGCGAGGTGCGCGCACAGCAGCGTGACCGGGCGCGCGCCCGCGAGCGTTGCACGCGCGACGAGCAGCCCGCGCCGCTCGAAGCGGTGTGCGGAGATGTCCCAGCGGCCGCCGAGGTCGAGCGGATGCGGCGACAGGATCGCGTTGCCGTGCCGCCACGACGGCTTGAAGACGTTCGGCCCGAGCGCGATCTGCCAGTCGAGCGCATGCGCGATCTCGGTGGCCTGGCAATGCCACACGTCGTCGACCGCGTCGTCCATCTGCGCACCGAAGCCGGGTGCGAGCACGGGGCGCGGCATGCGGCGCGCCATCGCTTCCTGCAGGAAATACACGTCGGCGTGCGTCGACTGCATCCAGTTGCGCATCGCGTTCCACGCGGTGAAGCCGAGCGGCGAGCGGCCCTTGTGCAGGTTCCAGCTGACGGCGGTGATTTCGTCGGGCGCGGCGTGCGGTTCGGCGAACGGCAGGGACAGGGCGTCGGCGGACATGACGCTCAGTCCTTCGCGACGTGCGCACGCACGCGGTACACGAGATGCGGATGCTGCTCGACGAGCGTCCAGTCGGTCCAGGCGTCGCCACCGACCGACAGGCCGGGGTGGCTCGCGACGATCTGCCGCGGCGACGCGGGCACGCACGGATCGCTGCGCGTCGCGTTTTCGTCGTCGAGCGTTTCCTGCACGTCGAGCGCGAGCGACACGGTGTTCGCGTTCGCATCGACGGTGAGCGGCGCGACCGTCACCGAGCGCGAGCGCTCGGTCGGCACGACGCGCGCGGCATTGCCGCAGCCGACCGGCACGGCGGACGGATAGCGATGGGTATCGGTGCGGGTCTGACCCACGGTGGTGTTTTGCTGGAACGTGTCGATCGTCTGACCGTCGCGCACCACCTGGATTTCCCACGCGACGACGGCCGGCGCGGGGCTCTGCGCATGAGCGGCGAGCGCGACGCTCGCAAGCAGGACGGCCAGGCCGTGTTTCAGCATGAAACGTCTCCGGAAACGCGGGATAGCGGGGAACGGACGCACATCTTACGCCCGATCGATTTCGATCGCGATGTGACAGGACGCGGCACGACAGGTTCGCCGCACGATGCGTTCCTGTTCGAAAGGTAGGGCCGCGCCGTGCGTTTTCAAGCGAAAAAGCGCGCGAACTCGGCCACCGGCGCGCGCTCGGTGACGAGGCGGTTCTCGATCGCGTCCGGGTCGGCATGGCCGAGCGACATGCCGCAGACGAATTGTTCGTGGGGCGGAATGCCGAGGTGGTCGGCGACGATCCGGTGAAACGGCACGAACGCGGCCTGCGGGCAGGTATCGAGCCCGCGGGCGCGCGCGGCCGTCATCACGCCTTGCAGGAACATCCCGCAATCGAGCCAGGCCCCGTGCGTCATGATGCGGTCGAGCGTGAAGAACAGCGCGACCGGCGCGTCGAAGAAACGGAAGTTGCGCGCGTGCTGCGCGTGCATGCGCGCCTTCTCGTCGCGGCCGATGTTCAACAGCCCGTACAGGTCCCAGCCGACCTTGCGGCGCCGGTCGATATACGGCGACACCCATTCGCGCGGGTAGTAGTCGTATTCGGCGACGTATTTCTCGTCGCGCGCAGGGTCGTCGTGGGCCGCGGTGAGCGCGGCGGCGAGCGCATCGCGCGTCGCGCCCGTCGCGACGTACACGCGCCACGGCTGGATGTTGGTGCCCGACGGTGCGCGGCTCGCGGCTTCGAGGATCGCCTCGAGCGTGTCGCGCGGCACGGGCGTCGGCAGGAATGCGCGGACTGCGCGGCGCGACGTGAGCGCCGCGTCGACGGCGCCGATCGCGTCGGCATCGACGCGCGGAGAAGCAGTGGGGACGGACATCTGCGTACCTTCGGGGCGGCGTGCCGTGCGCCGCGCGGGCGCCGTCGTCAGGGCCGGCGCGGCGGGTGGAGGAACCAACGATCATACGCTGCGGCGCGCAGCCGTGCAGCGCGCGCGGAGTGTTAGCAGCAGACTCGCACGGCTGCTTGCTTGCACGGGGATGCGGGACCGCTACACTGAAATCGTAAGGGTCTGATGGATGTGTGACGGCAAGTGCAGCGAGGTTGGTATGACGACGGCGATGGTGAAACAGGAACTGGCGGTGGCGTCCTTCAGCACGGTGTACGACCTCGAGCAGGTCGAGACCGCGCTGAGCGACCTGAACGAGAGCGCGAGCGACGCACTGCGCGCGACCTACGAGCGAATGCTCAAGACGGGGAATCTGCGCTTCTGCGTGAAGCCGAACCGGATGCCGTCGTTCGATGAACTCGGCGAAGCGTTGCCGAATTTCGGCGAGCCGCTCGACGACGTGCGCAAGCAGGTCGCGCTGTGCCTCGAGACGGACGACCGGCTCGAGCTGATGCCGATCCTGCTGCTCGGGCCGCCCGGGATCGGCAAGACGCATTTCGCGAAGGCGCTCGCGCAACTGCTCGGCACCGCGTACCACTACGTGCCGATGAGTTCGCTGACGGCCGGCTGGATCCTGTCGGGCGCGTCGTCGCAATGGAAGAACGCGAAGCCCGGCAAGGTGTTCGAGGCGCTCGTGAACGGCAGCTACGCGAACCCGGTGATCGCGGTCGACGAGATCGACAAGGCCGGCAGCGATGCGCAATACGATCCGCTCGGTGCGCTGTATGCGTTGCTCGAGCACGACACCGCGCGCGCGTTCGTCGACGAATTCGCGGAAGTGCCGATCGATGCGGGCAACGTGATCTGGATCGCGACCGCGAATGACGCGCAGGCGATTCCGGAGCCGCTGCTCAACCGGATGAACGTGTACGAGATCGCGCCGCCCGATGCGGCCGGCGCGCGCCGGATCGCGCAGGCGATCTACGACGAGATCCGCACGTCGCATGCGTGGGGGCGGCGCTTCCCCGATACGCTCGGCGACGATGCGCTCGACGTGCTGGCCGCGACGCCGCCGCGCACGATGCGCCGTGCGCTGCTGCACGCGTTCGGCGCCGCGCGGCTCGACGGCCGCGATGCGATCGGCCCGCAGGACATTCGCGCCGACGAGGGGGCCGCGAAGCGGCGGCCGATCGGCTTCTGACGCGGCCCGCGCGCGCACGGCTGCGGCGTGCGCGCGTGGTTGAGCGTGGCGTGCGTGGCGCCGCCGGCCGCGTCGTCGCGACGCGATGCGCATGCGTTCGGCAAACGGGTGAACCGGGACGTACAATTCCTTTCTCTCCCTTCGACGCGCGAGCAGCGCGAACAGTCATGGAGCAGATGGATTGTGTCGTGATCGGCGCAGGCGTCGTCGGTCTGGCGATTGCGCGCGAACTGGCCGCGCGCGGGCGTGAAACGATCGTGCTCGAGGCGACCGAGGCGATCGGCACGGGCACGAGTTCGCGCAACAGCGAAGTCATCCACGCGGGGCTCTACTATCCGCGCGGGTCGCTGAAGGCGACCTCGTGCGTGCGCGGGCGCGACCTGCTGTACGAATTCTGCGAGACCCATCACGTGCCGTACCGGCGCGCAGGCAAGCTGCTCGTCGCGACGAGCGCCGCGCAGGTGAAGCAGTTGAAGGCGATCGCCGCGCGCGCGGCCGAAAACGGCGTGCTCGACCTGATGCCGCTCACGCGTGCCGAAGCGCAGACGCTCGAGCCCCAGCTCGAATGCGTGGAGGCGCTGTTCTCGCCGTCCACGGGCATCGTCGACAGCCACCAGCTGATGCTCGCGCTGCTCGGCGACGCGGAACGCGACGGCGCCGTATGCGCGCTGAAATCCCCGGTCGAATCGATCGACGTGCTGCGCGGCGGGCGCTTCATCGTGCGTACGGGCGGCGACGCGCCGGCCGAGATCGACGCCGCGTGCGTGATCAACAGCGCGGGCCTCGGTGCGCAGGCGCTCGCGCGCCGCACGCGCGGCCTCGATCCGCGCTGGGTGCCGCCGCTCTATCTCGCGCGCGGCAATTACTTCAGCCTGTCGGGCCGTGCGCCGTTCTCGCACCTGATCTACCCGATGCCCGATCGCGCGGGGCTCGGCGTGCACCTGACGCTCGATCTCGGCGGGCAGGCGCGCTTCGGCCCGGACGTCGAGTGGTGCGACTCGCTGCGCTACGAAGTCGATCCGGCGCGCGCGGGCGCGTTCTACGCGTCGATCCGCGCGTTCTGGCCGGGCCTGCCCGACGATGCGCTGCAGCCGGCGTACGCGGGCATCCGGCCGAAGCTCGCGGGGCCCGGCGAGCCGCCGGCCGATTTCATCGTGCAGGGCGCCGCGCAGCATGGCGTGCGCGGGCTCGTGAACCTGTTCGGCATCGAGTCGCCGGGGCTCACCGCGTCGCTCGCGCTCGCGCAGCGCGTGGGCGAGATGACCGCGTACCGCTGACGCGGCGCGCGTGACGGCCGTGTGAAATTCCTTATCTCTGGAATTTCGGCGCGCACATTTATTCGCTTGAGCGTTATTCTGTCGAACGGCTGTCGCCAGAACAGCTTTCAAACCGATAACGTTGGAGCGAGTCCCCCATGAAAACATCCCGTCGGAGTTTCCTGATTACGAGCATTGGTGCCGTGTCCGCGCTGGCGCTGTCGCGCGAAGCGCTGGCCGATGCGCCGATGCTGTCGGAAACGGATCCGACCGCCGTGGCGCTTGGCTACAAGGCCGATGCCACGAAGGTCGACAAGACGAAGTACCCGAAGTATGCAGCGGGCCAGGATTGTGCGGCCTGCATGCTGTACCAGGGCAAGAAGGGCTCGGCTTCGGGCCCGTGCGGCGCCTTCCCCGGCAAGCAGGTGTCGGCGAAGGGCTGGTGCAGCGCCTTCTCGAAGATGGGTTGAGTCCCGTGCGGCATCGTGCGATGCCGCATTGTGGCGAAAACCCCAAAACGCCCGCCGTCGAAAGATGGCGGGCGTTTTTTATTGCTTGAAAACGGTTCCGTCGCTTTCTACACTCGCTGCAAACCTGCGCGCCGCGGCCCACCCGCGCGCCGCGCCGCCCGACACGGTGAATTCACGAGGACGAGGCACGCATGGCGACGATTGCGAATTCAACGAAAACGGTCCGGCCCGAGCGTGCGCTGAACCGGCGCGCGGTGGCGGCCGCCGTGATCGGCAACGCGCTCGAGTGGTACGACTTCACGGTGTTCGGCTTCATGACGGTCGTGATCGCCGAGCTGTTCTT
Source organism: Burkholderia cepacia complex sp. TUM26381 (assembly GCF_057439935.1). NCBI lineage: Bacteria > Pseudomonadati > Pseudomonadota > Betaproteobacteria > Burkholderiales > Burkholderiaceae > Burkholderia > Burkholderia cepacia complex sp. TUM26381. The sequence continues at coordinate 3,444,004 of NZ_CM172006.1, read as the reverse complement.
CCCGACCACCAGCGAATACTCGTCGCTGCTCCTGACCACCGCGACGTTCGGCGTCGCGTTCTTCATGCGCCCGATCGGCGGCATCGTGTTCGGGCTGTATGCGGACCGCGCGGGCCGCAAGGCCGCGCTGTCGCTCGTGATCCTGCTGATGACGGCCGGCATCTTCCTGCTCGCGATCGCGCCGCCCTATGCGGCGATCGGCATCGGCGGCCCGATCCTGATCGTGCTCGGCCGGCTGCTGCAGGGCTTCTCCGCGGGCGGCGAATTCGGCAGTGCGACGGCGCTGCTGATCGAAGCCGCGCCGTTCTCGAAACGCGGCTTCTACGGCAGCTGGCAGATGGCGAGCCAGGCGGCCGCGCTGCTGATCGGCGCGCTCGTCGGCGCGGCCGTCACGCGCGGGCTGTCGCACGACGCGCTGCGCAGCTGGGGCTGGCGCGTGCCGTTCATCCTCGGGCTCGTGATCGGCCCGATCGGCTTCTACATCCGCCGCCATCTCGCCGATTCCGAGGCGTTCCTGCATGCGCAGCAAAGCGCGCGCCGTGCGACGCTCGGCGAAGTGTTCACGCGCCACCCGCGCGAGGTGCTGTGCGGGCTTGGCTCGGTGATCGCGCTGACGGTGACGATCTACGTGCTGATCAGCTATCTGCCGACCTTCGCGGTGAAACAGCTGAAGCTGCCGTACGCGGAATCGTTCTACGCGGTGATCGTCGGCAACCTGCTGCTGATGGTGCTGTCGCCGGTCGCGGGCGCATGGTCGGACCGCATCGGCCGCAAGGGGCTGTCGCTGTGGTCGCTGGTGCTGACGCTCGCGCTGATGTATCCGCTGTTCGCGTGGCTCGACGCGGCGCCGAGCATCGGACGGCTGATCGCGGTGCAGGCCGTGCTGTCGGTGACGCTCGCGGGCTACTACGGGCCGTTCGGCGCAATGATCGCCGAGCTGTTCCCGGCCAACGTGCGCTCGACCGGGCTGTCGATCGCGTACAACGTCGCGGTGATGCTGTTCGGCGGCTTCGGGCAGTTCATCGTCACGTGGCTGATCAAGGTCACGGGCACGCCGCTCGCGCCGACCTACTACGTGATGGCGGGGATCGCGCTGTCGATCGTCGCGGTCGCGTTCGTGCCCGCGCGCAGTGCCGACCTCGATGCGCCGGCGTGACGACATGACGATTTGAAGACGATCGTCGGATCGTTTCGCAAAACGCAATGATGTGCTGCAGAGCACGGGAAAACGGTGCGTCGAACCGTTGCGTTCGCGCCCGAATTGTTTAGTCGTCGAACGAAACTTGCGCGAGATGAACGGAATTGTCGCTCGCGCGCGTTGTCGCATTTTTTACCCACACTAAACATCGGCAAAAACCCGCGCGGGACATCTAGAAGAGTTTTTTCTCCAGCTTGTTGCCACATCGTTAGCTCAAGTAATATCCGCGTACGCCGGCCCCTGGCGGGGATCGGTTCCGATCTGGAGACCTGGAGGAAACATGGAATACAACCGTCTGTTGCACACCCTGCGTGTTACCGCCATTGCAGGCGTGGCAGCGGCATCGCTCGGCGTCGCGGGCTCTGCATTCGCACAGATCCCGAACAAAACGCTCGTCTACTGCTCAGAAGGCAGCCCGGCGGGTTTTGATTCCGCGCAATTTACGACTGGCGTCGATTTCACCGCCGCCACATTCACCGTCTACAACCGTCTCGTCGAATTCGAGCGCGGCGGCACGAAGGTCGAGCCGGGCCTCGCCGAGAAGTGGGACGTGTCGCCCGACGGCAAGGTGTACACGTTCCACCTGCGCCACGGCGTGAAGTTCCACACGACCGACTTCTTCAAGCCGACGCGTGAATTCAACGCGGACGACGTGCTGTTCACGTTCCAGCGCATGCTCGACCCGAACCAGGCGTTCCGCAAGGCATACCCGGTGTCGTTCCCGTACTTCACCGACATGGGCCTCGACAAGCTGATCACGAAGGTCGAGAAGGTCGATCCGTACACCGTGAAGTTCACGCTGGCCGAGCCGAACGCGCCGTTCATCCAGAACATGGCGATGGAATTCGCGTCGATCCTGTCGGCCGAATACGGCGACCAGCTGATGAAGGCCGGCAAGGCCGCCGACATCAACCAGAAGCCGGTCGGCACGGGCCCGTTCATCTTCCGCAGCTACACGAAGGACGCGACGATCCGTTTCGACGGCAATCCTGATTACTGGAAGAAGGGCGAAGTGAAGCTGTCGAAGCTGATCTTCTCGATCACGCCGGATCCGGGCGTGCGCGTGCAGAAGATCAAGCGCAACGAATGCCAGGTGATGAGCTATCCGCGTCCGGCCGACATCGCGACGCTGAAGGCCGACTCGGGCGTCGACATGCCGTCGCAGGCCGGCTTCAACCTCGGCTACCTCGCGTACAACGTCGAGCACAAGCCGGTCGACAAGCTCGAAGTGCGTCAGGCGCTCGACATGGCGATCAACAAGAAGGCGATCCTCGAGTCCGTCTACCAGGGCGCCGGCCAGGCTGCGACCGCGCCGATGCCGCCGACCCAATGGTCGTACGACAAGAACCTGAAGATGGCCGCCTACGACACCGCGAAGGCGAAGGCGCTGCTCGCGAAGGCCGGCTATGCGAACGGCTTCGAGATCACGCTGTGGGCGATGCCCGTGCAGCGCGCGTACAACCCGAACGCCCGCCTGATGGCCGAGATGATCCAGGCCGACTGGGCGAAGATCGGCGTGAAGGCGAAGATCGTCACGTACGAGTGGGGCGAGTACATCAAGCGCGCGCACTCGGGCGAGCAGGACACGATGCTGATCGGCTGGACCGGCGACAACGGCGATCCGGACAACTGGCTCGGCACGCTGCTCGGCTGCGAAGCGATCAAGGGCAACAACTTCTCGCACTGGTGCTACAAGCCGTTCGACGAGCTGGTCCAGAAGGGCCGCACGACGACGGGCCAGGACGCGCGGACGAAGCTCTACATGCAGGCCCAGCAGATCTTCGCGCAACAGCTGCCGTTCTCGCCGGTCGCGAACTCGACGGTCTACCAGCCGACGCGCAAGAACGTGGTCGACATGCGTATCGAACCGCTCGGCTATGCCCGCTTCGACGGTGTTAGCGTGAAGTAACACGCCTGTCGTAAGCTGTCGCGAAGACCGGCTAACTCATCCGGCGGCGGGAGGCCAAAAGCTTCCCGTCGCCGGTCGCACATTTCCCACAAGAAAATACGAGACGCATCATGTTCAGATTCGTGTTGCGCCGCGTGGGCATGGTGATCCCGACCTTCATCGGCATCACCATCCTGGCGTTTGCGCTGATTCACCTGATACCGGGCGACCCCATCGAAGTGATGATGGGCGAGCGCGGCGTCGATCCCGCGATGCATGCAGAGGCGATGAAACGCCTCGGGCTCGACCAGCCGCTGCCCATGCAGTACCTCCACTACATCGGCCGTGCGCTGCACGGCGATCTCGGCACGTCGATCATCACCAACACGAGCGTCGCGGGCGAATTCTTCGCGCGCTTCCCGGCGACCGTCGAGCTGTCGCTGTGCGCGCTCGTGTTCGCGCTCGCGGTCGGGCTGCCGGCCGGCGTGATCGCCGCGCTGCGGCGCGGCTCGGTCGTCGACCACGGCGTGATGGGCACCGCGCTCACCGGCTACTCGATGCCGATCTTCTGGTGGGGGCTGATCCTCATCATGGTGTTTTCGTCGTACCTCGGCTGGACGCCCGTGTCGGGGCGCATCGCCGTCGAATACGACTTCCCGCACCCGACGGGCTTCATGCTGATCGACGCGCTGCTCGCGCCGGACGAAGGCTCGTTCAAGTCGGCGGTCAGCCACCTGATCCTGCCCGCGATCGTGCTCGGCACGATCCCGCTCGCGGTGATCGCGCGGATGACGCGCTCGTCGATGCTCGAAGTGCTGCGCGAGGACTACATCCGCACCGCACGCGCGAAGGGGCTGTCGCCCGTGCGCGTGGTCGTCGTGCATGCGCTGCGCAACGCGCTGATCCCGGTCGTCACCGTGATCGGCCTGCAGATCGGCACGCTGCTCGCGGGCGCCGTGCTGACCGAGACGCTCTTTTCGTGGCCCGGTGTCGGCAAGTGGCTGATCGATGCGATCGGCCGCCGCGACTATCCGGTCGTCCAGGGCGGCATCCTGTTGATCGCGACGCTCGTGATCGTCGTGAACCTGGTCGTCGACCTGCTGTACGGCGTGCTGAATCCGCGCATCCGCCACACGAGGTAATCCCATGAGCAATCTGCAAAACACCCTGCCGACCGAATCCGCGCCGGCCGGCGGCCGTGCGCTCGCGCTGCGCGAGTTCTGGGCCAACTTCTCGCGCAACCGCGGCGCCGTCGGCGCCGGCATCGTCGTGCTCGCGCTGATCTTCGTCGCGCTGCTCGCGCCGCTGCTCGCGCCGCACAGCCCGGTCGAGCAATACCGCGACTTCGTGAAGATCCCGCCCGCCTGGCTCGACGGCGGCAACTGGAAGTTCATCCTCGGCACCGACGAAGCGGGCCGCGACATTCTTTCGCGGCTGATGTTCGGCGCGCGGATGTCGTTCTGGATCGGCTTCGTGTCGGTCGTGCTCGCGCTGATCCCCGGCATCGTGCTCGGGCTCGTCGCCGCGTTCTTCCAGAAGTGGGCCGACACGCCCGTGATGCGCATCATGGACGTGCTGCTCGCGCTGCCGTCGCTGCTGCTCGCGGTCGCGGTCGTCGCGATCATCGGCCCGGGCCTCACCAACACGATGTTCGCGATCGCGATCGTCGCGCTGCCGGCCTATGTGCGCTTGACGCGCGCGTCGGCGCTCGGCGAGCTGCAGAAGGAATACGTGACGGCGTCGCGCGTGGCCGGTGCCGGCACGCTGCGCCTGATGTTCTCGCAGGTGCTGCCCAACTGCACGGCGCCGCTGATCGTGCAGGCAACGCTCGGCTTCTCGTCGGCGATCCTCGACGCGGCCGCGCTCGGCTTCCTCGGCCTCGGCGTGCAACCGCCGACCGCCGAGTGGGGCGCGATGCTGGCTTCCGCGCGCGACTACATCGACAACGCGTGGTGGATCGTGACGATGCCGGGCCTGTCGATCCTGATTTCGGTGCTCGCGATCAACCTGCTCGGCGACGGGCTGCGTGACGCGCTCGATCCCAAACTGAAACGGATGGCATGACCATGAGCAATCTTCTGACCATCCGCAATCTCGCGGTGAACTTCAACGGCCTGCCCGCTGTCGACCGGATCAACATGTCGATCGCGCCGGGCGAGGTGGTCGGTGTCGTCGGCGAATCGGGCTCGGGCAAGAGCGTGACGATGATGGCGCTGATGGGCCTGATCGATGCGCCGGGCAAGGTGACGGCCGACGAGGTCACGTTCAACGGCGTCGACCTGCTGAAGGCGTCGCCGAAGGCGCGCCGCAAGATCGTCGGCAAGGACATCGCGATGGTGTTCCAGGACGCGCTGACGAGCCTGAACCCGAGCTACACGGTCGGCTACCAGATCAAGGAGGTGTTGAAGCTGCACGAAGGCCTGCGCGGCGACGCGCTGAACCGGCGCGCGCTCGAACTGCTCGACCAGGTCGGCATTCCCGATGCGAAGAACCGCATCACGTCGTTCCCGCACCAGATGTCGGGCGGGATGAACCAGCGCGTGATGATCGCGATGGCCGTCGCATGCAACCCGAAGCTGCTGATCGCCGACGAGCCGACCACCGCGCTCGACGTGACGATCCAGGCGCAGATCATGGATCTGCTCGTGAAGCTGCAGAAGGAACGCGGGATGGCGCTCGTGCTGATCTCGCACGACCTGGCCGTGGTGTCGGAGGTCGCGCAGCGCGTCGCGGTGATGTACGCGGGCGAGATCATCGAGACCAACAGCGTGCCCGATATCTTCCGTGCGCCGCATCATCCGTACACCGAAGCGCTGCTCGCGGCGATTCCCGAGCACAATAAGGGGGCGCGTCGCCTTGCCGCATTGCCCGGCATGGTGCCGGGCCGCGATGATCGCCCGTCCGGGTGCCTGTTCGCGCCGCGCTGCAAGTACGTCGTCGACGATTGCAGCAAGGCGCGGCCGGCGCTCGACACGCTGGTGTCCGGCAACGATGCGATGCGCGCACGCTGCATCAAGCCGCTCAATGTTTCCAACCTCGACCTGACGGGAGGCGCACGATGAATGCAGTCAATCAAACGCCTCGCGCGTCGCACGACGATGAAGCCGTCCTGGTGGCCGACGGCCTCGCGAAGCACTATTCGGTGAAGCGCGGGATGTTCGGCCAGGGCACCGTGAAGGCGCTGAACGGCGTGTCGTTCTCGCTGAAGCGCGGCAAGACGCTCGCCGTCGTCGGCGAGTCGGGCTGCGGGAAATCGACGCTCGCGCGCCAGCTCACGATGATCGAGACGCCCACGTCGGGCAGCCTGACGATCGACGGCAAGAACGTGGCCGGCGCGAGCCGCGAGACGGTCGCCGACCTGCGCCGCCGCGTGCAGATGGTGTTCCAGAACCCGTTCGCGTCGCTGAACCCGCGCAAGACCGTCGAGCAGACGCTCGCCGAGCCGCTCGAGATCAACGCGAACCTGACGGCTGCCGAGCGCGCGCAGCGCATCGCGCAGATCATGCGCACGGTCGGCCTGCGGCCCGAGCACGCGAAGCGCTATCCGCACATGTTCTCGGGCGGCCAGCGCCAGCGGGTCGCGATCGCGCGCGCGATGATCCTCGATCCGCGCATCGTCGTCGCCGACGAGCCGGTGTCCGCGCTCGACGTGTCGATCCAGGCGCAGATCCTGAACCTGTTCATGGATCTGCAGGAGCAGTTCAAGACGAGCTACGTGTTCATCTCGCACAACCTGTCGGTGGTCGAGCACGTCGCGGACGACGTGATGGTGATGTACTTCGGCAGCGTCGCCGAGCTCGGCGACAAGGCGACCATCTACGCGCGGCCGCGCCATCCGTACACGCGCGCGCTGATGTCGGCGACGCCGGCGATCTTCGAGGAAGACCGCCGCGTGCAGATCAAGCTGCAGGGCGAACTGCCGTCGCCGCTCAATCCGCCGTCGGGCTGCGCGTTCCACCAGCGCTGCCCGTACGCGGTCGAGCGGTGCCGCGCGGAGGAGCCGCAGCTGCGCGAGGTCGATGGCCGGCAGGTGGCATGCCATCGCGCCGAGGAGGTAGGGGAGGCGAATGCCTGAAGCGTTGGCGGCGCGCGTGTCCGGCGCGCGTCGTGCGGGGGCCAGCGGGGCGCGCGTGATGCGCGCGTACCGCTACGCGCGGCGCTGGAGCGTGCGTACCGTCACGGGCGCGGCGCTGGCCGGCGCGTGCGTGGCAGCCAGCCTCGTGGTTCCCGTCGAATCCGCGCGCGCCGAAGGGCGCGCGCCGGCCACTTCACCGATCCATCCGTCGCAAGTCCCGCCGCCCGGCATGAGCCTGCCGGGCTTCCACGCGCCGTCCGTAACGGACGGCACCGTGTCGCGCGGCACCGTGCGCGTGCAGCCCGCGCGCATGCCGTTCTACGTCGCGACCAAGGGCAACGTCACGCTGTACGTGCTCGGCACGCTGCACACGGGCGATCCGTCCGATTACCCGAGCGCGCAGCCGTTCCGGCCGCGCATCCTCGCGGCGCTCGCCGCGTCGCCGACGCTCGCGCTCGAGCTGTCGCCGGACGACCTGCTCGAATCGCAGGACGATGTATCGAAGTACGGCGTGTGCCGCTACCCGTGCCTGCAGCGGCTGCTGCCCGAACCGCTGTGGCAGCGGCTCGCGGCGCGCCTGCGCGGCAACCCGGCCGCGCTCGCCGAGATCCGCAAGATGCGGCCGTGGCTCGCGGCGCTCGTCGTCGAGACTTACGATTCGTTGTCGGCCGGCCTGCAGACCGAGTACGGCACCGAAGCGCAACTGCAGAACGTGTTCCTGAAGAAGAAGGGCGGCCGCGTGATCGGGCTCGAGACGCTCGCCGAACAGATGCGCGCGTTCACCGGGCTGACGCTGGCCGAGCAGCGCGAGATGCTCGCGCAGGACATGGTGCAGACCCCCGCGCAGAATGCCGACGACATCAAGGCGCTGCACCGTCTGTGGCGAATTGGCGACGCCGATGCGATCTCGGCGTGGGCCGTTGCGAAGAGCGAGCGGCTCGCGCGTTCGAAGGCATTGTCGGCGTCGATCGACAACAAGATCGTGTACGAGCGCAACCGGCGCTTCGTTGCACGAATGACCGCAATCGCCGCCCCGAACCGGCCGCTGTTCGTCGCGATCGGCGCGCTGCATCTGGGCGGCCCGCGCGGCGTGCTCGAATTGTTGCGCCAGCAAGGGTACCGGGTCGACGCGAACTGATCGCGCCCGGCGGCTCGCACTGATCTTCCCCTGTTTGATTGACATCGCGCGCCCTGCGTGAGGCACTTGATCGACGGTGCAAATCGATAAGGAAAACCCTTGAATTGTCGGAAAATAGCGTTTAAAACGATTGACATCCCGTTCTGCCAATCTCTATTCTTCACCCCACAAGTTGAAAAAATGAAAAGAATAGATAAGTTCTACGGGGTAGCAGAAATAAAGCGCGGGGTGAGCGTCGCCGGCACGTGAAGCACGTGCCGGCCGCGGAGAGTCTGCATGCACGGCGGGGCCAATCATCGTCGGATAACACATGCATGCAGGCCGACTTGCAGATAAGCGACGTTCCGTCGTCTGACCGGGGAATGCAGTGATCGGGCGGCGGCGGACGTTTTTTAATCCGGAAGATTTTTCCGGTCACCGTCGAAAGACGGTTTCGGGGGGCGAATCGACAGACGGCGAAGCCGCAGCGATTGCGCCAACGGAAAAGCGCCACGAGGGCGCTTTTTTCTTTTGTGCGGCCGATATGCGCAACGAGTGTCGCGCGGGATGAATTCGCGTCACGCGCCTTCGTCGGCCTGCAGCGCGCCGGGCGCGACGACGTCGACGCCGGCCGCCTCGAGCGCCGCGCGAATCCGCTTCGCGAACGCCAGGGCATGCGGGCCGTCGCCGTGCAGGCAGACGGTCTGCGCATTGAGCGGCACCCATTCGCCGCTCAGCGCGCGCACCTGCCGGTTGCGCACCATGTCGAGCGTGCGCGCGAGCACCGCGTCTTCATCGTCGATCAATGCGCCGGGCTGGCTGCGCGGCACGAGCGAGCCGTCCGCGCGGTAGCCGCGATCGGCGAACACTTCCTCCACCGCGGCGAGCCCCGCGTGCCGCGCGGCCGCGACGAACACGCTGTTCGCGAGCCCGAACACCGCGAGCGACGGATCGAAGTCGTGGATCGCGGACACCACCGCATCGGCGATCATCGGGTCGCGCGCGGCCTGGTTGTACAGCGCGCCGTGCGGCTTCACGTGCGCGATGCGCCCGCCTTCGGCCTGCGCGATCGCCGACAGCGCGCCGAGCTGGTACAGCACGCCCGCGTAGATGTCGCCGGCCGGCAGCTGCATTTCCTTGCGGCCGAAATTTTCCGGATCGTGAAAGCTCGGGTGCGCGCCGATCGACACGCCTTTCTGTACGGCCCAGCGCACGCAGTCGCGCATCGCATTCGCGCCGCCTGCATGCCAGCCGCACGCGATGTTCGCCGACGTGACGAGGTCGAGCAGCGCCTCGTCAGATCCGCATCCTTCGCCGAGATCGGCATTCAGATCGATTTCCATGATGTTCCTCGTCCACTGGTTGCGTGGCGCGTCTTTCGTTACTGCTTCGGCCATTGTCACGCTGCGCGCGATTGGGCGCGGCGGCGCGCTTCTTCTCGCATGTCGATCGCAACGTCGATCTGCCGCAGATAGGCACGTTCTGCGGCGAGGGCGGCGCGCGCGGCGTCGGGTGTCGTGCGCACGAAGCGGATCGGCAGGTTGAGCCGCGCCTGTGCGAGTTTCCACAGATCGGCGCGGATCACCGTGCCGATCTTCGGGTAGCCGCCGGTGGTCTGCGCGTCGTGCATCAGCACGATCGGCTGGCCGTTGGGCGGCACCTGGATCGTGCCGGGCAGCACCGCGTGCGACAGCAGCTCGACCGGCTGCTCGCGCACGAGCTCGGCGCCGGCGAGGCGATAGCCCATCCGGTTGCTGTTCGCGGTGACGAGCCATTCCTCGTCCCAGAACGCCTGCTGCGAATCGGCCGCGAACGATGCGTAGTCGGGGCCCGGCAGCACCCGCACCGGTATCGCCCATGGCGCATGCGCGGGGCGGTGGCGGCGCGGCGGCTCGTCGACGCGCACGAATGCGCACCACGCGGGCGCCTTCACGCCGAATTCGGGCGCATCGGCCGCGAGGCAGCCGGCGCCGGACGGCGGCACGCCGACCGGGAGCCGGTCGCCGTCGCGCAACGTGCGGCCGGCGAGGCCGCCGAAGCGCGATGCGAGATCGGTACTGCGCGAGCCGAGCATCGGCAGCACGTCGATGCCGCCCGCGATGCACAGGTAGCCGCGCATCCCGCGTTTCGCGGCCGGCAGCACGAGCGTCTGTCCGGCCTCGACCGGCAGGCTCCACCACGAATACACGCGCTGGCCGTCGAGCGTCGCGCCGAATTCGGTGCCGGTGATCGCGATGCGCGTCGCGCGCGTGAAGCGGAACGTGGCGGGGCCGATCGTGATCTCGACGGCTGCCGCGTCGGGGCGGTTGCCGACGAGCCGGTTGCCGACCTCGAGCGCGAGCCCGTCGAGCGCGCCGCCTTGCGCGACGCCGAGATGGCGCGCGCCGCGGCGCCCGAGATCCTGCACGGTAGACAGCGGGCCGGCCCGCACCACCTCGATGGTGCCCGGTGCGTTGCTCTGGGTCATCGTGCGTCGACTCCGGCAATGGTGAAGCGCACGCGGTCGCCGGGCAGCAGCAGCGTCGGCTGCGGCCGCGCCGGATCGAACAGCACGTGCGACGTGCGGCCGATCAGCTGCCAGCCGCCCGGCGACGTGGCCGGGTAGATGCCCGTCTGCGCGCCGCCGATGCCGACCGAGCCGGCCGGCACCTCGAGGCGCGGCGCCGCGCGGCGCGGCGTGTGCAGCGATGGGGCGAGGCCGCCCAGATACGCGAAGCCCGGCTGGAAACCGACGAAGAACACGACGTATTCGCCGGCCGCATGGCGCGCGACGACCTCGTCGGCCGGCAGGCCCGTATGCGCGGCAACGGCTGCCAGGTCGGGGCCGGCGGCACCGCCGTATTCGACCGGGATCTCGACCTCGCGGCCGTCCGCGTGCTCGACGTCGGCCGTCTCCCACGCGTCGCGCAGCGCGGGCGTGAGCGATTCGGCGGTCGTGGCGAGGGCGTCGAACACGATGGTGAGGTTGTTCATGCCGGGGACGACGTCGATCACGTCGGGCCACGCGCGCGCGGCCTCGGCAACGGCCCAGACGCGGCGCTGGCAATCGAGCGTGGCGGGCGGCGGCACCTCGCAGACGAGGGCGGCATCGCCGAGCGGATAAATGCGGGGTTGCGTCATCGGACTGGCACGGTTCGGACGGCAATGTTAGCGCACATTGTCAATAAAATATCGACAACTTCCCAATAAGCGTTTTCGCCTAGCGTGTATGCCGGGGCTTCTGGCGTACACTCGGCACACCCTGTCACCCGGCTTGCGCCGCCTTTCCATGAAGCGTCCTGCGACCAAGATCGTGTCATCCGAACACCTCGTTTCCGATTCGAGCGCGGAGCTGTCGGAGCTCGAATACGGGCTCATCATGGCGGGCAACGCATTCAACCGCTGGATGGTGCGCTGCATGTCGGCGGCCGGCGCGAAGGACATGACGGCGGTCGAGGTATCGCTGCTGCATCACGTCAGCCATCGCGAACGCAAGAAGAAGCTCGCCGACATCTGCTTCGTGCTCAATATCGAGGATACGCACGTCGCGACCTATGCGCTGAAAAAACTGATCGCCCGCGGCTATGTGAAGAGCGAGAAGAACGGCAAGGAAGTGTTCTTTTTCGCGACCGACGCGGGCCGCGACCTGTGCCTGAAGTACCGCGAGGTGCGCGAGCACTGCCTGATCGAGACGCTGAAGGACAGCGGCCTCACCAACGAGCAGATCGGCGACGCGGCGCAGTTGCTGCGCCACGCATCGGGCCTCTACGACACGGCTGCACGCGCGGCGGCGTCGCTGTAAACGATTGCGGAAATCATTGCGCGCGGCCAGGCGCTGACGGGCGAGCGGCGACGACCGTGGCGCGCCGCGCCGCGTCATCCGGCGGCCGGGTAGAGCGCGGCGTCGGTCACGATCCAGCGCAGCGCGAGATCGTGCGCTTCGGCCGGCAGCGCATCGACGCGGCACGCGTCATACGCGATGCCGACCGTCACGGGCAGCGCATCGCCCGGCCACACGGCGAGCGTGCGGTCGTAGTAGCCGCCGCCGTAGCCGAGCCGGTAGCGCTGCAGATCGAATCCCACGCAGGGAATCAGCAACAGGTCGGGCACGACGACGATTCCCGACGCCGGTTCCGGAATCCGGTGATGACCTTCGCGCATCGGCGTGTGTGCGTCCCAGGCATGGAACGCGAGCGGCGTGTGACGCTCGCCGATCACCGGCAACGCGGCGTGCCGGCCGGCACCCGCCGCGCACCACGCGAGCACCGCATCGCGCGCATCGAATTCCCCCGGCAGCGGCCAGTAGAACCCGACCGTGCGCGGCGCCAGACGGTCGAGCAGCGCGCGCAGCCGCGCATCGAGCGCGGCGTTCGCGGCGGGCTGCGACGCGGCGTCGCGACGGGCGCCGGACAGCGTTTTGCGCAGCGCAACCTTCGGGTTCGGCACAGGGTTGCGTGCTATGCTTTCGCTCAATTCGTGCTCCATTCAAAACGATGTCGAACAGCCTTTTCCGAGTATATCGCGCGGTCGCGCTGACGCTTTCGGCCGCCGCGCTCGTCGCGGGTACGGCCGCGTGCGCCGCGCCGGGCGACGACACGGTCGCCGGGGATGACCAGATCTTCGTGCAGCTTCGCGAAGCCGCACGCCGCAACGACGCCGCGAAAGCCGCGCAGCTTGCGTCGATGATCCCGAATTATCCGGTCCCGTCCTACGTCGAGTATTTCCAGATCAAGCCGCAGCTGTTCGATTCGACGGGCCGTGCGCGCGTCGATGCGCCGGACGCGCCCGTGCAGTCGTTCCTGCAGCGCTACGACGGCCAGGCGATCGCCGACCGCCTGCGCAACGACTACCTGCTCGTGCTCGGCGCGCGCCACGACTGGCGCAACTTCGACGACCAGTACAAGCGCTTCGTGCTCGACGACGACACGCAGGTCAAGTGCTATGCGCTCGAATCGCGCGCGGCGCGTGGCGAGAACGTCGCCGATGCGGCGCGAGCGTTGCTCGTCGAGCCGAAGAACTACGGCGACGCATGCGTCGACCTGATCACCGCGTTGACCGTCAACCAGCAGTTCACGAGCGACGACGTGTGGCAGCAGGCACGCCTCGCGTACGAGCAGAACTACACGACGCTCGGCGGCAAGATCGTCGACGCGCTCGGCCCGCGCCCGGTCGGCTTCGACCAGGCGACGAGCGCGCCGCCGCTGTACCTCGCGCGCGGCGTCGGCGCCGACGCGACGTCGCACCAGCTCGCGCTGATCGCGCTCGGCCGCATGGCGCGCAACGATCCGGATGCAGCCGCCGGCATGCTGACGACGGTCGCGCCATCGCTGACCAAGCCGGAACAGGCGATCGCGTGGGGTGCGATCGGCTACCAGGGCGCGATCAAGCGCTCGCCGCTCGCATCGGTCTGGTACGCGAAATCCGCGAATGCGCCGCTGTCGAACCCGGGCTACGAATGGCGCACGCGCGCCGCGCTGCTCGCCGGCAACTGGCCGATGGTGCGCTGGTCGATCGAGCAGATGCCGCCGTCGCTGCGCAACGATCCGGCCTGGATCTACTGGCATGCGCGCGCGCTCAAGCAGAGCGGCGACACGCTGCAGGCGAACCAGGAATTCGAGCAGGTCGCCGGCCAGTTCAACTTCTACGGGCAGCTTGCCGGTGAAGAGCTTGGCCAGCGCACGTCGATCCCGCCGCGCACGAAGGTGAGCGACGCCGAGATCGACGCGATGGGCAAGATTCCGGGCTTCGCGCTCGCGCAGCGCTTCTACGGGCTGAACCTGCGCCTCGAAGGCAACCGCGAATGGAACTGGCCGCTGCGCGGCATGACCGATCGCCAGCTGCTCGCGGCTGCCGAATACGGCAAGCGCGTCGAGCTGCTCGACCGCACGGTCAACACGGCCGACCGCACGAAGGCCGAGCACGACTTCACGCTGCGCTATCCGTCGCCGTACCGCAATATCGTCGAGCGCTATGCGCAATCGACGGGCCTCGATGTCGAATGGGCGTACGGGCTGATCCGCCAGGAATCGCGCTTCATCATCAGCGCGCGTTCGTCGGTGGGCGCGGGCGGCCTGATGCAGCTGATGCCGGCAACGGCCCAGATGGTCGCGAAGAAGCTCGGCATGGGCACGATCACGCGCGCGCAGATGCACGACATCGATACCAACATCCAGCTCGGCACCTGGTATCTGGCGGACATCTACAACAACTTCGACAGCTCGCCCGTGCTCGCCACCGCCGGCTACAACGCGGGCCCCGGCCGGCCGCGCCAGTGGCGCCAGGTGTTGACGCAGCCCGTCGAAGGCGCGATCTTCGCGGAGACGATTCCGTTCAACGAGACGCGCGACTACGTGAAGAACGTGCTGTCGAACACCGTCTACTACGCGGCGCTCTTCGAGGGCAAACCGCAGTCGTTGAAGAAACGCCTAGGCATGATCTCGCCCTGATACGCAATCTTCACACTGCCGCGCGAGACGCGGCAGTGTTCTTTTGAGGTCCCGAACATGGATCGCCAGACCGTCGCGCTGCTGGGCGGCACCGGCTTCATCGGCAGCCGGCTCGTCAATGCGCTGATCGACGCCGGCAAGCAGGTCCGGATCGCCACGCGCCGGCGCGACCACGCGCGCCACCTGCAGATGCTGCCGGTCGAGATCGTCGAACTCGACGCCCTCGACACGCGCACGCTCGCGCGCTTCGTCGCCGGCGCGCAGGCGGCGATCAACCTGGTCGGCGTGCTGCACGGCGGCCGCGGTACGCCGTACGGGCCCGGCTTCGAGCGCGCGCATGTCGCGCTGCCGGCCGCGCTGGCGAGCGCCTGCACCGAGGTTGGTGTGCGGCGCCTGCTGCACATGAGCGCGCTCGGCGCCGATTCGCACGGCCCGAGCATGTACCAGCGCTCGAAGGGCGACGGCGAGGCCGCGCTGCATGCGATCGCGGCGACCGATTCGCTCGCGCTGACGATCTTCCGCCCGTCGGTCGTGTTCGGCCCCGGCGACGCGTTCCTCAACACGTTCGCGAACCTGCAGCGCACGGTGCCCGTGCTGCCGCTCGCGATGCCCGATGCGCGCTTCCAGCCGGTGTTCGTCGGCGACGTCGTACGCGCGTTCGTGAACACGCTCGATCTCGCGGCCGCGCACGGCAAGACCTACGAACTCGGCGGCCCGACCGTCTATACGCTCGAGCAGCTGGTGCGCTATTGCGGCACGCTGGTCGGCCGGCAGGCACGCATCGTGCGGCTGCCCGACGCGCTCGCGCGGCTGCAGGCGAGCGTGTTCGAATGCCTGCCGGGCGAGCCCGTGCTCACGCGCGACAATCTCGCGACGTTGTCAGTGCCGAACGTGCTGTCGGGGCCGCTCGCGCCGGAACTCGGGATCTCGCCCGCGAGTCTCGAAAGCATTGCACCCGCGTATCTCGGCGAAGCCACGAAGCGCTCGCGGTTCGACTGGTTCCGCTCGCGCCGCTAGCGCCCGCGCGGAGCGCCGCCGTCCGGCCCCTTTCCCTTTCCTTTTCGCGTTGTCCGGAACCCCGTCATGAAACTCGTCATTGGTGACAAGAATTACTCGTCGTGGTCGATGCGGCCGTGGCTGCTGCTCGCGCATTTCGGTATCCCGTTCGACGAGATCGCGGTCGAGCTGCGCCGCGACGATACGGCCGCGCGTATCCGCGAATACTCGCCGACCGGCAAGGTGCCGTGCCTGATCGACGACCACGGCATCGCGATCTGGGATTCGCTCGCGATCGCCGAGACGCTCGCCGAGCGCTATCCGCAGTTCCCGATGTGGCCGGCCGATCCGCTCGAGCGCGCGCATGCCCGCTGCGTGTCGGCCGAGATGCATTCGGGCTTCGCGGCGCTGCGCACGCAGATGGGCATGAACGTGCGCGCGTCGATGCCGGGGCGCGGCGCGACGCCGGACGCGCTCGCCGATGTCGCGCGCATCGATGCGCTGTGGAGCGCGTGCCTCGAGGCGTCGGGCGGGCCGTTCCTGTTCGGCGAATTCGGGATCGCCGATGCGATGTACGCGCCTGTCGTCATGCGCTTCAACACGTACGCGCCGGGCCTGTCACCGGACGCGGCCGGCTATGCGGCACGTGTGACGGCACTGCCGGCCGTGCAGCGCTGGATCGACGCCGCGCGCCGCGAAACGAACGTGATCGCCGAATACGAGCCGACGCCATGAATATCTACGCAGTAGGCGGCGCGATCCGCGACGAATTGCTCGGCGTGCCTGTGCAGGACCGCGACTACGTGGTGGTCGGCGCGACGCCCGAGCAGATGGCCGCGCAGGGCTTCCGGCCGGTCGGCAAGGATTTCCCGGTGTTCCTGCATCCGCAGACGCAGGAGGAGTACGCGCTGGCGCGCACCGAGCGCAAGACGGCGGCTGGCTATCACGGGTTCCAGTTCCATTACGCGCCGGACGTGACGCTCGACGAGGATCTCGCGCGGCGCGACCTGACGGTCAACGCGATGGCGCGCGAGGTGAGCCCGGAAGGCGCGCTGGTCGGGCCCGTGATCGATCCGTTCGACGGGCAGGCCGACCTGCGCGCGCGCGTGTTCCGGCACGTCAGCGACGCGTTCGTCGAGGATCCGGTGCGGATCCTGCGCATTGCGCGTTTCGCCGCACGGTTCGCGGATTTCACGGTGGCGGACGAAACGCTCGCGCTGATGCGGCGGATGGCCGATGCGGGCGAAGTCGACGCGCTCGTGCCCGAGCGCGTGTGGCAGGAAATCGCGCGCGGGCTGATGGAGGCGAAGCCGTCGCGGATGTTCGCGGTGCTGCGCGAATGCGGCGCGCTCGCGCGCATCCTGCCCGAGGTCGACGCGCTGTGGGGCGTGCCGCAGCGCGCCGATTACCACCCGGAAGTCGATACCGGCGTGCACGTGATGATGGTCGTCGACTATGCGGCGAAGCAGGGCTATTCGCTGGCGGTGCGCTTCGCGGCGCTCACGCACGATCTCGGCAAGGCGACGACGCCCGCCGACGTGCTGCCGCGCCACGTCGGTCACGAGGGGCGCAGCGTCGATCTGCTCAAGCCGTTGTGCGAGCGGCTGCGGGTGCCGAACGAATGCCGCGATCTCGCGCTGGTGGTCGCGCGCGAGCACGGCAACCTGCATCGCGTGATGGAGATGGGCGCGGCCGCGCTGGTGCGGCTGTTCGAGCGCAGCGACGCGCTGCGCAAGCCGGCGCGTTTCGCCGAGCTGCTGCAGGCATGCGAATCGGATGCGCGCGGGCGGCTCGGGCTCGACGCGCAGCCGTATCCGCAGGCCGAGCGGCTGCGCGTCGCGCTCGCGGCCGCGCGCAGCGTCGACGCCGGCGCGATCGCGCGCGGCATCGGCAACGATACCGAGAAGATCAAGGAGGCCGTGCATCGCGCGCGGATCCAGGCTGTCGCGCAGGCGCTTGCGATCGGCGAATAGGCGCGGGACGGGCGCGCGGCGTGCGCGCCCGCGAGCCGTTACGACTTCTTCTTGCGTGACGGGGTGGCGGCGGCCGGGTGTTTGCCGGCGGCGGCGCGCGGCTTTGCCGACGCCTTCTTTTCCGCCGCGCCGGCTTTGGCCGGCCGTGCCGCATCCGCGTCGCGATCGCCCTGTTTGGGCAGCGGCGCGCGGCGGCTCACACGCGGCTCGCCGGGCTTCGACTGCCGGATTTCCGTCGTCGCGGACAAGAATTTTGCGCAACTGTCGTCGAACAGCGGCAGCGTGCTGACCGCGATCAGCTCGGCCGGCCCGTCGCCGACGTTGGCCACGCGATGCCGCTTGCGCGCGTCGAAGTGCAGCGAGTCGCCGGGCGTCAGCGGGTAATCCTTCTTGCCGACCGTGTAGCAGATGCGGCCGGCCAGCACGTAGACGAATTCGTCGCCGCCGTGCGCCACCCATTCCGAGCGGTAGCCTTCCATCATCTGCACCTTCAGCGCGTTGATCTGACTGCCGTCGAACGTGGTGGAGAGCCGCTCGTACCACTGCGACGTGGCGTCGAGCGCGTACGGCTCGCGGCTGCCTTCATGCGAATCGGGCTGCGCCTGGCGCGGCTGGTCGATCAGCGCGCCGAGCGGCACGCCCAGCGCCTTCGCGACGTTGACGAGCGACGACAGCGAGATGCCCGTGAGATGGCGCTCGACCTGCGACAGGAACCCGACCGACAGTTTCGCTTCGGTCGCGACTTCCAGCAGCGTCTTCTTCGCTTCCCGGCGCAGGCGGCGAATGCGCTGGCCGATACGCATGATGTCTGAATCCATGAATCTCTTTCGTGGCAACGAGTCGGGACGCGGGCGGAAGGGCGGTGCAGCCGCCGGGACGACGAGGCGCGCGCATTGTACCGCGCGGTGCCGCCGGGCGAATTCACGTTGTGCCCGGATGCGCAGGCATCACGCCGATTTTAGTCCTACGAAAATTTCAGCTTGACCTCAATTTCCGCGTGCTCTAGATTCTGTCGCGCATCAAACAAAGTTAAGTGAGACAAAAATCCCCCAAAGGCCTGCCGCCGGAACGGCACCGCAGCCCGGCCGCGCGCCGGGCCGGGCGTCATCCGCGCCGCGTCGGCGTGTCGTTTCAGGCATGCGCCATGCCACGACACGCCGCCAGCCGCCGACTACAACGAATAACGGGCATCCGATGATCGATCGACTGAAATACAGCTTCTCCGGCCTTCCCCCGTACGACGCGTCCGTCGCCGACACGCAAGCCGGCCTGTCGCGCCTGCTCGACGTTGCGCGGCTCGACGCGGTGGTCGTCACGTCGCAGGACGAGTACGTGACCGAGTACCTGCCGCGCAGCAACAACCCGCGCTACGCGGTGTCCGGCTTCGACGGCTCGGCGGGCTGCGGGATCTTCCTGAGCGCGGCGACCGCGCAGGCGCTGGACCTGCCGCCGTTCGTGCTGTTCGTCGATGGCCGCTATCACCTGCAGGCCGAGCAGCAGTGCGATCCGGCGCGCGTGCGTATCGAGAAGCTCGGGATGAACGTGACGATCTGGCAGGCGATGGCCGACTGGCTGGTCGCGCATGCGAGCCGGCTCGCGCGAGTCGGCTACGACGCGCTGCGGATCAGCGCCGGGCAGCGCGACCGGCTGTTCGCGCAGACGCAGGCCGCATCGCTCGACTGGACGAGCCTCGCCGGTCGCGAGATCGACCGCGCGATCGCGCTGCCGGGCTGGATCGTCGAACGGCCGATCTTCGAGGTGCCGGAAGCGATGACCGGCCTGAGCGTCGCCCAGAACCTCGACACGCTGAACCGCCGGCTCGCCGCGCATACCGGCGCGGCCGACGGCAAGACCGCGTTCTTCTCGTGCGCATCGGACGATCTCGCGTATCTGCTGAACAGCCGCGGCTATCACATCCCGAATGCGTCGTCGCACCTCGGCTTCCTGTTCGCGGTCGGCGGGCAGGTGGCGCTGTTCCTGCCGGAAGGCTGCGACCGCTGCGAGGTCGCGCTTGATTCGTATCCGGCGCTGCACGTGATCCGGCGCGATGTGGCGGCGCTCGAGCGCTTTCTCGCGCCGTTCGCGGTCGAGCACGTGTGCTACGGCTTCGAATCGGTGAACTGCGCGCTCGTCGACGCGGTGCGGCGTGTGTGGCCGCACGCGCGGCATGCCGATTTCAACCCGGTCGAGGCGATGCGGGCGAGCAAGACGCCGGCGGTGCTCGACCGGTTTCGCGACGCGTTTGCGCGCAGTTCCGCGGCGATCGCCGAAACGATGCGCTGGGCGAAGGCCGGCGAGCCGGGCGCGCGCCACACGGAATACGACCTCGCGCGTACGATCAACGACGCGTATGGCGCGCGCTCGGCCGTCGCGCTGACGTTCCCGTCGATCGCGGCGAACGGCGCGAACAGCGCCTTCGCGCATTACACGGCGGCGAGCGCCAGCGTCGAGCTGACCGAAGGCGAACTCGTGCTGCTCGACAGCGGCGCGTACTACGAAGCCGGTTTCGCGACGGACTGCACGCGTGTCGTGCTGCGCCGGACGCATCCGGAGACGGTCGCGCAGCCGTGGCAGCGCGAGATCTACACCGTCGCGCTGAAGGCCTGCATCAAGGGGCTCGTCACGCGCTTTCCGGCCACCGCGAAGGGCGGCGACGTCGATGCGCTCGTGCGGCAGGTGTGCCGCGACCACGGCCACGATTTCGGCCACGGCACCGGGCACGGCGTCGGGATTCACGTCCACGAGGGCGGCGTGCGGTTCGCGCCGGGCGCGCAGTACGGGCTGGTGCCGAATGCGGTGATTTCGGTCGAACCGGGCATCTACCTGGCGGGCAAGGGCGGTGTGCGGATCGAGAACATCGTGATCGTCCGGCCGGACGACGCGCAGCCGGACACCGTGACGTTCGAGAACATCGTGACGGTCGGCTACGACTGGGACCTGATCGATCTCGACCTGCTCGACGATGGCGAGCGCGCGTACCTGCGCGACTACGAGCGGCTGTGCGTGGAGCGCGGCACGCAGGTCACCGCGTGTCCGCTGTTGTAAGCGCAGCCGCCCGCGTCGATCAGTTCAGCAGGCGCGCACGCACGAACGGCGCGATCTGCTCGGCGAGCCACGCGTGCGTACGCGTCGTCGGGTGCAGCGTGTCCCAGAACACGAAGCGCGCCGGATCGCGACAGTCCGCACGCGGCGTCTGTGCGGCCATGTAGGTGAGCGACGACGGTTTCGGAATGTCGAGGCACGAGCGCTTCGCGTCGTCGAAGCCGAATGTCGCAGGATGGCTCAGCAGGTCGTCGAACAGCGCATACGCGTCGAACACCTCGAGCCGCAGCGTCGCGCCGTAGCGGGCGCGCAGCGCGGCGGCCGCGTCGGCGAGGCGCCGGTTGTAGTCCTTGACCTGCGCGGCGACGCTCGCCGTGTCGGCGCGGGTCGCGAACACCGGCGCGCGCGACACGTCGGGCAGCGTGACGAGCATGATCCGCGTCGCGCCGGCCGCGGCGAGCCGTTCGAGGCTGTCGCGCACCGCATTCGCCGCCTGCTCGGGCGAGCGCCCGTAGTTCACGAGATCGTTGCCGCCCGCGAACACCGCGAACAGCGTGTTGGCCGGCCGGTAGTCCGGTGCGCGCTCCATGTATTCGCGCCACGAGTCGATCTGCTGCACGAGGCCCGGCACGACGAGGTGCTGGTCGGTTGCCGCACCGCCGATCGCCCAGTTGTAGAACGGCAGCCGCAGCGCGTTCGCGAGATATTCGGCCCACACCGGGCCGTTGCTGAAGCGCCCCGCATGCCAGCTCGTGCCGTTCGGCAGCTTCCACTGGCTCGCGTTGAACATGTTCTGGGTGTCGGACAGGCTGTCGCCGAACACGATCAGCTTGTTGACGCGCGCGTCCTGCTGCGCGGCATCGATGGTCCATACCGTGTAGTTGAACGACAGCGCGTTGTTGGCCGCGACCGCCTGCGTGAGGCCGGACTGGATGCCTTTCGCCGCCAGCGTCTTGCGGCACACGTCGGCGAGCGTGTCCTGCGACGTCGTGCTGTAGAACATGTTCTTCCACTGCGTGACGCCGTCGGCCCACCAGTAGCCGGGCACGCGATACCAGTCGCCGCCGGCGGGGTCGCGCGCCCATTCGTAGGTCGCGGCGGGCTTCAGCGGATCCGCGTCGATCCGGTACCAGCAGCGCAGGTACGTGTAGGTGTCGGACCCGCGTCGCGCTGCGCGCAGTGACGCGCCAGGCGCGCGCGAAGCGGCCGGCGGCGCGACGTCGGGGCCGGCCGGCGACAACGACATGTTGCCCGTCGGCGTGGGCAGCGGCGCGGAGCCGGCGGCATGGGCGGCGGGGAGCGTCAGTGCGGCGCCGAGCGCCGCGACGGCGGAAACGGCAACGACACGGGATGACAACGGAATGCGGAAACAAGACATGCGGCCCTCTTCTGATTGTTGTGACGGGACGGCGGCGCGGCTGCGCGGCCGTGTATCGGAAGGGACCGTGAGTGCCGGGCTCGGGCCCGGTCTGTCGAAACCTGAAATGCCGCGAACGGCGGCGGGAGGCGGTTGGTGCGGTGGCGGCGGAGCCGGCCGGTCAGCGCGTCAGCGCCGAGACGCGCCCGTCCGGACCGTAGACGCCGGCCGGTGCGGGCGCCGAGCGCAGTACCGCGAGCGCGCGCTCGTTGTAGTCCATCCGGATCCGGATCAGCATCCCGTTGTTCGCGTTGGCCTGGCGCGCGCGTTCGGCGGCCTGTTGCAGCAGTTGCCAGCGGCCGGCGAGGCGCGCATCGCGCTCGGCAGCCTGGTCCATGCCTTTCTTGCCGGCCGGAAAACCGAGCGCGGAGAGCTGCGTGTCGCGCGTGCGTTCGAGCTGCGCGAGCCGATCGATCAGTTCGCTCTTCTTTTCGACGATCCCGGGCAGCATCTCGAGCGGCTCGGCCGTCGTCAGCGCCTTTTCCTCGTAGACGAGCAGGGACGCGAACGCTTCGATCGTCGCATGTTCGTCGTTGACCGTGGCCAGCAGCTCTTCTCTCATCGCGTCATGCTCGTCGCGCCGGTGCACGCGGTGGCGCGCGCCGGCAAACCGGTGGAACCGGCCGCGAGGCCGGCTTAGTTACCCTGCGGGCGCTGTTGCTGCAGCAGCTCGCGGGCGGTGTTCAATACGCCGTCGGCAATCTTGTTCGCGTCGATCGTCAGCGTGCCGTTGTTCAGCGCATCCTTGATCGACTGGACCAGGCCCGTGTCGATATCGGCGTTGCCCGACGCGGATATCGAACGCAGCTGGCCGGACAGACCCGACAGGTTCACGGTCGTGTCGCCGCCGGTCGATCCTGCGTCGGCCGCCGGTGCGGACGACTGGGCCGTGCCGGATTGCGCACGGGTCGCGCCGTTGCCGGTCGGCGCAAGGGGGCTCGGGTTCGGAGTGGAATCGATCTTCACGATGGGTTTCCTGTACGGTTTGACCCAGATAACGGCCGGGTCGGCCCGAACTTTAGCATCGCGAGCCCGAAATGCTCCGAATAAACAATTCTTTACATTCTTGCGGCGTGATCCGTCCCTACAACGGAATTTCCACGGTTCCGGCGTCCTTGACGATCGCCGTGACGATCTGGCCCGCCGCCATCCGCACCCTTACCGACTGGCCCGGCGCCGCATTCGCGAGCACGCTGCCCTCGGCTGAAATCGTGAAACCGGGCCCGGCCGCGACGACCCGCACCGTCTGGCCGGCCGAGACCGACGCCGCGCTCTTCAGCATGTCCTGCCGCAGCGGCAGCCCGGCCGAGATGCGCGCGAGCGCGGTCGAGCCGATCGCCTGCGCCGGATCGGTGATCACCGCGAGCGGCATGACCGTCAGGTCGCCGTCGCGGGCAACCAGGTCGGCCGCGGAGAGCGGCTCGCCGGGCGCGATCTGGCGCGCGGCGACGTAGTAGGTGGCCTGCACGGTGACCTTCGCCTGCAGGTAGACGGTCCACGGCCGCTCGCCCGCGCAGCGCACGCCGACCGTCGTGCGGCCCCACAGGCGCGCGCCGGTCGGCAGGAACGGCTCGAGTGTCGTGCACGCGACGAGCCCGCGCGGAAACGCGGTCGTGACCGTCGCGGTGGTCTTGCCGGGCAGGCCGGCGATCTGCTGCTGCAGGAATGCGAGGGCCGCGCGGCGGATCGTCTCGGGATCCTGCTGGCCGGGCGGCGTCGCGGGCTGGGCCGCGGAAGCCGCCGCAGCCGGGTTCGCGGAAACCGCCGTTGCTCGCGGCGCCGGCGCGGCTGACGCGGCGCGGGCCGCCACCACGCGTGCGACGGCTGCCGACGGTGGTGCCGGCCGAACGTTCGACGCGGGCTCGGCGGTGCCGGCGACGACCGTCGCGATTGCGGCGGGGTCGGCCACGCGCGGCTGCGCGCGATAGCCGGCGTTCGCGCGGGCGGCTGCGTACGCGGGGGCTGGCGCCGGCGGCGGGACGGTCGTCACGACCATCGCGCCGGCCGGTTGCGCCGCGTAACCGGCGGCGGCCGCGCCGGCCGCGGCACCTGCGCCCGACGCCGCGCGACCCGCTTCCGGCGCGATGCCCGCTCCCGAAGCCACGCCCGCATTCCCGCCGAACGGTCCGCCATTCGCCGCATTGGCGTGCGCGAGCGCGGTTTCGGCCGTCTCGCCGCGTCCGGGAATCACGATCATCCCGTCGTCCGCCTGTACCGCAGGGGCGGCGATCCACAGCGCCGCGGCGAGCGCAACCGCACGCCGGACGTGCGCGAGCCGCCCGTTCCTGTCGCGAAGTGCGCTGCCAGTCATCGCCGTGTCCTCGATCCGTTGATCCGCTTTGCATTCTAGGGAGCCGGGCCGTCGCGCAAACGATGAATAGAGGGGGCCTTTGCCGCGTTATTCGCCCGATTGCCGGTTGCGTCCCGCGCCTACCATCGCTGTCATGGAAAAAAGCCTCTTGGGTCGCCATCCGGCGCGAGGGGCGTGCAGCGCTTCATACGGAGAGACGCACACATGCTGGACAAACTCGATGCGGAATTCGCGTTCGGCCGCCAGGCGCTCGACGTGCGCGCCTACCGGCAGGAACTGCTGTCGTCGAACATCGCGAACGCCGACACGCCCGGCTACCAGGCCCGCGACGTCGATTTCGCGTCGACGCTCGCGCGCTCGCTGAAGCAGACGGGCGGCGGCCTGGCGCCGAGCAACGCCGGGCAACTGCCGATGGCGCAGCCGGCCGGCGTGACGAGCGGCATGTCGATGGTGTCGACGGCGGCGGGCCACATGGCCGGCACCGCGAAGCTGATCCCGACGGGCGGCCCGTCGGACGACTACGGCCGCGCGCAGTACCGGATGCCGCTGCAGCCGTCGCTCGACGGCAACACGGTCGATCTCGACGTCGAGCGCGTGCAGTTCGCGAACAACGCGCTGCACTACGAAACCGGGATGACCGTGATGACCCAGCAGATCAAGGCGATGATCGCCGCGATCTCGACGAACTCGTAAGCGCCACCGAACCCGAGCACAAGCACCAGGAGCCACCATGCCTTCGTTGATGAACATCTTCGGCGTCGCCGGTTCGGCGTTGTCCGCGCAATCGCAGCGTCTGAACGTCACCGCGTCGAACCTCGCGAACGCCGACAGCGCCACCGGCCCCGACGGCAAGCCGTACAAGGCCAAGCAGGTCGTGTTCGCGACCGACCCGATCGGCGGCGCGCGCACCGCGTCCGGCCAGGGCGTGGGCGGCGTGCGCGTGACGAAGGTGATGGACGACCCGTCGCCGATGAAGTCGACCTACGACCCGGCGAACCCGGCCGCCGACGCGAACGGCTACGTGCAGATGCCGAACGTCGATCCGGTGCAGGAAATGGTGAACATGATCTCGGCGTCGCGCTCGTACCAGGCCAACGTCGAGACGCTGAACACCGCGAAGACGCTGATGCTCAAGACGCTGACGATCGGCTCGTAAGCCGCACGCCGACCGACCTTACAGACTCGACAGTTCCGACAGAAGGCCACCCAGGATGACTTCCTCCAACACGACGATCGGCGGCAACGGCACCAACGTGTCGAACCTGCCGACCGACACGATGAACACCAACAACGTGTCGTCGACCAACGGCACGTCGGCGAGCGACCTGCAGGCGACGTTCCTGAAGCTGCTCGTCACGCAGCTGCAGAACCAGGATCCGACCAGCCCGGTCGACAGCTCGCAGATGACGTCGCAGCTCGCGCAGATCAACACGGTGAGCGGCATCGCGCAGCTGAACACGTCGCTCACGTCGCTGTCGACGCAGCTCGCAGCCGGCCAGCAGACGCAGGCTGCGCTGCTGATCGGCACGAACGTGCTCGCGCCGGGCAATTCGGTCGCGGTGAAGAGCGGCGCGGCGTCGCCGTTCGGCGTGTCGCTCGCGAGCTCGGTGTCGAACCTGACGATCACCGTGAAGAACTCGGCGGGCACCGTCGTGAACACGATCAACGCGGGCGCGCAGTCGGCCGGCACCGTGCCGTTCAACTGGACGCCGACCGATACGGCCGGCAATGCGCTGCCGGACGGCAAGTACACGGTCAGCGCGACCTACACCGACAGCAAGGGCACGCCGCAGGTGGCCACGACGCTCGCGGCCGCACAGGTGCAGAGCGTGGTCAAGCAGGCGGACGGCACGGCGGGGCTCGTGCTGTCGAACGGCACGACGGTGGGCCTCACCCAGGTCGCGTCGATCTTCCCGAACATCAAGTCGTCCACGGCATCTTCGTCCTCGTCCGGCGACACCACCACCAACTGATCGAGCTTTCTCGAAACGGAGACCGAAATGGGTTATCAACAGGGTCTGAGCGGCCTCGCCGGCGCCTCGAACGCGCTCGACGTGATCGGCAACAACATCGCGAACGCGAACACGGTCGGCTTCAAGTCGAGCACCGCGCAGTTCGCCGACATGTACGCGAACTCGGTCGCGACGTCGGTCAACACGCAGATCGGCATCGGCACGGCGCTGAACTCGGTGGAACAGAATTTCGGCCAGGGCACGATCAATTCGTCGAACTCGTCGCTCGACGTCGCGATCAACGGCAACGGCTTCTACCAGATGTCGAACAACGGCGTGACGACGTACTCGCGCGACGGCACGTTCCAGCGCGACAAGAACGGCTACATCGTCGACTCGCAGGGCCGTAACCTGATGGGCTACATGGCCAACGCGGGCGGCGTGATCAACACCGCGCAGACCGTGCCGCTGCAGGCGCCGACCAACAACATCGCGCCGACCGCGACGACCAAGATCGTCGGCCAGTTCAACCTGAACTCGCAGGACACAGTGCCGGCCAAGACGCCGTTCAGCGCGACCGACAACACGACGTACAACTACTCGACGTCGATCCAGGTGTACGACTCGCTCGGCGGCTCGCAGGCCGTCAACATGTACTTCGTGAAGTCGGCGGCCGGTACGTGGGAAGCGTACGCGGGCGTCCAGGGCGGCGCGACGACCGATCTCGGCACGGTCACGTTCAATTCGTCGGGCGGCATCCAGAGCACGACGACGGGCACGCCGCCGACGCCGACCACGTCGCTCGGCCAGTTCCAGTTCACGGTGCCGAACACCGACGGCTCGGCGACGCCGCAGAGCCTCACGCTCGATCTGACCGGCACGACGCAGTACGGCGGCAAGGACGGCGTGAACAACCTCGCGCAGGACGGCTACGCGAGCGGCACGCTGACGACTTACACGATCGGCACCGACGGCAAGCTGACCGGCAACTACTCGAACGGCCAGACCGCCGTGCTCGGCCAGATCGCGCTCGCGAACTTCAACAACCCGAACGGGCTGGTGAATCTCGGCGGCAACCAGTATGCGGAGTCCGCCGCGTCGGGCGTGCCGCAGGTCTCGGCGCCGGGCAGCACGAACCACGGCACGCTGCAGGGCAGCGCGCTCGAGAACTCGAACGTCGACCTCACGTCGCAGCTCGTCAACCTGATCACCGCGCAGCGCAACTACCAGGCGAACGCGCAGACGATCAAGACGCAGCAGACCGTCGACCAGACGCTCATCAACCTGTAAGCGCGGATAACCGGCAGCCATGGACCGACTGATCTATACGGCGATGACGGGCGCGTCGCAGTCGCTCGACCAGCAGGCGGTCGTCGCGAACAACCTCGCGAACGCCTCGACGACGGGCTTTCGCGCGCAGCTCGCGACGTATCGCGCGGTGCCGATGAATTTCGGCGACGGCAGCAAGATCGACCCGACGACGACGCGCACCTACGTGCTCTCGTCGACGCCTGGCGCGGATTACGCGCCGGGTCCGATCACGCGCACCGGCAATCCGCTCGACGTCGCGGTGCAGGGCGCCGGCTGGCTGTCGGTGCAGGCGGCCGACGGCAGCGAGGCATACACGCGCGCCGGCAACCTGCACGTCGACGAGAACGGCCAGCTCGTCAACGCGAGCAACCTGCCGGTGGTCGGCAACGGCGGCCCGATCTCGGTGCCGCCGAACGCGGAAGTGACGATCGGCAAGGACGGCACGGTGTCCGCGCTGATGCCGGGCGACCCGCCGACCGCGGTCGCGATCGTCGACCAGATGAAGCTCGTCAATCCCGATCCGGCCACGCTCACGCGCGGCAACGACGGGTTGTTCCGTACCGCCGACGGCAATCCGGCCGACGCCGACCCGAACGTGGTCGTCACGCCGAATTCGCTCGAAGGCAGCAACGTCAACCCGGTGACCGCGATGGTCGCGATGATCGACAACGCGCGCGCGTTCCAGCTTCAGTCGAAGCTGATCCAGACGGCCGACCAGAACGAGCAGTCGGCGAACCAGCTGCTCAACTTCAGCTGAGCGCCCGCGCCAGCCTACGCAGGAGACCTTACAAGTGAACCGTTCGCTCTACATCGCCGCCACCGGCATGAATGCGCAGCAAGCGCAGATGGACGTGATTTCGAACAACCTCGCGAACACCAGCACGAACGGCTTCAAGGCGTCGCGCGCGGTGTTCGAGGATCTGCTGTACCAGACCATCCGCCAGCCGGGCGCGAACTCGACGCAGCAGACCGAGCTGCCGTCGGGCCTGCAGCTCGGCACCGGCGTGCAGCAGGTCGCGACCGAGCGCCTGTACACGCAAGGCGGCCTCACGCAGACCGGCAACTCGAAGGACGTCGCGATCAACGGCGCGGGCTTCTTCCAGGTGCTGATGCCGGACGGCACGAACGCCTACACGCGCGACGGCTCGTTCCAGACCAACGCGCAGGGCCAGCTCGTCACGTCGAGCGGCTACCAGGTGCTGCCGGCGATCACCATTCCGCAGAACGCGCAGTCGCTGACGATCGGCAAGGACGGCGTCGTGTCGGTCACGCAGCCGGGTTCGAGCAACGCGGTACAGATCGGCTCGCTGCAGATCGCGACCTTCATCAACCCGGCCGGCCTCGAGGCGCGCGGCGAGAACCTGTTCTCCGAGACGACCTCGTCGGGCGCGCCGAACGTGTCGCAGCCGGGCCTGAACGGCGCGGGCGTGCTCAACCAGAACTACGTCGAAGCGTCGAACGTGAACGTCGTGCAGGAACTCGTCAACATGATCCAGACGCAGCGTGCCTACGAGATCAACAGCAAGGCCGTGACGACGTCCGACCAGATGCTGCAGACCGTCACGCAGATGAAGAGCTAACCGGAAAGTCCCGTCGTCGCCATGAAGCAGGTTCGCCTCCTCCCGTCAGCCACCGTCCGCGCCGCGTGCGCGGTCGCGGTGGCGGCGCTCGCCGGTTGCGCGCAGATCCCGCGCGATCCGATCATCCAGCAGCCGATGACGGCGCAGCCGCCGACGCCGATGTCGATGCAGGCGCCCGGCTCGATCTACAACCCCGGCTACGCGGGGCGGCCGCTGTTCGAGGATCAGCGGCCGCGCAACATCGGCGACATCCTGACGATCATGATCGCGGAGAACATCAACGCGACCAAGTCGTCGGGCGCGAACACGAACCGGCAGGGCAACACCGACTTCAACGTGCCGACGGCCGGCTTCCTCGGCGGGCTGTTCGCGAAGGCGAACCTGTCGGCCACCGGCAACAACAAGTTCGCGGCGACGGGCGGCGCGAGCGCGGCGAACACGTTCAACGGCACGATCACGGTGACCGTCACCAACGTGCTGCCGAACGGCAACCTCGTGGTCAGCGGCGAGAAGCAGATGCTGATCAACCAGGGCAACGAATTCGTGCGCTTCTCGGGCGTCGTCAACCCGAACACGATCTCGGGCGCGAACTCGGTCTACTCGACGCAGGTCGCCGACGCGAAGATCGAATACTCGTCGAAGGGCTACATCAACGAAGCCGAGACGATGGGCTGGCTGCAGCGCTTCTTCCTCAACATCGCGCCGTGGTGATGACGATGCAGACGACCCCGATCCACCGCCCGTCGGCCCGCGTGCATGCCGCCGCGCGGCTCGCCGTCGCGTTCGCGGCCGTGGCGGCCGCGTGCGTGCTCGGCGCGGCGCCCGCGCATGCGGAGCGTCTGAAGGACCTCGCGCAGATCCAGGGCGTGCGCGATAACCCGCTGATCGGCTATGGCCTCGTCGTCGGTCTCGACGGCACGGGCGACCAGACGATGCAGACGCCGTTCACGACGCAGACGCTCGCGAACATGCTCGCGAACCTCGGCATCTCGATCAACAACGGTTCGGCGAACGGCGGCCCGTCGTCGCTGAGCAACATGCAGCTGAAGAACGTCGCGGCCGTGATGGTGACGGCCACGCTGCCGCCGTTCGCGCGGCCGGGCGAAGCGCTCGACGTGACGGTATCGTCGCTCGGCAACGCGAAGAGCCTGCGCGGCGGCACGCTGCTGCTCACGCCGCTGAAGGGCGCGGACGGGCAGGTGTACGCGCTCTCGCAGGGCAACATGGCGGTCGGCGGCGCGGGCGCCAGCGCGAACGGCAGCCGCGTGCAGGTGAACCAGCTCGCGGCCGGCCGGATCGTCGGCGGCGCGATCGTCGAGCGTTCGGTGCCGAACGCGATCGCGCAGATGAACGGCGTGCTGCAGCTGCAGCTGAACGACATGGACTACGGCACCGCGCAGCGGATCGTGTCCGCGGTCAACTCGAGCTTCGGCCCGGGCACCGCGACGGCGCTCGACGGCCGCACGATCCAGCTCGCGGCGCCGGCCGACTCGGCGCAGCAGGTCGCGTTCATGGCGCGGCTGCAGAACCTCGACGTGAGCCCGGACAAGGCCGCGGCGAAGGTGATCCTGAACGCGCGCACCGGCTCGATCGTGATGAACCAGATGGTCACGCTGCAGAGCTGCGCGGTCGCGCACGGCAACCTGTCGGTCGTCGTCAACACGCAGCCGGTGGTGTCGCAGCCGGGGCCGTTCTCGAACGGGCAGACGGTGGTGGCGCAGCAGTCGCAGATCCAGTTGAAGCAGGACAACGGCGCGCTGAAGATGGTGACGGCCGGCGCGAACCTCGCCGACGTCGTGAAGGCGCTGAACACGCTCGGCGCGACGCCCGCGGACCTGATGTCGATCCTGCAGGCGATGAAGGCGGCCGGCGCGTTGCGCGCCGACCTGGAGGTCATCTAAATGGCAGCGAACCTTCCTAACGCGAACGACCTCACGCAGCGCTTCGCGCTCGATGTGCAGGGTTTCGACGCGCTGCGCGCGCAGGCGAAGCAGTCGCCGCAGGCCGGCGCGAAGGCGGTCGCGGGCCAGTTCGACGCGATGTTCACGCAGATGATGCTCAAGAGCATGCGCGACGCGACGCCCGACGGCGGGCTGCTCGATTCGCACACGTCGAAGATGTACACGTCGATGCTCGACCAGCAGCTCGCGCAGCAGATGTCGAAGCACGGGATCGGCGTGGCCGACGCGCTGATGAAGCAGTTGATGCGCAACGCGGGCGTGGGCGCGGGCAGCGACACCGCGGCCGACGTCGGCGCGGGCGGCATGGGTGCCGGCGGCCTCGGCACGGCCGGCAACGAAGGCAGCCTCGCCGCGATGAACGCGATGGCGAAGGCGTATGCCAACGCGTCGAACAACGGCGGGCTCGCCGGCGCGCGCGGCTACTCGGCCGGCAGCGCGCTCACGCCGCCGCTGAAGGGCGCGAGCGGCGTGCAGGACGCCGACGCGTTCGTCGACCGGCTCGCGGGCCCCGCGCAGGCGGCCAGCGCGACGACCGGCATTCCGGCGCGCTTCATCGTCGGCCAGGCCGCGCTCGAATCGGGCTGGGGCAAGCGCGAGATCCGCGCGACCGACGGTTCGACCAGCTACAACGTGTTCGGCATCAAGGCGAGCAAGGGCTGGACGGGCCGCACGGTATCGGCGCTGACGACCGAATACGTGAACGGCACGCCGCGCCGCGTGGTCGCGAAATTCCGCGCGTACGACTCGTACGAGCACGCGATGACCGATTACGCGAACCTGCTGAAGAACAACCCGCGCTACTCGGGCGTGCTCAGCGCGAGCCGCAGCGTCGAGGGGTTTGCGCACGGCATGCAGAAGGCCGGTTACGCGACCGACCCGAACTACGCGAAAAAGCTGATCTCGATCATGCAGCAGATCGGCTGACGGGCCCGCCCGCAACCGGTTCATGGCTCTCTCGGACCGCGCCCGGCACCCCGCCGCGCGCGGTTTCAACGTTTGCGCGAAAAAAATCGCCAATTCGATCTAAACTTTCGGTCAGCACTGCCGCTAAGTGTGAGAGACCTGCGACCGGGCCCCCGTTCTGGCCCGGTTTTACTGCGCCCCGGTTGCCCCGGGCGCCCATGACAAGAAAGACCGGCTAGCCATGAATATCGAAACGTCGACGGACCCCAGCCTGGATGCAGGCCACTCCGGGCCCGACTATGCCCGCCGCAATCCACTGGAAATCGGCGTGCAGTTGCGCAACCTCGTGAATCGCGGCGATTTCCTGACCGTCCAGTATCCGGGCGGCCAGCTCGTCACGCGCCTGCTCGAGGTCGACGTCGGCGCGCGGACCTTCACGTTCGACTGGGGTGCGTTGTCCGAGCAGAACGCCAGCATCCTCGGCGCGTCGCACTGCACGTTCGCGGCCGCGCCGGAGGGCGTGCGGGTCGAATTCACCACGGGCACGCCGCGCGAGACGCGCTACGAGGGGCTGCCCGCGTTCGTCGCCGATTTCCCCGACGTGCTGGTCTGCATCCAGCGCCGTGAATATTTTCGCGTCGACGCGCCGATCGTCGATCCGTTCCTGTGCCGCGGCAAGCTGCCGGACGGCGAAAGCTTCCTGTTCGAGGTCCACAACCTGTCGCTGGGCGGCGTGGGGCTGCGCACGGCCGACGAGCGCGTCGAGGCGCTCGAGGTCGGCACGCTGCTGCCGGACGTCGAGCTCGAGCTGACCGGCCACGGCAAGCTGTCGCTCGACCTGCAGCTCGTGTCGCAGCGTTCGACGCAGATGCCGAACGGGTCGCGGCGCTACCAGCTGGGCTTCCGTTACATGTCGCTGCCGGGCAGCGCGGAGAACACGCTGCAGCGGCTGATCACGCAGCTCGAAATGAAGCGCCGCTCGCTCGCGCGGGCCTGACGCGCACGCGTTGGCCGGCCCCGCACGGGCCGCCCGCGCACGGCCGCCGGCGCCTCCCGCCGGCCGCTTCGGCCGGCGACGCACGCGCGTGCGTCGCGCGCGCATTTTTTCCTCAATTTTTTCAATTCGCGGCCGTTATACCGGGAGTCACGCAACCCGGCGGCCGCAGTGCGGCCGGCTCATCAGGATCGCGCATGTCCAATTCACTCATGAACCTCGGCGTCAGCGGCCTGAATGCCGCGCTCTGGGGCCTCACGACGACCGGCCAGAACATCAGCAACGCCGCGACGCCGGGCTATTCGGTCGAGCGGCCCGTCTATGCCGAGGCAAGCGGCCAGTACACGAGCAGCGGCTACATGCCGCAGGGCGTGAACACCGTCACCGTGCAGCGTCAGTACAGCCAGTACCTGAGCGACCAGTTGAACGGCGCGCAGACGCAGAGCGGCGCGCTGTCGACGTGGTTTTCGCTCGTCACGCAGCTGAACAACTACATCGGCAGCCCGACGGCCGGCATCTCGACCGCGATCACGAGCTTCTTCACCGGGATGCAGAACGTCGCGAACAGCGCGTCCGACTCGTCGGTGCGGCAGACCGCGATGAGCAATGCGCAAACGCTCGCGAACCAGATCACGGCGGCCGGCCAGCAGTACGACGCGCTGCGCCAGAGCGTGAACACGCAGCTGACGAACACCGTCACGCAGATCAATGCGTACACCGCGCAGATCGCGCAGCTGAACCAGCAGATCGCGTCCGCGAGCAGCCAGGGCCAGCCGCCGAACCAGCTGATGGACCAGCGCGACCTCGCGGTGTCGAACCTGTCGAACCTCGCGGGCGTGCAGGTGGTGCGCAACAGCGACGGCTACAGCGTGTTCATGTCGGGCGGCACGCCGCTCGTCGTCGCGAACAAGAGCTACCAGCTGGCGACCGTCGCGTCGCCGTCCGATCCGAGCGAGCTGACCGTCGTGTCGCAGGGCATCGCCGGCGCGAACCCGCAGGGGCCGAACCAGTTCCTGTCCGACGCGTCGCTGTCGGGCGGCACGCTCGGCGGCCTGCTCGCGTTCCGCAGCCAGACGCTCGACCCGGCCGAAGCGCAGCTCGGCGCGATCGCGACCAGCTTCGCCGCGCAGGTCAACGCGCAGAACGCACTCGGCGTCGACCTGTCGGGCAAGCCCGGCGGCAACCTGTTCACCACCGGCGCGCCGATCACCTACGCGAACCAGGGCAATACCGGCAACGCGGCGCTGTCCGTGTCGTTCGCGAACGCGTCGCAGCCGACCACGGGCGACTACACGCTCGCGTACGACGGCGCGAAATACACGCTGACCGACCGCGCGAGCGGCACGGTGGTCGGCACGTCGACGTCGATGCCGGGATCGATCGGCGGGCTGAACTTCTCGTTCTCGTCCGGCGCGATGAACGCCGGCGACAAGTTCACCGTGCAGCCGACGCGCGGCGCGCTGAACGGCTTCGGCCTCACGACGTCGAACGGCTCCGCGATCGCGGCGGCCGCGCCTTACGTGCCGTCGGCCGCCACGACCAACACGGGCAACGGCACGATCGGCGGGCTGTCGGTCACGAACCCGGCGGCCGCGGCCAACGCGCACAACTACACGATCACGATGGGCGGCACCACCGCCGCGCCGACCTATACGGTCACCGACAACACGGTCGTGCCGCCGACGACCAGCGCCGCGCAGCCGTACCAGTCCGGTTCGCCGATCACGCTGACGGCCGGCGTCACGGTGACGGTGTCGGGCACGCCGGCGGCTGGCGACACGTTCAAGGTCGCGCCGAACACGGGCGGCACGAACGACGGCAGCAACGCGCTCGCGCTGTCGAAGCTCGTCAATTCGACGGCGTTCGGCAACGGCACGACCACGCTGACGGGCGCGTACGCGAACTACGTGAACGGCATCGGCAACACGACGTCCCAGCTGAAGTCGTCGAGCGCCGCGCAGACTTCGCTGATCGGGCAGATCACGCAGGCGCAGCAGTCGGTGTCGGGCGTGAACCAGAACGAGGAAGCGGCCAACCTGATGCAGTATCAGCAGCTCTACCAGGCGAACGCGAAGGTGATCCAGACGGCGTCGACGCTGTTCCAGACCGTGCTCGGCCTGTTCAACTGATTTCGGGGATCGAAGCCATGCGGATTTCCACCACGCAGTTCTACCAGATGAACGTCGCGCAGATGAACGATCAGCAGGCGCAGCTCTCGCAGCTGTACCAGCAGATCTCGAGCGGCGTGAGCCTCGCGACGGCTGCCGACAACCCGCTCGGCGCGGCGCAGGCCGTGCAGCTGTCGATGACGTCGGCGACGCTGTCGCAGTACGCGTCGAACCAGAACAGCGCGCTGTCGTCGCTGCAGAAGGAAGACCAGACGCTCATCAGCGTCAACAACCTGCTGAACAGCATTCACACGGTCGTGATCCAGGCCGGCGACGGCTCGCTGTCCGACAGCGATCGCTCCGCGCTGTCGACGCAGCTGCAGGGCTATCGCGACCAGCTGCTGACGCTCGCGAACTCGACCGACGGCTCGGGCAACTACCTGTTCTCGGGCTTCCAGTCGGCCACGCCGCCGTTCTCGAACGCGCCAGGCGGCGGCGTGACCTACAGCGGCGACACGGGCGTGCGCCAGGTGCAGATCGCCGACACGCGCGCGATCTCGCAGGGCGACAACGGCGCGAACGTGTTCCTGTCGGTGCCGATGCTCGGCAGCCAGCCGGTACCGCTCGCAGGTGCGGGCAACACGGGCACGGGCACGATCGGCGGGGTGACGATCACGAGCCCGTCGGCCGCGACCAATGCGCACCAGTTCACGATCGCGTTCGGCGGCACCGCCGCCGCGCCGACCTATACGGTCACCGACAATACCGTCGTGCCGCCGACCACGACCGCCGCGCAGCCGTATTCGAACGGCGCCGGGATCGCGCTCGGCAACGGCCTGTCGGTGCCCGTGTCGGGCAAGCCGGCCCCGGGCGACACGTACACGGTCACGCCGGCGCCGCAGGCCGGCACCGACGTGTTCGGCGCGCTCGACACGATGATCGCCGCACTGAAGGTGCCGATCAGCAGCAACACGACTGCCGCGACCGCGCTCGCGAACGCGATGACCACCGGCACGACGAAGCTGAACAACATGATGACGAACGTCCTCACCGTTCAGGCGTCGGTCGGCGGCCGCGAGCAGGAGATCAAGGCGATGCAGACCGTGAACCAGACCGTCACGCTGCAGGTCAGCAGCAACCTGGCCGACCTGACGAGCACCAACATGGTGACGACGATCAGCCAGTTCCTGCAGATGCAGAACGCGCTGACGGGTTCGCAGAAGGCGTACGCGCAGTTGCAGAACCTGTCGCTGTTCCAGTACATCAACCCCTGATGCACGATGCGCCGGCGGCGATGTGAGCGCATGCTTACCTCGCCGCCGGCGCCAGCCGCCAGCCGTGCATCGCGCGCGGACGGGCGCTTCGCCGGGCCGCGCGGTCGCGCACCGGTTTCCCCACACGGCAAGCCGCGCCCCGCGCATGACGGCCCGCCGTATCAGTCCGCTTGCCAGCCCCATTTCCGCTCCGTAAACTCGCGCCAGATTCCAGACCGGCGCACCCTTGGCAGCCGGCGACCGACAGGAGCCCTTTCCCCATGTCCGATTCCTATTTCCCGCGCTGGCGGGTCCAATCGACCGGCGCGGCCTCGCGCGTGGTCGGCACCGACGAGCGCCTGCCTTGGCCGCAGATGGTCGCGATGGGCGTGCAGCACGTTGTCGCGATGTTCGGCTCGACCGTGCTCGCGCCGCTGCTGATGGGCTTCGACCCGAACCTGTGCATCTTCATGTCGGGCATCGGCACGCTGCTGTTCTTCGTGCTGGTCGGCGGCCGCGTGCCGAGCTACCTCGGCTCGAGCTTTGCGTTCATCGGCCTCGTGATCGCGGTGACGGGCTACGGCGGCAGCGGCCCGAACCCGAACATCCCGGTCGCGCTCGGCGGGATCGTCGCGTGCGGTGTCGTGTACGTCGCGCTCGGCGCACTGGTGCAGGCGATCGGCACGCGCTGGATCGAGACGCTGATGCCGCCCGTGGTGACCGGCGCGGTCGTCGCGGTGATCGGGCTGAACCTCGCGCCGATCGCGGTGAAGGGCGTGTCGGCGTCGACCTTCGACTCGGTGATGGCGCTCGTCACGGTGCTGTGCGTCGGCGGCGTCGCGGTGTTCTCGCGCGGCATGGTGCAGCGCCTGCTGATCCTCGTCGGGCTGGTGATCGCCTACGCGATCTATGCGGTCGCGACCAACGGGATGGGGCTCGGCAAGCCGGTCGATTTCTCGATCGTCGGGCACGCGGCCTGGTTCGGGGTGCCGAGCTTCCGCGCGCCGGTGTTCGATCCGCACGCGATGCTGATGCTGGCGCCGATCGCGGTGATCCTGGTCGCGGAGAACCTCGGCCACATCAAGGCCGTCAGCGCGATGACGGGCACCAGCCTCGATCGCTACGTGGGCCGCGCGTTCATCGGCGACGGGCTCGCGACGATCGTGTCGGGCAGCGTCGGCGGCACGGGCGTGACGACCTACGCGGAGAACATCGGCGTGATGGCCGTCACGCGGATCTACTCGACGCTCGTGTTCGCGGTCGCCGCGGTGATCGCGATCGTGCTCGGCTTCTCGCCGAAGTTCGGCGCGGTGATCCAGACGATCCCGGGCCCCGTGCTCGGCGGCGTGTCGATCGTCGTGTTCGGGTTGATCGCGGTGACGGGCGCGCGGATCTGGGTCGTCAACAAGGTCGACTTCTCCGACAACCGCAACCTGATCGTCGCGGCCGTCACGCTCGTGCTCGGCGCCGGCGACTTCTCGCTGAAGATCGGCGGCTTCGGCCTCGGCGGGATCGGCACCGCGACGTTCGGCGCGATCATCCTGTACGCGATCCTGCGCAAGGAAAAGGAACCGGGCCCGGTGGTCTGACCGGGTGCGGGCGGCGCAACGCCGCCCGCCGGCGCGCCCTCACGCGCCGGTATTCGACTGCGCCTGCAGCCACGCGCAGAACTGCGCGACGAGCGGATCGTCGGCCGGCGCGCGCGGCGCGATCCACCAGTAGCTGCGCGTCGCGATGCGCGGCCCGTCGAGCGGCATCACGAGCCGGCCGCTCGCGAGTTCGTCGTCGATCAGCGGCAACGGGCCGAGCGCGACACCCAGCCCGTCGACGGCCGCCTGCAGCGCCAGGTAGAAGTGGTCGAACGACTGCCGCTTGCGGCCCTTCATCGTCACGCCCGCCGCCGCGAACCAGTCGCGCCAGCCCTCCGGCCGCGTATCCGAATGCAGCAGCACGTGCCGCGCGAGATCGTCCGCGCGCGCGATCGGCGCACGCTTGAGCAGCGCGGGGCTGCAGACCGGGATCACGCTTTCGTCGAGGAAGTGGCCGCTCGTGCAGTTCGGCCAGTGGCCGGGGCCGCGGCGGATCGCGACGTCGAAACCGTTCAGCGTGTCGAGCGGCGCATTCGACGTGGACAGCTTCAGCTCGACGTTCGGCACGTCGCGCTGGAACCGCGACAGGCGCGGCAGCAGCCATTTCATCGCGAAGGTCGGCAGCGCATTGATGCGCAGCACGCGCGCCGCGCCGGTGTTGCGCAACTGCTCGGTCGCATGCGCGATGCTGTCGAACGCCGCGCGCACGGTGTCCAGGTAGCGGCGGCCTTCGTCGGTGAGCTTCACGCGCTTGCCGTAGCGGTGGAACACCGGCTTGCCGAGCCATGCCTCGAACCCGGCAATCTGTCGGCTGATGGCACCGTGAGTCACATGCAGCTCGTCGCCGGCGGCGCTGAAGCTTTCATGACGTGCCGCGGCTTCAAAGGCCCGAAGCGCGGAAAAGGGCGGGAGGTC
Source organism: Burkholderia cepacia complex sp. TUM26381 (assembly GCF_057439935.1). Classification (NCBI taxonomy): domain Bacteria; kingdom Pseudomonadati; phylum Pseudomonadota; class Betaproteobacteria; order Burkholderiales; family Burkholderiaceae; genus Burkholderia; species Burkholderia cepacia complex sp. TUM26381. The sequence continues at coordinate 3,404,996 of NZ_CM172006.1, read as the reverse complement.
GCGTGCCATGCTTGTGATTCTAGATCACAAGGGCGCACCGATAAAATCGTTTTGCCACAATCCGGAACGGCGGTACCCTCGGTTCACCGTTTAGTGAGGCGCACCATGCAATCCGTATCCCCGCCGTCTGCCGCGGCGCCCCGCAGTGTCGGCCTCGCCGAGCTGTTCACCGGTTTCCTGTCGCTCGGCCTGATGTCGTTCGGCGGCGCGCTGCCGTTCGCGCGGCGCACGATCGTCGACGAACGCAAGTGGCTCTCCGCCGATGAATTCACCGATCTGCTCGGCCTGTGCCAGTTCCTGCCGGGCGGCAACGTGATCAACCTGTCGGTCGCGGTCGGCATGCGCTTTCGCGGCGTGGCCGGCGCGTTCGCCGGCATTCTCGGGCTGATCGCGGGCCCGACGCTCGTCGTCGTCGCGCTCGGCGTGCTGTACGCGAAGACGCAGAACGATCCGCACGTGCAGCATCTGTTCGCGGGGCTCGCCGCCGCGGCCGCCGGGCTGCTCGTCGCGATGGCCGTGAAGGTCGCGAAGCCGCTGCGGCACGCACGCGCCACGGCCGGCATCGCGGCGCTCGCATTCGTCGCGATCGCGGTGCTGCGCATGCCCCTGCTGACGACGATGCTCGTGCTGACGCCCGTCAGCATATGGCTCGCGTCGCGTCGCCGCGATCCGGGCACGCCGCAACCGGCGCAGGCTGCCGCGCGGGAGACGCAGCCGGGGGGGCGGCCATGAGCGATACGCTGATCGCCATCGCGACGATCTTCAGCCAGCTGTCGCTGCTCGCATTCGGCGGCGGCAACACGATCCTGCCGGAGATGCAGCGGCAGGTCGTCGACGTGCATCACTGGATGAGCGCGCACGAGTTCACCGCGCTGTTCGCGCTGGCCCAGGCGGCGCCCGGGCCGAACATGATGATCGTGTCGCTGGTCGGCTGGCATGTGGCCGGCTGGGCGGGGCTGCTGGTCGCGTCGCTCGCGAAGTTCGGGCCGTCGTCGATCGTCACCGTGCTCGCGCTGCATGCGTGGGAGCGCTTTCGCGACCGGCCGTGGCGCCGCTATGTGCAGCAGGGGATGATGCCCGTCACGGCCGGGCTCGTCGCGGCAAGCGCGGTGCTGATCTCCGAGGCGTCGAACCGCACGGCCATCCAGTGGGGCATCACGGCCGCGTGCGCGGTGCTCGCGTGGCGTACGCGCATCCATCCGCTGTGGCTGCTCGCCGGCGGCGCGCTGATCGGGCTCACGGGCATCGGGCAGTGAGCGGCCTGCGGCAAGCCGGCTACCGCGATGCCGGCAGGTCGCTGTTCACGAGGCCGAGCAGCCGGCCGCGCTCGCTGCCGACGTCGTCCGTCACGGTCGGCCAGTCGACCACGAAACCCGCCTCCAGCGCATCGCGCATGAGCGTGCCGTAATCGGCCTTCCCGACCCGGCCGTCGCGCAACGCGTCGGCCACCTCGTGCTTCAGCTTCGGCGTGAACGACGGATAGGCGGCCACCAGCGCCGCGTACTGGCGCGCATCGATCTCGCCCGATTCGCGGTTGAACGCCCAGACGGCCACCAGCACGATCGCGGCGAACGGGATGACCGTATAGCGCAGGAAGAACTTCGCGAGTGTCATTCGACGGTTCGGTGAAGAGAAGCGGGGGCGGCCAGGCTGCAGTCGCGTCCGGTCGGCCCGGTATACTCGGCCGGTCCTGCGGCGGTGAAACCCGCGCTGTCGACCCGTTCAGGCCGGCTGCGCTATCCAGCGCGAGCCCGTACCCTTGCGACGAGCATTATATTGGCGCGCGGCATGCGGCGAGGCCCGGCCGCGCGGCGCCGACGGCGGTGCTCGCGCCCGCCGGCAGGACCGAATTTCGCATCGCCCGCCGTACGCGGCCCGGCGGTGCGCACCACGGGAGGATCGATGGATCTCGACGGCGCCAGCCGCAATCTCACTGTCGCCGCCTTGCTGACGCTGTCCGGCGGCTACCTCGACGCGTACACGTACGTCGGCCACGGCCACGTGTTCGCGAACACGATGACCGGCAACGTCGCGCTGCTCGGCATCAACCTGTCGGCCGGCGAATGGGCGGCCGCGCTGCATCACGTGCCGCCGCTCGTCGGCTTCGTGATCGCGGTGTTCGTCGCACACCTGCTCGGTCTTGCCGCGCAACGCGGCTGGATGCGGCATACGGCGTTCGCGAGCCTGATCGTCGAGATTGCGTTTCTCGGCGTTGCCGCGAGCGGCCTCGTCGGCGCATCGAGCGCGTGGCTGATTCCGGGCATCTCGTTCGTCGCGACGCTGCAGACGCTGTCGTTCACCCATCTCGAGGAACTGTCGTACACGTCGGTGATGACGACCGGCAACCTGCGGCGCGCCGCGCAGAAGCTGTTCGTCGGGCTGATCCCGCGCTACGACGCGGGTGCGCTGCACGACTCGGCGCTGCTCGCGACGATCAGTTTCTGCTTCCTGGCCGGCGCGGTGGTCGGCGGCCTCGTGACGCGGCTCGTACCGGACATCGCGCTGTGGGGCGCGGTGCTGCTGCTCGTCGGCGCATTCGCGGAGATCGTGCGGCGCGCGTGGCGCCGCGCGGGGAACGGTGGCGAGGGCGGCGGCGACGGGGCGGCGCAAACGGCCTGACGGTACGCGGCACGTCGCACGCGGTAGCCGGTCGCAACGAATGCGCCGGCTGTTTCGCCACGCTCCACGCTCCACGTTCCCGCGCCGCACCCTCGGCGATCCTTACAGCGCCGCGCGCGCATGCCGGCGCCGTCGCGCCTGTCCCGTCGCCTTGCGAGACAGGCCTGGCGCGGGAAACGTTGTTCCCGGACGACAAACGCGCCGTTGCCGCGCATTTCAATTTCTTTCAGCGATCGCACTCGTCATATGATTCAGGCCACATCGCGCGCGCCAAGAACGTGAGCGATCGCCACCCGGCTGCGCACGCGGCCGGCCATGAATGGAGACACCTACAAAAAGGAAAGCTCATGAAGCAGACCACCCGACTCGCAGCCATCGCAGGGGGCGCCGCGCTCGCATTTGCCAGCCAGTACGCGGCCGCACAAAGCTCGGTCACGCTCTGGGGCGTCGCCGACGCCAGCATTCGTTACCTCACCAACGCCAACGCCAAGAACGACGGCCTGCTGTCGATGACCAACGGCGCGATCACGAACAGCCGCTTCGGCATCTACGGCACGGAAGATCTCGGCGGCGGCCTGAAGGCCGTGTTCAACCTCGAAAGCGGCGTGAACCTGCAGAACGGCGCATTCGCCGACAGCGGCCGCTTGTTCAACCGCGCAGCGTACGTCGGCCTGCAGAGCCCGTACGGCACGGTGACCCTCGGCCGCCAGAAGACGCCGCTGTTCGACCTGCTGTCGGATACCTACGATCCGCTGACGGTCGGCAACTACCTCGAAAACGCGTGGCTGCCGGTCGCACTCGGCGGCGGCCTGTATGCGGACAACCAGATCAAGTACACGGGCAAGTTCGAAGGCCTGACCGCGAAGGCGATGTACTCGACCGGCACCAACTACGAATCGACCGGCGCCGGCGGCTTCTCGGGCCAGATCCCGGGCTCGCTCGGCAAGGGCAATGCGTGGGGCGTGTCGCTGTCGTACGTGATGGGCCCGCTCAGCATCGCGGCCGGCGCGCAGCAGAACAGCGACAACTCGGCACGCAAGCAGACGATCTACCACGCGAACGTCGTGTACGCGTTCAGCAAGGCGAAGATCTACGCGGGCTACCTGCGCTCGAAGGACGACACCGGCTTCGTCGACAGCCTGCTCGCGCAGCAGACGATTCCGGTCGCGAAGGGCACGGGCCGGATCGACGACGGTCCGTTCGCGGGCGTGAGCTGGCAGGTCAGCGCGCCGCTGACGCTGACGGGTGCGTTCTATTACGACCACATGCGCAATGCGATGACCACCAACGGCACGCTCGCGAGCGGCAACCGTTACGCGATCGTCGGTATCGCCGAGTACGCGCTGAGCAAGCGCACCGAAGTCTACGGCACCGTCGACTTCAACAAGACGAACGGCGCGGCGAACGTCGAGCTGCCGGGTCGCAGCAACCAGACGGGCATCGCGATCGGTCTGCGCAATATCTTCTGACGAACGTCGGAACGCATGCGCCGGCATTCGCCCGGCGCGCATCGAAGAGGCGCCGCGAGGCGCCTTTTTTTTCGTCACGCGACCTTCATACGCGCGCCCGACTATTCGGCAATCGCTCCATTGCGAAAGTCCCGCGCCGTAAGCGTTCCGTCGGCATTCCAGAACATACTTTTACAGTACGCGCGAAGGCTTTCCGCTACGCTGCGTGCATCGCCCGTTGCGTGCCGTGAGGCGCGCGCGTGCGTCGTTCCGGTGGCGCTCGGCGAGCGCGGCCGGCCTGGTGCGTAACTTGTGTATCCGGTGATGACAATCGCGGTTCGCCGGTTTTTTTCGTGGGACGATGCGCTCACGATTTTCTTGAAAGGGGATGACGATGGGTATCCTGAACACCGTGGGTGAAATCGCTGGCGCAGTCGCAGCTGTCGAAGGCGCGGAAAAGCTGGATCCGGATGCGGGCCTGCTGACCAAGGCGGCCGCGGCCGTCGCCGGTTTCAAGGGCGCCGAAGCCATCGAAGGCATGCTCGAGAAGAAGGAAGAGCAGCCCCAGCAGGCGGACGATACGCAGGCGACGGACGGCAGCGACACGTCGCAGGCATGAGCATGGCGGCTGGTCCGGCCGCGGGTGCGCCCTTCGCGCGCCCGGGCGGACCGGTGCCGCGCAGCCGGCAGGTCGGGCATGCGGTCGATCGGTGACGCATGGCACACCCGGCAGTCGGTTTGACCGGCGAGAGGCCACGTCTCTCGCCGTTTTTTATTGGGGCGCGCCCGCGTCGCGCCGTGCGCCGCACGAATTCCCGAATCTTGCTATCGTGCCTTCATCCGAACTGCGATGAGGGAATGCGATGGATTTCGACTACGACCTGTTCGTCATTGGCGCCGGCTCGGGCGGCGTGAGGCTCGCGCGGATGTCCGCGTCATACGGCGCACGCGTCGGCATAGCGGAAGAAGAGCAGATCGGCGGCACCTGCGTCCTGCGCGGCTGCATCCCGAAGAAACTGCTCGTCTACGCGTCGCACTACCCGCATGAAGTCGAGGACGCGAAAGGCTTCGGCTGGACCTTCGGCGCCGGCACGCTCGACTGGCCCGCGCTGATCGCCGCGAAGGATCGCGAGATCAACCGGCTCAGCGACATCTACATCAACCTGCTGCGGCAATCGGGCGTCGACATGCACGCGGGCCGCGCGACGCTCGTCGATGCGCACACGGTCGCGATCGGCGCACGCACGATCCGCGCGCGCCACATCGCGATCGCGACCGGCTCGCGCCCGTCGCTGCCGTCGCGGCCCGGCATCGAGCACGCGATCACGTCGCGCGAGGCGCTGTCGCTCGCGGCGTGCCCGAAGCGCATCGCGGTGGTTGGCGGCGGTTATATCGCGGTCGAGTTCGCGGGCATCTTCAACGGCTTCGGCAGCCATGTCGACCTGTTCTATCGCGGCGAGCAGATCCTGCGCGGCTTCGACGGCGACGTGCGCCAGTTCCTGACCGACGAGATGACGAAGCAGGGCGTCGCGATCCACGCGCGTGCGGTGGTCGAGTCGATCGAGCGCGCGGACGACGGCACGCTGAGCGTGCGCGTCGGCGATGCGCGGCACGGGCCGTACGACCAGGTGCTCTATGCGACCGGCCGCGTGCCGAACGTCGACGGGCTCGGGCTCGAACAGGCGGGCGTGATGCTCGACGCGCGCGGCGCGATTGCCGTCGATGCGTATTCGGCGACGTCGGTGCCGTCGATCCATGCGATCGGCGACGTCACGTCGCGGCCGCAGCTCACGCCGGTTGCGACGCGCGACGGCGGGTTGCTCGCGCGCACGCTGTTCGGCGGGTCGCGCGTCGCGGCCGATCACGCGTACGTGCCGTCGGCCGTGTTCAGCCAGCCCGAGGTCGCGACGGTCGGCCTGACCGAGGCCGATGCGCGTCACGCGCACGGCGAGGTCGACCTCTACCGCACGTCGTTCAAGGCGCTGCGCCATACGCTGTCGGGGCGCGACGAGCGCACGATGATGAAGCTCGTCGTCGCGCGCGACAGCCAGCGCGTGGTCGGCGCGCACATGGTCGGCCGCGACGCGGGGGAAATCATCCAGGGCATCGCGATCGCGATTCGCGCGGGCGCGACGAAGGCGCAGTTCGACGACACGATCGGCATTCATCCGACCGCGGCCGAGGAGTTCGTGACGATGCGGCAGAAGGTGGCCGACTAGCGGGAGCGGCGCACCGGCGGGAAGGGACGGCCGCGTTCTGGCGCGGCCGTGGCCCGTTGGCGTGCCCGCCGCTCAATGCACGCCGAACGCGTCGAGCATCCGGTACCAGCTCATCGCGAGCACCAGCGCCGGCGTGCGCAGTGCCTCGCCACCCGGGAAGTCGCGATGCCGGATCTTGTCGAACAGGTCGAAGCGGCTCGCCTGTCCGTTGATCGCTTCGGCGATCAGCTTGCCCGCGAGCGCGGTCGTGTTCACGCCGTGCCCCGAAAACCCCTGCGCGAAGTACGTCGTCGGCGTGATGCGGCCGAAGTGCGGCGCGCGGTTCATCGTGATGTCGACGAAGCCGCCCCATGCATAGTCGACCTTCACGTCCGCGAGCTGCGGGAATGTCTTCAGCATGTCCGCACGCATCGCCGCCGCGAGGTCGCGCGGCTCCCGCGTCGAATAGCTGACCTTGCCGCCCCACACCAGCCGCGTGTCGGGCGCCGGCCGAAAATAGTCGAGCACGAAGCGGCTGTCGCAGATCGCCGCGCGTGCCGGCATCAGCGCGGCGGCGCGCGCTTCGCCGAGCGGCTCGGTCGCGATCACGTAGGTGCCGACCGGCATGATCTTCTTCGCCAGCGCGGGCGCCAGCGTGCCGACGTAGGTGTTGCATGCGAGCACGACGAAGCGCGCGCGCACGTTGCCGCCGCTCGTCTCGACGACGTGGCCGCCGGATACGTCGCGCACGCGCGTCACGCAGCTGTCCTCGTGGATGCGCACGCCTGCATCGATTGCCCCGCGTGCGAGGCCGAGCGTGTAGTTGAGCGGATGCAGGTGGCCGCTGTCCGGGTCGTACAGGCCGCCGCAATAGCGGGCCGATTGCACGTAGTCGCCGAGTTCGTCGGCGTCGACGAAATGGAAGCGGTCATAGCCGAAGCGTTTCGCGGCTTCGTCGCGCCAGCGTTTCAAGGCATCCGCGTCGCGCTCGGTGTTGGCGGCGGTCAGGTAGCCGGGCACCAGCGCGCAGTCGATGTCGTGCCGCGCGATGCGCGACTTCACGAGCGACAGCGTTTCGAGCCCCATGTCCCAGATGCGCTTCACGTCGCCTTCCGGCATGAATTGCCCGAACGTGTCGATGTCGCACGCGAAGCCGCCGATCAGCTGGCCGCCGTTGCGGCCGCTCGCCGCCCATCCGACCCGCGACGCTTCGAGCACGGTCACCGAATGGCCGCGCTCGGCGAGATTGAGCGCGGCGGACAGGCCCGTGAGGCCCGCACCGATCACGCACACGTCGGCGTCGATCGTGCCGGCGAGCGGCGCGTAGCGGGTCGTATCGTTGGCGGTCGCCGCGTAGTAGGACGCGACGTGCGGCTGGTTGGCGAATGTCTGCATGGTCGGGAGAACGGAAAAGGAGGGTTCAGAACAGCTCGCGCACGCGGTGGTACAGCATCCCGAGTTCGAGCGCGGGTTGCCGCCACGCGTCGCCGCCGGGAAAGCGCCGGTGACGTATGCGTGCGAACAGGTCGAACGCGCGCGTGTCGCCCGCGATCGCACCGGCGACCGCGCGTCCGGCGATGCCGGTGAGCGCGACGCCGTGCCCGCTGAAGCCCTGGACGTAGAAGAAGTTCGGATCGAGCGCGCCGAAGTCCGGCGCGCGGTTGCGCGTGACGTCGACGAACCCGCCCCACGCGTGGTCGACGCGCACGTCGCCCAGTTGCGGGAACACGCCGACCATGCGCTGCCGGATCGCTTCGGCGAGCGTGGCGGGCGACGCGCCGGCCGAGTTCGCGCGGCCGCCGAACAGCATCCGGTGGTCGGCCGACAGCCGGAAGTAGTCGAGGAAGAAGTTGTTGTCGCACACGGCTTCGCGCCGCGCGATCAGCGCGTCGGCACGCGCCTGGCCGAGCGGCTCGGTCGCGATGATGTACGACGCGATCGGCGCGATGCGCGCGGCGGTCGCGGCCGGCAGCACGCCGCCGGGGCCCGCGTTGCAGCACGACACGACGTAGCGGCAGCGCACCTCGCCCGACGGCGTGCGTACGACGGGCCGTGCGCCGCGTACGACGTCGAGCGCGGGCGTGTGCGCATACAGCGCGACGCCTTCGCGGCGCGCCGCGTCGGCGAGGCCGAGGCAGTACTTGAGCGGATGCAGGTGGCCCGACAGCGGATCGTGAACGCCGGCGAGATAGCGCGTCGATGCGATGCGCGCCTGGATCGCGCCGGTGTCGAGCCATTCGAGCGACGGATGGCCCCAGCGCGACGTCGCGGCATTCATCCATGCGCGCAGGTCGTCGATGCGGCGCGGTTTCGTCGCGACCGTGAGGTAGCCGCGCGTGAAATCGCAGTCGATTCCGTAGTGCGCGATGCGCTCGGCGATCAGCGCGACGCCGTCGAGCGACAGCGACCATGCGGCCCGCGCGCCGTCGGCGCCGAGCTGCTGCTCGATCACCTCGTCTTTGGCGAAGCCCGTGATCGCCTGGCCGCCGTTGCGGCCCGACGCGCCCCAGCCGGGCCGGTGCGCATCGATCACGGCGACGGACAGCCCGCGCGCGCGGCAGTCGAGCGCCGTCGACAGGCCCGCGAAGCCGGCGCCGATCACGCAGACGTCGACGTCGATGGCCGCTTCGAGCACCGGCGCGCCGGCCGCGGGATCGTCGACATCGGGCCGCGTGACCGTTGCTTCGTAGTACGAGTCGCGCGCGAGCGCATCGGCGCGGCGGGTGAAAGACTGCGTCATGAAAACGACTCCCTCGAAAAGGCTGCAACCTGCACGCAGCCGCCCGGAAAACGGCGCGGGACGCCGTGCGCGCGGCACGGCGTCCCGCGTGTGCTGCGTCAGAACGAATAGATGAACTGCGTGGCGAGCAGGTCGTTGGACTTGCCGTACGACCCGTCGTTGCGCAGGAACACCTTGTTGTTCGCCCAGTCGTGCCGGTATTCGACCTTCACGGTGATCTGCTGGGTCGGATAGAACAACAGGTCGAGCGCCACATCCTGGCGTACCGCCCCCTTGCACTCGAAGCCCAGGCCGCCGCCGGCCTTCGACTGCGCGAGGCAGTCCGCGTCGACGCCGAAGCCGTTGCTCGGATCCATCCCGTTGCCGTTCAGCGCGATGCCGCCGCCGCCGCCGCCGTTCTTCGAGTTGGCGAGCAGGTCATAGCGCAGCGTCACGCCCATGCGGCCGACCACCGGCGCGTTGAACTTGCGGTGCGCGAGCAGCGACAGGCCGTACCACTGCGCGAGCCCGCCGTTGAACGCCGCATGCTGTTGCCGGCCGTAGTCGACTTCCGCGTTGTACTGAATATCGGCGAGCGTGTAGGTCGCATCGAGTTCGCCGAAGAAGAACGAACCGTAGCCGCTCGGTGCCGCCCCGCCCGGACCGTAGTGGACGACGCCGTTCGCATCGATCGCGCTCGACAGCGTCTGGCGGCCGATGTTGAACGAGCCGCCGAGGTCAAGCGCGCTCGACCACGTGTAGTCCGCGCGCGCGGTGAAGGTCGGCACCTTGTTGCTGGTGGTGATCGGATCGCCGAGCGCGTTCGTGCCCGTCGTCGTGACCGAACCGTACGTGCGGTACTGCTCGTTGCCGAGGAAGAACTTCCACGCCCAGTTGCCCTTCGTGTAGTTCGCGCCGACACCGACGTAGCTGCCCGGATCGGAGAAATCGTACAGCAGGTTGTGCGTGAGCGTGAGCATCTGGTTCGACTGCTGCACCTCGTAGCCGCCGAAGCTCGGGATCAGGCCGGCGACCAGCGTCGTTTCGGCGGTGATCGGCACGTTGACGACCGCCGTGTTCAGCAGGTTGTCGGTGATCGAGCCGCGCGAGTTCTGCAGCAGCGTGATGCCGTTGCCGCGGTTCGGCATCAGCGTGATCTCGGCAGACGGCGCCATCGGGCCGACGCCGAACGTCTTCTTGATGTCGAGGTAGAGGTCGCCGAACGTGCTGTTGAAGTAGTTGTACGCGTTCTCGTGGTTCGCGAACAGGAACGACGACGTGCCGGCCGCACGGTTGTACATGTAGGTCGGATCGATATAGCCCGTGACCGACAGGCCGGCCAGCGGGCCCGTGTTGGCCGCGTCGGTCAGCGAATCGACCTTCAGCTGCTGGTTCGCGATCTGCTGCTTCATTTCGCTGACTTCGTCGTTGGTCAGCGCGGCCTGCGCCTTGCCGTAATCCGGCGAGCCCGGGTCGGCGGCCACCGCGACGGCCTTGCTGCCGCCCGCCGTGCCGGCGCTCGCGCCGGACGTCGCGACTGCCGCGCCGCCCGGCTTCGCGGCGAGCTGCGCCTGCATCGCCTTCATCTGCTTCTGCAGCGCCGCGACCTGCGCCTGCAGCGCCTTGATCTCGGCGGATGTGGAACCGGCCAGCGCGATGCCCGGCAACGCGCCGGCCACCAGCAGGCAGATCAGTTTCTTCTTCATTGCGGATTCTCCTTGTCGTGCGCCTGTCAAATCGGGATCGAATCGCGCGCCCCCCCTGGGGCAGCGCGTCTTGCTTGTCTGCAGTGCTTGTTATCTTTGAAGCAGGAGGGCGGTGCTCACGCCGCCGCGAACGCCGCCTTCAGGTCGGCCATGCGGCGCCGCTCGCGCGCGATCATCATCCGGTTCACGACGATCACGCCGATCGTCACGGCCGTGATGAACAGCGTCGCCAGCGCGTTCATCTCCGGGTTCAGCCCCAGCCGCACGCGCGAGAACACCACCAGCGGCAACGTCGTCGACCCCGGCCCCGACAGGAACGCCGACAGCACCAGATCGTCGATCGACAGCGTGAACGACAGCAGCCACCCCGACAGCAGCGCCTGCGAGATCAGCGGCAGCGTCACCACGAAGAACACCTTCAGCGGCGTCGCACCCAGATCCAGCGCGGCCTCCTCCAGCGACTTGTTCATCTCCTTCACGCGCGACTGCACGATGATCGCCACGTACGACACGCACAGCATCACGTGACCGATCCAGATCGTCACCATCCCGCGACCCTTCGGCCAGCCGAACATCTGCTCCAGCGCCACGAACAGCAGCAGCAGCGAGATGCCCTGGATCACTTCCGGAATCACCAGCGGCGCGTTGATCATCCCCGTGTACAGCGTGAAGCCCTTGAAGCGGCCGAAGCGCGCGAGCACGAAGCCCGCCCACGTGCCGATCACGACCGACGCGGTCGCCGTCAGCAGGCCGATCTTCAGCGACAGCCACGCGGCCGTCAGCAGCTCGTCGTCCTCCAGCAGCGCCGCGTACCACTTCAGCGAGAAGCCCGACCACACCGTCACCAGCTTCGACTCGTTGAACGAGTACACGATCAGGCTGATGATCGGGATGTACAGGAACAGGAAGCCGAAGGCGAGAACGCCCGTCGACAGCGGTTTGCTCGGCTTGATCATTTCGCTTCCTCCAGTTCCTTGACCTGGTAGTACTGGAACAGCGCCATCGGAACCAGCAACAGCAGCACCATCGCGACCGTCACCGCGGACGCCATCGGCCAGTCCATGTTGTTGAAGAATTCATCCCACATCACCCGGCCGATCATCAGCGTGTCGGCGCCGCCGAGCAGCTCCGGAATCACGTACTCGCCCACCGCCGGGATGAACACCAGCAGGCTGCCGGCGATGATCCCGTTCTTCGACAGCGGCAGCGTGATCCGCGTGAACGCGACCCACGGCTTCGCGCCCAGGTCGTACGCGGCCTCGAGCAGCGTCAGGTCCATCTTCACGAGGTGCGCGTACAGCGGCATCACCATGAACGGCAGGTACGAATAGACCATCCCGATGTAGACGCCCGCATCGCTGTGGTACAGCCGCAGCGGCGTGTGGATGATGCCGAGCGCGATCAGCGTGTGGTTCAGCAGGCCGTCGTCCTTCAGGATGCCGATCCATGCGTACACGCGAATCAGGAACGAGGTCCAGAACGGCAGCATCACGGCCATCATCAGCACGTTGCGTCGGTTCGGTTCCGAGCGCGCGATGTAGTACGCCATCGGGTAACCGATCAGCAGGCACAGCACCGTCGACACGGCGGCCATCTTCAGCGAGCTGAGGTAGGTCGCGATGTACAGGTCGTCCTGCAGCAGGAACGCGTAGTGCGACAGCTGCAGCGCGAAGTGCACGACGCCGTCCTTGATCTCGACGAGCGACGTGTACGGCGGAATGCCCATCACCTGGTCGGCGAAGCTGATCTTCAGCACCAGCACGAACGGCAGCGCGAAGAACACGGCAAGCCACAGGAACGGCACGCCGATCGCGACGCTGCGGCCCGACGGCAGGAAGCGCGACAGCGCGGCGAAGCGGCCCGGGCGGGCGCGGCCGGCGCCCGTACTCGCGGCGCCGGTCGACACCGGCGCGGAAGGCGTGGAAGCAGAGGTTCTCATCGTGTCGTCCTCACTGCGTCAGCACGACGCCGCTGGCCGGCGACCACGACACGAACACGTCGTCGTTCCACGCCGGCGCGTTGTCGCTCATCAGGTGCGAGCTCGACAGGTTCGACACGACCGTCTTGCCGCTCGGCAGCCGCACGTGGTACAGCGAGTAGCTGCCCATGTACGCGATATCGGTCACGACGCCGCGCGCCCAGTTGTGCTTCGAACCCGGCTTCTCGCGCGACACGTGCACGCGCTCCGGGCGCACCGAGATGCCGACCGGCATCCCGAGCGGGCCGGTGACGCCGTGGCTCACGTACATGCGCGCTTCGAGGTCGTCGCTCTCGACGAAGATGTGGTCGGGCTCGTCCTCGACGACGCGGCCTTCGAACAGGTTGGTCGAGCCGATGAATTCGGCGGAGAAGCGGCTGTTAGGAAATTCGTACACCTCGCCCGGCGCGCCGATCTGCACGATCTTGCCTTCGCTCATCACCGCGAGGCGGCTGGCCATCGTCATCGCCTCTTCCTGGTCGTGCGTGACCATCACGCAGGTCACGTCGACTTTCTCGATGATGTTCACGAGTTCGAGCTGGGTCTTCTGGCGGATCTTCTTGTCGAGCGCGGACATCGGCTCGTCGAGCAGCAACAGCTTCGGACGCTTGACCAGCGAGCGGGCCAGCGCAACGCGCTGCTGCTGGCCGCCGGACAGCTGATGCGGCTTGCGCTGCGCGTACTTGCTCATCTGCACGAGCGCGAGCGCATCGGCCACGCGCTCCTTGATTTCATGCTTCGGCGTGCCTTCCTGCTTCAGGCCGAACGCGACGTTCGATTCGACCGTCATGTGCGGGAACAGCGCGTACGACTGGAACATCATGTTCACCGGGCGGCGGTACGGCGGCAGCGACGCGAGGTCTTCGCCGTCGACGAAGATCTTGCCTGAGGTGGCCGTTTCGAGCCCGGCGAGCATGCGCAGCAGCGTGGACTTGCCGCAGCCGGAGCTGCCGAGCAGCGCGAACAGTTCGTTCTTCGCGATCGTCAGGTTCACGTTGTCGACGGCCGTGCTGTCGCCGAATTTCTTCACGACGTTTTCGATGCGTACGAACGCGTCGTTTTGCGGACGGGCCACGGCGGCCGGTTGGGTCTGTCGTGCAGCAGCGGAAGAGGGTATCGATTGCATGGGAGTCACCATTCGTTCTTCACGGATTGCAGGCGTGAGCGTCCCCGCGCGAGGCGCGCAATGCGACTCACGGACAACGGCTCGTGCCGGATGGAACAGGGCGCGCGGTGCGCGCGGGCGGACGGAGGTCCGCGGATCTCAGGCGGGCAGGCGTACCGCGATGCCTGCGCCGCCGTGATGCATGACGGTCAGTGGCCCGTCTTCAGCTGGGCCCACAGACGGTTCTCGAGGCGCAGGATGTCGGCCGGCATCGGCTTCATCAGCACCATCTTCTTCAGCACGTCTTCCGGCGGGTAGACGGTCGGATCCTGTGCGACGGACGGCGTGACGAACGGGTGCGCGGCCTTGTTCGCGGTCGGATAGAACACCGTGTTGGTGATCGCCGCGTTGACCTTCGGATCGGAGACGTAGTTGATCCATTTCATGGCGGCTTCCGGGTGCGGTGCATCCTTCGGGATCACCATCACGTCGAACCAGAGCAGGCCGCCTTCCTTCGGATTCGCGAACTTGATGTCGTACGAACGCTTCGCTTCGGACGAGCGGCGGTGCGCGATGCCGACGTCACCCGACCAGCCGAGCGCAACGCACACGTCGTTGTTCGCGAGGTCGTTGATGTAGCCGGACGAGTTGAACTGGGTAATGTACGGGCGGACTTTCTTCAGGACTTCGAATGCTGCCTGGTAGTCGCCGGGGTTGGTGCTGTTCGGGTTCTTGCCCATGTATTGCAGCGTCGCGGCGAACACGTCGACGGCCTGGTCGAGGAACGACACGCCGCAGCCCTTCAGCTTTTCCATGTTGGCCGGGTCGAACACCAGCGCCCAGCTGTCGACCGGCGCCTTGTCGCCGAGCGCCTTCTTCACTGCCTGCGCGTTGTAGCCGATGCCGTCCGTGCCGTAGGCCCAGGGGACGCCGTACTGGTTGCCCGGATCGGCATCGGCGATCATCTTCATCAGCAGCGGGTCGAGGTTCGCGAGGTTCGGAATCTTCGACTTGTCGAGCTTCTGGTACACGCCGGCCTGGATCTGCTTGGCCATGTAGTTCGACGTCGGCACGACGATGTCGTAACCCGAACTGCCGGCAAGCAGCTTCGCCTGAAGCGTGTCGTCGCTGTCGTAGTTGTCGTACTTGACGTGGATACCCGTCTGCTTCTGGAAGTTCGGGATCGTGTCGGGTGCGATGTAATCGGACCAGTTGTAGACATTCAGCTCGTCGGCATGCGCCGACGGGCTGGCGACCGACGTGAACGCTGCCGCGGCGGCAAGGGCGGCAACAGAACAGGCTTGGCGAAGAAAGCAGGCACGCATGGTGGAATTCCCTTGGGTTATGGCGGCGTGCGGCGCCCGCCGCACGCCTGTAGGCAAAACCGTTACGAAATACCCAGTTGCTGGGCGGTTGCATCGACGGCTTTCTTCGCCTTCGACACGAGTTCATCGATTTCCTGGCGCGTGATCACGAGCGGCGGCGACAGCAGCATCCGGTCGCCGGTGGCACGCATGATCAGGTTGCCGTTGAAGCAGAAGTCGCGGCAGATCGTGCCGACGTCGCCACCGTTCGCGAAGCGGCGGCGATCGGCCGGCGATTCGGCGAGCTGCAGGCTCGCGACGAGGCCGTGGCCATGCACCTCGCCGATGATCGGGTGACGCGCGAAGGTCTCGCGCATCAACGCCTGGAAGTACGGGCCCGTGTCGTTCTTCACGCGCTCGACGATGCCTTCGTCGCGCAGCAGCTTCAGGTTCGCGACCGCGACGGCCGCCGCCACCGGGTGGCCCGAGTACGTGAGACCGTGATTGAATTCGCCGTTGTCGATGATCGGCCGCGCGACGCGCTCGTGAATGCCGACCGCCCCCATCGGCACGTAGCCCGACGTGAGGCCCTTCGCCATCGTGATCAGGTCCGGCTCGAAGCCGAAGTGCTGGTGTGCGAACCATTCGCCGGTGCGGCCGAAGCCGCCGATCACTTCGTCGGCAACGAGCAGGATGTCGTACTTGCGGCAGATCCGCTGGATTTCCGGCCAGTAGGTCGACGGCGGGAAGATCACGCCGCCCGCGCCCTGGAACGGCTCGCCGATGAATGCGGCAACGTTCTCCGCGCCGAGTTCGAGAATCTTCGCTTCGAGCTGCTGCGCACGCGCGAGACCGAACGCTTCCGGCGTTTCGCCCGGCTGCGCTTCGCCGAAGAAATACGGCTGGTCGATGTGCACGATGTGCTCGACCTTCGACGGCATCTGCTCGTGCATGTAGCCCATCCCGCCGAGCGTGCCGCCCGCGATCGTCGAGCCGTGGTAGCCGTTCTTGCGCGAGATCACGTACTTCTTCTGCGGCTTGCCCTGCACGCGCCAGTACTGGTGCACGAGGCGCAGCACGGTGTCGTTGCCTTCCGAGCCGCTGTTGCAATAGAAGAAGTGGTTGAAGCCGGCCGGCGTCACTTCCGCGAGCATCGCCGACAGCTCGATCACCGGCGGGTGCGTGGTCTTGAAGAACGTGTTGTAGAACGGCAGTTCCTGCAGCTGGCGGTACGCGGCGTCGGCGAGTTCCTTGCGGCCGTAGCCGACGTTCACGCACCAGAGACCGGCCATTCCGTCGATCACCTTGTTGCCGTCCGAATCCCACAGGTAGACGCCGTCGGCCTTCACGATCACGCGGCTGCCCGCGCGGTTCAGCGCGCCCATGTCCGAGAACGGGTGGATGTGGTGCGCGGCGTCGAGCGCGCGGTATTCGGCGGTCGAGCGTGCCTGCGTCGCGCGCGGCGCGGCGGCCGGCGCGGCCGGCTGGATCCAGGCAGATTCGTTGCGGTAAGTCATGTTTCCTCCGTGATTCCGTATTCGGTTGTGCGCGCTCAGACGTGCAGCAGCAGATGGCGGCGTTCCCACGAGCTGATCACGCGGAAGAACGCTTCGTATTCGGTTTCCTTCAGCGCGAAATACGCCTTCAGGAACTTGTGGCCGAGGATCTCGCCGAGCGGTTCGCATGCGGCCATCAGCGTCAGTCCTTCCTCGAGGTTGCGCGGCAGCTGGTACGGCAGGTCGTAGCCGTCGCTGACGAGCGGCTCGGTCGGCTCGAGGCGTTGCGTCATGCCGAGGTAGCCGGCCGCGAGCGTCGCGGCGAGCGCGAGGTACGGGTTGCAGTCGACGCCCGGGATGCGGTTCTCGATGCGGCGTGCCGCCGGGCCCGAGTGCGGGATGCGGAAGCCGACCGTGCGGTTGTCGTAGCCCCACTGCACGTTGATCGGCGCGGCCATGAAGCGCGACAGGCGGCGGTACGAGTTGATGTACGGCGCGAAGATCGGCATCAGCGCCGGCGTGTACTTCTGCAGGCCCGCGAGGTAGTTGTAGAACATCGACGTCGCGCCGCCGGTTTCCTGCGACGTGAACAGGTTCTGGCCCGTTTCCTCGTCGACGATGCTCTGGTGCACGTGCATCGCCGAACCCGGCTCGTCTTCCATCGGCTTGGCCATGAACGTCGCGTACATGTTGTGACGCAGCGCGGCCTCGCGCACCGTGCGCTTGAACAGGAACACCTGGTCGGCCAGCGACAGCGCGTCGCCGTGCATGAAGTTGATCTCCATCTGCGCGGCGCCGACTTCGTGGATCAGCGTGTCGATGTCGAGGTTCTGTGCTTCGCAGTACTCGTAGATGTCCTCGAACAGCGGGTCGAACTCGTTGACGGCCTCGATCGAATACGACTGGCGGCCCGTTTCGGGGCGGCCCGTGCGGCCGACCGGCGGACGCAGCGGCAGGTCCGGGTCCTTGTTCATGTCGACGAGATAGAACTCGAGTTCCGGCGCGACGACGGGCTTCCAGCCCTTCGCCTTGTACAGGTCGAGCACGCGGCGCAGCACGTAGCGCGGCGAGATCTCGACCGGCGAGCCGTCGAAGTGCACGCAGTCGTGGATCACCTGCGCGGTCGGGTCGATGGCCCACGGGATCAGGCGGATCGTCGATGCGTCGGGCACGCACACCATGTCGGGATCGGTCACGCCGGTCAGCGAGCCGTCTTCCGGATATTCGCCGGTGACGGTCTGGACCATCACGGCCTGCGGCAGGCGCATCGACTCGCCGGACGTGAACTTGTTGCGCGGCGTGATCTTGCCGCGCGCGATGCCGGCCATGTCGGGAATGATCGCCTCGACTTCGGTGATCCGGTGTTGTTTCAGAAAGTCTTCAATGTCGTGCATGTCTGTTCTCGTTAGTTTGGGTCGGCGCGCTCAGGCGAGCGCGGCGGCGGCCGTGGCGCGCGTGCGGGCCGTGCGGCGGGCGCGGCAGGCGTCGCCGAAGGCGCGGAAGATCGCGCTCGACAGCGGGTCCTGCGCATGGCGCCATTCGGGGTGCCACTGCACGGCGAGTGCGAACGCCGGTGCGTCGACGACGCTGACGGCCTCGATCAGGCCGTCCGGTGCGACGGCTTCGACGGCGAGGCCGGAGCCGAGCTGCGCGATGCCCTGCTTGTGCAGCGAGTTCACGTGCACTTCGTCGCGGCCGCCGGCGAGTGCGTGCAGCTTGCCGCCGGGCGTCAGCCGCACGACGTGCGCGGGGCCGTATTGCGTGTCCATCGGCGCGTCGTCGTCCTCACGGTGGTCGGCGAGGCCCGGCACGTCATGCACGTGCTGGTGCAGCGTGCCGCCGCAGACGACGTTCAGCTCCTGGAAGCCGCGGCAGACGGCGAGCACGGGCACGCCCGCAGCGATCGCCGCGCGCAGCAGCGGCAGCGTCGTCGCGTCGCGTGCCGGATCGTGCTTCGTGCCGGGCGCGCTCGGATCGCCGCCATACCGGTGCGGCTCGACGTTCGAATAGCTGCCGGTAAACAGCAGGCCGTCGACTGCGTCGAGCACGTCGTCGACCGGCTGGCGTTCGCCGAGTGCGGGCAGCACCATCGCGAGCGCATGCGCGCCGTCGACGATCGCGGCGACGTACTTGTCGCCGACCGTATGCGACGCGTGAGCGCCGATCTGGGTGAGGTCGGCGGTGAGGCCGACGAGAGGTTTCCTTTCCATGACGTCAATCAGTAATCCGTAGGGATGTGGCGTGCGCCGGGATGAATGCGGCAAAACGCAGGCACGACACGACCCCGCAGCCTGGCGCAAAGCGCAAGGCCGCTGGTGAGTGGGCGCAACGGGATGGCGTGGCGATCCGCGCTGCGCGCGACGATCAGGCCGTCGTTCGTTTCATTGCGATACGCGACGCGGCAACGAATGCGCGAACGCGTTCCGTCACCGCACGGACGATGCGGTTGGCGAATCGGCAAACAAAACGAACGACGTGAAGAAAGGAGAGGCGCTACGGCAGCAGCGACGCCACTTCGTCGGTATCGACGGCGACGAATGCGCGTGCGGAAACGGCGTTGTGGCGCCGAACGGAACGACGGGACAGGATGGTGTAGATCGACAGGTGAAGCAGGCGAGGACTATGCCAGCCGCAACTGCCGTCGGAAGCGGGAACGGCGCTGCGCAAACTTCGCACATCGCCTCGATCCCACCTCACCAGAGGGCCACGGACTCTCACGATTACACTCGACTGGGTTGTTGAAAGTATTGAACACCCGACCGTTTCAACGCACTGGGCGTTTAAAATAATCAAGGCGCCGGTCCTGCGCCACTTACATTGACGGGCATCAATTGTTGCGTTGCGATAACGCTTTTCGATGCCTGTGAAAGCCTGATGACGCTGACCTGAGAGCCAGCATATACGAGCCAAAAACGGCGTCAAATGTTTTTTAACGGTCCTGCATCAGGGGTTTCCCGAGCAGTGCGTATAAAAGATTCGTAAAACGAATAATCGACTTGGTGTTCATTATTTCGAACGCCTTTCAGGGTTTTCCCCGCTGATCTGCGGCATAAAGTGATTAGAATATTCAACGGCTGTCCACTGCGTCGTTTCACTTTGTCATCGCACTTATCGTGTCCGAAACCGAATCGATGTCCACCGAAGTCGCCGAGCGCCTGCGCTTCGTGCGCAACAAGCATGGCCTGTCGCAGCGCGAACTCGCGAAGCGCGCCGGCGTGACCAACGGCACGATCTCGCTGATCGAACAGGGGCGCGTGAGCCCGTCGGTCGGCTCGCTGAAGAAGTTGCTCGAATGCATCCCGATGAGCCTCGCGGAGTTCTTCACGTTCGAGCTCGTCGAATCGCGCTCGGTCGTGTCGCGCCGTGACGAAATGCCGAACCTCGGCAACGACACGCTCGCGTTTCATCTGGTCGGCGCGAGCGTGAAGGATCGCAACATGTGCATCCTGCGCGAGATCTATCAGCCGCACGCCGACACGGGGCCCGAGATGCTCGTGCACGCGGGGCACGAGGGCGGTGTCGTCGTGTCGGGCCGGCTCGAGCTGACCGTCGACGGCGCGACGTGGCTGCTCGACCCCGGAGACGGCTACTACTTCGAAAGCCGTTTGCCGCACCGTTTTCGCAATCCCAGCGCGGATCTGATCTGCGAGGTCGTCTCGGCCAATTCGCCGGCGACCTTCTGACCGCGCGTCACCGCATTCGCTGACGGCCGGCCGCGCGCGACGCGCGCGGCGTGCCGCATCGCGAATGTCACAACATTGAGGCATCCTGATGAACAAGTTGACTTTGGCTGACTGGCAGGACAAGGCGGCGTCGCTCGAGATCGAAGGGCGCGCATTCATCGACGGCGCGTCGCGCGACGCGCACGGCGGCAAGACGTTCGACTGCGTGAGCCCGATCGACGGCCGCGTGCTGGCGAAGGTCGCCGACTGCGGCGAAGCGGACGTGAACGCAGCCGTCGCGGCCGCACGCCGCGCATTCGACGCAGGCGTGTGGGCCGGCCTGAATCCGCGCGCGCGCAAGGCCGTGCTGCTGCGCTGGGCCGCGCTGATGCGCGAGCATCTCGACGAGCTGTCGCTGCTCGAGACGCTCGACGCCGGCAAGCCGATCGGCGATACGACGACGGTCGACGTGCCGGGCGCCGCGTACTGTGTCGAATGGTTTGCGGAAGCGATCGACAAGGTCGGCGGCGAGGTCGCGCCGGCCGACCATCATCTGGTCGGGCTCGTCACGCGCGAGCCGGTCGGCGTGGTGGCGGCCGTCGTGCCGTGGAACTTCCCGATCCTGATGGCCGCATGGAAATTCGGTCCCGCGCTCGCGGCCGGCAACAGCGTCGTGCTGAAGCCGTCGGAGAAATCGCCGCTGACCGCGATCCGCGTCGCGCAGCTCGCGTTCGAAGCCGGTATCCCGGCCGGCGTGTTCAACGTCGTGCCGGGCGCCGGCGAGCCGGGCAAGCTGCTCGCGCTGCATCGCGACGTCGACTGCATCGCGTTCACGGGCTCGACGGCCGTCGGCAAGCTGATCATGCAGTACGCCGCGCAGTCGAACCTGAAGCGCGCGTGGCTCGAGCTTGGCGGCAAGTCGCCGAACATCGTGCTGTCCGATTGCCCCGACCTCGACCGCGCGGCGCAGACCGCGGCCGGTGCGATCTTCTACAACATGGGCGAGATGTGCACGGCCGGCTCGCGGCTGCTCGTGCATCGCGACATCAAGGATGCGTTCATCGAGAAGCTCGTCGCGGCTGCACGCGCATACGTGCCGGGCAACCCGCTCGATCCGTCGGTGTCGATGGGGGCGATCGTCGACGGCATCCAGCTCGAGCGCGTGCTCGGTTATATCGACGCAGGACGCAGCGAAGGCCGGCTCGTCACGGGCGGTGCGCGCGTGAAGCAGGAGACGGGCGGCTTCTACGTCGAGCCGACGGTGTTCGAGGTGAAGCCCGATGCGAAGATCGCGCGCGAGGAGATCTTCGGGCCCGTGTTGTCGGTGATCGTGTTCGACGACGTCGACGAGGCCGTGCGGATCGCGAACGACACCGAATACGGGCTGGCCGCGGCCGTGTGGACGTCGAACCTGACGACCGCGCACGACGTGTCGCGCCGGCTGCGTGCGGGCACCGTGTGGGTGAACTGCTATGACGAAGGCGGCGACATGAACTTCCCGTTCGGCGGCTACAAGCAGTCGGGCAACGGCCGCGACAAGTCGCTGCACGCGCTCGAGAAGTACACCGAGCTGAAGTCGACGCTGATCCGGCTGCGCTGACGCGATGCCGGGCGCCGGCGCATCGCCGTTCGGCGGTGCGCCAGCCATCGTGCGCGCGTTATGCGCTGCGCAGCGCGGGGTGGAAGCCGGCGGCTTCGATGATCGACTGCACGCGCTGCGCGCCTTGCGCCGATTCGACCTTGACGATCTTCGCCGCGACGTCGATGTCGAGCTTCGCGGCGGGATCGGCGGCCGTCACCGCGCGCGTGATCGCATTGGCGCAGCCGCCGCAGGTCATGTCCTGGACTTCGAATTCCATCGTGTTCTCCTGAGTTGACGATTGACGAACACCGTCAGCATGAAGTTTGCCATGGTGGGAAGGTCAAGCGTTGTGTGCAGGATACCTTGCGGCCGATGATGCGTATGGCTGTAATCGGACGAATCGGCGCGCTGCCGCCATGCCGGTCGGTGTTTGGCCCGATTGACCGCGGCCGTGCCGTGTCGCGCGCCGGGAAAAGCCTTTCCGGACAACGCTCGGCGAAACGGTATGAAGCGCGATCCCCATAGCGGCAACGCGGGCATTCAATGAGGAAATGCGAATCGCTCTTAGTATCGATTCCCCTCAAGATCCGTTCTCCGCTTCCGACCATGAATCGTTTTGCTTTTGGCTTCGCGCTGGCCCTGCTGGGCGCATCGGCAACGTCCGCATTCGCTGCCGACGACGTCGTCAACCTGACCCTGAAGGACCACAAGTTTTCGCCCGACGGCGTGACGATTCCCGCCGGCAAGAAGGTGAAATTCGTCGTGAAGAACCTCGACGCGACGCCCGCGGAATTCGAGAGCGACGACTTCAAGGCGGAGAAGGTCGTGCCGGCCGGCAAGTCGGTCGAGATCCTGGTCGGGCCGCTGAAGGCCGGTACTTACGAATTCCACGACGAGTATCACGAAGCGCAGTCGAAGACGCACCTGACCGTCAAGTAAGCCGATACCGACATGCTGTCTACTGCCCTGATCGTCTTTCGTGAAGTGCTCGAGGCCGCGCTGGTGGTCTCGATCGTGATGGCCGCCACGAAGGGCGTGCCGCGACGCGGCTGGTGGGTGAGCGGCGGGCTGGCCGGCGGCGTGATCGGCGCCGGCCTGATCGCGGCGTTCGCCGACGTGATCTCGCAATGGGCGTCCGGCATGGGGCAGGAAGTCTTCAACGCGGGCGTGATGTTCGTCGCGACGCTGATGCTCGCGTGGCACTGCATCTGGATGAGCCGGCACGGCCGCGAGATGGCGCTGCACATGGGTGAGGTCGGCCGGGCTGTGGCGGCCGGCAGCCGGCCGCTGACGGGGCTGGCCATCGTGGTCGGCGTCGCGGTGCTGCGCGAGGGTTCCGAGGCCGTGCTGTTCCTGTACGGGATCGCGGCGGGCGATCCGGGACAGACGCCGCAGATGATCGCCGGCGGGCTGCTCGGCGTGCTCGGCGGCGCCGGGCTCGGCTATGCGATGTATGCGGGCCTGCTGCAGATTCCGTTGAAGCGCCTGTTCTCCGTGACCAACGCGCTGATCGTGCTGCTCGCGGCGGGGATGGCGAGCCAGTGCGTCGGCTTCCTGCTGGCTGCGGGCCTCGTGCCGTCGTGGGGCGATGCGGTCTGGGATACGTCGTGGCTGCTCAAGGAATCGAGCATCGTCGGCAAGGCACTGCATACGCTGATCGGCTATACCGCGCGTCCTGCGGGCATCCAGATTGCCGCGTACGTCGCGACGCTGGTGGCGATTCTCGTGCTGGCACGGCTCGTCGGCCGGCCGCAGGAGACGGTGAGGCCGCCGCGCGCCGCTGCGTGAGTTTTCCCGGGTTCGAATGAAAGAAGGGGCGTCATGGACGCCCCTTCTTTCATGTGCGATGCGTGCAACCGGGTTCGGTCAACTGTGGTTGTCGATCCACGCGCGGGCCCATTCGAGCCCCGCATTGCGCGCGTCGTCTTCGGTGTCGAACACGCCGAGTACGCCGGACGCTTCCACGAGCCGGTTGTTCTGCGTGATCGTGCCGCTTGCCGCGAAGCGTTCCGGCTGCATGATCTCGTCCTGCTGCAGGATCGCGTGGCCCCAGATCTGGTAGCCGTGGTAGGTCTGCGCTTCCATTATCGAGTCACCTCCGCGGAGCGGCCGTGCGTGCCGACCTGCAGCACGTTGCCGTCCGGCGTGTATTGACGCGGGATGTTGGAGAAGCTTAGCGCGTGCGTCTCGTCGGCGCCGGCAGGGTGCATCACCGTGAGACGGCCAGGCGCAGGTTGCGCGACCGGGCGCGGTGCAGCCGGCGTGTCGGTCGCGGTGGCTGCCGGGCGATGCGAACCGGCTTTCACGGCCTGCGCGACGCGGCGCTTGTGCGGTTTCGCGGCGGCTTTCGGCGTGGCGCTCGCGTGCTTCTCCGCGCCCTTGCCGGTGCGTACGTCGGCGCCCGTGTGCGGGGCCGGCATACGGGCATCCGGCGTACGGGCATCCGGCATACGGGCATCCGGCGTACGGGCATCCGGTGTGCGTGCCGCGGGATGCCGCGCCTCGGGCGGGTTCCAGACCTCGACATAGTGCTCGGCGGCCCAGCCAGTCGACGCGAACGTCAGCGCCAGCAAGCCACATCCAAACAGTCTTACCATTGTCTCTCCGTCTGTCTTGTCAGCGCGCCGCGCCGACCGGCATTTCGCCTTACTCCACCGTCACCGATTTCGCGAGGTTCCGCGGCTTGTCGACGTCGGTGCCGCGCGCACACGCGGTGTGATACGCGAGCAACTGCAGCGGCACGACGTGCAGGATCGGCGACAGCTGGCCGTAGTGCTCCGGCATCCGGATCACGTGCAGGCCGTCGTCGTTGACGATCTGCGTATCGGCATCGGCGAACACGTACAGCTCGCCGCCGCGCGCGCGCACTTCCTGCATGTTCGACTTCAGCTTCTCGAGCAGCGTGTCGTTCGGCGCGACCGTGACGACCGGCATCGCTTCCGTGACGAGCGCGAGCGGCCCGTGCTTCAGTTCGCCGGCCGGATAGGCCTCGGCGTGGATGTACGAGATTTCCTTCAGCTTCAGCGCGCCTTCGAGCGCGATCGGGTAGTGCAGCCCGCGGCCGAGGAACAGCGCGTTTTCCTTGCGTGCGAATTCTTCCGACCACGCGATGATCTGCGGCTCCAGCACGAGCACGCTGTTCAGCGCGGCCGGCAGGTGGCGCAGCTGCTTCAGGAATTCGGCTTCCTGCGCGGCGTCGACGTGCCCGCGCAGCTTGCCGAGCGTCGCGGCCAGCACGAACAGCGCGACGAGCTGCGTCGTGAACGCCTTCGTCGACGCGACACCGATCTCGGTGCCCGCGTGCGTCAGGAATTGCATCTCGGTCAGGCGCACCATCGCGCTCGTCGCGACGTTGCAGACGGCGAGGGTATGCGTGTGGCCGAGCGACTGCGCATGCTTGAGCGCCGCGAGCGTATCGGCCGTCTCGCCCGACTGCGAGATCACGAGCACGAGCTGGCGCGGGTTCGGCACCGATTCGCGATAGCGGTACTCGCTGGCGATCTCGACCTGGGTCGGGATCTTCGCGATCGATTCGAGCCAGTACTTCGCGGTGAGGCCCGAGTAGTAGCTCGTGCCGCACGCGAGGATCAGCAGGCTGTCGATCTCCGCGAACGCGGCGGGCGCGGCGTCGCCGAACAGCGTCGCGTCGAACGCTTCCGTCTGCGGCACGGTATCGCTGATCGCGCGCGGCTGCTCGAAGATTTCCTTCTGCATGAAGTGGCGATACGGGCCGAGCTCGACCGCGCCGCCGTACGCGCTGACGACGCGGATTTCACGTTGCACGGTGGCGCCGAGGCGGTCGACGATCGTCACGCCGTCGAGCGACAGCTCGCACACGTCGCCTTCCTCGAGGAACGTGAAGCGGTCGGTGCTGCCCGCGAGCGCGAGCGCGTCGGACGCGAGGAAGTTCTCGCCGTCGCCGTGACCGACGACGAGCGGCGAACCCTGGCGCGCGCCGACGACGGTGTGCGGCTGGTCCTTGTGGATCACGGCGATCGCATACGCGCCGTGCAGCTGATGCACGGCTTCGCGCACGGCGTCGAACAGGTTGCCGCGGTACAGGCTGTGCACGAGGTGGGCGATCACCTCGGTGTCGGTCTGCGACACGAATTCGTAGCCCTTCGCACGCAGCGCGTCGCGCAGCGGCTCGAAGTTCTCGATGATGCCGTTGTGCACGAGCGCGAGCGCGTCCGACGAGAAGATCGGGTGCGCGTTGTGCGTGACGGGCGCGCCATGCGTGGCCCAGCGCGTGTGCGCGACGCCCGTCGTGCCTTCGAGGTGCGACTCGCGCACCTGCGTGTCGAGATCGGCGACACGTGCGACGCTGCGCGCGCGCTTCGGTGCGCCCGGCTCGAGCACGGCGACGCCGCACGAGTCGTAGCCACGGTATTCGAGGCGCCGCAAACCTTCGATCAGCACCGGAACGATATTACGCTGCGCAACTGCGCCGACAATGCCGCACATGAAATCTACCTTCTATGTCGAAGCGGATGCCGTAGGGCACCCGCGTGATGTTAAGTTTTCTTCTTGACCGGGCGGACGTAACCGCTCTTCGCGGTCTGGGTCTTCTCGTTCAATGCGAGCAGGCCGTCGGCCACGTCCTTCCAGATCGTCGTGCCGGCGGCGAT
Organism: Burkholderia cepacia complex sp. TUM26381; assembly: GCF_057439935.1. Taxonomy (NCBI): domain Bacteria; kingdom Pseudomonadati; phylum Pseudomonadota; class Betaproteobacteria; order Burkholderiales; family Burkholderiaceae; genus Burkholderia; species Burkholderia cepacia complex sp. TUM26381. Next base: position 3,378,551 of record NZ_CM172006.1, on the reverse strand, counting down.
CGTCACGCCGCGGCCGACGCGCACGGGCGCGACGAGCTGCGTGTCGGAGCCGACGAACACGTCGTCCTCGATCACGGTGCGGAACTTGTTCGCGCCGTCGTAGTTGCAGGTGATCGTGCCCGCGCCGATGTTCACGCGCGCGCCGATGTCGGCGTCGCCGATGTACGTGAGGTGGTTCGCCTTCGAACCGTGGCCGATCACCGCGTTCTTCACCTCGACGAAGTTGCCGACGTGGGCTTCGTCCGCGAGCTGCGCGCCCGGGCGCAGCCGTGCGTACGGGCCGATCACGGTGTTCGCGCCGAGCGCGGCGCCGTCGATATGCGTGAACGCGTCGATGCGCGTGCCGGCGCCGACCGACGCATTGCGGATCACGCAGTTCGGGCCGATCGTCACGTTGTCGGCGAGCGTCACGTTACCTTCGAACACGCAGTTCACGTCGATCGACACGTCGCGGCCGCAGTGCAGCGTGCCGCGCACGTCGAGGCGCGCCGGATCGGCGAGCGTGACGCCGTCGACGAGCAGCGTGTTCGCGACATTGCGCTGGTGAATCCGCTCGAGTTCCGCGAGCTGCGCCTTGCTGTTCACGCCGAGCGTTTCCCATTCCTCGTCGGGCTGCGACGTGACGACCTCGAAGCCGGCCTCGATCGCGAGTTCGACGACGTCGGTCAGGTAGTACTCGCCCTGCGCGTTTTCGTTCTTCAGCGCGCCGAGCCACATCGACAGCTGGGCCGTCGGCGTGACGATGATGCCCGTGTTGATCTCGGCGATCCTCAACTCGTCCGGCGACGCGTCCTTCTGCTCGACGATGCGCGTGACGAAGCCCGATGCGTCGCGCACGATGCGGCCATAGCCGGTCGGGTCGTCGAGCGTGACGGTCAGAATCCCGTAGCGGCCTTCGCGCGCGGCGTCGACGAGGCGCTGCAGCGTCGATGCGCGCGTGAGCGGCACGTCGCCGTACAGCACGAGCGTCGGTTGGGCGGGATCGAGGAGCGGCAGCGCCTGGCGCACCGCATGGCCGGTGCCGAGCTGCTCGGCCTGCACCGCGAACTGGACATCGGGTGCGGCGACGGCGGCCTGGACCTGCTCGGCGCCGTGACCGACGACGACGACGAGCCGGGACGGCTGCAGCGTGCGCGCGGTGTCGATGACGTGGGAGAGGAGCGGCCTGCCGGCCAGGGGGTGAAGCACTTTCGGCAGCGCGGAACGCATGCGCTTGCCGGTGCCTGCCGCCAAAATCACGATATTCATGGCGCCAGCTTGTCAGAGGAGTTCGAAGCCGTCCATTTTAGCATGCGGCCCCCGCCGTTCCGGGCCTGTCGCGGCGGGGCGACAGCGCCGGAAAGGGGGCGCGGGCCCCGGTTCCGGCGGCGTTCCGGCCCCGCTTACAGGTCGTCGAACTGGACGATCGAGATCGGCCGGGCCGCGCCCGGCGCCGAGGTGTCGTCGCCCGATGCGCACGGTTCCTCGTCGAACGCGATGTCGCCTTGCGGATCGGCAACGCCTGTCGCGCGCAGCGACTGGAACGGGTGCAGCGTCGTATCCATCAGGTGCGACGGCACGACCTTCGCGAGCGCGTTGAACATGTTCTCGACGCGGCCCGGGAAGCGCTTGTCCCATTCGCGGATCAGCGCCTTCATTTCCGCGCGCTTCAGGTTCGGCTGGCTGCCGCACAGGTTGCACGGGATGATCGGGAATTCGCGCAGCTCCGCGTATTTCTCCAGATCGGTTTCCTTCACGTAGGCGAGCGGGCGGATCACGATGTTCTTGCCGTCGTCCGACTGCAGCTTCGGCGGCATCCCCTTCAGCTTGCCGCCGTAGAACATGTTGAGCAGCAGCGTCTGCACGATGTCGTCGCGGTGGTGGCCGAGCGCGATCTTGGTCGCGCCGAGCTCGCCGGCCACCCGATACAGGATCCCGCGGCGCAGCCGCGAGCACAGCGAGCAGGTCGTCTTGCCTTCGGGTACGAGCCGCTTGACGATGCTGTAGGTGTCCTGGTTCTCGATGTGGAACGGCACGCCGACCTGCTTCAGGTATTCCGGCAGCACGTGCTCCGGGAAGCCCGGCTGCTTCTGGTCGAGGTTCACCGCGACGATGTCGAAGTCGATCGGCGCGCGCTCGCGCAGGCGCAGCAACACGTCGAGCATCGCGTAGCTGTCCTTGCCGCCCGACAGGCACACCATCACCTTGTCGCCTTGCTCGATCATGTTGAAGTCGCCGATCGCCTGGCCGACCTGGCGCACGATCCGCTTGAACAGCTTGTTGTTCTCGTACGCGTCCTTCTGTTCGCGGCGCGTCAGCACCGGGCGGCCGGCCGGGGCGGCGTCGTCGAGGGGGGCGGCATCGGCCGCCGTGTCATTCATGTGGGGGGCGTTCATGCGCGCTCCTCGTCCTTGATGCGAAAGACTTCGACGCCGACGGCGTCGCAGTCCGGATAGGCGTCCGGTTTCTCGGTACAGACGCGTACCGCGCGCACGGCATCGTGCGCCAGCAGGCGCGCGGCGATCGCGTCGCACAGCGTTTCCTGCAGATGGATGTGGCCGCGCGCCACGCATTGCGCGACGCTCTGCTTCATCAGGTCGTAGTCGACGACTTCATGCAGCCGGTCGTCGACGGGGGTGGACAGCGCGAGCGGCACGAACAGGTCGACGTTGATGACGACGCGCTGCTCGCCGCGCTTCTCGTGTTCGAAGGCCCCGATGTTGATGTGCACCTCGTAGTCGCGCAGGTAGAGCCTGCGGCAATCCGCGAGGCGGGGGTGCAGGAGAGCGGAAAACATGGTCGTCCCAGTCAAATTGGCGTGCGCGCACGCAAAGCGGCGCGGGCGGCGGCAGTCAGGCCGCGCGATCCGCGCAGTTCATTCATTCGGGCCGGCGGCAGGCGGCACGAGGTGCTCGCCGCCGTCGACGGTCAGCGTCGCGCCCGTCACGCCGGGCGCGCTCGCGAGATAGCAGGCGGCCGCCGCGATGTCGTCCGCGTGCGGCGCGTGGCCGCGCACGAGCGCCGCGACCCGCACCTTCGGCGCGAGCGCCAGCGCCAGCGCCGACGTCGCGCGGTTCAGCGCGGCCTGCATCAGCGCGTGCGACAGCTGCGCCGGCGCCGGGTGAAACAGGGCCTGATCCAGCACGTGGATCGCGCAGGCGCGCAGCGCTTCATGCTCGCGCGCGGCGTCGGGCGTCGCGTCGGCGAGCGCACGGGCCACTGCGAGCGGCGCGGTCACGTTGCGCGCGAGCGCGCCGGCGAGCGATGCGCCGTCGACCGTTTGCGCGTCGTCGGCGCCCGCGCTGGCGCTGACGAACACCGCGCACGCCGGCCGGCCGAGCGCTTCGCAGCACGCGGCGACGACGGCGGCCGCATCGGCTTCCAGGGCCAGATCGGCGTCGAGCACGGCCGCGCGGCGGCCGAGCGCCGCGACTTCGGCGACGAGCGCATCGGCGGCCGCGCGCGGCGCGCCGTGGCTGCGCTGCAACGCGACGTCCCAGCCGCGGCGGGCGAAACCGGTCGCGAGCGCACGGCCGATCGATGCGGCGTCGGCTGCGCTGCCCAGGGCGCCCGTGACGAGCACCACGCGCGGGGTCGACGTATCGGCTGAAACGGTCATTTACAATGCCGGGATGAACCCGAAAGCTCACGAACCCGCTAGTTTACCTGCTCCCGGCCCCGACGCGCTCGCGCAGTCCGAAACCCTTGCCGCGCAACTGCGCGACGAGCTCGCGGCGGCCGGCGGCTGGCTGCCGTTCGACCGCTTCATGGAGCGCGCGCTGTATGCGCCGGGCCTCGGCTATTACAGCGGCGGCGCACGCAAGTTCGGGCGCCGCGCCGACGACGGCAGCGACTTCGTCACCGCGCCCGAGCTGTCGCCGCTGTTCGCGCAGACGCTCGCGCAGCCGGTCGCGGAAGCGCTCGCGGCGAGCGGCACGCGCCGCGTGATGGAATTCGGCGCCGGCACGGGCAAGCTCGCGGCCGGGCTGCTCGCCGCGCTCGACGCGCAGGGCGTCGAACTTGACGAATACCTGATCGTCGACCTGTCCGGCGAACTGCGCGAACGGCAGCGCGACACGATCGAGGCCGCCGCGCCGGCGCTGGCCGCGAAGGTGCGCTGGCTCGATGCGCTGCCCGAGCGGTTCGAGGGCGTCGTGGTCGGCAACGAGGTGCTCGACGCGATGCCGGTGCGGCTGTTCGCGAAGGCGGACGGCGCGTGGCACGAGCGCGGCGTCGCGCTCGACGCGCAGCAGGCGTTCGTGTTCGACGACCGGCCTGCCGGCGCGGCCGGCCTGCCGCCGGTGCTCGCGGGGCTCGACGTCGGCGACGGCTACGTGACCGAAACGCACGAGGCCGCGCTGGCGTTCACGCGCACCGTCTGCACGATGCTCGCGCGCGGCGCGGTGCTGCTGGTCGACTACGGCTTTCCGGCGCACGAGTTCTATCACCCGCAGCGCGACCGCGGCACGCTGATGTGCCACTACCGTCACCATGCGCACGATGATCCGTTCCTTTACCCCGGCCTGCAGGACATCACAGCGCATGTCGAATTCACCGGCATCTACGATGCGGCCGTCGCGACCGGCGCCGACCTGCTCGGCTACACGTCGCAGGCGCGCTTCCTGCTGAACGCGGGCATCACCGACGCGCTGGCCGCGATCGACCCGTCCGACATCCGCGCGTTCCTGCCGGCCGCGAACGCGGTGCAGAAGCTGATCTCGGAAGCCGAGATGGGCGAGCTGTTCAAGGTGATCGCGTTCTCGCGCGGCATCGACGGCACGCTCGACGCGTTCGCGCGCGGCGACCGCTCGCACGCACTCTGACGGGAGCCCGGCATGCTGCGCTGGCTGTTGACGACGTTCATCGCGGTGATGATCCTGACGCGCTGCTGGCCGTGGCTCGGCAAGCTCGGCATCGGGCGGATGCCGGGCGACGTCACGCTGACGCTCGGCGGGCGGCGCTACCCGTTCCCGTTCATGTCGACGCTGGTGCTGACGATGCTGCTATCGATGGTGGCGCGGCTGCTCTGAGCCGCGCCGAAAAGGGGGGGCGTTACAGCTCGATCTCGCCGAGGATCCGGTGCGCGAGCGCCTTCGCCTCGTCGAACGCTTCTTCCTCGCTGGGGCTCGTCGAGTGGACGTCGTAACGTGTGTTCTCGGTGTCGTCGCCGTCGTCGCGCGCGAGGATCACGTAACCCTGGAACTGCCCGTTGCCCGCATGCTGGGTATGCGCCTTGGCCGTGTAGATGCCTTTCGTGAACGTGTTCGTGTCCATCGTGCTCTCCCGCAAAAGGACACTTCATCGTAGCACTGCGGCGCAGTATGGTCAGCGTCGCTTATCGGTGACCGAACAGTGTCCGGTCACCGCATTTCCATCAGCGTTCGATCAGCGCGACGACCTCGTCGAGCGTCGGCGCATGCGCGCCCGTATGCCGGCACGCGGCGGCACCGGCCGCCAGCGCGAATACGAGATGCTCGCGCCATGTGCGCTGCGGCGCGGCCATCAGGCTGAACAGCATGCCGCCGATCGATGCGTCGCCCGCGCCGACGGTGTCGGCCACCTCGACGCGCGGCGGGCTGGCCTCGTGCACGTCGCCGTCGGCATAGAGCGTCGCCGCCTGCGCGCCGCGCGTGACGAGCACGGCCGCGCGCGGGTTCAGCGCACGCACCGCCGCGACCGCGTCGGGGCCGTCGCCGCCGAACAGGTGCCGCAGGTCCTCGTCGGATACCTTGATCAGGTCGGCGAGCGCGGCCATCTTCTCCAGCGTCGGCCGGTACGCGGCCGTCATCAGGTTCCGTACGTTCGGATCGAAGCTGATCTTCACGCCGCGCGCGTGCAGGTCGGCCGCGAGCGCGGCCAGCGTGCCCGCGAGCGGTTCGCGCACGAGGCTGATGCAGCCGAAATGCGCCCATTTCACGTGATCGCTCCAGCCGGCCGGCAGCCGCGCGGGATCGAACGCGAGATCGGCGCTCGCTTCGCCGATGAAGAAGTACGCGGGCGGCCGCGTTTCGTGGACGATCGCGAGCAGCGGCGGCCGTGCAACGCGCTGCAGGAAACGCAGGTCGAGCCCGGCTGCTTCGCTCGTACGCCACAGTTCGTCGGAGAAGCAGTCTTCGCCGATCGAGCCCGCCAGCGCGCTCGGCACGCCGAGCCGCGCCACCGCGCGCGCGACGTTCCAGCCGGCGCCGCCCGGCACCGACGTCCATTGCGCGTCGCCCGCGCGCACCATGTCGGTCAGGATGTCGCCTGCCGACACGAAAGCCGGAAACGTGCCGCCGCTCATTGCGTGGGCTCGCTGCGCTGCGTGCGGGCGAGCGTCGCGAGCACGTCGTAGCACGCGCCCATCGTGTGATAGTCGGTCTTGCCGGCCGGACTCTTCTCGTCGCTGTACTTGCGGTTGTCGCAGGTGAGGATCCGGTACCACGCGCCGTAACGGTGATCGACGAAATGCGCCCAGCTATAGCGCCAGATCTCGTCGTACCAGTCCCAGAAGCGCTCGCTGCCGGTGCGCGCGCCGAGCATCGCGGCCGCCGCGAAGGTTTCCGCCTGCACCCAGAAATACTTGTTGTGGTCGCAGATCGTGAAGTCGGGGCCGAAGCCGTAGTACAGGCCGCCGTGATCGGCGTCCCACGCGTGCGTGAGCGCCGCATCGAACAGTTCGGCCGCGCGCGGCACGAGCCAGTCGAGCGGGCGGTGCCGCTCGAGGATCAGCAGCAGCTTCGCCCATTCGGTCTGGTGGCCGGGCTGGAAACCCCACGGACGGAAGATGTTCGAGCTGTCTTCCTTGTTGTAGTCCCAGTCGACCGACCAGTCCGCATGGTAGTGCTCCCACACGAGCCCGCCCGACAGCGCGGCCTGGCGCTGCGTGATGTGGGTCGCGAGCTTTTCGGCACGATCGAGGTACGTGAGGTGGCCGGTCGCTTCATAGGCCGCGAGCAGCGCTTCCGTCATGTGCATGTTCGCGTTCTGGCCGCGGTACGACGACACGGTCCAGTTCGGCGTCGCGTCGTCCGCGTACAGGCCTGCGGCCGCATCCCAGAAGCGGTGCTCGGCCAGTTCGTAGGTTGCGGCGATCAGCGGGCGGGCCTCGTCGATGCCGGCCATCGTCGCGTGCGCGGCCGCGAGCAGCACGAACGCGAGCCCGTAGCAGTGGCGCGTGCCGTCGAGCGTCTCGCGCTTCGCGCCGTCGCGCCAGTCGAGTTCCCAGTCGTAGCCCTGCAATTCGTCGTCCCAGTGCGCGTCGCGCAGGAAGCGCAGCCCGTGGCGCGCGTATTCCAGGTGGCGCGGGTCGCCGAAATGCCGGTACGCCATCGCGTAGTTGAAAACGAACCGGCAGGTGCTGACGAGGTGGCGCGACGTGCGGTTGTAGATGCTGCCGTCGTCGCGGAAGTAATGGTAGAAGCCGCCCGTCGGGTCGAACGCGTTGGTCGCGTAGAAGCGCAGCGTGTCCTCGATGTGCGACAGCAGGAACGACGGATCGCGGAAGCTCGCGACGAACGGTGCGGCTTGCGGGTGGGCGGCCGGCGCGGCCGTGCAGGGTTGGACCGGGGGCATGTTCATGATTCGGTGACCGTTGCGGTATCGAGTGCCGGGGAGCCGGCGGGCTGGCTGCTGGCCCGCACGATCAGCTCGACGGGCAGGGAAATCTCGGTGCGCTCGGGCGCGTCGGCGAGCAGCAGCTCGACGCCGCGGCGGCCGAGGGCTTCCTTGTCGACCGACAGCGTCGTGAGCGGCGGGCTCGCGTGCGCGGCGGCCGGGATGTTGTCGAAGCCGACGATCGCGATGTCGTCGGGAATCCGCAGGCCGCGCGCGGTGCACACGCGCTGCGCGGCGAGCGCCGCCGCGTCGTTGTACGCGAACACGGCTTCGGGGCGCGGGCCCGGTGCGTCGAGCAGCTGCTCCATCGCACGCGCGGCGCCGGTGTCGGGGTCGAGCCCGGCGTCGATCGTCACTTCGTACGCGGGATCGAACAGCCGCCCGGCGTCGAAGAACGCGCGCCGGTAGCCGATCGCGCGCTGCGCGATGCTGTAGTGCGCGGGCGAGCCGCCGATGAACGCAATCCGCGAGCGGCCGGTGGCGAGCAGGTGGCGCATCGCGAGCGCCGCGCCCGTCGCGTTGTCGATATTGACCGAGCGCAACCCGGGCGCCCACAGGTCGATCAGCACGAGCGGCCGGCCGGTCGCGGCGAGCGCCTCGATCGTCTCGGGCTCGATGAAGCCGGCGACCGCGATCGCGTCGGGCGCATGCGGGCGCATCTGGCGCAGCACGTCGTCGTTCGGGCCGACCGTCAGCAACGTCGGCACGATGCCGCGCTCGCGGCACGCGTCCTCGACGCCGTGCAGCACGTGCGAGAAGAACGGGCTGGCGGGAAAGCGGTTGTGCTGGCGGTGCAGCAGGAAGGTGAGTCGGCGGATGCGCGGCCGCAGCTGCGCGGGATCGTAACCGAGCTGCTGCGCGATCTCGACGATGCGCGCACGCGTGGCTTCGGACAGGCCCGGCTGGTTTTTCAGCGCACGGGAGACGGTGCCGATCGAGACCTCTGCCGCCCGTGCCACATCGCGAATGGTCGTACCCATCGTTCGGGGTCCGTTTGTTTAGGGTGAAGGCGATTGTATAGTAAAACGGATCGCGGAATTCGGGCCGGATAGCCGGGGAATACCCGCGAATAACGGGTTTTTAAGCGCTAATCTGCGAAAACGCCGTTACTAAAAATACTAAACAAAACACGAAAAAGGCAAGGTGGGCGTTCGGGTGCCGGAAGGGGGGCGTTGCGGTGGGGAAGTGGCTGGAACGCGAGCGTGTTGCGCGTGTCCGGGGACGTGTCCGGCGGCCTGCGCGGGCAGGCGGGAAGCCGGTGCGCAACGCGCCGGCCGGCGTGCGGACAGCCGCCGTCATGGCCCGGGGCGTTACCGTGTCCTCGCCAAACGCCAAACGCCAAACGCCAAACGCCAAACGCCAAACGCCAAACGCCAAACGCCAAACGCCAAACGCCAAACGCCAAACGCCAAACGCCAAACGCCGGCGCGTGCCGCGTGCCGCTCAGCCGGCCGCCGCGGCCGGCGGTTCGCCGCGCTGGCGCAGCGCGGCGCGGCCCGCGTCGAGATCGACGACCGCGAGCCCGTCCGGCTGCTGTTTCGCGCGCCGCTTCGCGAGCGCCGCGACCGACGCGATCTCGTCGCTGCCGTAGCGCTTCGCCCCGTGCGCGCCGGCCGGCACGCCAACCGCGCCGATCGCCATGGTCACGAAGCCGAAGAACGCCGGGTTGCCGTGGCGGTCCTCGCCACGCAGCCCGCCTGCCTGCCGGTCGGCCTGCGTGTAGAAGAGCTGCGCACCGTCGTTGAAGCGCGCGATCGCGTCGGCGGCGCGCTCCCGCCAGTCGTCGCGCTGGAACAGCACGAGGAAATCGTCGCCGCCGACGTGGCCGAGAAAGTCGCGCTGCGGGTCGCACACGCCGGCCAGCACCGTCGCCGCGAACTTCAGCACCTCGTCGCCCTGCCAGTAGCCGTACTGGTCGTTGAACGGCTTGAACTGGTTCAGGTCGACGTAGCACGCATGAAAGCCGGCGTCGCGCTGGAGCAGGCGGTCGATGTGCGCGCTGATCGGGATGTTGCCGGGCAGGAAGGTCAGCGGATTCGCGTAGCGCGCGGCCTCGATGCGCATCTCGGTCACCGCGCGCACCAGGCTCTCGCCGGTGCCGAGCCCGACGTAGCGGCCGTGTTCGGTGATCACGAAGCCGTCCGCGAGATAGCGCTGGTCGTGGCTCGCGAGCAGCATCGCGAGCTGCTCGAACGTCGTCGCGTTGTCGATCATCAGCGGCGCGTCGTTCGCGAACTGCAGGCACGGCTTCTTTCCGAACACCTCGCGGTGATACGGCAGCGCGAAGCGGTCGATGAAGCCGCGGCGATTCACGAGCGCGACGGGCCGCCCGCGTTCGACGAGCGCGACCGCGTGCAGGTCGGGCATCCGGTTGAACAGGTCGAGCACGTCGTTGCTGGTCGCGTCGCGCGGCAGCGCGGGGGCCGGCACCAGCATCTTTCCGGCGATCGTGCCGGCCGGCCGCACCGGGCGCGTCGCGCCGGGAAACACCGCGATGTGCGGCGCGCGGATCGCATCGCGCGCGGCCGGTGCGACGACTCGCGACGGCTGCGCGTTCGGCCGGCCGAGCAGGAAGCCCTGCACGCAGCAGATGCCCATGTCGCGCACGACGATCAGGTCGCATTCGTTCTCGATGCCTTCCGCGATCAGTTGCGCGCCGCTCGCCTGCGCGAAGTGCTGCATCGCTTTCACGGCCTCGAACTTGAGCGGGTCGCGCGCGATGTCGTGGATGAAGAAGCGGTCGATCTTCACGACGTCCGGATGCAGGCGCAGCCACAGGTTCATGCTCGCGTTCGCGGTGCCGTAGTCGTCGAGCGCGAACTGGATGCCGGTGTCGCGCAGCGACGCGACCGCCGGCCCGATGTGGGCGACATCGGGAATCGTGTTCTGCTCGGTGAGCTCGATCACGATGCGCTCGGCGGCGACCTGTGCGCGGGCGAGGAACTGACGCACTCGCTCGCGTTCGCTGGCGAGCTTGAGGATCGTCCCGGCGCTGAAATTGAGGAACAGCTTGCCGTCGCAGCCCAGCGCCGCGAACGCGTCGAGGCAGGTCAGCGCGGCGGCCTGTTCGAGCGCGATGGTTTCGCCTTCGCGCGCGGCCTGCGCGAACAGTGCGGCGGGCGGTTCGAGGTCGGTGCCGCGCGGGCCGCGGATCAGCCCTTCGTAACCGACGACCGTCCCCGACCCGAGGTCGACGATCGGCTGGAAAACGGCGGCGAGCGCGCGATCCGCGATCAGGCGCGTGGTGCGGGCGGCAGCGGAGTCGGAGTGGAGCGCGGGCATGGGCGAGGGCAGCCGAATCGACGGGACGCCCGGCTTAACGGCACCGCTCGCGGAGAATTGAATGAAGATTTTGTGACGCGATGGACGCTGCTGGTGCATCGCGCCGGACGCGCATCGACGCGTATCCGGAAGGCGTTGGCGGGGAGCCGCGGAAAGCGTGAGGCGTGAGGCGTGAGGCGTGAGGCGTGAGGCGGGAGGCGGGAGGCGGGAGGCGGAAAGCGGAAAGCGGAAAGCGGAAAGCGGAAAGCGGAAAGCGGAAAGCGGAAAGCGGAAAGCGGAAAGCGGAAAGCGGAAAGCGGAAAGCGGAAAGCGGAAAGCGGAAAGCGGAAAGCGGAAAGCGGAAAGCGGAAAGCGGAAGGCGGAAGGCGGAAGGCGGAAAGCGGAAAGCGGAAGGCCGCCATCGGCGGCCGTCGCGCCTCCGGGGGCGTCAGCGCTTGCCTGCGCTCAGCGTGCCGGGCGCGGAGGTCGCGTCGCCCTCGTCGTGCTCGCCGCTCATGTCGCGCGCGCCCCAGCGCTGCGCGAGCGCCGCGCACGCCATCAGCTGGATCTGGTGGAACAGCATCAGCGGCAGCACGACGGCGCCGACCGCGTTCGCCGAGAAGATCACCTTCGCCATCGGTACGCCGGCCGCGAGGCTCTTCTTCGATCCGCAGAAGATGACCGTGATCTGGTCGGCGCGGTTGAAGCCGAGCCGCTTGCTGACGAACGCGGTCAGCAGCAGCGCGATCGCGAGCAGCACGAGGTTGACGACCAGCAGGCCGCCGAGCGCGCGCGCCGGGATCTGGTGCCACAGGCCCTCGTTGACGGCCTCGCTGAACGCGACGTAGACGACCAGCAGGATCGAGCCCTGGTCGACGAAGCGCAGCACGCCGCGGTTGCGGTCGATCCAGCCACCGATCACCGGCCGCAGCAACTGGCCGGCGATGAACGGCACGAGCAACTGCATCACGATGCTGCCGACGGTGCTCCACGGCGATGCGGCGCCGGCCGACTGCGACGTGATCATCAGCCCGACGAGCGCCGGCGTGACGAAGATCCCGAGCAAGCTCGACGCGGACGCCGCGCACACGGCGGCCGGTACGTTGCCCTTGGCGATCGACGTGAATGCGATCGACGACTGGACCGTCGACGGCAGCGTGCACAGGAACAGCACGCCCGCGTACAGCGTCGGCGTGACGAGCGGCTGCAGCACGGGTTTCAGCGCGAGGCCGAGCAGCGGGAACAGCGCGAACGTGCTGAGCAGCACGACCGCGTGCAGCCGCCAATGGGTCGCGCCCGCGACGACGGCTTCGCGCGACAGCTTCGCACCGTGCAGGAAGAACAGCAGGCCGACGGCGATGTTGGTCGCCCAGTTGAACGCATGGGCAGCCGGGCCGCGGCAGGGCAGCAGGCTCGCGAGCACGACGGTGCCGACGAGCGCGAGCGTGAAATTGTCGGGAAGGAAGCGGGGACGGGCCATCTGGAACTCGGTTCGGAAACGACGAAGGCGCGCGTCGCGCGCGCGGATGGCGCTATTGTCCGGGTTGACGATTCACCACACAAATTCATTGTGGGAATCGATTGATGAATCGGTTGCATGAAACGGCGGCTGTCCTGGCCGCCCGGCGACGTGCAAAACGGCAGAAGAATGTTCTGTCGCGATCGCGCCCGGAAGTGAAAAAACCTAGCAGTAACATGGTGTTACACCGATGCCCGCGACATAACACTTTTTGGCTCGACACCGTTTCGGACGGCTCATAAATTACTGCTGAAAGCCTTGGGTCGGCCGAAAGGAGCTGGCGGCGGGCGTGGACAGGCACGGAACGATGACGGAACGGGTGAAACGGAAGATCGGACGATGGGTGGCAGGCGTGCTCGGCGCGTTCCTGATGCCGCTCGCGCTCGCCCAGCCGCCCCACGGCGGTCACGGGTTCGGCGGCCACGGCTTCGGTGGCGGCGACATGCGCGCGTACGGTCAGCCGAATGGCGGCGGGCAGGGCGGTGTGCCGGTCTGGCGCCGCGCTCCGCCCCCTGCCGGTGTGCGTCCCGGTGGTGTGAGCGGCTACGGCTCCCGCTGGGGGCTGCGGCCGACGCCGTCGTACGGCCATTACGCCGCGCAAAGCCCGTATCGTCCGATCAGTGCCGACGTGCGCCAGATGCCGCGCCCGCCGGGTGGCGGCAACGTGCCGCTGCGTGCCGGCTCGATCCGCGCCGACGTCGCGCGCTACAACGAGGAGCGTGGCGGCCGTCCGATGCCGCCGCCCCGCTCGCAGGAAGAGCCTGCGCACTCGCCGTTTTTCTCCCCGTTCTACCGAAACTGAGCGCCCCGGCGCTCGTCCCCCTGCCGGCTGATGCGAATTCGCCACAGTCGCGCGCAGATTTCCGCTGATTTTCCCGCCGCATTGCGCTATCTTTCGCGCCCGGCACGCGCATGCCCCGCCGCCGCCTGGCCGCGCGACCGCGTTCGCGCCGGGCCGCTGCCGGGCATCCGGCCATGTATCAATTCCGCGAAGTTAATGCCGCCGCTATACCAGCAATAAGTGTGCGCAATTTTGACCGGACGAATGATCCGTAAAGATGGCTGCGCCCCATACGACGCAAGCACTCGGCTCCAAAAAACAACGCTCGCGCCACTTATCGACTATTCGACAAAATCTGGAGATCCCATGAAAGCATTTGCTCGCCGTGCGTCGCGCACGTCCGTCAAGCTGATCGCCGCAGCCGCCTGCGTGGCGGCCACTGCGCCCGTCCATGCACAGTCGAGCGTGTCGCTCTACGGTCAGGTCGACGAATGGGTCGGCGCCACCAAGTTTCCGGGCGGCAACCGCGCATGGAACGTGTCGGGCGGCGGCATGTCGACGTCGTACTGGGGCCTGCACGGTGCAGAGGATCTCGGCGGCGGCTACAAGGCGATCTTCACGATGGAGAGCTTCTTCCGCGCGCAGAACGGCCAGTTCGGCCGCTTCCAGGGCGACACGTTCTTCGCGCGCAACGCGTACGTCGGCGTCAGCTCGCCGTACGGCACGGTGACGGCAGGCCGCCTGACGACGCACCTGTTCCTGTCGACGATCCTGTTCAACCCGTTCTACGACTCGTACACCTTCTCGCCGATGGTGTACCACGTGTTCCTCGGCCTCGGCACGTTCCCGACCTATCCGAGCGATCAGGGTGCAGTCGGCGATTCGGGCTGGAACAACGCGCTGTCGTACACGTCGCCTTCGTTCGGTGGCCTGAACTTCGGTGCGATGTACGCGCTCGGCAACCAGGCCGGCGACAACCGTTCGAAGAAGTGGAGCGCGCAGTTCAACTACGCGAACGGCCCGTTCGCGGCGACCGCCGTGTACCAGTACGTGAACTTCAACAACGGCCCGCAGGATCTGAGCGCGCTCGTCTCCGGCATGAAGAGCCAGGGTATCGCACAGGTCGGCGCGACCTATGACCTGAAGTATGTGAAGCTGTTCGGCCAGTACATGTATACGAAGAATGACCAGGTCGCGGGCAGCTGGCACGTGAACACCGCGCAGGGCGGCGTGTCGGTGCCGATCGGCGTGGGCAACGCGATGGCGTCGTACGCGTATTCGCGCGACGCAGGCGGCCTCGACCAGACGCGCCAGACCTGGGCCGTCGGCTACGACTATCCGCTGTCCAAGCGCACGGACGTCTACGCGGCCTACATGAACGACAAAATCAGCGGCCTGTCGTCCGGCAACACGTTCGGCGCAGGCATCCGCGCGAAGTTCTGACGCGTACGCGCGATCGATGCGCCGGCCGCGCGCGTAAAACGCGTGTTCCGGCTGCATGTTTTCCCGCCCGAAACGGCGCCGTCACTCGCGGCGCCGTTTTGCCTTTCTTGACCTTTCTGTTTCCTCGCCTTTGTTACCCTATCTCGTAATTGGACCATTCCCCCGTCATTACGAGCTAGTTCGATGGATACCCTCGTCAGCATGAATGTGTTTCGCTACGTCGTCGAAGTGGGCAGCTTCGTCGGCGCGGCCGAACGCATGCAGATGTCGGCTGCGATGGCGAGCAAGCACGTGATGCATCTCGAGCAGCAGCTCGGTGCGCGGCTGCTGCATCGCACGACACGACGCGTTGCGCCTACCGAGGCGGGACGCGAATACTATGAGCGCCTGGTGCAGGCGCTGTCAGAACTCGACGAAGCCGGGCAGGCCGTCGGCGCCGCGAGCGTGGTGCCGCAGGGCAGGCTGCGTGTCACGTCGCTGTCCGCGTTCGGGTTGCGGCACGTGATGCAGGCCGTCACCGATTACGCGGGCCGGTTCCCGGACGTGACCGTCGACATGACGCTGTCCGATCGCGTGGTCGACCTGATCGAGGAAGGCTACGACGTCGCGGTACGCGCGGCGCCGAACGGATTGAAATCGTCGTCGCTGGTCGCGCGGCAGATCGCGACCGCGCACATCCTGCTGGTCGCGTCGCCCGAGTATCTCGAGAAGCACGGCACGCCTCAGACGATCGCCGACCTCGCGCACCACAACTACCTGCGGCGCGATTCGAATTCGACGATGCTCGACGCGCTGGTGATCGACGCGGCCGCTGCGTCGCGCGTGAACCTGAACGGCAACCTGATCGTGAATCACCTGGAAGGGCTGCGTGCGGCCGTGCTCGCCGGCGCGGGCATCGCGCTGCTCGGCACCGAGGTGGTCGGCGACGATATCGAATCGGGCCGGCTCGTGCCGGTGCTGCTCGATTCGGTGCCGCCGCACGAAGCGCCGATCTATGCGGTGTACGCGAGCCGCCGCCACGTATCCGCGAAGGTGCGCTCGTTCGTCGACTTCCTGGCGGCGCGTTTCGAAGGGCAGTCGCTGTGCCCGTCGATCGAATCGCACCTGCGCGTGCTGCCGATCACGCGGA
The DNA here is from genome assembly GCF_057439935.1 of Burkholderia cepacia complex sp. TUM26381. Taxonomy (NCBI): domain Bacteria; kingdom Pseudomonadati; phylum Pseudomonadota; class Betaproteobacteria; order Burkholderiales; family Burkholderiaceae; genus Burkholderia; species Burkholderia cepacia complex sp. TUM26381. The sequence continues at coordinate 3,362,843 of NZ_CM172006.1, read as the reverse complement.
TGAAGCGCGCGGTCTGAGCGGCGGATTCCGCTGCGGCGGGGCCATAAAAAAGCGCGAACCGCAGTTCAAGCGGTTCGCGCTTTTTGTTTGGTCCGACGGTTTGCGCGCCGATGGCGGCCGCGAGGGCCGCCGCCTTCGTCAGCGCGGGATGCCGAGCCGTGCCTTCGCGTCGTCGTACTCGCGCTTCAGCCGCTCGACGAGCGCGCCCACGCTCGGCAGGTCGTCCATCAGGCCGACGCCCTGGCCGGCGCCCCAGATGTCCTTCCACGCCTTCGTCTTGTCGCTGCCGAAATTCATCTTCGTCTTGTCGGATTCCGGCAGCGCGTCCGGATCGAGGCCGGCTTTCTCGATGCTCTCGCGGATGTAGTTGCCGTGTACGCCGGTGAAGAGGTTCGTGTAGATGATGTCCGACGATTTCGCGTTCACGATCGCGTGCTTGTAGTCGTCGATCGCGTGCGCTTCCTGCGTCGCGATGAAGCGCGTGCCCATGTACGCGAAGTCGGCGCCCATCGCCTGCGCGGCGAGGATCGAGCCGCCGTTCGCGATCGAGCCGGACAATACGATCGGGCCGTCGAAGATCTTGCGCACTTCGCCGACCAGCGCGAACGGCGACGTCGTGCCTGCGTGGCCGCCGGCGCCGGCCGCGACGAGGATCAGCCCGTCGACGCCGGCTTCGAGCGCCTTCTGCGCGTGGCGCAGGTTGATCACGTCGTGCAGCACGATGCCGCCGTAGCTGTGCACCGCGTCGACGATCTCGCGCGCCGGTGCGCGCAGGCTCGTGATGAAGATCGGCACCTTGTGCTCGACGCACACGCGCACGTCGTGCTCGAGCCGCGCGTTCGACTGATGGACGATCTGGTTGACCGCGATCGGGCCGATCACCGCATCGGGGTGTTTCGCCTTGTGGTCGGCCAGCTCCGCCTGGATCTGCGTGAGCCACTCGTCGAGAAGTTCGGCCGGACGCGCATTGAGCGCGGGAAACGAACCGACGATGCCCGCCTTGCATTGCGCGAGCACGAGTTCGGGGTAGCTGACGATGAACATCGGCGACGCGATGACGGGCAGCGTCAGGTTCTGCAGGACAGTGGGCAATGCCATGTGATGTCTCCAGTCTCCAGGGGCGGTCGGCGCCCGCGCAGTCGCGCCGGCGTCGACACCATGCTTTGCGGTCGAACGGTGATTCGAGTGTAGCTGCGGAACGCGTTCGTTCATATTAATACGAACGGTCGTGCGATTCTACGCGAGCTTAACAAAAGGCGCGGTGTGGCGGCAATCGAGTGAGTGTTCTCTTTCTACGGATTCTGGCGGTTACCCCGCTGTGAAGACGCGCGCGCGCTCCTAAAATAGCCGCCATAACAAACCAACGAGAAACAAACCATGTCGTTTGAGGCGTTTGCACCGTTTCGCGTGACGGTGCAGGACACCGACATCTTCGGTGTCAAAGGAGGCGCGGGTCCGCCGCTTCTGTTGCTGCACGGACATCCGCAAACCCACATGATCTGGCATCGCGTTGCCGCGACGCTCGCGGATCACTTCACGGTGATCGCCACCGACCTGCGCGGTTACGGCGCATCGGGCCGGCCGCCGAGCGACGCGCAGCACGTGCCGTATTCGAAACGGGCGATGGCGGCCGATCAGGTCGCGGTGATGCGGCACTTCGGCTTCGAGCACTTCCATGTGTGCGCGCACGATCGCGGCGCGCGGGTCGCACACCGGCTCGCGCTCGATCACGCGGAGGCGGTCGAGCGGATGATGCTGCTCGACATCGCGCCGACGCTCGCGATGTACGAGAAAACCGACCGCGCATTCGCGACCGCGTATTTCCACTGGTTCTTCCTGATCCAGCCGGCGCCGCTGCCCGAGACGCTGGTCGGCGCGCACACCGATGCGTACATCGAGCGCGTGATGGGCAACCGGTCGGCCGGGCTCGCGCCGTTCGCGCCCGAAGCGCTCGACGCGTATCGGGCGGCGCTCGCGCAGCCGGGCGCCGTGCATGCGATGTGCGAAGACTACCGTGCATCGGCGACGATCGACCTCGAGCACGACCGTGCGGATCTCGAGCGCGGCAACAAGGTCGCGTGCCCGCTGCGCGTACTGTGGGGCGAGCACGGGATCGTCGGCCGCTGCTTCGATCCGCTCGACGAATGGCGGCGCGTCGCGCGCGACGTCAGCGGCCGCGCGCTCGACTGCGGGCACTACATTCCGGAAGAGGCGCCCGTCGCGCTGATCGACGAACTGCTCGCGTTCTTCGAGGCGCGCGATCCGGCGGCGTAAAGGGGCGGGCAGGCGGCGCGTGCCGCCTGCGGCTCAGCGGTGCGCGCTGTCGTCCTCGACGAGCGGCGGCAGGCGGCGCGGCACCGGCGTCGATTTCACGATCGCGGTGCTCGTCTCCGCGCGCTCCGTCACCTTCGACAGGATGTCGTCGAGGTGCTCGATCGTGCGCAGGTAGAGCCGGCAGATGAAGCAGTCTTCGCCGGTCACCTTGTCGCATTCGACGAACTCGGGAATCCGCCGCAGCAACTCCTCGACCAGGTGCAACTGGCCCGGCAGCGGCTTCACGCGGACGATCGCCTGCAGCGTGTAGCCGAGCGCGCGCGGGTCGAGCTCGACGGTGAACGCGGCGATCACGCCTTGCGCTTCGAGCCGCCGCACGCGGTCGGCGGTCGCCGGTGCCGACAGCCCGATCTGCCGGGCGAGTTCGCTGGTCGCGATGCGTGCGTCGTCGGCCAGCGCCGCGACGATCGCGCGGTCGGTCGCGTCGAGCGATGCGACGGCGGGCGGGGAAAGGCGTTTCGGCATGATCGCTTTGCTTTCGAAGGTCAATCGGCTGATTCGCTTCAGTTTAGCCGTGGCTGCGGCGAAAGCAAGTTTCTAGAATCGAAGTCATCCCGCTCTTCAACGGAGTTCATGATGGCCTCGAATGAAATGCGCCGCGGCGCCGCCGAGATGATCGTCGCGATGCTGATGTCCGGCACGATCGGCTGGCTCGTGATGTCGTCGCAGCAGCCGCTGACGAATGTCGTGTTCTTCCGCTGCCTGTTCGGCGCCGCGACGCTCGCGATCGTCTGCGCGGCGTTCGGCTTCCTGCGCCGCTCGCTGTTCTCGCCGCGCATGCTCGCGCTCGCGACGCTCGGCAGCGTTGCGATCGTCGCGAACTGGCTGCTGCTGTTCGCCGCCTATTCGCGCGCGTCGATCTCGATGGCTACCGCCGTCTACAACACGCAGCCGTTCATGCTCGTCGCGCTCGGCGCGATCGTGTTCCGCGAACGGATCACCGCGTCGACGGTGGCGTGGCTCGCGCTCGCGTTCGCCGGGCTCGTGTTCGTGGTGCGCGTCGAGCCGGCCGTGCTCGCGGTGCCCGGCGCGTATCTGGAGGGCGTCGCGCTGTCGCTCGGCGCGGCGTTCCTGTATGCGATCTCGTCGATCGTCACGAAACACCTGAAGGGCACGCCGCCGCACCTGCTCGCGCTGCTGCAGGCCGGCCTCGGCATCGTGCTGCTCGCGCCGTTCGCGCACTTCGGCACGCTGCCTGCGACGGCCGGGCAGTGGCTCGACCTGATCGTGCTCGGCGTCGTCAACACGGGGCTGATGTACGTGCTGCTGTACGGCGCGATCCAGAAGCTGCCGACCGCGATGACGGGCGCGCTGTCGTTCGTCTATCCGGTCGTCGCGATCGTCGTCGATCACGTCGCGTTCGGGCAGACGCTCGCGTGGACGCAGGTATTCGGCGCGCTGCTGATCCTGCTCGCGGCGGCCGGCGTGAACCTCGGCTGGCGTATCGTGCCCGCGCGTCGCGCGGCGGTCGGCAACTGAAACGATCGTACGATTCGGCGCCGCTGCGGCGCGCCGGACGCGAATTTCAGGAACGGTGATTGCGCGCGCAAGCGGCCCCCGCGCACGCGTGAAAAACGCTGTAAGAAGTTGTAGGGAAACACCCGATGCGACGCGGCGGCGTCGCTCGTATGATGCGGGCTGTGACGTTGATCACGTTCACAGGATTCCGATCTCGATGCCGTTCGCCCGCGAGGCTGAACGGCTTTTTTTTTATGTTTCGCTTCCGGCGAGCAGGCGCCGCCTCGCGTCGAGCCGCGCGAGCAGCGCACGCCTGGCGTCGTCGTCCGATGTACGCCATCCCTTGATCTCGCCGCGCGTGCGCAGGCAGCCCGCGCACCAGTCGGTGCGCGGATCGATGCGGCAGACGTCCGTACACGGCGACGCGACCGTGGCGACCGGCACCGTCACGTCGCTCATGCGTCGGCCCGCAACGCGACGTCCGCGACCGGCGCGCCCGTCAGCGACACGAGTTCGTGCGGCGACAGGTTGAACACCGCGTGCGGATGGCCGGCGGCGGCCCACAGGCTGTCGAGCGCGAGCAGGTCGGCGTCGATCAGCGTGACGGGTTCGACGAGATGGCCGATCGGGCAGACACCGCCGATCGCATAGCCGGTGTTGTCGCGCACGAACTTCGCGTCCGCGCGGCCGACCGCGCCGACCTGCGCGGCGACCTTCTTTTCATCCACGCGATTGACGCCGCTCGCGACGACCAGCACGGGCGCGCCGTCCGCCTGCCGGCGAAACAGGATCGACTTCGCAATTTGCGCGACCGAACAGCCGAGCCCGGCCGCGGCTTCGGCCGACGTCTTGCCGGTGTCGGCGAGCATCACGATGCCTTTCGCATGGCCGCGCTCGCGCAGCAGCAGCGCGACGCGTCGCGCGGAATCGGGGAGTGAATCGAATGAAGCGGGTGTCGTCATGTCGAGGAATCCGTGGAGTGGCGCGATCAGACGCAGTTCGCGGCGTCGGCCGCGCTCTGCGCCTTGGCGAGCAGGGCGCGCCCGGCGCGCGACACGTTCGCGCGGCCGATTGCGTTGGAGATGAAGTCGCCGGCGGCGACGACCTGCGCGAGATCGATGCCGGTGTCGATGCCGAGGCCCTGCATCAGGTACAGCACGTCCTCGGTCGCGACGTTGCCGGTTGCGCCCTTCGCGTACGGGCAGCCGCCGAGGCCCGCGACCGACGCGTGGAAGATCTCGATCCCTTCGAACAGCGCCGCGTAGATGTTCGCGAGCGCCTGGCCGTAGGTGTCGTGGAAGTGGCCCGACAGGCGTTCGCGCGGAAACACGCGCGTGACGGCCGCGAGCACTTCGCGCGTGCGCGTCGGCGTGCCGACGCCGATCGTGTCGGCGATGTCGATCTCGTCGCAGCCGAGCGCCGCGAAGCGTTCGACGACGTCGACGACCGACGCGACCGGCACTTCGCCCTGGTACGGGCAGCCGAGCGTGCACGACACGCTGCCGCGCAGCCGCAGGCCCGCGTCCTTCGCGGCTTTCGCGACGGGCTCGAAGCGCGCGATGCTCTCGGCGATGCTGCAGTTGATGTTCCGCTGCGAGAACGCCTCGCTCGCCGCGCCGAAGATCACGACTTCGTCCGCGCGTGCGGCGACCGCATTCTCGAAGCCTTTCAGGTTCGGCGTGAGCACCGAGTACACGGTGCCCGCGCGGCGTTCGATGCCGGCCATCACGTCGGCGCCGTCGGCCATCTGCGGCACCCATTTCGGCGACACGAACGACGCGGCCTCGACATTGCGGAAGCCGGCGCGCGACAGCCGGTCGACGAGTGCGATCTTCACGTCGGTCGGCACGAAGGTCTTCTCGTTCTGCAGCCCGTCGCGCGGGCCGACTTCGACGATCTTGACGGCGGTGGGGAACGTCATGGTTGTCTCCTGATTGTTCGGTAGGGCGGAATTCAGTAGCCGCGCGCGTAGTCGACGACGCCGCTGATCGGCTCGCCGCGCGCCAGTGCGCGGATCTTGCCGGCAATCTGCTCGACGGCTTCCTCGCGCAGCGTTTCGGCCGAGCTGTGCGGCGTGATCGTGATGCGCGGCGCGTGCCAGAACGGATGGTCTTCCGGCAGCGGCTCGTGCTGGAACACGTCGAGCGTGGCCGCGGCGATCCGGCCGCTCGCGAGCGCGTCGAGCAGGTCGGCCTCGACCAGGTGCGCGCCGCGCGCGACGTTGACGACGTACGCGCCGGGCGCGAGCCGCGCGAACGCGCGCGACGACAGGATGCCGTCGGTGTCGGGCGTGCTCGGCAGCAGGTTGACGAGCACCTTCGCACCGTCGATGCACGCGTCGAGTGCGCCGTCGCCGGCGAAGGTCGTGACGCCGTCGAGCTGCTTCGGGCTGCGGCTGTAGCCGCGCACGGGCAGGCCGAGCGCGGCGAGCGCGCGTGCGACCTGGGTGCCGAGCACGCCGAGGCCCAGGACGGCGACGGCGAAGCGTGCGCGCGCATGCGGTTCGAGCGGCCGCCAGCGGCGCTCGCGCTGTTGCAGGTCGTATTCGTCGAAGCGGCGCAGGTAGCGCAGCACGGCGTACGTCACGTACTCGACCATCTGCTGCGCCATGCCCGAATCTTCGAGCCGCACCAGCGGCACGTGCGCGGGGAGCGTGCCCGGATGCGCGCGATCGAGCGCGAGCAGCGCATCGACGCCCGCGCCGAGGTTGAAGATCGCGCGCAGGCCGTCGCGCGGCGCGAAGAATTCGCGCGGCGCGCGCCACACGAGCGCGTAGTCGGCGGGGGCCGTATCGCCCGGCTGCCACACGCGCAACTCGGCTTCCGGCAGCGCGTGAGCGATCTCGTCGCGCCACGCGACGGCTTCCTGGTGCGGGGAATGGAACAGGATCTTCATTGCGTGAAGGGGCGCGCGCCGGCGAGGCGCGTCACGGGAACGGCGAGCGGAGCCGGGCGCAGCGCGCCGGCGGACGTAGCGGACATCGGGCGTCTCCTGACGACCGGCACGGCGCGTCGGCGCCCGGACCGGTTCCGTGTGAAGCTGACGGGAAGCCCACATTCTACGGTTTCGCGGCGCATCGCGCCGTCGCGCGGGCCGTGCGTCCGGCGCGGCCCGCCATCGGGCCGCCACCAGACCGCCGCCGGACCGCCGCGCGGCCGCCGCGCGGCCGCCGGCCGCGCAAAAGCAAAGCACAAAATATTGGTTCGGCCGCCGGGTCCGCCGCGCCACAATCGAATCTCGTCTTCAAGCAAGCGAGGGCAATCATGAGCGCATGCAGCAAATCGGCGTGGCCGCCGCGGCTCGTCACCGTTCCGGGCCTGCACGGCAGCGAAGGCGCTCACTGGCAAACCTGGCTCGAGCGGCAGTTTCCGCGCTCGTTGCGCGTCGAGCAGGACGACTGGGACGCGCCCGATCTCGCGGGCTGGGCGCACTCGGTGCGCACGCTGCTCGATCGCGAGCGCGGCCCGTTCGTGCTCGCCGCGCACAGCTTCGGCTGCCTTGCGGCCGCACACGCGCTCGCGCAGGGGCCGCATACGGGCGATGTCGCGGGCGTGCTGTTCGTCGCGCCCGCCAGCCCGAAGAAATTCACGTTCGCCGGGCCGTTCGACGCCCGCCGGCTCGCGGTGCCGTCGATCGTGATCGGCAGCGAGACCGATCCGTGGATGCCGCTCGCCGACGCGCGCACGCTCGCGCAGCGCCTCGGCAGCGCGTTCGTGAACCTCGGCGACGCCGGGCACATCAACACGGCGGCCGGGTTCGGGCCGTGGCCGCGCGCGAAATACTTCATCGACACGCTGGTTCACTGCGCGGCGCCGCTGCGCTTTCGCGACGCGGACGACGGCTTCGAAGCCGCGCTCGTCGACCGCGCGCTCGCGCACGCGGTCTGACGGCGCGGGCCGTCGCGCTTACGACGCGGCGACGGGCTTGACGGCGGCCGGATCCGAGTAGCTCGGCCGGCCGTTCTCGACGTGGCCCGCGAAGCGGCGCGAGAACGTGCCGTTCGCGCCGTCGCTGACCGTCACGTCATACCATTGGTGGCTCGACGCGAGCGCCCATTGCTCGACCTGCTCGCCGCCGCCGTGCAGCGTCACCTGCCGCGCCGGCGTGCCGTACGCGTTGTCGGTCAGCGTCAGCGCGACGTGGGCGCCACCGTGGTTGTGCAGCTTCAGGTACAGGTTCCCGTTCGCGACGTCGTAGCCGGCCTTCACCTCCGGCTGTGCCGGGTTGCGGTGATGCACGGCCGTGGCCGACACGTTGCCCGAGAACACGCGCACGAAGCCGTTCGGCCCGTACACCGAGAACGCATACACGCCGTTCGTCACCGTCAGGTCGAAGTCCGCATGCAGCACGCGGCGCGCGCCGACCGTATAGCGCCATGGTCCGTCGGTGCGGTTCGTCGCATACACGTGGAAGTGCGCGCCCTGGTTGCCGCGGTTCGCGAACTCGATGCGCAGCTTCGTCCCGCTGTAAATGCTCGCGTTCACGTGCAGTTCGTACGGCAAGGCGCGCGCGGGCCGCACGCCGGGCTCCTGCGGATCGACCGGCGACGGCGTCGCGGGCACGGTCGGCGCGGGTTGCGACGTGCACTGCTGGTCCGCGATCGAGCGGTACTGGCTGGTATCCGGCAGCGGCGGGAACGATGCATCCGGCGAGCGGAACTCGAACGCGGCGGTGAGGTCGCCGCACACGGTGCGGCGCCACGGCGTGATGTTCGGTTCGTCGATGCCGAAGCGCTCGCCGATGAAGCGGATCACCGACGTGTGGTCGAACACCTGCGAGCACACGTAGCCGCCCTTGGTCCACGGCGACACGACCGTCATCGGCACGCGCGGCCCGAGGCCGTACGGCAGGCCGTCGGCCGTGTAGCTGCCGCCGCGGCCGGGGTTCACGACCGTATGCAGCTCGCCGTCGGTCGTCACGGTCGACGCGCCCTGCGTGGCCGACGTCGGCGGCTGCGGCGGCACGATGTGGTCGAAGAAGCCGTCGTTTTCGTCGTACATGATGAACAGCACGGTCTTGCGCCACACGTCCGGGTTCGACGTGAGCGCATCGAGAATCTGCGACGTGTAGTTCGCGCCGTACGCGGGCGTGTATTTCGGATGCTCGGAGAACGCGGCCGGCGGGCACAGCCACGACACCTGCGGCAACCGGTCGTTGATCACGTCGTCCTTCAGGTTGTCGAGCGTGCGCACCGTCTGCGCGCGCTGGTACAGCGACGAACCGGGCTTCGCGTTGATGAAGTTCGCGAAGTTCTGCAGCACGTTGGTGCCGTAGTTGCCGTTGTACGGATCGTTGCCGGTCGTGCCCTGCTGATAGATCTGCCACGACACGCCGTGCGCTTCGAGGCGCTCGGGAAAGGTCGTCCATGACAGCAACTGGTAGGCCGGCGGCCCGTCGCCGTCGACATAGTCGCTGTTGTCGAGCAGCGGGCCGCCGAACTTGCCGGTCGGGTCGACCGTGCCCGTCATCAGGTACGAGCGGTTCGGGTGCGTCGGCCCCGGCAGCGAGCAGAAGTAGTTGTCGCACACGGTGAACGCATCGGCGAGCGCGTAGTGGAACGGGATGTCCTCGCGCACGTGATAGCCCATCGTCATGTCGGTCTTGTTCGCGGGCCACTGGTCGTAGCGGCCGCCGTCGATCGCCGCGTGCGTCTTGTACCACGAGTGGTCGAGATCGCCCACGCACTGCGCGCTCGTCGTCAGCGTGTTCAGCCGGAACGGCAGCACCGGCTTGCCCGGATCGGCCTTCGACGGCTGGTACCAGACCGGCTTGCCGTTCGGCAGCGGGATCGGGAAGCGGTCGTTGTAGCCGCGTACGCCGCGCAGGTGTCCGAAGTAATGATCGAACGAGCGGTTTTCCTGCATGAACACGACGATGTGCTCGACGTCGCGGATCGTGCCGGTGCCACGCGCGGCGGGAATCGCGAGCGCGCGGCGGATCGATTCGGGAAAGGCGTTGAGCGCAACGGCGGCGCCCGCGGATTGTGCGACGGTATGCAGGAAACGGCGGCGGCTCGATGACGTCATGTTGTTCACCTCGGTTCTGCGGTCGGGGGGGGGCGGAAGCGGCGGAATCAGCCCGGCGACGATGCGGCGGCGCTCGACGCGGCCGCGTTCGCCGCGGGCTTCGCGTCGTCGCCGTCATCGGGCGGGTAGTGCACGACGGGCGGCGCGAGCGGCGCCGCATCGGACGCTGCGGCATTCGCTGCGGCATCGTTGTTGAACGCGCTGGCAGAGCCGGACGATGCGCCGGCTTGCTGCGAGGCGTCGGTCGCGTGGGCGTCGTGCTGCCCGTCGTCGCTGCAGGCGGCGACGAAAACGGCGGCACAAAGAACGACGACGACGGAAACGCGACGCATGACTTCTCTCCTGGCAGGCTGATCGGGAAACGTTTTCGAGTATGCCGACGCGATGCGACGTTTCGGTGAATCGTTTGCGTCGGGCGCGTGATCGCGAAAGGCTTTCGCCAGGCTGACCATTGGCTTTCGCGTGTGGCGGGCCGGCAGGCGGCCGCCTGCCGATCGCGGCCGGTCAGCGCCGCGGCGTCCTGCGCCGCACCTCGCTGCGCAGCCAGTCGAGCCACGTGCGGATCGCCGCCTCGTGCGGATGGCCGGGGCGCCAGACGACGTAGTGCGCATACACGTCGGTGATGCGCACCGTCGACACGCGCACCAGCGTGCCGTCCGCGAGCTCGGGCTCGATCAGCGAGCGGCGCGCGAGCGCGACGCCGCGGCCTTGCAGCGTCGCGTCGATCAGTGCGTTCGTATCGGTGAAACGCGGCGCGCGCGCGGATTCGGTGAGGTCGAGCCGTGCGGCCTGGAGCCACGGTTCCCACGGCTGCGCGGGATGGCGCAGCAGCGTCGCGCGGACGAGCTCCGCCGGCGCGCGCGGGGCGACGCCGTCGCGATTGCGGTACGCGGGGCTCGCGACCGGGAAGAGGGTTTCGTTCATCAGCTTCTCGGCGATGACGCCCGGCCAGGTGCCGGGCCCGTAGCGCAGTGCGACGTCGATGCGATCGCGCTTGCGCAGCGGCGCGAGCGCCACGTCCGGGTGCAGCGCGATCGCGATGTGCGGATGCGCGGCCGTAAAGCGCGGCAGGCGCGGCGCGAGCCAGCGCTCGGCCACGCTCGGCAGCACGCTGACGTTCAGCGTCACGTCGCAGGGACGCGGGCGGCGGCGTACCGCGAGCGCCGGCTCGAACGCGCGTTCGAGCACGCTCAGGCCCTGGCGCACCTGCAGCGCGAGCGCGTGCGCGGCATGCGTCGGCGTCGCGCCGTTACGCTCGCGCGTGAAGAGCGGATAGCCGAGCTGCGCTTCGAGCGCGCGGATGTGCTGGCTGACCGCGCCTTGCGTGAGGGCGAGTTCGTCGGCCGCGCGCGTGAAGCTTTGCAGCCGCACGGCGGTCTCGAACGCACGCAGCGTCTGCAGCGGAGGGAGGTGGATGCGTCGCATGCGGGTATTAGTAACACTAATGCCCGAGTACGACAATTCATCGTTTGCGGCGCACCGGTACACGTTCCTACACTCGGTTCCGTCTTCCACAGCCCCGTTGGGCCACGCCATCATGAACGCATATCGTCTCTATCTTTCGCCGGGCGCCTGCTCGCTTGCCGCCCACATCGCGCTGGAGGAAACCGGCGCGCCGTTCGACGTCGAGATCGTCTCGGTGCAGAAGCAGCAGAATCTCGACGCGCGCTATCTCGCGATCAATGCGAAGGCGCGCGTGCCCGTGCTCGCGATTCCGGGCGAGCCGCGCGCGCTGACCGAAACGCCGGCGATCCTCACGTATCTCGCGCGCCGCCATCCGGATGCGCAATTGCTGCCGCTCGGCGATCCGCTGCGCGAGGCGCGGTGCCACGAATGGCTCGCCTGGCTGGTCGGCTGGGTGCATGGCGTCGGCTACGGCACGCTGTGGCGGCCGGGCCGCTTCATCGACGATCCGGCGCTGCACGGTGCGATCAGCGCGCACGGGCGCAACACGATCGAAGCCGCGAACGCGACGATCGAAGCCGCGCTCGCCGATGGCCGCACGTGGGCCGAACCGGGCGCGCATTCGATCGTCGATCCGTTCCTGCTCGTGCTGTACCGCTGGGGCACCGCGATCGGGCTCGACATGTCGCAGCATGCGGCGTGGACAGCCCATGCGCAGCGCGAGGCCGAACGGCCGGCTGCGCGGCGTGCGCTGGCGCGCGAGGCAGCCTGACGGATGCGCGGGCGTCGTGGTGTGTGCCGCGACGCCCGCGTGAGACGGGCAACGGCTATTTCGCGGCGAACAGCGGATAGGTCGCGCCGGCGACCAGCGCGGCTGCGAGCCACACCACGCTCCACGAGCTGACCGCGAGCAGCGGCGGAATCGCGAGTGGCGTCGCGAACAGCCCGAGGTAGACGATCGTGTTCACCATCCCGAGCGCAGTGCCCGCGTGGTTCGCGCCCGCGAGCGTCGCGAGCTCCGTGTACGCGACGCCGTGCCATGCCGACACGCAGATGCCGGCGAACACGAGAATCGCGACGATCGCGGCGAGCGGTACGTGCGCACTGCCGGCCGTCGCCGCGGCGAGCAGCGCGAACGACCCGGCCGCGACGAACACGGAGCCGCGCAGATACGCGCGCCGGTTGCCGTGCCGGTCGGTATGACGGCCGCTCCACACGCGCATCACCATCGCGCCGAGTTGCAGCACCACCATCGCCGCGCTGATGCCGGCGAGGCCGAGCCGGCCGAAGTCGTGCAGGAACACCGTCGCGAACGTGAGCACCGCGAACTGCGGCGCGCACAGCAGGCCGATGCCGAGCACGATGCGCCACACGGGGCCGCTCGCGAGCGGGTTGCGCGCCTGCGGGGCGGACGTCTGCCGCCCGGCCGGGCGATGCGTGGCGACGCGCGCCGCGGCCGGCTCGGCGGGCGGCTCGTGCAGCCAGCGCCAGGTCAGGGCGGCCGATCCCGCGCACAGCAGCATCAGCGCACCGAACACCGCGGCGAAACCGAGATGCGACGCGAGCGACGGCAGCAGCGCCGCGCCGACGCCGCCGCCAAGCGGCACGGCCGTCTGGCGGATGCTCATCGCGAGCCCGCGTTCGCGCTCGCCGAACCAGCGCATCACCGCGCGTCCGCTCGACCCGTTCACGCTGCCGCCGAGCAGGCCGACGCAGCACATGGCCGCGACGACGCGCATCAGCGGCGGCACTGCGTGCGCGGTTGGGACGATCGTGGCCACCATCAGCGCGAGCATCGCGGCCGTCGCGACCAGCCCGGTCAGCAGCACGCGCCGATCGCCGAAGCGGTCGGCGGCGATTCCCCACGGCAGCTCGGACAGCGCGACGCCGAAGCCGAGCGCGCCGAGCACGAGGCCGAGCGCGCCGTTGTCGAGATGATAGGCCGTGCGCATCCACACGGCCGTGGTCGGGATGCCGGCCGCGGCCGCCGAAAAGCTCATGTTCGCGGCGACACCGGCCGCCAGCACGCGCCAGCGATGGGCCGGGCCGCGCACGTCGCGGGCAGGCGAGGAGGGGGAGGCGATGCACGAGGTATCCATGACGGCGGGCCCGGTTGGAAATTGACATCCACAGTCTGGCGGCCTACATTCATCCTGAAAATCGGAAAGTTTGTGATAAATCGTTCGATAAATCAGGATGGTTGAAATGCCCGGACAAGACATTCCGCGCGGCGGCGAGCCGCTTGCGGTGGCCGATGCCACGCTGGCGCGGCCCAACTTCGACGTGGCGGCGCTGCGTAGCCTGGTTGCGGGCGTGGATCTCGGCAGTTTTGCGAAGGCGGCCGACCGCGTCGCGCGTTCGTCGTCGGCGGTGAGCGCGCAGATCCGCAAGCTCGAGGAGCAGGCTGGCACGCCGCTGTTCGTGAAAGCCGGGCGCGGGCTCGCACTGACCGATGCCGGCGACGCGATGCTGCGCTATGCGCGGCGGATGATCGAACTGAACGACGAGGCGGCCGCGGCGGTGCGCGGCGTGAATCTCGACGGCTGGGTGCGGGTCGGGCTGCAGGAGGACTTCGGCGAAGCGATCCTGCCCGACGTGCTCGGGCGGTTCGCGCGTGCGCATCCGAAGGTGAGGATCGAGGCGCGCGTGGCGCGCAATGCCGATCTGCTCGAGCGGCTCGATGCGAACCAGCTCGATCTCGCGCTCGTGTGGGGCGATCCGGCGTCGGCGGCGCTCGTGTCGCGGGCGGGGATCGACAGCGAAGCGATCGCACAGGTGCCGATGCAATGGATCGGTGCGGTGCGGGCGGGTGGTTTCGGGGTGCCGGACGAGGGCGGCGACGGCGCCGAAGGCGAAACGGGCGACACGGGCGCTACAGGTGCTACGGGCAGCCGTGCCGGGCGCACGCCGGGTGAGCCGCTGCCGCTCGTCGTGTTCGACCGGCCGTGCCGGTTCTTCGGCTCGGCGACCGATGCGCTCGATCGCGCGGGCGTGCCGTGGCGCATCGCGTTCACGACGCCGAGTCTTGCCGGGCTATGGGCGGCTGCGGCGGCCGGCCTCGGGCTGACGGTGCGCTCGCACTACGGGCTGCCCGCGTCGGTGCGGGTGCTCGACGCGGCGTCGTGCGGGCTGCCGGCACTGCCGAGCCTGCCGTTGATCCTGCTGCGGCGCACGTCGTCGGCGACGCCGACGGTCGACCGGCTGGCGCGGATCGTGACGCAGGCGGTGCGGGATGCGACGGAGGGCGCGGCGGCGTTGGCGGCCTGATGACACCTTCGGTTGCCGTCGCGGGCTGCGATCCATTCGTCCCTCTGCCGATCGGCTGAATGGGGCGCGCAGACTGATCCCGGCTGCCGACGAGCGTATCGTCAGCAGCGCGAGTATCTGGGAGGCCGCCATCAAGGCCGGTCTGGGGACGCTCGACATCGACGTGGGCAAGCTGATCCGGGCAACCGGCGCATGCGGGATTCGTGAGCTGCCGGTTCGCGCCGCGCATGGGGCTGCGGTGCGTGATTTGCCTCATCACCCTCGCGACCCGTTCGATCGCTTGCTGGTCGCGCAGGCGCGCCACGAACCGCTTCAGCGCGTGACGGCCGACGCTCGTCCTGCTCGGTACGACCTGTCGCTGGTTCTGACAGTGCGAAATAATCCGTCGGGTCGGAATGCGTCTGTCGGCAGCACCCTGCGCGGCGTAGCGGCTTATGCTGCGGCGACGTCCGACTCGATGGCTTCGAGCGCCGTACAGATCGCTGCCAGCCGCACCCGCAATCCTTCGCTCGCCGGCACGAACGGCAGCCGCAACCCGTCCTCGCACCACCCTTGCGCGGCGAGCACGGCCTTCACCGGTGCCGGGTTCGGCTCCGCGAACAGCGCCGCGACGAGCGGCTGCAGCGCGACCGACAGGCGCCGTGCATCGGCGAGCCGCCCGTCGCGCAGCAGCGCATGGATGCGCACATGCCATTCGGGCAGCACGTGTGCGCTGCTCGCGATCGCGCCGTGCGCGCCGGCGCACATCGCCGCGAAGTTCTGGTTGTCGTCGCCGGACAGGATCGCGAGCGGCGTGTCGTGCACGAGCCGGCTCATCCGGTCGAGCGTGCCGCCGCATTCCTTGATGCCGGCGACGCGCGGGTCGCGCGCGAGCGCCTGCAGCGTGTCCAGTTCGACGCTCACGCCGGTGCGGTACGGGATGTTGTAGACGAGCACCGGCAGGTCGGCGGCGTCGACGATCGCCTCGACATGGCGGCGGATGCCGTCCTGCGTCGGCCGCACGTAGACGGGCGGCGTGACGAGCAGCCCGTCGGGCCGCAGCGCCGCGAGTTCGCGTGCGCGCGCGGCCGCGAAGTGCGTCGCGCTCGCGGTCAGTCCGACGACGATCGGCCGCCCGGGCGCCGCGTCGCGCAGCGTCGCGAACACCGCGTCCTGCTCGCGCCCGTCGAGCAGGACGCCTTCACCGGTCGTCGCGCCCGCGACGAAGCCCGCGATGCCCGCGCCCGCATAGTGACGGGCGAGCCGCGCGAGCGCTGCATGGTCGACTTCGCCGTGGTGGAACGGCGTGATGATCGGCAGCCAGATACCTTCGAAACGTGTGTTCATGCAAAGCCTCATGGTGGAAACGGCATGGTAAGGAACCGTTCCGCCGGCGGAGTGCCGGAGCGAGGCGTGCGTGCAAGGAGAAAGAAACGACCTGCGGGCATCCCGTCCGGCATTCGCCTGACGGGACGCGACGTCCCCGTCAGTCGAGGCGTCGTTTTTTCAGTTTCAGCCCGGCCGCGCGCGTACCTGCCGCAACGGCGGCGAGGATCGAAAGCGAGCGCAGGGTAGCGGACATGGATGAACCGTAAGTGGGCTGAGCGGCGATCTTAACACCGGATCGGCGGCGCGCGCGAGCGCCGCCGCCGTTTAGCAGGATTCGAGATTTGCTTTCCACGACTGATTGGAAAGCGCGCCGCGCCCGGCCGCTAGAATGCCCGCTTACGTTTCGATGACAGCGCGTACGCGTGCCGTCACGCACATTCACCACCACTGGAAACGGGGCATATCACGATGGCAAGCATCAAGGGGATCGGCCGTTGGCTGCACACGGGCGCGGCGGCGGCGCTGGTCGTGGCGGCGACGGCTGCGCATGCGGACACGTCGATCCTGAACGTGTCGTACGACGTGACGCGCGAGCTGTACAAGGACATCAACACGAGCTTTGCCGCCGCGTACAAGCAGAAGACCGGCGAGACCGTCACGATCAAGCAGTCGCACGGCGCGTCGAGCGCGCAGGCGCTGTCGGTACTGCAGGGGCTGCAGGCCGACGTCGTGACGATGAACCAGCCGAACGACATCGACTTGCTCGCCGAGCGCGGTCAATTGCTGCCGAAGGACTGGCGCGCACGCTTTGCGGACAACAGCTCGCCGTACTCGACGACGATGGTGTTCCTCGTGCGCAAGGGCAATCCGAAGGCGATCAAGGACTGGAGCGATCTCGCGAAGCCGGGCGTACAGGTGATCATCGCGAACCCGAAGACGTCGGGTAACGGCCGCTACGCGTATCTCGCCGCGTGGGGCTTCCAGAAGCAGAAGGGCGCGACCGACCAGCAGGCGCTCGACTTCGAGAAGGCGATCTTCCGCAACGTGCCGGTGCTCGATTCGGGCGGCCGTGGCGCGACGACGACGTTCACGCAGCGCGGCATAGGCGACGTGCTGGTCACGTTCGAGAACGAAGTGGCGCTGATGGACACCGGCGCATCGGGCGCGCAGTTCGACGCCGTGTATCCGTCGGCGAGCATCCTCGCGGAGCCGCCCGTCGCCGTCGTCGACAAGGTCGTCGACAAGAAAGGCACGCGCAAGGTTGCCCAGGCGTATCTCGACTACCTGTACACGCCGGAAGCGCAGGAAATCATCGCGCAGCACCATCTGCGCCCGCGCGACGCGAACGTGCTGAAGAAGCATGCGGCCGAGTTCAAGGCGCTGAAGACGTTCAGCGTCGAGCAGGTTTTCGGCAGCTGGGCGAACGCGCAGAAGACCCATTTCGCCGACGGCGGCACGTTCGACCAGGTGATCGTCGACCGGAAGTGACCGCGGCGCGCATCGCGCGCGGGTCCGCGCGATGACGACGCAGCCGGCCGCACCCGCGGCCTTTTTTTGCATTGCGCGGCGGAGTTCCGTTCCGCGCCGGCACGCATTCCCGGCCGCCGCGGCGCGTGCTACGCTCATCGCCTCCCTGCAACCGGCCCCGCGCGATGAACGTCGATTCGTCCTCCCCAGCCTCCCGCGGCCGTGGCCGCAAGATCTGGTCGGGCACCCGCCCGGTGATCGCGTACGGGATGCCGCCGCTCGGCTGGCGCGATTTCTACCACCGCGCGCTGACGGTGAGCTGGCCCGTGTTCTTCCTGTCGCTCGCGGTGCTGTTCCTGCTGCTCAACGGCGGCTTCGCGACGCTCTACGTGCTCGGCCGCACGCCGATCGCGAACCAGTCGCCGGCCGGCTTCGGCGGCGCGTTCTTCTTCAGCGTCGAGACGCTCGCGACCGTCGGCTATGGCGACATGCATCCGCAGACCGTTTATGCGCACCTCGTCGCGACGCTCGAGATCTTCGTCGGGATGTCGAGCATCGCGCTGGCCACGGGGCTCGTGTTCGCGCGCTTTTCGCGGCCGCAGGCGAAGATCCTGTTCGCGCGCAACGCGATCGTGCGGCCGCTGAACGGCCGGATGACGCTGATGGTGCGTGCCGCGAATGCGCGCCAGAACGTGATTGCGGAGGCGCAGGCGAAGTTGCGGCTGATGCGCATCGAAGGCACGCACGAGGGCTACTCGCTGCGCAAGATCCACGACCTGCCGCTCGTGCGCAGCGAGCACCCGATCTTCCTGCTCGGCTGGAACCTGATGCACGTGATCGACGAATCGAGCGCGCTGTTCGGCGAGACGCCCGAATCGCTCGCCGCGCGCGACGCGTCGTTGCTGATCACGATCGAGGGCTCGGACGAAACGACCGCGCAGGTCATGCAGGCGCGTCACTCATGGGCGCATGGCGAGATCCGCTGGCGTCACCGCTATGTCGACCTGATGCACGACGAGGACGGCATCACGCACATCGACTACACGCATTTTCACGAAGTCGTGCCGATCGACGTCGACACCGACGAACGCAGTTCGCCGGGCGTGGCGGCCGAAGCGGGCGCGTCGGCGCAGGGGCCGGCCGCGCAGGCGTGACCGGGGGCGGCGGGCGCCCCCTCATGCGTCACGCATGCAGCAACCGCGCCGCTTCGCGCTGCTCGATCGCGACCGCGCGGCGGAATGCGTCGCGATCCTCCGCGCGCGCAACGTAGTCGCCGAGCACGCCTTCGTGCGGCAGCAGATGCGCGTCGAACGCGATCTTCAGCGTGCTGGCGAGCAGCAGGTCGGCCGCGGTGAAACGGTCGCCGACGAGCCAGGGGGTGTGGGCGAGCGCTTGCGCGAGCGCGCGCTGCACGCGCGTGATGTTGCCCCAGCCGAACGCGACCGGATTGCCCGACGCGCCGGTGAATTTTTCGGCCATCGCCGGTTCGAGGCAGGCCGGCGTGAAGAACATCCATTGGAGGAAACGGCCGCGCAGCGGATCGTCGGGCGCGATGCCGAGCCCGGCGCCCGGGCAGCAGTCGGCGAGATAGAGCAGCACGGCGCCCGATTCGGCGAACGGCGCGCTGCCGTCGTCGAGCGCGGGCAGCTTGGCCATCGGGTTGACCTGCACGAATGCGTCGCTGCCCTGTTCGTGCGAGCGCAGGTCGATCGGCACGAGTTCGTACACCACGCCGATTTCCTCGAGCATCCACAACGCCCGGAATGCCCGGGTCTTCGGCCAGTAGTAGAGCTTCATCGCGCCTCCGCGTTTCGGTGCTGGTGTCGGTCCGGTCGATGCTCAAGCGTACCCGAGCGCAGGAGGTTCGGACAGGGGCGCCCGGCTAGGGGCGCCCGGCGAGGGGCGGTTCGGCTGAAAGAGACTGTTGGGGCGTTATCTGTCGCGCGTGAATCGGGCAGAAAATCGGGCAAAGCCCGATGGGATAAGGGAGTTATCAATAACTAGTTATATGAAAACTAGTTATATAAATCGGTAAAAATTCAGGCGAAAAGCAGCATCGCTACCAACGCGCACCGCCGATTCCGTAGCACCCGTACATGCGCGTCTCAGGCATTCGGCTGCAACCGCCGACGCATCGCGAAACACGGCAATCACTGGAGACAAGTCACGCATGGCAAACGACGATCGCACCACGATCATTCCGCGCAGAACGCCCGAATCGGCGGCCATGGTGGCCGAGGTCAAACGAGCGATGGCGATCACCGCGCGGCTCAACCGTCTGACGTTCGACGATGCAGCCGAGGTTCGTGCGCTGTTCGGCGAACTGATCGGCATGCAGGTCGACGACGGCTTCACGCTGATCCCGCCATTCCATGCCACAGGCGGCACCGGCATGAAGCTCGGGCGCAACGTGTTCGTCAACCAGAACTGCACGTTCTACGACCTGGGCGGGCTCGAGATCGGCGACGACGCGATGATCGGCCCGAACGTCAGCCTGATCACGTCCGGTCATCCGGTCGAGCCTTCGCGGCGCCGTGACTGCGTCGTCGCGAAGCCGATCGTGATCGGGCGGAACGTGTGGATCGGCGCCGGCGCGACGATCATCGGCGGTGTGACGGTCGGCGAGAATTCGGTCGTCGCGGCTGCGGCGGTCGTCACGCGCGACGTTCCGCCGAATACGCTGGTCGGCGGCAATCCTGCGACGGTCATCCGGTCGATTGCCGAGTAACGTCGCTCGGGCGCGCGTGCGGGCGCGATGAGACATCGGCGGACCGATGTGGACAACTCGCTTCGCAGCGACTCGAAACGCTGTGCATCTGAAGGGTGAGGGTGCCGCCGGGGCCGGCCGGACAAGCCTTTCCGGTTGTCCCCGGCGGTGGTGCGCCGAGACGTCCGTCGACAGCCGGATGAAGATCCGGCCGCTCGCCGGGTTGTGGATATCCGCGCCCGGAAACGACTCGGCACGCTGTGGGTTTCACAGGTGAGGATGACCGGATGCTGCGCGAGACATGAATCGGGGTGTGGACAACTCGCCGCGAAACGACGCGAATTGCTGTGAAATTCATCGGTGAGTGTCGCGCCCGATCGCGCGGCGCGCCTGCTCCGGCGCGGGTTTCCGCCCTTTGCCGCGATTCGGGAGGGTCGCGCATTCTAGCTGAATGCGCGCATGCGTGACCAAGCCAGGCGCGCACCGCGACGTCGATATCCGGTTCCGGATCACGATCAAAGGGTCGTGCATTCTAACGGCGCAAGCGCGCGTGTGGTCCGCAAAGTGCGAATTTCGCCGCGCATATCCGCGTTCTCGAGCGACTCGGCGCGCCATGCAATTCAATGGTGAGTGCGATTTCGGGATCGGCGTGCGGCCCTCCAGAATGCGGCCGGTCGGCTGCCGATGCCGCGCGAAGCGCTGTTCGGGTCGGGCTCGGCCGCGAGCTTGCAAACGGGGGGCGGCGCACGCCGCCGTGTGGATATCCGGCCGCCGAAACGACTCGCGGCACTGTGTATTTCGAGGGTGAGCGTCGAGGCCCGATCGGGTGAAGAGCCGCGTCCGGTATGGATTGCCGGTCGTCGGAGCGCGGCGAAAGGCACATCTTCGATCGATCGGAGAACGTGCGCCCATGTGGATATCCGGACCCTCAAGCCACTCGAAGCGCTGTGGTTTTCGGCGGTGAGGGTGGTCGGATGGCTGAAAGGCAATGCAGTTCCGGGCGTGGACAACCGCCGCCGCAGCCAGTCGAATTCCTGTGCATACAAACGGTGAGGGTGAGACGGCGATCACGCAGCATGGGTGTTCCGGCGTGGATATTCGCCTGACAAACTCACTCTCGACCCTGTGTATTCGAACGGTGAATGTGCGCGGCGGATCGACGAAATGCGCCGGGTCCGATGTGGATATCCCGGGCCGAAACCCACTCGCCGCGCTGTGCATTCCGACGGTGAGCAGCGACACCCGGGCGAGCCGCATGCCGATTCCGGGTGTGGATATCCCGGCCCGGACGCCACTCGAAACGCTGTGCAATCGAACGGTGAGCACGCGCCCGATCGGACGAAGCATTGTGGACATCCGGCGCCACCGACCAATCGGAACGCTGTGTATTGCAACGGTGAGGGTGACCGCCCGAGCCACGGAAACCCTTGTCGCACGGGGTTCGCGCGCCAGTCGCGGGGCTGACGGCGGGCCGTCGGGCATGCACCGCCCGTGACGCCGATCCACCCGGTCGTCCGAACGTCCCGCCAACCCCGCTCCCGCCACCGCGCGCGAAAACTCTCTCAAATCCCGGCAAAAACCTGCGCAGTCTTTCTCGCTACAGCCCCGGCCGAGCAAGATGAGAAAAAACATTCTCGGCTCCGCGCGAAAAAATAGAGCCATTCGCTGCCGCCGGTCACGCGCCGCCCGACGTCCCGCCGCGCAGCCCAGAACAGCACAATCCGGAGACTATCCCCCATGACCGCCCGCCTGCCCGTCGATGGCACGCCTGCCTTGTCCGACTACCGCCTGACCGACAACCTGACCGCGACGCGCGGCCGGATCTTCCTGACCGGCACGCAGGCGCTGATTCGCCTGCTGCTGATGCAGCGCACGGTCGACACCGAACAGGGGCTCAACACGGCCGGCTTCGTCAGCGGCTATCGCGGCTCGCCGCTCGGCATGGTCGACCAGCAGCTGTGGAAGGCGAAGAAACTGCTCGACACCAGCGGCGTACGCTTCCTGCCGGCGATCAACGAGGAACTCGGCGGCACGGCCGTGCTCGGCACGCAGCGGGTCGAGTCCGATCCCGAGCGCACGGTCGAGGGCGTGTATGCGATGTGGTACGGCAAGGGCCCGGGCGTCGATCGAGCCGGCGACGCGCTGAAGCACGGCAACGCGTATGGCTCGTCGCCGCACGGCGGCGTGCTGGTCGTCGCCGGTGACGACCATGGCTGCGTGTCGTCGTCGATGCCGCACCAGAGCGACTTCGCGATGATCGCGTGGCACATGCCGGTCGTGAACCCGGCGAACATCGCCGACATGCTCGAATTCGGCCTGTACGGTTGGGCGCTGTCGCGCTACTCGGGCGCGTGGGTCGGCTTCAAGGCGATCTCCGAAACGGTCGAGTCGGGCTCCACGGTCGACCTCGATGCGCTGCAGACGCGGTGGCCGGCGCCGGAAGGCTTCACGCCGCCGTCGGGCGGCCTGCACAACCGCTGGCCCGACCTGCCGAGCCTGACGATCGAGGCGCGCCTCGCCGCGAAGCTCGACGCGGTGCGTCATTTCGCGCGCACCAACAGCATCGACAAGTGGATCGCGCCGAGCACGCACGCGAACGTCGGCATCGTCACCTGCGGCAAGGCGCACCTCGACCTGATGGAGGCGCTGCGCCGTCTCGACCTGACGGTCGCCGATCTCGACGCGGCCGGTGTGCGGATCTACAAGGTCGGCCTGTCGTATCCGCTCGAAATGACGCGCATCGAGACGTTCGTCGACGGTCTCGCCGAAGTGCTGGTGATCGAGGAGAAGGGCCCGGTCATCGAGCAGCAGATCAAGGATTACCTGTACAACCGCACGGAAGGCGCGCGCCCGCGGGTGCTCGGCAAGCACGACGCCGCCGGCGCATGCCTGCTGTCCGAACTCGGCGAGCTGCGCCCGTCGCGCATCCTGCCGGTGTTCGCCGAATGGCTCGCGCGGCACAAGCCGGCGCTCGACCGCCGCGAACGCGTCGTCGATCTGGTCGCGCCGCAGATCCTGTCGAACGAAGCCGACGCCGTGAAGCGCACGCCGTACTTCTGCTCCGGCTGCCCGCACAACACGTCGACGAAGGTGCCGGAAGGCTCGATCGCGCAGGCCGGCATCGGCTGCCATTTCATGGCGTCGTGGATGGAGCGCGACACGACCGGGCTGATCCAGATGGGCGGCGAGGGTGTCGACTGGGCCGCGCACGCGATGTTCACGAACACGAAGCACGTGTTCCAGAACCTCGGCGACGGCACCTACTTCCATTCGGGCATCCTCGCGATCCGCCAGGCGGTCGCCGCGAAAGCGAACATCACGTACAAGATCCTCTACAACGATGCGGTCGCGATGACGGGCGGCCAGCCGGTCGACGGCAGCATCTCGGTGCCGCAGATCGCACGGCAGGTCGAGGCGGAAGGCGTGTCGCGCTTCGTCGTCGTGTCCGACGAACCGGAGAAGTACGACGGCCATCACGGGCAGTTCCCGGCGGGCACGACGTTCCATCACCGCAGCGAGCTCGACACGGTGCAGCGCGAGCTGCGCGAGACGCCCGGCGTCACCGTGCTGATCTACGACCAGACCTGCGCGGCCGAGAAGCGCCGCCGCCGCAAGAAAGGTGAATTCCCCGACCCGGACAAGCGCCTGTTCATCAACGACGCGGTATGCGAAGGCTGCGGCGACTGCGGCGTGCAGTCGAACTGCCTGTCGGTCGAGCCGCTCGAGACGCCGCTCGGCCGCAAGCGCCGCATCGACCAGTCGTCGTGCAACAAGGACTATTCGTGCGTGAACGGCTTCTGCCCGAGCTTCGTGACGGTCGAAGGCGCGGCGCTGAAGAAGGCTGCCGGCGCCGCGTTCGACGAAGCGGCGCTGGCCGCGCGCGTCGACGGGCTGCCGGTGCCCGCGACGCATCTCGACGCCGCGCCGTTCGACATGCTCGTGACGGGCGTCGGCGGCACGGGCGTCGTGACGGTCGGCGCGCTGATCAGCATGGCCGCGCACCTCGAAGGCAAGAGCGCGTCGGTGCTCGACTTCATGGGCTTCGCGCAGAAGGGCGGCTCGGTGCTGTCGTTCGTGCGGATCGCGTCGAGCGACCGGTGGCTGAACCAGGTGCGCATCGATACGCAGCAGGCCGACGTGCTGCTCGCGTGCGACATGGTCGTCGGCGCGAGTGCGGAGGCGCTGCAGACGGTGCGTCACGAGCGCACGCGGATCGTCGTCAACACGCACCGGATCCCGAACGCATCGTTCGTGCAGAATCCCGACGCGAACCTGCATGCGGACGCGCTGCTCGAGAAGATGCATCACGCGGCCGGCGACGGCTACCTGTCGAGCTGCGACGCGCAGGCGCTCGCCGCGAAGTTCCTCGGCGATTCGATCGGCGCGAACATCCTGATGCTCGGCTATGCGTGGCAGCTCGGCCTCGTGCCGGTGTCGCTCGCCGCGATGATGCGCGCGATCGAGCTGAACAATGTCGCGGTGCCGATGAACAAGCTCGCGTTCTCGATCGGCCGGATGGCGGCCGGCGACGCGGCGGGCCTCGACGCGTTGTGGAACGCGCGTCACACGGTGGCCGTGCAGGCCGCGCCGGAGACGCTTGCCGAGGTGATCGCCGATCGCGAAGCGCGTCTCGACGCGTATGGCGGCGTGCGTTACGTCGAGCGCTACCGTGCGCTCGTGAACGCCGCGCGCGCAAAAGGCGACGACGCGCTGACGCGCGCGGTCGCGACGACGTTCTACCGGCTGCTCGCGGTGAAGGACGAATACGAGGTTGCGCGGCTGTACGCGGACGATACCTTCCGCACGGCGCTCGAAGCGCAGTTCGAAGGCGTGCCGGGGCAGGCGTACCGCGTGAAGTTCAACCTCGCTCCGCCGACGGTCGCGAAGGCCGGCAGCGACGGCAGCACGCCGAAGAAGCGCGTGTTCGGCCAGTGGATGTGGCCGGTGTTCGGCGTGCTGGCGCGCGTGCGCAGCCTGCGCGGCACGTGGCTCGATCCGTTCGGCCGCACCGTCGAGCGCAAGATGGAGCGCGCGCTTGCCGACGACTACGAGACGACGCTTGCGCGTGCGTTCGCCGCGATGACGGCCGGCAATGCGGCGCAGGTCGTGCAACTGGCCGACCTGCACGCCCGCGTGCGCGGCTTCGGCCACGTGAAGGTGCGCAACCTGGCCGGCGTGAAGCGCACGGAGCGCGAGCTTGCGTTGCAGCTCGGCATCGACGCGGCGACGAGCGTGGCGGTGCAGCATGCGCTCGACGAGATGAAGGGCGCGGGGATGCTGAAGGGGATTCCGGTCGTCGTCGCGAAGTAGCGCGATCGCGGGCGGATGTGAAAAAGGCGACGCTGCTGCGTCGCCTTTTTTTATCCGGACTTCGACCCGATTGCGCACCGGCGGCTGCCGGCCCGTCAAAGAATGCCTTTCTTGCGCGTCGACAGCGCGGTTTCCGACAGGTCGATCTCGCGGATCAGCTTCGTCAGCGTCTCGTCGGAAATCTTGCTGTCGCTGCGCAGCCGGTACAGCGCCGAGCGTTCCGCGCGCACGGCCGCGATCCGCATCTGCAGTTCCATCGTCTCGGCCTGCTTCGCTTCCGCGCGCGGCGTGGGGCCGTCCTCGGCCAGCGCGGAGAGCCGGCGGCGATACTGGTCCATCACGCGTGCGGAGATGTCCGCGCAGCGTGCGGCGCCCGATTCGTCGAGATCGGCCGAGATCGCATCGTGCGACGAGTCGATCGCGCGGATCGCGGCCTGCGCGGCGGCCGAGCGCGCGGAGCGTTCCTCGTCGCCGAGCGGGTTGCGCGCCGAGCGCACGCCGCGCAGCAGCAGCGGCAGCCCGATCACCGCGACGATCAGCGAGCCGAGGATCACGGCCGATGCGACGAAGATCGCGGTGTCGCGCCCCGGCAGCGGCGCGCCGTCCGACAATGCGACGGGGATCGACAGCACGCCGGCGAGCGTGACCGCACCGCGCACGCCGCCGACCGTCATCACCGCGATCGTGCGCACGCCGGCCATCGTGCCCGCGAGGCCCTGGCGCGCGGCGCGGCGGCTCGCGAACCAGCGCAGCAGCCACACCCACGTGAAGCGGATCGCATACAGCGCGAGCATCATCGCGCACACGTTGAAGATCATCCGGCCGACCAGCGCGTCGCTCGTATGGTGCGCATCGACGAGCGCGCGGCCGATGATGTGCGGCAACTGCAGCCCGAGCATGATGAACACCATGCCGTTGAACACGAACTCGATCATCGCCCACGTGCTTTCGGCCCGCACGCGCGACGCGACCGTGCTTTTGCGCGAGAAGCTCGTGTAATTCATCATCATCCCGGCCGACACGGCCGCGAGCACGCCCGACAGGTCGAGGTGCTCGGCGAACAGGTAGGCCGCGAACGGCACGAGCAGCGTCATCACGATGCCGGGGGCCGGATCGCCTTCCTGCTCGGCGTTCAGGAAGCGCGTGGACAGCGCGCTGAACACCCACGACACGATCGCGCCCGTCGCGAGCCCGCCGGCGGCGACGATCACGAACGTGACTGACGCGGCGCGCAGCGAGAACACGCCCGTCAGCGCGGCCGCGATCGCGAACTTCAGCGCGACGAGGCCCGACGCGTCGTTCATCAGCGCCTCGCCTTCGAGGATGTGCATCAGTTGCGGCGGGATCCGGCCTTTGCCGGCGATGCCGGACAGCGCGACCGCGTCGGTCGGCGACAGCACGGCCGCGAGCGCGAACGCGATCGGCAGCGGCAACTCGGGAATCAGCCAATGCGCGAAGTAACCCACTGCGAGTACCGTCATGAACACGAGCCCGAATGCGAGCATCAGGATCGCGCGGCGCTGCAGGTACAGCTCGCGTTTCGGAATCCGCCAGCCGTCCGCGAACAGCAGCGGCGGAATGAACAGCAGCATGAAGATTTCGGGGTCGAACGTGACGTGCAGGTTCAGCTTCGGCCATGCGAGCATCGCGCCGAACGCGATCTGCATCAGCGGCAGCGGCAGTTGCAACGGCAGAATGCGCGTGACGGCGCCGGACAGCGCGACGGTCAGCAGCAGGATCAGGACTGTGAAGACGATTTCCATCGATACGGCGAATACGGGGAATGAAACGATCGTACGGAGTGTAGCGTGCTGACGTGACGGCTGCGCTCGAGTGACCGGTGCGTGCGCACGAAAGTGGTGCATCCGGCGCGCGCCACGATGGTGCGAAGGCCCCGTGCAGCCGCATGGCGTACGGGTTGTCAGGACCTTGCACGGAGCTTGCTTGAAGGTGGGCAGCCGTCCGGCATCGACCGGGCAACCGAGGGTCCAACCATGACATTGAACGCGCCGTCCGTTTCGGCGGGCGGCGCGTTCGAAGGCAATACCAGGAGGAAGGCATGACGATCGTTCAACAGGAGCGTCCGGCCGCCGCGTCGCCGTACCGGTTCGAGCGGGAGATGAGCTCCGGCTTCGAACGTCTGGCCACGCAGCACCGCGACCTGACGCTGACGACCGTGTTCCAGCCGATATTCAGCCTGTCGCACCAGCGTGCGGTCGGCTACGAGGCGCTGCTGCGCGCGCACGATGCGCTCGACCGCGCGGTGTCGCCGCTCGACGTGTTCGGCGAAGCCGCGCGGCAGGGCGAACTGCTGCAGCTCGACCGGCTCGCGCAGGCGCTGCATCTCGAGAACTTCGCGCTGCTCGGCGCGGAGCGCGAGTGGCTGTTCCTCAACGTCCATCCGGGTGTGCTGACCGATCCGTTCCAGGCAGCCGCGCTGCTCGCGAACCTGAAGCGGCTCGGCATGCCGCCGCGCCGCATCGTGCTCGAAGTGCTCGAACAGCGCGCGGAAGACGTCGAGCGGCTCGCGGAAGCCGTGCGCGAATTCCGCACGCACGGCTTCCTGATCGCGCTCGACGATTTCGGCGCCGGTCATTCGAACCTCGAACGGATCTGGCAGCTGAACCCGGACATCGTGAAGCTCGACCGGATCATGCTGTCGCACGCGGCGCACCGCACCGGGCTCACCGCTATCCTGCACGGGCTCGTCACGTTGCTGCACGAGGCCGGCAAGCTCGTGCTCGTCGAAGGGATCGAGACCGAGCACGAGGCGCAGATCGCGCTGTCGTGCGAGGCCGATTTCGTGCAGGGCTACTACTTCGGGCGCCCGGCGCCGGGGCTGCCCGACAGCGCGGCCGCGACCGGCTGCATCGGCGAGCTGACCGAGCGCTTTCGTCAGCAGACCGAAGCGCGCGAGCGGCGCGACGCGCAGCGGCTCGCGCCGTACCGGCGCGCGTTCGAGCGGGCGGCCGAGCGTCTCGCGGCCGGCGAGCCGCTCGACGAGGTGTGCTGGAACTTCCTCGCGCTCGACGCGGCCGCGCGCTGCTTCCTGCTCGACGCGCACGGCCGGCAGTCGGGCCGCAACGTCGTGCTGCGCGCCGATCGCGCGCTCGCCGAGGCGCGCTTCTCGCCGCTGGCGGACGCGCAAGGTGCGAACTGGCTGCGCCGGCCGTATTTCCGCTCGGCGATCGCCGAGCCGGGGCGCGTGCAGGTCACGCGGCCGTACCTGTCGATCAACGAGGCGCAGCCGTGCGTGACGCTGTCGGTGGCGGTGCGCGTCGGCGATGCGCAGCGCGTGCTGTGCGGCGACATCGACTGGGTCGACGACGAAGCGGACGCCGGCTAGGGGCGCACGGATCGCATGCGGCGATCGGGGCGCGGCGGCGCGGGGCGGCCGTTGCGTTCGCCGCGGGCTTCCCCGACAATGGCCCGACCGCGGCCGTCGTGACCGCGATCGCGCCGTCCCGGGGGCCAACCATGGCGGCGAATAAAAGGAAAACACAATGAAAAGACCGATTTCGCTGACCATCCTCGCGTGGATCATCATCGTGACCAACGCGATCACGTGCGTCTATACGCCGTTCTCGATCGGCATGCCGACCACCCAGGCGCTGATGTCGCACTACCTGCTGCCCGTGTGGGCGACGTTCGGCATCAGCATGATTATCGAAGCGGCGAACGTCGTCATCGGCATCGCGATCCTCAAGGGCCGCGAATGGTCGCGCATGGCGTATATCGTGACATTCGTGTTCGGGATTGCGTTCTCGTTAATCAACATGCCGGCGTCGATGCTCGCGGTGCTGATTCCCGGCCTCCTGCTGTTCGCGTTGTTCGTCTACCTGCTGTTCCGGCGCCCCGCGACCGCGTATTTCCGCCAGACGCCCGCATGAACGCCGTGCGCAACGCGCTGGCGATCGTGCTGTTCGCGATCGCGGGCATGTGCGTGATCGTCGCGCAGATGGTCGCGTTCCTGAAGGTCGGCCAGACGACGGTGATGGTCGTGTTTGCCGCCGGGATGTCCGCGGTTTCGGTTGCGCTTTTGGCTGCGGGCGCGTTTGCCGGCGCGTTCCGGCCGCGTGCGCGCGGTGCCGGCATCGCGCTGCTCGTCGCGACCGCGACCACCGCGCTCGGGATGATCGGCTGGGCGACGCTGCTGCTCGCGCCGGGGATCGTCGACGTGATGCAGCAGCAGGGCGTGCACTTCAACGCGCGGATGTTCGAGTTCGCACCCGGCACCGTGGCGACCGGCCTGTCCGCGCTCGTCGGCGTCTGGCTCGTGCGGCGCGGCTGACGCGCACGGCCGCCGGCACGCTGGCGTCCGTCACGCGGCTCGGCTAGGATGCGCGAATTGTCCAGACGATTCGCGGGCCGCCCATGAACCGAAACGCCGCTTCTTCCGTCCTCCTCGAAGTGATCGCCACGACCGTCGGCGATGCGAAGGCCGCCGCCCGCGCGGGCGCCGACCGCCTCGAGCTCGTGACCGCGATCACCGAAGGCGGGCTGACGCCCAGCGTCGGCCTGATCGAGGCCGTCGTGGCCGCGGTGCCGATTCCCGTCAACGTGATCGTGCGTCCGCACAGCCGGTCGTTCGTCTATGACGCCGACGACCTGCGCGTGATCGAACGCGACGTGCGCGCGGCCGTCGCGGCCGGCGCGAACGGCGTCGTGTTCGGCGCGCTCGACGCGCACGGCGACATCGATCTCGGCGCGCTGGCCCGCATCGCGGCCGCCGCGGACGGCCGGGCACTCACGTTCCACCGGGCGTTCGACGTCGCGCGCGATCTGAACGCCGCGTTCGACGCGCTGCTGCGCGTGCCGGCCGTCACGTCGGTGCTGACGTCGGGCGGCCATCCGTCGGTACTCGATGCCGTCGCGACGATCACGCGGCTCGTGCGGCAGGCGGCCGGTTCGACCTGCACGGTATTGGCCGGCTCGGGGCTCACGATCGATGCGGTCGGCGATTTCGTCCGTGCGACCGGCGTGCGCGCGGTGCATTTCGGCTCGGGCGTGCGGCCGCGCGGCGAGGTGCTCGCGCCCGTCGACGAACAGCGCGTCGAGCGCGTGCGCGCGGCGCTCGACGGCGCGGCGGCGCACGTGTGACGCGCCCGGCGGCGGCCGCAGCCGCTGCCCCGTGCGCTGGCGCCACCACGCACCGGAACATGAAACGCGACAGAGGGCCACATGACCGACGCAACACACGACACGCAGGACGGCGCGGACGATGACGCCGCGCCCGGCTGGGACGCGATCGACGGTGCGCTTGCACGCCTCTATCCGGGCCAGGAGCCGAAGCACTACGGCACGCTGGTCAAGTGGCGGCTCGGCGGCCCCGATCCGCTCGACGGGATCAGCGTGTGGAAGCGCGCGGGGCCCGTGCCGCACTGGCACTTCGTCACGTACGGGCTGAGCGAGCTGTATGCGAAGGAGTCCGACGATCCGGCCGTCAGCGGCTTCGGGTTCGAGCTGACGATGCGCGTCGCGTGCGCGGTGGGCGAAGAGGAGCCGCCGCGCTGGGTGTTCAGCTTCCTGCAGAATCTCGCGCGCTACGTGTTCCAGAGCGGCAACGCGTTCGACGACGGCCACTGGATGACGGCCAACGGCCCGATCGCGCTCGATACCGGCACGGCGCTCTGCTCGATGGGCTTCGCGTTCGATCCGGAACTGCCGTCGATCGACACGCCGCACGGCCGCCTCGCGTTCCTGCAGGTCGTCGGGCTGACGCTCGACGAAGAGCGCGCCGCGAAGCGCTGGCGCACGCGCGCGCTGCTCGACACGCTGCTGCCGCACATGCCGCTCTGGGTGACCGAGCTCGGCCGCGCATCGCTGCTCGAACGCGCGGACGTGCGCGAGCAGGTCGACGCGGGTACGCAGCGCGACGGCTCGGCGAGCGGCTACCTGTTCACCGACGTGCTCGGATGGGACACGCGCAAGCGGCTGCTGCGCGCGCCCGTGATCGAGATTACCGTCGGCGCGCGGCAGGTCGAGGAACTCGTCGCGTTGCTGCCGTTGCGGCTGCCGTTCGACCGCGCGTTCCGCCTGGTCGGTCACGACGGCGCGCTGCGGTTCGTGCACGGCGACGCGAACGCCGTGACCGACGAAGACGGCACGCTGACGCTGCGGCTCACCGACGCGACGGTGCAGGCGCTGGCGCGCACGCTGAAGCCGCGCGCGGGCGAGTATGCGATCGACGGGCTCGACGGCGTGCGCTGGCGCGTCGAGAAGACGGTGATCCGCGACGCGAAGGGCAACCCGGTACAGACGATCGGGTAAGCCGCTGCCGCGCCGTCGCAGGCGCGGCGGCGTTACGTATTCCGCACGAACCAGGCCCGCTTCGCGGTGCCGAGCAGCGCGCGATAGACGACCCACGACACGACGAAGGTCGCCGGTGCCGACAGCGACGCGGCGAACCCGGTCGCCTGGTTCAGCGCGAGCCCCGCGAACGCACCCGCGAACCACGCAGTCAGCCCGCCCGGATTGAACACCGGCACATGCGCGTCGCGGCACTCGACATCGTCGCCGACGAGCTGCCCGTAGCGCGCCGACAGGATGTGCGCGAGCGCGACGCCGACCCACGCGACGACGAAGATGCCCTGGTACGCGAGCGCCTGCAGGATCCGCGAGAAGATGTCGGCCATCATCAGCGCGTAGACGACCGCGCCGACCACGAGCGCCCATACGAACTTCGGCGCGCGCAGCCCGGCGACCTTCTGGAAGAACGCCTGCATGTTGACGGTCGCGAGGTAGTAGTTCGCGGTGTTGATGCGCGACTGCGTGACCCATACGAACAGCAACCCCCACACGCCCATCAGCTTGAGCAGCGCGAGCACGACCGACACTTCCGACAGCGTGCCGAGCCCGGGAATCGTGGCGACGAGATAGATGCCGGCCGCGCCGTTGACGAGGAACGTGACGAGATAGAACGGCATCCCGAAGTTGAAGCGGCCGTGATAGCGGGCGTCCTCCTTGCGGCCGAAGCGCGCGTAGTCGAACGTGAACATCATCAGCACCCACACACCCATGTAGTAGACGAAGCACTGCCACCAGCCGCCGGCCGGTGCGCCGCCCGCCGGCCCGAAATCGAGCCACGCGGCGTGATAGCCGTACTCGGCCGTCGCGAGCCCGACCGCCGCGAGCAGCCCGAACAGGTAGAACGGCAGCAGCACGCCGTTGAACTTGTCGAGCCAGTGCTGCACGCTGCCGAACACGAGCGGCACGCTGTAGCAGACGACGATCAGCGCGGCCCATTGGTAGTCCAGCGCCGGAAACTGGTGATGCGCGGCGACCGCGATCACCGAGCCCTCGAACACCGCGTAGTAGATCGCCGTCGCGAAGAAGATCAGCGTCGCGAGCGCCGCGCCCGCGCTGCCGAACAGCACGCGCGAGAACAGCGCGACCGACAGGCCGGTGCGAATCGCATAGCGGCTGATGATCGAATTGACGACGCCGTACGACACCACCGACAGCGCCATGCCGATCAGCGCGTTGCGCGCGCCGTAGGTGAGCGCGAGCGTCGCGCCGACGACGATGTAGAACACCGCGCTGCAGACGGCCCACCACGCCATCGTCAGCGAAAAGGGCGGCATGCGCGCGTGATCGGGAATGGCGAGCGTCGACAGGTCGAGATCCTCGTCGGTGCGGGCCTGAGCCAGGTTGGCCATGAGCGTGCTCCTCGATGAGCAAAACAGCGGACGACGTCTGGGCCGCGGGTCAGGCGATCCGCAGGGTTGCCCCGACGTCGGGCGGGCAACCGGTCCGGCAGAAACGGCGCGCAAGCGTCCCCGCCGCGCCGCGCGCGGCCGCACGGGCGGGAAACGAAAGCGAAGGATGAAAACGGCGGGCGGCGAACGGCGCCCGGCAGGGTGGCCGGGCGTCCGGCGCTCAGTCCTGCAGCACGGCGCGCAGCAGCGCGAGGCGCCGCTGGTACTCGCGGCGTGCCGCGAGCGCATCGGCCATCGTCACGCGCACGAAGCGCGCGCGATGGTTCGGCTGCATCTGGCCGATCAGGTCCATGTCGGCGCTGATGACCGTGCCGATCGTCGCGTAGCCGCCACCCGACACCGCGTCGCGATGCAGGATGATCGGCTCGAGCCCGGCCGGCACCTGGATCGAGCCGATCGGATAGCACGCGTCGACGATGTTCGACGGATCGGCGCCCGCGCCGAACGGCTGTTCGCGCGGCCGGAACTGCAGCGGGCGCCCGTTCTTGTAGCGGTAGCCGATGCGGTCGGCTTCAGGCGCGACCGTCCATTCGTCGTCGAAGAACGTGTGCGCCGATGCGTCGGTGAGCCGGTAGTGGTACAGGCCCGTCAGCACGCGCAGTTCGACCTGGCTGTCGAGCGGCCGGACGACCGCCGCCGGCAGCTCGCGCCCTTCGCGATGCATGCCGCGCGCGGCGCCGATCGGCAGCCGGTCGCCTTTCTGCAGCCGCCGGCCCGCATGGCCGCCGATCGCGCCGAGCGCATAGGTCGAGCGGCTGCCGAGCACGACCGGCACGTCGATGCCGCCCGCGACGGCCAGGTAGGCCCGCGCACCGCCCTTCACGTAGTTGAACGACAGCACACTGCCCGCGCGGATGCGCAGCGCGATGTTGCAGCACTGCCCGACGCCGTCGATCTTCGGCGTCATCTCGGCGCCCGTGACGGCAACGAGCGCGTCCGCATGGAACATCAGCTCCGGGCCGAGCAGCGTGCATTCGAGCACGGCCGCTTCTTCGGGATTGCCGACCAGCAGGTTCGCCGCACGCGACGCATACTGGTCGAGCGCGCCCGACGGCGGGATGCCGACGTGGTAGTAGCCTTGCCGGCCCGTATCCTGGACCGACGTCGCGAGGCCGGGCTTGATGACCTCGATCAGGTTGTGCGCGTCAGCTGGCATGCAGCACCTCGACGAGAGAACGGTTGACCGCATCGGGATCGCGCAGGAACGCGTCGAGCGAGAATTTCACCGGGCGCACGCGCAGCGAGAACGTGCCGGCCTCGACGGCCGCCACTGCCGCGTCGTATGCGTCGCGATCGATCGGCTGGAACTTCACGATGTCGCCGGGCCGGAAGAACACCATGAAATCGTGCAGGTAGTCGAGCCGTTGCGCGGGATCGAAGATCGGCGCCGGCGTCACGCCGAACATCTGGTAGCCGCCCGCGCCGCGCACCGAATAGATGCAGCCGAAGCAGCCGCCGTGGCCGACCGTCAGCTTCGGCGTGTCGGTGCGCGGCCGCAGGTATTTCGGCACTTCGAGCTGCCGTTCGCGCTCGACCATCTGGTACATGAACGGCAGGCCCGCGACGAAGCCGACCATCGACACGAACCACGGCGAACCCGAGTGCGCGGCGATGAAGTCGTCGACGTCGCGCTTGCCGTTGATCCGCGCCGCGTATTCGAGATCGGTCGACGACGGGTCCTGGTGACGCTCGCGAAACCGCATCAGCGTCTCGTGCGTCCACGGGTCGTTGTAGAGCACCGGCACCTCGACGATGCGCGTGTCGAGTTCGAGCGGCGCGTCGCCGACCTCGGCCTCGATCGCCTTCAGCAGCGCGACGAGCGCGTCGGGCTCGATCACGTCCGGGTCGTAGCGCACCTGGTAGGACGCGTTCGCCGGGCAGATTTCGGTGATGCCCGGCACCGCGCGCCGCTGCAGCTCGCGCGTGATCGCCGTGCCCTTGAAGAAGGCGTCGAGCGACATCGCCTCGCTGATCTCGACGAACACGAACTCGTCGCCGCCGAACGTATAACGGGTCGTCACAGGGCCTCCCCGACGCGCGCGGCGTCCGCGGTTGCGTGCTGCCGGGCGGCGGCCGTCGCGGCCTCGCGCCATTGCGGCATCCATGCTTCGAGAAAATTCGTGTGATAGCGGCCCGCGCGCACGTCGTCGTCCGCGAGCAGCGCGACGTGCAGCGGCGCGGTCGTCTTCAGGCCGCCCACGTGCAGTTCGCCGAGCGCGCGCGACAGGCGCCGCAGCGCGGCCGCGCGGCTCTCGTCGTGCACGATCAGCTTCGCGAGCAGCGAATCGTAGAACGGCGGCACGACGTAGCCCGGATAGAGCAGCGAATCGATGCGCACGCCGGGGCCGGTCGGCCACACCAGGGCGTCGATCCGGCCGGGATTCGGGCGGAAATCCTGCAGCGGATCTTCCGCGTTGATCCGGCATTCGAGCGCCGCGCCGCGCATCGCGATGTCCGGCTGCGCGAACCGCAGCGGCTCGCCGTCGGCGATGCGCAGCGTCTCGCGCACGAGATCGATGCCGGTGATCGCCTCCGTGACCGGATGCTCGACCTGGATGCGCGTGTTCATCTCGATGAAGTAGAACTCGCCGCGCGCGTCGTCGAACAGGTATTCGAGCGTGCCCGCGCTGCGATAGCCGACTTCGCGCGCGAGGCGCGTGGCCGACGTGCACAGCGCGTCGCGCTGCGCCGGCGTGAGCGACGGCGACGGCGCTTCCTCGAGGATCTTCTGGCGGCGCCGCTGCAGCGAGCATTCGCGCTCGAACAGATGGACGACGTCGCGGCCGTCGCCGAGCACCTGCACCTCGATGTGCCGCGCCCGTGCGATGAAGCGCTCGAGATAGACTCCGCCGTCGCCGAACGCAGCCTGCGCTTCGCGCTGCGCGAGCGGCAGTTCGGCGTCGAGCTGCGCGGCGTCGTGCGCGACGCGGATGCCGCGCCCGCCGCCGCCCGCGGCCGCCTTGATCATGATCGGATAGCCGATGCGCGCGGCGACCGCACGGGCCTCGTCGAGCGATTGCACGACGCCGTCGCTGCCGGGCACCGTCGGCACGTTGGCGCGCCGCGCGGTGTCGCGGGCGCGCGCCTTGTCGCCCATCGTCGCAATGACCTGCGAGTCCGGTCCGACGAAGATCAGCCCGGCCGCTTCGACCTGCGCGGCGAACGCGGCATTTTCGGACAGGAAGCCGTAGCCGGGATGGATCGCGTCCGCGCCGCATTGCCGCGCGGCGTCGAGGATCGCGGCGGGATTCAGATAGCTTTTCGCTGCATGCGACGAGCCGATGTGGATCGCCTCGTCGGCCATGCGTGCGGCGAGGCTGTCGCGGTCGGCGTCGCTGACCACGGCGACCGCGCGCATGCCGAGCTCGCGCGCCGCGCGGATCACGCGCACCGCGATCTCGCCGCGATTCGCGACCAGCACGGTCTTGATCCGCGCCGGGCGATAGAACGTGTCGGGGGAGGTGGCCGGCTTCATCGCGTCACCCCTCGATCCGCATCAGGACCTGGCCCGCGTCGACCGGTTCGCCGTCCTCGACGAGCAGCTCGACCACGCGGCCGGCCGCTTCGGCTTCGATCTCGGTGAACTGCTTCATCACTTCGACGAGGCCGACCACGGCGCCCGCGGCGACCGTCGCATCGACCGCGACGTAGTAGGCCGCATCGGGCGACGGGCGCCGGTAGAACGTGCCCGGCAACGGGCTGACGATATCGTGCAATGCCATCTGGCGTCTCCTTGAATCGGGTTCAGTGATGGGCGGCGAGCGGTCGCGGGCCCGCGGTCCGGATGCCTTCGCGGACCAGCGCATCGCGCGTGTCGCGGACGAGGTCGAGCGCGCCCGGCGTGTCGCTGTGGATGCAGACCGAATCGAAATCGATGTCGATGTCGTCGCCGTCGACCGTGCGCACCTTGCCGTCGATGCACGCGCGCAACACCTTGTCGGCGACCTGCTGCGGGTCGAGGCGGCCCACGCGGCGCGTGAACACGATCGAGCCGCTGCGGTCGTAGTCGCGGTCGGCGTAGAACTCGCGGATCACCGGCTGTCCGTACTCCCTGGCAACGCGATAGGTGACCGATGCCTCCATGCAGTACAGCCACAGGCCGGGGTCGACGCGCTGCAGCGTCTCGATCAGCAGCCGGGAGAACGCTTCGCTCGTTGCCGCGTGCATGTAGAGCGCACCGTGCGGCTTGACGTGCTGCAGGCTCACGCCGTTGAGCCGCGCGAACTCGCGCAGCGCGCCGAGCTGGTACAGGATGTCGTGGACGAGCGCCTGCGGCGTTTCGGTGATCGTGCGCCGGCCGAAGCCGACCAGATCGCGAAAGCCCGGATGCGCGCCGATCCCGACGCCGGCGTCGCGCGCAAGCTGCACCGTGCGCGCCATGATGTTCGGATCGCCGGCGTGAAAACCGGTGGCGATGTTCGCCGAGCTGATGAGCGGCATGATCTGCTCGTCGACGCCGTCGCCGATCGTCCACGGGCCGAAACCTTCGCCCATGTCGGAATTCAGGTCGACACTGTGCTTCCTCATACGGATCGTTCCTCCAGGTTCTCCGGTGTCGTTTGCGCCGGGGGCGCGGGCCGAAACCGTGTTGAACGCAGGTTAGCCGTGCGGGGTGCGTCAAAATAGTTCTATTTTTGTATGCGACCGTATCGATTTTTTAGATATCGCGCGAAGCGGCCGCGCAGCGCCGCCGCAGGCGGGTGTGCGCAGGGTGGGCGGTCACGGATTGCCGCCGGCGGGGCGGTTGATATGATGTTTGCCGTGTGCCCATCAGTTTTCCACCGGACATGGCCCTGACTCTCAGACAGCTCAAGTACTTCGTCGCGACCGCCGAGCTCGGACAGATCTCGCAGGCCGCGATCCAGCTCACGATCTCGCAGTCGGCCGTGACGAGCGCGATCAAGGAGCTGGAGGACAGCCTCGGCACGCAGCTGTTCCTGCGCACGCCGGCGGGCGTGACGCTCACCGACACCGGGCGGCGCTTTCTCAATCACGCGTACACGATCCTGTCGTCGGTCGACGAGGCGATGCGGATCCCGAACCTCGAAAGCACGCTGACCGGCACGCTCGCGATCGCCGCGAGCTACACGGTGCTTGGCTACTTCCTGCCGCACCACGTGCTGCGGTTGAATACGCTCTATCCGCGCCTGACGATCCACCTGCACGAGCTGAACCGCGAGTCGATCGAGGAAGGGCTGATCGCGGGCCGCTACGACATGGCCGTGCTGCTGACGTCGAACGTGTCGAATCCCGAGCTCGTGCTGGAGCCGGTGATCCATTCGGTGCGCCGGCTGTGGGTCGGCGCGCATCATCCGCTGCTCAGGCGCGAGAGCGTCACGTTCGCGGAGGTCGCGCACGAGCCGTTCGTGATGCTGACGGTCGACGAGGCCGGACAGACGGCGCTGCGCTACTGGAACGAGACGCCGTACCGGCCGAACGTGATCCTGCGCACGTCGTCGGTCGAGGCCGTGCGCAGCATGGTCGCGAACGGCAGCGGCGTCGCGATCCTGTCCGACATGGTGTATCGCCCGTGGTCGCTCGAAGGGCGGCGCATCGAGACGATCGTGCTGCGCGACCCGGTGCCGCCGATGAGCGTCGGCCTCGCGTGGCGCAAGAACATCGAGCTGAGCCCCGCGATGCACGCGGTGCGCGATTACTTCCGGCACACGTTCATGGAGCCGCGCGCGCTGGGCGGCGCGACCTGAGCGCGCGGCGAACGCGCATGAAAAAAGCCGGGACGCATCCCGGCTTTTTTTGTGTATGGCGGACGAATCCGCCATGCGTGGCGCTTACGCGCTGGCCGACATCGCGTCCGCGTCGCTCGAGCGGATGCCGAGGCGCTCGAACAGCGCGCGGTCCTTCTGCGATTGCGGATTGCTGGTCGTCAGCAGCTGGTCGCCGTAGAACATCGAGTTCGCGCCGGCGAGGAAGCACATCGCCTGCAGCCCGTCGTCGAGCTGCTCGCGGCCGGCCGACAGGCGCACGACGGCCTTCGGCATCGTGATGCGCGCGACTGCAATCGTACGCACGAACTCGAACGGGTCGAGCGGCGCGGTGCCTTCGAGCGGCGTGCCTTCGATCGCGACGAGGTTGTTGATCGGCACCGAATCCGGATACGGGTTCAGGTTCGCGAGCTGCGAGATCAGGCCCGCGCGCTCGCGGCGCGATTCGCCCATCCCGATGATGCCGCCGCAGCACACGTTGATGCCGGCGTCGCGCACGCGGTCGAGCGTGTCGAGGCGGTCCTGGTACGTGCGCGTGGAGATCACCTGGCCGTAGAACTCCGGCGACGTGTCGAGGTTGTGGTTGTAGTAGTCGAGGCCCGCGTTCGCGAGTTCCTGTGCCTGTTCGTCCTCGAGCATGCCGAGCGTCATGCAGGTCTCGAGGCCGAGCTCCTTCACGCCGCGCACCATCTCGGTCAGCGCCGGCATGTGGCGCTCCTTCGGGTTGCGCCACGCGGCGCCCATGCAGAAGCGGCTCGCGCCGTTCGCCTTCGCCGCGCGCGCGGCATCGAGCACCGCGTCGACGTCCATCAGCTTCTCGGCCTTCAGGCCCGTGTCGTGATGCGACGACTGCGAGCAGTAGCCGCAGTCTTCCTCGCAGCCGCCCGTCTTGATCGACAGCAGCGTCGACAGCTGCACTGCGTTCGCGTCGAAGTGCTCGCGATGCACCTGCTGCGCGCGGAAGAGCAGGTCGTTGAACGGCAGTGCGAACAGCGCGACGACGTCGGCGACGCGCCAGCGCTGCGAGGCCGGTGCAGCCACGGGAATCGCGTCGGGTTGCACGGCGGCGGTCTGGGCTTGGGTCATTTCGTTTTCCTGTCCTGGGCGGGATTGGGGGATCGGTTGGGTCAATGCTGCGCGGTGCGCAGCGTCTCGACGAGCGCGGCGATGTCGAGCATCGCCGCGGCGGATTCGGAGGCGGCCGGGCTCATGTACGGAATGCGGCCGAGCAGCGGCGCGCGGTGCTCGCGCGCGAGCCAGTCGCGCATCGTTGCGATGTTCTCGTCGGGGAACGACATGGCCGCGTCGACGTGGTTCGCAACCCAGCCTGCGAGCTTGAGGCCGCGTGCGGCAATCGCGTCGGCGGTGAGCAGCGCGTGGTTGATGCAGCCGAGCCGCACGCCGACCACGAGCACGACCGGCACGCCGAGCGCGACGGCGAGATCGGCCATGTCCTGCGTGTCGTTCATCGGCACGCGGAAGCCGCCGGCGCCTTCGACGACGACGATATCCGCGCGCGTGAGCGCTTCGCGATGGCACGCGACGATCGTGTCGATGTCGAGCGTCACGCCTTCCTGCGCGGCGACGATATGCGGCGCGGCCGGTGCTTTCAGCAGGAACGGCGTGCGCAGCTCGGGCGGCAGCACGACGTTCGCGGCGGCATCGAGCTGGTCGGCGTCCTCGTTGCGCCAGATGCCGTCGCGTTCGTACGCGCCGGCCGCGACGGGCTTCAGTGCGGCCGCACGCAGGCCGTGCCGCGCAAACCCGTGCAGCATCGCGGCCGACACGAAGGTCTTGCCGATTTCGGTGTCGGTGCCGGTGACGAAAAGGGAAAGGGGGGCCGTCATGCTGCGTCCTTGCTTGCTGCCAGCAACGCGGCTTCGAGCCGCGCAAGATCGTCGAACGAATGCGCGGCCGACAGCGACACGCGCAGCCGCGACGTGCCGGCGGGTACCGTCGGCGGCCGGATCGCGGGTACCCACAGGCCGTGCGCGTCGAGCGCGCGCATCGCGGTGAGCGTCGCGTCGTTGCTGCCGATCACGAGCGGCTGCACGGCCGTGTGCGAATCGACCGGTTGCCAGCGCGTGTTGCGCAGCAGCGCGCGGGTGCGTTCGATCAGGGCGGCGAGGTGCGTGCGTCGTGTGTCGCCTTCGTCGCCCGCGATCACCTTCAGGCTGGCCGATACCGCATGCGCGACGGCCGGCGGTGCGGCCGTCGTGAAGATGTAGCTGCGCGCGCGCTGGATCAGCCATTCGATCACGGTTTCATGGGCGATCACGAACGCGCCCGCGACGCCGGCCGCCTTGCCGAGCGTGCCGACGTAGACGAGATGCGGCGAACGCAGCGCGGCGGCCGCGAGCGCACCGCGGCCCTGCGGGCCGAGCACGCCGAAGCCGTGCGCATCGTCGACGACGAGCCACGCGCCGTGGCGTTCGGCCAGCGCGACGAGTTCGGCGAGCGGCGCGATATCGCCATCCATGCTGAACACGGTGTCGCTGACGATCAGTTTCGTTTCGGCATCCGATGCGTCGAGCAGTGCGGCGAGCGCCGCCGTATCCGCGTGCGGATAGACCTGCACGTTCGCGCGCGACAGCCGCATGCCGTCGATCAGCGAGGCGTGGTTCAGCGCGTCGGAGAAGAGTGTCGCGCCCTTGCCGGCCAGGGCCGTCATCGCGGCGAGGTTCGCCATGTAGCCGGTGCTGAAGTACAGCGCGCGCGGGGCATCCGAGAAGCCGCCCGCGAAGCCCGCGAGTTCGTCCTCGAGTGTCGCGTGTGCGCGCGAATGGCCTCCGAGCAGGTGCGAGCCGCCGCTACCGGAGCCGTAGCGCCGCGCGCCTTCGGCGAATGCGGCGACGAGCGCCGGATGCGCAGCGAGGCCGAGGTAGTCGTTGCTCGCGAAGCCGATGATCTCGCGGCCGTTCACGGTCATGCGCGCGTCGCACGCGGTGTCGGCGATGCGGCGCACGCGGC
This sequence comes from Burkholderia cepacia complex sp. TUM26381, assembly GCF_057439935.1. NCBI lineage: Bacteria > Pseudomonadati > Pseudomonadota > Betaproteobacteria > Burkholderiales > Burkholderiaceae > Burkholderia > Burkholderia cepacia complex sp. TUM26381. The sequence goes on along the minus strand of NZ_CM172006.1, from coordinate 3,321,151 downwards.
GCAGCCCTTGCGCGTCGAGATCGGCGAGGCCGCGTTGCAGGGTGTCGAGCAGGCTCATCGGCCGATTTCCTCCAGGGTCGCGTCGAGCGTGTCGCGCGTGCGCTGCGCGAGCCACGCGATGTCGTCGTCGCTCATCACGTACGGCGGCATCAGGTACACGGTCGTGCCGATCGGGCGCAGCAGCAGCTCGCGCTCCAGCGCGCGTTCGAAGAAGCGCCGCGAGAAGCCGCGTGCCGCGTCGCCGTCGAGCGCGACGTCGAACGCGAACAGCGTGCCGCGTTCGCGCAGGTGGCGCACCTGCGGATGCGCGTCGAGGGAGCCAAGCGCGGCGCGCAGCGTCGCCGATTTGCGCGCGTTGCCCGCGAGCACGTCGTCGCGCGCGAACAGGTCGAGCGTCGCGACCGCCGCGCGGCACGCGAGCGGGTTGCCGGTGTACGAATGCGAGTGCAGGAAGCCGCGGGTCGTGTCGTCGTCGTAGAACGCCGCGAACACGTCGTCGCGCGTGAGCACGAGCGACAGCGGCAGGTAGCCGCCGCTGATGCCTTTCGACAGGCACATGAAATCGGGCCAGACGCCGGCCTGCTCGCAGGCGAAGAAGGTGCCGGTGCGGCCGCAGCCGACCGCGATCTCGTCGGCGATCAGGTGCACGCCGAATTCGTCGCACAGCGCGCGCAGCCCGCGCACGTACGACGGATCATGCATCGCCATGCCGGCCGCGCACTGCACGAGCGGCTCGACGATCAGCGCGGCGATCCGGTCGCCGCGTTCGGCGAACAGGCGCCGCACGTCCGCGAGCGCGCGGCCCGCGACGTCGGCAGCCGTCTCGCCCGGCAGCGCGCCGCGCGCATCGGGCGACGCGACGACGTGCGCATGGCGGATCAGCGGGTCGTACGCATCCTTGAACAGCGCGACGTCGGTCACGCCGAGCGCGCCGATCGTCTCGCCGTGATAGCTGTTCGCGACGCAGACGAATTCCTGCTTGTTCGCGCGGCCGCGGTTGCGCCACGCGTGGAAGCTCATCTTCAGTGCGATCTCGACGGCCGATGCGCCATCCGACGCGAAGAACGCATGGCCGAGGTTGCGCGCGGTGAGCGTGTGCAGCCGCTCGCCGAGCTCGATCGCGGGCTCGTGCGTGCAGCCGGCGAGCATCGCGTGCTCGAGCGTATCGAGCTGGTCCTTCAGCGCCGCGTTGATGTCCGGGTTCGCATGGCCGAACAGGTTGACCCACCACGAGCTGATCGCGTCGAAGTAGCGGCGGCCGTCACGGTCGTACAGCCACACGCCCGCGCCGCGCGCGACGGGGACGAGCGGCAGGCGCTCGTGATGCTTCATCTGGGTGCAGGGATGCCAGACCGCGCGCAGGCTGCGCGCGACCCAGTCGTCGGTGGCTGGCGTACTCAAGGCGACTCCGGGGGTAAAACGACCGCGCGGCATCGACGGGATGCCGCGCGGCGGGATACGAAACGCGCTGAGATTAGCGTGTTCCGCGGGACGTTGCACTAGCGGTTACAAACCCTGCAAAGCCTTACTGGGCGGGAGTTCGGCGCAGTTCATGGCGGCTCGGAACGGAACGCGGCGGAAGGGGGGAAATGGCCGCAGATGACGACGTTCGAGTGACACCCCCCGACAGAAAAAAATCGCGGGACGGCACGCGGCACGATTGCAAAAAATCGGGGAGCGAAGGGGGAAACGGGCGAACGGGGCGACGTCGCGCGCACAAGGCGGCGGTCGAATGATCTGCGGAATCGGGCGTGAAATCAGGTGCGAAAACGGGCGCGCCGGAACGGCGTGCGACGGCGCGCGAGGTGCACGCGGACAGGAGAAAACGCAGGAAGGAGCGTCAGCTGAGCGGGCCGGCGGCGGACGGGCCGCCGCGCGTCAGCGCGAGGCCAGCGCGCGCGTGTCGGTGTCGCGCGTGGTGTCGTCGCCGTTGTCGGCCGTCTGCGTCGTGTTCGCGTTCCACACGACACGGTCGTTGACCGCGTACAGCCGGCATGCCCCCGCGCCTTGCTTCGCGCAGTTGTCGAGTGCAAGCGCCATCGGGTCGTCGCCGCCTTCTGCCCACGACCACGCCCCTTCCGACGACACCGCGAACGCGCGGCTCGGATGCTGGTTCAGGAAGCGGCGATAGCCTTCGCGGCCGGCTTCGTCGACGAACGGCACCGCGCCGACCGCATCGATCGACGCATAGCCGGTGGCCTTCGGCTCGTGCGGGTTCGCGACTGCGTAGCGTACCGAGGTCGGCAGGTTCAGTTGCGCGAGGAATGCATTGACGGCCGGCCACCACACGGGCACGCCGTCGCGATCGACGATCAGCCGGTGCGCGTCGTCCTTGTAGCGGCCGAAATCGATGAACTGGGCCTGCGTGCCATGCGACACGTACGCGTCGTGCATCTGCGCGACGAGCGCCGGGGTCCATACCGAATCGTTGTCGCCGTACAGCCACAGCGACCGCACGGCCGTGTGCGCGCCGTACTGGTCGAACGCATCGACGAGGTTGCGCTGCCAGCCGTCGCACAGGTCCTGGCGCAGCCCGCCCGAGAAGTTGATGATGCCGCGCACGCCCGGCGCGGCTTCGGTGCCGTACGCGACCGATACGAGGCCGCCGTGCGACGTGCCGGCGACGACGATGCGCGACGCATCGACGTACGGCTGGTGCGACATGTAGCGCACCGTCGCATCGACGTCGGCGGCCTGCGCGAGGCCGTTCTTGCCGACGTTGCAGCCTTCCTGCTGGTACGTGCCGCTCGAGCCGGCGAAGCCCTGGCGGTTCGGCGCGATCACCGCATAGCCGCGGCGCACGAATTCGCGTGCGAACGCGAGCGGCCGGCTGCGCGGCTGCAGATGGAGATCGCCGGTGTTCTTGCCGTGGTTGAAGACGACGAGCGGGAACGGGCCGGGGCCGTCCGGCTTGAAGAGCGTCGCCTCGAGCGTTACGGCGCCCGAAGCATCGGCCGGGATGCGGAGAATCTGTTCGTTGAGATCGGCCGCGACCTGCGGCAGGTTCGCGTCGCTGTAGTCGAAGCGCTCGGCATGGGCGAGCGATACGCTGGTACCTGTATTGGCGTTCGGCAGCGTACCGGCCTGAGCGGCCGACAGCGCACAGGCCGCCATCCATCCCACCAATACCTTGCTGAACGCCATTCGTAAGCCCTGCCATGCAACATGACCAATTCGAGGTCATCGTAGCCCGACAAAATCGGGTTGTGCAATGCGGGAATTACCCGGCGTCTGACACAGCAACTATTTGTCAGCGTTCGCTTACTTCGCCGTCGACATAGCGCCAGAAACCGTGCTCGTCGCGCTCGAAACGGCTCGTCTCGTGGAGCCGGTAGGCGCGTCCGCCGACCTTGTAGCGCGCCACGAATTCGACCTCCGCGTGGCGTTCGTCGAGCGGCGCATGGCGTTTGACCGCGAGGCCGAGCCAGCGCGGCGCGTCGGGTGCTTCGGGGTCGGTGTCGAGATCGGGCGGGCAGGTGCGCGCCGCCCACGTCGCGCGCAGGTAGTCGGTCGCGCCGAGCACGTATGCGCTGTACCGCGAACGCATCAACTCGAGCGCGGTCGGCGCGGCTTCGCCGCCGTCGATGAAGCGGCCGCAGCAGGCCGCATAGCGCGGCGGCGCCGCTTTACCGGCGGCGGCGGGGGACGCGCCGCCGCACGGGCACGCGTCAGGTCGGGTCAAAATCATGCGAAACGGGAATTAACGACGATCGGTTGTCGGTTCGGCTCACCAGCTCAGCTCGATGCCGTCGTACTGGAAGAAGCGGCCGTTGGCCTGCGACACGTCCGAACCGGATTCGGCGATCACGCGGCGCATGCCGGTCACGCTGGTTTCCGGGTCGATCGCGGCCTGCGCGCCGCCCATGTCGGTGCGCACCCAGCCGGGATGCAGCGAGATGCACGCGGCATGGCGTGTCTGCAGCGACGCGATGCGCAGCGCGTCGTTCAGCGCGGCCTTGCTCGCGCGGTACAGCCAGCCGGTCGTGCCGGTCGCCTCGGCGATGCTGCCCATCCGGCTCGACACGACGGCCAGCACGCCGCGCGCATCTTCGACGAGCGGCAGCAGGATCGGCAGCAGTTGCATCGGTCCACGCACGTTCGTATGCATCACCGCGTCGAAATCCTCGGCGGTGATCGTCTCGACGCCTTCGGTGCGCGGCCCGTACACGCCCGACACGAGCACGGCCGCATCGAGCCGTTCGCCGTCGAGCTTCCAGCCGAGCGCCGCGATCTGCTCGGGCTGCGCGATATCGAGCGCATGCGCCTGCGCACCGAGCGCGCGCAGCGCGTCGAGCGACGCATCGTCGCGCGCGGTGGCGATCACGTTCCAGCCGTCGCGCCGGTATTGCCGGACGAATTCGCGGCCGAGGCCGCGCGATGCGCCGACGATCAATACGGTTTTCATGCCCGTCGCTCCTTTCCGTGGCGCCGCCGCGGCGGCGCCGGTGTCAGATCCGTTCGATGCGTGTCGCGGCCGCGTCGCAGCGGCCGCCAGGCGAATGCCGCGTTACTTCGCGTCGTCGCACGGCTTCAGCGTGGCGGCGACCGCCTGCGCGACGCCTTCGAGCCGCGCGGCGTCCGCCGCGATCATGTCGTTGTCCGGCGCATGCTCGCCGCCGGCGGTGAGCGCGGCCACGCAGCGCTTGTAGGTCTCGTCGAGCGCTTCGAAGTTCGACACGGCCATCCCGAGGTTGCGCATCCGGCCGTCGTGCACGCCGTACACGAGCCCGTGCACGGTGAGCGACTGGCCGCGGGCCCACGCGTCGTTGACGATCGTCGTGCGGCACACGTTGACGACCTGCTCGATCGCGTTCAGCTCGATCAGGCGGCGATAGCGCGCTTCGCCGACCGGCCAGTCGTCGAGCAGGTCCGCATGGCGCTCACGCACGTCCTGCACGTGATGCAGCCAGTTGTCCGCGAGGCCGACGCGCCGGTTGAGCAGCGCCGCGTTCACGCCCGAGCAGCCGTAGTGGCCGACGACCATGATGTGCTTCACGCGCAGGATGTCGACCGCGAACTGGATCACCGACAGGCAGTTCAGGTCGCTGTGCACGACGACGTTCGCGATGTTGCGGTGCACGAATACTTCGCCCGGCGGCAGGCCGATGATCTGGTTTGCGGGCACGCGCGAATCCGAACAGCCGATCCACAGGTATTCCGGCGCCTGCTGGTCGGCGAGGCGCGCGAAGAACTGCGGATCGTCCTCGAGCTTGCGCTTGACCCAGGCTTCGTTGTTGTCGAACAGATGTGAAAGCGGATTGTCTTGGGTATTCATCGGTGTGGCTTCCGTTGGCGGAAATCGGGTCGATATCGGTTCGGTGTCACCGGCGTCAGGCAGCGCGCTGCGCGTTGCCTTCGCCGTCGTTCTGGTCCGACGCGCCGAAGCGCGCAGGGTAGCGCACGCTGAAGCGCAGCGCCGCGTCGTACGGGTAAAAATCGGGCAATTCGCCCTGCATCAGCTTGTCCTTGCTCGCCTGCCACAGCGCGGGATCGAAAAAGTCCGCGTGATGCTTCATGAACACGCTGCGCACGCGCGGGTCGCCGAGCAGGAACGGTCCGTAGGTCTCCGGAAAGATGTCGTGCGGGCCGACGGTATACCACGGTTCGCCGGACAGCTCGTCTTCCTCGTTGCGCGGCGGCGGCACGCGGCGCACGTTGCAGTCGGTCAGGTACTCGATCTCGTCGTAGTCGTAGAACACGACGCGGCCGTGGCGCGTGACGCCGAAGTTCTTGTACAGCATGTCGCCGGGGAAGATGTTCGCCTTCATCAGCTCCTTCACCGCGTTGCCGTATTCCTTCACGCCGTGCTCGACGTCCGCGTCGCTGCCGTTCTGCAGGTACAGGTTCAGCGGCGTCATCCGGCGCTCGATGTACAGGTGCCTGATCACGAGGTTGTCGTCCTCGTATTCGAGCAGCGACGGCACTTCCTTCTCGAGCTCGCGCACGAGCGCGTGGTCGAGCCGTGCGAGCGGCAGCGCGACGCTCGAATATTCGAGCGTGTCGGCCATCCGCCCGAGGCGGTCGTGGCGCTTCACGAGCTGGTACTTCTCCATGATCTGCGCGCGCGTCGTTTCCTTCGGCGGCGGGAAGTGATCCTTGATGATCTTGAACACGTACGGGAACGACGGCAGCGTGAACACGAGCATCACGAGGCCCTTGATCCCGGGCGCGATGATGAAGCGGTCGCTCGAATGCGACAGATGGTGCAGCAGGTCGCGGTAGAACAGGTTCTTGCCCTGCTTCTGCAGGCCGACCGACGTGTAGATCTCGGCCTTCGGCTTGCCCGGCATGATCGTGCACAGGAAGTCGACGTACGCGGACGGCACGCCCATGTCGACGAGGAAGTACGAGTGCGAGAAGCTGAAGATGATCTGCAGCAGGTCGCGGCGCAGCAGCACCGTGTCGAGCGCGAGCACGCCCGGCCGCACGTGGCGGATCGGCACCGCGAACGGCAGCACGCGGTCGGCGTTGATGATGCGGCCGATGATGTACGCGCTCTTGTTGCGGAAGAACAGCGACGACAGCACGTGGATCTGGAAATTCGGCGCTTCGTCGAAGTGGCCGAACTCGTCGTCGATCGCCTGCATCACGCAACCGATGTCGCGCGGGAGATCCTCGAACGCCGGTTCGAGCTGGAAGTTCGTGACGATGCGCTCGAGCGTGGTGGCGAGCCCGTCGGTGCCCGGATAGTACGCGCGGTAGGTGGGCTTTGCGGCCGGCTCGTCGTTCTCCAGGTACTCGGTCGAGATCGCCGGGCGCACGAAGATGAAATCGTTGCTGAAGTACGAGCGGTGCAGGATCTTGCAGCACACCGAATTGAAGAAGGTTTCCGCGCACTCGGGCTGGCGGTGCGACGTGAGCAGGCCGATGTAGTGCAGCTTGATCTGCTGCCACACTTCGTCGTCGATGTTCTCCGCGTCGTATTCGTCTTCCAGCACCTCGACGCATTCCTGCACGCGATCGTCGTACGACGTGATCCGCTCGCGCGCGAGCCGCTGCAGCCCGTGCCAGTCGCCATGCTCGTACAGCGTCTTCGCCTCGACCGCCGCTTCACGGAAGATCCGGTAGTGGCGATCGAAGTATTCGAGCATCGTCTGCGCGACGTCGAAACCGATCTGCGACGACAGCAGTTTGGGGAAGTGATTCATCGCGTGCAGGCTCGTTCGGGAGGGGCTGTAAGCACTCGCCATTTTAGCGCCCAAGTCGGCGTTTCAATGACTTTCGGGGTGACGCGCCAACGGTCGGCAATCGGCGCGTTGTTCACCGTTGCGTACCGTTCGGTGCATCTTCGCGTAAAGATACGGGTACGGGACCGATTCTGGCACGAACTTTTTTTGACCGCCCGGCGGCGGCCGGGCACGCGTTTCGTGCGACGGCGATAGAATCGACGCAACGCCCGCCGTGCCCGCTGCCGGCGCGCATTCGCACCGATAACGACGAGACACCCCACCGATGAACGCACTGGAACACCAACTCGACTACCCCTTCGCCGACACGCTGCCCGCCGCGGGCGACACGTTCGAGGTTGCGCCCGGCGTGCGCTGGCTGCGCATGCCGCTGCCGTTCTCGCTCGACCACATCAACCTGTGGCTGCTGCGCGACGAGATCGACGGGCAGGCCGGCTGGACGATCGTCGATTGCGGGATCTCGTCGGACGCGATCCGCACGCACTGGGAGCAGATCTTCGACACGCATCTCGACGGCCTGCCGGTGCTGCGCGTGCTCGTCACGCACTGCCACCCCGATCACTTCGGCCTCGCGAACTGGCTGTGCGAAGGCGGCGACCAGGGTCGCTGGAACGTGCGGCTGTGGATGACGCTCGGCGAATACATGTTCGGCTGCCTGATGGCGGCCGGCAACGGCTCGAACGCGGGCGGCGCGGCGGCCGCCGACCACTTCGCGCGCCACGGGCTGACCGATCCGGCCGCGCTCGACAAGCTGCGCAACCGCCGCAACTATTACTCGGATCTCGTGCCGGCCGTGCCGCCGCGCTACCGGCGCCTGCGCGAAGGCGACGCGGTGACGATCGGCGCGCGCACCTGGCGCGTCGTCACCGGCTTCGGCCATTCGCCTGAACATTGCGCGCTGCACAGCGACGCGGACGGTGTGCTGATTTCCGGCGACATGGTGCTGCCGCGCATCTCGACGAACGTGTCCGTGTTCGACCTCGAGCCGGAAGGGAACCCGCTCGCGCTGTACCTGCAGTCGCTCGGCCGCTACGAGACGATGGCGCCCGACACGCTCGTGCTGCCGTCGCACGGCAAGCCGTTCCGCGGCGTGCGCACGCGCATCGCGCAACTGCGCGAACACCACGACGCGCGGCTCGCGGAAGTGCGCGTCGCGTGCGCGGAGAAGCCGATGAGCGCAGCCGACATCGTGCCGGTCATGTTCCGCCGCCGCGAGCTCGACATCCACCAGATGACGTTCGCGCTCGGCGAGGCGCTCGCGCACCTGAACCTGCTGTGGCTCGCGGGCGAACTCGTGCGCGAGCAGGGCGACGACGGCGTGCTGCGGTTCCGCACCGCCGGCTGAGCGCGCTGCGTCGTCCTTACACGACGGGTTCGTAGCGCCACCCGTCGTGATGCCATTGCATCGTGTGCGTCGGTTCGAGCGCCGCGAGAAACGCGGGGTCGTGCGATGCGACGACGATCGCGCCCGGGAAGCCGGCCAGCGCCGCTTCGATCGCGCGCACCGATTCGAGGTCGAGGTGATTGGTCGGCTCGTCGAGCAGCAACAGCTGCGCGGGCGTGCCGCGCCACAACGCGCACGCGAGCGCGGCCTTCAGCCGTTCGCCGCCGCTCAGCTGCCGGGCGGCCTGCGTCGCGCGTGTTGCGTCGAGCTGCAACAACGCGAGACGGCTGCGCAGGTCGCCTTCGGCAAGCGGCGTATCGAGCAGCCCCAACTGTTCGACGATCGAGCGCTCGGGATCGAGCAGCGCGAGGCGCTGGTCGAGATACGCGGCGCTCACGTGTGTCGTGCATTCCCCCGAACGCGGCGCGAGTTCGCCCGCGAGCATCCTCAGCAATGTCGATTTGCCGCAGCCGTTCGGGCCCGTCAGCGCGATGCGCACTGCGCCGCTCGCGGACCACGTGATTGCGTCGGCGTTGCCCGCGACGTGCCACGGCAGTTGCGCGCGGTCGAGCGTGAACAGCTGGCGCCGTGCGCTGACTTCGGTGCCCGGCAGCGACACGAGCACGGGTGCCTCGGCTTCGACGCGCGCGGCCGCCTGCTGCACGCGTTCGTCGAGCGCCGTCTTGAACGTGTCCTGATGACGCCGCACATGGCCCATGATGCTGCGCGCCGCGCCCTTGCGGCTCTGGCGCGCCATCGACGACAGGTTGGCCGTCTTCGCGTCGCGCAGCGACGCGGCCGCGTGGCGCTGGATCGTGTCGTGTTCCTGTTCGAGCCTGCGCCGCACGCGTCCGCGCTCGGTGCGCGCATGGTCGAGCGCGGCGTGCGCCGCATCCTGTTCCGCGTCGCGCTGCGCGCGGTAGAGCGCGTAATTGCCGCCATACGAGCGCGCCCCGTGCGGCGTCAGCTCGACGATGCGTTGCACGCCGGCGAGCAGCGCACGGTCGTGGCTCACGATCACGACGCCGCCGCGCCAGCCGTCGAGCGCCGCCTGCAGCCACGCGCGGCCCGGCGCGTCGAGATGGTTGGTCGGTTCGTCGAGCACGAGCAAGCCGGCACCGGACAGCAGCGCGCCGATCAGCGCGACGCGTGCGAGCTGGCCGCCGCTCAGCGCGTGCGCGGGTGTGCCGGCGTGCACGTCGTGCAGGCCGGCTGCGTCGAGCGCGGTGCGCAGCCGCTCCGCGAGATCCCAGCGATCGCCGATCAGGTCGAAGTCGTGTGGCGCCGCGCGGCCATTCGCAAGACGCGCGAGCGCGCCGAGCGGCGCATCGAGCGCGGCGACCTGCGCGACGGTTCGGGGGCCGGCCGCGTCGTCGTCATGCTGCTGCGCGACGTAGACGACGGGCGTATGCCGCTCGATCGTCCCCGCGCTCGGTGCGCAGCGACCCGCGATCAGTTGCGCGAGCAGGCTCTTGCCGATGCCGTTGCGGCCGACGATACCGGTCGGCGTGCGATCGATGGACAGGTCGAGCGAATCGAACAGCGTGATGCCGTCGTCGAAGCGGAAGGAAACGTGATGAAGCGCGACGAGCGCGCCGGTGGGCGTGGCTGCAGCCATAAGCACCTCCAAAAATGCGTGAAGACCTTCGCGCGCGGCGTGCGTGGCACGGGCGGCGAAAACATTTCGGGAAGGCTTAGTTGTTCACTTTGGCTGGCGTCCGGTATGAGGAACAGGCGCGCAGTGTAGCAAGCGAAACGCGCGGGCCGCAAGCGGGCGGCGCGAACGCCGTCGCTTGCGCGCCACGCACGGTTACTGCACGGCGACCGTCGTGAAGTTCTGGCGTCCGAACGGACTCACGTGATAGCCGCTCACGTTCGTGCGCGTCAGTGCCGCGGCGGTCGGGTAGCCGAGCGGGATCCACAGCGCCTGGTCGTGAATGATCTTCTGCGCCGATTCGTACAGCTTCGCGCGCTTCGCCTGGTCGGCGGTCGACTTGCCGTCGGCGATCAGCTTGTCGAGCTGCGCATCGCAGAAGCGCGCGAAGTTGATGCCCGATTTCACCGCGTTGCAGCTGAACAGCGGCGACAGATAGTTGTCCGGATCGCCGTTGTCGCCGGCCCAGCCCATGAACAGCATGTCATGCTGGCCGAGCTTCGCCTGCTTGATCAGCTCGCCCCATTCGATCACTTTCACTTCGGCCTTCACGCCGATCTTCGCGAGGTCGGCCTGCAGCAGTTCCGCGCCGACCTTCGGGTTCGGGTTCAGCACGCTGCCGGTCGGGCGCGTCCAGATCGTCGTCGAGAAGCCGTTCGGGAAGCCGGCCTGCGCGAGCAGCTGCTTCGCCTTCGCGGGATCGTACGCATACGGCGCGATGTCCTTCGCGTAGCTCCACGTGTTCGGCGGATACGGGTTGTTCGCGGCCGTCGCAGTGTTGTCGAACACGACCTTCAGGTAGGTCGCGCGGTCGAACGCGAGGTTCAGCGCTTCGCGCACCTTGTCATTGTCGAGCGGCTTCTTCTGCGTGTTCAGCGCGACGAACGCGGTCATGAACGCGGGCGTCTGCACGACCTTCAGCGCGCTTTCGCCCTTTGCGGCGAGCACGTCCTGCGGCTTCGGCGACAGCGCGATCTGGCATTCGCCGGCCTTCACCTTCTGCAGGCGCACCGACGGGTCGGGCGTGATCGCGTAGATCAGCCGGTCGACCTTCGGCTTCGTGCCCCAGTACGTCGGGTTCACGTCGTAACGGATCAGCGCGTCCTTCGTATAGCTCTTCAGCACGAACGGGCCGGTGCCGACCGGTTTCGCGTTCAGGTCGGCCTGCTTGCCAGCCTTCAGCAGCTGGTCCGCGTATTCGGCCGAGTAGATCGACGCGAAGCCCATCGTCAGGATCGGCACGAAGGTCGCGTTCGGCTCGTTCAGCACGAATTTCACCGTGCTGTCGTCGACCTTCGTGACCGACTTCACGAGCTTCACGAGGCCCATCGATTGCGCATGCGGGAAGCCGCTCGCGCCGGCGACCTTGTGCCACGGGTTCGAATCGTCGAGCATGCGCGTGAACGTGAACACGACGTCGTCCGCGTCGAGCGCACGGCCCGGCTTGAAATAGTCGGTGGTCTGGAACGCGACGTTCGGGCGCAGGTGGAACGTGTACGTGAGGCCGTCGGCGCTCGCTTCCCATTTGTCGGCGAGCGCGGGCACGACCTTCTTCGCGGCTTCGTCGTAGGACACGAGCGTGTTGAAGATCACGTCGGCCGACGCGTTGGTCGTGACGAGCGAGTTGTACTGCACGACGTCGAAGCCGTCCGGGCTCGATTCCGTGCAGACGGTGAGCGGCTTGGCGGCGGCGAGGCCGGGGGCGGCAAGGGCGGCGGCAACGGCGGCCGCGGCGAACAGCTTGACGTGCATAGGATCTCCCACGTGGCTTGTGTTTTTTGCTGGGTGACGGGATGCGGGCGCGGCCCGGAAGCGGGCAGGGCCGGCGCGGCTGGCGAATAGCATACCGTCAAAGCGCGCGACGCGTGGAAAAAGGCGACGGAACGCGGCGAATTGACCGAAAAACGGCTGCGTTCGCGACGGAACGGGTGTTGATGCGGCGGAAGGTGCGGCGGGGGCGGGAGAGCCGGCGGGCGGAGCGGGGGATGGGGTGGTGAAGCTGCAACGGAAGGCGACGCGGAACCGACGCGGAACCGGCGCGGAACCGACGCGGAACCGACGCGGAACCGACGCAGAACCGACGCAGAACCGACGCGTCACGGCGCGACGATACGGCCCGGCGCACGTCGCGCGAGGCCGCTTCGGCGGATCGTCAGTGCGCGCCGGCCTTCGGCTTGCGCGGCGCCTTTTCGAACAGGCGGTCGTACAGCCAGCGTGGCAGCACGTGCAACACCTTCGCGACAACGCCCATCTGCCACGGAATCACGCGGAACGCGTGCTGCCGCGCGATCGCGCGCGCCGCGCGTGCGGCGAAGCGGTCGGCGTCCATCAGGAACGGCATCCGGTACGGGTTGTGCGCGGTCATCGGCGTGCGGATGTAGCCGGGCGCGATCGTCACGACGCCGACGCCGGCCGGACGCAGCTCGACGCGCAGCGATTCGAGATACTTGATCGCGGCCGATTTCGACGCGCTGTACGCGCCGGAGCCGGGCAGGCCGCGCACGCCGGCGACGCTCGCGACACCGACCAGCGTGCCGTGGCGCGTGGCCGTCATCGGGCCGACGAACGGCTCGAACGTCGCGACCATCCCGTAGTAGTTGATGTCCATCACGTCGCGGAACGTCGCGAGATCGCCCTGGCCCGTGACGGCGCCCTGGCTGATGCCCGCGTTCGCGATCACGACGTCGGGGCAGCCGTGCGTCGCGATGAACGACGCGGCGGCCGTCGCGAGCGCGTCGGCGTCGCGCACGTCGGCGGAATAGACGGAGATGGTCAGCTTGGGGAATCGCCGCGCGAACGCCTCGAGTGCATCGGTGCGTCGCGCGACGAGGGCGAGCGTGGCGCCCTGGCGGGCGTATTCCTCGGCCATCGCGAGGCCGAGGCCGCTCGACGCACCGGTGATGAAGACCTTCAGTGGAGTAGTCATGCCGGTGCGCGGACGGGGATCAGAGCTTCTTGTCCTGAACCTGCTTCACGAGGAAGTCGAGCACCTGGGCCGTGCCCGGGATGCTGTTCGTGTAAGCGGGGCCCGTCTTGTACTTGCCATTGACGACGACCGTCGGCACGCCGTCGATCGCGTAGTCCTTCAGCAGCTTGGCCGACTGGTTCACCTCGCCCTGCACGCTGAACGAGTTGTACGCGTCCATGAACTGCTTCTTGTCGACGCCCTGCGTGGCCAGGAAGTCGGCCTGCGCCTGCGGCGTCAGCAGGTAGTTCTTCTGCTTGTGGATCGCGTTGAAGATCGCCGGCGTGACCTTCTCGGAGATGCCGAGCGCGGACACCGCGTAGTACAGCTTCGAGTGCGGGACGAAATCGTCACGGAATGCGACCGGCACGCGCTTGAAGTCGATGTTGTTGCCCTGCTTCTTCACCCAGGCCTCGATCGTCGGCTCGAATTCGTAGCAGTGCGGGCAGCCGTACCAGAAGAACTCGATCACCTCGACCTTGCCGGCCGGCGCGGACGCCGGCTGCGGCGACTTCATCACCTCGAAGTCCTTGCCGGCGACCGGTGCGGCGGGCGAAGCCTGGGCGAGACCGGCGGCCAGGCCCAGGGACAGAAGGAGCGTGCTAAGCAGTTTTTTCATGTTGTGAACGTCGAATCAGTTGCTCGGGTTACGGAACGTAACGGGTTCTGCGTGGGCTCGGCCGGTTGGCTTACTGCTTCGTGAAGCGGATCACCGCCGTGTCGACACCTGCATCGGACAGGCGCTGACGGGCCGAGTTCATATCCTCGAATTTCGAGAACGGGCCGACGCGTACACGGAAATAGGTCACGCCGCTGACGTCGCGCTTCGACACCTTCGACTCGAAGCCCTGGAAGCCGAGGCGCGCGCGCTGCTGCTCGGCGTCGCCTTCGGTCTTGTACGCACCCACTTGCAGGAAGTAGCCGGTGTTCGCGTCGGCCGCGGTCGGCGGCTTCGCTGCGGCTGCGGCCGTGGCCGACGACGTCGGCTTCGGCGTGTTCGCGGCCAGCTGCTGTTGCTGCTGCTTTTGTGCGGCAGCCTGCTGCGCCTGCTTCTGCGCGGCGAAGCGGGCGAGGTCGTCCTCGCCGCCTTGCTGCTGTTGCTGCGCCTGTTGGGTCTTCTTCGGCGGCGGCGGGGTGTCAGCCGGCTTCGGTGCGACGGCGACGCCATTGCCCGACGACGGATTGTTCGACGCGGTCGTGTTGTTCGAGCTGCCGGTGTTGTTCGAACCGCTCGACCCGTTGGCCGACGGCGGCACTTCGACGATCTGCGGTTCGGGCAGCAGGCCGCCCTGGGTCTGGTTCGCGGCCTGGCCGGGCGCGGTGTTCGGCGGGGCGGGCTGTGCGGCCTGCGGTACCGGCTGACCAGGCGTCTTGCCCTGCAGCGCGCGGTTCGGGTCGAACTGCTGCGGCTGGCTCGCGCCGTTGTCGGCCGGCGGCGGCGCGACCTTCGACACGAACGGCGACGGCGAGCGCGTGATGTAGAGCGCCACCACCACGGCGATCGCGAGGCCGACGATCAGGCCCAACACGATTCCAAGAAATGTCCCTCCGGCTTGTTTCGATTGCTTCGAAGTTCGGCGTGGTTGTGCCATTGCTTGAGTCACCTGCAAAAAGAATCGTGAAAGGGCCGTGGCAGGCGCTTCTGCCACGGCCATTCGCTGCCCGGTTCGGGCCGCTTACATCCTTACATCTTGGCGGGCGCGGACACGCCGAGCACCGCCAGACCGTTTTCGAGCACCTGCCGGGTCGCGGCGAGGAGCGCGGCGCGCGCATTGCGCGGCGCTTCGTCGTCGACCAGCACGCGCTCCGCATTGTAGAACGAGTGGAATTCGCCAGCGAGATCGCGCAGGTAGAACGCGACCGCGTGCGGCGAAAGCTCGTTCGCTGCGTGCGTGAGCATGTCCGGATACTCGGCCAGCTTCTGCATCAGCGACGCCGCCTGCGTGCTCGTCAGCTGCGACAGGTCGGCGCCCGGCAGTTGCGAGACGTCGACGTTGTAGCGCGACTTCAGCTCGTTGAGCACCGAACAGATCCGCGCATGCGCGTACTGGACGTAATAGACCGGGTTTTCGTCGTTCTGTTTCAACGCGAGGTCGATGTCGAACACGAACTCGGTATCGGCCTTGCGCGAAATCAGGAAGAAACGCACCGCGTCGCGGCCGCGCGTGATGGTCGCCTCGTCGATCAGGTCGGGGGCCGCTTCCTGGCCCGCCGCTGCGCCGCCCGACCATTCGATCAGGTCGCGCACCGTCACGTAGCTGCCCGCGCGCTTCGAGATCTTCACTTCCTGGCCGTCGCGCATCACGGTAACCATCTTGTGCAGCACGTAGTCGGGATAGCCCTTCGGGATCCCGATGTGCAGCCCCTGCAGGCCGGCGCGCACACGCGCGATCGTGCCGTGGTGGTCCGAGCCCTGGATGTTGATCACCTTCGTGAAGCCGCGCTCCCACTTCGTCACGTGGTACGCGACGTCCGGCACGAAGTACGTGTACGTGCCGTCCGACTTGCGCATCACGCGATCCTTGTCGTCGCCTTCGTCGGTCGTGCGCAGCCACAGCGCGCCGTCCTGCTCGTAGGTCATGCCGGCCTTGATCAGCGCGTCGACCGTCTTCTCGACGCGGCCTTCGCTGTACAGCGACGACTCGAGGTAATACTGGTCGAATTTCACGCCGAACGCCTGCAAGTCCATGTCCTGCTCGCGACGCAGGTACGTGACCGCGAACTTGCGGATCGCGTCGAGATCCTCGACGTCGCCCGTGCCCTTCACCGGCTCGCCGTCCGATGCGGCGACCGTTTCGCCGCTCAGGAAGTCGCGCGCGATGTCGGCGATGTATTCGCCGTTGTACGCGGCTTCCGGCCAGCCCGCGTCGCCCGGCTTCAGGCCGCGTGCGCGCGCCTGCGTCGAGATCGCGAGGTTGCCGATCTGCACGCCTGCGTCGTTGTAGTAGAACTCGCGGTGCACCGCGTAGCCCTGGCTCGCGATGACGTTCGCGAGCACGTCGCCGAGCGCGGCCTGGCGGCCGTGGCCGACGTGCAGCGGGCCGGTCGGGTTCGCCGACACGAATTCGAGCAACACCTGCTTGCCTTTCTCGCGATCCGACGTGCCGAACGCGCGGCCCTGGTCGAACACGGCGGCGATCACCGCCTGCTTCGCGGCGGCCGACAGGCGCAGGTTGATGAAGCCGGGGCCGGCGATCTCGGCGGCTTCGACGAGGCCTTGCGCGGCCGGCTGCGCGATGAGCGCGGCGACGATCTGATCGGCGAGCTGGCGCGGGTTCGTGCCGAGCGGCTTGGCGAGCTGCATCGCGACGTTGCACGCGACGTCGCCGTGCGCGGCGACCTTCGGGCGCTCCAGCGTGATGGTCGGGGCGACGGACGCGCCGTCGGCGCCTTTCAGCGCGTGTGCGACCTGCTTGACGCTATCCGCGAGCAGGGCTTCGAGGGTCTGTTTGTGTGCTGGCAGCATGCTGGTAGAAGGCTTCGTTGGTGGCGGCCGGAAACGCCGGCCCGCCGGCGCGCTTTTTAAGCGCGCGTTTCAGGGATCGCAGAATTTTAACAGGTGCTAATATGCCGCTCAGGCGGCCCGCGTCCGCGAGGCCGGACGCCGGTCTGCCGGCGTTCCCCAACCGCGCCGCGCAGGCACAACAAGATGAAAAGGGAATTGTCATGATTACGTTCAAGAGCAAGGCGGCACAGGATCTCGACGTGCTGAAGGATTTCGCCGTGTATGTGCTGGGTCTCGTCGGCAAGCAGCTGGGCGAGCGCGGTGTGATTACGCACGATGAGCTGGACCACGCGATCGCCAAGCTGGAAGGCGCCGTCGCGCAGGCGAAGCAGGAGCGCGCCGAGCATGCCGGCCATTTCCACGAGGACGAAGCCGACCACGCGCACCACGAAGTGCCGCCGAGCCTGGCCCAGCGCGTCGCGCCGTTCCTCACGATGCTGCGCGAAGCGAAGGCCGGCGAGGCCGACGTGCACTGGGGCTTCTGAGCGTCCTTGCCTGGCAACACGACAGATTGGCCAGACAAGAAAAAGCCCGCTTTCGAGCGGGCTTTTTCTTTTGTCTGACCAAACGAAGGCGGGCCGCTGGCCGCCCGTTCGCGTCGCTCAGAGCTGCGGCGCGAGCGCGCGTCGCGCGTCGTCGAGCGACAGCGCCATGCGCTGCGCGTAGTCCTCGAGCTGATCCTGCCCGATTTTGCCGACCGAGAAATAGCGGCTGTCCGGATGCGCGAGGTAGAAGCCCGACACACTCGCGGCCGGCAGCATCGCCAGCGAGTCGGTCACGCTCATGCCGATCTCGTCCGCGCGCAGCACGTCGAACATGTCGCGCTTCACGAGGTGGTCGGGGCAGGCCGGGTAGCCGGGCGCCGGGCGGATGCCCGCGTACTTCTCCGCGATCAGCGCGTCGTTGTCGAGCGTCTCGCCGCTCGCATAGCCCCACAGCTCGCGCCGCACGCGTGCATGCATCGCTTCGGCGAACGCTTCGGCGAAGCGGTCGGCAAGCGCCTTCAGCATGATCGCGCTGTAGTCGTCGTGGTCGGCTTCGAACTGCTTTTCCTTCACGTCGACACCCAGGCCGGCCGTCACCGCGAACATCCCGATGTAGTCGGCCACGCCCGATTCCTTCGGCGCGATGAAGTCGGCGAGCGAGCGGTTCGGCCGCATCACCCCGTCGACCACCGGGCGCACGCTCTGCTGGCGCAGGTTGCGCCACGTGAGCAGCACTTCCGAGCGCGACTCGTCGCTGTAGATCTCGATGTCGTCGTCGTTGACGGTATTCGCCGGCAGCAGCGAGATCACGCCGCTCGCGGTCAACCAGCGGCCCTGGATCAGGCGCGCGAGCATCGACTTCGCGTCGGAGAACACACGCCGCGCCGATTCGCCGACGATCTCGTCGTTCAGGATCGCCGGGTACGGGCCCGCGAGGTCCCAGGTCTGGAAGAACGGACCCCAGTCGATGTAGTTCGCGAGTTCGCTCAGGTCGTAGTTCTTGAACACGCGGCGGCCGATGAATTTCGGCTTCACCGGCGTATAGCCGGCCCAGTCGACCTTCGTCTTGTTCGCGCGCGCCTGCTCGAGCGTGACCATCGGCTGCGCCTTGCGGTTCGCGTGCTGGTCGCGGATGCGTTCGTAGTCGGACTTCAGCTCGTCGAGGTATTTCGCCGCGCCTTCGTCGGACAGCAGGTTCGACGCGACCGACACCGAGCGCGATGCGTCGGGCACGTAGACGACCGGACCTTCGTAGTGCGGCGCGATCTTCACGGCCGTGTGCACGCGCGACGTCGTCGCGCCGCCGATCAGCAGCGGAATCTTCTTCACGCGGAAGTAGTCGTCGCGCTGCATTTCGGATGCGACGTACGCCATTTCCTCGAGGCTCGGCGTGATGAGGCCCGACAGCCCGATGATGTCCGCGCCCTCGACCTTCGCCTTCGCGAGGATCTCGTTGCACGGGACCATCACGCCCATGTTGACCACTTCGAAGTTGTTGCACTGGAGCACGACCGACACGATGTTCTTGCCGATGTCGTGCACGTCGCCCTTCACGGTCGCGATGACGATCTTGCCCTTCGCGCGCACGTCGCCGCCCGCTTCCGCGAGCAGGCGCTTTTCTTCCTCGATGAACGGAATCAGGTGCGCGACGGCCTGCTTCATCACGCGCGCCGATTTCACGACCTGCGGCAGGAACATCTTGCCCTGGCCGAACAGGTCGCCGACGATGTTCATCCCGTCCATCAGCGGGCCTTCGATCACGTTGATCGGACGGCCGCCGGCCGCGTCGATCTTCGCGCGCACTTCTTCGGTGTCCTCGACGATGAAGGTCGTGATGCCGTGCACCAGTGCGTGCGAGAGCCGCTTCTCGACCGGCTGGTTGCGCCACTCGAGGTTCTCTTCCTTTTTCGCGCCCCCCGCCTTGAACTTGTCGGCGATCTCGAGCAGGCGGTCGGTGGAATCGTCGCGGCGGTTCAGGATCACGTCCTCGACGCGCTCGCGCAGCTCGGCGTCGAGATCGGCGTACACGCCGAGCTGGCCCGCGTTCACGATGCCCATGTCCATCCCGGCCTGGATCGCGTGATACAGGAACACGGTGTGGATCGCCTCGCGCACCGGGTCGTTGCCGCGGAACGAGAACGACACGTTCGACACGCCGCCGCTCACCTTCGCGTACGGCAGGTTCTGCTTGATCCAGCGGGTCGCCTCGATGAAGTCGACCGCGTAGTTGTTGTGCTCCTCGATGCCCGTCGCGACCGCGAAGATGTTCGGGTCGAAGATGATGTCTTCCGGCGGGAAGCCGACTTCGTTCACGAGGAAGTCGTACGAGCGCTTGCAGATCTCGGTCTTGCGTTCGTACGTGTCGGCCTGGCCCGTTTCGTCGAACGCCATCACGACGGCGGCTGCGCCGTAGCGGCGGATCAGGTTCGCGTGGTGGCGGAACGCGTCCTCGCCTTCCTTCAGCGAGATCGAGTTCACGATCGCCTTGCCCTGCACGCACTTGAGGCCGGCCTCGATGACTTCCCACTTCGACGAGTCGATCATGATCGGCACGCGCGCGATGTCCGGCTCCGATGCGATCAGGTTCAGGAAGCGCACCATCGCCGCCTTCGAATCGAGCATCGCCTCGTCCATGTTGATGTCGATCACCTGCGCGCCGTTCTCGACCTGCTGGCGCGCGACGGCGAGCGCCTCGTCGAACTGGCCGTTGAGGATCATCCGTGCGAACGCCTTCGAGCCGGTGACGTTGGTGCGTTCGCCGACGTTGATGAAGAGCGTCCCGGACGTGACGTTGAACGGCTCGAGGCCGGCAAGGCGCATCATGTGATCGGTCATGGCGGTGCGAATTCTGGTGATGAAGGGCGTGGGGACGGTCGGGTCAGGCGTTGTCGCTGTACTGGTTCGGCCAGCGGCGCGGCTTCACGTCGGCGAGCGCCTTCGCGATTTCGGCGATGTGTTCGGGCGTCGTGCCGCAGCAGCCGCCCGCGAGGTTCACGAGCCCGGCCTGCGCGAATTCCTTCAGCAGGCCCGACGTGACGTCCGGCGTTTCGTCGAAGCCCGTGTCGCTCATCGGGTTCGGCAGGCCCGCGTTCGGGTAGCACGACACGTAGGTGTCGCACAGTTTCGCCAGCTCGGCGATGTACGGGCGCATCAGCGCCGCGCCGAGTGCGCAGTTCAGGCCGAACGTGAGCGGCTTCGCGTGACGCAGCGAATTCCAGAATGCCTCGACGGTCTGGCCCGACAGGATCCGGCCCGACGCATCGGTGACGGTGCCCGAGATCATGATCGGCAGGCGTTCGCCGGTGTCCTCGAACAGCTCGTCGAGTGCGAACAGCGCGGCCTTCGCGTTCAGCGTGTCGAAGATCGTCTCGACGAGGAACAGGTCGACGCCGCCGTCGAGCAATGCCTTCGCCTGCTGGTAATACGACGTGCGCAGCTCGTCGAACGTGACGTTGCGCGCGCCCGGATCGTTGACGTCCGGCGAGATGCTCGCCGTCTTCGGCGTCGGCCCGATCGCGCCCGCGACGAAGCGCGGCTTGGCCGGCGTCGCGTATTTCGCGGCGGCTTCGCGTGCGAGCTTCGCCGATTCGATGTTCATCTCGACGACGAGATCTTCCATCCCGTAGTCGGCCTGCGCGACGGTCGTCGCGCCGAACGTGTTGGTTTCGACGATGTCGGCGCCGGCCGCGAAATACTGGTCGTGGATCTCGCGGATGATCTGCGGCTGCGTGAGCGACAGCAGCTCGTTGTTGCCCTTGATGTCGCGCGGGAAATCCTTGAAGCGCTTGCCGCGATACGCAGCTTCGTCGAGCTTGTAGCGCTGGATCATCGTGCCCATCGCGCCGTCGAGGATCAGGATGCGCGATTTCAGCAGCGCGGGCAGGGCGGCGCCGCGCGTGTAGGGCGCGTCGAGCGGGGCGGAAGCGGCGAGAGGAGTCGCAGACATGGGCGAAAGACCGGCGAAGACGGGAAAACCGCCATTGTAGCCGGTGCGCCTGGGTGCCGCCCGGCCTTGCGCGGCGCCGGGCGGCGCGCCAAATGAAAACCCCCGCCGGCGAACCGGGCGGGGGCAGGATCGGAGTGCTCGCGGCGCCGCGTCGCTGCGCGGCGAATGGCCCGGCCGCGCGAGGCGCCGGGCCGCGGGTCGTCAGTGCAGCACGACGGGCATCATCATCAGGCTGTCGAATTGTCCGAGGAATTCGTCGACTTCGTCGAGCGACGGCTCATCCTCGATCAGCTGCTTCACGTGCGCGCGGAATCGTTCGGCAAGTTCGCCGTCGATGAAGATCTCGCGCTGCGCGTTCTTGTCGACGATTTCGTAGCCACCGGCATTCATCAGGTGATGGCCGGCCTGCGGCGCAAATTCGACGACGCAGTAGTTGGGGCTGTTGTAGATCATTTGCATGGCGGCACTCCTCTTCGCAGTGGCATCTGGCCTTGTTGTCCCCTAGGTGGGGCGGGCCTTGCCGGTTTCAAGGGGCTTGCGCTGCACACCCCGTTCCCGTTTGCTGGGGTGTATCGGTTAGAAGCCGATGTCTATGAAACGTTTCTTATTGTCTGCCGGTGGACGGAAATAGTTGTTAAAGAGTGTCATCGGCCATTTCGACGAAATCTGTAATCGGTCGAATTTGCCGATCCGTGCGCGTTCACTGTGTGACAGCCGACGATGCAGGCGGTTGCCCGCTCGCCGGCGGCGCGGGTTGCGCCGGTTCCGTCGGCGGTGCGGACGTTGCATCGGGTGGCGTTGCGCCGGCGGGCGCGTTCGTTGCGCCGCCTGTCGGCGCGGTGTCGGCAGGCACATCCGGTGCCGCGAGCCGACCATGCCATAGTAGCTCGATCTGCGCACCGTTCGGCTCGGTTTGCACGAGCCGCGCGGGCAGCCAGCCGAGCGACGGCGCGAGCCACATGTCGATGCGGCGCGTGTCGCCGTCGCGGCGCGGCAGGCGCATGAAGTGCCGCGCGTCGATGATGCCGGTCTGCGTCTGCACCTGCTCGTCGCCGATCACGGTGATCGGCCAGGTCTCGCCGCTGTTGTTGTCGATCACGAAGAACTGCTGCGTGACGCCCGGCTGGTACGCGGCAGGGTTGCCGCGCACGAGCCCCGACAACTGCATCAGCATGCTGAAGCGGTCCTGCACGCCGTCGGGCAGCGGTGCGTTGTTCGGCGTGCGCGTGAACACGACCTGGCGGATCTCGCGATTGAAGATCGCGATGTCTTCCGGCCGTTTGCCGCGCTTCTCGACGTACCGGTCGGGCGCGACGCCGAACGCGTCGATGCGGCCTTCGCTGCGATAGGTGAACGGGCCGACGAACGGCACCGGCATCGACACCGACAGGTCGTAGGTGTGCCCGTCGGTGCGCCAGCGGATCGTGCCGATCATGTTCTGCATGCCGTTGTAGAACGTGTCGTACTGCAGGTCGCCGGACGGCGGCGCGGCGAACTTCACGCCATGCGTCGCGGGGCCGGGCGTTGCGGCGCTGCTGGCGCCGGCGGCCGATGCGGCGTGCGCATCCGACGCGCCCGATGCGCCCGGTACGCCGCTCGCAGCGGAGGCGGCGGCCGGCGGTTCGCCGCGCTCGGCCGTCTGCGTTGCCGTGAGGACCGGCTCGGGCGACGGTGCGGGCTTCGGCGCGGCCGCCCCGGGCGCAGCCGGCGCGGGGGCGGCCGGATGCTCGACGGGCTTCGGCGCGCTCTGGCGCTCGATCGGTTGCGGCTTCAGCAGCTCGATCTGCACGGGGATCTCGGCGGGCGGCGGCGGCGTGAACGATTCCCGATTGCGCATCAGCCAGAACGCGGCGAGCGCGTGCAGCACCAGCACGACGACGAGCGCAATGCCCACGCGCAGCCAGCGGCGGGGCAGGGCGTGACTCGGGCGGATGTCGGCAGGCTGCATGGGCATCGGAACAGGATCGGGGCGGTCGCGTGACGTCGGGCGCGCAAGCGCGCCACAGGAATCGGACCGTCGGATGCGCTACGCGTTCGCGATGCGTGACACGGGGCGAACCGGGGGGCGTCAGGCGTCGCGCGCGTCGGGACTATAGCCGAGTTCGTAGGACAGTTTCTGCGCGCATGCACGCAGCGCGGTGTCGATCTCGCCGCCCCATGCGATGTCGAACGAGCCTTCCTGGCCGAGTGCGACGATCGCGAGCGCGAGTTCGCCGACCGCGTCGAACACGGGCATGCAGAACGCGTGGATCGTCGGCAGCAGCATCCCTTCGACGCGCGCGGCTTCGTGCTGGCGCACGCCGGCAAGCACCGCGTCGACCTCGTCGAGCGTGCGCGGGCCGCCGTGGTGCGGCGAACGGCGCGTATCGGCGAGTTCGCGCTCGAGCATCGCGGCGGTCTTGCTGCGCGGCAGGTACGCGGCGAACAGCAGCCCCGTCGCGGAGCCGAGCAGCGGCATCACGTCGCCGAGCTTCAAGGACGCCTTCGCCGGATGGCTCGATTCCATCCAGTGCACGATCGTCGGCCCCTGGTTGCCCCACACCGCGATGCCGACCGTCTGGTCGAGGCGGTCGCGGAATTCGGTCAGCGCGATCCGCGCGAGCTTCACGCCGTCGACGCGTGCGAGCCGCGCGAGCCCCATCTGCAACGCGAAGCCGCCGAGCTCGTAGCGCCCGGAGACGGGGTCTTGCGACACGACACCGAGCCGCGAGAAGCTGACGAGGTAGCGGTGCGCCTTCGCAGGACTCATGCCCGCGCGCTGCGCGAGATCGCGCAGCATCATCGCGCGCGGTTCGCTCGTCAGCACGTCGAGCAGGCGGAAGCCGACCTCGATCGACTGGATGCCGGAACGGACCTTCTCGCCGTTCTCGCCGGAGGCGGCGTCGTCGGTGTCGGAGTCGGCGAGATCGTCGTCGGGAAGCGGGTTGGCGGGCATGGGCAACGGGTGCGCGAAAATGCGGCAGGAATCGGGGTGAAAACGGCAGGCGCGATCGTCGCGCGCCGCATGGATTCACCATCGTAAAATAGATTCCCTCCATCGTCACTACAACGGCAGAGTCCCCCTTATGAAACTTGCTTCGCTGAAGGACGGCACGCGCGACGGCCAGCTGATCGTCGTGTCGCGCGATCTGCACACCGCGGCGATCGCCGACGCGATCGCGCCGACGCTGCAGCGCGTCCTCGACGACTGGGCGTTCTATGCGCCGCAGCTGCGCGACCTGTACGACGCGCTGAACCACGGCCGCGCGCGCAACACGTTCGCATTCGATCCGGCCAACTGCATGGCGCCGCTGCCGCGCGCGTTCCAGTGGGCCGACGGCTCCGCGTACGTGAACCACGTCGAGCTCGTGCGCCGTGCGCGCGGCGCGGAGATGCCGCCCGAGTTCTGGACCGATCCGCTGATGTACCAGGGCGGCAGCGACGATTTCCTCGGGCCCCGCGACGACGTCGTGTGCCCGTCGGAAGCGTGGGGCATCGATTTCGAGGCGGAAGTCGCGGTGATCACCGGCGACGTGCCGATGAGCGTGTCGCCCGACGCCGCGCTGAAGGCCGTGCGGCTCGTCACGCTCGTGAACGACGTGTCGCTGCGCAACCTGATCCCCGCCGAACTCGCGAAGGGCTTCGGCTTCTTCCAGAGCAAGCCGGCCACCGCGTTCGCGCCGGTCGCCGTGACGCCCGACGAGCTCGGCGACGAATGGCGCGAAGGCCGCGTGCACCGGCCGATGATCGTCCACTGGAACGGCAGGAAGGTCGGCCAGCCCGATGCGGGCACCGACATGGTGTTCCACTTCGGCCAGCTGGTCGCGCACGCGGCGAAGACGCGCAACCTGCGTGCCGGCTCGATCGTCGGCTCGGGCACCGTGTCGAACAAGGACGCGAAGCGCGGCTACTGCTGCATCGCCGAGAAGCGTTGCCTCGAGACGATCGAGCACGGTGCGCCGCAGACCGAATTCATGCGCTACGGCGACACCGTGCGCATCGAGATGTTCGACGCGGCCGGCAAGTCGATCTTCGGCGCGATCGAGCAGTCGGTCGCCCCGCCCGACGGCACGGCGTAAGCGGCGCGGCGCACGCCACGCCACGGCGGAACCTGGCTCCGGCCCGCGCGCCGGGTTTCGCCTGATGTTTGAGTGCGCGGGCTTGGCTACACTCGATTCAAGAGCCTCGAACAAGGAGCGGCACATGGCCGATCTCGCCGCGTACAGCGGTTACGAAGCACTGAAGGTGACGCGCCGCGACCACGGCGTGCTCGACATCGTGATGAGCGGCGAGGGCGCGAACCGCAGCGGCCTCGCGACCGCGAACGCACGCATGCATCGCGAGCTCGCCGACATCTGGCGCGACGTCGATCGCGATCCCGACACGCGCGTCGCGGTGATCCGCGGCGAAGGCAAGGGTTTTTCGGCGGGCGGCGATCTCGCGCTCGTCGAGGACATGGCGAACGACTTCGACGTGCGCGCCCGCGTATGGCGCGAGGCGCGCGACCTCGTCTACAACGTGATCAACTGCAGCAAGCCGATCGTGTCGGCGATGCATGGCCCGGCCGTCGGCGCGGGGCTCGTCGCCGGGCTGCTCGCCGATATCTCGATCGCCGCGAAGGATGCGCGCATCATCGACGGCCATACGCGGCTCGGCGTCGCAGCCGGCGACCACGCGGCGATCGTGTGGCCGCTGCTGTGCGGGATGGCGAAGGCGAAGTACTACCTGCTGCTGTGCGAGCCCGTGAGCGGCGCGGAAGCCGAGCGGATCGGGCTGGTCTCGCTCGCGGTCGAGCCGGCCGACCTGCTGCCGAAGGCGTACGAGGTGGCCGAGCGGCTCGCGCACGGTTCGCAGTCGGCGATCCGCTGGACCAAGTACGCGCTGAACAACTGGCTGCGCTCGGCCGGGCCGACCTTCGATTCGTCGCTCGCGCTCGAATTCATGGGCTTCTCGGGGCCCGACGTGCAGGAGGGCATCCGTTCGCTGCGCGAGCGGCGCCCGCCCGCGTTCCCCGGCGACGCGCCGTTCTGACGCGCGCTATGATCGAACCACGCGCGGCTGCGCGACGCATGGCGGCCGCCTCGCTCCCCCAGTCAACCAGGATGCCCGTATGACGACCGATGCCTCCGGCGCCAACCCTTTCGCCGGCTTTGCCGGCTTCAAGCCCGCCGACATGATGGACCGCATGTGGGACATGATCCGGATGTCGCCGTTCGGCGGGATGACGTCTTTCCCGGGCGCCACGTCAGGGCTGCCGCCGTCGCTGTCGAGCATGTCCGACATGATGTCGCCGCTCACGAGTGTCGAGGAGCTCGACAAGCGGATCACCGATCTGCGCGCGGTCGAGCAGTGGCTGAAGCTCAACCTCAGCATGTTGCAGTCCGCGATCCAGGGGCTCGAGGTGCAGCGTGCGACGCTCGCGACGCTGCGTGCGTTCGGCGCGTTCGCGCAAAGCTCGATGTCGGCGGCCGAGGAAGCGGCCGTTGCAGCCGCGCAGGCGGCGAAGGCCGCGCCGTCCGGCGATGCATCGCCGGCGCCGGGTGCCGCCGATGTGCCCGCCGGCGACGCCGAGCAGCAGGCGTTCGACCCGGCCGGCTGGTGGAACCTGCTGCAGTCGCAGTTCAACCAGCTCGCAAGCCTTGCGATGGCGCAGCCGGGCATGCAGCCTGCTGCGCCGGACGGCGCGCCGCCGGATGCCGCTGCCGCGCCTGAGCCGGCCGCCAAGCCCGCACCGGCCGCCGCCGCGCCGCGCAAGCCGGCCGCGAAGCGCGCGAAGCCGTCCGGTTCGGCCGCGGCGCGCGCCGCCGCCGCTTCGTCGCCCGAAACGCGTCCGCCGAAGCGCTCGACGTGACGCGGCGCAGGTAGCAGGTCGATCATGCGGCTCGCGCTCGTTCTGATGGGAGGCGGCGCACGTGCCGCTTACCAGGTCGGCGTGCTGAAGGCGCTGGCCGAGATCGCGCGCGAGGCCGATCCGCAACGGCACACGCTGCCGTTCACGGTCGTGTGCGGCTCGTCGGCCGGCGCGATCAACGCGACGTCGATCGCGAGTCACGCGGACGATTTCTCTCACGGCGTGCGGCGCCTGCTCGAATTCTGGGAGCCATTGCGCGCCGATTACGTGTATCGCAGCGACTGGCTCGGCATCGCGGCCGCCGGCGCACGCTGGCTCGCGGCGATGACGTTCGGCTGGGCGTCCCGCCGCTCGCCGCGCGGGCTGCTCGACAACGCGCCGCTCGCGCACCTGCTGCAGCGCGAGCTGAGCTTCCACCGGATCGAGCAGATGCTCGAGGCCCGCCTGCTGCATGCGCTTTCGATCACCGCGCTCAGCTATTCGAGCGGCCGGCACCTGACGTTCTACCAGGCGGCGCAGCCGATCCAGGCGTGGCGGCGCGCGCAGCGTACCGCGCGGCTCGTCGACCTGTCGGCGTCGCACCTGCTCGCGTCGTCGGCCATTCCGTTCGTGTTCCCGGCCGTGCCGCTCGTGCTCGACGGGCAGATCGAATACTTCGGCGACGGTTCGATCCGGCAGATCGCGCCGCTGTCGCCGGCGATCCACTTCGGTGCCGACCGGATCGTCGTCGTCGGCGCGGCCGACCCGCGGCCCGAGATCCCGGCTGCGAACGGCGCCGGGCTGGTGCGCGGCTACCCGACGCTCGCGCAGATCGGCCAGCAGGTGCTCGCGAGCGTGTTCCTCGACTCGATCGGCTCGGACATCGAACGCATCGAGCACATCAACCGGATGATCGAGCACCTGCCGCACCAGGTCGAGATCGACAGCGGCTGGCGGCATGTCGACGTGCTCGCGATCGCGCCGTCCGAGCGCATCGAGCTGATCGCCGCGAAACACCTGAAGCAGATGCCGGCGCCGATGCGCGGGCTGCTCGGCGCAATCGGCGGCAGCCAGCCGGCCGGCGCGTCGTTTGCAAGCTATCTGCTGTTCGAGGAGGCCTTCACGCGCGAACTGATCGAGCTCGGCTACGTCGACGGGCGCGCGCAGCGCGACGCGCTGGCCGGCTGGATCGCGCAGGCGGACGGCGGCAGCGCGCCGGCGGCCGGCACGCCGCCGGAAGACGGTCTTGCTGCCGGCGAAATACGGGTCTGACACGCGCAGGGGAATGTAAGGTTGCGTTTTCGCCACGGTCGACCGCGACGGATCGCCGCACCCGCGGTGGGCGGCGCGCGACCGGGCAGGCGTCTCGGAACCGTCATGGACGCGTGATATCATGGCCGCCGCCGTATACACCATATCGAGCAGCCCGCCGATCCGGCATCCGCACGGGACCCTCCGGGGAACCCGCCTGGGGCAGGGGACGGGCGCGTCAACGAGCCGGCCAGCGCCGGCCCCCACTCAGGCAAGCGCGGCCGGCTCCGTCCGAACGGAGCGGGGCTGCGGGATGCCCAACGGCGGCGACGCGGCCGCCCGGCTGCCGGACGAGGAATCCCCGTCCGGCGGGCCGGTTTCCCGCGTAAAATTAGAGTCTTGGCTGCAAAAAGCGCGCTCGGCGTGCTTGCGCGGCAACAGTCACGTTTAGAGAAGTCGCATTGCGCAGAACAGGGGTGGGACCATCATGAACACGATGCTTTATCCGGAACTTTACAGGTCGCTCGAAGCTGTCCGCTGGGACATGGAGAAGGACATTCCGTGGGACAAGTTCGACGCTTCGCTGCTCACCGACGAGCAGGCGAAGACGATCAAGATGAACGCGATCACCGAATGGTCGGCGCTGCCCGCGACGGAAATGTTCCTGCGCGACAACCAGCACGACAGCGACTTTTCCGCATTCATGAGCGTGTGGTTCTTCGAAGAGCAGAAGCATTCGCTCGTGCTGATGGAATACCTGCGCCGCTTCAAGCCGGAAATGGTGCCGACCGAGGAGGAGCTGCACGCGGTGCGCTTCCAGTTCGACCCGGCGCCGCCGCTCGAGACGCTGATGCTGCACTTCTGCGGCGAGATCCGCCTGAACCACTGGTATCGCTGCGCGGCCGACTGGCACACGGAGCCCGTCATCAAGCAGATCTACGAAACGATCTCGCGCGATGAAGCGCGTCATGGCGGCGCGTACCTGCGCTACATGAAGAAGGCGCTGAACAACTGCGGCGACGTCGCGCGTGCCGCATTCGCGAAGATCGGCGTGCTGATGGCGTCGGCGCGCCGCACCGAGAAGCCGCTGCACCCGACCAACCTGCACGTGAACCAGGCGCTGTTCCCGCGCGACACCGTGCAGTCGCGCCTGCCGGATCCGGAATGGCTCGAGCGCTGGCTCGACGAGCAGATCCGTTTCGACGGCGAGTGGGAAAAGAAGGTCGTCGAGCGCATTCTGCACAACCTGTCGATCCTGTTCGAGCGCACGTTCGCGACCGCGCAGGAGCTGAACCGCTACCGCAAGGAAGTCACCGGCCGCCTGCAGGCCGAAAGCGGCCCGTCGTCGGCTGCGCAGCCGGCCTGAGGCCGGCAGGTGCCGCCGCCGGCGTGAATCGCGCCGGGCCGTGCGGCGCCGTGCCCGTTGCATGAAGCCCGCCTGGTGAGTCCGGCGGGCTTTTTATCTGGCGCCGCGCGTCGCGCGCGCCGTTGTTCATTCCGTCCGACCTTCGCCATGTCCGCCACTTTCGAACGCAAGCTGATCACCCGTGATGCCCTCGTCGCGCTGCGCGCCTCGCTGCCGTCGCCCGTCGTGTTCACCAATGGCGTATTCGACATCCTGCATCGCGGCCACGTCACGTATCTCGCCGACGCGAAAGCGCTCGGCGCGTGCCTGATCGTCGGCGTGAACAGCGATGCGTCGGTGCGCATGCTCGGCAAGGGCGACGACCGGCCGATCAACCGCGAAGAGGATCGCGCGGCACTGCTCGCGGCGCTGGAAAGCGTCGACTGGGTCGTGACGTTCGGGGAGAAGACGCCGGTGTCGCTGATCGAGGCGGTCCGTCCGGACATCCTCGTGAAGGGGGGCGACTACGACATGGATGCGCTGCCGGAATCGGCGCTCGTGCGCGGCTGGGGCGGCCGTGCGCTGGCGATTCCGTTCGAGCACGACCGCTCGACCACCGCGTTGCTGAAGAAGGTGCGCGCGCAGCAGTCCTGAGCGCGGACCGGCGCCGTCAGGGCGCGGACGCCGCGAGCGGCGCGGTCGTGACGGCCGGCGGCGCGATCGGGCCGCCGACGACGGGCTGGTCGGTCGCCTGCGCGAGCGGCGTCACGCGCAGCGCATCGGGCCGCACCTGCCGCGACAGCACGCCGGGTTCGCGCGGGCCGGCCGACGGCAGCGGCCCGAACACGCCGTGCGCCACCACGAACGCGAGCATGTTGGCGAGAAAGAGAACAGCGATCAGCCAGCGCAGCATTGTCGAAACTCCTTGTCGTCATCGACGTGGTTCACGTCATTCAGTCGAGCCGGCCGCAGGGCCGGCTTTTTCATGGTTTCCGCCGGTCGTTCGCGCGGGCCGCCGGCGCGGTACCGCCCGTACCGCATCGCCACGCACCGGCGCGATGGCGGTGCCTTTCGCTTCCCATCAATCCTGCGCCGCTTCCGCGGCAATCAGCGCGAGCCCGGACAGGATCAGTGCGTCATGCCGCGTATGCGGGACCGTCAGCGCACGCGCGATGTCGTCCGCCGCACCGCCGGCCAGCACGAGCCGCACGGGCGCCTGCCACGCTTCGGCGAGGTCGCGCGATGCGCGTTCGATCAGCCCGGCCTGCGCGTACAGGCAGCCGGCCGACAGCGAGCGCGGCGTATCGACCTGGAACGGTTCGGCCTGCGCGCCCGCGAGCAGCCCGCTCGCGACGTCGGTGGTCAGCGTCGGCAACTGCGCGGTGTGCGTGCCGAGCGCGCGCATCATCAGCGCCCAGCCCGGCGCGATCAACCCGCCGGTGAAGCGGCCGTCCGCGCGCAGTGCCTCGAGGGTCGTCGCGGTGCCGAACGTCGCGATCAGCAGATGCTCGCCCGGAAACGCCGCGTGCGCGCCGATCAGGCCGGCCCAGCGGTCGCTGCCGAGCTGTTCGGGCGTCGTATAGCCGTTCGTCACGCCGCATTGCGCGAGCCGCGAGCGGACCGTCGTGCGCGGCAGGCCCGGCCAGCGCGCGTCGAGCAGCGCGTCGATCCGTGCGGCCGCGTCGGCGCCCGCGACGTTCGAGATCCACGCGCCGCGCGGCTGCGGCAGCTGCGACCAGTCGGGGTCGGCGCCGCCGTCGCGCGTGTGGCCGAACGCGCCCGTGTCGACGAGCGTGCGCTGCGCGTCGGCGAGCGCCCACTTGATCCGGCTGTTGCCGGCGTCGATCAGCAGGTGCGGTTCGCTCATTGCGCCTCGCGCAGCGACACGTCGCCGGCCGCGATCGTCTGCACGCCGTTCGGCGTGTCGAGCAGCAGTTGCCCAGTCGCATCGATGCCCGTCGCGATGCCGCGCGCGCGTTCGACGCCCTGCTCGAGCAGCACGACTTCGCGGCCCGCGTACGCATGGAGCGCGTGCCAGCGCGACAGGAACGGCGCGAGGCCGTCGGTGCCGAACTGCGCGAGCGCGGGCGTGAGCGCGTTCAGCGATGCGGCGAGCGTATCGGTGAGGTTGGCCGACGCGCACGCGATCGACAGTGCGGCCGGCGGCAGCCCGCTCGCGAGTGTCGCTTCGCGCGCACGCAGCGCGTCGACCTGCGCGGCGACCGCTTCCGCGCCGCGCACGTTGATGCCGAAGCCGATCACGACGGCGGTGGCGTCGGCGGCGGTCCAGACGGTTTCGATCAGGATCCCGGCGAGCTTGCCGACGATGCGCGGCGTGCCGTCGTCGTCGGCCGTCAGCAGCAGGTCGTTCGGCCATTTGAGCGCGACGCGCGTGCGGGCGTCGAGCGGCAGCGCCGCCAGTCCTTCGGCGAGCGCGACGCCGATCGCGATGCTCAGGCCGCCGAGCGCGTCGACGGGGCGCGGCACGATGCAGCCGACCGAGCAGAGCAGCGCATTGCCGGGCTGCGCGAACCACGGGCGGCCCTGCCGGCCGCGGCCGGCCGTCTGCTCGAACGCGACGCGCACGAGTGGCGCGGGCAGTGCTTTTGCGCTGCGTGGCAGCGCCTTGAGCCGCGTCGCGACGTCGGCGTTGGTCGAGCCGGTGGCGGCGACGATGTCGAGCGGCCACGCGCGCGGCGCGGCGTCCAGATGGGCCTCGAGCCGGTTGCGCGCGATGTGCGCGTCGCCGGAATCGGGCGTGTCGGGGGAGGTGGGGGCGTTCATGGTGGGTATTGTAGCGACAGGGGGCGTTGGCGCGCGCCGGACGGCGCATGCGACCGGCAGGGCGGCGGAGCACCGCCGCGCCGCCTAGTGTTGCTTTTCCATCCGTTCCAGCGCTTTGATGTCGTCTTCGGACGTCATTTCGCAGGCGAGCAGCGTCTTGCCCTTCAGCGCCGGGCCCTGGCGGGCCGACACGAGGATCAGCGCGCCACCGGGACCGCGGACGGTCAGCCGGCGCGAATAGCCGACGGACGACGCGCCCAGCAGGTGGCCCTTCTCGAGCGTGAGCCGGTAACGCTCGGCGAGCTGGCTGGCGACTTCGCCGTCGACGAGCACGCCGATGCCGGTACTGACGAATACGACGTGCCGGGTCGTGAAGCCGTCGCGGCGAATCGGCTCCGGCAGGCGATAGACCGCGGCGCCGAGCATCGACTCGTCCGGCTTTGGATCGGCCGCCTTCGCGGTGTTGTAGATCGAGTCCATCAGGTCCGACGTGAACGGCGGCTTGCAGAGCGCGGCGTTGAAGATGTCGTAGTGTGCGGGCGGCGCGGCGAGGGCAGCGAGCGGAGCGGCCGTGACGGAAACGACGGCCACGCCAAGGGCGGCGCGAAGCCGCGACAGGCGATCGGACATGATGCAGTGCTCTCAGGTTTTATCGTGAGGCTGCATGTTAAGGCATTGCCGCGCGCGTATCGGCGGGCGGGCGGGCCTGCGCCCGCGCCCCGCGCCCCGCGCCCCGATGCCGCTTCCGGACGATCGATGCACGGAGCACGGGCGGTGCGTGTCACGCCGCCGGCCAGATCGCGCGCGCGTCCTGGCCGGACGGCCGTCACGGCGCCACCACCGGGTGCTTCAGCGCATGCGCGGTCTCGATCCACTGCGCGTGGAACGCGTCCGCGTCGGGCTTGAGCCCGAGCTCGCCGTTGCGATAGGCCATCGCGAGCGTCTGCACGGCTTCCGGCAACTCGTGCTCGGCGGCCCGGCGATACAGCGCCAGTGCGCGCGCGTCGTCGCGCGGCACGCCGCTGCCGTCGCGGTACGCGTTCGCGAGCATGAAGTCCGCGGCCGGGATGTCGGCTTGCGACGCGACCTCGAACCAGTGCGCGGCCTGCACGGGATCGGCGGCGACGCCGTAACCGCTGCGGTAGATCAGCCCGAGGTAATACGCGGCGGCCGGGTCGCCCTGTCCGGCCGCTGCGCCGAGCAGCGCGCGGGCGCGTGCGTAGTCTTTCGGGATGTCGCTGCTGCCGAGCAGCAGCGCCTTGCCGAGCGCGAGCTGCGCGCGCCGTGCGGCCGGTGCGTCGGCCTTGGCGTCCGCCGCCGCGGCTGTTTCCAGCCAGCCGCGGCCTTCGTCGCGCAGCCCCGGTTCGCGCGCATCGACGAGCGCGATGCCGAGCGCCGCCTGGGCGGCGCCCGAGCCGCGGCGCGCGAGCGTGCGCAACTGCGCCAGCGCGTGCGGCTCGGTCGCCTGCGTGACCATCGCCTGCCACTCGTCGAGCTGCGCGGCGCTCGGCGCGGGGCCGGTGCCGCGCAGGCCGGCCGTCGCGACGACCGCCGCGACGGTCACGGCCGCCGCCGCGAGCAGCGCGGCCGGCGGGAGTTTCGCGCGCAGCACGCGCCGCGCGGCGGCGGCGAGGCCGGTTTCGGCCGGCCGCATCGTCCGGATCGGTTGCATCGCGTGTCTCATTGCGTGAGGTCGATCTCGTAAGTGGCGAGGTTCTTGCCCGAGCCGTCGTCGGCCGCGACCTGCGTGATGCCGGTCAGGCCGGCCGCCGCGGCGTCGCCGAGACGGTTCGGCGCGGACGCGAACTGCACGTGCGCGACCGAGCTCGCGAGCTTCGTGAAGCGCCAGCTGCGCTGCGCGCCGTCGGCTGCGCGCGTGATCGCGCCGCGTTTCTTGACGAACGCGATCAGCACGTCGCGGTTCGCGTCGGGCGACGCGAAGATCGTCTTGCTGCCGTCGAGGCCCGGGAAGTTGCCGCCGCCGCTCGCGCGGTAGTTGTTGGTCGCGACGATGAACTGCGCGTTCGGATCGATCGGCGCGCCCTTGTACGTCAGGTTCTTGATGCGGCTGCCGAGCGGCTGCGTGACGTCGATTTCATACGCGAGATCGGCCGACGTGAACATGTCGAAGTTGTAGCCCGGGAAGGTGCTGACGAGCGGCTGCACGGTCGCCTTGGTCGGGTCGATCCGGTTGAAGCGCTTGGCGGCCGTCTCGAGCCAGTTCTTCACGTCGGCGCCGCTCACCTTCACCGCGTACACGGTGTTCGGATACAGGTACAGGTCGGCCGCGTTGTTGATCGCGAGCGCGCCCGGCGCGACGTCGGTGTAGTCGGTGCCGCCGCCGAAGCCGCTCTTGAACGGCGCGCTGACCGACAGCACCGGCAGCGACGCGTACTGCGGCAGGTTCGCCTGCACGTAGGTCTTCACGTAGTCGGCCTGCGCCTCGTTGACGATCTGGATCGCGCCCGGATCGCCGACATCCGCGAAGTACGAGTTCATCCGGTAGTCGGTCGAGCCGATCGGCGTCTTCACGTAGTCGATCGTCGCCTGGTGTTCGCCGGCGATCGCCGCGGACACCGACGGGTCGGCCGCGACGTAGCTCTTGTCGGCGTTCTGGGTCGAGCGCGCCTCGACGGTCGTCTGCGACTTGTCGACGCTCCACGTCTTGCCGTCGAACTTCAGGCCGAGCTTGATCACGCCGAGGTGCTTGCCCCAGTAGTTGGCCATCACGGTCGGCACGCCGTTGACGGTGCCCTTGACCTTGTCGACGCCCGGCAGGTTGAACTGCGACACGGTGCTGTTCGCGTCCGGGAACACCTGGTGCGAATGGCCGATCAGCATCGCGTCGATGCCCGTCACCTTCGACAGCCACCAGCTGCCGTTTTCCATCGTCGGCGAGTACGCGGAATTGTCGAGGCCGCCGTGCGAGATCGCGACGACGAGATCGGCACCCTTCGCGCGCATCTCGGGAATGTACTTCTCGGCCGCTTCCTTCAGGCCGGTCGTGTAGACCTTGCCGTCGAGCCAGCGCTTGTCCCAGTTCATGATCGCGGGCGGGGTGAAGCCGATGATGCCGATCTTCACGGGCGCGCTGACCGTCTTGCCGTCCGGCGTCGTCGCCGTCACCGTGCGCGTCAGGATCGTGTACGGCGTGAACAGCGGCGCGTTGGTTTTCGCGCTGATCACGTTCGCGAGCACCTGCGGGAAATTCGGACCCGCGCACTTCTTCTGCTGGGCCGGGGCCGGCAGGCCGTCGACCTCGAACGTGTTGCCGGTCACCTGCGACAGGTACGGCAGCCCGTAGTTGAACTCGTGGTTGCCGATCCCGCCGCCGTCGAATTTCGCGGCGTTCATCACCTTGTAGATCGCGAGCGTCTGGTCGCAGCCGACCGGTTTCACGAGCGCCTGGTAGTCCGACAGCGCGGTGCCCTGGATCGTGTCGCCGTTGTCGAGCAGCAGCGTGTTCGGGTACTGCGCGCGGGCCTGCGCGATCAGCGTCGACACACGCTCGAAGCCGAGCGAATTGTCTGCGGCGAGCTTGAAATAGTCATACGACAGCACGTTGGTGTGCAGGTCGGTCGTCTCGAGCAGCGCGAGCGTGGCCGTCGTGCCGACGGGCGCCTGGGCCTGCGGTTGCGACGGCGGCGTGGCGGTGACGTCGTCGCCGCCGCAGCCGGCGAGGGCGAAGGCGAGGCTGGCGAGCGCGGCGGCGGCCGGTACGTGGCGGCGGGAAAGCGGGGGGAAACGCATCGGTTGTCCTGTTCGGTGTTCTGTTTTATGAAACGCGAGGTACGCAACAAATGGCGGCGCGGCGCGCCGACGGCCTGATGTGCGGCGCGTGAGAGTATCGAAAGGAAACGTGACGGAAGAATGAAAGGTCGCGACACCGGCCGCGGGCCGCGGCAGGCGGCGGCGTCCGGCGGGCCCGGCCGCAGTGCCCCGGCCGCGTGCACCCGGCCCGGCACCCCACGGAAATCCTCACGTCGCGGCGCCGGGCGGTTCGCTACAATGGCCGCTGTCATCCTTTTGCAAACAACCTGCCCTTGGACTTCGAGACTCCTCCCGGCCTGTCGGTCGACGCCGGCGGCCAGGGCCAGACGGTGCGCCTGTACGGCCAGTGGACCGCGCTCGCGCTTGCGCGCAATCGCGGCGCCGTCGCGCGCCGCGTCGCGAGCATCGCCACCGGGCGCGTGAGCGAATGGGATCTGTCCGGCATCGAGCGGCTCGATCACGTCGGCGGCCAGGCGCTGTGGCGCGTGTGGGGCCGCAAGCTGCCGGCCGGGGTCGAGCTGAGCGTCACGCAGCGCACGATCTTCGAGCGCATCGAACGGCTCGACAGCGAGCGCGAGGCGCCGGAGCGCGTCGTGCGCTTCGATCCCGTCACGCGGCTCGGCCAGGCGATCTTCGCGTTCGGCGAGCACCTGCAGGGCGGCATCGCGATGTTCGGCCTCGTGATCCTCGATGCGCTGTCGGTGCTGCGCCGCCCGAAGACGATGCCGTGGAAGGAAACCTCGGCGAACATCTACAGCGCCGGCGCGCAGGCGCTGCCGATCACCGCGCTCGTCGCGTTCCTGATCGGCATCGTGCTCAGCTACCTGTCCGCGCAGCAGCTGCAGATGTTCGGCGCGAACCGCTACATCGTGAACATCCTCGGGCTGTCGGTGATCCGCGAGCTTGGCCCCGTGCTGTCGGCGATCCTCGTCGCGGGCCGCTCGGGCTCGGCGATCACCGCGCAGATCGGCGTGATGCGCGTGACCGAGGAGCTCGACGCGATGCGCGTGATGGGCATCCCGCACGGGCTGCGGCTGATCCTGCCGCGCGTGCTCGCGCTCGGCATCGCCATGCCGCTGCTCGTCATGTGGACCAACATCATCGCGCTGACGGGCGGCGCGCTTGCCGCGAAGCTCGTGCTCGGGATCGACGTCAACTATTTCGTGCGCTCGCTGCCGGGCGTCGTGCCGATCGCGAACCTGTACATCGGCGTCGGCAAGGGCGTCGTGTTCGGCATGCTGATCGCGCTGGTCGCGTGCCATTTCGGCTTCCGGATCAAGGCGAACTCGCAGAGTCTCGGCGAAGGCACGACCACGTCGGTCGTGTCGTCGATCACGGTCGTGATTCTCGCCGACGCGGTGTTCGCGATCCTGTTCCAGAACGTGGGGCTCGGATGAACGCATCGAACGAAACGTCGGCGCATGCGGCGGCCAGCGGCGCCGGGGCGGTCGGCACGCAGCCGGCCGGGGAGGCCGATGCCGGCGACCTCGTGATCGAGGTGCGCAACCTGACCAAGCGCTACGGGCGCAACATCATTCACCAGAAGCTCGACTTCGACGTGCGGCGCGGCGAGATCGTGGCGATCGTCGGCGGCTCGGGCTCCGGCAAGACGACGCTGGTGCGGCAGATCCTCGGCCTCGAGCGGCCGACGTCGGGCACGATCAAGGTGTTCGGCGAGGACACGGCGACGATCGACGACGCGAGCGCGCGGATGATGCGCACGCGCTCGGGGATGCTGTTCCAGCAGGGCGCGCTGTTCTCGTCGATGACGGTGTTCGACAACGTCGCGCAGCCGCTGCGCGAGCTCGGCCGCGTGCCGCCGGACCTGCTGCACGACATCGTGATGCTGAAGCTCGAGATGGTCGGCCTGCCGTGCAAGCACGCGTCGAAGATGCCGGCCGCGTTGTCGGGCGGGATGGTGAAGCGGGTCGGCATCGCGCGCGCGATCGCGCTCGAGCCCGAGCTGCTGTTCCTCGACGAGCCGACGGCCGGCCTCGATCCGCAGGCGTCGGACGAATTCGTCGAGCTGATCGCGACGCTGCATCGCACGCTCGGGTTGACCGTCGTGATGGTGACGCACGACCTCGACACGATGGTCGCGCTGTCGACGCGCGTCGCGGTGCTGGCCGACCGCAAGGTGCTGGTCGCCGCGCCGGTCGAGGAGGCCGCGAACGTCGATCATCCGTTCATCCACGAATATTTCCTGGGGCTGCGCGGGCGCCGCGCATTGCAGGCGCTGCCGCCCGAGCGGCGCGCGAAGCTGCCGAAGGCGGCCCTCGAACCGGCGCTGTCGAGCGTCGAGCTGTAACAGGCAAGGACAAGGAACCCTCCGATGGAAAACAAATCACATGCGTTCTGGGCCGGCCTGTTCACGATCGCGCTGACGCTCGCGATCGCGGGCACCGTGTTCTGGTTCAACGTCGACCGCACCGTGCGCGTGCCGTATGACCTGCTCGCGCGCACCAACGTGACGGGGCTGTTCCCGGACGCGGCCGTGCGCTTTCGCGGCCTCGACGTCGGCAAGGTGCAGTCGATCGGCTTCGATCGCACGCATCCGGGCCAGATCCGGATCCGGATCCTCGTCGACCACGACGCGCCGATTACGCAGTCGACCTACGGCAGCCTCGGCTTCCAGGGCGTGACGGGCATCGCGTTCGTGCAGCTCGAGGATACGGGGCGCGACCTGGCGCCGCTGCCGTCGTCGGCGAAGTCGATCGCGCAGATCCCGATGCGGCCGAGCCTGTTCGACCAGATCCAGGAGCGCGGCGACGTGCTGCTGCGGCAGCTCGAACTGGCCGCGAAGAGCGCGAATGCGCTGATGTCGCCCGAAATGCGCGAGCAGTTGCGTGCGACGGCCGAAAGCCTGCAGCACGCGGCCGACGGCGCGACGACGCTGACGAAGCAGCTCGGCCCGGCGGTCTCCGCGCTGCCGGAAACGATGCACGAGGTAAATCGCGCGATGGCGTCGGCGAACACGTTGCTGCAGCCGAACGGGCCGCTCGTGTCGAACCTGAACAAGGCCGGCACGGCCGCCGAGCAGGTCGGCGTCGCGCTGAACGACCTGAACGCGCGCGTGCAGTACGACACGTTGCCGCGCTTCAATATGCTGGCCGGCAGCGTCGGCGATGCGTCGCGGCAATTGAAGGACGTGGCCGGTGAACTCGGCCGCAACCCGCGCAGTCTGTTGTTCGGTTCGCCGGGCGCGGCGCCGGGGCCCGGCGAAGCGGGCTTCGTCTGGCCGGGTGCGACGGCCGGGAAGTGAAGCGCAAATCCATCGATCGTCCGGCCGGAAACGGCCGGGCCATGACGCCCATCGAAACCGGAAACATCATGCAGGAACACGCCATGCCACGAATCCTTGACCGCGCGCTGCGTCCCGCCGCGGCCGCGCTTGCCGTGCTGACGCTCGCGCTGGCGGCCGGCTGCGCCGGCAACAGCGCGGTGCTGTCGAATGTCCGCTACGACCTCGGGCCGGCCGCGTCGGTCGTGACGGCCGGTTCGGGCCCCGCGCTGAAGGTGCTCGACGTCGCCGCGCCCGACGCGCTCGACTCGGACAAGTTCGCGTACCGCCTCGCATACGCGGATGCGCAGCATGTAGCCGTCTATCGCGACAGCCGCTGGACCGCGCCGCCCGCGCAACTTCTCACGCAGCGGCTGCGCGGCGCGCTGTCGTCGCGCGGCGCGGTGCTCGAAGGGTCCGACGGCGTGCGCGCGCCGACCCTCAAGGTCGACCTGAACGAATTCGAGCAGGTGTTCGACGGGCAGTCGCAGAGCCACGGCGCGGTGACCGCCCGCGCGACACTGACGCTCGACGGCAAGGTGCTCGGCCAGCGCACGTTCGTCGCGCGCGCCCCGTCGAGCACGCCGGACGCGGCCGGCGGCGCCCGCGCGCTCGCGACGGCGAGCGACGAACTCGTGTCGCAGATCGCCGCGTGGGTCGGCATGCAGGCGTACGCGGGCACCCCGTGACGCGCGCCGCGCAGCCGCGATGAACGCGACCGGCTCGCATCGCGCATCGCCGCTCGCGCGGCAGGCCTTCGCCGCTTACGCGGCGCTCATCGTCTACGCGTCGCTGTATCCGTTCCAAGGCTGGGTGTCGCTCGGCATCGGGCCGTTCGACTACCTGTTCGCGCCGATGCAGCGCTACGTGACCGCCTTCGACGTGGTCACGAACGTGCTCGGCTATCTGCCGTTCGGCGCGCTCGGCGTGCTGGCGCTGCACCCG
This sequence comes from Burkholderia cepacia complex sp. TUM26381, assembly GCF_057439935.1. NCBI lineage: Bacteria > Pseudomonadati > Pseudomonadota > Betaproteobacteria > Burkholderiales > Burkholderiaceae > Burkholderia > Burkholderia cepacia complex sp. TUM26381. Next base: position 3,280,840 of record NZ_CM172006.1, on the reverse strand, counting down.
CGCTGGCGCGGTGTGGCCGCGACGCTGATCGCGGGCGGGCTCGGCGTGCTGCTGTCGGGCTCGATGGAGGCGCTGCAGACCTACCTGCCGACGCGCGTCGCATCGAATCTCGATCTTGGCGCCAACGCACTCGGCGCGCTGCTGGGCGCGGCGCTCGCCGCACCGGCCACGGGCGCGCTGCTCGATCGCGGCGCGCTGCGCCGGCTGCGCTTCGCATGGTTCGAGGCCGACGGCGCGACGCCGCTGCTGCTCGCCGCGCTGTGGCCGTTCGCGATCCTGTTTCCGTCGCCGTTCCTGTTCGGCATCGGCGACTGGCCGGCCGCGCTGTGGGAGCGCGCCGACGCGTCGATGCAGGACACGCTGCTCGCGTGGCTGCCGGACGCGTGGCGCGTCAGCGAATGGCCCGAGCGGGTCGACGGCTGGCTGTCCGATTCCGCGTGGGAGGCCACGCTCGGGGGGCTGATGCTGTTCGCCGCGCTGGCGATCGCGTCGCTCGCGATGCGGCCGCGCGCGCCGCGCATCCGGCTGCTGATCGCGCTCGTCGTGGCGACGCTGGTGCTGAAGGCGGCCGCGACGTTCATGCAGTCGGCCACCGGCCTCGTCGTCGTCTGGGCGACGCCTGGCGCGCGGCTCGGCATCGAGCTCGGCTTCGCGGCCGCGCTCGTCGCGCTGCGCGTGCCGGAGACCTGGCGGGCGACGCTCGCGGCGCTCGCGCTGCTGGCCGGCGTCGCGCTCGTGAACCTGCTGCCGGTCAACCCGTTCTTCGACTTCACGCTGTCGGGCTGGCGGCAGGGGCGTTACGTGCATTTCAACAGCATCGCGCGCTGGCTCGCCTGGATCTGGCCCTACGCGGCGCTGATCTGGCTCGGCCAGCGCGTCGAGCATGCGTGGCTGCCGGCCGCGCTGCGCCGCTGACGCGGCGGTCCGGGCCGCGCGGCGGCGGCCGTATCGCGGGCAGCCGCGCGCGCCGGTCGCTATAATCTTCGGCATCCTCCGTTGCCCCGCGCAACGGCAATCGCTCCTCTTTCCGCACGGCCTCGCGCCGGGCCGCTCGCCACCATCATGGATTCCTACTACCAGCACCACGTCTTCTTCTGCCTGAACCAGCGCGAACCGGGCGCCGAACGCCCGAGCTGCGCGCAATGCGGCGCGCAGACCATGCAGGAATACGCGAAAAAACGCGTGAAGGAACTCGGCCTCGCGGGGCCCGGCAAGGTGCGCATCAACAAGGCCGGCTGCCTCGACCGCTGCGAGGAAGGGCCCGTGATGGTCGTGTATCCGGAAGGCACGTGGTACACGTACGTCGACCAGGCCGACATCGACGAGATCGTCGAATCGCACCTGCGCGACGGCAAGGTCGTCGACCGCCTGAAGATCTGAGCGGGCCGGCCGAATGAACGTTCATACGCAGAAATCGCTGATCGCGGGCCCGGTCGGGCAGATCGAAATCGCGGTCGACCTGCCTGATGCCGTGCGTGAAGAGGGCGCCGCGCCGCGCGGCATCGCGCTCGTCGCGCATCCGCATCCGCTGTTCGGCGGCACGATGGACAACAAGGTCGCGCAGACGCTCGCGCGCACGCTCGTGCAGTTGAACTACGTCGTCTACCGGTCGAACTTCCGTGGCGTCGGCGCGACCGAAGGCGTGCACGACAACGGCACCGGCGAAGCCGACGACCTCGTTGCGGTGCTCGCGCACATGCGTGCGCAGCCCGCGTACGCGGACCTGCCGCTCGTGCTGGCGGGCTTCTCGTTCGGCACGTTCGTGCTGTCGCACGTCGCGAAGCGGCTGCGCGACGCGGGCGAGTCGATCGAGCGGATGGTGTTCGTCGGCACGGCCGCGAGCCGCTGGCAGGTGGCCGACGTGCCCGAGAACACGCTCGTGATCCACGGCGAAACCGACGACACGGTGCCGATCGCGTCGGTGTACGACTGGGCGCGGCCGCAGGAACTGCCGGTCGTCGTGATTCCCGGCGCCGAGCATTTCCTTCATCGCAAGCTGCACGTGCTGAAGCGCATCATCGTCGACGCGTGGCGCTAGGGCCGGCGCAAGCCCGCCAAGCGCGCGAACCGGCCCCGGCCTGCGTGCGGGCGCCGGCGTAAGCGCCGGCGGCCCGTCCCGCGCACCGGCACCCGGCCGGATGCACGACCCTTCCCGAAACGTCGCGCGACATCGCGCCGCACCGCGCGGCGTTCCGCCTGCCGCACGGCGACACGACCCGTCTTGCACACCGCCTGCGCACGCCTTTCGCGCGGCTTCGAGTGCGCGGGTCCGCAGCCTGCTCGCGCTATGCTCCCGAAGCCGGTGTGCGGCCGTCCGGCGCCAGGTTCGCGAAAACGCCGTTCGCGGCCACGTATAATGGCCGCATTCCGCGTCGCCCGCGGCCCGGCTGGGCCCATGCGGCGCTCGTTTCGCCGCCTGTCCGCCCGCTCGCGACGGCCGCGAACCGAACGCGTCCGCACGAGTCCAACCGGCGCGTTTCGCGTCGCCCGGCGATTTCCGGGCGAGTGCCCGAAACGCCCGCCGCCTTGCCGTTCAACCCTGCGCGTTTCGCACCGCACTTTCTGCCATCAGCCTGAATCGATCATGCGTCTGTCTCCCCAAGGCCTCAAGTCCCTCGCTTCCTCCATCGCCTTCGGCACCGCCGCGCGCAACGTCGCGCTCGGCGTGATGCTGCCCGTCGCGCTCGCATCGACGATCGTCGTCGCCGAGGCGAAGCCGGCCGCCAAGGCCAAGGCCGCGCATGCGGCGCCGGCCGCCGAGCAGTTCACCGGCGCGCCCGCGACCTACATGCCGGGCGCGGTGCCGCCGCCGGGCGTGAACGCACGCTCGTGGGTGCTCGTCGACGCGACCAGCAACACGGTGCTCGCGTCGGGCAATGCGGATGAACGCGTCGAGCCGGCCTCGCTGACGAAGCTGATGACCGCCTACCTCGTGTTCGAGGCGCTCGACAAGAAGAAGATCTCGATGGAGCAGATCGTCACGCCGAGCGACGCGGTGCGCCGCGTCGGCCGCGACGAGTCGCGCATGTTCATCGAGGCGAACAAGCCGGTGTCCGTGCATGACCTCGTGTACGGGATGATCATCCAGTCGGGCAACGATGCCGCGATCGCGCTGGCCGAACTCGTCGGCGGCAGCGAAGGGCAGTTCGTCACGCTGATGAACGACGAGGCGGCGCGCCTCGGCATGAAGGGCACGCACTTCGCCGACGTGAACGGCATGCCCGACCCGAACCACTACACGACGGCCGGCGACCTCGCGAAGCTGTCCGCGCACCTGATCCGCGATTTTCCGCAGTACTACAGCATCTTCTCGGAGAAGGAATTCAAGTACAACAACATCCGCCAGGGCAACCGCAACCGCCTGCTGTGGCTGGATCCGACGGTCGACGGCCTGAAGACGGGCCATACGCAGGCGGCCGGCTTCTGCCTGATCGCATCGGCGAAGCGCGCGATCCCGGGCGTCGACGGCCAGCGCCGCCTGGTGTCGGTGATGATGGGCGAGCAGAAGGAAGGCGAGCGCACGCAGGACAGCATGAAGATGCTGAACTACGGCTACAGCGCGTTCGATTCGGTGCGTCTGTTCAAGGGCGGCCAGGCAATGTCGACGCCGCGTATCTACAAGGGCAAGGAAAACACCGTGCAGGTCGGCGTGAAGGGCGACCAGTGGGCGACCGTGCCGCGCGGCCTCGGCGACAAGGTCAAGACCGAAGTCGACGTGAACGCGCCGCTGATCGCGCCGCTCGCGGAAGGCCAGCAGGTCGGCACCGTGAAGATCGTCGCCGACGGCAAGACGCTGTCGGAATTCCCGGTCGTCGCGCTGCAGGCGGTGCCGGAAGCGGGTATCTTCGGGCGTATCTGGGACTCGATCCTGCTGATGTTCAGCAAGAAGAAGTAAGCGCGACGGGCCTTTGTTTTTACGACTTCATCCCCATCTGTCATAGCTATGAGCCAAGCCGAATTCGAACCGATCGTCTACCTCAGCGTCTCGGCGCAGGAGGAACTGGTGCCGCTGTCCGAAGCCCGTGTCCCGGTGCTCGACCGCGGGTTCATCTTCGGCGATGGCGTGTATGAAGTCGTCCCCGTTTATGCACACGACGGCGCGCACGTGCCGTTCCGGATCGACCCGCATCTGGAGCGGCTCGCGCGCAGCCTGAAGAAGATCGGCATCGACAACCCGCACGACGCGGCCGGCTGGCGCGCGCTGATCGAGCGCGTGGTCGAGGCGAATGCCGAAGGCCTCGGCGACGGCAACGCGCTCGTCTACCTGCAGGTGACGCGCGGCGTCGCGAAGCGCGGCCATGCGTTCCCGGCGAACGCGGTGCCGACGGTGTTCGCGATGACGAGCCCGCTGCGCCTGCCGCCGGAAGAAGAGCGTGCGAAGGGTGTGCGCTGCGTGACGGCCGAGGATCGCCGCTGGCTGCATTGCGACATCAAGTCGATCTCGCTGCTCGGCAACGTGCTGATGGCGCAGCATGCGGCGGAACACGACGCGTTCGAGACGCTGCAGTTGCGTGACGGCTACCTGACCGAAGGGTCGTCGTCGAACGTGTGGGTCGTGAAGAACGGCGAGCTGCTCGCGCCGCCGCGCAGCAACAAGATCCTCGAAGGGATCCGCTATGCGCTGATCGAGGAGCTGGCCGACGAATGCAAGATCCCGTTCGTCGCGCGCGAGATCAGCGAAGTGGAGTTGCGCTCGGCTGACGAGATCATGATCACGTCGGCCACGAAGGAAGTGCTGCCTGTCACGTCGCTCGACGATCTGCCCGTCCAGGGCGGCAAGCCGGGCCCCGTGTTCGCGGCGCTGTATGACGCGTACCAGCGTGCGAAGGCACGCGAGTTTGAACAGTTTGACCTAACCCGGAGAAAATGATGAGCGAACCGACCAAAACCATCGAGGTCACCGGCGCGATCGATACCCGGAAGGAGTCGCTGCTGGAGTTTCCGTGCGATTTCCCGATCAAGATCATGGGCAAGGCGCACCCGGAGTTCAAGGACACGATCTTCAAGGTCGTCGCCGTTCACGACAACGAGATCGATGTCGAGAAGATCGAGGAGCGCGCGTCGAGCGGCGGCAATTACACGGGCCTCACGATCACCGTGCGCGCGACGAGCCAGGAACAGCTCGACAACATCTACCGCGCACTGACCGGCCATCCGATGGTCAAGGTCGTGCTCTAAGCGCCCGTTCCGGCGCTCCGGGGATCAGCGCAAACGGCCGCTGATCCCTTTCCATCCTCCCTCCAGCGCGCACTCGGCGGGACATTTCCCCGCCGCGCGCCGCGCGTCCAGTTCGTCGCACAGCTGCTGGTATTCCACGACCTGCTCGAGCAGCCAGGACCGGAACGCCTGCACGCGCGGCGTGCTCAGTAGCGGCGGCGGACACACGAAAAAATAGTGCCACGGGCTCTGCCCGTCGATGTCGAACAGGCGCACGATGCGCCCGTCGAGCAGGTCGTGCACCGCGAGCGAGCGGCGCACCAGCGCGATGCCCTGGCCGTCGATCGCGGCCAGCAGCAGGTTCGACGAATCCTGGTACAGCACCCCCCGTTTCGGCTCGGTCAGCGTATCGAGCCCGGCCGCGTCGAACCACGGCCGCCACAGCTCGTCATCCGAGCGCAGCAGGTTGTAATGCACGAGATCGGCAGGCGTCTGCGGCAGCTTGCCGCCGTTCAGCGTCGGTGCGCATGCCGGAAAGAACACCTCCTCGAACAGCGGCTCGACATGCAGCCCCGGATAGGTGCCGGAGCCGAAGCGGATCGCGAGGTCGACGTCGTCGCGCGCGAAATCGGTGAGCGAGTTGGTCGACTGCAGCTCGACGTCGATTTCCGGATGCCGCTCGATGAACGTGCCGATGCGCGGCGTGATGAAGCGCGCGGCGAACGACGACAGCATCGACACCACCAGCCGCCGGTCGCGGTCGCTCGAGCGCACCTCGCGCGTCGCGTCGGCGATCACCATCAGTGCGGTGCGGATCTGCTGCGCATAGCGCATGCCGGCGTCGGTCAGGCACAGCCGCTTGCCGTTGCGCGTGAACAGCTGCACGCCAAGCTCTTCCTCGAGCGCGCGCACCTGGTGGCTGACTGCGCCGTGCGTGACGAACAGCTCGTCGGCGGCGCGCGAGAAATTCTCGTGACGGGCAGCGGCTTCGAACGCGCGAACGGCGTTCAGCGCCGGTAGCTGGCGGAGGTCCATTTGCTAATTTTCCTCACATCGACGTGAAAATTGGTCGTTTTGTCAGACGCCTTGAAGTGACTACGATTGTAGCCATCGAAGCATTTATTGGCGGAGTCGATCATGCAAGAAATTTCTTCAAGCATCACCTTCGAAATCCCCGTGGGCGAAACCGTGCCGATGAAGGTGCAACGCAGCACGCGGCTGATCGTTCAATGCGGGCCGGTCTGGGCGACGCGCAGCAACGACGTCGACGACTACTTCCTGGTCGACGGCGAAACGCTGAAGCTGCGCCGCGGCGAGCGGCTGTGGCTCAGCGCGGAAGGCCGCGAGGGCGCGCGCGTCGCGTTCTCGGTGTCGCGGCCGCCCCGGGAGGTGGCACTCGGCGGGCTGGCACGCCTGCGCGAACGCTTGACCACGCTGCTCCACGACGGCTGGCGCACGGTCTGACCATCATTTCGTCCGACGGATACTGACAATCCGTCCCTTTCCAAGCCCGGCGAGACCCATGGGTTTTCGGTAAACTACCGCCCATGTCCGTCTCGCCGGTTTCCATCGTGTCCACGCCTGTCGCCGTTTCCGCATCGCCCGCCGACTTTCCGGCCCAGCCGGTCGCCGTGCGCTGGCGGGGCTTCGAGGCCTACGAGACGAGCTTCGACGCGATGCGCGCGTTCACCGACACGCGCACGGCCGACACCGGCGACGAGATCTGGGTGGTCGAGCATCCGCCCGTCTACACGCTCGGCCAGGCTGGCGACCCGGCCCACCTGCTGGTGGCCGACAGCGGCGTGCCGCTCGTGAAGGTCGACCGCGGCGGACAAATCACCTACCACGGCCCCGGCCAGATCGTCGTCTACCTGCTGCTGGACCTGCGCCGGCGCAAGCTGATGGTGCGCACGCTCGTGACGAAGATCGAGGAGGCCGTGATCGAAACCCTCGCGGCGTATAATCTCGCTTCGGTCCGCAAGGCGGGCGCGCCCGGGATCTACGTAGCATCCGGCGTACACGAGGGCGCGAAAATCGCGGCCCTCGGCCTGAAGGTCCGCAACGGCTGCAGCTATCACGGGCTGAGCCTGAACGTGAAGATGGATCTGCGCCCGTTTCTTGCGATCAACCCGTGCGGCTATGCCGGACTGGAAACTGTCGACATGGCGAGCCTCGAGGTTGCCGCCGACTGGAACGACGTCGCCCACACGCTGGTGCGCCGTCTGATCGCCAACCTCGACGGCGCATCCGCGGCCGCCGACAAGCCGCAGGCACTGGAACAATCGAATGACTGACGTTACCGCTTCTCCCGCACCGGCCGATTCGGCCGCCACCGCTGCGTACGATCCGACCGCCAAGCAGAAGGCGCAGGCGAAGACGGCGCGCATCCCGATCAAGGTCATTCCGATCGAGAGGCTGAAGAAGCCCGAGTGGATCCGCGTGAAGGCGGCCACCGGCAGCTCGCGCTTCAACGAGATCAAGACGATCCTGCGCGAGCACAACCTGCACACCGTGTGCGAGGAAGCGAGCTGCCCGAACATCGGCGAATGCTTCGGCAAGGGCACCGCGACGTTCATGATCATGGGCGACAAGTGCACGCGCCGCTGCCCGTTCTGCGACGTCGGCCACGGCCGTCCCGATCCGCTCGACGCGGACGAACCGAAGAACCTCGCACGCACGATCGCGGCGCTGAAGCTCAAGTACGTGGTGATCACGAGCGTCGACCGCGACGACCTGCGTGACGGTGGCGCGGCCCACTTCGTCGAGTGCATCCGCGAAGTGCGCGAGCAGTCGCCGGAAACGCGTATCGAGATCCTGACGCCCGACTTCCGCGGCCGTCTCGACCGTGCGATTTCGATCCTGAACGCCGCGCCGCCCGACGTGATGAACCACAACCTCGAAACGGTGCCGCGCCTGTACAAGGAAGCGCGCCCGGGTTCGGACTATGCGCACTCGCTGAAGCTCCTGAAGGACTTCAAGGCGCAGCATCCGGACGTCGCGACGAAGTCGGGCCTGATGGTCGGCCTCGGCGAGACCGAAGAGGAAATCCTGCAGGTGATGCGCGACCTGCGCGCGCACGACGTCGACATGCTGACGATCGGCCAGTACCTGCAGCCGTCCGAGCACCACCTGCCGGTGCGTGCGTACGTGCATCCGGATACGTTCAAGATGTACGAGGAAGAGGCGTACAAGATGGGCTTCACGCACGCAGCCGTCGGCGCGATGGTGCGGTCGAGCTATCACGCCGATCTGCAGGCGCACGGGGCCGGGGTGGTCTGAGCGTCGCAATCCCGCTGCCGTCACACGCAGTCGAAAAAGCCCGCAGCGATGCGGGCTTTTTTGTTGCTGCTGCGGCCATCCGCGCTGCCGCATGGCAATCGTCACCCGACCGGACGCGCGATCCGGTCGAACGTGGAAAGCAAAGCTGAAACGGCATCGATAGCTTCGCAGGATAAGTTCGCTCCCGCCGCGCGCAAAGCTCCTATAGTCGGCTCTCCCGCAGCAATGCCCGCATTCCGAAGGAGAGCCGCATGTCCCGTTTCAGCTTCATCCGCCGCGCCGTCGTCGCGCTGACCGCCTTTGCCGCGCTCGGCGCGGCGCACGCCGAATCGCGCGAAGTCGTGATTGCGTACCAGGACATGGTCGTGCCGTGGCGTTATGCGCAGGCGAGCGGTGAAGTCGAAAAGGCGACCGGCTACAAGGTCACGTTCCGCAAGCTCGACAGCGGCGCCGACGTGATCCGCGCGCTCGCGTCGGGCTCCGTGCAGCTCGGCGAAGCCGGGTCGAGCCCGATCGCGGCCGGCCTGTCGCAGGGCCTCGACATCTCGCTGTTCTGGGTACTCGACAACATCAACGACGCCGAGGCGCTCGTCGCGCGCAACGGCTCGGGCGTCACGAACGTCGCTGCGCTGAAGGGCAAGAAGATCGGCGTGCCGTTCGTGTCGACGTCGCACTTCCATACGCTCGTCGCGCTGCAGGCCGCGGGCGTCAATCCGAACGACGTGAAGATCGTCAACCTGCGTCCGCCCGAAGTCGCGGCGGCGTGGGCGCGCGGCGACATCGACGCGACCTATATCTGGGATCCGGTGCTCGCGAAGGTCAAGCAGTCGGGCACCGTGCTCACGACGTCGGGCCAGGTTGCGAAAGAAAGTGGCAAGGCGACCTTCGACGGCTTCGTCGTGAGCCGCAAGTTCGCGCGCGAGAACCCCGAGTTCGTCACGCGCTTCGTGAAGGTGCTCGCGGCCGCCGATGCCGACTACCGCGCGCACGCGGCGGCATGGAAGGTCGGCTCGCCGCAGGTCGCCGCGGTGGCGAAGGTGTCGGGCGCGAACGCGCAGGACGTGCCGGCCAGCCTCGCGCTCTACGCATTCCCGACGGCGGCCGAGCAGGCGTCGCCGACGTGGCTCGGCGGCGGCGCGCAATCGGGCGCCGCGAAGTCGCTCGCGGCCACGGCCACGTTCCTCAAATCGCAGGGCACGATCCAGGCGGTGCTGTCCGACTATTCGGCCGGCGTCGATCCGCAGTTCGTGCAGAAGGCCGCGCGCTGAGCGCGGCGATCATCGCGGAGTCCTGAGCATGAGCACGCTGGAAGTCCGTCAGGTATCGGTTGCCTATCCGGGCGAGCGCGGCAGGCCGACGACGCAGGCGCTCGCGCGCGTCGACCTGCGCATCGAGGCCGGTGAATTCGTCGTCGCGCTCGGCGCGTCCGGGTGCGGAAAGACGACGCTCCTGAACTGCATGGCCGGCTTCGTCGCGCCGACGACGGGCGACGTGCGCGTCGACGGCGTGCCGGTCGCGGGCCCCGGCGCCGATCGCGGCGTCGTGTTCCAGAAATACGCGCTGCTGCCGTGGCTCGACGTGCTCGGCAACGTCGCGCTCGGGCTGCGCTTCGCGCGCGTGTCGAAGGCCGAACGCGAAGCGCGGGCGCGACAGATGCTCGCGCTCGTCGGGCTCGACAACCATGCGCATGCGCGCGTGTACGAACTGTCGGGCGGGATGCAGCAGCGTGTCGGCATCGCGCGTGCGCTGGCGAGCGACCCGCGCGTGCTGCTGATGGACGAGCCGATGGGTGCGCTCGACGCGATGACGCGCGGCACGATGCAGGCGCTCGTGCTCGACGTGTGGGCGCGCACCGGCAAGACGGTGTTCTTCATCACGCACGACGTCGAGGAGGCATTGTTCCTCGCGACGCGCCTCGTCGTGATGACGCCGGGCCCGGGACGCATCGCGGAAACCTTCGAGCTGCCGTTCGCGCGCCGCTACGTCGAATCGCGCGATGCACGTGCGGTGAAATCGTCACCGGAATTCATCGCGTGGCGCGAGCGGCTGATCTCGTACCTGCATCGCGACGAGGCGGTTGCGGAGCCGGCGTGATGAGCGAACTCGCGCGACACGGCGTGGCCGTCGGGCGCGGCCGTAACAGTACTTTGCACAGGCAGGACAGCATGAGCACGCAGGATTCGTGGACGGCCGATCGTGCGACCGCAGGCTTCGAGCAGGGCGATCGCACGCGGCCTCAGGCGGCGCGTCGTGCGCCGTCGTCGCGCCGTTACCGGCTGCCGGGGGAAGGGAAGACCGCAGGGCTGAGCGCGGCGACGGTCGCGGCGCTGGCCGTGCTGTGGTGGGTCGCGACACATCGCCAGTGGTTGCCGCCGCTGTTCCTGCCCGCACCGGAAGCCGTGTGGGCCGCTTTCGTCGATGCGTGGCACGGCCGCATTCAGGGCGGCCTGCCGCTGTCGGAACATCTGCTGTGGAGCGCGGCGCGCGTGTTCGGCGCATTTTTGCTGGCGACGGCGATCGGCGTGCCGGCGGGCATCCTGATGGGCGTGAGCCGCGTCGCACGCGGCGTGCTCGATCCGCTGCTGGAGTTCTACCGGCCGCTGCCGCCGCTCGCGTACCTGCCGCTCGTCGTGATCTGGTTCGGCATCGACGAAACGGCGAAGCTCGTCGTGATCTTCCTCGCGTGCTTCGCGCCGATCGCGATGGCCGCACGCGCCGGCGTGCGCGCGGCGACGGTCGAGCAGATCAACGCCGCGTATTCGCTCGGCGGCAGCTTCGCGCAGATCGTGCGCCACGTGGTGTTGCCGGCCGCGCTGCCGGAAATCCTCACGGGGCTGCGAATCGCGATCGGGTTCGGCTGGACGACGCTCGTTGCGGCGGAGATGGTTGCCGCGACGGCCGGGCTCGGGCAGATGGTGCTCAACGCATCGAGCTTCCTGCGTACGGACATCGTCGTGATGGGGATCCTGATCATCGGCGCGATCGCGTGGCTGTTCGATCTCGCGATGCGGTGGGTCGAGCGGCGGATCGTACCGTGGAAGGGAAGAGGCTGACGTCGCGCAGGCGGCGCGGGCGACGCACACGCGCCGCCTTTGCCTGCCGCACTCAATCGCCCATCGCGACCCCTTCCCGGCGCGGATCCGCGCCGCCGAACCACACCGTCTGCCCCTGCACGTTCAGCCGCTGGATTCCCTGCAGCCCCGAGTTCATCTCGACGAGCTGCACGTCGTGCCCGCGGCCCTTCAGCCCGTCGGCGAGCGCATCCGACACGCGGCCGCGTTCCAGTTGCGTCGGCCCGTTCATCGACCCGAAGTTCGGCAGCGCGATCGCCTGCTGCATCGTCATGCCCCAGTCGAGCACGCCGACCAGCGTCTTCGCGACGTGATTGATGATCGCGGGGCCGCCGGCCGAGCCGACGATCATCGTCACCTGTTTCGTCTTCTTGTCGAACACGAGCTCCGGCGACATCGCCGAGCGTGGCCGCTTGCCAGGCTGCACGCGGTTCGCGACCGGCCGGCCGTTGTCGTTCGACACGAACGAGAAATCGGTGAGCTGGTTGTTCAGCATGAAGCCGCGCACCATCAGCCGCGCGCCGAACGCATCCTCGATGCTGGTCGTCATCGACAGCGCCTGGCCGTAGCGGTCGACGATCGCGATGTCGGACGTCGACGGCAATTCGGGGCTGCGGTCGTCGGCCATCGCGAGCGTCGCGCCCTGCGGCGCGCCGGCCTGCGCGACCCCCATGCTGTTGTCGCCGATCAGCCGCGCGCGCTGCGCGAGATAGGTCTTGTCGGTGAGGCTCGCCCAGGTGCCGCCCGGCAGCGGCACGAAGTCGGGATCGGCCACGTAGCGTGCACGGTCCGCGTATGCGAGACGCCCGGCTTCGCTGAACAGGTGCGCGGCGAACGGCGTCGGCTCGTAGCCGGCATCGTTGCGCACCGGCTTCTGCGCGCCGATCTGCTGCCAGTCGGGCATCGCTTCGAGGATGCCGAGCATCTGCGCGATCGCGAGGCCGCCCGACGACGGCGGCGGCATCCCGCACACGACCGAGCGCCGGTAGTCGGCGCACAGCGGCGTGCGCACCTTCGCCTTGTAGCGCGCGAGATCCTGCAGCGACAGCAGGCCCGGGTTGGTCGGGTGCTTGCGCACCTTCGTGACGATGTCGCGCGCGATCGCGCCGCTGTAGAACGCGTTCGCGCCGCGATCGGCGACCTGGCGCAGCACCGTCGCGAGCGCGGGGTTCTTCAGCACCGTGCCGGCCGCCTTCGGCGTGCCATCGGCGTTGTAGAAGTACGCACGCGCGGCCGGGTCGTTCTTCAGGTACTTGTCGTTCGCGATCAGCGTCGCGAGCCGCGGGCTGATCGTGAAGCCGTGCTCGGCGAGCCGGATCGCCGGCTGGAACAGCCGGCGCCACGGCAGCTTGCCGTGCGCGCGGTGCGCGGCGTCGAGCATGCGCAGCACGCCCGGCGTGCCGACCGAGCGCCCGCCGACGACACCTTCGTAGAAGCCCATCGGCTGGCCGGTCGGCCCGTAGAACAGCCGGTCGGTCGCGGCGGCCGGCGCGGTTTCGCGGCCGTCGTATGCCTGCGTCGCCTTGCCGTCGAAGTACAGCATGAACGCGCCGCCGCCGATCCCCGACGATTGCGGCTCGACCAGCGCGAGCACCATCTGCGTCGCGATCGCGGCGTCGATTGCGGTGCCGCCGGCCTTCAGCATGTCGTAGCCGGCCTGCGTCGCGAGCGGGTTCGCGGCAGCGATCATGAAGTGCTGCGAAGTCCAGCCCGGCTTGTCGGTCCAGCCGGACGACAGTTCGGGCGCATGAACGCCGGGCAGCGGGACGGCCGCGCCCGATGCGGCGGCGACCGGGACGACGGCGCCCGACGGCGCGGACGGGGACGTGCAGCCGGCGTTGAGGGCGACGAGCGCGACGGCGGCAAGCAGCGTCCAGGGACGCGAAGGCGGGCGAATCCGGTCGAACATTGAACCCTCGGCAGCAGTGAATGCGAATGAGGCGATGGCGCCGGCGCAACGCGGCTGCCGGCCCCGGCGCGCTATTGTCGCCGCGCCGCCGGCGGATTGTCATCCGACAGAAAACCCTGACGCATCCCGCCGGGCCCGCCCCGGCCGGTCTTTCCGGCCTGTTCGAGGATGAACTCTATGAACGTCGACGTCGCGCGCGTGTGGTGCCGGTTCGGCATGTACAGCATGTACATGTGCGTGCCGAAGATGCTGAGCCGGTACGCGTCGAGCGACGTGACGACGGTGCCGCGCCGCATGTCGTCCTGCATCACGTAGTCGGGCACGATGCCGACGCCGATCCCCGCGAGGATCGCCTGGCGCAGGAACAGGAAGTTCTCCGAAATCAGCGTGGGCTCGAGCAGTACCTCGTGGCGCTCGTCGCCGAGATACGCGGCGATCCGCAACTGCCGGCCCATCACCGTCGCGGTGACGACCGGCGCGGCGGCCAGCGCGCCGAGGCTCGACGGCATCCCGTGCGCGGCCGCGAATGCGGCCGACGCGCACGCGACGTAGCGCACCGCACCCATGTCGCGCGCGACGAGGTTCTGCGGCGGCTCCGGCATCACGCGCACCGCGATGTCGATCTCGTCGCGCATCAGGTCTTCCACGCGGTTCTCGAACACGACGTCGAGCACGATGCCCGGATGCAGCCGCTTGAACGCGAGCAGCCATTCCGACATCACCATCTGCCCGTAGCCGCTCGGCACCGACAGCCGCACGCGGCCCTGCAGGTCCTGGCCGAGCGTCGTCACCGATTCCTGCGCGGCGAGCAGTTCGTTGCGGATGCGCCGGCCGTGCTCGTACAGCTTCAGTCCGATCTCGGTCGGCTCGATGCGCCGCGTCGTGCGCCGCACGAGCTGCTGGCCGATCGAGCGTTCGAGCTGGTTCAGCCGGTAACTGACGTTCGCGCGGCTCATCTTGAGCCGCTGCGCGGCCTTGCTGAGATTGCCCGCGTCGAGGATCTCGACGAGCAGCGTCAGCGCATTCAGGTCCATGCTCCGAGTCTCCTGATCCGTCCCGTTTAACGGTCGGAAAGCATCCAGTGTCAAGTCAGACTTGACAGCTTGTAAAAGCGAGAGGGAATTGTCAATGAATCTCGATCAATCGAGAATCGGGTCATGCTTGGTGCACAGATCGCCGTGGGGTCGGAGTAGGCGCTGAAGCGCCAACTCTGACCATCCACGCCATGGGGCTCGAGTAAGCGCTAAAGCGCTAACTCGGGCCGACAGGAGAAACCATGAATTCCCCCGCCACCCCCCAAACCGGCACGGTCACGCGCGAGCGCCGCGACAAGGTGCTCGTCGTCACGATCGACCACCCGCCCGTCAACGCGCTGTCCGCCGCCGTGCGGCAGGGCCTGGCCGACGCGCTCGACGCCGCGCAGGCCGACGACGCGATCCGTGCGGTGCTGATCGTCGGCGCCGGCCGCAACTTCATCGCGGGCGCCGACATCCGCGAATTCGGCAAGCCGCCGGTGCCGCCGTCGCTGCCCGACGTGTGCGAGCGGATCGAATCGGGCACGAAGCCGGTCGTGGTCGCGCTGCACGGCGCGACGCTCGGCGGCGGCCTCGAAGTCGCGCTGGCCGCGCATTACCGGCTCGCGGTGCCCGGCGCGAAGCTCGGGCTGCCCGAAGTCACGCTCGGCCTGCTGCCCGGCGCGGGCGGCACGCAGCGCGCGCCGCGCCTGATCGGCGCGAAGGCCGCGCTCGACCTGATGCTGACGGGCCGCCATGCGAGCGCCGAGGAGGCGCTCGCGCTCGGCCTGGTCGACCGCGTCGCGCACAGCGACGACACGCTCGCCGAAGGGCTCGCGTACGCGCAGGAACTCGTGTCGCTCGGCGCACCGGTGCGCCGCACGCGCGATGCGCAGGGGCTCGCCGATCGCGCGGCCGCGCAGGCTGCGATCGACGCGGCGCGCGCGGAGCTGCCGAAGAAATCGCGCGGGCTGTTCTCGCCGGCGAAGATCGTCGACGCGGTCGAGGCCGCGCTCACGCAGTCGTTCGACGCGGGGATGAAGTTCGAACGCAGCCTGTTCCTGCAATGCATCGACAGCCCGCAGCGCGCGGGCCTCGTGCACGCGTTCTTCGCGGAGCGCGAAGCGGCGAAGGCGCCCGAGGCGCGGCGCGCGAGCGCGCGGCCGGTCGAGCGGATCGGCGTGGTCGGCGGCGGCACGATGGGCGCGGGCATCGCGGTCGCGGCGCTCGACGCCGGGCTGCCGGTGACGATGATCGAGCGCGACGAAGCATCGCTCGCGCGTGGCCGGGCGCACGTCGAGAAGGTGTACGACGGCCTCGTCGCGAAAGGGCGGATGACGCCGGCCGCGCATGCGGCGCGGCTTGCGCGCTTCAAGGGCAGCACGTCGTACGACGCGCTCGCGCAGGCCGACGTCGTGATCGAAGCCGTGTTCGAGGACATGGCCGTCAAAAAGGCCGTGTTCGCCGAGCTTGCGCGCGTATGCAAGCCGGGCGCGGTGCTCGCGACCAATACGTCGTACCTCGACATCGACGAACTGGCCGCGAGCACCGACCGGCCGGCCGACGTGATCGGCCTGCATTTCTTCTCGCCGGCCAACGTGATGAAGCTGCTCGAGATCGTCGTGCCGTCGCGCGTGAGCGCAGACGTCGTCGCGACCGCGTTTGCGCTGGCGAAGCAATTGAAGAAGACGCCGGTGCGCGCGGGCGTGTGCGACGGCTTCATCGGCAACCGGATCCTCGCCGTCTATCGCACGGCGGCCGACTACCTGATGGAAGACGGCGCGTCGCCGTACCAGATCGATCGCGCGGTGCGTGCATTCGGCTTCCCGATGGGCCCGTTCCAGGTCGTCGACCTCGCGGGCGGCGACATCGGCTGGGCGACCCGCAAGCGCCGCGCGGCAACGCGCGACCCGCATGCGCGCTACGTGGAGATTTCCGACCGGCTGTGCGAGCGCGGCTGGTTCGGGCAGAAGACGTCGCGCGGCTACTACCTGTACCCGGACGGCGCGCGCATCGGCACGCCGGACCCGGAAGTCGACGCGATCGTCGCGGAAGAACGTGCGAAGAAGGGCGTCGCGCCGCGCACGTTCACCGACGACGACATCCTGCGCCGCTACCTCGCCGCGATGATCAACGAAGGCGCGAACGTCGTGCACGAGAAGATCGCGCTGCGCCCGCTCGATGTCGACGCGGTGTTCCTGTACGGCTACGGCTTCCCGCGCTATCGCGGCGGCCCGATGCACTACGCGGACACGGTCGGCCTCGCGAACGTGCTCGCCGATATCCGCGCGTTCGCGAAGGAAGATCCGCTGTTCTGGAAACCGTCGCCGCTGCTCGTCGATCTCGTCGCGCGCGGCGCGGATTTCGCGAGCCTGAACCGCGTCGACTGAACGCCCACCGCATTCGCAACGGAACGAAGATGGACCTCAATTTCACTCCCGAAGAGGAAGCCTTCCGCACGGAAGTGCAGCGCTTCCTGCAAGCCGGACTGCCCGAGCGCATCGCGCGCCAGGTGAAGGGCGGCCTGCACCTCACGCGCGACGACATGCGCGAATGGCACGCGATCCTCAACGCACGCGGCTGGCTCGCGAGCCACTGGCCGAGCGAATACGGCGGCCCCGGCTGGAGCGTCGCGCAGAAGTTCCTGTTCGACAACGAATGCGCGCTCGCGGGTGCGCCGCGCATCGTGCCGTTCGGCGTGAACATGCTCGGCCCCGTGCTGATCAAGTACGGCAACGAAGCGCAGAAGCGCCACTGGCTGCCGCGCATTCTCGACGGCACCGACTGGTGGTGCCAGGGCTACTCGGAGCCGGGCGCCGGCTCCGATCTCGCGGCGGTGAAGACGAGCGCGGTGCGCGACGGCCATCACTACGTCGTGAACGGCCAGAAGACGTGGACCACGCTCGGCCACTACGCGAACATGATCTTCTGCCTCGTGCGCACCGCGACCGACGTGCGCAAGCAGGAGGGCATCAGCTTCCTGCTGATCGACATGGACACGCCGGGCGTCGAGGTTCGCCCGATCATCACGCTCGACGGCGAGCACGAGGTGAACGAGGTGTTCTTCACCGACGTGCGCGTGCCGGTGGAGAACCTCGTCGGCGAAGAGAACCGCGGCTGGACCTACGCGAAGTACCTGCTCACGTACGAGCGCACCAACATCGCGGGGATCGGCTTCTCGACGGCTGCGCTCGACCGGCTGCGCGCGGTGGCCGCGAAGGTCACGAAGAACGGCAAGCCGCTCGCGGACGATCCGTTCTTCGCGGCACGCGTCGCGCGTGTCGAGATCGAACTCGAGAACATGCGCACGACCAACCTGCGCGTGCTGGCGGCGGTCGCGGGCGGCGGCGCGCCGGGCGCGGAAAGCTCGATGCTGAAGATCCGCGGCACGCAGATCCGTCAGGAGATCACCGCGCTGATGCGGCGCGCGATGGGGCCGTACGCGCAGCCGTTCGTCGACGACGCGCTCGATGCCGGTTACGACGGCGAACCGGTCGGCCCGGACGAAGCCGCGAGCGCCGCGCAGCAGTACTTCAACAACCGGAAGCTGTCGATCTTCGGCGGCTCGAACGAGATCCAGAAGAACATCATCGCGAAGATGATGCTCGGGCTGTAACGAGGGACGCGACGATGGATTTCCAGCACACAGAAGACCGCCGGATGCTGGCGGATACGTTGAACCGATTCATCGCCGAACAGTACGCGTTCCCGGTGCGCGATCGCATCGCGCAGTCGGCCGCAGGCTTCGATCGCGCGATGTGGCAGCGCTTTGCTGAACTGGGCACGGTCGGTGCGCTGTTTGCCGAAGCCGATGGCGGTTTCGGCGGCGCGGGTTTCGACATCGCCGTGGTGTTCGAATGCCTCGGGCGCGGGCTCGTCGTCGAGCCGTTCCTTGGCGCGCTGCTCGCGGGCCGCGCGCTGTCGCTCGCCGGCGGCGCCGCGCATCGCGACCGGCTCGCCGCGTTGATCGACGGCAGCGCGAGCGCCGCGTTCGCGCACGACGAACCGGGCTCGCACTATGAACTGACGACCGTGCGCACGCGGGCCGAACGCTCGGGCGACGGCTGGGTGCTGACGGGCGCGAAGGGCGTCGTCGACCAGGCCGCGCAGGCGGCGTTCTTCGTCGTCAGTGCGCGCGTGTCCGGGCAGGACGACGACGCGGCCGGCATGGGCCTGTTCGTCGTGCCGGCCGATGCGCCGGGCGTGACGCTGCGCGACTACCGGAAGATCGACGGCGGCCGCGCGGCCGAAGTGCGCTTCGAGCGCGTCGCGCTGCCGGCCGATGCGGCGCTCGGCGCGCCCGACGGCGAAGCGGGCGTCGCGCTGCTCGAACGCGTGCTCGGCTACGGGCTGCTCGCGCTGTCGGCGGAAGCGCTTGGCGCGATGGACGTCGCGAAGGAGCACACGCTCGAGTACCTGCGCACGCGCAAGCAGTTTGGGCTGCCGATCGGCAGCTTCCAGGCGCTGCAGCACCGGATGGCCGACCTGCTGCTCGAAGTCGAGCAGGCGCGCTCGGCCGTGATCAACGCGGCCGCGCAGCTCGACGCGCCGCGCGTGGTGCGCGAACGCGCGCTCGCGGCCGCGAAAACCACCATCGGCCGGATCGGCACGCTCGTCGCCGAGGAGAGCATCCAGCTGCATGGCGGGATCGGGATGACGTGGGAGCTGCCGCTGTCGCACTACGCGAAGCGCCTCGTGATGATCGATCACCAGCTCGGTGATGAAGATCACCATCTCGCGCGTTATATCGCGCTGTCGAAACAGTAAAGGCGCAAGACGCGAATGGAGGAGACAAGGATGACGAACGAACCGCGCGCGTTGCCGCTGGCCGGCGTGAAGGTGCTCGATTTCTCGCGCGTGCTGGCAGGCCCGTGGTGCGCGATGGTGCTCGCCGATTTCGGCGCGGAAGTGATCAAGGTCGAGCATCCGGTGCGCGGCGACGATACGCGCGACTGGGGCCTGCGGATCGGTGACACCGAAACCACCTATTTCAACAGCGTGAACCGCAGCAAGCGCTCGATCTGTCTCGACCTGCAGACTGACGAAGGGCGGCGGCTCGCGCGCGAGCTGGCCACGCAGGCCGACGTGGTGCTTCACAACTTCAAGTTCGGCGGCGCGGAAAAACTCGGGCTTGGCTACGACGCACTGGCCGAACTGAATCCGCGCCTCGTGCACTGCGCGATCTCCGGCTACGACCGGTCGGGCGCCGAGGCTGCGCGGCCCGGCTATGACCTTGTCGTGCAGGGAGAGGCCGGGCTGATGGCGCTGAACGGCGAGGCTGGCCAGCCGCCGCTGAAGTTCGGCGTCGCGGCGGTCGACCTGTTCACCGGCATGTATTCGGCGCAGGCGATCCTCGCCGCGCTGTACGAACGCCACGCAACCGGGCGCGGGCGGCGCATCGAGATGGCGCTGTTCGACTGTGGGCTGATGATCACCGCGTACTACGGGCTCGACGCGCTGCTGATGGGCGAGGATCCGCCGCGCTATGGCAACGCGCATCCGTCGATCGTGCCGTACGGCGTGTTCGACGCGGCCGACGGCCCGCTCGTGATCACGGTCGGCAACAACACGCAGTTCGCACGCTTTTGCGATGCGATCGAGCGGCCCGACCTCGCGGCCGATGCGCGCTACAAGACCAACCTCGGCCGCTCGGAGAATCGCGCCGACCTGCTGCCCGAGATTCGTCGCGAACTCGCACGCCGGTCGCGTGCGACGCTGCTCACCGCGCTCGCCGACGCGGGCATTCCATGCGGCGAAGTGCTTGGATTGCACGAGGCGCTGACGTCCGAACGAGCAACGAGCGCCGGGCTCGTCACGCGGCAGCCGCATCCGGTCGCGGGCGGCGTCGACGTGCTGGCGCCGCCGTATCGCTTCGACGGCGCTCGGCTGCCGGTGCGCGGTGCGCCGCCGGTGCTCGGTGCCGATACGGATGCGGTGCTCGGCGGCTGGCTCGGGATGTCGGCCGACGAGGTCGCGCGGCTGCGTGCGGATCGCGTCGTGTAACGGATGTCTTTACGCCACGGCGCGGGCGGGTTCGGATCACGCGCCGGCCATCCACAAATCTCCTCGCGACGACGAGGAAGAAATGGAGACACCATGGAGCTTTCCGTCATCGAATCGGTCACGGCGCGCCGTGACTACCAGCAGCTCGTGCGCGCACGGCGCCGCTTCAGCTTCACGCTCACGGCGCTGATGATCGCCACGTACTACGGCTTCATCCTGCTCGTCGCGCTCGCGCCGCACGTGCTTGCGGCGCCGCTGTACCGCGGCGCGACGACGACGGTCGGGATCGCCGTGGGCGTCGCGATCATCCTGGTCGCGATCGGGCTGACCGCGTGCTACGTGCTGCGTGCGAACCGTGCGTTCGACCGCCGCGTCGACGCGATCCTGCAGCGTTCGTGATGGAGGCCGACATGCGACGTACCTCGATCGCGCCCGGCGCGCTTGCTGCTTCCCTCGCCCTCGTTTCCTCCGCCGCCCATGCGGTATCCGTCGCGGGCCCGATGCCCGACAAGGTCGAACTGAACCCGGTCGCGATCGGGATGTTTTTCGCGTTCGTGTTCGCGACACTCGCGCTCACGCGCTGGGCCGCGCGGCGCACGCGCTCGACGCGCGACTTCTACACGGCCGGCGGCGGCATCACCGGGCTGCAGAACGGGCTCGCGATCGCGGGCGACTACATGTCGGCCGCGTCGTTCCTCGGGTTGTCCGGGATGGTGTTCATGTTCGGCTTCGACGGGCTCATCTATTCGATCGGCTTTCTCGTCGGCTGGCCGTTCGTGATGTTCCTGATCGCCGAACCGCTGCGCAACCTCGGCAAGTTCACGTTCGTCGACGTCGTTGCATACCGCTTCGCGCAACGGCCGATCCGGCTGCTGACGTCCGCGAATTCGCTGACGATCGTCGTGCTGTACCTCGTCGTGCAGATGGTCGGCGCGGGCAAGCTGATCCAGCTGCTGTTCGGGCTGTCGTACGGCACGGCCGAGCTGATCGTCGGCGTGCTGATGGTGGTCTACGTGTTCTTCGGCGGGATGACCGCGACGACCTGGGTGCAGGTGATCAAGGCCGTGCTGCTGCTGTGCGGCGCGACGCTGCTCGCGTTGCTCGCGCTCGGCGAATTCGGTTTCAGCGTCGACGAGATGTTCCGCCGCGCGGTGGCCGTGCATCCGGGCGCGCTGTCGATCATGGGCCCCGGCAAGCTGATCCGCGATCCGGCCAACGCGCTGTCGCTCGGCATCGCGCTGATGTTCGGCACGGCCGGCTTCCCGCACATCCTGATGCGTTTCTTCACGGTGCCGAACGCGAAGGAGGCGCGCAAGTCGGTGCTCTACGCGACCGGCTTCATCGGCTACTTCTACCTGCTGACCTTCGTGATCGGCTTCTCGGCGATCGTGCTGCTCGCGCAGCATCCGGAATTCTTCCGGCTCGGCGCGAACGGCACGTTCAACCTGACCCACGACCTGCTCGGCGGCTCGAACATGGTCGCGGTGAAGCTCGCGCAGGCAGTCGGCGGGAACTGGTTCTACGGGTTCATCGCGGCCGTCACGTTCGCGACGATCCTCGCGGTGGTCGCGGGCCTGACGCTCGCCGGCGCGACGACGATCTCGCACGACCTGTATGCGCAGATGTGGGCGCGCGGCAAGCCCGACGAGCGCCTCGAAATGCGCATCTCGCGCGCGGCGACGATCGTGCTGTCGGCCATTGCGATCGCGCTGTCGATCCTGTTCGAGCACGTGAACGTCGCGTTCATGGTCGGGCTCGTCGCGGCGGTGGCCGCGAGCGCGAATTTCCCGGTGCTTGCGATGTCGATCTTCTGGCGCGGGATGACGACGCGCGGCGCGGTGCTCGGCGGCGGCCTCGGTCTCGCGTCGGCGGTAGTGCTCACGGTGCTGTCGAAGTCGGTGTGGGTCGACGTGCTGCACCACGCGCATGCGCCGGTGTTCCTCGACAACCCGGCGCTCGTGTCGGTGCCGCTCGCGTTCATCGGGATCGTCGTCGGCTCGCTCGCGGATCGCGGCGAGCGCGCACGGCGCGAGCGTGACGCGTTCGAGCAGCAGGAGTTTTATGCGCAGACGGGTGTGCTGGCGGGTGAGGCCGTGCAGCACTGATTCGTGATTGATGGCGGTGAAACCCCCCGGAGGATTGAGATCTTTCGGGGGTTCTCGTTTTGGGGGCGGGGCGCGGGGGCATCGTCGGGACAGACGGTACTTGCGACAAAGGTTGACCGGGGCAGTCTGGTTCGATCACGGATAGAACCAGGGCAACTCACCGATATGGCGGACGCCAAGTCGCGGGAAACTCCACTTTCGAATTCGTCCAATAGACGTGGATCTCGCAATAGTTAATCGTTGCCGCAGGGCGTTCAGCGAGCAGCTTAACTATGGCTATCCAATTCGACTTGCGCTTTACCTTCACTGCCGGTGACGAGTCGTTCGATGTGGTGGAGTTCACGCTGCATGAGGGGTTGTCCGAGACCTTTTTGTTGCAAGTGGAATTGGCCAGCGCGAATCCCGCCATCGACTTCGGTCAGGTGCTCGACTGCAATGGCCTGCTCACGATCTGGCAGGGCGGCGTACCCGTGCGTTACGTGCACGGCGCGGTGTCAAGTTTCGTGCAAGGCGACACAGGCTTCCGGCGGACCCGCTATTCGGCCGTAGTCGAGCCGCGCCTGGCGCGCCTGAAGCTGTCTTCCGACTGGCGCATCTTCCAGACGTTGAGCGTTCCGGAGATTGCGCAGGCCGTGCTCAAGGCGCATCACCAGACGCTGGATTACGAGCAGCGCGTCACCGCCGAGCATCTGGCGCGCGAGTATTGCGTGCAGGCCGGCGACACCGATTACGATTTCATCGAACGCATCCTGCGCGAGGAGGGCTTTTTCTACGCCTTCCAGCACAAGGCCGACGGCCACCGCCTGATCCACTGCGATCGCCTCTTTATCTTTGGCCGGCAGCAGGGCGAGCCGGTGCTGTACAACCCGGCACCTGGCGGCGACCTGCCGCAGCCGTGCCTGCGCACACACGGTGGATATCGGCGGGCATCTAACGCAGCGCGTGCAGGGCCGTGCCGAACTGGAGGCGGGGCAAGCCATTCGGCATCGCACCAAGGTTGTCGAGTTGCAAGCCGGCGAGGTAATCCGCCTGCGTGGCCCCGGCGGCACGATCACGCTGGATGGCAGCGGCGTGGAGATCGAGGCCATCGCCATCCGCGTGAAGGGCCCAATGGTCCAGGATCGTAAGGGTGCTGGGCACGCGCTTTCGCTATCTGGCGATTCGGTATTCGGTGATCCGCCGGATGACGCTTTCTACCTGACCTTCTCGGGCGATGCCTAAGCACGCGGAATTTTATGGCTAACTACAAATACCCCTTCAAGGACAAGGCCGGAAAGGACGTGGTCGACGCCGATGTCTACTACAGCGCGCTCGGCATGGCCAGCGGCGGCTATTACGTGTTCGGACCGTCGGGCGTACATAGCGGCATTCACTATGAGTCGGCGATGGCCAACCTACTGTCCCTCGACGAGGGCATCGGCGCCATGACCAAAGGCGAGGTGGTCGCCTACCGGATCAATCGCGACTACCCCACCTCCCCCGTAGGGGGCAACGTGCCGACGACCGCCGAATCCACCTCGGCCGCCTTTAGTACCGGCTTTGTTCTGACACGGCATACGTTGGAATACCCGACCGGCAATAAGCTCACGTATTTCTGCTTGGCAATGCACCTGCGTTCGTTTGGCGAATACGAACGCATGGGGAGTGTGGTCAAGCGCCCCGCGTACTGGCCGGCCAAGATCTGTCGCGTCAAAGAAACCGCCAAAGAGAAACAAACTGTACCGAAAGGGGCCACCGATCAGCCGGTCATCGGTTTGAGCGTGCGTGCAAAACCTTCGTTCGCCAAAGACTCGCCCGTCCTTGGCTACCTGCCACACGGTGCTCGCTTCACGGTACTCCAGCGCGACAAACAGTGGGTCAAGATTAAGCGCGTGATCGAGAAAGCGATCGTGCCGCCATCGACCGCGCAGACGGAGGTGCCTGCCACCGCGCATAGCGGATGGGTCTCGATGAGCTGGCTGGAAGCACTAGGCCAGGCGCCGGAGGACTTTGATGTTGTGGTTACGCCAGCGAGCCCGCCGGCGGTCAAAGCTGGCGAACTATTGGGCCACATGGGTGAGTACCGGCGAGTACAGGATCCGGGGCAGAGCCGCAAGCTGATGCACCACGAGATCATCGTCGGCCCGGAACTGCGCGCGTTTCTGGAAAAGAGTCGCGCTGCTGCGGCAAAGGCCACGCCTCAGCAGAAAACGCTGCTGCGGGTGGCGCCAGATACCCAGTTGCATAACCCGGTACTCGCACCACCGCAGGCTGGTTTGTTGCCGGTGAATACCATTGTCGCGCTGGATGGTACGCCGCCTGACGATGCGCTGTACGTCAAGGTCAAGCCTATGGGGGCGATGCAGTGGATCGACCGCAAAGCCAAGTTGCCGACGGGTGCCAAGGAGGCCAATCTGTTCCGTCTCAACGATGGGGCCGTGTACGCGGCAGCGGAAATTGTTCGCGTGCCGCGGCAGGGGACGGTCGGTCAACCTGGAGCTACGCGCTTCCGCGGGGTTTTCGTCGAGGCTATTAGTCAGACGCCCGTTTGGATCACCAAAGACACGTACGCCACGCTGGTCGGTATCCAAGGACGTAAATTGCTGACGGCCGATCTGCCGCAAGGGTGGGGAAGTTTTCCACTGACGTTCGCAGCCAACGGCCCCAAGAACGGTGTGCAGCCGCAGCATGTGTCGCGGCTCATGATGCAGCAATCGAGACCGGACAGACAAATCCCCACGGAACTACCCAAGGTGTTTGCCCTGGATGAAGCGGGTAACGGCTGGTGGCAGGTGCAACTGAAAACCAGTGGCACCACCGCCATCGGCTGGGTAGGCGAAGTGGGCCATGCTGGTGTTTCCCTGCACTCGCCGCATGAGTGGGTGGACTTCAAACTGATTGAGTCCAAGCCAACCACGGCCGCCTACGGCAGCTATTTTGCCGACTTCAAGCAGATGGAGGAGTTTCAGCGCGGGCGATTGGGATTGAAGGACGCCGATCTCGACGTGCCGCTGCGCGAAGTGCGAGCGCTGCTCGATGCCGATCACGACGGTCAGCTCACCTTGGCCGAAGTGAAGGCAGCTCAACGCGATCACGACACCATCCGCCAACTATCGCGTGTGATCCTGCGCTATCCGAGTGAGTGGAAGGCAGACAAGAAGGCGTGGGATGCCTACGATGCGCTGATTCCCCCGTCATCTAAGACGGCTTGGGAGGCGGAGAAAGCGCGTATCACACAATTAGTGTGGTGGGATGCGGTCGCTGGGAAAATTAAGGACTTTCCGGTCGATCCGTTTGTGTTCCATATTCACCCCGTTGGACAATTGAATAATTTTCTTGATGGTAGTATTTCCATTGAGGAGGCGCGTGTTAGAGCATTTCTTCGAACAGTAAGATACAGTGAGGGCACAGGGGGGCGCAGGATATGAGAGGCTTTTTGGCGGTAAATCGTTCATAAAGGACTTTGGTAAGTCATTTGCTGATCATCCGAGGATATTAATTAAAGATTCGGGATACAGTTCTACTGCCGCTGGCGCTTATCAGGTCATGGGTTACACATGGGATGATCCCCCGTCGATAAAGTGGCGAGAGCGATTTTATGTGAGCGATTTCTCGCCCGTCTCGCAGGATAGGTATTGCGTAGTTATTCTAAAAATGAAAAGAAAGGCGCTTGATTTCATAAAGAATGGAGACCTTTCGAAGGCTGTTTTTCAGGCAAATTGCAAGCTGGAGTGGGCAAGTTTTCCAGGGGCTCCGTATGATCAAGGAGGAGTAAGCTGGGAAGAATTGAATGCAAAATTCACCACGTTCGTTCGTGATGAGCTTGCCGGAAAATCCGATCTGGCAGCGAGTCGAGGTGCACTAGATGATCTTATTGATTGATAAGAGGTGCATCTTGCGGCGCATTTTATTCATCATATTTATTGTTGCTCAGAATTTCTACGTTTCGACTTCCAGTGCTCAAAATGAAATTCCAACATTCTCGAAGTATCGGGCGGATGTGTATCGTGGTTCACTACAGATTCCGTCCTTTGCTAGAAGGGACGAGGGGTTGTGGCGAGATAATTATGGGAAGCTGATAGGTCAGCCCGATGTGAATGCAGGCGGTCGATTTTATATTGCCAGACATAGCTGCGGCGCGGAGTGTCGATACTTTACACTTTCTGATCTTTCGAGTGGACGGGAATCAACGGCGCTCGCAGAGTTTTCTAACAATGGCATTGAGCCAATGAAGGATGCGCAGGGGCGGACTACCGTCATTGATCTATATAGTCGTCCAGACAGTTTTCTGATTCAAGTTAAATATCACGCTGAATCTCAGGATGATAGTCAAGAGATTTGTAACGAAAGGTATTTTGTTTTGAGCAACGATGGTGCGAAGGTTCGGGCGATAACATCGATGATGCATGGTTGCACAATCATGAAATGACCTGTTCTTGGTGCCGAGTGAACGAGAGAAGAATACGGAAGGTGTCGGTGGTGAGGGTTTTCAGTTTTATCGTATGTGGTTGTCTTGTTCTGATTGCAAATTGTGCTTTAGCAGTCGCGTTGGATGAGTCAACGAACTTTCCTGGCGGTTCTGTTCAGATCAAGGTGCGATGCCAGGAATCTGACAGCGGCGTGAATTGCGGAATCTACGCGTCCGGAGCTGTCGGTGAGAAGAAGATCATCGATCACCCTAGTGCACCAACGAATATATCAATGAATTCCGGGGTTTTTGTTATTGACCTTCATTGCGGAACGCAGTGTTCGGCAACCTACTTCTATAGCGAGAGGAAAGGGCTGGGTGGTCCGTTCCCCTTCGTCGAAGCCTATGACGTGGATCGTGGCGTTGTTTTGCTCAGCAAACGGAATCCTCTTCCTATGTACGCCATGTTCTCAAAGCAATCTCGAGTCGTTAGGGAGGTTGCGTTGGATATACCCAAAGGGTTGGATGCTTTTGTTGCCGTTAAAGAGGCTGTAGTCGAAGATCACCGATTTGTGATTACTTATACCGATCGTCTTGGGAACGTCATGACGATTCGCCGACAGGTACCCATCCCGAAGGGTAGGCTGACGCGGTAAATGACTTGCGCGTCAAGCTTTCGTTGAGTTTGTACACGACCTCGTGGAAAGCAAAATTTCATGGGGGGCTCAGGTCGTTGTATTGGCTAATGGTGATGAATTTGGCGGGTATCAATAATATATTATGTCCCTAAATGGGCGATTGAGGTTGAGGGGGCTCTGTGTAGAATTCGGAGGGTGGTGTTTTATTACATGTCCGATGATTTTGTAAATTTAAAAACTCTCGAAATCTATATTTAAACGAGATGCCGAAAATTTAAATCAATGGTGGTGCTACATGAGTGCGACTTGCAGAGAAATTTCACAGCGAATGCAATCATTGAGGCCCAATCAACCCGTAGTCCCTGACATCTGCTTTTCAGATGTCCAACCCGCCTGTTGGAGCGCGATATGAAGGGATGGCGATATTTGGCCTTGCTGTTGGCAAGCTCGGCAGTCTTGCAGGTAAATGCAACACCGACTGACGACGGTAGTTGCCGTAATGGCAATTTTCCCTTGGCGAATAACACATTTTCCCTGGCCAGGGTAACGGCCAAGCCCAACGTGTACTTGCTCAAGGATACGGATGGGTGCCCGTTGAAGGGCGAAGCCGTGTGCCGACAGCGGGCCTATGTCATTGAACGCGATACGCTGATTGTCGGTCGCTCAAAGGGCGGCTATCGATGTGTTTTCTATCCCAATAAAGCGGGGGGAAGCGCTGGCTGGGTCATAGCCGACGGGTTGCGACTACTGCCGACGGCAACGGTTGTACCTTTGCGGACTTGGGCTGGGCGGTGGCGGCGCGGTGACGATACGCTGCAGTTGATCCCCAACGGAGATGGCACCGTGACCGTGAACGGTGACGCCTATTGGCCCAGCGCCAACCCTGATCCTCAGACGCGCCCCAGTGGTCCCAACCTCGGAAGTGTTACGGCTCGCAATGCCCCGGAGGGCAATCGCTTAGAAGTTAGCGAAAACTCGGGCACGCATGAAAACGAACACGCCTGCAAGGTCACTGCGCGGCTGCTCGGTGATCTGCTCGTAGTGGCGGACAACCGCAACTGCGGGGGAAACAACGTCAGCTTTACCGGGGTTTATCGTAAATCCCGCTGAGTGACGGCCAGGTTGAGACGGTAAAGAAGGTTATTTGTGATGAGCTTCGGTGATGCCGAGAATTTGTTGCGAATCAGGATGTGTTCATGAAGAACAAGACGGCGGCTCTGCAAATATATTTCATTATGATTGTTTCGCCGTTTATATTTTATTCCCCGTCATCTGCATCTGAGAGGTGTGTTTATAGCGATCTGAAGGAGGTTCGCATAGAAACAACGGTGAGTACTGTGTCGACGGTGGAGGTTGAGTATTGCGGTGGCGATGATGGTGGGCGCGTCTTTGTTGGTATGCTTACCGGGAAAAATAAGCAAGGCTATAATTTTTCCATTGACAATCGGGCTTATTCTATAAGCATCGATTCTGATATTGAATTAAAAAATGGTGGTGGGCGCGGCCTTGGGGTAGCAAATGGTAGGGGAAGGTCGGGGGATGGTATGTGGTATTGGGTTTTTGATCAGAAGAAAAAGTTGTACCAATACATTGGTGAGGCGCCAAGGCTTTATCGTTCTAAGGCAAAATGCGGTGAAATATTTTCAATCGAAAGTGGCAGTGGGGACGTGCAATCGGTGCGTTATAGCTATCAGGTAAAAAACGATAGATTGATCCTCGTTAGTGCTATGGGCTTCATTCCTGTCGATGACGTATATGAAATATCTTTAATGACCTGCACACCTGACTCCCGTTGTGATGAGGTTGACAGACTAAAAGATGTCTCCCCGGAGAAAGCGCAGAGGTACATGAATGGGACAGAGGATTGCGACCAAGAACGAGGCCCAGGAAACTAACCTGACCTAGTTCTTGAGTTCAGGTTGATCGAACCCAAGCCAACCACGGCCGCCAGCCCATCCTGAAGGCCAGGCCGGCCTCGGATGCCGGAGGCAGCTCCGCCGTGGATAAGCAAGTTTCTCGCAAGCAGAATCGAGCCGCGAGCGCGACGCATTCGAGCAGCAGGACTTCTACGCGCAGACGGGCCTGCTGACCGGTCACGCCGTGCAGCACCAATTCATCGGAAGAATCCACCCATCCGTCCGAATCCCCGGACGAATATTTTCCGGAAATCCGGAATCCCGGATTTCCTTGCCTGCCGCATTATGAGAAATACAATGAAAACAACGGCTTGAGGGGTTCCGGAAACCTGGCATCGACCTTGCAATATAAAGCGCACGGCCGTCCCCCGGCCCGACTATTAAACCAAGGAGACAATCGATGACCAATGCCTTCCTCCCCTGTCGGATGTCCTGAGGCATCGCTTGTTGCGGCACGGCAGCCGCGCAGGCGAATGGCCCAGGGGGGCATTGCCCCCCTTCAGCGTCATCTTTCTGCGCGCGTGACGCCGTTTCCACCGGCTCATCTACTTCAGCAGGAACCATCGTGAAGAAGAAACCCTTCTACAAAGTGCTCTATGTGCAAGTGATCTTCGCCATCATCGTCGGCGTGATCCTCGGCCACTACTACCCGGCGCTCGCCACCGACATGAAGCCGCTCGGCGACGGCTTCATCAAGCTGATCAAGATGGTGATCGGTCCGATCATCTTCTGTACGGTCGTCACCGGCATCGCCGGCATGGAGGACATGAAGAAGGTGGGCCGCGTCGGCGGCAAGGCGCTGCTGTACTTCGAGATCGTGTCGACCTTCGCGCTGCTGCTGGGCCTCGCGGCCACGCACATCCTGCGTCCGGGCGTCGGCTTCAACATCGATCCGGCGACGCTCGACGGCAAGGCCGTCGCGTCGTACGCGGCGAAGGCGCACGGGCAGTCGACGGTCGACTTCCTGATGCACATCATCCCGAACACGATGGTCGATGCGTTCGCGCAGGGCGAAATCCTGCAGATCCTGCTGATCGCATTGCTGTTCGGCAGCGTGCTCGCACACCTCGGCGAGCGCGGCAAGGTCGTCACCGACTTCATCGACGGGCTCACGCGCGTGCTGTTCGGCATCGTGCACATCGTCACGAAGCTGGCCCCGATCGGTGCGTTCGGCGCGATGGCGTTCACGATCGGCAAGTACGGCGTCGGCTCGCTGGTGCCGCTGCTCAAGCTGATCGGCACGTTCTACCTGACGTCGGTCGTGTTCGTGCTCGTCGTGCTCGGCGCGATCGCGCGCTTCACGGGTTTCTCGATCATCCGCTTCGTGTCCTACATCAAGGAAGAGCTGCTGATCGTGCTCGGCACGAGCTCGTCGGAAGCCGCGCTGCCGCAGCTGATGGAAAAGCTCGAGAAGGCTGGCTGCTCGCGTTCGGTCGTCGGCCTCGTCGTGCCGACCGGCTATTCGTTCAACCTCGACGGCACCAACATCTACATGACGATGGCCGTGCTGTTCATCGCCCAGGCGACCAACATCGAACTGACGTGGATGCAGCAGCTCACGCTGCTGGCCGTTGCGATGCTGACGTCGAAGGGCGCGAGCGGCGTGACGGGCGCGGGCTTCATCACGCTCGCCGCGACGCTGGCCGTCGTGCCGACGATCCCGCTGTCGGGCATGGTGCTGATCCTCGGCATCGACCGCTTCATGAGCGAATGCCGTGCGCTGACCAACATCGTCGGCAACGGCGTCGCGACGGTCGTCGTGTCGGCATGGGAGAAGGAGCTCGACCGCAACAAGCTGCGCCAGGCACTGAAGGGCGGCGGCGAAGTCACGCCGACCGAGACGGCCGGCGTCTGACGTCATGAAGGAGCAGGCGGCGGCGCCGTCCGCCGGCAGCGCGGCACGCGGCGATCGGCGCGGGGATGCGGAGGCCTATGACACAATAGGCGATCCGCATCGCCAGGAAGCCACGACCGTGACGCGCCGCCTGTTCATCCTCGTCGTGCTTGCCGCCGCGCTCGTCGCGGCGTGCGCGCTGACGTGGACGATCACCTGGCGGCGCGGCGTCGCCGAGCTGCAGCGCAATGCCGCGGTGCGCGTCGACCGCACCACCAACGCGCTCAAGAGCACGCTCGATCGCTACGAATCGCTGCCTTATCTGCTCGGCAGCCATCCGTACGTGCAGGACCTGCTCGCCGAGCCGAAGCGCGGCGATTACACCGCGCGCGTCAACCGCTATCTCGAAGATCTCAACGAACACGCGCACGCGACCGTCACCTATGTGATCGGCGCGGACGGCCTGTGCGTCGCCGCCAGCAACTGGCGCGCGCCCGACAGCTTCGTCGGGATCGAATACCGCTTCCGCCCGTATTTCGTCGATGCGATGAACGGCCAGGTCGGCCGCTTCTTCGGGATCGGCACGATCTCGCGCGACCCCGGCTACTACATCTCGCAGCCCGTGTGGCGCGACGGCAAGATCGCGGGTGTCGTCGTCGTGAAGCTCAACCTCGAATGGTTCCAGGGCGCCGATGCGTCCGAGCCGCTCGTCGTCGCGGACGATCACGGCGTCGTGTTCCTGTCGTCGGTGCCCGCATGGAAGTACCACACGCTGCGTCCGCTCACGGGCCCCGTTGCCGCGTCGATCTACGAGACGCGCCAGTACGCGCAGCAACCGGTCACGCCGCTGCCGCTGCGCATCGAGCAGACGCTCGGCGCCGATGCGGAGATCGTGCGCCTCGGCCCGGGCCGGCGCGCGCCGCGCTTCCTCGCCAGCAAGCGCCGGATCGGCGAGCCCGACTGGCTGCTTGTCACGCTCGCGCCGATCGCGCCCGTCGACACCGATGCGCGCAACGCGACGATCGTTACGGGCTTCGGCTTCGTGTCGGTCGCGCTGCTCGCGTTCTACTGGCGGATGCGCCGCGCGCGCGTGCGCGAAATGATCCGCGGCCGCGCACTGCTGCAGCAGGCGTACGCGGAGTTGAACCGGCGCGTCGAGGAGCGTACGGCCGACCTGTCGGAAGCGAACGAGCAGTTGCAGAAGGAAGTCGGAGACCGGATCCACGCGGAGCAGGAGCTGCGCGCCGCGCACGACGAACTGATCCAGGCGAGCAAACTCGCCGCGCTCGGCCAGATGGCGGCCGGCATCACGCATGAACTGAACCAGCCGCTCGCGGCGCTGCGCAGCTTCTCGGACAACACGCGCGTGTTGCTCGACCGGGGCGAGCAGGCGGCCGCGCGCGAGAACCTCGAGGCGATCGCGGCGCTCACCGAGCGGATGGGCAAGATCACGAACCAGCTGAAGTTGTTCGTCGGTCGCGCGAAGCCGCGCAACGAGCGTGCGCTCGTCGTGCGCGCGCTGCGCAGCGTGCTGTCGCTGCTCGGCGAGCGCCTGGGCGGCGTCGCGCTCACGCTGACGCTGCAGGATGCAACCGTGTCGCCCGCGCACGATGAGCCGCTCGACCTCGCGCGCGACTATCCGGCGCTCGTTGCGCGCTGCGAGGATTTGCGCCTCGAACAGGTGCTGATCAACCTGCTCGGCAACGCGCTCGACGCGGTGGCCGGCGTCGCGGCGCCGGCGATCGAAGTGACGATCGCGGTGTCGGCCGCGACGCTCGCGGTCGAAGTGCGCGACAACGGCTCCGGCATTGCCCCCGACCTGTTGCCGCGCCTGTTCGAACCGTTCTTCACGACGAAGGAAATGGGGCGCGGGCTCGGGCTCGGCCTCGCCATCTCGTCGTCGATCGCGAGCGACGCGGGCGGCGCGCTGACCGCGCGCAATGCGCCGTCGGGCGGTGCGCTGTTCGTCTTGACGCTGCGGCGCGCACGCACGCATCATCCGGACTCCGTATCCGAGCCGGCGGGTTCGCCAGGGCCTGTTCACGCGGATGGCGGGCTTGCGAACGAGCCTTTCCGCTCGCAGTGCAAGGAGTGAGGGGCGTTGTTTGGCCGAGCCAAACGCCCCGAAGGAAGTCCCCTTGGGGGACAAGCGACGAACGACGCCGCAATGCGGGCGGAAAGGCTCGTTCCGCTGTTTGGAAAGCGTCGTTCGTGGGGCTGTCCGCCAGAAGGGCCGATCGCTGCGTCATACTCCTCGCGAATACGTCGAGTGTTCGCTTCGTCGTATTCCTTGCGCTCGGCCCTTCCGGTGGACAGCGCAAGCCCGTTATTGGCGTGAACCGGCCCCAGACCCGTCGCAGGCCCGGCCGGTGCACGACCGGCATCAACGCAGCCGCGCGCGAGACCGCCGCGCGGCTTGTCAGGAGCAAGTGAGTACGATGGCCAACCGGCTGCAAGTGATCTATATCGAAGACGATGCGCTCGTTCGCCGGGCGAGCGTGCAGAGCCTTCAACTGGCGGGCTTCGACGTCGCCGGCTTCGAGTCGGCCGAAGCGGCCGAGAAGGCGATCGTCGCGGACACCGCCGGCGCGATCGTCAGCGACATCCGGCTGCCCGGCGCGAGCGGGCTCGACGTGCTCGCGCAGTGCCGCGAGCGCGTGCCCGACGTGCCGGTGATTCTCGTCACCGGTCACGGCGACATCTCGATGGCCGTGCAGGCGATGCGCGACGGCGCGTACGATTTCATCGAAAAACCGTTCGCGGCCGAGCGCCTGATCGAGACGGTGCGCCGCGCGCTCGAGCGCCGCGAGCTGGTGCTCGAGAACCACGCGCTGCGGCGCGAGCTGGCCGGGCAGAACGTCGTCGCACCGCGCATCATCGGCCGCAGCCCCGCGATCGAGCAGGTGCGCAAGCTGATCGCGAACGTCGCGCCGACCGATGCGTCGGTGCTGATCAACGGCGACACGGGCGCCGGCAAGGAACTGATCGCGCGCAG
Organism: Burkholderia cepacia complex sp. TUM26381; assembly: GCF_057439935.1. Classification (NCBI taxonomy): domain Bacteria; kingdom Pseudomonadati; phylum Pseudomonadota; class Betaproteobacteria; order Burkholderiales; family Burkholderiaceae; genus Burkholderia; species Burkholderia cepacia complex sp. TUM26381. Next base: position 3,246,533 of record NZ_CM172006.1, on the reverse strand, counting down.
CCTGCACGAGCTGTCGCCGCGCCGCGACAAGCCGTTTATCGCGGTGAATTGCGGCGCGCTGCCCGAGCCGATGTTCGAATCGGAAATGTTCGGCTACGAGCCCGGCGCATTCACGGGCGCCGCGAAGCGGCGCGTCGGCAAGCTCGAATACGCGTCCGGCGGCACGCTGTTCCTCGATGAAATCGAAAGCATGCCGCTCGCGCTGCAGGTGAAGCTGCTGCGCGTGCTGCAGGACGGCGTGCTGGAGCGGCTCGGCTCGAATCAGCCGATCCGCGTGAACTGCCGCGTCGTCGCGGCCGCGAAGGGCGACATGAGCGAGCTCGTCGCGGCCGGCACGTTCCGGCGCGACCTGCTGTACCGGCTCAACGTCGTGACGATCGCGCTGCCGCCGCTCGCCGAACGCCGCGAGGACATCGTGCCGCTGTTCGAGCACTTCATGCTCGATGCGGCCGTGCGCTACGGGCGGCCCGCGCCGGTGCTGACCGACCGGCAGCGTGCGAGCCTGATGCAGCGCGACTGGCCCGGCAACGTGCGCGAGCTGCACAACGCGGCCGACCGCTTCGTGCTCGGCGTGGCCGACATGCCGCAGGAAACGGGCGCGGGCGGCGACGACGCGGACAACGACCAGACGCTGAAGGAGCGCATCGAGCAGTTCGAACGCGCGGTGATCGCCGAGGCGCTGAACCAGACGGGCGGGGCGGTTGCCGCGACGGCCGACCGGCTGCACGTCGGCAAGGCGACGCTGTACGAGAAGATGAAACGCTACGGGCTGTCGGCGAAAGGCGAAACCGAGCGCTGAAAAGCAAACGGACCGTAGAACCGGGTTGTCCGGTCGTACGGTCCGTTGGTGCGGGAAGGGCGCGGCGGGCGGCCCTTCGAGCCGGATCTGGCGGCGCTCAGGCCGCGTTGCCGTCGAGCGCCTTCTTGAGCAGTGCGTCGAGTTCCGCGAACTGCGGCGCGCCGACATAGCGCTTCAGGATCTTGCCGTCCTTGTCGACGACGAAGGTCGTCGGCGTGAGCTGCACGTTGCCGAACTGCTTCGCGACGCTGCCGTCGTCGAGCGCGACCTTGAACGGCAGCTGGCGCGTCTGCGCATAGTTCGCGACGTACATCGGCGGATCGTAGTTCATCGCGACTGCGACGAATTCCAGACCCTGACCCTTGAAGCGATTGTAGGTATCGACCATCTGCGGCATTTCCTGCATGCAGGTCGCGCAGCTCGTCGCCCAGAAGTTCACGAGATAGACCTTGCCCTTCAGGTCGCCGGCGGTCGAGACCTTCTGGCCCGACAGCAGCGTGAACGTCGCGTCCGGCACGCTGGACTTGCCGTTGAACGCGAAGAAGCCGGCGACGGCGATGGCCGCGACGACGGCAGCCGCGACGATGTAGCGGACGGGGCCGGCACTGCGGCGGGCGGGAGGCGTGGTGTTCATCTGGTGCTCTCGGAGTCGGTCGATGACGCGGGTCGATGCAAAGGACGTCGAAATTCGGCGCTTATTTTAGCGCGAATGCGGCGCGCGCACCGGCGGCCACCACGCATCCCGGTTTTCAGGTTCGGCGGATAATGCCCGTTTTTGCCTGCCGCGATCCACGCCATGCCGAAGGAAGTCATCGATTCGTTGCGCCCCCTTTTTCGCCCGCTGCGACACTTCGCCGCGCTCGCTTGCGTGAGCGCCACGCTGGTGGCGTGCTCGCCGTCGTTCGACTGGCGCACGTTGCACAACGACGCCGGCTACACGATCGACCTGCCGGCGAAGCCGACCGTCGAGGAGCAGCCGGTGGCGATCGGCGGCACGACGATGCCGATGCGGATGCAGGCCGCGCACGTCGACGGCGCGGTGTTCGCGGTCGGCACGCTGACGCTGCCCGACGACCGCGACGACACACGCCGCGCCGCGCTCGAATTCCTGCGCGCCGGGCTGTCGCGCAACCTCGAAGGCGCGCCGCAGACGGCGTCGGTGCCGGTGCCGCTCGCGGCCGGCGGCGCGGTGAACGGGCTCGAGCTGCGCATCGCCGGGGCGGCCGCCGGCGGCGATCGCGCACGCAAGACGATCGTCGCGCGGCTCGCCGCGCGCGGCCGGCACGCGTACCAGGCCGTCGTGATCGCCGACGGGCCGCTCGCGCAGGAGCAGCTCGACCAGTTTTTCGGCTCGTTCAAACTCGATTGATCACGGCCGGCGACGGCGCTCGGACATACTGTGACAATTGAAAGTTCATTCGCAGCTTTCGACGCTAGTGACCGGATTTTGCGAGGTTTTTTCGGCTATCCACAGCGCATGTGGATAACTTTGTTGAAAAGTTGTCCGGATTTCCCGCTGAGCCATGCCGGACGGCCTTCCGGCCCGTTTGGCCGCTCGCTCGCCGTTTGAGAAAAATCAATGAAAACAAAGGGATGCGGATTCCGTCGCGCAAAGGCCCCGGCGTGTCGCGATCCGGGGCCGGATTCGCGAAATTGTGCATAAGTCAAGTCTTGACAGCCGGATTTTGTCCTCCGAGGGCGCTCAGAGCGCCGTGAGCGCGCGCCGGTAGCGGATCGCTTCGGCGATCTGCGCGGCCGTCGGCAGCGGGTCGCCGGCCAGGTCGGCGATCGTCCGCGCCACTTTCAGCACGCGGAAATACGCACGCGCCGACCAGCCGAAACGCTCGCCGGCCTCGCGCAACAACCGCTCGCCTTCGTCGGTCGGCCGGCACAGGTCGTCGGTCTCGCGGCCGCTCAGCATGTGATTCGTCTTGCCCTGCCGGCCGAGCTGCAGCGCGCGCGCCTGCGCGACGCGTGCGGCCACCGCCGCGCTCGGCTCGCCGGGCGCCGTCGTGCGCGACGCGAGTTCGGCCGGCGACAGCGCGGGCAGGTCGATCTGGATGTCGATGCGATCGAGCAGCGGCCCCGACAGCTTGCGCAGATAGCGCGCGGCGACGTCCGGCGAGCAGCGGCAGCGCCCGGACGGATCGCCGTGCCAGCCGCACGGGCACGGATTCATCGCGGCGATCAGCTGGCACGCGGCCGGGAAATCGGCCTGCTGGGCCGCGCGCGCGATCGTGATGCGGCCGGCTTCCAGCGGCTCGCGCAGCATTTCCAGCACGTGCCGGTCGAATTCCGGCAGCTCGTCGAGAAACAGGACGCCGAGGTGCGCGAGCGTGATTTCACCCGGCTGCGGCGGGTTGCGGCCGCCGACCAGCGCGGCGGCGCTCGACGAGTGATGCGGCGAACGGAACGGCCGCCGGCGCCACTGCGCGGGCGAGAAGCCGAGGCGGCTCGCGGACAGGAGCGCCGCCGAAGTCAACGCCTCGTCGTCGGTCAGTGGCGGCAGGAGGCCAGCCAGCCGCGCGGCCAGCATCGACTTGCCGGCTCCCGGCGGCCCGACCATCAGCATGTGATGACCGCCCGCGGCGGCGACTTCGAGCGCGCGCCGGGCGCCGCGCTGGCCGACCACCTCGGCGAGGTCGGGTGCCGCCGGCGCCGGCAGGCCGTCGAGGCACGGCGCCGCGACCGGCGTGAGCCGCCCGTCCGGCGCATCGGCGAGGTGCGCGCACAGCGCGGGCAGGTCGCGCGCCCCGAACACGGTCACGCCCGGTACGAGCGCGGCCTCGGCAGCACTGTCGAACGGCAGGTATAGCTCGGGCGCGCGTGATGCCGCCGCGGAACCCGGCATCGCGACGGCCTTCGGGCCCGAGCCGAATTCCGATCCGGTTTCCCCTGCACGCCAGTCCCGCGCGGCGCCGCACGCCATTGCGAACGCGCCGCGCATCGGCCGCAGCGCGCCCGTCAGCGACAGCTCGCCCGCGAATTCGCGGCCGGCCAGCGCGTCGGCCGGAATCTGGCCGTTCGCGGCAAGGATGCCGAGCGCGATCGGCAAATCGAACCGGCCCGATTCCTTCGGCAGGTCGGCCGGCGCGAGGTTGACGGTGATCCGGCGCACCGGGAATTCGAATCCGCAGTTCTGCAGCGCGGCGCGCACGCGCTCGCGGCTTTCGCGGACTTCGAGATCGGGCAGGCCGACGATCGAGAACGAGGGCAGCCCGTTGGCGAGATGGACTTCGACGGTAACGTCCGGCGCGCGGCCGGAGGCGGGTGCGCGACTGCGCACCACGGCAAGCGACATGGCGAGGCTCCTGCATGACAGACGGACGACGGCCGTTCGGGGCCGCATGCCGCGGGAATCGGAGAAATCGGTGCGCGCGTGCCGGCGTGGCGCGGGGAAAGAACGAAGGACTGCGGAACGACGAACTGCGAAGAGCGATGGACTGCGAAGAGCGATGGACGGCGAAGAGCGATGGACGGCGAAGAGCGATGGACGGCGAAGAGCGGGGGGCTGCGAAGAACGACGGACTACGGGGAGCGGCGGAACACCTTCGGGGCGGCGGGCGCGGGCTGCACGAGGCGGCCCGCGCCCGGACCTTGGGCCGGGCGGCGCGTCAGGCTTGCGGCGCGGCGAGCTTCTGCTCGAGTTCCGCGACGCGCTTTTCGAGTTCCTCGAGGCGCACGCGGGTGCGGGCGAGCACCTGGGCCTGCGTGTCGAATTCCTCGCGCGTGACGAGATCGAGCTTCGAGAAGCCTTGCGACAGCATGGCCTTCACGTTGCGCTCGACGTCCTTGGCCGGCGAGTTTTTCAGCAGGTCGCTGACGCGCGACTGCAGATCGTTGAAAACGTCGCTGGGTTGCTTCATGTGATTCCCCTTCCTTGCACAAAAAATGTGCATCTTCAGTTGCGTACGTGCCCATGATGCACGCATGACCGGAAATGGTGCGCCGGGGGCGCGAATTCCGGGCATGGCGCCCGCATGGGTGAATGGCCCGGCAATCCGGGACGTGCGTGCACTCTAGCAACGTTCCTTTCGCCGCGCCAGCAAACCGGGCCACGTTGGCCATTCGGCCGGGCTTCTGCACCTTACATCACGGGATGCGACCCCGTTCCGGAGCCATTCGACACGGGTCTCGGGCCAACATGGCATGCGAGTTGCTGAGAAGAGTCCGTTACAACATTCCAACCAATTCGACGGGACAACCCAGCGAGAGGACTTCATGAAACTCATTACCGCAATCATCAAGCCGTTCAAGCTCGATGAGACGCGCGAGGCGCTGTCGGCGCTTGGCGTCTCGGGCATCACGGTGACGGAGGTGAAAGGGTTCGGGCGCCAGAAAGGGCACACCGAGCTGTACCGCGGCGCCGAATACGTGGTCGATTTCCTGCCGAAGATGAAGATCGAGGCGGCCGTGTCCGACGATCTCGTCGACCAGGCGGTGGAAGCGATCGAGCGGGCCGCGCGCACCGGCAAGATCGGCGACGGCAAGATCTTCGTGACGCAGATTGAGCAGGTGATCCGGATTCGCACCGGGGAGACCGGCGCTGACGCGCTGTAACAGAACAGACAAGACAAGCGACAAGAGGAAACCCAAGATGCGCAAACTTCTGATGTCCCTGCTGATGGCCGGCTCGCTGATCGCGGCCGGCGTCGGCCCCGCGCTCGCCGACGACGCGGCGTCCGCCGCGGCTGCGTCCGCGCCCGCCGCCACCGCTTCCGACGCCTCGGCTGCCGCCGCTCCGGCTGCATCGGCGCCGGCCGCCACCGCCGCATCCGCCGCTGCTGCCGCACCGGCTTCGGGCGCCGCCGACGCTTCGGCCGCCGCCTCCGCGCCGGCCGCACCGGCCGCACCGGCTGCGCCGACCGAGCCGTTCTCGGTCGATTCGTCGAAGATCAGCGCGGGCGACACCGCGTGGATGCTGACGTCGACCGCGCTCGTGCTGTTCATGACGATCCCCGGCCTCGCGCTGTTCTACGCGGGCATGGTCCGCAAGAAGAACGTGCTCGCGACGGTGATGCAGAGCTTCGCGATCACCGCGGTGATCACGGTGCTGTGGACGGTGGTCGGCTACAGCCTCGCGTTCACGCCCGGCAACGGCTTCATCGGCGGCCTGTCGCGCGCGTTCCTGCACGGGATGACGTACGTGAAGGGTGACAAGGCGACGACGCTGACGGTCAGCCATCTCGCGACGACGATTCCGGAATCGGTCTACTTCGTCTACCAGATGACGTTCGCGATCATCACGCCGGCCCTGATCTGCGGCGCGTTCGCCGACCGGATGAAGTTCTCGGCGATGCTCGTGTTCATGACGCTCTGGTCGCTGATCGTCTATGTGCCGATCGCGCACATGGTGTGGGAGCCGACCGGCTGGCTGTCGTCGGACGGCGTGCTCGATTTCGCGGGCGGCACCGTCGTGCACATCAACGCCGGTATCGCTGGCCTCGTGTCGTGCCTGATGCTCGGCAAGCGCGTCGGCTTCGGCCGTGAATCGATGGCGCCGCACAACCTCGTGCTGACGATGATCGGCGGCTCGATGCTGTGGGTCGGCTGGTTCGGCTTCAACGCGGGTTCCGCGGTCGCGGCCGACGGCCGCGCCGGTTTCGCGATGCTGACGACGCAAGTCGCGACGGCCTGCGCGGCGCTCGGCTGGATGTTTGCCGAATGGCTCACGCACGGCAAGCCGTCGGTGCTCGGCATCGTGTCGGGCGCGGTCGCGGGTCTCGTCGCGATCACGCCGGCCGCCGGCTTCGTCGGCGTGACGGGCGCACTCGTGATCGGCATCGCTGCCGGCGTCGTGTGCTTCTGGTCGGCGACGTGGCTCAAGTCGAAGCTCGGCTACGACGATTCGCTCGATGCGTTCGGCGTGCACGGCGTGGGCGGGATTCTCGGTGCGCTGCTGACAGGCGTATTCGCGGTCAAGGACATCGGCGGCGCCGACGGCAGCCTGCTGCTGCAGGCGAAGGGCGTGCTGATCACGCTGGTCTACAGCGGCGTGCTGAGCTTCGTGCTGCTGAAACTGATCGACCTGACGATCGGCCTGCGCGTGTCCGAAGAGGAAGAGCGCGAAGGCCTCGACGTGGTCCTGCACGGCGAGCACGTCGAATAAGTCATAAGGATGAACGGCGGGCCGCCGCGCAGACGGCGCCCGTCACGAATGAGCGCAGCGACTTCGGCCCGCCCCACCCGGCGGGCTTTTTTTCTCCTGCCATCCACTGCCGGAGCGCATAACCCTGCGCGCTATCGGGTCAATAGCCGAAATCTTCCTCGAAACCCTTGCGAAGCCGGGAACAATCCCCAAATGGGCAGGGCAATTGCTCTACAATCTTCATTCTCCCGCTCGCGAGTGATTCATGGTTCCCCACCTCGTTACCGCGTTGAACGGTCCGCTGCTCGAACTCGAGCAGAAGATCCTCGACGCGACGCCTGCGATCGAACGCTGGTTCAGGCTCGAATGGCAGGAACACACCCCGCCGTTCTATTGTTCGGTGGACCTGCGCAACGCCGGCTTCAAGCTGGCCCCCGTCGACGCGAACCTGTTTCCCGGCGCATTCAACAATCTGCCGTCCGAAGTGCTGCCGCTTGCCGTGCAGGCCGCGATGGCCGCGATCGAGAAGATCTGCCCGGACGCGAAGAACCTGCTCGTGATTCCCGAGCTGCCGACCCGCAACGCGTTCTACCTCGAAAACGTCGCGCGCCTCGCGACGATCATGCGCCAGGCCGGCCTGAACGTGCGCTTCGGCTCGCTCGACCCGAGCATCACCGACATGACGCCGATCACGCTGGCCGACGGCCAGAAGATCGTGCTCGAACCGCTCGAGCGTTCGCAGCGCCGCCTCGGCCTGAAGAATTTCGATCCGTGCTCGATCCTGCTGAACAACGACCTGTCGGCCGGCATTCCGGCCGTGCTGGAAAACCTGCACGAGCAGTACCTGCTGCCGCCGCTGCACGCGGGCTGGGCCGTGCGCCGCAAGTCGACGCACTTCTCGTGCTACGACGACGTCGCGAAGAAGTTCGCGAAGATGGTCGGCGTCGATCCGTGGATGGTGAATCCGTATTTCGCGCACGTGGAAGGCGTCGACTGGCAGGCGCATGAAGGCGAGCAGGCGCTCGCCGACGCAATCGACGGCGTGCTGAAGAAGATCGCGCGCAAGTATCGCGAATACGGGATCAGCGAGAAGCCGTACGTCGTCGTGAAGGCCGACGCGGGCACCGCAGGGCGCGGCGTGATGACCGTGCACGATGCGGCCGAGATCGGCCGCATGACGAAGGCCGAGCGCGCGCAGATGGCCGAGTCGAAGGCCGGCCTCGCGGTGCGCGACGTGATCGTGCAGGAGGGCGTCTACACGTTCGAGCGCGTCGGCGACGAAGTCGCGGAGCCGGTCGTGTACATGATCGACCGCTACGTGGTCGGCGGTTTCTACCGCACGCACGGCGGCCGCGAGCGCGACCAGAACCTGAACGCGCCCGGCATGCACTACGTGCCGCTCGGCTTCGAGCACACCGCGCTGCCGGATGCCGGCGCGAAGCCGGGTGCCGCGCCGCCGAACCGTTTCTACATGTACGGCGTTGTCGCGCGGCTGTCGCTGATCGCGTCGTCGATCGAACTGGAAAAGACCGATCCCGAAGCCATCCAGGTGTAACGGACCTTCGCTACGTACAGGACCCGCATGGACATTCTCTTTATCGCCGACCCGCTCGAGCGCTTCAAGATCTACAAGGATTCGACCTACGCGATGATGGCCGAGGCCGCGCGCCGCGGGCATGCGGTGTACGCGTGCGAGCCGAACCACCTCGCGTGGACGGGCACCTCGGTCGAGGCCGACGTGCGGCGCATCACGTTCGTCGGCGAGCTGGACGACCTGCATCGCGAGACGTGGTTCGAAGCGGGCCCGGTCGACGCGCGCCGCCTCGAATCGTTCGGCGCGGTGCTGATGCGCAAGGATCCGCCGTTCGACATGGAGTACGTGACGTCGACCTGGCTGCTCGAGCTGGCCGAGCGCGCGGGCGCCCGCGTGTTCAACAAGGCGCAGTCGATCCGCGACCATTCGGAGAAGCTCGCGATCGGCGAGTTTCCGCAGTTCGTCGCGCCGACACTGGTCACGCGCGACGCGAAACGGCTGCGCGCGTTCCACGCCGAGCATGGCGACGTGATCCTGAAGCCGCTCGACGGGATGGGCGGGATGGGCGTGTTCCGCGTGAAGCCGGACGGCATGAACCTCGGTTCGATCGTCGAGATGCTGAGCCACGACGGCACGCGCTCCGTGATGGCGCAGAAGTTCATCCCCGAGATCAAGGCCGGCGACAAGCGCATCCTGCTGATCGGCGGCGAGCCGGTGCCGTATTCGCTCGCGCGGATTCCGCAGGGCAGCGAGGTGCGCGGCAATCTGGCGGCCGGCGGCCTGGGTGTCGCGCAGCCGCTGACGGCCCGCGATCGCGAGATCGCCGACACGCTCGGCCCGGTGCTCGCGTCGCGCGGGCTGCTGCTGGTCGGCCTCGATGCGATCGGCGACTGGCTGACCGAGGTGAACGTCACGAGTCCGACGTGCTTCCGCGAGATCATGGAGCAAACGGGCTTCGACGTCGCCGCGATGTTCATCGACGCGCTGGAGCGTGCGGCCGCATAGGCCGCATCCCGCGCAACCCCGGCGGCGGCCGCGCAGGTCCCCCGTCGCCGGAGCAGCTTGACCGGCCTGCTACAATGCCCGCTGCCCGGTGCCGTGATCGGCGCACCGAAGGCCCGGCGGTCGGGCCGATACTGTTGCAAGGCTGAACATGAAACGTTTCCCACACTCGCTACGCTCATTGCCCCGCCGCGGGGTATCGGCCCGCCAGGGGCGGCCGGGAGCGATCTGACATGGCCGGGATCCTGATCATCGCGCACGCTCCGCTCGCCACCGCGCTGCGGGACTGCATCGCGCACATCTACGGCGGCGTGCCCGCCCGCATCGGCTGTATCGACGTGATGGCGGACAACGATCCGGCCCAGGTGATGGCGTTCGCGCACGCGGAACTCGCGCGGCTCAAGGAAGAGAACGGCGTGATCGTGCTGACCGACATGTACGGCGCGACGCCCGCGAACATCGCCGGCCAGCTCGCGAAAATCGACAACGTGCGCGTGCTGGCGGGCGTGAACCTGCCGATGCTCGTACGGGCCGTCTGCTACCGCACCGTGCCGCTCGACAAGCTGGTCGACAAGGCGCTGTCCGGCGGCGCGAAGGGCGTCCACGAGGTGTCGTCCGGCACGCCGCCGCCGCCGACGGAAACCGGCTGCGGCCAGTGCGCGCCGATTCCGCCCGAACCGCAGCCGCGCACCGAATCGCACTGATTGCCCGTTTTCCGTTTTAGACAGCACCGCCGACGCGCGCCGCCGGCGGCCCCGACCGACCCGACCGAGAATCATGCTTCAACAAGAAACCACCATCGTCAATAAATTGGGGCTCCATGCGCGCGCATCGGCCAAGCTTACGCAACTGGCCGGCAACTTCCAGTCGGAAGTCTGGATGACGCGCAACGGGCGCAAGATCAATGCGAAGAGCATCATGGGCGTGATGATGCTGGCGGCCGGCATCGGCAGCACCGTGACGATCGAGACCGAAGGGACCGACGAGCAGGAGGCGATGGACGCGCTGCTGAAGCTGATCGCCGACAAGTTCGGCGAAGGACAGTGATCGCCACGCGGGATCGTTGCCGTTTCCAGTCAGAATGCCGCGGATTTCGCGGCATTTTTTTCGTCGGAAGCATTGATGCGGAATGCGCAATGCTGCGGTGCATGCAGTCAGCGGGGAGTCGCGGAATTTATAATCGCTAACCGGGGTCATAAGCGCATCGCAGCAGTGTGCCGCGGCTTTACTTGTACAGAGGAGGTGCGCGTGTCCTTCACGCTGCATGGCATTCCCGTCTCACGTGGTATCGCGATCGGGCGAGCGTATCTGATCGCGCCGGCGGCGCTCGACGTCGCCCATTACCTGGTCGAGGCCAACCAGATCGACGCCGAGGTCGAGCGATTCCGCACGGCGCTCGACGTCGTGCATCACGAACTCGAAGCGCTGCGCGCCGACCTGACCGACGACACCCCGAGCGAAGTCGGCGCATTCATCGACGTTCACGCGATGATCCTGAGCGACGAAATGCTCGTCCAGGAAACCATCGACCTGATCCGCGCGCGCCGCTACAACGTCGAATGGGCGCTGACCGAGCAGCTCGAACTGCTCACGCGCCACTTCGACGACATCGAGGACGAATACCTGCGCGAGCGCAAGGCCGACATCGAGCAGGTGGTCGAGCGCGTGCTGAAGGCGCTCGCCGGCGCGCCGTCCGCGTCGCAGGCACTCGACCGCGCGGCCAAGAACGGCACGAACGAGATGATCGTCGTCGCGCACGACATCGCGCCGGCCGACATGATGCAGTTCAAGACGCAGTCGTTCCAGGCGTTCGTCACCGATCTCGGCGGGCGCACGTCGCACACCGCGATCGTCGCGCGCAGCCTCGGCATTCCGGCCGCGGTCGGCGTGCAGCACGCGAGCGCGCTGATCCGCCAGGACGATCTGATCATCGTCGACGGCGACCAGGGCATCGTGATCGTCGATCCTGCGCCGATCGTCCTCGAGGAATATTCGTACCGCCAGTCCGAGAAGCAGCTGGAGCAACGCAAGCTGCAGCGTCTCAAGTTCTCGCCGACGCAAACGTTGTGCGGCACCAAGATCGAGCTGTACGCGAACATCGAGCTGCCCGACGACGCGAAGGCGGCCGTCGAGGCCGGCGCGGTCGGCGTCGGCCTGTTCCGCTCCGAGTTCCTGTTCATGCATCAGAAGGAGATGCCGGAAGAGGAGGAGCAGTTCGCCGCGTACAAGCGTGCCGTCGAGTGGATGAAGGGCATGCCGGTGACGATCCGCACGATCGACGTCGGCGCGGACAAGCCGCTCGAGGCGCTCGACGAAGGCTATGAAACGGCGCCGAACCCGGCGCTCGGCCTGCGTGCGATCCGCTGGAGCCTGTCCGAGCCGCAGATGTTCCTCACGCAGCTGCGCGCGATCCTGCGCGCGTCCGCGTTCGGCCAGGTGAAGATCCTGATCCCGATGCTCGCGCACGCGCAGGAGATCGACCAGACGCTCGACCTGATCCGCGAGGCGAAGCGCCAGCTCGACGACGCGGGGCTCGCCTACGATCCGAACGTGCGCATCGGCGCGATGATCGAGATTCCGGCCGCGGCGATCGCGCTGCCGCTGTTCCTGAAGCGGTTCGATTTCCTGTCGATCGGCACGAACGACCTGATCCAGTACACGCTCGCGATCGACCGCGCCGACAACGCGGTCGCGCACCTGTACGACCCGCTGCATCCGGCCGTGCTGCACCTGATTGCCTATACGCTGCGCGAAGCGAAACGCGCGGGCGTGTCGGTGTCGGTGTGCGGGGAGATGGCCGGCGATCCGGCGCTCACGCGTCTGTTGCTCGGGATGGGGCTCACCGAGTTCTCGATGCACCCGAGCCAGCTGCTCGTCGTGAAACAGGAGATCCTGCGCGCGCATCTGAAGGCGCTCGAGAAGCCGACGGCCGACGTGCTGGCCGCGTTCGAACCCGAAGAAGTGCAGGCGGCGCTGCAGCGGTTGTCGGTCGCCGAGCCGCGTGCGGATGCGGCTGCGTAGGCGTTCAAGCCGCCGCTAACTGTAGTGAAGTGTCACGCGTGCGCCGCCCGGCGCATGCCCGCCGCGCGTCAGTGCCGGCCCCCGCACACGGGGCAGTCGGCCTGGCGCGCGATTTTCATCGTGGTCCATTCCATCCGCAGCGAATCGAGCATCATCAGCCGCCCGTTGAGCGTCTTGCCGATGCCACCGATCACGCGCAGCGCTTCGGCCGCCTGCATCGCGCCGATGATGCCGACCGTCGGGGCGAACACGCCCATCGTCGCGCATGCGACTTCCTCGAACGGCTGGTCTTCCGGGAACACGCACGCATAGCAGGGCGCGGCCGGATCGCGGAAGTCGAACGTGCTGATCTGGCCGTCGAAACGCAGCGCGGCGCCCGACACGAGCGGCACGCCGTGCGCGACGCACGCGCGGTTGATCGCGTGGCGCGTCGCGAAGTTGTCGGTGCAGTCGAGCACGACGGTCGCGCGCGGCACGTGCGCATCGAGCCAGGCATCGTCGACGCGCTCCGCGACCGCATGCACCGTCACGCCGGGATTCAGTTGCGCGAGCGCGTCGCGCCCCGATTCGACCTTGCTGCGGCCGACCGATGCCGTCACGTGCAGGATTTGCCGCTGCAGGTTCGTGAGGTCGACCGTGTCGGCATCGACGAGCGTGATCGTGCCGACGCCCGAGGCCGCGAGGTACATCGCGGCGGGCGAGCCGAGGCCGCCCGCGCCGACGACGATCGCATGCGCATCGAGAAAGCGCTGCTGCGCCTCGATGCCGATTTCGTCGACGAGGATGTGTCGGGAGTAGCGCAGGAGTTGATCGTCGTTCATGGGGAGTCGTGGGCGAGGCGGGCGGACGTGTCGTTATTTTAGGCGCGCATGAAAAACGGGCCATCGCGGTCTTCCCGCGATGGCCCGTCGGATGCCGGCCGGCGCTTACTTCGGCGCCGACGCGGGCTTCGGTGCGGAAGCCGGCTTTGCGCTTGCGGCCGATGCCTTCGAGGCCGCAGCGGCCTTGCCGGCCGGGCTCTTCGTCGTGCTCTCGGCGAGCAGCGACTTCGATTCCTGGACCGGCTTGCCTTCGAGCTTGTTGAGCGCCTGCTGCATCATGAAGTCGTCGGTGCTGCCGAACTCGATCGGCTTGCGATCGCGATCCTTCTGGCGCTGCTCCGGCGTCTTCTTGTCGTTCTGCTCTTCGAGGACGCGCAGCTGATCCATCCGGCGCTGCTCGCGCTCTTCCTGTTCCTTCTTCTCGTTCGGGTCCTGCGTGTTCGCGAGGTGGTTCGTGTAGTCGACCTCACGCGTCACGAGCACGTCGTCCGGATCGCCGTCTGCGTACTGATCGACCGGCACGTCCGGCGTGATGCCCTTGTTCTGGATCGAACGGCCGCTCGGCGTGTAGTAGTACGCGGTGGTCAGGCGCAGCGCGGTGTCGGCCGTCATCGGGCGGACCGTCTGCACCGACCCCTTGCCGAACGTCGTCTTGCCCATGATCTGCGCGCGCTTCGAATCCTGCAGCGCACCGGCGACGATTTCGGACGCGGACGCCGAATAGGCGTTCGTCAGCACGATCATCGGCACGGTCTTGAACACCGGCGGCAGGTTCTTCAGCGGATCGCCGTCGAAAGAAGGCAGGCGATAGTTGTCGTACGTATCGCGGTAGACCTGCTTCGAATCGGGGATCTGGCCGTTGGTCGACACGACGACCGAGTCGGGCGGCAGGAACGCGCCGGCCACGCCGACCGCGCTCTGCAGCAGGCCGCCGCCGTTGTTGCGCAGGTCGAGGACGAGGCCCTTCAGGTTCGGCTGCTGGCGCGCGATGTCCTGCAGCTTCGCCGCGAGGTCAGGCGTCGTGCGCTCCTGGAAGCTCGTGATGCGGACATACGCGTAGCCCGGATCGAGGATCTTCATCTTCACGCTCTGGACCTTGATGATCGCGCGCGTGACCGTGACCGGGAACGTGCGGTCGTCGCTCTTGCGGAAGATCGTCAGCGTGACCTTGGTGCCCGGCTCGCCGCGCATCTGCTTGACGGCCTTGTCGAGCGTCATGCCGCGCACCGGCTTGTCGTTGATGCGGGTGATCAGGTCGCCCGGACGGATGCCGGCGCGGAACGCGGGGGTATCTTCGATCGGCGAGATCACCTTGACGAGGCCGTCTTCCTGCGAGATCTCGATGCCGAGACCCGCGAAGCGGCCCTTCGTCTGCTCCTGCAGCTCGTCATAGTCGGTCTTGTCGAGGAACGACGAGTGCGGGTCGAGGCTCGACACCATGCCCTTGATCGCCGCCGTCAGCAGCTTCTTGTCGTCGACCGGTTCGACGTACTCGCGCTTGATCTGGCCGAAGACTTCCGCGAACAGGCGGAGCTGGTCGAGGGGAAGCGGCGCCGTGGCGGTCTGCTCGGCCGATGCGGAAACCTGCAGCGTGGCGAATACGCCCGTGGCGAGGCCCGCGGCAATCAGGCCGATGTTCTTCAATTTCATTCGCATAGAGATCTGGTGCGGTCGGGAAGCGCGTGGCGGTAGCGGGGATGTAGCGGACAAGTATAACTGTTCGTCCGATCACTCAGTGGAACGGCGCGAAAAGCGTCGAACAGGGCCCGGAGCCGGCCCGGCAAGGCACCGCCGGCCGCACTGCGGGTTCGAAAGCGGATTCGACAGCAGCGGGGCCGCGAAGGTTCGCGCGGGGTGCGGGCCGCGGCCGGGCACCCCGCGCCGGACGCGGCGCGCCCGGCGCGGCGGGCGTCAGCCTGCCTTGCCCTGCTTCGCGACGGCGGCCTGCGCCTGCGCGATCGCGTCCTGGTCGCCGAGGTAATAGTGCTTGATCGGCTTCAGGTTTTCGTCGAGTTCATACACGAGCGGCACGCCGTTCGGGATGTTCAGGCCGACGATGTCGCTGTCCGAGATGCCGTCGAGGTACTTGATCAGCGCGCGCAGCGAGTTGCCGTGCGCGGCGATCAGCACCTGCTTGCCGGCGCGCACGGCCGGCGCGATCGACTCGTTCCACAGCGGCAGCACGCGTGCGACCGTGTCCTTCAGGCACTCGGTGAGCGGCAGCTGCTCGCGCGGCACCTTCGCATAGCGCGGGTCGTTGAACGGCGCGCGCTCGTCGGTCGGCTCCAGTGCGGGCGGCGGCGTGTCGTAGCTGCGGCGCCACACGAGCACCTGGTCGTCGCCGAACTTCGCGGCCGTTTCCGCCTTGTTCAGGCCCGACAGCGCGCCGTAGTGGCGCTCGTTCAGGCGCCACGAATGGACGACCGGCAGGTACATCAGGTCCATCCGGTCCTGCACGTGCCACAGCGTGCGGATCGCGCGCTTGAGCACCGACGTGTACGCGATGTCGAACGTGTAGCCGGCCTCCTTGAGCAATTCGCCGGCCTGATAGGCCTCGTTGCGACCCTGTTCGGTCAGGTCGACGTCGACCCAGCCGGTGAAGCGGTTTTCCTTGTTCCACGTCGATTCGCCGTGGCGGATGAGAACGAGTTTGTACATGGATCTTGCGGTCGGTAGTGATAGGGAAGCGGGGCGCGTCGCACGGGACCCGACCGGGGCCCGCCATCGCGCAAGACGGTTATTTTATAATGGCGGGATTGTCCTCATCCGATTTCTCTTTTTCCGGCGGAATTCCGTGACGTTCTTTACCGATTACACGAACCTGGCCCTCATCGCGATCCTGGTGGTTTCTGGCGGTCTGCTGGCCTGGCCCGCACTGCGCCGCGGCCGTGGCGGCCTGTCGGCCGCAGAGGCGACGCAACTCATCAACCGCCGCAACGCGATCGTGATCGACGTGCGCGCCGCATCCGATTTCGCTGCCGGCCACCTGCCGTCGGCACGTCAGGTCGCGGCGGGCGAGATCGGCGCGAAAATTGCGCAGGTCGCGAAGAACAAGAGCACGCCGGTGTTGCTCGTCTGCCAGAACGGCCAGCAGTCGCAGAAGGCGGCGCGCGAGGTCGAGGCGGCGGGTTACGCCGAGGTGCACGTGCTCGAAGGCGGCGTGGCCGCCTGGCAGCAGGCCGGGATGCCGGTCGTCAAACAAGGAGTGGCGAAGTGAACAAGGTTTTGATGTACAGCACGCAGGTGTGTCCGTATTGCATGCAGGCCGAGCGCCTGCTGAAGCTGCGCGGTGTCGAGCAGATCGAAAAGGTGCTGATCGATCGCGATCCGGCCCGCCGCGAGGAAATGATGACGCGCACGGGGCGCCGCACGGTGCCGCAGATCTATATCGGCGACACGCACGTCGGCGGTTACGACGATCTGTCGAAGCTCGACCGTGAAGGCGGGCTCGTTACGCTTCTGCAAGCGGCCTGATTAGGGCAGAATGGCCGCCGGCCGCGCCGCGGCTTGGGCGCGCAGGAATCATCCGTGGCGGCCGGCGAGAAGCCGGGCCGCTCCGTCACCACTTTTAGGGAAACACCATGTCCGACGTCGAAAACCAACCGTTCTTCAACATCCAGCGCGTCTACCTGAAGGATATGTCGCTCGAGCAGCCGAATTCGCCGGCGATCTTCCTCGAGCAGGACATGCCGTCGGTTGAAGTCGAAGTCGACGTCAAGGCCGACCGCCTTGCGGAAAGCGTGTTCGAAGTGGTCGTGTCGGGTACCGTCACCGCGAAGGTGAAGGACAAGGTCGCGTTCCTGATCGAAGCGAAGCAGGCCGGCATTTTCGACATCCGCAACATTCCGGACGAACAGCTCGACCCGCTCGTCGGCATCGCTTGCCCGACGATCCTGTTCCCGTACCTGCGTTCGAACATCGCCGACGCGATCACGCGCGCAGGCTTCCCGCCGATCCACCTGGCGGAAATCAACTTCCAGGCGCTGTACGAGCAGCGTCTCGCGCAGCTTCAGCAGCAGGCCGGCGCCGCAGCAGGCGCGCCGAACGGCACGACGCTGAACTGACGTTTCTCGGACCGGTGCTGGGTATGAAAGTAGCCGTTCTCGGCGCCGGTGCCTGGGGCACCGCGCTCGCGGGCCATCTGGCCGCGCGGCACGATACGCTTCTGTGGGCGCGCGACGCCGCGCTCATCGCCGGGCTGCAGGCCCGGCACGAAAATTCCCGCTATCTGGACGGCATCGCGCTGCCTGACGCATTGCGCTACGACGCCGATCTCGGCGCCGCGCTCGCGCATGGCGCCGCGGACGATGCGCTGTGCGTGATCGCCGCGCCGGTGGCCGGGCTGCGCACGCTGTGTCGCGCGATGCGCGACGCAGGCTGCGTGCCCGCGCATGTCGTCTGGGTCTGCAAGGGCTTCGAAGCCGACACGCATCTGCTGCCGCACCAGGTGATCGCGGCCGAGCTGCCCGAACAGCAGAGCAACGGCGTGCTGTCGGGCCCGAGCTTCGCGCGCGAGGTCGGGCAGTCGCTGCCCGTCGCGCTGACGGTGGCGAGCCCGTCCGCCGCCTGCCGCGAGCGCACGCTCGCCGCGTTCCATCACGGCGCAATGCGCATCTATACGGGCGACGACGTGGTCGGCGTCGAGGTCGGCGGCGCGGTGAAGAACGTGCTGGCGATCGCGACCGGCATTGCCGACGGCCTCGGCCTCGGGCTGAACGCGCGCGCCGCGCTGATCACGCGCGGCCTCGCCGAAATGTCGCGGCTCGGCGTCGCGCTCGGCGGCCGCGCGGAAACCTTCACGGGCCTCACGGGCCTCGGCGACCTGATCCTCACCGCGACGGGCGACCTGTCGCGCAACCGCACGGTCGGCCTGCAACTGGCAGCCGGCCGCACGCTGAACGACATCCTCGGCGCGCTCGGCCACGTGGCCGAAGGCGTGCGCTGCGCGCAGGCCGTGCTGGCGCTCGCACGCGCGCAGTCGATCGAAATGCCGATCACCGAAGCCGTGTGCGGCGTGCTGTTCGACGGCATCGCACCGCGCGACGCGGTCAGCGGCCTGCTGCGGCGCGACGCGCGCGCCGAGTAGCGCGAACCGGCGCTCCCGTGCGGTTGCGCCGGGCGCGCGGCCCCAAAGCGGACTACGCTTGAACAGTCTCCGGCGTTCCGGGAGGGTGTCATGCTGCAGATCGGTTCCACCACGCTCGACGCGCAGGTCGTCGACATCACGACGCTCGATGTCGACGCGATCGTCAATGCCGCGAACGGCTCGCTGCTCGGCGGGGGCGGTGTCGACGGCGCAATCCATCGCGCGGCCGGCCCCGGCCTGCTCGCCGAGTGCCGCACGCTCGGCGGCTGCGACACGGGCGACGCGAAGCTCACGCGCGGCCACGGGCTGCCGGCGCGCTACGTGATTCATGCGGTCGGCCCCGTGTGGTACGGCGGCGGGCGCGGCGAGGCCGACCTGCTCGCGTCGTGCTACCGGCGGGCGATCGAGCTGGCCGAGGAGGTCGCCGCGACGTCGATCGCGTTCCCGGCAATCAGCTGCGGAATCTACCGTTATCCCGTTGAAGAGGCCGTCGGCATCGCGGTCGGCACCGTCGCCGAAATGCTGCCGCAGGCGCCGAACCTCGCACGCGTGGTGTTCGCGTGCTTTTCCCCCGACATCTACGACCTGTATCGCGCGCGGCTCACGCGAACCTGACGCATCGCGCGTTGGGGATGGCGCGCGCGGTGCGCGTTACGCACCGCCTTCGAAGCCGGCCTGGCGCCACGCCTCGAATACGACCACGGCGACCGTGTTCGACAGGTTCAGGCTGCGGTTGTCCGGCCGCATCGGCAGGCGCACGCGCTGTTCGTTCGGAAAGCGTTCGAGCAGCTCGGCGGGCAGGCCGCGCGTCTCCGAGCCGAACACGAACCAGTCGCCGGGCAGGAACGCGTGATCGTGGAAGCGGCCCGAGCCGCGTGTCGTGAACGCGAACATCCGCGCGGGATCGGGCGATTCGGACGTGATGAACGCATCCCAGTCGCGGTGCACGCGCATCTGCGCGTACTCGTGATAGTCGAGGCCGGCGCGGCGCATCCGCGCGTCGTCGAGCGGGAAGCCGAGCGGTTCGATCAGGTGCAGGTGCGCGCCCGTGTTGGCGCACAGGCGGATCACGTTGCCGGTGTTCGGCGGAATTTCGGGGGCGACGAGGACGACGTTGAACATGTTTCGGTTTGGCTGGGCCGGCCGGGGCGGCGCAACGTGCGCGTTCCCGGCCGGCCGGTTCGTGACGGCCAAGGCCGCGTTGGCGCGGCCGGCCTCTGTATCTAATTAATCCCTGGCGGTGCGCAGCGCAACCAGATTCGTCACGCGCGCGGCGCCCGCGGCCTTCAGCGCGTGCGCAGCGGCCGCGAGCGTCGCGCCGGACGTCATCACGTCGTCGACGAGCGCGACGTGGCGGCCGGCGACGTCACCGGCAACCGCGAACGCCGCCATCACGTTGTCGCGCCGGGCCTGCCGGTCGAGCCGCGACTGCGGCGCGGTGTGGGCGACGCGCGCGAGCAGGGCCGCGTCCGCGCGCACGTCGAGCCGGCGCGCGAGCGGACGTGCAATCGCCCACGCCTGGTTGTAGCCGCGCGCCACGAGCCGCCGGTGCGACAGCGGCACCGGCGCGACCAGGTCGAAACGGCCCGCGCCGCGCGTATCGTCGACCCGCCGCGCGAGCCGGGCGGCGAATTCGGCGCCGAGCGCGAGCCGCGCATGAAACTTCAGGCCGCGTGCCAGCCCGTCGAGCGGCGCGCGGTAATCCGCGAGCGCGAGCGTCGCATCGAATGGCGGCGGGGCGGTGCGGCACGCGTCGCACCGGTACGCGGCCGCTTGGCGGGCGCCGGTCCGGCCGCCACCGCGCGAACGTGCCTGCCCGATGCCCAGCGGCAGCGCGCAGACATCGCAGCGCAATCGCGCCTCATTCCAGTACGCGGCGTCGCAAGCATCGCACATCACGGCGTGTGACAAATTGCCGCACAGTGCGCAGCGATTCGGCAGCGCGACCGCGGCGACCTTCGCCGCGAGCAGGCGAGCCTGCGACAAAACGACGCGCATCGTGCGCTCGGCGGAACTGCGGATCATCGCAACACTCCTGCCACCCCGCCTCAATGAAGCTTCCGGGGCGAGCGAGTATACTTCGGGCTCTTCGCCAGTGTGCCCGACATGTCCCCAGCTTCGACTTCCACCGGCCGTCCGGCCAATGACGCCAGGCGCCTGCGGCGGATCTTCGACCGCCGTGCCGCCACGTTCGACGCGGTCGCGTTCCTGCCGCGCGAGATCGCGCAGCGGATGAACGAGCGTCTCGAATACATCAAGGTGAGCCCCACGGCCGTGCTCGACGCGGGCTGCGGCCCGGGCGACGACCTGCCGGCGCTGCGTGCGCGCTTTCCGGAAGCCCCCGTGTTCGGCGTCGACCTGTCCGGCGCGATGCTCGCGCGGGCCGGTCAGCGCGAGGTCGAGCAGACCAACTGGCGCCGCTGGCTGCCGGCGTCGCTCGGTCGCGCGCTGGGCCAGCGCGGCCCGCGCGTCGCGCAGGCCGACTTCGCCGCGCTGCCGTTCCCGGGCAGCGCGTTCGACCTGATCTGGTCGAATCTCGCCCTCCACTGGCATTCGCGCCCCGACGCGGTGCTGCCCGAATGGCAGCGCGTGCTGCGCGTGAACGGCCTGCTGATGTTCAGCACGCTCGGCCCCGACACGCTGCGCGAGCTGCGCGCGGCCTGCGCGGACGCCGAAGCGGCGCTGGGCATGGCATCGCCGGCCGCGCGCGTGATCGATTTCGTCGACATGCACGACCTCGGCGACATGCTCGTCGAGAGCGGCTTCGAGATTCCCGTGATGGATCAGGAAGTGCTGACCGTCACCTACAAATCCCCCGATTCCCTGCTGGCCGACGTGCGCCGCTGGGGCGCCTATCCGTTCGAGCGCACGGCGCCGCAGCACGCGACGCGGCGCTTTCGCACGGCGCTCGGCGACGCGCTGGAGGCGCGCCGGCGCGCGGACGGCACGATTCCGCTGACATTCGAGGTGATCTACGGCCACGCATGGAAGGCCGTACCGCGCACGACGGCCGAAGGGCACGGGATCGTGCGCATCGAGGATATCGGCAAGGGGCGTCCGAAGAATCGGTAAGGCGGTAAAGAGGGGTTTTGTTATGTCTGAAATTAGCGGCGCAAAGCGGGGTCGAATTGGCGCCTGAAATGGCCGGAAAGCTTGTCGCGCTTGGCTTGCGGGGCGATAGGCGCTTGCTTGTGGATGCCATTGAACCCGCCTATAATGCGTCAGCTTGTCGTCCCGGGGTCCCCGCAATACGGGGCGACGAGTCCGATGCAGGCATGCATCGCATGCCATTCGCGTGAGGCGGCGATGGAAGCAGCGAGGGTTTTGGCGGAGACGACGAACGGCGAGCCGGTCCTCGAAGACTGGCTGATGAAACGCAACTGTTCGGTGTCGCCACGCCAGTTCGTGCTGTTTTACGCGTCGCTCGCGGGCTTCTCGCTGGTGATCGCGACGTTGCTGATGTGGAGAGGGGCCTGGCTCGTCATGCCCTTTACCGGAATCGAGTTGCTGGCGGTGGGTGTCGCATTTGCGGTCTATGCTCGCCATGCGGTCGATTACGAGCGCATCAGGCTGTTTCCGCATCGGCTCGTGATCGAGCGAATGGATGCGGAGCGGCTCACGCAGATCGAATTCAACCCGCGCTGGGTGCGGGTCGAGCCGGGTGCGACGCCACGCGATCCGATTCGACTGGTATCGCGCGGGCAGACCGTCGTAATCGGGCAGCATCTCGCGCAGTACAAGCGTGCGCAGTTCGCCGACGAACTGCGCGTGTCGCTCAGGCGCTGCGGCTGACGAGGCGCGGGCACCGGCCGGAAACAGGCCGGCGACTTGCGACGGGGGAGGGTTTGAATGGAAATTTTGGGTAAGGATGCTATGAAAACAATCAAGCGAGCCCTCGCGGGCGTGCTGGCATGCAGCGGATTGCTCTTTGCCGGCGCGGCCCTGGCGGTCGGTGATAGCCCGGGCGGCCCCCGTGTCAACGAGATCAACTTTCAGCCGCCTGTCACGAAGATCGCCGAGGAGCTCTACGATCTCCACACGATGATGCTGATCCTGTGTACGGTGATCTTCGTCGGCGTGTTCGGCGTGATGTTCTATTCGATCTTCGCGCACCGCAAATCCAAAGGCCACAAGGCCGCCAATTTCCATGAAAGCACGACCGTCGAGATCATCTGGACGATCGTGCCGTTCGTCATCGTCGTGCTGATGGCGCTGCCGGCGACGAAGGCCGTCGTCGCGATGAAGGACACGACGAACGCCGATCTCACGATCAAGGTCACCGGCTACCAGTGGAAGTGGGGCTACGACTACGTGAAGGGCCCGGGCGAGGGCATCGGTTTCCTGTCGACGCTGACCACGCCGCGTGACGAAGTGATGGGCAAGAAGCCGATCACCGACACCTATCTGCAGGAAGTCGACAACCCGCTCGTCGTGCCGGTCAACAAGAAGATCCGCATCATCACGACCGCGAACGACGTCGTCCACTCGTGGTACGTGCCCGCGTTCGGCGTGAAGCAGGATGCGATCCCCGGCTTCGTGCGCGACACGTGGTTCAAGGCCGACAAGGTCGGCACGTTCCGCGGTTTCTGTACCGAGCTGTGCGGCAAGGAACACGCGTACATGCCGGTCGTCGTCGAAGTGCTGTCGGAAGACGACTACGCGAAGTGGGTCACGGCGCAGAAGGCCAAGCTGGCCAGCGCGGCGGTCGATCCGAACAAGGTCTACACGATGGCTGAACTCGTCGCGCACGGCGAGGAAGTCTACAAGGCGAACTGCGCGGCCTGCCACCAGGTGAGCGGCAAGGGCCTCGGCGCATTCCCGGCCATGGACGGCAGCCCGATCGTGAACGGCCCGATCGCCGGCCACGTCGAGCGCGTGCTGCATGGCAAGGGCGCGATGCCGTCGTGGGCGTCGCTGTCGGACCTCGACATCGCTTCGGTCATCACGTACGAACGCAACTCGTGGGGCAACCACAAGAACGACCTGCTGCAGCCGAAGCAAGTGGCTGACGCACGCAACGGCAAGATGCCGGAAGACACGGCAGGCGCGGCAGCGGCACCGGCGGAAGCGGCTTCGGCACCGGCGCAAGCCGCGTCGGGCGCCGCCGAGCAGCCGGCAGCCGCAGCGGCCGCGCTGTCGACGATCTACTTCGAAACGGGCAAGAGCGTGCTGCCGGCCGATGCGAAAGCGGCGATCGCCGCCGCGGCCGACTATGCGAAGGCACATCCGGACGCGAAGCTCGCGCTGTCGGGCTTTACCGACAAGACGGGCTCGGCCGACGCAAACGCCGAACTGGCGAAGCATCGTGCACAGGCCGTGCGCGATGCGCTGAAGGCAGCAGGCGTGGCGGAAGACCACATCATCATGAAAAAGCCGGAAACGATCACGGGCGGGGCTGACGCTAAGGAAGCCCGGCGTGTCGAGATCGGTCCGGCGGCTTGACGTGTCGCTGAGTTAGTCGACGTATTCGCATTAGGAGATTCTCATGTCTAGCATCGGGCACGACGTAGCCGCGGACCACGCGCACGACGACCACGCGCACGAAATGCCGCACGGCTGGCGTCGCTGGCTGTTCGCCACCAACCACAAGGACATCGGTACGCTGTACCTGTTGTTCTCGTTCATCATGTTCCTGTCGGGCGGCGTGATGGCGCTCGGCATCCGTGCCGAGCTGTTCGAGCCGGGCCTGCAGATCATGCGTCCGGAGTTCTTCAACGAACTCACGACGATGCACGGTCTGATCATGGTGTTCGGCGCGATCATGCCGGCGTTCGTCGGCTTCGCGAACTGGATGATTCCGCTGCAGATCGGCGCATCCGACATGGCGTTCGCGCGGATGAACAACTTCAGCTTCTGGCTGCTGCCGGTCGCGGCCGTGCTGCTGGTCGGCTCGTTCTTCGCGCCGGGCGGCGCGACGGCTGCCGGCTGGACGCTGTACGCACCGCTGTCGACGCAGATGGGCCCGGGCATGGACTTCGCGATCTTCGCGGTCCACATCATGGGTGCCTCGTCGATCATGGGCGGGATCAACATCGTCGTGACGATCCTGAACATGCGCGCACCGGGCATGACGCTGATGAAGATGCCGATGTTCGCATGGACGTGGCTGATCACGGCGTACCTGCTGATCGCGGTGATGCCGGTTCTGGCAGGCGCGATCACGATGGTGCTGTTCGACCGCCACTTCGGCACGTCGTTCTTCAACGCGGCAGGCGGCGGCGACCCGGTGATGTACCAGCACATCTTCTGGTTCTTCGGCCACCCCGAGGTGTACATCATGATTCTGCCGGCGTTCGGGATCGTGTCGCAGGTGATCCCGGCGTTCGCACGCAAGACGCTGTTCGGCTATAGCTCGATGGTGTACGCAACGGCATCGATCGCGATCCTGTCGTTCATGGTCTGGGCGCACCACATGTTCGCAACGGGCATGCCGGTCACCGGCCAGCTGTTCTTCATGTACGCGACGATGCTGATCGCGGTGCCGACGGGCGTGAAGGTGTTCAACTGGCTCGCGACGATGTGGCGCGGCTCGATGACGTTCGAAACCCCGATGCTGTTCGCGATCGGCTTCCTGTTCGTGTTCACGTTCGGCGGCCTGACGGGCCTGATGCTCGCGATGGCACCGCTCGACATCCAGTATCACGGTACCTACTTCGTGGTGGCGCACTTCCACTACGTGCTGGTGGCCGGGTCATTGTTTGCGCTGTTCTCGGGCTGGTACTACTGGGCACCGAAATGGACGGGCTGGATGTACAACGAGACGCGCGGCAAGATCCACTTCTGGGCGTCGATGATCTTCTTCAACCTGACGTTCTTCCCGATGCACTTCGTCGGTCTCGCGGGCATGCCGCGCCGCTATGCGGACTACCCGGCGCAGTTCACGGACTTCAACCAGGTCGCGACGATCGGTGCATTCGGCTTCGGCCTCGCACAGGTGTACTTCCTGTTCGCAGTTGCGCTGCCGGCCTACCGTGGCGGCGGCGAGCTGGAAAAGGCGTCGGACAAGCCGTGGGATGGCGCGACGGGTCTCGAGTGGACGGTGCCGAGCCCGGCTCCCTTCCACACGTTCGAGCAACCGCCGCACGTCGAGTAAGTTTCACCCAGCGTTCCGCCGCTGCCTGCCGTGCAGGCAGGCAGCGGCGGGCGCGGAATCGAGATT
This sequence comes from Burkholderia cepacia complex sp. TUM26381, assembly GCF_057439935.1. Classification (NCBI taxonomy): domain Bacteria; kingdom Pseudomonadati; phylum Pseudomonadota; class Betaproteobacteria; order Burkholderiales; family Burkholderiaceae; genus Burkholderia; species Burkholderia cepacia complex sp. TUM26381. The sequence goes on along the minus strand of NZ_CM172006.1, from coordinate 3,221,023 downwards.
TCAGCGAAGTTTCAGATGAACCGGAATCCACAAGAAAGACGAACGCCCGAGCAGATTCGCGCGGGCAACAAGCGGCTCGGCCTCATCCTGCTCGTCATCGCCGCCGTTTTCTTTGTGGGTGTCGTGATCAAGCAGTGGTGGCTGTCCACTCACTGATGCAGTAACTGACGCAGTAGCGAGGAAGTAGTCGTATGTCGAAGCCGGAAGAGGGCGCCGTCGATCGCGCGTTCAATCGTTCGATGCTGGTGAAGCTCTTCGTCGTGGCCGGGCTGATGTTCGGTTTCGGCTTCGCGCTGATCCCGATGTATCGGGCGATCTGCCAGATCACCGGCATCAACAACCTGGTGCAGCGTGACGTCAGCGAGCGCGAGGTGAAGAACTCGCAGGTCGACACCAGCCGTACGGTGTCGGTCGAGTTCGATGCGAACGCGCGCGGGCCGCTCGGCTTCAAGCCGGAGCACAACAGCCTCGACGTGCATCCGGGCGAACTGACGACGATCGTGTACGACGTGACGAACGGGCAGGGCCGGCCGGTCGTGGCGCAGGCGATTCCGAGCTACGCGCCGAAGCAGGCGACGGAGTTTTTCAAGAAGATCGAGTGTTTTTGCTTCACGCAGCAGACGCTGGCCGCGAACGAGTCGCGCAAGATGCCGGTGGTGTTCGTGATCGATCCGAAACTGCCGAAGGATGTGAAGACGATCACGCTGTCGTACACGTTCTTCGAGCTGAATACGCCGGCCACACCGGCGCCGGCGCAGCGGAGTACCGCGGCGCAGGGCGCGGCGAAGCCGGACGCATGACGACGGAGGCGGGGCGATGACGGAGGTCAAGCGGGGCGGATCGTTCGGCCAGGCGCTGAAAGCCGTGCTGTGGTCGTTCTTCGGGGTGCGCAAGCGGCGCGACCTGGAGGCCGACGCGACGCAGTTGAATCCGCTGCACGTGCTGATCGTCGCGTTGCTCGCGGCCGGCGTGTTCATCGGCGTGCTGATTCTGATCGTGCGTGCCGTCGTGGGTTAAGGCCCGCGGCCACGAAAGAATGCAGTGCGCAGCGCCACGGCGCTGCGTGCAGGAAAGAGCGGGTGCAGTCGTGCCGCGCAAGAAATAAAGCCGGAGCGGTTTCCGGTACACAAATTGGACAGAAGTGGAGAATCAAGCATGAGCGGTCAAAACCAGACCCCGTACTATTTCGTGCCGCATCCGTCGCACCATCCGATCAGTGCAGCCATCGGCCTGCTGGTCATGCTCGGATCGGCGGCGCTGTGGATCAACGGTCACGACTGGGCGCCGTTTACGGCGCTGCTCGGCCTGCTGTGGTTGCTCTTCACGCTGTATCACTGGTTCGGCGACGCGATCGCCGAATCGGAAGGCGGTCATTACGGCAAGAACGTCGACAAGTCGTACCGCTGGAGCATGAGCTGGTTCATCTTCTCGGAAGTGATGTTCTTCGGCGCGTTCTTCGGCGCGCTGTTCTATGCGCGTGAAATCGCGCTGCACCAGCTCGGCAGCCTCGACTACAAGCTGATCTGGCCGGACTTCTCCGCCGTGTGGCCGAACGAAGGTCCCGCTGCGCTCGCCGGTCACTTCAAGACGATGGGGCCGTGGCCGATCCCGACGCTGAACACCGCGTTCCTGCTGTCGTCGGGCGTGACGCTGACGATCTCGCACCACGCGCTGCGCGACGATCATCGCAAGAAGGCGATCGCCTGGCTGGCCGCGACGCTCGCGTTCGGTATCTGCTTCCTGTTCCTGCAGGGCTTCGAGTACTACCACGCGTACAACGAACTGAACCTGACGCTGAACTCGGGCGTGTACGGTTCGACGTTCTTCCTGCTGACGGGCTTCCACGGTTTCCACGTGTTCCTCGGCGGCACGATGCTCGCGGTGGTGCTGGTGCGGATGATCCGCGGCCACTTCAAGCCCGATCATCACTTCGCATTCGAAGGCGCCGCGTGGTACTGGCACTTCGTCGACGTCGTCTGGCTCGGCCTGTACGTCGTCGTCTACTGGCTGTAAATGGAAAAACGGCCCGCGCAGCAATGCGCGGGCCGTTTTCATTGGTGTCGCGACCGTGAGGCTGCGAGCGATACCACCCTGGCGCCGCCGCGACTCAGTCAGGCGGCGCTTTTGCTTGGTGGCGCGGCCGTGCGGCGAAATGTCACAGCGGCGGATGCGGTAGAGGCATCAACGCCCGATCGGCAGGCCGGTCGAATGGATCCAACCCATCCAGTTCGCGATCAGGATGAGCAGGAACAGCGACACCGACAGCCCGACGCGGGTGGCGAGCGACCAGACCATGCGCTTCGTGTGGCCGCGGTCGTGCATCATGAAGTAGAGCGCCGAGCCCATGCTGGCAACGATGAGGACGAAGGCGATGGGAACGAGTATGTGCATGACACGAACCGGACGACGGCAATTCGGAAGGAAGAGGATAATTATCGCACTTCGCTTTCGCGCATGTGCCGGGCGGGCCGCATGATGAAGATTCGCTGGCTGCCCGCGCTCCTGATCCTCGTCGTCGTCGCCGTCACGATCAGGCTCGGGTTCTGGCAGCGCGACCGCGCGCACCAGAAGGAAGCGCTGCAGGCGAGCATCGCGCGCTACGAGCAGGCGGTGCCTGTCGACGTCGGCGCGCAGCCGATGCCGCTCGCGTCGATCGAGTTTCATCGCGTGCGGGCCAAGGGCCGATTCCTGCCCGAGCAGGCGGTGTTCCTCGACAATCGGCCGTATAACGACCAGCCGGGTTTTTACGTCGTGATGCCGTTTAAACTCACGGGCGGCGGCGTCGTGCTCGTGAATCGAGGCTGGCTGCCGCGCAATATTTCCGATCGCACGGCGATCGAGCCGTTCGCGACGCCGGCGGGTGACGTCGAGATCGTCGGCATCGCGCGCGCCGATGCATCGCGTGCGTTCGAGCTGGGCGAGGGCGGGTCGGCCGCGCATCAGAAGATCCGGCAGAACCTGGACGTCGCCGAGTATGCGAAGGAAACGGGGCTGCCGCTGCAGCCGTTCGTGATCCAGCAGACCAGCGACGACGGCGACAAGCTCGTGCGCGACTGGCCGGCGGCAACGACCGGCGTCGAGCGCAATTACGGTTACATGTTTCAGTGGTGGGCGATGGCCGCGGCCGCGCTCGGCTTCGGCCTGTACGCCGCGCGGCGTGCGGCGAAGAAGTCGGCCGGCGCGTGAGTGCCATGCCAGGACGCGGCGCCGGCGCCGCGGGTTCGTTTCGAGAGGTCTGATTTGTCCATGCAATCTTCCCGTCAGGGTCCGGCCGCTGCGCCGATCTCGCCGGCGGCCCGCAAGCGCGGCCGCTGGATGCTCGTGCTGCTGGGTCTCGTGTGCGCCGCGCCGATGATCGCGTCGTACTTCACCTATTACGTGATCAAGCCGAAGGGCGGGTCGACCAACTACGGCACGCTGATCGAGCCGCAGCGCCCGATCCCGGCCGGTCTGCAGGTGACCGACGAGACCGGCAAGACCGTGCCGCTGTCGTCGCTGCGCGGCGTATGGCTGTTCGTGATGACCGATCGCAGCGCGTGCGACGACGCATGCGCGCAGAAGCTCTATTTCATGCGCCAGATCCGCGTCACGCAGGCCGGCGAGCGGCACCGGATCACGATGGTGTGGCTGCGCAGCGATGCGGGCGCGACGCCTCAGAAGGTGCTCGACGCGTATCCGGACACGCGTCGGCTCGTCGCCGATCCGGCCGCCGTGGCCGCATGGCTGCCGGCCGACGCCGGCACGAAGGACAGCGACCACATCTACATGGTCGACCCGAACGGCAACCTGATGATGCGTTTTCCGAAAGACCCGAATCCCAGCAAGATCAAGTCGGACGTGACGAAGCTGCTGAAGTGGTCGAGCATCGGTTAAGGCGAGAGAACGAGGCACCATTCCGATGTCGTATCTACTGCAACTCGGCCTGATCGGCTTCTGCATCGCGCTGCTGCCGCTGTCGTACGTGTGGGTGAAGGCCGACGACAACAAGTTCCGCAAGCTCGTGTGGATCACCACGTTCCTGACGCTCGACCTCGTGATGTTCGGCGGTTTCACGCGGCTGACCGATTCGGGGCTCGGCTGCCCGGACTGGCCCGGCTGCTACGGCACGTCGTCGCCGTTCATCGCGCATGCCGCGATCTCGGCCGCGCACCAGGCGATGCCGACAGGGCCCGTCAGCATGACGAAGGCGTGGATCGAAATGATCCACCGCTATTTCGCGATGGCGATCGGCGTGCTGATCATCGCGCAGGTCGTGATCGCATGGGCCGCGCGGCTGCGCCGCCGCCCGCTGCACGTGTCGCCGTGGTGGCCGACGAGTTTGCTGCTGCTGATCCTCGTGCAGGGCGCATTCGGCGCATGGACGGTCACGATGAAGCTGCAGCCGGTGATCGTCACGATCCACCTGCTGCTCGGCCTCACGCTGCTCGGTACGCTCGGCTGGCTCGCGGCGCGGCAGACGCCGCTGCCGTCGTATGACCCGGAGGCGGGGCGCTTCCGGGCGGCCGCGCTCGCGGCGCTCGTGCTGCTGGTCGTGCAGATCGCGCTCGGCGGCTGGGTGAGCACCAACTACGCGGTGCTCGCGTGTACCGACTTCCCGACCTGCAACGGCCAGTGGATCCCGCCGATGGACTTCCAGCACGGCTTCCATCTGTGGCGCGCGCTCGGGATGACGAAGGACGGCGACGCGATCACGCAGGATGCGCTGGTCGCGATCCACTGGACGCACCGCACGTTCGCGTTCGTCGTGGTCGCGTACCTGGTCGCGTTCGCGCTGAAGATGCGCCGCTTCGAGTCGCTGCGGCGGCCCGCGAACGGCGTGCTGCTGGTCGTGCTGCTGCAGTTCGTGACGGGCCTGACCAACATCGTGCTGCAGTGGCCGCTGCCGGTCGCCGTCGCGCACAACGGCGGGGCCGCGATCCTGCTGCTGCTCGTCGTCATGTTAAACTTTCGCATCCTTTCAAGCCGCCCCGGCCGTGTCGCGCAGCCTGCGCGCGACGCCGCCCCGGCGTGACCGTCCCCATGCAAAGCACCCTCTCCCAATCGCCCGGTAGCCGCTTCTCCCAGTACATGGCGCTGACGAAGCCGCGTGTCACGCAGCTCGCAGTGTTCTGCGCGGTGATCGGCATGTTCCTCGCGACGCCGGGCATGGTGCCGTGGCATGTGCTGATCGGCGGCACGGTCGGCATCTGGCTGCTGGCCGGCGCCGCGTTCGCGATCAACTGCCTCGTCGAACAGAAGATCGACGCGATGATGCGCCGCACCGCGTGGCGCCCGTCCGCGCGCGGCGAGATCACGACGCCGCAGATCCTGCTGTTCTCGGCCGTGCTCGGCAGTGTCGGCGCATGGACGCTCTATACGTTCACGAACCCGCTGACGATGTGGCTGACGATCGCGACGTTCGTCGGCTACGCGGTGATCTATACGCTGCTGCTGAAGCCGATGACGCCGCAGAACATCGTGATCGGCGGCGCGTCGGGCGCGATGCCGCCGGCGCTCGGCTGGGCCGCGGTCACCGGCGCGGTGCCGGGCGATGCGTGGATCCTCGTGCTGATCATCTTCGTGTGGACGCCGCCGCATTTCTGGGTGCTCGCGCTGTATCGCCGCAAGGATTACGAGAACGCGGGGCTGCCGATGCTGCCCGTCACGCACGGCGAGAAATTCACGCGGCTGCACATCCTGCTGTATACGGTGATCCTGTTCGCGGTCACGATGATGCCGTTCATCTCCGGGATGAGCGGGGCCGTCTACCTGACGAGTGCGGTGCTGCTCGGCGCGGTGTTCTTCGCGTATGCGTGGAAGATCTACCGCGACTATTCGGATGAACTCGCCCGCAAGGCCTTCCGCTACTCGATCGTCTACCTGTCGCTGCTGTTCGCCGCGCTGCTCGTCGATCACTATGCACGCCCGCTGCTCGGCGTATAACCGCACGGTTTGAACGCAATGCTCCAATCAAGGTTCGGGCGCCGCGCGCGCCAAGGCTGGATGCTCGCGTGCGCATTCACGGCAGCGCTGCTGCTCGCCGGATGCGACAACGCGCCGAAATTCCAGAATCTCGACATCACCGGCAACACGCAGTTCGGCAGCGACTTCTCGCTGCCCGACACGACCGGCAAGGTCCGTACGCTCGGCGATTTCAAGGGCAAGGCCGTCGTGATGTTCTTCGGCTATACGCACTGCCCGGACGTGTGCCCGACCACGATGGCCGAGCTGTCCGAAGCGCTGAAGCAGCTTGGGCCCGACGCGGCGAAGCGCGTGCAGGTGCTGTTCGTCACCGTCGATCCGGAGCGTGACACGCCGGCGCTGCTCGGCCAGTACGTGCCCGCGTTCGACCCGTCGTTCATCGGCCTGCGGCCGGCCGACGAAACGGCGCTGAAGAAGGTCACGAAGGATTTCCGCGTGTACTACGCGAAGGTGCCCGGCAAGACGCCCGGCAGCTACACGATGGATCACACGGCCGCGAGCTACGTGTTCGACCGCGACGGCAAGCTGCGCCTGTTCGTGCGCGACGGCCAGGGCCCCGCCCCGTGGGTCCACGACCTGAAGCTGCTGGTCGACTGACCGGCCGCCGCCGGGCGCCCGGCCCGGCGTTTCATGTGACGGCCAATCTGCGCCGTCACGCTTCCCCCTTACCGTTGTCTGCATGCGCGGCCCGCCGGCGGCGCGTCTGCCTGCGCGCGTGATGCGCAGCTGTCGCGTTACGGCAGCGCCGGCACGTTGAAGCCGGACGCGGCGCGCGTGATCCGGAATTCGGTCACGCGGTACGTGGCGAGCCCTTCGGTGACGAACGGGTCGGTCTCGAGGATCGCGTCGAGTGCGTCGCGATCGATGCGGGCCGCGAGGATCACGCCGCCTTCGCGCGGCACTTTCGGCCCCGCGGCGATGAAGATGCCCTTGTCGAACTGCGGCTGCAGATACGCGCGGTGGCGTTCGAGCGCGTCGTCGATGCGCTCGAGCGACGCGGTGTAGTGGATGTCGATGACGTACATGGATGGCCCTGGAATGACGCCGGCGCGTGGCGCGCCGGTCAGCCGGTCTTTGTAGCACAGCGGATCGGGGCTGTCGCGCCGGCACGGCCCGCCGGCCGCCCGTTCGTCGCACCGTCGCGTATTCAAGTTGTAAGCCTCGATGCCGTAAATAAAAGGGCAACCGTTTGCGCGGGACAGGCCGTTCGCGCGCATCGGCGCAACGACATCGACAGAGGCACGCAGATGAGCAGAATGAGTTTGAACCGCAAGCTGTGGCTCGCGCTTGCGCTGGTATGGATCGGTCTCCTGGGCGTCGGCGCATGGAGCGCGTACGAGACGCGCGCGACGATGCTGGACGAACGCAAGGCGGGCATCGCCAATCTCGTCGACTCGGCGGCCGGCATCGTGAAGGCGTATCACGCGCTCGCGCAGAGCGGCACGCTGCCCGAGGCCGACGCGAAGCGCGACGCGCTCGCGAGTCTCGCCGCGATGCGCTACGGCGATTCGGGCTACGTGTTCGTGATGGACTCGAAGCCGGTCGTGCTGATGCACCCGACGCTGCCGAAGCTCGTCAACACGCAGGTCGGCGACTATCTCGATCCGGACGGCAAGCCGCTGTTCGTGACGATCCTGAACGCGGCGAAGGCGACCGGCAGCGGCTTCGCCGAATATCGCGGGCGGCTGCCGCACAGCGAGACGGCCGTGCCGAAGATCGGCTACGTCACGCGGTTCGCGCCGTGGGACTGGAACATCTCGAGCGGCGTGTTCCTGAAGGACATCGACACCATCTACTACCGGACGCTGCTCGGCCACCTCGCGGTGGTGTTCGTGATCGGCTTCGTGATTAGCGCGGCGATGCTGGTGATCATCCGCAACGTGCGCGGCAGCCTCGGCGGCGAGCCCGACGAAGCGGCCGCGCTCGCGGCGCGCATCGCGCAGGGTGACCTGACGCAGCCGGTGCCGGTGCGCGCGGGCGATCGCACGAGCATGATGGCCGCGATGCACGACATGCAGGCGCGGTTGCAGGCGACGATCGGCGGGATCCGCCAGTCGGCCGAATCGATCGCGTCGGCGAGCCGCCAGATCTCGGCCGGCAACGACGACCTGTCGCAGCGCACCGAGGAGCAGGCCGCGTCGCTCGAGGAAACGGCCGCGAGCATGGAGCAGCTGACCGCAACGGTGAAGCAGAACGCGGACAACGCGCGGCAGGCGAGCGGGCTCGCGAACAACGCGTCGGACATCGCGCGCACCGGGAGCGACGTCGTGAACCGCGTGATCGGCACGATGGGCGAGATCGACGACAGTTCGCGCAAGATCGCCGACATCATCGGCGTGATCGAGGGCATCGCATTCCAGACCAACATCCTCGCGCTGAACGCGGCGGTCGAGGCCGCGCGCGCGGGCGAGCAGGGCCGCGGCTTCGCGGTGGTCGCGGGCGAGGTGCGCTCGCTCGCGCAGCGCAGCGCGACGGCCGCGAAGGAGATCCGCGAGCTGATCGTCGCCTCGGTCGAGCGCGTGCGCAACGGCTCGACGCTGGTCGGCCAGGCCGGCACGACGATGGGCGAGATCCTGCAGGCCGTCGCGCGCGTGACCGACATCATGGGCGAGATCGCGGCCGCGTCCGAGGAGCAGGCGAGCGGCATCACGCAGGTCGGGCGCGCGGTCACGCAGATGGACCAGGTGACGCAGCAGAACGCGGCGCTCGTCGAGGAAGCCGCGGCGGCGGCCGCGTCGTTGCAGGAACAGGCCGCGCGGCTGCGCGATGCGATCGGCGCGTTCCGGGTCAACGACACCGGCGGACTGGCGTCGCGCCGGGCCGGCGCGCGGGTGGCCGAACCCGCGTTCGGCGCGAAGGCGGCTGATGAGGCGGTGGCGATGTGACGCGCGCCGGCCGGGGCGCGACTCGTTTGAAATGCAACTAACGGCCAAGTCGCGTCACGGCCGCCAGCACCGCTGCGGTGCATACCCATATGAGCGGGATGTATTTCACTTCCCGCCGATCCTGTGACACCATTTGCCCCTTCCTGCGAGTCGGGGCTTACCCGTATCGCGCCCCATTTCCAGTAAGCAAGAAAGCGAGAAACAGATGAAGCGTCGCAGTCTCCTGAAGGTATTTTCCGTGCTGGCCACCGGCGCAGCGCTGACGCTGTCGGCAGGCGCGCACGCCGAAGACAAGGTGATCAAGGTCGGCACGGTCGCCGGCCCGGATTCGGAAGTGTGGCAGCTCGTGCAGAAGGTCGCGAAGGAGAAGGAAGGCCTGAACGTGAAGGTCATCGAGTTCAACGACTACGTGCAGCCGAACGCGGCGCTCGATTCGGGCGACCTCGACGCGAACAGCTTCCAGCACCAGCCCTACCTGGACAGCCAGGTGAAGCAGCGCGGCTACAAGATCGTCAGCGCGGGGCTGACCTACATCTCGCCGATCGGCGTGTACTCGAAGAAGATCAAGGCGCTGAAGGACCTGCCGCAAGGCGCGAAGCTCGCGGTGCCGAACGATCCGTCGAACGAGAACCGCGCGCTGCTGCTGCTGCAGACGCAAGGCGTGATCAAGCTGAAGGCGGGCGCGGGCACGGGCGGCAACAACGCGACGGTGCTCGACATCGCCGAGAACCCGAAGAAGCTGAAGATCTCCGAACTCGACGCCGCGCAACTGCCGCGCGTGCTGTCGGACGTCGACGCCGCCGTGATCAACACGAACTACGCGCTGGCCGCGAATCTGCAGCCGACCAAGGACGCGATCGCGCTCGAAGCGCTGACGAGCCCGTATGCGAACCTGATCGCCGTGCGCGCGAAGGACAAGGATCAGCCGTGGGTGAAGAAGCTGGTCAAGGCGTACCAGTCGCCGGAAGTGAAGGAATTCATCAAGAAGCAGTTCAAGGGCTCGATGGTCGCGTCGTTCTGAACGCCGCCTACCGGCCGGACCGCTGAACGAAAAGGGCCTGCATCGCGCAGGCCCTTTTTCTTTGGCGCGCGGTATCGATCAGCGCCCGTTCACATCTCGCCGCGCCGCGAGCAGATCGACATGATCTGCTGGATCGCGTAGTTGTCGCGCACGCCCGGCAGCGATTGCACGACGCACTCGTGAAAGCGCCGTTCGCGCGGCAGCAGCATCGCGTTGTTGCGGTACAGCGCGTCGCACGAGCGCTGGATCAGCTGCGCCGCCGCGCCGTTGCGGCTTTCGCGCAGCGCATTGAGCATGCAGTTGTCGTATTGCTCGCTGCCGTCGGTCAGCGCGAATGCCGCACCCGGCAGCGCCAGCGCGACAGTGGCGAATGCGACGGCTCGGATCCCCCGTTTCATCTGCCCTCCGATCGAGTGGATTGGGTCGGCCGACAGCATAACGTAAAGCCACGAGCTCGGCTGACGCGTTGGCACGATGCGTGCCGAAGCCGCCGCCGGACGGGCCTTGCACGCGGTCGCCGGGGGGCGGCGCGTGCTGCGATCCGGCGTGCCGGGCGAAAGCGCGGAGTCAGGCGGTGGTCTGCGGAAATGGTATCCTCGTGCGTTCGCCGCTGCACGCTTTCCCGGAGCGTGCGCGGGCCGATCGCCGGCGTGTCGCACGCGCGGCGGCGCCCGCCCGACGGCGGCGGGAATCCATTATCCAGAACCGACACAATACGGGGGAGACTCACCCATGAAGCGATTCAAGACTTTCGCGATCCGTTCGATCACGGCCGGCGTGGCCGCACTCGCGCTGGCAGGCGCCGCGCAGGCACAGACCGTCAAGGTGCTGTCGATCGTCGATCATCCGGCGCTCGATGCGATCCGCGACGGCGTGCGCGCCGAACTGAAGGCGGAAGGTTACGGCGACGACAAGCTCAAGTGGGAATACCAGAGCGCGCAGGGCAACACGGGCACGGCCGCGCAGATCGCACGCAAGTTCGTCGGCGACAAGCCCGATGTGATCGTCGCAATCGCGACGCCGGCCGCGCAGTCGGTCGTCGCCGCGACGAAGAGCGTGCCGGTCGTCTATTCGGGCGTCACCGATCCGGTTGCCGCGCAGCTCGTGAAGGGCTGGGCCCCGTCGGGTTCCAACGTGACGGGCGTGTCCGACAAGCTGCCGCTCGATCGCCAGGTCGCGCTGATCAAGCGCGTCGTGCCGAATGCGAAGACGGTCGGCATGGTCTACAACCCGGGCGAAGCGAATTCGGTCGTCGTCGTGAAGGAGCTCAAGGAGATCCTCGCGAAGCAGGGCATGACGCTGAAGGAAGCGGCCGCACCGCGTACCGTCGACATCGGCCCGGCCGCGAAGAGCCTGATCGGCAAGGTCGACGTGATCTACACGAACACCGACAACAACGTCGTGTCCGCGTACGAAGCGCTCGTGAAGGTCGCGAACGAAGCGAAGATCCCGCTCGTCGCCGGCGACACCGACAGCGTGAAGCGCGGCGGCATCGCGGCGCTCGGCATCAACTACGGCGACCTCGGCCGCCAGACGGGCAAGGTCGTCGCGCGCATCCTGAAGGGCGAGAAGCCGGGCGCGATCGCGTCGGAGACGAGCAGCAACCTCGAACTGTTCGTGAACACGGGCGCGGCCGCGAAGCAGGGCGTCACGCTGGCACCGGATCTCGTGAAGGAAGCGAAGACGGTCATCAAGTAAGCGGCGCGACCGCCGCGCTTGCAGGCCCGATCCGGGCCTGGACGACATCGCCGGACGGGCGGTTCCCACCCGGAGCCGCCCGTTCGCTTCGCCCGGCCGTACACGTCCGGCCGGGAAGCAACAGGATTTCCCCATCATGTCTCTGTTCTCGTTTCTGGGCGCACTGGAGATCGGCCTGATCTTCAGTCTCGTCGCCCTCGGGGTGCTGATCTCGTTTCGCATCCTCAACTTCCCCGACCTCACCGTCGACGGCAGCTTTCCGCTCGGCGGCGCCGTTGCGGCGACGCTGATCTCGGCCGGCTACGACCCGTTCACGTCGACGCTGATCGCGATCGTCGCGGGCGCGGTGGCCGGCTTCATCACCGGCTGGCTGAACGTGCGCCTGAAGATCATGGATCTGCTCGCCAGTATCCTGATGATGATCGCGCTCTACTCGGTGAACCTGCGGATCATGGGCCGGCCGAACGTGCCGCTGATCACCGAGCCGACGCTGTTCACCGTGCTGCAGCCCGACTGGATGCCCGACTACGTGCTGCGTCCGGCGCTGCTCGCGATCGTCGTCGTGATCGCGAAGCTCGGCCTCGACTGGTTCTTCTCGTCGCAGCTCGGCCTCGCGATGCGCGCGACCGGCGCGAACCCGCGGATGGCGCGTGCGCAAGGCATCGCGACCGGCCGCGCGACGCTCGCCGGGATGGCGCTGTCGAACGCGCTCGTCGCGCTCGCGGGCGCGCTGTTCGCGCAGACGCAGGGCGGCTCGGACATCTCGATGGGGATCGGCACGATCGTGATCGGGCTGGCCGCCGTGATCATCGGCGAGACGCTGCTGCCCGCGCGCCGGCTGGTGCTGACGACGCTCGCGGTCGTGCTCGGCGCGATCGTCTACCGCTTCTTCATCGCGCTCGCGCTGAACAGCGAATTCATCGGCCTGAAGGCGCAGGACCTGAACCTCGTGACGGCCGCGCTCGTCACGATCGCGCTGGTGCTGCCGGCGACGCGCAAGAAGCTGTTCGCGCGCAAGAACGGAGGGGCATGACATGCTGTCCGCACAAGATCTCAAACTCACGTTCAATCCCGGCACGCCGATCGAGACGCGCGCGCTGCGCGGGCTGTCGCTCGAGATTCCCGACGGCCAGTTCGTCGCGGTGATCGGCTCGAACGGCGCCGGCAAGTCGACCTTCCTCAATGCGGTCAGCGGCGATCAGCGCGTCGATTCGGGACGTATCGCGATCGACGGCACGGATGTGACGCGCAAGGCCGCGTGGGACCGCGCGCACCTCGTCGCGCGCGTGTTCCAGGATCCGATGGCCGGCACCTGCGAGGCGCTGACGATCGAGGAGAACATGGCGCTCGCGATGGCGCGCGGCGTGCGGCGCGGTTTCCGTGCCGCGCTCGACCGGCCGTCGCGCGAGCTGTTCCGCGACAAGTTGCGGCTGCTGAACCTTGGCCTCGAGAACCGGCTGACCGACCGGATCGGGCTGCTGTCCGGCGGCCAGCGGCAGGCCGTGAGCCTGTTGATGGCGTCGCTGCGGCCGTCGCGGATCCTGCTGCTCGACGAGCACACGGCCGCGCTCGACCCGAAGACGGCCGCGTTCGTGCTGGAGCTGACCGCGCGCATCGTCGCCGAGAGCAAGCTGACGACGATGATGGTCACGCACAGCATGCGGCAGGCGCTCGACTACGGCGACCGTACGGTAATGCTGCACCAGGGGCAGGTCGTGCTCGACGTGTCGGGCGACGCGCGCAAGGGCCTCGACGTGCCGGACCTGCTGCAGATGTTCGAGAAGGTGCGTCACGAGCAGCTCGACGACGACGCGCTGCTGCTCGGCTGACGGGCGGCAGGCGGGCCGGCGCGGTGCGGGGTGTCGCATCGTGCCGGTTTGACGGCGGGGTGGTGTGCCGGCCCGCCGGGCGACACGATCCGGCCACGCCCGCTCCGGCGCGGCGTAACATGACGGCCGCGCCGGCTTTCCCGTCGTTTTTCCTCTGATGAAAACCGGTTACGCACCGGTGCTGTGCGACGCGGGCGCATTGCCATATACTGTATATCCATACAGTTGTGGGTGGCGTCATGCTCGCATCCTCCATTTCTCCCGAATCCCTTCATCCGTCGCTCTGGCGCGGCTCGCAGCTCGCGCGCGGCGGCCCGCGCACGATCGAGACCGGCTTCGCGCCGCTGTCGGCCGAGCTGCCGGGCGGGGGCTGGCCGGTCGGCGGGCTCGTCGAACTGCTGGCCGCGCAGCCGGGCTGCGGCGAGATGCGGCTGCTCGCGCCCGCGCTTGCCCGCACCGTCAGCGCCCGGCGTCCGCTCGCGCTCGTCGCGCCGCCGCAATCGCCGCATGCAACCGCGCTCGCCAGCCTCGGGGTGCCGGCCGACGCGCTGCTGTGGTTGCGCGCCGGCAGCCGTACGGATGCGCTGTGGGCCGCCGAGCAGGCGCTCAGAACCGGCTGTTGCGGCGCGCTGCTGCTCTGGCAGGACGCGCGGCCCGATGCGCTGCGGCGCCTGCATCTCGCGGCCGCGCGCACGGGCGACACGCTGTTCGTGATGCTGCGCCCGCTGTCGGCCGCGCGGCAGCCGTCGCCCGCGGTGTTGCGCGTCGCGCTGTATCCCGTGCCGGGCGGCGTGTCGCTCGACATCGTCAAGCGTCGCGGGCCCGCGCGCAGCGAGCCGCTCGTGCTCGACCTGCCGTCGCCCATCGTGGAGAGCCGCTATGCGCGTCTTGCTCGGCATCCATCTGCCGCGCCTGCCGCTCGACGTGTGCGCCCCGCCGCCGTCTGACGCAGCGGCCGGCGGCGCGGGCTGCGCGGTGCTCGAGCAGGGTGTCGTGCTGATCGCCGATGCGGCCGCGCAGCGGCAGGGCGTGCGCGCGGGCATGAAGCGCGGCGGCGTGCTCACACTTGCGCCCGAGACGCAGCTCGTCGAACGCGATCCCGCGCGCGAGGCCGATGCGCTGCGCGCGGTCGCGCTCGCGTTGCTGCGATTCTCGCCGTGCGTCGCGCTCGACGACGAAGCCACGCTGCTCGTCGACGTCGGTCCGAGCCTGCGCCTGTTCGGCGGCCTGCCGTCGCTGTGCCGCCAGGTGCGCGCGACGCTCGCGGCGCTCGGCTATGCGGCGCGCCTGTCCGCCGCGCCGACCGGAGGCGGCGCGTGGCTGCTCGCGCGCACGTCGGCGCGGGCGCGCATCCGGCGCCGCGTCGCGCGCACGGCTTCGCTCGTCCGCTCGCTCGACCGGCTGCCCTGCGTGCTGCTGCCCGATGCGCGTCCGTATGCGGGCTGGTTCGACGGCCTCGGCTGCCGCACGCTCGCCGATCTGCGCGGCCTGCCGCGCGCGGGGCTGCAGCGCCGTTGCGGCCCCGCGCTGCTGGCCGCGCTCGATCGCGCGTACGGCGACGCGGTCGAGCCGCTGGCGTGGATGGCGGTGCCGCCCGTGTTCGACGTGCGGCTCGAATTGCCGGAGCGCGTCGAATACGCGGAAGCCGTGCTGTTCGCCGCGCACCGGCTCGTCGTTCAGCTCTGCGGCTGGCTGGCTGCGCGGCAGCTGTCGCTGGCCGCGATGACGTTCGATCTTGAGCACGAGCGCGGCCGCCAGGCCGTGCCGCCGACGCCGCTCGAGCTCGCATTCGCCGCGCCGGTGCGCGACGAGGTGCACTTCATGCGGCTGCTCGGCGAGCGGCTCGCACGCGTCGAGTTGCCGGCGGCGGTGATCGCGGTGCGCCTGAAGGCGACGCGCGTCGAATCGGTCGCGCCACCGGCCGACGATCTTTTCCCCGAGCCGGGCGGCACGCGCGAGACGCGTGCGCGGCTGTTCGAATTGCTGGTCGCGCGACTCGGCGCGGAGAACGTATTGCGTGCGGCGCCGGTTGCCGATCACCGGCCCGAGGCCGCGAACCGCTGGCTGCCGCTCGATGCGCAGGCCGGCAAGCCGGCCGGCGGGCCGCCCGCGGTGCCGCCGAGGCCCGCATGGTTGCTGGCCGAGCCGCTGCCGTTGCTGATGCGCGGGGAGCGGCCGGTATTTCATACGCCGCTCAGGATGATGTCGTCGGCGGAGCGGATCGAGGCCGGTTGGTTCGATGGCCAGCTCGCCGCACGCGATTATCACGTCGCGCAGGACGAAGCCGGGGCGTGCTATTGGGTGTTCAGGGAGCGGGCGGGGAGCGAGTCCGAGCCGCACTGGTTCCTGCACGGCTTGTTCGGGTGAACGGAGATGGTTGCGGAATTCAGCTGGTTGCCCGATTACGCGGAGTTGTTCTGCCGTTCGAACTTTTCGTTTCTGCATGGTGCGTCGCATGCGGAAGAACTGGTCGAGCGCGCATTCGATCTCGGCTATCGCGGAATCGCGATCACCGACGAATGCTCGCTCGCCGGCGCGCCGCGCATGCACGTCGCAGCGCAGGCGAAAGGGCTGCCGCTCATCATCGGTTCGTATTTCGACGTCACGCCGGATGACGTCGCGCCCGGCCACGACCCGGGCCCCGGTGCGTTCGGGCTCGTGTTGCTTGCGCAGAATCGCGAGGGGTACGGCAATCTTTCCGAACTGATTTCGTGGCGGAGGATGGAAGCGCCGAAGGGTACCTACACGCTGACGTCGAGGATGTTGTCGGCGCCGCCTGCGGAGTTTGCCCACTTGCGCGGCATGCCCGATTGCTTCGCGATTCTCGTGCCCGCGTACCCGGTGCGTGCGGACGTGCTCGAGGCCCAGGTCGCGTGGTTTCGCACGACGTTCGGCGAACGTGCGCGGCTCGGGCTCGTGCAGTTGCAGCGGGCGCTGGACGGTGCGCAGCGCGAGGAGATTCGTGCGGCCGGCGAACGGCGTGGGGTGCGTGTCGTTGCGCTGGGCGACGTGACGATGCACCGGCGCTCGTGCAAGGAGCTGCAGGACGTGATGACGGCGATCCGCGTCGGCATGCCGGTTTCAGAGTGCGGGTATGCGCTTGCGCCGAATGCGGAACAGCATCTGCGTTTGCGACAGCGCATCGGGCAGTTGTACTCGGCGGAAGAGATCGCGGAGACGTGCGCGATTCTCGATGCGTGCGATTTCGAACTCAGCTCGCTTCGCTACGAGTATCCCGACGAGATCGTGCCGAAGGGGCATACGCCGACGAGCTATCTCAAACAGGAGACTCGGGACGGCGCACTTCAACGTTACGCCGGAAAGATACCCGGGCACGTGCAGGAGCGGATCGACTACGAGTTGGCGTTGATCGAGAAGCTGCGCTACGAGCCGTTCTTCCTGACCGTCTACGACATCGTCAAATACGCGCGCAGCCAGAACATTCTGTGCCAGGGCCGAGGCTCGGCCGCGAACTCGGTCGTCTGCTACTGCCTCGGCATCACCGAGGTGAATCCCGAGCAGAGCACCATGCTGTTCGAACGCTTCATCAGCGCGGAGCGCGGCGAGCCGCCC
The DNA here is from genome assembly GCF_057439935.1 of Burkholderia cepacia complex sp. TUM26381. Lineage (NCBI taxonomy): Bacteria > Pseudomonadati > Pseudomonadota > Betaproteobacteria > Burkholderiales > Burkholderiaceae > Burkholderia > Burkholderia cepacia complex sp. TUM26381. The sequence goes on along the minus strand of NZ_CM172006.1, from coordinate 3,204,056 downwards.
GATATCGACGTCGATTTCGAGCATCAGCGCCGGGAAGAGGTGATCCAGCATATCTACAAAAAATACGGGCACACCCGCGCGGCGCTTGCGGCAGCCGTGTCGACCTATCGCCCGCGCGGCGTGCTGCGCGAAACCGGCAAGGCGCTCGGTGTCGATCCGATGCTGATCGACCGTGTTGCGAAAGGGCATCGCTGGTTCGACGGCAGCCGCGACCTGCTGCAGCAATTCTCGACGATCGGGCTCGATCCGCAGACGCCGCTCATCCAGGCGTGGGCCCAACTCGCCGCGCGGCTGCTCAACTTTCCGCGCCACCTGTCGCAGCACTCGGGCGGTTTCGTGATCAGCCGCGGCAAGCTCACGCGGCTCGTGCCGGTCGAGAACGCCGCGATGGACGGGCGGCGCGTGATCCAGTGGGACAAGGACGATCTCGAGGCGCTCGGGCTGATGAAGGTCGACGTGCTCGCACTTGGCATGCTGTCGGCGCTGCATCGCGCGTTCGACATGCGCACCGCGTGGCGCGGGCCGCCGGAGCCGGACGGCGAGCCGTTCACGCTGAAACACATTCCGCAGGACGATGAGGCGACCTACGACATGATCTGCCGCGCCGATACGGTCGGCGTGTTCCAGATCGAATCGCGCGCGCAGATGTCGATGCTGCCGCGCCTGCAGCCGCGCACGTATTACGACCTGGTGATCGAGGTCGCGATCGTGCGGCCGGGGCCGATCCAGGGCGGGGCCGTGCATCCTTATCTGAAACGGCGCCAGGGTATCGAAAAGGTCAGTTATCCAAAGGAAGATCTGAAGCCGGCGCTCGAACGTACGCAAGGGGTGCCGATCTTCCAGGAGCAGGTGATGCAGGTGGCGATGATCGCAGCCGGCTTCACGCCCGGCGAAGCCGACCAGCTGCGTCGCGCGATGGCCGCATGGAAGCGCAAGGGCAATCTCGAGCAGTACCACCGCAGGATCGTCGACGGGATGCGGGAGCGCGACTATCCGCCCGAATTCGCCGAACAGATCTTCGAGCAGATCAAGGGCTTCGGCGATTACGGTTTCCCCGAAAGCCACGCGGCCAGCTTCGCGAAACTCGCGTACGCGAGCAGCTGGCTCAAATGCCACGAACCCGCGATCTTTCTTGCCGCGCTGCTGAACAGTCAGCCGATGGGTTTCTACCCGCCGTCGCAACTCGTGCAGGACGCGAAGCGCCACGGCGTACAGGTCATGCCGATCGACGTGACGCAAAGCAACTGGGAGGCATCACTCGAAGCGCTGCCCGGCCAGCTGCCGCCGCACGGCCAGCCGGCCGTGCGGCTCGGCCTGTCGCTCGTGCGCGGCCTCGGCGAAGCCGCCGCGCGCCGCATCGAAGCCGCACGCGCAACCGGCCCGTTCGGCAACGTCGACACGCTCGCGCGCCGCGCGCAGCTCGAACGCCGCGACCTCGAAGCACTCGCCGCCGCGAACGCGCTCGCGACGCTCGCCGGTCATCGCCGCGACGCGTTGTGGCAGGCCGTCGCGGCGGCACCGGAGCGCGACCTGCTCGCCGCCGCGCCGATCGACGAAGCGGAGCAGCCCGCGCTTGACGCGCCGTCGGAAGCCGACGACATCCTCGCCGACTATCACACCACCGGCCTCACGCTGAACCGTCACCCGGTCGCGCTGCTGCGGCCCGCGCTGCGCGCGCGGCGGCTGTCGTCCGCAGCCGAACTGCACGACCGGCCCGACGGCCGGCTCGCGCGTGCGTGCGGGCTCGTGACCGCGCGGCAGATGCCGGGCACCGCGAAAGGCGTGATGTTCATGACGCTCGAGGACGAAACGGGCTGCGTGAACCTGATCGTCCGGCCCGAACTGCTCGCGCGGCAGCGCCGCGAGACCCTCGATTCGCGGCTGCTCGCGGCGTCCGGCGTGTGGCAGGTCGCGAGCGACGTGAGGCACCTCGTCGTACAGCATTTCGAGGATCTGACGCCGCTGCTCGGTGGCCTGCGCACGTCGAGCCGCGAGTTCCACTGATGTTCCACTGATACCGGGGCGCACCGCGCGCGGCACGACGGGCGTGAAGCCGGTCGATCGTCGCGATGCGATGAACCCGTTGCGCGTTACGGCATGACGGGCGGATGGTAGGCGAGTGTGCTCGCGAGCGCCCAGAGCATGAAGATCACGAGCGGCAGGTGAACCACCAGCTGCGTGAACGTGAAACCGACAATGTCGCGGGCACGCAGCCCGAGCACACCGAGTAGCGGCAGCATCCAGAACGGGTTGATCAGGTTCGGCAACGCCTCGGCTGCGTTGTAGACGGTCACGGCCCAGCCCAGATGAACCTGCAGCAGTTTCGCCGCCTCGATGACGTACGGCGCCTCGATGATCCACTTGCCGCCGCCGGACGGCACGAAGAACCCGAGCACGGCCGAATACACGCCCATCAACGCGGGAAACGACGAATGCGACGACATCGCAACGAAGAAATGGGCGAGGTGATCGGAGAGCGGCAGTCCGGCGGGCGCCGCCGCTTTCGTCAGGATGTAGGCGATTCCGCCGTACAGCGGAAACTGGATCAGCACACCCGCAACAGACGGCACCGAACGCGCGACGGCGTTGAGGAATCGCCTCGGCCGCCAGTTCAGCAGCATGCCGAGCAGCAGGAACAGAAAGTTGTACGTGTTCAGATTCGAGATCGCGATCAGCGGGTTCTTCGTCGTGAACTCGTGCCAGGCCCAGATCGCGCCGATCGCGACGATGGCGATGGTGATGAGCGGACTGTACTCGAGCCAGTCCCCCGGGCGGGTCGGACGTGCGAGCGCGGCGTGGCTTTCGTCGAGATCAATGCCCAGCTCCGCCGCGGTTTTCGCCCGCGTGTCGTTGGGCGCGGACAGATAGGCGATCAGCAGCGACACGCCGGTCAACACGACAGCCATCAGCATCGACTGCGGGAGAAAGATCGTCTCGGTGAAGGGGATGACGCCGGAGATGGCCAGCAGCGCCTTGGGCAGGCTGTCCGGATTCGCCTGCAATTGCGATGCGGATGAACTCAATCCCAGCGCCCACGTCGCACCCATCCCGAGATAGGCGGCCGCGCCCGCTGCCCGGTAATCCATGCGCAGATCGGTGCGGCGCGCCAGCGCACGGACCAGCAGGCCGCTGAAGATCAGGCTGATCGCCCAGTTGAACAGCGATGCGACGATACTGACGAGCGCAACGAACGTCACCGCTGCGCGCCCGGACGACGGCAGGCGCGCGAGCGCATCGATCAGCCTCGATGCGGGCGGCGATACCGCGACGACATAACCCGAGATGGCGACGATCGCCATCTGCATCGTGAACGGGATCAAACTCCAGAAGCCGTCGCCGAACGCAACGCCGACCCGCGTGACCGGCGCACCGACCGCCAGTGCGCCCGCCGCCACGATCACCACCGCGAGCGCGGCGAAGATATAGGCGTCCGGGAACCACTTCTCCGACCAGCGTGCCATGCCCGCGGCCATCCGCTCCAGCATGCGTTCGCGGTCAACCGCCGGCGCGTCGCCGCGCTGCACGTCCATCAGCTCTTTCATGTCGATCTCCTTGCCCGTCACGGCGTCAGTTTGTTTTTTCATATATTTGAACAGCCGCGGCCAGATCCTCCAGCGCGGTGCCGACCGCCTTGAACACGGTGCGCTGGCTGTCGTTCGTCCGCCCCCGTGCTTCGCCCCGGCACAGCGCCGTCAGCGTCCGGTTCAGGCTGTCGCGCGCAATGACGTTGCGCGCCAGCGGGCCCAGAAGGTCGCCGGATTTCTGCGGCGCCTCGTCCGTATCGACATAAATCTCCGCCTGCCGGAAGCAGTCGTCGTCCGCTTCGCGCATGCGCGGCGTAAAGCTGCCGATCAGGTCCAGGTGCGACCCCGCTGCGAGCCACTCGCCGCGGACAATCGGTTCCGTCGCCAGCGTCGCGCAGGTGACGACGTCCGCGCGACGGATGCTCTCCTCGAGGTTCGTGACGGGTGTCGCATCGAAGCCGAGCCCGGTCAGCCGCTCGACCAGTCGTGCCACCGCGTCGTGATCCCTGTCCCACACCTCGACGGCCGAGATCGGCAACTGGCTGCGATAGGCGAGCGGAACCAGGCTGCCGACCCGGCCGGCCCCCATCAGCACGAGGCGCGACGCATCCGCGCGGGCCAGATAGGTCGCGGCCAGCGCAGACGCAGCCGCGGTGCGGCGCGACGTGATTTCGTTGCCGTCCAGCTGTGCGAGCGGATTGCCGGTCCGCCCGTCATAGAGCACGTAGGTCGAGTGCAGTCCGGGCATGCCGTGTCCCGCATTGCCCGGGAAGATGTTGACCGTCTTGATGCCCAGGTAGCCGTCGTCTTCCCACGCGGGCATGATGAGCACCGTGCCTTCGTTTTCGCTGTCCGCATGGAGTGTGTGCGAATGACGCAGCGGTACATGGCAGCCGTCGATGAACGCCTGTCGCAGGCGTGCGACCAGCGATTCGAAATCCAGTGCGTCGCGTGTCGCGGCGGCGTCGAAAAATTTCATGGTGAATCTTTCCTCAAACGGGGGTTAGGCGTCGATGCTGACGTCGGTTGCCGGAATGGCCTGGCAGGCGAGGCACATGTCGGATTCATCCGGTCCATGCCCGCTCAAATGCGTGACTTCGCCCGATACGACCTTGACCGCGCAGCTCTCGCATTGCCCGACCCGGCAACCGCTCGGCAATGCGATGCCGAGACGCTCCGCGAACGACAGCAAGCTTCCGTCGCGGGGTGTCCAGGTGGCCGTGCGACGCGATCGCGTGAACTGCACCGCGTATTGCTTTGACGGATCGAGCGCCGGCCTGGACGGCGATCTGAATGCTTCCTTGAAGATGTCGAACGGCGGTACGCCGCGTTCGATCAGTCCCGACGTGATCGCCTGCATCATCGGTTCAGGGCCGCACAGATAAAATCGCGCGCGCCGCCGGATCAGGTCGTCGTCGACCACGTCGGCCGACAGATAGCCCCGCATCTGATAGTCGTGCCCCAGCGTCTCGTCGTGCGGCTGGTTGTAGCAGTTGACTACCTCGAGCTTCGGCAGGCGCCGCCTCAATGTCTCGATGCGTTCGCGGAACGCGTGAGTCGTGCTGTTCAGGTTGGCATAGAAGAGTCTCGACTCCGGCGCGCGATCCGCCTGATCCCGGATCGACTCCAGGTACGAGATGAAGGGCGTGATGCCGATGCCGCCCGCGAACATCACGACCGGCTGCCGCGATGCCGGCGGCACGACGAACGTGCCGCCGGGCGCACCGAGCAACACGGGATCCCCGACCTTGAGCGCGCCGTGGATGTGGGATGACATCGCGCCTTCGAACGCCGTGCCGTCGCGAGTCTGGCCTTTCTGGTGGCGTACCGAGATGGAGTAAGTGCGGCGATCGTCTTCGCGGGCGGCGCCCGTCAGCGAATAGGCGCGCGTCGTCCCGCCGTCGCCGAGCGACGGGATATGCACGGTCACGTGCTGGCCGGGCAAATAGTCCGGCAGCGCGCCGCCGTCCGCGGCGCGAAACGTGACGGTTCGCACGCCGCTCGCTTCGTCCCGCATCGCGGATACGACAAAATCCCGCAGGCCTTTCCACGCTCGTCGCGACGGATCGACCGACCGGTCGAGCCTGATGCGGCAACGCATGGAACGCAGCGGCGACGATCCGCTGACCGGATCGAGTTGCGTTGCCGAGGCGAGCCGGTTGAAATTGCTGTTGCCGGGCCCGCCCGCGGGGAGCGCATCCAGGCCGATTTCGTCGCAGGCTTGCCACCAGCCGTATTCGGCCACGATCACGTCGCGTGCCAGTTCCGGTACGACGCGTGCCTTGAAGCGTGCCGAGCCGTTCGTCGTTTCGATCAGGCACCAGTCGCCGTCGACGATGCCGTGTTCCGCCGCCAGTTCGTCATTGAGTTCCGCTACCGGGTACGGCGCACGGCGACGCAGGCTCGGCAGGCCGCGATGCTGGCTGTGGCAGTAGTACCCGTTCTTCATCGAGGTCAACGTACAGGGGAAGCGACGGCGGTTGTTCGACCGTGCATCCTCGCCGTGCTGCGGCGGTACGTACTGCGGAACGGGCGGGTAGCCGTGACGATGCAGTTTCTCGGAATACAGTTCGACCCGCAGCGTCTCCGTGTTGAAACCACGAATGCCGTCGGGCGTCGCCGCCGCGTACTGCCGCTCGCTTTGGGGCAGCGGCCTGACGATGCCTTCGGGATGGGCGCGCAGCGACGCGACGTCCAGCCCGAGCGGTTCGAGCACGTGATTCCATCCCGCCTCGATGCTGCCGCCGAAGAACGCGTCCTGCATGCCGAGCCGCGTGGCGAGGTCGAAGACGATGTCGTAGTCCGCACGACTCTCTCCTCTCGGCGGCACCATGCGCTGCCTGAGCTGCACGAGTTCGACCGCGCGCTCGTCGATCTCGAAGCCGAGACGCAGGCCTTCCCGTTCCCACGGTGTGTTCACGGGAAGCAGGATGTCCGCATAGCGTGACGACGGCGTCTCGAAGAGATCGCAGTGAACATGAAAGTCGAGCGCGCAGAGCGCGTCGTGCGCAACGCCGCCATCCGCCTGGGACAGCACCATGTTCGTACCGAACGCGATCAGCGCGCGTACGCGGTAGGGTTCGCCGTCGAGAATGGCGCGATAGACGTCGCGCGCCGTGACCCAGCCTTGCGATGGCGGGCCGAGCGGTCGTTCAGCGAGGCCGAGCGCTTTTGCACGTTGCTGCGGGTTCAGCATCGCGTAGCTGCTGACCGCGTTGGCCGGTTGTTTCGTCCATTCCCGATTCGAGCCGTGCGTATCGAACGCACCCGTCAACGCATACAACGTCGCAATCGAACGCTCGGTCTGAGTGGCATTGGTGTGCATGCCGACGCCCGACCATGCGTGATAGGCAATGGCCTGATGCGGCCGCAGCAGGCGGGCGGCTTCGACGATGTCGGCCGCATCGACCCCCGTGATCGTCGCCGCATGTTCCGGCGTATAGGCGTCGAGCGCTGTCGAATAGAGGTCGAAAGCCGGCGTGCATGCCACGTGCATGCCGTGCCCGGCCGAATCGCGGACCGCCACGTGGCGGACGCCGGCCATCAACAGATCGGAAGGTCGGGTCGCGGGTTCCTCTCCGGCCAGCTCCAGCCGATCGAGCGTCGCGTTCCAGTGCACGTACCGGTTGCTCGACGCGTCCCTGTCGATGTCGCGCTCGCGCAGAAACCGCCCGGTGTCGGCGCGCACGAGCAATGGGCCGTTCGTCCATTCCCGGACGAACGCATCGTCGACGTTGCCGGTCGCGATCATCTGCCGCGCGATCGCCATCGCGAGCGCGCCATCCGTCCCGGGATTGACGCGCAGCCACAGATCGGCCTCGCGTGCGAGCGCGGTTGGCCGCGGATCGACGACGATCAGCCTGGCGCCGTTGCGGCGCCCTTTTGCGATGGCGTCGGCCTGGGCGAGCCAGGTGTTGGCGGGATTGTTTCCCCACAGCACGATGAGCTCCGCATGCCGGTAATCCGCAACGGGAATGCCGCAGCCGAACGTAAAGACATGCGCGCTGTCCTTGTGCCAGTTGCAGATCTCGGTTGCATAGCAAATGTTCGGGCTCCCGAATGACCAGACGAATCGCTCGACCCAGTCGATGCTGTCGCTCATCGGCGTTCCGCTTGGCGTGGTGACGCCAAACGCGACCGACTCGGCACCGTTTTCCCGTTTGAAATGGGCGAGGCGTTCCGCGATCTCGGACAGCGCTTCATCCCAGCCGATGCGTTGCCAGCCGGGGTCGGCGGCATCCTTCGGGCGTGTGCGCCGCATCGGATACAACACGCGATTCGGGTTGTGCACGAGTTCGGGCGCGGCCTTCCCCTTCATGCACATCGCATGGCCGGTCGGATGCGTGTCGTCGGGGCGGACCTTGATCATCGTGTCGCCGCGCACGACGTTGATCGTGCCGCAGCGCGACCGGCACAGCGTGCAATAGCCCTTCTTTTCCTGCGTCTCCATCGGTTCGCATCGTCCACGTCATGTTTCCGACTATGCTAGGAAGCGAAGGCAGCCATGACAAATTCATCCTTTCGATGGTCCGATATATATTGAATCAATATCGCGACCGTCGATCTGGTGTACTGTCCGCGCCTTCGGGGCAACGCTGATCCTGCGTTGCCCGGACCTCCCGGATCCTTTCCCTTGAACACGCACATCACCCTGCGCCAGATCGAATACTTCGTCTCCGTTGCCGATACGGGGCAAATTTCGAAGTCGGCCAATCTTTGTTCGGTGTCTCAATCGTCGATGACGATCGCATTGCGGAAACTCGAGGATGCGGTCGGCGTCACGCTGCTTCTGCGTCATGCGAAAGGCGTCCGTCTGACACCGGCCGGCGAGCGGTTTCTGCGTCATGTGCAGCACGCGACGATGTCCATCGACCGCGCCGTTTCAGCCGCGCAGGAGGACCCCGAGCAAATCTCGGGGCATGTCCGTATCGGGATGACCGAAACCATCTCGGCGTATCTGATGCCGTCGCTGATGTCCGCCATTTCGCGGCGGTTCGGCAACCTGAGCGTGAGCATCGTCGAAAGCGAACGCGAAGCAATCGAGGAGATGCTGGTCGACGATCGCCTCGATATTGCGCTGCTGCTGGTGTCGAACACCGCGGAAGTCGGCGACCTGAAATACGAGACGATGCTTCGTTCGCCGCGCCGGCTGTGGACTCATCCGGATCATCCGCTGCAGGACGCCCATCGCGTCACGCTCGAAGACGTCGCGCGCGAGAACTATCTGCTGCTGGACATGGACGAGCACCTGCGAACCGTCGGCAAGTACTGGGGGAGCTACGGGATCACGCCGAACGTCTGGATGCAGAGCAAATCGATCGAGGCCGTGAGAAGCCTCGTCGCGCTCGGGCAAGGGGTGACGATACTCTCGGATCTCGTGTACCGGCCCTGGTCCCTGGAAGGAAACCGGATCAGCCGCCGCAATCTCAGCGTGACCGTGCCGACGATGGACGTCGGGGCGGTGTGGCGGCGGGGCGGAGCGACGTCGGCGCCATGCCGTGCGCTGCTGGATCTGTTCCGGTCGTGGAGAAGGACGGCCGAGTAGGAGGCGATGCGCGCGGGCGTCCGCGTCGTGCCGGATGCGGATCGGGCCGGCCGACGGCAGCGCGAGATTCGGCCGAGGTGAACGTTCGTCCTACGCCACGATTGCACGGAGTTTGCCCGCGGCCCTTCCGGCGCCGGCCGGTCCGCCTGTCCCCGTCGCACCGGCACCCCCGCCGCCGATGCATACCAGTCCGCCCAACTGGTTCTATTCCGGTCTCATATTTGCACCCGAAACCCGGCCCGGCCACGCACCGGAACTGTCCCCTTGCATACCAATCCGGGTAAATCCCTATCCTGCATCACGTTGTAAACAAAGGCTTTGCTGGTGCTAAAACGCTTGCCGGGCAAGGCTTGCGGGGATTTTCACGACGCTAATACCAGTTCGTTGACTGGTATTATGGTGGTTATATAATGCGTTCACTTTCGACGGCCCGAGGTCGTCGTCCGACACCCGGAGGCACATGGAAACCGGCTGGTCCGAACTGGCGCCCGATCCGCTCAACGATACGCCGCTCTATCTGCAGCTCGCCCGCAACCTGGCGAGCGCGATCCACGGCGGCGCGTGGCGGGCCGGCGAGGCGCTGCCGTCGGAGCGGCTGCTGTCGGTGTCGGTCGGCGTATCGCGGATCACGGCCCGCCGTGCACTGGCGCTGCTGGTCGAGCAGGGATTGATCAAGCGGGCGCGCGGGGCGGGCAGTTTCATCACGCCGCGCGTGGCCGATCCGCTGTCGCGTCTCGTCGGCTTCACCGCGAAGATGCAGCAGCGCGGCTTCGTGCCCGATTCGGTGTGGCTGTCGCGCACGCTGCGCGCCGCGAGCCGCGACGAGATCACGCGTCTCGGCCTCGCGCCGGGTGCGACGGTTGCTCGGCTCGAACGGCTGCGCCGCGCGGACGGCATCGTGATGGCGGTCGAGCACTCGACGCTGCCGGCTGCGGTGGTGCCCGATCCACAGGTGCTCGGCGCGTCGCTGTACGAATACCTCGACGCGCGCGGCATGACCGTCGTGCGTGCGTTGCAGCACTTTCGCGCGGCGAACGCGACGCACGCGATCGCGAAATGGATGGCGGTGAAGCCGGGCTCGGCACTGCTGGTGATCACGCGAATCGGCTACGGCGCCGACCAGCGCGCGATCGAAGTGAGCGAAACGTATTGCCGCGACGACTACTACGACTTCGTCGCCGAACTGAAACGCTGACGCGCGAGACTGCCCGCGCGCGGCACGCGAAGCAACGACACGAATTTGCAAATCACGACGCGGATGCACGCGTCACCAGATCATCAAGAGAACGTCATGCTGACTGGAAACATCCTCACCCCCGACGGCTGGATCTACGGATCGCTCGATAGCGAGAACGGCCGCATCACCACGCTCGACGGCAAGCCCGTCGATCCCGCGAAGAACGACGCGCCGTACATCCTGCCCGGCTTCATCGACCTGCACGTGCACGGCGGCGGCGGCGCCGACGTGATGGAAGGCGGCGACGCGATCGAGACGATCGTCCGCACGCACGCGCAGTTCGGCACGACGAGCCTGCTCGCGACGACGATGACCGCGCCGCGCGACGAACTGATGCAGGTTGTCGCGAACCTCGGCAGCGTTGCGCGTACGCGCACGCCGGGCGGCTCGCGCGTGCTCGGCGTGCACCTCGAAGGGCCGTACATCAACCCCGGCAAGCTCGGCGCGCAGCCCGACGCGGCCGTGTCGGCCGTGCTCGACGAAGTGCTGAAGTACCTGTCGATCGCGCCGATCCGCGTCGTCACGCTCGCACCGGAAATCGCGGGCCACATCGAGATCATCGGCGAGATGGCCGCGCGCGGCGTACGCGTGCAGCTCGGCCACTCGCTCGCGACCTACGACGACGCGGTCGCCGCGCTCAAGCACGGCGCATGCGGTTTCACGCACCTGTTCAACGCGATGTCGCCGCTGCACCACCGCAACCCGGGCCTCGTGGGCGCGGCGCTTGCTCACGCCGAATACGCGGAAATCATCCCCGACCTGCTGCACGTGCATCCGGGTGCGATTCGTGCCGCGCTGCGCGCGATCCCGCGCCTGTACGTCGTGACCGACAGCACGTCCGCAACGGGCATGCCCGACGGCGAATACCGGCTCGGCAGCCAGCACGTGACGAAGTGCCTCGGCGGCGTGCGGCTGGCCGACGGCACGCTTGCCGGCAGCACGCTGACGATGGACCAGGCGTTGCGCAACCTCGTATCGCTCGGCCTGCCGATTGCCGACGTGTCGAACCGGATGTCGCGCTACGCGGCCGACTACCTCGGCGTCACCGATCGCGGCCGCCTCGAGCGCGGCGCATGGGCCGACCTCGCGGTGTTCGACCGCGACCTGAACCTCACCGCGACCTACGTCGAAGGAGAATCGATTGTCGAATATGCTTAAGGAAGCGCGCGAGTCCGCCCAGGTCGTCGCCGCGCAGATCGCCGACACCTCGCGCGTCGAAGCGCTTGCCGGTCAATTGCTCGATCACCCGCCGGCCGTCGCGCTGACGGTCGCACGCGGCAGCTCGGATCACGCCGCGAGCTATTTCGCGAGCCTGACGATGAGCCGCCTCGGCGTGCCGGTCGCATCGCTGCCGATGTCGGTCGCGACGCTGCAGCAGGCGCCGCTGAAGGTGCAGGACCAGCTTGCAATCGCCTTTTCCCAGTCGGGCAAGAGCCCCGATCTCGTCAACACGATGGCCGCGCTGCGCGAAGCCGGCGCACGCACCGTTGCCGCCGTGAACGTGCTGCCGTCGCCGCTCGCCGACGCGTGCGAGCACCAGCTGCCGCTGCTCGCCGGCCCCGAACTGTCGGTCGCCGCGACGAAGAGCTATATCGCGATGCTGTCGCTGTCCGCGCAGATCGTCGCCTACTGGCAGCGCGACGCCGCGCTGATGACCGCGTTGCGCGGGCTGCCCGACGTGCTCGCGCAGGCCGGCCGGCTCGACTGGTCGCAGGCGGTTGCCGCGCTCGCGGGCGTCGAGCGGATGATCGTCATCGGCCGCGGTCTCGGCCTCGCGATCGCGCAGGAAGCCGCGCTGAAGCTGAAGGAAACGTCCGGCATCCAGGCTGAAGCGTTCTCGAGCGCCGAAGTCCGTCACGGCCCGATGGAGCTGATCGACCGCGACTATCCGCTGCTCGTGTTTGCACCGCCCGGGCCCGAGCAGGCCGGCCTGCTGCAGCTCGCCGCCGACATGCGCGCCCGCGGCGCGGCCGTGCTGCTCGCGGCGCCCGCCGGCACCCCCGGCGCGACGCTGCCGCTTGCGCAGTCCGCCCATTCGGCGCTCGACCCGATCGCCGCCATTCTTTCGTTCTACGTGATGGCGGCGGATCTCGCCGTCGCGCGCGGCCGCAATCCCGACACGCCGCGCCACCTGAACAAAGTCACCGAAACGCACTGATAGCCGAGAAAGCCGATGAGACGCGCCGAGGAGTCCCAGTTGAAGAGTCCCACCCACGATCAGATCGTCCTGCTTAGCCCCTTGACGGGGCCGATCGTCGCGCTGGCCGACGTGCCCGATCCGGTGTTCTCCGGCGGGATGTTCGGCGACGGCATCGGCATCGACCCGCTCGCGGGCAAACTCGTCGCACCGTGCGCGGGCGTCGTGTCGCATCTCGCGCGCACGGGCCACGCGGTGACGATCACGACGCCGCAAGGCGCGGAAGTGCTGCTGCACATCGGCATCGATACCGTCGAGCTGAACGGGCAGGGCTTCATCGCACACGTCGAAGCCGGCGCGCGTGTCGACGCGGGCACGCTGCTGATCGAATTCGATCAGGACGCGGTGGCGCGCAGCGCGCATTCGCTCGTGTCGGTGATCGCGATCGCGAACTCCGACGCGTTCGAGGTCGTCGACCGTGCGAGCGGTTTCGCGACCGCTGGCGAGACGCCGCTGCTCGCGTTGCGCGGCAAGGGCGCAGCCGCTGCGCAGGCGGCACAGACCGGCGCGGCGGCCATGAACGAAGTGCGCCGCGAGATCGTGCTCGCGCAGCCGGGCGGCCTGCATGCGCGGCCGGCCGCGCGTGCGCGCGAAGCCGTGCGCGGGTTCGACGCGACCGTCGACGTGCTGTTCGACGGCCGCAAGGCATCGATCGCGAGCGTCGTCGGCTTGCTCGGCCTGGGCGCCGGCGAAGGTGCGACGGTCGAACTGGTTGGCCGCGGCGCGCATGCGCAACAGGCGGTCGACGCAGTCGAGCACGAGCTGCTGCGCGAAGCGCACGGCGAAGTCGAGGAAAAGCCGGCGCGGATGACGTCGCCCGTGCCGCAGACGATCGCGCGCAACACCGGCGCGCAGATCGACCCGAACACGCTCGCCGGCGTGTGCGCGGCGCCCGGCATCGCAGTCGGCACGCTGGTGCGTCTCGACGACGCGGAAATCGTGCCGCCCGAGCAGGCTGCCGGCACGCCGGCGACGGAAAGCCGCCAGCTCGACCAGGCACTGAAGGCGGTCGACGCCGAACTCGACGAAACGGTGCGCAACGCATCGGCGCGCGGGGCGGTCGGCGAAGCGGGCATCTTCGCGGTGCATCGCGTGCTGCTCGAGGACCCGACGCTGATCGACGCAGCGCGCGACCTGATCAGCCTCGGCAAGAGCGCGGGTTTCGCGTGGCGCGCGACGATCCGCACGCAGATCGATACGCTGTCGAAGCTCGACGACGCGCTGCTCGCCGAACGCGCAGCCGACCTGCGCGACATCGAGAAGCGCGTGCTGCGTGCGCTCGGCCACACGAACGGCGCCGCGCGTGCGCTGCCCGACGAGGCCGTGCTCGCGGCCGAGGAATTCACGCCGTCCGACCTGTCGTCGCTCGATCGCCAGCGCGTGACCGCGCTCGTGATGGCGCGCGGCGGCGCGACGTCGCACGCGGCGATCATTGCGCGACAGCTCGGCATTCCGGCGCTGGTCGCGGTCGGCGATGCGCTGTACGCGATTCCCGACGGCACGCAGGTCGTCGTCGATGCGAGCGCCGGCCGGCTCGAACATGCACCGACCGCGCTCGACGTCGAACGCGCGCGGCACGAGCGCCAGCGCCTGGACGGCGTGCGCGAGGCGAACCGGCAACTCGCCGGTGAAGCCGCAGCAACGGTCGACGGCCGCGCGATCGAGGTCGCCGCGAACATCGCGACGCTCGACGATGCGAACACCGCGGTCGACAACGGCGCGGACGCGGTCGGCCTGCTGCGCACCGAACTGATGTTCATCCATCGCCAGGCTGCGCCGACGGTCGTCGAACACCAGCAGAGCTACCAGTCGATCGTCGACGCGCTGCAGGGCCGCACCGCGATCATCCGCACGCTCGACGTCGGCGCAGACAAGGAAGTCGACTACCTGACGCTGCCGCCCGAACCGAACCCGGCGCTCGGCCTGCGCGGCATCCGCCTCGCGCAGGTGCGCCCCGATCTGCTCGACGATCAATTGCAGGGCCTGCTCGCGGTGAAGCCGCTCGGCGCGGTGCGCATCCTGCTGCCGATGGTGACCGACGCGGGCGAGCTCGTGCGGCTGCGCAAGCGCATCGACGAATTCGCGCGTGCGCAGGGCCGCACCGAGCCGATCGAAGTCGGCGTGATGATCGAGGTGCCGTCGGCCGCGCTGCTGGCCGACCAGCTCGCGCAGCACGCGGATTTCCTGTCGATCGGCACCAACGACCTGACCCAATACACGCTCGCGATGGACCGCTGCCAGGCCGATCTGGCCGCGCAATCCGACGGCCTGCATCCGGCCGTGCTGCGCCTGATCGACATCGCGGTGCGCGGCGCCGCGAAGCACGGCAAGTGGGTCGGCGTGTGCGGCGCGCTCGGCGGCGATCCGCTCGCGGTGCCGGTCCTGGTGGGCCTCGGCGTGACCGAACTGTCGGTCGACCCCGTGTCGGTGCCGGGCATCAAGGCGCGTGTGCGCCGTCTCGATTACCAGTTGTGCCGTCAGCGCGCGCAGGATCTGCTCGCGCTCGATTCGGCACAGGCGGTAAGGGCAGCAAGTCGCGAGGTCTGGCCGCTCGACTGACCGTCGGCGGCAGGTTCGCGACCCGTATTACGACGAAAGCCATCAGCTCAACGACGATTAATGACGAGACAAGGATTGGAGGACTGAATGAACGGGAATCCGTTTCTGAAAATACAGGGCCTGGGCCGGGCACTGATGCTGCCGATCGCGGTACTGCCGGTCGCCGGCATCCTGCTGCGACTCGGCCAGCCGGACGTGTTCAACATCAAGATGATCGCCGATGCCGGCGGTGCGATCTTCGACAACCTGCCGCTGCTGTTCGCGATCGGCGTGGCGGTCGGCTTCGCGAAGGACAACAACGGCGTGGCAGCGCTCGCGGGCGCGATCGGCTACCTGATCGAAACCGCGATCATGAAGGACATCGATCCCAAGCTGAACATGGGCGTGCTGTCCGGGATCATCGCGGGTGTCGTCGCGGGCCTGCTGTACAACCGCTACAAGGACATCAAGCTGCCGGACTACCTCGCGTTCTTCGGCGGCAAACGGTTCGTGCCGATCATAACGGGGCTGGTCTGCGTGATACTCGGCATCGTGTTCGGGTACGTGTGGCAGCCGGTCCAGCATCTGATCGACGCGGCCGGCCAATGGCTGACGACGGCGGGCGCGATCGGGGCGTTCGTGTTCGGCTTCCTGAACCGCCTGCTGCTCGTCACGGGCCTGCACCACATCATCAACTCGCTCGCGTGGTTCGTGTTCGGCAACTTCACGCCGCCCGCCGGCGGCGAGATCGTGCACGGCGACTTGCACCGCTTCTTCGCGGGCGACCCGACCGCCGGCACCTTCATGGCCGGTTTCTTCCCGATCATGATGTTCGGCCTGCCGGCCGCGTGTCTCGCGATGTTGCACGAGGCACCGAAGGAGCGCCGCGCGATGGTCGGCGGCCTGCTGTTCTCGATGGCGCTCACGTCGTTCCTGACCGGCGTGACCGAGCCGATCGAATTCAGCTTCATGTTCCTCGCGCCGGTGCTGTACGTGATCCACGCGGTGCTGACGGGGCTGTCGCTCGCAGTCTGCCAGATCCTCGGCGTGAAGCTCGGCTTCACGTTCTCGGCCGGCGCGATCGACTACGTGCTGAACTACGGGCTGTCGACGAAGGGCTGGATCGCGATCCCGCTCGGCATCGCGTATGGCGTCGCGTACTACGGGCTGTTCCGCTTCTTCATCCGCAAGTTCAACATGGCGACGCCGGGCCGCGAGCCGGCATCGGCCGATGCGGCTGCCGAATCGTACGCATCGGGCGGCTTCGTCGCACCGGCTGCGGGCGCCGCTGCGACGGCCGCCGCACCGCGCGCGCAGCGCTACATCGCCGCACTCGGCGGCGCGGGCAACCTGTCGGTCGTCGACGCCTGCACGACGCGCCTGCGCCTGACCGTCGTCGATCCGGAGAAGGTCTCGGAGCCGGAACTGAAGTCGATCGGTGCGCGCGGCGTGCTCAAGCGCGGCGGCAACAGCGTGCAGGTGATCATCGGGCCGGAGGCCGACATCATCGCCGACGAAATGCGTGCCGCGATCGGCAGCGGCGCGACGGGTGCCGCGTCGACCGCGACGGCGGCTGCTGCGCAGCCCGTCACGGGCGCGGCCGCCGGCCCGCTCGATCCGGAGCCGGCGCGCTGGCTCGCGGTGTTCGGCGGCGCGACCAACGTCGCATCGCTCGATGCAGTGGCGACCACGCGCCTGCGCGTTGTCGTGCGCGATCCGTCGGCGGTCGATCGCGATCGCCTCGGTGCGCTCGACGTCGCCTGGGTGTCGCTCGACACGTTCCACATCGTCTGCGGCAACGCGGCCGCACGCTATGCCGAACAGCTTGGCGCGCGCCTGCCGCCGTCGGGCGGCGGCGCCGCCGTGCAACCGGCATGATGCGATGAAGCCGGCCGGATCCGCGTGGCGGATTCGGCCAGGCGGTAAAACGAAAACGGCTTGCGATGCGTCGCAAGCCGTTTTTCTTTTGGGCGGGCGAGGGGGCGATGCGTTCGCCCGCATCGCGCATCGCGCGAGCGTTCAGCCGGTCACGGATTCGTCAGCGTGAAGGTCGGCTTCCGGTAACCGACACCGGCCCGGTCGAGCTTCGGCAGCTCGCGTTGCGTGAGCAGTGTCGCGAAGCCGGCCCAGTCGCGCTGCAGCGCAGCCGTGTCGACGTGATGCGTGTCGCCGCGCTTGAAGCGCACGCCGGCCGCATACGGCAGCTCCCAGTCGGCGCGGTGCCACGCGCGCTCGGCGAGCGCGAGCAGCCGCGGATAGGCCATGTATTCGAGGAAGGTGTCGTTGCGCATCACCTCGCCCCACGCTTGCCCCTGCATGCCTTCGATGCGCGGCGCGGGCCCCGTGCCGGTCACTTCGAACGGGTTGCCGTCGCGGTCGCCCATCACTTCGGCGTTCTGCGGCAGGTTCTCCGGCGCGAGCGAGAACACCTTGTACTCGTCCGTCGCGTGCGAGCCCCAGTAGTAGCCGCGCTCGCGCGGGTTCAGCGTGTACGGGAAGTCGAAGTACAGGTAGTCGGGCAGCGCGAGCACCGTCAGGTAGCCCTTGCCGCTCAGGTCGCGTGCGCTGTCCGACGCCCCCCAGAAGATCGTGTCCCACAGCGACACCATCACGTGGCGCGTGCTGAAGTCCTGCGGCCCGTTCGCATGCTTGATGCCGTCCTGCCACGCGGCCATCGTGTCGATCCCGTTCGCGTTGACGGCCGCGCTCACCTGTTTCGCGAAACGCGTCGGCAGCTCGTCGATCGACTTGATCTCGCCGCGCTGGAGCAGCGTCGTACACGCGGGCGAACGCGCCCACGGCTTGTCCTGCGCGGCGAGATCGATGCGCCCCTTGTTCGGGTCGGTGCCGTTCAGCGGCTGGAAGCCCGCGCCGAGGAAGATGTTCTTCGCTTCGTCGCCGCCGTAGTGCCACGTCTGCAGCGGCGCCTGCGCGTCCGCGTGCATCGCCGCGATCTCGCGGATCACCTTCGACGCGAAATTGAGCGCGCCCGGCACGCACGGGTTCAGGTCGCTGCGCCGGTCGTAGAACTGCACCGTCGTCAGGTTCGTCGTGTCCTGCGGATCGAGCAGCCGGTATGCGTTCGCTTCCTGCTCGCGGCCGGCCGCATGCAGCCGCCGGTAGCGCGCTTCCATCGTCACGACGGCCGCGCGCGCATGCGCGGGCATGTCGATCTCGGGGATGATCTGCACGAAGTGCGCGGCCGCGTAGCGCACGAGCGACACGTAGTCGTCGCGCGTCAGGTAGCCGCCGCCCGAACGGTTGTCGGGGCCCGAGCCGAGCTGTGGCAGCAGGCAGCGCGTCTCGCTCGGGTCGTGGCAGCGGCGCCCGCCGATCTCGGTCAGCTCGGGCAGGCCGGGAATCTCGATGCGCCAGCCTTCGTCGTCGGACAGGTGCAGGTGCAGGCGGTTGAGCTTGTACGCGCTCATCTGGTCGATCAGGCGGCGCAGCGTCGCCGGGTGCTTGAAGTTGCGCGCGAGATCGACGTGCATCCCGCGATGGGTAAAGCGCGGCGCATCCTCGACGAGCATCGCCGGGATCGGGCCGCCGCCGGCCGGCGCGAGCGAGTAGAGCGTCTGCACGCCGTAGTAGAGGCCCGCGCGATCGTAGCCTTCGATCAGCACGCCGCGCGGCCCGATCGCGAGGCGGTAGCCGCCCGGCGTCGCGATGTCGGCCGGCAGCCGGCGCGGCGCGACGGCGCCGCGAACCGGTATGCGTGCGCCGTCGAGCCCGAGAGTCGTCGCGCGTTCGCGCAGCGCCGCGACCTGCGCGTCCGGCAGGTCCGGCAGCGCGAGCTCGACGCCGCGCAGGTCGAGCGTGCCGGGCAGCGGCTGTTCGCGCTTCACGCTCGGCAGCGCGCGGCTCGCATCCGGCCGCGCGGCCACGGGCGGCGCATTGCCGGTCGAGTTGTTCTGCGCGTCGGCCGGCAGCGATTCGACGTAGCGCAGCTCGTTGTCGGTGTCGTTGTAGCGGAGCACGGCAGGCGGTGCGCCGTCGACGACGACATACGGGCGCGGAATCACGTCGCTGTAGCGCAGCAGCCAGTATTCGGCGACGAACGGCAGCTCGAGGCGCTCGCCGGGTGCGAGCCGCACCGAGCCCGGCTGCGGCGTCAGTTCGTACAGGTCGCCGGTGAGCCGCCGCAGCGCGAAGCCCGGACGGTCGATCCGCAGCAGCCGGCGGATGCTGTGCAGGTAGAGCTTCCAGCCACCGTCGGCGATCGCCTGGTGGCCGCGGTTCTGCAGGATCAGGCGGCCCGTCGCGCAGGCCGCGCCGTCGGCGCCGAGATCGGCGCACGGCACGCCGGCCGTGCCCGCGTGGTTGTTGTCGACGGCGACGCGCAACGCGAGGCCGTTCGACAGCAGCGCCGCGAGGCTGGCGGCTTGCGCGGTGGCCAGCGCGGTGCCGGCGGTCGCGCCGGAGGCGGCCGGCGCCGGTTGGGCCGCAATCGCGGCTGGCGACAGCACCGCGATCAGCAGACTTGCAAGAAGGGATGGCAAGGTACGCTTCATTCGAACTCCTGAAAAAAAGGGGGCCTGGCGGCGTCGTGGGGCGACGTCGCGGCGTTCGGGTCTTTCAATGGAGCTGCGGGAGATACCGGCACGCGTGGCGATGCGACTGCACCGCGCGCCATCTGCACGCGGAGGCGTGCGTTACGGAACGGGAGGCGGGCACGCGTGCCGATCGGATCGGCGCGGCGGTGTGCGCATGATCATCGGTGCCCCGCCGCAATTGCCGCGGCGGCAAGCCGACCGCAGTCGGCCCGGTTCGGCCGGCCGCGCACGAGCGCGAGCGCGACGGCGGACACCGCCGTACGCGGACGTCGACATGGCGCGCCGGCGCGCGCCACACACGGGATTCGCATGTCTCCCCCACCCAGAAGGAATCGGCCTGTCAGCGGCCGTGTCCAAAGATCTTATGAAACCTTTTATTGGTATTCAAGTGGTATCAATCTGGCGCTAAATTGGCATCGGCTCCCGGCACCTGTCCGGCGGGGCCGGACGAAAAAAAACCTCGCGCGAGGCGAGGTTCGTTCCGGACGGCGGCCGCGCGATCGGCCGCGCGCGCCGGGCGTCAGTCGCGGCGTGCGCGCACGGGCGCTTCCTGCGCCTTCTGCCGCGCTTCGAGCCACATCGCGTTGACGATGCCGAACGACAGCGCGACGCCGATACCGAGAATCCAGCTGAAATACCACATGGTCCGACTCCTTGCGAAACGGTGGGCGAGGGCGCGTGCGCCCCGGCCCGGTTCAATGCATCAATACATCGAGTGCTTGTTCTCTTCGAGCGTCTGGTGCGTGACCTTGCCGCGCATCACGCGATACACCCAGCTCGTGTAGATCAGGATGAGCGGCAGGAACACGATCACCGCGAACAGCATCACCTGCAGCGTCATGTGGCTCGACGTCGAATCCCACACGGTCAGGCTGCTGCGCGGGTCGAGCGACGACGGCATGATGAACGGGAACATCGAGAAGCCCGCGGTCAGGATCACGCCGACGATCATCAGGCCCGTACAGAAGAACGCCGTCTTCTCCTGCTTCGAGCCGGCGAGCAGCAGCGCGAGCACGCCGCCTGCGATCCCGACGACAGGCGCCGCGATCATCCACGGGAATTCGCTGTAGTTCGCGAGCCACAGGCCCGAGCCGGCGGCGACGTCCTTGAGCAGCGGGTTCGCGACGGTGTCGGTCGGTGCGGCGTGGGTGATGTGGAAGCCGCCGATATAAGACGCCACCAGCACGCCGGCCAGCACGAACAGCACGACCGCGAGGAACGACGCCGCGCGCAGTGCGATCGAGGCGCGGCGCGCGATCACGCCGTCGGTCTTCATCTTGATGAACGCGGCGCCGTGCGCGACGAGCATCGTGAGGCTGACGAGCCCGCACAGCAGCGCGAACGGGTTCAGCAGCGCCCAGAAGCTGCCGTAGTAGGTCACGCGCAGGTCGCTGTCGAACTTGAACGGCACGCCCTGCAGCAGGTTGCCGAACGCGACGCCGAACACGAGCGCCGGCACGAAGCCGCCGATGAACAGGCCCCAGTCCCAGCCCGCGCGCCAGCGCGGGTCCGGCCGCTTGCTGCGGTAGTCGAAGCCCACGGGCCGGAAGAACAGCGCGAACAGCACGAGCAGCATCGCGAAGTAGAAGCCGGAGAACGACGCCGCGTAGACGAGCGGCCAGGCGGCGAACATCGCGCCGCCGGCCGTGATCAGCCACACCTGGTTGCCTTCCCACGTTGCGCCGACGGTGTTGACGATGATGCGGCGCTCTTCGTCGGTCTTGCCGAGGAACGGCAGCAGCGCGGTCGCGCCCATGTCGAAGCCGTCGGTGACGGCGAAGCCGATCAGCAGCACGCCGACGAGCAGCCACCAGATCAGCTTGAGAGTTGCATAGTCCATAGCGATTCCTTGTTCCGTTTCAGGTGCGTGCTCACGCCGGGGCGCGCTCGCTGGCGGCTGCGATTTCGTGGTGATAGCGGCCGGTATGCAGCGACGACGGGCCGAGGCGCGCGTACTTGAACATCAGCTTGATCTCGATGACGAACAGCGCCGTATAGAACAGGATGAAGCCCGCGAGGCTCAGGTACAGGTCGCTCGGCTGCAGGCTCGACGCGGACAGGTGCGTCGGCAGTACGCCGGCGATCGTCCACGGCTGGCGGCCGAGCTCGGCGACGATCCAGCCGAATTCGATCGCGATCCACGGCAGCGGGATCGCCCACACCGCATAGCGCAGGAACCAGCGGCGGTTGTCCTGCAGCAGTTCGCGGCGCGCGCAGAACCAGAACGCGGCGATGAACGTCGCGACGAACAGGAAGCCGAGGGCCACCATGATCCGGAACGAGAAGAACACGGGCGCGACCGGCGGGATCGTCTTCTTCGCGGCGGCCTTGATCTGCTCGGGCGTCGCATCGACCACGTTCGGCGTGAACTGCTTGAGCATCAGCCCGTAGCCGAGATACTGCTTGTGCTGGTCGAACAGCGCGCGGGTCGCGTCGCTCGTGTCGCCCTGCTTGATCTTCTGCAGCGCGCCGTACGCGACCATCCCGCTCTGGATGTGCTCCTCGCTGTGCTTCGCGAGCTCGCGCAGGCCGATCACCGGTTCGTCGATCGAGCGCGTCGCGATCAGGCCGAGCGCGTACGGGATCTTGATCGCGTAGTCGGTGCGCTGTGCTTCCTGGTTCGGAATGCCGATCAGCGTGAACGATGCTGGCGCCGGCTGCGTTTCCCATTCGGATTCGATCGCGGCGAGCTTCATCTTCTGCACTTCGCCGGTCGTATAGCCCGATTCGTCGCCGAGCACGATCACGCACAGCGTCGCTGCGAGGCCGAAGCCGGCCGCGACCGCGAACGAGCGCAGCGCGAAGTCGACGTCGCGCTTCTTCAGCAGGTACCACGACGACACGCCGAGCACGAACATCGCCGCCGACACGTAGCCGGCCGACACCGTGTGCACGAACTTCACCTGCGCGACCGGGTTGAACAGCACGTCGAACAGGCTCGTCATCTCCATGCGCATCGTCTGGTAGTTGAACTCGGCGCCGACCGGGTTGTTCATCCAGCCGTTCGCGACGAGGATCCACAGCGCGGACAGGTTCGAGCCCAGCGCGACGAGGAACGTGACCATCAGGTGCTTGACCTTCGACAGGCGGTTCCAGCCGAAGAAGAACAGGCCGACGAATGTCGATTCGAGGAAGAACGCCATCAGGCCTTCGACCGCGAGCGGCACGCCGAAGATGTCGCCGACATAGTGCGAGTAGTACGACCAGTTCGTACCGAACTGGAATTCGAGCGTGATGCCGGTGGTCACGCCCATCGCGAAGTTGATGCCGAACAGCTTGCCCCAGAACTGGGTCATGTCCTTGTAGACCTGTTTGCCGGTCATCACGTAGACGGCTTCCATGATGACGAGCAGCCAGGACAGGCCGAGCGTCAACGGCACAAACAGGAAATGGTAGAGCGCCGTGATGCCGAACTGCAGACGTGACAGATCGACGACTTCGCTACTTATCATGGTGGTCTCCCTCGGTGGATGCAGGCGCCGGTACCGAGAGCAGCTTCTCGGCGACGGCGGCAGGCGGAAGCGACATGTGCTCGGCCTGCGGATGATTGAAGAATGCGTATTTGAGCGACATCAGGAGGATCAGCTTGACGATCAGCACCAGGGTGATGTCGCGGGCGAGGGTCGGTCCGCGTGCCCACGCGGCGATGCGCGCGCGCCAGCCGATCGTGCGGGCCGGCCGCGGGGGGGACGGCGGCGCAGGCTCTTTATTGATCGAGATCAAGGCGATTATCCTGAATCGATTTAGGTCGGATTTGGGGCGACTTTACGTCGGATTTATGACGGCCGTGAAGCTGTTTTAATCCTTTTGCGCCGGACATGCCAATTTTAAAAGGACGGCTTTCCGATGCCGAGTGCTGCGCTGCGGCAGACCGTCGCGAAACGCGGGGCAAAAGTTGAGGCAGATCAAGGTTATGCGGAAGGGGCCCGGAAACGGCCTGATACCCGACGAATCAGGTCAAATTAATCGGCAGTGAAGCGGACGAAGAAACGGACGAAGAAACGGGCGGAGAAATGCGCGCTGAAGCGCACGCAG
Organism: Burkholderia cepacia complex sp. TUM26381; assembly: GCF_057439935.1. Lineage (NCBI taxonomy): Bacteria > Pseudomonadati > Pseudomonadota > Betaproteobacteria > Burkholderiales > Burkholderiaceae > Burkholderia > Burkholderia cepacia complex sp. TUM26381. The sequence continues at coordinate 3,180,427 of NZ_CM172006.1, read as the reverse complement.
AAGCGTGTGCAAGCACGCGAAAAAGACGGGCGAAAAAAAACCGCTGCCGGTCGGGCAGCGGTTTTCGATGAGGCGCTCTAAATCGCCGTGGATTTACGCGTATTCGGCGAGGGCAGTGCGCATCTTTTTCATTGCGCTCGCTTCGATCTGGCGGATACGTTCCGCGGACACGCCGAATTCGGCCGCGAGATCGTGCAGCGTCGAGCCGCCCGAGCCGTCGTCGTCGACGTGCAGCCAGCGTGCCTCGATGATGCGGCGGCTGCGGGCGTCGAGCGCCTCGAGTGCCTGCGCGATGCCGTCCGTCTGCAGCGAGTCGCGCTGACGCGCGGCGAGCACGGCGGTCGGCTCGTTGTGCGAGTCGGCCAGGTAGGCGATCGGCGCGTACGACTCCTCGCCGTCTTCCACCTGCCCTTCGAGCGCGATGTCGCCGCCCGACAGGCGCGTTTCCATCTCGGTCACGTCTTCGCGCTTGACGTTGAGTTCCTGCGCGAGGCCGTCGATTTCCTCGGGCGTCATCGCCTGCATGGACTTCTTGTGGCTGCGCAGGTTGAAGAACAGCTTGCGCTGCGCCTTCGTCGTCGCGACCTTCACCATGCGCCAGTTGCGCAGGATGTACTCGTGGATCTCGGCCTTGATCCAGTGGATCGCATACGACACGAGACGCACGTTCTGCGCCGGATCGAAGCGCTTCACGGCCTTCATCAGGCCGATGTTGCCTTCCTGGATCAGGTCGCCGTGCGGCAGGCCGTAGCCGAGATAGTTGCGCGCGATCGACACGACCAGACGCAGGTGCGACAGCACGAGGCGGCGCGCCGAGTCGAGGTTGTTGCCTTCGCGGAATTCGGTTGCGTACTGGCGTTCCTCTTCGGCGGTCAGCAGCGGGATGCGGTTGACGGCCTGGATATACGCGTCGATGTTGCCGAGCTGGCCGGGCAACATCGATTGGGCTGCGAGCGCCAGCGAGCCTGCCGATTCGGCCTTGGCCGGCGTCGGGCTCAGGGTATTCGGGAGGGTCAGGGCGTTGCTCACTAAAAAAACTCCTTTGGAATCAGGGACAAACCCCCGGTCTCGAATGAGATTCCGTGGGCCATCTTAGCACTCCCGCAAGACGAGTGCTAATTCCTTAGAGCGGGCGGGGGCATCCGAGTTCCCGGTTTTTCTATCGATCAAGTGGAGTCGATAGTCTAATCTGCGACAGGAGGCGCGACGCGAAGTTCCGTAAGCCGTTGTTTCTGATGACAATCAGTAGACGATTTCGATTTTTGTCGTTTTGGAAGGAAGCCATTTCGCTTCGTGATGCCGATCCGAAAAGTCCTTTACCATAACATTCAGTTCGCTCGGGCCAAGCCGTTGCGGCAGGCTCCATTCAACCCAAAAAGTTGGAGTGTCAGATGAACAATAAGAAGAATCGCCGGCCCCGCAGCCGGCTTGCGCTGCATGCATTGTTGGCAGCGTCACTTCTGGGCGGATCGGGTGCGGCGTTTGCGGATCGATGGGGGATCCAGGCGGGCGGCGGGTTTTCGGATCGTCGCGGGATCGACAAGGGCGATCTCGGCGTCGTGTGGGATCCGGGCTGGAACTGGTGGCAGGTCGGCGGCTGGCACTTCGCGTTTGTCGTCGAAGGGCACGTCGGGTACTGGCACACGGGCGGCAACGTCCACAGCAGCATCGGCGAATTCGGCGTGACGCCGATGTTCCGCTTCATCAGGAGCGCGGGGGAGATTCGCCCGTTCATCGAGGCCGGCGGTGGTGTCCGGCTTCTGACACACCCTACGATCTCGAACAATTTTTCGCTGTCGACCGCGTTCCAGTTCGCACCGACTGCGGGCGTCGGCGTGCAGTTCGGCCAACGGCAACAGTATCAGGTCGGCTACCGTTTTGAACATGTGTCTAACGCGGGTATCAAAGAGCCGAATCCTGGTATAAATTTCCACCAGTTCTACGTGCAGTACAACTTCTGATCCGTACGCCCGCGCACGGCGGGCGCGTTGCCGAGGAGTCAGGCGATGGCGAAGGTGATCGATGCGATCCGCGCGCTCGAGCGCGATCGGTTCCGGGCGATGGTGGACGGGGACGGCGAGGCGCTCGACGCGCTATTGTCGGACAAGGTGTTCTTCGTCCACACCAATGGCAAACGCGAAACCAAGCAGCAGTTCATCGACGCCATCGTCGCCGGCCGCCGCCGCTATCGCCAGATCGAAATCCAGTCTCAGGACGTGTTGCCCGTCGGCGACGAAACCTGCGTCGTCACGGGGCGCGCGTTGATCGAGATGGAAACGAACAACGGCGGTCTGGTCTTCCCGATTGCCTATACCTCCGTCCACACGCACGAGCAGGGCCGCTGGAGCCTGTTCGCGTGGCAGGCGACGCGGTGCGCGACCGAGACATGAGCGCGCATCGCGCTCCTTTTCATGTCCCCGAATCGAGCGGCCTTGTGGGCCGCTTTTTGCTGGCCCGTGCGGCGCGGATTGCGCGGCGCACGGGCGGTCACGCACCGCTCGCTGGCATGTCACCCTGAGTCGAAGCCCGGCGGTCACGCCGCCACGCGGCGGTCCGTGCAGTGCCAGGCCGAACGGTTGATCGCGCTGACGACCGCGTCGAGCGCGGCGCTCGCCGCATCGGCATGCAGGCCGACACCGTGCCGCAGCGGCGCATCGCCGACCCGGCAGCCGACCGATACCGCGATCCGGCCGTCCGTCGTGCGGGCGTGTTCGCACGACGCGATGTCGATCGCGGCGCCGGCGGCCGCTGCAAATGCCGCGGCGAAACGTCGCACCGCGTCCTCGGGCGTCGCATCGGCGGCGGGCGCCGCTGCCGCGATCTCGCGGTTCTGCCAGCGTGCGCTGCTGCCGTGCCGTGCGGCCGGGCCGTCGGTCTCGAAGAATTCGCGTGCGAACAGCGCGCAGATCGCGTCGCCCGTCACTTCCTCGCCCGATGCGTCGGCGAGCGTCTGCACTGCATGGCTGAATTCGATCTGCACGCGGCGCGTCGGCGTGAAGCCCATTCCGCGTTCGAGCAGGAACGTCGCGCCGCCCTTGCCGGACTGGCTGTTCACGCGGATCACCGCGTCGTAGCTGCGGCCGAGGTCGGCCGGGTCGATCGGCAGGTACGGCACTTCCCAGGCCGCGTCGGGGCGCTGCTGCGCGAAGCCCTTGCGGATCGCATCCTGGTGCGAGCCCGAGAACGCGGTGAACACGAGGTCGCCCGCGTACGGGTGGCGCGGATGCACGGGAATCTGGTTGCAGCGCTCGACGACGCGGCGCACCGCGTCGATGTCGGAGAAGTCGAGGCCCGGGTCGATGCCCTGCGTGTAGAGGTTCAGCGCGAGCGTGACGAGATCGACGTTGCCGGTGCGCTCGCCGTTGCCGAACAGGCAGCCCTCGATGCGGTCGGCGCCCGCGAGCAGCGCGAGTTCGGCGGCCGCGACCGCGGTGCCGCGGTCGTTGTGCGGATGCACGGACAGCACGATGCTGTCGCGATACGCGAGGTTGCGGTCCATCCATTCGATCTGGTCGGCGAACACGTTCGGGCTCGCGGCTTCGACGGTGGCCGGCAGGTTGACGATCATCTTGTGGTCGCGGGTCGGGCGCCACGTCTGCGCGACCGCGTCGCAGATCTCGCGTGCGAACGTCAGCTCGGTCATGCTGAAGGTTTCCGGCGAGTACTGGAAGGTCCACTGCGTATCGGGGCGCGCGGCCGCGTGTTCCTTGACGATGCGCGTGCCGTCGATCGCGAGCGCCTTCACGTCGTTCTTCGACATCCCGAACACGATGCGGCGGAACGACGGGCAGACCGCGTTGTACAGGTGCACGATCGCGCGCGGCACGCCTTCGAGCGCGTCGAGCGTGCGGGCGATCAGGTCTTCGCGCGACTGCACGAGCACCTCGATCGTCACGTCGTCCGGAATCCGCTTGTCGTCGATCAGCTTGCGGACGAAATCGAAGTCGGTTTGCGACGCCGACGGAAAACCGACCTCGATCTCCTTGAACCCGATCGCAACCAGCATCTCGAAGAACTCCAGCTTCTGCTCGATGCTCATCGGCTCGATCAGCGACTGGTTGCCGTCGCGCAGGTCGGTGCTCATCCACACGGGCGCACGCTCGATGGTGCGGGACGGCCAGCGGCGGCCATTGAGGCGGACGGGCTCGAACGGACGGTATTTGTCTTGCGGATTGCGCTGCATCTTCTGGACCTCGGGTCTCAAGTCGCGAGCGAAGACGGGCGGCATGGGCGACGGTTGGCGCTGCCTCGCACCGCCGCGCGCAATGGCGCCGCAGATGCGGATGATCTTCGCGAATCGGCCGACGGATAGACGGACGAATGCTGACGACTTCGGTTGTAAAAACTGCGAGAGGGGTACTGCGAGGAACTGCTGGGAGGGACCGTGCGGACAGCACACGGCGCTACGACAGCCTTAGGCTAGTCGTAGCGATAGCGGCCGCGCTAGGCGGCCGGAGGTAATTCGGAGGGTGTTCGGAAAGGAACGCATGGCGACCACTCTATGCCAGGATGCGGCAGTGTGTCAAATGGTCGGGATAAAGGGGCGGGTCGCCGGCCGTGCCGTCAGCGCGCGATACGGGCGATCTGCACGATCGTCGCGACCTGCCGCGAAACCGTGTCCGGCACCGGCACCTCGCCGCGCAGCACGGCGTCCGTCCACGCGGCCGTGGTCGCCGCATCGCGCGATTCGGGCAGCGCGACGGGCGGCGCGTCGGTCGACGAACGTTCGGCCTCGATCAGCGTGTCGCACGCGCCGTCGTGCAGCCAGTCGACCTGCACCTGGCGCCGCGTGTCGGCGACGGCTTCGCCCTCGGTGCCGCGCGCGAGCAGCGCGCCGCCGAGCGCGGCGTCCGGATGATCGCGGAACAGCTGCGCGAGGCTGTCACGGTACGGCGGATGCGTGTAGTTGACGAGCCGCAGCCCGGCCGGCGCGAACGGCTGCAGGATCTTCACGAGCGTGTGCGTCGAATTGCGTACGCCGAGTACGCTGCGCATCGACAGCAGGTGTGCAAGGCGCGGCGCCAGGACTTCGATCGGCGCGAACGCGACGCGGCGCTCGGCGAGCATGTCTTCGATCGCATCGTGCGACGTCGACGGCGCGAGCGACAGTGCCGAGAAAATTTCCGCGCTCGTCACGCGGCCCGGATCGCGCTCCACACCGTGCACGAGCACCGGCACGCCTTCGCGCGCGAGCAGCAGCGCGAGCAGCGGCACGAGGTTCGGCTGCTTGCGCGCACCGTTGTAGCTCGGGATCGCCACCGGGCGGAATGCCGCGTCCTGCACATGCACGGGCTCGAACGATGCCTGCGCGGCGGCGAGCATCGCGGCCAGTTCGTCGGCGGATTCGCCCTTCAGCCGATAGGCGATCAGGATCGCGCCGAGTTCGACGTCCGACACGCGTGCGTCGAGCATTGCGCGATAGAGCTCGAACGTGTCCTCGGCGGACAGCGCGCGCGCGCCGTGCGGGCCGCGGCCGATTTCCTTGATGAAGCGGGCGCACGGGAACGGAGCGGTGGCGGGATCGTGGGAAGCGGTCATCGGGGCGTGGGGCGGGCGGCCGGCATCGGGCCGCGCGGTGAGCGGTGAGGAATGCCCCGAGTATCGCACGGGCGCAGGCGCGCATCGTGCCGCGCTACACTCTGGGTCCCGGCGGTGCGCGCGCCGGCTGCGCCGCGCCCGTGCCGTTGCCGGCCGAATACGACTACGAGAGACATCCCATGAAGCTCTACAGCTATTTCCGCAGTTCCGCGTCGTACCGCGTGCGGATCGCCCTGAACCTGAAGCGGCTGCCGTTCGACTATGTCCCCGTGCACATGCTGCGCGACGGCGGCGAGCAGCTGAAGGACGCGTACCGCGCACTGAACCCGGATGCGGTCGTGCCGACGCTGATCGACGACGACGCGACGCTGCAGCAGTCGCTCGCGATCATCGAGTATCTCGAGGAAACCCATCCCGAGCCCGCGCTGCTGCCGAAGGAGCCGGTCGATCGCGCGTACGTGCGCGCGGTCGCCCTGCAGATCGCGTGCGAAATCCATCCGCTCAACAACCTGCGCGTGCTGAAGTACCTGAAGCACACGCTGAAGGTGCCCGAGGAGGCGAAGAACGCGTGGTACCGGCACTGGATCGAGGCCGGCTTCGAAACGCTCGAGTCGCGTCTCGCGAACGATCCGCGCACCGGCAAGCTGGTTTTCGGCGACACGCCGACGCTCGCCGACGTGTGCCTCGTGCCGCAGGTGTTCAACGCGAACCGCTTCTCGATCGATACCACGCGCTTTCCGACGATCCAGCGGATCGTCGATCATGCCGCGACGCTCGATGCGTTCAAGGCCGCCGAGCCGGGCGTGCAGCCCGACGCGGAGTGAGCGCGGCGCACCCGCTGCGAGCATGAGCGCGCACGCATGAAAAAGGGCGCCCGAAGGCGCCCCGTGCGATGCGTGCCGGCGAGGTTCAGCCGAGCAACGCGTCCGCGAATTCCACCGCGCTGAACGGCTGCAGGTCCTCGACCTTTTCGCCGACGCCGATGAAGTAGACGGGCACCGGTCGTTGCCGCGCGATCGCGGCGAGGATCCCGCCCTTCGCGGTGCCGTCGAGCTTCGTGACGATCAGGCCGGTGAGGCCGAGCGCGTCGTCGAATGCCTTCACCTGCGTGAGTGCGTTCTGGCCGGTGTTCGCGTCGATCACCAGCAGCACTTCGTGCGGCGCGCCGTCGTGCGCCTTCGAGATCACGCGCTTCACCTTCTTCAGCTCTTCCATCAGGTGAATCTGCGTCGGCAGGCGGCCGGCCGTGTCGGCCATCATCACGTCGATCTTGCGCGCGCGCGCGGCGCTGACCGCGTCGAAGATCACCGCGGCCGGATCGCCGCTTTCCTGCTGCACGACCGTCACGTTGTTGCGCTCGCCCCAGACCGAGAGCTGCTCGCGTGCGGCCGCGCGGAACGTGTCGCCCGCGGCCAGCAGCACCGACTGGTCGAAGCTCTGCAGATGCTTCGCGAGCTTGCCGATGCTGGTCGTCTTGCCCGCGCCGTTCACGCCGGTGATCATCATCACGAGCGGCTGCGCGCGGCCGAGCATCAGCGATTTCTCGAGCGGCGTCAGCAGCTCGACGAGCAGGTCATGCAGCGCGTCCTTCACCTGCTGCGGGTCGGTCAGCCGGGCCGTGCGCACCTTTTCGCGCAGCGCGCCGAGCAGGTACTCGGTCGCATCGACGCCCGCGTCGGACATCAGCAGCGCGGTTTCGAGCTCCTCGTACAGATCCTCGTCGATCTTCGTGTTGACGAACACGCCGGTGATGCTCGAGCCCGTCTTCGCGAGCCCCGTTTTCAGGCGCGCGAGCCAGGACTTCTTCGCCGACGCGTCCTGCAGCGGCGGCGGGACGATCTCGACCGTCTCGACGACTTCGTCGCGGCCGTCGTTGGTCGGCGTGACCGTCACGACGACGGCCGGCGCGGCCGGTTGCACGGGCGCTTGCGGCACATCGGCCGCGGGCGCCGCATCGCGCGCAGGCGCCGCATCGGACGGCTCGTCCGCTTGCTGCGCGTCGGCCGATTGCGATTCCGCCGGATCGGGCTCCTGCGATTTCTTGAATCGTTTGAAGAAACTGAACATGGTCTGACGTCGGGAAGAGGGCAGGCCCGCCGGGAGGGGCGGGGCGCCGGACGGGCCGTTCTGCGTTCGCGCGGGCGCGGCGCACGGCGGCCGAAACCGTGCATTTTATCAGTGCGGCGTGGCGCTCGCGTCAGTGCGCGTTGCCGCTGTGGTAACGTGCGCCTGTTTGGCGGTGCGCCCCTGTGCGTACCCGGTCCCTCCGTCGTCGATATTCCGTATGTCCCGTTCCTCTTCCGGCCGCCCGGCGGCCCCTCCTGCCCGCGGCAAGCCGCACACGATCCGCATCATCGGCGGTGACTGGAAGCGCACGCCGCTCGCGGTGCTCGATCTCGACGGTCTGCGGCCAACGCCCGATCGCGTGCGCGAGACGCTGTTCAACTGGCTCGGCCAGGATCTCGAAGGCCGCCGCTGCCTCGACCTGTTCGCGGGCACCGGCGCGCTCGGCTTCGAGGCCGCGTCGCGCGGCGCGGCGAGCGTCGTGATGGTCGAGCGCCACCCGCGCGCCGCACAGCAGCTGCGGGCGATCAAGGACAAGCTCGGCGCCCGCTCGGTCGAAGTCGCCGAAGCCGATGCGCTGCGGCTCGCGGCCGGGCTCACGCCCGGTGCGTTCGACGTCGTGTTTCTCGATCCGCCGTTCGGCGAACCGGCCGTGCTCGATCGCGCGGTCGCGCTGGCGGCGCCGCTCGTCGCGGCGGGCGGCGCGCTGTACGTCGAAACGGGGGCGGAACTCGACCCGGCCGCGCACGAGGCGCTCGCCGGCTGGCAAGTGGAGAAGCACGGCAAGGCGGGTGCGGTTCACTATCATTTGCTGCGGCGCGAAAATGATGAATAATGCGCGTTCCATACGAGGCGGCGCGCCGCAAAGGCGACGCATGCCCATCCCGGCAGCGGCGTGCGCATCGCGCGGCTGCCATCCCGTTTGCGTGATGACAGGAGGAGCGACATGGTAGTCGCCGTGTATCCCGGTACGTTCGATCCGCTGACGCGCGGGCACGAAGACCTCGTGCGGCGTGCGTCGAGCATTTTTGATACGCTGGTTGTGGGCGTTGCCGACAGCCGCGCGAAAAAGCCGTTCTTCTCGCTCGAAGAACGTCTGACGATTGCGAACGAGGTGCTCGGCCATTATCCGAACGTGAAGGTGATGAGTTTCACCGGCCTCCTGAAGGATTTCGTCCGGACCAACAACGCGCGCGTGATCGTGCGCGGCCTGCGCGCCGTGTCCGATTTCGAATATGAGTTCCAGATGGCGGGGATGAACCGCTACCTGTTGCCCGACGTCGAGACGATGTTCATGACGCCGTCCGATCAGTACCAGTTCATCTCGGGGACGATCGTGCGCGAAATCGCGCAGTTGGGCGGCGATGTCAGCAAGTTCGTGTTTCCGTCCGTCGAGAAGTGGCTGACCGAGAAAGTGACGGCGATGGGAGGCCCTGCCGCGTAATGCGGCGCCGGCCGGTTTCGTTGCGAAGCCGGCCACTGGCCTGAAGAAGTGAGATCAGTATGGCTTTGATGATTACCGACGAGTGCATCAATTGCGACGTGTGCGAGCCCGAGTGCCCGAACGGCGCGATTTCGATGGGCCCGGACATCTACGTGATCGACCCGAACAAGTGCACCGAGTGCGTCGGCCATTTCGACGAACCGCAGTGCCAGCAGGTGTGTCCGGTCGAATGCATTCCGCGCGATCCGCAGCATGACGAGTCGCACGCGCAATTGATGGAGAAGTATCACGCGCTGATCGCCGTGAAGGGCGACGACGCGTCGTGACCCGGCGGTGACGCGCGCCCGTTGACTGGCGAGCGCACGTTCCGCTTTCAGATCGGCGCCGCCCGGCGCCGGTTCTTCCGTATCAGGCCAGCAGTTTGCGCAACGCCGCGACGAGTGCGTCGCATTCGGCATCGGTGCCGACCGTGATGCGCAGGTGCTGGTCGATCCTCGGCAGCCGGAAGTGCCGCACGAAAATTTCCCGTTCCTTCAGTTTCGCCGCGATCGTGCCCGCATCGTGCGCAGGATGGCGTGCGAACACGAAATTCGCCGCCGACGGCACGATGTCGAAGCCGAGCGCGTCGAGCGCGTGCGTGAGCCGCGTCCGGCTGTCGATCACGCGCCGGCAGGTCGCGTCGAAATAGTCGGTGTCGTCATACGCGGCCTGCGCGGCGACCTGCGCGAGCCGGTCGAGCGGATAGGAGTTGAAGCTGTCCTTCACGCGGTTCAGCGCGTCGATCAGCGCCGCATCGCCGAACGCGAAGCCGACGCGCATGCCCGCGAGCGAGCGCGCCTTCGACGTCGTGTGCACGACGAGCAGGTTCGGATGACGGTCGATCAGCGTAATCGCCGACTGCGCGCCGAAATCGACGTACGCCTCGTCGATCACGACGACCGATGACGGATTCGCGGCCGCGATCCGCTCGACGTCCGCGAGCGGCAGCGCGCGCCCGGTCGGCGCATTCGGGTTCGGAAACAGCACGCCGCCGGCGTCGTCGAGATAGTCGTCGACGCGGATCGAGAAGTCGTCCGCGAGCGGCACGACCGTGGTGTCGACGCCGTACAGGCGCGCGTAGGTCGGATAGAAGCTGTACGTGATGTCCGGAAAGCGCAGCGGGCGGTCGTGCTTCAGCAGCGCCTGGAACGTGTGCGCGAGCACCTCGTCGGAGCCGTTGCCGACGAACACCTGCTCGGGCTCGATGCGGTGATGGGCCGCGACCGTCTCGCGTAGCGCACGCGCGACCGGGTCCGGATAGCGGCGCAGCGTGTCGCCGGTCGTGCCGAGTTCGCGTGCGATCGCCGCGACGACGCGCGGCGACGGCGGATAGGGATTCTCGTTGGTGTTCAGCTTGACGGGGTGCGCGAGCGCGGGCTGCTCGCCCGGCACGTAAGGCACGAGTTGCTGAACGACGTCGCTCCAGTAACGGCTCACCGCTTGGCTCCTGTCGGGCAAAACGTCGAGATTACCGCATGTGTGCGTCGCGGTGGGGCGGGCGGAGCCGCCCGGCGGCGCCGGACGGCCCGATGCACCGGGCCGGTGCGACGCTCGGTCAATTGCGATGCAGCTGCATCGTCGCGCGGTCGAGTTCGCCCTTGACGACCATCGGCATCACGGCGAGCGCGCGTTCGATCGACGCGTCGATCACGTCCTGCTCCTCGCGGCGCGGCGGCTTCAGCACGAAGTTCGCGACGTCGGGCTTCGCGCCGGCGCGCGCGCTTTCCGGAATCAGGTCGCGCGGATGGCCGATGCCGATCCGCAGCCGCCAGTATTGCTGCGACGACAGGTGCGCGGTGATGTCCTTCAGGCCGTTGTGGCCGCCGCTGCCGCCGCCGAGCTTCAGCTTCACGGTGCCGGGCGGCAGGTCGAGCTCGTCATGCGCGACGAGGATCTGGTCGGGCAGGATCTTGAAGAATTGCGCGAGCGCGACGACCGACTGGCCGGAGCGGTTCATGTAGGTTTGCGGCTCGAGCAGGTGGACTTCCTCGCCGTGCAGGCGCGCTTTCGCGTAGAAGCCGTGGAAGCGGCGTTCGTCGCGCAGCGTCGCGCCGGCTTCGCGGGCGAGCTGGTCGATCAGCCAGAAGCCGGCGTTGTGGCGCGTCGCGGTGTATTCCGCCCCGGGATTGCCGAGGCCGACGATCAGTTTGATCATGACGTTTCGAAGGCGGCAACGGCCGCCTGGGCGCAGAAAAAGAAAAACCCGCCGGGCAAGCCGCGGCGGGTTGCGTCGACCGTTTCGTGAAACGGATCGATGGGGCGCGTAGGCAGCCGCTTAGGCAGCCGGCGTTTCGCCTTCAGCTGCGTCCGACACGGCACCAGCCGGGATCGTCGCCGATGCGACAACCGGGTTTTCCGCGTCGACGTGCGCGACCAGCGCGACGCCCTTCGGCAGCGTGATGTCCTTCGCGTGCAGCGATTGACCGGCTTCGATCTTCGACAGGTCGACTTCGAGGAACTCCGGCAGGTCAGCCGGCAGGCACTCGATTTCGATTTCCGTCGCGACGTGCGAAACGATCGCGCTCGACAGCTTCACGGCCGGGCTGACTTCCGCGTTCAGGAAGTGCAGCGGTGCCTTCGTGTGCAGCTTCTTCTTCGCGTCAACGCGCTGGAAGTCCACGTGCAGCACCAGTTGCTTGAACGGGTGGTATTGCACGTCGCGCAGCAGAACCTGTTGCGACTGGCCAGCCACTTCGAGGTCGAGGATCGACGAGTGGAAAGCTTCCTTCTTCAGGGCGTGCCACAGGGCGTTGTGATCGAGTTCGATCTTTTGCGGGGCCACTTCGCCACCGTAAACGATACCCGTGGTCTTACCAGCGTTGCGCAGGCGGCGGCTCGCACCCGTACCTTGCTCTTGGCGCTCGAAAGCGACGACTTTCATATGATTCTCCATTAGCTGCCCGCGACCAGGCAGTAAAACGGGGCCGTCAAACGGCGGCCCCTGATGAAACGGTCGGGGTTTCGTCTATCCCGTCCGATTGTGCAAAAAGCGAAGCGTTGCCGCTTCGCTTTCTGCGCATACTTTGTTCAGTCGATTCGCGATCAGGATTCCGCGAACAGCGACATCACCGAATCGCCGCGGCGGATCCGCGAGAACGTCTCGGCCAGCAGGCTCGCGCTCGTCAGCGAGCGGATCTTCGAGCAGGCCAGCGATTCGGCCGACAGCGGGATCGTATCGGTGACGACGAGCTCGTCGAGTGCCGATGCGGCGATGCGATCTGCGGCGCCGCCCGACAGCACGGGGTGCGTCGCGTACGCGAACACCTGCTTCGCACCGCGGTCCTTCAGCACTTGTGCGGCCTTGCAGAGCGTGCCGGCCGTATCGACCATGTCGTCCATGATCACGCAGGTGCGGCCTTCGACTTCACCGATGATGTTCATCACTTCGGCGATGTTCGCCTTCGGACGACGCTTGTCGATGATCGCGAGATCGCAGTTGAGCTGCTTCGCGAGTGCCCGGGCACGCACCACGCCGCCGACGTCCGGCGACACGACGAGCAGATCCGAGTAGTTCTGCTTGCGCAGGTCACCCAGCAGGATCGGCGTTGCGTAGATGTTGTCGACCGGGATGTCGAAGAAGCCCTGAATCTGGTCGGCGTGCAGATCCATCGTGATGATCCGCTCGACGCCGGCGATTTCCAGCATGTTCGCGATGACCTTCGCCGAGATCGCGACGCGCGCCGAACGCGGGCGTCGATCCTGACGGGCATAGCCGAAGTAGGGGATGGCTGCAGTGATCCGGCCGGCGGATGCGCGCTTGAGCGCATCGACCATGATCATCAGTTCCATCAGGTTGTCGTTCGTCGGTGCGCACGTGGATTGCAGGACGAAGACGTCCTTGCCGCGCACGTTTTCCTGGATCTCGACCTGGATCTCGCCGTCGGAGAAACGGCTGACCATTGCTTTGCCGAGGGGGATACCAAGGATATTGACGACTTCCTGGGCGAGCGCGGGATTCGCGTTGCCAGTAAAGACCATCAGGCCATCATGGCTGTGGCTGCTCATCGTGCACCTGCTTCAGGCTTGGGCGGGAAATGCGGGAAAATTTTTGGCAGGGGAGGAAGGACTCGAACCCTCGCATGCCGGAATCAAAATCCGGTGCCTTGACCAACTTGGCGACTCCCCTACACTTAACTGACTGCTTCACCGAACTCGTGTAGGCCGTTCGGCAAAGTAAAACTTCATGACGCGAAAGCGAAGAGCGGATGCTCGTTCAGACTCTCGGCAACTGCGCCATTCCAACTGGCGGGCAGCTTGGCTTTCGCCGCTTCTGCCTCGTGCTTGCTGTGAAACGCTGCAAACACGCTTGCTCCGGAGCCGGTCATCCTCGCGGGGGTCAAATCATACAACCATTTAACCGCCAGCGCAACTTCCGCGTACTTCCTTGTTACAACTTCCTGCATGTCGTTCCGGCCGAAGCTATCTGGCCATCCCGCATCGCTGGTTTGCTGTGCAAGAAAGTCAGCAATTGTGACGGGCTTCGTATCTCTTGTCAACCACTCATCTGAAAATATTTCAGCGGTGGGGACATGAACGCTTGGCGTCACAACCAAGAACCAGCGAGTCGGCAATTGTACCTCAGCTAATTCCTCTCCGATACCCTCTGCGAACGCATTTTTTCCAAAAATAAAAAACGGAACGTCCGCGCCGAGTTTGACCGCGAGCGACTGGAGCTCGGCACGCGGCAGGTCGAGTTGCCACAGGCGGTTCAGCGCGAGCAGCGTCGTCGCCGCGTCGGAGCTGCCGCCGCCGAGACCGGCGCCCATCGGCAGGCGCTTGTCGATCTCGATGTCGACGCCGTGCGCGGTGCCCGTATGCGCTTTCAGCAGGTTGGCCGCGCGCACGACGAGATCGCTTTCCTCGGGCACGCCTGGCACGTCGGTGACGCGCGCGACACGGCCGTCGTCGCGCAGCGTGAAGTGCAGCGTATCGCCCCAGTTCAGCAGCTGGAACACGCTCTGCAGATCGTGATAGCCGTTCGGACGACGGCCGGTGATGTGCAGGAACAGGTTGAGTTTCGCGGGCGCAAGGCAGTTGCGCAGCGAGCGGGTCGAATCGGTCATGCGTAGGTCTGGGCTGGGCTGGTGCTCACTGGTCGAGCACGAGCTTGATGTCGAGCGGCGGTGTCGCACGCACGAGGTTGACGCGTTTGACGCCCGTGGCCGGGGCATCCGCGTAGGCAAGGTAGTCGATGGTCCAGCCGTCCTGGCGGATCTGCTTGACGCGCGTGCCGTCGGCCGGGTCGCGCACGGTTTCCGCATGCGTCGCGGGCGCGGCCGTCGGCAACAGCCAGTAGCGCAGGCCGGCGAGCGGCAGTTCGAAGCCGAGCGTCTTCTGCATCAGGTCGCCGACGTCCGGTGCATATTGCGTCGGGCGGTTCGGCAGTTCGAGCGAGGCCGCCTGCGGCGTCGATTTCACGATCGCGAGCGTCTGGCCGAGCGGGCTGCGCAGCTCGAGCGACACGTCGTCGCCGTGCTCCTGCCAGTCGAAGTTGCCGTACACGTGCTGCTGCTTGCCGAGACGGTCGTCGTACTGCACCGCGAAGCGGCCATGGTAAGCGTGCGTCGCGGCCGTTTGCAGTGCCGCGCCCGGCGTCGGCGCACTGGCCGACGGCGGCGTGCTCGCGCAGCCGGCGAGCGCGAGCGCCGCGCCGGCCGCGGCCAGCGTGCGCTGCGCGCGGGAGGACAGGGAAAGCGTCGGGAACATCCGCATCAGAGACCGTTGACCTGGAGGCGCTTCAGCGTCTGCACGAGCGTGTCGTTGTCGGGTTCGAGCTTCTGCGCGTCACGCCACGCGGTGCGCGCGTCGTCCTGCGCGCCGCTCTTCCACAGCACTTCGCCGAGGTGCGCGCCGATCTCGGCGTTCGGCTGCAGTTCGTACGCACGCCGCAGCACCTTCGTTGCGCCGGCCGTGTCGCCCATCCGGTACTTCACCCAGCCGAGGCTGTCCATGATGTACGCGTCGTTCGGCGCGAGCGTCATCGCCTTGTCGATCAGCTTGCTGGCTTCGGGCAGGCGCTGGTTGCGGTCGGCCAGCGAATAGCCGAGCGCGTTGTAGGCCTGCGGGTTGTCGGGCTGCGTGCGGATCAGCTCGCGCAACTGCTTTTCCATCGTCGTGTAGTGGCCGGTCTTCTCGGCCGCCATCGCGTAGTCGTAGCGCAGGTCGGGATCGTCCGGGAAGTCCTGGACCGCCTGCCCGAGCCGTGCCTCGGCTTCCGGATAGCGTTTCGCGGTGAACAGGATCGACGCGTCGGTGCGTGCGACCACGGCCGCGTCGCGCGGATCGGTGATCGGCAGGTCGTCGAGCACCTTGCGCGCCTCGTCGGTCTTGCCCTGTTTCTGCAGCAACTGCGCGCGCGTGATCTGCGCGGGCAGGTAGTGCTGGCTCGTCTGGTCGACCTTGTCGAGCCATTGCGACGCCTGCGCGTCGTTGTTCTGGTCGATCGCGATCTGCGCGAGGTAGATGTAGCCCTGGCCGACGTCGAGGTTCGGCTGCTTGTCGCCGAGCTGTACGTACTGCTTCAGGTAGGTGGTCGCTTCGTCGAGCTTCTTCTGCTGGATCTTGATCAGCGCGAGCGCCATCAACGGCGTCGGATCCTTCGAGTCGAGCTTGCGCATCGTCTCGAACTGCTTCTGCGCGTCGCCGAGGCGGTCGTCGGCGAGATACAGCTGCGACAGCGCCAGCCGCGCATCGCGCGACTTCGGATTCTGCTGAACATACTTCTCGAACGACGCAATGCCGGCCGCGCGTTCCGCCGGACCCATCTGCGACAGCATCAACGCCGCCGGCAGGTAGTCGGGACGCAGCGCCAGCGCCTGCTTCAGCGACTGCGCGGCGCCGTCCTTGTCGTCGACCGCGAGCTGTTGCCGCGCGATCGCGAGCTGGGCTTCGGGCCGGTTCATGTCGCTTTTCAGCATGTCCTTCAGCACCGCGAGGCCGCCGACGCGGTCGGGGCCGCGTACGAGCAGCGCCTGCAGCGCGAGGATCGCCGGGCCGCGCGTCTCGCCGGTCGCGCGGGCCAGCTCGCGCGCGAGCATCGGCTGTGCGTCGGCCGGCTTGCCGGCGAGCACCAGCAGCGCGGCGTCGACCTGCGACGCCCGGTTCGAATCCGGCGCGTACTGGCGCCACAGGTTCGCGGCGGACAGCGCGTCGGCCGGGCTCTGCGCGCCGAGCGCGATCTCGGTCGCGCGCTGCGCCATGCGCGGATCGCGCGTGTCGCGGGCAAGCGCGAGGTAGGTCTGGTAGGCCGGCGCCGGTTGGTTGCGCTGGAGCGCGACCTCGGCGGCGAGCACCTGGTAGACGATCTGGCTCGTCAGCGGCACACCGGGGAGATTCTTCTGCTCGTCCGGCATCACATGCTCGAACGCACCCTGCGGCTCCGCGTCGTCCGATGCCGGATCCTGCGCGTGGGCCGGGAAGGCGGTGAGGGTCCAGGCGGCAAACAGCGCGGCGCCGAGTGCACGGCGGACCGGGAAGGCGCGCACGCCGCGCACGGCGGCGGGGCGCTTCTGAAGCAGCTTCGAGGGCAGAGTCATGGAAATCCGTTCGATGTTTCAACCGATTGTAACGCGCTCGCTACAATACACGCACGATCGTGATAGGGTCCGTTTACATGTGGAACGCGCTTGCGAATGCCCGAAATCGCCCGCCTGGCAAGAAGCGACGAGCGCCGTTCGGCCGAGCCGATCTAGCGGCGAGCGACGCCGCAAGGCGGGCGATTTCGGGCATTCCCGTGGAATGTCTTTTTTAATTGGGGGTTGCCACGAGAACGGCCGCTCGCCGCGTTGCGCTCCTTGCGAATACGTCGGCATTCGCGGCGTTTCGCGCCCCGCGGCGAGCGGCCGTTCTCATGGCAACGCATGCGCGTTCCACATGTAAGCAGACCCTCGCCTCAGACCCGTAAAACATGCCAGAGTTGCCAGAAGTCGAAGTCACGCGCCGGGGCATCGAGCCCTTTGTCGCAGGCCGCCGCGTCGAGCGTGTCGACGTCCGTACCGCGATGCTGCGCTGGCCCGTGCCGGCGGGGCTCGCCGAGCAGTTGCGCGCGCGCGAGGTGCTCGCCGTCGAGCGTCGCGGCAAGTACCTGTTGTTCGAGGTCGACGCAGGCTGGTTCATCGTCCATCTCGGCATGACGGGCACGCTGCGCGTGTTGCCCGCGGCCGGCGTGCCGGTCGCCGCGAAGCACGACCACATCGACTGGATCTTCGACGAATTCGTGCTGCGGTTCCGCGATCCGCGCCGTTTCGGCGCGGTGCTGTGGCACCCGCGCGAAGCGGGCGACGTGCATGCGCACCCGCTCCTCGCGAGCCTCGGCGTCGAGCCGTTCTCGCCGGCCTTTACCGGCGCGCTGCTGCACGCGCGCACGCGCGGTCGCACGGTGTCCGTCAAGCAAGCGCTGCTCTCGGGCGACATGGTCGTCGGCGTCGGCAACATCTATGCGTCGGAGAGCCTGTTTCGCGCCGGCATCCGGCCGACGACGGCCGCCGGCAAGGTCTCGCTGCCGCGCTACGAGCGGCTGGCCGACGCGGTGCGCGCGACACTTGCCGACGCGATCGAGCGCGGCGGCAGCACGTTGCGCGATTTTGTCGGCAGCAACGGCGAAAGCGGCTATTTCCAGCTCGACTGCTTCGTCTACGACCGGGCGGGCCAGCCGTGCCGCGTGTGCGGCACGCCGATCCGCCAGATCGTGCAGGGCCAGCGGTCGACCTATTTCTGTCCGACCTGCCAGCGTTGAAACCCTTTTCCACAATTAGACAACTTGAAGCCGCCCCGCATCGCCCCCGCTCCGTTCCCCGTCACGCCGTTGCATCGCACGTTCGCCACGCGCCTGGTCGCGTGGCAGCGCGAGCACGGCCGCCACGACTTGCCGTGGCAGAACACCCGCGATCCGTACCGGATCTGGCTGTCGGAAATCATGCTGCAGCAGACGCAGGTGTCGACCGTCATTCCGTACTACACGCGCTTTCTCGAACGCTACCCCGACGTCGCCGCGCTCGCGGCCGCGCCGACCGACGACGTAATGGCGCTGTGGGCCGGGCTCGGCTATTACTCGCGCGCCCGTAACCTGCACCGCTGCGCGCAGGTTGTCGTCGCCGAGCATGGCGGCGCGTTTCCGGCGACGCCCGACGCGCTGGCCGAACTGCCGGGCATCGGCCGCTCGACGGCCGCGGCGATCGCATCGTTTGCCTATGGCGCGCGCGCGACGATCCTCGACGGCAACGTGAAGCGCGTGCTTGCGCGCGTGTTCGGCGTCGAGGGGTTTCCGGGCGAGAAGCGCGTCGAGAACGACATGTGGGCGCTTGCCGAATCGCTGCTGCCCGATGCCGCGAACGCGGCCGACGTGAGCGCCTATACGCAGGGACTGATGGATCTCGGCGCGACGCTGTGCATGCGCGGCAAGCCCGATTGCGTGCGCTGCCCGTTCGCGGGCGACTGCGTCGCGCAATCGACGGGCCGCCAGCGCGAACTGCCGGCCGCGCGGCCGAAGAAGGCCGTGCCGACGCGCAAGACCTGGATGCTCGTGCTGCGCGACGGCGACGCGGTGCTACTGGAGCGGCGGCCGCCGACCGGCATCTGGGGCGGGCTGTGGAGCCTGCCGCAGGCGGACGGTGATGCCGCACTCGCGGAACTCGCGCGCGGCTTCGGCGGTGGCGGCACGGTGCCGCTCGCGCCGCTCACGCACACGTTCACGCATTTCCGGCTGGAGATCGAGCCGCGGCTGAGCGACATGGCGGACGGCGGCGGATTGCCTTCACATGCGCGGGACGCGGACACCGCCTGGGTGCCGCTGAGCCGGCTCGACGCGTACGGCGTGCCGGCGCCGGTGCGCAAGCTGCTCGATGCGCTGAGCGGGCCGCTGCTGTAACGAACGGGGAAGGGCGCGGCGCCGGTCGTGCGCTCGGAAACTGCGGATGGCTACAGGGCTTCCGTCGCGCGGGCGGGCCCTTCGGTCGGGCAGGCGCGACGCGACGAGCAGGCGCGGCTTAAAGCCAGCCGTGCCGGTCGAGCACGTGATGGACGGCGTCGATGCGTGCGCCGACGTCCGGAAACTCCATCAGCTTCTGCCGTGCGCGCAGGTCGAGCGGCAGCAGTTCCGCGAGGCGGTTCGACACCCAGCTCGGATCGTCGAGGCGGAACGGTTCGCCGAACGGCATTTTCTCCGGATCGGACTTCTTCAGCGCGTTGATGATGCGCTCGAGCACTTCGGCGCACGAGCCGAACTGCGCGAGCGTCTGCTCGCCCTCGAGCGGGATGTCGTCGGGCAGCGGCTCCGCGATGCCGACCAGGAGCCCGTTGCCTTCGACGCGATACGACAGCAGCTCGAAACGCTGCGTGCCGACCGCCTGCAGATACAGCATCCCGAATTCGCCGGTATCGCACTCGGTGATGCGCGCCATGCAGCCGATGGTTTCGGGTACCGATACGGCGCCGTCCTGCGCGACTTCGGGCCCGCTCTTCAGCAGGCACACGCCGAACGGCGCGTTGTCGCGCAGGCACGCGCGGGACATGTCGAGATAGCGCGCCTCGAACACCTTGAGCGGGAGCAGCCCTCCCGGAAAGAGCACCGTGTGCAGCGGAAACAGCGGCAGGTCGATCAGGGTGGTCGATAGGGAGGACATGGCGCGCTGATGAAGGAGCGGGCGTCGCTAGGGTCGGTCGACCGCGGAGACGAGCCGCGACGACGCGTCGACATCCACTGGCGCGTCACGATGCCGCACGATCACGTTCGCTTCGCGCGCCAGGCGCGCGGCGAGCGTTTCCGCGATGAACACCGAGCGATGCTGGCCGCCCGTGCAGCCGATGGCGACGGTCAGGTAGCTGCGGTTGTCATCGCGGAAGTGCGGCAGCCATTTCATCAGGAACGCATGGATGTCGTCGATCATCTGGTGGACGATCGGCAGTGCGTCGAGAAAGGCGATGACCGGCTGGTCGAGCCCGGTGAGCGGGCGCAACTCGTGGTCGTAGTACGGATTCGGCAGCGCGCGCACGTCGAACATCAGGTCGGCGTCGAGCGGCACGCCGCGCTTGAAGCCGAACGACTCGAACATCACCATCAGGTCGTTGTTCTTCTGCTCGATGAAGCGCTTGACCCAGGTGCGCAGCGCGTTCGCGCGCAGCGTGCTGGTATCGATCTGGTGGCCGAATTCGGCGAGCGGCGCGACGAGGTCGCGCTCGCGCTCGATCGCTTCCTCGAGCGACGACAGCAGGCCGACGTCCGCATCGTGCGACAGCGAGCCGGACAGCGGATGGCGGCGGCGCGTTTCCGAGAAGCGCTGGATCAGCGACTGGGTGCTCGCGTTCAGGAACAGCACGCGTACGTCGTGCTCGCGGGACAGCTCGCGGATCAGGCCGGGCATTTCGTCGAGCGACGCGCTCGAGCGCGCGTCGATCGCGACCGCGAGCCGGCGCTGGCCGTCCTGGGCGAGGTAGCGGGCGAGTTCGGGGAGCACGTGCGGCGGCAGGTTGTCGACGCAGTAATAGCCTGCGTCTTCGAGCGCGTTCAACGCGACGGACTTGCCTGAGCCGGAGATGCCGGTGATAAGGACGATGCGCATGGGAAGCAGAGAATCCTGACGTTTCATCATAGCACCGGCTCGACGCGTCGGCGTTGCGCGGCCGGCGCGTGCGGGTTACACCAGTTTGCCGGGGAACTGACTGTCGGGATCTTGCATCGCGAGTCGTTGCCGATCCATGAAATCGCGCAACGTGTCGATTCCGCGCAACTGCAGGATCGTGTTCCGGACGGCCGCCTCGACCAGCACCGCGAGGTTGCGGCCAGCCGCAACCTGGATGGTGACCTTGCTGATCGGCAAGCCGAGCACGTCGACGGTCTGGCTTTCGAGCGGCAGGCGCTGGAATTCGCCGTCGGGGCGCCGCACGAGCTGGACGATCAGTTTCAGCTTCATCTTCCGCCGCACGGCGGTTTCGCCGAAGATCGTCTTGATGTCGAGCAGGCCGAGGCCGCGCACTTCGAGCAGGTTCTGCAGCAGCGGCGGGCAGCGCCCTTCGACGAAATCGGGGCCAAGTCGGACGAAATCGACTGCGTCGTCGGCGACGAGGCCGTGGCCGCGGCTGATCAGCTCGAGACCGAGCTCGCTCTTGCCGAGGCCCGAATCTCCGGTCAGCAGCACGCCCATCCCGAGAATGTCGATGAATACGCCGTGCAGCGTCGCGCGCGGCGCGAGGATACGCGACATGTAGAGCCGCAGGCTGTCGATCACCGCGGCGGCCGACATCGGCGTCGTGAACAGCGGTGTGGACGAGCGGGTGCAGCGCAGCACGAGTTCGGGCGGGGCCGCGGCGCCGCCGGCGACGACGAGGAACGGCGGTTCGAGTGCGATCAGCTCGGCCATGTGGCGCGAGCGGTCTTCGTCGGTCTGGCGCTGGTAGTAGTCGATTTCGGCTTCGCCGAGCACCTGGATCCGGTTCGGGTGGATCAGGTTCAGGTGGCCGACGAGGTCGGCGCTCGACGTTGCGTTGCCGACCGTGTCGGCGGAAAAGCCGCGTTCCCAGCCTTCATGCCCCGTCAGCCAGCTCAGTTTCAGCGTGGCTGCGTTGTCGTCGAAGATGCTCTGGGCGTTGATGCTGGACGTATCCATGACTCTCGTCACTCCAATGGGCCGGTGCAGGCGCGCGGCGACGGACGTCGCCATGCCGGGCGGCCCTGGACGGCGGCACAGGCCGCCTCGTACCGGAAAAATTCCGCCCGGATCAACTCAAGGTTGCCACTGAGTGAGCAGGCGATGCAACTCGGCGATATCCGTTTCGTTGTGCAGACGCTCGCGCGCGTCGCGATCGGACAGCAGTTGCGCGATTTCCGACAGGATCTCGAGGTGTTGCTGGGTGGCTTGCTCGGGAACGAGCAGGAAGATCAGAAGGCCGACCGGCTGGCCGTCGGGCGCTTCGAACGGGATCGCATCGGCGAGGCGGACGAACGCGGCGAGCGGGTGCTTGAGCCCCTTGATGCGGCCGTGCGGAATCGCGACACCTTCGCCGAGCCCGGTCGAACCGAGGCGCTCGCGCGCGAACAGGTTGTCCGTGACGGTGCTGCGGGCGATGCCGTTCTGATTCTCGAACATCAGCCCGGCTTGTTCGAAGACGCGTTTCTTGCTGGTGACTGAGAGGTCGATGACGACGTTCTCTATGGGCAGGATTTTGGCTAGGCGATTCATGTTGGCAGGCGATTGGGCGGCCTGGGGTCTCCTTGCTGCGGCAGACTGATTTTCCATGTTCGGCGATATCAAGGCATGTGGCATCGGCAACCTGCAACGCAGCTACCGCACCCAACGCCCCCCGGCGATAACCGAAACATTATAGAGCACAGCCGCGTGCGTGGCGCGGCCCGGACTGACCGGTTGCACCGCTGCGCGGAGTCGCAAAAAAAACGCCCGGCGAACCGGGCGGCGTGCGTGTTGCGGTAAAGGTTATTGCGGCGGCAGTTCGATCTGGTCGATCGACGGTTGAAGCTTGATCGGGTCGTGCGCGTGCGTTTGCAGGCGCTCCATGTGCTTGACGACCTGGCGATCCAGCTTGTCGATCAGCAAATCGATCGCGGCGTACAGGTTGCCGTTCGCGCTTTCGACGAAGATGTCCTTGCCCTTCAGGTGCAGATTGATTTCCGCGCGCTGCTGCTTGTCCTTTTCCTTGTGGTTGTCGACCGAGAGGATCACAGTGCCATCGATCACCTGATCGCTATGCCGTAGCACCCGGTCCAGCTTGGTGATCACGTATTCGCGAATTGCAGGCGTGACTTCGAGATGATGTCCACTGATCTTCAGGTTCATAGTGCTTCTCCAAGCGAGTGACCACCCGGCCGCATCGAGGCGGCGCTCCGGTCGACTTGCCCCTGCCGCACGAGGCGGCGTATCGCGGACAGGTCGCCCGGCCTGTTCCCCGTGTGCGCGGTGGCCGGAACACGCCTGCCGCCGGGCAGGCAGCAGGCTAAAGAGACTTGCGCAGATTCACTGCCGGGATTTTGAGGGCTTCGCGATATTTCGCAACCGTGCGGCGTGCGACCACGAAACCCTGTTCTGCCAGCAGCTCGGCAATGCGGCTGTCCGAAAGTGGCGATTTTGGGTCTTCAGCTCCTATCAGTTGCTTGATGAGGGCTCGGATGGCGGTCGACGAGGCGGCGCCACCGGTGTCGGTCGAAACGTGAGATCCGAAGAAGTACTTAAATTCAAGCGTCCCGAACGGGGTCAGCATGTACTTCCCGGTTGTCACACGGCTGACAGTCGACTCGTGTAGGCCCAGCGTATCAGCTATTTCCCGCAAAACCAAGGGGCGCATGGCAATTTCACCGTGCGCAAAGAAATTCTTCTGACGCTCGACAATAGCCTGCGCGACACGCAGGATCGTGTCGAAACGCTGCTGGATATTCTTGATCAGCCACCGTGCTTCCTGGAGCTGCTGCTTCAGCGAACCGGCCGACGGATCGCCGCGGCTGTTGCGCAGGATGTTCGCGTACAGGTTGTTGATCCGCAGGCGCGGCATGACCTCCGGATTGAGCTCCGCGAGCCATCCCTGGCCGGCCTTCTTCACGATGATGTCGGGCACGACGTAGTCGGCCTCGGCCTTGCCGTACGCGGCGCCGGGGAACGGCTCCAGCGAGCGGATCAGCGCATGCGCGTCGCGCAGCGCGTCGTCGCTTGCCTTCAGGTGCTTGCGCAACCGCGTGAAATCGCGGGCCGCGAGCAGTTCGAGGTGCTGCGACACGATCTCGAGCGCGAGCGTGCGCGTCGGGGACGGATCGAGGCGCAGCAACTGCAGCTTCAGGCATTCCGACGCCGAGCGTGCGCCGACGCCGGGCGGGTCGAAGCTGTGCAGCAGCGCGAGCGCCGCGTTCAGCTCGTCGCAGTCGATCTCCAGCTCGGGCGGCAGGTCGGCGAGCACTTCGTCGAGCGTCGCGGTCAGGTAGCCGTCGTCGTCGAGCGACTCGATCAGGAACATCACGAGCGCGCGATCGCGCGGGCTGGCCTGCGTGACGCGCAATTGCGCGGACAGGTGGTCGCGCAGCGACGTCGCGGCTTCCTGCACCTGCAGCGGCGGGAGGTCGTCGTCGTCGGACGCGCCGCTCGCGCGGCCGAATTCATCGAGATTCCATTGCGGGCCGTCGTTGCCGTCGCCGGACCCGTAACTGTCGTATTCGTCGGCGCCAGCCGGCTCGTCGCGCTCCGCGCGATCGCCGGACGTGCTGCTGCCGTTCGTCGAGGCCGGCTCGTTATGCTGCCCGGGGGG
Organism: Burkholderia cepacia complex sp. TUM26381; assembly: GCF_057439935.1. NCBI lineage: Bacteria > Pseudomonadati > Pseudomonadota > Betaproteobacteria > Burkholderiales > Burkholderiaceae > Burkholderia > Burkholderia cepacia complex sp. TUM26381. Next base: position 3,156,105 of record NZ_CM172006.1, on the reverse strand, counting down.
CGTCTGCGCGATCAACGATCCGTCCGCCGCGACGCGCAGCGGGCTCGCGATCCATTCGTCGTCGTTCTCGAGCAACGGGTTTTGCGCGACGGCCATCGCGACTTCCTGCTGCAATTCGAGCGTCGACAACTGCAGGAGCCGGATCGACTGCTGCAGCTGCGGCGTCAGCGCCAGATGTTGCGACAGGCGGAGTTGAAGGCTGGCTTTCATGGCAAGGAGGGAGTCATACCGGCAGTGTGCCACGACCCAGGCGCGTTGAGCCATCCGCGATTACGCGCGGCGCGCCGCCCGGCCGCGGGCATGGCCGCGAAGCAGGGCGCGGCCCCGCGCGGCGATGCCGGGCGGGGTGCAGCCAGCCACGAGGGAGAGTTACATCCGGAAGTGTTCGCCGAGGTACACGCGGCGCACGCTTTCGTTTTCGATGATTTCGCTGGGGGCGCCGGCGGCGAGCACCGAACCGTCGCTGATGATGTACGCGTGGTCGCAGATGCCGAGCGTTTCGCGGACGTTGTGATCGGTGATCAGCACGCCGATGTTGCGCTGCTTCAGGAACTTGACGATCTTCTGGATCTCGAGCACCGCGATCGGATCGACGCCGGCGAACGGTTCGTCGAGCAGGATGAAGTTCGGGTTGGTGGCGAGCGCGCGCGCGATTTCGACGCGGCGCCGTTCACCGCCCGACAGCGACAGCGCGGGGTTCTCGCGCAGGTGGCCGATCTGCAGTTCGTCGAGCAGCGCTTCGGTGCGCGACGAGATCGCGTCCTTCGACAGCCGCTTGCCGTCTTCGCCGTACTGCAGCTCGAGCACCGCGCGGATGTTTTCCTCGACGGTCAGCTTGCGGAACACGGACGCTTCCTGCGGCAGGTACGACAGGCCGAGCGACGCGCGCTTGTGGATCGGCAGCAGGCTGATCGAGCTGCCGTTCAGCGAGATCTCGCCCGCGTCGAGCGGCACGAGGCCGACGATCATGTAGAACGACGTGGTCTTGCCGGCGCCGTTCGGGCCGAGCAGGCCGACGACTTCGCCGCTCTTCACGTCGAGCGACACGTCCTTGACGACCGTGCGCGAGCCGTAGCGCTTCTTCAGGTTGCGGACGACGAGCGAGCTCGTGGTGCCGGCCGGCTGGCGGTTCGGTAGCGCGTTCATTGGCCCGGCGCTCCCTGGATCGTGGTCGACGGCGACAGCTTCGCCGGCGCACCGTTCAGCGGCGCGGGGCCGCCGTTCTTCGGCGACAGCATCGCGCGCACGCGGCCGTTCGGGTTGCCCGGCGCGGCGACGTCCTTGCCGCCCTTCGCGGTGTAGAAGTCGCGCTGGCCGTCGTACGTGATCACGCTGCCGTGCACGGTATCGGCGACGGTCGACGTGCCCTGCAGGCGGCGTACGGTCGCGGCGGTTGTCAGCGTGGTCAGGTCCTGCTTGCCGTCGTAGTCGATGCGCTCGGCGTCGCCGTCGATGTATTCGTCGAGGCCTTCGCGCTTCTGGCGGAACGTCGCGTGCTTCTTGCCGCTGCCGTACGAGGTCGCGTACTGATAGCCTTCCGGGTCCTGGCGCACTTCGACGCGATCGCCCTTGATGATGATCGTGCCCTTCGTGATCACGACGTTGCCGGTCGCGACCGTGACCTGCTTCAGATCGTCATAGGTCAGGTTGTCGGACTCGACGTTGATCGGCTTGCCCTGGTCGGCCTTCTCGGCATGGGCGAGCGGCGCCAGCCCGACCAGCGGGAGCGCCACGAGCGTCGCGGCAAGCGCGGCGCGGACGGCGCGCGCAGCGCCGCCGGAAATCTGTCGAGGGAACGGTTCGTTCATGCAGTCACGTGAGGGATGCGTCACTTGGGTTGACCTTTCGAGCCGCCGGACGTGTCCGCCGCGGCGATCGTGCCGCGCACGTTGCCGTAAAGCTCGATGACCCGGGTGACGTTGTTGTACTTCATGCCGTCGGTCGCGTTGACGAGCGACAGGCCGCGCTGAAGTTTAACCGGCTTTTCGGTCTGGATCACATCGTCATTGACGAAGATCCGGAAATGCTGGGAATCGGCCTGCATCTGCGGATCGCCGCCGCCGGCGGCGCGCAGGATGCGCGCATTGTCGTACAAATCGACGATCGACACGTCGCCGTTGACGGTGCCGCGCTTCGCGGTGGTCGTCACGACCGGCTTGCCGGGCTGGAACGCGCGCATGGCCGGATCGGTCAGGTCGCTGCTTTCGGTGTCTTCGTAGTGAATCAGCTTCGCGGCCGTCAGCCGGTACTGGGTCGAGCCCGACTGGTCGAGCTCAGTGACCGAGAAGTTGTCCGCGAAATAGTCGGGCGTGTGGCGCTTGGGCTGCACGGTGCCTTCGCCGGGCGGCGGCAGCGTGGCCTGCAGCAGCCACCAGGTGATGCCCGCGAGCGCGGCGACCGCGGCGAGCGGCAGCAGCTGGGTCCAGCGGAAATGCGTGCTCATCCGTCAGGCTCCGCAGGCGGCCGCGAGCAGCGCATCATAGCGGCGCTGCGCGCGCAGGATCGCATCGCAGACTTCGCGCACGGCGCCGTGGCCGCCGCGGGCCTCGGCGACCCAGTGCGCGCGGGCGATCACTTCGGGGTGCGCGTTCGCGGGGGCCGTCGCGAAGCCGCAACGCAGCATCACGGGCAGGTCGGGCCAGTCGTCGCCCATGTAGCCGCACGCGTCGGCGGTCAGGCCGAGCGACGCGATCAGGTCGGCGAACACGGTGAGCTTGTTCTCGACGCCCTGGAACAGGTGCGCGATCTTCATTTCCTTCGCGCGCGCCGCGACGATGTCCGAGCGGCGGCCCGTGATGATCGCGGTCGCGATGCCGGCTTCGCCGAGCAGCTTCACGCCGTGGCCGTCGAGCGAATTGAACGACTTCATCGTGTCGCCGGCCGCGGTAAACAGCAGGCCGCCGTCGGTCAGCACGCCGTCGACGTCGAAAATCATCAGCTTCACGCGGCTCGCGCGTTCGGCTGCAGTCAGCGCTGCGCTCATCAGATCACCTTCTTCGAAAACAGGTCGTGCATGTTCAGCGCGCCGATCAGCGCGCCGTCGGCATCGACTACCAGCATCTGGTTGATCCGGTGGCGCTCCATCAGTTCCACGGCTTCGACCGCGAGGTGATCCGGCGCGATCGTGCGCGGATCGCGCGTCATCACTTCGGTGATCGGCAGCGCGCGGAAATCGCCGTCGCGCGCGAGCACGCGGCGCAAGTCGCCGTCCGTGAAGATGCCGGCGACCTTGCCGTCGGCGTCGACCACGGCCGTCATGCCGAGGCGCTTCGCGGTGATCTGGAACAGTGCGTCCGACAGCGTCGCGTCGAGCCCGATGGACGGGACGTCGTCGCCCGAGCGCATCACGTCGCGCACATAGGTGAGCAGGCGCCGGCCGAGTGCGCCGCCCGGGTGCGAGCGCGCGAAATCTTCCGAACCGAAGCCGCGCGCGTCGAGCACGGCAACGGCGAGCGCGTCGCCGAGCGCGAGCGCGGCGGTCGTGCTTGCGGTGGGCGCGAGGTTCAGCGGGCAGGCTTCCTTCGACACCGCGGCGTTCAGGTTCACGTCGGCGAGCGTGCCGAGGCTCGACTCCGCGCGGCCCGTGATCGCGATCAGCTTCGCGCCGATTCGCTTCACGAGCGGGAGGATGGCGACGAGCTCTTCCGATTCGCCGGAATAGGAGATGCCGATGAAGACGTCGTCGGAGGTGACCATCCCGAGGTCGCCGTGGCTGGCCTCGGCGGGGTGGACGAAGAAGGCCGGCGTGCCGGTGCTGGCCAGCGTGGCTGCAATTTTGCGGGCGATATGCCCCGATTTGCCGATCCCGGACACCACCACGCGGCCGCGGCAGCCGAGCAGCAGCGCGACGGCCTGGACGAAGCCGCCGTCGAGCTGGTCGCGCAGCGCGCGCACGGCGTCCGCCTCGATGTCGAGCACGTCGCGGGCGAGCGCGAGCGCCCGATCATCATTGATTTTCGCTATCATGCGCGGAGTATAGCAAAGGCGTTTGTTCGCCGCGCCGGGCCTTCGGACACGTCCGAGGTCGCCTGTCCATCGCCACCACCCGCGCCCGCATTGCCGTGGCCCCGACGAACGAGGACGCTTCGCCTGTGATTTCCCCGCTCGAAATGACCCTGCTGCTGCTGCTGGCCTCGGTGGTGGGCGTCGTCGTATTCCGTTCGTTGAACCTGCCGCCGATGCTCGGCTATCTGACCGTCGGCATCCTGGTCGGCCCGCATTCGTTCGGCATTGCCGCGGATCTCGAACGGGCCGAGCACCTCGCGGAATTCGGCGTGGTGTTCCTGATGTTTTCGATCGGCCTCGAATTCTCGCTCGCGAAGCTGAGGGCGATGCAGCGGCTCGTGTTCGGGCTCGGGTTGCTGCAGGTCGTCGCGACCCTCGTGCTCGCGCTCGTGCTCGGCGCGCTGTTCGAGCACTGGGTGCACATCACGTGGCAGGGCAGCATCGCGCTCGGCGGCGCGCTCGCGATGTCGTCGACGGCGATCGTGTCGAAGATGCTTGCCGAGCGGCTCGAGATCGAGACCGAGCATGGCCGCAACATCTTCGGCGTGCTGCTGTTCCAGGATCTCGCGGTCGTGCCGCTGCTGATCGTGATCGCCGCGTTCGGCGCCGAATCGTCGAAGGACCTCGCGATCACGCTCGGCTTCGCGGCGGTCAAGATCGTGATCGCGCTCGCGCTGCTGCTGATCGTCGGCCAGCGCTTCATGACGCGCTGGCTCAACGTCGTCGCGCGGCGCCGCTCGCAGGAACTGTTCGTGCTGAACCTGCTGCTCGTCACGCTCGGCGCCGCGTTCATCACCGACCGCTTCGGCCTGTCGCTCGCGCTCGGCGCGTTCATCGCGGGGATGCTCATCTCCGAGACGCCGTTCCGCCATCAGGTGGAAGAGGACATCAAGCCGTTCCGCGACGTGCTGCTCGGCCTGTTCTTCGTGACGACGGGGATGCTGCTCGATCCGCGCGTGATCTGGGAGCACCCGTTCCTCGTGCTCGGTTTCTTCTTCGGCCAGATCCTGTTCAAGGGGACGATGATCGCAGGGCTTGCGCGGCTGTTCGGCGCGACGCCGGGCGTCGCGATGCGCACCGGCATCGGCCTCGCGCAGGCCGGCGAATTCGGCTTCGTGCTGCTGAACCTGATCCTCGACCGGCATCTCGTCGATTCGACGCTGCTGCAGGCGATCCTCGCGTCGATGCTGCTGTCGATGCTCGCCGCGCCGTTCCTGATCCAGAACGCCGACCGGATCGTGATGCGGCTGTCGTCGACCGAATGGATGCAGCAGTCGCTGCAGATGACGCGGATCGCGACGCAAAGCCTGAAGCAGCGCGGCCACGTGATCATCTGCGGCTACGGCCGCGCCGGGCAGAACCTGGCGCGGATGCTCGAGCAGGAAGGCATTTCGTACGTCGCGCTCGACCTCGACCCCGATCGCGTGAGCGCGGCCGCCGCGGCCGGCGAGTCGGTGGTATTCGGCGACGCGGCGCGCCGCGAATCGCTGCTCGCGGCCGGTATCCACCGCGCGGCGGCCGTCGCGATCACCTATGCGAACACGCCGTCGGCGCTGCGCGTGCTGCACCACGTGCACGAGCTCGAGCCGACGCTGCCGGCGATCGTGCGCACCGTCGACGACGCCGATCTCGAGAAACTGCTCGCGGCCGGTGCGACCGAAGTGATTCCGGAGATCGTCGAGGGCAGCTTGATGCTCGCGTCGCATACGCTGGTGCTGGTCGGCGTGCCGATGCGCAAGGTCGTGCGGCGCGTCGAGGAAATGCGCGACGAGCGCTACAGCCTGCTGCGCGGCTATTTCCGCGGCGCGGACGACGCGGACGACGACGACCACGAGCAGGTGCGGCTACAATCGGTGCCGGTCGATGCGCGCGCGGACGCGGTCGGGCGTTCGCTGGAAGAACTCGGGTTGTATGCGCTCGGGCTGGAAGTCACGGCGATCCGCCGGCACGGCATCCGCGGCGTCGAACCGGACCCGCAGACCAAGCTGCGCGCGAGCGACATCGTCGTGCTGCGCGGGCTGCCCGAGGCGCTCGCGCTCGCGGAGGAGCGGTTGTCGCGCCATCGGCGCGATCCGCCGGCCGCGGCCGCTTGAGTTGCGACTCACAACCTGACCCGTATTTTTCAGAAACGGTGCCCGATCTTCGCGCACCGTTTTTTTCGGAGAGTTTCATGCCGCATTCGTCGTCGGGCGCACCGCTCGATCCGGTCGCCTTCATCCACAGCCAGATCCGCACGGTGCCCGACTGGCCGCAGCCGGGCGTGCAGTTCCGCGACATTACGACGCTGCTGCAGAGCCCGAAGGCGCTGCGCATCCTCGTCGACCTGTTCGTCGAACGCTATGTCGATGCGAAGCTCGACTACGTCGCGGGTCTCGACGCGCGCGGCTTCATCATCGCGCCGATCGTCGCGTACGAGCTGAGCGTCGGCTTCGTGCCGATCCGCAAGGTCGGCAAGCTGCCGTACAAGACGTGCTCGGAATCGTACGACCTCGAATACGGCAGCGCGACGGTCGAGATCCACGAAGACGCGTGCCGCCCCGGCGACCGCGTGATCATCATGGACGACCTGATCGCGACCGGCGGCACGATGATGGCGGGGCGCAACCTGCTGCAGCGGCTCGGCGCGGTGGTCGTCGAAGGCGCGGCGATCATCGACCTGCCCGATCTCGGCGGCTCGGCGCTGTTGCGCAATGCCGGACTGCCCGTCTATACCGTTACCGAATTCGGCGGCCACTGAGCGCCGGCCCGCCCGGGCTTGCCGCCCGGGTTCACCGTATTGGTTCACGTTCTGCAGCGAGGTCACGATGCCCAACTTCATGCTGTTTCTCGCCACGTCGATCGCGATTACGTTCGCGCCCGGTCCCGACAACCTGCAGGTGCTCGCACGCGGCATCTCGCAGGGCCGTGCGGCGGGCTTCGTCGCCGCGCTCGGCTTCACGGCGGGGATCCTGTTCCACACGACGCTCGCGGCGCTCGGTGTCGCGGCCGTGCTGCGTTCGTCGCCGGTTGCGTTCCAGATCCTGAAGCTCGCGGGCGCGGCCTACCTCGTGTGGATCGGCATCAAGGCGCTGCGCAGCCAGGGGCTCTCGAATGCGCATGCGCGCCCGCCGCAGCCGCTCGGCACGATCTTCCGGCAGAGCGTGATCGGGAACCTGATGAACCCGAAGGTCACGCTGTTCTTCGTCGTGTTCCTGCCGCAGTTCGTCGATCCGCACGGCGCGCAAAGCGTGACGCTGCAAATGTTCGAGCTCGGCGCGTTGTTCATGCTGCAGACGGCCGCGGTCTTCTCGCTGTTCGGCGTCGGCGCGGGCATGATCGGCGCATGGCTGAAGCGCCGTCCGAAGGCCGGCGTGTGGCTCGACCGGATCGCCGGTGCGACGTTCATCGCGATCGGCATCCGCGTCGCGCTGAAGGACTGACCGCGATGACGTTTCCGTGCATCGCGGCCGCCCGCCGCTTCGATCCGGCCGCGCACCTGCGTTTCGAGATCGCCGGGCAGGCGGTCGGCTGGGTGCGCCGCCAGGACGTCGCGAAGCTCGCGCGCTGGCCCGACGTGTTCGAGCTGACCGGCGAGCGCGTCGTGTTGTCGGCGCGCTATGACTCGGTCGACGCGCGCAGCATGGCGCTCGCGAGCGCGATCGGCGCACTGGCGGCCGAAGGCGCGATTCCCGGCTGGCGCGACGAGATCTACGCGATCCGCAACCGCTTCGACGATCCGCCGCTCGCGTTCATCGAGCGCGCCGCGTCGCGCTTCTTCGGCACGCAGACCTATGCAGTGCATCTGAACGGCATCGTAGAATATGCGGTTACGCCGGGCGAGCCGCTTGCCGCGGCCGTGCCGCAGATGTGGCTCGGCCGCCGAAGCGAGACCAAGGCCACCGACCCCGGTATGCTCGACAACGTGGTTGCGGGCGGCATCGGCTGGGGCCTGGGTGTTCACGAGACGCTCGCGAAGGAATGCTGGGAAGAAGCCGGCATTCCGCCCGAACTGGCCGCGCGCGCGATCGCGGGCCGCGCGGTGCAGGTGCTGAACTCGCTGCCGGAAGGCACGCAGTCCGAGCTGATCTTCGTGTACGACCTGCCGCTGCCGCACGACTTCGCGCCGCGCAATCAGGACGGCGAAGTGGCCGAGCACCTGCTGGCCGGCGTGCCCGAGGTGATCGGCTGGCTGCGCGAAGGCCGTGCGACGATGGACGCGAGCCTCGCGACGCTCGACACGCTGCTGCGTCACCGCTGGATTCCGGCGGCCGACGCGGCCGGCATCGACGCGCTGTTCGCGCCGGCCGCGTGACACACGCCGCAGCGCGCGGTCAGGCGCGGCGAACGGGCAATTTGACGAATACGGAAACAAAGGGAGTCGCGGTCATGCCGACCGATCACAGCTTTATCTTGAAACTGTCGTGCCCCGACCGGCACGGCATCGTCCATGCGGTCTCGGGCTTCCTGTTCGAGCGCAGCAACAACATCCTCGATTCGGCGCAGTTCGGCGACAGCCGCACCAGCGAGTTCTTCATGCGCGTGCACTTCGAGCAGGACGGCAACGGCGCGGATGCCGCGACGGCGCTCGACACGCTGCGCAAGGAGTTCGCTCCGCTCGCCGAGCAGTTCTCGATGCGCTGGGAGCTGCACGACGCGGCCGTGAAGCCGCGCGTCGTGATCATGGTGTCGAAGATCGGCCATTGCCTGAACGACCTGCTGTTCCGCTATCGCACCGGCCAGCTGCCGATCGAGATCCCGGCGATCGTGTCGAACCACAAGGAGTTCTACCAGCTCGCCGCGAGCTACAACATTCCGTTCCATCACTTCCCGCTGATCGGCGGTTCGTCCGATGCCGCAAAGGCCGCGCAGGAAGCGCGCGTGCTGGAAGTGATCGACGAGCACCAGGCCGATCTCGTCGTGCTCGCGCGCTACATGCAGATCCTGTCGCCGAACATGTGCCAGCAGCTCGCCGGGCGCGCGATCAACATCCACCATTCGTTCCTGCCGAGCTTCAAGGGCGCGAAGCCGTACTACCAGGCGTTCGACCGCGGCGTGAAGCTGATCGGCGCGACCGCGCATTACGTGACGACCGATCTCGACGAGGGCCCGATCATCGAGCAGGAAGTCGAGCGTGTCGACCACAGCATGACGCCCGACCAGCTGACCGCGATCGGCCGCGACGTCGAGTGCGTGACGCTCGCGCGCGCGGTGAAGTGGCACGTCGAGCACCGGATCGTGCTGAACGGGACGAAGACGGTCGTGTTCCGCTGATCCGTCGGCGGGGCCGGGCGCTCGGCCCGGACCGACAAAAACGCCGCACCCTTTACGGGGTGCGGCGTTTTTTTATCGCGTGGGCGCAGCAGGCTGCTTCAGATCAGCCGCAGCAGGTACAGCTCGCGCTTCAGGTACGCATAGAAGATCGGCGCGGCGATCACGCCCGGCAGCCCGAACGCGGCTTCCATGATCAGCATCGCGAGCAGCAGCTCCCACGCACGCGACTCGATCTGGCCGCCGATGATCTTCGCGTTCAGGAAGTATTCGAGCTTGTGGATGACGACGAGGAACGCGAGCGATGCGATCGCGGTGCCCATGCTGACCGACAGCGACACGGCGACGATCAGCGTGTTCGAGATCAGGTTGCCGATCACCGGCAGCAGGCCGACGATGAACGTGACGAGCACGAGGGTTTTCGACAGCGGCAGCCGCTGGTGGAAGATCGGCAGCGCGACGAGCAGGTAGATGCCGGTGAACACCGCGTTGATCGCCGAGATCTTGATCTGCGCGAACACGATCCGGCGGAATGCATCGGCGAAGCGCGACACGCGCGTGACGAGCGCGGTCGACAGCGGCCGGCGCGCCTTGCCGTGCTCGACACCGATCGCGATCATCGCGCCGATGATCATCCCGAACAGCACGTGGCCGAAGCCGCGGGCGACGCTCTTGCCGCTCTGCTGGAGCTGGTCCATGTGCGAGTGCATCAGCACGGCGGCCTTGGTCTTCATCTGCTCGACGTCGACGGGCAGCAGGTTGGCGATCCAGGCCGGCGTGCGCGCGCGGGTCTGCTCGACGATCTGCATCAGCTGGTCGAGCAGGCTCTGCAGGTTCGGCACCGTGCGCTCGAAGTGTTCGATGATGCCGATCGTCAGGCTCGTCAGCGCGCCGACGATCACGATCGACAGCAGCACGACGGCGACCCAGCGTGCGCGCATGCTCGTGGTGTGGCGTTCGATCACGGGCGCGATCGTGTGGATCAGCTGGTAGACGAGCAGGCCGGCCAGCAGCCCGCCGAGCAGCTTGAGCTCGATCACGAGCCACATGGCGAGGATCGCGAACACGTAGCTGCCGATCTCGAGCGCGGACAGCTTCGGCAGGCTGAAGTCGCTCGTCAGCCGCACGCTGCGCAGGTGCGGTTCGCGATTCTGCGCATCGCGCGACGAGTCTGGTTGCTTCTCCATCGTGGATTCCTGTCGTTCGTGTGTCATGCCGCGGAATGCGCGGCAGAGCCGTGTTCGCCCGGCGTCGCACCGGATTGGTGCGTACGGCGAACCTTACGACCGTAAAGTATAGCTGTCATTATGGTCCGCAACGGGGCCGTTTGGCGCGTGGTGTAAACGCAGAAGGGAAAACGCGGGGAGGCGGGCGGTACGCCGCGGAGGGACGCGCGCGGCCGGGCGGCCGCGCGCGGGAAGGCAGTGGCCGTCAGCCGGCCGCGACCTTGCGGGTCGTGCGCTTGAGCAGCGGCGCGAGGTACTTGCCGGTGAAGCTCGCCTTCGTCTTCGCGACCTGCTCGGGCGTGCCCTGCGCGATGATCTGGCCGCCGCCGGCACCGCCTTCGGGGCCGAGGTCGATCACCCAGTCGGCCGTCTTGATCACGTCGAGGTTGTGCTCGATGATCACGACCGTGTTGCCCTGGTCGCGCAGCCGGTGGATCACTTCCAGCAGCAGCGCGATGTCGTGGAAGTGCAGGCCCGTGGTCGGCTCGTCGAGGATGTACAGCGTGCGGCCGGTGTCGCGCTTCGACAGCTCCAGCGACAGCTTCACGCGCTGCGCCTCGCCGCCCGACAGCGTCGTGGCCGACTGGCCGAGGCGGATATAGCCGAGGCCGACGTCGAGCAGCGTCTTCAGCTTGCGCGCGATGACCGGCACCGCGCTGAAGAACTCGTACGCGTGCTCGACCGTCATCTCGAGCACTTCGCTGATGTTCTTGCCCTTGTAATGCACTTCGAGCGTTTCGCGGTTGTAGCGCTTGCCGTGGCACACGTCGCACGGCACGTAGACGTCCGGCAGGAAGTGCATCTCGACCTTCAGCACGCCGTCGCCCTGGCACGATTCGCAGCGGCCGCCCTTCACGTTGAACGAGAAGCGGCCCGGATCGTAGCCGCGCTCCTTCGAGGTCGGCACGCCCGAGAACAGCTCGCGGATCGGCGTGAACAGGCCCGTGTACGTGGCCGGGTTCGAGCGCGGCGTGCGGCCGATCGGCGACTGGTCGACGTTGATCACCTTGTCGAAGTGCTCGAGGCCCTCGATCGCCTCGTGCGGTGCCGGCTCGGCCGACGAGCCGTACAGATGGCGCGCGACCGCGTGATACAGCGTGTCGTTGATCAGCGTCGACTTGCCGGAGCCCGACACGCCGGTGATGCAGGTCAGCAGGCCGACCGGCAGCTCGAGATCGACGTGCTTCAGGTTGTTGCCGTGCGCGTCGACGATGCGCAGCATCCGCTCGGGATCGGGCGCGAGCCGCTCGTCCGGGTATTCGATCGTGCGTTTGCCGACCAGGTACTGGCCCGTCAGCGACTGCGGGTTCGACTGCACCTGCTTCGGCGTGCCTTCGGCCACGATCACGCCGCCGTGCTCGCCCGCGCCGGGGCCCATGTCGACGACGTAGTCGGCCGTACGGATCATGTCCTCGTCGTGCTCGACGACGATCACCGAGTTGCCGAGGTCGCGCAGGTGCTTGAGCGTCGAGATCAGGCGGTCGTTGTCGCGCTGGTGCAGGCCGATCGACGGCTCGTCGAGCACGTACATCACGCCCGTCAGGCCGGAGCCGATCTGCGACGCGAGCCGGATGCGCTGCGCCTCGCCGCCCGACAGGGTCTCGGCGCTGCGCTCGAGCGACAGGTAGTCGAGGCCGACGTTGTTCAGGAACGTCAGGCGCGCGACGATTTCCTTGATCACCTTGTCGGCGATCTCGCGCTTCGCGCCTTCGAGCGTCAGGCCGTCGAAATAGCCGAGCGCGTCGCGCAGCGGCCAGCCGCTGATTTCATAGATGCCGCGCGCGTAGTCGCCGGTGCCGATCCGCACGTGGCGCGCCTCGCGGCGCAGGCGCGTGCCGTCGCAGGACGGGCACGGCTGGTTGTTCTGGTACTTCGACAGTTCTTCGCGCACCGCGACCGAATCGGTCTCGCGGTAGCGGCGCTCGAGGTTCGGGATGATCCCCTCGAACACGTGTTCGCGGATCGTCGTGCGGCCGCGCTCGTTGATGTACGAGAACGGGATCGTCTGCTTGCCCGAGCCGAACAGCAGCACCTTCCGGATCTTTTCCGGCAGGTCCTCGAATGCGGCGTCGATGTCGAATTCGTAGAACGCCGCGAGACTCTGCAGCATCTGGAAGTAGAACTGGTTGCGGCGGTCCCAGCCTTTCACGGCGCCCGCGGCGAGCGACAGCGACGGGTGCGCGACGACCCGCTTCGGGTCGAAGAACGTGATCTGGCCGAGGCCGTCGCATTCCGGGCACGCGCCCATCGGGTTGTTGAACGAGAACAGCCGCGGCTCGAGCTCCTGCAGCGAGTACGAGCAGATCGGGCACGCGAACTTCGAACTGAACAGGTACTCCTTGTCGGTATCCATCTCGAGCGCGATCGCGCGGCCGTCGGCGAGGCGCAGCGCCGTCTCGAACGATTCGGCGAGCCGCTGCTTCATGTCCGGGCGCACCTTCAGGCGGTCGACGACGACGTCGATCGTGTGCTTGTCGTTCTTTTTCAGCTTCGGCAGCGACTCGACCTCGTAGATCTTCGCGACGCCTTCGTTCGCGGCGCCGCCGCCCGAGCGTACGCGAAAGCGCACGAAGCCCTGCGCCTGCATGTCCTCGAACAGTTCGGCGTGCTCGCCCTTGCGGTCCGCGACGACGGGCGCGAGGATCATCAGCTTGGTTTCCTCGGGCAGCGCGAGCGCCGCGTCGACCATCTGCGACACGCTCTGCGCCTCGAGCGGGATGTCGTGGTCGGGACAGTACGGCGTGCCGACACGTGCGTACAAAAGTCGCAGGTAGTCGTGGATTTCGGTGACCGTGCCGACGGTCGAACGCGGGTTGTGGGACGTCGCCTTCTGCTCGATCGAGATCGCGGGCGACAGGCCCTCGATCAGGTCGACGTCGGGTTTCTCCATCAGTTGCAGGAACTGGCGGGCATACGCGGACAGGCTTTCGACGTAGCGGCGCTGGCCTTCGGCATAAAGGGTGTCGAACGCGAGCGACGACTTGCCCGACCCGGACAACCCGGTAATCACGACCAGCTTGTGGCGCGGCAGGTCGAGATTGACGTTTTTCAGGTTGTGGGTGCGTGCCCCACGGATACGGATCTGTTCCATGAACCTGGCGAAAATGGAGGGAACCAAACCTGCTACTATAACGGCTTTTCGAGACCGTCGTTTACGGCCCCCGGCCTTTGCAGCAGGTGGCAGCAAGGCGACACCCGCACCGGGGAAAGCGGCCGCGCCGCATGGTTCCGGGCGGCCCGCAGGCCGCCAGCATCCTGCCCCGGCGTGTCGCCCGCCAGGCCTCCCGGGCCGCCGGTCCTGATCTTCCGCCGCCCGCCACCGGGCGGACACTCCGATCATTCGAAATTCATTCCCGATGTCCAATCCGTCTGCCACGTCTTCCCGCATGACTGCGCCCGAACTGCGCGCGACCACGTCGCTCGCGGCGATCTTCGCGCTGCGCATGCTCGGCCTGTTCATGATCATGCCGGTGTTCTCGGTCTACGCGAAAACCATCCCGGGCGGCGACAACGTGCTGCTCGTCGGTCTCGCGCTCGGGGCCTACGGCGTCACGCAGTCGCTGTTCTACATCTTCTACGGCTGGGCGTCCGACAAGTTCGGCCGCAAGCCGGTGATCGCCACGGGCCTCGTGATCTTCGCGATCGGCAGCTTCGTCGCCGCATCCGCGCACGACATCACGTGGATCATCGTCGGCCGCGTGATCCAGGGGATGGGCGCGGTGTCGTCCGCGGTGCTCGCGTTCATCGCCGACCTGACCTCCGAGCAGAACCGCACGAAGGCGATGGCGATGGTCGGCGGATCGATCGGCGTGTCGTTCGCGGTCGCGATCGTCGGCGCGCCGATCGTGTTCCACTGGGTCGGGATGAGCGGGCTGTTCGCGATCGTCGGCGTGCTGTCGATCCTCGCGATCGGCGTCGTGCTGTGGATCGTGCCCGATGCGGCGAAGCCCGTGCACGTGCCGGCGCCGTTCGCCGAGGTGCTGCACAACGTCGAGCTGCTGCGCCTGAACTTCGGCGTGCTGGTGCTGCACGCGACGCAGACGGCGCTGTTCCTCGTCGTGCCGCGCCTGCTGGTCGACGGCGGGCTGCCGGTCGCCTCGCACTGGAAGGTCTACCTGCCGGTGATGGGGCTCGCGTTCGTGATGATGGTCCCGGCGATCATCGTCGCGGAAAAACGGGGCAAGATGAAGCCGGTGCTGCTCGGCGGCATTCTGGCTATCCTGATCGGTCAATTGTTGCTCGGCAGCGCACCGCATACCATCCTGATTGTGGCGGCGATTCTGTTCGTCTACTTTCTCGGGTTCAACATCCTGGAAGCGTCGCAGCCGTCGCTCGTGTCGAAGCTCGCGCCGGGTTCGCGCAAGGGCGCGGCCACGGGGGTTTACAACACCACGCAGTCGATCGGGCTCGCGCTCGGCGGCATCGTGGGCGGCTGGCTGCTGAAGCACGGCGGCGCGAACACGGTGTTCTACACGTGTTCGGGGCTCGTGGCCGCGTGGCTTATAATCGCGGCCAACATGAAAGCGCCGCCGCGCAAGGCCTGAACCTTATTTCGGGCAGGCCCCGGCCGCGCGCCGGCTTGCCCGGCGGGCCGTCCCGGCAACATGCGCGGGCGGCCCGGCATCGAATTTACTGGAGAAACACATGGCATCCGTCAACAAGGTCATCCTCGTCGGCAATCTCGGCGCCGATCCTGAAGTCCGTTACCTGCCGAGCGGCGACGCGGTTGCGAACATTCGTCTCGCGACGACCGACCGCTACAAGGACAAGGCAAGCGGCGATTTCAAGGAAATGACCGAGTGGCATCGCGTCGCGTTCTTCGGCCGTCTGGCGGAAATCGTCAGCGAATACCTGAAGAAGGGTTCGTCGGTCTATATCGAAGGCCGCATCCGCACGCGCAAGTGGCAGGGCCAGGACGGCCAGGACCGTTACTCGACCGAAATCGTTGCAGATCAGATGCAGATGCTCGGCGGCCGCGGTGCGGGCGGCGGCGGCGGTGGCGGTGACGAAGGCGGTTACGGCGGCGGCTACGGTGGTGGCGGTGGCGGCGGTCGCGGCGAGCAGATGGAGCGCGGCGGTGGCGGCGGCGGTCGTGCCGGCGGCGCGGCGCGTGGCGGTGCAGGCGGCGGCGCGCAAAGCCGTCCGAGCGCACCGGCCGGCGGCGGCTTCGACGAGATGGACGACGATATCCCGTTCTGATCGACAAGCCGGCATCCCGCATCACGATGGGCCCGAATGTCCGAGTCAAGCTGCTTGCTTGGCACGGGTCTTCGGGCCTTTCTTCATTTACGTCGTTCCTGTTCCTGTACGTCGCATCCCGGGCAAAGCGTGGCTGACGAACTTCCCGACCTCATCGCCGACCATCTCGACGTGCTGTTCTGCGGGATCAATCCCGGCCTGACCGCGGCCGCGACCGGGCATCACTTCGCGGGGAGAAACAACCGCTTCTGGCGCGTGATCCATCTCGCGGGCTTCACGCCGGCGGAAATCTTGCCGCAGGACGATCGCGCGATCCTCCGGTACGGTTGCGGCCTGACGGCGGTCGTGAAGCGGCCGACTGCGAGCGCCGATCAGCTGTCGCGCGCCGAATTCGCCGCCGCGGCCGCGGCGTTCGAGCAGAAGATCCTGCGTTACGGGCCGCGCTTCGTCGCCTTTCTCGGCAAGGCCGCGTACTCGGCGCTGTCGGGGCAACGCGAAGTCGCATGGGGGTTGCAACCGGCCCGCATGCAGGGGGCGAGTGTCTGGGTGCTCCCCAATCCGAGCGGACGAAATCTGGCATTCGGTCTCGGCGATCTGGTCGAGGCGTACCGCCAGCTTCATCTGGCCGCGACGACGGCGAGGCAGCATGCGGCGCAATAAGACCGCGTCCCTCTGGCCCGGCACCGTGCTGCCGCGCGCGTTCTTCGACCGCACGGCCACCGACGTCGCGCCGCAGCTGCTCAACAAGATCCTCGCGGCGGCGGACGGCCGGGCCGGCCGCATCGTCGAAGTGGAAGCCTATGCGGGCGCGATCGACCCGGCCGCGCACACCTATCGCGGCAGGACGCCGCGCAACGCGACGATGTTCGGGCCGCCCGGGCATCTGTACGTCTACTTCACGTACGGCATGCACTGGTGCTGCAACTGCGTGTGCGGGCCGGACGGCACGGGCACCGGTGTGCTGATCCGTGCGCTGGAACCGCTGCACGGGCTCGAGCAGATGCGTGCGGCACGGCCGCCGCAGACGCGCGATCGCGATCTGTGCCGCGGGCCGGCGCGGCTGACCCAGTCGATGGGGATCGGCGGCGCGCAGGACGGCATCGATTTGGTCGATGCACGCGAAGGGTTCGCGATCGTCGACGACGGTAGGGCGCCGCCTTCGAATCTGGCGGGCGGCCCGCGCATCGGCATTCGTGCCGGCCGGGATCTCCCGTGGCGGTGGTGCGTGCCCGGCAACCGGTACGTGTCGGGGGGGCTGCCGCGCACCTGATGTGCGTCGTACACATGTTGCACGCAATTCGACCTGCGTCACGCGGCCGCCATGATTGACCGGCTAAGCTGATCCTTTCGACGTTCGATCGAGGGGACACCATGCGGCGGGTCGTATTCAACCAGAAGGGCGGCGTGGGCAAATCGACGATCGTCTGCAACCTGGCGGCGATCAGCGCAAGCGAAGGGCTGCGCACGCTCGTCATCGACCTCGATGCGCAGGCGAACTCCACGCGCTACCTGCTGCGTGACGCCGCGGCCGACGCGCAACCGGGCGTCGCCGGTTTCTTCGAAACCGCGCTGACCTTCAACTTCCGCCCGGTCGACGTCGCGTCGTTCATCCATCCGACCCCGTTCGAAGGGCTCGACGTGATGCCCGCGCATCCGGATCTCGACACGCTGCACGGCAAGCTCGAATCGCGCTACAAGATCTACAAGCTGCGCGACGCACTGAACGAGCTCGGCACCTACGACGCCGTGTACATCGACACGCCGCCCGCACTGAATTTCTATACGCGCTCGGCGCTGATCGCGGTCGAGCGTTGCCTGATCCCGTTCGACTGCGACGACTTCTCGCGCCGCGCGCTGTATACGCTGCTCGAGAACGTGAAGGAAATCCAGCAGGACCACAACGCGGCGCTCGAGGTGGAAGGGATCGTCATCAACCAGTTCCAGCCGCGCGCGAGCCTGCCGCAACGGCTGGTCGACGAGCTCGTCGACGAAGGGCTGCCGGTGCTCGCGTCGAGGCTGTCGGCGTCGGTGAAGATCCGCGAATCGCATCAGCAGTCGACGCCGGTGATCCATCTCGAGCCGGGGCACAAGCTCGCGCAGGAATTCCGCGCATTGCATCGCGAACTGGCCGGCTGATTCCGCGCTTTCCCGTGTCGATCGCGTCCGCTTCATGCGGCCGTATTTTCATTGCGACCCGCAATTCGTCAGATCATTGATTTCGGCATTAATAATCCCGGAAACGATTTCATAATAAATCCAGAAAAAACGATTACATAAGCGACCGCTCCATTTTCAATGAGCGTCGGTTTTCTAATAAACGGAATAATGAATTGGTAAATGTTGCGCATCCTCATGATGCGCTATCCTGTAAAAAGGTAAAAAGGCATTGCGGGCCGGAACCCTGCAATTTCCCTCTCTGCGATGTCGGCGTGTCGCGGGTTTCAGCGGCTGCCCGGAACGATAATAAGGGTTTACACCTATCATTAATGCCATTTAATTGACAATTAATCGATCTAGAATGGCCTCCTTCATCTTCCCGTGTTCTAATAAGTGACGGGTAGCCAATAAGGAAGTGGCTGTCGATCCAGCTTCCATTTTTCTTTACGTCGTCTCTCGTATTGCTAACAGGAGCGTGCCCGATGTCCGTATTTGCCCCCGAAAAACTCGCCGCCGATTATCAATCCGGTATCGCCGCGTGGTTTGCAATTGCCCGTCCGGCGATCCACGGTTTCGAGGCTGTCGTCGAACTCAACCTGCAGGCGGCCCGGACGGCGCTCGAGGAATACGAAGACAAGCTGAAGAACGCGTTCAACAGCAACAATCCGGCCGCGGGCTTCGCGCAGCAGATCGCCGCACCGCAGGAAGCGGCCGGCAAGGTCGTGTCGTACGGCCGCCATCTGTTCGATATCGCGGTGTCGACGCAATCCGAATGGGCGAAGGTCGCGCAGTCGCAGTACGAACAGAATGACAAGCGCCTGAAGGACGCGCTCGGCGAACTGTCGAAGCATGCGCCGGCCGGCTCGGCACCGGTGGTGGCTGCGCTGAATTCGGCGCTGTCCGCGGCGACGGCTGCGGCCGATTCGGTGCGTGCAGCGACGGGGCAGGCGATCGAAGCCGCGCAGAGCGGTTTCGATGCGGTCAGCGAAACGGCCACGCGCGGCGCCAAGCAGACGGCTGCCGCCGCACGCAAGGACGCAGCGGCTACGCGCGAATCGGCTGCGTAACGGCTGACCGCGGGCATGACCGCGTGTCGCGTGCAAGCGCGACACAATTGATCGGCGCCGGATGGCGCTGGACGCCGTGTGTGCCACGCGGGGTCCGGCGCATGTCCGGTTCGCCGCACGACGCCGGTGCACGGATGTGCATACCGGTGCGACGTGCCGTGGGTGCGACCGGCGCTGCCTGCCGTCTGGCGGCGCGCGGCCGCGATCGCGCCGGTCGGTCCGGCGCGCGCCGCCGACCGTTGCAGCCCGCTCGCGCCGGCGTCAGAACGACGAACTGATTTCGATGCAGGAATTGAACATGACGGACGTAGTGATCGTATCGGCCGCGCGGACCGCGGTCGGCAAATTCGGCGGCTCGCTTGCGAAGATTGCGGCGCCCGAGCTGGGCGCGACGGTGATCCGCGCGGTGCTGGAGCGTGCGGGCGTGAAGCCCGATCAGGTCAGCGAAGTGATCATGGGCCAGGTGCTGACGGCCGGATCGGGGCAGAACCCGGCGCGGCAGTCGCTGATCAAGGCCGGGCTGCCGACGGCAGTGCCGGGGATGACGATCAACAAGGTGTGCGGCTCGGGCCTGAAGGCCGTGATGCTGGCGGCGAACGCGATCGTCGCGGGCGACGCGGACATCGTGATCGCGGGCGGCCAGGAGAACATGAGCGCGTCGCCGCACGTGCTGCCGGGCTCGCGCGACGGGTTCCGGATGGGCGACGCGAAGCTGGTCGACACGATGATCGTCGACGGCCTGTGGGACGTGTACAACCAGTACCACATGGGCATCACGGCGGAGAACGTCGCGAAGGAATACGGGATCACGCGCGAAGAGCAGGACGCATTCGCGGCGCTGTCGCAGAACAAGGCGGAAGCCGCGCAGAAGGCCGGCCGCTTCGACGACGAGATCGTGCCGGTGTCGATCCCGCAACGCAAGGGCGAGCCGCTGCAGTTCGCCACCGACGAATTCGTGCGCCACGGCGTGACGGCGGAATCGCTGTCCGGGCTGAAGCCGGCGTTCTCGAAGGACGGCTCGGTGACGGCGGCGAACGCGTCGGGGCTGAACGACGGCGCGGCGGCGGTGCTGGTGATGTCGGCGCAGAAGGCGGCGGCGCTCGGCCTGACGCCGCTCGCACGGATCAAGGCGTACGCGAACGCGGGCGTCGATCCGAGCGTGATGGGCATGGGCCCGGTGCCGGCATCGCGCCGGTGCCTGGAGCGCGCGGGCTGGACGCCGGGCGACCTGGACCTGATGGAGATCAACGAAGCGTTTGCTGCGCAGGCGCTGGCGGTGCACAAGCAGATGGGCTGGGACACGTCGAAGGTGAACGTGAACGGCGGCGCAATCGCGATCGGTCACCCGATCGGTGCGTCGGGCTGCCGGATCCTGGTGACGCTGCTGCACGAGATGGTCAAGCGCGATGCGAAGCGCGGGCTGGCGTCGCTGTGCATCGGCGGCGGGATGGGGGTCGCGCTCGCGGTCGAGCGCGTCTGAAGCGGGTCTGACGACTCGGTTCGCTGCGGCGCCGGCCGGCGCCGCAGCGAACCAGGCGGGTTTCGCGCACGACAAGCAGTCAACAACACGCGCGAAGTTCCGGTGCGTGCCGCGCCCGCGACGTGGGCGGTTGCGCATCGAAGCGGTGGGGCGGCAGCAGAAGCGACGCCGCCGCCCCGCATTCATCGATTACTTTTTTGTCGGTAATTTATAGGATGACTAAGCGAATTGCAGTTGTGACAGGTGGAATGGGCGGTCTTGGCGAAGCGGTCAGCATCAGGTTGAACGACGCGGGCCACCGGGTAGTCGTCACGTATTCGCCGAACAACGCCGGCGCGGACCGCTGGCTGACCGAGATGCATGCGGCCGGCCGTGAGTTCCATGCGTACCCGGTGGACGTGGCCGATCACGATTCGTGCCAGCAATGCATCGAGAAGATCGTGCGGGACGTCGGCCCGGTCGACATTCTCGTGAACAACGCCGGCATCACGCGCGACATGACGCTGCGCAAGCTCGACAAGGTCAACTGGGATGCGGTGATTCGCACGAACCTCGACTCCGTGTTCAACATGACGAAGCCCGTCTGCGAAAGCATGGTCGAACGCGGCTGGGGCCGTATCGTCAACATCTCGTCGGTGAACGGCTCGAAGGGTTCGGTCGGCCAGACCAACTATGCGGCCGCAAAGGCTGGCATGCACGGCTTCACGAAATCGCTCGCGCTCGAGATTGCGCGCAAGGGCGTGACGGTGAACACGGTGTCGCCGGGCTACCTCGCGACGAAGATGGTGACGGCGATCCCGCAGGACATCCTCGACTCGAAGATCCTCCCGCAGATTCCGGCGGGCCGGCTCGGTAAGCCTGAGGAAGTCGCGGCGCTGGTGGCCTACCTGTGCTCGGAGGAGGCCGGTTTCGTGACGGGCTCCAACATCGCGATCAACGGCGGCCAGCACATGCACTGATGCGCGGCGGCCCGCACGGCGTTCGCGCACGTGCCGGGCCGCATTCGGCACTATCCAGACCCGGAGCGGCGGCACGCGCGCCGCTTCGGCCTCGCATTCCGGAGAACGCATGGGCGACACCTGGATGGGACTCGTGATCGGCGGTTCGGCACTGGCCGTCGCGCTGACGATGGCGATCTCGCTCTACTGGCTCGAGCGGCGCCGTGCGCGGCTGCTGCGGAACTTCGATCATCGCGATTGCTGGCTCGTTGCGTACGGCAAGTGCTTCGCGCGCAGGCCGACAAAGCCGGCACGCCGCATGCGCGGGGCACGTTGACGGCAGCCCCGACGCGCACGATCGATGAACGGTCACGCCCCGTGCGCATGCCGCCGGCAATGCGCACGGGATGCGTGATCAATCGCTCTTGTCGCTCTTGCCGGCCGACTCGCCCGAGTCGTTCTTGTGGAAGATCCGCTTCGTCGTGCGCTTGGTGGCATCCCAGCCTTCGCGCGACGCATGCGCGACACCGTGCCCGACCGCCTTCGCGGCGCTCGCGGTCGCGTGGCCGAAGCTGCGGGCCGCCTCGCCGGTCTTGTGCGCGGCTTCCTTCGAATCGCGCTTGATGTCCTGCTTCACTTCCGACATGTCCGCGTGCGCGATCGGGCTGATCAGCGCGAGAACGAGCGCGGTGCCAATGAACTGACGAACTTTCACGACCTGGTTTCCTTGGGGTTGACCTCTTCAGCGAGGATTCGTGTTGCCGGCAGGTGCCGGTTGAAACGTGCCGGCTACCGGGGCGTCGAGCATCACCGCGGCGCGGCCGGACAGCAGCACGCGATCGCCGCAGCGCAGCGCGAAGCCGTACAGCACCGAGCCGGCGTCGCCGCTCATGCGTTCCGCTTCGATGGTGAGCGGCTGCTCGAACGTGTCGAGCCGGTCGACGAACGCGTCGACGTTGCGCACGCTCGCGAGATAACCGACGCGCGGGCGCGCTTCGTGTGCACCGAGCAGCGCGCCGTGCACGGCCATCGCCTGCGCTGCGTATTCGACGCCGCAGACCGACGCGAGCCGGCCGTGCGAACGCAGCGGGTTGCGCGGATCGCGGTGACTCGTCGCGGTGCAGCGAATCCGTTCGGCGTCCCATGCATCGACCGTATCGAGCACGCACATCGCGCCGTCGTGCGGAATGTGCGCGGCGATCCACGCGTGGCCGAGCGGTGGTGCAAGCGGGGGCGTCGCGGTCATCACGCACGCTCCGCGAAGGATTTGGGCATCGCGACGTCGATCTGCACGCGCGTATCGTCCAGGTAATCGAGCACGACACGCGTCGAACGCCGCGCGGCGAGGGCGTCGAGCAGCGGCAGCACGCGTGCGGCCGGATTGCCGGTACGCAACGCGTCGAGTTCGGCATTCGCGAGCGTCGTGGCGGGCGCTTCGGTGAGCTGCACGTCGAGGCGGGCGAGCGCGTATTCGCTTGCCTCCGGCGCGAGCAAAAGTGCAACGCCGAACGCGTCACCGATCGGCCGCACCGTGCGCAGCGGTTCCGGATAGTCGGTGTCGTACGCGATCAGCAGGCTCGGCACGCGATCGACGACGACCTGGCACAGGCTTTCGAGCAGGCCCGCGGCAAAGCTGCCGTCGTGCGCGCACAGCACGTTCGACGTCGCCATCGCGCGGGTCGCGATGCTCCAGTACCCGGCCGGCGCGTTGTGCACGGAATTGTGGAAACGCGTCGGCGACAGCTGGCGGTCGTCGCCCGCCAGGGTTTCGCAGATCGCGTGGCAGTTCTGGCCGTCGCCGCCGGATGCGCTGAACACGGTCGCGAGCGTCGTGGCGTCGCGGCCACTCGCGGCCACGGCCTCGTGGCCGACCGCGAGCGCGACGCGCACGACGGGGCCCGTGCGGCGCCGCTCGGCCGACGGCAGTCCGGCCGGCGGCGGCAGTTCGGTGCGGGCAGGGGTATAGGGCATACGGCCCGCGAGCACGTCGGCCGCGTGCGGCCAGTCGTTCAATCCGGGCCCGACGAGGCCGATGCTTTCGATGAAGGCGGTGAGTGTCATGACGGGCCTCAACGGCGTGCGTGGTCGGCGCGGCCGAGGATCAGGCTGCAATTCGTGCCGCCGAAGCCGAACGAATTGGACAGGACGGCGCGCACGCGCGTGTCGCGGCTCGCGAGCACGTAGTCGGCGACGAGCGCCGGGTCGGGCTGCGTCGTGTTGACGCCGGCCGGCACGAACTGCTCGCGCAGCGCGAGCGCGGCGACGACTGCTTCGAGCGCGCCGGCCGCGCCGAGCGTGTGGCCGGTTGCGCCCTTCGTCGAGCTGCACGGCGTGCCGGCGAACAGCGCGCCGACCGCGCGGCTTTCGGCCGCGTCGTTGCTCGGCGTCGCGGTGCCGTGCAGGTTCACGTAGTCGATGTCGTGCGCACCGAGGCCGGCGGACGCGAGCGCCTGCTCGATCGCGGCGCGCGCACCGAGACCTTCCGGATGCGGCGACGACATGTGATGCGCGTCGCTCGATTCGCCGAGGCCAAGCAGCAGGATCGCGTTGCCGTCGAGTGCCGCGGGCGGATCGGGCACGCGCTCGACGAGCGCGAACGCGGCGGCCTCGCCGATCGAGATGCCGTCGCGCGCGACGTCGAACGGCCGGCACGGCTGGCGCGACAACAGTTCGAGCGAATTGAAGCCGTACAGCGTCGTCAGGCACAGCGAATCGACGCCGCCGACGACGGCCGCGTCGATCAGACCGGCCTCGATCATGCGGCGCGCGGAACCGAACACTTTCGCGCCCGACGAACACGCAGACGAGATCGCCGTCGCCGGCCCGCGCAGCGCGAAATACGCACGGACGAACGCAGCCGGCGAATACGGGTTGTGCGTGTGCGCATAGTGGAAGTCGGCCGGCAGCGCGCCGTTCGCCGGATCGCGCTGCTGGTACGCGCGTTCGGTTGCGAGGATGCCGGCCGTGCTGGTGCCGACGAACACGCCGACGCGTGCGGCGCCGTAGCGTGCGACGGCCGCCGCGACGCTTGCGTCGAAGCCGTCCTGCGTGAGGCCGAGTTGCGCGAGGCGGTTGTTGCGGCATTCGAAGTCGGCGAGGTCGGCGCGCACGGGGTGCGCATCGACGCCGTCCACCGCGCCGATCCACGTATCGAGCGCCGCGCGTTCGAAGTTGCACGGCACGAGCCCGCCGCGTGCGTCGCGCAGCGCATCGAGGGTCGCGTCGAGGCCGCGGCCGATGCAGCTGGTGGCGGTGAAGTGCGAGAGCAGGAGAGGTTTCACGAGGGTCGCATCCGGTGGCCGGAACGGGCGCCGCAGCAGGGCTGGCAGGCGCGCCGTTCGAGGTCAGATTTTATCAAACGGGGGGGCCGGAATGCCCGGCGGGCCGGGCGGTTCGGGCGCGAGCGCCGCGCGCAGCGTCGTCCAGTGCAACTGCGCATCGGCGGCCGCACGCAGCACCGCCTGCAGCACGTCGAGCACGACCGGTTCGCCGCGCGCATCGCGCGCCGCGTGGCCGTCGTGTACCAGCAGGATGTCGCGCGCATCGAGGCCGTGCAACAGGCGGCGCGTGACGGTCGCCGCATCGCGCGCACGCGTGTCGAAGCCGCGCCGCGTCCAGCTGGCGAGCTGCAGGCCGAATTCGCACAGCACCGGTTCGAGAAACGGATTGCGCAGGCCGGCCGGCGCGCGGAAGAACAGCGGGCGCGTGCCGGCGATCTCGGTCAGCGTCCGCTGCGCGGCCGCGATCTCGCGCCGCAGCGCGGCGGGCCCCGACAGCGAGAACGTATGCCGGTGCCGCTGGCTGTGGTTCTCGACTGCGTGGCCGCGCGCGACGATAGCCTCGATCCACCGAGGATGGCGGCGCGCGAGATCGCCGATGCAGAAGAACGTCGCGCGCGCGTCGTAACCGTCGAGCAGGTCGAGTACGCGCGGCGTGACGTCCGGGTCCGGGCCGTCGTCGATCGTCAGTGCGATGCGGCGGCCCGCGGTGGCCGGCAGGCGCGTCCAGTTCGGGCCGAGCAGCGCACTGCGCGGCCACAGGCCGGCTGCCGTCAGCGCGAGATGCGACGCGACCACACCACCGGCGGCCCACGGCCACGTGGCCGGTTGCGCGATGACGGCGGCGGCGGCACCCACGTGCAGTGCGGCCGTCCCCGCGATCAGCGGCGTCGGCTTCCAGCGGCGCGTTTCGCCGGCCTGATGCGATGGAATGGACGACGGCGCGGTCATGCAGGACTCCGTCGCTGACGATCGCCGGCTGCCGTGGCGCGCGGCGCGAGAATCGCCGCGAACGCGAGCGCGAGCATTGCGCCGGGGCCGACGGTCAGCCCGAAGGTTTCGAGCAGCGGGACGCGCGACAGCGCGAGCAGCCCGAAGCCCGCGACGGTCGCGAGGTTTGCGATCAGCAGCGACACGAGCGTGTTGGGCGTCACGGGCTGCGCGTCGTCGCGCTTGCAGAAGAACAGCGCGTAATTCGAGCCGACCGCGACGATCAGCAGCATCCCGACGAGGTGCAGGATCGTCAGTTGCACGCTGGCCAGCGCGAAGCCGGCCGTTACGACCAGCACGGCCGCGACGAGCGGTGCCAGTGCGCGCACGACGCGACGAGGCGAGCGCAGCGCGATCAGCAGCAGCATGGCGATCGCGGCAAAACCCGCGAGCGACAGCCGGATGTCCTCGTGCACGTAGCTCACGTACAGGCGATCGGCTTCGGCCTTCATGTCGACGAACAACGCATCGGGCACGCCCGCACGGGCGACGGCCGCGCGAATCGGCGTTGCATCGAGTCCCGACGCCGGAAGCGTGGCGCGCGCGGCGTCCGGTGCGCGCAGCGGCAGCATCGCGCTCCAACGCCCGTCGCGTTCGGTCAGCAGCGCGTCGACGGCGAGCGCCAGCGACGTGCCGCGCAGGTCCGCGCGCGTCAGCAGCGGCGCATGGCGCGCGGCGTCGACGTCGGCGAGGAACGGTGCGAACAGGTCGGGCTTCACCGCGATCGGCTGGTTCGCGGCGGCGTCGCGCATCCGGGCGGCGAGCGCGTGCGCATCTGGCAGGCTCGCCTGGCGCGCGCGCTGCGCAGCATCGCTCGGCAGGTAGCGGGCGGGGCTTTCGAAGCCGGCGAGCACGCCCCGGTCGATGAGCGGCTGCAATTGCGCGGCCACTTTTTCGGCGCCTTCGAGCGCGGCCTGTTCGGTCGATGCGGAAATCACCACGAGGTAGCGCACGTCGGGTGCGCCGACATCGGCGCGCAGCCGCGCGTCAAGCGCCTGCGCCTGCGCCGGTACGGGGCTGAGCGCGGCGAGCTCGCGGCTCCACAGCCCGTCGCGATGCAGCACGAGCGTCGCGCTCGCGGCGACCACGAGCGCCGCGAGCGGCCAGCGCAGCCGCGGCGCGGCGTCGGCCGCCCGTGCGAGTACCGCGCCGACGCGCGACACGTCGCGGATCGCGACATGCTCGCCGCGCAGGTGCGGCAGCACGAAGCGCGTGACGAGTGCGGCGGCCGTCAGTCCGACGATTGAATACAGCCCGAGCTGCACGAGGCCCGGGAACCCGGAGAACAGCATCGACGCGAAACCGCACACGGACGTCAGCACGCCGAGCCGGATCGTCGGCCAGTAAGCGGCGACCCACGCGCGTGTCGCGTCGCCCGGGCGCGCGGCGACGCGCGTGCCGGCCTGCGCCGATTGCACGAACAGGTAGATCGAATAGTCGACGGCTTCACCGATCAGCGTCGTGCCGAAACCGAGCGTCAGCCCGTGGACCGTGCCGAACGCGACGCTGACCGCCGCGATCCCGGCCGCGACGCCCGTCAGCACCGGCAACAGCCCGAGCGCGAGCGTGCGCGGCGAACGGTACAGCGTGAGCAGCAGCGCGACGATCAGCACGACGCTCGCCGTCGACAGGCGCTCGACGTCATGCCGGATCGTGTCTCGCGTGTCGACCGAGAACACGCCGGGGCCCGTCATCGCGAGCGTGGTCGCGGCCGCATTCGGCACGGCCTGCTTCGCCGTGGCGAATGCGCGGCGCACCGTGTCGATCGCGCGCGCCTGCGCGTCGGTATCGGAGCCGGCGGCGGCCGTCTGCACGACGAGCACCGCGCGCGTGCCGTCGCGCGACGCCCACACGCCGTCGCGGCTCGCGGGTTCGGCCGCGCTGTCGAGCTGGTCGACGAGCGCGGTGACTTCGCCGGTCGGGTCGCGCGGCAGCATCGCCTTGGCGACGAGGCCGGCTGACGAGCTCAGCAGGTCGAGGCTGTCGCCGAGCGCCTGGTGCAGGCCGTCGGCGCTGAAGCGCTGCGGCGTGACGGCCGGGCTCAGCAGGTAGCGGTGATCGAAGACGAACTGCCGGTCGCGCGCGTCGTTCGCGGCTTCGCCGTTGTGCACGGCCGCGAATTGCGGGTCGGTGCGCAGTGCGCTGGCGACGCGCCGTGACAGTGCGGCGCGCGTGACGGCATCGCCGCCGTCGATCGCGACGAGGATCAGCCGCGACACGATGCCGTCGCGCAACTGGTCGACGAGCACGCGCTGCCCGGCGCTCGGCGAGCTCGGCAGGAACGCGGACAGGTCGGCCGTGAAGTGCGCGCGCCCGATCGCGACGCCACAGGCGGCGAGCGCGAGCAGCCACACGAGCACCGCGCGCTGCCGCCACGCGTGCAGGCGGCGGGCGACGGGGGAGGGGCGCGCGCGCTCGTCCATCAGTTCGCGGTCGCCGCAACGGGTTGCAGGCGCATCACCGAATGATCGCCGTCGGCCTGCCGGATCGCGACGCTGCGCAATACGTCGCGCGTGCCGTCGAGCGTGATCGTGCTGACGACCTTCAGCATCCGCGAGTCGAGCGGCGTGAGCGTCAGCGTCCAGTCGTCGCCGCGCCCGGAAAGGACGACCTTGTACACCTGTTCGAGCGCGAAGCGGTTGCCGGCGAGCGTCGCGCGGATGCTGTCGATGAACGCACCGAGTTCCGGATAGCGCGCCAGCGCGAGTGTGAACTTGCGGTTGTTGCGTTCGACCGTGAGCATGTCGCCGTCGACGACGAGGTGTTCCGGCTTCGGGCTCAGCGTGTGCTTTTCCAGATGATCGGGCGCGACGAACACGAGTTCGCCCGACGATTCGACCGGCTGGGTGGCGATCGACAGGTACTTCGTCTCGGTGAAGGTGGCGTGTCCCGACTTGTGCTGCGCAAGCGTCGACATCAGCCGGTCGAGGCTCCATGCCGGCGCCGTGTCGGCTGCATGCGCGGGCACGGCCAGCGCGAGCGCGGCGGCGGTGGCGGCGAGCAGGCGGGCGGCGCGGTGCAGCGAGAGCGGGAACAGGCGGTGAACGGCGGTCATGCGTCGGAATCCCTTGTGGCGGGCAGGTCGGCACCGGCGTGCGTCGCGTCGCGGCGCGTAGCCGCGGCATCGCCGCCTTGCCAGAAATCGAAGTAATTGAACCAGTTGTACGGCGCCGCGCGGCAGTACTTGTCGAGCAGCGCGACATAGCGCGCGAGTGCCGCGTCGACCGCCGCCGCACGTGCATCGCGCCGCACGTCGGAGAAATCGGCGAGCGTCTCGAAGTGCACATCGTAGCGGTTGCCGTCGCGATAGAGGCCCGTCATGAAGATCACCGGGCGCTTCAGCATCGCGGCCATGTACAGCGGCCCGAGCGGGAACGCGGCCGGCGTGCCGAGCAACGGCAGCCGCCGCAACGATGCGGCCGCGTCGTCGAGCAGCGTGCGGTCGGCGAGCATGCCGACCATGCAGTTCGCGTCGAGGCGCTCGCGTACCTTCAGCATCGAGTCGACCTGCCCGAGCGGAATCACTTCCGGTTTCGCGGCCGGGTTCACCGCGGCGAGTGTCGCGTTGATCTTGCGCGCATTCTTCTCGTACATCGTGACGACGACGCGCAGGTCCGGATGCGTGCGGCCGATCGCGCGCACGACCTCGAAGCTGCCGAGGTGCGCGCCCATCAGGAACGCACCGCGCCCGCCCGCGAGCGCATCGTCGACGAGCGTCTCGCCGTGCAGCCGGATGTCGAACAGGTCGAAGCGCCCGTTCATCAGGTAGACGCGGTCGTGGATCGTCGCCGCGAACGTGAACACGTGCCGGTACACGTCGCGCCAGCGCGCAGGCCGGCCGAGCGCGCGGCGCAGGTAGTCGCGCGACGCGGCGCACGCGACCGGCGAGAACAGCACGAAGTACGTCGCGATCAGGTGCAGCACGAGGCGCGCGCGCTGCCGGCCGAACCGCAGCGAGATCCACGTCATCGTGCGCAGCAAGCCGGCGTTGCTGCGCTCCTGGCGTTCGGCCCACGCGGTGCGCTTCATGGCTGCGCGCCATCCTGCACGGCCGGCGGCGCGGACAGCGCGCCGGTCGCGACCTCGCGCGACCCAGCGCGCAGCGTGAAGCGGATCGCGCCGCTGGCCGCGGCGTCGTACGCGAGATCGAGCGGTTCACCCGGTGCGACCGGACTCAGGAACTTCGCGGAGCCGAGCCGCCACGTATCCAGCGGACGGTTGAGCGCCGCGCCGATCGTGTGGATCGCGTGATCGAGCAGCACGACGCCCGGTACGACCGGATGGCCGGGGAAATGGCCGGGCAGCGCCGGATGGTCGACGGGAATCGTGAAGGCGAGTGCAGGTGCGGCGGCCGTGTCGCGTTCAGGCGCGGCCGTGGCCGTGGCGCGCGCGTGCTGGGCGACGAGCGCGGCCAGCACGTCGCGCGGCAGCTTGCCCGTTTCGTTGCGCGGCAGCGCGTCGACGAACACGAGCGGGCGCGGCATGAACGCGGGATCGATCCGCTCGCGCAGCGCGCGCTGCAGATCGGTGGCTGCGAGCGCCGGCGCGACGACGAGCGCGACAAGGCGCGTGACCGGTTCGAGGCTGGTGTCGTCATGGGCCGGTGCGGCTTCGTCGGGCATGAAGAACACGCCGTCGACCACCTGCGGAATCGCGTTGAGCTGATGGTTCAGGTACGCGAGCGACGTGCGCTTGCCGGCGATGTTGACGAGATCGGCCTTGCGGCCGTGCAGCAGGAACCGGCCGTCGCCGAGCAGCTCGAGCGCATCGCCCATCGGCACGGGCACCTCCACATGCCCGCCCGACACCCACACGGTCGGCCCGCTGTCGTCGCGGTCCGGTTCGTCGCGCGCGTCGAGGCGGATGTCCGGGAACAGTTCCCATGTCGCGCCTTGCGACGTGCGCCGGGTCGCGATCTGGCCGGTCTCGGTGCTGCCGTAGATTTCGACGAGCGGCGCGTCGAGCGCGACCTCGGCTTCGCATGCGAGCTTCTCCGACAGCGGCGCGGTGGCCGACAGCACGAGCGCCGCTTGCGGCAGCGCATGGCCGGCGGACAGCAGCGCACGCAGGTGGATCGGCGACGTGACGAGCACGCGCGGCTGCGGGATCGCGTCGAGTTCGTCGCGGATGTCGACCGGGTAGAACGGCTGACGGTTGCTGAATGCGAGGCCGCCGATCAGCGCGAGCAGCACCGTCGACTCGAAGCCGTACATGTGCTGCGCGGGCACCGTGCCGATCAGCGTGGCCGCGCGGCCGTCGAGCAGCCCGAGGCGATCGGCCGCCGCACGCACGCAGCCGACCAGGAAGCCCCACGTCTTGCGGTGCGGTACCGGCGCGCCGGTCGAGCCGGACGTGAACACGTAGGCCATGATCCGCGCCGCATCGATCTGCGGGACGGCGAACGGCCTATCGTCTGCCCGCTCGCCGGGCGCGGCATCGGGATACGCGAAGCGCGGCAGGTCGATCGCGCAGTCGGGCGCATCGTGCAGGCAGAACGCGTCGGGTGCGAACGTCGCGAGCTGGCGGACCATTTCCGGCGTGTGCGTCGACGGCAGCAGGCTGATCTTGCCGGCGACGAGCGCCGCGCACAGGCTGACCGCGAAGCGGTAGCGGTCGCGGCACACGTTGAACACGTGGCCGCCGGCCGGCAGCGCGGCGGCCACGCGCGCGACGTCGGCGACGAATGCGCGCACGGTGACGGGCGCACCGTCGCGCCAGGCGATCGTCTGGTCCGGCGAGGAATGGAATACCAGCGGGTGAGTCGGCATAAATCGGTCAAAACGGGAGCGAAGGCCGGCGCGGCTGCGGCGCCGCGCCGGTCATGAATTCATCGTGACGCCTGCGACGCGCGATACGCGCGCACCGCGTCGACCATCCGCGGCCGCGGTTCGTGCGGCAGTGCGAAGCGCCGGCACGCATGCTCGGCGGCGAACATCACGGCGACGAGCGGCAGCGACAGGTAGTTCGCGAACGTCGACCACGTGACGATCGGCGCGGTGGCGAACAGCAGCGTCGACACGGCGGCGGTCGCGACGAAGAACAGCGTCCACGCGAGCGTGATCTGCCGCGTGTAGCGCGCGACGGCCGGCGTGACCGTGCCGTGGATCATCGCCGCGAAGCGCGTGCACAACGGCACTTCGCCGGCCACGAGCGTGCGGCCGAACAGCAGCGCCATCGCGAGGTTGAAGCTCGCGTGTTCCAGATACAGGCCCCATTCGAAGTGCTGCGCGAGCGGCGTGCGTGCCACCCACAGCGCGGCGGCGGCGAGCAGCCATGCCGGTACGAACCATGCGCGATGCGGCGAGCGTAGCGCCGCGCCCAGCGCGAGCAGCAGCGGCGGCACGAGCGCCATCGCGAGGCCGAAGCCGTGTGCGCCCGGCGTCGCGGTCGCGTAATGCGCGCCGGCCTGGTAGGCCGCCACGGCGCCGACCGCCACGACGCCGCGCGCGACAGGCAGCAGCCTGCTCATCGGCGGCCTCCGGGCGCGCGGCGCGCGCACCTGACGGCGGCCGTGCGGCAACAGCGGACAGGCGGGCGAACCGGAACGGAGCGCAAGGGCGGATGCGGCATGACTGGAGACATCGGGCGGATCGTGGCCGGACGCGGTGGTCGGGCCGTCAAACATCATATGAATGGCGGCCGGGACGCGGGTCCGGGCCGGTGGTCGGGCACGCTCATTTTAGGGCCGCGGCACCGACTGTTCGGGGTGGGCGCGACCGGGTTTTGTAACCGATTGTATGGCACCGGACGAACGGTTTCGCGGGGTCGGTCCATTTCCATCCAAAGCGGCTCAAGCGTCTCGTGCATTCGCGTGCCGAAACGGGCCGCGGCGCAGGCTCGCCAGTCTGTAACCATTCACGGTATACGCCCTGATGGCCTTCATCTAGAATCCGCGTAACTTTTACAAACGATCCCCAAATAACGCAGGCGGGGAAGCCGGCAGACGCCGGAGGGACGGAGATTTGCACGCGCCGGGCGTGCGTGACAGTTGCCGTTTCCGGGCGCCTCCCGCTGCCATGGGCCGCCTGCCCGCACGCATGATGAACGCACTGGAACAAGAGCTCGCCACGCTGATCATCGGCGAACTGAATCTCGAAGACGTCCCGCTCGATACAGTGACGGCCGACACCCCGCTGTACGGCGAAGGTTTCGGGCTCGACTCCATCGACATCCTGGAAATCGCGCTGCTGATTTCGAAGAAGTACGGTTTCGAACTGCGCTCGGACAATCCGGACAACCAGAAGATCTTTGCGACGCTCGGCGCGCTGGCTGCATACGTCGCCGCGCATCGGACGAAGTGACGGTGGCGCGCAATGAATGACGGTGCGCGACGGCGATCGGACACGATTTGCCGCGCGTCGGTCGAGGTGAAACGCGATGAACGGAGCAATTCGATGCGGGCGCTCGTAACGGGCGGCAGCGGCGCACTCGGGCAGGCGATCTGCACGGCGCTCGCGCAGGCCGGCCATGAAGTATGGGTGCATGCGAACCGCCATCTCGCGCAGGCGGAGGCGGTCGCGCAGCAGATCGTCGCCGCCGGCGGCACCGCGCACGCGATCGCGTTCGACGTGACCGACGCGGAGGCGACGCTCGCGGCGCTGAAGCCCTTCATCGACGCGTCGCCGGTGCAGATCCTCGTCAACAACGCGGGCATTCACGACGACGCGCCGATGGCCGGCATGTCGCGCCGGCAGTGGCACAGCGTGATCGACGTGACGCTCAACGGTTTCTTCAACGTCACGCAGCCGCTGCTGTTGCCGATGATCCGCACGCGGCGCGGACGGATCGTCAACATCGCGTCGGTGGCCGGCGTGACCGGCAATCGCGGGCAGGTCAATTACGCGGCCGCGAAGGCGGGGCTGATCGGCGCGACGAAGTCGCTGTCGCTGGAGCTTGCGTCGCGCGGCATCACCGTGAACGCGGTGGCGCCCGGCATCATCGAATCGCCGATGGCCGAACAGGCGTTTCCCGCCGAACGCATCAAGCAGCTCGTGCCCGCGCAGCGCGCGGGCCGGCCCGACGAAGTCGCGGCGATGGTCGCGTACCTGGTGTCCGACGCCGCGGCCTATGTGACGGGGCAGGTGTTGTCCGTCAACGGCGGGCTCGCGTGACGAAGCGCGCAGCGTCCGCCGGGTAACGCAACGCGGCCCTGCGCCGCATAGTGAGGAAATCGAAGTGTCCGTGCATCCAGTCGACGCCGAACGGCGCCCGCATTCGTTGTCGTCCGCCACCGCGCCGTTCGCGCACGGCGGCGACCACGCATTGCGGCTCGTCCAGATGAGCCATGCACGGCTCGTCGCGTTGCTGCACGATGCGCGTATCGACCACGTGTTGCCGGGCGCGCTGGGAGCGGTGTGCATCGGCGCGGCCGGCTCGCATGCCGATGCGGCAGAGCGGATGCTCGCCGATACCGCGCCCGACCTGCCGGTCGCGCCGGTGCAGATGGCGCTGCTCGGCGCGGATGCCGCCCCCGACGATGCCGTCTGCGAAATCTGGCAATGCGATGCGCACGACCTGCGCAGCGAACGGCACGGTGCGCTGCACTATCGCTACAGCGAAGCGGCGGGGCTCGTGTTCGGCAGCATCGTCGTGCACGAAACGGATGCGCAGCACGATGGCAGCACGCCGCTCGAGCGTGCGACGTTCGATGCCTACCGCGTGCTGTTCGACCTGCTCGATACGCTCGGCATGCCGCATCCGCTGCGCATCTGGAACACCGTGCCGGCGATCAACGCGGTGCAGTTCGGGATCGAGCGCTATCGTCAGTTCAATATTGGCCGTCAGCATGCGTTCGACGCGTGCCGCCGTGCGCTGACGGGCGGCGTGCCGGCCGCGTGCGCGCTCGGCTCGGTCGTGCCGGTCGCGGGCGATGCGCCGCCGGCCGCGCCGCTGGCGATCCATTTCCTCGCGAGCCGCACGCCGGCCGATCCGGTCGAGAATCCGCGGCAGGTCAGTGCGTATCACTATCCGGCGCAGTACGGCCCGCGTGCGCCGACGTTCGCGCGCGCCGCCGCATGGGCCGATGACGATGCCGCGCCGGTGCTGTTCGTGTCGGGCACGGCGAGCATCGTCGGGCACCGCACCGTGCATCGCGGCGACGTCGTCGCGCAGACGCGCGAGACGGTCGCGAACCTCGCGGCCGTGCTCGAGCAGGCCGCGCGGCAGGGGCATGGCCCGTTCTCGCTCGCCGACCTGAGCTATCGCGTCTACGTGCGCGACGCCGGCGATGCCGCGGCGATTGCCGGGATCGGGCGCGTGCTGCGCGAGGCGGCCGGCCCTCACGTGCGGCCGTTGTTCGTCCACGCGGACGTGTGCCGCGACGACCTGCTGGTCGAGATCGAGGCCAGCGCGGGTCATGCAATGGAGTGGCTGCCATGAAGCGCGAGAGCCTCACGATCCCGCAACCGGTCGCGCATGCGGCCTGTGTCGACGAAGCCTGCCGGCGTTCGCCGGCAAGTCATAAACTTTTGTCAGGATCCCTGTCTTCGCAAGCGGCTGTTTCCATGTCCAAGCTTCACGCCTCGTCCACTCATCTCGTGCTGATCCCGAGCTACAACCCGGGGGGCAAGGTCGACACGACCGTGCGCAATGCGCGCGCGCAGTGGAATCCGGTGTGGGTCGTCGTCGATGGCAGCACCGACGGCAGCACCGAACGGCTGCAGGCGATGGCCGAGCGCGATCCCGGATTGCGCGTGATCGTGCTGCCGGAGAATCGCGGCAAGGGCGCCGCGGTGCTCGCGGGGCTCGACGCGGCGGCCGCGAGCGGCTTCACGCATGTGCTGACGATGGATTCCGACGGCCAGCATCCGGCCGACCTGATTCCGGCCTTCATGGCCGCATCGCAGGCCGACACCGATGCGATGGTGCTCGGCGTGCCGAAGTTCGACGCGAGCGCGCCGCAGTTGCGCGTGCAGGGCCGCCGCCTGTCGAACGCCTGGGCCGACCTCGAGACGCTGTGGGCCGGCATCGGCGATTCGCTGTACGGGTTTCGCGTGTATCCGGTCGCGCCGCTCGCGGCGATCATGCGGCGCCAGCCGTGGATGCGCGGTTTCGACTTCGATCCCGAAGCGGCCGTGCGGCTGTGCTGGGCCGGTGTGCACCCGATCCGCATCGACGCGCCGGTGCGCTATTTCGGCCGGCACGAGGGCGGCGTCTCGCACTTCCACTACGGTCGCGACAACGCGCTGCTCGCGTGGATGCACCTGCGCCTGTTCACCGGCTTCGCGGTGCGGCTGCCGATGCTGGTCGCGCGGCGGCTGACGCGGCGCGGCGACCAGACCGCCTGAGCGGCGGCCGGCCCGGTTTCCCTCCCGATCTTCGTCCGGACACGGCGATTCCGCTGCTTTTCGTCGACAATCCGGCGTCGGATCGCCGCTTCATTTCAATCTGCTGAGTAATGAACGTGTCATCGGATGTAAACATCTGGTAATTTTCTGCCGGATTATGCAAAATCGCCGCTCCCAAATACAACTATCGAGGGATTCCGGGATGCAACTCAAGAAAGCGGTGGCGGCGTGTGGCGTGGCGTTTCTGTTGAGCGCATGCGGCGGGGTACAGAGCCTTGACGCGAACAGCCTGACGTCGGCGGGGACGAACCTGTACAAGGCGGCAACGCTGTCGGACAGCGACATCGCCGCACTGTCGAACGAATCGTGCAAGTCCAGCGACGCCGAATCGAAGATCGCGCCGGCGAACAGCGCGTACGCGAAGCGCCTGACGAAGGTCATGAAGGGCTTCGGCGACATGACGCTGAACGGCCAGAAGATCAACTACAAGGTGTACGTGACCAAGGACGTCAACGCGTGGGCGATGGGCAACGGCTGCGTGCGCGTGTACAGCGGCCTGATGGACATGATGAACGACGACGAGCTGCGCGGCGTGATCGGTCATGAAATGGGCCACGTTGCACTGGGTCACTCGAAGAAGGCGATGCAGACCGCGTACGCGGTGAGCGCGGCGCGCAGCGCGGCCGGCGCAGCATCGCCGGGCGTGGCGGCACTGTCGAGCTCGCAGCTCGGCGACATCACCGAGAAGTTCATCAACGCGCAGTTCTCGCAGACGCAGGAAAGCGCAGCGGACGACTACTCGTTCGACCTGATGAAGCAGAAGGGCATGAGCCAGAAGGGCCTCGTCACGGGCTTCCAGAAGCTCGCGCAGATGGACGGCGGCCAGAGCTCGATGATGAGCTCGCACCCGTCGTCGGCGAGCCGTGCACAGCACATCCAGGATCGCATCGCGAAGGGCAGCTGATCGCGCCACGCGCATCGCGAATCGCCGGCCCGCGCCGGCGACCGGTACGCGAAAAGAACAACCCCACGCCCGTCCGGGCGTGGGGTTTTGTTTTTGGGGCCAGCCGGCGGGTCGCTTACGGCACCATCCCCGGCAGCACGTACGCCTGCACGAGCGTGATCAGCCCGACGATCACCGCGAACAGCAGGCTGTGCCGCACCGTGAAGCGGAACAGCTCGGACTCCTTGCCGACGAGACCCGTTGCCGCGCACGCAACCGCGATCGACTGCGGCGAGATCATCTTCGCGGTTACGCCGCCCGTCGTGTTCGCCGCGACCGCGAGCGTTTCGGGCACGCCGAGCTGATGCGCGGTGGCCTGCTGCAGCGAGCAGAACAGCGCGTTCGACGACGTATCGGAGCCCGTCAGGAACACGCCGAGCCAGCCGAGGAACGGCGAGAAGAACGGGAAGGCGGCGCCGGTCGCGGCCAACATCAGCGCGAGCGTCGACGACATCCCCGAGTAGTTCGCGACGAACGCAAATGCGAGCACGAGGCCGATCGACAGGATCGGGCGCGTCAGTTCCTTCAGCGTTTCGCCGAACGTGACGAGCGCGTCGCGCGGCTTCATCCGCAGCAGCGCCATCGAGATCAGCGCGGTCACAAGGATCGCGCTGCCGACCGCCGAAATCAGGTCGATCTTCAGCACCGCGTCGAGCGCTTTCGGCGTCGCGGCGATCGGCGCGGTCTTCACGACGAGCTGGTCGAGCCCGGCCACATGGAACTTCAGCACGGTCGACGCGAGTGCGCCGTGCGCGGCGAACAGCGCCTTGAACGGTGCGATGCTCCAGACCGTGACGACGGCCGTCAGGATCAGGAACGGCGACCATGCGCGCACCGTCTGCACGAGCGTGTACGGCGACGCCTGGCGGCTCGCGCCGAAGCCGTTGCCGCTAGCGCCGAACCCGGCCAGCGCCGCGCCGCCGCCGGAGGCGACGAGGCCGCCGGCCGGCTGCTTCGCGGTGCGCGGCTGCCACACCTTCAGGAACGTCGCGAGCGCGACGAGGCTGACGAGCGACGACGTGATGTCCGGCAGCTCGGGCCCGATGTGGTTCGACGTGAAGTATTGCGTGACCGCGAAGCTGCCGCCCGCGACGAGTGCAGCCGGCCAGGTCTGCCGTACGCCGCGCAGCCCGTCCATCATGAACACGAGCCAGAACGGCACCGCGAGCGACAGCAGCGGCAACTGGCGGCCGGCCATCGCGCCGATGTGGAACGGATCGATGCCCGTCACCTGCCCGGCGACGATGATCGGAATGCCCATCGCGCCGAACGCGACCGGCGCGGTGTTCGCGATCAGGCACAGCCCGGCCGCGTGCAGCGGCTTGAAGCCGAGGCCGACGAGCAGCGCGGCCGTGATCGCGACGGGGGCGCCGAAGCCGGCCGCGCCTTCGAGGAATGCGCCGAACGAGAAACCGATCAGCAGCATCTGCAGGCGCTGGTCGTCGGTAATCGACAGCACGGACGCGCGGATGATGTCGAACTGGCCGGTCTTCACGACGATCTTGTACAGGAACACGGCCGCGACGATGATCCACGCGATCGGCCACAGGCCGTAGGCGAAGCCGAAGCCGGCTGCGGCAAGCGCCTGCGGCACGGGCATCCCGTACGCGAGGATCGCGACGCCGAGCGACAGCAGCAGCGTGATCGCGGCCGCGACATGGCCTTTCATCCGCAGCGCGGCCAGCGCGATGAAAAAGAAGATGATCGGAATCGCGGCGACGAACGCCGACAGCCCGAGGCTGCCGAGCGGCGAGTAAATCTGATGCCAAACCTGCATGGGTGTCTCCTCCATGGATTTTTAGGGGTACGGGTTTGAAAGCGGATGCGCTATTCGGGCTGCCCGCGTGCGCGCAGCAGGTCGGACAGGCTGCGCGGCGCCGGTTCCAGCGGCGTGCGGTGCTGCGTCCAGCCCATCTGTTTCGCGGGCGTCAGCGCATGCAGGCGCGTGGCGGCCCAGCGGAATGCGCGGTACGCGCGCGGATGCGCGAACGCGCCGGACCAGAAGCGCCACACGAGGTCTTCCGCGCGGGTGTAGTTCGCGCCCTGGCCGCGCAGCGGATGGGCGACGGGTTCGTCGGGCTTGCGGTTCGCCTCGGTGCGCAGCCGCACGAGCAACTGCGGGATCGGGATGCGCACCGGGCACACCTCGCCGCACGCGCCGCACAGCGTCGACGCGGTCGGCAGGTCGGCCGTTGCGTCGAGGCCGAGCAGGTGCGGCGAGATGATCTTGCCGATCGGGCCCGGGTAGGTCGTGCCGTACGCGTGGCCGCCGATGCGCGTGTAGACGGGGCAGTGGTTCATGCACGCGCCGCAGCGGATGCACTGCAGCGTCGCGCGCAGCTGTTCGTCCGCGTATGCCTGCGTGCGGCCGTTGTCGAGCAGTACGAGATGCAGTTCGCGCGG
This sequence comes from Burkholderia cepacia complex sp. TUM26381, assembly GCF_057439935.1. Taxonomy (NCBI): domain Bacteria; kingdom Pseudomonadati; phylum Pseudomonadota; class Betaproteobacteria; order Burkholderiales; family Burkholderiaceae; genus Burkholderia; species Burkholderia cepacia complex sp. TUM26381. The sequence continues at coordinate 3,116,826 of NZ_CM172006.1, read as the reverse complement.
GCCGTCGCGTTCGCCGTCGCGGCGCGGGCCCGAGATCAGGTTGAAATAGGTCGTGATCGCCTGGCCGGTGGCCGAGCGCGTGAGCAGGCTCGACAGCGGCACGATGTGCTCGAGCTTCTCGACGACCTTCTCGATGCCCATGATCGCGATGTGCGTGTCGGGCACCGTGGTCGACAGGCGGCCGTTGCCTTCGTTCTCGACGAGCCACAACGTACCCGTGTCGGCCGCCGCGAAATTGACGCCCGACAGGCCGATGTCCGCTTCGGCGAACGCGCGGCGCAGGGCGCGCCGGCCGGTCTGGATCAGTTCGTCGACGTCTTCCGTATAGCGTGTGCCGGGGAGGTGTGCTTCGAACAGCTCGGCGATGTCGCCGCGCGTCTTGTGGATCGCCGGCATCACGATGTGCGACGGCTTTTCGCCGGCGAGCTGCACGATGAATTCGCCCATGTCGGATTCGATGCAGTCGACGCCGTGTTCGGCGAGGTAATGGTTCAGCTCGATTTCCTCGCTCGCCATCGACTTGCCCTTGATCACGCGGCGCGCCTTCTTCGCCTGCGCGATGCCGAGCACGATCGCATTCGCGTCGGCGGCCGTCTCGGCCCAATGCACGTGCACGCCGGCTTCGGCGAGCTTCGTCTCCAGCCGTTCGAGCAGCGCGGGCAGTTGCGCGAGCGCGTGCTGGCGCACGGCTTCGCCGAGATCGCGCAGTTGCTGCAGTTCGGTGTCGTCGGGGAATTGCGTCGCGCGCTTGCCCTGCAGGAAGTCCATCGCGCCGCGAAAGCTCTGGCGCAACGCGGGATCGTCGAGTGCGGCTCGCGCGCGGGCCTTGAAGTCGCCGGGGGCGACGAATTGCAGCGTGTGGTCGCTCATTGCGGCAGATCCTCGCAAGCGGGTGCGGCCGACGGGGCGGTGGAATCGGTGACGATCACGACCCACAGGCGGCGCGGGCCGTGTGCGCCGTAAGCGAGCGTCTGCTGGATGTCGGAGGTCTTCGACGGGCCCGATACCAGCACGAGGTTGGTGGGCATGCCGGCTTGCCAGCGCTCCGCATGCACGGCCGCGTGCAGGTCGGCATGCAGCGTGTTCGCATGGACGAGCGCGACATGCAGCGGCGGCACCAGCGACACCGTGCGCGGCGAGCCGGCGTCGGGGGCGAGCACGACGGTGCCGGTGGCCGCGATGCCCGAACGCGCGACAGTGAAGCCTGCATCGATCGTGTCGAACAGCTCGGCTTTCCATGCGTCGATCGGCCGGTCGAACGGTACCGGTGCGACGGTATCGGGCAATGCGCGGGCGAGCGCCGCGGATTCGGCGCGGGCCGGGTCGAGCAGCAGGCGGCGCACGCCGGCGTCGGCGAGGCGCGCGGCAAGCTGCGCAGGCCATGCGTCCGCGCTCGCGCACCAGACGTCGGCGTGCGACGCGGCCAGTGCGGCCTGCATTGCCGGTGCGAGCGCGTGCGGGTCGCGTTCCGTCGACGCGCGGCGCATGTCGTAATGCATGTCGATGCGCGCATCGAGTACGGGGGCGGCCGTCGCGGCGACGCCCGGCGCGGCGGCGCGCAGGCGCGCGAGAATGGCGGCGCGCGCGCTCATTGCCGGTCTCCGCGCAACGATGCGGCGCCGGACGTCCGGCGCCACAGGAAGCTCGCGAGATGCTCGACCGGCAGCGGCGCGCCGGCCTTGGTCGCAGCGTGGCCGATGTTCAGCAGGCAGCCGCAGTCCGCGGACACGAGCCGGTCGCAGCCGGTCGCGCAGGCCGACGCGACCTTGTCGCGCACCATCGCGCCGGAGATGTCCGGATGTTTCAGCGAGAACGTGCCGCCGAAGCCGCAGCACTCGGATTCGCGTTCGTGTTCGATGCGCGTCACGCCGGGCAGTGCGTCGACGAGCGCGACACCATGCACGCGCGTGCCCATCTCGCGGCGTGCCGCGCACGACGTGTGCAGCACGACGCGCTCGTCGGGCGCGGCGCCGGCCGTGGCCGCGTCGAGCTGCACGTCGAGCACATGGACGAGGAATTCCGCGAGTTCGTAGGTGCGGCCGGCGATCGCACGCGCCTTCGGGCCGTTGACGGGATCGTCGGCGAACAGCGCCGGCCAATGGTGCCGGATCATGCCTGCGCACGAGCCGGACGGCACGATCACGGGCCACGGTTGTGCGAACAGGTCCAGTTGCGCGGCCGCGACGCGGCGCGCTTCGTCGGGATTGCCGCTGCTGTAGGCCGGCTGCCCGCAGCAGCTCTGGCCGCGCGGATAGTGGACGGTCAGGCCTTCGCGCTCCAGCAGGCGGACCGCGTCGAGCCCCGCTTCGGGGACGAACAGGTCGACCAGGCAGGTCGCGAACAGGTAGGCGTGTGCGGGGATGGCGGCGGGGTACTGCCTTTCGTTCATGTCTCGCTCCAGAGGCGACGGCCCGGCGTGCGGGTCGACGATTTCGCTGCATAATTCCCGCGACGGCGCCGCAGCTCAAATTGGTTGGGCCAATCGGCGCGCCACGTATTCCGCAGGGAGACGCGACGATGGCAGCGATGACGGCACGGGGCCGGACCGAAGTGGTGATGCGCAAGATCGAGACGGCGCTGCTCGACGGCACCTGGCCGGCCGGCGCGCGGCTGCCGGCCGAGCGCGTGCTCGCGCAGCAGTACGGCGTCGCGCGCAATACGGTGCGCGAGGCGACCCAGCGGCTCGTCGCGCGCGGGCTGCTGCAGAGCCGGCGCGGCGCGGGCGTCTACGCGACGGACCAGTTGCGCGCGGGCATCGCGTCGCCGTGGGGCCAGCTGGTCGCCGATCATCCGGCGCTGCGCGACGACATCCTCGAATTCCGCCGCGTGCTCGAAGGCGCGACCGCGTATTTCGCCGCGCTGCGAGCCGATGCGAGCGACCGGCGCCGGATCCGCACGCTGCTGCGCGAACTCGAAACCGCGCACGCGAACGACGACGCCGCCGTCGAAGCCGCGACCGACGCGAAGCTGCACGAGGCGATCGCGCTCGCGTCGCACAACACGATGTTCCTGCACCTGCATACGAGCGTGATCGGGATGCTGCGCGAGCACATCTCGATCAACGTGGCGGGCATGACGATGGAGGACGAGCAGGCGTCCGAGCTGCTGTTGCTGCAGCACCGCGTCGTGTGTGAAGCGATCTGCGCGCAGCGGCCCGAAGAGGCGCGCACCGCGATGCAGACGCATATCGACTACGTGCGCAGCCATTTCGAGCGCAGCGGCGATGCGCAGTGAGATTGGTTGGACCGCTTTGAGGCTCGGCCCGTCCGGCGGGCGAATCGGGCATGCCCGTGCATCGCGTGCCGGCGGCCGGCCGTGCGCGGGCCGCCGTGTGCCGCTCGCGCGATTGACCGGTTCATCGGCCGCCCACTAGAATCGGCCGGAACCGCGCGCCAGCCGCGCGCTGCGGCGAATGCGGACCGTCGTTCCGCCAGTCGAGGAAGCTTCCGTGCTCACGTCTTTCATCCGGCGCGCGCCGGCCGCGCTGTCGTGGCGTGCCGCATGCCGCCCGGCTCGTGCGCTGGCCGTCTGCGCACTGCTGTCGCTCGTTGCCGCCTGCGCGACGCACCCGCCCGCCACCACGCTCGATCGTCCGGTCTCGCATGCGTTGCCGCCCGATACCGCGACGCCGCTGCGCGACGCGCTGGCCGCCCCCGAGGCCGCGCATCCGGGCCAGTCGGGCTTCCGGCTGCTGGCCGACGGCGCGCAGGCGCTGCAGATGCGCATCGCGCTCGCCCGCGCCGCGACGAAGACGCTCGACATGCAGTACTACATCGCGACCGAGGACACGACGGGCAAGCTGCTGCTCGCCGCGGCGCTGTACGCGGCCGATCGCGGCGTGCGCGTGCGGATGCTGGTCGACGACCTGAACTTCCGCGACATCGACCGCGTGATGGCCGCGCTGAACACGCACCCGAACATCGAGATTCGCGTGTTCAACCCGTTCGGCGCGTCGCAGCAGGGGATGGTCGAGCGCACGACCAACTTCTTCACGCGGATCGACAGCTTCACGCGCCGGATGCACAACAAGGCGATGATCGCGGACAACCAGATCGCGATCGTCGGCGGCCGCAATCTCGGCGACGAATATTTCAGCGCGAGCCCGACGCTGCAGTTCCGCGATCTCGACGTGCTCGCCGCCGGCCCCGTGGCGAATGACGTCTCGGCGAGCTTCGACGCGTACTGGTCGAGCGCGAGCAGCTATCCGCTGCGCGTGCTGAATCACCAGTCGTTCGATCCGAAGGAGCTCGACGCGATGCGCGACGAGCTGCGCAGCCACTGGCGCCAGAACGCCGAGCCGTACAACGCGAAGCCGCTGAACGCGACGCCGCTCGCGCAGCAGATCGCACGCGACGAGCTCGAGCTCGTGTGGGCGCCGGCCGAGTTCAAGGCCGACGCGCCGGACAAGGTCGCACGGCCGACCGATGCGTACGTGAGCCCGCCGATGCAGCGTCTCGTCGAGCTGACGCGCGGCGCGCAGCAGGAATTCCTCGCGTTCTCGCCGTACTTCGTGCCGCACGACGCGGGCGTGAAGATCCTCGGCGACACGACCGCGCGCGGCGTGCGCGTCGCGATCCTGACGAATTCGCTCGCCGCGACCGACGCGGTTGCCGTGCAGGCCGGCTACGGGCCGTACCGCGTGCCGCTGCTGCAGCACGGCGTCGAGTTGTACGAGTTCAAGGCGCAGCCGGGCCGCCAGCGCCCGCGCCTGTTCGGATCGCGTTCGCGCGCGAGCCTGCACGCGAAGGCGTACGTGATCGACCGGAAGATTCTCGTGATCGGCTCGATGAACCTCGACCCGCGTTCCGCGCACCTGAATACCGAACTGGCGCTCGTGATCCATAGCCCGGCGCTCGCCGAACAGGTCGCGACGATCTTCGCGCGGGCGGCGCAGCCGGACGAAAGCTATCGCGTGAGCCTCGTCGCGCCGGCGGCCGGCGGGTCGCCCGAACTCGTGTGGACGGGTATCGACAACGGCAAGCCGACGACCTATCACGTCGATCCGCACGCGGGACTGATGCGCAACCTGATGACGGGCATCTTCATGCTGCTGCCGGTCGACGACCAGCTTTAAAGGGACGGAAGCGCTCCGGCTAAACCCGCGTTAACGAGGTGCGGGGAAGGTGATATGGTTGTGCGCGCAACCATCATGGCAATGTGGCGGCGCGGCCCGGCGGCCCGCGCCACGACCATCCGCAACCGGAGCTCCCCATGCAACGTGTACCGAACCAGCCGTTCACGCGCCCCGCCCGCTTCTCCGAAGCCGAATGGCAGGCGCGCGTGCAGCTCGCGGCCGCCTACCGCATCTTCGATTACCTCGGCTGGACCGAGCTGATCTACAACCACATTTCGCTGCGCGTGCCGGGCGAGGACGGACATTTCCTGATCAACCCGTTCGGGCTCCATTACAGCGAGGTATGCGCGTCGAACCTCGTGAAGATCGACATCGACGGCAACGTGATCGGACATTCCGACTGGCCGATCAACCCGGCCGGCTTCACGTTCCACAGCGCGATCCATGCGGCGCTGCCCGATGCGCACTGCGTGATGCACGTGCACACGACGCCCACGATGGCCGTGTGCTGTTCGCGCGACGGGCTGTCGTTTTCCAATTTCTATTCGGCGCAGTTGTACGGGAAGATCGCGTATCACGATTTCGAGGGCATCACCGTGCACCTGGAGGAGGGGCGGCGCATCGTCGGGAGCGCGGGCGGGCGGCCCGTGCTGCTGCTGCGCAACCACGGGCCGGTGACGATCGGCGCGACGCTCGCGCAGACGTTCTCGCTGATGTGGCTCCTCAACCGTGCCTGCGAGGTGCAGGTCGCGACCCATGCGATCGGCGACGCGCTGTCGATCGCGCCGCCGGTGCTCGAAGGGTGCGTGCGCGATTCGCTGAATTTCGATCCGAAGCATGGCGCGGGGCAGGACGCGTTCGACGCGCTGCAGCGCCTCGTCGATCGCATCGATCCCGGCTATCGCGCGTGACTTGGCGTGACCCGGCTGCCGGCGGCGCATTCAAAAAAAACGCGGCCGGGTGGCCGCGTGAATACTCGCAGACTCCTTCGGACGAAGGAAACAAGCAACTGTGAAACGAAGTGTAGCGAAAGGCCGCGCGCGGATTCAGCCGTCGGGTTGCAAAGGTCCGTTCCAGGTTGACGCAGACTGACACGGGGCGCTGTGCGTCGCGCTGCGGCGATTCGCTGCATGGCCGTTCGACGGACTCCCGCAACGGCGGCGATCGACTACCATCCTATCTGGCGCCCCCGTTCGGGCGGCGCACAACGTCGTGCAAGGAGAGTCCATGCTCAAGCTGCGTTTGCTCCAGGTCGCGTTACTCGCAGGCGTGCTGGCCGCCGGCAGCGCCGCCGCCGAAACGGTGCGTCTGTCCGCCAATCTGCAGCCGTCGAGCGAAGTGCCGCCGACGGCAACCAAGGGCTCGGGCGCCGTCGACGCCACCTACGACACGGTCACCCACACGCTGCAGTGGACCGCAACCTACGAACACCTCACGGGGCCGGCCACCGCCGCGCATTTCCACGGGCCCGCGCCGGTCGGCCAGAACGCCGGCGTGCAGGTGCCGATCCCGAAGGACGAGCTGGCGAGCCCGATCAAGGGTTCGAAGGAGCTCACCGACGCGCAGGTCACCGACCTGATGGGCGGCAAGTGGTACTTCAACGTCCATACGAAGGAACACCCGGCCGGCGAAATCCGCGGCCAGGTGATGCCGGCGAACTGAGCGCCGGCGTTTGATATAGAGGCACCTGTCGAGCGGCGCGGGAACGTTCGCACGTACCATCGTCACACTGCGATTACGGAGTGCGTCCGATGAGTTGGCAAAGCAAGTTCGCCTGCTGGCTGCTGCGCTGGCAGTTTCGTCCGGAGACCACGCGCGAGGTGCTCGACCCCGCGCGTGCGCGGCGCTTTACCGACTTGCGGATGGTCGTGCCGCGCCGCGCGCCGTCGGGTTACCGGCTGCGCCAATGCTACGGCGCGGGCGACGCACCGCTGCGCGGCGAGTGGCTCGAGCGCATCGATGCGAGCGCAGAGCGTGGTCCTGGCCGCACGCTGTTGTATTTCCACGGCGGCGGTTATTACTTCTGTTCGACGAAGACCCATCGGCCGCTCGTGTTCGGCCTGACGAAGCGCGCGGGCGTGCGCTCGTTCTCGCTCGACTACCGGCTCGCGCCCGAAAACCGTTTCCCGGCCGCGCTCGACGATGCGCTCGCCGCCTACCGGCAACTGCTGGCGCTCGGCACGCCGCCCGAGACGATCGTGCTCGGCGGCGATTCGGCGGGCGGCGGCCTCGCGCTCGCCACGCTCGTCGCGCTGCGCGATCGCGGCGAGCCGTTGCCGGCCGGTGCGATCCTGTTCTCGCCGTGGACCGACCTCGCGGCCACCGGTGCGACGCTGCGCACCAACGACGGCCGCGATCCGATGTTCGCCGGCGCGGCGCTGCCGAAGGCCGCGAAGCTGTATCTCGGCGACGAACCGGCGACGAATCCGTACGCATCGCCGCTCTACGCGGATTTCACGGGCCTGCCGCCGCTGTATATCCAGGTCGGCAGCACCGAGGTCTTGCTCGACGATTCGCGCCGCGTCGCGGAGAAGGCGAAGGCGGCCGGCGTGCAGGTGGAAATCGAGGTGTGGCCGGACATGCCGCACGTGTGGCAACTGTACGCACCGATGGTGCCGGAAGCGCGCGACGCGCTCGACCGCGCGGCCGCATTCCTGCGCCGCGTCGCGGTCGAACGCGCGGTTCAGCGCGTCGGCGAGGCGTCGATCGCCTGATAGGCGGCCTTGACGGCCACCGAGCCGTACTTGCGTTCGAGCCGGCGCACGGTGAAGTGGCCGTGCGCCATTTGCTGAAAGTGGTCGATGAACAGCGTGTTGACGGTCGCGCCGAGCACGGCGCCGATCGCCGGGATCGACTTCGCGGCCATCTGCTCGGTCACCTGCACCGAGAAGCGCGACGCCACCGTCTGCACGAGCTTGAACACGGCCGCCGAGCTGTGCGCGGCGATGCCTTTCGTCGTGATGTCCGACGACGCCTTCGAGATCGCCTGGGCAAGCGCGCCGCGCAGCACGAAATAGCCGAGATCGGCGTCCTCTTCCTGCTTGTCCGGGTTGCCGCCCATGCCGAGCACGGCCAGGCATTGCAACTGCGTATCGACCGACGCCAGGTCCTCGCCCTCGCTGCGCGCGATGTCGCACACCGAGCGGAAGATCAGCGTGGTCGTTACCGGCAGTTCGACCGGCAGCGCGAGAAAGCCGAACGCGCCGCCTGCCGCGCCGGTCGTCGCGACCGCGAGCTTGTGCAGCAGGTTGCTCGGCTTGTCGGGTTCGGCGTCCGGCGCGGGCGGCTTGCCGAGCGTGCGCAGCGCGATGTTCAGGCACTTGCGCAGCGCGAGCTGCGTCGCATCGTTGATCTTGCCGGTCGCGAAATCCGGCAGCCGCGCGATCATTTTCTCGACCGGCGCGCCGAGCATGCCGGTCAGCTTCATCGTCAGCGATGGGCTTTCCAGCACCTGCTTCGCGCGCCACAGCGCGTCCCGATCCTCCTGCGAGAGCGTCGTCGCGGGGGTGATTGAAATCGGTTCCATCTTTCTCCTTGGCTTGAACGGGCCCTAAACCGTCGCCAGCCTAGATTACTCCGCCATGCTAGAATTTTGAAATTGTTTGACTCGTCAAAAGTTGCATCAACAAAAAATGGCCGTCCACACTGCCGCCCACCATTCGAGCGGGCAAGTTTTGCCGTTCCGCGAATCGCTGCTGGCGATGATCGGGATCTCGTTCGTCACCATGCTGGTCGCGCTCGACCAGACCGTCGTCGGCACGGCGTTGCCGACCATCGTCGCCGAGCTTCGCGGTTTCGACCTGTACGCGTGGGTCGCGACCTCGTACCTGCTCAGTTCCGTGATCACGGTGCCGATCTTCGGCCGCCTCGGCGACTATTACGGCCGCAAGCCGTTCGTCATCGCGTCGATCGTCGTGTTCACCGCCGCGTCCGTGCTGTGCGGGATGGCCAACGACATGCTGTTCCTCGTGCTCGCGCGCGGGCTGCAGGGGATCGGCGGCGGGATGCTGGTCGGCACCGCGTTCGCGTGCATTCCCGACCTGTTTCCCGATTCCGTCGTGCGGCTGCGCTGGCAGGTGCTGATGAGCTCCGCGTTCGGCATTGCGAACGCGGTCGGCCCGTCGCTCGGCGGCATACTGACCCAGTCGTTCGGCTGGCGCTCGGTGTTCTACGTGAACCTGCCGGTGGGCCTGCTGTCGCTGTTCTTCGTATGGCGCTACCTGCCGCACCTGCGCCATGTCGCGCACGATCGCAAGATGCGGCTCGACTGGCCGGGCGCGTTGCTGATCGCGCTGTCGCTCGGCGCGCTGCAGCTGTTCGTCGAATGGCTGCCGAAGTACGGCGTCGCGAGCTGGGCGTCGCTGCTGCTCGTCGTCGCGGTCGCGGCCGGCATTGGCCTGTGGCATTGGGAGAAGCGCTGCGAGCAGCCGATTCTGCCGTTCGACATGTTCGGCAACCGCGCGCTGTCGGCGCTGTTCGTGCTCGCGATCCTCGCCGGCTTCTCGATGTTCTCGCTGCTGTTCTACGCGCCGCTGCTGTTCCAGGGCGGCTTCGGGATGTCGCCGAAGGAAGCCGGACTCGTGATCACGCCGCTCGTCGTGTTCATCACGATCGGCAGCATCATGAACGGCCGCGTCGTCACGCGCATCCGCAATCCGAACGCGATGCTGCACGTCGGCTTCGTGCTGTTCGCGATCACGTGTGCGGGCATCGTCGTGTCGACCCACACGACGCCCGCCTGGATGCTGATGGCGCTGATGGTCGCGGGCGGCATCGGGCTCGGCTTCGTGCTGCCGAACCTTACCGTGTTCGCGCAGCAGACGGCCGGCCGCGAGCACCTCGGCATCGCGACGGCGCTGCTGCAGTCGCTGCGGATGGTCGGCGGGATGCTCGGCACGGCGCTGACGGGCACGCTCGTCAACCAGATGTACTCGGGCGGCGTGCGCAATGCGCTGACGGCCGATCACGCGATGCAGTGGCATGCGCAGCTCGCCGATCCGCAGATCCTGATCGACCGCGCGGCGCAGGGGGGGCTCGTCGCGGAGCTGACGCGTGCCGGGCATAATGGCGCGCTGCTGCTGGAAGCGGCCCGCGAATCGCTCGTCGGCGCGATTCACCTGGGCGTCGCGATGGCGGCCGTCATCGCCGTGGTGTCGGTATGGCAGTGCCGCCGCGTGCCGCCGATCGCGCTGCGGCGCAAGATCGAACCGCACGTCGCGGCCGATTGACGGATCAAGCGATTCAACGACTCAACGATTTACCGGAAACGAAATCAGCGCATGGAAGAACAGGACCGCGTCGCGATCTTGCAGCAATTCGGACGCACGTATCGCGCGTTCATGACCGCGTTCGAAGCGCACGTCGGGCAGCCGATGCCGCGCTGGCGCATCATGGTCGCGCTGCACACGATGGGCGGGCATTCGTCGCAGAAGAAGCTCGTCGAAGTGCTGCGCATCGATCCGGGCGCGCTCACGCGCCAGTTGAAGTCGCTCGACGCGCTCGGCTGGATCCAGCGCGAATCCGATGCACGCGACAACCGCGTGACCAACGTCACGCTGACCGACGAAGGCCGCGCGGCGTTCGACGCGTGCCTGCCGCGCCGCAAGGCGTTTCTCGAACAGACGATGGCGCAACTGCCGGACGACGTGCTGAATGCGCTGTCGGGTGCGCTCGCGATGCTGGAAACGCGAATCGCGGACGCCGGTTCGGCACCGGTCGCGCGCTGATGCGCGGGCAGGGCGGCGCGTTCGCGCCGCCGGCTGCCGCTTCATCTCATCCCGATTCGGTGCTGGCTTACAGCTCGATGCGCGTGCCCAGCAGCACGAGGAACTGCGCGAGCCAGGCCGGATGCGCGGGCCACGCGGGCGCGGTGACGAACGGCGCGTCGGTCACGGCCGCGTCGACCGGAATGTCGGCATATTCGCCGCCCGCGAGCTTCACTTCGGGCGCGCACGCCGGGTAGGCCGAAATGCGCTTGCCGCGGATCACGTCGGCGGCCGCGAGCAGCTGCGCCGCATGGCAGATCGCGGCGATCGGCTTGCCGGCTTCGGCGAACTCGCGCACGAGCGAGATCACCTTCGGATCGAGTCGCAGGTATTCGGGGGCACGGCCGCCCGCGATCGCGAGCGCGTCGTAGCGCGACGCATCGACATCGTCGAATGCCGCGTTCAGCGTGAACTGGTGGCCGGGCTTCTCGGTGTAGGTCTGGTCGCCTTCGAAATCGTGGATCGCGGTCTTGATCTTGTCGCCCGCGCGCTTGCCCGGGCAGACTGCATCGACGTGGTGGCCGACGGCCTGCAGCGCCTGGAACGGCACCATCGTTTCGTAGTCTTCGGCGAAATCGCCGGTCAGGAACAGGATCTTCTTCGCGGCCATGGCTTTCTCCAGGGATGCAGCGTTGAAGGCCCGTTCGCGCCGTGCGCAACGGCCGCGAGGGGCCCCGAGGACGAAAGCGCAGTGTACTCCGGCAGATTGAAGCGCGCGTGACGGCCGCCCCGCGCGAGCGGCGGGGCGGTGCGCGCGGGGGGGCGTCAGAAGAACGTTTCGACGACTTCCGTCACGCGGAACTGCGGATCGAGCACGAGCACCTGGCGCCACTTGTCGAACGTCAGGCACGGGTGCGAGATGTCGAACGCGACCATGTCGCCGACCTTCACGTCCGCGCCCGGCGGGATCTGCAGGTACGCGTGCTGGTCCATCATCCCGGTCACGGCCCAGCCTTCGGTCGCGGCGACGTCGCGCGGCGCGGTGTCGCGGCCCGGGCGGAAGTGGCGCGCCGGCTCCGGCAGGCCCGCGTCGAACGCCGCGTCGCGCTTGCCGAGTGCGACGATCGCGCGGTCGGCTTCCGGCACCGATTGCACGTATGCCCACAGCTGCAGCGCCGGCAGCAACCCTTCGCCCATCGAGCGGGCGATCGGGTTGCGCGCGAACACGTCGGTCTGCGCCTTCTTGTAGATACCGACGTCGTGCGTCAGGTAGCAGCCCGGGCGCAGCACGACTTCCGCGAAGCCCGCGTCGGACGCCTTCCTGAATTCTTCCGCGACCACGTCGTACCACGCCGAACCGGCGCCGGACAGGATCGCCGGCGTGCGCGCGAAGCGGCCCGCTTCGGCGAGTTCGCGCGTGAGCGTGACGGCTTCCTGCAGGAACGTGCGGATCTCGCCTTCCTCTTTCAGCACGCCTTCATAGAGTTCGATGCCGGCCAGCTTCAGCGTGTCCGGATAGCGCGCGAGCGCGGCCAGCACGGCTTCGCGCTGCGCGGCGTCGCGCACGCCCGCGCGGCCGCCCGGCACGCCGAGCTCGATCAGCACGTTCAGCGATTTCTTCGCGTCGCCGAAGAAGCGGCCGAGCTGGTCGACGCTCTCGGCGGAATCGACGAGACAGAAGAATTCGAACTCGGGATCGGACAGCAGCCCGGCGATGAGCGTCATGTTCTGGCGGCCGATCAGCTGGTTCGCGAGCAGCACGCGGCGCACGCCGCCGTGGTACGCGGCCTGCGTCTGGTGCGCGGTCGCGAGCGTGATGCCCCACGCGCCGGCGTCGAGCTGGCGGCGGAACAGTTGCGGCGCCATCGTCGTCTTGCCGTGCGGCGCGAACTGGACGCCGTATTTCTGGACAAACGCCTGCATCCAGTTCAGGTTGTGTTCGACGCGGTCTTCGTAGAGCACGGCGGCCGGCAGGCTGACGTCTTCCGCGAGCAGGTTCCATTCGAGCCGGCCTGCGTCGCCGAGCGGCACGCTCGCGCTCGGCAGATTGCCCAGACCCTTGCCGAACGGGTCGATCGTCGCTTCCTGATAGTTTGTAACTTTCATGTCATCCCGCTCCATCATCACTATGCATTGCACCGAAGTTGACACGCAGATGGTACAGAAAGTAGCATCGGCGCGGTGATGTTATTTAGTAACATCAAGCCCCGCACCCTTATCAGCAGATGAATACGCCCGCTTCCCCGTCCGCTCCGCTCGCGGCCGAGCCTCATCCGGCGCCGGCCGCCCCGCCGCTCCTCGACATCGTCGCGCGGATCGCCGAATGCGCGCCCGAGCTGCGCGAAGCCGAGCGCAAGGTTGCCGCGTTCATCCTCGCCGATCTGGCGCGCGCCGCGCATGCGAGCATCGGCGCGCTCGCGCGCGACGCGGAAGTCAGCGTCGCGACGGTCACGCGTTTCGCGAAGGCCGTGGGCTGCCGCGACGTACGCGAACTGAAGGTGCTCGTCGCGCAGGCGGCGGCCGTCGGCCAGCGCTTCCTGGTGCCGTCCGACGACGCGCCGGCCGCCGACGCGAGTCCCGCGTCGATGGTTTATGACGAGATCCGCGTGGCGCTCGCGCACAACCACCAGCTGCTGCGCAACACGTCGTTCGAGGCCGCGGCCGACCTGCTCGCCGCCGCGAAGATGACCTACGTGTACGGGCAGGGCGGCGGGTCGACCGCGCTCGCCGACGAGCTGCGCTTCCGGCTCGTGCGTTTCGGCCGGCCGGTCGCGAGCTACCAGGACAGCGTGCTGCAGCGGATGGTGGCTGCCACGCTGTCGCGCGACACCGTCGTCGTCGCGCTGTCGGTGAGCGGGCGCGTGCCCGAGTTGCTCGAGAGCTGCCGGCTCGCGAAGCGCTACGGCGCGAAGCTGATCGCGATCACGGCGCCGGCGTCGCCGCTCGCGAAGCTCGCCGACCACCTGATCCCGGTCGTCGCATTCGAAACCGATTTCATTTACAAGCCTTCGACATCGCGTTACGCGATGATGATGGCGATCGACGTGCTCGTCACCGGAGTCGCCATGCGGCTCGGCGATGCGGGCCGAGAATCGCTGCGCCGCATCAAGCACGCGCTCGATGCGCACCGCGGCGGCGGAGACCGTCAACCGGTAGGAGACTGACCATGCATTCGCATCCCGAAGCCGCCGATACGCTGATCGTCGGCGCGCAGCTGTACGACGGCACCGGCGCACCGCCTGTCACGCGCGACGTCGCGATCCGCAACGGCGTGATCGCTGCGATCGGCAACCTGTCGAACTGGCTGGCCGAGAACGTCGTCGATGCGAACGGCCGCGCGCTCGCGCCGGGCTTCGTCGACGTGCACACGCACGACGACACGCACGTGATCCGCGCGCCGGAGATGATCCCGAAGATCTCGCAGGGCGTGACGACCGTGATCGTCGGCAATTGCGGGATCAGCGCGTCGCCGGTGACGCTCGCGGGCGATCCGCCCGACCCGATGAACCTGTTGGGCGAGCGCGGCGCGTTCCGGTACCCGACCTTCGCCGACTACGTCGCGGCCGTCAACGCCGCGCGCCCGGCCGTCAACGTCGCGGCGCTGGTCGGCCATACGGCGCTGCGCAACAACCAGATGGACCGCCTCGACCGCGCGGCGACCGACGGCGAAATCGCCGGGATGCGCGCGCAACTCGAGGAGGCGCTCGCGAACGGCGCGCTCGGCCTGTCGTCGGGCCTCGCGTACGGCTCCGCGTTCGCGGCGCCGGCCGAGGAAGTGATGGCGCTCGCCGAGCCGCTCGCGAAAGCCGGCGCGCTGTACACGACGCACATGCGCACCGAATTCGACGCGATCCTGGATGCGATGGACGAGGCGTATCGCGTCGGCCGCCATGCGCAAGTGCCGGTCGTGATTTCGCACCTGAAATGCGCGGGCCCGTCGAACTGGGGGCGCAGCACCGAAGTGCTCGCGTCGCTCGAAGGCGCGCGCCGCTACCAGCCGGTCGGCTGCGACTGCTATCCGTACAGCCGCAGCTCGTCGACGCTCGACCTGAAGCAGGTAACGGGCGACATCGACATCACGATCACGTGGTCGGAGCCGCATCCGGAAGTCGCGGGCAAGCTGCTCAAGGCGATCGCGGCCGACTGGGGCGTGACCGAGCAGGAAGCCGCGCAACGCATCCGCCCGGCCGGCGCGGTGTACCACAACATGTCCGAGGACGACGTGCGCCGGATCCTGTCGCACCCCGCGACGATGGTCGGCTCCGACGGGCTGCCGAACGATCCGCTGCCGCATCCGCGGCTGTGGGGCGCGTTCCCGCGCGTGCTCGGCCATTACGTGCGCGACACGAACCTGCTGCCGCTCGAGGAAGCGATTCGCAAGATGACGTCGCTGTCCGCGCGCCGCTACGGGATCGCGAAGCGCGGCGAGGTGCATGTCGGCTACCACGCCGATCTCGTGCTGTTCGATCCGGCGAGCGTGATCGACGCCGCGACGTTCGAGAAGCCACAGCAGCCCGCGCACGGGATCGACGCGGTGTGGGTGAACGGCGTGCTGACCTACGAAAACGGCCAGCCGACCGGCGAGCGCGCCGGTGGCTTCGTCGCGCGCGGCGAGCGCGTGGCGGCGAGTGCCGACGCCGCGTTCTGAGCGCGGCAGGTGTTCCGATCTCCCGCGCGTGCCGCTGCCGGCGCGCGCATCCGTAACTGAAATATGAGGAGTGAAACGATGAAACGATATGGCGTGGGCGAAGCGAAGGGGACCGGCGGCCAGGTGATGCCGTTCGCACGTGCGGTCGAGGCTGACGGCTGGCTGTACGTGTCGGGCCAGACGCCGATGGTGAACGGCGAGGTCGTCGAAGGCGGGATCGTCACGCAGTCGAAGCAGACGATCGAGAACGTGATCGCGATCCTGAAGGAAGCCGGCTACGGCCTCGAGCACGTCGTGCGCTGCGGCGTGTGGCTCGATGACGCGCGCGATTTCGCGTCGTTCAACAAGGTGTTCGTGTCGTACTTCGGCGAGCATCCGCCGGCGCGCGCGTGCGTGCAATCGAGCATGGTCATCGACTGCAAGGTTGAGGTCGACTGCATCGCGTACAAGGCGCCGGCGAAGTAACACGCCGACGGCGAACCGAGATGTGACGGGCCCTGCGCATTCGTGTGCGCAGGGCCCGTTTTTTCATGTGCGGCACCTGGCTTGAAGGACCGGGTTCCGCTGCGTGACCGCAACCGCCGCAACGCATTCCACCCGTTCGTGTAACGTGCCGTACGACTTTACCGGGAGGAAGAATATGGAATGGGCTGCGCTGGTGCCGGAGCTGATCTGCTCGAACCTTGCAGGAAGCGTGCGCTTCTATCGTGACGTGCTGGGATTCCGGATTCGCTTCGAGCGTCCGGAAGACGGCTTCGCGTACCTCGAGATCGGGGGCGCTCAACTGATGCTCGAACAGCAGAGCCCCGAGAGTTGGTTGACGGGGCCGCTGACGCCGCCGTTCGGGCGGGGGATCAATCTGCAGATCGAGGTGGATTCGCTCGACCCCATCCTCGGCCGGATTCGCGCCGCTGGCGTGGCGCTGTTCGTCGAGCCGCGCACGTCCTGGTATCGGGAGGGCGACATCGAGCACGGCCAGGTCGAGGTGCTGGTGCAGGACCCTGATGGCTACCTGTTGCGGCTGGTGGAGATCCTCCCTGTGCGGCCGCTGCAGGGCTGATTTCGGGCCATCTGGCTCCCGCGATGACTGCAACCTGACGTCTCGGCGTCGGCTGGTTCCAGTTGATGCGGAACGGGTTAATGGCGAGCCCGCCGAGACGTGTAGCCGCGCATGCGCAGCGATCCTGGAGGAAGCCGGTTAAGGCTCGAGCACGTCGTGCGCCGCGACGTGTGGGTCGGCGACGCGCACGATTTCGCGTAGTTCAACACGGTGTTCGTGTCGCCCGTCGGCACACGCGTGCGTGCGGTCGAGCATGATCATCGACCACATCGCGGACAAGGCATCGGCGAAGCAACTCGGCAAGGGTAGGAGCTGTGCAACAAGGCCGGTGCATTTGCGTGCACCGGCCTTGTTTCGTCATGACGGAGGCAATGCATGGATGAGGGCGCTCGGCGAGCAGATGGGCTGGGAACGTTCAAATGCAATGCGGTTGAAGCGGGGTATGAGCGGCAACGAGAGTTTGCATTGTGTGACGAACTTTTTTCAACGGGCCTCAACGTGACACATCTATCCGGCGGGATGCGGCGGCTATCGGCGCGGGTGCGTGGCCCGATCACCGAGTACAACTGTCTTGTTGAACCAGAGTGCAAGGTGTTTTGATGGAAAACGTGCAGTGGGACGAGATCGAGGCCTTCGTCAGATCCGAAGCAGGGCTTGGCAAATCGATGCCGCTGTCCGTGGCCACGAGGCTTTGGGAGGATCTTGGCCAGACCGTCGATGAAGCCGACGATTTCATGGGCCACTTTTTTGAGCGATTTTGCATCGATACCGGCGACTTCGATTTTCACCGGTATTTCCTGATGGAAGGCGAGGGAAGTTATTCGTTGTTCCGGCGATGGGTGCTTCGTCAACCGCACGACCTCAAACGGGAGTCGATCACGCTGGCGATGCTGTATCGCGCAGCGGTTGAACGGAAATGGGACACCGGACGAATGGCCGAGCTATCGCGAAAGCCGAGTTAGCCGGTGTGCATGACGGGTGAAGGCATGAACGTAAGCGATCGGCGGAAAGATTGCGGCGATATGATGCGGGTATTGAATGCTCTCGATTGATTTCAATGGAATGGTTGTTAGAGAGTGTTTCAAAAAGAGCGTTAGCCATCTGTTAACTCGAACACAAAGCTGTTAACCTCGACCGTTGTGACATGCGGAGCGAGGAGATGACCAGGCCGATCATCGACGACGAATTGTGGGCATTGATCGAACCACTTTTGCCACCAGCAAAGCCGAGACGCTTCCGGTACCCGGGGCGCAAACCCGTAGCCGATCGGGCTGCGCTGACCGGAATACTTTTCGTACTCAAGAGCGGCATTCGCTGGAACGAACTACCTGCCGAGATGGGTTGCGGATCGGGCATCAGTTGCTGGCGCCGCCTGCGCGACTGGCAACAGGTCGGCGTCTGGGATCGGCTCCACGAGATCCTGCTCGCGAAGCTGCGTGCCGCCGATCGGATCGACTTTTCTCGTGTCGTCATCGATTCCACTTCTGTTCGAGCAGTTGGGGCGGGCGAAAAACTGGACCGAACCCCACCGATCGTGCGCGACCCGGTTCCAAACATCACGTCGCCACCGACGCCAACGGCACGCCGCTCGCGATCATCCTGACGGGCGCGAACCGCAACGACATCACGCAACTGCTGCCACTGGTCGACGCCATCCCACCGGTTCGCGGTTTGCGTGGTCGCCCCTTGCGCAAGTCTGGCCGGATCTATGCCGATCGGGCTTACGACCACGACAAATATCGCCGGCCGTTGCACGCTGCCGGGATTCCCACATCGATTGCCCGACGCGGTGAACCTCACGGCAGCGGTCTTGGCAAAGTACGTTGGGTCGTCGAACGTACCAATGCCTGGCTGCACGGATTCCGCCGTCTTCGTACACGATTTGAGCGTCGTGCCGACATCCATGAAGGGCTCCTCAAACTCGCCTGTTGCCTGATCTGCTGGCGAACGCTTCAGCGCCCGGACGACTCTTTTTGAAACACTCTCTTAGTCCACGCGTAGTGCGGGCCAGAAAAGCTCAGATCGAGCGTGGTGAGATGCCGAGGATTAGCGGAGTAGTCGTCCATCAAACTGGCGGTTCAACGGCGGCTTCTGCTCTCAGTAGCTATCAGAATGCGTCTGCCAGCGGGGCGCATTTTCTGATTGAGAAAGATGGAACGATTTATCAGACGGCATCTTTGAAGAAGCAGACTTGGCATGTTGGTCGTCTCAAGGCGCGCTGTGTTGCCGAAATGCGTTGCACGCCGGTCGAACTGGAGCAACTTCGCCGTTTTGACCCGCGTGGCGAAAACCGGCGTGAGATGCGCAAGGCGGTCCCGGACCGTTACCCTTCTAATACAGACAGCATTGGCGTGGAATTGGTCGGTGAAGCACTCCCGCTCAATGAACCGAACCCTGACCGACGAACCTACGTCGCGGCGCCGGAAGCTCAGAATGACTCGCTTCGATGGCTCATCCATGGACTTTCGGTAACACTCAATGTGCCGTTGGCAGAGGTTTTTCGCCATCCGGCAGTATCGCGGAAGAACCGCACAGAGGCGGCGAAGGGGCAATGGTGATTCGACTCGCGGTTTTGATGTTGGCGCTCGTGCTCGACCACAGCGCGGTTGCGGGTACATTGCCCGATGGTACGTCGCCTGGAGGGGCTTTACCCACGGTTGTGCCAGAGTCAGTCGAAATCGTCACGAACGGCGCGTGGTCGGCTGACATCAGCGGGGACGAAACGGCAGATACGTGTCGTACGTTCGTTCTTCGGCAGGCGGATGTCCGCGCGTTTTTCAAGCGTGCGAGCCGCGTAACAGAACGGGCATACAGCCATGATCTGGACGCCGCGAATTGCTATGCCGAAGGCAAGGCACGTGTCGCGGGTGGTGGTTCGGCGAAATGGAGAATAGACCAGGCAAGGCGCGGCTTCATTTCGATGCCCGATGGTCGAACGATCTACCTGTATTGCCCGAAGTGCCAAGCCGATGTGTTCGCACCGAACTAGAAAGACATTCTTTTCGCAAGCAGGCGGTGCTGGCGGGCTTCCACATGCCCGCCAGTCCCCTTGCATTTACTGCCGCGCAGTCCGCGCGTTGTCAGGCATCGGCTGGTTGTAGTTCGTGCGGAACGGGTTGATGTCGAGCCCGCCACGGCGCGTATAGCGCGCATACACCGCCAGCTTCACCGGTTTGCACGCGTGCATGATGTCGAGGAAGATCCGCTCGACACATTGCTCGTGAAAGCCCGTGTGATTGCGGAACGAGATGATGTAGCGCAGCAGGCCCGCGTGGTCGATCTGCGGCCCGACGTAGTGGATCTGCACGCTGCCCCAGTCGGGCTGGCCCGTGACCGGGCAGTTCGAGCGCAGCAGGTCGGACACGAGCGTTTCCTCGACCGGCGCTTCGTCAACGGCTGCCGACAGCAGCGACGGATCGGGTTCGTAGATGTCGGTATCGAGATCGAGGCGGTCGAGCGACAGCCCGTCGAGTTCTTCCATCTCGAGCTTGCCGAAATCGTGCGCCGACACGAGCTGCACCGACACGGTCGCGCCGCACGCGGCCGACACGTCGCGCTTCAGCACGTCGCGCACCGCATCGATCGAGTCGAACTTCGACTGCGCGAACGAGCCGAGATACAGCTTGAACGACTTCGATTCGACGATGGCCGGCGATTCGGCCGGCACGTAGAACGTCGCGACCGCGACCTGCGGCTTGCCGCGCGCATTGAGCCACGACAGCTCGTACGCGTTCCAGATGTCGGTGCCGAAGAACGGCAGCGCCGACGTGATGCCGAGCTGCTCGCGCGCGCCGGCGCGCGGGATCGGGAACAGCAGCGACGCGTCGTACTGCGCCGCGTAGACGGTGGCCTTGCCGAGCGGGGAATGTTCGGGATTCATCGTGGGACGCCTTTACGACAGGAAGAGGCGGTAAGCCGGGTTGGCGCTCTCTTCGACATACGGGTAGCCGAGTGCCGCGAGGAAGCGTTCGAATTCGGCGCGATCGGCCTGCGGCACCTGCAGCCCGACGAGGATCGAGCTGTAGTCCGCGCCCTGGTTGCGGTAGTGGAACAGGCTGATGTTCCAGTCCGGCGCCATCGACGACAGGAACTTCATCAGCGCACCCGGCCGCTCAGGGAATTCGAAGCGGAACAGGCGTTCGTCGAGCGCGAGCGGCGAGCGGCCGCCGACCATGTAGCGGATGTGTTCCTTCGACAGCTCGTCGTGCGTCAGGTCGACGCTCTTGAACCCGTGCGACTCGAAGTTCGCGGCGATCTCCGCCGATTCGCCGCGGCGCTTGATCTGCACGCCGACGAAGATGTGCGCGGACTGCGCATCGGCGATCCGGTAGTTGAACTCGGTGACGTTGCGGTCGCCGACGAGCGAGCAGAAGCGCTTGAAGCTGCCGCGTTCCTCGGGGATCGTGACCGCGAACACGGCTTCGCGCGCCTCGCCGACTTCGGCGCGCTCGGCCACGAAGCGCATCCGGTCGAAGTTCATGTTCGCGCCGGACGTGACCGCGACGAGCGTCTGGTTCTCGATGCCCTCGCGTTCCGCGTACAGCTTCGCACCCGCGACCGCGAGCGCGCCCGACGGCTCGAGCACGCTGCGTGTGTCCTGGAACACGTCCTTGATCGCCGCGCACAGCGCGTCGGTGTTGACCGTCACGACGCCGTCGAGGAATTCGCGGCACAGCCGGAAAGTTTCCTCGCCGACGAGCTTCACCGCCGTGCCGTCCGCGAACAGGCCGACTTCGCTCAGCTCGATGCGCTCGCCGGCATCCAGCGACTGCGCCATCGCGCACGAATCCTCGGCCTGCACGCCAATGACCTTGATCTCCGGGCGTACGGCCTTCACGTATGCCGCGACGCCGGACGCGAGCCCGCCGCCGCCGATCGGCACGAAGATCGCGTGGATCGGGCCCTGGTGCTGGCGCAGGATCTCCATCGCGATCGTGCCCTGGCCGGCGATCACGTACGGATCGTCGAACGGGTGGACGAACGTGAGGTCGCGCTCCTGCTGCACCTTGACCGCGTGCGCATACGCATCGCTGTACGATTCGCCCGCCTGGATCACCTCGACGCTCGGGCCGCCGTGCGCGCGCACCGCATCGACCTTCACCTGCGGCGTCGTGACCGGCACGACGATCACGGCCTTCACGCCCATCCGGGCCGCCGAGAACGCGACGCCCTGCGCGTGGTTGCCGGCCGATGCCGTAATCACGCCGCGCGCGAGCGCGTCCGCCGGAATGTGCGCCATCTTGTTGTACGCGCCGCGCAGCTTGAACGAGAACACCGGCTGGTTGTCCTCGCGCTTCAGGTATACGGCATTGCGCAGCCGGACCGACAGGTTGCGGGCGGGTTCGAGTTCCGTCTCGATCGCGACGTCGTAGACGCGCGCGGTGAGGATTTTTTTCAGGTAATCGTGGGATGCCATGGGCGCTCGCGTGCAGTGCGGAAGCAGACGGTAAAGGGTCAATGATAGCGCCAAGGGTCCGCCCGCATGCAAGCGGCATGCCGGGCGAGTGGTCGCGGCGCCGCGCGGACGGGGCGTTCGCGACACGGAACGTCCCTTTTTTACCGGCTTAACCGAATGGTTACCGACCGGACGGGCGGCGAATGATCGCACGAAACCGCGCCGAACCCCGCCCGGCGCGGCTGGCGGCGATAGCCCCACGACCTGTCCGGCGTGTCACGGATGGTGCGATCATGGGTTAGAATTCCGTTTTGAATCAAGGATTCGGAAGATGCAGAGGCACCCTCGGATCGCACCGTTGAAGCCGACGCCGCGCGCAGCCAGCCCCGCGGCCGAACGGCATGCGCGCCGCGCGCGATCGTGCTGATCGTTCCGAGTGCCGCCAGGCCCTGTCGCCGGCCAGGAGGGGCAAGTCGCCCGCTCCGGCCCCATGAAGGACAGCCGCGCGTCTGGTAACAGAACAGATTTCCCCAAGATTGCGCCTACGCGCTTGCCGACGCCCGTGCACGGTGTATCGGCCCTCCGAGTCGTCCGAACATGAACGCACCACAAGTTTTCGATCCGCATGGCGCGGCCGCCGCCGTCGCCGCCGACCCCGCGCCCCGCTTGCGCGAGATTCCCTATAACTACACGTCCTTCTCGGATCGCGAGATCGTGATCCGCCTGCTCGGCGAAGAGGCGTGGTCGGTGCTCGACGAACTGCGCGCCGAGCGCCGCACGGGTCGCTCGGCACGGATGCTGTATGAAGTGCTCGGCGACATCTGGGTCGTGCGCCGCAACCCGTACCTGCAGGACGACCTGCTCGACAACCCGAAGCGCCGCGCGTTGCTGATCGAGGCGCTGAACCACCGCCTGACCGAGATCGGCAAGCGCCGCAACGCCGATCTCACCGCGCACCGCGACGACGCGGGCCGCGAGCGCGCATTGCGTGTCGAGATGCTCGAAACCGCCGCGCAGCGCGCGGTCAATGACTTCGCCGACGAATTCGAGAAGATGGCCGACCTGCGCCGTCGCGCGACCAAGGCGCTCGGCCGCTGCACGGAAAAGGACAACATCCGCTTCGACGGGCTGTCGCGCGTGTCGCACGTGACCGACGCGACCGACTGGCGCGTCGAATACCCGTTCGTCGTGCTGACGCCCGACACCGAAGCCGAGATCGCGGCGCTGATCAAGGCCTGCTTCGAGCTCGGCCTGACCGTGATCCCGCGCGGCGGCGGCACCGGCTACACGGGCGGCGCGGTGCCGCTCACGCCGTTCTCCGCGGTGATCAACACGGAAAAGCTCGAGCAGCTCGGCGCGGTCGAGCTGACCGAACTGCCGGGCGTCGCGCACAAGGTGCCGACGATCTTCTCCGGCGCGGGCGTCGTCACGCGCCGCGTGACGGAAGCGGCCGAGGCGGCCGGTTACGTGTTCGCGGTCGATCCGACGTCGCTCGACGCATCGTGCATCGGCGGCAACGTCGCGATGAACGCGGGCGGCAAGAAGGCCGTGCTGTGGGGCACCGCGCTCGACAACCTGGCCTGGTGGCGGATGGTCGACCCGGACGGCAACTGGCTCGAAGTCACGCGCCACGAGCACAACCAGGGCAAGATCCACGACATCGCGGTCGCGCGTTTCGAGCTGAAGTGGTTCGACGGTGCGTATGCGCCGGGCGAGAAGCTGCTGAAGAGCGAGATGCTCGAGATCGAAGGCCGCCGGTTCCGCAAGGAAGGGCTCGGCAAGGACGTGACCGACAAGTTCCTCGCCGGCCTGCCGGGCGTGCAGAAGGAGGGCTGCGACGGGCTCATCACGTCCGCGCGCTGGGTGCTGCACAAGATGCCCGCGCACACGCGCACCGTCTGCCTCGAGTTCTTCGGCCAGGCGCGCGAGGCGATCCCGAGCATCGTCGAGATCAAGGACTACCTGTTCGAGACGTCGAAGCAGGGCGGCGCGATCCTCGCGGGTCTCGAGCACCTCGACGAGCGCTACCTGCGCGCGGTCGGCTACGCAACGAAGAGCAAGCGCAACGCGTTCCCGAAGATGGTGCTGATCGGCGACATCGTCGGCGATGACGCCGACGCAGTGGCGCACGCGACGTCCGAAGTGATCCGGATGGCGAACGGCAAGAGCGGCGAAGGCTTCGTCGCGATCAGCGCGGAGGCGCGCAAGCGCTTCTGGCTCGACCGCAGCCGCACGGCCGCGATCGCGAAGCACACGAACGCGTTCAAGATCAACGAAGACGTCGTGATCCCGCTGAACCGGATGGGCGAGTACACCGACGGCATCGAGCGGATCAACATCGAGCTGTCGCTGAAGAACAAGCTGCAACTCGTCGACGCGCTGGAAGCGTTCTTCCGCGGCGGCAACCTGCCGCTCGGCAAGACCGACGATGCGAACGAAATCCCGAGCGCCGAACTGCTGGAAGACCGCGTGCAGCAGGCGCTGGAACTGCTCAAGCGCGTGCGCGCACGCTGGGAATTCGTGCGCGACCGGCTCGACCAGCCGTTGCGCGAGGCGCAGCACTACCTCGTGCAGCTCGGCTACGAGGCGCTCGCCGAGAGGTTCGCGGATCGCGCGGACGAACAGCCGGGCGCGACCGTGTTCCACATCTCGCAGGACCGCACGGTCCGCATCTCGTGGAAGCAGGAGATCCGCGCGGAGCTGCGCGCGATCTTCAACGGCGGCGCGTTCAAGCAGATCCTCGACGAAGCGCAGGCGATCCACAAGCGCGTGCTGCGCGGCCGCGTGTTCGTCGCGCTGCACATGCACGCGGGCGACGGCAACGTTCACACGAACATCCCGGTCAACTCCGACAACTACGAGATGCTGCAGGACGCGCACGCGTCGGTCGCACGCATCATGAAGCTCGCGCGCTCGCTCGACGGCGTGATTTCCGGCGAACACGGGATCGGCATCACGAAGCTCGAGTTCCTGACCGACGACGAGATCGCCGAGTTCCGCGCGTACAAGCAGCGCGTCGACCCGAACGGACGCTTCAACAAGGGCAAGCTGCTCGACGGCGCCGATCTGCGCAACGCCTATACGCCCAGCTTCGGGCTGATGGGCTACGAGTCGCTGATCATGCAGCAGTCCGACATCGGCGCGATCGCCGATTCGGTGAAGGACTGCCTGCGCTGCGGCAAGTGCAAGCCGGTGTGCGCGACGCACGTGCCGCGCGCGAACCTGCTGTACAGCCCGCGCAACAAGATCCTCGCGACCTCGCTGCTGGTCGAGGCGTTCCTGTACGAAGAGCAGACGCGCCGCGGCGTGTCGATCAAGCATTGGGATGAGTTCAACGACGTGGCCGACCACTGCACGGTGTGCCACAAGTGCGCGACGCCGTGCCCGGTGAAGATCGACTTCGGCGACGTCACGATGAACATGCGCAACCTGTTGCGCAAGATGGGCAAGAAGAAGTTCAACGCCGGCAATGCGGCCGGCATGTTCTTCCTGAACGCGACCAATCCGCAGACGATCAACGCCGCGCGCACGGTGATGATGGGCGTCGGCTACAAGGTGCAGCGCTTCGCGAACGACATGCTGAAGAAGGTCGTGACGAAGCAGACGCAGCACCCGCCCGCGACGACCGGCAAGCCGCCCGTCGTCGAGCAGGTGATCCACTTCGTCAACAAGAAGATGCCGGGCAACCTGCCGAAGAAGACGGCGCGCGCGCTGCTCGACATCGAGGACAACAAGATCGTGCCGATCATCCGCAACCCGAAGTCGACGACCGTCGATTCGGAAGCGGTGTTCTACTTCCCGGGCTGCGGCTCCGAGCGCCTGTTCTCGCAGGTCGGCCTCGCGACGCAGGCGATGCTGTGGGAAGCCGGCGTGCAGACGGTGCTGCCGCCGGGCTACCTGTGCTGCGGCTATCCGCAGCGCGGCTCGGGTCAGTACGACAAGGCCGAGAAGATCGTCACGGATAACCGCGTGCTGTTCCACCGTGTCGCGAACACGCTGAACTACCTCGATATCAAGACGGTGGTCGTGTCGTGCGGCACCTGCTACGACCAGCTCGCCGGCTACGAATTCGACAAGATCTTCCCGGGCTGCCGGATCATCGACATCCACGAGTTCCTGCTCGAGAAGGGGATGAAGCTCGACGGCGTGTCGGGCACGCGCTACATGTATCACGACCCGTGCCACACGCCGATCAAGACGATGGATCCGGTGAAGCTCGTCAACGAGCTGATGGGTTCGGAAAAGGACGGCTACAAGATCGAGAAGAACGAGCGCTGCTGCGGCGAATCGGGCACGCTCGCGGTCACGCGCCCGGACATTTCGACGCAGGTCCGCTTCCGCAAGGAAGAGGAGATCCGCAAGGGCGCCGCGAAGCTGCGCGCGATCCCGGTCGTGGCCGGCGATGCGGCGGCGCCGGCCGCCGCGGCCGCGAACGGCCCGGACGTGAAGATCCTGACGAGCTGCCCGTCGTGCCTGCAGGGCCTGTCGCGCTACAGCGAGGACGCGAACCTCGAAGCCGACTACATCGTGGTCGAAATTGCGCGTCAGGTGCTCGGCGAGAACTGGATGGCCGATTATGTCGCACGCGCGAACAATGGCGGGATCGAGCGCGTGCTGGTCTAATGCGGGCATGACGACCGCCCGACCGGGCCAGGAATGAGCGGGCGCCGGCGCAGCAATGCCGGCGCCCGTCCACATGGGAGCGACGATGGAATGCGTGTTTTGCCGTGAAGACGGCGGCGAGCTGCTCTGGCGCGACGATGCGGTGCGCGTCGTCCTCGCGACGGGCGAGCACGAGTATCCGGGCTTCTGCCGGGTAATCTGGGGCGCGCACGTGGCCGAATTCTCCGATCTCGGCGAACCCGAGCGGGCACACCTGATGCGCGTGGTCTACGCGGTCGAGCGGGCCGTGCGCCGTGTGATGCAGCCGAACAAGGTGAATCTCGCGAGCCTCGGCAACATGGTGCCGCACGTGCACTGGCACGTGATCCCGCGCTTTTCCAACGACGCCCACTTCCCGCAGCCCGTCTGGGCGCCGCGCCAGCGCGGCGTGTCCGAGGCGCTGCTGCGCTCGCGCGCTGCGCAGGCCTCGCTGCTGCACAATGCGGTGCGCGAGGAAATTCAACGCATGACCGATTCGAGGCAGCCATGAGCGGTTTGACTTCCACGACGCCGATTCCGTCCGGCGTCGTCGTGCACGCGGTGTCGCGCGTGCTCGAATTGCAGTACCCGAACGGCGACAGCTACCGGATTCCGTTCGAGCTGATGCGCGTCTATTCGCCGTCGGCCGAGGTGCGCGGCCACGGGCCCGGACAGGAGACGCTGCAGACCGGCAAGCGCGAAGTGACGATCACGGCGCTCGAGGGCGTCGGCAACTACGCGCTGCAGCCGACCTTCTCCGACGGCCATTCGACCGGCATCTACTCATGGGATCTGCTGTACGAGCTGGCGACGCAGCAGGACGCGCTGTGGCGCGACTATTTCGACAAACTGAAGGCGGCGGGCGTCGAGCGCGACGCACCGATGCAGGCGGCCTCCGCGCCGCACGGCCACTGCCACTGAAATCGACGGCGCCCGCTCGGCGCCGTCTTGCCATTTACTGAGGATCAACGCGATGAGCAAAACCCACTTCGGCTTCGAAAGCGTCGAGGAAAACGAAAAAGCGAAGAAAGTGGCGGGAGTGTTCCATTCGGTCGCGAGCAACTACGATCTGATGAACGACCTGATGTCGGCGGGCATGCACCGCGCGTGGAAGGCGTTCACGATCGCGCAGGCGAACGTGCGCCCCGGTTTCAAGGTGCTCGATATCGCGGCCGGCACCGGCGACCTGACGAAATCGTTCAAGAAGGCGGCCGGGCCGACGGGCGAGGTGTGGCACACGGACATCAACGAATCGATGCTGCGCGTCGGCCGCGACCGGTTGCTCGACAAGGGGTTCGTGACGCCGTCGCTGCTGTGCGACGCCGAGAAAATTCCCTTTCCGGACAACTACTTCGATGTGGTCACGGTCGCGTTCGGGCTGCGCAACATGACCCACAAGGACGCCGCGCTGGCCGAGATGCGCCGCGTGACGAAGCCCGGCGGCCGCGTGATGGTGCTGGAATTCTCGAAAGTCTGGGATCCGCTGAAAAAAGCGTACGATCTGTATTCTTTCAAAGTATTACCGTGGCTTGGCGACAAGTTCGCGAAAGATGCTGAAAGTTACCGGTATCTTGCTGAATCTATCCGGATGCACCCCGATCAGGACACGCTGAAGACGATGATGGAACAAGCGGGCCTCGATGCCGTCAAATATTACAATTTGTCAGGTGGCGTGGTAGCTTTACACATG
Source organism: Burkholderia cepacia complex sp. TUM26381 (assembly GCF_057439935.1). NCBI lineage: Bacteria > Pseudomonadati > Pseudomonadota > Betaproteobacteria > Burkholderiales > Burkholderiaceae > Burkholderia > Burkholderia cepacia complex sp. TUM26381. The sequence goes on along the minus strand of NZ_CM172006.1, from coordinate 3,088,613 downwards.
GGAACCAAGTACTAAGGGGTTCTTTCCATACATTCGCCTTACATTTGGAGAAGCTGATGTCCGAAACGCGTTCGTTGTTCAACCGTAGCAAGCCGTCGAAGCCGTGGGCTCGACGAGTCGGCACACTGCTGATGGTCGGCCTGCTCACGGCCGGCACGTTCGCATCGCTCGACGCTGAAGCCAAGCGCATGGGCGGCGGGCGCAGCATCGGCCGGCAGAATTCCACCGTCACGCAGCGCCAGGCCACGCCGCCCGCACAGCAGCCGATGCAGCAGGCCGCGCCGTCGCAGGCGCAGCGTGCGAACCCGGCCACGCCCACGCCGGCCGCGCAGCCCAACCGCTCGCGCTGGCTCGGGCCGATCGCCGGTCTCGCGGCCGGTCTCGGCATCGCGGCGCTGCTGTCGCACTTCGGCCTCGGCGGCGCATTCGCGAGCATGATGGCGAACGTCATCGTGATCGCGCTGCTCGCGATGGTCGGTATCTGGCTGATCCGCAAGTTCATGAACCGCCGTCGCCCGCAGGAGCCGGCGTACTCGGTCGGCGGCTCGGCGTCGTCGTCGGGTGGCTACTCGCAAAGCCCGTCGTTCCAGCAAAGCAATACCGGCAGCAATTACGCGGGCAGCGGCAGCAGCTATGCGAACGAAGCGCAGGGCGTGTTCGGCGGCGGTGCAGCGGCCGCCGGCACGGCAGCGGCTGCGGCAGCACCGCTCCAGGTGCCGGCCGGCTTCGACACCGAAGCGTTCCTGCGCAGCGCGAAGGTCTACTTCGTGCGCCTGCAGGCGGCGTGGGACCAGGGCAACCTGGCCGACATTCGCGAGTTCACGACGCCCGAAATGTTCGCCGAGATCAAGATCGACCTCGATTCGCGCGGCAACGAGGCGAACCAGACCGACGTCGTGCAGCTCGACGCGGAGCTGGTTGCCATCGAGGATCGCGGCATCGAGCAGTCGGCGAGCGTGCGTTTCCACGGCCTGATCCGCGAATCGGCGAGCGCGTCGGCCGCACCGTTCGACGAGGTGTGGAACCTGGCGAAGTCGGGTAGCCAGGGCTGGCTGCTCGCGGGTATCCAGCAGATCAACACGCACTGAGCGTGTTCGGCGGCCCGCGCCGCCGGGCACCCGGGCGACGGCCGCCGCACTGCGACTGCTTGCCGCCCGGGTGTACGGTCAGGCACGGTCTGCCGACGATCCGACGTTACAATAGAAACCCGCGTGGGCGCCCGGCCTGCGCGGGTTTTTTCTTTCCCAGCCCGATGACCTTTGCCGCCAAGCCTTTTGCTGCTGCCGTCAATCACCTGCTCGCGCGCGAATCGTGGGCGCGCGACCGCCTGATTCCCTATGCGGGCAAGACTGCCCGGATCGACGTGCCCCCCGTCACGCTCACGCTGCTGGTGCAGCCCGACGGCTATCTGACCGCCGTCGACGCGCACGATGCGCAACAGGTCGACGTGTCGATCGCACTCGCGGGCGATACCGTCGCCGCGTTTCTGCAGGGCGGCCAGGCGGCCGTGATGAAGCACGTGAAGATCGAGGGCGACGCGGAATTCGCGACGCAGATCGCGAAGCTGGCCGAGCACCTGCGCTGGGAACCTGAAGAAGATCTCGCGAAGCTGGTCGGCGACGCGGCGGCATTCCGGATCGCGACGGTCGTGCGCGATGCCGGTGCACGCGCGCGACGCACCGGCCGCAACGTGCTCGATTCCGTCGCCGAATACTGGCTCGACGAGAACCCGCAAGTCGTCCGGCGCACGTCGCTCGGCGGCTTCGACGCCGAACTGGCGCGCGCACGCGATGCGCTCGCGCGGGTCGAAAAGCGGGTCGAGCGACTCGAACAAAAAATCGGCGCGCGCACGGGCCCAGGCCCGCGCGGCGCGCACTGAGGGCCGCAGGGCATGCGCATTTTCCGTTTCATCAAGATTGTCTACACCGTCATCCGTTTTGGTCTCGACGAAGTGATGCTGTCCCGGATCGACGACCGGCGCGTGAAGCTGCTGCTGCGGATCACGACGATCGGCCGCCGCTATTCCGATCCGCCCGCCGTGCGGCTGCGTCACGCGCTCGAAAGCCTCGGCCCGATCTTCGTGAAGTTCGGCCAGGTGCTGTCGACGCGCCGCGACCTGCTGTCGGTCGATTTCGCGAACGAACTCGCGAAGCTGCAGGATCAGGTGCCGCCGTTCGATTCCGCTGTCGCGATCGCGATCATCGAGAAGTCGCTCGGGGCGCCGGTCGACGAGCTGTTCGACGAATTCGAGCGCGAGCCGATCGCGAGCGCATCGATCGCGCAGGTGCATTTCGCGAAGCTGAAGCAGGGCGTACACGCGGGCAAGGCCGTTGCGGTGAAGGTGCTGCGCCCGAACATGCTGTCCGTGATCGACTCGGATCTTGCGCTGATGCGCGACATCGCGATCTGGACCGAGCGCATGTGGGCCGACGGCCGCCGCCTGAAGCCGCGCGAAGTCGTCGCCGAATTCGACAAGTACCTGCACGACGAGCTCGACCTGATGCGCGAGGCCGCGAACGGCAGCCAGCTGCGCCGCAACTTCGCGGGCCTCGACCTACTGCTCGTGCCCGAAATGTTCTGGGATTTCTCGACGTCGCAGGTGCTCGTGATGGAGCGCATGACGGGCGTGCCGATCAGCCAGGTCGAGACGCTGCGCTCGGCCGGCGTCGACATCAAGAAGCTCGCGCGCGAAGGCGTCGAGATCTTCTTCACGCAGGTGTTCCGCGACGGTTTCTTCCATGCGGACATGCACCCCGGCAACATCCAGGTGAGCCTCGACCCGAGCACGTTCGGGCGCTACATCGCGCTCGATTTCGGGATCGTCGGCGCGCTGTCCGATTTCGACAAGAACTACCTCGCGCAGAACTTCCTCGCGTTCTTCAAGCGTGACTATCACCGCGTCGCAACGCTGCACCTGGAATCGGGCTGGGTGCCGCCCGAGACGCGTGTCGAGGAACTCGAAAGCGCAATCCGCGCCGTATGCGAGCCGTACTTCGACCGCGCGCTGAAGGACATCTCGCTCGGCCAGGTGCTGATGCGCCTGTTCTCGACATCGCGCCGCTTCAACGTCGAGATCCAGCCGCAGCTCGTGCTGCTGCAAAAGACGATGCTCAACGTCGAAGGGCTCGGCCGCTCGCTCGATCCCGAACTCGATCTGTGGAAGACCGCGAAGCCGTACCTCGAGCGCTGGATGACCGAGCAGATCGGCCTGCGCGGCTGGTACGAGCGCTTCAAGGTCGAGGCGCCGCAGTGGAGCAAGACGCTGCCGCAACTGCCGCGCCTGATCCATCACGCGATGGCCGCGCGCCACGACGCGCCGCGCGCCGCGAGCGAGGAGCTGATGCGCCAGGTCCTCGTCGAGCAGAAACGGACGAACCGGTTGTTGCAGGCGCTGCTGATCTTCGGCCTGGCGGTCGGTGTCGGGGCGCTGGTCGCGCGCGTATTGCTCGCGCTCGCCTACGGCGCCTGACCGAAAGGAGTACGACGATGCCCGATCCTAAGCAACCGGCCGCACCGACGTCCGCCGATTTCGCGACGCGCGACCCGGCCAAGGCATCGTTCTGGGACGAGCGTTTCGCGCGCGGCGTGACGCCGTGGGAATTCGGCGGCGTGCCCGACGGCTTTCGCGTGTTCGCGCACCGGCTCGAGCCGTGCACGGTACTGATTCCCGGTTGCGGCAGTGCGCAGGAGGCCGGGTGGCTCGCGCAGGCCGGTTGGCCGGTGCGTGCGATCGATTTCGCCGCGCAGGCGGTAGCTGCCGCGAAGGCGCAGCTCGGCGCGCATGCGGACGTCGTCGAGCAGGCCGATTTCTTCACGTACCGGCCGCCGTTCGACGTGCAGTGGGTGTACGAGCGCGCGTTCCTGTGTGCGCTGCCGCCGGCCATGCGGGCCGGCTATGCGGCTCGGATGGCCGAGCTGTTGCCGGCGGACGGATTGCTGGCCGGCTATTTTTTCGTGATGGCGAAACCGAAGGGGCCGCCGTTCGGAATCGAGCGTGCGGAACTCGACGCGTTGCTCGCGCCGCACTTCGAGCTGATCGAGGATTTGCCCGTGACCGATTCGCTGGCCGTGTTCGAAGGGCACGAGCGCTGGCTCACGTGGCGCCGCCGCTGATGGGCGGGTGTCACGGCCATTGCCGGAGCGCGCCAGGGTTTCAGCTATAATTCAAGGTTTTGCAAGCCGTTTCCAGTTTCTGCGGGAAAAATATCATGCCGATCTACGCCTATCGATGCGAAGCGTGCGGTTTCGCGAAGGACGTGCTCCAGAAGATGAGCGACGCGCCGCTGTCGCAATGCCCTGAATGCGGGAAGGATGCTTTTCGCAAGCAGGTGACTGCCGCCGGTTTCCAGCTGAAGGGCTCGGGGTGGTATGTCACCGATTTCCGCGGCGGTTCGGGCGGCACCAGCGCACCGGCGACGGCGTCGGGTGACGCGGCGCCGGCCGCTTCGGCGGAAGCCGCGCCCGCAGCAGCCGCGCCGGCTGCCGCAAGCTCTTCCGACAGCACGACGACGAGCGCCGCGCCTGCACCGGCCGCAGCGCCCGCCGCCAGCAGTTGACCGTCGCGGCCCGGCCGGGTCGCGACCAATCCGCGCCGCCGGCGCGGTTCATTGACGGCAGATGATGAAAAAGACGACCCTGAAATCGGTGTTTCTGACCGGCCTGCTGGTTCTCGTCCCGCTCGCGATCACGCTGTGGGTGCTCGGCCTCATCATCGGCACGATGGACCAGACGCTGCTCCTGCTGCCCGAATCGTGGCAGCCCGAGCGGATGCTCGGCTTCCATCTGCCGGGGATCGGCGCGGTGCTGACGCTCGCGTTCATCTTCGTCGTCGGGCTGGCCACGCGCAACTTCATCGGCCAGAAGCTCGTCACGTGGTGGAACGCGGTCGTGCGTCACATCCCGGTCGTCGGGCCGATCTACACGAGCGTCAAGCAGGTGTCGGACACGCTGCTGTCGAGCAGCGGCAACGCGTTCCGCAAGGCGCTGCTGATCGAATACCCGCGCCGCGGCTCGTATACGATCGCGTTTCTGACCGGCGCGCCCGGCGGCGACGTGGTCAACCATCTGACGGAAGAGTACGTGAGCGTGTACGTGCCCACGACGCCGAACCCGACGTCGGGCTTCTTCCTGATGCTGCCGAAGAGCGAAGTCATCGAACTCGACATGTCGGTCGATGCCGCGCTCAAGTACATCGTCTCGATGGGCGTCGTGGCGCCTCCGGCGCCGGCTCCGGCGCCCGCCCGCCGCCCCGTCGAGCCGCCGCTGTAAGTAAAGAATCATCGCCCGGGCCGCGCGTTGCGGCGCCCGTTGATCAAACCGAACGAAAGCAAACATCATGTCGATGCGTACTGAATACTGCGGTCTCGTGACCGAACACCTGCTGGGCCAAACCGTGTCGCTGTGCGGCTGGGTGCAGCGCCGCCGCGATCACGGCGGTGTGATCTTCATCGACCTGCGCGATCGTGAAGGCCTCGTGCAGGTGGTGTGCGACCCGGATCGCGCCGAGATGTTCGCGACCGCCGAAGGCGTGCGCAACGAGTTCTGCGTGCAGATCAAGGGCCTCGTGCGCAACCGTCCGGAAGGCACGGCCAACGCCGGCCTGAAGAGCGGCAAGATCGAAGTGCTGTGCCACGAACTGATCGTGCTGAACGCGTCGGTCACGCCGCCGTTCCAGCTCGACGACGACAACCTGTCGGAAACGACGCGCCTCACGCACCGCGTGCTCGACCTGCGTCGCCCGCAGATGCAGCACAACCTGCGCCTGCGCTACCGCGTCGCGATCGAGGCACGCAAGTACCTCGACGAGCAGGGCTTCATCGACATCGAAACGCCGATGCTGACGAAGAGCACGCCGGAAGGCGCGCGCGACTACCTCGTGCCGTCGCGCGTGAACGCGGGCCAGTTCTTCGCGCTGCCGCAGTCGCCGCAGCTGTTCAAGCAGCTGCTGATGGTCGCGAACTTCGACCGTTACTACCAGATCACCAAGTGCTTCCGCGACGAAGACCTCCGCGCCGACCGTCAGCCGGAATTCACGCAGATCGACTGCGAAACGTCGTTCCTGGGCGAGCAGGAAATCCGTGACCTGTTCGAAGACATGATCCGTCACATCTTCAAGACGACGATCGACGTCGAGCTCGACGCGAAATTCCCGGTGATGCCGTACTCGGAAGCGATGGCGCGTTTCGGTTCGGACAAGCCGGACCTGCGCGTGCAGCTCGAATTCACCGAGCTGACCGACGCGATGAAGGACGTCGACTTCAAGGTGTTCAGCACGCCGGCCAACGCGAAGGACGGCCGTGTTGCGGCGCTGCGCGTGCCGAAGGGCAGCGAACTGTCGCGCGGCGACATCGACGGCTACACGGAATTCGTGCGCATCTACGGCGCGAAGGGCCTCGCCTGGATCAAGGTCAACGAGAAGGCGAAGGGCCGCGACGGCCTGCAGAGCCCGATCGTCAAGAACCTGCACGACGCATCGATCGCGGCGATCCTCGAGCGCACCGGCGCGGAAGACGGCGACATCATCTTCTTCGCGGCCGACCGCGCGAAGGTCGTCAACGACAGCCTCGGCGCACTGCGCCTGAAGATCGGCCATTCGGAATTCGGCAAGGCGAACGGCCTCGTCCAGGCCGGCTGGAAGCCGCTGTGGGTCGTCGACTTCCCGATGTTCGAATACGACGACGAAGATGCGCGCTACGTGGCTGCGCACCACCCGTTCACGAGCCCGAAGGACGAGCACCTCGAGTACCTCGAGACCGACCCGGGCCGCTGCCTCGCGAAGGCGTACGACATGGTGCTGAACGGCTGGGAAATCGGTGGCGGTTCGGTGCGTATCCACCGCGAGGAAGTGCAGAGCAAGGTGTTCCGCGCGCTGAAGATCGGTGCGGAAGAGGCGCAACTGAAGTTCGGCTTCCTGCTGGACGCGCTGCAGTACGGCGCGCCGCCGCACGGCGGTATCGCATTCGGTCTCGACCGCATCGTCACGATGATGGCCGGCGCCGATTCGATCCGCGACGTGATCGCGTTCCCGAAGACGCAGCGTGCGCAGGATCTGCTCACGCAAGCGCCGAGCCCGGTCGACGAGCGCCAGCTGCGCGAACTGCACATCCGTCTGCGCCAGCCGGAACAGCCGAAGGCGTAACGCGTTTTCGCACCCGGTCGTGTGTGCGGTCACGCGCACACGACACCCATGAAAAAGGCGCCGCGATGCGCCTTTTTCATTTTTTGCGGTACAGTCGCAGCACTTGCCGTACGTTCGGAGCACATGGCCGGTGCATGGCCCTGTGCCGCATGAAACAAAGATGACGAAGCCGCCGAAAATCCCCGAATCCGTTCTCGTCGTGATCTACACGCCCGACCTCGATGTGCTCGTGATCAAGCGTGCCGACCAGCCCGATTTCTGGCAGTCGGTCACCGGCTCGAAGGACGCGCTCGACGAGCCGCTCGCGGTGACCGCCGCGCGCGAAGTGGTCGAGGAAACCGGCATTGCCGTCGGCACGCCGGACGTGCCGGCCACCGCGCTCGTCGACTGGCGCCACCGGATCGAATACACGATCTATCCGCAGTACCTGCACCGCTATGCACCGGGCGTCACGCGCAACGTCGAGCACTGGTTCGGCCTGTGCGTGCCGCGGCGCGTCGACGTGACGCTGTCGCCGCGCGAGCATGTCGACCATGCGTGGCTGCCGTTTCGCGAGGCGGCCGCGCGCTGCTTCTCGCCGTCGAATGCCGAGGCGATCCTGCAACTGCCCGCGCGCGTGGCCCTGTCGCGCGCGCCGCACGGCTCGTCCGCATGAATGCGGAGACCCGCAAGCGCTTCGCGCAATTGCGGCAGATGTTCCTGCAGGAACGCGGTTCCGCATCGCGGCTCGCGTTCACGTCGGGCAACACCGTGCGGCTGTGCGAGGGCGGCGGCGCATTCTTCAAGGCCCTGATCGAACGGATCGATGCGGCCCGCGAGCAGGTGATGCTCGAAACCTACATTTTCTGCGACGACGCGGCAGGGCGCCCGGTGTCGGACGCGCTGATCCGCGCGGCGCAGCGCGGTGTGCGCGTGCGCGTGATCACCGACGGCATCGGCACCGCGCGCCTGCCGCTGTTCGACACGTGGGCCGAGGCCGGCGTCGAGCGCTGCATCTACAACCGCTTCCTGTTCGGCCGCTTCGGCTTCTCGCGCACGCACCGCAAGCTCGCGGTGATCGATCACGCGGTCGCGTTCTGCGGCGGCATCAACATCGTCGACGACTACGCGCAGAACGGCGCGACGCTGCCGTTTCCGCGCTGGGATTTCGCGGTCGAGATGGCGGGGCCTGCCGTGTCCGACGTGCGCGCCGCATTCGAGTTGCAGTGGCACCGGATCCAGTTCGGCCACAAGCCGTATGCGCAGTACGCGGCCGGGCTGCACGGCGGTGAAGCGTTCCCCGACATGTTCCGGCGCTGGATGCGCAGCCACCGGTGGATCAAGGCCGGTGCGCTCAGGGTCGTGACCGAGCCGAGCGTCGCGTTCGTCGCGCGCGACAACGTCGTGAACCGCCGCGCGATCGAGAAGGCGTATCTCGCGGCGATCGGCCAGGCGCGCCAGCGGATCCTGCTCGCGAATCCGTACTTCATGCCGGGCCGCAAGCTGCGGCGTGCGCTGACGGGCGCCGCACGGCGCGGCGTCGACGTGCGGATCCTGATCGGCCGCAAGGAGTTCGCGGCGCTCGATACGGCCGTGCCGTTCCTCTATCACGCGCTGCTGCGCGCAGGGGTGCGCGTCGCCGAATACGACAAGACGATGCTGCACGGCAAGGTCGCCGTGATCGACGACAACTGGGCGACGGTCGGCTCGTCGAACCTGGACGCGCTGAGCCTGATGCTGAACAATGAAGCGAATGTCGTGCTGGTGCGCTACGATGCAGTCACGAACGAACTGCGCGACGCAATCGCGTCTGCGTTCGCCGATGGCCGAGAGATCGACCCCGCGCGTTTCGCCGCGCGCCCGCGCATCGAGCGGTTGCTGAACTGGCTCGCGTACACCGCGTACCGTCTCGTGATGAAGGCGCTGACGGTCGGCGGTTACGACTGACGCAGACTAAGCATTCGCTTCAAAATATCTGTCCGCACGTTCGTGCGGAAAAGCCGCTCCGGTCCCGCCGGAATCGCGCAAAATAGCGGCTCGGTTAGACACCGGTTTCTAATAATTTCCTTGTTTCGCGAGCGGCCGCACTCAATAATAGTACGGCCGTTCGATTTTATTCGAACCCCCGAACGGTTACAGAAATAGCTATGCGAAAAGGCGAACAGACGCGTGCCGCGATACTTGAAGCTGCTTTGGACCTCGCCAGCCGTGACGGGCTGGAGGGGCTGACGATCGGCCTGCTGGCCGAGCGCATGCAGATGAGCAAGAGCGGTGTGTTCGCGCACTTCGGATCGCGTGAAGACCTGCAGGTCGAGGTCGTCCGCGAGTATCACCATCGTTTCGAAAACGAGGTGTTCTTTCCGAGCCTGCGCGAGCCGCGGGGCTTGCCGCGCCTTCGGGCGATGCTGGCCCGCTGGACGGAGAAGCGCATCCAGGAGGTGACGACGGGATGCATCTACATCAGCGGTGCCGTCGAGTACGACGACCGGCCTGACAGCCCCGTGCGCGAGCAGTTGATCGCGAGCGTGACGGCCTGGCGTGCCGCGATGCTGCGTGCCATTTCGCAGGCGAAGGAAGAAGGCCATCTGCGTGCGGATACGGATCCGGACCTGATGCTCTTCGAGTTGTACAGCTTCACGCTCGGCCTGCATCACGACGCACGTTTCCTGCATTCGCCGGACGCCGTGCGCCTCACGTGGGCCGCGCTGGAAAAGACGATTGTTTCGTATCAGAGCGAGAGCCGTTAGCGGCGCGTGACCCGCCCGCCAGGAGCTCGAGCCGTTTTGCCCACCTTTGGAGAGAGTCATGGGACAGTACGCCGCGCCGCTGCGCGACATGCAATTCGTGTTGCACGAGCTTCTGAACGTCGAAGCCGAAGTCAAGCAAATGCCCAAGCATGCGGACCTCGACGCCGACACGATCAACCAGGTCCTCGAGGAAGCGGGCAAGTTCTGCTCCGAGGTACTGTTCCCGCTGAACCAGGTCGGCGACCGCGAAGGCTGCACGTATGAAGGCGACGGCGTCGTGAAGACCCCGACCGGCTTCAAGGAGGCCTACCAGCAATACGTCGAGGCCGGCTGGCCGGCGCTCGGCTGCGATCCGGACTACGGCGGCCAGGGCCTGCCCGCGTTCGTGAACAACGCGCTCTATGAAATGATGAATTCGGCGAACCAGGCCTGGACGATGTATCCGGGCCTGTCGCACGGCGCGTACGAATGCCTGCACGCGCACGGTGCACCGGAACTGCAGAAGGCCTATCTGCCGAAGCTCGTGACCGGCGAATGGACCGGCACGATGTGTCTGACGGAGCCGCATTGCGGCACCGACCTCGGCATCCTGCGCACCAAGGCCGAACCGAACGGCGACGGCTCGTACTCGATCAGCGGCACGAAGATCTTCATCTCGAGCGGCGAACACGACATGGCCGCGAACATCATCCACCTCGTGCTCGCGCGCCTGCCGGACGCACCGCAGGGTACGAAGGGGATCTCGCTGTTCATCGTGCCGAAGTTCATTCCCGATGCAGCGGGCGAGCCGGGCGAGCGCAACGGCATCAAGTGCGGCTCGATCGAACACAAGATGGGCATCCACGGCAACTCGACGTGCGTGATGAACCTCGACAACGCGAAGGGCTGGATGGTCGGCGAGCCGAACAAGGGCTTGAACGCGATGTTCGTGATGATGAACGCGGCCCGGCTCGGCGTGGGCGCGCAAGGTCTCGGCCTCACGGAAGTCGCGTACCAGAACTCGCTCGCGTATGCGAAGGATCGCCTGCAGATGCGCTCGCTGACGGGCCCGAAGGCACCGGACAAGCCGGCCGACCCGATCATCGTGCACCCGGACGTGCGCCGCATGCTGCTCACGCAAAAGGCCTACGCGGAAGGCGCGCGCGCGTTCACGTACTGGTCGGCGCTGCAGATCGACAAGGAACTGTCGCACGCCGACGAAGCCGTGCGCAAGGAAGCCGCCGACCTCGTCGCGCTGCTCACGCCGATCATCAAGGCGTTCCTGACCGACAACGCGTTCGAGTGCACGAACCACGCGATGCAGATCTACGGCGGCCACGGCTTCATCTCCGAGTGGGGCATGGAGCAATACGTGCGCGACGCGCGGATCAACATGATCTACGAAGGCACGAACTCGATCCAGTCGCTCGACCTGCTGGGCCGCAAGGTGCTCGGCGACATGGGCGCGAAGCTGAAGAAGTTCGGCAAGCTCGTGACGGAATTCGCGGAAGCCGAAGGCGTGAAGCCGGAAATGGCCGAGTTCATCAACCCGCTCGCCGACATCGGCGACAAGGTGCAGAAGCTGACGATGGAAATCGGCATGAAGGCGATGCAGAACCCCGACGAAGTCGGCGCTGCCGCCGTGCCGTACCTGCGTACCGTCGGCCACCTGGTGTTCTCGTACTTCTGGGCGCGCATGGCACGCCTCGCCCTCGACAACGAAGCGTCGGGCGACCCGTTCTACAAGTCGAAGCTCGCGACGGCGCGCTTCTACTTCGCGCGCCTGCTGCCCGAAACGGCATCGACGATCCGCGCCGCGCGCGCCGGTTCGAAGACGATGATGGAAGTCGACGAATCGCTGTTCTGATGCGAGTCCGGGCGGTGCGCGCCGCGCGCCGCCCGAACGCAACGGTTCCTGGTACTCACTTCTCCGTGCAGCCCCACATCCCGCGCTGCACGACACTATCCGGAGACATCCCGTGAGCAATTTCCTGATTCGCAAGGTCGCCGTGCTGGGCGCCGGCGTGATGGGCGCGCAGATCGCCGCGCACCTCATCAACGCACGCGTGCCGGTGCTGCTGTTCGACCTGCCGGCCAAGGAAGGCCCGAAAAACGCGATCGCGCTGAAGGCGATCGAGAACCTGAAGAAGCTGTCGCCCGCGCCGTTCGGCGTGAAGGACGATGCGAAGTACCTCGAGGCAGCGAACTACGAAGACGACATCGCGAAGCTGGCCGAATGCGACGTCGTGATCGAGGCGATCGCCGAGCGGATGGACTGGAAGCACGACCTGTACAAGAAGGTCGCGCCGCACATCGCGCCGAACGCGATCTTCGCGACCAACACGTCGGGCCTGTCGATCACGAAGCTGTCCGAAGGGTTCTCGGACGAGCTGAAGGCGCGCTTCTGCGGTGTGCACTTCTTCAACCCGCCGCGCTACATGCACCTCGTCGAACTGATCCCGACCGCGCATACGCGCCCGGAGATCCTCGATCAGCTCGAGACGTTCCTGACGAGCATCGTCGGCAAGGGCGTCGTGCGCGCGAAGGACACGCCGAACTTCATCGCGAACCGCGTCGGCATCTTCTCGATCCTCGCGGTGATCACCGAGGCCGCGAAGTTCGGCCTGCGCTTCGACGAAGTCGACGACCTGACCGGCAGCCGCCTCGGCCGCGCGAAATCGGCGACGTTCCGCACGGCGGACGTGGTCGGCCTCGACACGATGGCGCACGTGATCAAGACGATGCAGGACAACCTCGCCGACGATCCGTTCTTCCCGGTCTACCAGACGCCTGCCGTGCTCGCCGAGCTGGTGAAGCAGGGCGCGCTCGGCCAGAAGACGGGCGGCGGCTTCTACAAGAAGGAAGGCAAGGCGATCAAGGTGCTCGACGCGAAGACGGGCACCTACGTCGACTCGGGCGCGAAGGCTGACGAAACGGTCGCCCGCATCCTGAAGCGCCCGCCGGCGGAACGCCTGAAGCTGCTGCGCGAGACCGACCATCCGCATGCGCAGTTCCTGTGGTCGATCTTCCGTGACGTGTTCCACTACATCGGCGTGCATCTCGAGTCGATCGCCGACAACGCGCGCGACGTCGATCTCGCGATCCGCTGGGGCTTCGGCTGGAACGAAGGCCCGTTCGAAGGCTGGCAGGCTGCCGGCTGGAAGCAGGTCGCCGAGTGGGTGCAGGAAGACATCGCAGCCGGCAAGGCGCTGGCGAACGTGCCGCTGCCGTCGTGGGTGCTCGAAGGCCCGGTCGCCGAGAAGGGCGGCGTGCACACGGCCGAAGGCTCGTGGGCGCCGGCAGCGCAGCGCTTCGTGCCGCGTTCGGACCTCGCGGTCTACGACAAGCAGGTGTTCCGTGCGCCGCTGCTCGGCGAAGCCGGCGCCGATCCGAAGACGTACGGCAAGACGCTGTTCGAAACCGACGCCGTGCGTGCGTGGGTCGACGACCGTGCCGGTGAAGACGACGTCGTGATCGTGTCGTTCAAGTCGAAGATGAACACGATCGGACCGAGCGTGATCGACGGCCTCGTGCAGGCGATCGAGCTCGCGGAGAAGGACTACAAGGGCGTGGTGATCTGGCAGCCGACGTCGCTGAAGCTCGGCACGCCGGGCGGCCCGTTCTCGGCCGGCGCGAACCTCGAAGAGGCGATGCCCGCGTTCATGATGGGCGGCGCGAAGGGCATCGAGCCGTTCGTGAAGAAGTTCCAGGAAGGCATGCTGCGCGTGAAGTACGCGAACGTGCCGGTCGTCGCAGCCGTGTCGGGCATCGCGCTCGGCGGCGGGTGCGAGCTGATGCTGCACAGCGCGAAGCGTGTCGTGCACGTCGAGAGCTACGTCGGTCTGGTCGAAGTGGGCGTCGGCCTCGTGCCGGCGGGCGGCGGCTTGAAGGAAGCGGCGCTGCGCGCAGCGGATGCCGCGACGGCCGCGAACGCGACCACCGACATCCTGAAGTTCGTCACGAAGTCGTTCGAGAACGCCGCGATGGCGAAGGTCTCGGCGTCCGCGCACGATGCGCGTGCGATGGGCTACGTGAAGCCGTCCGACACGATCATCTTCAACGTGTTCGAACTGCTCGACACCGCGAAGAAGGAAGCGCGTGCACTGGCCGCCACCGGCTACCGTGCCCCGCTGCGTGCGAAGGACGTGCCGGTTGCAGGCCGCTCGGCCATCGCGACGATCAAGGCATCGCTCGTCAACATGCGTGACGGCCGCTTCATCAGCGACCACGACTACCTGATCGCAAGCCGTATCGCCGAAGCCGTGTGCGGCGGCGACGTCGAAGCCGGCAGCCTCGTCGACGAGCAGTGGCTGCTCGCGCTGGAGCGCCGCGCGTTCGTCGAGCTGCTCGGCACGCAGAAAACGCAGGAACGGATCATGGGCATGTTGCAAACCGGCAAGCCGGTGCGTAACTGAGCGAGCGGATAAGGCAAGGAGTCTCAAATGAGCAAACAATTGCAAGACGCATACATCGTCGCCGCCAGCCGCACGCCGATCGGCAAGGCCCCGCGCGGTGTCTTCAAGAACACGCGCCCGGACGAGCTGCTGGTCCACGCGATCAAGTCGGCGGTTGCGCAGGTGCCGGGCTTCGACACGAAGCTGATCGAAGACGCGATCATCGGTTGCGCGATCCCGGAAGCCGAGCAGGGCCTGAACGTCGCGCGGATGGGCGCGCTGCTGGCGGGCCTGCCGCAGACGGTCGGCGGCGTGACGGTCAACCGCTTCTGCGCGTCGGGCATCACCGCGCTGGCGATGGCGGCCGACCGCATCCGCGTCGGCGAATCGGACGCGATCTTCGCGGGTGGCTGCGAATCGATGAGCATGGTGCCGATGATGGGCAACAAGCCGTCGATGTCGCCGCACATCTTCGATCGCAATGAAGACTTCGGCATCGCGTACGGGATGGGCCTGACGGCCGAGCGCGTCGCGGAGCAGTGGAAGGTGAGTCGCGAAGACCAGGACGCGTTCTCGGTCGAGTCGCACCGCAAGGCACTGGCCGCGCAGCAGGCCGGCGAGTTCAACGACGAGATCGCCGCGTACACGATCACCGAGCGTTTCCCGAACCTCGCGACGGGTGAAGTCGACGTGAAGACGCGCGAGATCGCGCTCGACGAAGGTCCGCGTGCGGATACGTCGATCGAAGGCCTGGCGAAACTGCGCACGGTGTTCGCGAACAAGGGCTCGGTCACGGCCGGCAACAGCTCGCAGACGTCGGACGGCGCGGGCGCGCTGCTCGTCGTGTCGGAAAAGGTGCTGAAGGAGTTCAACCTGACGCCGCTCGCGCGCTTCGTGAGCTTCGCGGTGCGCGGCGTGCCGCCGGAAATCATGGGCATCGGCCCGAAGGAAGCGATTCCGGCCGCGCTGAAGGCGGCCGGCCTGAAGCAGGACGATCTCGACTGGATCGAGCTGAACGAAGCGTTCGCCGCGCAATCGCTGGCGGTGATGCGCGACCTCGGCCTCGACCCGTCGAAGGTCAACCCGATGGGCGGCGCGATCGCACTCGGCCACCCGCTCGGCGCGACCGGCGCGATCCGCGCGGCGACCGTCGTGCACGGCCTGCGCCGCCGTAACCTGAAGTACGGGATGGTCACGATGTGCGTCGGCACCGGCATGGGCGCCGCGGGCATCATCGAACGCCTGTAAGCGGAGCGGGACAAGAGCGACGACGGTGCGCGGGCCACGAGCTCGCGCACCGTTTTTTCATTCCGGTAGAGGAAAGTCAAAGGAGACGGTTGTGTCCGAAATTCAAGTGGAACGCGCCGAAGGCGTGATGACGATCACGATCGCGCGCCCGGCGAAGAAGAACGCGCTGACGGCGGCGATGTACCAGACGATGGCCGATGCGCTCGCCGACGCGCAGGAAGACAAGGCGATCCGCGTGATCCTGCTGCGCGGCAGCGACGGCAATTTCACCGCGGGGAACGATCTCGAGGATTTCCTGAAAGCGCCGCCGAAGGACGACACCGCTCCGGTGTTCCAGTTCCTTGCGCGGATCAGCAGCGCGAGCAAGCCGATCGTGGCCGCGGTGCCGGGCCTCGCGATCGGCGTCGGCGTGACGATGCTGCTGCACTGCGATCTGGTCTACGCGGCCGACACCGCGACGTTCTCGCTGCCGTTCGCGCAGCTCGGGCTGTGCCCGGAAGCCGCGTCGAGCGTGCTGCTGCCGCGTCTGGCCGGCCATCAGGTCGCGGCCGAGAAGCTGCTGCTCGGCGAGGCATTCGATGCGCTGGAAGCGCACCGGATCGGCATCGTCAACCGCGTGCTGCCGGCTGCCGAGCTCGACGCGTTCGCGGCGAAGCAGGCGGCGAAGCTCGCGGCGCTGCCCGCGGCATCGCTGCGTGTGACGAAGGCGCTGCTGAAGGATACGGGCGGCGTGGCGACGTCCGCGCGGATGGCCGAGGAAGCGGGCCACTTCGCGGCGATGCTGCGCGCGCCGGAAGCGCGCGAGGCGATGACGGCGTTCTTCGAGAAGCGCAAGCCGGATTTCCGTCAGTTCGACTGACGGAGCAGGGCGCGCCGGCGCGCGCCTTGGTTCGCGATCAGGCCGTGCCGTAGTCGACGTGGCCGGTTTCGCGGCAGAAGCTGACAAGCCGCAAGCCGGCCGCCTTCGCGATTTCGATCGCGAGCGACGACGGCGCGGAGATCGTCGCGACCAGCGGAATGCCGACCCGTGCGGCCTTGCGTACGAGCTCGTAGCTCGCACGGCTCGACAGGAACACGAAGCCGTCGGTCGCGTCGGCACGCGACAGCACGAGCGAGCCGATCAGCTTGTCGAGCGCGTTGTGGCGGCCGACATCCTCGAATGCCATCCGGATCGCGCCTGTTGCGTCGCACCACGCGGCCGCGTGCAGGCCACCGGTCAGTTTCGTGAGCGCCTGGTGCGCGGGCAGCCCGTGCGCCGCACGCGCCAGCGCGTCGGGCGCGAGGCGCGCGAGAAAGCCCGTGTCGGGCACGCGCTCGGGGGCGAGGTCGAGCAGGTCGATGCTTTCGATCCCGCACACGCCGCAGCCCGTGCGCCCCGCGAGCGCACGGCGCCGGTCCTTCAGTGCGGCGAACGCCTGCTGGACGACCTCCAGGTGCACTTCCGCATGCGGCAGCGGCGCGTCGGCGTGCAGGATCACCTCGATGTCCTTGATGTCGCTGCCGCGCGCGACGATCCCTTCCGAGATCGCGAAGCCGACCGCGAACGCTTCGAGGTCGCGCGGCGTACACATCATCACCGCGTGCGAAATGCCATTGAAGACGAGCGCGACCGGCCATTCCTGGCCCACGTGGTCGTGCGCGGTTTCGACAGCGCCGCCGCGCGTGCGGCGCACGGACAGCTCGATCGCGCCGCGCGGTTCGTCGCGCAGTTCGTCGGATTGGGTCGGATTCACGAGCACTCCCGTTGATTCGAAGCACGGCCGGCGACAATCGTGCCGCCGCCCGCGCGCAGAGGTTCTAAAATACCTCAGGCAGGCCGGCCGCGCCGGCATCCGCCACATCAGGTAACGACCATGGGACTCAGCGACGCTCCGTTGCTCTTCAACTTCGAACACGATTCGTCGGAAAACTTCACGTACATCCCGATGATCGTGCGTTTCAATCTCGACCGTTTCGGTCTGCGGATTTCGCTCGAACAGTGGCAACTGCTGCCGCTCGAGGACCGCAAGCTGCTCGCGCGCTTTCCGGCCGACGACGACACCGCGATCGAGCCCAACTTCGATCATGCGCTGTTCGAAATGCTGCGCACGCACGCGGATCTGGAACCGTCATGGTTCCAGCCGGACGAGCAGCCGACCTGGCGTGCCGTCGACACGGTGCCGGAGACGCTCGTGCAGCAGAGCGCGCTGGCCGGGCTGACGGCGCCCGCGCTCGCGCAATGGCAGCGGCTCGCGCCGTTCCAGCGCTATGTGCTGGTCAAGCTGTCGCGCAAGCCGAAGCTGAATCACGATTTCCTGCCCGCGATGCGGGAGTTCGGGCTGACGGCCACGCATTGACGCGGCCGCGTGCCGTGCGCCGCGCGGTCGCGGCGCTCGCCGGTCAGAGCGGCGGCAGTTGCCGCGGCTTGCGATCGGGGCCGGTCGCGACGTACGTGAGCGTCGCTTCGGTAACCTTCACGATTTCGCCCATCAGGCGCATGCGCTGCGCGTACACCTCGACGTCGACCGTGATCGACGTGTTGCCGGTGCGCGTGATGGTCGCGTAGAAGCTCAGCAGGTCGCCGACGAATACCGGCTGCTTGAACACGAACGAGTTGACCGCGACCGTCGCGACGCGGCCGTTCGCGCGCTGGCTCGCGGGGATCGAGCCGGCGATGTCGACCTGCGACATGATCCAGCCGCCGAACACGTCGCCGTGGACGTTCGCGTCGTGCGGTTGCGGGACGACGCGCAACGCGGGCTGCTTCTGCGGGAGTTCGAGGGTCGAATCGGTCATGGCGGGGGCTTTCATCCTGTAATAAATAGGCCGCCGCGCGCAGGCTGGCCGGCGAGGCCGCCGGCAGCGGCGCGAAGCGGCTTCTGCGACAATACAACGTTCGCAAATTGTACGAGAAAGCGCGCGAGCCGGCCGTCGATACACGCGTCGTGCACCGCCACAGAGACTACTCCCCATGCGCCGATTTCCCGCTTCCGGCGAGCCCGCGCCGGCTTCGACCGGGCCTCGCAACGACTGGCAGACGATCCGGTCGCTGCTGCCGTACCTGACCACCTACAAATGGCGCGTCGCGCTCGCGCTCGCCTGCCTGATCGGCGCGAAGGTCGCGAACCTCGGCGTGCCGGTCGTGATGAAGCGCATCGTCGACCACCTGTCCTACGTGCAGCAGATCACCGCGATCGGCCGCGCCGAACAGTCGGCCGGCATCGTGCTCGCGGGCGGCGTCGGGCTGCTGGTCGTCGCGTATGCGCTCGTGCGGCTGTCGACGTCGCTGTTCACCGAGCTGCGCGAGATCCTGTTCTCGAAGGTCACCGAGAGCGCGGTGCGCCAGCTCGCGCTGCAGGTGTTCAGGCACCTGCACGGGCTGTCGCTGCGATTCCATCTCGAACGCCAGACGGGCGGCATGTCGCGCGACATCGAGCGCGGCACGCGCGGCATCCAGCAGCTGATCTCGTATTCGCTGTACAGCATCCTGCCGACGCTCGTCGAGGTCGGGCTCGTGCTCGGCTTTTTCGTGGTCAAGTACGAGGCTTATTACGCGTACGTCACGTTCGCGGCGCTGGTCACGTACATCGTGTTCACCGTGAAGGTCACCAACTGGCGCACGCATTTCCGCCGCACGATGAACGAACTCGACTCGCGCGCGAACTCGCGGGCGATCGATTCGCTGATCAACTACGAGACGGTGAAGTACTTCGGCAACGAGGAGTGGGAGGCGCAGCGCTACGACGAGAACCTGAAGCGCTACCGGAAGGCCGCGATCCGCTCGCAGAACTCGCTGTCGGTGCTGAACTTCGGCCAGCAGGCGATCATCGGCACGGGGCTCGTGTTCATCCTGTGGCGCGCGACGCAGGGCGTGCTCGCGGGCAAGCTGACGCTCGGCGATCTCGTGCTGATCAACACGTTCATGCTGCAGCTCTACATTCCGCTGAACTTCCTCGGCGTCGTGTACCGCGAGCTGAAGCAGAGCCTGACCGACATGGACCGCATGTTCGGGCTGCTGTCGGCCGCGAAGGAAGTGGCCGACCGGCCCGATGCGCAGCCGCTCGCGGTGGCCGGCGCGCAGGTGCGCTTCGAGCACGTGAACTTCGCGTACGAGCCGGCCCGGCAGATCCTGCATGACGTGACGTTCACGATCGATGCGGGCACGACGACCGCGGTGGTCGGCCACAGCGGTTCGGGGAAATCGACGCTGTCGCGCCTGCTGTTCCGTTTCTACGACCTCGACCGGCAGGCGGGCGGCGCGATCCGGATCGACGGCCAGGACATCCGCGACGTCACGCAGGATTCGCTGCGCGCGTCGATCGGGATCGTGCCGCAGGACACCGTGCTGTTCAACGACTCGATCTACTACAACATCGCATACGGCCGGCCGACCGCGACGCGCGACGAAGTGGTCGCGGCCGCGCGCGCCGCGCACATCCACGATTTCATCGAAAGCTTGCCGAAGGGCTATGACACGCCGGTCGGCGAACGCGGGCTGAAGCTGTCGGGCGGCGAAAAACAGCGCGTCGCGATCGCGCGCACGCTGCTGAAGGACCCGCCGGTGCTGCTGTTCGACGAAGCGACGTCGGCGCTCGACTCACGCTCGGAGCGTGCGATCCAGCACGAACTCGACCAGATCGCGCGGCATCGGACGACCCTCGTGATCGCGCACCGGCTGTCGACGGTCGTGCATGCGCAGCAGATCCTCGTGATGGATCACGGCAGGATCGTCGAACGCGGCACGCACGACGAACTCGTGCGCGCCGACGGGTTGTATGCGCAGATGTGGGCGCTGCAGCAGCAGCGCGCGGCGGCCGGCGGGGAAGAGGCCGAGACCGCTTAACGGGCCCGCGTAGCGGGCGGGGGCGGCGCAGCGCGCCGGGCAACACGACGGGGTGTCGTGCGCGGCGCCCGCCGTCCGGTCAGCCCGCGGCGCGCAGCCGCGCGTCGAGCTCGCCGAGCTGCGCGGGCGTGCCGACGTTCTCCCAGATACCTTCGTACAATTCGCCGCTCGCACGGCCGGCTTCGATCGCCGCGCGGTAGTACGGCGTCAGCGCGCGCCGCGTGCCGGGCGCGAGATCGCGGAACATCCGCGTGTCGTACAGGCCGATGTTGCCGAACGTGACGCGCGCGGCGCCGTCGAGCGCGAGGCGGCCAGCGTCGTCGAGCGCAAAATCGCCGGCCGGGTGGAACGGCGGGTTCGGCACCATCACGAGGTGCATCGCCGGCGTGTCGAGCGCGGCCATCCGTGCGGCGCGCGGCGCGAGTGTCCGGTAGTCGAACGCGCAGTACACGTCGCCGCTGACGGCCGCGAACACGGCCGGCTGCCCGTCGCGCTCGAGCAGCGGCAGCGCCTGCGCGATGCCGCCGGCGGTTTCCAGCGCCTCGCCCTCGGCCGAATACAGGAGCCGCACGCCCCAGCGCGAACCGTCGCCGAGCGCGGCCTCGATCTGCTCGCCGAGCCACGCGTGGTTGATCACGATCGTCTCGATGCCCGCGCGCGCGAGCGCCTCGATCTGCCACACGATCAGCGGCTTGCCGCCGGCTTCGAGCAGCGGTTTCGGGCGGGTGTCGGTCAGCGGGCGCATCCGTTCGCCGCGTCCGGCGGCGAAGATCATCGCCGTGGTCAGGGTGTTGCTCATGGTCGGCCGGGTATCAGGACTCTGGAGGACGGTCAGAACGTATAGCCGACGTCGGCCGGTGCGTTGCCCTCGAGCTCGTCGAGCAGCTTCGCGAACGGCACGAGCGGGCGGTAGCGCAGTGCGACCTTGCGGGCATACGCGATGAAGCGCGGCAGGTCGTTCAGGTAATGCGGCTTGCCATCGCGGTAGTTGATGCGCGCGAACAGGCCGAGGACCTTGATATGACGCTGCAGCCCCATCCATTCGAGCTGGCGGTAGAACTCGCCGAAATCGAGATCGACCGGCAGGCCGGCCTTTTTCGCCTTTTCCCAGTAGTACGCGAAGCAGTCGAGCTCGAACTCTTCGTCCCAGCTGACGAACGCGTCGCGCAGCAGCGACACGACGTCGTACGTCAGCGGCCCGTAGACGGCGTCCTGGAAGTCGAGCACGCCCGGGTTCGGCTCGCAGACCATCAGGTTGCGCGGCATGAAATCGCGCAGCATGAAACCCTGCGGCTGCGCATGGGCGCTCGCGACCAGCAGCGCGAACGTGCGGTCGAGCGTGCCGCGCATCGCGTCGGTGACGGGCTTGCCGAGGTGGCGGCCGACGAACCATTCCGGCAGCAGCTCCATTTCACGGCGCAGGAACGCTTCGTCGAACGGCGGCAGCACGTCGGGCTTCGACGTGAGCTGGAAGCGGATCAGCGCGTCGAGCGCATCGCGCATCAGCGGCCGTGCGGCGGCCGGGTCGGCCGGATCGAGCACCGAGATGTACGACGTGCGGCCGAGGTCCGTCACGAGCATGAAGCCCGCGTCGAAATCATGGGCCAGCACGTCCGGCACGTGGTCGCCGGCCGCGGCGAGCAGCTGCGCGACCTGGACGAACTCGCGGCACTTTTCGGGCGGCGGCGCGTCGACGGCGATCAGCGTGCCGCCGGGGCTCGTGGCCGACGCGACACGGAAATAGCGGCGGAAACTGGCGTCCGACGACGCGGGCGCGAGGGTCGACAGGTCGAGGGCGTAGCGCCCGGCGAGCGGGTGCAGCCACGCGGTGAGCGCTTCGAGGCGGGCGTCGGGCTGGGATGCGGCGGATGGGGGCGTCATGAAACTCGGAGGAGGGGGGAACGTCTTGCCATATAATACCCCACGACTTTTTTGACGCGCCCCGCGTCAGCTTCCGCCGTGCAGGCCCGCCGCCTGTCGCGCCGTCCGCCCGATCGCCTCCCCGGTTTGCGCTCAGCCGCAGTCGCGGTGCGACGGCGCGGCCCGCCGTGCGCGAATGTGCCGTGCAGGCGCGGTTGACAAGGGGCGATTCGCCAAACGATAGATGCCGCCCAAACCGCTATTCCCGAATGTTTTCCCCGGTGACGGGGTGCCGCGCAAACGGCGGCTCGCGCTCGCGCTCCTGGCCGTGCCCGGCCTCGTGCCGGCCGTGTCGTACGCGCAGCTGTCGGGCGCGGCCGCGCAGCCGCAACCGCTCGACTCGCCGTGGGATCTGCGTCTCGCACCCCAGCTCGAGGATCATCCGCTGAAGGACGGCGCGAAGCCGGCCGCCTTCGTGATCGCCGACCACACGAGCGGCACGGCCGAGCAGGACCTCGCCGCCAAGGGCGCCGCCGAGCTGCGGCGCGGCGACGTCGTCGTGAAGGCCGACGCGCTCCACTACGATCAGGATACCGACATGGCCGATGCGTACGGCCAGGTCAAGGTGGTCAATTCCGGCACGTCGTTCGCAGGCCCCGAGGCGCACCTGAAGATCGAGGCGAACCAGGGCTTCATGACGGCGCCGAAGTACCACTTCAACGTGACGGGCGGGTCAGGCAGCGCGGAGCGCGTCGACATGGTCGACAACGAGCGCTCGGTGTTCGTCAACGGCACCTATACCGCGTGCCAGTGCTCGACGAATCCCGCGTGGTACATCAAGGGCAGCCGCTTCGACTTCGATACGGGCGCCGACGAAGGCACCGCGCGCAACGGCGTGCTGTTCTTCCAGGGCGTGCCGATCTTCGCGAGCCCGTGGATGACGTTCCCGCTGTCGGGCGAGCGGCGCAGCGGCCTGCTGCCGCCGACGTTCTCGATGAATTCGAGCAACGGCTTCGAGCTGACGCTGCCGTACTACTTCAACATCGCGCCGAACCGCGACCTGACGCTCACGCCGCGCATCATCTCGCGGCGCGGCGTGTTGACCGAGGCGACGTTCCGCTACCTGTCGCCGTCGTATTCGGGCACGTTTACGGCCAATTACCTGCCGAACGACCGGCTCGAGCACCGCAACCGCTACGCGATCTTCTGGCAGCACCAGCAGAACTTCGGCGGCGGTTTCGGTGGCTACGTCTACTACAACAAGGTCTCCGACAATCTGTATCCCGAACAACTGGGCTCGATGAACCAGTTCATCAACGGGACGCAGACGTTGTACCAGCAGGAGGCCGGAGTCACGTACAACAATGGCCCGTGGTCGGTGCTCGCGCGCTACCAGCACTGGCAGACGCTGCCGCCGTCAATCGCGCCGTACAGCCGCGAGCCGCAGTTGAACGTGAAGTACACGAAGTACAACGTCGGCGGCTTCGACTTCGGCGCGGAAGCCGACTATTCGCGGTTCCGCATCACGACGGCCGACATGACCGAAGGCGACCGGGTCGTCTTCAACCCGTACATCTCGTACGGCGTGTACGGTCCCGGCTACTTCGTCGTGCCGAAGGTCCAGTACCACTTCGCGTCGTACGACCTGAACTACCTGTCGTCGAGCACGCCGAACAGCCCGAAGCGCTTCACCGAGTCGATCCCGACCGTGAGCTTCGATACCGGCCTGATCTTCGACCGCTCCGTGCGCCTGTTCGGCCAGGATTTCATCCAGACCCTCGAGCCGCGCCTGTACTACGTGTACACGCCGTATCGCGACCAGTCGAACGCGCCGCTGTTCGATACCGCGGAATCGGACTTCGGCCTCGCGGAGATCTACCAGCCGAACACGTTCGTCGGCAACGACCGGATCGCGGACGCGAACCGGATCACGGCCGGCCTGACGTCGCGCTTCATCGATCCGCGCACCGGCGACGAACGCGCGCGCTTCGTGATCGCGCAGCAGTACTACTTCGCCGATCAGCGCGTCACGCTGAATTCCGGCCAGAGCGCCGTGCTGGCGCGCCACTCGGACCTGATCGTTGGCGCCGCGCTGAAGCTCGGCTCGGGCTTCATGTCGGAGACGGCGTTCCAGTACAACCAGAACAACAACCAGCTCGTGAAGTCGAGCGTCGGTTTCGGTTACAGTCCGGGCGAGCGCCGCGTGATCAACGTCGGCTACCGCTACACACGATCGAACACCACGCTCGACAACCAGCCGATCAACCAGTTCCTGGTATCCGCGCAATGGCCGCTTACGCGCCGCCTGTACGCGATCGGCCGTTTCAACTACGACCTCGCCGGAGATCGCGTGGTCGACGGTCTGGTCGGCTTACAATACGACGCGGATTGCTGGGCGCTCGGGGTCGGGGTGCAGCGGGCTGCGAACGGCATCAATTCGTCGGGACAGCAGAACTCGTCGACGCGATTCATGATGCAGTTGACGCTCAAGGGCTTGTCGACCGTCGACAACGGCCTCGTGTCCGCATTCCGCGCAGGGGTGCCGGGCTACACGCCGCTGCCGCCGCCGCCGCCGCCGATGTCCCGCTTCAGCAACTACGAGTAACGCCGGCTTGTCTGCACCGGTCAGCACGATTTCAATGGAGTTTCAGTGGCAATGAAGAAAAACCTTCGTTTCGCGGCAGTCGTGTCCAGCCTCGCCGCGTCCGCCGTGCTGCTCGCCGCCGCGCCGGCCGCGGCGCAGGCGCTCGGTTCGCAAGGTGCGCAGCTCGCCGACGAAGTCGTCGCGGTCGTCAACAACGACGTGATCACGGGCCGCGAACTCGACCAGCGCGCCGGCCTGATCGCACGCCGGCTGCAGCAGCAGAACGCGCCCGTGCCGCCAACCGACCAGCTGCGCGCGCAGGTGCTGAACCAGATGGTGCTCGAGCGTATCCAGGTGCAGAAGGCCAAGGACGACGGGATCCGCATCGACGACGCGACCGTGCAGTCCACGCTGCAGCGCCTTGCGCAGGCGAACGGGATGACGCTCGACCAGTACCGCGGGCGTCTCGAGGCGCAAGGCGTGCCCTGGAGCATCTTCACGAGCGATGCACGGACCGAGCTGATGCTGTCGAAGCTGCGCGAGCGCGAGGTCGACGGCAAGATCACCGTGTCCGACGCCGAGGTCGCGAACTACATCGCGAGCCAGCGCGGGCCGAACGCGTCGCAGCAGCAGGACCTGCGCTTCCAGCACATCTTCATCAAGGCGCCGACCAACGCACCGCAGGCCGACATCGAAGCCGCGCAGAAGAAGGCCGACGCGCTGCTGCAGCAGGCGAAGTCGGGCGCCGATTTCGAGCGCCTCGCGAAGAACAACTCGGAAGCGAACGACGCGAAGAAGGGCGGCGACCTCGGCTTCAAGGCGCCGAGCGCGCTGCCGGCCGAAGTCGTCGACGCCGCCTCGAAGCTGCGCCCGGGCCAGGTCAACCCGACGCTGATCCGCGTGCCGGACGGCTTCGAGATCGTGCGTCTCGTCGACCGCCGCCAGAGCCAGGGTGCAACGGCCGCCGCACCGAAGATCGTCCAGACGCACGTGCGTCACATCCTGCTGCGCGTCGGTGAAGGCAAGTCGGAAGGCCAGGCGCGCCAGCAACTGGTCGACATCCGCAACCAGGTCGAGGCCGGCGGCGATTTCGCGAAGTTCGCGCGCACCTACTCGCAGGACGGATCGGCGTCGCAGGGCGGCGATCTCGGCTGGATCAGCCCGGGCGAGACCGTGCCGGAATTCGAGCGTGCAATGAACAACCTGCAGGACGGCCAGATCAGCCAGCCGATCCGTACCGAGTACGGTTATCACCTGATCCAGGTGCTGAACCGCCGCGAAGCGGAAGGGTCGGTGCAGCAGCAGATGGACATCGCCCGCCAGGCGATTGGCCAGCGCAAGGCCGAGCAGGCGTATGCCGACTGGCTGCGCGAGCTGCGCGATTCGTCGTACGTGCAGTACAAGATCGGCGGCGCCGGCCCGGCGAACTGAGCGAGCGTCAGATGACCACGCCTGCGCTGCAGATCGCGATCACGACCGGCGAACCCGCGGGGGTCGGCCCGGAGCTGACCGTGCAGGCGCTGCGTGACGCGGCGCAGCGCTGGCCCGACGCCCATTTCACCGTGCTCGGCGATGCGGCGCTGCTCGACGCGCGGGCGGCAGCCGTCGGCGCCGGCCCGGCCACGCTGGCCGGCGGCACGCAAGTGTCGGTCGCGCACCATGCGCTCGCCGTACCCGTACAGGCGGGCCGGCTCGACGCGGCGAACGGCCGTTACGTGCTCGGGCTGCTCGATGCGGCGATCGACGGCGCGCTGGATGGCCGGTACGACGCGATCGTGACCGCGCCGCTGCAGAAAAGCACGATCAACGATGCGGGCGTGCCGTTCACCGGCCACACCGAATACCTCGCGGAGCGCACGCACACGCCGCGCGTCGTGATGATGCTGGCGGGCACCGGCGACAGGCCGCTGCGCGTTGCGCTCGCGACGACGCACCTGCCGCTGAAGGACGTATCGGCCGCGCTGACGATCGACGGGCTCGTCGAGACGCTCGCGATCATCGATCGCGACCTGCGGCGCGATTTCGGCCTCGCCGCACCGCGCATCCTCGTGACGGGCCTGAATCCGCATGCGGGCGAGAACGGTTATCTCGGCCGCGAGGAGATCGACGTGATCTCGCCCGCGCTTGCCGGCGCCAATGCGCAGGGCATCGACGCGCGCGGTCCGTATCCGGCCGACACGCTGTTCCAGCCGCGCCATCTGGCCGATGCCGATTGCGTGCTCGCGATGTTCCATGACCAGGGCCTGCCCGTGCTGAAGTTTGCGACGTTCGGCGAGGGCATCAACGTGACGCTCGGGCTGCCGATCATCCGCACGTCGGTCGATCACGGCACGGCGCTCGATCTGGCCGGCACGGGCCGGGCGGATCCGGGCAGCATGATTGCCGCGCTCGACACGGCCGTCACGATGGCGCGCCACCGCCGCGCGGCCTGACGCGGCCCGGTTTCACCTCATTCGTCGTATTTTTCGTTTTACTCAGTCGATGTCGAACAGCAGACAGCACCAAGGCCACTTCGCGCGCAAGCGCTTCGGGCAGAACTTCCTCGTCGATCATGGCGTGATCGATTCGATCGTGTCGACGATCGGCCCCGCGCGCGGCCAGCGCATGGTCGAGATCGGTCCCGGCCTCGGCGCGCTGACCGGGCCGCTGATCGAGCGCCTCGCGACGCCCGAGTCGCCGCTGCACGCGGTCGAGCTCGACCGCGACCTGATCGGCCGCCTGCAGCAGCGCTTCGGCGCGCTGCTCGAACTGCACGCGGGCGACGCGCTCGCGTTCGACTTCCGATCGCTCGCGGCGCCCGGCGACAAGCCGTCGCTGCGGATCGTCGGCAACCTGCCGTACAACATTTCCAGCCCGCTGCTGTTTCACCTGATGACATTCGCCGATGCGGTCATCGACCAGCATTTCATGCTGCAGAACGAAGTCGTCGAACGGATGGTCGCGGAGCCCGGCACGAAGGCGTTCTCGCGGCTGTCGGTGATGCTGCAGTACCGCTACGTGATGGAAAAGATGCTCGACGTGCCGCCGGAGTCGTTCCAGCCGCCGCCGAAGGTCGATTCGGCGATTGTCCGGATGATTCCGTACGAGCCGCACGAACTGCCGGACGTCGATTCCGTGCTGCTCGGCGAAATCGTCACCGCCGCGTTTTCGCAGCGCCGCAAGATGCTGCGCAACACGCTCGGCGACTATCGCGAGACGATCGATTTCGATGCGCTCGGGTTCGATCTCGCGCGTCGTGCCGAGGACGTGAGCGTGGCTGAATACGTTGGCGTCGCGCAGGCGCTCGCGGCGGTGCGCAAGGCCGGCTGACGCGCGCGGCGCGAGCCGGACCGGATGTGTCGAAGAGGCTGCCCGACAGGGCGGCCTTTTTTATTGCGCGCGTGTTTCGCGCCGGGCGCTTACACCCGCCGGCGCGGCGGCGCGTTGACGAGCGCGATGCCGGTCAGTACCAGCGCGGCCGCGGACATGAAGCGCCAGCCGACCGATTCGCCGAGCAGCAGCACGCCGAACGCGACGCCGAACAGCGGCGACAGGAACGTGAAGACCGACAGCCGCGACGCACTGTAGCGCGTCAGCAGCCAGAACCACGACAGGTAGCTGACGAACGCGACGATCACCGACTGGTACGCGAGGCTTGCCACTGCGACCGGCGTCACGTGCGCGAACGACACCTGGCCGAACAGCGCAGCGAGCGCGACCAGCACGACCGCCGATACCGCGAGCTGGTAGAACAGCGTCTTGCTCGCACTGGCCCGCGCGAGCGCCGTCGAGCGCACGACAACCGTTGTCGCGGCCCACATCGCGCCGCCGAGAATGCCGAGCGCATCGCCGGCCAGCCCGGCCAGTACCGATGCGCCGGGCGCGCGCGGCTTCAGGAAGCCGTCCGCGAACGCGAGCGCGATGCCGGCGAATGCGAGACCGACGCCGGCCCACTGCGTGCGCTGCAGCCGTTCGCCCGGTGCGAACAGGTGCAGGCCGAGCGCGGTGAAGCACGGCGCCGTGTACAGGAAGATCGCCATGTGCGACGCGCTCGTCAGCGTCAGCCCGAAGAACACGCAGATGAATTCGCCGGCGAACAGCGCACCGGCCGCGAGGCCCGCGCCGAACGTGCCGTCGGCCTGGAACAGTGGCGTGCCGCGCGTGCGGGCCCAGCCCCACAGCAGACCCGCGGCGATCACCGAGCGCAGCCCGGCCTGGAACATCGGCGCGATCGCGGCGTTCGTGCTCTTGATCGCGACCTGCTGGAAGCCCCAGATCGCGCACAGCAGCAGCATCAGGCCGACGGCGCGCATGTCGAGCGCGCGGCGCACGGGGGCGGCGGCGAGTGTGGTCATCGACGTGCGTCGCCGGGTTGGCGACGCGCAAGCGAGGTCGGGCGGGCGGCGCGTCCGGTGCGCTCGAATCGGCGGTTTCGCACGGCAGTGTGGCGATCGGGAAGGGTGGGTGGTCGCGTTCGGGCGGTGACGCGCATGCCCGTATTTGGTGCGAGATGGAAGGATGTTACCCGATCGGCGGCGTGGCCGGGCGCGCCGGTTCGTGCCGTTTTCCGTCAACGGGATCGGCGCGCCGGTCGACCCGATGGGCCGCGTCAGCCGCCCGCGCGGGGTGTCCTCGGCTGGCCCGTCGGCCAGGGCGCCCCCGGCTAGGCGCCCCCGGCGGGTTTCACCCGTCTCTGGTAAAGTTTCCGGTTCTGGAAAGTCCCCACAGGAGTACACAACATGCGTTTGCTGCATACGATGCTGCGAGTCGGCGATCTCGACCGCTCGATCAAGTTCTACACCGAATTGCTCGGCATGAAGCTGCTGCGTCGCGAGGATTATCCGGAAGGCAAGTTCACGCTCGCGTTCGTCGGCTACGAAGAAGAGAGCACGGGTACCGTGATCGAGCTGACCCACAACTGGGATACGCCGTCCTACGATCTCGGCAACGGTTTCGGCCATCTGGCCGTGGCGGTCGAGGATGCGTACGCTGCGTGCGAGAAGATCAAGGCGCAAGGCGGCAAGGTCACGCGCGAGGCGGGCCCGATGAAGCATGGCACGACCGTGATCGCCTTCGTCGAGGATCCGGACGGCTACAAGATCGAGTTCATCCAGAAGAAGTAAGCGCCGGATGAGCGGGCCGCGGCGTGCGAGATGCGCCGCGGCTGCAAAAAAGGGCGATGCGGGGTGACCCGCATCGCCCTTTTTCCTGGGCGGCGCACGCTGCGTGCGTCGTGTCAAAGCGACGGCAGCAATTCGGGCGGGTGATGCTTGAGTGTGTGCCGCGCTTCGCGGAACTCCGGGAAGATCGATTCGACGGTCTGCCAGAAGGCCGGGCTGTGGTTCATCTCGCGCAGGTGCGACAGTTCGTGCGCGACGACGTAGTCGATGATCGACATCGGGAAATGGATCAGCCGCCAGTTCAGGCGGATTTTGCCGTCGCTCGAGCAGCTGCCCCAGCGCGTCGCGGCCGACGACAGCGCATACATCGAATACGTGACGCCGAGTTTTTCCGCGTAGACCGGCAGGCGTTCGCCGAAGATGCGTTTCGCTTCGCCCTGCAGCCAGCCCTGCACGCGATCCTTGATCTGCTGCATGTCGGCCTGCACGGGCAGCGGCAGCGACAGCCGCAGCGCGTCGGCATCGAATGCGACGGCGCCAGCGCCGAGCGCGATCGTCACCGTCTTGCCGAGATACGGAAGCTGCGCGCCGTCGCGCCAGTCGATCTGCGGCAGCGCGCGTTGCTCGGTGCGCGTTTTCCACTCCGCGAGCTTCGCGAAGATCCAGCGTTGCTTCTCGGAGATCGCTGCTTCGATGTCGGCGAGCGTGACCCAGCGCGGCGCGGTGATCGACAGCCCGCTGCCGTCGATCGTGAAGCCGATCGTACGGCGTGCCGAACGTTTCAGCCGGTATTCGAGCATGCGGCTGTCGAGCGCGAACGTGCGCACGCGCGAGCGGTCGGGTGCCGGGCCCGGTTTGGGCGGCGAGGCGGGTGAGGTTTCAGGCGGCGCCGGCGGCGCGGCGGGCGCCGACGGGGCAGCGGCCGGCCCGTCGAAGAGCGGCAGATCCATCTGGCGATGATCGAGAGCCACGACGGCAGGCCGTGGCCGCGGACGCTGTTTCATCAGTTCGCTTCTTTTTGTCGTACGCAACGGCTGCAATCCGGGGCGTCAGGCGCGCGCGGCATCGCGCGTGCCGGCATTGCCCGCCTGGCGATAGGAATCGGGATCGATGCGGCGCATTTCCGCTTCGATCCATGCTTCGACCTGCGAGTTCAATACATCGGGCGTCAGCCCGTCGCTGGGGATCGGCTTGCCGATCGACACGGTGACGACGCCCGGGAATTTCGTGAACGAGTTGCGCGGCCACACCCGACCTGCATTGTGCGCGATCGGCACGACCGGCGTGCCGGTTTCGATCGCGAAGCGCGCGCCGCCCGTCTTGTACTTGCCCTGCTTGCCGACCGGCGTGCGCGTGCCTTCGGGGAACATGATCATCCATGCGCCTTCGGACAGGCGCTTCTTGCCCTGGCGGATCACCGAGGTGAACGCGTTCTTGCCTTCCTTGCGGTTGATGTTGACCATGTGCAGCAACCCGAGCGCCCAGCCGAAGAACGGCACGTACAGCAGCTCGCGCTTGAATACATAGCAGAGCGGCTTCGGCATCAGTGCCGGAAACGCGAGCGTTTCCCACGCGGACTGGTGCTTCGACAGCAGCACGGCCGGACCGTCGGGCAGGTTCTCCATCCCTTCGATCCGGTAGCGGATGCCGTTCAGCCAGCGCACGACGAACAGCGTCGACTTGCACCAGCCGGCCGCCATCCAGTAGCGCGCGTCGGGGCGCATGAACGGGAACGCAATGAAGCACGCGGTGGCGTACGGCACCGTGTACAGGATGAAGTAGATCAGCAGCAGCAGGGAGCGGACGAAGCGCATCGGCGTGAGTCTGGCGTTAGGGAGCATGCGCGCGGCAGCCGCATCACTCGTGTTCGTGAGAAAGGAAATCGAGCGCGAACGCGCGCAGGTCGTCGTGCACCTTCGTGCCGGGCGGCAGATTGCCCGCAGCGAGCGTCTTCTTGCCCTTGCCGGTCAGCACGAGGTGCGGCTGGAAGCCGACCG
Source organism: Burkholderia cepacia complex sp. TUM26381 (assembly GCF_057439935.1). NCBI lineage: Bacteria > Pseudomonadati > Pseudomonadota > Betaproteobacteria > Burkholderiales > Burkholderiaceae > Burkholderia > Burkholderia cepacia complex sp. TUM26381. The sequence goes on along the minus strand of NZ_CM172006.1, from coordinate 3,056,766 downwards.
CGACGCCGGCCTGCAGGTCGCGCAGCGAATCGCCGACGACCGGCGTGTGATCGGGATCGATCTCGAAGCGCTCGGTGATCATCTGCATCATGCCGGGTTTCGGCTTGCGGCAGTCGCAATGATCCTCGGCCGTGTGCGGGCAGAAGAACACCGCGTCGATGCGCGCGCCGACCGCGGCCGCCGCGCGATGCATCTTCAGGTGCATCTCGTTGAGGGTGGCCATGTCGAACAGCCCGCGACCGATGCCGGACTGGTTGGTCGCGACGACCACGCGATAGCCCGCGTGGTTGAGCCGGGCGATCGCCTCGAGGCTGCCGGGCAGCGCGATCCATTCGTCGGGCGTCTTGATGAACGCATCCGAATCGACGTTGATCACGCCGTCCCGGTCGAGGACGACGAGCTTTCGGTTGGGGCTGGTCGGCATCGTGCGGCCCTTATGCGGCGAGCTTCGAGATGTCGGCGACGCAGTTCATCTGCTGGTGCAGCGCGAACAGCAGCGCGAGACGGTTCGCGCGCAGTGCCGGATCTTCCGCGTTGACCATCACGTCGTTGAAGAACGTGTCGACCGGTGCGCGCAGCGCGGCGAGCGCCGACAGCGCGCCCGTGTACGCCCGCGCCTCGAGCTGCGACTGAACGTGCGGCGTGACGGCCGCGAGCTGTTCGTGCAGCGCCTTCTCGGCGGCCTCGACGAGCAGCGCCGGCTGCACCGAACCGCTCGCGCCGCCTTCCGACTTCTTCAGGATGTTCGAGATCCGCTTGTTCGCGGCCGCGAGCGCTTCGGCTTCCGCGAGGCGCGTGAATTCGCGCACCGCGTCGAGGCGCGCGACGAGATCGTCGATGCGCGTCGGGTTCAGGCTCAGCACGGCATCGATTTCGCCGGCCGAATAGCCGCGCTCGCGCAGCAGGCCGCGCAGGCGATCCATGAAGAACGCGAAGATGGCATCGGTCGACTCGGCGACGCCCGGCACGCCTTCGAAGCGCGCGTGGGCCGTGCGCAACAGCGACACGAGATCGAGCGGCAGCTGCTTCTCGACCAGCAGGCGCAGCACGCCGAGCGCGTGGCGGCGCAGTGCGAACGGATCCTTCTCGCCGGTCGGCGCAAGGCCGATGCCCCAGATGCCGACGATCGTCTCGAGCTTGTCGGCAAGCGCGACGGCGGTCGACACGGGCGTGGTCGGCAGCGCGTCGCCGGAGAAGCGCGGCTGATAGTGCTCGGCGCAGGCGAGCGCGACGTCGTCGGCTTCGCCGTCGTGGCGCGCGTAGTACGTGCCCATCGTGCCCTGCAGTTCCGGAAACTCGCCGACCATGTCGGTCAGCAGGTCGGCCTTCGCGAGGCGCGCGGCGCGCTTCGCTTGCGTGGCGTCGGCGCCGATCGCGGGGGCGATCTCGCCGGCCAGCGCCTCGAGGCGTTCGACGCGCGCGAGCGCCGAACCGAGCTTGTTGTGATAGACGACGTTCGCGAGCTGCGGCACGCGGTCGGCGAGCGGCTTCTTCTTGTCCTGCTCGAAGAAGAACTTCGCATCGGCGAGGCGCGGGCGCACGACGCGCTCGTTGCCTTCGATGATCTCGCCCGGCGTCTTCGTCTCGATGTTCGACACGATCAGGAAGCGCGAGCGCAGCTTGCCGGCGACGTCGGTCAGCGCGAAATACTTCTGGTTCGTCTGCATCGTGAGGATCAGGCATTCCTGCGGAACCTGCAGGAATTCGTCCTCGAAGCGGCACGGATAGACGACCGGCCATTCGACCAGCGACGTCACTTCGTCGAGCAGCGATTCGGGCATCACGACCGTGTCGCCGTTTGCATGCTCGTTCAACTGCGTGCGGATCGTTTCGCGGCGATCGGCGAAGTGCGCGATCACGCGGCCCTTGTCGCGCAGCGTGTCGGCGTACGCGCGCGCATGCTGGATCGCGACCAGGCCGTCGGACAGGAAGCGGTGGCCGAGCGTGGTGTCGCCGGCATCGACGCCGAACGCGGTGACGGGCACGACGCGGTCGTCGTGCAGCACCGTCAGCCGATGCACCGGGCGCACGAACTTCACGTCCGAGCCGTCCGGGCGCTGGTACGTCATGAATTTCGGGATCGGCAGCTTCGCGAGCGCTTCGTCGAGCGCGGCCTGCAGGCCGTCGGCGAGCGTGGCGCCGGCCGCCGAGTAGTTGATGAAGAACGCCTCGGCCTTGCCGTCCTGCGCGCGCTCGAGATCGGCGATCGACAGGTTCGGGTGGCCGAGCGCCGCGAGCTTTTTCGCGAGCGGGGCCGTCGGCTTGCCTTCGGCGTCGAGTGCGACCGACACGGGCAGGACTTTTTCGCGGACTTGCCGGTCAGGCGCGACCGCGCGCACGTTCTGCACGACGACGGCGAGGCGGCGCGGCGTGGCGTAGCGTTCGAACACGAGTTCGCCTTCGACGAGGTCGCGCGCCGCGAGGCGTTGCGCGAGACCTTCGGCGAATGCGTCGCCGAGGCGCGCGAGGGCCTTCGGCGGCAGCTCTTCGGTCAGCAGTTCGACGAGCAGGGGGGCGGGATGATTGTGCGTCATGATTGGAATAAATCTCGTCTCGTCAGTCCTGATCGATCTTGCGTTCGACCTTGAGCGGCGGCGCCCATGCCGGCTGCGCGGCGTCCTGGGCGTCGGTGGTGAGGCCCGGCACGCCCGGCGGATTGCCGAGCATCGGGAAGCCGAGCTTCTCGCGCGAGTCGTAGTAAGCCTGCGCGACGAGACGCGACAGAGCGCGGATGCGGCCGATGTACGCTGCACGCTCGGTGACCGAGATCGCGCCGCGCGCGTCGAGCAGGTTGAACGTGTGGCCGGCCTTCAGCACGAGCTCGTACGCGGGCAGCGCGAGCTGCGCGTCGATCATCTTCTTCGCTTCCGCTTCGTAGCTGTTGAAGAACGTGAACAGCAGGTCGACGTTCGCGTGCTCGAAGTTGTAGGTCGACTGCTCGACCTCGTTCTGGTGGTACACGTCGCCATACGACAGGCGCCGCAGCTCGGGGCCGTTCGGGCCTTGCTCTTCCCACTCGGTCCACACGAGGTCGTACACGTTCTCGACCTTCTGCAGGTACATCGCGAGGCGCTCGAGGCCGTACGTGATTTCGCCGAGCACCGGCTTGCATTCGAGGCCGCCGACTTCCTGGAAGTACGTGAACTGCGTGACTTCCATCCCGTTCAGCCACACTTCCCAGCCGAGGCCCCACGCGCCGAGCGTCGGGTTTTCCCAGTCGTCCTCGACGAAGCGCACGTCGTTCTGCTTCAGGTCGAAGCCGAGCGCTGCGAGCGAGCCGAGGTACAGGTCGAGGATGTTTTCCGGCGCCGGCTTGAGCACGACCTGGTACTGGTAGTAGTGCTGCAGGCGGTTCGGGTTCTCGCCGTAGCGGCCGTCCTTCGGGCGGCGCGACGGCTGCACGTACGCGGCGCGCCACGGCTCGGGGCCGATCGCGCGCAGGAACGTGTGGACGTGCGACGTACCCGCGCCGACTTCCATGTCGATGGGCTGGAGCAGGGCGCAACCCTGCTTGTCCCAGTAGGACTGCAGCGTCAGGATGATTTGCTGAAACGTAAGCATGAAGAGCCTTCGTGGCGCTGGCGCTCCGTTGCGGGCGGCGCTCCGGGCAGTGCCCGGAGGGTCGGCTCGCGCGGCGGCGCGGCTTGTTAGTGTGCTGAAACGCGTAATTTTACCGGATCGGCGGCCGGATGCGACCGGAACGCAGGCGAGGCCGCATCCGGCCGGCTTCCCGCGGCCTGCGCACGCACGACCCGCGGGCGCCGCGCGGCTGCGTGCGGCCCGCCGCGACGCGCATGCCGCGCCGCTTCGCGCGGGCGTTAAGATTGCGCCTATTGCGGCGCGCGCCACGCGTGCCGCGTCACCGCTTGCCGACGCCGACTGCATGGACGCCCCGACCGACATCCTCATTCCGCTGCTTCCGCCATTCCTCGCGCTGCTCGGGCAGGCCGCCGACGCGCAGGCGCGCGGCGAGCGCGCCGCGCACGACCTGTGGCTCGCCGCCGCCGCCCATCTGCATGCGGTCGATGCCGACGCGCTCGCGCAGCTCACGACGACACTCGTCGCGCGGCAGCGCACCGCCGACGCGCTGGCGCTTGCCGGATGCGCGGCGCGCGCGCAGCCGGGCGCGGGCACGTACTTCAATCACGGCTATGCGCTGCAGATGGCCGGCCGCCACGCGGATGCCGTCGCGCCGTACCGCGCGGCGCTGGCGATCGATGCCGGCCGGCCGTCGCTGCGCAACAACCTCGCGATCGCGCTGCGGCTGTCGGGCGGCGACCGCGCGGAGGAGATCGCGCTGCTCGACGCGGCCGTGACGCACGATCCGCAAGACGTGCAGGCGTGGATCAATCTCGTCGTCGCGCGGATCGCGACGCACGACCTCGACGGCGCGCTCGCGTGCGCCGCGCGGCTGGCCGCCCTCGCGCCCGACAACGCGCTCGCGATGAACAACGTCGCGATGGCGATGAAGGAGGCGCAGCGCTGGGACGATGCCGAGCGCTGCGCCGCACGCGCGTGCGAGCTGGCGCCCGACGATGCGTCGTACCGCTTCAACCTCGCGATCATCCAGCTCGTGCGCGGCAACTACGCGGCCGGCTGGCGCGGCCACGAGGCGCGCTGGGACGGGGCGGGCGAGTTGCGCGGCCGCCTGCCGGCGCTGCCGGGCCCGCGCTGGCAGGGCGAGCCGCTCGCGGGCAAGACGCTGCTGGTGTGGGGCGAGCAAGGGCTCGGCGACGTGCTGCAGTTCTGCCGCTACGTCGCGCCGCTCGCCGAGCGCGTGCATCGCGAGGGCGGCCGGCTCGTGTGGAATACGTTCCCGCAGGTCGGCACGCTGATGCAGCGCAGCCTCGGCGCGCACGCGGATGGCTTCGGCGCGGGCGGCGGCGTCGACGTGCTGCCGGCATTCGATTACGAGGTGCCGCTGATCGGCCTGCCGCTGATGCTCGGGATGGAAGCGTCGACGCTCGCGTCGTCGGTGCCGTACCTGCGGGCCGACCCGGATGCGCGCGATGCGTGGCGGGCGCGGCTCGCGGGTGACCGCCGGCTGAAGGTCGGGCTCGTGTGGACGGGCAGTGCGGGCCACCAGCGCAACCCGTTCCGGCGCGTCGGGCTCGAGCGCTATGCCGATGCGTTCCGCGGGATCGACGGCGTCGCGTTCTATTCGCTGCAGCCGGGCGCGCAGGCGGACGTCGAGGCGGCCCGTGCGACCGGCTTCGCGATCGAGGACTTCACGGCCGAGCTGACGAGCTTCGACGATACGGCCGCGTTCATCGGCGCGCTGGATCTCGTGATGACCGTGTGCACGTCGGTCGCGCACCTGGCGGGCGCGCTCGGCGCGCGCACGTGGGTGCTGCTCGACGTGAATCCGCACTGGCCGTGGCTGCTCGAACGCACGGACAGCCCGTGGTATCCGACCGCGACGCTGTACCGGCAGCCGGCGTTCGGTACCTGGGCGCCGGTGATGGAGGCGGTGAGTCGCGACCTGCGAAGCCTGGCCGCGCAGCCGGTTCAACCGGCCCGGCAGGCCTGAGCGGCCGGCCGGTTCGCGGTCATGGGCTGCCGCACGCAGCGGCGGCCGTCTGCGTCATTCGGGCTGGCCGTCGCCGTTCTTCCGGCCGTTGCGCCGGCGCAGCCCCGGCCCGAACGTGAAGCCGAACGCGAGCAGCACGAACGACACCGCGAGCACGATGTTGTTGCCGCTCGTCACGTACGGCGTGAAGCCGCTCGTGCCTTCGATCCGCACGTCGAGCGAGCCGATCGTGAACGGCTTCAGCTGGCCGAGCACGCGCCCGTGTGCGTCGATCGCGGCGGTCATGCCCGTGTTGGTCGAGCGCAGCATCGGCCGGCCCGTTTCGAGCGAGCGCATCCGCGCGATCTGCAGGTGCTGGTCGAGCGCGATCGTGTCGCCGAACCATGCGAGGTTCGTCACGTTGACGAGCACGCCGGGCGGCTGCGGGTTGTCGCGGATCGTCGCGGCGATTTCCTCGCCGAACAAGTCCTCGTAGCAGATGTCGGCCATCACGGGCTGGTTGTGCACGAGGAACGGCTTCTGCACGGGCGCGCCGCGCGCGAAGTCGCCGAGCGGCATCTTCATCAGGTTGACGAACCAGCGGAAGCCCCACGGGATGAATTCGCCGAAGGGCACGAGATGGTGCTTGTCGTAGTGATAGATGTCGCGCGAGTTCGGCGTCACGCCGTACAGGCTGTTCGTATAGTCGACGTAGTGGCCGTCCTCGGTCACCGACGCGCCGACCGCGCCGAACAGCACGGCCGAGCCCGTCGTGTCGCTGAATTTGCGGATCGCGACGGCGAACGGCTCGGGCAGCTCCTGGATCATCACCGCGATCGCGGTTTCGGGCGTGACGATCAGGTCGGCCGGCTTTTCGACGATCATCTGCTGGTACATCTTGATCGCCGCGTCGATGCCTTCCTGCTCGAACTTGATGTCCTGCTTCACGTTGCCCTGCAGCAGCCGCACCGTGAGCGGCGCGTTCGCGGGCACGGTCCACGTGACCTGCGACAGCCCGAGGCCGGCCGCGACGAGCGCAACCGCCACGCCGGCCGGCGCGGCGATGCGCACGCGTGCGTAGCCGTTCGCGCTGCCCGCCCCGTCGTCACGCACGGGCGACGAGCGCGCGGCGACGAGCGCCTGCACGACCAGCGCGGCGAACAACGCGAGCACCCACGCGATCCCGTACACGCCGACCACCGGCGCGAAGCCCGCGAACGGGCCGTCGACCTGCGGGTAGCCGCTGGCGAGCCACGGAAAGCCGGTGAACAGGGTGCCGCGCAGCCATTCGCCGAGCGCCCACGCGCTCGCGAAGGCGAACGCGCCGTGCCAGGTCGGCGAGAACGGGCGGGGGTCGGGGGTGCGGCGATGCCACGCATGGCCCGCGCAGAACGACCACAGCCCGGCCGAGAACGCCGGGTACAGCGACAGGTACAGCGCGAACAGCACGAGCGCGCCGCCCGCGAGTGGCGCGGCCATCTCGCCGTACACGTGCATGCTGATGTAGAGCCACCAGATGCCGCTGATGAAGTTGCCGAAGCCGAATGCGCCGCCGGTGAGCGCGGCGCCGCGCCAGCTCGACGTGCGCGTCAGTTGCGCGAAAAACCAGACGAATACGACGAGCTGCAGCCAGCCGCCATGCGGCGTCGGTGCGAAGCTGAGCGTATTGGCCGCGCCGGCGAGCAGCGCGGCCGGGTAGTGCCAGCGCGGCAGCGCGCGGCCGGGCGCCGGCGCGAGAAAGCCGCCAGCCGGGCGGGACGGGATCGGATCGTCCATGTGAAGCGGGAGTGGGCGAGCGGTTGAAGGAAGCGCGGCTGGCGCGGAACGGTCAGTCTTCGTGCGAGGTTTCGGCGCGGCGGCTGGCGAGCGGGTTGCGGCGCACCAGCAGCACGTGAACCTGGCGCGCATCGCCGCGCTGGATTTCGAACACGAGGTTGCCGAGCTGCAGCTTCTCGCCGCGGTGCGGCACGCGTCCGAAATGATGGGTGATCAGCCCGCCGATGGTATCGACCTCGTCGTCGGGGAAATCGGTGCCGAATACCTCGTTGAACTGCTCGATCTCGGTGAGTGCGCGCACGCGATAGCGGCCGTCCGGCCCCGAGATGATGTTGCCGGCTTCCTCGTCGAAGTCGTATTCGTCCTCGATGTCGCCGACGATCTGTTCGAGCACGTCCTCGATCGTGATCAGGCCCGCGACACCGCCGTATTCGTCGACGACGATCGCCAGGTGATTGCGGTTCACGCGGAAGTCGTGCAGCAGCACGTTCAGGCGCTTCGATTCCGGAATGAACACGGCCGGGCGCAGCATCCCGCGTACGTCGAACTCGTCTTCGGCATAGAAGCGCAGCAGATCCTTCGCGAGCAGCACGCCGATGACGTTGTCGCGGTTCTCCTCGTACACCGGGTAGCGCGAGTGCGCCTTTTCGAGGACGAACGGGATGAAATCCTCGGGCTTGTCGGCGATGTTGATCGCGTCCATCTGCGCGCGCGGCACCATGATGTCGCGGGCGCACAGATCGGATACCTGGAACACGCCTTCGATCATCGACAGCGAGTCGGCGTCGATCAGGTTGCGTTCGTGGGCGTCCTGGAGGATTTCCAGCAGCTCGCCGCGGGATTCGGGCTCGGGCGAGATGAAGTCGGTCAGGCGCTCGAGCAGCGAGCGCTTTTCTTGCGGTTTGTCGGTTGGCTTACGACTGGGATACGAATCGTTCATGGTGGTGCGCCCGGGTCATGCCGGGGCGCGCGGTCACGGAGTAGGCAAGGATACACCAAGGGCACGACGCGACCGTGTCACCCCGGCCGCACGGCCAGGGTGGGCGGCTCGCGCGGGCCCCGCTCGCGGACAGCCGCGCCGGGCGCGACATCGTCCTCGGGTCCATCCTATCTCAGAAAAGGGCGAAGGCGCAGCAGCGGTAAAAAACGGGGGCGGAAAGACCGGCGAGGCGCTGCGCGGCAGGCGGCCCGTGTCGGCGGCATTCTGCCGCACGCGCGCGCCGCCGGTGCGCGGCTCAGAACCGCATGCCGGCCGAGCAGCCGCCGCCGGCCGCGCCGTTGGTCGCGGCGCCGCCGCAGCCGAGGATCCCGCAGCCGGACAGCGCGACGCTCGCGGCGACGATCAGCGTGGCGATCCGGTAACGCGACCAGCGTGACGGTTTCATTGGCGGTGTCCTCGTTCGAATGCGCGGGCGTCGTGCCGCATCACCGGCATCGCGCGAGCAACCCTTCCAGCGCACGGTCGGGAATGCCGCTCGCGCGCAGCGCGTCGACCGTGCGGCTCACGTAGTCGAGCGTCGTGCCGTAGCGGCCGGCCGCGCAGCTGAACACTTCCTTCACGACGGGGTCGGTCAGCTTGCCCGTATAGGTCGGTACGTCGCGGCGCATCACGAACGCGAGCGCGTTCACGCGTTCGCCGGTCTCGAGCGAGCACGGCAGCCACGCGGGCCGGTACGAACCCATCGGCATTTCGCGCTTCCACAACGTCTCGAGATGCGGCTGCGCGGTCGGGCCGGAGAGCCGGAATGCGATGCCCGAGCACGAACCGCCGCGATCGAGCGCGAGCACGAGGCCCGGGCGCTCGGGGGTGCCGCGGTTCACGCGCGACCACAGGTAGAGGCCGCGATGGTAGCCGTGCACCTTGCCGCGCACGGCGGCGACGGTCGGCAGACCGGGGTTCCAGATCAGCGAGCCATAGCCGAACAGCCAGAGATCCTGCCGGCCGTCCCAGTCGCGCATCGTGTGCGCGAGCGATGCCGCGAGCTCGTCTTCCGTCAGCAGCCGGCCCGCGCCGATCGACGGCGGGTAGGCGGGCGGCAGCGTCGCGGTGTTGCGCATCGTGCGGACGGCTTACTGGTACGGGTTCGGGAAACCCAGCTTCGCGAGGATGTCGACTTCGAGCGCTTCCATTTCGGCCGCGTCCTCGTCGCTCGTTTCGTGATCGTAACCCTGCGCGTGCAGCGCGCCGTGCACCAGCAGGTGCGCGTAATGGGCCGTGAGCGGCTTGCCCTGTTCGTGCGCTTCCTTCTCGACGACCGGGCAGCACAGCACGAGATCGCCGATCACGGTGCCGTCGGGCGCCGCGTCGTATGCGAAGGTCAGCACGTTGGTCGGGTAGTCCTTGTGGCGGTAGCCGGCGTTCAGCGTGCGGCCTTCGTTTTCGCCGACGAAGCGCACGGTGAGCTGCGCGCTCGCGAACAGCGCCGGCTCGATCCATTCGGCGATCAGCTTGCGCTTGGGCAGCGTCTTGCGCACGTCGCTCGTGATCTCGTCGCCGTACTGCACGGACAGCTCGAGTTCCAGCGCGCGCGGCGCATCGTCGAGGTCGTCTTCGCGCGGCGCGAGCTCGGCGCCGACGTGCAGCGTCACGCTGTCGTAGTGCTCGGGCTGCAGCGCGAGCTTCGCGCGCATCGCCGGATCGTTGTGCTGCGCGACGATCGCGACAGCCGCGTCGCCCGAGCTGCCCGACAGGTCGAACATCAGGCTGCGGCCGTCCGGGAAGTCGATCCGCAGCCCTTGTGCGTTGACGGTCCGGGCCTTGCCCTTCGCATCGAACAGCGAAAGGCGGGGAGATTCGGGCGCGGCGGACTCGGCGCGACCGGACTTGCGGGAACGGGAGGATTTCATGACGCGTGCGGCGATTGGGACGCGTTGAGGATACACCAAACGGCCGATCCCACCCGAATTCAACCAGGCGAAAAAAAGCCCGGCGCGCCGTGTGGCGGGCCGGGCCGGCAGGCCGGGGCAGCACGCGTGCGCGGCCGCTCAGCCGTCCTGATGCTGCGCGTGGAACTCGTCGTATGCCTCGACGATGCGCGCGACGAGCGGATGGCGCACGACGTCGGCGCTCGTGAAGCGCGTGAGTGCGATGCCGCGCACGCCGCCGAGCACCTGCTGTGCTTCGACGAGACCGCTCTTGTGGCCGCGCGGCAGGTCGACCTGGCTCGTGTCGCCGGTCACGACCGCCTTCGAGCCGAAGCCGATCCGCGTGAGGAACATCTTCATCTGCTCGGGCGTCGTGTTCTGCGCCTCGTCGAGGATGATGAACGCGTGGTTCAGCGTGCGGCCGCGCATGTACGCGAGCGGCGCGATCTCGATCATCTGGCGCTCGAACATCTTGGCCGTCTTGTCGAAACCGAGCAGGTCGTACAGCGCGTCGTACAGCGGACGCAGGTACGGGTCGACCTTCTGCGCAAGATCGCCCGGCAGGAAGCCGAGCCGTTCGCCGGCCTCGACGGCCGGGCGCGTCAGCACGATCCGCTTGACCTGGTCGCGCTCGAGCGCGTCGACCGCGCATGCAACCGCAAGGTAGGTCTTGCCGGTGCCGGCCGGCCCGATGCCGAGCGTCACATCGTGCGACAGGATCTGCTTCAGGTACTCGCGCTGCGCGGGCGTGCGGCCGCGCAGGTCGGCACGCCGCGTGTACAGCTTCGGCCCGGGCTCTTCTTCCGGCTCGCTGGCGTCGAGCTGCACGACGGGCTCGTCGAACGGATGGTCGGGGTCGCCGCGGAAGCGCACGTCGACCGTGTCCTGGCGGCCGTTGCCGGTCGTGTGGCGCACTTCGACCAGCGCGAGCTGGATGTCGTCGACCGACAACGGATCGCGCGCGCGGTTGTAGAAGTTTTCGAGCGCGGCGAGCGCGAGCTTGGCGCCGCGCCCGCGGATCGTGATCCGGTGGCCGCGCCGCGCGAGCGTGACGTCGAGTGCCTGTTCGATCTGCCGCAGGTTCTCGTCGAGCGGGCCGCAGAGGTTGGCGAGGCGCGCGTTGTCGTCGCGCGGGGCAGTGAATTCCAGTGCTTGGACGGTCTTCAAAGTAGCGTCGGGCTCCTGTTGAGCGTCAATCAGTGGGTGGCCGCGCTCGCGTCGTCGCTGACGAGCACGAGCTCGCCGCGCAGCGAGTGCGGGTACGCGTGGTTGATCTTCACGTCGATCATCTGGCCGATCAGGCGCGGGTGCGACGCAAGCGGCGCCGGGAAATTCACGACCCGGTTGTTCTCGGTGCGGCCCGCGAGTTCGTTCGGGTCCTTGCGCGACGGGCCCTCGACGAGGATCCGCTCGACCTTCCCGACCATCGACTCGCTGATGCGCGCGACGTTTTCCTCGATGGTCGCCTGCAGATGTTGCAGGCGTTTGAGCTTCACTTCGCGCGGCGTGTCGTCGTGCAGGTTCGCGGCCGGCGTGCCGGGGCGCGGGCTGTAGATGAACGAGAAGCTCGTGTCGTAGCGCATCTCGTGCACCAGCGCCATCATCTTGTCGAAATCGTCCTCGGTCTCGCCGGGGAAGCCGACGATCATGTCGGTCGACAGCGACAGGTCGGGGCGGATCGCGCGCAGCTTGCGGATCACCGACTTGTATTCGAGCACCGTGTAGCCGCGCTTCATCGCCATCAGGATACGGTCGGAGCCGTGCTGGACCGGCAGGTGCAGGTGGCTCACGAGCTTCGGCACCTTCGCGTAGGTGTCGATCAGGCGCTGCGTGAATTCCTTCGGGTGCGACGTCGTATAGCGGATCCGCTCGATGCCGGGGATGTCGGCGACGTATTCGATCAGCGTCGCGAAATCGGCGATGTCCGACGAGCCGGCCGCCAGCGCGCCGCGGTATGCGTTCACGTTCTGGCCGAGCAGCGTGACTTCGCGCACGCCCTGGTCGGCGAGGCCGGCCACTTCGGTCAGCACGTCGTCGAGCGGGCGCGACACCTCATCGCCGCGGGTGTACGGCACCACGCAGTAGCTGCAGTACTTCGAGCAGCCTTCCATGATCGACACGAATGCGCTCGGCCCTTCGACGCGCGCGGGCGGCAGGTGGTCGAACTTCTCGATTTCCGGGAACGAGATGTCGACCTGCGCGCGGCCGCTCTCGCGGCGCGCGTCGATCATCTGCGGCAAGCGATGCAGGGTTTGCGGGCCGAACACGAGGTCGACGTACGGCGCGCGCGACACGATCGACGCGCCTTCCTGGCTCGCGACGCAGCCGCCGACGCCGATCAGCAGGCCGGGCTTCGCTGCCTTCAGCTCGCGCACGCGGCCGAGATCGGAGAACACCTTCTCCTGCGCCTTTTCACGCACCGAGCACGTGTTGAACAGGATGATGTCGGCGTCTTCCGGCGTGTCGGTCTTTTCGAGGCCTTCGGAGGCATTGAGCACGTCCACCATCTTGTCCGAGTCGTACTCGTTCATCTGGCAGCCGAAGGTCTTTACGTAAACTTTCTTGGTCATGGGGATTCGCCGTTCGCAGTGGTTGACCTGGGGGCGTCGTCAAGGGTGAATCGGGACGGCCGTGCGCTGCACGCAGATGCGCGCAGCGAGCAGGAAAAGCCGTCGGGAAAGCCTTCCATTATAGCTTTTCGCGCCGCTCGGGACGGGCGGCGGGTTGCGGCCGCGCGACGCCGGGTGTCAGGTTCCGACCCCGGATCGGCGATGCGCCGGGCGTCAGCGGCACGCGTTCAGCAGGTCGTCGAGCGCGGCTTCCTCGCGCGCGAAGCGTTCGGCGAGAAAGTCGAGCAGCACGCGCACGCGCGGCGCCATGTAGCGCTTGCCGGGGTAGATGGCGTGCAGCGGCGCACCCTGGTGCCGCCAGTCGGGCAGCAGGACCGTGAGCCGCCCCGCGCGTATGTCGTCGGCGACATCCCAGATCGAGTTCAGCACGATGCCGTGCCCGCGTAGCGCCCACTCGCGGGCGAGGCCGCCGTCGTTGGTCTCGAACGCGGTGGCGAGCGGCACCGTGCAGGTTTGCGCGTCGCCGTCGCGCGTGAAGTGCCACGTGTTCATCGGCCCGGACGCGACCGTGATCACGTTGCAGGGAAATCGGGCGAGATCGTGAGGATCGCGCGGCGCGCCGTGACGGGCGACGAACGACGGCGCCGCGCACGGCACGCGCCGGTCCGCGGCGAGCCGGCGGGCGATCAGCGCGCCATCGGGCGGGGCGGCGAAGCGGATCGCGAGATCGATCTCGTCCTGCCACAGGTTGACCGTCGAGTCGGACGCCGTGAGCGAGAACGTGACGTCCGGGTAGCGCACGGTGAATTCGTCGAGCCAGTCGAGCAAGCGGCGGCGGCCGAAATCGGATGTCGCCGACAGCCGCACCCGGCCGCCGACGACGTTGCGGCCGGCCTGCAGCAGCGCGTTGGCGTCGTCGAGCGCCTGCAACCCCTGCCGGCACCCGTTCAGGTACAGGCGGCCCTCGTCGGTGAGCCGCAACTGCCGGGTCGAACGGTCGAACAGCCGGGTCGCGACTGCCGCCTCGAGCTTCGCGAGGCGCGCGCTCGCGGCAGCCGGCGTGAGGTTCAGCTTGCGCCCGGCGGCCGACAGGCTGCCCAGTTCCGCGGCTTCGACGAACAGCCGGATATCGCCCAGTCGGTCCATGCGATTTTCCAGAAATATTTGAAAATGGTTCAAATGCCACGCCAATTATCAAATATAGGCGTCTTCGGGACAATGCGCGCACATCCCGCTTCTTGTGCGGTGCGGCACCGACCGGTCGCCGCGGCCGCCGCCTTCCGGAGAACGTCATGCCCATTCCGTTACTGGCGCTCGCGATCAGCGCCTTCGCCATCGGCACCACCGAATTCATCATCATGGGCCTGCTGCCCGAAGTCGCGCACGACCTGGCCGTGTCGCTGCCGTCGGCCGGCCTGCTCGTCACCGGCTATGCGCTCGGCGTCGCGGCCGGCGCGCCGCTGCTCGCGGTGCTGACGAGCCGCATGCCGCGCAAGGCCGCGCTGCAACTGCTGATGGCGATCTTCATCGTCGGCAACGTGCTGTGCGCGACCGCGTCCGGCTACGCGATGCTGATGGTCGCGCGCGTCGTCACGTCGTTCGCGCACGGATCGTTCTTCGGGATCGGCGCGGTGGTCGCCGCGTCGCTCGTGCCGACCGACAAGCGCGCGAGCGCGATCGCGCTGATGTTCACCGGGCTCACGCTGTCGAACGTGCTCGGCGTGCCGTTCGGCACGTTCGTCGGCCAGCTGCTCGGCTGGCGCGCGTCGTTCTGGATCGTCGCAGCGCTCGGCGTGCTGGCGCTCGGCGGCGTGGCGGCGCTGGTGCCGAACCGTCATGACAGCGGGCCGGTCGGCCTCGGTCACGAAGTGCGCGTGCTGAAGGAGCCGCAGGTATGGCTCGCGCTGCTGATGACGGTGCTCGGCTTCGGCGGCGTGTTCGTCGTGTTCACGTACATCGCGCCGATTCTGGAAACCGTGTCCGGCTACTCGCCGCGCGCGGTCGCGCTGGTCCTCGTGCTGTTCGGCGCCGGGCTGACGATCGGCAACACGCTCGGCGGCAAGCTCGCCGACCGCGCGCTGATGCCGTCGCTGATCGCGATCCTCGTCGCGCTGATGGCCGTGATGGCCGTGTTCGCGAAGACGAGCCACCTGCCGGTCGCGGCCGCCGTCACCGTATTCGTCTGGGGGATCGCCGCGTTCGCGACGGTGCCGCCGCTGCAGGCGCGCGTGGTCGAGAAGGCCGCGAGCGCACCGCATCTCGCGTCGACGCTGAACATCGGCGCGTTCAACGTCGGCAATGCGGGCGGCGCGTGGCTCGGCGGCCTCGCGCTGGAACACGGCTTCGCGCTCGACGCGCTGCCGTGGGTCGCGGTTGCGGTGACGTTCGCGGCGCTGGTCGTCACGTGGTTCGCGATGCGGCTCGACGCGCGCGGCCCGGCACGCGGCGCGGCGCCGGCCGCGCAGTGAGCGTTGCCGCGGCGAGCAGGCGGTGACGCGATAGCGG
This sequence comes from Burkholderia cepacia complex sp. TUM26381, assembly GCF_057439935.1. Classification (NCBI taxonomy): domain Bacteria; kingdom Pseudomonadati; phylum Pseudomonadota; class Betaproteobacteria; order Burkholderiales; family Burkholderiaceae; genus Burkholderia; species Burkholderia cepacia complex sp. TUM26381. Next base: position 3,041,541 of record NZ_CM172006.1, on the reverse strand, counting down.
CAGGAAAAGGTTCGCGAGAAACGCATTCCTCCGCGATGCTGATAACGGTGTGAAGATAACTTCGTTTGCCCGTGCAAGGCCGGGTGATAGCGTTTCGATACGCGCCAAGGCTGGCGCAACCCGATTCCGATCCCGGCTTACCCCATACGCAGGGCCGCGCAGCGGCCCGGAGGCAATGCTATGTCTTCATCCCTGGCGCTCGTGCGCGACGTGTCTTCCTTCGAGTCCGGCAATGCTGCCGACCTGCGCGCGTCCGCGTCGCTCGACCTCCTCGAGCAGGTCGTCGGCGTGAACCTCGCGCGCTTGCGCGCCGAGCGGCAGCTGTCGCTCGATGCGCTCGCGCGGCTGTCCGGCGTGTCGCGCGCGATGCTCGCGCAGATCGAATCGGCGCGCAGCGTGCCGTCGATCAAGGTGCTCTGCAAGATCGCAGCGGCATTGAAGGTGTCGGTCGCTGCGTTCCTGCGCCGCCATGCGGTGAACGGCTTCGAGCATCTGGCGGCCGAACGCGCCTCGCGCGTCGTCAGTTCGAACGGCCGTTTCTCGGCACGCGCGCTGTATCCGGAAGGCGAGCCGGCCGCGGCCGAATTCCACGAGCTGCGGATCGCGCCGCTGCATACGGAGCCCGGCGCGCGCCGCGCGCCCGGCACGACGGTCAACCTCGTCGTCAGCGAAGGCACGCTCGAAGTCAGCGTGCACGACCGTCGCCAGTTGCTCGCGACCGGCGACGCGATCGTGTTCGATGCCGACCAGCCGTACAGCCTGCGCAACCCGGGCGACAGCGAAGCGCGCGCGTTCCGCGTGACGGTGAGCCCCGAGGTGCCGCCGCGCTGGCTCGTGCCCGACGCGGCGCACGCGGCCCACTGACCGGGCGGGCAGTACGAGTACGGAACGGCCGCTTTGCCGCTGTTGCGCGGGAGCGCGGCCAGGTGATCGGCCGTTCGGACGATGCCGTTAGACGGAGTCGTCAGTAAGGTTTTAGGTGTGGTTCGCTGCGCTTCGCGCGCGGCTGCGGTATGCTTGGCCCGCCGGTGACGGGGAACCCCCGTCCGGCAATCAGTGCGTCTTCAGGGCGGGGCGAAATTCCCCACCGGCGGTAGGCTGGCGTAAGCCGGCGAGCCCGCGAGCGCCCGCGCATCCGCGCGGGGTCAGCAGATCTGGTCGAATGCCAGAGCCGACGGTCATAGTCCGGATGAGAGAAGATGTGCAGATAGTCATGTCCGTCAGGGCCGCTTCGCGACGCATGCGAAGCGGGTTGTCGTTCTGTCTGTTTGCAATGCCCTGAAACGTTTTTCGCCCAAATCGTATTTGCGAGGAGCGTTTCACATGTCCTTGATGTCCGTATCGTCGGCACCCGCCGACGCCTTTGCCGATCTCCCGTTGCTGGATTCCGAACCGGTGCCGCCGCGCATCGCCGCTGCGCTCGATGCGATGCGCGCAGGCCGTGCGGTCGTGCTGCAGGATGACCACGACCGCGAGAACGAAGCCGACCTGATCGTCGCCGCCGAGCGCATCACGCCCGAGACGATGGCGCTGCTGATCCGCGAGTGCAGCGGCATCGTGTGCCTGTGCCTGACCGACGACACGGTGCGCGCGCTCGAACTGCCGCCGATGGTGCAGACCAACGAGAGCCGCAACGGCACCGCGTTCACGGTGTCGATCGAAGCGCGCGAAGGCGTGCATACCGGTGTGTCGGCGGCCGATCGCGTGACGACGATCCGCGCGGCGATCGCGGAAGGCGCAAAGCCGCACGACATCGTGCGGCCCGGCCACGTATTTCCGTTGCGTGCGCAACCCGGTGGCGTGCTCGCGCGCCGCGGTCACACCGAAGGCACGGTCGACCTGTCGATCCTCGCGGGCCTGAAGCCGGCCGGCGTGCTGTGCGAGCTGATGAATCCGGATGGCACGATGACGCGCGGCGACGAGGTCGAGCTTTTCGCGCAACGGCACGGGTTGCCGATGCTGACGATCGCGGAACTCGTCGAGTTTCGCGAGGCGCTGGCGGCCGCGCGCGAGCGCTGCTGCGAACCGGCCTGAGTGAAGGGAAGGCGGGTGCGTTCGCGCACCCGTGGCGGGCCGGATCGACCCGATCCGGCCTGACTGGCAATCAGGACTGCACGTCGCCGAATTCGCCGCGCATGCCGGCTTCGACGAGCGACGGCAATTCGTCCATCTTGCGCATGATCCGCGTGATGCCCATCGCACGCAGCGCGTCCGCGTAGTTGTCGGGGATGTGGCTCGCGCCGACGAACGCGATCGTCTTCATCCCGGCCGCGCGCGCGGCATTCAACCCCGATACGCTGTCCTCGACGACGATGCAGCGCGCCGGCGCCACGCCGAGCGTCCGGGCCGCATGCAGGTACACGTCGGGGTAGGGTTTCGGGCGCGCCACCTGCTCGGAACTGAATACGCGCTCGCCGAAGATCTCGGTGAGCGCCGCGCGTTTCAGCGAGTTGCGCACGCGTACGAGCCGGCTGTTCGATACGACGGCCGCCGGCAGCGTGACCTTCAGCAGCGCGTCGCGCACGCCGGAGATCGGCGCGAGCGATTGTGCGAGCGCGACCTCGATGTTGTGCTCGATGGTCTCGATGAAGTTCGCGGGCATCTCGATCCCGAAGCGGGATTCGATCCCGGCGAGGAAGCGCGACGTCTGCTGGCCGAATGCCGATTTCGCGGCGGCTTCGAAATCGAGGTTCGGGAACGTGGCGGACAGCGTATCGAGCAGCACGCGGTCGGCGATGACTTCGCTGTCGACGAGCACGCCGTCGCAGTCGCAGATGAGGTGATCGAGCATGGTGATGAAAATGCGGTAGACCGGCGACGCCGATCAATTCGCCATCATACGTGCTTTCACGCGCGTGCCGCGCGACGTTTCGGCAAATTTGCCCGATGCGGGCGTGCGGTTGCCGCATTCCGTGCCGCCGCCGCGCCGATCGCCCGATGGCGGCAGTCCGGGTGCCCGGGCCGCCGCTGTTTGTCGCGTTACAGCTCGATCACGCGCCTCGTTTTCCACGACGTCATCGCGGCTTCGGCCAGCTCGAGCGCGGCGAATCCGTCGTCGATCGTCGTCCGGACCGGCGTGCCGTCGCGCAGCGCGTCGACGAAGTGCGCGATCTCGGCCGCGTACGCATGCCGGTAGCGCTCGAGGAAGAACGGCTCCGGCACGTCGGCCGCGATGCCGCCGGCGAGCCAGGCGCTCACCTCGGTCGGCCGCACGTTGCCGGCCTGCAGCATCCCGTTGCTGCCGAGCAGCTCGAAGCGCTGGTCGTAGCCGTAGGCCGCGCGCCGCGACGTGTTGATCTGGCACAGCAACCCGCGCCGCGTGCGGATCGTCACGGCCGTCGAATCGATGTCGCCTGCTTCGTGTACGGCCGGGTCGGTCAGGCAACTGCCGGTTGCGTGCAGCGTCTGCGCTTCGTCGCCGAGGATCCAGCGGAACACGTCGAAGTCGTGGATCAGCATGTCCTTGAAGATGCCGCCCGAGCTGCGGAGGTAGTCGGCCGGCGGCGCGCCCGGGTCGCGGCTCGTGACGACCAGCATTTCCGGCGCACCGATCTCGCCGCGCTCGACACGTGCCTTCAGCGCCGCGAACGTCGGGTCGAAGCGGCGCTGGAAGCCGATCATGCAGGTCACGCCGGTGCGCCGCACGACGTCCGCGCACGCGCGCGCGCGTTCGACGGTCAGGTCGACCGGCTTCTCGCAGAACACGGCCTTGCCCGCGTTCGCGGCCGCGACGATCAGGTCCGCGTGCGTGTCGGTGCTCGACGCGATCACGACAGCCTGCACCGACGCGTCGCCGAGCGCGCGCGCGATGTCGGCGACCTGCGCGCCGTGCGCGTGCGCGAGCGCTTCGGCCGACGGCGCATGCCGGTCGATCACGTACCTGAGCTTCGCGCCCGGATGGCGCGCGAGATTCGCCGCGTGGATCTTGCCGATCCTGCCCGCGCCGAACAAAGCGAATTCGATCATTCCGTTCTCCTGTTGATTCGATTGTTTTCCAGGCACGCGACATGCGTCGGCAGCGTGCCCTGATGCTGTATCAGCGATCCGCCAGTTCACCGCGCACGTAGTCGATGCTCGCCCGCAGCCGCGCTTCGATGTCGCCGGCCTCGGCGATCTCGCTCGCGAACGGCTCGAACGAGAACGCGCCGCGGTAGCCGCGTGCAAGCAGTTCGCGCAGTTGCCGGAGGTTGCCGAGCCGGTCGGCGTGGCCGACCAGCACGCGGTGGCCGTCGCGCATCCGGTCGACCGGCAGGTCGGCTTCCTCGACACCGGAGATGTGCACGAGGCCCGTCAGGTTCGGGAAGAAGATGTCCTCGCCGGACAGGTGGTGGTGGAACGTGTCGTGCACGAGCCGGAACACCTGTTCGCCCGCCGCGTCGTAGAGGCCTTTCACCGCATCCGACTTGCGGCGCAGCGCGCATTCCTCGAAGCCGAGCGGCTCGATGAAGCCGAGCAGGTTGCGTGCTTCGAGGATCGGCTTCAGCGCCTTCAACGACTTCACGAGATCCGCATGGCGCGCGTCCGCGTCGCGCGTGTCGTTGCGGCTGTTGGTCGGGCACAGCACCAGCGCACGCGCGCCGCATTGCGCCGCGTAGTCGGCCAGCACGGTCGCTTCGTCTGCGCGCTCGGCGTTCCATTGCTCGAAGCGCTGCAGCGCGTTGATCGTCAGGATCGTCACGCCGCCGGCTTCGGCGGTTGCGCGCACGGCCGCGGCCGGCGTGCCATCGGCGATCTCGACGCCGTCGAGATCGTTGCGGATCTCGATCGTGTCGACGCCGAGGCGCCGGCACAGTGCGACGTAGCGGTCGAGCGGCAAGCGCGGCGCGCTCATCCGGTTCAGCGAAAAATGGAAGGCTTGCGTCATCGTTCTGTCCTTGGGGCTTGAGTGGGGGCGGGGTCCGAATCAGGTGCCGGTGCGCGTGGCGAGGGCGTGCCACGTGTCGCGCAGCCAGTGCGCACACGCGACGTTGTTGTCGAAGATCGAATAGCGGGCGCCGCCGCCGTAGTCGGGAAACGGGATGAACTCGCAACTGATCTGTTCGAGCTGCGTCGGCCGCGCGTGAATCTGCGCGCGCAGCAACTGACGCAGCGCGGCTTTCCACGTGTCGAGCGCCGCCGCGTGCCATTCGCCGTGATAGGCGCCCGGCGCAGGCGCGACGAACGGGTACTGGATGCCGCGCCCGGGCCGGCCGTCCGCGCGGCGCATCCAGCGGTTGTCCGGATTGTTCGGCGCGACGCTGCGCGCATGCGCATGCCGGACCCAGCCGCGCGCGATCCAGTCGGTGTAGAAGGCCGCGGGCGAAGCCGGGTCGAGCCGCGCGCGGCCGTCGTCGGCGGGTTCGCGCAGGCCCGATGCATCGAGTTCGGGGCGATTGCCGATCTTGAACAGCAGGTGCGAATGATCGAGCGTGATCCGGAACGGTGCGCCGGCCTGCTCGACGTGCTGCGCGACGCGCGCCACGCGCGCGAAATCCTCGCTCCACATGTCGACGTGCACTTCGAGGCTCGGCAGGCAGCCAACCGGCTCGCCGCGTTCATAGGTACGCAGGTAGAAATCGGCGACTTCGCGGTCCGACAGCGGATGGCCGTCCGCGTGATGCGCGAACAGCTGGCAGTTGAGCACCGTGCTGCCGAGGCGTGCGCCCGCGTCGACGATCTCGGCGACGTGCGCTTCGTCGCGGCCGGCGCGCCAGATGCCGCCGATCACGCGAATCGGCAGCGCATGGCGGTCGACCCGCGCGAAATACGGCGACAGGTCTTCACCGCGCACCGGGTTTTTTTCGACGTAATCGAACACGCCGGCGCCGGCGACCATCCGGAAGCGTTCGGCGGGCGCGGGCAACGGCAGGCCGTCGTGTTCGAGCACGCCGTCGAGGTTCACGCCGATGAGGATCGGTTCAGCCATCGTCTCCTGTCCATTGTTGTCCTGCGGATGGCTGTCCAATGTACGGATGCGCGGCGCGGGCTGCATGACCGACGTTGACGAAAAATCGCCAATGCGGCGGTCGATTTTTTCGCCAGGCGCACGCGGCGCGTTGCGCGGCGCGATTCACGGCTGCAGGTACGCGCTCGTCCTCACGTTCGCCGGGCAGAACACGCGGAATTCGACCGGGTCGCCGGGTGGCGGCTGTTCGACGATTCCGCACGCATGCAGCACGTGCTGCAGTGCGGAAATCGCCTGGCCGTCCGGATCCTGGTCGATCGCGAGATCCATCGCGCCGGCTTCGATGAAGGCGCGGTGCTGGTCGATCATCTCGTGGCCGATCCACACGACGCGCCCGATGGCGCCGGCCTTGCGCAGCGCCGCTTCGATGCCGGCCGAGCCGGCGCCGCTGTTGTAGATCGCGACCACGTCGTCGTGCGCCTGCAGCGCTTTCGTCACCGCGCGGTAGCAGCGGTCGTCCTGGTCGAGCGTTTCGACCGGCTCGTCGTCGCAGCGGATCGCGGCGAACGCGTCGGCGAGCTGGTCGCGGCAGCCGGCCATCCGGTCGGCGTGCGCGCGGTAGCCCATGCGCCCGCCGAGCAGCAGCGCGCGGCCGGGGCGCGCCGCGAGGCGGCCGATGTAGTAGCCGGCCGTGCGTCCGGCGCGGTAGTTGTCGATGCCGGCGAAGTGCGCGCGATCGATGCCGCCGATGTCGGTGACCATCGTGACGACGGTCTCGCCGCGCGCGATCGCGCCGGCCAGTGCGTCGCGCACGCGGGCCGTGTCGCGCGCGGTGACGATCAGCGCCGCGCGCCGGTACGCGGGCCGTTCGATCAGCGCGGCGGCGCGTTCGTCGTCCGCGGCGGGCAGGATCGTCCGGTGCACGACCACGCGCCGGTCGAGCATCTGCAGCGAGCGCTGCAGCGCCTGCTGGAGCCGCCGGAAGAACGGCGCGTCGGTGTCCGGCAGCAGCACGTCGACGTGGATCAGCCCGTGCCGCGTGTCGGGCAGCAGCCGCGGCACGCCGAGCTGCCGTGCGGCCGCCACCACGCGTTCGCGCGCCTGCGCGGACACGCTGCCGCGCTCGTTCAGCACGCGGTCGACGGTGGTCGTGCTGACGCCCGCGAGCGCCGCGATCTCGTCGAAGCGCGCGGTGCGCTTGCGCCAGCGCGGCCCGGATTCACCTGCCATGGTCGTCTCCATCGTTGGGGTCGCCATCGATCGCGTGGCGTTGCCGGACACGCTAAAGCGATGGCGAAATTTCGTCAACGTTTCGATTGAGCAGCGCAGGCCGGGGGCCTAATTTTGATTCCATGGCGAAGCGCTCGTTGCGCTTTCCCCGCACCAGAAACCAGGGAGACAGACGTGGCTCAACCCGACCACCCGGCGCGCGACCGCACGGCGGCACGCCGTCAGGAATACAGAATGACCGGCGGCGCCGGCGAGCGCGCGCAAGCGGCAGGGCTCGTCAACGCCGCATGGTACCGGTGCGCGGTGCCGCGGCCGCTGATGAAGCGGCTGATGCAGCGCGGCGATGCGCGTGCGATCCGCGACACACTGATCTGGTACGCGGCGATCGCGATCAGCGGCGGGCTCGCGTGGCTGGCGTGGCGCGCGCATTCGGCGTGGGCGATCCCCGCGTTCTTCGTGTACGGCACGCTTTACTGCAGCCCGGCCGACTCGCGCTGGCACGAATGCGGGCACGGCACCGCGTTCCGCACACGCTGGATGAACGACGTGCTGTACCAGGTCGCATCGTTCCAGGTGTTCCGCCGCGCGACCGCATGGCGCTGGAGCCATGCGCGGCATCACACCGATACGCTGATCGTTGGGCGCGATCCCGAAATCGCCGCGCCGAAGCCGACCGACTGGCTTGCGCTCGCGCTGAACGTCGTCGCGCTGAAGCATGTGGCCGGCGAACTGCGCAAGATGCTCGCGGTGTCGTTCACCGGCCGACTCGACGACGAGGAGCGCACCTATGTGCCCGAATCGGAATGGCGCAAGGTCGTGCGCGAGTCGCGCATCCATCTCGCGGTGTACGCGCTCGTGGCCGGTGCGTCGTTGTATTGGCACACGATCCTGCCGCTGCTCTACATCGGCCTGCCGAGCCTGTACGGCGCGTGGCTGTACCTGTACTTCGGCCTGACGCAGCACGCGGGCATGCCCGAGAACGTGCTCGATCACCGGCGCAACTGCCGCACCGTGATGATGAATCCGGTGTTCCGCTTCCTGTACTGGAACATGAACTATCACGTCGAGCACCACATGTTCCCGATGGTGCCGTTTCACGCGCTGCCGGAACTGCACGACGCCGTGAAGGCCGACATGCCGCCGCCGTACCGCAGCACGCTGGCCGCGTACGCGGAGATCGTGCCGGCGCTGGTCCGGCAGACGCGCGACCCGTCCGACTATGTCGTGCGGCCCGTGCCGGACGCCGTGCGTGCATGACCGTCATCGAACCCGCCCACCAAGGAGACACGCAACATGACGCAATGGATCGACACCGGTGCGCTCGACGACATCGACGATGAAGACGTCGCGCGCTTCGACCACGACGGCCGCACCTACGCGATTTACCGGATCGACGGCGAGGTCTATGCGAGCGACGGCCTGTGCACGCACGAGCAGGTGCATCTCGCGGACGGGTTCGTGATGGATCACGTGATCGAATGCCCGAAGCACAACGGGCGCTTCGACGTGCGCGACGGCCGGCCGCTGTCGGCGCCCGCGTGCGAGAAGCTGCGCACGTACCGCGCGAAGATCGAAGACGGCCGCATCCTGATCGAGGTGTGACGCGATGATCGACGACCGGGTGATGGCGATCGTCGGCGCCGGCCACGCGGGCGGCCGCGCGGCGCAGGTGCTGCGCGAGTCCGGCTGGCGCGGGCGCATCGTGCTGATCGGCGCGGAGGCGCACCTGCCGTACGAACGGCCGCCGTTGTCGAAGGGCGTGCTGACGGGCGAGCGCAGTGCGGCGCAATGCCGGTTGCGCGATCCGGACGCATGGGCGGCGGACGGCATCGAGCCGGTGGTCGGAACCGTCGAGCGCATCGATCCGCACGCACGCGAAGCGCGCGTGTCGGGCAGGCGGGTGTTTGGCTACGAGGCGCTGCTGCTCGCGACCGGCGGCCGCGCGCGCCGCCTGGCAATTCCGGGTGCGGCGCTCGATGGCGTATTCGCGTTGCGCACACTCGACGATGCGGCGGCACTCGGCGCGCGGCTCGTGCCCGACGCGCGGATCGTGCTGATCGGCGGCGGTTTCATCGGTCTCGAAGTGGCGGCGTCGGCACGATTGCGCGGTTGCCGCGTGAGCGTGCTCGATGCGGCGCCGCGCCTGCTCGGGCGCGCGGTGCCGGAGACGATCGCGGCGCGCGTGCACGCCCTGCACGAAGCGCAGGGCGTGGCGATCCGCGTGAACCGGAAACCCGTTGCGATCGAGCGGACGTCCGGCGGTGCGCTGGCGGTCGTGCTCGACGATGGCGACACGCTGATCGCCGATACGGTCGTCGCCGGCGTCGGGATCGAACCGGCCGACGAACTGGCGCGCGACGCGGGCCTCGCGGTCGAGCGCGGGATCGTCGTGAACGCGCAGCTCGAGACGTCGGCTGAAGGCATTTACGCGGCTGGCGATGTCGCGGTGTTTCCGAGCGCCCTGTCGGGGCGGCCGGTTCGGCAGGAGACGTGGCACGGCGCCGAGACGCAGGCACGCATCGCGGCCCGCAACATGCTCGGTGCGGGCGAGCCGTATCGCGATACGCCGTGGTTCTGGTCCGATCAATACGACGCGCAGTTGCAGGTGGCCGGGGAGCCGGCGCTCGGCGAGCGGTCGGTTGCGCGCGTGCTCGACGACGATGCTGAAATCCATTTCCATTTCGATGCGGGCACGCGGCTCGTCGCTGCAAGCGGCTTCGGCCGTGCATCGGGATTCATCAAGGAAATGCGCGTGGCGAGAATGCTGGTCGAGCGCGGGATCGACGTGACGCCGGCAGCCGTCGCGGACGTCGACGTGAAGCTGAAATCGCTGGTGAAGGCCGTGAGTGACCGGTAGCGGCCGGGAGGCGAGACGGGGCAATGAAGCGCGCGACGCCGAACGCCGCGCGCTTCGTTCAAACCGCGATCAGATCGTGGTGTGCAGGTGCAGATACAGGCCGGCGGCCGCGGCGCCGCCGAGCAGCGGGCCGACGACGGGCACCCATGCATAGCGCCAGTCGCTGTCGCGCTTGCCGGGGATCGGCAGCAGCGCGTGCATGATGCGCGGCGACAGGTCGCGCGCGGGGCTCATCGCATAGCCGGTCGGGCCGCCGAGCGAGATGCCGATGCCGAGCACGAGCAGGCCGACGGGCAGCGCGTCGAGTGCGCCGAGGCCGACCTGCGGCGATGCGAGGTACAGCACGCCGAGGATCAGCACGAACGTGCAGATCGCTTCGGTCAGCACGTTGTGCGTGACGCTGCGAATCGCCGGCGCCGTGCAGAACACCGCGAGCTTCAGGTCGGCATCGGCTTCCTTCGCGAAGTGCTGGCGATAGGCGAGCCACACGAGCAGCGCGCCCGCCATCCCGCCGAGCATCTGCGCGAGGATGTAGCCGCCGACTTTCGACCACGCGAACTTGCCCGCGAGCGCGAGGCTGATCGTGACGATCGGGTTCAGGTGCGCGCCGCTGAACGACGCGGTCACGTAGACGGCGACGAAGACGGCCATCGCCCAGCCCATCACGATCACGATCAGGTCCGCGCCTTTGCCCTTGGTCTTTGCAAGCAGCACGTTTGCGACCGCGCCGTTGCCGAGCAGCACGAGGATCGCTGTGCCGATGAATTCTGCAATATAAGGTGACATGGTTGTCTCTCGTATGTCGCGGCGGACTCGCGGGTGGCGCGGTCCGCCGGTGTTGTTGTATTTCGTTGGGAAGTGTCGGGATTACTGGGCGTCGTCGGCCCAGGCTTTCGCGGCGCGCACCGCACGCTGCCAGCCCGACATGCAGCGTTCGACCTGCTCCTTCGGCATCGACGGCGAGAAGCGGCGATCGAGCTGCCACTGGTCGCGCACTTCGTCGAGGTTCTTCCAGTAGCCGATCGCGAGGCCCGCGAGATAGGCCGCACCGAGCGCGGTCGTCTCGGTGATCTGCGGACGCACCGCGTCGACGCCGAGCAGGTCGGCCTGGAACTGCATCAGCAGGTTGTTCGCGCTCGCGCCGCCGTCCACCCGCAGCTCGCCGATGCTGATGCCCGAATCGGCTTCCATCGCGGCCAGCACGTCGAGCGACTGGTACGCGATTGCATCGAGCGCCGCACGGGCGAGGTGCGCGGAGGTCGTGCCGCGCGTGACGCCGAACACCGAGCCGCGTGCCCGCGCATTCCAGTGCGGTGCGCCAAGGCCGGCGAACGCGGGCACGAGGTAGACGCCGTCGGTGTGCGGCACGCTCGCGGCGAGCGCTTCGATTTCAGCGGCCGTCTTGATGATGCCGACGCCGTCGCGCAGCCATTGCACGACCGCGCCCGCGATGAAGATGCTGCCTTCGAGCGCGTACTGCACGTCGTTGCCGATCTGCCAGGCGATCGTCGTGACGAGGTTGTTCTTCGACTCGATCGGCTTGTCGCCGGTGTTCATCATCAGGAAGCAACCGGTGCCGTAGGTGTTCTTCACCATGCCGGAGGTCGTGCACATCTGGCCGAACAGTGCCGCCTGCTGGTCGCCGGCGATACCCGCGAGCGGGATCTTCGACGCGAACACGGTGGTCTTCGTGTGGCCGTAGATTTCCGACGAGGCCTTCACTTCCGGCAGCATGCTGCGCGGGATGTCGAGCAGTTCGAGCAGCTCGTTGTCCCATTCGCGCGTGTGGATGTTGAACAGCATCGTGCGCGATGCGTTCGTCACGTCGGTCACGTGCAGTTCGTGCTTCGTGAAATTCCACACGAGCCAGCTGTCGACGGTGCCGAACGCGAGCTTGCCCTGCCTGGCCTTCTCGCGTGCGCCCGGCACGTTGTCGAGGATCCAGCGGATCTTGGTTCCGGAGAAGTACGAGTCGATCGGCAGGCCGGTCTTCGCGCGCACCTTCGCTTCGAGACCCTGCTTTTTCAGCGAGTCGCAGAAGTCGGCCGTGCGGCGGTCCTGCCAGACGATGGCGTTGTAGACGGGCTGGCCCGTTTCGCGATCCCAGACGATGGTCGTCTCGCGCTGGTTCGTGATGCCGATCGCGGCGATCGACGTGCCGTTCATGCCCGTGCGCGTGACGGCTTCGGCGGCGACGCCGGCTTGCGTCGACCAGATTTCCTGCGGGTCGTGCTCGACCCAGCCGGGTTGCGGGTAGATCTGTTCGAATTCCTTCTGGGCGATCGATACGATATTGCCCTGGCGGTCGAACAGCATCGCGCGGGAACTCGTGGTGCCCTGGTCAAGCGCGAGGATGTACTGATCCTGCATGTCTCTCATCTCCATCCGTGAATTGGCGTAGTTGTGATGCGCGCCGCATGGTGGGCGGCGCGTCGGTGAATCAACGTCGGTAAGACAACTGCAACTGCAATCGGATCACGCGTGCGGCGCGTGCGCGGCGGCGAACCACGCATCGACCGCGGCCGTCACCGCGTCCAGCGTGCCCGGCGTGACGTGCAGGCCGAGCTTCGAGCGGCGCCACAGCACGTCCTGCGCGCAGGTCGCCCATTCGGCGTCGCGCAGGTAGCGCAGTTCGGCGTCGTGGATGCCCGGCGCGATTTCGGCGCCGAGATCGGCGAGTGACGTCGCGCCGTCGACCACGCGCTCCGCGCGCGTGCCGTATGCACGCGCATAGCGGCGGGCGAGCGCGGCGGGCAGCCACGGATGGCGTTTCGCGAACGCGCTGGCGAACACGTCGAACTTTGCGTTCGCGATGTCGCCGCCCGGCAGTGCGACGCCGGCCGTCCAGGTTTTCGCGTCGCGGCCGAGCGCGCGGCACAGCATGTCGCCGGCTTCTTCCGCGAGCTTGCGGAACGTCGTGATCTTGCCGCCGAACACCGACAGCAGCGGGGCGCCCGCACCGTCGTCGAGCTCGAGGCGGTAGTCGCGCGTGACGGCCGACGCGTTTGCCGCGTTCTCGTCTTCGAGCAACGGGCGCACGCCCGAGTAGGTCCAGTGCACGTCGGCCGGCGAGATCTTGCGCTTGAAGTAGCGGTTGATCGAATCGCACAGGTACTGCGTCTCGTCGCGATCGATCGCGACCTTCGCGGGATCGTTCGTGTATTCGACGTCGGTCGTGCCGATCAGCGTGAAGTCGTGTTCGTACGGAATCGCGAAGATGATCCGCTTGTCCGGGTTCTGGAAGATGTACGCGTGATCGTGATCGAACAGGCGGCGCGTGATGATGTGGCTACCCTTCACGAGCCGCACGCTGTGCTGCGCGCCGCGGCCGAGCGCGCCGTGCAGCACGTCGCCGACCCACGGGCCGGCCGCGTTCGCGATCGCGCGCGCATGCACGACGCGGATCGAACCGTCGGCGTGCTGCAGCCGCGCTTCCCATTCGTCGCCGCGGCGTTCGGCGGAGACGAGCTTGGTGCGCGTCAGGATCTCGGCGCCGCGCTCCTTCGCATCCATCGCGTTCAGCACGACGAGGCGTGCGTCGTCGACCCAGCCGTCGGAATACACGAAGCCGCGCTTGATCGAATCGATCAGCGGTGCGCCGGCCGCATGGCGGCGCATGTCGATGCCGCGCGAGCCGGGCAGCAGTTCGCGTTTCGCGAGGTGATCGTAGAGGAACAGGCCGATGCGGATCAGCCAGGCCGGACGCAGGTTCGGCATGTGCGGCATCACGAAGCGCAGCGGCCACATGATGTGCGGTGCCGCGCGCAGCAGTGTCTCGCGCTCCTGCAGCGCCTTGCGCACCAGCCCGAACTCGTTGTATTCGAGGTAACGCAGGCCGCCGTGAATCAGCTTCGTGCTGGACGACGACGTGTGCGACGCGAGGTCGTCCTGCTCGCAGAGCATGACCGACAGGCCGCGGCCGGCCGCATCGCGCGCGATGCCCGCGCCGTTGATGCCGCCGCCGACGACGAGCAGATCGTAGCGATTCGGTTGGGTCACCTGCTGTCCTTATCGTCTGTTGAAATGGGGTGAACACGGAATGTTCGAATTCGAAATTTAACGAACGAAATCGAAAAAGTAAAGTTCGAAAAAGCGGGGCCAGTAGCGTCCGGCGCGATCCCGGACGATACTGGCGGAATCGACCGTTTCGCGAGGTGAATCATGCGTATTGGGATGTGGGCCGGCGTGTGCGCCGTCTTTCTGGCGGGGTGCAGCGCGGGCATGCCGCCGCTCACCGGCAACTGGCGGGCGCCGTCGTTCGTCGACCTGCAGACATCGTGCGGCGGCACGGCGCGCGACTGGGGCGCGGACGCGCAGCCGGTCTACTCGACGCTGTACGACGCGTATGTGGCGAAACGGTATCGCGGGCTGACCGAAGCGAACTATTGTGCGTTCGTAAACGAACTTTCGATCCACTATGTGGCGCCTGACGCGGCGGCGCGCGCCGGCTGGATCGCGTATTTCAACGGGGCGCGCGCACAGGCCATCAGCTGGCGGGCGGCGGTCGATCCGACGCTGCGTGGCGGTTGAAGCGGGCTGCGGAGAACGGGCGGGACAAGCGGAAGCGACCGCGTGGCCGGGGATCCGGCTACGCGGTCAGGTCAGGAACGGCGGAATTTCACGAATAGCGGTACTTGATGGATCGCAGCGCGGCGTCGCCGGTCTCGGTCACGCAGTATTTGCGCCCCGAACCGAGCCCTTCCAGGCGAACGAGCTGCTGTTCGAGCAGGATGTCCAGTTCATCCCGATCCATGTCGCGCTGATCAGGCGCGTCCTTCACAAGCAATAGCGTGGCGAATTCATGCGGACTCAGCATCGTTCTCTCCATGGCAATCGGACTGCCCGCGCGGCCGGCGCACACGCCGACGCGCGATACCCCGCGGGGTATGGCTTGGGGGGAAAGCTGTATTCGCCGGCCCTGCGGTTCGCACTCGCCCTGGCACAGGCGGATCGGGCGAACGGGCCGGGGAACTGGAGTCTAGTCGAGCACGCAGGCAACGACAAATCGTGCCCCGTTAATTTTCCGTTTGACAGGAGCGGGCACCGCAAGCGGTTCGCGCGCGGCGCCAACTTCTTGATTTCACTTGAAGTTTCAGGTGCGGTGCAGCATCGCAGCCGTCATTCCGCGATGTACACCTGGGTGCCGGCGGCGGCCACCGTATCGGCCATCTCCGGCGGCAGCGGCTTGTCGGTGAAAAGCGCGTGCACCTGGCTCAGATGGCCCTGGCGCACCAGCGCCGGGCGGCCGACCTTCGAATGGTCGGCCACGAGGTAGACCGTGCGCGCGTGCTGCATGATCGCCTCGGCCACGCGCACCTCGCGCGTGTCGAAGTCGCGCAGCGTGCCGTCGGCCTCGATCGCCGACGTGCCGATGATCGCGTAGTCGACCTTGAACTGCCGGATGAAGTCGATCGCGAGCTCGCCGACGATCCCCTTGTCCCACGGCCGCACGATGCCGCCCGTGATCAGCACCTCGCAGTCGGGGTAGCCGCTCATCATCGACGCGACGTTCAGGTTGTTCGTGATCACGTGCAGCCCGTGATGGCGGTTCAGCGCGCGCGCGACTTCCTCGGTCGTCGTGCCGAGGTTGATGAACAGCGATGCCTGGTCGGGGATGTGCGACGCCGCGAGCGCCGCGATGCGCCGCTTCTCGTCGTGGAACATCCGCTGGCGCGCGGTGTACGACACGTTCTCCGAGCTGGTCGGCAGGCTCGCGCCGCCGTGGTAGCGGCGCAGCAGGTTCAGGTCGGCGAGCCAGTTCACGTCGCGGCGGATCGTCTGCGGCGTCACCGCGAAGTGCGCGGCGAGATCGTCGACGGTCACGAAGCCGTCGCGCTGCACCCATTCGAGCAATTCCTGCTGGCGCGCGTTGAGGGTGAGGCGGGGATCTCGGGTCATGGCTCGATGGTCGTGTCGTGAGACGGAGCAGGTATTGTAAGGGCGGCAACGCCGTTCGGCCGGCCTGGCCCGCACGGCGATGCTCGATTCATGCGGAAATCGCATGGATTCATGTGACAAATGAATTTGTGCGATTCCGTCGATCGCGCTGCAATGGCGGATTGCCCGCGCATGCGGGCGCGTTCATTCAGCTTTCGACGAGGTGGCATCGATGACTGGCTTCAACTGGCACAACCCGTATCCGACGACCCGCATTCCGGTATTCGCGCGCAACGTCGTGTCGACGTCGCACCCGCTGGCCGCGCAGGCCGGGCTGCGGATGCTGTGGAAGGGCGGCAATGCGGTCGACGCGGCGCTGGCCGCCGCGGCTGCGATCACCGTCGTCGAGCCCGTGTCGTGCGGGCTCGGCGGCGATGCGTTCGCGCTCGTGTGGGACGGTGAGCGGCTGTCCGGGCTGAATGCGTCGGGGGTCGCGCCGGCCGCGTGGAACGTCGACTACTTCCGCAAGCGCCACGGCGAGGATGCGCGCGGCTTCGCGAACAAGCCGACGCGCGGCTGGGACACCGTCACCGTGCCGGGCGTGATCGCGGGCTGGGAAGCGCTGCATGCGAAGTTCGGTTCGCTGCCGTTCGCGGACCTGCTCGAGCCGGCGATCGAGATCGCGGAGCGCGGCTATGCGGTGCCGCCGATCGTCGCGCACAAGTGGGCGGCGGCCGTTCCCGAACTACAGGGCCTGCCGGGTTTCGCGGACACCTTCATGCCGCGCGGCCGTGCGCCGCTCGTCGGCGAACGCATGTGCCTGCCCGGTCATGCACGGACGCTGCGCGCGCTCGCGAAGGACGGTGCCCGTTCGTTCTACGAAGGCGCGCTCGCCGAGCGCATCGCGGCGTTCTCGCGCGAAGGCGGCGGCGCGATGACCGAAGCCGACCTGCGTGCGTACCGGCCGGAATGGGTCGAGCCGATCGGCAAGCGCTTCGGCCGCCACACGATTCACGAGATCCCGCCGAACGGGCAGGGCATCGCCGCGCTGATCGCGCTGGGGATTGCCGAACATGCGGGCGTGACCGATTGGCCGCTCGATTCGGTCGACTCGCAGCATCTGCAGATCGAGGCGATGAAGCTCGCGTTCGCGGACGTCTATCGTTACGTCGCCGATCCGCGCGCGATGGACGTCACGCCGGAGCAGATGCTCGACGATGCGTATCTCGCCGGGCGCGCGAAGCTGATCGACCCCGCGCGTGCGACGCACTTCGGCGCCGGCCGGCCGCATTCGGGCGGCACGATCTACCTGTCGGCCGCCGACGAGCGCGGGATGATGGTGAGCTTCATCCAGTCGAACTACATGGGCTTCGGTTCGGGGCTCGTCGTGCCGGGCACCGGCATCGCGCTGCAGAACCGCGGGCACGGCTTCTCGATGGACCCGGCTTCGCCGAACGTCGTCGCGGGCGGCAAGCGGCCGTTCCACACGATCATCCCCGCGTTCGTCACCGAGGAAGTCGACGGCCGCACCGAGGCCGTGATGAGCTTCGGCGTGATGGGCGGCGACATGCAGCCGCAAGGCCACCTGCAGACCGTCGTGCGGATGCTCGGCTACGGCCAGCAGCCGCAGGCCGCATGCGATGCGCCGCGCTGGAAGGTCAACCGCGACTTCACGCTCGACGTCGAATCCACGATGAATCGCGCGACCGTCGACGCGCTGGCCGCACGCGGTCATACGATCAAGTCGATCGACGATCCTTACATGGATTTCGGCTCGGGGCAGTTCATCTGGCGTCTCGACCGCGACGATCGCGAGCGCGGCTACGTGGCCGCGAGCGACAGCCGGCGCGACGGCCTGGCAGCCGGTTTCTGACGGATCGCTTCCGTTTTGCGTGCTCGACGGGCGGCCGAATGGCCGCCCGTTTCGTTTGGCGCGGCCATACCATCGAACGTGCGCAAGCGGTTTGAAGGACTCGTCTAACGAACGGCAACAGACGCTGTGGAACTGCGCTTGTCCGGTATGGTCAGTGCTCTGGAGCACGAACATCAAAGTCCGGCTAAGATGCCTGGATGGTTCGGCCGGACCAATTCACTATAAACGACGTAAAACGCCGCCTGCGGGAAGGTCGGCGCCTGTGCCGAAGGCATGGGCCGGCCCCCGCGCGACGACTGGGAGCGCACCACCATGGACACCAAAACGACGCATGTGATGCCGTGGCGTATCGAGGACATCGACCTGAACCGGATCGATCGTCAGCGTGCGGCCGCGAACGAGGATCTGCTGCTGCTGCTGTGCGCGTCGTCGTTCATCGAAAGCGGCTCGGATCTCTACACGAGCAATCTGAGCACATTCTTCAATGACGATCCGGAAGTCTCCGCATGGCTCAACAATGCATGGGAGCACGAAGAATTGCAGCACGGCCGCGCGTTGAAGGCGTACATCGCGCACGTATGGCCCGAGTTCGACTGGGATACCGCCTTCGCGAATTTCTTCGCCGAGTACTCGAAGACCTGCTCGGTCGAGGCGTTCGAGAAGACCCGTGCACTCGAGATGGTCGCGCGCTGCGTCGTCGAGACCGGCACGGCCACGCTCTATCGCGCGATCAACGAGTGCTCGGACGAGCCGGTGCTGAAGGAAATCACCGACAACATCCGCACCGACGAAGTGCGCCACTACAAGCACTTCTTCAAGTTCTTCAAGAAGTACAACCAGGTCGAAGGCAACGGCCGGCTCGCGGTGCTCGGCGCGCTGATGCGCCGCGTGATGGAAATCAAGAACGAGGATTCCGAGATCGCGCTGCGCCACGTGTTCGCGATCCGCTACCCGGATCGCATCGGCGACAATCAATACAACCGCGAGCGTGCCGCGCGCATCAATTCGCTCGTCCGGCGCAACCTGTCGGCCGACATGTGCGTGAAGATGCTGCTCAAGCCGCTCGACCTGCCCGCGAAGATCCAGCCGGGCGTCCACTATCCGCTCACGAAGATCACGCGGCACGTTTTCCTGCGCTGATCGCCTCGGCGCGGCCTGCCGCGCGTATGCTGGTGCCTTCGCATCCGATCCGCACCAGAGCCACGCCATCATGACCGATACCCATCGCCACGCACTCGAACAATGGACGTTCGACGCGTGGCCGCCGGCCGTCGTTTCGCTGTTCGACGGCACCGCGCTCGAGCGTCATGCCGACATCGCCGCATCGCTGATCGTCGCGACCGACGACGGCCAGTTGCGCACGACGCTGCTCGGTGTCGGCGAGATCTATGCGCGCGATGCGCGCACGCTGCTGATCGCGCTATGGCCGCAGTCGCGGGCGGCGCGTGCGATCGCGCAACGGCGCACGGCCGCGTTGACGCTCGTCGCGGACGGCGCGTTCTTTCAGGCGCAACTGGAGATGATGCCGCTCGAAGGCGACTTCGGCGGGCTGGCCGGATTCGCTGCGACGATCGCGCACGGCGATGCGCAGCGGGTCGGCTATGCGCGCCTCGCGACAGGCGTCACGTTCACGCTGGAAGGGGAGCGCGCGGCGGTGCTCGCACGCTGGCAACGCCAGGTCGAGCACCTGCGGCGCGCAGCCGCGCGGCTTCAGTGACCGCGCTGGCCGCTGCGCGACGAGCGGTTGCGGTTCGGGTGCGCGGCATTGCCGTTCGCCGGGCGTGCGCCGTTGCCGCCACCCGCCGGACGTCCGCCGCTATTCCCGCCGGCGCCGGCACCGCCTTGCGTGCGCGGCTTCGCGGCCTTCTGCTGCGACGTTTTCGGTTGCGCGTTGCCTTCGCGTTTCGCGGCCGGCTGGCCTGAGCCGCCTGCACGCGGCTGGCGATTGCCGCCGCCGCCGCCGCCGCCGCCACCGCCGCGCGGTTGCTGCTGGCCGCGGCGCTGCTGGATCGGCTCCGGCTTCGCGTGCGGATCGGGTTCGAAGCCCGCGATCACTTCCTGCGGAATCTCGCGCTTGATCAGCCGCTCGATGTCGCGCAGCAGCTGCTTTTCGTCGACACACACGAGCGACACGGCTTCACCGGTCGCGCCTGCGCGGCCCGTGCGGCCGATCCGGTGCACGTAATCCTCGGGCACGTTCGGCAGGTCGAAGTTGACGACGTGCGGCAGCTGGTCGATGTCGATCCCGCGCGCGGCGATATCGGTCGCGACGAGCACCTGCAGCGTGCTGTTCTTGAACTCGGCCAGCGCGCGCGTACGGGCCGACTGGCTCTTGTTGCCGTGGATCGCCATCGCGCTGATGCCGTCCTTCGTCAGCTGTTCGGCGAGCCGGTTCGCGCCGTGCTTGGTACGCGTGAACACGAGCACCTGGAACCAGTTGTGTTCGCGGATCAGGTGCGTGAGCAGCTCGCGCTTGCGATCGCGGTCGACCGGGTGGATCTTCTGCGCGACGCTTTCGGCGGTCGTGTTGCGGCGCGCGACTTCGATCAGCGCGGGCGAATCGAGCAGGCTGTCCGCGAGCGCCTTGATTTCATCGGAGAAGGTGGCCGAGAACAGCAGGTTCTGGCGCTCCGGCGGCAGCTTCGCGAGCACGCGCTTGATGTCGTGGATGAAGCCCATGTCGAGCATCCGGTCGGCTTCGTCGAGCACGAGGATGTCGAGATCCGACAGGTCGATGGTCTTCTGCTGCATGTGGTCGAGCAGGCGGCCCGGCGTCGCGACGACGATGTCGACGCCGCGCTTGAGCGCATCGATCTGCGGATTGATGCTGACGCCGCCGAACATCACGGTCGAGCGCAGCTTCAGGTACTTGCTGTATGCCCGGACGCTTTCCTCGACCTGCGCGGCGAGTTCGCGCGTAGGCGTGAGGATCAGTGCGCGCACCGCGCGCTTCGCGCCGCGATTGTCCGCGTAGAACGTGTGCAGGCGTTGCAGGATCGGCAGCGTGAAGCCGGCGGTCTTGCCGGTGCCGGTTTGCGCGCCGGCGAGCAGGTCGCCGCCGCCGAGGACGGCAGGGATCGCCTGCTGCTGGATCGGAGTCGGCGACGTGTAGCCGAGCTCGTTGACCGCCTTGACCAGCGGTTCGGCCAGGCCGAGAGATTCGAAAGACATAGATACCACTCTTGAGTTTTATGATCGGCGACACCTCGCGCGGCCCGCGCGGGGACTGGCGTCGCAAAAAGCAAAGGGGCGCGGCTGCGGTTTCCCGCAGCCGCGCCCCGTTTGCGTCACGCGTTATTTAGTCAAGCGGCGCGGAACGCAGGTCACTCACCTGTTGTGGCGAGATCGGCGTACCGTTGTTGCCCCACGACATCCGGATGTACGTTACTACTGCTGCGACTTCCTGGTTCGACAGCGACTGCGCGAACGGCGGCATGCCGTACGGACGCGGGTTCTTGAACGTGCTCGGCGGATAGCCGCCATTCAGCACCATGCGGATCGGGTTGACTGCCGATTCCATCATGATCGAGTGGTTGCCCGCGAGCGGCGGATAAGCAGGCGGCTTGCCCGCGCCGGTTTCGGCGTGGCAGGTCGCGCAGTTGTCCGCGTAGATCTTCTTGCCCTGGTCGAACAGCGCGTTGCCGAATTGCTTCGACGGCTCGTATTGCATGTTCTTCGGCGCTTCAGCCTTCTGCGGGATCGACTTCAGGTACGTCGACATTGCGCGCGTATCTTCGTCGGTCATGTACTGCAGGCTGTTGTGGACCACGTCCGCCATCGGGCCGAACACCGCGCCCTTGTTCGACACGCCGGCCTGCAGCAGGTCGGACAGCTCCTGCACGTGCCAGTCGCCGAGGCCGAGTTCCTTGTCGTTCGTCAGCGACGGCGCATACCAGTTCTGCAGCGGGATCAGGCCGCCGGCGAACGCCGACGAGCTCACCGGGCCGCCCATCATGTTGATCGACGTGTGGCACATCGAGCAGTGGCCGAGGCCTTCGACGAGGTAGGCGCCGCGGTTCCATTCGACCGACTTCGTCGGATCCGGCTTGTACTCGCCTTCCTTGAAGAACAGCGTGCGCCAGCCGATCAGCAGGTTGCGGTTGTTGAACGGGAACTTCAGTTCGTGCGGACGGCTCGGCACCGATACCGGTGCGACCGAGCGCAGGTACGCGTAGATCGCGTCCGAATCCGAGCGCGTGACCTTCGTGTAGCTCGCGAACGGGAAGCCAGGATACAGCAGGCTGCCGTCCTTCGAACGACCGGTGTGCATCGCGCGGTAGAAGTCGTCCGACGTCCACTTGCCGATACCGTTCTGGTCGTCCGGCGTGATGTTCGGCGTGTACATCGTGCCGAACGGCGTCGCCATCGGCAGGCCGCCCGCGAACGACTTGCCGCCGCGCACGGTGTGGCACGCGATACAGTCGCCGACGCGCGCGAGGTATTCGCCCTTCTTGATCAGCGCGGCCTGGTCGGCCGGCGTGGCCGCGACGGCGGCAGCGCCGTGCAGCGTGTCGTTGCCCGGCCACAGGACCGGCACGAGGGCGGCGGCCGCGACGATCGCGACGGCCGAGAGTGCAAACAGGGACTTGCGTTTCATTGTGTCTGTCTCCCTTGCCTTATTGCGGTTCGCTGCCGCAGGCGAGCGGAGTCTTCATCGAACGCGCCGGGGCCGGCACGGGGTTGGCGGGCGCCGGTTGTGCGGCGAGCCATGCGGTCACGGCCGTCACGTCTTCGTCGGACAGCTTCGACGCGATGTCGTGCATGCAATCCGGTGCCTTCGCGTGGCGGTTGCCCGAGCGCCAGGCGCCGAGCTGCGCGCTCAGGTAATCGGCGTGCAGGCCGACGAGGCCCGGGATCGCCGGCTGCATGCCGGTCAGCCCTGCGCCGTGGCAGGCCACGCAGGCCGGCAGCTTGCGGGACGGATCGCCCTGCGTGACGAGCTGCTTGCCGCGTGCGAGCGTCGCGGCCGGCAGCGTCGGCTTCGCCGGCGTCGGGTACGGCGGACGTTCGGCCGAGAAGTGCTCGGCGATTTCGCGCAGGTAGTCGTCGTTCAGGTACGTCAGCAGGTAGTTCATCGGCGGGTACTTGCGCCGGCCGTCACGGAAGTTGACGAGCTGGTTGTACAGGTACTCGGCCGGCTTGCCGGCAAGACGCGGGAAATAATCGTTGTCCGTGCCCTGGCCGTGAACGCCGTGGCATGCGGTACAGCCGCGCACGCGCTCGGCCATGGTATCGGGTGCCTTGAGCGGCGCCTGCTGGGCGTGCGCTTGCTCCGTGGGCTTGGTCTGCGCTTGGGCAGCGCTCATAAGGCCCGCGCCGCCGATCATCAGAACGGCGAGCAGCGGACGGAAGAGGCGTCTTGAAGACACACGAGACTCCATGTTTATTCGTCGGGGACCTTGTCCGGGCTACGATCGGCTCGGCGCATGGACGGCAGGACAGCCGGGCTGCTGCGACGCGGCATTCTATCATCGATGGGTAATGACGGCTATTTGGCAAAAGGACATCGGTTCCTGTCTGTTTGCGACTTGCGACAATTTGACGCGCATTGCTGCGCCGCTGTGTGAACCGGCGTGCGTTTTCACCATCGAAGACCGTACACTCGCGGGTCGCGCGGCGCCGCCTCCGCCGCTGGTCCAGTCATTTCTCCCGTTTCCGGATTCATCGATGACGTTTTCTACCGTGCCGTTGCTTGCCTCACGCTGTCCGTCCCGTTGCCGCCGCCTTGCCGGCCCGTCGCTGTCGGGAGGGGGCGCGCGATGAAGTTCGACAGCTTGTGGATCGGTCAGGTCGCGCTCGCGGCGCTGATGGACGCCGCGTTCGCGATGGCGGTCGGCTCGGCGCTGCTCAAGGCGTGGCTCGGCAAGGACGGCGCACGGCCGGTCATCGCGCCGTCGCATCCGGCGTGGCTGCGCGCGCAACATTCGCTGGTCGCGGCGGCGCTGGCGCTGGTGCTCGCCGATCTCGGCTGGCTCGTCTACGAGGCCGCGACGATGAGCGGCTCGGGGCTCGGCGGTGCGTTCGCCGCGATTCCGACCATGCTGATGCAGACGCACACGGGCTTCGCGTGGAGCGTCGCGTTCGCCGGTGCCGTGCTGCTCGCGATCGTCGCGCTCGCGAAGCCGGACGGCCGGGTCGCACACGCGGTGCTGTGGCTCGCGGTGATCGTGGTCGCGGCGGGCAAGGCGTCGCTCGGCCACGCGGCCGATACGGGCGCGCTGTCCGCGGCGGTCGGCGTGCACACGCTGCACCTGCTCGCGACGGCCGTGTGGGGCGGCCTCGTGCTCGCGGGCGGGCTCGCGGTGCTGCCGACGCTGGGTTCGTCGGTCGCGCGCGGCGCGCTGATCCGCATCGGCCAGCACCTGTCGCGCACGTCGATCATCGCGGTCGTGTTCGTGCTCGGCACGGGCGTGCTCAACGCGATCCGCGGGCTTGGCGGTTCGCTTGCGCCGCTCGATGGCAGTACATGGGGTCGCGTGTTGCTGCTGAAGCTGCTGCTCGTCGCGCTCGCGCTCGTGCTCGGCGGCCTGAACCGCTTCTCGGCGCTGCCGCGCCTGCGCCGCACCGCGTCGACCGAGGATGCACACACGTTCCGCAACATCCTGCATCTCGAAGGGATGACGATGATCGGCGTGTTCATCGCGGCGGCCGTGCTGTCGTTCAGCGTGCCGGGGTTCGCGGCGCTCGGCTGACCGCGGGTTCCGTGCGGGGCAGCGTAGCGATGCTCGTTGTCGACGCCCCGCGGATCGCAGAAGCAAAAACGGCCGCCTGTCGGGCGGCCGTGTCGAAGCCGGTGCGCGGCGTGATCGTCGCGCATGCCGGCTCATCCGATTCCTTCATCACCACTCGGCGACGCTGCCGTCCGCATGGCGCCACACCGGGTTGCGCCAGCGGTGGCCCGTCTTCGCCATCTCGCGCACCTTCTCCTCGTTGACGTCGATGCCGAGCCCCGGGCCTTGCGGGATCGCGACGAAGCCATCCTCGTAGCGGAACACTTCGGGGTTGCGCAGGTAGTCGAGCAGGTCGTTGCCCTGGTTGTAGTGGATGCCGAGGCTCTGTTCCTGGATGAACGCGTTGTAGCTGACCGCGTCGAGCTGCAGGCACGCGGCGAGCGCGATCGGTCCGAGCGGGCAATGCAGCGCGAGCGCGACGTCGTAGCTTTCCGCGAGCGTCGCGATCTTGCGGCACTCGGTGATGCCGCCGGCGTGCGACGCGTCGGGCTGGATGATGTCCACGTAGCCGCCCGCGAGGATGTGCTTGAAGTCCCAGCGCGAGTACAGCCGCTCGCCGAGCGCGATCGGCGTGTTGGTCTGGTTGACGATGTCGCGCAGCGCCTCGGCGTTCTCCGACAGCACCGGTTCCTCGATGAACATCAGCTTGTACGGGTCGAGCTCCTTCGCGAGCACCTTCGCCATCGGCTTGTGCACGCGGCCGTGGAAGTCGACACCGATCCCGACGTGCGGGCCGACCGCGTCGCGCACGGCCGAGACGTTCGCGATCACCTGTTCGACCTTGTCGTAGGTATCGACGATCTGCAGCTCCTCGGAGCCGTTCATCTTCACGGCCTTGAAGCCGCGCTCGACGACCGCGCGCGCATTGTTCGCGACGTCGCTCGGCCGGTCGCCGCCGATCCACGAATACACCTTGATGCGATCGCGCACCTGGCCGCCCAGCAGCGCGTGCACCGGCACGCCGTGATGCTTGCCCTTGATGTCCCACAGCGCCTGGTCGACGCCGGCGATCGCGCTCATCATGATCGGGCCGCCGCGGTAGAAGCCCGCGCGGTACATCACCTGCCAGTGGTCCTCGATCAGCAGCGGGTCGCGGCCGACGAGGTAATCGGCCAGCTCCTGCACGGCGGCCTCGACCGTATGCGCGCGGCCTTCGACGATCGGCTCGCCCCAGCCGACGATGCCTTCGTCGGTTTCGATCTTGAGGAACAGCCAGCGCGGCGGGACGACGAAGGTTTCGAGGCGGGTGATTTTCATGACGCGAGTCTCCATGGTTGACCGGCGCGGCCGCTCGGGCGCGGCGCACGGTCGCGTGCTTTCACGGTTATCCTAGCGTAGCCCGATAAAAAATAGTATTAATAGCATTATTGTGCAGATAGTGGGCAGCCGGCCTGCCGGCTCACCGGAGAACGATCATTCAACGCGACCTGCATGGACAGACGGCCTTCCGGCTCGCGACGGCGATCCTGCGCGGCGACTATCCGCCCGAATCGCTGCTGCCGAGGGAGCCCGACCTGATGGAGATGTACGGCGTGAGCCGCACGGTGATGCGCGAGGCGCTGCGCACGCTGACGTCGAAGGGGCTGGTCGAATCGCGGCCGAAGGTCGGCACGCGCGTGCGGCCGCGCCGCGCGTGGAACCTGCTCGATGCCGATCTGCTCGACTGGTACGCACGCGTCGCGCCGCCGCTCGCGTTCGCGCTGAAGCTGCAGGAGATGCGCGAGATGATCGAGCCGTACGCGGCCGCGCTGGCCGCGCGTACGCATACGCCCGAAGCATTCGTCGCGATCGACGACGCGGCGCGCGCGATGGCCGCCGCGCGCAACGTCGACGAATGGGTGCGCGCCGACCTGCGCTTTCACCTGAGCGTGCTCGAGGCCGGCGGCAACGAGCTGCTGGTGCCGCTCGGCGCGCTGATCGACCGCACGCTCGAGGCGCAGCTGCACCTGAACGCGCGCCGGGCCGACGTCTACAACGCGTCGCTCGCCGAGCACGTGGCCGTCAGCGACGCGATCCGCGTGCGCGACGAGGACGGCGCGCGCCGCGCGATGGCGACGCTGCTCGCGGTGACGCGCGCGCGAATCGAGATGTCGTGACGGAAAGGGGCGGGCGGCGAGGCGCCGTCAGGCGTTCGCGCAGCCGCCCGGCTTGACGATGCGTTCCGTCGACGCCGGGTACTTCGCGAGCAGGCTCGCCGAGCGCCGCGGGCGTGCGACCAGGTCGCCGCCGCAGTTCGGGCAACGGCCCTTCAGCACGTCGTCGGCGCAGGTCGCGCAGAACGTGCATTCGAACGTGCAGATGCGTGCTTCCGTCGAATCGGGCGGCAGGTCCTTGTCGCAGCATTCGCAGCCGGGGCGCAGTTCGAGCATGACGGTTTTCCTTGGTTGGATAGGGTCGGGACGCGCGCCGCCGGAGATTGCGTGCGGCGCATGCGAGCGCTACTGTACGCGTTTGGATCGGCCTGGCCAACGGTGTTCCGCCCCGGGTGCCGTCGATGCGCACGGGCCGCACCGGGAGACGACCATGCTTTATCGTGGCAGCTGTCACTGCGGAGACGTGAAGTTCGAGGCGGAAGGCGACCTGCAGGGCGTGATGGCCTGCAACTGCTCGATCTGCCAGCGCAAGGGCGCGCTGATGTGGTTCGTGCCGCGCGATCACATGACGGTGCTCACGCCCGACGAAAATCTCGCGACCTACATGTTCAACAAGCACGTGATCCAGCATCGCTTCTGCAAGCGCTGCGGGATTCACACGTTCGGCGAGGGTGTCCATCCGAACGGCACCGCGATGGCCGCGATCAACGTGCGCTGCCTCGAGGGCGTCGACCTCGACGCGCTGCCCGTCACGCACTACGACGGCCGCTCGCACTGAGCGGCGCGCCGGCGCGTGCGCACACGCGCCGCGATCAGGACGGTTGCACGGCCGCCGTGCCCGGCGCAGGCGTTTCCGCTTGCGGCGCGGGGCCGGCGGTGCGCGTGCCGGCGTTGGCCGGACGTTCGATCAGCGGCGCGAGTGCCGGCGCCATCGACTTCAGCAACTGCACGGCCATCGCGCTCGTGAAGTCGTAGCGGGCTGCGTACGGCTCGTGCGCGGTCGCCGTCAGCACGCCGAAGAACCGGTCGCCGATCACGAACACGAAGGTGCCGCTGCGGTTGACCTTGCGCGACTCGATCAGGCGCGCGCCACGCGCATAGACGTTGAAGCGCTGGTCGCCCGTGCCCGTCTTGCCGTATACATCGAGCGTCTTGCCGTCCGGCAGCGTGAGCCCGCCCGCGAGGCGGCGCGCGGTGCCGTTGAGCACGACGTCGCGCAGCAGCGTGTGCGCGACGTTGACGATTTCCGGCGACAGCATCGGCTGCGGCTGGGCAGCCGCGCGCACGAAGCGCGTTTCGTACGGCGTGCCCTGCGCGAAATCGAGCCGCGTGATCGTTTCGGTCGGCGCCTTCTGGCCGCCGTTTGCGATCAGGCCGATCAGTTTCGCGAGCGCATCGGGCTGGTCGCCCGATGCGCCGATCGCGGCCGCATAGGACGGCGTGACTTCCGCGAACGGGTAGCCGAGCGCGCGCCACGACTTCGTGATCTCCGCATACGCGCGCAGCTCGACCATGCGGCGGATGCGCCGGTCCTGCGTCGCGTGGTATCGCGTCTTGTACAGCCACGAATACGTGTAGAAGCGCGCGTCGCGGCTGTCGCGCTGGACGTCGGCGAGCGGCGCGGCCGGGTGCGCGCGCAGGTAGTTGAGCGTCCACAGCGCGAGCGGATGCACGCTCGCGATATAACCGCGGTCGTTGAGGTTGAAGCGGTCGATCGCGTACTTCGCGTAGAGCGCGGCGAGATCGTCGTCGGACAGCGACGCGGCAGGCGTGCCCTTCAGCTGCGCGCGCATCTGCGCATCGAACCACGCGAGCGATTCGTTCGGCGCGACGCTGCGCAGCACCGTCGCGATCTTCGGCGGCGACTTGCGCACGTCCTTCAGCATCAGCGCGAGCGCTTCGTCGGGCGCCTTGCCCGCATAGCGCGTGTAGTAGCGCTTCACGTAGACCTGGCTTTCGCCGTCGACGAACTGCTGCAGGTAGTGCTGGCGCTGCACGGGATCGTTGAGCCACGACGACGACGGGCCGGCCGCCTGCAGCGTCTCGTAGTGGACGATGTCGCGCATCAGCCGCACGAACACCAGGTTGACCGAGTGCTCGAACGCCGCGTGCAGCGTCAGGATGCGGCCGTTGTCCGACTTTTCGAAGTTCGAGAACACCTGCGCGCCGCCGCCCGTGTAGAACACGTCGGGGCTCGCCGAGTACTTGCGTTCGACGGCCGCGTCGAGCATCGCCTGCAGCGAGCGGTCGCGCGTATGCGACAGGTAGTCGAGCGCCCAGTGCGACAGCCCGTCGATCGGATCGGGCTTCACGCGCGCAAGCTCCGCGTTCGACAGGTTCGCGTAACGCGCATGCAGGTCCGACACGATCTGCAGGTACGTGATCAGCGTGCGCAGCTTCGCGGTCGAGCCGAGGTTGATGCGGCCGCCGCGGTTCACGTCGAACGGCTCGTTCACGCTGTCGGTCTGCACGCGCAGCATGTTCGCGCCGTTGCGGCGCTCGTACAGCGTGAAGCTGTACGTGAGGTGCGACGGGTCGTCCTTCGGCGCGAGCATTTCGAATCCGTACAGCCCGGCGGCCTGCGCGCCGTCGCGCGTCGACGCCAGCGCGAGCCGTGCGGCGACGGCCTGCTGCACGCCGTTGTCGAGCGTGCTCGTCGCCTGCAGGTCGAGCTGGTCGAGCTGGTACAGGTCGCTGATGCCGAGCGCCGACAGCAGCGACGCGCGCGCGGACGTCACCGCCTTGCGCGACACGAACGACTGCACGTGCGCGGCGGCCGGCGGCGCGCTGCGTTCGATCTGCGCGGCGAGCGCGGCATCGCGCAGCGCCGGCGAGATCACGCCGCCGGTCGACAGCAGCCGCAGGTAGCTGTCGGTCAGCTTCTGCAGCGCCGGGTAGCCGCGATTGAGGAAGTACGACGGCGCGCGTTGCGCGATGATCAGCGACAGCACCTCGCGGAACGTCTTGCCCTGTTCGTCGACGTTGTCGCCGGTGGTCGGCGCCGACAGGATCCGGTTCACGTCGTTGAGGTCGCGGCCGTACCACGCGGCGAGACCGTCGCCGATGCCGGTGATTTCGCCGATGTGCGGCCGCGCGGCGAGCGGCACCGAGTTCAGGTAGCGCACGACGATCGTGCGGCGCGCGAGCATCGTCTGCGGGCCGTTCAGGTACGCGCGCACCGACGCGGACGCGATCTGCCGCAGCTTCTCCGGCGGCGTCGCGGTGCGGCCCTCGGGCGAATGGCGGAACTTCTCGATCTGCGTCGCGAGCGTGCTGCCGCCCGGGCGCGCCTGATGGCGGTTGACGACGTGCAGCGCCTGGTCGGCGAGCGCGCGGCTGAAGCGCCCCCAGTCGATCGCCGGGTTGCGGTTCGGCTCGTTCGCGTCGAGCAGGTAGCGATCCTCGATGAACAGCAGCGAGTCGGTGATCACGTGCGGCACCGTGTCGAAGTCGGCATAGACGCGCTGCGGGAACACGGTCGCGAACAGCGGCGAGCCGGTCGAATCGAACAGCATCAGGCCCGTCTGGTCTTTCTCTTCGTAAGGGAGGAACAACCCGCGATCGCCGAGCGACAGCATCCGCTGCGAATCGCGCGCCTGCTTGCTGACGACGAAGCCGCGTGCGAGCAGCCGCTGCTGGAACGCCGGAATCAGCGCGTAACCGAAGCGCTGGTCGTACGGGCCGTTCGCGGGGAAGCGGATGTGATCGCTCGGGCCCGTTTCGACCGTGTAGCCGACGTCGCGGGTGAGCTCGGACAGGTAGTGCGCCTGCATCCGGGACGTTTCGATCTCGGTCTGCACGAGCCGCGCAACGATCGCCACCGCGATCAGCAGTGCGGCGAGCAAAGACCACTTGACCCACGTCCAGACCGATGCAAGGCCGGTCACACGCGGCAGGATACGATTCAGCGGCCGATTCATGGCGGCGTCTCCCTGAGGGCGCGGGTTGTCCGGCCGCACCCCATTAAGGATTAGTGTAGTCCTCCGCAGCGGGCTGCCAAGGGCGGTTGACTACCGAGATGCGTGGATGCAACGCGCGTGCCTGCGATGCACGGCAGCCTGCGCTGCGGTGCGGTGGCGCACGCCGTCGTGGCGTAACGTTTGCGCGTCTGGCGCGGAGGCGTCCGCGCGGCAGGGATGCCGGCGGGCAGGCTCGCGCAGCCGGGCTGGCGGACGACGCACCGGTTTCGTGCGCTGCGGCACCGCTGCAAATCGGGCCGGAACCCGTTCAGGAAATGGTCGTCGCCGCATGGCGGCGCTACGGGTTTCCGCGATAGCCGCGCGCGCCGGCGGCGAGTAGGATCGCCGGATGTGCGGCGCATTTCCGCTGACGCCCGGAGTCTCATGACGATCCATCCCGTCGCGCTCGTGTGCACGGCCATCCTCGGGCTGCTGCTGTTCGGGCTCGGGCTCGTCGTGTCCGTCACGCGCTTTCGGCACACCACCGGAAGCGGGTGTGCGCCCGATCCGGAGAACGGGCTGCACAAGATCGTGCGTGCGCACGGCAACACGGCCGAATACGCGCCGTTTCTCGCGGTGCTGTTTCTCTATTCCGGCGCGCACGATCCGTCGCGCGGAATCCTCGCGCTGATCGTCGCGGCAACCGTGTGCCGCTGCCTGCTGGTGATCGGATTGCTCGCGTGGCCGACGATGGCCAACCCGAATCCCGTGCGTTTCATCGGCGCGCTCGGCACGTATCTGTGCGGCGCCGCGCTGTGCATCGCGCTGTTCGTCTGAGCGACGGCGCTACCGCCACAGCAGCTTCGCGCGATCGTGCCGGCGCACGGCCTCGACGAAGCAGTGGATCAGGTAGTCGCAGGCAATCGTGTTCAGCGCGTCACGGCGCGTGAGCACGCCGACCGACACGGCCGGAATCGTTTCTTCCACGTCGATCGCGACCATCCGCTCGCGAATCCAGTCGACTTCCATGAAGCGCTTCGGCACGCACGACACGGTGTCGGTATGCACCGACAGCGAAAACGCCGCGCTGAACGACGTGCATTCGACGATCGGCTGCGGCGCCGGATAGCCGTGCGCGACGAACACGTCCTGCAGCAGCCGGCCGATGCTTTCCGGTGACGTATTGAGGATCCACTGCGCATCCTGCAGCTGCGCGAGCGACGTGCAGTGACGCAGCGGATTGCTTGCGCGCGTCATCAGGATCAGTTCGGATTCGAGCAGCGGCCGGAACGTGAATTCCGGCGACAGCCGTGTCGCGTCGACGATCGCAATCACGAAGTCGAGCGAGCCGTCGCGCAGCCGCGGCAGCGCGGTGTCGAGAAACCCTTCGCGCACGTCGAGGCGGATCGTCGGCATCCGCTGGCGGAATGCGTCGAGCGCGGCGGGCAGGAAGCCGAGCGACATCAGCGGCGTCAGCGCGCATGCGAGCGCACCTTCCTTGCCGCCCGACAACTGGATCACATCGTCGCGCGCGTGCTGCATCTCCGCGAGGATCAGCCGCGCGCGTGCGTAGACGGCCTGCCCGAAACGCGTGAGCTGCGCGCCGCGCGCGTTGCGCGTGACGAGCGGCACGCCGAGATCGAGTTCGAGTTCGCGGATCGCCTTCGTCAAAGCGGGCTGCGACAGGTGGATCGCGCGCGCGGCCGCGCGCAGGCTGCCGTGTTCGGCGATGGCGGCAAGTGCCCGGAGCTGGTGGTGTTTCACGGCGTGGCGGGGCGCGGCGGCAGTGGCGACGTTCGTATCCTACACCGCGCCGCCGCGTGGAAAGCACGTGATAACCGTGCGTTATCACGATCGAAAAATGTCGCTCCGGGCTGCGTATTTTGAATGCCTAGACTGCATGCGCAGGCCGTCGAACGGGCCGCGCACACGATACGCACAACCAGTACGGAGACACACCTTCATGAAGGCGCCCCGAGCGGACAGCATGTTCGGCGGGCATGTCGGCGACGTTGCCGCATCCCCGTCCAATCGTCAGTTGATCGTCGCCATCACGATCGGCAACGGCCTCGAATTTTTCGACCTCACCGTGTTCAGCTTCTTCGCGGTGCTGCTCGGCAAACTGTTTTTCCCGGCGGTCTCCGCGCAGCAGCAGTTGCTGATGTCGGTCGCGACCTTCGGCGTCGGCTTCATCGCGCGGCCGGTCGGCGGCGTCGCGATCGGGCTCGTCGCCGACCGCTTCGGCCGCGTGCCCGCGATGAACCTCACGCTCGTCACGATGGCGATCGGCACCGGGATGATCGGCGTGCTGCCGACCTATGCGCAGATCGGCGTCGCGGCGCCCGTGCTGGTCGTCGTCGCGCGGCTGCTGCAGGGTTTTTCGGCCGGTGGCGAGGTCGGCGTATCGACGTCGCTGCTCGCCGAGCGCGCGCCAGCCGGCGAGCGCGGCTACTACACGAGCTGGCAGTTCGCGAGCCAGGGCGCCGCGGCGCTGGCCGGCTCGTTCGTCGGCTTCCTGCTGTCGTATTGCCTCGATACCGCCTCGCTCGAATCGTGGGGCTGGCGCGTGCCGTTCCTGCTGGGTGTGCTGATCGCGCCGATCGGCCTCTACCTGCGCGCACGCTTCAGCGCGATCGAGCAGCACGCGCCGGCCGCCGCCGCGCGGCGCTCGTCGGCGGTGCTCGGCACCGTGCTGCGGCGCGACGGCGGCGCGGTGTTGACCGCGCTCGGCCTCGTGGTCGGCGGCACGGCCGCGCACTTCATCGTGCTGTATTACATGTCGACGTACGCGATCAAGGTGCTGCACCTGCCGATGGATACCGCGCTGTGGTGCGGGATCCTGTCCGGCGCGGTGATGTTCGTCGCGGCGCCCGTCGGCGGGCGGCTGTCGGACCGCATCGGCAGCAAGCGCGTCGCACTGTGGTCGCGCATCGCGCTGACCGTGCTGATCCTGCCGGGCTTCTGGCTGATCCGCGCGGTGCCGTCGATCGCGACGATGTATGCGGTCGTGATGCTGCTGGCCGCGCTGCATTCGGTCAACGCCGGCGCGAACGGCGTGATCCTCGCCGAGCTGTTCCCGAAGAGCACGCGCGCCACCGCGCTGTCGATTGCGTATGCGGGCGGCGTGTCGATCTTCGGCGGCTTCGCGCAATTCATCGTCACGTGGATGATCGGCGCGACCGGCAATCCCGCGGCGCCCGCGTGGTACGTGATCGTCTGCGGCGTGCTGTCGCTCGTCGCGCTCGCGTTCGCGTCGGATCGCAGCGAACACGATGCGTGATCGCCGCCGCTTCCTTCTTTCCTCTTCGCTCCGAACCGTATGACCGCCACCGTTTCGCTTTCGTCCCCGCCCGCCGACGTCACGGCCGGCGACCTGTGCGACCTGTCCGCCCGCACGATGCTCGACCTGCTGAAGACGCGCCGGATCAGCGCGTGCGACCTGCTCGACGCGCATCTCGCACGGATCGCAACGGTCAACCCGCGCGTGAACGCGCTCGTGACCGTCGTCGATCCCGACGTGCTGCGTGCCCGTGCGCGTGACATCGACGCCCGCTGGATGCGCGGCGAATGGCAGGGGCCGCTGCACGGGCTGCCGGTGTCGCAGAAGGATCTCACCGCGACGCGCGGCGTGCGCACGACCTACGGTTCGCCGTTGTTCGCCGATCACGTGCCGCAGCATGACGCGCTCGTCGTGCGCCGTTGCGCAAGCGCCGGCGCGTTGACGATCGGCAAGTCGAACACGCCCGAATTCGGCGCCGGGTCGCATACGTTCAACGACGTGTTCGGCGCGACGCGCAACCCGTGGGACCTGACGCGTTCCGCGGGCGGCAGCAGCGGCGGCGCGGCGGCCGCGCTAGCGTGCGGGATGAACGCGCTCGCCTGCGGCAGCGACATGGGCGGCTCGCTGCGCAATCCGGCGGCCTGGAACAGCGTCGTCGGATTGCGGCCGTCGCCGGGCCGGGTGCCGCGCGCGCCGGACCTGAACGGCTGGACGACGCTCGGCGTCGACGGGCCGATGGCGCGCGACGTGGCCGATACCGCGCTGTTGCTTTCGGCGATCGCCGGGCCGAGCGGCGAGACCGCGACCGAGCTCGCGGAACCGGGCGCGCGCTTCGCTCAGCCGCTCGAACGCGACTTCCGCGGCACGCGCATCGCGATGTCACGCGGCTTGCCTGGCGTGCCGGTCGATCCCGAGATCGAGCAGGCGGTCAACGCGCAGGCGCGCGTGTTCGCGGCGCTCGGCTGTGAAGTCGAGTTCGACGATCCCGATCTGTCGGATGCGGAGGACGTGTTCCGCATCGAGCGCGCATGGATGATCGGCACGCTGGTCGACGGATTCGACGATGTGCAGCGCGCGGCGCTGAAACCCGAGATTCACGACGAATACCGGCTGCATCGCTCGCTGACGGCCGCCGATCTCGGCCGCATGTTCGTGCGCAAGACGCGGCTGTTCGAGCGGATGCGTACGTTCATGCAGCGCCACGCGTTCTACGTGCTGCCGACCACGCAGGTGATGCCGTTCGACGTCGACCTGCGCGCGCCCGCGCACGTGCAGGGCGCCGCGAGTACGTCGTACATCGACTGGATGCGGGTGTGCTGGTACCTGTCGTCCACCGAGGCGCCGATCCTGTCGGTGCCGTGCGGCTTCGGCGCGGCCGGTTTGCCGATCGGCATGCAGATCGTCGGTCGCTACCGCGACGACTGGGGCGTGCTGCAGTTCGGCCACGCGTACGAAGTCGCCGCTGGCCGCCGCTGGACCCCGCCCGCGGTCGTCGCCGACGCGATGCGCTAGCCGTCTTCCCCGATGCACCCCTGACCGTTCCGGTTCGCACCGGAGCAGGCCGCGCGCCTGCGGGGGACGCGCACGCCTGCGTTTTGCCATTCGACCCGCGCAATGGAGATCTTCCGATGAAAAAACGGCTGTTGGCAGGCGCGGGTGTCGCGCTGATCGCGGGTGCGGCGCACGCACAGAGCAGCGTGACGCTGTACGGCATTATCGACGAGGGGCTGACCTACACCAGCAACCTCGCCGTCGCCGGCCCGAACGGTACCGTGAGCGGCAAGCCGGCGTGGCGGATGCTCGGTGGCGTGCAGCAGGCGAGCCGCTGGGGGCTGCGCGGCGTCGAGGATCTCGGCGGCGGGCTGGCGGCGGTCTTCACGCTCGAGAACGGCTTCGATCCGAGCACCGGCAAGCTCGGGCAGGGCGGGCTGATCTTCGGCAAGAAGGCGTTCGTCGGGCTGTCGGGGCCGTTCGGCACCGTCACGCTCGGGCGGCAGTACGACACCAACGTCGACTTCCTCGGGCCGCTCGAGGCCGCCGCGCTGTTCGGCGGCTACATGGTTGCGCACCCCGGCGACCTCGACAACGTGAACAACGCGAACTCGACCAACAACGCGATCAAGTTCACGAGCAACGACTACGGCGGATTCCGCTTCGCGGCCATGTACGGCGTGGGCGGCATCGCGGGCGCGGCGACGCGCAACCAGGTGTGGTCGATGACGACCGGCTACACGCGCGGGCCGCTCGCGGTCGCGGCCGGCTACCTGAATGCGCGCAACCCGAACGTGTCGTTCTTCGGCACGACCGGCAGCCCCGCGCCGGTCACGGGCGGCGTGCCGGGCAACAACATGCTGTCGCCCGTGTATTCCGGCTATGCGTCGGCGCGCACGCTGCAGGTCGCGGCGGCGGGCGGCACGTACGCGATCGGCGCGGTGACGTTCGGCGCGATGTACACGAACACGTCGTTCCGCCAGCTCGGCGACCTGTCGTCCGGGCCGAACCCGGGCGGCGTGTCCGGCAATGCGGTGTTCAACAATGTCGAGGCGAGCGTGCGCTACCAGTTCACGCCCTACCTGTTCGGCGGTGTCGCGTACGACTACACGCGCGGCGGTGGCGTGAACGGCCGCGACGGCGCGACCTATCACCAGGTCGCGGCGGGACTCGACTACTTCCTGTCGAAGCGCACCGACGTGTACCTGACCGCCGTCTATCAGCGCGCGTCGGGCACCGATTCGACGGGGCGGGCGGCGGTCGCCGCGATCAACGGCCCCGGCGCGTCCGCGAACGACCGCCAGTTCGAGGCGCGGATCGGCATGCGGCACAAATTCTGACGGGCGCGCGTGCCGCTGGCGGTGATAAGCTCGCGGGACGCCCGCGACCGACGGGCGGATTCCGATTGCCCGTGCGCGGCCGCGCTGTCGCGTTGCGGCGCGTTTCCGAGGGAAGAACCGACATCATGAGCCGCAAATTCATTCTGAAGGGCGACACGACCGACCATGGCGGCGTGGTGCTCGAAGGGATCGCCAATGCGTCGTTCGACGGACGCGAACTCGCCTATCTCGGCGCACCGGTGTTCTGCGCCGCATGCAAGACGACGGGCGTGATCGTGTCGGACGGCGGCGAGCGGACGATGACCGTGATGGGCAAGGTCGTCGCGCTCGAACACGACCTGTGTCAGTGCGCCTGCACGCCGCTGCCGAAACTGATTCCGTCGCAGGGAACGGGGACGATTTCGGGCTGAAACCCGGCGCGCGGATGCGGTGCCCATCCACGCGTTCTCGATGTGCCGCCGCCAGCCGTCAGACGCTGCCTTCGGTTTCGATCACGAGGATGCGTGCCACGCCGAGCGGATGCGCGACATGCTCGGTACCGGCCGTCGCGTGGAACACGTCACCTGTCTCGAGCACCGTCGCGTGCTCGACGCCGGCTTCGCGGTAGCGCATCTCGACACGGCCGTCGAGCACCGCGAATACCTCCTCGCCATCGTTCACGTGCCATCGATAGGGTGTGTCGGTCCAGTGCAGCCGGACCGTGATGCCGTTCAGGTTCGCGATGTCGAGCGCGCCCCACGCGCGCTCCGCCGTGAATTTCGCACTCCGGATGATGTTCATCGATGGGTTCCCCGGGGTCCGCATTCAGCGCGACATCGCGCGCAGTGCCTGCTCGACGATCGCCTTGCGCTTCGCGAAGCCGGCCGCCGAGCGTTCGGTGACGCGCTTCACGACCGAGGCCGGCGCGGTGTCGGGCGAACCGGCGTCGAACGGCGGTGCGGGCGCATATTCGAGCTGCAGCTGAATCGCCTGCGCTTCTTCGTCGCCGGCCAGTTCCGCGGCGAT
Source organism: Burkholderia cepacia complex sp. TUM26381 (assembly GCF_057439935.1). NCBI lineage: Bacteria > Pseudomonadati > Pseudomonadota > Betaproteobacteria > Burkholderiales > Burkholderiaceae > Burkholderia > Burkholderia cepacia complex sp. TUM26381. Next base: position 3,003,981 of record NZ_CM172006.1, on the reverse strand, counting down.
CGTCAGCGCGAAGTCGATGCCGGCCGTCACGCCGCCGCCGGTGATCAGGTTGCCGTCGCGCACGACGCGCGCACGCACGGGCACCGCGCCCAACGGTTCGAGCAGCGCGTGGAACGCCCAGTGCGTCGTCGCGCGCCGACCGCGCAGCAGGCCGGCCACGCCGAGCAGCAGCGCGCCCGTGCAGACCGACGTCACGTAGCGCGCGGTGGCCGCGCGTTGCTGCACGAACGCGATCGTGTCGGCATCGAGCAGCAGCTCGTTGATTCCGATCCCGCCCGGAATGCAGATCACGTCGAGCGGCGGGCAGTCGTCGAACGTGCAGGTCGGCGCGAGCGCGAGGCCGCTGCTCGACGCGACCGCGTCGCGCGATTTCCAGACCAGATGGACGGCCGCGTCGGGCAGCGACGCGAGCACGTCGTGCGGGCCGGTGAGGTCGAGTTGCTGGACGCCCGGAAACACGAGCAGGCCGATGTGCAGGGTCATGCGAAAACTCCGTGTGGAAGTGACATGCGCCGTCGCCGGCACGGGATGGACAGATCGATTCTAGGCGCGTAGTGTTTGGCGAAATTGCCATATCACCCACGTTTTCAGCCAATCGCCATGCCTGCCGCCCCGCGCTCGATCCTGGTCCTCGCGTTCCCGCGTGCACAACTGCTCGACGTGACGGGGCCGCTGCAGGTGTTCGCCTCCGTCAACGAACTCGCGCTGGAGCGCGGGCAGCCGGCGCCGTATGCGCCGCGCGTCGTCGCTGTCGAAGCGGGGCCCGTCGAAACGTCGTCGGGCCTCGTCGTGATGGCCGAGTCGCTGCGCTCGGCCGCGCGCCATCCCGATACGCTGATCGTTGCCGGCGGCAAGGGCGTGCATGCGGCGTCGAAGGATGCGCGGGTGGTGCGCTGGGTGCGGCAGCAGGCCGGGCGCGCGCGGCGCGTGGCGTCGGTCTGCACCGGCGCGTTCCTGCTCGCCGAGGCCGGCCTGCTCGACGGGCGGCGCGCGGTCACGCACTGGGCGCGCTGCGACGAATTCGCGGCGCGTTACCCGAACGTGCGCGTCGAATCCGACCCGATCTTCATCCGCGAAGGCGCGCTGTGGACGTCGGCCGGCGTGACGGCCGGCATCGATCTCGCGCTCGCGCTGGTCGAGGAGGATCTCGGGCGCGCGACCGCGCTCGACGTCGCACGCGAACTCGTCGTGTTCCTGAAGCGCCCCGGCGGACAGGCGCAGTTCAGCGCGATGCTGTCGATGCAACGCACCGACGACCGGTTCGGCGAACTGCACGCATGGATGGCCGAGCACCTGACGGCCGACCTGTCGGTGCCCGCGCTGGCCGGGCGCGTAAGCATGAGCGAGCGCAGCTTCGTGCGCCACTATCGCGCGGGAACCGGCCGTACGCCCGCGCGAGCGGTCGAGCAGATCCGTGTCGAGGCTGCGCAGCGCCTGCTCGGCGAAACGGCATGGCCCGTCAAGCGGATCGCCGCGCGTTGCGGCTTCGGTTCGGAGGAGACGCTGCGGCGCAGTTTCGTGCGCGTGCTGGGCGTGTCGCCGCAGGGTTATCGCGAGCGGTTCGTGCGGTGACGCACGGCGCGTGACCGGGGCCGGCGCGGTTGCTATCCGGCCTGTCCGGGACTGAACGGAAACCGGTCGGTTTCCAGTCCGAAATGCCGAAACTATTCAGGATCGAAGAACAATAGGCGGGGGCTTGTGCCGGGCCTGCCGCGCGCTTTATTCTGTTCCGTTGGCGATCCGATGGGGGATGCAGCATGGACCGAATCCAGGCAATGGAAGTTTTTACTCGTGTGGTCGACGCGAACAGCTTCACGCGGGCAGCCGATACGCTCGCGATGCCGCGCGCGTCGGTGACGACCATCATCCAGAATCTCGAAGCGCTGCTCGGCGTGCGCCTGATGCACCGGACGACGCGCCGGCTGTCGCTGACGCCGGAGGGCGCCGCGTACTACGAGCATTGCATGAAGATCATCTCGGAAATCGCCGAAGCCGACGCGAGTTTCCAGACCGGCAACCGCAAGCCGAGCGGCGTGCTGCGCGTCCACATGCCGAGCTCGCTCGGGCGCCGCATCGTGCTGCCGTCGCTGTCGATTTTCCGGCAGCGCTATCCGGACATCACGCTCGAGCTGGGGCTGTCCGACCGCTATGTGGATCCGGTCGAGGAGGGCATCGACTGCATGATCCGCGTCGGGCCGCTCGAGGATTCGTCGATGGTCGCGCGGCGGATCGGGATGCTGAAGCGCGTGACCTGCGCGTCGCCCGATTACCTCGCCCTTCACGGCGAGCCGCACGAGATTGCCGATCTCGCCGAACACCATGCGGTGAATTTTCGGTCGAGCCACGGCGCGCGGGCGATCCCGTGGGTGTTCATGATCGACGGCAAGCCGTTCGAGGTACGGATGAACGGCGGCGTCACGGTCAACGATTCGGATGCCTATGTGACGTGCGGGCTCGAAGGATTCGGGATGATCCAGCCGACGCTGTTCATGGTGCTGCCGAACCTGCTCGACGGCTCGCTGGTCGAGGTGCTGCCGGACTGCAATCCGAAGCCGAAGCCGATCTCGATCGTTTATCCGCACAACCGCCATTTGTCGCAGAAGGTGCGCGTGTTTGCCGACTGGATTGCCGAGGTGTTCGAGTCGACGCCGTCGCTGGAGGGCGGGGAGAACTGGCGCGGGAAGGTGCAGGAAAAGGCGGCGGTGGCGGCGTAGGGCTGCGCGACGAGGCCGGGCGGAAGTAACGGGTGCTGACGCCGCATGCCGCTCGCGGAGCACGGGTGATTTTGAGGAGCAATGAAAAAAGCCGCTGTTTCTTTCGAAACAGCGGCTTTTCGCATTTGGTGGCGAATCAGGGATTCGAACCCCGGACCTGCGGATTATGATTCCGTCGCTCTAACCGACTGAGCTAATTCGCCGTGAAGAATCAAATTATGTAGACATACCGCCGGGCTGTCAACAGCTTTTTCCATCTTCCGTGAAAAAAGTTGCCAGTGGGTCCACGGCGACCTGGAGGTGGGGGCGGGTTGCCGGCCGCCGGAACGACCGTCCGGCAACCGCTTCCCGCCCGCCCGTACAACCTCAATCCTGCGCGTAGATGTTCGAGTCCTTCGTCTCCTTGACGAACAGCAGGCCGATCACGAACGTGGCCAGCGCGATCACGATCGGATACCAGAGCCCCGAATAGATGTCGCCCTTCGCCGCGACGATCGCGAACGCGGTCGCCGGCAGGAAGCCGCCGAACCAGCCGTTGCCGATGTGATAGGGCAGCGACATCGACGTGTAGCGGATCCGTGTCGGGAACATCTCGACCAGCATCGCCGCGATCGGGCCGTAGACCATCGTCACGTAGATCACGAGGATCGTCAGGATCACGATCGTCATTGGCCAGTTGAGTTGCGCCGGATCAGCCTTCGCCGGGTAGCCGGCTCCCTTCAGCGTCGACGCGAGCGTCTTGTCGAACGCCGCGCCCTGCGCCTTCGCGTCGGTCGCCTTGCCGTCGTAGGTCTGGATCACCGTGTCGCCGACCTTGATCTCGGCCTGCGTGCCGGCCGGCGCCGCGACGTTCTCGTAGTTCAGGCCGGCCTTCGAGAGCGCGCTCTTCGCGATGTCGCACGAGCTGGTGAACTTCGACGTGCCCACCGGGTTGAACTGGAACGAGCAGGTGGCCGGGTCGGCGACGACCGTGATCGGCGCCTTCTGCGTCGCGAGCTCGAGCTGCGGGTTCGCGTAGTGCGTGAGCGCCTTGAACAGCGGAAAGTACGTCAGCGCCGCGATCAGGCAGCCCGCGAGGATGATCGGCTTGCGGCCGATCTTGTCCGACAGCGAACCGAAGAACAGGAAGAACGGCGTGCCGATCAGCAGGGCGATCGCGATCAGGATGTTCGCGCTGGCACCGTCGACCTTCAGCGTCTGCGTGAGGAAGAACAGCGCGTAGAACTGGCCCGTGTACCACACGACGGCCTGGCCGGCCGTCAGGCCGACGAGCGCGAGGATCACGATCTTCAGGTTCTTCCACTGGCCGAACGCTTCGGTCAGCGGCGCCTTCGACGTCTTGCCTTCCGCCTTGATGCGCAGGAACACCGGCGATTCGTTCAGCTGCATCCGGATCCACACCGACACCGCGAGCAGCAGGATCGACGCGACGAACGGCACGCGCCAGCCCCAGCTGCCGAATGCTTCCTCGCCGATGAACGTACGCACGCCGAGGATCACGAGCAGCGACAGGAACAGGCCGAGCGTGGCGGTCGTCTGGATCCATGCGGTATAGAAGCCGCGACGGTTCGCCGGCGCATGTTCGGCGACGTAGGTCGCCGCGCCGCCGTACTCGCCGCCGAGCGCGAGGCCCTGCAGCAGCCGCATCGCGATGAAGATCACCGGCGCGGCGATGCCGATCGACGCGTAGCCGGGCAGGAAGCCGACCACGAACGTCGAGACGCCCATGATCACGATCGTCACGAGGAATGTGTGCTTGCGGCCGACCATGTCGCCGAGCCGGCCGAACACGATCGCGCCGAACGGCCGCACCGCGAAGCCGGCGGCAAAACCGAGCAGCGTGAAGATGAACGCGGCGGTCGGATTGACGCCGGAAAAGAAACTCTTGCTGATGTAGGCCGCGAGTGAACCGGCCAGGTAAAAGTCGTACCACTCGAACACGGTGCCGAGCGACGACGCGAAGATCACCTTCTTCTCTTCGCCCGTCATCGGCGAGTGCGAAATTTGCCCGCCTAACGTTGCCATGAATCGTCTCCAAGTCCCTTGATATAGATGTGCGGCCGCCTTGGGTGGGCGGGCCTGTCGACGATTATTGGCATGGAAACTTACGGCGGACTGACTCGCGCGTACAAAACGACTGCGCGTTAACCCGCGCCGAATCGGCTGCTTCTGGTGTCGATCATGCCGTGAACACCCGGTAAATTGCCGGTTTCGACGCAATTGCGCCGGGCCGCGGACACGTGAGTCAGGGTTAATCCGGGGCCGTACCGGTCAGCGGCAGGCTGACGCGCACGAGCGTGCCGGCAAGGCGCGGCGTGCGCTGGTAGACGTGATCGTCGAGCGTCAGCGTGCCGCCGTGCTGTGTGGCGATCTCGCGCACGATCGCGAGCCCGAGGCCGCTGCCGTCGCCTTCGCGGCCGAGGATCCGGTAGAAGCGCTCGACGACGCGCTCGCGTTCGGCGGCCGGGATGCCGGGGCCCGTATCCTCGACTTCGAGATGCACGAACCGCGCCGCCGGGTCGGCATGCACGCGCACGGTGATGCGGCCGCCTTCGGGCGTGTAGCGGATCGCGTTGTCGATCAGGTTGCCGAGCATTTCGCGCAGCATCACCGGATTGCCGTCGACGTCGAGCGGTGCGTCGTCGGGCGGCCCCTCGTAGCCGAGATCCATCCGCTTCGCGAGCGCGGCCTGCACCCAGTCGCGCACCGCGCGCCGTGCAAGCGCGGCGATCTCGACCGGTTCGAACGTGAGCCCGCTCGCGCGGTTCTCGGCACGCGCGAGCGCCAGCAATTGCGTGACGAGCCGCGCGGCCTGCTCGGAACTGGTCGCGATCTGTTCGAGCGAGCGCTGCACGTCCGGCGGGACCGGGTGGCGCAGCGCGAACTCGGCCTGCGTGCGCAGGCCCGCGAGCGGCGTTTTCATCTGGTGCGCGGCGTCGGCGATGAAGCGCTTCTGCAGCGCCATGTTCTGTTCGAGACGCGCGAGCAGGTCGTTGAACGACGTGACGAGCGGCTCGATCTCGGGCGGCGCGCGCTGCGCCTCGACGGGCGACAGGTCGTCGGGCCGCCGCGCGCGGATGTGCGCCTGCAGCGCGTTGAGCGGCGCGAGCCCGCGCGACAGCCCGAACCACACGAGCAGGATCGCGAGCGGCAGGATCACGAACTGCGGCAGGATCACGCCCTTGATGATGTCGTTCGCGAGCGCGTTGCGCTTGTCGAGCGTTTCGCCGACTTGCACGAGCACGGGCTGCGTGCCGCCCGATTGCGGCAGTGCGACCGTCGTATACGCGACGCGCACGTCGTTGCCGCGCAGCAGGTCGTCGCGGAACACGACGACGCCCGGCGGCGGGCGGTCCTCGTCGCGCGGCAGCGGCATGTCGGCTTCGCCCGCGACCAGTTCGCCGCGCGTGCCGAGCACCTGGAAGTAAACGCTGTCGACGTTGTCCGCGCGCAGGAAGTCGCGCGTCTGCTCCGGCAGCGTCAGCTCGGCGACGCCGTTCACCGGATGGATCTGCCGGGCGAGCACGTACGCGTTGGTTTCGAGCGCGCGGTCGAACGGGCTGTTCGCGATCGTCTTCGCGACGAGGTAGGTGACGGCGATGCTCATCGGCCACAGCAGCAGCAGCGGCGCGAGCATCCAGTCGAGGATTTCGCCGAACAGCGAGCGCGGGCGCGGTGCCTCGGGCGATTCGGTTTCGTCGGGCGGCGCGAACGGGTTCTCGTAGCGCGCGTCGCGCGCTTCGTCGGCGGCCGACGACGGTGCGCCGGTCGGGGGGCGGGAGTGGGCCGGCGTGGCCATCGCGGCGACGCCCGGTGTCAGCGCAGCGGCGTGCCGGCCACCGCGGGCTGGGGCGCTGTCGCGTCGGCCGGCGCGGCGGGCGCGACCTTCTCGAGGCAATAGCCGAGGCCGCGCACGGTCGAGATCCGCACACCGCTCGGCTCGATCTTCTTGCGCAGCCGGTGCACGTAGACTTCGATCGCGTTGTTGCTGACTTCCTCGCCCCATTCGCACAGGTGATCGACGAGCTGCTCCTTCGACACGAGCCGGCCGATCCGCTGCAGCAGCACTTCGAGCAGGCCGAGTTCGCGCGCGGAGAGATCGAGCACGTGATCGTTCGCATACGCGATGCGGCCGACCTGGTCGAATGCGAGCGAGCCGTGCCGCACGACGGTCGGGCCGCCGCCCGCGCCGCGCCGGGTCAGCGCGCGCACGCGCGCCTCGAGCTCGTTGAGCGCGAACGGCTTGGCCATGTAGTCGTCGGCGCCGAGGTCGAGCCCCTTCACGCGTTCGTCGACGCTGTCGGCGGCGGTCAGGATCAGCACGGGGAGGTTGGAATTGCGCGCGCGCAGGCGCTTGAGCACGTCGAGCCCGGACATTTTCGGCAGCCCGAGATCGAGGATCAGCAGGTCGAAAGTCTGCATCGACAGCGCCGTATCGGCATCGACGCCGCTCTTCACGTGGTCGACCGCATAGCCCGATTGGCGGAGTGACCGGGTGAGTCCGTCCGCGAGTATGCTGTCATCTTCGGCGATGAGGATTCGCATGTTGCTGACCGATGGCCGGCGGGGCATTCGCGCCGACGCGGCTGTCTCCGGAGTTATTCGTGTACAACGCCCTGAATTGCGGGCTTGCATAAACTACTGTTTTTTTATACAGTGTCTGCATTCGGCGGCGCTTGAAAGCGGGCGCGCCTCTAACAGACGCTGCTCATCATAGCAAAGGACGATTCATGGAAGATAGCAAGAAGGGCTCCGGGATGACCGCCGAGAAGAGCAAGGCGCTGGCGGCCGCACTCGCGCAGATCGAGAAGCAGTTCGGCAAAGGGTCGATCATGCGCATGGGCGACGGCGAGGCGGCCGAGAATATCCAGGTCGTCTCCACGGGCTCGCTGGGTCTTGATATCGCACTAGGCGTCGGCGGCCTGCCGCGTGGCCGGGTCGTCGAGATCTACGGTCCGGAATCGTCGGGTAAAACCACGCTCACGCTGCAGGTCATCGCCGAACTGCAGAAGCTGGGCGGCACCGCAGCGTTCATCGACGCCGAGCACGCGCTCGACGTTCAATATGCCGCGAAGCTCGGCGTGAACGTGCCGGAGCTGCTGATCTCGCAGCCGGACACCGGCGAGCAGGCGCTTGAAATCACCGACGCGCTGGTGCGCTCGGGCTCGATCGACATGATTGTCATCGACTCGGTCGCGGCGCTCGTGCCGAAGGCCGAAATCGAAGGCGAGATGGGCGATTCGCTGCCGGGTCTGCAGGCCCGCCTGATGTCGCAGGCGCTGCGCAAGCTGACCGGCACGATCAAGCGCACGAACTGCCTCGTGATCTTCATCAACCAGATCCGGATGAAGATCGGCGTGATGTTCGGCAACCCGGAAACCACGACGGGCGGCAACGCGCTGAAGTTCTACTCGTCGGTGCGTCTCGACATCCGCCGGATCGGCTCGATCAAGAAGAACGACGAGGTGATCGGCAACGAAACCCGTGTGAAGGTCGTCAAGAACAAGGTATCGCCGCCGTTCCGCGAAGCGATCTTCGACATCCTGTATGGCGAAGGCATTTCGCGCCAGGGCGAGATCATCGATCTCGGCGTGCAGGCGAAGATCGTCGACAAGGCGGGCGCCTGGTACAGCTATAACGGCGAGAAGATCGGCCAGGGCAAGGACAACGCGCGTGAATTCCTGCGCGAAAATCCGGAAATCGCACGCGAGATCGAGAACCGCATCCGCGAATCGCTCGGTGTCGTCAGCATGCCCGATGGCGTGAGCCACGAAGCCGAGGCGATGGACGAAGAAGAGTGATGGTTGCGCGCCGAGGTCAGGCTGGCGAGCCGGAAGAGAGCGACGCGCCCGAAGCGGCGGGTCGCTCTGGCCGGCGAGCCGGATCCTCGGGCGCCGGCCGGCGGGTTGCAGGCAGCCATGCCGCGAACCGCACCGCGACGAGGGCATCCGATGATGCCCTCGTTTCGTTTGAGATTGCCGCGCCGGACGACCCGTTCGACGACGGCGAATCGTTCGACGCACACGACCGCTCCCGCCGTCGCGTGTCCGGTGTCCGCTTCCCGGGCGATCGCGCCGCCGACGCGTCGGCGCCGGCAAGGGAAGACGTCTACACACGCAGCAGCCAGCATCCACGCCGCACGCGCCGTGCGTCCGGCGCTTCTTCCAGTGCGTCATCAGGCGACACGCCGGGCGCCACCGAACGCAAGTCGTCAAAACCGCAACGCTCGTTGAAGGGCCGCGCGCTCGGCTATCTGTCGAGGCGTGAATACAGTCGTGCGGAACTCGCGCGCAAGCTCGCGCCTTACGTCGGCGAAGACGAATCCGTCGAACCGGTGCTCGATGCGCTGGAAAAGGAAGGCTGGCTGTCCGACGCGCGCTTTGCCGAGAGCCTCGTGCATCGCCGCGCATCGCGTGTCGGCGTCGCGCGGATCGTCAGCGAGCTGAAGCGTCATGCAGTCGGCGACACGCTCGTCGAGGAAGTGAACGCGCAGCTGCGCGAGACCGAATGGGTGCGTGCGCAGGCGGTCTGGCGCAAGAAATTCGGTGCACTGCCGCAAACGCCGGCCGAGCGTGCGAAGCAGGCACGCTTTCTCGCCGCGCGCGGCTTCTCGAGCGCGACCATCGTGAAGTTGCTGAAAGTGGGCGACGATTTCCCGATCGACGATTGAGCGGCCGGTCGCGCGCGTGACGCGCGATATTGCTGCAATGCAACCGTTTCCGGACAGGCGGGAATACCCGCCGTCGCGTCAAACTGTCTCAAATACCCAATATGCTAAAATCCGTGGGTTTTCCTCTTCGGCCTCAACCTCCAGCATGCCGCTATCCGAGCCCGTGCCCCGTCAGTTGCGACATCGACGCGCAATCCGAGCGGAAGCCTACGAGCGCGGCGACGGCTTGTGGGACATCGAAGCCTGCCTGACCGACCACAAGCCGCGGGATGTCGCGCTTGCGTCGGGCATCCGGCCCCAAGGCCTGCCGATCCACGAACTCTGGCTGCGCGTGACCATCGATCGTGACCTCAATGTCGTCGACGCCGAAGCGTCTTCGGAATGGGTGCCCTATCCCGGTCACTGTCAATCCGCCCCTCCTGCCTATCGGGCCCTCATCGGGCTCAATCTCTTCCGCAATTTCCGCCGCAACGCGAACCGGCTGCTCGCCGGCGTCGCAGGCTGCTCCCATCTCACCGAACTGTGCGCCGTGCTGCCGACGGCAGCGATCCAGGCGTTCGCCGGTGACGTGTGGAACGTGCGCGAAGAGGGCGGCGAAGGACCGGATCACGACGGCGCGCACGCCGAACCGCCTTTCCAGCTCGGCCGCTGCCGTGCGCTGCGGTTCGACGGCGAGGTCGTGCGGCAGTACTACCCGCGCTGGTATGGCCCGATTCGGCCGGATATGCCCGGTGAAGGCAGCACGAAGGAATGAACGGAAATCATTCGAAGAAGCGTCTTAAGCGACTTTTCATCCAACTCTCAGACTGAAGGGAATCACGCATGAAGATTCACGAGTACCAGGGTAAGGAAATCCTGCGGAAATTCGGAGTCGCGGTACCGCGCGGCAAGCCGGCGTTCTCGGTTGAAGAAGCCGTCAAGGTGGCAGAAGAGCTCGGCGGCCCGGTATGGGTCGTGAAGGCTCAGATCCACGCCGGTGGCCGTGGCAAGGGCGGCGGCGTGAAGGTGGCGAAGTCGATCGAGCAGGTCCGCGAATACGCGAACCAGATCCTCGGCATGCAGCTCGTCACGCACCAGACCGGTCCGGAAGGCCAGAAGGTCAACCGTCTGATGATCGAAGAAGGCGCCGACATCAAGCAGGAACTGTATGTCAGCCTCGTCGTCGATCGCGTGTCGCAAAAGATCGTTCTGATGGGTTCGAGCGAAGGCGGCATGGACATCGAAGAAGTCGCCGAAAAGCACCCGGAACTGATCCACAAGGTCATCGTCGAGCCGTCGACGGGCCTGCTCGACGCTCAGGCCGACGACCTCGCCGCGAAGATCGGCGTGCCGGCTGCTTCGATTCCGCAAGCGCGCGCGATCCTGCAAGGCCTGTACAAGGCATTCTGGGAAACCGACGCATCGCTGGCTGAAATCAACCCGCTGAACGTCTCCGGCGACGGCAAGGTCACCGCACTCGACGCAAAGTTCAACTTCGACTCGAACGCGCTGTTCCGCCATCCGGAAATCGTTGCGTACCGCGATCTGGACGAAGAAGATCCGGCTGAAATCGAAGCGTCGAAGTTCGACCTCGCGTACATCTCGCTCGACGGCAACATCGGCTGCCTCGTGAACGGCGCAGGCCTCGCGATGGCAACGATGGACACGATCAAGCTGTTCGGCGGCGAGCCGGCGAACTTCCTGGACGTCGGCGGTGGCGCGACGACCGAGAAGGTCACGGAAGCGTTCAAGCTGATGCTGAAGAACCCGGATCTGAAGGCGATCCTCGTGAACATCTTCGGCGGCATCATGCGCTGCGACGTGATCGCGGAAGGCGTGATCGCCGGTTCGAAGGCCGTGAACCTGAACGTGCCGCTCGTCGTGCGCATGAAGGGCACGAACGAGGACCTCGGCAAGAAGATGCTGGCCGATTCGGGCCTGCCGATCATCTCGGCGGACAGCATGGAAGAAGCTGCGCAGAAGGTCGTCGCGGCTGCCGCAGGCAAGTAAGCGCGCGCTAATGAACACGCATGGCGGCGCGGTTTGCACGCGACGCCAATCGAACAGAGGTCAAAATACATGTCGATTCTGATCAACAAGGACACGAAGGTCATCACGCAGGGCATTACCGGCAAAACCGGTCAGTTCCATACGCGCGCCTGCCGTGAATATGCAAACGGCCGCGAAGCATTCGTCGCGGGCGTGAACCCGAAGAAGGCCGGCGAAGATTTCGAAGGCATTCCGATCTACGCAAGCGTCAAGGAAGCGAAGGCAGAAACCGGCGCGACCGTGTCGGTCATCTACGTTCCGCCGGCAGGCGCAGCGGCTGCGATCTGGGAAGCGGTCGAAGCCGATCTGGATCTCGCGATCTGTATCACGGAAGGCATCCCCGTCCGCGACATGATCGAAGTAAAGGACCGCATGCGTCGCGAAGGCCGCAAGACGCTGCTGCTCGGGCCGAACTGCCCGGGCACGATCACGCCGGACGAACTGAAGATCGGCATCATGCCGGGTCACATCCACCGCAAGGGCCGCATCGGCGTCGTGTCGCGTTCGGGCACGCTGACGTATGAAGCCGTTGCGCAGCTGACGGCACTCGGCCTCGGCCAGTCGTCGGCAGTCGGTATCGGCGGCGACCCGATCAACGGTCTGAAGCACATCGACGTGATGAAGATGTTCAACGACGATCCGGATACGGATGCGGTCGTGATGATCGGCGAAATCGGTGGTCCGGACGAAGCCAATGCGGCAGAGTGGATCAAGGACAACATGAAGAAGCCGGTCGTCGGCTTCATCGCGGGCGTCACGGCGCCTCCGGGCAAGCGCATGGGCCACGCCGGCGCGCTGATCTCGGGCGGTGCGGATACGGCCGAAGCGAAGCTGGAAATCATGGAAGCGTGCGGCATCACCGTCACGCGCAACCCGTCGGAAATGGGCCGTCTGCTGAAGAAGGCGCTGTAATATTTCCCTTGGGTTCGTCCTGCAGAAAACGCCGGCTTTGCCGGCGTTTTTTGTTATGCTCGCGCAATGAATTCGTAAGCACCGGGCATGCATCGCGCATGTGCCGGCGATGAACCGGGCCGCCTGCGAGGCGGCCGCTGTCCTGTCCTCACCGCCATGCTCGAATTCCTGACATCGCTGCATTGGGGCGCCGTTCTCCAGATCGTCGTCATCGATATCCTGCTCGGCGGCGACAACGCGGTCGTGATCGCGCTCGCCTGCCGCAACCTGCCGGCGAACCAGCGGTTGCGCGGCGTCATCTGGGGCACCGCGGGGGCGATCCTGCTGCGTGTCGCGCTGATCGCGTTCGCGGTCGCGCTGCTCGACGTACCGTTCCTGAAGCTCGGCGGCGGGCTGCTGCTGTTGTGGATCGGCATCAAGCTGATGGCGCCGGCCGGCGACGCGCACGACGACATCAAGCCAGCCAGCCGGCTGTGGGATGCCGTGAAGACGATCGTGATCGCCGATGCGGTGATGAGCCTCGACAACGTGATCGCGATCGCCGGCGCGGCCGAACAGGCCGATCCGTCGCACCGGATCGCGCTCGTGATATTCGGGCTCGTCGTCAGCGTGCCGATCATCGTGTGGGGCAGCACGCTGGTGCTGAAGCTGCTCGACCGCTTCCCGATCGTCGTGGCGTTCGGCGCCGGGCTGCTCGGCTGGATCGCGGGCGGGTTGATCGTGAACGACCCGGTCGGCGACCGCTGGCCGGTGCTCGATACGCCGCAGGTGCTCTACGGTGCGAGCATCGCCGGCGCGCTGTTCGTCGTGGCGATCGGCTTCGCACTCAAGAAGCGCCACGGCGCGCCGCGCACACACTGACTGGCCGTCCGGCCGACTGCCGGTTTCGCGGCCCGCTGGCTACGATCGAAACGCCTGCCTTGATCGGCAGGCGTTTTTCGTTTCCGGAGCCTGCCATGTTCGAAGCCTTTTCCGTTTCCCTGTTCCGTCGCGTTGCCGCCGATCTGCGGCGCGCGAACCGGCCCGTGCCGCGCTGGCGGTTGGCCGGCTTCACGCTGATCGAATTGATGATCGTGCTGGCGATCGTCGGCGTTGTCGCCGCCTATGCGATTCCCGCGTACCAGGATTACCTCGCGCGTTCGCGCGTCGGCGAGGGGCTCGCGCTCGCGTCGTCTGCGCGGCTCGCGGTCGCCGACAACGCGGCGAGCGGTGCGAGCCTCGACGGCGGCTACAGCCCGCCTGCCGCGACCCGCAACGTCGAATCCGTTGCGATCGACGCCGCTACCGGCCAGATCACCGTCGCGTTCACCACCCGCGTCGCCGCGGCCGGCACGAATACGCTGGTGCTCGTGCCGTCCGCGCCCGACAAGGTCGACGCGCCTACCGCGCGTGTGCCGCTTAAAAAGGGGGCGATACAGGCCGGCGCGATCGCGTGGGAGTGCTTCGCGGCCGGCAAGGACGCGTCGTCGCTGCCGGCGCCGGGAGCCGGGCCGTTGCCGGGCGATGCCGCGACGCTGCCCGCGAAATATGCGCCTGCGGAGTGCCGCGCGTAGCGCGGGAAGGAGGCGGCGGCGGTGCGTGCGACGTGCCGGCCGCCGCTTCGGCCGACGGGGGGCGCCACCCCGCGCCGGGTCGTGGCGCGATGGCCCCGCACAGAGGGGGAAAGTTTTGTATAGTGCGCCGGTTGCTGACATCCGGTTCGCTCATGCCTTCTACTTTTTCCCGTTCGTTGTCGCTCGTTGCGCTGGCTGTCGCCCTGATCGTGCCGTACGCGATCACGAATCACACGTATCCGATCCCGACCTTCTATTCCGAGTTTTCCGCGCTGGTGCTGTATTTGCTGGTGGGGTTGTCGGTTGTGCTGCTTACCCGCAGCAACCGCCAGGCCCAGCCGTTCGCTGCGCCGGCCGCGTTCGTCGTGCCGCTCGGGTTTGCCGCGGTGCTGATCGCGCAGACCGTGCTGATCCCGCTCAAGGTGCCGTCGATGAACTGGCTGGCGGTCGGCTACCTCGCGGCCGCGCTGGTCGCGATGCAGGCCGGCTATGCGCTCGCGCGCGACGGGATGGCGGAAGCCGTGTCGCGGATGATGGCCGGTGCGCTGCTCGTCGGCGGCGTGTTCGCAGTCGGCACCCAGTTCGTGCAGCTGTTCCACCTCGAGTCGGCCGTCTCGCCGTTCGTCGTGGTGTACAACGTCGCGGTCGACCGCCGTCCATACGGCAACATGGCGCAGGCGAACCATCTGGCCAGCTATATCGCGTTCGCGCTCGCGGGCGCGCTGTACCTGGTGCAGACGCGCCGGCTCGCGGTATGGGCGTGGTTCGTGCTGTCGCTCGTGCTGTCGGTCGGTCTCGCGCTGACGGTGTCGCGCGGGCCGTGGCTGCAAGTTGCGGTGATGGTCGTCGCGGGCTTCTGGATGGCGTGGGTCGAATCGCGTCGCGCGCAGGGCAATGCACGTGCATGGCTGATACCGGTCGTGCTCGCGGTCGCATTCATCGCGGTGAACGTCGCGGTGCGCTGGGCCAACGTGCACTATCACCTGAATCTCGCCGAGTCGGCGGCCGACCGGATGCGCGACGCGGGGCAGATCGCGCCGCGCCTCGCGCTGTGGAAGTACGGGCTCGCGATGTTCCGCGAGCATCCGCTGCTCGGGGTCGGCTGGGGTGAATTCCCGTCGCACCAGTTTGCGCTCGTGCGCGCGCTCGGCGGCGTCGAGATCGCGAACAACTCGCACGACATCTTCATCGACCTGCTCGCGAAATCCGGTCTCGTCGGTCTTGGTGTGCTCGTCGTCACGCTCGTGACGTGGTTCGTGCGCGCGGTGCGCGCGCCGCAGTCGAGCATGCGCGTGTTCGGCTTCGCGCTGATCGGCATCCTGCTGATGCATGCGCTGGTCGAGTATCCGCAGCAGTACATGTTCTTCCTGCTGCCCGCGATGTTCGTGATCGGGCTGCTCGACGTGAAGCCGCTGCGCATCCTGCCGGGCCGCGCGGCATTCGGGCTGTTCGCGGTGCTGTCGTTCGGCGGCGTGCTGGCGGCCGTGCCCGTGCTGCGCGACTACCAGCGCGCGGAAGTGCTCTATTACGGCAGCGATCCGGCCGCGCAGTACCGCGATGCGCCGTCGCTGCTGTTCGGCGCGTGGGGCGAGTACGGTGCGGCGACGCTGCTCACGATTTCGCCGGACGATTTGCCGGCCAAGCTCGCCGCGCATGAGCGCGCGATTGCGCTGCTGCCCGGCGAGACGGTGCTGCGCCGCTATGCGGTGCTGCAGGCGCTGGCCGGACGCGAAGCCGATGCGCTCGATACCGTCGCGCGCCTGCATGTGTTTGCGAAGGAATTGAAGGACTGGCCGCAACAACTGGCGCTGCTGTACAAGCTGTGCGACCAGCAACCGGCGCTGAAGACGTTCAGGGCGGCCGTCGTCGCGAAGTACGGGGAAGTGCCGGCCGAGGCCGCCGACGACTCTGACGACGACGATTCGGATTGATGTGCGATGGCGCTCGCCGGAACGGGGAATGCCGGCGGTCGTCGCGCCGCGGTGAACGGGAAGCCGACGCCGGGCAGGGCGGCCCGGCGCGCACCGTGCGAATCCGGTCGGGTATCGATTACCTCGCGGATTGAAGGATTCCGGCCGAATGGGCGGTGATTCGCGTCAATCATTGTCAAATCGCCGCCGCTGACCGGGCGGCGCGTGCACAATGCGCGAAAGCGCTCGCGTGCCAGACTGCGCGGGGGCGTAGCCGGCGCGAACAGGGAAGGCTTCCTGGCTATCCGGGAAGTCCACCGGGCAGGATCGCGGCCGAACATTGATCGGCCGTGCGGCCGTAACGGGGCGCCGGTCCGATGGCCGCGGCGCAGTGCGACACATGCCATGCGGCCGGGGGAGGGCTTCCGGTGCGTGGCGCGTGCGTCCAGAACAGTGCTGAAGAACGATATTCGACCATGGCCATTCGCTCGACCTACCTGATCCTGCCCGCCGTCGCGATGCTGTTTTCCGGCTGCGCGATGCTGTCGTCGTCGCAGGAAAGCAAGCTCACCTGCCACATTCCGCGCGCCGTCTATCCGGACACCGCGAAGCCGCTCACGCGGCCGGCGACCGTGCTTGTGCGCGCGCTGATGACGACCTCCGGCGAAGCGCAGAACGTCACCGTGACGACCAGCAGCCGCAATGCGGCAGCCGACCGTGCGGCCGTCGAAGCGATGACGCACGCAAGCTGCGTGCAGACGGGCGCGACCGCGAATCCGTTCCTGCTGACCCAGCCGTTCGTATTCGAACCGCAACGCAGCCAGTGACGCGCGCGGCGCAGGTCAGCGATTCATTCGTTGTATGGATGGGCTTTTCGGGGCGTCCGTCGTTCGAACGCGGCGTCGTTACGTCCGATGATTCCCGGTGAAGCGCGCGATCATCCTGCGACGTCTTCCGCCTTCCAGTCTCCCGACTTCCCGCCGCGCTTTTCCCGCACGCTCACGTCGGTGATCACCATCCCGCGATCGACGGCCTTGCACATGTGTGGATACGGCTCGCGGCCTTGGGTGGTAGTCTTTTAAATCAATGACTTACTGCGTTCGATCCATTCGATCTCGACCAATCCAGTTGGTTGGGTGGAGCGGCGTTGGAGCAGATTTGGAACAAGAAAATCCCCCTGTTCGAACGCCGCTCCCGAGTTTACTCGATGGGTTACGTGACACGCCAGTGTCGCGGCACGACAGGGCATCTCTGATGCGATCCGGCGCAGCATCCTCGAACATGCGCCGAAGCGCGGCGACGTGCTGCACCGGCATTACGTCAGTCTCGATGCCCGCGATGTCGCCGGTCCGCTGGAAGAGTTTCAGGCGGTGGTGCTGGCACGTGCTTCGTGATTTCGTCAGGTGTCGGTGGATTGGCTGAAAGGCATAATGTCGGCTTCGTGGCTTAATCGTCACAATAACAAGCAACTCAGCACTATGACCGCACTCGAAATGCTTCTCGACACCTTCCGCCAAACCTCCGTTACTGAACGGGAGAAGGGAACCTACTTCGAAGAGTTGATCGTCACCTATTTGCGGAACGAAGCCACGTACCGCGACCTGTACAGTGATGTGTGGACCTACGCGGAATGGGCGCACTTGCAAGGGCTGGACAAGCGGGACGCCGGTATCGACCTTGTGGCGAAGACGCGCGGCACAGATGAAATTCATGCGATCCAGTGCAAGCTGTATGCGCCGGATTACAAGGTGCAGAAGAGCGACATCGACAGCTTCTTCACCGCATCCGGCAAGAAGCCATTTACACGCCGGATCATCGTTGCCACGACGAACCATTGGAGTGAACACGCCGAAGACGCCTTGCTGGACCAGCAGCCGCCAGTCAGCAAGATCGACCTGACCGCCCTCGAAGAAAGCCAGATCGATTGGTCGAAGTACCAGCCGAAGGCGGCACCGGTCATCAAGGCCAAGAAGCAACTACGGGATCACCAGAAGAGCGCATTGAACGCTGTTGTTCACGGTCTGGCAGATGCCGACCGGGGAAAGCTGATCATGGCCTGCGGTACCGGGAAGACGTTTACCAGCCTGAAGACTGCCGAGACGCTGGCCGGTGCGGGCAAGCGGGTGCTGTTCCTTGTTCCGAGCCTATCGCTGTTGTCTCAGACCCTGACGGAATGGACGCAGGAAAGCGAGACGCCGCTGCATAGCTTCGCCGTGTGTTCCGACAGCGATGTTGGCAAGAAGCGCAAGAAAGAAGATGACATGGTGCAAACCTTCGTCCATGAACTGCGCTATCCGGCCACCACCAATTCGGTCAGATTGGCGGAAGAGATGGCGAAGAGGCACGACGCATCGCACATGAGCGTTGTTTTCTCGACCTACCACTCGATAGATGTCATCAGCCGTGCGCAGAAGCAGTTCGGGTTGGCCGATTTCGACCTGATCGTCTGCGATGAAGCACACCGCTGTTGATTTCCACCGAATCTTGACCCACCGTTTTCATCTAAATCTGACCCACCCCGAGACAGCGTAGTACATCTATTCCGGTGTGGATAACTCCTCACTGCCTGCTGCTTTTGCTGCTCTTTTTCTGGTTGCCTTCGCCTTGGCAGAACTGGACTTGAAGCGCCAGGATTCATTGCCCGTTTCGACGATGTGGCAGTGATGGGTGACGCGGTCCAGCAGCGCCGTCGTCATCTTTGCGTCCCCGAACACGGTCGCCCACTCACCGAAGCTGAGGTTGGTGGTGATCGCGACACTCGTGTGTTCATACAGCTTCGAGAGCAAGTGGAACAGCAATGCGCCACCGGTCTGGCTGAACGGCAGGTAGCCCAGTTCGTCGAGGATCACCAGGTCGACGTACATTAGCTTATGGGCGATCTGGCCTTGTTTGCCGATGGACTTCTCCTGCTCCAGTGCGTTGGTCAGCTCGACGGTCGAGAAGTAGCGCACGCGCTTGCCATGGCGCTGCACGGCCTCAATTCCGATCGCTGAGGCGAGGTGCGTTTTGCCAGTGCCGGGGCCACCGATGAACACGACGTTGTGTGCGCTTGCGAGGAACGACAGGTCACTGAGTTCTCGAACCAGCGCTTCGTCGACGTGCGCCTGCGCGAAGTCGAAGCCCTTCAGGTCGCGGTGAGCTGGGAAGCGAGCGGCGGTCATCTGATAGGCGATCGAGCGCACCTGTCGCTCCGCCGTCTCAGCCATCAGCAACTGCTTCATGAAGCGCTCCGGGTCGAACTCCGTGTGACGCGACTGCGCCAGCAACTCTGGCCAGGTGCTCGCCATGCCATGCAGTTTGAGCCCCTTGAGCTGGGCGGCGATGTCGTTAGACATGACGGTCCTCCGGTGGGTTGGCACGCAGGGTTTCGTAGCGGCTCACGTCGGCGGCCGGCTCTTCGGTAAGCTGGAGTTTCGTCGTCGCGAGGTTGGTGCTCGTGGTGGGTGCCTTCAACCGGCTCAGCACGTTCAGAACGTGCTCCCCACTAGGGCGTCCCGAGTCCAGCGCTGCCTGCACAGCAAGCAGCACGGCATCGAGTCCGTGTTCGCGCACCGCGGCGAGCACCTGCGTCATGATGCGATCACCTCCCGGGTGCTTCAGTAGGTGCCGCTGCAACTGCTGCAGCGGCTGTGGCATCGTGACGAACGGAGCACCGTTGCGCAACGCGCCGGGTTTGCGTTCGACCAGCGTGATGTAATGGCGCCAGTCGTAGAAGGTCATGTGCCGCTCGAAGCTGCGTTCGTGGCGTGCGATCTCCTGGGCGTCGGCGACGACGCTGAGATATGCCGGATAGCAGCGCACGCTCACCAGCTGGTTCGTGTACTCGGTGGGCACGCTGTAGCGGTTGCGCTGGAAGTGGATGAGGCTGGTCGACGACACCCGCAGCGTCTGCTCGACATAGCCGTCGAACGGGCGTGGATTGGGCATCAGCCTGGTGCGCTCGTCCTGCAGCACGTCCTCGACCGTCAGCTCGGGCCACTGCGGGTGCCGCATCTGCCAGGCCTGACGACACTGGCCCGCGACCCATTCGTTCAGAAGCTCCAGCGTTTCCCAGCGTCGTAGCGCGGCCTCGTGCCAGATCTGGCGGCGCCGGTCCTGCACGTTCTTCTCAACGATGCCCTTCTCCCAGCCGGCGGCACGGTTGCAGAATTCCGGCTCGAACAGGTAATGGCCGCACATTGCCTCGAAGCGGGCGTTGACCGCGCGCTCCTTGCCGCGGCCGACCTTGTCCACGGCGGTCTTCATGTTGTCGTAGATGCCGCGGCGCGGAACGCCGCCAAACGCGGCGAATGCGCGGGCGTGCGCATCGAACAGCATCTCGTGACTCTGGGTCGGATAGGCGACCAGCCAGAACGCCCGGCTGGCATTGAGCTTGACGTGGGCGACCTCCAGGCGTCGCCGCAACCCGCCGATGAAGGCGTATTCGCAGCTCCAGTCAAACTGGAATGCTTCGCCGGGTTCGAAGGCCAACGGTACATAGGCCTTCCTGCGCGGGGCTTCAGCCTGCTCCTCGTGCCAGCGTCTCACGAAGGCGCTGACGCGGCCGTAGCTGCCGGCGTAGCCCTCGCCGCGGATGGCCTCGAACATGAACCGCGCCGTGCGCCGGTCACGCTTCGGGCGATGGCTGTCCGCCCGCAGCCAGCCCGTCAGCTGCGCGGCCCACTCGTCGACGACGCTCGGGCTGACGCGCTTCGGGTACTTCGGCTCAACGGCATCCGTTTGCCGAAGCCAGCTGCGCACCGTGTTCCGGGACAGGCCCGTGCGCCTAGCAATCTCGCGCAGCGGGACCTTCTCGCGGAAATACATCCGCCTGATCTTGGCCAATATGCCCACCGTGATCACCTCTGTATCCCCTGCTCAAAGATTGAGCAGGGCATTCAATCACGTGGGTCAAAATTCGATGAAAATTACTGCCTCAGGTGGGTCAGTTCTGCGTGGACATCAACAGCGTTTCCCGAAAACTGATCTGCCCCGTGGCACCGGCTACGTGCTGGACACGATCTGGTCAGTCAGGAAGGCGCTCGAAGAGGAATCGTTCGAAGACGTTGCCCGAACCGCGATCCTGTTCGGGCACGACACCGATACGACGGCGGCGGTCGCGTGCGGACTGGCAGGAATCCGCTTCGGCGTTGATGGAATCCCGAATCGATGGCTAAGACTGCTTCGGGGCTTTGATCTCGTCGAACCGCTGCTTCGAGACTGTCTCGCGCACAGGTAACGAACGCGGTTCGAGAGTGGGACTCGCACGATATTGGATCGTAGAGTCAGGTTGTGCCCGACCGGTCTCTGCTCGGTAGATCGAGCCGCATTTGCTCGGTGGCCCATCGATTGTCCAGCAAAATCGCGATTCCATCGGGCAAAACACCGGACCCTTCAGCAAATCGGCGTTCCGACAAATATCTCGCGACAGAGGTGAACTGACGATTTTCGAGCATCGTCAATACCTTAGTTGGCAGGCCAACCGATATCCCGAGTTCCTCAATCACGCCAAATCGGAACTCATCGCCAGCTATTGACATCTGCTTTGGGTTGGAGTGGATCGCGCGTACTGTGTACGCGTAGTACCGCTCGAAGGCGAGATCGATATTGCCCTGAAAATCGGGCGCGTCGTCGTCGTAGTCATCGGGATCGTCTACCGAAAATTCAAGCTCAGGTGAGAAGAACGCTTGAACCGCAACGCGAACAAACGGGAAGTGACCATTGATCTTCCGAAGCTGTCTGGTTTGTAATTTTGCGGCGGTGGCTGCATCAGGGCTATGGCGATTTGTCCGGCCTTTTGCTTCCACTACGGCCCACTCCATTCTTCGATTGAGACCGATCAAGTCCGGTGCCGACCGGCCAATGAGCGTTGCCGTGCCGCCTAAAGACTGCAACATCGACAAGTGAAAGAGCCACGGTACATCCAGCACATCAGCGGCGACAATTTTTGCCGCCATCATCCCGAGAAAGTAAGAGACAAACCCCTTCTCGGTAGGGTCTAACGATTCGTAATAGCTGGATTTGTAGTAGCGGCCAGTGCCTTCACGAAGGTTCGCGTACACCATGTGGCTCCGCACGATAATGTCGCTGACGGAGTGCCAACCGTGATTGGTGAGGAATGGAAAGCCCGGTTTGCCCACTGTTATCGCGGCCCAAACCAAGGTGGGCCATGGTGCCGAAAGTGGGTGGCTACCATTGAAACTTCTACCCCAAGCCGGGCCGAAGGCAGATCGCTTGCAGGGAATGGTTGTCATTGATATGTCTGGACTTCGCGTCGTTCGGCTTATTGTGGCGCAAGGGGGGGCTGGCGATAAACATTCATCTCGCAGCATCCCGCCGATCCGCCAGTCATTCAGTCGCTTCAGGTATCTTGAACAGGTCGAACCGCACTTTATACTCGTACAAGGACACATTCGGGACCGCTGCTACTGAGTACCGCAGCGTTTCGTTGATTCCCCGCGCGACGATCACTCCATGCACTTCGCGGTCCCGCGCGATGGTTTTCTTCAGCCAGCCCATGTATCGCGCAAGCTGCCCGATTGCTTGATCTGGCGCTCGTCCCCGTTTCAATTCGAAGACGACAAATCCACCGTCAGCGTCAGTTGCAAGCACGTCGATGCGTCCGACGGGCGTCTGGAATTCAATGCCTTTGGAACCGCTGGTCGGATCGACGTAGAGCGTCAGACGTTTGCCGTTGATTGGTACAGATTGGATGTTATACGCGATGAAGTCCTGTAGTTGAGCTTCCAATTCGAACGCTGTTTCTCGGATGTCTTCGTCGTTGTCGAGGGTATCACCGGTACCAAGCATCTCTTGAACACGTCCATCATCGACGAAACCCGGTGGGAACATGAGGACTTGGGTGTCACTTTCCTCTACCTTCCAGCCAATGCGTCGAAGTTCGTCCCTGACTCGATGCGAATTGACCTGCTTGATGTTTAAACCGGCCGGCATCTCGTCTGGGTGATTGAGACACCACTCTCTCATGGGAAACAGTTCGACACCGCCACCCGGTTTGGCTTGGACTACAAGGAATTGTCGTGACATGTTTGTGCGTTGTTCTTGTGATGTGGGTTTCCCAAGAGTAAGCGACCGACGGTGCGGCATGTCGTTGTCAGCCGTGCCAGAGCGTTGATCGTACCTTGTTCCGGACGAGAAAGTGGCTATCGGGCGGTGCCTTGTTCTTCACCCTAGTTTTCGGGCCAATTCGGTCGCTGATGGGTGGTAATACCGCTTCAACATGGTCAAGCTGCGATGTCCGGAGACTGCCGCCAGCTCGATGACATTCGGCAGTTTCTGGGCCATTCGCGTGATGGCCGTATGCCTTAGGTCGTGCCAGTGAAAGTCGGTGATCCTTGCTCGTATGCAAGCTTTCCGTAACGCTGCATGCAATGTGAGTCCCTTGACCGGAATGACCCGGCCATCGATGGATCGTGGCAGCGCCGTCAACGTGGCGATAGCCTTCTTAGACAGTGGGACGGTTCGTGCTGTCCCGTTCTTGGTCATCGGCAAATGCGCGGTCTGGGCTTCGAGATTGACGTTCGACCACCGAAGTTCGACCAGTTCGCCGCGTCGCATGCCGGTTTCTAAGCTCAGGATCGTTGCCGGAAGCAGCCAAACGTTAATGCGACCGACCGGAACCAGTTCGGCAAGAAGCCGTGTTTCTTCTTCTGGGGACAGTACCCGGTCTCTGCCTTGCGGGGTGGTTGGCTTGCGGATCAACGCAACCGGATTCGTGATGTTGATGTCCCATTCGCGACGAGCGTGGTTGATGATGGCCGACAGGAACGCCAGTTCACGAATCACGGTCGCCGGTTTCACCTGTTTCAGTCGTTCATCCCGGTAAGCTGCGACAGTCTTCGGCGTCAACACTGCCATGCTGAGTTTTGCCAGTGTCGTGCGACAGGTGGCGCGAAGCCGGATGACTGCGTCAGCGCCGCTCCGTTGCGTCGGACACACATCGTCGATGTAGCGGTTGATGATGTCTTCGAGCGTATTCGCTTCGGCCTCGCTGCGACTGACGAAGCTTCCGCGATCCATCTCCGTTTCGATGGATCGCGCCCACTGTTCGGCATCGGCGCGGGTGTTGAAGGTCTTAACTTCGACCGGGAACCCCTTACGGCGAACCCGTGCCTGCCATTTGTCGTTTCTACGCTGTATCGCTGCCATTCCTGTCTCTAAGTGGAGCAGGATTGGAGCAAGATCGAATTTTTCACCTTGTCGCGGTGACCGGGGCGATGGGGCACCGGCCAGCCGTCAATGCAGGAGAGGCGTTAGTTTGATTTGGAAATCTACATTAAATCAAACTCTTAACTCACTCCGCCTTCCAGTCTCCCGACTTCCCGCCGCGCTTTTCCCGCACGCTCACGTCGGTGATCACCATCCCGCGATCGACGGCCTTGCACATGTCGTAGACGGTCAGCAACCCGACCTGCACGGCCGTCAGCGCTTCCATCTCGACACCGGTCCGGCCGAACGTCTCGACCTGCACGACGCAGTGGACGCCCGGCAACGCGTCGTCGAGTTCGAACTCGACGGCCACGCGCGTCAGCGCGAGCGGGTGGCACAGCGGAATGAGATCGGCCGTGCGCTTGGCGCCCTGGATCGCCGCGATGCGCGCGACGCCGAGCACGTCGCCTTTCTTGGCCTTGCCGTCGCGGATCAATGCGAACGTGGCCGGCAGCATCCGGATCGTGCCGCGCGCGATCGCGATGCGACGGGTTTCCTGCTTGTCGCCGACGTCGACCATGTGCGCATGGCCGGCGGCATCGAAATGGGTAAGTCCTGACATGTCTTCCTCTAGTGGAGCGGAGTGCGCGCGCACGTCCCTCGATCCTGCGTCGCGATCGGCCGGGGTGCGGAGTCCCATACCGGCGCCACGAACCGATCCAGCGTCTCAACGGGCGCCTATCATAGCAGCGGCATTCGCGTCCCCGGGGGCGCAGATGACGCGCGCGCGGCACGGGACAGACGCCGCGGCGCCGGTACAATGGCCCGAATATTCAGACCAAACGCCGCGATGCGCGCCGCTCGCGCGGGACGGCGTCGTTTTCATCCTGCCATGCGTGTGAAACAGTTGCTTGCCGTGTCGCTGTCGGCGGCGCTCGCGCTGCCGCCGGGCGGCCATGCGCAGAGCGCGTCCGCGCCACCGCTCGAGCCGGCGGCCGGCGGCTCGACGTCGATTTCCACCGTGCCGTCCGGCATCGCGACTGGCGTGTTCGGTACGTACGGCGGCGCGGAGAGCCGGTTCTCGGGCGCCGTTGGCGCATCGGCGCCGGTCGCGAGCCTGCGCGCGCCGCTGCGTGCGCTGGAACTGCCCGACCTCGGCGACGGCTCCGGTGGTTCGCTGACGCCGCGGGCCGAGCGCCGGCTCGGCGAGCGCGTGATGCGCGAAGTGCGGCGCGATCCCGATTATCTCGACGACTGGCTCGTGCGCGACTACCTGAACGCGATGGCGGCGCGGCTCGCGGCCGCGGCGGCGGCGCGCTTCATCGGCGGCTACGCGCCGGATTTCGACCTGTTTCCGGTGCGCGATCCGCAGATCAACGCGTTCTCGATGCCGGGCGGCTTCATCGGGATCAACAGCGGGCTCGTCGTCACGACGCAGACGGAGTCGGAGCTTGCGTCGGTGGTCGGCCACGAGATGGGCCACGTGCTGCAGCGGCATATCGCGCGGATGATCGGCGCGAGCGAGAAGACCGGCTACACGGCGCTCGCGACGATGCTGCTCGGCGTGCTGGCCGGTGTGCTCGCGCGCAGCGGCGATCTCGGCAGTGCCATTGCGGTGGGCGGACAGGCATACGCGGTCGACAACCAGCTGCGCTTCTCGCGTTCGGCCGAGCGCGAAGCCGATCGCGTCGGCTTCCAGCTGCTCGCGGGGGCGGGCTACGATCCGTACGGGATGCCGGGCTTCTTCGAGCGGCTCGACCGCGCGTCGATGGGCGATGCGGGCGTCCCGGCCTATGCGCGCACGCATCCGCTGACCGGCGAGCGGATCGCCGACATGGAGGATCGCGCGCGCCGCGCGCCGTACCGGCAGCCGCGCCAGTCGGCCGAATACGGGTTCGTGCGGGCACGGCTGCGCATCCTGCAGAACCGGGCGCCGACCGACATCTCGGCCGAGGCGCGCCGGATGCAGCTCGAGATCGACGATCGCACGGCGCCGAACGTCGCGGCGAACTGGTACGGCATCGCGCTCGCGAACGTGCTGCTCGCCGAATACGACGCGGCCGGCAAGGCGCTCACGTCGGCCCGCGCCGCGTTCGATGCGCGTGAGCGGCGCGAGGACGATCCGGAAACGAGTTCGCCGAGCCTCGACGTGCTGGCCGCCGACATGGCGCGCCGCGCGGGCCGGACCGACGACGCAGTCAGGCTCTCGGCGCTCGCGCAGCGGCGCTGGCCGGCGTCGCACGCGGCGATCGTCGCGCATCTGCAGGCACTGATTGCCGCGCGCCGCTTCGCCGAAGCGCAGACGCTTGCCCGCGCGCAGGCGAAGGCCGATCCCGAGCAGCCGGACTGGTGGGATTACCTCGCGAAGTCGAGCGACGGCAAGGGCGACGTGCTTGCACGGCGCCGTGCGCTCGCGGAGAAACTCGCGCTTGACGGCGCGTGGCCGTCGGCGATCCGGCAACTGAAGGAAGCGCGCGACGCGAAGGACGTGTCGTTCTACGACCAGTCGATCATCGGCGCACGGCTGCTGGAATTCGAGGCGCGCTACAAGGAAGAGCGCGACGACGAGAAGAACGACCGCGGGTAGCGGCCGTCGCGCGGCGCACGCGGACGGTGCCGCGGCGGGTCAGTTGCCGCTGTCTGCCGCGTCGCGTGCGTGGCGCGCCGGGCTGGCGATGTAGCCGAACCGTGCGGGCACGTCGGCGCACGCGATATGGCCGAGCGGCAACACGTGGCCGTCGCGCCAGCGCAGCACGGGCGGCTCGGCCTCGAAATCCGCGTGATCGGCGAACAACCCGAGATCGTGATCGTGCAGCGCCGCGACGCGCGGCGGCGTGCCGGCCGCACGAAACAGCACGCCACCCCCATCGTCGAGCCAGGCTTCGTCCGGTTCGAACGACGCGCCCGTCTGGTCGGTGAGCGTGAGCAGTCCGTCGCGTTCGGCGAGCCGCACGACCCACGGCGTATACGCGAGCTCGACGTACACGCGCTGCGGCCCGTTCTGGAAGAACCACTGGCCTTGCGCGTCGCATTCGTAGTTGCGGCCGATGAACGCGTTCAGCGCCGCATGCCGGATCGGCGAGCCGAGTTCGCCGGCCGCCTGCGCCGCGTCGTCGCGCAGCCGCCATTCGCCGCGCCGGTCGAGCAGCAGCCAGCCGGTGCAATGCGGCACGTTCGGCCATTTGGCGAGCGCCTGCCTGACGATGTCATCCATGGTCGACGAATTTCGAGCAATAGCCGAACACCCGCGCCGACAACCAGTCGAGGCGGCCGGGGAACGGCCCGGTCATGAATCCCGCGTGCCCGCCGGCTGCCGGCTGGTCAAGCTCGACGGCCGGCGACACGTCGGCCGGGCCGGGCAGCGCCGATTCGGGCAGGAACGGGTCGTTGCGGGCGTTGAGGATCAGCGTCGGCACGTCGATTGCGGGCAGCAGCGGCCGTGTCGTCGCCTTCGTCCAGTAGTCGTCGGCGTCCGCGAAGCCATGCAGCGGCGCGGTCACGACTTCGTCGAAGTCGCGCATCGTCACGGCCTGCAGCATCGCTTCGCGGTCGAACAGCCCCGGGTACTGGTCGAGCTTCGCGAGCGCCTTGCGCTTGAGCGTCTTCAGGAAGCTGCGCGTGTAGACCATCGCGAACCCCTGCGACAGCGCGCGGCCGCCCGCATGGACGTCGATCGGCGTCGAGATCGCGGCGGCGGCGTGCACGATCGACGTGTCGCTGCGATGCTCGCCGAGCCAGCGCAGCAGCACGTTGCCGCCAAGCGACACGCCGGCCGCGACGAGCGGCCCGCGATGCTGCGCGGCGAGCCGGCGCAGGATCCAGTCGACTTCGGCGCTGTCGGCGAGATGGTAGAAGCGCGGCTGGCGGTTGATTTCGCCGCTGCAACTGCGAAAGTGCGGTACGACGGCGTGCCAGCCCTTCGCGCGCGCGGCGGCCATCATCTCGAGCGCGTAGTGCGAGCCGGAACTGCCTTCGAGGCCGTGGAATAGCACGAACAGCGGCGCATCGGGCGCCGGCGCCGCGCTGTCGAGATGCGCGACCCAGTCGAGATCGATGAAGTCGTGGTCGGGGGTTTCCCATCGCTCTCGCCGGTAGGCGACTACCGGACGCCGCGCGAACAGCGCGGGCACGATGGTTTGCGCATGGCTGTTCGGTAGCCAGCGCGGTGCGCGATAGCGCAGTGTGTCGTCGTCTGGGGCCGGGGCCCCGGTCAGCGGCGAGGTGGGCGGAGAAGCCGTACTCATGATCGCCCCGCGTATGCGTTGCTTCGTCTTTTCGTCAGTGCAGCGGGCCCTGACCATGACGGATTTTGGCGGCGAACTGCCCGGCCGCCTGTTCGGGAATCGGGCTCGCGTGGATGTGCGCGATGCGCCATTCGCCGCGTTCGTGAATCATCACGTACGTCGCGAAAACCATGTCGGGTTCGGCCGTCAGGTCGGCCTGCTGATGCGCTTCGGCGATCGTATAGACGACCGTGCCGAGGCTGTCGTACACGCGGATGTCGAGCGGCTCGATCGTCACGGGGCGCGTGGCGAGCCGGTTCGCGAGCCCGCTGCGAATCTGGTCGAGGCCGTGCAGATGCTCGCCGTCCGCCCATACGCAGCTGGCGAAATCCTCGTCGATCCACAACGCCAGCAGCGCGTCGAGATTGGCATCCGCGACGGCCTGGTAGTAGGCGTTCAGCGTATCGGCAGCGGCTTCGAAAAGGCGGGCAAAACGTGGCATCGGGGTTGTCTCTCGCGCGCGTCGCGCGCCGTATTCAGCACGGCGGCCCGCAAGGAGCCGCCGCACACCGGTGAATCGGATTGCCCGGCGCGCCGTGCGACGCTGCCGGTCAGGGTCAGCGCTGCCCGACGAGCATGCCGCGCAAATCGCCGAATACCTGCTCGGGACCGAGTTCGCGCAGGCACTTCAGGTGGCCGAGCGGGCACTCGCGTTCGAAGCAGGGACTGCATTCGAGATGCAGCCATTGTACCTTCGCCAGGTCCGACAGCGGAGGGGTGTGGCGCGGATCGGTCGATCCGTACAGCGCGACGAGCGGCCGGCGCAGCGCGGCGGCGACGTGCATCAGCCCCGAATCGTTGGTGACGACCGCGTTCGCGCGCGCGATCAGCGCACACGCCTCGGACAGCGACGTCTGTCCGCACAGGTTGCGCACGTTCGGCGCGTGGTCGGCGATCGCCTGCGCGGCTGCCGCGTCCTTCTGCGAGCCGAGCGCGACGATCTGCGTATACGGGAACGACTGATGAACGATCGTCGCGAGCGCCGCAAAGTGCTCGGGCGGCCAGCGCTTGGCCGGGCCGTATTCGGCGCCCGGGCAGAACACGACGAGCGGCTTGCGCGTATCGAGATTGAAACGTGCGGACACGCGCGCCGTCTCGTTCAGGTCGGCGTCGAGGCGCGGCGCGGGCAGCGTCTTCATCGACTCGGGCAGCTTCGCGCCCGGCGCGTAGGCAAGTGCCGCGTAGTGGGTCGTCATCGGCGGCCGCTCGCCCGACTTGGTCGGATTCGCGTGCCGCACGTTCAGCAGCCCGTAGCGGTGCTCGCCCGTGTAGCCGATCCTCAGCGGGATGTTCGCGAGCCACGGGATCACCGCGGACTTCAGCGAATTCGGCAGCACGTACGCCGCGTCGTAGCCGACGTCGCGCAGGTCGCTCGCGAGCTGCCAGCGGCGCAGCAGCTGCAGCTTGCCATGCGCGAGATCGGTCGCGTAGACATCGTGGATCTCAGGCATCCGCTCGAGCACGGGCGCGACCCACGAGGGCGCGACGGCATCGATTGCGATGCGGGGATGGAGCTTTTTCAGCAGCGCAAAAAGCGGCTGCGCCATCAATGCGTCACCGATCCAATTCGGTGCGATAACCAGCGCTCGACGCATCAGGTCGACTTCCGATGTCGTAATGAAGCGCGGCGCATGGGCGCCGCGTTCGGGTTGCCAGAATGGGGAAGGGCGGCGCGCCGGATTTCCGGCTGCGCCGCCTTGCGAGTCGGCGGGCCCGCGGGCCCGGCCGCCCGGGCTCAGTGGCCCTTGACGACCTCGCCGTCGCGCAGCTTGTAGCGCGTGCCGCAGTACGGGCAGCGCGCTTCGCCGTGCGACACGTCGATGAAGACGCGCGGGTGCGCGCTCCAGCGTGCCATGGCCGGGTTCGGGCAGTAGGCGGGAAGATCCTTGGCCGTCAGCTCGACCAGCGGCATTTCCTTGATTTCACTCATGAGACTTTCTCTTATCACTCTTTTGTGGGGCGGTCGGGGCGCGGCGCGCTCAGACCTTCGTCAGCCAGTGCGCGTACTTCGCGTTCTTGCCCGACACGATATCGAAAAACGCCGACTGGAGCTTTTCCGTGACGGGGCCGCGCGCACCGCTGCCGATCGTGCGGTTGTCGAGTTCGCGGATCGGCGTGACTTCGGCGGCGGTGCCGGTGAAGAACGCCTCGTCGGCCGTGTAGACCTCGTCGCGCGTGATGCGCTTCTCGATCACTTCGATGCCGGCGTCCTTCGCGAGCGTGATGATCGTGTCGCGCGTGATGCCGTCGAGGCACGACGACAGGTCGGGCGTGTACAGCTTGCCGTTGTTCACGAGGAAGAAGTTCTCGCCCGAGCCTTCCGACACGTAGCCGTCGACGTCGAGCAGCAGCGCTTCGTCGTAGCCGTCGGCGGTCGCTTCCTGGTTCGCCAGGATCGAGTTCACGTACCAGCCCGACGCCTTCGCGCGCACCATCGACACGTTCACGTGGTGGCGCGTGAACGACGACGTCTTCACGCGGATGCCCTTCGCGAGGCCGTCTTCGCCGAGGTACGCGCCCCACGGCCATGCGGCGATCGCGACGTGGATCGTGTTGCCCTTCGCGGCCACGCCGAGCTTTTCCGAGCCGACCCAGATGATCGGGCGCAGGTAGCCCGACTCGAGCTTGTTCTCGCGCACGACTTCGAGTTGCGCGGCTTCGAGCGTCTCGCGGTCGAACGGCACGTCCATCTGGAAGATCTTCGCCGAATTCAGCAGACGTTTGGTGTGCTCGGGCAGGCGGAAGATCGAGGTGCTGCCGTCGGCCGCCTTGTACGCGCGCACGCCCTCGAAGACGCCCATGCCGTAGTGCAGCGTATGGGTCAGGACGTGGATCTTGGCGTCGCGCCAGTCGATCAGCTTGCCGTCCATCCAGATCTTGCCGTCGCGGTCGGCCATTGACATAGATTTCTCCTGGGATGCGGTTGTATGCAGCGTTGAGCCGGAAAGACGCTTATTTTAGCGTCATTTGGCGGCGATCCGGTCGGTCGGCGCGGGGCCGGCGCTATAATCGTCCGGTACCGATTCCAATAACGATGGGACGTACCGGCAGGAGGCGCCGGCGCCCCGACGAACCGCCCGCTGCGGCCCGCTCTCCCATGCTCGCTCGATTGTCCGCCACCGACCGCTTTGCGCTGATCCAGGGCGCGCGCGACTATTCCCCGACATTGATGGCGATCCTGTCCTGGGGCCTCGTCACCGGCATCGCGATGAGCAAGTCGGTCATGACGCTCGGGCAGGCGAGCGCGATGTCGATCTTCGTCTACGCGGGCTCGTCGCAGCTCGCGGTGCTGCCGCTCCTCGCGGCGAAGCTGCCGATCTGGACCGTGCTGCTCACGGCCGCGATGGTCAACATGCGCTTCGTGATCTTCAGCGCCGGGCTTGCCCCCCATTTTTCCTACCTGCCGCTGTGGCGGCGCCTCGCGATCGGCTATTTCAACGGCGACGTGATCTACCTGCTGTTTCAGAAACAGGGCTTCGCCTACGGCCACGTGCCGGGCAAGGAAGCGTATTTCTGGGGGATGGCGCTCGCGAGCTGGGTGTCGTGGCAGGTGTCGTCGCTCGCCGGCATCCTGCTCGCGAGCTTCTTCCCGGCAAGCTGGGGGCTGGAACTGGCCGGCACGCTCGCGCTGATCCCGATCATGGTGTCGGCGGTCGCGAACCGCTCGACGCTCGCGGCCGTCGCGGTCGCGGGCATCGTGTCGCTCGTTGCTTTCGACCTGCCGTACCGGCTCGCGCTGCCGCTCGCGGTGCTCGCCGCGCTCGCGGCCGGCTGCACGGCCGACTTCTTCGTCGAACGGGCCGACTGGCGGCGCATCCGTACCGAAACCGTGCACGAAAAGGAAATCGAATGAGCGCGACGGAGATCTGGATCGTCATCATCGGGATGACGGTCGTCACGGCCGTCACGCGCGCGCTGTTCCTGATCGGCGGCGAGCGCACCGTGCTGCCCGAACGTGCGCAGCGCGCGCTGCGCTACGCGCCGGCCGCCGCGCTGGTCGCCGTCGTGCTGCCCGACGTGCTCGAAACGCCGGCCGGGCTGTCGTTCGCGCTGACCAACCATCCGTTCTACGCGGCGCTCGCCGGCCTCGGCTGGTTCCTGTGGCGGCGCAGCATGCTCGGCACGATCGTCGTCGGGATGCTCGTGTTCACCGCGCTGCGCCTGGTCTTCTGATGGGCTGCCGCTCCGGCCCGCCGGGCGCCGGCCGTCCGCGCACCTGCATTGCTGCGTTGCGGCAATGTGTCCGTTGCCGCGCGCGATCCCAAATAGGCGGAATTCGCCGCCCGCGGGTCAGTCTGCCGGGTGGATCGGCTAGAATGCCCGTTCGAGATTTTTTACCCGTGCGCGTCATGCGAACCGCCAGCCACGGCCGCATCCGGCGCCCTTTCGCGGCAGCCCGCGCACATCCAGCGTGAATCCCCTTTCCCCATCCACTACTTCAATTTGTCCAACATGAGCCAAGTCAAGCGTCTTACCGACCTGATCGCCGCCGGCCAGCTCGCCGGCAAGCGGGTGTTCATCCGCGCCGACCTGAACGTCCCGCAGGACGACCAGGGCAACATCACCGAAGACACGCGCGTGCGCGCGTCCGTGCCGGCCATCCAGGCCGCGCTCGACGCCGGCGCGGCCGTGATGGTCACGTCGCACCTCGGCCGTCCGACCGAAGGCGAATTCAAGCCGGAAGACTCGCTCGCGCCGGTCGCGAAGCGCCTCGCCGAGCTGCTCGGCCGTGACGTGCCGCTGGTGTCGAACTGGGTCGAGAACGGCGTGAACGTCGCGCCGGGCCAGGTCGTGCTGCTCGAGAACTGCCGCGTCAACAAGGGCGAGAAGAAGAATTCGGACGAGCTCGCCCAGAAGATGGCGAAGCTCTGCGACGTGTACGTGAACGACGCATTCGGCACCGCACACCGCGCGGAAGCGACCACCCACGGGATCGCGAAGTACGCGCCGGTCGCGTGCGCGGGCCCGCTGCTGGCCGCCGAACTCGATGCGCTCGGCAAGGCGCTCGGCAACCCGGCGCGCCCGCTGGTGGCGATCGTCGCCGGTTCGAAGGTGTCGACCAAGCTGACCATCCTGAAGTCGCTGGCCGGCAAGGTCGACCAGCTGATCGTCGGCGGCGGCATCGCCAACACGTTCATGCTCGCGGCCGGCCTGCGGATCGGCAAGTCGCTCGCGGAAGCCGACCTCGTCAACGAGGCGAAGGCGATCATCGACGAAGCGCGCGAGCGCGGCGCGTCGGTGCCGATCCCGACCGACGTCGTCACCGCGAAGGAATTCTCGCCGACGGCCGTGGCCACGGTGAAGCAGGTCGCCGACATCGAAGCGGACGACATGATCCTCGACATCGGCCCGGATACCGCCAAGGCGCTCGCGAGCCAGCTCGAGAAGGCCGGCACGATCGTGTGGAACGGCCCGGTCGGCGTGTTCGAGTTCGACCAGTTCGGCAACGGCACCAAGACGCTCGCCGAAGCGATCGCCAAATCGTCCGCGTTCTCGATCGCAGGCGGCGGCGACACGCTCGCGGCCATCGCGAAGTACGGCATCCACGATCAGGTCAGCTACATCTCGACGGGCGGCGGCGCCTTCCTCGAGTTCCTCGAGGGGAAGAAGCTGCCGGCGGTGGAAGTGCTCGAAACGCGGGCGGCCTGAGCGTGGCGGCGCGCGCAGGGGTGACGAAGGCCGTGCGCTCCGCGAAAGCGGAGCAGCCGGCCGGCGCGGGCAAGCGCAAACGCGCGCCCGCGCGGGCGAACACCGCCCCGCGCGCACCGGCGGCTGCCGGCGACGCGGCCGCACAGCACCACGAGATTCAGAACAAAGCGATGCCGGGCGCAAGCACCGGCACGCCCCCCGGAACGGCCGCCGCTGGGCCTGCCGCTTCCGGCTCTCGCAGCGTTTCACCCAGCGCATCCACCTTGATCCAGATGAGGAGTTTCATGCAGCGCGCCACCAAGATAGTCGCCACGATCGGCCCGGCTTCCAGTTCGCCGGAGATTCTGCTGCAGATGATGCAGGCGGGCCTCGACGTCGTGCGGCTCAATTTTTCGCACGGCACGGCCGACGATCACCGCCAGCGCGCCGAGATGGTGCGCGAGGCCGCCCGCAAGGTTGGCCGCGAGATCGCGATCATGGCCGACCTCCAGGGCCCGAAGATCCGCGTCGGCAAGTTCGAGAACGGCAAGACCACGCTCGTGCCGGGGCAGCCGTTCATCCTCGACGCCGCCTGCGAACTCGGCAACGACGAGCGTGTCGGCCTCGACTACAAGGAACTGCCGCGCGACCTGCGCCCGGGCGACCTGCTGTTGCTGAACGACGGCCTGATCGTGCTGACCGTCGAGCGCGTGCTCGGCGACGAGATCCACACGACCGTCAAGGTGGGCGGCGAGCTGTCGAACAACAAGGGGATCAACCGCCAGGGCGGCGGCCTGTCGGCGCCGGCGCTGACCGCGAAGGACATGGAAGACATCCGCACCGCGATGTCGCTCGGCGCGGACCTCGTCGCGGTGTCGTTCCCGAAGAACGCGACCGACATGGAAATGGCGCGTCAGCTCGCGAACATCGCGGGCGCGCCTTACGGCATCAAGCCGAAGATGATCGCGAAGATCGAGCGCGCGGAAGCGATCCCGGCGCTGCAAAGCATCCTCGACGCGTCCGACGGCATCATGGTCGCGCGCGGCGACCTCGCGGTGGAAGTGGGCAACGCGGCCGTGCCGGCGCTGCAGAAGCGGATGATCCGGATGGCGCGCGAGTCGAACAAGCTCGTGATCACCGCGACGCAGATGATGGAATCGATGATCCATGCTCCCGTGCCGACCCGCGCGGAAGTGTCGGACGTCGCGAACGCGGTGCTCGACGGCACCGACGCGGTGATGCTGTCGGCCGAGACGGCCGCCGGCAAGTACCCGGTCGTCACGATCGAGACGATGGCGGCCGTCTGCGTCGAAGCGGAAAAGTCGGAACACGTCGAGCTCGACAAGGATTTCCTCGACCGCACGTTCACGCGGATCGACCAGTCGATCGCGATGGGCGCGCTGTTCACCGCGTACCACCTCGGCGCGAAGGCCATCATCGCGCTGACCGAATCGGGCGCGACCGCGCTGTGGATGTCGCGTCACTACACGCACGTGCCGATCTTCGCACTGACGCCGCGCGTCGGCAGCGAGCGTACGATGGCGCTGTACCGCAACGTGACGCCGCTGCACGTCGACTTCAACAGCGACCGCGATTCGGCGCTGCAGGCCGCGCTCGAGATCGTCGTCAAGCAGGGCTACGTGCAGCACGGCGACATGGTCGTGCTGACGGTCGGCGAGCCGATGGGGCAGGCGGGCGGCACCAACACGCTGAAGATCGTGCGGGTCGGCGAGCACTATTGAGCGCCGACTGAGCATCGGGCCGGCCTGCGGGCCGGCCGTCCGGATCGGCTGAAAATGGATCCGGCACCGTTTTTCACGCAAAAGCCGCGTGGGGTCCGAAGCCCCGCGCGGCTTTTTTTCTTCTTTTTGCCCGCATTGTGCCGTGCGAACGTAACAAATTGCGAGTCGGCGCCACCAGGCGGTCGGAATCGGAGGCGCTTCGCGATAAAATGCGGCTATTCGACGCTCAGCCGCGCCGCGCCACCCCGGTCCAAACGGGGGCGGATGCCGCGCCGGCGTCAGGGCGCACCGGTTTTCATTCCAAGGAGTTCCACAATGCCTCTCGTATCAATGCGTCAATTGCTGGACCACGCGGCAGAGCACGGTTATGGCCTGCCGGCCTTCAACGTGAACAACCTGGAGCAGGTCCAGGCGATCATGGCGGCGGCGGACCAGGTCGGCGCGCCCGTGATCATGCAGGCATCGGCCGGCGCGCGTAAGTACGCGGGCGAGCCGTTCCTGCGCCACCTGATCGAAGCAGCAGTCGAGTCGTACCCGCACATCCCGGTCGTGATGCACCAGGATCACGGCCAGTCGCCGGCAGTCTGCATGGGCGCGATCCGCAG
This sequence comes from Burkholderia cepacia complex sp. TUM26381, assembly GCF_057439935.1. NCBI lineage: Bacteria > Pseudomonadati > Pseudomonadota > Betaproteobacteria > Burkholderiales > Burkholderiaceae > Burkholderia > Burkholderia cepacia complex sp. TUM26381. The sequence goes on along the minus strand of NZ_CM172006.1, from coordinate 2,967,788 downwards.
CGGCTTCACGAGCGTGATGATGGACGGTTCGCTCGAAGCCGACGGCAAGACGGTCGCGTCGTACGAGTACAACGTCGACGTGTCGCGCAAGGTCGTCGAGATGGCGCACTCGATCGGCGTGACGGTCGAAGCCGAACTCGGCGTGCTCGGCTCGCTCGAGACGATGAAGGGCGACAAGGAAGACGGCCACGGCGCGGAAGGCACGATGACCCGCGAGCAGCTGCTGACCGATCCGGAGCAGGCCGCCGACTTCGTGAAGCTCACGCAGTGCGACGCGCTCGCGATCGCGATCGGCACGTCGCACGGCGCGTACAAGTTCTCGAAGAAGCCGACGGGCGACATCCTGTCGATCCAGCGCATCAAGGAAATCCACGCGCGCATCCCGAACACGCACCTGGTGATGCACGGCTCGTCGTCGGTGCCGCAGGAGCTGCTGGCCGAGATCCGCGAATTCGGCGGCGACATGAAGGAAACCTACGGCGTGCCGGTCGAGGAAATCCAGGAAGGCATCAAGCACGGCGTGCGCAAGATCAACATCGACACCGACCTGCGTCTCGCGATCACCGGTGCGATCCGCCGCTACCTGTTCGAGAACCCGGGCAAGTTCGATCCGCGCGACTACCTGAAGCCCGCGCGCGAAGCGGCGAAGCAGGTTTGCGTCGACCGCTACCTCGCGTTCGGCTGCGAAGGCCAGGCCGGCAAGATCAAGCCGGTGTCGCTCGACAAGATCGCCGAGCAGTACAAGTCGGGCGCGCTTGCGCAGGTCGTGCGCTGAGACTGTAGTACGATTGCCCCGCCGCAAGGCCGGGGCTGGCCGCCCGGTTGCCGGATCTGATCCGGCCCCGGCAGCCGTTCCGTCCGGCCGAACGAGGGCCGGCCGGCAACCGCCGGGCGTTGTCGCCCGCCGGTTCGCCGACGTATTGCAAGACCGCCGTTCCCGCCTGCCGCGGGGAACGGCGTTTCCCTTTTTGTTTGGCTCCTTATCTGCGAAAAGACGATGTCTACCCTTTACGAATCCACGCTCCGCTCGCTGCCGCTCCTCGGTCGCGGCAAGGTCCGCGATAACTACGCGGTCGGCAACGACAAGCTCCTGATCGTCACGACCGACCGTCTGTCGGCATTCGACGTGGTGATGGGCGAGCCGATTCCGAACAAGGGCCGCGTGCTGAACCAGATGGCGAACTTCTGGTTCGACAAGCTCGCGCACATCGTGCCGAACCACCTGACGGGCGACGCGCCGGAAGCAGTCGTCGCGGCCGACGAGGTCGAGCAGGTGAAGGGCCGCGGCGTGGTCGTCAAGCGCCTCGAGCCGATCATGATCGAAGCGGTCGTGCGCGGCTACCTGGCCGGCAGCGGCTGGAAGGAATACCAGGCGTCGGGCGCCGTATGCGGCGTGCAGCTGCCGGAAGGCCTGCAGAACGCGCAGAAGCTGCCCGAGCCGATCTTCACGCCGGCCGCGAAGGCCGAGATGGGCGAGCACGACGAGAACATCACGTTCGAGGAAACCGAGCGTCGCATCGGCACCGAGCTGGCCGCGACGATCCGCGACATCTCGATCAAGCTGTACAAGGAAGCGGCCGATTATGCGGCGACGCGCGGCATCATCATCGCCGACACGAAGTTCGAATTCGGCCTCGACAACCACGGCAAGCTGTACCTGATGGACGAAGTGCTGACGGCCGATTCGTCGCGCTTCTGGCCGGCCGACCAGTACGAAGTCGGCACGAACCCGCCGTCGTTCGACAAGCAGTTCGTGCGCGACTGGCTCGAGGCGCAGCCGTGGGGCAAGACGGCGCCGGCGCCGGCGCTGCCGGCCGACGTCGTCGAGAAGACGGCCGCGAAGTACCAGGAAGCGCTCGAGCGCATCACGGGCCAGTCGCTCGCCTGATCGAGGAAAGGAAGACATGAGCGAAGTCCAGACTGCCCACACGCACAGCGCGCCGCTCATCGGCGTGCTGATGGGTTCGAGTTCCGACTGGGACGTGATGAAGCACGCGGTCGCGATCCTGCAGGAATTCGGCGTACCGTACGAAGCGAAAGTCGTGTCCGCACACCGGATGCCCGACGAGATGTTCGACTATGCGGAGAAGGCGCGCGAGCGCGGGCTGCGCGCGATCATCGCGGGCGCCGGCGGCGCCGCGCACCTGCCCGGCATGCTGGCCGCGAAGACCACGGTGCCGGTGCTCGGTGTGCCGGTCGCGAGCAAGTATCTGAAGGGCGTCGATTCGCTGCACTCGATCGTGCAGATGCCGAAGGGCGTGCCCGTCGCGACGTTCGCGATCGGTGAGGCCGGCGCGGCCAATGCCGCGCTGTTCGCCGTGTCGATCCTGTCCGGCAACTCGGTCGACTATGCGAACCGGCTCGCCGCGTTCCGCGTGTGCCAGAACGAAGCCGCGCACGCGATGGTGCTGCCGCCGCTGGAATGACGGCGCACCGGCGGCCGCGCGTCGCGGCTGCCTGACCTCCCCACTGCGGCGGGCAGCGCCCGCCGCGACCGACCACTGACATGACCGCAACTCCTGATTCCGTTTCCCCGATCCTGCCCGGCGCGTGGCTGGGCATGGTCGGCGGTGGCCAGCTCGGCCGCATGTTCTGCTTTGCCGCCCAGTCGATGGGCTATCGCGTCGCCGTGCTCGATCCCGATCCGACGAGCCCCGCCGGCGCGGTTGCCGACCGCCACCTGCGCGCCGCGTACGACGACGAGGCCGCGCTCGCGGAACTGGCCGACCTGTGCGACGCCGTGTCGACGGAGTTCGAGAACGTGCCGGCCGCGAGCCTCGATTTCCTCGCGCGCACGACGTTCGTCGCGCCGGCCGGCCGCTGCGTCGCGGTCGCGCAGGACCGGATCGCGGAGAAGCGCTTCATCGAGGCGTCGGGCGTGCCCGTTGCGCCGCACGTCGTGATCGAATCGTCGGCGGCACTTGCCGCGCTCGACGATGCCGCGCTCGACGCGGTGCTGCCGGGCATCCTGAAGACGGCGCGTCTCGGCTACGACGGCAAGGGCCAGGTGCGTGTGAGCACCGTGCAGGAAGCGCGCGATGCGCATGCCGCGCTCGGCGGCGTGCCGTGCGTGCTCGAGAAGCGCCTGCCGCTGAAATACGAAGTGTCGGCGCTGATCGCGCGCGGTGCGGACGGCCGCTCGGCCGCCTTCCCGCTCGCGCAGAACGCGCACCACAACGGCATCCTCGCGCTGACGGTCGTGCCGGCGCCGGCCGCCGATGCCGCGCGTGTCGCAGAGGCGCAGCAGGCCGCCGTGCGGATTGCCGATACGCTCGGCTACGTCGGCGTGCTGTGCGTCGAATTCTTCGTGCTGGAAGACGGCTCGTTCGTCGCGAACGAAATGGCGCCGCGCCCGCACAACTCCGGCCACTACACGGTCGATGCGTGCGCAACGAGCCAGTTCGAGCAGCAGGTGCGCGCGATGACGCGCATGCCGCTCGGCAACCCGCGCCAGCATTCGCCGGCCGCGATGCTGAACATCCTCGGCGACGTGTGGTTCCCGAACGGTGCGGCGGCCGATGCCGTCACGCCGCCGTGGGACACGGTCGCGGCGATGCCGACTGCGCACCTGCACCTGTACGGCAAGGAGGACGCGCGCGTCGGCCGCAAGATGGGCCACGTGAACTTCACTGCGCAGACGCGCGACGAAGCCGTTGCCGCCGCCACCGCATGCGCGCAGCTGCTGCGCGTGCCGCTCGACTGAGGCGCCGGCCGATGTCCATCGATCTCCCGAAGTCCGTGACGCTCGCCCAGATCGACGCGGCCGCTGCGCTGCTCGACGCGGGGCAGCTCGTCGCGTTCCCGACCGAGACCGTCTACGGGCTCGGCGGCGACGCGGCGAATCCCGAAGCCGTCGCGCGCATCTACGCGGCGAAAGGGCGGCCCGCGAACCATCCGGTGATCGTGCATCTGCCGCCGGGCGGCGATCCCGGCTACTGGGCCGACGAACTGCCGGCCGATGCGCACGCGCTGATCGATGCATTCTGGCCGGGCCCGCTGACGCTGATCCTGAAACGCCATGCGCGCATTCCGGACGCCGTGAGCGGCGGGCAGGATTCGGTCGGGCTGCGCTGCCCGTCGCATCCGGTCGCGCAGGCGCTGCTGGCCGCGTTCAGCGCGCGGCGCGGCGGCCACGGCGGTGTCGCGGCACCGTCCGCGAACCGGTTCGGCCACGTGAGTCCGACGACCGCACAGCACGTGCGCGACGAATTCGGCGACACCGTGCACGTGCTCGACGGCGGCGCATCCGAAGTCGGCATCGAATCGACGATCCTCGATCTGTCGCGCGGTTTCCCGGCGCTGCTGCGCCCGGGCCACGTGACGCCGCAACAGCTCGCCGACGTGCTCGGCCGTGCGCCGCAGCTGCCGGATGGCAGCGATGCGACCGCACCGCGCGCGTCGGGCACGCTGAAAGCGCATTACGCGCCGCGCACGCCGCTCGCGCTGCTGCCGTTCGACGCGCTCGAGCCGCTGCTCGCGGCTGCGCAAACCGACGGCGAACGCGTCGCGCTCGTCGCCCGTGCGTCGCGCGCGGGGCGCTGGGCGCAGGCCGACGGCGTGCATTTCGTCGCGGCGCCGGAAGATCCGCAAGCCTATGCGCGCGACCTGTACGGGATGCTGCGTGCGCTCGATCGTGCACAGGTTGCGCGCATTCTCGTCGAGAAGCTGCCCGAAACGGTCGAATGGATCGCGGTCAACGATCGCCTCGGCCGCGCGGCGGCCGCGTTCGAAGCACGCGACTGACACCCGTTTCGCTTGACGAATAAAAAACGCCCGACCGGCAAACCGGTCGGGCGTTTTCGTTTGGGCGCGTGGCCGGCGGCTTACTTGCCGACGCCGGATTTCGCGATCTGCTGTTCGACGAACTGCGCGAACAGTGCATGCAGGCGCGTCGTCGGGTGGACCGTGTCGGCGAACATGTAGGTCTGGTCCGCGTTCGCGACCGTGTAGGTCTGCTGCGAGCAGAACAGCGACGAGCCGAATGCGGTTGCATTCGCGACACCGTACTGCGTGGCGGCCTGCACCATCGCCTTCAGGTTACAGGCGGTGTCGGTGTTCGACACGGCGAAGCCGTTCGCCTTGTAGTTCGCGAGGATGCCGTCCTGCCACGTGAACGTGTCGAGCAGCACGTACTTGGTCGTGTCGACCTTGAGTGCCTGCAGCGTCGCGGCGAGCGTGCCGTTGAACAGCATCGACAGTTGCGTGAGGGTCGTCTGCGTGCCGCCTTGCAGCGCGAGCGGCGTGCCGCCGATATCCGGCACGTTCGACACGAACACGTGCGTCGCGCCGGCGGCGACGATTTGCTGCACGAGACCCGCGAGCTGTTGCGCGGCAGCGCCGATGTTCTGCTGCAGTTGCGTCGGCGTGATCGCGCCGGCCTGCAGCGCCGCGACCTGGTAGAAGATGTCGTTCGCGCCGCCGTTCAGCAGCACGATCTGGCCGCCGTTGAAGCTGCCGTGCTGCGACACGTATTGCTTGACCTGGTCGGCGATCGGCGTCGTGGTTGCCTGCGCGAAGTCGGCGTTCGGCACGCTGGCGTCCGCGTGGCCGATGCCCGGCTGCTGCGTCACGCGCGAGCCGCCCTGCGCGTAGCCGAGGCCGCCGGTGGCCTGCAGCGGGATGCCGAAGCCGCCCTGGTTCGCGGGCTGCAGCGTGTCGCCGTAGTACTGCGCGACGTTCTGCGTCCACACCTGGCCCGGGTTGGTCGTGAAGCGGCCGCCGCCGAAGCCGAGCTTGATCTGCGAGTAGGTGCCCGCATCGGACAGGCTGTCGCCGAACGACACGACCTGCATCTTCACGCCCGACGGCGGCGTGTTCGATGCGCTGCTGCTGTTGTTGTCGTCACCGCCGCCGCACGCGGCGAGCAGCGCGAGCGCGGCGCCGGCGATCGCGACCTGCGCGGTGCGCAGCATGCGCTGACGGGTGCGGGAAGGTGCGTGTTGTTGTGTCTGCATCGTTCGATCTCCTCGTAGATATGGCCTGATGTGTTTCTCATCTGCCGCGTGCCTGCTCGGTTCCGGGCTGCGCGGCGGCCGTTGGCTAAAACGGTTTATTGGTCACGCGCAGCTGCCAGCGGGACGGTGCGCGGATCCTGGTTCGCGGCCTCGGCGATCTGCGCATGATAAGCGCTCGCCCATTCGGGCGGGCCGAAAATCGCGCGCAGCTTGTTGCGCCATCCGTCGACGTGCAACGCGTCGGCCGCCAGCGAACCCCACTCGTGGAACGTCGCGACGAGCGGGTTGTTCGAGCCGAGCCGCTCGACGATCCCGTACTGCGGCGGATCGTCGGGCGTCTCCTCGACATAGCTGCCGAACAGGCGATCCCAGATCACCAGGACGCCTGCGTAATTGCGGTCGATGTAGCGCGCGTTGCGTGCATGGTGTGCGCGGTGGATCGACGGCGTGTTCAGCACGTACTCGAGCCAGCCGAGCTTGCCGATCGCCTGCGTGTGCACGAAGAACTGGAACGCGAGGTTGATCAGCACGATGCCGACCACCTGTTGCGGCGGGAAGCCGGCGAACGCGAGCGGCAGCCAGAACACCCACATGCCCGCGACGGGGTACATCAGGCTCTGGCGGAACGCGGTCGAGAAATTCATCCGCTCGGACGAGTGGTGCACGACGTGCGCGGCCCACAGCCAGCGCACGCGATGGCTCGCGCGATGGAATACGTAGTAGAGGAAATCCTGTGCGACGAACAGCACCGCGAACGACAGCCAGCTGTCGTGCCACGTGAACAGGCGATAGTGCTGGTAGCAGTACGCATAGACGGGGATCACGAACAGCCACGCGATCTTGTCGGCGCCCTGGTGCATCAGGGCGAGCGCCGCGTTGCACAGCGTGTCGCGCCATGCGTAGACATGGTCCTGCGCACGTGTGCGGGCGAGGTGCCAGGCCTCCCACGCGATGCAGAGCAGGAAGACGGGCGCCAGCGCGAGCAGAAGCAATTCGACGTCGAATCGCATGGGCGTGTCTCCTTCTTTCCCCTGCAAGCCATGAGGCCGGGCGTGTGGCCCGTTGTAGATATCGGTCAGGCCAACAGCCTACGCAATCGCCACGCGCAAGGCGAGGGGGCAGCGTAGAGGGTTCCCTCTGAGGACAGGGTTTCTACGGAAGCCGCGCGGCACGGGGCCGGGCGGTGTGGCCCTGTTTTGTGGGGGCGGTTTTTGGGCGGGGCGTCGTGCGTGGGCGGCGGGGGGCGTTTCAAACCGCGCAGCGCCGAATTCCGCTTGCGAGGTGGTGCGGGGCTGCGCGGGTCGCCCGTCAGGGCGACCCGCTGCGGGCGGCGTTGCGCTTCAGTGCGCGCCCGCGTAGATCCACTCGAGCAGCGTGTCGTGCGCGGCGCGCGCGCCTTCCGCGTGATCGTTGTTGATGAAGCTGACGACGATGTAGCTGTTGCCGTCGGCCCCGCCGACATAGCCGGCGATCGCGCGCACGTCGCGCAGCGTGCCGGTCTTGATGTGCGCGTTGCCGAGCACGCCGGCGTTGGTGAGGCGGTTCTTCATCGTGCCGTCGATGCCGGCGATCGGCAGCGAATCGACGAACGTCTGCGCGACGGGACTCGCGTTCGCGGCCTGCAGCAGGGCGGCGAGCGACAGCGCGCTCACGTGCTCTTCGCGCGACAGGCCCGAGCCGTTCTCGAGCACGAGGTCGGGCATCGCGATGCCGCTCTTCTGCAGGAACGCCTGGATCGCGCGGCTCGACTGCTCGGGCGTCGCGGGCGGCTTGCCGCTGACCGCGCCGATCGTCAGGAACAGGTTGCGCGCCATCACGTTGTTGCTGAACTTGTTGATGTCGTAGACGATGCTGCCGAGCACCGGGCTGTGATGCACGGCGAGCGGCCGCGCAGTGGTCGGCACCTTGCCTTCGCTCACGGGCCCCGCGATCGTGCCGCCGTCCTGCTGCCACAGCGCGAGGAAGCCGCGCGCGAAGAACGTCGTGTGATCGAGGATCGCGAGGTTGGTCGTGTGCGCGCCGCAGCGCAGCGGGTAGTCGCCGGCGAACGACGCGGTCATGATGCCGCCGCCGGCCGTCAGCGTCGGGCGCGCGGCCGCGGCAGCCGCGCTGCACGAGCCCGAGCCTTCCACGAGCTGGTTGTCGATCGACAGGTCCGCGAGCGGCGGCAGCACGTCGACGGCCACCTTGCCGTCGTCGCCCGGCGTGACCGTGAACGACACCGCCTTGAACGCGTACAGCAGCGGATCGGGGCCGACGTTGTACGGTGCGCTGGCGTCGTCGTCGAACGACGGCAGGTCGCGCGTCGACGCCGCGAAATAGCTCTTGTCGAGCACGAGGCCGCCGGCCACGCGCTTGACGCCGGCCTTGCGGAGCTTGTCGACGAGGTCGATCAGCTCTTCGGGCACGAGCTTCGGATCGCCGGTGCCCTTGATGTACAGGTTGCCCTGCAGCGTGCCGTCGGGGTCGATCGTGCCGTCGGCGTACGCGGTCGTGCGCCAGCGGTAGTCGGGGCCGAGGATCGACAGGCCCGAGAAGGTCGTCACCAGCTTCATCGTCGAGGCCGGCAGCATCGGCCGGCTCGCATTCCACGCGATCAGCGGTTCGGGATCGCCGACGCGCTCGACGACGACGCTCATCGCCGAGGCCGGCACCTTCGCGCGTTGCAGCGCGACGAGCACGGACGCCGGCAGGCCGGCCGCGCGCGCGGCCGGCGACACGACGACGGCCTTGCGCGCTTCCTTGTGGGACTTCTTGCGGGCCTGCGCGGACGGCGCGAACGCGAGGGCCGTGCAGGTGGCGACGACGGCTGCTGCGCGCAGGCAGACGCGGGCGCGGGGGGCGAACCGGGTGGAAAGATCGGAAATCGGCATGGGCGAATACGGGAAAAGCAGGGGTTCGGGCAGGGCGCGCGGCGGCGCCGAAGCGCACATTGTAGAGACAAGTCCGCGCAACCCCCTTGCAGTCCGCCTTACTGTTGCATTGCAGGGTGCCGCGCACGCGATTCGCGGCGCTACAATGGTCGGCGTGTTTGACTCGCTCCATGGATGCCTGTCCCGATGCGGATACTGCTTGTCGAAGATGATCGAATGATTGCCGAGGGCGTGCGCAAGGCGCTGCGCTCGGACGGCTTTGCGGTCGACTGGGTGCAGGACGGCGACGCGGCGCTCACGGCGCTCGGCGGCGAGACGTACGATCTGCTGCTGCTCGATCTCGGCCTGCCGAAGCGCGACGGCATCGACGTGCTGCGCACGCTGCGCGCACGCGGGCTGTCGCTGCCGGTGCTGATCGTCACCGCGCGCGATGCCGTCGCCGACCGCGTGAAGGGGCTCGACGCGGGCGCCGACGACTACCTCGTCAAGCCGTTCGACCTCGACGAACTGGGCGCGCGGATGCGCGCGCTGATCCGCCGCCAGGCCGGGCGCAGCGAGTCGCTGATCCGCCACGGCGCGCTGACGCTCGATCCCGCTTCGCACCAGGTGACGCTCGACGGCGTGCCCGTCGCGCTGTCCGCGCGCGAGTTCGCGCTGCTCGAGGCGCTGCTCGCGCGGCCGGGCGCGGTGCTGTCGAAGAGCCAGCTCGAGGAAAAGATGTACGGCTGGGGCGAGGAGATCGGCAGCAACACGGTCGAGGTCTACATCCACGCGCTGCGCAAGAAGCTCGGTTCGGACTTGATCCGCAACGTACGCGGGCTCGGCTACATGGTCGTCAAGGAAAGCTGACGCGTGAGGTCGATTCGTCATCAATTGCTGATCTGGCTGCTCGCGATCGTCGTCGCGGGCGTGGGCATCGCGGGCTGGCTCATCTACCGGCAGGCGCTCGCGGAAGCGAACGAACTGTTCGACTACCAGCTGCAGGAAATCGCCGCGGCGCTGCCGTCGGAGCCGTTCTCGCAGGTGTTCGGCTCGCGCACCAACGGCGACGAAGGCATCGTGATCCAGATCTGGAACCGCAACGGCGTGCTGATGTACTTCTCGCATCCGCGTGCGCCGATCGCGCCGCGGGCGGAACTCGGCTTCTCGACCGAGCGCACCGATCGCGGCGAGTGGCGCGTGTACGGTGCGATCGTCGGCGACAACGTCGTGCAGCTCGCGCAGCCGCTGTCGGTGCGCAACCGGCTGGCGGCGAACGTCGCGCTGCGCACGCTGTGGCCGCTGATCGTGCTGCTGCCGTTCCTCGGTGCTGCCGTGTGGGTGATCGTCGGTCGCGGGCTCGCGCCGCTCGGTCGCGTGACGCGCGCGGTCGAGGCGCGTCGGCCGGAAGCGCTCGATCCGTTGCCCGACGCGCGCCTGCCGCTCGAGGTGCAGCCGCTCGTCCGCGCGCTGAACGGGCTGCTTGCGCGGCTGTCGGCCGCGCTCGATACGCAGAAGGCGTTCGTCGCCGACGCCGCGCACGAGCTGCGCACGCCGCTCGCGGCCGTGCAGATCCAGGCGCAGCTGGTCGCCCGCGCGAAGGACGATGCATCGCGCCGCGAGGCGGTCGCGGATCTCCAGGACGGCGTGTCGCGCGCGACGCGCCTCACCGAGCAGTTGCTCGCGCTCGCACGCGCCGAGCCGGACGGCGCGACGATGCGCGAGCCGGTCGACCTGCAGGCGCTGCTCGCCGAATGCGTGGCCGCGCATGCGCCGCTCGCACAGCGGCACAACATCGATCTCGGCTTCGAGGAAACGCGTGCGGCGAGCGTCGTTGCGGACGTCGGCGCGCTGCGCGTGATGTTCGGCAACCTGCTCGACAACGCGGTGAAGTACACGCCGGACGGCGGCCGCATCGACGTGTCGTTGACGAGCGACGCGGCCGGCCGCGCGTGCGTGCAGATCGGCGACAGCGGGCCCGGCATTCCGGCGGACGAGCGCGAGCGCGTGTTCGACCGCTTCTATCGCGACAGCACGGCACGTGCACGCACCGACGTGTCGGGCAGCGGCCTCGGGCTTGCGATCGTCAAGCGCGTGGCGGCGCAGCAGGGCGCGACGGTGTCACTCGGCGATGCGGCCGCGGGCGGCCTGCTCGTCAGCGTCGTGTTCCGCGATGCCGAGATGCCGGCCCAGGCGCCGCAGCCGTCCGAATCCGTGTGAAGCGTGCCGCCGGGGCGGGCGCCGGCGGCCGCTTAAGCCCCGCTTAAGGCTGATTAAGCCTCCTTTAAGTCAGGGTCGTTACGCTGCGTCCTAACAAAGAGGAGGTCCTACGATGAACACCCGATTCCTTGCGCGCGGCGCCGTCGCGGTCGCCGTGGCGGCCGCCCTGTCGGCCGGCTATTTCGCCGGCACCCGTCGCGCCGATCCGCAGATCATCACGCCCGCGCAGGCTGCCGCACTGATGCCGGCCGAAGCGGCCGCCAAGACCGGCATCCCCGATTTCTCCGGGCTCGTCGAGACCTACGGCCCGGCGGTCGTGAACATCAGCGCGAAGCACGTCGTGAAGCAGGTGTCGCGGCGCGTGCAGCAGCCGCAGCTGCCGATCGACCCGAGCGACCCGTTCTACCAGTTCTTCAAGCACTTCTACGGCCAGGTGCCGGGCATGGGCGGCGACGCGCAGCCGGACGACCAGCCGAGCGCGAGCCTCGGCTCCGGGTTCGTCATCAGCTCCGACGGGTACATCCTCACCAATGCGCACGTGATCGACGGCGCGAACGTCGTCACGGTCAAGCTGACCGACAAGCGCGAATACAAGGCGAAGGTCGTCGGCGCCGACAAGCAGTCCGACGTCGCGGTGCTGAAGATCGACGCGAGCGGCCTGCCGACCGTGAAGATCGGCGATCCGGCGCAGAGCAAGGTCGGCCAGTGGGTCGTCGCGATCGGCTCGCCGTACGGCTTCGACAACACGGTCACGTCGGGCATCATCAGCGCGAAGTCGCGCGCGCTGCCGGACGAGAACTACACGCCGTTCATCCAGACCGACGTGCCGGTGAATCCCGGCAACTCGGGCGGCCCGCTGTTCAACCTGCAGGGCGAGGTGATCGGCATCAACTCGATGATCTACTCGCAGACGGGCGGCTTCCAGGGCCTGTCGTTCGCGATCCCGATCAACGAGGCGATCAAGGTGAAGGACGAGCTCGTGAAGACGGGCCACGTGAGCCGCGGCCGCCTCGGCGTCGCCGTGCAGGGGCTGAACCAGACGCTCGCGAGTTCGTTCGGGCTGCCGAAGCCGGACGGCGCGCTCGTCAGCTCGGTCGACCCGAACGGTCCGGCCGCGAAGGCCGGCCTGCAGCCGGGCGACGTGATCCTGTCGGTCAACGGTTCGCCGGTCGCCGATTCGACGTCGCTGCCCGCGCAGATCGCGAACCTGAAGCCCGGTTCGAAGGCCGACCTGCAGATCTGGCGCGACAAGTCGAAGAAGTCGCTCAGCGTGACGCTCGGCGCGATGGCCGATGCGAAGCTCGCGTCGAACGACGGCGGGCCGGTCGAGCAGGGCCGCCTGGGCGTCGCGGTGCGGCCGCTGTCGCCGCAGGAGCGCAGTGCCGACAACCTGTCGCACGGGCTGATCGTGCAGCAGGCCGGCGGGCCGGCCGCCAACGCGGGCATCCAGCCCGGCGACGTGATCCTCGCGGTCAACGGCCGCCCGGTCACGAGCCCCGAGCAGTTGCGCGACGCGGTCAAGGGAGCGGGCAACAGTCTTGCTCTGCTGATCCAGCGCGATAATGCACAGATCTTCGTGCCGGTCGACCTGAGCTGACCGGTATGGCCGACGGCCGGCCAGGCCGGCCGCGGCGGGCGCCGCCGCCGCTCGGTCGCGTGACGCAGCGCCCCGTATGTGTTCCGACCCCAAGGAGAGAGCCATGCAATATCTACGCAACGTGTCCCGATTTGCCGTCGCGGCGGCGCTGGCCGCCGGCCTCGCAGCCGGTGCGACCGGCGCGTACGCGCAGTCGGACGGCTTGCCCGCCGCGCGCCAGCAGGGCGACGTCACCTTCGTGTCCGGCGGCGTCGGGCAGGACGAATCGACGGCGTTCCAGCGCAACGAAGCGAAGTGGCCGCTGGCGCTGCGCTTCACCGGCAAGGGCGGCGAGTTCCTGGCCGACGTCCATGTGCGGATCGTCGACGGCAAGGGTGCCGAGGTGCTGAAGACCGACGCGCGCGGGCCGTACATGCTCGTGCAGGTGCCGCCCGGGCGCTATACGGTGCATGCGTCGTACCAGGGCAACGACGAGTCGCGCGCCGTCACCGTCGGCGCGAAGGGCGGCGCGAAAACCGCGTTCCAGTGGAGCGCGCAGTAGCACGCCGCGCGCGGCCCGGGCGCGGGTCGCGCAATCGGACGAAGTTTCGCCCATAATGAAAGCCACGGCACCCGTGCCGTGGCTTTTTTCGTTTCCTGCCCCCGGCCCGCCGGCCGCCCGAAGGAGAAACGATGTCCGATGCAGCCGACCCTCGACTCGAAATCGTGCCGAACCGTCATCGCGTGCGCGTGATTCATCGCGGCATCACGTATGCCGATTCGCATGGCGCGCTGACCGTGCGCGAAACGGGGCTCCCGGACATCCATTACCTGCCGCGCAGCGACGTCAACATGCGCCGGCTCGTGAAATCCGGCACCACGACGGCCTGCCCGTACAGGGGGCAAGCCGTGCACTTCGATTTGCAGACCGAAGACGGCGTGATCGAGAACGCCGCATGGAGTTACGAAGAACCGAAGGAGGCGGCGTCCGTGCTTGCGCACTACGTCGCCTTCGATGCCGCACGGATCGACAGTCTCGTCGAGACGTCCTGATGCGGCGCGCGTTCATCGGGGAGGCGTCATGGAACTGAACGACACGTTACGCGTACCGCTCGCGCCGCCTGTCGTGCGGGATGCGCTTGAAGATCTCGCATTGCTGCGGGCGAGCTTCGACCATTGCGAATCGTTCGTGAAACTCGCACACGGCGAGTTCGCGTTGACGATCACGGTGCCGCTCGGGCCGCTGCGCGCCCGCTACGACGTGCGCGCGCACGCGGCCGCCGAGCACGGCGATGCGGAGGGGCAGCCGCGCCGCGTGCTCAACTTCAAGGCGCGGGCCGACGGCCTCGGCGCGCTGCGCGGCCAGGTCGAACTCGTGCTGATGCCGGACGACGACGCGAGCGCCACGCGCATCGAATATGTCGTCTGGGCGACGGCGAGCGGGCCGCTGGCCGAGCTGCCGGGGCGACAGATCGACAATGCGCTGCGCGAGTGGACCGACACCTTCTTCCGCGAGTTTTGCGCAGTCGTGCAGGCGAAGCACGGCCTCGCGCCGAATCGCGCGCGCTCGCACGCGCAGCGGCGCCAGCACGTGTTCCTGCGGCCGGCATCGCTGGTGGCCGCGACGAAGCGTTCGCTGCCGCCGCATCTCGGCGGCGCGCTGACCGGTCGTGCCGCCAGTGCGCTCCCGCATCGCGGTTCCGGCACGGTGCCCGTCTGGGCATGGGCGGCGATGATCGTGTTCGTCGCGCTGCTGCTTTATGCGGCGCGCTGGATCAACGGCGCCTGAGCGGCCGGCCGGTTCCCCCGGTTCCACTTCACGGCCTGCGCGCCGACCGCGAGGCGGGCGTTACCGTCCCGCATCGGCATAGGCCGCGGCGCCGCGAAAATCCCTTCGATAGGCAGATGGCGACGTGCCGAGCGCGCCCGCGAAATGCTGGCGCAGCGACACGCTAGAGCCGTAGCCGGCCGCCTGCGCGATCGCGTCGATCGATTGCCCGGTGGTTTCGAGCAGATGCTGCGCACGCGCGAGCCGCTCGGCCTGCAGCCACGCGGTGACGGTCGTGCCCGTCGCCTGGCGGAAGTGGCGCGTGAACGTACGGCGGCTCATCAGCACGCGTTCGGCGAGCGAATCGACGCTGTGCGCGGCGTCGAGGTGCGCCCGCACCCAGTCGAGCAGGCCCGCGAGCCGCGCATCGCGCGGGTGGGCGGCGACCGGCTGCGGCACGTACTGGGCCTGCCCGCCCTGGCGGTGCGGCGGGATCACGAGGCGGCGCGCGATCTGGTTCGCGGCGTCCGAGCCGAAGCGGCGCCGCACGACGTGCAGGCAGCAGTCGAGCCCCGCGGCCGTGCCGGCCGACGTCATCAGGTTGCCGTCGTCCACGTACAGCACGTCGGGATCGAGTTTCACGCGCGGAAAGCGTTGCGCGAAATCGTCGGCCCACGCCCAGTGCGTGGTGGCCGGGCGGCCGTCGAGGAGGCCTGCCGCGGCGAGCACGTACGCGCCGAGGCACAGCCCGACGAGTTGCGCGCCACGGGCGGCGACCGCGCGGACGGCATCGAGCATCGCGTCGGGCGGCGCTTCGTCCGGGTCGCGCCATGCCGGCACGATGACGATGTCCGCATCGTCGAGTGCGTCGAGCCCGTACGGCGCGGTGATCGTGAAGCCGCCCGTCGTGGACAGCGGGCCGCGCTCGGCCGAGCAGACGCGGAACTCGAACACGGGCGACGCGGCTGCGTCGCGTTCCTTGCCGAACACGACGGACGGCACCGACAGGTGGAACGGGCTGATGCCGTCGTATGCGATTACGGCGACGACGGTCGGTGCGGTCGGAACGGGCGAAGCGGGCGACGCGGGTGATGCAGCGGCGGTCATGGCGGGCTCCGGATGGGCGATGGCCCGATTCTATCGAAGAATGGCTATCGGGCCACTGTCCGCACCGGCGACGCGGCTCGACAATGCATCGCATCGCGCTGCTGGCTGTCCCGTTCCGGGGCGGGACAGCGCCTCCGGACCAGGAGCCCGCCATGTCGAACGCCGTCCCGTCTTCCGTTTCCCAGCCTGCTGCCCGCCGTGCGCTGATCGTGATCGACGTCCAGAACGAATACGTGACGGGCAGTTTGCCGATCGAGTATCCGCCGCTCGATGTGTCGCTCGCGAACATCGGCCGCGCGATTGACGCCGCGCATGCGGCCGGCGTGCCGGTGATCGCGGTCCAGCACGTTGCACCGGCCGGCGCGCCGATCTTCGCGCCCGGCAGCGACGGCGTCGCGCTGCACACGGTGGTCGCCAGCCGGCCGTACGCGCACCTGATCGAGAAAGCGCAGGCGAGTTCGTTCGCCGGCACCGGTCTCGCTGCGTGGCTCGACGCGCACGGGATCGACACGCTCGTGGTGGCCGGCTACATGACGCACAACTGCAATGCCGCAACGGTCTATCACGCGGCGCATGCGGGGCTGAAGGTCGAATACCTGGACGACGCGACGGGTGCGCTGCCTTACGAGAACGAAGCGGGGGCGGCGAGTGCCGAAGAGATTCACCGCGCGTACACGGTGGTGTTCCAGTCGAATTTCGCGGCGGTGATGTCGACCGACGCGTGGATCGCGGGACTGGCCGGCGCACCGGTGCCGGCGCGCGATTCGGTGGCTGCGTCGAACCGGCGGGCCCGCGCGCATCGCGCGAAGGCGGCCTGACCCGGCCGGAGGGGCGGGGGCGGCCGCGCCGTCAGTCGCCGTCCTTCAGCATCGCCGGGCTGTAGCGCAGCATGTCGAAACAGCCGTCGACGAGCTTTTCCGCATGCTGCTCGGCGTCGATCTCGTCGGGCAGCATCAGCATGTCCCGCACGAAGCCGCTGACGAGCGTGTGCAGCATCAGGGTCGCCCGCCACGTATCGAGCCGCTCGGGCAGCAGCTTGAGCCGCACGGCCACTGCGAGATCGGCGTCGATCGTGTGCAGCGCCTCGCTCATCCCCGCGCGGTTGCGCTGCAGCAGCGGCTCCATGTCCGCGACGTACTCGCACTTCATGAACAGGATGCTGAACACGCGCCGCAGCTGCGAGTCGCGCTGCACGCCGAGCAGGCACCAGATCAGGATCTGCCGGACCTTCTCGAGCGGATTGCCGCCCGGCGCGTCGAGCGGCATCCGCTTCAGTTCGTCGATCGGCAGAAATACGCGGTCGAACATCGCGTCGAACAGTTCGCTCTTGTTCGCGAAGTGCCAGTAGATCGCGCCGCGCGTCACGCCGGCGTGCTGCGCGATGTCCGCGAGCGACGTGTGCGACACACCCTTCTCGAAGAACACGTGCTCGGCGGCGTCGAGAATGCGGTTGCGCGTCTCGAGCGCCTCCTCCTTGGTACGTCTGACCATGTGCAGGCCTGAATGGATCGGTCGTAGGTGAATATAGGGTCTGCAACCCTCGCAGCCGTCATGGAGACGGGCTATGCTTGCCACTGGTAACAATCCGTAAGACTGGACCGTCGGCAGGGCACAAACGGGCTTTTTACATACATTCGTGAATGTATATACAATACCACCCTACGATCGAATGACCCAAGTGGCAATCAGTTAATATCCCACTCTGCTGATTCCCGCCAAAGTACCTGTCCGCAGTTCGCGGCATCCCCGTCGGCACGGAGGTCTCGTGCCGACGTGCTGTATCTAGTAGTCCAGTAATTCAGGTGTTCGATCTGCGCCGCGAGGCGCATCCGTGTTGCGCTCCCGCCGGGTGCTGCACTTATTCCATTGGCTATACACAGAGGTCGCTCCATGCGCGTCGAACGGGTTCCATACCGCTTGATCACTGTCGCGGCAGCCGCGGTTTTCCTGGCTGCATGCGGAAAAAAAGAATCGGCACCGCCGCCGCAAACGCCGGAAGTCGGCGTCGTCACCGTCCAGCCGCAAGCCGTTCCGGTCTTCACCGACCTGCCGGGCCGCACCAGTGCATTCCTTGTCGCGCAGGTGCGCGCACGGGTCGACGGCATCGTGCTGCGCCGTGAATTCACCGAAGGCACCGACGTCAAGGCCGGCCAGCGCCTCTACAAGATCGACCCGGCGCCGTACGTCGCCGCGCTGAACAGCGCGAAGGCGACGCTCGCGAAGGCGCAGGCGAACCTCGTCACGCAGAACGCGCTGGTCGCGCGCTACAAGGTGCTGGTCGCCGCGAACGCGGTCAGCAAGCAGGACTACGACAACGCGGTGGCCACGCAAGGGCAGGCCGCTGCCGACGTCGCAGCCGGCAAGGCGGCGGTCGACACCGCGCAGATCAACCTCGGCTATACGGATGTCGTGTCGCCGATCACCGGCCGCGTCGGCATTTCGCAAGTGACGCCGGGCGCGTACGTGCAGGCGAGCCAGGCCACGCTGATGTCGACCGTGCAGCAGCTCGATCCGGTGTACGTCGACCTCACGCAGTCGAGCCTCGACGGCCTGAAGCTGCGCCAGGACGTGCAGAGCGGCCGCCTGAAGACGAGCGGCCCGGGCGCGGCGAAGGTGTCGCTGATCCTGGAAGACGGCAAGACCTACTCGGAAGCGGGCAAGCTGCAGTTCTCGGACGTGACGGTCGACCAGACCACCGGCTCGGTGACGATCCGCGCGGTCTTCCCGAACCCGGGCCGCGTGCTGCTGCCGGGGATGTTCGTGCGCGCACGGATCGAGGAAGGCGTGAACGAGAACGCGTTCCTGGTGCCGCAGATCGGCGTCACGCATGACCAGAAGGGCCAGGCGGTCGCGATGGTGGTGAACGCCAGCAACAAGGTCGAGCCGCGTCCGCTGAAGACGACCGGCATGCAGGGCCCGAACTGGGTCGTCGAAGGCGGTCTGCAAGCGGGCGATCACGTGATCGTGCAGGGCGTCGACAAGGTGCGCCCGGGTGCGACCGTGAAGACGGTTGCCGCCCAGCTCGCGCCGGCGGCCGATGCCGCACCGGGCGCTGCTGCCGCCTCCGCCGCACCGGCTGCCGCCGGTTCCGGCGCCGCTGCTGCTTCCGGTGCCGCTGCATCGGGCGCCGCGCCGGCGAGTGCTGCCGCTGCTTCGAGCGCGCAATAACAGGGAGCCTGTTTCATGGCAAAGTTTTTTATCGATCGCCCGATCTTCGCGTGGGTGATCGCCATCATCCTGATGCTGGCCGGGGTCGCGTCGATCTTCACGCTGCCGATCTCGCAGTATCCGACGATCGCGCCGCCATCGATCCAGATCACCGCGAACTACCCGGGCGCTTCCGCGAAGACGGTGGAAGACACGGTGACGCAGGTGATCGAGCAGCAGATGAGCGGTCTCGACAACTTCCTGTACATGTCGTCGACGAGTGACGACTCGGGCAACGCGACGATCACGCTGACCTTCGCGCCGGGCACCAACGCCGACATCGCACAGGTCCAGGTGCAGAACAAGCTGTCGCTCGCGACGCCGGTTCTGCCGCAGGTCGTGCAGCAGCTCGGCCTGTCGGTGACGAAGTCGAGCAGCAGCTTCCTGCTGGTGCTCGCCTTCAACTCCGAAGACGGCAGCATGAACAAGTACGACCTCGCGAACTTCGTGGCGTCGCACGTGAAGGATCCGATCAGCCGGTTGAACGGCGTCGGTACCGTCACGCTGTTCGGCTCGCAGTACGCGATGCGGATCTGGCTCGACCCGAACCGCCTGACCAACTACGGCCTCACGCCGGTCGACGTGTCGACCGCGATTGCCGCGCAGAACGTGCAGATCGCGGGCGGCCAGATCGGCGGCACGCCGTCCACGCCGGGCACGATGCTGCAGGCGACGATCACCGAATCGACGCTGCTGCAGACCCCTGCGCAGTTCGGCAACATCCTGCTGAAGGTCAACCAGGACGGCTCGCAGGTTCGCCTGAAGGACGTCGCGAAGATCGAGCTCGGCGGCGAAAACTACAACTTCGACACGAAGTACAACGGTCAGCCGACCGCGGCACTCGGTATCCAGCTCGCGACCAACGCGAACGCCCTCGCCACTGCGAAGGCCGTGCGCGCGAAGATCGACGAACTGGCGCCGTTCTTCCCGCACGGTCTCGTCGTGAAGTACCCGTACGACACGACGCCGTTCGTGAAGCTGTCGATCGAGGAAGTGGTCAAGACGCTGCTCGAAGGTATCGTGCTCGTGTTCCTCGTGATGTATCTGTTTCTGCAGAACCTGCGGGCGACGATCATCCCGACGATCGCGGTGCCGGTCGTGCTGCTCGGTACGTTCGCGGTCATGTCGATGGTGGGCTTCTCGATCAACACGCTGTCGATGTTCGGCCTCGTGCTCGCGATCGGCCTGCTGGTGGACGATGCGATCGTGGTGGTGGAGAACGTCGAGCGGGTGATGGCGGAAGAGGGCTTGTCACCGAAGGAGGCGACCCGCAAGGCGATGGGCCAGATCACCGGCGCGCTGGTCGGTATCGCGCTCGTGCTGTCGGCCGTGTTCGTGCCGGTCGCGTTCTCCGGCGGCTCGGTCGGTGCGATCTATCGGCAGTTCTCGCTGACGATCGTGACGGCGATGATCTTGTCGGTGCTGGTTGCGTTGATCCTGACGCCGGCCTTGTGCGCGACGATCCTCAAGCCGATCCCGCAGGGCCATCACGAAGAGAAGAAGGGTTTCTTCGGCTGGTTCAACCGCACGTTCAACAACAGCCGCGACAAGTACCACGTCGGCGTGCACCACGTGATCAAGCGCTCGGGCCGCTGGCTCATCATCTATCTGGTCGTGATCGTCGCGGTCGGGCTGCTGTTCGTGCGCCTGCCGAAGTCGTTCCTGCCTGATGAAGACCAGGGCCTGATGTTCGTGATCGTGCAGACGCCGTCGGGTTCGACGCAGGAAACGACCGCGAAGACGCTCGCGAACATTTCCGACTACCTGCTGAAGGACGAGAAGGAAATCGTCGAGTCGGCGTTCACGGTCAACGGCTTCAGCTTCGCGGGCCGCGGCCAGAACTCCGGTCTCGTGTTCGTGCGCCTGAAGGACTACTCGCAGCGTCAGCATGCGAACCAGAAGGTGCAGGCGCTGATCGGCCGGATGTTCGGGCGTTACGCGGGCTACAAGGACGCGATCGTGATCCCGTTCAACCCGCCGTCGATTCCTGAACTCGGCACGGCTGCGGGCTTCGACTTCGAGCTGACGGACAATGCCGGTCTCGGCCACGATGCGCTGATGGCCGCGCGTAACCAGCTGCTCGGGATGGCCTCGAAGGATCCGACGCTGCAGGGTGTCCGTCCGAACGGCCTGAACGATACGCCGCAGTACAAGGTCGACATCGACCGCGAGAAGGCGAATGCGCTGGGCGTGACGGCGGATGCGATCGACCAGACGTTCTCGATCGCGTGGGCGTCGAAGTACGTGAACAACTTCCTCGACACCGACGGCCGGATCAAGAAGGTCTACGTGCAGGCAGACGCGCCGTTCCGGATGACGCCGGAAGACATGAACATCTGGTACGTGCGCAACGGGTCGGGCGGGATGGTGCCGTTCAGCGCGTTCTCAACCGGTCACTGGACGTACGGTTCGCCGAAGCTCGAGCGTTACAACGGCGTGTCGGCGATGGAAATCCAGGGTCAGGCCGCACCGGGCAAGTCGACCGGTCAGGCGATGACCGCGATGGAAGGGCTCGCGAAGAAGCTGCCGGTCGGTATCGGCTATTCGTGGACGGGCCTGTCGTTCCAGGAAATCCAGTCCGGTTCGCAGGCGCCGATCCTGTACGCGATCTCGATCCTCGTCGTGTTCCTGTGTCTCGCGGCACTGTATGAAAGCTGGTCGATCCCGTTCTCGGTGATCATGGTGGTGCCGCTCGGCGTGATCGGCGCACTGCTCGCGGCGACGATGCGCGGCCTCGAAAACGACGTGTACTTCCAGGTCGGCCTGTTGACCACGGTGGGCTTGTCAGCGAAGAACGCGATCCTGATCGTGGAATTCGCGCGCGAGTTGCAGGTGACCGAGAAGATGGGGCCGGTCGAAGCCGCGCTGGAAGCGGCGCGCCAGCGGCTGCGTCCGATCCTGATGACGTCGCTCGCGTTCATTCTCGGCGTGATGCCGCTCGCGATCAGCAACGGTGCGGGCTCGGCGAGCCAGCATGCGATCGGCACGGGCGTGATCGGCGGGATGCTCACGGCAACGTTCCTCGCAATCTTCCTGATCCCGATGTTCTTCGTGAAGATCCGTGCGATTTTCAGCGGCGAGCGGGAAGATGCCGACGAGGCATTGCGTCTGGCTCAGGAGCATGCGAAGCACGAAGAGACGCCGGGCAACGGCGACGAAGGCAACAAGGGACAGTGATGATGCAAAAACACGCTTTGACTGCAACCGCGGTCGCACTGGCCGCCGCGCTCCTTGCCACGGGCTGCACGATGGCGCCGCATTACAAGCGGCCCGACGCACCTGTCGCGCAGGCGTACCCGGCCGGCGGCGTCTATGCGACGCAGCCGGGTGCGGCCGGCGCGCGCAGCGCGAACGGCCAGGCGGCGACCGCCATCGGCTGGCGCGAATTCTTCGTCGATCCGCGCCTGCAGCGGCTGATCGAGATCGCGCTGAAGAACAACCGCGACCTGCGCGTGTCGGTGCTGAACATCGAGGCGGCGCGCGCGCAGTACCAGATCACGCGCGCGGGCCTGTTCCCGACGCTGAACGGTACGGGCACGGGCAATATCCAGCGCCTGCCGGCCGGTGTGTCGACGACGCAGCAGCCGCTGATCACGCGCAGCTACAACGTCGGGCTGTCCGCATCGTGGGAACTCGACCTGTTCGGTCGCGTGCAGAGCCTGAAGGACCAGGCGCTCGCGCAGTACCTGTCGACCGCGTATGCGCGGCAGGCGTCGGAGATCTCGCTGGTGTCGCAGGTGGCGGATCAATACCTGACGCTGCTGTCGACCGACGACCTGCTGCAGGTCACGGAGAACACGCTGAAGTCCGCTCAGGCGCAGTACGACCTGACCAAGCTGCAGTTCGACAACGGCACGGGCTCCGAGCTCGAGCTGCGTCAGGCGCAGACGGTGGTCGAGACGGCGCTCGCAAACCAGCAGGCGCAGGCGCGTGCCCGCGCACAGGCGCTGAACGCGCTGGTGCTGCTGATCGGCGAGCCGCTGCCGGACGACCTGCCGGCGGGCATGCCGCTCGACGCGCAGAACCTGCTGACGGACGTGCCGTCCGGGTTGCCGTCGGATCTGCTCACGCGCCGTCCGGACGTGATGCAGGCCGAGCAGACGCTGCTGGCCGCGAACGCGAACATCGGCGCGGCGCGCGCGGCGTTCTTCCCGAAGATCTCGCTGACGGCGGCGTTCGGCACCGCGAGCCCGACGCTGGGCGGCCTGTTCAAGGCCGGCACGGCGGCATGGTCGTTTGCGCCGAACATCGCATTGCCGATCTTCGAGGGCGGCGCGAACATCGCGAACCTCGATCTTGCGCACGTGCAGAAGCGCATCGAGATCGCGAACTACGAGAAGGCGATCCAGTCGGCGTTCCGCGAAGTGTCGGATGGCCTGGCCGCACGCGGCACGTACGACCAGCAGATCGCGGCGCTGGAGCGCAACGAGCACGCGCAGCAGCGCCGCTTCGATCTGTCGGACCTGCGTTACAAGAACGGCGTCGACAGCTACCTGTCGGTGCTGACCGCGCAGACGGACCTGTACTCGGCGCAGCAGACGCTGATCAGCGCGCGTCTGGCGCGCTGGACGAACCTGGTCGACCTGTACCGCGCCCTGGGCGGCGGGTGGGTCCAGCGCGCCGGCGAGACGCCGCGCGCGCCGGATGCACCGGTCGACTACGACAAGGCGGCCGCTCCGGCGGCGGCGTCGGCGGCAGCGACGAACGGGTAAGCGCAAGGAAGGGCAGGCGCGGGAAACCGCGCTTGTTCTTCGAACCGGCTGTACGCGTAAGCGAAACGCCACGGATGCAAATCCGTGGCGTTTTCTTTTGTACTGTCGAATCGTGCGGGAGAGGATCGTTGTCGTGACGATGGGTGCGTCGCGTCCTGCTTGCGCCGTACATGCCGTTCGGGCCGTACATGCCAATCACGCCAATCACGCCAATCACGCCAGTCCGCGCGACCATCGGTATCCAGCGCAGCGTGCTGCGACCAGTATTCACGGGCAAGGCGCGATCGCCCGTGCGCCGGTCCTGTCCGGCACCCGCCAAGCAAAAACGCCACGGCATGCCGTGGCGTTTTGCGTTACCGCTTCGCGCCGTCGTCCGGCGCGGGGCGATCAGTGGTGCACGTCGGCGGGACGCCCGTCGAAGTCGTGTCCGGCGCGGCGGATGTCGCAGCGCGCATCCTTTTCTCCTTTCACGCCGTTGAACACGATGTTCAGGATCACCGCCGTGGCCGATGCCAGCAGGATGCCGCTGTGCAGGATCGGGGCGAGCGCGGGCGGCAGCTTCGAGAAGAAGTGCGGCGACACGACCGGCACGAGGCCCATGCCGACGCTCACGGCGACGATGAACAGGTTGTGCGAGTTGTTCACGAAGTCGACCTTCGACAGCACCTTGATGCCGTTCGCGGCCACCATCCCGAACATCACGATGCCTGCGCCGCCGAGCACGAACGGCGGCACCGATGCGACGACCTGCGCCATCTTCGGGAACAGCCCGAGCAGCACGAGGATCACCCCGCCCGTTGCACACACGAACCGGCTCTTCACGCCCGTCACGCCGATCAGGCCGACGTTCTGCGAGAACGACGTATGCGGGAACGAGTTGAAGATGCCGCCGATCAGCGTGCCGAGGCCGTCGACGCGCAGGCCGCGCACCAGGCGTTCCTGGTTGACCGGGCGATCGACCATGTCGCCGACCGCGAGGAACATGCCGGTCGATTCGATGAACGTGACGAACATCACCGTGACCATCGTCACGATCGACAGCGGGTCGAAGTGCGGCATGCCGAAGTGGAACGGCATCACGATGCCGACCCACGGTGCGTGCGCGACGCCGTCGGTATTGACGCGGCCGATCGCGAACGCGATCGCGAAGCCGGCGACGATGCCGAGCAGCACCGAGATGTTCGCGATGAATCCGCGGCCGAACTTGTTGATCATCAGGATCAGCGTCAGCACGAGCAGCGACAGGCCGAGATAGACGGGGCTACCGTACTCGGGGTTGCCGACGCCGCCGGCCGCCCAGTTGATGCCGACTTCCATCAGCGACAACCCGATCACCGCGATCACGGTGCCGACGACCACTGGCGGGAAGAACCGCAACAGCTTGCCGATCATCGGCGCGAGCACGATGCCGATGATGCCGGCCGCGATCGTTGAACCGAAGATGTCGAGAATGCCGAGGCCGGGGTTCGTGCCGATCGCGATCATCGGGCCGACTGCCGCGAACGTGCAGCCCATGATGACGGGCAGGCGGATCCCGAAGATCCACAGGCCCAGCGTCTGGATCAGCGTGGCGATGCCGCACGAAAACAGATCGGCGCTGATCAGGAACGCGATCTGGTCTTTCGGCAGCTTGAGCGCCGCGCCAACGATAAGCGGCACGGCGACAGCGCCGGCGTACATGACGAGGACGTGTTGCAGGCCAAGCGTAACCAGCTTGCCGGTCGGCAGCACTTCATCGCACGGATGGACCGTGTTCGATTGCATCTGTCTCACTCCATGATCTTGTTTTCGGGGTGATACGAAGTTATGCGGAATGAATCCACGCAACAAGAGCGCTGGGTACTATTCCGTTCTTTGCTGGTTCGATATGCCAATTCGGCATGGAACAGGGTGTCGATCATCGGGAAACAGCCGCAGGAGTGAGGTTCCCCGGTTTTATAGCCCTTCAAAATAGCGCCGGCCCCCATGTCAAATATAGGCCGCTTTATGGTGTGTATCGGGCGATGCGCATAGTGGCAAAAAGGGGTGTCGAAAAATCGCGCCGGGTTAACCCGCGAACGGCCGCTTTTGCTCGCAAGGTGCAGCCCGGTGAAACCCGGCGGCCGGCCGTACTTTCGACGCGTCCGCGTGGTGGCAAAAACCGGGGCGCACATCGCGATCCCGTTATCATCGAGATCCGTTCATACGAATTTGCCTATCCGTCATGCGCCTGCTCGGAATCGACCTCGGCACCGGCTCCGTCAAACTCGTCACGCTCGATGCCGATGGTGTCGAGCGGGCAGTCGCGAGCGAACCTTATGCGCTGTCGGCACCGCAGCCCGGCTGGGCCGAGATCGCGCCCGACGCGTGGTGGCAGGCGCTCGTGCGCGCAGCCGCGCGGCTGCCGGCCGGTGAGCGCGCGCAGGTCGCGGCGATCGGTTTCTCGGGCCAGATGCACGGCGTCGTGCTGATCGACGCGGCCGGGCAGCCGGTGCGGCCCGCGCTGCTGTGGCCCGACACGCGCGCGGTGCGCGAAGCGGACACGGCCGCCTGGCCCGTCGCACCGAATCCCGTCGCGCCCGGCATGGCTGGCCCGCTGTTGCGCTGGCTGGCCGCGCACGAACCCGATGCGCTGCGCACCGCG
This sequence comes from Burkholderia cepacia complex sp. TUM26381, assembly GCF_057439935.1. NCBI lineage: Bacteria > Pseudomonadati > Pseudomonadota > Betaproteobacteria > Burkholderiales > Burkholderiaceae > Burkholderia > Burkholderia cepacia complex sp. TUM26381. The sequence goes on along the minus strand of NZ_CM172006.1, from coordinate 2,941,769 downwards.
CGCTGGGCCGTGCAGCCGAAGGACTGGCTGCGCATCGCGCTCGGCGGCGACGTTGCGGCCGATCCGAGCGACGCGTGCGCGACCGCGCTTGCGACACCCGATGGCGCGTGGGATTTCGCGTTGATCGACGCGCTCGGCCTGCCGGCCGACCGCTTCGCGCCGATGATGGCGTCGACTGCGCGCTGCGGCACGCTCGGCGCGCAGGCTGCCGCCGCGCTCGGGCTGCCTGCCGGCGTGCCGCTTGCGACGGGCGCGGCCGACACCGCCTGCGCGGCGCTCGGCAGCGGGCTGCTCGCCGCAGGCGACGCACTGCTGACAACCGGCAGCGGCGGCCAGATCGTCGTGCTCGCGGATGCGCTGCCGCCCGCGCGGCGCGGACTGCATCGCTATCGCACCGCGGCCGGCGGCGGCTATTACACGATGGCCGCGATGCAGAACGTCGGGCTTGCGCTCGAAGCCGTGCGCGGCTGGCTCGGCTATGCGGGATGGGCCGACGCGTATGACGATGCATTTGCGCAGCCGGCGTCGGAACGGCTGTGCTTCCTGCCGTACCTGACGGGCGAGCGTTCGCCGTGGATGAACCCCGATGCGCGCGGCGGCTGGCTCGGCCTCGGGCTCGGCGATACGCGCGGCGCGATGATGCGCGCCGCGTTCGAAGGCGTCGCGTTCGCGTTGCGCGCGGGGCTCGATGCGATCCGCGATGCCGAGCGCGGCGACCCGGTGGCGACGCTGCGTCTCGCGGGCGGCGGCTCGGTCGATCCGCGCTGGCGCCAGTTGCTCGCCGACGCGCTCGGCGCGTCGCTGTACGCGATCGATTGCCCGAATGCCGCGACGCGCGGCGCAGCGTTGCTCGCGGGCGTCGCGATCGGGCACTGGCGCGAAGACGCGTTGCGCGCGCTGGCGCCGGCCGCGTCGCCGGTCGCCGCGCCGCGCGACGACCGCCTGCTGGCCGCGCGCCACGCGCGCTTCATCGATCTGTACGCGCGCACGGATGCATGGTTCACGGCGGGCGTTTAAACTCGAACACTTGTTCTTTTGCGTCAGCGATGACGCATCGTGGCAAGCCGGCGGCCGTTTCCCGCACGCGGTGCGTGGCGGGACCGGCCATCATGGCGAGCACGGGATGCTTTCTTCGTGTCGCGCGCGATGCCGCGCGGCACGGCTTCGACAGCTTTGCATGGAACCCGGCGGGCGCCGAAACGCGCGTGCGGGCCGACCTCACAGACACACAGGAGTGACACGATGAAAACGAAAGCCGCGATTGCATGGAAGGCGGGTGCGCCGCTGACGATCGAGGAAGTCGATCTCGAAGGGCCGCGCGCAGGCGAAGTGCTGATCGAAGTGAAGGCGACGGGCATCTGCCACACCGACTACTACACGCTGTCGGGCGCCGATCCGGAAGGGATCTTCCCGGCGATCCTCGGCCATGAAGGCGCGGGCGTGGTGGTCGACGTCGGCCCCGGCGTCGGCACCTTGCGCAAGGGCGATCACGTGATTCCGCTCTACACGCCCGAATGCCGCGAGTGCAAGTTCTGCCTGTCGCGCAAGACCAACCTGTGCCAGAAGATCCGCGCGACGCAGGGCAAGGGCCTGATGCCCGACGCGACGTCGCGCTTCTCGCTCGACGGCAAGCCGCTGTTCCACTACATGGGCACGTCGACGTTCTCGAACTACATCGTGGTGCCGGAAATCGCGGTCGCGAAGGTGCGCGAGGACGCGCCGTTCGACAAGATCTGCTACATCGGCTGCGGCGTGACGACGGGCGTCGGCGCGGTCGTGTATTCGGCGAAGGTCGAGGCGGGCGCGAACGTCGTCGTGTTCGGCCTCGGCGGGATCGGCCTGAACGTGATCCAGGGCGCGAAGATGGTCGGTGCGGACAAGATCATCGGCGTCGACATCAATCCGAAGCGCGTCGAGCTCGCGAAGAAGTTCGGGATGACGCACTTCATCAACCCGAACGAAGTCGAGAACGTCGTCGACCACATCGTGCAACTGACCGACGGCGGCGCCGACTACTCGTTCGAGTGCGTCGGCAACGTGAAGCTGATGCGCCAGGCGCTCGAGTGCACGCACAAGGGCTGGGGCCAGTCGTTCATCATCGGCGTGGCGGCAGCGGGCGAGGAAATCAGCACGCGTCCGTTCCAGCTGGTGACGGGCCGCGAGTGGAAGGGCTCGGCGTTCGGCGGCGCGCGCGGCCGTACCGACGTGCCGAAGATCGTCGACTGGTACATGGAAGGCAAGATCAACATCGACGACCTGATCACGCATACGCTGCCGCTCGAGCGAATCAACGAAGGCTTCGACCTGATGAAGGCCGGCGAGTCGATCCGTTCGGTCGTGCTGTACTGACCGGGAGCGCATCGCCATGCTCGAACTCGTTTCCTCGCATGCGTGCCACGGCGGCGAGCAGCGCTTCTACCGTCACGATTCGGCGGCCATCGGCCTGCCGATGAAGTTCTCGGTGTACCTGCCGCCGCAGGCGGCGCACGGCCGCGTGCCGGCGCTGTTCTATCTCGCGGGGCTCACGTGCACCGACGAGACGTTCGCGATCAAGGGCGGCGCGCAGCAATACGCGGCGCAGCACGGCATCGCACTCGTGATGCCCGACACGAGCCCGCGCGGTGCGGGCGTGCCGGGCGAGACCGAGGCATGGGATTTCGGCGTCGGCGCGGGCTTCTACGTCGATGCGACCGAGGCACCGTGGTCCACGCATTACCGGATGGAATCGTACGTGACGGGCGAACTGCGCGAGCTTGTTGCGGCCGAGTTGCCGATCGACGGTGCGCGGCTCGGCATCTTCGGTCACTCGATGGGCGGGCATGGCGCGCTGACCCTCGCGCTGCGTCATCCGGGCCTGTACCGGTCGGTGTCGGCGTTCGCGCCGATCGCCGCGCCGACGCGCTGCCCGTGGGGCGAGAAGGCGTTCTCGGGTTACCTCGGCGACGATCGCGACGCATGGAAGGCGCACGACGCGAGCGAGCTCGTCGCGCGCGCCGATGCGCCGAAGTTCGCGGACGGCATCCTCGTCGACCAGGGGCTGGCCGATCAATTCCTCGCGAACCAGCTGAATCCCGACGTGTTCGAGGCCGCGTGCACGAAGGCCGGCCAGCCGCTGACGCTGCGCCGTCATCCGGGCTACGACCACGGTTACTACTTCATCTCGACGTTCATCGCCGATCACCTCGCGCATCACGCGCGGGTGCTGGCCCGGTGAGCGGGAAGGGAAGCAGATAACGCATACGGCGTTCTGCGCGAACTCGCGGACGCATGAAAAAACGCCGGCGCTGCCCTCGGGCACGCCGGCGTTTTCATTTGCGTCGGGCGGCGATCCGTCGGGCAGCGATCCGTCGGGCGGCGATCAGTTGCGCCGCAACAGGCTCGCGCCGTACACGAGCGCCGACAGCGCGGTGATCCAGAAGCTGGTCGGCCAGTCGGTGTGATAGGCGAGCACGATGCCGGCCCACGCCTCGAACAGCGCGAACAGCGCGGCGAGCAGCACGCCCGTCGACAGCCGCGTCGACACGTTCTGCGCGGCCGCAGCCGGCCCGACCAGCAGCGTGAACACGAGCAGCACGCCGACGATCTGCGTCGCCGCGGCCACCGCGAGGGCGCACACCGCGAGGAACAGCATCGACACCGTGCGCAGCGACACGCCCTTGGCTTCGGCCAGTTCCGGCTGCAGCGATGCAAACAAGAGCGGCCGTGCGATCAGCGCGAGCGCCGCGAGGCTCACCGCGCCGATGCCCGCGAGCACCGCGAGCGTGTCGTGGCTGACCGCGAGCACGTTGCCGAACAGCAGCGCGGTGACCTGCGTTGCGAACGACGTGTAGAAATGCAGGAACAGCAGGCCGAAGCCGAGCGCGCCCGACAGGATCACGCCGATCGCGACGTCGCGGCCCGCGAGCTTTTCGCCGAGCGCACCCATCCCGATCCCGGCCGCGAGCGTGAAGCCGACCATCCCCCAGATCGGCGAGATGCCGAGCAGCACCGCGCCCGTCGCGCCCGTGAAGCCGACGTGCGACAGCGCATGGCCCGCGAAGGTCTGCCCGCGCAGCACCAGGAAGTAGCCGACGATGCCCGCGAGCACCGCGACGATGCCCGACGCCGCGAAGGCGTTGATCATGAAGTCGTATTCAAACATCGTGCGAATGCCCGGGATGAGCGTGTCCGTGGTGGTGATGGCCGTGGTGGCCGCCACCGCCGTGCGAGTGACCGTCGTCGTCCTCGTGTTCGTGGTCGTGCTTCTCGATCTCGACGTCGCCCGACATCACGAAGATCTTGCCGTTCACGCGCATCACGTCGATCGGCGACCCGTAGAGCCGCGACAGCACGGGCTTCGTGATCACCTCGTCGACGGTGCCGAGCGCCGCAACGCCGTTGCCGAGATACAGCACGCGGTCGAGCGCGTTCAGCAGCGGATTCAGTTCGTGCGCGGAGAACAGCACGGTGATGCCGAGCTCGCGCTGCACGTTGCGCACGAGTTCGACGACGCCGCGCTGGTGGTTCGGGTCGAGGCTGATCAGCGGCTCGTCGAGCAGCAGCAGCTTCGGATCGCCGAGCAGGCACTGCGCGAGCAGCAGGCGCTGGCGCTCGCCGCCCGACAGTTCCGACAGCGGCCGGCGCGCGAGCGACGGGCCGCCGACGAGATCGAGCACGCGATCGACGTCGCGGCGCGTGGCCGCGTTCGTGTGCGGCAGCCCCCAGCGGTGGCCGTCGGCGGCCATCGCGACGAAGTCGTAGCCGCGCATCCGGCGGTTCGCGAGGCCGCTCCTGATCTGCGGCATGTAGCCGATCGACGGGTTGCCGCGCACGACCGGCACGCCGCCGACGGACAGCGTGCCGGCCGACACGGGCACGAGGCCGAGCACCGCGCGCATCAGCGTCGTCTTGCCCGCGCCGTTCGGCCCGAGCACGCCGACGAATTCGCCGGGTTCGATCGAGAAGCTGACATCGCGCAGGATCGTGCGTCCGCCCAGTTCGAGCGTGACGCGATCGACGGCGAGTGCGTGGGGAGTGTCGGTCATGTCGTTACGGTTGTTTATTGCTTGCCGGCCGACAGCGCGTTGCCGAGCGCGTCGAGCTGGCCGGCCATCCATTGCTGGAAGGTCTTGCCGGCCGGCTGCGTCTCGGTGACGCTGACGGTCGGCACGCCGCCGTCGCGCGCGATCTTCAGCATGCGCCTGGTCATCGGTTCTTCGGCCTGGCTGTTGTAGATCAGCACGCGCACCTGCTTCTTGCGCAGGTCATTCTCGAACGCGGCGACGTCCTGCGCGCTGGCTTCGGTGTCGTTCATCGTCGCGAGCTGGAAGCGCTGGTTGCGCATGTCGAGACCGATCGCGTCGGACATGTAGCCGAACACGGGCTCGGTGGCCGTCACGGGCACGCCCTTGTACTTCGCGCGCAGCGCGGCGACCTTGTCGTCGACGGGCTTCAGCGACGCGATGAACTTCTGCAGATTCGCGTCGTACTCGGCCTTGTTCGCCGGGTCGGCACGGCCGAGCTCGGCCGCGATCGCGCGCGCGGCGGCCGGCATCGTCGCCGGGTCGTACCACAGATGCGGGTTGTCGCCGGCCTTCTTGCCGACCAGGTTGGCGACGACGATCGTCGCGCGCTTCGCCTGCTTCGACGCGCCGAGCAGCTTGCCCATCCACGGATCGTAGTCGGCGCCGTTGTAGATCACGACCTGCGCGTGCTGGAGCGCGCGGGCCGTCTTCGGGCTCGCTTCGAACAGGTGCGGATCCTGGTCGGGATTGCTGAGGATGCTCGTGACCGCGACGTGGCTGCCGCCGATCTGCGTCGCGACGTCGCCGTAGAAATTCTCGGCGGCGACGACGTTGACGGTCGCGGCCTGCGCGAACGCGGGCGCCGCGAGCGACAGCGCGGCAACGGCGGCGGCGAGCCAGCGGACAGGCGACAGAGCACGCCGCGGCGCGCGCTTCAGGGCAATGGACATGGAACTCCTCGTGGGAAGGGGCGGCGCGTGGCCGCGCGATTCGGCGTCAGCGTTGCGCGGGCTTGCGCTTGCAGTGCCCGCACAGGCCGCTCAGCTCGACGACCTGGTGGTGGACTTCGAAACCGTGCGCGGGCTCGCTCGCGGACAGCTGCTTCGCGAGGTCGCCGCCGGGAATCTCGACGGTGTCGCCGCACGAATCGCAGATCAGGAACTGGCCTTCGTGCGGCACGCCGATCTCGCAGCACGCGAAGAACGCGTTCTTCGATTCGATCCGGTGGATGAAGCCGTGCTCGACGAGGAAATCCAGCGCGCGATAGACGGTCGTCGGCGGCACGCGGCCGCGCTGCGGTTCGAGTTCGGCGAGCAGGTCGTACGCGCCGATCGGGCGCTGCGCGGCCAGCACGCGTTCGTAGACCTGGCGGCGCAGCGGCGTCCACGCGAGCCCGTGCTCGGCGGCGAATGCGTCGGCCCGGGACAGCCGGGCGTCAATGGACGATGAGGTAGCCATGGCGTGAAGCAGGGCGATGAAACACAGTATGGCGATGATATAACGTATCGCCGCGCCGTGCAGCGCGATTTCCCCTTTCCGTCCTCGCTTCGTCCCCTTCATCGCCGGTCCCACTGCGCCGCACCGCGCGCCCCGCGCCTTGCCGGGCGTACGCAACGGGCCGCCGTCGTGCGCCGCCGTGCCGCAGCGCGTCATAGAAAGCCGTCACGTCGTCTTGACAGCGCGAATCGCGTATCCGATCATTCGATCAACAACAGAGCAATTGATCGGTCAGCGAGCGTTCGCTCACCTCATGACCGTCGTACAGCAGAACGAACCGGAGACAGCCAGTGAGACTGGAAGACAAGGTCGCGATCCTGACGGGCGCCGCAAGCGGCATCGGCGAGGCGGTCGCGCAACGCTATCTGGACGAGGGCGCGCGCTGCGTGCTCGTCGACGTGAAGCCGGCAGGCGGCTCGCTCGCGCGGCTGATCGAGGCGAACCCCGGCCGCGCGGTGGCCGTCACCGCGGACGTCACGCGCCGCGACGACATCGAGCGGATCGTCGCGACGGCGGTCGAGCGCTTCGGCGGCGTCGACATCCTGTTCAACAATGCGGCGCTGTTCGACATGCGCCCGATCCTCGACGAATCGTGGGACGTGTTCGACCGGCTGTTCTCGGTCAACGTGAAGGGGCTGTTCTTCCTGATGCAGGCCGTCGCGCAGCGGATGGTCGAGCAGGGGCGCGGCGGCAAGATCGTCAACATGTCGTCGCAGGCGGGCCGTCGCGGCGAGTCACTCGTTTCGCACTACTGCGCGACCAAGGCCGCGGTGATCAGCTATACGCAGTCGGCCGCGCTCGCGCTCGCGCCGCACCGGATCAACGTGAACGGGATCGCGCCGGGCGTCGTCGACACGCCGATGTGGGAGCAGGTCGATGCGCTGTTCGCGCGCTACGAGAACCGTCCGCTCGGCGAGAAGAAGCGGCTCGTCGGCGAAGCCGTGCCGCTCGGCCGCATGGGCGTGCCGGGCGACCTGACGGGCGCCGCGCTGTTCCTCGCGTCGGCCGACGCCGATTACGTCACCGCCCAGACGTTGAACGTCGACGGCGGCAACTGGATGAGCTGACGTGGCGCCGCTCGCACGCGCCACCCGCCGGCCGGCCCGCGACGCTGCGGCATCGCCGCGCGCCGCGGCCGCCGTCGTACCAGGAGGGGCCGCCTGATGGCCGAGATCGTCGTCGCAGGCGAACTGCTCGCCGAATTCGTCGCCGCCGAGCGCGGCCAGGGCTTCGATACACCGGGCCTGTTCGCAGGACCGTTCCCGAGCGGTGCGCCGGCGATCTTCGCCGACCAGGCCGCGCGGCTCGGCGCGCGCGTCGCGTATGCGGGCTGCGTGGGCCGCGACGCGTTCGGCGATGCGATCGTCGCGCGGCTCGAACGCGACGGCGTCGACGTCGCGCGCATCCGCCGCGTCGCGCGCCCGACCGGCACCGCGTTCGTCGCGTATCGCGACGACGGCTCGCGCAGCTTCGTGTTCACGCTGTCCACCAGCGCGGCCGCGTGCGTCGATGCATCCGACGTCGATAGCGCAATGTTCGACGGCTGCCGCTACTTCCACGTGATGGGCTCGTCGCTGACGAGCGAATCGGCGATCGCGGCCGTGCAGCGCGGCGTGATCGAGGCTGCGCGTGCCGGCGCGAAGGTGTCGTTCGATCCGAACGTGCGGCCCGAGATGCTGGGTTTCCGCCCGATGCGCGCGGCGCTCGACCAGATGCTCGCCGCGTGCCATCTGTTCCTGCCGAGCGAGGCCGACCTGCCGTTCTTCTGCGGACCGCAGCCGGCCGAGCGCGCGATCGCAGGTTTGCTCGCGACGCATCCGCTGCTCGAGCGCGTCGTGCTGAAACGCGGCGCGCAAGGCAGCGTCGCGTTCGACCGCGCGAGCCGCGTCGACGCACCGGCCTTTCCGGTCGACGAAACCGATCCGACCGGCGCCGGCGACTGCTTCGGCGGCACGCTGGTCGCAGGCCTCGTCGCGGGCGTGCCGATCGAGGTCGCACTGCGCCGCGCGAACGCGGCCGGCGCGATCGCGGTCACGCGGCGCGGCCCGATGGAGGGCAACAGCAGTGCGGCCGAGATCGACCGCTTCCTGACCGAACGAGGTATCGCATGTCCGGCCTGACGACCCTTGCCGAACGCCCGCGCCATGCGCACGCGGACGCCGTGCTGCGGATGATCTTCGACGCGAACCGCGCGGACGCGCAGCGCGGCATCTATTCGATCTGCAGCGCGCACCGGCTCGTGCTGGAGGCCGCGTGCGAAGCCGCGCGCGCGGACGGCTCGCCTCTGTTGATCGAGGCGACCTGCAACCAGGTGAACCACCTCGGCGGCTATACGAGCATGACGCCGGCCGATTTCCGCCGCGACGTCGACGCGATCGCCGCGCGCTGCGGGCTTGCGCCGTCGGCGCTCGTGCTCGGCGGCGACCATCTCGGCCCGAACCCGTGGCGGCACCGTCGTGCGGCCGACGCGATGCGCGAGGCCGTCGCGATGGTCGCCGCGTATGTCGAGGCCGGCTTCGAAAAGATCCACCTCGATGCGAGCATGGCGTGCGCGGACGATCCCGAGCGGCTCGACGACCGGACGATCGCCGCGCGCGCGGCCGAGCTGTGCCGCGCGGCGGAAGATGCCGCCCGGCGCGCCGGCACGGCGCCCGTCTACGTGATCGGCACCGAGGTCCCGACGCCGGGCGGCGAAGTCAGCGGCGATGCGGGCGACGAAGCGGGCAGCGATGCGATCGCGCAAATCGCGGTCACGCGCAGCGACAGCATCGACGCGACGCTCGACGCGCACCGCCGCGCATTCGCGGCGGCCGGGCTCGACGACGCGTGGACGCGCGTCGTCGCGATCGTCGCGCAGCCGGGCGTCGATTTCGACGATCGCCACGTGCTCGACTACGACAGTGCCAAGGCAGCGTCGCTTGGGGCGAGTATCCTGCATACACCACGCCTCGTGTTCGAGGCACATTCGACCGATTACCAGACCGAAGATGCGCTCGCCGCGCTCGTGCGCGACCACTTCGCGGTGTTGAAGGTCGGCCCCGCGCTGACGTTCGCGCTGCGCGAGGCCCTGTTTGCGCTGACCTTCATCGAGGAGGCGCTGATCGACGACGTCGCGCAGCGCTCGCGGTTGCGCGACGTCGTCGATGCCGCGATGCGTGCGCAGCCCGAACACTGGGCGCCGTACTACCGCGGCGACGAGACCGCGCAGCGGCTCGCGCGCCAGTTCAGCTACAGCGACCGCATCCGCTACTACTGGCTGCAGCCGGCCGTCGCGGCCGCGGTGGAGCAACTGTTCGGCAACCTCGCGCGGCAGCCGGTGCCCGAGACGCTCGTCGCGCAGTGGCTGCCGGATGTCTACGCGGCATGCCGCGCGGGCGGGCTCGCGAAAGAGCCGCGCGCGTGGGTGCGCCACCGGATACGCGACGTGATCGCGCACTATGCGCGCGCGTGCGGCATGCAGCGGCCGGCATGACGGGCCGCGAAGGAAACGACGCAACACCGACGACACTTCGAACAAACACAGGAGACATGCCATGCAACGAAAGATGCTCGACGCCGCCGCACGCTGCTTCGCCGGAGCCGCGCTCGCGACGGCGGCCTGCGCCGCGTCCGCCGGCACGCTGACGATCGCGACGCTGAACAACCCCGACATGATCGAGCTGAAGAAGCTGTCGCCGGCATTCGAGAAGGCGAACCCGGACATCAAGCTGAACTGGGTGATCCTCGAGGAGAACGTGCTGCGCCAGCGCGCGACGACCGACATCACGACCGGCAGCGGCCAGTTCGACGTGATGGCGATCGGCACCTACGAGACGCCGCAGTGGGGCAAGCGCGGCTGGCTCGCGCCGATCACGGGCCTGCCGGCCGATTACGACCTGAACGACATCGTGAAGACCGCGCGTGACAGCCTGTCGTACAACGGCCAGCTCTATGCGCTGCCGTTCTACGTCGAAAGCTCGATGACGTTCTACCGCAAGGACCTGTTCGCGGCGAAGGGGCTGAAGATGCCCGACCAGCCGACCTACGAGCAGATCGCCGACTTCGCGGACAAGCTCACCGACAAGGCGAAGGGCACCTACGGGATCTGCCTGCGCGGCAAGGCCGGCTGGGGCGAGAACATGGCGTACGTGTCGACGGTCGTGAACACGTTCGGCGGGCGCTGGTTCGACGAGAACTGGAACGCGCAGCTCACGTCGCCCGAATGGAAGAAGGCGATCACGTTCTACGTGAACCTGCTGAAGAAGGACGGCCCGCCGGGAGCGAGCTCGAACGGTTTCAACGAGAACCTGACGCTGACCGCATCGGGCAAGTGCGCGATGTGGATCGATGCGACGGTCGCGGCCGGCATGCTCTACAACAAGCAGCAGTCGCAGGTGGCCGACAAGATCGGCTTCGCGGCCGCGCCGGTGGCGGCCACACCGAAGGGTTCGCACTGGCTGTGGGCATGGGCGCTGGCCGTGCCGAAGACGTCGAAGCAGCAGGACGCCGCGCGCAAGTTCATCGCGTGGGCGACGTCGAAGCAGTACATCGAGATGGCCGGCAAGGACGAAGGCTGGGCATCGGTGCCGCCGGGCACGCGCACGTCGACGTATCAGCGCCCCGAGTACAAGGCCGCCGCGCCGTTCTCGGACTTCGTGCTGAAGGCGATCGAGACGGCCGACCCGAACGATCCGTCGCTGAAGAAGGTGCCGTACACGGGCGTGCAGTACGTCGGGATTCCTGAATTCCAGTCGTTCGGCACGGTGGTCGGCCAGTCGATCGCCGGTGCGGTCGCGGGCCAGATGACGGTCGACCAGGCGCTCGCCGCCGGGCAGGCCGCGGCCGACCGCGCAGTGCGGCAGGCCGGCTACAAGAAGTAACGCTCAAGCAGTCACGCGGCCCGCAGCGTGCGCCGTTGCACACGCTGCGGGCCGGCGAAGCTGAAAGGCGGGCAGGTCGTTCGCGCCCGCGCATCAACCGGAGGGACTCCGATCATGCGTCACCTGCGTCTTCCCCTGAGTCACGCGCCGTCGGTCGGCGACGCGTCGTCGCCACCCGGCGCGCCGCGCCGCGCGCGCGGCGGCGCGAGCTGGCTCGTGTCGCCGTCCGTCGCGGTGCTGCTGCTGTGGATGTCGATTCCGCTCGCGATGACGATCTGGTATTCGTTCTCGCGCTACAACCTGCTGAACCCGGACGTGAAGGGCTTCGCGGGGCTCGACAACTACCGTTTCCTCGCGACCGATCCGTCGTTCCTGCCCGCGATCTGGCACACGCTCGTGCTGATCGGCGCGGTGCTCGCGATCACGGTGGTCGGCGGCGTGCTGATGGCCGTGCTGTTCGACCGCAAGTTCTACGGGCAGGGTGTTGCGCGCCTGCTCGCGATCGCGCCGTTCTTCGTGATGCCGACGGTGTCCGCGCTGATCTGGAAGAACATGATCCTGCATCCGGTATACGGGCTCGTCGCGAACGCGATGCGCGCGCTCGGGATGACGCCGATCGACTGGTTCGCCGATTACCCGCTCACCGCGGTGATCATCATCGTCGCGTGGCAGTGGCTGCCGTTCGCGTTCCTGATCCTGTTCACCGCGATCCAGTCGCTCGACCAGGAGCAGAAGGAAGCCGCGCGCATCGATGGCGCCGGCCCGATCGCGATGTTCTTCTACATCACGCTGCCGCACCTGAAGCGCGCGATCGCCGTGGTCGTGATGATGGAGACGATCTTCCTGCTGTCGATCTTCGCGGAAATCTATACGACGACCGGCGGCGGCCCCGGCGACGCAACGACCAACCTGTCCTACCTGATCTACGCGCTCGGCCTGCAGCAGTTCGACGTCGGCCTCGCGTCCGCGGGCGGCATCATCGCCGTCGTGGTCGCGAACGTCGTGTCGTTCTTCCTCGTGCGGATGCTCGCGCGCAACCTGAAGGGAGAGTACGAGAAATGAGCGACCTGACCTTCGAACGCCGGCGCGTGCCGGCCGTGTTCGACCTCGTGCGGCGCGCGCTGCCCGGCACGCTCGCGTGGCTGATCGCGCTGCTGCTGTTCTTCCCGATCTTCTGGATGGCGATCACCGCGTTCAAGACCGAGCAGCAGGCGTACGCGTCGACGCTGTTCTTCGTGCCGACGCTCGACAGCTTCCGCGAGGTGTTCGCGCGCAGCAACTACTTCGCGTTCGCGTGGAATTCGGTGCTGATCTCGGCGGGCGTCACGGTGATCTCGCTGCTGTTCGCGGTGCCGGCCGCGTACGCGATGGCGTTCTTCCCGAACCACCGCACGCAGAAGGTGCTGCTGTGGATGCTGTCGACGAAGATGATGCCGTCGGTCGGCGTGCTCGTGCCGATCTACCTGCTGTGGAAGAACGCGGGGCTGCTCGACACGGTGTCGGGGCTCGTGATCGTCTACACGCTGATCAACCTGCCGATCGCCGTGTGGATGACCTTCACGTACTTCAACGAAATTCCGAAGGACATCCTCGAAGCCGGGCGGATCGACGGCGCGTCGACATGGCAGGAGATCGTCTATCTGTTGATGCCGATGGCGCTGCCGGGGCTCGCGTCCACCGCGCTGCTGCTCGTGATCCTGTCGTGGAACGAGGCGTTCTGGAGCATCAACCTGTCGAGTTCGAACGCCGCGCCGCTGACCGTGTTCATCGCGTCTTATTCGAGCCCCGAAGGGTTGTTCTGGGCGAAGTTGTCCGCGGCTTCCCTGCTGGCCGTCGCGCCGATCCTGATCGTCGGCTGGCTGTCGCAGAAGCAGCTCGTGCGCGGGCTCACGTTCGGGGCGGTCAAATGAGCGTGAATATCCTGATCTGCGATTGCGACGGTGTGCTGATCGACAGCGAGGCCGTGGCCGCCGACGTGATCGTGCGCGAGCTCGATGCGCGCTGGCCGGGCGTCGACGCGCGGCCGGCCGTGATGCCGCTGCTCGGGCTGCGCATCGAGCGCGTGCTGGCCGGCGCGGGCGAGGCCGTCGGCCGCACGCTGTCGGCCGCCGACGTCGAGGCGATCCGCCGCGCGGTCGAGGCGGCCGCCGTCAACGCGCCGATGGTCGAAGGCATCGACACGGCGCTCGCCGCGATCCCGTTGACGACGGCGTGTGCGAGCAACAGCTATCGCGCGTACGTCGAGGCGGCGCTCGCACGCACGGGCCTCGCGCGTTTCTTCGGCGACCGGCTGTTCTGCGCGGATTCGGTTGCGCGGCCGAAGCCGGCGCCCGACGTGTATCTCGCGGCTGCGCGCACGCTCGGCGCGGCGCCCGCACACTGCCTCGTCGTCGAGGACAGCGTGACCGGCATCACCGCGGCGGCCGCGGCCGGCATGACCGTGCTCGGCTTCGTCGGCGGCGGGCACGCGTCGGCGGCCCAGATCGACGCGCTGCGCAGCATCGGCGCGCGTCACGTATTCGACGACATGCACGAGCTGCCCGGCTACGTCGCGCGCTGGCAGGCGACGGGCGCGGTGCTGCCGAACTAGCAACGATTGCGCGCTGCCGGCAAGGCGGCGCATCACGAACGAACGGAGACAGATCATGGCAAGCGTGCTCCTGCGCAACATCGCGAAGCGCTACGACGACACCGAAGTGCTGCGCAACGTGAACCTCGACATCGCCGACGGCGAATTCGTCGTGTTCGTCGGGCCGAGCGGCTGCGGCAAATCCACGCTGATGCGGATGATTGCGGGCCTCGAGGATATTTCGAACGGCGACCTGCTGATCGATGGCGCGAAGGTCAACGACGTGCCGAGCGCGAAACGCGGCATCGCGATGGTGTTCCAGTCGTATGCGCTGTACCCGCACATGACGCTGTACGACAACATGGCATTCGGCCTCAAGCTCGCGGGCGCGAAAAAGCCCGAGATCGACCAGGCCGTGAAGCAGGCCGCGAAGATCCTGCACATCGATCACCTGCTCGACCGCAAGCCGAAGCAGCTGTCGGGCGGCCAGCGGCAGCGCGTCGCGATCGGCCGCGCCATTACGCGCAAGCCGAAGGTGTTTCTGTTCGACGAGCCGCTGTCGAACCTCGACGCCGCATTGCGCGTGAAGATGCGGCTGGAATTCGCGCGGCTGCACGACGAGCTGAAGACGACGATGATCTACGTGACGCACGACCAGGTCGAAGCGATGACGCTCGCGGACAAGATCGTCGTGCTGTCAGGCGGCGCGGTGCAGCAGGTCGGCACGCCGAACGCGTTGTATCACGCGCCGGCGAACCAGTTCGTCGCGGGCTTCATCGGCTCGCCGAAGATGAACTTCCTGAAGGGCACGGTCGAATCGGCCGATGCGGGCGGCGTGCTCGTGCGCTTCGACAGCGGCGAGACGCAGCGCGTCGCGGTGGAAGCGGTGGGGCTGCAACGCGGCGCCGCGGTGACAGTCGGCGTGCGGCCCGAACACCTGCTGGTCGATGCAGCCGGCACGGGCGTTGCCGCCCGGACGATGGCCGTCGAATCGCTCGGCGATGCCGCGTACCTGTATGCGGAGTCGGCCGTTGCGCCGGACGGGCTGATCGCGCGGATTCCGCCGCTCGACACGTATCGCACCGGCGAGGCACTGCGCGTGCACGCTCAGGCCGAGCACTGTCATCTGTTCGACGAGCACGGTCAGGCGTTCCGCCGGCTGAGCGCGCACGCAAACGCCGCGTGACGGGCGGCGCCGGCGCCGCTCAGATGCGCAGGTGTTCGGCCATGTAGTCGACGAACGCACGCAGCTTCGGCGTCGGGTGCCGGCCCGACGGCCACAGCACGTAGACCGGCGTGCAGCTCGCGACGTGTTCGTCGAGCACCGCGTGCAGCGTGCCGTCGGCGAGCGCGTCGCGCACGAAGAAGATGGGCAGGCACGCGATGCCGAGCCCGCGCAGCACGAAGCACAGCCGCGCTTCCGCGCTGTTGCTGACCATCGCGACCGGCACCTCGGGCAGCGTGCCCGCGCGCGGCGCGCGCAGCGGCCAGGTCTCGAGCTTGCCGCTGGTCGGGAAGCGGTAGTGCAGGCAGCGGTGCTGCGCGAGATCGGCCGGCGTGCGCGGTGTGCCGTGCCGGTCGAGATAGTCGGGCGACGCGACGAGGTGCTGGCGAAAGTGGCCGAGCAGCCGCGACGACAAGCGCGAATCCGACGGCTGGCCGGTGCGCAGCACCGCGTCGAACCCTTCGTCGACGACGTCGACGAGCCGGTCGCTGAAATCGATGTCGAGTTCGATCTCCGGATACGCGGCCATGAAATCGGCGAGCACCGGCAACAGCAGCGTGCCGATCGTCGGCAGGCTCACGCGTAGCCGCCCGCGCGGCGCTTCCGCGCTGTGCGTCAGTTCCTGTTCGGCCGCGTCGATCTCGGCGATCACGCGCCGGCACCGTTCGAGAAAGCGTGCGCCTTCGGCCGTCAGCGTGATGCTGCGCGTGCTGCGGTGAAAGAGCCGCACGTTCAGGCGCGCCTCGAGCCGCGCGATGCGCTTGCCGATCGCCGATGCCGACAGCCCGAGCGCGCGGCCCGCCGCGACGAAACTGCGCGTTTCCGCGACCTGAACGAACACGACGAAGCCGCCCAGATTTTCCATGCAGGTTCCCGATTGCGGACTTCCACGTCCGGATTGTCCGGAACTCTAACCCGGTTTTTCTTCTTGCGTCGGCTCCCTACGATGAGCGCTCGTTCACCGTATGAGGTCACGTCATGTCATCCCTGCCTGTCACCGCTTTCCGCGTGGCACCGGACGCCGCGTTGCGCCACCGGCTCGACGACGCACTCGATCGCGCGCTCGCCGACGAGCGCATGGTCGGCGCGGTCGTGCGGGTCGCCCAGGACGGCGAGCTGCGCTATGCGCGCGCCGTCGGGCTCGCCGATCGCGAAGCCGGCACGCCGATGCGGGAAGACGCGCTGTTCCGTCTGTCGTCGGTCACGAAGCCGGTCGTGGCGGCCGCCGCGATGCGGCTCGTCGCGGCGGGACGCATCACGCTCGACGAACCGGTCGCTCGCTGGTTGCCCGAATTCCGCCCGACGTTGACCGACGGTACGCCTGCCGTCATCACGTTGCGTCATCTGCTGTCGCATACGGCCGGCCTCGGCTACCGCTTCCTCGAAGCGGACGGCGACGGCCCGTATGCGCGCGCCGGCGTGTCCGACGGAATGGATCGCGCGGGGCTCTCGCTCGCCGAAAACCTGCGGCGCATCGCCAGCGTGCCGCTGCAGTTCGCGCCAGGCACGTCGTGGGGCTATTCGCTCGCGCTCGACGTGGTCGGCGCGCTGATCGAGGCGGTCGACGGGCGGCCGCTCGCCGACGCGGTGGCCGAGCGCGTCACGACACCGCTCGGGATGACCGACACCGCGTTCGTCGCGCACGACGCCGCACGCTTCGCGACGCCATACGTGACCACGCCGGGCGCGCCGCGCCGGATGGCGGACGTCGATCTCGTACCGGTGTTCGACGGCACGATCGGCATCCGTTTCGAGCCGGCGCGCGTGTTCGATGCCGATGCCTGGCCGTCGGGCGGCGCGGGGATGGCCGGCACCGCGCGCGACTGCGTGACGCTGCTCGACGCGTTGCGCACGGGCCGCGACGGCTGGCTCGACCCCGCATGGGGCGACGAGATGGCGCGTGTCCAGCCGGGGGCGCGCGAACTGCCGGACGCGCCCGGTTTCGGCTTCGGGCTCGGCTTTTCGGTGTTGCGCGATCCGGCCGCCGCGCAGTCGCCGGAGTCGGTCGGCACCTGGCGCGGCGGTGGCGCGTACGGGCATACGTGGTTCGTCGACCGCGCGGCCGGACTGACGGTCGTCGCGCTGACCAACACGCTGTACAAAGGCCTCGACGGACGGATCGTGACCGCGGTGCGCGATGCGGTCTACGGCGTCGAAACCGGGAGCGCGTCATGAGCGATTGCCCGTTGATGGACGACCGGGTTGCCGGCCAGCCGGCGCCGGCGAGCGAACGCCTGCCGGTCTCGAACCTGCTGGCGCTCGCGACGGCCGGCTTCATCACGATCCTCACCGAAGCGTTGCCGGCGGGCCTCTTGCCGCTGATGAGCGCCGACCTGCGCGTGCCCGAGGCGCTGATCGGCCAGCTCGTGACCGTGTATGCGCTCGGCTCGATCGTCGCGGCGATTCCGCTCGTTGCCGCGACGCGCGCGATGCGGCGTCGCGGCCTGCTGCTCGCGGCGCTGGCCGGCTTCGTCGTGTCGAATGCGGTGACGGCCGTGTCGCCGTACTACGCGCTCACGCTTGCCGCGCGCTTCGTCGCGGGCATGGCGGCCGGGCTGCTGTGGGCGCTGCTGGCCGGCTATGCGAGCCGGATGGTCGATGCGTCGCTGCGCGGCCGCGCGATCGCGGTCGCGATGCTCGGCGCGCCGGTGGCGATGTCGATCGGTATTCCGGCCGGCACCGCGCTGGGCGCGGCGTTCGGCTGGCGCGTCGCGTTCGCGGGCATCACGCTGGCGGCGCTTGCGCTGATCGGCTGGATCCGCGTGCGCGTGCCCGACTATCCGGGGCAGCCGGCCGGCGCGCGCGAGCCGGTGCTCGGCGTGATGGCGCTGCCCGGCGTGCGGCCGGTGCTGACGGTGATGTTCGCGTACGTGCTCGCGCACAACATGCTGTACACGTACGTCGCGCCGTTCCTCGCGGGCGTGCGCATGGGCGCGCAGGTCGATGTGGTGCTGTTCGTGTTCGGCA
Source organism: Burkholderia cepacia complex sp. TUM26381 (assembly GCF_057439935.1). Lineage (NCBI taxonomy): Bacteria > Pseudomonadati > Pseudomonadota > Betaproteobacteria > Burkholderiales > Burkholderiaceae > Burkholderia > Burkholderia cepacia complex sp. TUM26381. The sequence continues at coordinate 2,923,649 of NZ_CM172006.1, read as the reverse complement.
TCGCGTCGCTGGCCGGCATCGCGCTGACGGGTGCATGGATCGGCGCCGCGCAACGACGCCTGACGCTCGCCAGCATCGCGCTGTTCGCGCTGGCGGCCGCGCTGCTCGGCGCGGGTTCCGGGATGACGGTCGTCTATGCGGGCGTCGTGCTGTGGGGGCTCGCGTTCGGCGGCGCGCCGACGCTGTTCCAGACGGCCACCGCGAACGCGGCCGGGGAGTCGGCCGATGTCGCGCAGTCGATGCTCGTGACGGTATGGAATCTCGCGATCGCCGGCGGCGGCATCGCGGGCGGGATGCTGCTCGGCGCCACGGGTGCCGGCGCGATTCCGTGGGTGCTCGTCGTGCTGCTGGCGGCCGCGTGGGTCGGCGCGTGGCGCGCGCGCCGGCATGCGTTTCCGGCGCCGCGCGCGGCCTGAGACAGCGCGTTCGACGGCGGCGTCAGGCCGCCTTCGCGTCGAGCGCGGCGCGTGCGCAGGTTTCGTCGGTGACGAGCCCCGACAGCCAGCCGCCACGCAGTGCGGCAATCACCGCGTCGCGTTTTTTCGGGCCGCCGGCGAACGCGATCGTCGGCAGCTTCGGCGGCGTGGCGAGCGCCACGCTCGTCACGCGCGCGCTGGTCGACACGGTGATCTGCGTACCCTGCGCGTCGATCGGCACGCCGAGCAGTTCGGCCACCGCGCCGAGCGCAGTCATCTCGTCGCGCTCCTGCTCGGTGATGAAGCCGTCTTCGTAGAGCGGGCAGTGCGGGCCGATGTTGCCGATCCCGACGAACGCGACGTCGGCTTCGCCCGACAGCGCCTCGACGATCCGGTACAGCCGGTGATTGCACCACTGCGCGCGTTCCGCGTTGCTGTCGGCGAACAGCGGCGCGGGCAGCAGGAAATGCTTGCTGCCGGTTTTCTCGGAGATGTACTGCGCGACGTCGTAGCGGTTCGACGAACCGTCGGCCGCGATCGCGCCGACCATCGACACGAGCCGGTGCTGCGGGCGGTCGATCTGCGCGATCTGCGCGACCGCGGCCTTCAGCGTCCGGCCGCTGCTGACCGCGATCACCATCGGCCGGGTTTCGTTCAGGTAGCGCTCCATCACCTGCGCACCGGCGACCGCGAGCTTGCGGTCGATCGCGTCGGGCGCATCGGTGTCGACGGGCACGACTTCGCACATCGCGAGGCCGTAGCGCTTCGACAACTGCGCGCCGAGATCGAGGCAGTCGGCAAGCTGGTGGTCGACGCGCACGCGGATCAGGTTCTTCTCGACCGCGAACGCGACGAGGCGCTGCGCGACGGGACGCGATACCTGCAGCTTTTCGGCGATTTCGTTCTGCGTGTCGCCCGCGACGTAATAGAGCCACGCGGCGCGCGTGGCGAGATCGAGTTTTTCTGAGGACTTGGACACGATAGCGATTCGGTTCGGATCTGGGGGCCGCCCCGCGGACCGGCCGGCGGGCCGCATGACGGCATCCACTGTACCGCATGTCGCGCGCGCGGCCGACGGCCGGGCGCACGGCCGCGGCGCCTACGCGAGTCGTGCGCGCGACGGTTCGTACAGCGGGCGCACGTGGCGGTACAGCGTCCGGAATGCGTCGAGGCGTTCGCGCAGCAGTGCATGGCGGGCGGCGTCCGGTGCATATTCGGCGCGCACCGGCGGCTTGGTCAGCACCGTATGCGGATCGCCGCCGGCGGCCAGCCAGCCGAGCCGTGCCGCCCCCAGCGCCGCGCCCGTTTCGCCGCCGCCGATCTGGCGCGTGCTGACGTTCAGCGCGTCCGCGATCAGTTGCGCCCAGAACGCGCTGCGCGCGCCGCCGCCGATCAGCGACAACCGGTCGGTTTCGACGCCGGCCGCGTGCAGCGCGTCGAGGCCGTCGGCAAGGCCGAGCGTCACGCCTTCGAGCACCGCGTAGCCGAGGTGCGCGCGTTCGGTCGCGTGCGTCATCCCGAAGAACACGCCCTGCGCGTACGGATCGTTGTGCGGCGTGCGCTCGCCGGACAGGTAGGGCAGGAACAGCGGGGCCGTCGCGAGCGCGTTGGGGTCGAGCGCCTCGACTTCGGCGAGCAGCGCGGGCTCGTCGGTGCCGGTCAGCTTGCAGACCCAGCGCAGGCAGCTCGCGGCCGACAGCACGACGCTCATCAGTTGCCAGCGATCGGGAATCGCGTGGCAGAACGCGTGCACGGCCGATGCGGGATTCGGCATGAAGCGGTCGCCGACCACGCTCAGCACGCCGGACGTGCCGAGCGATACGAAGCCGTCGCCCGCATGGATCGCGCCGATGCCGAGCGCGCTCGTCGCGTTGTCGCCGCCGCCGCCCGCGACCAGGACGGCCTCCGACAGCCCGAGTTCGCGGGCGACGTCCGCACGCAGCGTGCCGGACGGCGCGTTGCCCTCGACGATGCGGGGCATCTGGTCGCGCGTCATCCCGCACGCGGCGAGCAGCGCGTCGGACCAGTCGCGGCGCGCGACGTCGAGCCACAGCGTGCCGGCGGCGTCCGATGGATCGGACACTTTCGCGCCGGTCAGCCGGAACCGCAGGTAGTCCTTCGGCATCAGCACGCACGCGGTTGCCGCGAACACGTCGGGTTCGTGCTTCGCGACCCACAGCAGTTTCGGCGCGGTGAAGCCGGGCATCGCGAGGTTGCCGGCCAGTGCATGGAGATCGGGCGCGCGCTCGGTGAGCAGTGCGCATTCGTCGGCGCTGCGCATGTCGTTCCACAGGATCGCGGGCCGCAGCACGCGATCGTCGCGGTCGAGCAGCACGGCGCCGTGCATCTGGCCCGACAGGCCGATGCCGCGCACCTGCGCGAACGCTTGGCGGTGCCGTTCGCGCAGCGCCGCGAGCGCGGCGAGCGTGCCGTGCCACCAGTCGTCCGGATGCTGCTCGGCCCAGCGCGGGTGCGGCCGCGACACGGTGAACGGCGAGCCGGCGGTGCCGACGACCGCGCCGTCCGGGGCGAGCAGCAGCACCTTCACTTCCGAGGTGCCGAGGTCGATGCCGAGATACATGAGCGATCCGTTCCGTCAGAGAGGAGCCGCTACTTTAGCCGTGCCGCCCGGCCTGTGCCAAGCGGGTTCGCCCGGCCGGGCGGCCGGGCGCCGGCGTGCGCGCATCAGCGCGCCGCGAGCCATGCGTCGACGCGCGCGAGCCCGGCGCGCAGCGCCTCGAACAGCGCCGCGTTGCCCGCGAGCGAGCCCCACAGCGGGCGGCTTGCGCACAGCGCGACGGCCGGGTCGTCGGCGTCGACGATCGCGCGCGCGGCGCTGTCGTCCATCACGCCGTCCTGGTACGCATATGGCAGCGTGCCGCGCGCCCAGCGTTCGAGAAAGCGCAGGAACAGCGCGGGCAGCACCGCGGTGGCGACCGGCGCCGCGCCGCGCGCGAACGATTCGACGAGCGTCGGCGCGATGAAGCCGGGGATCTTCGAGAAGCCGTCGGCGGCGACGCGCTGGTTCGTGTCGAGCACGTACGGGTTGCCGAAGCGCTCGAGCACGACGTCGCGGTAGCGCGCGAGATCGAGCGGGCTGGGCGTGAGGCACGGGATCACGTCCTGCGTCACGTAGTCGTGCGCGAAGCGGCGGATCGCCGCGTCGTGCGTGCCTTCGTGGATGTAGGTGTGGCCCGCGAGCGTGCCGGCCCACGCGATGCAGCTGTGGGTCGCGTTGAGGATGCGGATCTTCGCTTCCTCGTACGGATGCACGTCGTCGACGAGCTCGGCGCCGGCCAGTTCCCAGCGCGGCCGGCCGGCCGCGAAGCGGTCCTCGATCACCCACTGGATGAACGATTCGCCCATCACCGGGCACGCATCGTCGAAGCCGGTGGCCGCGCGCACACGCTCGCGCACGTCGGCGGTCGGGCGCGGCGTGATGCGGTCGACCATCGCGCTCGGCGTCGCGACGTGCGCGTCGAACCATGCGAGCAGGTCGGCCTGCCCGCGCCGTTCGAGGAATTCGCGCATCCCCGCGCGAAAGCGCGCGCCGTTGTTGCGCAGGTTGTCGCAGCTCTGCAGCGTGAGCGGGCCCGCGTCACGCTGCGCGCGTTCGGCGAGCAGCGCCGCGAGCGCACCGTACAGCGTCGTGCGCGCGCCCTGCAGGTCGGCGGCGAGATCGGCGTTCGCGAGGTCGAGCCGGTTGTGTTCGTCGAGGTAGTAGCCGCCTTCGGTGACGGTGAACGACACGATCCGGCAGGCCGGGTCGGCGCCGGCGTCGATCAGCGCGGCGAGGTCGAGCGACCACGGCAGCACCCGCGTGATCGCGCGGATCGTCTCGTAGGCGCGTTCGCCTTGCGGCGTGACGGTTTCGAGCGTGTATTCGCCGTGCTGCGCGGCGAGCGCGTCCATCGTCGCGCGCATGTCGTCGCGGATGTTGCCGACGCTCAGCGACCAGCGTTCGCCGGCCGGCACGGCCGCGTTCACGCGATGCAGATACCACGCCTGGTGCGCGCGGTGAAACGAGCCTGCGCCGATGTGCAGCAGCACGGGCGCGCGGGCGGAGGACGATTCGCTCATCCGGTGTCTCCTGTTCGTGCCTGTCTTTCCAGTCGAATACGATCATTTGCTCTTTGTGTGAGCGAATGATCGTATTCGGGCGAGCGAAAGTCAAGGCGGGGAAACGGCATTTCGATGGTGCGCTGCGGTGGCGCGCGGCCAGGGCGAGCGCGAAAGGCCGGACGGAAAAACGGCGTCAGCGCCCTTCGCGCGTCAGCGCGACGAGTTCGTCGAGCAGCTTGCCGGCCGGCCCCGGCAGGATGCCGTGGCGGCGCCGGAACGCGGTGAGCGTGCGCACCGCGACGACTTCACGCACGGGCAGCGTATCGATCGTGCCGGCGCGCTGTTCGGCGCCGTACATCGGCTCGGCCATCCAGCTCAGGAAGCCCGCGTGCGCCACGAGGCTCTTCAGCGTCGTGACCGAGCGCGTTTCGACCGCGATGTCGGGCAGCGCGAGCCCATGCGCGTCGAAAGTCGCGCGCATGTGGTCGAACGGCGCGGTGCCGCGCGGCGGAATCGCCCAGCGCGCGTGCAGCGTATCGGCGAGCGTCGGCGCGCGGCCGAGCGCGCGCAGCGGATGGTGCGGCGCCGCAACGATGTGGCTGCGATCTTCCCAGCGGCATTCGGGAATCGCGACGATCTCGTCGGTATCGGGCCCGTGCGCGGACAGCGCGAGATCGATCTCGTGCTTGTTCAGCCCTTCCGCGAGCCGGTCCCACACACCTTCGATGATCTCGACACGCAGGTTCGGCCAGCGGTCGAGCACGCGGCCGACCGCGACCGGCAGCACGAGGCTCGCGATGCTGCCCACCGTGCCGACCTTGATCGTGCCCTTCGCGAACCCGCGCATCGCGTCGAGCTCCTCGCGCGCATGCTCGGCCTCATGCTGCAGCAGCGTCGCATGCGGCAGCAGCGCTTCGCCGAACGCGGTGAGCTGCACGCCCTTCGAGTGGCGCTCGAACAGCGGCGCGCCGACCTGATCCTCGAGCCGCTTCAGGATCCGGCTCAGCGCCGGCTGCGTCACATGCAGCGCGTCGGCCGCGCGGCCGAGGCTGCCGCACGCGACGATCGTCGTGAACGCGCGCAATTGTCGGAGATCGAAAGTCATGCCGGAACGTAATGGCTTTGGACAGAAAATACAGTATCCGAGAATGGCTTGCACTTCGATACTGTGGAAACCGCCAAGCCATCGAGGAGACACCCGAGCATGTCCGGCCATCCGCCCCCATCCGCCGCACCGATCACCGTACGCGATTCGGTCATCGACCTGTTTCGCCAGTTCGGCATCGACCGCGTGTTCGGCAATCCCGGCTCGACCGAGCTGCCGATGTTCCGCGACTTCCCGGACGATTTCCGCTACGTGCTCGGCCTGCATGAAGCCGTCGTGGTCGGGATGGCCGACGGCCATGCGCAGGCCACCGGCAATGCGGCGGTCGTCAACCTGCATTCGGCGGCAGGCACCGGCAACGCGATGGGCAACCTCTTCACCGCATTCAAGAACCGTACGCCGCTGATCGTGACCGCGGGCCAGCAGGCGCGTGCGACTTTGCCGTTCGATCCGTTCCTCGGCGCGACGCAAGCCGCCGAGCTGCCGAAGCCGTACGTGAAATGGAGCATCGAGCCTGCGCGCGCGCAGGACGTGCCGGCCGCGATCGCGCGGGCGTACCGCATCGCGATGCAGGAGCCGCGCGGCCCCGTATTCGTGTCGATTCCGGTCGACGACTGGGACCAGCCGGCCGCGCTGCTGCCGCGCCGCGACGTCAGCAGCGTCGTGCGGCCCGATCCCGATGCGCTGGCGCGGCTCGGCGACGCGCTCGACGCCGCGCGGCGTCCCGCACTCGTGGTCGGCGCGGCCGTCGATCGCGCCGGTGCGTGGGACGACTTCGTGCGGCTCGCCGAGCGGCACCGTGCGCGCGTGTACGTCGCGCCGATGTCGGGGCGCTGCAGCTTCCCCGAGGATCATCCGCTGTTCGCCGGCTTCCTGCCCGCGATCCGCGAGAAGATCGTCGCGCGGCTCGACGGGCACGACCTCGTGTTCGCGTTCGGCGCGCCCGCGTTCACCTATCACATCGAAGGCTTCGGTCCGCACGTGCCGCCGGGCGCGACGCTCGTGCAGCTCGTCGACGATCCGGGCGTCGCCGCGTGGACGCCGTCGGGCGATGCCGTCGTCGGCAACCTGCGGCTGGCCGCGCGCGACCTGCTGGCGCGCCCGGCGCCGCTCGAGCGGCCGATGCCCGCGCCGCGCGCGCCGCGCGTGCGCGTCGACGCACCCGCTGCAGGCGAGCGCATGTCGGTCGCATTCGCGCTGCAGACGCTTGCCGACGTGCGCGACGCGCACGACATCGTCGTCGAGGAGGCGCCGAGCGCGCGGCCGGTGATGCAGGAACACCTGCCGTTCACGCGCAGCGGCACGTTCTACACGATGGACAGCGGCGGGCTCGGCTACGGGATGCCGGCCGCCGTCGGTGTCGCGCTTGCGCACCCGGCGCGGCGGGTGATCGGGCTGATCGGCGACGGCTCGAGCCTGTATTCGATCCAGGCGCTGTGGAGCGCCGCGCAGCTGAAGTTGCCGATCACGTTCGTGATCCTGAACAATCGGCGTTACGCCGCGCTGCAGGATTTCGCGCCCGTGTTCGGCTTCGGCCCGGACGACCCGGTGCAGGGCACCGATCTGCCGGGCCTGGATTTCGTCGCGCTTGCGCAAGGGATGGGCTGCCGCGGTGTGCGCGTGTCCGATGCGGCGCAATTGCGCGACACGCTGACCGACGCGCTGCGCGCCGCGACGCCGGTCGTCGTCGAAGTCGAGATTGCCTGACGCGCCCCGCGCGCGTCCTTCCGGAGAATTCATGCAAACCGTATCGATGCTGATCGACGGCGAACGCCGTCATGCGTCCAGTGGCGCGACCTTCGTGCGCCGCAATCCGCTCGACGGCGAAGTCGCGTCCGAAGCGCCCGCATGCACCGTCGACGATGCGCGTGCGGCGGCCGACGCGGCCGCCCGCGCGTTTCCCGGCTGGGCCGCACTCGGCCCCGGCGCGCGTCGCGCGCTGCTGCTGAAGGCGGCCGCCGCACTTGAAGCGAAGCACGAGCAGTTCGTCGCCGCGATGGCGGCCGAGACGGGCGCGTCCGCGCTGTGGGCCGGCTTCAACGTGCACCTCGCCGCGAGCGGGCTCGTCGAGGCCGCGTCGTTGACCACGCAGGTCGGCGGCGAGCTGATTCCGTCCGACGTGCCGGGCTCGCTCGCGATGGGCGTGCGGCAAGCGGCCGGCGTCGTGCTCGGCATCGCGCCGTGGAACGCGCCGGTGATCCTCGCGACGCGCGCGCTCGCGCTGCCGCTCGCATGCGGCAACACGGTCGTGCTGAAGGGCTCGGAGCTGTGTCCCGTCACGCACGGGCTGATCGTCGAGGCGCTGCAGGAAGCCGGGTTGCCGCCGGGCGTCGTCAACTTCGTCACGAATGCGCCCGACGACGCAGGCACCGTCGTCGATGCGTTGATTGCGCATCCGGCCGTGCGCCGCGTGAATTTCACGGGCTCGACGCGTGTCGGACGGATCGTCGCCGAAGCCTGCGCGCGCCACCTGAAACCGTCGGTGCTGGAGCTTGGCGGCAAGGCGCCGTTCGTCGTGCTCGACGATGCCGATCTCGACGCGGCGGTCGCGGCGGCCGCGTTCGGCGCATTCGCGAATTCCGGGCAGATCTGCATGTCGACCGAGCGCATCGTCGTCGATGCGTCGATCGCCGATGCGTTCGTCGCGAAGCTCGCCGACAAGGCCGCGTCGCTGCCGCTCGGCGATCCGCGCAACGGGCCCGTCGTGCTCGGTTCGCTGATCGACATGAAGGCCGTCGAGCGCTGCAACGCGCTGATCGACGATGCACTCGCGCATGGCGCGACGTTGCTGTGCGGCGGCAACGCGGACAGCACGCTGTTTCCCGCGACGCTGCTCGACCATGTGACGCCCGCAATGCGCATCTATGCGGAAGAATCGTTCGGCCCGGTGAAGGGCATCGTGCGCGTCGACGGGGAGGAGGCCGCGATCCGCTGCGCGAACGACAACGCATTCGGGCTGTCGTCGGCCGTGTTCAGCCGCGACGTCGCGCGTGCGCTGCGCGTCGCGGCGCGCATCGAATCGGGCATCTGCCACGTGAACGGCCCGACCGTGCACGACGAGGCGCAGATGCCGTTCGGCGGCGTGAAGGACAGCGGCTTCGGCCACTTCGGCGGCAAGGCCGGCATCGCCGCATTCACGGACCTGCGCTGGATCACCGTGCAGACCGCGCCGCGCCACTATCCGTTCTGACGAGGCTGCCGACGATGAGGATCGCGATTCTGGGAGCGGGCGCGATGGGCTCGCTGTTCGGCGGGTTGCTCGCCGAAAGCGGTGAGGCCGTCACGCTGATCGACGTGAACGACGCGCATCTCGACGCGATTCGCCGCGACGGGCTGCGCATCGACGACGACCACGGCGAGCGACGTATCCGCACATTGCAGGCCGTGCGGCCGGAAGCGGCGAACGCCGAAGCGCTTGCGTCGCCCCATGCACCGTTCGACCTGCTGATCGTTTTCACGAAGTCGCTGCACACGCGCGCGGCGCTCGAAGGCGTGCACGCGCTGCTGACGCCGGACACGGCCGTGCTGACGCTGCAGAACGGGCTCGGCAATGTCGAGGCGCTGAATGCGTTCGTGCCGCTCGACCGCATCCTGGTCGGCGTGACGACGTGGCCGGCCGATGCGGCCGGGCCTGCACACGTGCGCTCGCACGGCGCGGGCACGATCCGCATGATGACGGCCGACGGCGCGGTACGCCCGTTCGCGGCGACCGTGGCCGATGCGCTGTCGCGCGCGGGGCTGGCGTGCACGCTCGACGCCGACGTGTGGGCCGCGATCTGGGAGAAGGTCGCGTTCAACGCGGCGCTCAACACGCTGTGCGCGGCGACCGGCTGCACGGTCGACCAGCTCGGCAATCATCACGACGGGCCGCGGCTCGCGCTGGCGATCGCGGCCGAGACCGCAGCGGTCGCGCGTGCGAAAGGGATCGCCGTCGATGGCGAGCGCATCGCGCGCAACGTCGAACATGCCATTCGCGAACATCGCGGCCATCGCCCGTCGATGTTGCAGGACGTGCTGGCGGGCCGCCGTACGGAAATCGACGCGATCGGCGGCAAGGTCGTCGCGGCCGCGCGTGAAGCGGGTGTCCCCGTGCCGCATGCGGAGACGATGCTCGCGCTCGTCCGGCTGATCGACGCACGGATGAACTGAGCATCAGGCCGGCGGCCGGCTGGCGCCGCATGACGAGCCGCGCGCACGACCTATAGCCGATGGCGCCGGATCGACACGGATGGGACACCGCGCGGGCACCGGCGCATCGACGTCGGCCGCGCTGCAAGCGATCCGGGCACGCGTGCGCGCGCCAGCCCGGGCAACTGGAGACGCCATGAAAGCCATCGAATGCCGTTGTCTTGCCGCGCGCCGGTCGCGCACGTTGCCGCCGATGGGCGGTGCACGGGAGGCCGCATGAGCACGCGCGACGGATTGCCGACGCCGTCGGTCGACATCGGCACGACGCTCGACGACGGGCCGTTCACGACGATGCAGCGCTGCGTGGTGCTGCTTGCCGCGCTCGCGATCGTGCTCGACGGCTTCGACGGCCAACTGATCGGCTTCGCGATTCCGGTGCTGATCCGCGAATGGGGCATTACGCGCGGCGCGTTCGCGCCGGCCGTCGCGGCCGGGCTGATCGGGATGGGCATCGGCAGCGCGTGCGCGGGGATCGTCGCGGACCGCTTCGGCCGCCGCCAGGCCGTGATCGGCAGCGTGTTCCTGTTCGGCATCGCGACCTGCGCGATCGGCTTCGCGCCCGACGTCGCGGCGATCGCGGTGCTGCGCTTCGTCGCGGGGCTCGGGATCGGCGGCGCGCTGCCGACAGCCACGACGATGACGGCCGAATACACGCCTGCGCGGCGCCGGACGATGATGGTGACGGCAACGATCGTCTGCGTGCCGCTCGGCGGCATGCTGGCCGGCCTGTTCGCGCACGAGGTGCTGCCGCGCTACGGCTGGCGCGGGCTGTTCTTCGCGGGCGGCGCGCTGCCGCTCGTGCTTGGTTTCGTGCTCGTGCGCGCGCTGCCGGAATCGCCGCGCTATCTCGCGCGGCGTCCCGCGCGCTGGCCGGAACTCGCCGCGCTGCTCGCCAGGATGCAGCGGCCGGTCGCACCGGGCACCGTGTTCACCGACATGAAGGACGCGCGCGCGGCCGGCGGCCGCAGCGGCTTCGGCGCGCTGTTCGCGAGCGGTCAGGCGCGCGACACGATCGCGCTGTGGTGTGCGTTCTTCATGTGCCTGCTCGCGGTGTACGCGGCGTTCAGCTGGCTGCCGACGATGCTCGCGGCGAGCGGGCTGAGCGTGTCGGTCGCGGGGGCGGGGCTCACCGCGTACAACCTCGGCGGCGTGATCGGCGCGCTGCTGTGCGCATGGGCGATCGCGCATGCGGGGTCGCGCTGGCCGCTCGCGCTGTGCAGCATCGGCGGCGCGGCGAGTGCGGTGTGGCTGATGGGGGTCGATGCCAGCCGCCATACGAGCTGGCTGATCGTCGGGCTCGGCCTGCACGGGCTGTTCGTCAACGCGGTGCAGTCGACGATGTATGCGCTTTGCGCGTACATCTATCCGACGGCCGTGCGTGCGACGGGCACCGCGAGTGCGCTTGCGTTCGGCCGGCTCGGCGCGATCCTCAGCGCGTTCGCGGGCGCAATCGTGATCACGACGGGCGGCGCGGGCGCGTATCTGACGATGCTGGCCGTCGCGATGGGTGTCGTGTGCATCGCGCTGCTCGCGGTGCGGCGGCACATTCCGCGGCTGTCGCGCACGCAGGCGGCGCCGCGCGAAGGGGAGGAGCTGGCCCGCACGTCGTCGTGACGGCGGGCGCGGGACGCGCGTTACAGCGTGGTGCGCACGTGCCAGAGTTCCGGGAACAGCACGACGTCGAGCATCTTGCGCAGGTACGGCGCGCCGCTCGTGCCGCCGGTGCCCTGCTTGAAGCCGATGATGCGTTCGACCGTCGTCACGTGACGGAAGCGCCACTGGCGGAACGCGTCTTCGAGGTCGACCAGCTCCTCGGCCATCTCGTACAGCTCCCAGTGTTGCTGCGGGTGGCGATACACCTCGAGCCACGCGGCTTCGACGGTTTCGTCGTGCCGCGTCGGCTGCGTCCAGTCGTGCTCGAGCCGCTCGGGCGCGATCGGGAAACCACGCCGCGCGAGCAGGCGCACGACTTCGTCGTAGAACGACGGCGCTTCGAGCGTTGCGCGCACCTGTTCGAGGATGTCGGGCCGGTGCGCGTGCGGCTGCAGCATCTGCGTGTTCTTGTTGCCGAGCAGGAATTCGAGCTGCCGGTACTGGTACGACTGGAAGCCGGACGACTGGCCGAGATACGGACGCATCGCCGAGTATTCGGACGGCGTCATCGTCGACAGCACGCTCCACGCCTGAACCAGCTGCTCGAGAATCCGCGACACGCGCGCAAGCATCTTGAATGCGGGCGGCAGCGCGTCGGTGCGCACCGCGTCGAGTGCGCCGCGCAGTTCGAACAGCGCGAGCTTCATCCACAGCTCGCTCGTCTGATGCTGGATGATGAACAGCATCTCGTTGTGATCGGGCGACAGCGGATGCTGCGCGTCGAGGATCGAATTCAGCGACAGGTAGTCGCCATAGCTCATCGACTTCGAGAAATCGAGCTGCGCGTTGTGCCAGCCGGCATCGCCCGGCACGTGCGGCGCCTCGTGCGCGGCCTGCGCCGGTTGTGCGGCGCGTGCGCCCGAGAACGGGCAGCCCGCCGGCGCGTCTTCGCCGGGTGGCTGCATATGACCAGAATTCACGACTCTCTCCAGATTTGAATGACGGGGGGCCTGGCGCGCGGCGCGCGCGCCGGGCAAAACCGGTCAGGTCACCGCGCCGCGTTCGGCGAACTCGGGTGCCTTCCACGCGTCGGTGGCGAGGATGTCGCGCAGCGTCTCGACGGCATCCCACACATCGGCGAAACGCGTGTAGAGCGGCGTGAAGCCGAAGCGCAGCACGTACGGCTCGCGGTAGTCGCCGATCACGCCGCGCGCGATCAGCGCCTGCATCACTTCGTAGCCGTGCGGATGCTCGAAGCTTGCCTGCGAGCCGCGCTGGTGATGTGCGCGCGGCGTGACGAGCTTGAGCGACAGGCCTGCGCAGCGCGCTTCGACGAGCGCGATGAACGCGTCGGTCAGCGCGAGCGACTTGCGGCGGATCGCGTGCATGTCGGTCTGCAGGAACACGTCGAGCCCGCATTCGACCATCGACATCGACACGATCGGCTGCGTGCCGCACAGGAAGCGTGCGATGCCCGGATCGGGCGCGAAGGCCGGCTGCATCGCGAACGGCGCGCGGTGGCCCCACCAGCCCGACAGCGGCTGCGAGAAATGCGCGAGATGGCGCTGCGGCACCCACACGAACGCGGGCGAGCCGGGGCCGCCGTTCAGGTACTTGTATGTGCAGCCGACCGCGCCGTCCGCGCGTGCGCCGTTGAGATTGACCGGCACCGCGCCGGCCGAGTGAGCAAGATCCCACAGCATCAGCGCGCCCGCGTCGTGCACGAGCTGCGTGACGGCCGGCATGTCGTGCATGTAGCCGGTGCGGTAGTTCACGTGCGTGATCATCGCGACGGCCGTGTCCGCGCCGAGCGCGGCCGGCAGGTCGGCCGGATCGTCGATCAGGCGCAGCTCGTAATCGCCGCCGAGCTGTTCGATCAGCCCCTGCGCGATATACAGGTCGGTCGGGAAGTTCGAGCGCTCCGACACGATCACGCGGCGCTCGGGCGCACGTTCGGCCTGATGGCGCAGCATCGCCGACAGCAGCTTGAACAGGTTGATCGAGATGGTGTCGGTGACGACCGTTTCGCCCGGTGCGCCGCCGATCAGCGTCGCGAGCTTGTCGCCGAGACGGCGCGGCAGCGCGAACCAGCCGGCCGTGTTCCAGCTGCGGATCAGGCCTTCGCCCCATTCGGCGCCGATCACCTGCTGCGCGCGGGCGGCCGAGGCGCTCGGCTGCGCGCCGAGCGAGTTGCCGTCGAGGTAGATCACGCCATCGGGCAGGGAGAACTGGCCGCGCAGCGGGGCGAGCGGGTCGTCGCGGTCGAGCGCGAGCGCGTCTTCACGGGTCTTGATCATGATGTGGGGTCGTGGGTCGGGGTAATCAGGAGGCACGTGCAGGCAGCGCGCGCAGTACCGCGCGCACCGGGCTCGCGTCGAGCGTCGCGAATTTCAGCGGCAGTGCGATCAGTTCGTAGTCGCCGGGCGGCACGTCGTCGAGCACGATGCCTTCGAGGATCGCCATCCGGTGCGCACGCACGCGGTGATGGGCATCCATCGTCTTCGATTCCTGCGGGTCGAGCGACGGCGTATCGATGCCGATCAGCTTCACGCCATGCGCGGCGAGCAGATCGACGGTTTCGGGCGCGACTGCGCAGAAATGGCTGTCCCACTGTTCTACGTTGGCACGCGCATACGTGCGCAGCAGCACGCGCGGCGGCACGTTGTCGAGCGCGGTCGCGATGTCGGCCGGCTGCACGACCGGCGACGCGCCGATGCAATGGATCACGCGGCACGGGCCGAGATAGGTGTCGAGCGGCACGGCGCCGATCGGGGCGCCGTCGGCGTCGTAGTGCAGCGGCGCGTCGCAATGCGCGCCCGTGTGCGGCGACAACGTCAGGCGCGCGACGTTGACCGGCGAGCCGGCCTCCATCCGCCACACGCGTTCGACGGAAACCGGCGTATCGCCCGGCCACACGGGGGTGGCGGGGCTGACAGGCGGCGAGATGTCCCAGAGAGTGTCCATGGCATGACGAATCGGTGAATCGATCCTTCGAATGATAGGTGGACGCTCGCAGAAAGTGCTTGCGAAATAAACATGGACAATCCGCCGGATTGGCAGATAATTCGACTCAGAGGGAAAACGGGGACCAAAAATGCACGCGATCACGCTCGATGCCACCGACTGCCGGATTCTGGCGGTACTGCAGGAGGAGGGCAGAATCAGCAATCTCGACCTGGCGGAACGCATTTCGCTTTCGCCATCCGCCTGCCTGCGCCGCATGCGCCTGCTCGAGGAGCAGGGCGTGATCGAGCACTATCGCGCGTGCCTGAGCCGCGAGAAGCTCGGCTTCGAGCTCGAGGCATTCGTGCAGGTGTCGATGCGCAACGAAGAGAATCAATGGCACGAGCGCTTCGCGGAAGCGCTGCGCGAATGGCCGGAGGTGGTCGGCGCATTCGTCGTGACGGGCGAGAGCCACTATCTGCTGCGCGTGCTCGCGCACAACCTCAAGCACTATTCGGATTTCGTCCTGAACCGGCTCTACAAGGCGCCCGGGGTGATGGACATCCGTTCGAACATCGTGCTGCAGACGCTGAAGGATGAAGCGGGCGCGCCGGTCGGGCTGGCGCGCACGGGGGCGATCAAAGCGGTGTGAGGCCGTGGAAGCCGCCGCCGTGAAAGACGAGCGGCGGGGCCGTGTCCGATACCGCGCGCACGCCGCAGCGTTCGACTTCGCCGACGAAGATCACGTGGTCGCCTTCATCGTAGCGGCTGCGGTTGTGGCATTCGAACCAGGCGAGCGCGCCGTCGAGCACGGGCATCCCCGAGTTGCCGGCCGCATGCGCGATCCCTTCGAAGCGGTCGCCCTTGTAGGTCGAGAAACGCTTGCACAGGTCGAGCTGCGACGCCGCGAGCACGTTCACCACGTAATGGCTGTTGCCGCGGAACACGGGCGTCGACGCCGATTTGTGCGCGAGGCTCCACAGCACGAGCGGCGGATCGAGCGAGACCGAGTTGAACGAGCTGGCGGTGATGCCGATCAGCTGCCCGGACGGCGCGCGCGTCGTGATCACCGTCACGCCCGTCGCGAACTGGCCGAGTGCCTGCCGGAACGCGGCCGCGTCGAAATCCGGCGGGTTGGCGCGGCTCATCGGGCCACCATCCGGAACGAGACGGGCAGGCGCGGCGCGACGCGGACGGGGCGGGCACGGCGGACGAAAGGCGACAAGGCGGTCGATTGGGAAGGGGTGCGCATGGCCCGATTTTAGCGGAATCGCAGCCGCCGGGCCCGGCCGGACGGTGCATTGCGGGGGCAAGGTGGCGTACCGAACACTGCGGCGCGCTGCTCGATGCGCATCGCGGGCGGCCGGCATCGCCGTTCTGTCGCGTTTTTCAAGCAGGCCTGCTGCGCCAACCGGCAGCGCCGCATCACGCCTGCCATCGATCCCCGCGCTAGCGCGCCGCTGCCAGCCCGAGGGACAGCGCGCCTGTCACGATCAGGCTCGATGCCCACACCGCATCGAGATTGAACCAGCTTCGCGATACGAACTTCAGCCCGAGATAGCGGTACACGAGCCACGCGAGCCCGCCGCCGGCGGCGATCATCGCGGCCGCATGCACGGCCGCGACGACGAGCGCCATCCCGAGATGCGCATCGACGAGCATCGCGGCCGCGCGGTGGCCGGCATCGCCGTCGAGCCCGCACAGCCCGAGATAGATCGGCACCAGCATCAGCCCCGCGCCGTGCGCGAGCGCGACCGCGAACGACCACAGGCCGAGCCGCGCGGGCGGGATCCGCGCGAGCGCGCGCGGATGCCTGCGCCGGATCAGCAGCACGGCGCCGAAGCCGATCACGAGCGCGCTCGCGCCGATCCGGATCGCCGACTGCCACGCGAGCAGCGCGGCGAGCAGCCCGAACGGCAGCATCACCGCGAACACCGCGAGCGCATGGCCGAGCGCGAGATAGCCGAGCGCCGCGACGAGCGCGGCGCCGCGGCGCGTCATCAGCGCGTTCGACACCGCGAGCGGCCAGCCCATCGCGGGATTGAGCCCGTGATAGATGCCGCTCGCGAGCACGGCCGCCCACAGGGCGGCCTGCGCGTGCAGGCCGGTGCTCAACGCCGGACCGACGGATAGCAGAACGAGTCGGTCGAGCAGTCGCCGCCTTCGAGCCGGATCTGGTGCGCACGGTAGCCGTCGGGGAATTCGACCCAGTAATCTTCGGCGAGCGTCAGCCCGCCTTCCGGCCCCGCATGCGCGAGCACCTGCGCGCCCGGCACGCCGTCCGGATAGAACTGGTCGTCCCACGTCGAATACAGCGAATTGGTCCAGTACACGCGCCGGCCGTCGCGGCTGATCTCGACCATCTGCGGGCCGCCCGCGAACCTGCGCCCGTTCGTGTGCGGCGCACGGCGCACGATGCCGCCGATGCGTACCGACCCCGCGAGCACCGGGTTGTGCGGATCCGACACGTCGTACTGGCGCATCTCGCCGGTCCCCCAGCACGACACGTACAGGAAGCGGTCGTCGAGCGACAGGTCGATGTCGGTCACGAGCGGCGGCACCGCGCCGAACGATTTCAGCAGCGGCGGTAGCTCGTCGGCCGCGGCCGGCTCGGCCGGGATCGTCGCGGTCTTCTTCACATGGAACTTGCTGCCTTCGCGCCACCAGGTCCAGATCGAGCCTTCGAGATTCGTCGTATCGACCACGACGCCGACGAACCCGTATTCGCGCGCCGGGTCGTGCGCGGGCCGCACCTCGAGCGCCATCTGGTGCTGCGCGCCGAGATCGATCGTCTGCACGTTGCGCCGCGCGCGCAGGTCCCAGAAATGCAGCCGGTGCCCGTATTTGTTCTCGAGCAGGTCTGCCGGCACGATCCCGTTTTCGAACTGCGGCGGCAGCGCCCACTCGCTCGACACCATGTAGTCGCGCGGCAGGTTCCACCAGAAGTCGTAGTGCTTGTCCTGCGGGCCGCGGTCGATCTCCCAGCGGCCGAGCACGTCGAAGGTTTCGCAATCCATGATGAAGATGCCGGGCGCGCCGTCGGTGCCGTCCTTGCCCGCGCCGCCGAGCGTGCTCACGTAAATGCCTTCGGGGCCGCAGTGTACGGTGTGCGGACGCGAATAGCCGGTCTTCGCGAAGATCTCGTCGGGCTCGATGATCTTGTGGATGCGCGCCTGTGTCGGATGCGGCTTCGTGTCGATCACGTAGATGCGCGACGAGCGCAGGCCGGGGATGATCAGGAAGCGGCGTTCGAGGAACGCATGGCCGGTCAGCGGCGACAGCGACGACGAGCACGCATTCCAGCCGAAGTGGTGAAACTCGTCGCCGGTGTTCGGCATCGTTACCGTATGCACGATCTTTCCGTAAGTCGGCGAACCGGGCTTCACGTCGATCACGGCAAGCGCGTCGGGTCTGGAAAAATCGGGGCTCAGCAACAACGTATAGGCAAATTCTTCGGCGGGTGCCTGCATCGCAAGCGCCGGCGAGGCGTGAAACGTCGGGTCAGGCCGCATGCTCATGGTGATGCCCTCTCGATGGGTTGGGATCGTGGACGCACGGCCGTTCGTTGCGGGCGTGCGGACTGCGGGTGCCGTTCGGCGTGGATGGCGCCGGCGGGCGCGATCGGCAGGCGGATGCACGCGTCGGCGACGCGTACGGCGCCGTGCATCAGATCGTGAAAGCGGGAAAAGACGAGGTACTGGACCGCCGTGCCCGGGGCGGGACGGCCGTGCGGCATCGCGATGGTGCGATTGAGGTGCCGGCGCGCGAGGTGGCGGCGACCGGGCCCGCGATGCGGGGGATGTCTGCTAAGGCATGCATATCGATGTTCCGGCAGATGATGTTTGCATCAGGGTCGGGCGTGCATCGGACGCTTGGCTGGCGCGACGGGTTTGCCGCCGCTTGCGCGTGCCTAAGTGTAGACGAGAAATGTGCGGCACGGTCGCGTGCGGCACCTGTCCGCTCTGCCAGGTTCGCGCGCGAGTGAGATACTTGCCGGAGTGCCGCTGCGTCCGCACCGCGTGCGGGCGGCGGCGAGACGAAACGGCGGCGCCGGTACATGCGTAGCGGTTGCCGTCATCAACGAGGGACTGATTTCATGGGGAACGAGATGCTTGAAACCGCGACGTTGGGAGGCGGGTGTTTCTGGTGCACGGAGGCCGTGTTTCTCGACGTCGACGGCGTGACGGCCGTCCAGTCGGGTTACGCGGGCGGCCATACGCGCAATCCCGGCTACCGCGACATCTGCGAAGGCGATACGGGCCACGCGGAAGTCGTCAACGTGACGTTCGATCCGGCGCGCATCGGCTATCGCGAGATTCTCGAGATCTTCTTCGCGACGCACGATCCGACCCAGTTGAACCGGCAGGGCAACGACGTCGGCACGCAGTACCGGTCGGTCGTGTTCACGCATTCGGATGCGCAGCGCGACACCGCGCTCGACGTGATCCGCGAGTTGGAACGCGAGCAGGTGTTCGGGCAGCCGATCGTCACGCAGGTGGTGCCGCTCGACGGCAACTACTGGCCGGCCGAGGATTATCACCAGAACTATTACGCGCAGAACCCGGGGCAGGGCTATTGCTCGGTCGTGATCGGGCCGAAGCTCGCGAAGTTCCGGCAGAAGTTCTCGCACCGGCTGAAGTCGCTGCGCGGCGCGTAAGCGCATGACCGGCGACAGCCGGCGGAAACGCGCGTTACGCCGCCTCGTTGCGCCACTGCGCGCACGCGGCGGCGATTTCGCGCGCGAGCGCGATGCACGACAACGGCGCGGAGCCTTCCGCCTTGTTGTTGATCGTGATGATCACCGGCTGCCCGGCCAGCGCGTAGCGCGCGGCCAGTTCGGCGAGCGCCGAGCGCGTGGCCGGATCTTCGTCGACGAGCTTGTCGAACGGCTCGTATTTCGCTTTCGCCTGTTCGTACTTGAAGCCGCCGTGCAGGCTCCAGCGCACGATCAGCGGCCCCGGCGCGTCGCCGTCGAGCAGCGCGAGCGCGGCGGCCTGGCGCAACGGGTCGGGCATCCGCGCATGCAGGCCGACGCAGTAGCGCACGCCGAGCGCGGCGAGCGCACGGATGAAGCGCGGCGTGAGCAGGCTCGCGTCGCGAATCTCGATTGCGTAGCGCGTGCCGTCGGCTTCCGGCGGCAGCGGCGGTAGCGCCGCGAAAAACGCGGTCAGCCGGTCGATCAGCGCAGCCGGTTCGGCAAGCAATTGATCGGGCAGCGGCGAAAACTGGAACACGAGCACGCCCGCTTTTCGGCCGAGCCCTTCGAGACACGGCTGCACGAATTCGCGGGTCGCGAGCGATGCGTCGAGAAAGGTCGGGTTCGGCCCCGACGGCTCGCCGCGGCGGCCGCGGATCACCGCATCGGTCACCGAAGCCGGCGCCTTCACGACGAAGCGGAAATCGTCGGGCACCTGCTGCGCGTAGCGCAGGTAGTCGGCCACCGACAGCGGGCCGTAGAACGACCGGTCGAGGCTCACGCTCCTCAGCAGCGGATGCGCGCCGTATGCTTCGAGCCCTTCGCGCGACAGCTTCGTCTGCGCGAAATCGCCGTCGTAGACGATGCCGTTCCAGCCGGGGAAATACCACGACGACGTGCCGAGCCGGACGTTCGGCGGCAGGCCGGCCGCGGCGTCGGCGACGTCCGCCGCGATCGGCGCGGGCAGCACGCCGCGCTTGCGCCGGCCTTTCTTCGGCGGCGCGACGGGCGGCGACGGCTCGTCCCACAGCAGGCCGGAGGCAGGTGCCGGTTCGTCGTCGACAGGGCGCGGGGGAGTAGGGGCAGGCCGCGGATCGTCCTGCCCGTGCGGTGTTACGTGCTCATCGGGGCCGGCGGGGCGGCCATCGTCCGCCGGCGCCGGCGACGCGCGTGCGCCATCCGCCGGCACGCCGAACAGGTCGAATTGCCCGTCGGCGTGCGACTCGTCCGCATCGTCGCGCCGCTGTCGTTCCGGCGGCGCCTTGCGCCGCGTCCTGCCGTCACCCATGCATGCCCAGCGTGAAGCGCCGCCTAGCGCGGCAGCGCGTGTTCGTACATATAGCGCCGCGACCACGGCAGCGTTTTCGCGCTGCGTCCGGCCTTGCGGCACACGATCTGGAAGATCGACACGTCGTCGTGCTCGAATGCATACGCGCAGCCGGCAAGATATACGCGCCAGATGCGGAATTTTTCGTCGTCGACGAGGGCTTTCGCCTGGTCGGCCTTCGCCTCGAAGTTCTCCGTCCAGATCTCGAGCGTGCGCGCATAGTGCCGCCGCAGGCTTTCGACGTCAACCGCCTCGAGTCCGCCGCGCTGCGCCGCTTCGAGCGCGAGGCTGATGTGCGGCAGCTCACCGTCCGGGAACACGTAGCGGTCGATGAATTCGCCGCCGCCGAGCGCCGTTTCGCCGCTTTCCGCATCGGTCGACGTGATCCCGTGGTTCATCGCGATGCCGTCGTCGGCGAGCAGGTCATGCACGCGCGAGAAGTAGAGCGGCAGGTTCTTGCGGCCGACGTGCTCGAACATCCCGACGCTCGTGATGCGGTCGAACTGGCCGTCGATCTCGCGGTAATCCTGCAGGCGGATCTCGATCTTGTCTTCGAGCCCCGCGGCCTTCACGCGCGCGGTCGCGAGGTCGAACTGGTTCTGCGACAGTGTCACGCCGAGACACGTCGCGCCGAACTTCTGCGCGGCGCGCAGCACGAGCGCACCCCAGCCGCAGCCGATGTCGAGCAGGCGCTGGCCGGGCTCGAGCCGGATCTTCGTCAGGATGTGATCGATTTTCTTGATCTGCGCGGTGGCGAGATCCTCGTCACCGTTCTCGAAGTACGCGCACGAGTACACCATGTTCTCGTCGAGCCACAGCCGGTAGAACTCGTTCGAGACGTCGTAGTGATACTGGATCGCCTTCTTGTCGGTGCTCTTCGAGTGATTGAAGTAGCGCTTCACGCGCGCCAGCTTGCTCGCGCTCGTTACCGTGCTGCGCGCGAGCGAGTAGCTGATGTTGATGATGTCCGACAGCCTGCCTTCGATGTCGATCTTGCCCTTCACGTACGCTTCGCCGAGATTGTCGAGGCTCGGATCGAGCAGCAGCGGCAACGCCGACGCGCTGTTCACCTTCAGCGTGACCTGCGGTGCGCTGAAGGTGCCGAAATCGAGTTGATCGCCGTTCCACAGCACGAGGCGCGCCGGTATGTTCGCTTTCGCCCGTACTTCGTCCGCCCACTGTGCCAGCTTCTTTTCCCAGAACATTTGGATTCTCCGTTTGTTCGTTGAATCGAATACAGCCAAGTATCTTGACCGGCGCCCGCCGCTTGCGAAGCGGGCACCCGGATGCAACACGAGACACGACCGGCGTGCGCCGGCGCCGCGCTTACGGCGACAGGCGCGAGATCGTCCAGCCCGGCGACGCCGCGGCGTCGCGCGTATAGAGCAGACGGTCGTGCAGCCGCGACGGGCGCCCTTGCCAGAACTCGATCGCGTCGGGGACGAGGCGGTAGCCGCCCCAGTGCGGCGGGCGCGGCGGGTTGTCGCCGTAGCGTTCGCTGATGGCCTTTTCGCGCGCTTCGAGCGTCGCGCGGCTGTCGATCACGGCGCTCTGCTCCGATGCCCACGCGCCGATGCGCGAGCCGAGCGGGCGCGACGCGAAATAGCGGTCGCTTTCTTCGGCGCTGGTTTTCTCGATCCGGCCTTCGATGCGCACCTGGCGCTCGAGCTCGATCCAGTAGAACAGCAGCGCGGCTTGCGGATGCACGGCGAGGTCGTGCCCCTTGCGGCTTTCGTAATTGGTGAAGAAGACGAACCCGCGTTCGTCGACGCCCTTGATGAGTACGATCCGTGCCGAAGGCCGGCCGTCGGCGCCGACGGTCGCGAGCGTCATCGTGTTCGGCTCGGGCAGTTTGGCGGCGAGCGCCTCCTTGAACCAGCGATCGAACTGGGCGAGGGGGTCGGGGGCGGCATCGGCTTCGTCGAGCGAAGCACGTGAATAGTTGATGCGGAGATCGGCGAGAGTCGTCATGTTATGCAAACGCTTCAATCTGGGGCCAGTATAGCGAACGCGCGAGAATCGTGCGTGCACAGTGGCGCGTGCGAGCGGGGAGTTCAGGCAAAATAGAGGGCTGCACGACTTACGTTTTCCTTGCTGCCATGTCCGCTGCCGAAGCTTCCCCGCCCAGTTCTTCTGATCTTACCCCGACCCCGGAAATCCAGCTTGACGTGGATCGCGCCCGGCGCTTCGGCGGCGTCGCGCGCCTGTACGGCGCGCCGGCCGCCGCCGCGTTCGAGCGTGCGCACGTCGCGGTGATCGGGATCGGCGGCGTCGGGTCGTGGGTGGCCGAGGCGCTTGCGCGCAACGCGGTCGGCACGCTGACGCTGATCGATCTCGACAACGTCGCGGAAAGCAATACGAACCGGCAGATCCACGCGCTCGACGGCAATTACGGCAAGCCGAAGGTCGACGCGATGGCCGAGCGGATCGCGCTGATCGATCCCGCGTGCCGCGTGAACCGGATCGAGGATTTCGTCGAACCCGACAACTTCGACGCGCTGCTCGGCGGCGGCTTCGACTACGTGATCGACGCGATCGACAGTGTGCGCACGAAGGTCGCGCTGATCGCGTGGTGCGTCGCGAAGCGGCAGCCGCTCGTCGTCGTCGGCGGCGCGGGCGGGCAGCTCGACCCGACGCGCATCCGCATCGACGATCTCGCGCTGACGATCCAGGATCCGCTGCTGTCGAAGGTGCGCGCGCAGTTGCGCAAGCAGCACGGCTTTCCGCGCGGGCCGAAGGCGCGCTTCAAGGTCAGCGCCGTGTATTCGGACGAGCCGCTGATCTATCCGGAAGCCGCCGCGTGCGACATCGAGGACGGTGCGGAGCCGTCCGCCGCGGCGCATGTCGCGGGGCTCAACTGTGCGGGATTCGGTTCGAGCGTGTGCGTGACCGCGAGCTTCGGGTTCGCGGCCGCCGCGCATGCGCTGCGCGCGATCGCGGCGCAGGCGGCCGGCTGAGCCCGCGCCGCGCGGGCGTAGCGGGATGAGGCTGCGGCGCGGGTAGTGCGCCGCAAGCGAGACGGCGGCCCGGCCGGGCCATTGCGGCCCGGCGTGCCGCGCGTCAGTTGAGCGCCATGCTCAGCTTGCGTCGCCACCCGGCGACGAGGTCCGGGCGATCGCCGGCCAGTTCGAACACCGAGATCAGCGTGCGGCGGCCGAGATCGTCGCCGTACGCGCGGTCGCGCGTGACGATTTCCAGCAACTGCTCCACCGCACCTTCGTACGCGCGCCGCGCGATCAGGCTCTGCGCGAGGTCGAAGCGCGCGTCGAGATCGGCCGGGTTCGCCGCGATGCGTGCTTCGAGCGCGTCGGTCGGCGGCAGGTCGGCCGTGGCCTCGAGCGCGTCGAAACGGGTCTTGATCGCCTGGTAGCGCGGATCGCCGTTTTGCACGGTCTGCGGCGACAGGCGTTCGGTCTCCGCACGGGCGGCATCGACCTGGTTGCTCGCGAGCAGCAGTTCAATCAGGTCGAGGCGTGCGTCGTCGAAACCGGGGTTCAGCGCGAGCGCCGCTTCGAGGTGCGTGAGCGCATCGTCGAAGCGCTGCTCGGCCATCGCGTACTGCGCGGCGCGGCGCTCGGCTTCCTCGGGCGCCGGCAGCAGCCGGTCGAGGAACGCGCGCAACTGGCCTTCGGGCAGCACGCCGACGAACTGGTCGACCGGGCGCCCGTCGGCGAATGCGATCACGTGCGGGATGCTGCGCGTCTGGAAGTGCGCGGCAAGTTCCTGGTTCTCGTCGACGTTGACCTTCACGAGCTTCCAGCGGCCTTCGTAGTCGGCTTCGAGCTTTTCCAGCAGCGGGCCGAGCGTCTTGCAGGGGCCGCACCACGGCGCCCAGAAGTCGACCAGCACGGGCGTGTCCAGCGACGCCTCGATGACGTCTTTCTCGAAAGTGGCAAGCGTGGTGTCCATGTCGTTCTCTTCGGTTCGAATATCGTCAGGATGGGGGCGGTGCGCCCCTTTTTCAACGCGGTTTCGACTCGGGCAGCGGGATCCACTCGGTCTCGCCCGGCACCTTGCCCATTTCCTGGCGCGTCCAGGCCGCTTTCGCGCGCTCGATCGCGTCGCGGCTGCTGGCGACGAAATTCCATTCGATGAAGCGTTCGCCGTCGATCTTGTCGCCGCCGAGCAGCATCGCGCGTGCGCCGCTGCCGCTCGTCAGCGTGACCGTCGCGCCCGGTGCGAGCACGGCCATCTGTTCGGCCGGCACCGGCGTGCCGTCGATCGCAAGCTCGCCGTCGACCACGTAGACCGCGCGCTCCTCGTGCGACGCGTCGAGTTCGAGCCGGCCGCCGGCCGCGAAGTCGGCCGCGACGTACAGCGTGCGCGAGAACGTCGTGACGGGCGAGCGCAGCCCGAACGCGTCGCCCGCGATCACCGTCAGCGATACGCCGTCTTCGTTGCGCTTCGGCAGCGTGTCGGCCGGATGGTGCTCGAACGACGGCTCGGTCGTCTCGTGCGCTTGCGGCAGCGCGACCCAGGTCTGGATCCCGTGCACGGTATGGCCGCTGGCGCGCTGCGCGTCGGGCGTGCGTTCGGAGTGGACGATCCCGCGGCCGGCCGTCATCCAGTTCACGTCGCCCGGCACGATGGCCTGCAGCGAGCCGAGGCTGTCGCGGTGCAGGATCGCGCCGTCGAACAGGTAGGTGACGGTCGCGAGCCCGATGTGCGGATGCGGGCGCACGTCGAGCCCTGTGCCGGCCGGCAGCGTAGCGGGGCCCATGTGATCGAAGAAGATGAACGGGCCGACGAGACGTGCGGCGAGCGCGGGCAGCGTGCGGCGTACCTGCAGGTTGCCGATGTCGCGCACGTGCGGCTTCAGCAGGGCTTTGATCGAGTCGGTCATGGCGGCTCCAGTGGGGCGGCAGGGGATGCCGGTCATTGTACTGGCCGACCGCCGCCGATTCCATGCGCGCCGCGCGGGTATCGGGCCCCCGGCGAAACCCGGTAGACTGACGCGCTTCTCGGGAAAACGCTGGGCCGCCCCAAGTTTTCCTGACCCCCTCGGAGTGCCTGGCGCGAAGCGACAGGGTGGGGGCCTGGCACAATGATTCGAATCGAGGAGACGCCGATGATGGCCCCGAAGGACTTGCTGCTCGCGCTGGTCGTGATCCTGGCGTGGGGCGTGAACTTCGTCGTGATCAAGGTCGGCCTGCATGGCATGCCGCCGATGCTGCTCGGCGCGCTGCGCTTCACGCTCGCGGCCGTGCCCGCCGTGTTCTTCGTGCGCCGGCCGCAGATTCCGTGGCGCCTGCTGGTGCTGTACGGCGCGACGATCCAGCTCGGCCAGTTCGTGTTCCTGTTCACCGGCATGTACGTCGGCATGCCGGCCGGCCTCGCGTCGCTCGTGCTGCAGTCGCAGGCGTTCTTCACGCTCGTGTTCGCGATGCTGTTCCTCGGCGAGCGGCTGCACGTGCAGAACCTGATCGGGCTCGCGATCGCCGCGGGCGGCCTCGTCGTGATCGCCGCGCAGGGCGGCCGCGCGATGACGCTCGCGGGCTTCCTGCTGACGATCTGCTCGGCCGCGATGTGGGCGTTCGGCAATATCGTCACGAAGAAGGTCGGGAAGGCGAATCTCGTGTCGCTCGTCGTGTGGGCGAGCCTCGTGCCGCCCGTGCCGTTCTTCCTGCTGTCGCTGTGGTTCGAAGGGCCGCAGCGCATCGCGACCGCGCTCGCCGGGCTCAACGGCGCGTCGATCTTCGCGGTCGTCTATCTCGCGTTCGTCGCGACGCTGCTTGGCTACGGGCTGTGGAGCCGGCTGCTGTCGCGCTACCCGGCCGCGCAGGTCGCGCAGTTCTCGCTGCTGGTGCCGGTCGTCGGGCTCGCGTCGTCGGCGCTGCTGCTCGACGAACATCTGACGCGCACGCAACTGATCGGCACCGCGCTCGTGATGGGCGGGCTCGCGGTGAACGTGTTCGGCGGGAAACTGGTGCGCCGCTTCGCGGCGTCGTGACGCGCCGGCACGCAGCGCGTGCCGGCGGCAGGGAACGGGCGGCCGTCAGGCCATCCGGTTCTTCGCGAGCGGCGGATTCGCGGAGAAGTAACGCTTGATGCCGCGGAAGATCGCGTCGGCCATCTCGTCGCGATAGCTGTCGTCGTTGAGCCGGCGCTCTTCGTCCGGGTTGCTGATGAACGCGGTCTCGACGAGGATCGACGGAATGTCGGGCGCCTTCAGCACCGCGAACCCGGCCTGCTCGACCGAGCCCTTGTGCAGCTTGTTGATGCCGCCGACTTCCTTCAGCACGTAGTTGCCGTAGCGCAGCGAGTCGCGGATCTGCGCGGTCGTCGACATGTCGAACAGCGCGCGGTTCACGGCCGCGTCCGCCGTCTTGATGTTGATACCGCCGATCAGGTCGGACGAATTCTCCTTGTTCGCCATCCAGCGCGCCGCGGCACTCGTTGCGCCGTGGTCGGACAGCGCGAACACCGACGACCCGCGCGCGGACGGCGTCGTGAACGCGTCCGCGTGGATCGACACGAACAGGTCGGCGCCGACGCGGCGCGCCTTCTGCACGCGCACGTTCAGCGGCACGAAGAAGTCGGCGTCGCGCGTCATCATCGCGCGCATGTTCGGCGCGCCGTCGATCTTCGCGCGCAGCTTCTTCGCGATGTCGAGCGCGATGTGCTTCTCGTAGGTGCCGCCGCCGCCGATCGCGCCCGGATCCTCGCCGCCGTGGCCCGGATCGATCGCGACCGTCAGCAGGCGCACGGTGCTGCCCTTGCCGGATTTCGGCGCGGTGAACTTGTAGGTGTCGCCGTCGTCGTCGCTGTCGTCGCGGCGCGCGATGACGGGCGGCGGCTTGACGGCCGGCTTCGCGGGCGTCGAAGGCGTGCCGGCCGCCGGCGGCGTGTGCGGCGTGGCCGGCGTGTTCTGCGCGAAACGCTGGAAGAACGCGTCGCTGTTGTCGCCCGCGCCGGGCGGCGGCGTGCCCGGGCCGGCCAGCGTGGTCGGCGGCTGCATCTGCTGCGCGCGCGCCGTATCGTTGAGCGCCTGCTCCTTGCGTTCCGTCTGCGCGATCAGGTCGGACAGCGGATCGGGCGCCACGGCCGGATACAGGTCGAACACGAGCCGGTACTTGTAGGTGCCGACGGGCGGCAGCGTGAACACCTGCGGCTTCACCGAGCCTTTCAGGTCGAACACCATCCGCACGACGTGCGGCTGATACTGGCCGACGCGCACCGACTGGATCTGCGGATCGTTCGGCGCGATCTTCGACACGAGGTCGCGCAGCGCCTGGTCGAGGTCGAGGCCGGTCAGGTCGACGACGAGGCGGTCGGGACCCTGCAGCAGCTGTTGGCTATTCTGCAGCGGCTGGTCGGATTCGATCGTGACGCGCGTGTAATCGCGCGCGGGCCACACGCGCACGCCGAGCACCGACGACGCGTGCGCGAGCCGCGGCGCGACGAGACCGAGCACCAGCGTCGACGCGCCCGCGCACAGAATCTGGCGGCGGCGCCAGTTGTGCGTCGCGGTGGCCGCCGATTCGATCGAGCGGAACGGTTTGATCAACATCTTTCGAGACATGCCTTTCCTGAAGCGCTATACGCCCGGACGGTGAGGGCGCGGCCGTCGCCATCCACGTCGAGCGAGAAAACCAGATCGGGCACGCCGAGCAGGGTGCCCGCCTGTTGCGGCCATTCGACGAGGCAGATCGCGCTGGAATTGAAATATTCGCGAAAGCCTGCATCGGACCATTCGGCCGGATCGTTGAATCGATACAGATCGAAGTGATAGACCTCGAGTTCCCCATCGTCGCGTTCGAGCGCGTATGGCTCGACGAGCGTATAGGTTGGGCTGCGCACGCGTCCCGGGTGGCCGAGGCCGCGCAGGATCGCGCGCACGAGGGTCGTCTTGCCTGCGCCGAGATCGCCGACCAGCTGGATTTGCAGCCCGTCGAACGCATGCGCGCGGTCGAGTTCGATGCGCGCCGCGTCGAGCGCGTGCGCGAAGCGGGTGCCGAAGGCCTCGGTCGCCGCTTCGTCGGCGAGCGCGATCACGCGCTCCGCGAGCGGGGCGGGCAGCATGGCGTCATGAGGCGATTGGCTGGACGTGGCTGGCATTCTCGTAAAATAGTGCGATGAACCGATTACCGGAACTCGCCGCATCCGACAGGCCTTCGACTCAAGCCGAAGGCGCGGCGCCGTGCGCGCTCGATGATGCGGCGTTGACTGCGCTTGCCGCTCGCATCAGGGCGTGGGGGCGCGAATTGGGTTTCGGGGCGATCGGCATCAGCGATACCGATCTCTCGGATGCCGAAGCAGGCCTCGCCGCCTGGCTGGAAGCCGGATACCACGGCGAAATGGATTATATGGCGAAACATGGGATGAAACGCGCGCGTCCGGCCGAACTTGTGGCCGGTACGCGACGCGTGATTTCCGTGCGGCTCGCCTATTTGCCGGCCCAAACGCTCGCCGGCGATGCACCGGGCGGCGAGCCCGGCGCGCTCGTGCCGCACGATTGGCGCGCACGCGAACGGGCGCGGCTCGACGATCCGCAGGCGGCCGTCGTGTCGATCTATGCGCGTGGCCGCGACTATCACAAGGTGCTGCGCAACCGGTTGCAGACGCTCGCGGAGCGCATCGAGGGCGAGATCGGCGCATTCGGCTACCGCGTGTTCACGGATTCGGCGCCCGTGCTCGAGGTCGAACTCGCGCAGAAGGCGGGCGTCGGCTGGCGCGGCAAGCACACGCTGCTGTTGCAGCGCGATGCCGGTTCGCTGTTCTTCCTCGGCGAGATCTACGTCGACCTGCCGTTGCCGGCCGACGCGCACACGTCGCCTGACACCGCACCCGAGACGCCCGGCGCGCACTGCGGCAGTTGTACGCGCTGCATCGACGCGTGCCCGACCGGTGCGATCGTCGAGCCGTACCGCGTCGACGCGCGCCGCTGCATCTCGTATCTGACGATCGAACTGAAAGGCAGCATCCCCGAAGCGTTGCGGCCGATGATCGGCAATCGCGTGTACGGCTGCGACGACTGCCAGCTCGTGTGTCCGTGGAACAAGTTCGCGCAGGCCGCGCCCGTCGCCGATTTCGACGTGCGGCACGGTCTCGACCGCGCGACGCTCGTCGATCTGTTTGCATGGGATGCCGACACATTCGACACGCGGATGCAGGGCAGCGCGATCCGGCGCATCGGCTACGAAAGCTGGCTGCGCAATCTCGCGGTCGGGCTCGGCAATGCGCTGCGCGTGGGTCCGGACCGGCTCGCGCCGCCGGCGCGCGACGCGATCGTCGCCGCGTTGCGCGCGCGGGCCGACGACCCGTCGCCGGTTGTGCGCGAGCATGTCGAATGGGCGCTGCGTGCTGCGTGAAGGCGGCGTAAAGTGTCGTCGGCGCGTGGCGGGGCCGCGCGCATCCCCCGGTCAGGAGAAGGCAATGTTCAACGCAGTCATCGACGCGCCGTTCGGCAAGGTCGGCATCCGTACGGATGCCGCGGTGGTGCGCGAGATCGTCTATCTGCCCGAATCGGTGAAGTCGGTCGATCCGGATTCGGCGCTCGCGAAGCGCGCGGTCAAGCAGATCGAGCGTTATTTCGAGCGTGCGTCGGCGCGCTTCGACCTGCCGCTCGCGGAAGTCGGCAGCGCATTCCAGCACCGCGTGTGGGACGTGATCAGCGATATCCCGCCCGGCACCGTGCTGACCTACGGCCAGGTCGCGAAGCGGATCGGCAGCGCACCGCGCGCGGTCGGCCAGGCGTGCGGCGCGAACTACTTCCCGCTCGTGATTCCGTGCCATCGCGTCGTCGCGGCGGGCGGCCTCGGCGGCTTCGCGAACCACGACGACAACGGCTATTACCAGAAAGTGAAGCGCTGGCTGCTGGCGCACGAAGGCGTGCCGTACTGATGAGTGAACCCATGATTTCCCCCGAAGCCGACGGCGATGCCGCCGCGGCGTCACCCGCGCTGCTCGCGAGCCGCGCGTCGATCGACGAGTTTTGCGATGCGCTGTGGCTCGAGCACGGGCTCGCGCGCAACACGCTCGACGCGTACCGGCGCGATCTGGTGCTGTTTTCCCAATGGCTGGCCGAGACGCACGATGCGCCGCTCGATGCGGCCGACGAAGCGATGGTGACGGGCTACATCGCCGCGCGCAGCGACGGCAAGGCGACGTCGTCGAACCGGCGGCTGTCGGTGTTCCGTCGCTATTACGGCTGGGCCGTGCGCGAGCATCGCGCGAGCGCCGACCCGACACTGCGGATCACGTCCGCGAAACAGGCGGCGCGGTTCCCGTCGACGTTGTCGGAGGCGCAGGTCGAGGCGCTGCTCGGCGCACCCGACGTCGGCACGCCGCTCGGCCTGCGCGACCGCACGATGCTCGAGCTGATGTACGCGAGCGGGCTGCGCGTGAGCGAGCTCGTGACGCTGAAGACGGTCGAGGTCGGCCTGAACGAAGGCGTCGTGCGCGTGATGGGCAAGGGCTCGAAGGAGCGGCTCGTGCCGTTCGGCGAAGTGGCGCACGGCTGGATCGAGCGCTACCTGCGCGGTGCACGGCCGGCATTGCTCGGCGCGCGCGCGGCCGACGCGCTGTTCGTGACCGCGCGCGGCGACGGGATGACGCGCCAGCAGTTCTGGAACATCATCAAGCGTCACGCGCAGCAGGCCGACGTGCGCGCGCACCTGTCGCCGCATACGCTGCGGCATGCATTCGCGACACACCTGCTGAACCACGGCGCCGACCTGCGCGTCGTGCAGCTGCTGCTCGGCCACAGCGACATCTCGACCACGCAGATCTATACGCACGTCGCGCGCGAGCGGCTGAAGACGCTGCACGCGCAGCACCACCCGCGCGGTTAGTACGCGGGGCGCGCGTACCGGCGCCGCGCGGGCGCCGGTACGCGCTCGACGCGTACGCAGGCGCGCAGCGGCCGGCGTCAGACCAGCTCGCGCAGCTTGTGCTTCAGCACTTTGCCGGTCGATGCGGCCGGC
The DNA here is from genome assembly GCF_057439935.1 of Burkholderia cepacia complex sp. TUM26381. Classification (NCBI taxonomy): domain Bacteria; kingdom Pseudomonadati; phylum Pseudomonadota; class Betaproteobacteria; order Burkholderiales; family Burkholderiaceae; genus Burkholderia; species Burkholderia cepacia complex sp. TUM26381. The sequence continues at coordinate 2,892,394 of NZ_CM172006.1, read as the reverse complement.
AGCGCATCGAGCACGCGGATGTACGCAGGGCGCTTGTAAGGCGTGAGCCGCTCCGCGCACCACGCGTGCAACGCGGCTTCGTCCGCGGTCGCGCCCGGCACCAGCTCGACGAACGCGAGCACTTCCTCGTTGCCCTCGACCGCGCGGCCGATCACGGCCGCCTGCACGACGTCCGGATGCGCATTCAGCACTTGCTCGACCTCGACCGGATACACGTTGAAGCCCGACCGGATGATCAGTTCCTTGCTGCGGCCGGCGATCGTCACCGCGCCGTCCGGCTCCTGCCGCGCGAGATCGCCGGTGCTCAGCCAGCCGTCCGGCGACACGGCGGCGCGCGTCGCGTCCGCGTTGCGGTAGTAGCCGAGCATCACGTTCGGCCCGCGCACGCGGATCTCGCCGACGTCGCCCGGCGCCACGTCGGTGCCGTCAGGCGCGACGATCCGCATGTCGACGCCCGGAATCGACACGCCGACCGAACTGTCGGCACGCGGCGCGTCGAGCGGCGTCTGCGTGATCGTCGGGCTGCTTTCGGTCATCCCGTAGCCGTTGTGCAGCGGCACGCCGTACTGACGCTCGACGCGCGCCTTCAGGTTCGCGTCGAGCGGCGAGCCGCCCGAATACGCGAAGCGCAGGCGCGGCGCATGCCACGTGTGGCCGTGCGTGTGCAGGTGCTCGAGCAGCTTCGCGTGCATCGCGGGCACGCCCTGGAAGATCGTCACGCCTTCGTCGGCGAGCGCGACGCGCACGGCCTCCGGCGAGAAGCGCGGCGCGAGCCGCAGCGTCGCGCCTGCGTACAGGCTGCCGAGGCAGACCGACGCGAGCCCGTACACGTGCGACACGGGCAGCACCGTGTAGACGACGTCGTCGGGCGACACGCGGCGCAGCGTGCTCGACGTTGCGGCGATGAACAGCAGGTTGCGGTGCGACAGCATCACGCCTTTCGGTGCGCCCGTCGTGCCGGTCGTGTAGATCAGCGCCGCGCATTGTGTGGCGCCGTCTGCCGTGACCGGTTCGGCGGGCGCGCTCGCGTCGATGCAATACGACCACGCGCCGATGTCGACCGGCAGCGCGCCGGCGGGTGTCGCGCCGAGCCGCGCGGCATGCGCGCGCGCGTCGGGCGATGCGTCCGTCGCGAATGCGGCCAGCTTCGGGCGCGCATGCGCGGCGATCGCATCGAGTTCGCCGGCGGACAGCCGTGCGTTCGACACGAGCGCCCACGCGTCGAGGCGGGCCACCGCGAACAGCAGCACGATCTGCGCGACGCAGTTTTCCGCGACGATCATGACGCGGTCGCCGCCTTGCACGCCGAGGCTCGCGAGCCGCGCGGCCGCCGCATCGACGGCCTGCGCCAGCTCGCCGTACGTCAGGCGGCGCGCGTCTTCGATCAGCGCCGGGTGCGCGGGCGCCTGTGCGGCCCAGCGCGCGGGCACGTCGGCGATGCGGCGCGGCAGCGCGGCGAGCAGGGCGTCGACGTCGAGCGACTCGGACGAACGAATGGGCGAGGACATGGCGTCTCCAGAAAAGGGCGCCGGGCGGCGGCGCGACGTTGTTTGCGAACGATCGTGCCATGACGTCGCGCGCGCGACAATCGGCCAATCGGGCAATAGCCCTTCGCGATGTCCGCAATGATGGCGGGCGGAATCGGGGCGGCGGCTCAGGCGGCCGTCCGGCGGAAAACGGGCCGCGAGTATACCGCCGGCCTGCGCACGTCGCCGCCCGCCTGCCGGTCGTTCGCCATTAAAATGCCGCCATGAGCAAATCCAGACACGTGTCCGAAACCCCCGCGACCCAGCTGTTGCGCCGCCATGGCGTGGCGTTCGGCGAGCATCCGTACGACTACGTCGAGCACGGCGGCACCGGCGAATCGGCGCGCCAGCTCGGCGCGGACGAGCACTGCGTCGTGAAGACGCTCGTGATGGAAGACGAACACGCGAAGCCGCTGATCGTGCTGATGCACGGCGACCGTACCGTGTCGACGAAGAACCTTGCGCGGCAGATCGGCGCGAAGCGCGTGGAACCGTGCAAGCCCGAGGTCGCGAACCGCCATTCGGGCTATCTCGTCGGCGGCACGTCGCCGTTCGGTACGCGCAAGACGATGCCCGTCTACGTCGAGGCGACGATCCTCGAATTGCCGACGATCTACCTGAACGGCGGCCGCCGCGGCTACCTCGTCAGCCTCGCGCCGGCGGTACTCGTATCGCTGCTCGGCGCGCAGCCCGTGCAGTGCGCGAGTGTCGACTGAGGGTTTCACCTTCGTGGCACCCCGCGCCCGTTCGGTAGAATGGGCGCCGTTTCGGCTTGCCGGCTTGCCGCGCACGGCCGTCCCTTTACCGATACGTTGAAAGAAGAGTCCTCCGCATGCAGATCCTGCTCGCCGCCCTCGTTGCCTACCTGATCGGTTCGGTGTCGTTCGCCGTTGTCGTCAGTTCTGCGATGGGCCTGGCCGACCCGCGTTCGTACGGGTCGAAGAATCCCGGCGCGACCAACGTGCTGCGCAGCGGCAACAAGAAGGCCGCAATCCTGACGCTCGTTGGCGACGCGTTCAAGGGCTGGTTTGCCGTCTGGCTCGCACGACGCCTGGGCCTGCCCGACGTCGCGGTCGCGTGGGTTGCGATCGCCGTGTTCCTCGGCCACCTGTATCCGGTGTTCTTCCGCTTCCAGGGCGGCAAGGGCGTCGCGACCGCGGCCGGCGTGCTGCTCGCCGTGCACCCGGTGCTCGGGCTCGCGACTGCGCTGACCTGGCTGATCGTCGCGTTCTTCTTCCGCTATTCGTCCCTTGCGGCGCTGGTGGCAGCCGTGTTCGCGCCGGTGTTCGACGTGTTCCTGTTCGGCACGGGCCACAACCCGGTCGCGTGGGCCGTGCTCGCGATGAGCGTGCTGCTCGTGTGGCGTCACCGCGGCAACATTTCGAAGCTGCTCGCGGGGCAGGAGAGCCGGATCGGCGACAAGAAGAAGGCGGCCGCGGACGGCGGCGCGCAGGACGGCGGGAAAGCCTGAGAAAGCGCGGCGCTTGCCGCGCGCCGGGCGCGCCGCGCATGCGGGGCCCGGCCGAATGACGTGACGGATCGGCTGGCGATCAGTCGCGGAAGTTGTTGAAGTCGAGCGGCGTGTCGGTCACGTCCTTGCGCAGCATCGCGATCACGTTCTGCAGGTCGTCGCGCTTCGTGCCGGCCACGCGCACCGCGTCGCCCTGGATGCTCGCCTGCACCTTGATCTTGCTGTCCTTCACGAGGCGCACGATCTTCTTCGCGAGATCGCCGCTCACGCCCTTCTTCACGGTGACGATCTGCTTGACCTTGTCGCCGCCGATCTTCTCGACCTTGCCGTAGTCGAGGAAGCGCACGTCGACGTTGCGCTTGGCCAGCTTGCTGATCAGCACGTCCTTGACCTGGCCGAGCTTGAAATCGTCGTCGGCGAACAGCGTCAGCTCGCGTTCCTTCTGCTCGACGCGCGCGTCGGAGCCCTTGAAGTCGAAGCGCGTCGAAATTTCCTTGTTCGACTGCTCGATGGCGTTCTTCACTTCGATCATGTTCGCTTCGGAAACGACGTCGAACGATGGCATGGCATTCTCCCTTGAGATGCGGGCACCCGGCTCGCGCGCGGGCACTCGCTATAATTGCGGACTGTTTGCCATTTTACCGATGCCCCTCCGTTTGCCCAAGACCGGCCGTTTGCCGGACCGGGCCGACGTGACCGCGAATGCCGATGCCTCCTGACGATTCCACCCTGTCGCTGCTTCCCGACCATGCGCTTGCCGCGCACAACACGTTCGGCATCGCCGCGCGCGCGCGCTTTGCCGCGCGCGTCACGCACGCGGCGCAGTTCGAGGCGCTGCACCGCGACCCGCGCGTCGCGAACCTGCCGCAGCTCGTGCTCGGCGGCGGCAGCAACGTCGTGTTCACGCGCGATTTCGACGGCGTCGTGCTGCTCGACGAGATCGCCGGCCGCCGCGTCGTGCGCGAGGACGGCGACGCGTGGTACGTCGAGGCCGGCGGCGGCGAGAACTGGCACGCATTCGTCGCATGGACGCTCGAGCACGGGATGCCGGGCCTCGAGAACCTCGCGCTGATCCCAGGCACCGTCGGCGCCGCGCCGATCCAGAACATCGGCGCATACGGCCTCGAAATGAAGGCGTATTTCGATTCGCTGGTCGCGGTCGAACTGGCGACGGGGCGCAGCGAGCGCTTCGACGCCGCGCGCTGCGCGTTCGGCTACCGCGACAGCTTCTTCAAGCGGGACGGGCGTGGCCGGTTCGCGATCGTATCGGTGACGTTCCGTCTGCCGAAACAATGGACGCCGCGGCTCGGCTACGCGGACGTCACGCGCGAGCTCGACGCGCGCGGCATCGCACCCGATGCGGCGACGCCGCGCGACGTGTTCGACGCAGTCGTCGCGATCCGCCGCGCGAAGCTGCCCGACCCGCTCGTGCTCGGCAACGCGGGCAGTTTCTTCAAGAATCCGGTGATCGACGCCGCGCAGTTCGAGGCGCTGCGCGCCCGCGCCCCCGAAGTCGTGTCGTATCCGCAGCCGGACGGGCGGGTCAAGCTCGCGGCCGGCTGGCTGATCGACCGCTGCGGCTGGAAGGGCCGCGCACTCGGCGCGGCGGCCGTGCACGACCGGCAGGCGCTCGTGCTCGTCAATCGCGGCGGCGCGACGGGCGCCGACGTGCTCGCGCTGGCGCAGGCGATCCAGGCCGACGTGCGCGCGCACTTCGGCGTCGAACTGGAGGCGGAACCGGTCTGCCTGTAGCGCGGGCACGGCACCGTTTTCCGTGCGCCCAAACAAAAAGCGCCGATCGTCGATCGGCGCTTTTTTTACGCGTGTGCGTTCCGGCGCGTCAGTGCTTGAGGCGGCCGAGCAGCAGGAACTCCATCAGCGCCTTCTGCACGTGCAGGCGGTTTTCCGCTTCGTCCCACACGACGCTCTGCGGGCCGTCGATCACGCCGGCCGTCACTTCCTCGCCGCGGTGTGCGGGCAGGCAGTGCATGAAGAGCGCGTCCGGGTTCGCGTGACCCATCATTTCCTCGTCGACGCACCAGTCGGCAAACGCCTGCATGCGTGCCTCGTTCTCGGCCTCGAAACCCATGCTCGTCCACACGTCGGTGGTGACGAGATCGGCGCCCTTGCAGGCTTCGTTCGGATCGTCGAACACCTCGTAGAACGGCGCGCTGCCGGGCGACACGAGCTTCATGTCGAGCGCATAGCCGGGCGGCGTGGACAGGCGCAGCTTGAAGCCGAGAATCTGCGCGGCTTCGATCCACGTGTAGAGCATGTTGTTCGCGTCGCCGACCCACGCGACGGTCTTGCCGGCGATCGGGCCGCGGTGCTCGTAGTACGTAAAGATGTCGGCGAGCACCTGGCACGGGTGGTAGTCGTTCGTCAGGCCGTTGATCACCGGCACGCGGGAGTTTTCCGCGAAGCGGGTGATGACCTCCTGCTCGAACGTGCGGATCATGATGATGTCGACCATCCGCGAGATGACCTGCGCGGAATCCTCGACGGGTTCGCCGCGGCCGAGCTGCGTGTCGCGCGTGCTCATGAAGACGGCGTGGCCGCCGAGCTGGAAGATCCCGGCCTCGAACGACAGGCGCGTGCGCGTCGAGCTCTTCTCGAAGATCATCGCGAGCGTGCGGTCGTGCAGCGGGTGATAGGTCTCGTAGTTCTTGAACTTGCGCTTCAGGATACCCGTGCGTTCGAGCACGTACTCGTAGTCTTCCAGCGAGAAATCCTTGAACTGCAGGTAGTGACGAATGGTTTTGGCGGTCATGAAGCGAAATACGGCGGGTTTCACCCGGCAGCGAGGCCGGACGGCGCCGCCGTCGGGTGTGGATAACTCAAAGCAGCATAAAGGATTTTCTGTGCTTTGACGAGCCGTGGCACGAAGCGGGGCACGATCGCGACAGGGGGCGGACGGCGCGGGAAGGAGGCCGTCGGGACGACGCGCGATGGCGCGCTGCGGTATAATTCGAAAGTTTTCTCCAGCCCGGCAGGCAAGGCTTTTCGCGCTCTGCCGGACACAAGCCGTGCGCTGCACAAATCCGGTGCAGTCTACCGGCGGCGCGCATCGACGTCCCGTTTTGGGGATATCGGAATGCTTGTGCCGCCGTCCGTTCCAGCTTTGTGTTCGCGTATCCAGGCGCCGTTGCCTGGACATCGCCGGGCCGTCACTTGGGTAACCACATGGCTGAAACCCCTCCGACCGAATTCTTCATCCAGGGCATCACGAAAGACGGGAAAAAGTTTCGCCCGAGCGACTGGTCGGAACGTCTGGCCGGTGTGATGGCCTGCTTCGGGCCGGGGGCGAGCGGGCCGAATGCGCGTCTCAAGTATTCGCTGTACGTGCGCCCGACGATGCTCGGCGACCTGAAATGCGTGATCCTCGATTCGCGGCTGCGCGACATCGAACCGATGGCTTTCGATTTCGTGCTGAATTTCGCGAAGGACAACAACCTCGTCGTCACCGAGGCGTGCGAATTGCCGGACTACAGCGCGAAGAAGTAAGGCCTTCCGGCGAGGGCGCATGCGCTCGCCGCGGCAAAACCCGTCGCCCGCGTGATGCGCAGGCGACAGGCAACAAAAAAGCCCGCCTAGGCGGGCTTTTTTGCGATCGCAGGAAACAGGAACGCCCGCGCGAGCGGGCGCACCGGATTTACGCTGCTGCCTGCAGACCCTTGACGGCTGCGGCCAGGCGGCTCTTGCTGCGAGCGGCCTTGTTCTTGTGAACGATCTTCTTGTCGGCGATCGTGTCGATCGTCTTCACGGCAGCCTTGAACAGCTCGGCAGCCTTTGCCTGGTCGCCGGCGTCAACAGCCTTGCGAACCGACTTGATCGCGGTACGGAATTTCGAGCGCAGCGCCGAGTTGTGCGAGTTTGCCTTCGCGGCCTGGCGGGCGCGCTTGCGTGCTTGTGCGGAGTTAGCCATGACGGTTCCTTATCCTGTCCTGTTTCCAGAGCTTGGAGCCTGACGGCCAAGCGCTGCTTTTCGATCCGTCCCCTGAGAACGATTGCCCAGGGGCGCATAAAAAAACGGTGATTTTAACCGAGGCAGGGACATGAAAACGGCAGTTGCCGTGCATGTACGAGCCCAGAAACCGGCGATTATAGCAACAAAATCAAGCGAGTGGCAAGTTCGAAGTGACATTCGCCGGACGGAGTGCCGGCGGCGTGCGCGCTTTTCGGCATCACGCCGCTGGCCGGGTCGCGCAACGTCCGTATAATAAGCGCCCCATGAATCTATTCCGAGCCCTGCTGACGGTCAGCGGCTTCACGCTGCTGTCGCGCGTGACCGGACTGGCCCGCGAGACGCTGATCGCCCGTGCGTTCGGTGCCAGTCAATATACCGACGCGTTCTACGTCGCCTTCCGCATTCCGAACCTGCTGCGCCGCCTGTCGGCCGAAGGCGCGTTCTCGCAGGCGTTCGTGCCGATCCTCGCCGAGTTCAAGAACCAGCAGGGGCACGATGCGACGAAGGCGCTCGTCGACGCGATGTCCACCGTGCTCGCGTGGGCGCTTGCCGTGCTGTCGGTCGCCGGGATCGCCGGCGCGTCGTGGGTCGTGTTCGCGGTCGCGTCCGGCCTGCACAAGGATGGCCAGGCGTTCCCGCTCGCGGTCACGATGACGCAGATCATGTTCCCGTACATCGTGTTCATCTCGCTGACGACGCTCGCGTCCGGCGTGCTCAACACGTACAAGAGCTTCTCGCTGCCCGCGTTCGCGCCGGTGCTGCTCAACGTCGCGTTCATCGGCGCGGCCGTGTTCGTCGCGCCGCACCTGAAGGTGCCGGTCTATGCGCTCGCGTGGGCCGTCATCGTCGGCGGCGTGCTGCAGTTCCTCGTGCAGCTGCCGGGCCTGAAGAAGATCGACATGGTGCCGCTGATCGGCCTGAACCCGCTGCGCGCGCTGCGTCACCCGGGCGTGAAGCGCGTGCTCGCGAAGATGGTGCCCGCGACGTTCGCGGTGTCGGTCGCGCAGCTGTCGCTGATCATCAACACCAACATCGCGTCGCGGCTCGGGCAGGGCGCCGTGTCGTGGATCAACTACGCCGACCGCCTGATGGAATTCCCGACGGCGCTGCTCGGCGTCGCGCTCGGCACGATCCTGCTGCCGAGCCTGTCGAAGGCCCACGTCGACGCCGATTCGCACGAGTATTCGGCGCTGCTCGACTGGGGGCTGCGCGTCACGTTCCTGCTCGCGGCGCCGAGCGCGCTCGCGCTGTTCTTCTTCGCGACGCCGCTCACCGCGACGCTGTTCAACTACGGCAAGTTCGACGCGCATACCGTCACGATGGTCGCGCGGGCGCTCGCCACCTACGGGATCGGCCTCGTCGGCATCATCCTGATCAAGATCCTCGCGCCGGGCTTCTATGCGAAGCAGGACATCAAGACGCCCGTGAAGATCGCGATCGGCGTGCTGATCGTCACGCAGATCTCGAACTACGTGTTCGTGCCGCTGATCGGCCATGCGGGCCTCACGCTGAGCATCGGCGTCGGCGCGTGCCTGAACTCGCTGCTGCTGTTCATCGGGCTGCGCAAGCGCGGCATCTACCAGCCGTCGCCGGGCTGGCTGCGCTTCTTCGTGCAGCTCGTCGGCGCGACGCTCGTGCTCGCGGGCCTGATGCACTGGTGCTCGATCAGCTTCGACTGGACCGGGATGCGCGCGCAGCCGCTCGACCGCATTGCGCTGATGGCCGCGTGCCTCGTGCTGTTCGCTGCACTATATTTCGGTATGTTGTGGGTGATGGGCTTCAAATACGCTTACTTCAGAAGGCGCGCCAAGTGACGACCGCAATGACCCGCGTCCTCGACTACTTCAGCACGCTCGTGGCGGACGACGACAGCCTGCCCGTCACGGAAGCCGCGCTGTCGCTGGCGCAGGACGCGTATCCCGACCTCGACCTGCAGGGCACGCTGGCCGAACTCGACATGCTGGCGGCGCGGCTGCGCCGGCGCTTCACTGACGATGCGGACCTGAAAGGCCGCGTCGCCGCGCTGAACGATTTCTTTTTCCGCGAGCTCGGCTTCGCGTGCAATCACAACGATTACTACGACCCCGATAACAGCCACCTGAACGCCGTGCTGAAACGGCGGCGCGGGATTCCGATCTCGTTGTCGGTGCTGTATCTGGAGCTCGCCGAGCAGGTCGGCGTGCCGGCGCGCGGCGTATCGTTCCCCGGCCATTTCCTGCTGCGCGTGACGCTGCCGGACGGCGATCTGATCATCGATCCGACCAATGGCCATTCGCTGTCCGAAGCCGAGATGGTCGAGATGCTCGAGCCGTACGTCGCGCGTGCGGCCGGTGCGGTCGACAGCGCGTTGCGCGCGCTGCTGCAACCGGCGACGAGCCGCGAGATCATCGCGCGGATGCTGCGCAACCTGAAGACGATCTATCTGCAGACGGAACGTTGGCAGCGGCTGCTCGCGGTGCAGCAGCGGCTCGTGATCCTGTTGCCCGAGCAGCTCGACGAGGTGCGCGACCGCGGCTTCGCGTATGCGCGGCTCGATTACCTGCGCCCCGCGCTCGAGGATCTCGAGCAGTATCTCGGCGAGCGGCCGGAAGCGGACGACGCGACCGTCGTCGAGTCGCAGGTGAGCGAATTGCGGCAGCGGATGCAGCGCGACGGCGAGGACTGAGCCGCGATCGAGCCGTTGCCGGAACCGGAAAAAACGCCCGCATCGCGGGCGTTTTGCTTGGGTGCTTACTTCGGCTGCATCCGGATCGCGCCGTCGAGGCGGATCACTTCGCCGTTGAGCATGGGATTCTCGACGATCTGGCGCACCAGCATCGCGTATTCGGCCGGCTTGCCGAGCCGCGGCGGGAACGGCACCATCGCGCCGAGCGCGTCCTGCACGTCCTGCGGCATGCCGAGCAGCATTGGCGTCTCGAACAGGCCGGGCGCGATCGTCATCACGCGGATGCCGCTGCGCGACAGGTCGCGCGCGATCGGCAGCGTCATGCCCGCGACGCCGGCCTTCGACGCCGCATAGGCGGCCTGGCCGATCTGGCCGTCGAAGGCGGCGACCGACGCGGTGCTGACGATCACGCCGCGCTCGCCTTCCGCGGTCGGCGCGGTCGCGGCCATTGCGGCGGCCGCGAGCCGGATCATGTTGAACGTGCCGATCAGGTTCACGTTGATCGTCTTCGCGAACACGTCGAGCGGATGCGCGCCGTCCTTGCCGACGGTTTTCGCGGCCGGCGCGATGCCTGCGCAGTTCACGAGGCCGCGCAGCGTGCCCGCGTGCGTTGCCGCGTCGACGGCTGCTTGTGCGTCGGCCTCGCTCGACACGTCGCAGCGGACGAATACGCCGCCCAGCTCGGTTGCGAGCGCGGTGCCCGCCGCTTCGTTCAGGTCGGCGAGCACGACCGTGCCGCCGGCCTGCGCGAGCATCCGCGCGGTGCCGGCGCCGAGGCCCGATGCACCGCCGGTGATCAGAAAGACGTTGCCGCGAATGTCCATGACTTTCTCCGGTGTCGACCGCCCTTGGCGCTTTAGCGCCTAGGGAGGTCCCATGCAAAGCGTCGACCGCCCTTGGCGCTTCAGCGCCTAGGGAGGTCCCATGCAAAGCGTCGACCGCCCTTGGCGCTTCAGCGCCTAGGGAGGTCCCATGCAAAGCGGTTGTTCCGTCCGATGCTGCCCCATCGGCTGAAAAGCCGGTGCGCCGCGAGGGCGGGGCACGCGCTCGACCGATTGTACGGGGTGCCATCGCGCGGCGGCGACACCGGTGTGGTCGTGCACATCCCTTCCGCGCAAAAAAAAGCCGCCCGGAAAGGGCGGCTTGCGGGTGCGCGACGCGCTGCTTACTTCAGTGCGTCAAACGCGCGCTCGCGGATTTCCTCGACGGCGCCGAGGCCCGAGATCTTGCGATACTGCGGTGCCTTCAGGCCGTTTTCTTCACCGCGCTGCGCCCAGTCGCCGTAGTACGTGATCAGCGGCTTGGTCTGCGCTTCGTACACTTCGAGACGCTTCTTGACGGTTTCTTCCTTGTCGTCGTCGCGCTGGATCAGCGGTTCGCCCGTCACGTCGTCGTGGCCTTCGACCTTCGGCGGGTTGAACTTGACGTGGTACGTGCGGCCCGATGCCGGGTGCGTGCGGCGGCCGCTCATGCGCTCGATGATTTCCGAGAACGGGACGTCGATCTCGAGCACGTAGTCGATCGCGACACCGGCTTCCTTCATCGCGTCAGCCTGCGCGATCGTGCGCGGGAAGCCGTCGAACAGGTAGCCGTTCGCGCAGTCGGATTCCTTCAGGCGTTCCTTGACGAGGCCGATGATCAGCGCGTCCGGCACGAGCTTGCCGGCGTCCATGTAGCCCTTCGCCTCGACGCCGAGCGGCGTGCCGGCCTTTACGGCCGCGCGCAGCATGTCGCCCGTCGAGATTTGCGGGATGCCGAATTTTTCCTTGATGAAGTTTGCCTGGGTGCCCTTTCCCGCGCCGGGCGCGCCCAACAGGATCAAACGCATGGTGATATCTCCAAGTATGTAGATTCGTGTGGCGAGACACAAAGGCGTCGGCGACGGCGGGCGCGGGGCTTGCCTGGCGCGTGGCGGACCGGTCTGATGCGGCGCGTCGGCTTGGGCGACGCGCGGCTGCCGGCAGGGCCGCGGGCGGGGTCAAGCGAGGACGCGCTGGTCGCGGACGGCTCGCACAATCGCCTGATTATGCCACGGGTTATTTTGAACCCGGCTGAAAAAGGGCCTGCACGCGCGCGAGATCGGCCGGCGTGTCGATTCCGGCTTCGGGCGCGGACTCGGTGATCAGCACTGCGATACGCTCGCCGTGCCACAGCGCGCGCAGCTGTTCGAGCTGCTCGGCCTGTTCGATCGGCGCCTGCGCGAGCGACGGATAGGTGCGCAGGAAACGCGCGCGATACGCATAGAGCCCGATGTGCCGGTAGACCGGGAAGGCCGGCGCCGGCATGGCTGCGACGTCCGGCCAGTGCGGCTGGTACGCGTCGCGGCTCCACGGAATCGGCGCACGCGAGAAGTACAGCGCGACGCTCTGCGCATCGAGCGCGACCTTCACGACGTTCGGGTTGAACACGTCGGCCGCGTCGTGGATCGGGTGGGCGGCGGTCGCGATCGCGCAGGCCGGATGCGCGGCCAGGTGCGACGCCACGTCGCGCACCAGCACGGGGTCGATCAGCGGTTCGTCGCCCTGCACGTTGACGACGACGGTGTCGTCGCTCCACCCGAAGGCCGCTGCCACTTCCGCGAGCCGGTCGGTGCCGGACGGATGGTCGGCCCGCGTGAGCACCGCTTCGAAGCCGTGATCGCGCGCCGCGTCGAGCACGCTCTGCGCGTCGGAGGCGACGAGCACCTGCTGCGCGCCCGCTTCGCGCGCGCGCTCGGCGACGCGCACGACCATCGGCTTGCCGCCGAGATCGGCGAGCGGCTTGTTCGGGAGTCGCGTCGACGCGAGCCGGGCGGGGATGACGGCGATGAAGGGTTGCGGGTGAGTCATCGGGGAGCGGTGAGAAAGACGGGGCGGGCGACGCCGGGAGCCGGTCGCCCGGCGGGGGCGGCGGCCCGGCCGGGGCCGGGCCGCCTGTTTCGAATCGTTGCGCCGTGCGAGCGGCCTGGCGGCTCAGCGGCCGGCCGGATCGACCGGCGTGCCTTCGACGGTCTGGCGCGCTTCGTCGACGAGCATCACGGGGATGCCGTCGCGGATCGGGTAGGCGAGCTTGTCCGCGTTGCAGATCAGCTCCTGCGCGGCACGGTCGTAGTGGAGCGGGCCTTTGCAGATAGGGCACACAATAATTTCAAGCAGGCGAGCGTCCACGGAGTTTCTCCACAACGAGGGCAATGAGGCGAGGGTCGAGCGCGGCTTCGACGGGGACAACCCACAGTCGGGCGTCGCGCCAGGAAGCGCCCAATTTTACTGCATCCTTCTCGGTGATCAGGATCGCATCGACGGCATCGTCGACGAACGGATTGTCGGCGAACGCGTAATGGTCGGGCAGCGCGCGCGTCGCCGGCGCGAGACCGGCCGCGCGCAGCGTCGCGAAGAAGCGTTCCGGCGCGCCGATGCCGGCCGCGGCGAGCACGCGTTCGTTCGCGAACTGCGACAACGGGCGGCGCAGCGCGGGCTGGTCGAGGTGCCACGCGGCGCCCGGCGTCAGCGCGAGCGCGTAGGTGTCGGGCCACGGCGGCAGCGCGCCGCTGTACGGATCGTTGACGAGCGTCGCGTCGCGGTGCCGCGACAACGGCTCGCGCAGCGGGCCGGCCGGCAGCAGGAAGCCGTTGCCGCCGAGCCGGTGGTCGAACACGACGAGCTCGACCGTGCGGGCGAGGCGGTAGTGCTGGAGGCCGTCGTCGCTGACGATCACGTCGACGTCCGGATGCGCGGCGCGCAGCGCCTGCGCGGCCGCGACGCGGTCGGGGCACACCCAGACGGGCGCGCCGGTGCGGCGCGCGATCAGCAGCGGTTCGTCACCGCCGACGCTGGCGCGCGACGCGGGCGTGACGGCGGTCGGCGCCGTCACGTTCGCGCCGTAGCCGCGCGACACCACGCCCGGTGTGAAGCCGGCCGCGCGCAGCGCGTCGACGAGCGCGATCACGGTCGGTGTCTTGCCGGTGCCGCCGACGGTCACGTTGCCGACCACGACGACGGGCACGCCGACGTCGACCGGCTTTTTCCAGCCCTGCGTGTAAGCGGTACGCCGCAGCGCCGCGCACAGGCCGAACACGCAGGCGAACGGCGTGAGCGCCCAGGCGAGCGCGCCGCGCCGCTGCCATTCGCGTGTCAGGCGCGCTTCGAGTCGCGCGAGCGGGCCGCCGGGCGCGCTCATCGGGCCGGGCGCGGCGCGTCGTGCGCCGCGGCGTGGGACGGATTCGTCAAGGCGGATTCTCCGTTGGGCGGCGCATGCCGCGGGGTCTGCGGAAGGCGGCACTCTAGCGCGCCGCACACAGGCGCGGCAAGCGCGACCGGCCGACGCAGCCTGCGGGGCCGGATCGCGGCGGCCTGTGGATAACTCTGTGAAAAACTCCTCGGTCGATCGCATCAAACGCCCACCGGGCGGGCCTCGAATCGGAGGCGAATTGTTTTGAAAGGTTTAAAAATATATAAAAATCAATGTGTTATGAGGAATTGTCTGGCTTTTTTAGCGGTTTCCAAGCGTTTTAGGCGGACGAATGCCAGAGTGTGGACACCTTCCGCGCGCGACGGCAAGTGCGGCGGCGCTGGACGTCGCGCGCATGTCGGACTATCGTGACGCCGCCAGCATTCATCCGACCGTCCATGCTTTCCGACTCTCCTTTTTCCGCACCCGGCGCGACGCGCGGCGGCGACGAAGTGATTCCCGTTTCGGCGCTCAATCGTGCGATTTCGACGATGCTCGAGCGCTCGTTTCCGCTGTTGTGGATTTCGGGCGAAGTATCGAATTTCACGCGTGCCGCGAGCGGCCACTGGTATTTCTCGATCAAGGACCAGCAGGCGCAGATGCGCTGCGTGATGTTCCGCGGCCGTGCGCAATATGCGGAATTCACGCCGCGCGAAGGCGACCGCATCGAGGTGCGCGCGGTCGTCACGATGTACGAGCCGCGCGGCGAAGTGCAGTTGAACGTCGAAGCCGTGCGGCGCACTGGGCAGGGGCGCCTGTACGAGGCGTTCCTGCGGCTGAAGGCGCAGCTCGAAGGCGAGGGCCTGTTCGCCCCCGAGCGCAAGCGGCCGTTGCCGGCCCACCCGCGCGCGATCGGCATCGTCACGTCGCTGCAGGCCGCCGCGCTGCGCGACGTGCTGACCACGCTCGCCCGGCGCGCGCCGCACATTCCGGTGATCGTCTATCCGGCGCCCGTGCAGGGTGCCGGTTCCGCCGAGAAGCTCGTCGCGGCCGTCGAGGCCGCGAATGCGCGCCGTGAGGTCGACGTGCTGCTGGTCTGCCGCGGCGGCGGCTCGATCGAGGATCTGTGGTCGTTCAACGACGAAGCGCTGGCGCGCGCGATCGCGGCGAGCGAACTGCCGGTCGTCAGCGGCGTCGGGCACGAAACCGATTTCACGATCGCGGACTTCGCGGCCGACTTGCGCGCGCCGACGCCTACCGGCGCGGCCGAGCTCGCGAGCCCGCAGCGCGCGCTGCTGCTGCGCGAGGTCGACGAGCGCCAGCGTGCGCTCGCGCGCGGCATGGCGCGCCGGCTCGAACAACGTGCGCAGCAGCTCGACTGGCTTGCGCGCCGGCTCGTGAGCCCGGCCGAGCGGCTGCAGCGGCAGCGCACGCACGTCGAGCAACTCGCGGTGCGGCTTGCGTCGGCGGCGTCGCGGCCGGTGCGCGACGCACGCGCGCGCTTCGCCCTGGCACAGCTGCGCTGGCAGCGCGCGCGGCCGGATGCGTCGCAGGCGCGCCAGGCGCTCGCGGGGCTGTCGCAACGTCTCGCGGTTGCGTTGCAGCGCCGTCATGAACGCGACACGGCGCGTGTGTCAGCCTGTGCTGCGAGGCTCGAGGTACTGAGCCCGCAGCGCACGCTCGAGCGCGGTTATGCGGCGCTGATCGATACGCAGACGGGCCGTGCGGTACGGGCGCCGAACGCGCTGAAGCCGCAGCGGCGCCTGACCGTGCATCTGGCCGAAGGCTCGGCCGACGTGTCGCTCGCCGACGTGCAGCCGCGGCTGACCGATACGATCTGACATAACCGCTGCAAGCGGAGCGAAGGGTGTCGCAACGGACGCATCGTGCACGGGAACGGATGCTGCGCAGCGTCGGGCTCGTCCTGACGGACGTTGCGCAAACATCGCTTTTCCGCATACCGCGGATAAATGGCCCGTGAGTTTGCGGGGTTATTCGTCCTCGCCTACAATCGGACGCTCGGCAGCATCCAACACAGCCTCCCTACATACTCAACGAAGGAATCGCCATGGCTCATACGCTCCCGCCGCTCCCGTACGCTGAAGACGCACTCGCGCCGACCATCTCGCTCGAGACGATCCAGTACCACTACGGCAAGCACCATCAGGCTTATGTGACGAACCTGAACAATCTGATCCCGGGCACGGAATTCGAAAACCTGTCGCTGGAAGAGATCGTGAAGAAGTCGTCGGGCGGCATCTTCAACAACGCCGCGCAAATCTGGAACCACACGTTCTTCTGGAACAGCCTGTCGCCGAACGGCGGCGGCGCACCGACGGGCGCGCTGGGCGACGCGATCAACGCGAAGTGGGGTTCGTACGACGCATTCAAGGAAGCGTTCACGAAGGCCGCAGTCGGCACGTTCGGTTCGGGCTGGGCATGGCTCGTGAAGAAGGCTGACGGTTCGCTCGACATCGTGTCGACGAGCAACGCAGCGACGCCGCTGACGACCGCCGACAAGGCGCTGCTGACGATCGACGTGTGGGAACACGCGTACTACATCGACTACCGCAACGCACGTCCGAAGTTCGTCGAAGCGTTCTGGAACATCGTGAACTGGGACTTCGCAGCGAAGAACTTCGCGTAAGTCCGGCGCCTGTCCCGTCACAATAAAGTTTGGAAACGGCAACAAAGTTTGGAAAGTTGACGGGGTGACCCGCAACAAACTTTGGAAATCGTAACCGATATGAAAGCCCTCGTCGCGAGGGCTTTTTTTCGAAATATAATTTTCGGCAGTCGCGCATGATCGCTGACTGTACATACCGGGACCTATCGCGCTTACTCCGCGGTGGGAGCGGTCATTGCCGAATGGTATGAGCGCCACGTTGTACGCAGGCGAATCCGGAGTTGGTTACCCCGAACGTCCCCTCACGCAGGCACGCGCTATGTATGGTGCTTTCCTGAATTCCTTTCCGCTCGATACTGCCGCGCTTCAATGCCATAAGTCTCAGACATTTGGCCAAAGTGCCGCGACATAAGCCAGCTCAGCATCAATGATGGCCTTCTGTACCGCAGAGTTGGTGCCAAGGGTGTATAGCTTAGATCCACGCACATCCAGAACCCCCATGCGAGTATTTGTGCTTGATTTTTGTCTGAGGCAATGCTCCATGAGTGCGGTAATAAGATCCATTTTGGATTTGTTTACATCGTCATCTTTCAAGTAAAGCTTAATGATGTATGGCGTATCGTTGTAAAGCAATCCAATTTCAGGGTTGACGGAGACGTCGATGCCAGAATTCGTGTAGACGGCCGTTGGTGGGGAAAACCATAGAGGTTTTTTGCCTCCCCACCATTTTCGATATCCTTCAATAATTTCTGGATACGCGGAGCGCTTCTTCACATCTTTAAGGCCATCGAGAATAGAGTCTAGCTCGGATTTCGATTTTCCAGATTGGTGAACAGCGACGATTCCATCGCGCAATGGTTTGTAAAAATCAATCGCTGGGCTGTAGTCGTCTCTGTTCTTTATCTGTCTGACTTTTGTTGCCTTTGGGGAGCCTGCTTTCGATACTACGTCAACCAGATCGGTGAGGGAAAGTCGCGGCATAGTTGCTCCAGGATTATGATCGTGGCGTGCGGTCCGTTTGGTAGCATACTCTTGAATCGGAGGGGGTAGGGGGCTGGTGTCGAAATTCAATGAATTTATGAGGAATGGATGCACGACAGTACGGAGGTGATAATCGATTCAAGAGGACATTTTTTGCAGTAAAACGTTTGGCTGGTGATTAATTTTCTCGAATGATACGTTATTGTTAAAGCCAATTCGCTTCGGATGTGGATTGGGTTGAAAATCGGGCATCCAGGTAACGGAGGGAGTTGATGGGGACTTTGCACCCATGGAAAAGGCGAGTATTCATTGATACGGAGTTCACAAATTTTGACTCTCCGTCGCTTGTTAGCCTCGCGTTGGTTGCAGAGGATGGGCATGAATTCTACGTCGAGCTGACAGATTATTTGGTTGATGACTGTACTGACTTTGTGAGAGCGATTGTTGTTCCACAGCTAGGACAATATCCCGATAGGGTGATGTCTAGTTTGGAGGCGGCAAGGGAGTTGACCTGCTGGATGAATGAACTTAGACAGCGCCGTGAGAAACCCGTGCTTTGTTACGATCATCCCATCGACATCGAACTGCTGGTGCGGTTGCTCGGAAAGAGACCAGCGGGTTGGCAATTACAAAATGTCTCAGCAAGGCTTGATGTGAGCGAACGCGGCCGATACTTAGAACAATCTGGAAGACAGCATCACGCACTGTTTGATGCGCGGGCAAATTGCACTTCGTTTCGCTGAGCGAGTTGAGCTTCAGTCATTTGGATACTTCGGCTCGGGTGCCTCGGTCTGGTGCAGTCTGCGCACCGTGTTTCGGGATAGGCGCCGTGCGCAGTGCAATTTCGCGTAGCGGAACCTTCTCGCGGAAATATATTCGCCTGATCTTGGCCGGCATGCTCACCGTGATCACCTCTGTATCCCCTGTTCAAAGGTTGGGCAGGGTATTCAATCGCATGGATCAAAATTCGATGAATACCACCGCCCTAGAAGGGTCAATTCCGGGTGAACGTCAACAGTGATGACGCTATTCTTTCAATAGATAGAAAGCCATGTTATCGAGCACGCAATATAACTGACACCGATCTAGCGGATAGGTCGAAACCGCTTTGGCCGTTCTTGCCGAATGATGGTTAGTGCCCACGGAGGCAGACATTTTCTCAGTCGAGGAACGTTTGGTGTCGGTGCTATCCTGACGTCCTTCATTAAGATGCGGATGCCCGTCGTGGGCGGCATGCCGCTAGTCGTAGAACTGCGCAAACTGGTGAGCGACGTTGCCAATGCGCGAGCTTACGGCCTCAGTGAAGCCCAGCTACACATATAGCGCGTTCACCTGCCAAAGATGGTCGGCACGGTGTCCGCGATTCGAACTCGGGGAGATATCTGCTTGAACCAGTCAACGCTCGCTACAGCGGCACCTTATGACGTCCTCATTCACCTAGACCAAAAGGACAGCGCCGAACCGCGCTCGGTCGAACAACTCGTCCAGCGTAAACGTTACGGACACCTCCGAGAGCAGATTATCGCGCACCTCGACACTTTGGAGGCCGCGGGTTCGTCTTCCACGGGCGAGTATCCTATGGGCAGCGGGTGGACTCAGTTCCTGGACGGAACCCGCGGTGCAGGCAAGTCGACGTTCCTTAGTTCCGTGAAGTTCGCCCTCGAGCTCGATGCCGAGGTGAAAGGTAGGATGGCTTTTATCGCCTCAATCGATCCAAGTCGTATCGAACATAGTGAGATCGTCCTCCTTGTCATCCTGCAGCACCTTAAGAAACGCGTCGACAACGCCCTCAAAGAGAGGCGCCGACCAGTAGATGACCAGCTGCGTGAGGAGTGGCGCCAAGCCTTCAGAGGGGTCGCAGGTGGCTTAAGTCTGTTCGCCAAAGGCTATCATCCGCTCGACAATCTGGACCCAGACCTATTCCTCGATTGGGGCTTGGAGCGTGCCAGCGACAGCACGAGCCTGAGAGCCAAACTGCATCGGCTATTCGCCACCGCCTGCCGCATCCTCGAGGTGCGCGCGCTTATGCTGGCTTTCGATGATGCCGACACGGACTCCACGCATGCCATTGGCCTGCTGGAATGTGTTCGAAAATACCTAGATGCTCCTCTCGTGATGGTACTGGTGACGGGCGATTTGGAGCTCTATTCGTTACTCGTGCGCCAGCACTTTGCGGAGACGGTCGCCGGCAAGCGCGAGGCAGCGCTGGAACTTCAGCGCCGTTCGGTACAAAGGGACCGGTCGGCCCAGTACCTGCGCATGATTGACCATCTAGAAGAACAATACCTGCTCAAGCTCTTTCCGATACACCGGCGCACGCAACTGCAACCGTTGTGGAATGTCATGCTTGACGCGAATTGCCTGGCAACGCATCCGGAATGGAAGGAGAACGTTCGCCGTGTCGAGGACGTTGTCCGTGGAATTGTGAGGCGAGGTTTGCGTGTCAAAACAGACTCCGATGTCTCCATCTATGCTGAATTCTTGCTGAAGCAGCCATTGCGCTCGACGTTGCAGGTCATGGCCTACTGTGCACCGTACTTGGGCGACTTAGCGTCGTCTGCATTAGAGTCGACAGCCTGGTCAACCGAATTGACGACAGCGCTCAGCCGAGCCTTGCAAGGATTAGCACTAACCAGCCTTTATAAGTTCTCGGTGGACACCGATGCGATCGCCGCACAGGAATTGCCCGCTTTGGTGGAGGCAGTGTTCGACCTTTCACTGCTCGATGGCGATATTGACACAGCCTATTATCTTCGCCCCATGTCGGCGGAACGTGACATCAAGGCCTGCTTTGCGGCTTTGGCCGCTGAGGTGCCAAATTTCTGCGCGAAGAGGCCAGGGATGGCGCTTCGATATCTCCTGCGAGGGGCAGGCAGTGTTTCGCTCTACTCTCTAGCCCGCGCTTATCCCGGTGTGAAAGATCTGCCTGCCTCATCGGACCTTGTCCATCAGTTCAAGTCGTACATGGGAATCGGCCGGAGAGAAGATAGTCTCGACTGGGCACGACGCGCGACCGCGGTAATCGCTCTTCCCTACGGCGCCAATCCCAAGGCGCGGGTTGTGCTTCCTGGTGTTATCGGTTTGAATCGGAAGGCACGTAAGTTGGAGCACACGGCACGAACCGCGATTCAACTTGCAATCGATAGCGCAGAAATCCAACGCTTACCTGTCTTTGCGCTCAGCATGGTTGACGTGACGAGCGCCACTAGCACGCGCACCTACGGGTCCATTTTCATGCTCGTCGGTCTCATCGAGAAGCTTTTGTCAGCGGACTCCGAAGAGGACGCACGCACTATCTTCGACCGGGCGTATCCACCATTGACCATTTCCGCTCCCAATTGGTCCTCTCTACGCAACGAGGAGGATCCGGTGGACGCCGAGCCCCCAAGGCAAGCAACTGTTGATTTCCACCGAATCTTGACCCACCGTTTTCATCTAAATCTGACCCACCCCGAGACAGCGTAGTACATCTATTCCGGTGTGGATAACTCCTCACTGCCTGCTGCTTTTGCTGCTCTTTTTCTGGTTGCCTTCGCCTTGGCAGAACTGGACTTGAAGCGCCAGGATTCATTGCCCGTTTCGACGATGTGGCAGTGATGGGTGACGCGGTCCAGCAGCGCCGTCGTCATCTTTGCGTCCCCGAACACGGTCGCCCACTCACCGAAGCTGAGGTTGGTGGTGATCGCGACACTCGTGTGTTCATACAGCTTCGAGAGCAAGTGGAACAGCAATGCGCCACCGGTCTGGCTGAACGGCAGGTAGCCCAGTTCGTCGAGGATCACCAGGTCGACGTACATTAGCTTATGGGCGATCTGGCCTTGTTTGCCGATGGACTTCTCCTGCTCCAGTGCGTTGGTCAGCTCGACGGTCGAGAAGTAGCGCACGCGCTTGCCATGGCGCTGCACGGCCTCAATTCCGATCGCTGAGGCGAGGTGCGTTTTGCCAGTGCCGGGGCCACCGATGAACACGACGTTGTGTGCGCTTGCGAGGAACGACAGGTCACTGAGTTCTCGAACCAGCGCTTCGTCGACGTGCGCCTGCGCGAAGTCGAAGCCCTTCAGGTCGCGGTGAGCTGGGAAGCGAGCGGCGGTCATCTGATAGGCGATCGAGCGCACCTGTCGCTCCGCCGTCTCAGCCATCAGCAACTGCTTCATGAAGCGCTCCGGGTCGAACTCCGTGTGACGCGACTGCGCCAGCAACTCTGGCCAGGTGCTCGCCATGCCATGCAGTTTGAGCCCCTTGAGCTGGGCGGCGATGTCGTTAGACATGACGGTCCTCCGGTGGGTTGGCACGCAGGGTTTCGTAGCGGCTCACGTCGGCGGCCGGCTCTTCGGTAAGCTGGAGTTTCGTCGTCGCGAGGTTGGTGCTCGTGGTGGGTGCCTTCAACCGGCTCAGCACGTTCAGAACGTGCTCCCCACTAGGGCGTCCCGAGTCCAGCGCTGCCTGCACAGCAAGCAGCACGGCATCGAGTCCGTGTTCGCGCACCGCGGCGAGCACCTGCGTCATGATGCGATCACCTCCCGGGTGCTTCAGTAGGTGCCGCTGCAACTGCTGCAGCGGCTGTGGCATCGTGACGAACGGAGCACCGTTGCGCAACGCGCCGGGTTTGCGTTCGACCAGCGTGATGTAATGGCGCCAGTCGTAGAAGGTCATGTGCCGCTCGAAGCTGCGTTCGTGGCGTGCGATCTCCTGGGCGTCGGCGACGACGCTGAGATATGCCGGATAGCAGCGCACGCTCACCAGCTGGTTCGTGTACTCGGTGGGCACGCTGTAGCGGTTGCGCTGGAAGTGGATGAGGCTGGTCGACGACACCCGCAGCGTCTGCTCGACATAGCCGTCGAACGGGCGTGGATTGGGCATCAGCCTGGTGCGCTCGTCCTGCAGCACGTCCTCGACCGTCAGCTCGGGCCACTGCGGGTGCCGCATCTGCCAGGCCTGACGACACTGGCCCGCGACCCATTCGTTCAGAAGCTCCAGCGTTTCCCAGCGTCGTAGCGCGGCCTCGTGCCAGATCTGGCGGCGCCGGTCCTGCACGTTCTTCTCAACGATGCCCTTCTCCCAGCCGGCGGCACGGTTGCAGAATTCCGGCTCGAACAGGTAATGGCCGCACATTGCCTCGAAGCGGGCGTTGACCGCGCGCTCCTTGCCGCGGCCGACCTTGTCCACGGCGGTCTTCATGTTGTCGTAGATGCCGCGGCGCGGAACGCCGCCAAACGCGGCGAATGCGCGGGCGTGCGCATCGAACAGCATCTCGTGACTCTGGGTCGGATAGGCGACCAGCCAGAACGCCCGGCTGGCATTGAGCTTGACGTGGGCGACCTCCAGGCGTCGCCGCAACCCGCCGATGAAGGCGTATTCGCAGCTCCAGTCAAACTGGAATGCTTCGCCGGGTTCGAAGGCCAACGGTACATAGGCCTTCCTGCGCGGGGCTTCAGCCTGCTCCTCGTGCCAGCGTCTCACGAAGGCGCTGACGCGGCCGTAGCTGCCGGCGTAGCCCTCGCCGCGGATGGCCTCGAACATGAACCGCGCCGTGCGCCGGTCACGCTTCGGGCGATGGCTGTCCGCCCGCAGCCAGCCCGTCAGCTGCGCGGCCCACTCGTCGACGACGCTCGGGCTGACGCGCTTCGGGTACTTCGGCTCAACGGCATCCGTTTGCCGAAGCCAGCTGCGCACCGTGTTCCGGGACAGGCCCGTGCGCCTAGCAATCTCGCGCAGCGGGACCTTCTCGCGGAAATACATCCGCCTGATCTTGGCCAATATGCCCACCGTGATCACCTCTGTATCCCCTGCTCAAAGATTGAGCAGGGCATTCAATCACGTGGGTCAAAATTCGATGAAAATTACTGCCTCAGGTGGGTCAGTTCTGCGTGGACATCAACAATCCGTCCCAAAAATTTGACAGAGTCGGTGTCAGAGGTGCTAACGGAGTTCTGGTCGCAAGGCGATTTGATTAATCAATATACGGTTCTGAACACGTCAGGTCTTGCCGCACCAGCGGTATTGGAGGCTCGGATCAGAAGCGTGATCGGCGAACCGTCTGGAGTGATCCAGCAGGAAGCCTTCACGAAACTGAGTTATCTGCGCGAGATGTCTTTGGATCTCGCGTCGTGGCTCCGGAATACGCTCGCGAATCGCTTGATTGAGGCTAGAGGGCTCTCGGACCTTTGGCGCCTCGAGGCTGCAGTTGCTCGGCTGTCTTCCAAAACGGGCGCCGACATTGTTCGAGAGCGCTGTCTGCGGCTCCGTCGCCCGGTGACGCTTGTGTCTTTCCTGGTTCGGCCGCTTGCTCACGCATATCAGTTTGTTGCGCGAACGGCCCAGTCCTTGATCTTACGGAAATCTGATGCTGGCGACGTTGGATTCGAAACCGACCGAACATTGAACCGGAGCATCTTCAAGCTCGTGATGTTCTCGCTGTTTGTTTCGACATCAACTCTCACGTTAGCCTTCATAGTTGTCTACTTTGAAAAAGGTCGCCTTCCCAGCACAGTTGGTGCGCTGCTTCTAGTTTTTGTGTGGATATATCTTATTCGATCATGCATTAGCTTCTGGTTCCGCGGCGCTGGAGTAAGACTCAATCTGAAAGAACTCATACGCCGGGCCCTAGATTGGAATCTCATCCATTGGAAAAATTATCCACGAGTGATTGCTTCATTTTTAAAATGGACGGCCGTTGCAGCTCTCCTTGTCGCCGCTGGGGGATATTGCTTGTACCTGACTGGTGCGCCCGTACTGCCGGTATTCGTGTGGATCTATTCATTGTTGGCAGCGTTGGGTGGTGTGCTCTGGCTTGTTAGTCTAGTAACGAAGCGACGAAGCCTGAGTAAATTTCGCGTTCTGTTGGCGGCAGCGAACACAAATGGCGGAGATTGCAGTGGATTGTTGCTCCAGGCAAAAAATTTGCGTGAGGTAAGGTGGTGGTTAGAAGTAGCACGCGAAGAATTGCTGCGCGATGAACATACGCGACGTTCCTTCATCGGTTGGCTTCTGCGCCCGTCGACGCGGGAGGGTTGGACGCAACGACCGACGACAGAGGGCCTTCGCCGATTCGCTTGGAGCGAGACTGAGCTGGCCGTTCGGGCAGCTAGGCTTGCGCGGTACGACGAATAGTTAGACCAAGCGTTTGAGCAGCACAGATGAACTTCTGCAAGTGTCGTTGACCAACATCGAGTTCGAGCTGCGATAGTTGGGAGAGACGTCGTAGGAGCACCTCAGATTTGCAATAAAGTTAAGAAATATTCTTGCGAATTGCTTTCAGATGGGCTCTGCCCCCTTTGTGATGAGTCTTATATTCCGATCGGAAATGTTGTGGCCATTTTTTATATGTAAAATGTATATGGATGTGATTCCTATCGCGTGAGCCGTTTGTTGGCGGGCGATCTTGTGTTCCTAACTTTATTGCCGAATGTCCCCATCTTTATTGTTACGGAACAGCGCCGGCGCGCCGCCACGACGCGCGGCACCCCAAAAAAAACCCTCGTTTCGAGGGCTTTTTTGTTTTTGTCCCGCAGGCGCGTCGAGTTGGCCAGGTCAGGCGACCATGCCGAACACCCAGCCGAGCGTGGCACTCGCGATCACGACGGCCCACGGCGGCACGCGCCAGAACACCAGCGCGACGTAGGCGGCGAGCGCGGCGGCCAGGTCGCGCGGCGCGACGATCGTATCGGTCCAGACCGGGTGATAGAGCGCGGCGAACAGCAACCCGACGACGGCCGCGTTCACGCCCGCGAGCGCCGCCTGCATGCGCGCGCTGCGGCGCAGGCGCTCCCAGAACGGTGCGGTGCCGGCAATGAGCAGGAACGACGGCGCGAAGATCGAGACCAGTGCGATCGTGCCGCCGAGCCAGCCGTTCGGCGCATCGCGCAGCGACGCGCCGAGATACGCCGAAAACGTGAAGAGCGGCCCCGGCACGGCCTGCGCGACACCGTACCCGGCGAGGAACGCCGAATCGCCGACCCAGCCGGGCGCGACCACGGCCGCCTGGAGCAGCGGCAGCACCACATGGCCGCCGCCGAACACGAGTGCGCCGGTGCGGAAGAACGCATCGACGACGGCGAGCGTATCGGAGTGGAGCGCGCGGGCCGCAACCGGCAAGACGACGAGCAGCGCCGCGAACAGCGCGAGCCACACCATGCCCGAGCGGGGCGACACGTGCAGCGGCAACGGATCGTGCGCGTCGCGTGCCGGTTGCGGCAGCAGCACGAGACCGGCCGCGCCGGCCGTGACGATCACCGCAATCTGCGTCCAGGCGGCCGGCGCGAGCAGCGCGACGCAAGCGGCCGCGGCCATCAGCGTGACGCGGCGCGCATCCGGGCACAGCGTGCGTGCCATTCCCCAGACCGCTTGCGCGATCACCGCGACCGACACGATGCGCAGCCCGTGCAGCGCGCCGGCTTCGATCGGTGCGCCCGTTGCGTGAACGCCGAGCGCGAACAGCATCATCAGCAGCGCCGACGGCAGCGTGAAGCCGAGCCAGGCGGCGAACATGCCCGCATAGCCGGCGCGCGCGAGGCCGATCGCCATCCCGACCTGGCTGCTCGCGGGCCCCGGCAGGAACTGGCACAGCCCGACGAGATCGGCATAGGTGCGCTCGGTGAGCCAGCCGCGCCGCGTGACGAATTCGGCGCGGAAGTAGCCGAGGTGCGCGACCGGGCCGCCGAACGACGTGAGGCCGAGCCGCAGGAACGCGGCGAAGACGGGCCACGGATGACGGGAAGGCGCGGGGGCGGTCGAGGTATTCAAGACGAGGCGTGTGGCGGACGAACGAGCAGCAACGATAGCGCAACGCGGCGGCGGCGGGGCAACGTGCAGCGGCGCGTTGCGCGTTGCTCAGTGCGTGCCGTCGCCCAGCCCGCTCGCGCGGCGCAGCGCGTCGATGTCGACGAGCTCGATCTCGCCGACATGCAGCCGCACGACGCCGTCGGCCTGCAGCGCCTTCAGCAACTGGTTGGTGGTCTGCCGCGTGATCGACAGCATCGACGCGAGCGTTTCCTGCGACAGCCGCACGCGCGTGCGTCCGGCGCTGATGCCGCCGTAACCCTCGGCGATCATCAGCAGGCGCACGGCGAGCCGCTGCGCGGCCGGCATCACGCTCATCGATTCGACGGTCAGGAAGCTCAGGCGCAGCTTCTGCGCCATCAGCAGCGCGAACTGCCGCCAGTATTGCGGCGTCGCATCGAGGATCGCGAGCAGTGCGGCCTGCGGCACGTGCAGCAGCAGCGCGTCGTCGAGCGCGATCGCGTCGTGCGTGCGCGGCTGGCCGTCGAACAGCGCGATTTCGCCGAACCACGTGACGGGCTCGGCCACCGTCAGAAGCGCTTCCTTGCCCTGCGGGTCGACCGCACCTATCGTGAGTGAACCGGCCAGGACCGCGTACAGCCCGCATGGTGGGTCGCCGCGCCGGAACAGCGCGTGGCCGGCCGGCAGGCGGCGCAGCGCCGCGCGGGCGAGCAGGTCCGCGCGCAACGCGTGCGGCAGCGCGGCGAACCACGGGTTCGCTTCGATCTGCGGCAGGTACGGGGCGAGCGGAGAGGGCATGGACACGCGATGTCGGGTAGCTGACAGAGGTTCTCGGGCGTGACGCGCATCATAGCGCTCAATAGCCGACCAGGAGACGCGATGAAGACGCTCGAAGACCACCTTTCGCAGTATGCGGCCTACCATCGCGACGCGCGCAACATCGCGACGCATCTGGTCGGCATCCCGATGATCGTGTTCGCGGCCGAAGTGCTGCTGTCGCGGCCGGCGGTCGGGATGGCGGCGGGCATCGCGTTGTCGCCGGCGCTGCTGCTGGCCGTCGCGTTCGTCGTGTTCTACCTGCGTCTCGACCTGCGGTTCGGGATCGTGATGGCCGCGCTGTTCGCGCTCGGCCTGTGGGCTGCGCAGTCGCTCGCGTTGCTGCCGACCGCGCAATGGCTCGCGATCGGCATCGGCGCATTCGTCGTCGGCTGGATCGTGCAGTTCGTCGGGCACTGGTTCGAAGGGCGCAAGCCCGCGTTCGTCGACGATCTGGTCGGCCTGATGGTCGGACCGCTGTTCGTCGTGGCCGAAATCGCGTTCTTCGCGGGGCTGCGCGGAGATGTGCGCCGCGAAGTCGAGCGGCGTGCCGGCCCCGTGCACGGCGGCGCGCACTCGCATGTCTGACGCGCCGGTCTGCGTGGTCGGCGCAGGCGCCGTCGGCTGCTATCTCGGCGGCCGCCTCGCGGCGGCCGGCGCGCGCGTGACGCTCGTCGGTCGCGCGCGGATCGGCGATGCGATTCATCTGCACGGGCTCACGCTGACCGACCAGCGCGGCTATCGGGCGACGCTCGCGCCGGCCGATGTCGCGTTTGCGACCGATCCGGCCGCCGCCGACGCACGGCTCGTGCTCGTCGCGGTGAAGTCGGCCGCCACGCACGAGGCCGCCGGGCAACTGGCCGGCGTGCTGCGGCCCGGTACGGTCGTGATCAGCTTCCAGAACGGCCTGCACAACGCCGACGTGCTGCGCGACGCGCTGCCGCAAGCGACCGTGCTGGCCGGCATGGTGCCGTTCAACGTGATCGAGCGCGGGCCAGGCGCGTTTCACCAGGGTTCGGCCGGCGCGCTCGCGGCCGACGCGTCGCCTGCGCTGCGGCCGTTCGCCGGCGCCTTCGCGCGCGCCGGGCTGCCGCTCGTGCTGCATCGCGACATGCGGGCCGTACAGTGGGCGAAGCTGCTGCTCAACCTGAACAACGCGGTCAATGCGCTCGCGAACCTGCCGCTGCGCGACGAACTCGCGCAACGCGCGTACCGGCGCTGTGTCGCACTGGCCCAGCGCGAAGCGCTGCACTGGCTGGCGCGGGCCGCAATCCGGCCCGCGCGGGTGACGCCGCTGCCGGCCGCGTGGATCCCGGCCGTGCTCGATCTGCCCGATGCGGCCTTTCGCGTGCTTGGCGGCCGGATGCTCGCGATCGATCCGCTCGCGCGTTCGTCGATGTCCGACGATCTCGCGGCGCGGCGCGCGACGGAAGTCGAGTGGATCAACGGCGAGATCGTGCGGCTGGCCGCGCGTTTCGGTGCGCCGGCGCCCGTCAATGCGCGGCTGTGCGTGCTCGTTCACGACGCGGAAAGCGCGGCGGCGCGCCCGGCGTGGCGCGGCGATGCGTTGTGGGCCGAGCTGACCGCGCACGCGCCGCGCGCAGGCCACGTGCGGCCAGCGTAACGCGCGTCACGCCGCCACCCGCACGACGCCACGGGCCGGGCGCAACGGCTAAGATGCGGGGTGCGTCATACGACGCCTTTGCGGAGCAATCGCCATGGTGGATCGCCCGACTCTCGACGCCTACGACGCCCATGCCGCGCAATACGCGCAGGACTGGCTCGACCAGGCCGCGCCCGACGACATGTACGCGCTGCTCGAACAGCATTTCTCGCCGGGGCCGACCGCCGACGTCGGCTGCGGCGCGGGCCGCGACACGGCCTGGCTCGCGTCGCGCGGCTTCGACGTGCGCGGCTACGACGCGAGCGCCGCGCTGCTCGACGAGGCGCGGCGGCACCATCCGGGCCTGACTTTCGAGCTGGCCGCGCTGCCGGCGCTGGCCGGCGTGCCGTCCGGCGCGTTTCGCAACGTGCTGTGCGAAACGGTCGTCATGCATCTCGAACAGGTGGACGCGGCGGCCGCCGCCGCGCGGCTGGCCGATCTGCTGATGCCGGGCGGCACGTTGTACCTGAGCTGGCGGGTGGCCGGAAACGGCACGTTGCGCGACGAGCGCGGCCGTCTCTATACGGCACTCGATTCGGCGCGGATGCATGCGGCGCTGGGCGCAAGCATGCACGTGAT
The DNA here is from genome assembly GCF_057439935.1 of Burkholderia cepacia complex sp. TUM26381. Classification (NCBI taxonomy): domain Bacteria; kingdom Pseudomonadati; phylum Pseudomonadota; class Betaproteobacteria; order Burkholderiales; family Burkholderiaceae; genus Burkholderia; species Burkholderia cepacia complex sp. TUM26381. The sequence goes on along the minus strand of NZ_CM172006.1, from coordinate 2,863,215 downwards.
CGACGAGCACGAGGTCGTCAGCGCATCGTCCGGCAAGCGCGTGCACCGGCTGATCGTGCGCAAGGCGGGCGGCGCCGCGTGAGGGCGGCGCGCCATCGCGCTTACTCGCGGCTGAGCGCCGCTTCCCAGTTGATGTCGACGCAGAGCACCTGCATGCCGGTCGCGGCCGGTGCGGCGATCGACGCGGTCACGCACAGGTGCGCCTCGTTGATCGACAGGTAGGGCGGTGTCAGATGCACGCGCCCCGGCGCGCGCATCGCGTCGATGAAGTACGGACGGCGTTCCCAGCTGGCGCCTTCGGAGTGCAGCAACGGCCGGAAGCGCTTGGCGCGTTGCGACACGCTGCCGCGCGCGAGCACGTTGTCGCCGATCTGGCGGCCCGACGCGTCGAGCAGGAAGCAGCGCGCGGTTTCGGGCAGCCCGAGCACGGCGCCGGCCGCATCGGTGAGCGATTCGCCGGCGCCGAGTTTTTGGCTCGCTTCCTCGAGCGCGGCGACGTACGGTGCGAGCCGTTCCGCCTGCGTGCGCTCGCGCTGCGCGACGCGCAGCCGCAGCGCGGCCGACAGCGTATCCATGCAGCCCGCGGCGGCCTGCGGCTGCACGGGATCGACGCTTGGCCCCGCGAAATACTGGCCCTGCACGAAATCGACGTCGCATTCGAGCGCGATCAGCGCGTCGCGTTCGGTCGACAGGCCGCCCATCAGCACGAGCTGTCCGGATTCGTGCAGCAGCGACACGAGCCCCGGCAGCACGCGTTCGAGATGCGAGTGCTCGCTTGCCTGCGCGAGGATGCCGCGGTCGAGCGTGACGATGTCCGGATGCAGGTGCCACACGCGGTCGACGTTCGAATGCTTCGCGCCGAACCCGACGAGCGCGACCAGGAAGCCGGCCTTGCGCAGCCCGTCGATGATCGCCGCGTAGCGCGGCGTCTCGCCGCCGGCCTGCTCCGGCACCTCGAGCACCACGCGGTGCGGCGGCAGCCCGAGCGCCTTCAGGTTCGCGAGCAGCGCGTCGCCGTAGATGGTGTCCATCAGCGCGGCCGGATGCAGGCTCAGGAAGAGCCACTCGTCGTGACTGTCGAACGCGTGGAAGTTACCGAGATGCAACGATTCGGCGAGCCGGCCGAGTTCGAGCAGGTCGCCGCGGCGCGCCGCCTGCGTGAACACCTCGTGCGACGCCACCTGGCGGCTTTCCTCGTCGTGCGCGCGCAGCGACGCGTGATAGCCGATCGCGCGACGGTGCGACACCGAGAAAACGGGCTGGAACACGCTGAACACGGTGTAGCCGCCGTACAGCACGGTGCGCCGGTTCCCGTCGTCGCCGGCGACGGGGCGGGGCGGCTGAAAGCCGGGGGGATCGATTTCGATCATGCTCATGATGTCGGCCGAAGGAAGACTGCCAGTTTACCTAGAGAATAGGCGAGCAAGAAGCATGCACGGCACCGTGCCACGTGCGGCGGCCCGTCGCGGCCGGGGAGCCGGGCATCGCGGCGCGCATCGGCGGGGCCGGCTGCACCGCGATGGTGCGCGCCGACCCGGTTCGGCGCGCGCCGCGCGTCACGCGCGCTCGGACGGGTCGGTCTTGCGCGCGGTGCTGCGGATCTCGGGCGCGAGCTGCGCGAAGATCCACGCGGACGCGGCCGTGATGATCCCGACGCAGATGAACGTCGCATGGAACGCCGGCAGCGTGTTGCTGGGGGTCACGGTGCGCAGCATGCCCGTGAACGTCGCGAGCAGCGCGCCCGCGACCGTGACGCCGAGGCTCATCGACAGCATCTGCACGAGCGAGAACAGGCTGTTGCCGCTGCTCGCGCCGCCCGTGCCGAGATCCTTCAGCGTCAGCGTGTTCATCGCGGTGAACTGCATCGAGTTGAACCCGCCGAACAGCGCGAGATGCACGACCTTCACCCACACCGGCACAGTGTCGCGCATCAGCGCGAAGCTGGCCATCATCACGCCGACCATGATCGTGTTCGCGAGCAACACCTTGCGGTAGCCGTGCTGCGTGATCAGCCGCGTGATGATCCGCTTCGAGAACATCCCGGCTGCGGCGACCGGCAGCATCATCAGCCCGGCCTCGAACGCCGAGTAGCCGAGGCTCACCTGCAGCAGCAGCGGGATCAGGTACGGCATTGCGCCGCTGCCGATCCGGGCGAACAGGTTGCCGAGCAGCCCGACGCTGAACGTGTGGATCCTGAACAGTTCGAGCGAGAAGATCGGTTGCGGCGCGCGCACCGCATACAGCCCGTACGCGACGAAGCACGCGAGGCTCAGGATCAGCAGCACGAGCACGGCCGCGTGCTGCATGCCGAGATCGGCGAGCCCGTCGAGCGACAGCGAGATCGCGACCATGCCGATCGTCAGCAGCAGATAGCCTTTCAGGTCGAAGCGGCCGATGGCCGGGTTGCGCGAATCGGGCATCGAATAGAAAGTCGCGATGCAGCCCGCGACGCCGACCGGCACGTTGATCAGGAAGATCCAGTGCCACGACGCGATCTTCACGAGCCAGCCACCGAGCGTCGGCCCGATCAGCGGGCCGATCAGGCCCGGAATCGCGACGAACGACAGCGCGGGCAGGTAGCGTTCGGCCGGGAACGTGCGCAGCACCGCGAGCCGCCCGACCGGCAGCAGCATCGCGCCGCCGACGCCCTGCACGACGCGGAATGCGACGAGCTGCGTCAGCGTATGCGCGTTCGCGCACAGCAGCGAGCCGAGCGAGAACACCAGGATCGCGCTGAAGAACACGCGCCGCGTGCCGAACGTATCGGCCAGCCAGCCCGACACGGGGATCATCACCGCCATCGTCAGCGAGTACGCGATCACGACCGACTGCATCCGCAGCGGCGATTCGCCGAGGCTCGCGGCCATCGACGGCAGCGCCGTATTGACGATCGTCGAATCGAGCGTCTGCATGAAGAAGCCCGTCGCAACGAGCCAGAGCATCACGGTGAGGTTCTTTTCGCCGGGGGCGGCGGCAGGCGGGCGCTGGAACATGAGGGCGGGACGGTGGCGCGGGACAGCCGACATTGTAGGGAAAGCCGCCGCGCCGTGCAGGTTCGGGGCGGCATGCCGGGCGGTGCCGGGCCCGGCGGGCCAATGCCTGTCCCCGTCGGTCGGCCAGTACAGTTCAGCTAAAAGTGTCTGCAGCCGTATCTGTCCGTGTGCTGCCACTGTCCGAAATACTGGTGTCATCGAACCCGTGCGACCAGGAGGCTGCCATGCGCGAACTGCGACTTTACGTGATGGACGGCGACGAGCCGGCCGGACGGTGGCGGATCGTCGATCGCACGCTGCTCGAAGTGGCCGAGGGCGAGGTGTGGGTGACCGTCGAGGGCCGGCCCGACGATCACTGGCTGGGCGCCGGCGCGTCGCTGACGTTGCTGCCCGGCACGCGCGCGTGGGTCAGCGCGGGGCGGCGCGGCGCGACGTTCGCGTTCGGTCCGCTCGCGGCGCCGGCCGCGCACACCGCGCACGCGTGGTGGCGTCCGTTCGCCGCATGGCGCGACGGCCGGCGTCACACGGCCGCGTCGCTGCCGACGTAGCGCGCCCGCGGCCGGATCAGCTTCCCGTCCGCGTACTGTTCGAGCGCATGCGCGATCCAGCCGGCCGTGCGGCCGGCCGCGAACAGCGTGAACGCCGCGCCGTCGGGCAGCGCGAGCGTGCGTTCCAGCACCGCGAGCGCGAAATCGATCGCCGGGCGCAGGCCGGTGGCTGCTTCGACGCGCGCGGCGAGCGCGTGCGCCACCCGCAGCGCCGGCCGGTCGGGCACTGCGGCCTGCAGCGCGTCGAGCAGCGCCCGCGAGCGCGGGTCGCCGTCGGGGTAGAGCGGGTGCGCAAAGCCGGACAGGGCGGTGCGGCCGCCGTCCGTGCGTTCGTCGTGCGCCAGCCGCAGGGCGAGGTAGCGATCGAGGTCGGCGGCGCGGGCCGCTTCGTCGAGCAGCGTACCGGCTCGGAACGTCTCGCCGCCGTGGCGCGGCCCCGACAGCGCCGCGAGCCCGCCCGCAATCGCGCCGAACAGGTGGGTGCCGGTCGACGCGATGCAGCGCACCGCGAAGGTCGACGGATTCAGTTCGTGATCGGCGCACAGCACGAGCGCGCGCCGCAGCAGGTCGGCTTCGTCGCGCCGCCGCACGCGCCATGCAGTCGCGAGCTGCCGGTGTACGGGCGCGTCGCCCGGCGCGATGCCGGCGAGTGCGGCCGTTGCGACGCGCAGCAGCAGCGTGCCGGCATCAAGCTGCGCGTCGCGCCCCTGCGCCCATAAGCGCGGCAACGATGCGGCCGCGGCAGGCAGCAGCACCAGCGTGCGTTCGAGCGGCGCGAGATGCGCCCAGCGACGCGCCCAGTCGTCCCATTGCGCGGCGTCGAAACCGGTCGACGCGAGCGAGGCGTGTGCCAGCCGCGCGGGCGGACAGTCCCAGAGCCGCGCGGCCGTTTCTTCGAGCGTCGCTTCAGCGGCGAGTGCGACCGCATCGGCGCCGCGGTAGTGCAGGCGGCCGCCCGCGATCTGCGTGATCCGCGATTCCAGTACCGGCACGCCCCAGTCGAGCGAACGTTCGGCGACGCCGCCCGCGCGTTTCGCGTCGGCGCGGCGGCGCGCAAGCAGGCGCACTTCATCCGCGTCGTAGCAGCGGCGCTTGGTCGCGCCGTCGGGCAGCGAGCGCAGCAGGCCGCGGCTCACGTACGCATACAGCGTACTCACGCTGACACCGAGGATGCCGGCGGCTTCCGGTGCACTGAGGGATCTCATGCCGGTGGCTCCTGTCGGGGGCATGAAACGCGGCCCCGCTACAACTATTCGTTATGTATTGATTCGCGCAATCAAGATTGATCGCGCCTGTCGCGAATTCTAGACTCGATTTCGTCTCCTCAACGACTCCCCAGCACCATGACACCCGAACTCGCATTGACGCATCTGTGGCAACTCGCACACGGCGATCCTGGCGCGCTGGCCCGCGCGACCGTGACGGGCCGGGACCCGACGCTGCCGTCGACGTTCAAGGTCGGCACGCTCGCCGTCGCGACGATCGCGGCAGCCGGGCTCGCGGCCGCCGAATGCCACCGGCTTCGCACGGGCGTCGCGCAAGCCGTCGACGTGTCGGTGCGCGACGCGCTCGTTGCGTTCCGCAGCGAGCGCTACCTGCGCGTCGACGACGGCCCGCCGCCGGAGTTGCGTCATCCGGTGACGGGTTTCTTCGAGACCGGCGACGGGCGCTGGATTCAGCTGCACGCGAACTTTCCGCATCACTTGCACGGCATCCTCGGCGTGCTTGGCTGCGGCGCGCAACCCGCCGATGTCGCCGCGGCGATCCGTACCTGGGACGGCGTGGCGCTCGATACCGCGCTGGCCGAGGCCGGCTTGTGCGCGGCATTGATCAGAACACCTGAGGAATGGGCGGAACACGAGCAGGCGCATGCGATTGCGTCGTTGCCGCTGTTCGAAATCGAGCGGATCGGCGATGCGCCGGCCGAGCCGGTCGGCCGCGGCGATGCCGGCCAGCCGCTTGCCGGCGTGCGCGTGCTCGATCTCACGCGCATCATCGCGGGGCCGGTCGCGGGTCGCACGCTGGCATCGCACGGTGCGCAGACGCTGCTCGTCAACGGTCCGCATCTGCCGAACATCGCGCCGCTCGTGATCGACAACGGGCGCGGCAAGCGTTCGACGTGGATCGATCTGCGCGACGCGGCGGGCGTCGATACGCTGCAGGCACTCGCGAGCGACGCCGACGTCTTTCTGCAGGCGTACCGGCCTGGCGCGCTCACGGCACGTGGTTTCGCGCCGCAGGCACTCGCGGCGCTGCGGCCCGGCATCGTGTGCGTGTCGGTGTCGGCGTACGGGCACGCGGGGCCGTGGGCGAAGCGGCGCGGTTTCGACAGTCTCGTACAGTCGGCGAGCGGTATCGCATGGCAGGAGCAGCAGGCCGCGCATGCGGACGCGCCGCGCCATCTGCCGTGCCAGGCGCTCGATCATGCGACGGGTTATCTCGCGGCGTTCGGCGCGATGATTGCGCTCGCGCGGCGGGCGCGTGAAGGGGGAAGCTGGCACGTGCGGACGTCGCTCGCGCAGACGGGACGCTGGCTGCAGTCGTTCGGCGTCGTGCCGGACGGGCTGCAGGCACCCGATCTCGCGCCTGCCGACGTGCGCGACCGGATCGAGCGCATCGCGTCGCCGTTCGGGGTGCTCGACACCGTGCGGCCGGCCGAGCGCTTGTCGGTGACGCCGCCGTCGTTCGCGCGGCCGCCCGTGCCGCTCGGCACCGACGACGCACGCTGGCTGTGAGCGCCGGCGGCGCGACGTGCGTTACTTGCGCAGTTCGACGACGAAATCGTAGTAGTCGTTGCGGCAGTAGGTATCGGTCAGTTCGATCGCGCGCTGGTCTGACGTATAGCCGATCCGCGTGATCAGCAGCAGCGCATCGTGCGGCGCGATGCCCATCTGTTCGGCGATCTCGTCGGTCGCGTTGACCGCGCGGAAATGCTGCAGCGCGCGCACGATCGGCGTGCCGCGCGCTTCGAGATAGCTGTACAGCGAGCCGGCGATCGCCTGCGGATCGGGAATCAGCGTCGCGGGGAACGTCGAGTTCTCGACGGCCATCACGATGCCGTCGGCGAGACGCAGGCGTTTCAGGCGCGTAACGGATGCGGCCGGCGACAGCCCGAGCTGGATCACTTCGTCGCGGTTCGCGGGCTGAATTTCGCGCGCGAGCCATTGCGAGCTCGGCTTGAAGCCGCGGCGCTCGAGCATTTCGCTGAAGCTCGACAGTCGCGACAGCGGATCCTCGTAGCGCGGCTGGATGAAGTTGCCCGCGCCTTGCGTGCGGCGGATCAAGCCCTGCTCGACGAGCAGCGCGATCGCCTTGCGTGCGGTGATGCGCGATACGCCGAGCGCTTCGGACAGCACGCGCTCGGAAGGCAGCGCCTCGCCGGCCGTCCAGCGGTTGTCGTGGATTGCGTCACCGAGCTTGCGAGCGAGCTGCAGGTAGAGCGGCGTATCGTTGTCGGGGTCGGGGCGCAGGTCCTGCCACCGGTCGTCCGTGGGTGCCTTCATGGAATGGGTATCGATCAGGTTGCGGCCATTCTAAGTCATCATGCCGCGCCGTTATAGCCGGTTTGTGCCGTGTAATAGGTCGCGGGCGCATCGATTGACTACACTGACGCGTCGTATTCCATGCTCCAGCCGCAGAGTGCGGCCGCGAATCCACAACGAGGAACGCATGACAGACACGATCGCCACGGTTGTCCTGCCGGACGGTGAGACGATTCCGAAGCTTGGCCTGGGCACCTGGGAAATGGGCGAGCGGCCGGCCCGGCGCGCGGACGAAATCGCCGCGCTGCGCGAGGGCATCGAACTCGGGATGACGCTGGTCGATACGGCCGAGATGTACGGCGACGGCGCGACCGAAACGCTCGTCGGCGAAGCGCTTGCAGGCCTGCGCGACGACGTGTTCCTCGTCAGCAAGGTCTATCCGCATCATGCGAGCCGGCGCGGTGTCATCGCCGCGTGCGACGCGAGTCTCAAGCGCCTGCGTACCGACCGTCTCGACCTGTACCTGCTGCACTGGCGCGGCTCGGTGCCGCTCGAGGAGACGGTCGAGGGTTTCGAGGCGTTGCAGCGCGCCGGCAAGATCCGTCACTGGGGCGTGAGCAACTTCGATACGGCCGACATGGACGAACTCGTCCGCGAAGCGGGCGGCAGTGCGTGCGCGACCAACCAGATCCTCTACAACATCGCGCGGCGCGGCCCGGAGTTCGACCTGCTGCCGTGGCTCGCCGGTCACCGGATGCCGGCGATGGCGTATAGCCCGGTCGACCACGGGCGGTTGCCGAAACGCTCGCCGCTCGACGAGATTGCGCGGCTGCGCGGCGTGTCGGTGATGCGGGTCGCGCTGGCATGGGTGCTCGCGCAGCCGGGTGTGTTCGCGATCCCGAAGGCGTCGAGGATCGAGCACGTGCGCGACAATCGCGCCGCGCTCGATTTCGAGTTGAGCGATGACGAGCGCGCGCAGCTTGACGCGTATTTCCGTCCGCCACGCAGCAAGCGCGCGCTCGAGATGCTCTGATCGCACCTGGCCGGGCAACGCTTCCGGTCAGTGGTTGCCGCCGGACGATCCGCCGTTGCCGTGACCTCCGCCATTGCCGTTGCCAGTGCCGTGGCCATTGCCGACGCCGTTGGCGCCGCCATTGCCGGCGCCGCCACTGCCGTTGCCATTACCGTTGCCGCCGCCGTTGCCGTGGCCACCGTTGCCGTTGCCGTTGCCGCCGCCATTGCCGTTGCCGTTTCCGCCGCCGTTGCCTCCGCCGTTTCCGCCGCCGTTGCCGCCGCCGTTGCCGCCGCCGTTGCCGCCGCCGTTGCCGCCGCCGTTGCCGCCGCCGTTGCCGCCGCCGTTGCCACCGCCGTTGCCACCGCCGTTGCCGCCACCATTGCCGCCACCATTGCCGTGGCCGCCGTTTCCGCCGCCGCCGTTTCCGCCGCCGTTGCCGCCGCCATTGCCGCCGCCGTTGCCGCCACCATTGCCGTGGCCGCCGTTTCCGCCGCCGCCGTTGCCACCGCCGTTGCCGCCACCATTGCCGTGGCCGCCGTTTCCGCCGCCGCCGTTGCCGCCACCATTGCCGTGGCCGCCGTTTCCGCCGCCGCCGTTGCCGCCACCATTGCCGTGGCCGCCGTTTCCGCCGCCGCCGTTGCCGCCGCCGTTGCCGCCGCCGTTGCCGCCGCCGTTGCCGCCGCCGTTGCCGCCGCCGTTGCCGCCGCCGTTGCCGCCGCCGTTGCCGCCGCCGTTGCCACCGCCGTTGCCGCCGCCATTGCCACCGCCGTTGCCGCCGCCATTGCCACCGCCGTTGCCGTGACCACCGCCATCGCCATGGCCGCCACCGTTACCGTGACCACCGCCGTCACCGTCGCCATGACCACCATGGCCGTGGCCACCGCCGTCACCGTCACCATCACCATCACCATGACCACCGCCATGGCCGTGACCACTGCCGTCACCGTCGCCGCCGTGGCCACCGCCGTGGCCACCATGGCCTCCGCCACCCGAGGTGCCGCCACCCGAGGTGCCGCCACCCGAGGTGCCGCCACCCGAAGTGCCGCCGCCCGAAGTGCCGCCACCCGAAGTGCCGCCGCCCGAAGTGCCGCCACCCGAAGTGCCGCCACCCGAAGTGCCGCCACCCGAGGTGCCGCCACCCGAGGTGCCTCCGCCCGAGGTGCCGCCACCCGAGGTGCCGCCACCCGAAGTGCCGCCGCCCGAAGTGCCGCCGCCCGAAGTGCCGCCGCCCGAAGTGCCGCCACCCGAGGTGCCGCCACCCGAAGTGCCGCCACCCGAAGTGCCGCCACCCGAAGTGCCTCCACCCGAAGTGCCGCCACCCGAAGTGCCGCCACCCGAGGTACCGCCGCCCGAAGTGCCTCCACCCGATGTACCGCCACCTGAACCACCGTTGCCGGACGTGTTGCCTCCGCGGCCGGTGCCGCTCGTGCCGCTGGATGTTCCACCTGTCGTACCGCCGACACCTGCTGGTCCGACGGCACCATTCCCGTTATTTCCACCGCTACCGCTACCGCTACCGCTACCGCTACCGCTACCGTTGCCGTTGCCCGGACCGGGACTGCTGCCGCCACTGCCGCTTGTGCTGGCACCGTTACCGCCGATGCCATGACCGGCATAGACCTGCGCCGCACACGCAGCCGGATTGGCTGCGCAAGACGAAGCGTCCGCGACCAGCGTCATGATGGTGTCCGCGCTGGCGTTCGCGTCGGGTGCGGAGTCAGGCGAGGTGTTTTGTGCGACGGCATACGAGCAGCAGCACGCAAAGGCGGCTGCGGCCAGCAAGGTTGCACGAGGGCGCCGTCCCGCCGGGCGGAACGGTTGTTTTGTCTTATGCATCATGGCCTCCCCATGCGCGCGATGCCTCGTTGCCGCGCGGCTGTCTACGTGTGGAGCAGGGGGCCGGTAAAGATTCGTAGTCCTTTTCGGCGGCCGGTTGCGTCACGGCCGGCGCTTGACGCCAGCCGCGAACGCGGATCGGCACGCGGGCCCGCCGTGCGAATCCCTATCTGCGAGATTCGTGCCATCGGCTGCTTGTGCCCGTGGCGCAAGGCGCACGTCGACGCGCGACGGCGCACGCAACATCGTCGGGGGAGTTTTGTTTCCGGAATGAAACGTCTGAGCGTTGCTCAGCGTGCCGGTGCGTCGGCCGCGCGCTGCCAGCGGTGGAACAGGAGCGACGCGATCCAGCAGACCAGGAACAGCGCGACGATGCCGTAGCCGATCGAGCCGAAGCGTTCGCCGAGCGCATCGAGCGCGTCGCGCACGGGGCCCGTCAGCGACAGCTTGTCGGCCAGCAGGCCGGCCGCCTCGATCCCGCCGATCGCCAGTGCAACGGCCGCCGACACGAACGTGATGCTCGCGTTGTAGAGCAGCTTGCGCTGCGGATCGTCCATCGCCCACCCGTATGCATGAATCATCAGTACGTTGTCGGTCGAGTCGATCAGCGTCATGCCGGCGGTGAACAGCGCCGGAAACAGCATGACCGTGTAGACCGGCAGCCCCTGGCTCGCCTGCGCGGCCGCGATCGCGAGCAGGCCGATTTCCGTTGCAGTATCGAAACCTAGTCCGAACAGCACGCCAACCGGGTACATGTGCCAGCTCTTCGACACGAACCGGAACAGCGGGCGCAGCAGCCGCGAGACGAGCCCGGCAGGGCGGTGCACGTGCGCGTCGTCGTGCGTGTGCCCGGGCGCGCGGCGATAACGCCGCCATACGTCGCGCAGGATCATCAGGTTCACGCACGCGAGCACGAGCAGGAAGGTGGCCGATACCGCCGTGCCGATCGTGCCGCCGATCTCGCGGAACGCATCGAACCGGTCGCGCAGCGCGAACGCGGTCAGCGCGATGCCGAGCGTCGCCGCGATCACGATCGTCGAATGGCCGAGCGAGAAGAACAGTCCGACGCTCACCGGACGCTGGCCTTCCTGCATCAGCTTGCGCGTCGCGACGTCGATCGCGGCGATGTGATCGGCGTCGACCGCATGACGCAGCCCGAGGCCGTACGCGATCGCCGCGGTGCCGAGCAGCAGCGGATGGTCGCGCAGCACCACGAGCGCCCACAGCCACACGGCGACGTTCGCGGCGATCAGGCCGGCGTAGAGCATCAGCAGGCGGCGCAGGGCAGGGGTGGGCGGCATCGGGCGGGTTCCATCTGACGAATCGCGAACCATTGTGGCACGCGAAAAAAATGCCGGGCGTGCCGATCAAAAAGCCGCGAACGCAGCGTGCGCGGGACGAAAAAAAGCCCGTCCGGAACCGGACGGGCCTTGCGTGCATGCGACAGGGCGCGTGCGCCCGGCGCTTACTTCGTCTTCGCGCTGATCACGCCTTCCGATACGTTGGCGGGCGTTTCCGCGTACTGCTTGAACTCCATCGTGTACGTCGCGCGGCCCTGCGTCGCCGAACGCAGCGACGTCGAGTAGCCGAACATCTCCGCGAGCGGCACTTCGGCGCGCACGAGCTTGCCACCGCCACCGGCGATGTCTTCCATCCCCTGCACGATGCCGCGACGGCTCGACAGGTCGCCCATCACGTTGCCCATGAAGTCCTCGGGCGTTTCCACCTCGACGGCCATCATCGGCTCGAGCAGCACGGGCTTCGCGCGGCGCATCGCTTCCTTGAACGCCATCGAGCCGGCCATGCGGAACGCGTTTTCGTTCGAGTCGACGTCGTGGTACGAACCGAACGTCAGCGTGACCTTCACGTCGACGACCGGATAGCCCGCCAGCACGCCGCTCTTCAGCGTTTCCTGGATGCCCTTGTCGACCGACGGAATGTATTCACGCGGAATCACGCCGCCCTTGATCGCGTCGACGAACTCGTAGCCCTTGCCGGGGTTCGGCTCGAGCGTGATCACGGCATGGCCGTACTGGCCGCGGCCGCCCGACTGCTTGACGAACTTGCCTTCGACGTCCTTCGCGGGCGTGCGCACCGTCTCGCGATACGCGACCTGCGGCTTGCCGACCGTCGCTTCCACGCCGAACTCGCGCTTCATCCGGTCGACCAGGATTTCGAGGTGGAGCTCGCCCATGCCCGAAATGATCGTCTGCCCCGATTCTTCGTCGGTCTGCACGCGGAACGACGGATCTTCCTGGGCCAGACGGTTGAGCGCCAGGCCCATCTTTTCCTGGTCGGCCTTCGTCTTCGGCTCGACGGCCTGCGAGATCACCGGCTCGGGGAAGATCATGCGTTCGAGCACGATCGGATGCGCCGGATCGCACAGCGTGTCGCCGGTGGTCGCTTCCTTCAGGCCGACGGCCGCCGCGATGTCGCCCGCGCGCACTTCCTTGATTTCCTTGCGCTCGTTCGCGTGCATCTGCAGGATCCGGCCGAGCCGCTCCTTCTTGTCCTTCGTCGCGTTCAGCACCGTGTCGCCCGATTCGACCACGCCCGAATACACGCGGAAGAAGATCAGCTGGCCGACGAACGGGTCGGTCATGATCTTGAACGCGAGCGACGAGAACGGATCCTCGTCGTTCGGATGACGTTCCGCTTCCTTGTCGTGCAGGTCGTGGCCGAGAATTGCCGGCACGTCGGCCGGCGACGGCAGGTAGTCGATCACCGCGTCGAGCATCGCCTGCACGCCCTTGTTCTTGAACGCGCTGCCGCACAGCATCGGCACGATCTCGTTCGCGATCGTGCGCTTGCGCAGCGCGGCCTTGATCTCGTCCTCGGTCAGCGACTCGTGGTCGTGCAGGTACTTCTCGAGCAGTTCCTCGCTCGCTTCGGCAGCCGCCTCGACCATCTTCTCGCGCCATTCGTGCGCGAGCTCGACGAGGTTCGCGGGGATGTCCTCGTACGTGAACTTCACGCCCTGGCTTTCGTCGTCCCACACGATCGCCTTCATCTTGACGAGATCGACGACGCCCTGGAAGTGATCTTCCGCGCCGATCGGAATCTGGATCGGCACGGCGACGCCCTTCAGGCGGTCGCCGATCTGCTTCTGCACGCGGAAGAAGTCGGCGCCGATGCGGTCCATCTTGTTGACGAACGCGATGCGCGGCACCTTGTACTTGTTCGCCTGGCGCCACACCGTTTCCGACTGCGGCTGCACGCCGCCGACCGAGTCGTAGACCATGCACGCGCCGTCGAGCACGCGCATCGAGCGCTCGACCTCGATCGTGAAGTCGACGTGCCCGGGCGTGTCGATGATGTTGATGCGGTGTTCCGGATAGTTGCCGGCCATGCCTTTCCAGAAGGCCGTGGTCGCCGCCGACGTGATCGTGATGCCGCGTTCCTGCTCCTGCTCCATCCAGTCCATCGTGGCCGCGCCGTCGTGCACTTCACCGATCTTGTGGCTCACGCCGGTGTAAAACAGGATGCGCTCGGTCGTCGTGGTCTTGCCGGCATCGATGTGAGCGCTGATCCCGATATTGCGATAGCGCTCGATGGGGGTTTTGCGGGGCACGTGAACCTCCTGGTGGTTCGGATCGTAAGCGGGCCGGCTGGGCCGGTCCGGGTTGGAACAAGCGAGACTTAAAGCATAGCGCTTGCGCGTGGCTTTTGCAGATGCGGCCGGTGCTGGCTGAATCAAGCCGGCGCCGCTGCCGGCGGGCGAAAAAAAAGCCGGCGCGCAACGGGCGGCCGGCTTCGGTCGATGCGCGGCGCGGCGCCGCGGAAAGGGCCGTTACTGGGCCTTCGGCAGGCCGTCGAGCTTCATGCCGGGCTTGATGCCCTTCGCCGCGAACCAGCCCTTGCTCATCTCGAGCGCATAGACGCCGTTGTTGCGCGGGCAGTGGTTGTCGGTCGTCTCCGCCCGCATTTCGTCGATGTCGGTGATCGTGCCGTCCGCGCGGATGAACGCGATCGACAGCGGGATCAGCGTGTTCTTCATCCAGAAACAATGCACGGCATTCTCGTTGAAGACGAACAGCATGCCTTCGTTCGGCGCGAGCTGCGAACGGTACATCAGCCCCTGTTCGCGGTCGGCGTCGTTCGCGGCGACAGCCGCGTCGATCACGTACATGCCGGCGCGCAGCTTCACGCGCGGGAACTCGCTGGGCTGCTTGGCGCCGGGCGGCATCTGCGCGCCGGCGGCCTGCATGCCGAGCGCGAGGACGGCGAGCGCGGCGGGAAACACGGTGGCGCGCGCAAGGCGGCCGAGCGACGAGCGCAGGGAGAATTGCACAGCATGGCTCCTGTCTGGAAAACGAGACCCGCATGGTACGCGATGCGCGCCGGCGGGCACAAAAAAGAAAAAGGCAGATCGCCTTGCGGTGATCTGCCTTTCAACGCCGTAAGAACGGCAAAACTGCGTGTTCTTGACTGCGTTATTACAACTAGCTTGCTTAGTTCGAAGCAGCTGCCGGGGCTTCGGCTTCGCTTGCAGCCTTCTTCGAAGCGTGGTGCTTCTTCGAAGCGTGGTGCTTCTTGTGCGTTGCCTTCTTAGCCGGTGCCGAAGCAGCTTCTGCCGGAGCAGCAGCAGCCGGAGCGGCCGGAGCCGAAGCTTGTGCGAAAGCAGCCGTTGCGAAGAGACCAGCGACCAGAGCAGCGATCAGTTTGTTCATGTTGTGTTCCTCAGCTTTAGTTAATTAACCAAATGACCCGGCAATAGGAGTCATGTCGTCTAACGGTGCCATCCACCTTTCGGTTGACAGACGCTTCGAGAAATTTCTCATTGCGCTGCGGGCGCCGAATCGTATTCGAGAAAAACGTCGCTTTTGTGACGCAAACTCGGGTTCGGCTGCCAATGCCGGATAGCTAAGGTTGGCATCTGCGTGGTTTAACGCACGATCTTCGCAAGCGGTTGACGAAAAAGATGACGAAAAATGCGCGCATCCCGAATTCGTCATCCGGCGGGCGCGAAACCGTCCCATGGCGCGCGCGGCGGCAGTGCGATTGTTTCGCCCGGCGCAATGCCGAGCGCAAATATATCCAGCGCGCCGACGCCGACGCGCACCAGGCGCAACGTCGGGAAGCCGACCGCTGCGGTCATCCGGCGCACCTGCCGATTCTTGCCTTCGGTGATCGCAAGTTCGATCCACGTGGTCGGGATCGCGGCGCGGTAGCGGATCGGCGGATTGCGCGGCCACAGCGTGCCGGGCGGTTCGATGAATTCGGCACGGCACGGGCGCGTCACGTAGTCGCCGAGATCGACGCCGCGCGCGAGCGCCTTCAGGTCGGCCGGGCCGGGCGCGCCCTCGACCTGCGCCCAGTAGCGCTTGACGAGCTTGTGGCGCGGCTCCGCGATGCGCGCCTGCAGCGCGCCGTCGTCGGTGAGCAGCAGCAACCCTTCGCTGTCCGCGTCCAGCCGGCCGGCCGCATAGACGCCGGGCGTTTTTACCCAGTCGCCGAGCGACGGGCGCGTCTCGTGCGCGGAAAACTGGCAAATCGTGCCGAACGGCTTGTTGAGGGCGATCAGGTTCATGGCGGGGCGCCCGCCCGGCCTGCCGCGGGAGGCGGGGGCGGGCGGTCTATGGCAAATGGCGGAATCTTAATGCATAATACGGAACGGCAAGTCCTCTGTCTTATATAAGACATAAGTGAGGTCTTGATACGCAGTGCCGCGGTTCATGCCGAAGTGCCCGGTTGGGGCGCTAGAATAGCGGCTCGCTGTTGCCGTCACGGGGTGGCCATGCCGCGCCCCCGCCGCGCGCGCAGCTTCGACCAGCATCACCTGCTCAGCCACGTCACTGGAGTCGATCATGCCGTATCAGCACATCAAGGTTCCGGAAGGCGGTGACAAGATCACCGTCAACAAGGACTTCTCGCTCAACGTTTCCGATCAGCCGATCATTCCCTATATCGAAGGCGACGGTACGGGCTTCGATATCACGCCGGTCATGATCAAGGTCGTCGACGCGGCGGTCGCGCATGCCTACAAGGGCAAGCGCAAGATCCACTGGATGGAGATTTTCGCAGGCGAGAAGGCAACGAAGGTGTACGGTCCGGACGTGTGGCTCCCGGAAGAAACGCTGCAGGTGCTGAAGGAATACGTGGTATCGATCAAGGGGCCGCTCACGACCCCGGTCGGCGGCGGCATCCGTTCGCTGAACGTCGCGCTGCGCCAGGAACTCGACCTGTACGTGTGTCTGCGCCCGGTCCAGTACTTCAAGGGCGTGCCGTCGCCGGTGCGCGAGCCGCAGAAGATCGACATGGTGATCTTCCGCGAGAACTCGGAAGACATCTACGCGGGCATCGAATGGGCCGCGGGTTCCGAGCAGGCGAAGAAGGTCATCAAGTTCCTGCAGGACGAGATGGGCGTGAAGAAGATCCGTTTCCCGGAAACCTCGGGGATCGGCGTCAAGCCCGTGTCGACCGAAGGCACCGAGCGTCTCGTGCGCAAGGCGATCCAGTACGCGATCGACAACGATCGCAAGTCGGTCACGCTGGTGCACAAGGGCAACATCATGAAGTTCACGGAAGGCCTGTTCCGTGACGCCGGCTACGCGCTCGCGCAGAAGGAATTCGGCGGCGAGCTGATCGACGGCGGCCCGTGGATGCGCGTGAAGAACCCGAAGACGGGTAACGAGATCGTGATCAAGGATTCGATCGCCGACGCGTTCCTGCAGCAGATCCTGCTGCGCCCGGCCGAATACGACGTGATCGCGACGCTGAACCTGAACGGCGACTACATCTCCGACGCACTGGCCGCGCAGGTCGGCGGCATCGGGATCGCGCCGGGTGCGAACCTGTCGGATTCGGTCGCGATGTTCGAAGCGACGCACGGCACGGCGCCGAAGTACGCGGGCAAGGATTACGTGAACCCCGGTTCCGAGATCCTGTCGGCGGAAATGATGCTGCGCCACCTCGGCTGGACGGAAGCGGCCGACACGATCATTGCCTCGATGGAGAAGTCGATCCTGCAGAAGCGCGTCACGTACGACTTCGCGCGCCTGATGGAAGGTGCGACGCAGGTGTCGTGCTCCGGCTTCGGCGAAGTGCTGATCGAGAACATGTAAGACCCCTTCCGGGGTGGGCCGGCAGGTTGCCGGCCGCCCCGGCGCTGACTGCCGGCGCCGGAGCGTTTCGTGGATGGCAGGTTTGTTGGCAGGGCGGTCCGGCATGCGGGCCGCGGCGTCGCGATGCGGCCCGGAGGCCCTGCAAGGTAGAACATGACGGCCCTCGCAACACCACCGCCCGGCTGAGCCGGCGCGCCCCTTTCGCGACCGACCCGGTCGCTCCCCGCCGGTTACCGCCGGCGCTCCTCAGTCCAAATTTTCACGTAGCAACGCATCGACCATGTCCACTTCGCCCAAGATCATCTACACCCTCACCGACGAAGCGCCCGCGCTCGCGACCTATTCGCTGCTGCCGATCGTCAAGGCCTTCACGCGCTCGTCCGGCGTCGCCGTCGAAACGCGCGACATCTCGCTCGCCGGCCGCATCATCGCGGCATTTGCAGACGTCCTGCCGCCGGAGCAGAAGGGTTCCGACGATCTGGCCGAGCTGGGCCAGCTCACGCTGAAGCCGGAAGCGAACATCATCAAGCTGCCGAACATCAGCGCATCGGTGCCGCAGCTGAAGGCCGCGATCGCCGAGCTGCAGGCGCAGGGCTACACGCTGCCGGCCTACCCGGAAGATCCGTCGACGGACGAAGAGAAGGCGGTCAAGGCCCGCTACGACAAGATCAAGGGCAGCGCGGTGAACCCGGTGCTGCGCGAAGGCAACTCCGACCGCCGCGCGCCGCTGTCGGTCAAGAACTACGCACGCAAGCATCCGCACAAGATGGGTGCGTGGAAGGCCACGTCGAAGGCACACGTCGCGCACATGAGCGAAGGCGACTTCTACGGCAGCGAGAAGTCGGCGCTGATCGCCGATGCCGGCAGCGTGAAGATCGAACTCACGACGACCGACGGCGCGAAGAAGGTGCTGAAGGAAAAGACGGCCGTGAAGGCCGGTGAAGTGATCGACGCATCGGTGATGAGCCGCAACGCGCTGCGCAGCTTCATCGAAGCGCAGATCGCCGACGCGAAGGCGCAGGACGTGCTGTTCTCGGTGCACCTGAAGGCGACCATGATGAAGGTCTCGGACCCGATCCTGTTCGGTCACTTCGTGTCGGTGTTCTACCGCGACGCGCTCGCGAAGCACGCGGACGTGCTGGCGCAGGCCGGCTTCAACCCGAACAACGGGATCGGCGACCTGTACGCGCGCCTGAAGGACCTGCCGGCCGACACGCGCGAAGCGATCGAAGCCGACATCAAGGCCGAATACGCAGTGCGCCCGCGCCTCGCGATGGTCAACTCGGACAAGGGCATCACGAACCTGCACGTGCCGAGCGACGTGATCGTCGACGCGTCGATGCCGGCGATGATCCGCGATTCGGGCGGCATGTGGGGCCCGGACGGCGCGCTGTACGACGCGAAGGCCGTGATTCCGGACCGCTGCTACGCAGGCGTCTACCAGGCCGTGATCGAGGACTGCAAGCAACACGGCGCATTCGATCCGGTCACGATGGGCAGCGTGCCGAACGTCGGCCTGATGGCGCAGGCGGCTGAAGAATACGGTTCGCACGACAAGACCTTCCAGATCCCGGCGGACGGCGTCGTGCGCGTCACCGACGAAGCCGGCAACGTGCTGCTCGAGCACGCGGTCGAGTCGGGCGACATCTGGCGCATGTGCCAGACGAAGGACGCACCGGTGCAGGACTGGGTCAAGCTCGCGGTGAACCGCGCGCGCGCGACCGGCGCACCGGCCGTGTTCTGGCTCGATCCGGCGCGTGCGCACGATGCGCAGATCATCGCGAAGGTCGAACGCTACCTGAAGGATCACGACACGAACGGTCTCGACATCCGCGTGATGACGCCGGTCGAAGCGACGCGTTTCTCGCTCGAGCGCATCCGTGCGGGCAAGGACACGATCTCGGTCACCGGCAACGTGCTGCGCGACTACCTGACCGACCTGTTCCCGATCATGGAACTCGGCACCAGCGCGAAGATGCTGTCGATCGTGCCGCTGATGGCGGGCGGCGGGATGTTCGAAACGGGGGCGGGCGGCTCGGCGCCGAAGCACGTTCAGCAGTTCGTCGAGGAAGGCTTCCTGCGCTGGGATTCGCTCGGCGAATTCCTTGCACTGGCCGCGTCGCTCGAACACCTCGGCAACGCGTACCAGAACCCGAAGGCGGTCGTGCTCGCGAAGACGCTCGACCAGGCGACCGGCAAGTTCCTGGACGAGAACAAGTCGCCCGCGCGCAAGGTCGGCGGCCTCGACAACCGCGGCAGCCACTTCTACCTGTGCCTGTACTGGGCGCAGGCGCTGGCCGAGCAGACCGAGGATGCCGCGCTGAAGGCGCAGTTCGAAGGGGTCGCGAAGGCGCTGTCCGACAGCGAAGCGCGCATTCTCGAAGAGCTGTCGGCCGCGCAGGGCAAGGCGCAGGCGATCGGCGGCTACTTCCGTCCGAACGTCGACCTGACGAGCCAGGCCATGCGCCCGAGCGCGACGCTGAACGGCATCGTCGACGCAGTCGCCTGACGCGGGCCGCGCATTCGCGCGAGCCAGGACGCGTGTCGACGCGGCGCGGTGAGCCGCTCGCCGCCCGACACACAATAAAAACGCCCCGGTCGCCCGGGGCGTTTTTCGTTGCAGGCTTGCCATTCAGACGTGAACGATTTCCCATTCGGCGATTTCGTGCGGCACCTCGAGCGTCGCGGTGTCCAGTTCGGACAGTTGCTCGCAGTCGCCGCGGGAGATGTGGTCGGCCGCGACTTCGGGGCACGAGAATGCGCCGAGCAGGGCGTTGCCGAACGTCGCTTCCCAGCCGCCGTTACCCGGCAGGATGTAGAACGACCCGAGCGCTGAACCAAAGCGAAATCCCTTCATTTCCGTTCTCCCTTTCTGATCACAAGCGATTCTGTTGTGCCGCCTGCCGGCTCGGCCGGCTGTGGCCCGACTGGCTGCTTGCGCCGGGTTCCGTATCGAACGTCGTGGCGAAGCGTCAGTGCATGGAACAAAGTCTACGTCCGCGACCCGGTTGGATGGTGCATGTAGAACGGCTTCTCGAAACAAAAAATCATGTTTAAAAACAATGAATTATTTTCGTCGTTTTGTATTGCGGAACGTTTTTCGGCATCGCGAAACGGGAAATTTGTGCCCTGCACCACGAATTTTTACAACGCAGAGACTTGTTCCACATCGTGAAAAATTGGCGATTTCGCCGATGGGCGGCGCGACGTGCACCGACGGGGTGGCGAACGGCGCGCGCAAAACGGGCGGCCGGATGCGGCAGCGGGCGTAATTCAGCGAACGAGCGAGGGGCGACGAAGGGCGGTACAAAGCCGCGCTGCGGCGTATCGCCGCCCGGCCGGTAGCGGCGTTTTTCGACAGGGGCCTGCGGTTATGATGACGCGGGCATCAGGTTTCGCGTCGCGCACGGCGGTCCAGCCGGCCGGCGCGTGCGTCGCGGTTGTCGCGCGACGCTGCATGGATAACGAGGATCGATTGATGATACGGAGAACCTTCCTGTCGCGCGCCATCGGTGTCGCGGCCGCGTCGCTGTTCGCGCGTACCGCGTGGGCGCAGCATGCCGGTCATGCGGGCATGGCCGGCATGGATTCGATGGACGACATGCCCGGCATGTCAGGGATGTCCGGCATGTCGGGGCACGCGCAGCACGGCAAGCCCGTACCGGCCGCACTCGCGGCCGCCGATGCGCTGCCGGCCGGTGCGCCGCTCGCGACGTTGCGTACGCTCGCGAACGAAAGCCGCGAACCCGGTACGTTCCGGGCCACGCTGGTCGCGCAGCCCGTCGCGCGCCCGATGCTGCGCGGCGCACGGCCGACCACGTTCTGGCAGTTCGGGTCGGGCGCGCAGGGCCCCGTCGTCGGCCCGCTGATCGACGTGCGCGAGGGCGACACGGTCGAGATCAAATTCGTGAACAAGCTGCCGCAACCGTCGACGATCCACTGGCACGGCCTGCCGGTGCCGCCCGACCAGGACGGCAATCCGTCCGACCCCGTCGCGCCCGGCGCATCGCGCGTGTACCGCTTCACGCTGCCGAAGGGCAGCGCCGGCACCTACTGGTACCACCCGCATCCGCACATGATGACGGCCGAGCAGGTATTCCGCGGGCTGGCCGGCCCGTTCATCGTGCGCGCGGCGGACGATCCGCTCGCCGGCTGGCCCGAGCGCAACCTGTTCGTGTCGGACCTGAAGCTTGCACATGACGGCACGATTGCGCCGAACGACATGATGGACTGGATGAACGGCCGGGAAGGCCAGTTCGTGCTGGTCAACGGCGCGCGCCGGCCGCGCATCGACGTCGCCGGCGACGAACGCTGGCGCGTCTGGAACGCGTGCAGCGCGCGCTACCTGCGCGTTGCGTTCGACGACGGCCGTGCGTTCGAGCACGCGGGTACCGACGGCGGGCTGTTCGACGCGCCGCGCCGCGTGACGTCGCTGCTGATCGCGCCGGGCGAGCGCGCGGAACTGCTGGTGCGCGCCGGTGACCGGACGACGCGCGCGGTGCTGCAGGCAGCCGAGTACGACCGCCGCAAGATGGCGATGTCGCATGACGACGGTCACGGCAGCCTGCCGCCCGATCCGGCGCTGGCGCTGGCCGATGTCGCGTTTGCGCCCGCCGCCGCGCGCGCGTTGCCGGCCACGCTGCGCGCGGTGCCGCCGCTGGGTGAACCGGTGGCGCACAAGACGGTCGCGTTCGGCGAGGAAATGGACATGGACGCGATGATGAAGGGCGCGGCGCACGGCCGTCCGGCCGGCATGCGCTTCACGATCAACGGCGAGACCTACGCCGCGCACCGCGCGACGCTGACGAGCCGCCGTGGCGACGTCGAACGCTGGGAGATTCGCAATACCACCGACATGGATCACCCGTTCCACCTGCATGGCACGCAGTTCCAGGTGATCGAGCGCGCGTCGGGCGGCGCGCGCACGGCCGAACCGTTCCGCGCATGGCGCGATACGGTGAACGTACGCAGCGGCGAAACCGTGTCGATTCTCGTCACGCAAGACATGCCCGGAGAGCGCATGTTTCATTGCCACAT
Organism: Burkholderia cepacia complex sp. TUM26381; assembly: GCF_057439935.1. Lineage (NCBI taxonomy): Bacteria > Pseudomonadati > Pseudomonadota > Betaproteobacteria > Burkholderiales > Burkholderiaceae > Burkholderia > Burkholderia cepacia complex sp. TUM26381. The sequence goes on along the minus strand of NZ_CM172006.1, from coordinate 2,841,240 downwards.
TCTCGAACACGAGGATCTCGGCATGATGGGCACGCTGAAGGTCGTGTAACGAAGTCGTGAATATGTTTCACGTGCGGGATCGATATCCGATCTGCATGTGTGACAAGACAATGTGTGTTCAATTATCGGGATTGAACGAAAAGGCGGGCCAATCGATTATCGATTGGCCCGCCTCAAAAAAAGAAACCCGGCGCAATGCGCCGGGTTTCTTCGTCCGATATCCGATGCCTTTATGCGGCCTGGATGTTCGACGCTTGCTTGCCCTTCGGTCCTTGAACGACGTCGAAGCTCACCTTCTGGCCTTCCTTCAGCGTCTTGAAGCCATTCATGGTGATAGCCGAGAAGTGCGCAAACAGATCCTCACCGCCCTCGTCGGGAGTGATGAAACCGAAGCCCTTCGCGTCGTTGAACCACTTAACGATACCAGTTGCCATTTTCCTACTTCCCCTGTCACACAGTCGCTGCTACTTACCACGAGCACGCTCGAAAAGCTAAACGACTGGAAAATGCAGTCGTTCCCCCCTCACAAGCTCACCTCGGCCTCTTTCATTTCGCCAACCGGCGAGTTGAAAAAAGTGCCAGCTTGATTGTTGGCGCTCTTTATTGGAGTGTCAAGTGGAATTTTTAGACGTTTAGAGGGTCGTTGTAAAGAACCCATTTTCAGGGTTTTTCCGGCTTTGCTTTGCAGCATGTGGCCAAGCGCGAGGACTTGAAAAGCCGCATAATCGGCTCATATACCAGGCTCGAGTGACACGCGTTCGAGTCGTCCCGGCTTGTGGGATACTGGATGTGGACACGACGTCCCGGTGCAGTTCCCCCTCGACGGTTCGTGTTCCGCGCCACGCGTGAAAGCCGGCACCGCAGCCGGCTTTCGTATGGCGCGAAGACGATCGCGTGTTCCGGGATACCGGGGAGGGCGCCGGCCGGTCGGTCGGGTAATGGCAGGATTGCGGGCCTGTCCGAGTTGTTTAGAATGGGTGTATGGCGATTATCCCGGACAAGCAGGACAGTACCGTCCTGGAACGCAAGCAGCAGAAGCTCAAGCCGCCTTCGATGTACAAGGTGGTGCTGCTGAACGACGACTTCACGCCGATGGAATTCGTCGTGATGGTGGTCCAGGAGTATTTCAAGAAGGATCGCGAGACGGCCACGCAGATCATGCTGAAGGTCCATCGCGAAGGGCGAGGAGTTTGTGGGGTCTATACGCGGGACATCGCGTCGACCAAGGTTGAGCAAGTCGTTACCCATGCGCGGCAGGCCGGGCATCCGCTGCAGTGCGTGATGGAGGAAGCATGATTGCCCAGGAATTGGAAGTCAGCCTGCACATGGCGTTCATGGAAGCACGCCAGGCGCGCCATGAGTTCATTACGGTCGAGCATCTGCTGCTGGCCCTGCTGGATAATCCGACGGCAGCCGAGGTGTTGCGCGCGTGCGCGGCAAACATCGAGGACTTGCGTCAGAACCTGCGCAATTTCATCCACGACAACACACCTACCGTCCCGGGCACCGACGATGTCGATACCCAGCCGACGCTCGGTTTCCAGCGCGTGATCCAGCGCGCGATCATGCACGTCCAGTCGACGTCGAACGGCAAGAAGGAAGTCACCGGCGCGAACGTGCTGGTCGCGATCTTCGGCGAGAAGGATTCGCATGCCGTGTACTACCTGCAGCAGCAGGGCGTCACGCGTCTCGACGTGGTGAACTTCATTTCGCACGGCATCGCGAAGACGAACAACGGCGAAGCCGCGAAGTCGACCGACGCGAGCGCGGAAAGCGAAGACGCGAACGCGCAGAAGGAAACGCCGCTCGCGCAGTTCACGCAGAACCTGAACCAGATGGCGAAGGACGGCCGCATCGATCCGCTGATCGGGCGCGAGCCGGAGGTCGAGCGTGTGGTGCAGGTGCTGTGCCGTCGCCGCAAGAACAACCCGCTGCTCGTCGGCGAGGCTGGCGTGGGCAAGACCGCGATCGCCGAAGGGCTCGCGTATCGCATCACGCGCGGCGAAGTGCCGGACATCCTCGCGAACGCGCAGGTCTACTCGCTCGACATGGGCGCGCTGCTCGCGGGCACCAAGTATCGCGGCGATTTCGAGCAGCGTCTGAAGACGGTGCTGAAGGAGCTGAAGGAGCGCCCGCACGCGATCCTCTTCATCGACGAGATCCATACGCTGATCGGCGCGGGCGCCGCGTCGGGCGGCACGCTCGATGCGTCGAACCTGCTGAAGCCGGCGCTGTCGTCGGGCACGCTCAAGTGCATCGGCGCGACGACGTTCACCGAATATCGCGGCATCTTCGAGAAGGATGCGGCGCTGTCGCGGCGCTTCCAGAAGGTCGACGTGTCGGAGCCGACCGTCGAGCAGACGGTCGCGATCCTGCGCGGGCTGAAGTCGCGCTTCGAGGAGCATCACGGCGTCAAGTATTCGTCGGGTGCCCTGTCGGCCGCGGCCGAACTGTCGGCGCGCTTCATCACCGACCGTCACCTGCCGGACAAGGCAATCGACGTGATCGACGAGGCCGGTGCCGCACAGCGCATCCTGCCGAAGTCGAAGCAGAAGAAGACGATCGGCAAGAGCGAGATCGAGGAAATCATCTCGAAGATCGCGCGCGTGCCGCCGCAAAGCGTGTCGCAGGACGATCGCAGCAAGCTGCAGACGCTCGACCGCGACCTGAAGAGCGTCGTGTTCGGCCAGGATCCGGCGATCGACGCGCTCGCAGCCTCGATCAAGATGGCGCGCGCGGGCCTCGGCAAGATGGACAAGCCGATCGGCGCGTTCCTGTTCTCCGGCCCGACGGGCGTCGGCAAGACCGAAGTGGCGCGCCAGCTCGCGTTCACGCTCGGCATCGAGCTGATCCGCTTCGACATGTCGGAATACATGGAGCGCCATGCGGTAAGCCGGCTGATCGGCGCGCCGCCGGGCTACGTCGGGTTCGACCAGGGCGGCCTGCTGACCGAAGCCGTCACGAAGAAGCCGCATTGCGTGCTGTTGCTCGACGAAATCGAGAAGGCGCATCCGGACATCTTCAACGTGCTGCTGCAGGTGATGGATCACGGCACGCTGACGGACAACAACGGCCGCAAGGCGGATTTCCGCAACGTCATCATCATCATGACGACGAACGCGGGTGCCGAGTCGATGCAGAAGGCGACGATCGGCTTCACGACGCGCCGCGAGACGGGCGACGAGATGACCGACATCAAGCGTCTGTTCACGCCGGAGTTCCGCAACCGCCTGGATTCGATCATCAGCTTCCGCTCGCTCGATGAGGAAATCATCATGCGCGTGGTCGACAAGTTCCTGATCCAGCTCGAGGAACAGCTGCACGAGAAGAAGGTCGACGCGCTCTTCACCGACGCGTTGCGCAAGCATCTCGCGAAGCACGGCTTCGACCCGCTGATGGGGGCGCGGCCGATGCAGCGGCTGATCCAGGACACGATCCGGCGCGCGCTGGCCGACGAACTGCTGTTCGGCAAGCTCGTCAACGGCGGTCACGTGACGGTCGACGTCGACGAAAGCGACAAGGTCCAGCTGTCGTTCGACAAGCTGGCGAATCCGCCGCACAAGCCGAACGAAGAGACGGTCGAAGTCGAGTAAGCGATAATTCGTTGTTCATGCGAACGGCGCGGGAAGTTCTCCGCGCCGTTTCGTTTTATCCGGCGCCGGCGGCGCGATGGTGGTGCAGGGGAGTGGTAACGCAGTGACACAACAACAACGGTCGTTCGACGCTATCGTCGCGCGCGAACAAGGGTTGCGCCACGCGCTCACGTCGGGGCAGATGGCGATGATCGCGATCGGCGGCGCGATCGGCACGGGGCTGTTCCTCGGCAGCGGGTTCGCGATCGGGCTCGCGGGCCCGAGCGTGCTCGTTTCCTATGCGATCGGCGCGCTGATCGCGCTGCTGCTGATGGGCGCGCTCGCGGAAATGACCGTTGCGCATCCGACGGCCGGCTCGTTCGGCGCGTACGCCGAGCACTACGTCGGCCCGCTCGCGGGCTTCCTGGTGCGCTATGCGTACTGGTTCGCGGTCGTGTTCGCGATCGGCACCGAAATCAGCGCGATCGCCGTGTTCATGAAGTACTGGTTCCCGGCCGTGCCCGGCTGGTACTGGGTGATTGGCTTCTCCGCGTTATTGATCGCCGTGAACCTCGCCAGCGTCACGCTGTACGGCACGGTCGAGTATGCGTTCTCGCTGCTGAAGATCGCGGCGATCGTCGTCTTCATCGTGCTCGGCGCGTATCTGGTCTGGTCGGCGCCGGCCGCATCGGGCGTCGGCTTCGCGAACTACACCGCGCATGGCGGCTTCATGCCGAAGGGGCCGTGGGGCACCTGGGTCGCGGTGATCGTCGCGATTTTCAGCTACATGAGCATCGAAGCCGTCGCGATCGCGGCTGGCGAGGCGCGCGATCCGCAGCACGCGGTCACGCGCGCGTTCCGCTCGACGGTGTTCCGGCTCGTGCTGTTCTACCTGCTGACGCTGTCGCTGATGCTCGCGATCGTGCCGTGGACGGCGGCCGGCACCGACGAAAGCCCGTTCGTGAAGGTGATGGCCGCGACGCATGTACCGTACGCGGCCGGCGTGATCAACTTCGTGCTGCTGATCGCGGCGCTCTCGGCGATGAACAGCCAGCTCTACGTGACGACGCGGATGATGTTCAGCCTGTCGCGCGCGCGCCTCGCACCGGCGGTGTTCGGCCGGCTCGGCACGAACGGCGTGCCGCGTGCGGCGTTGTGGATCTCGACCAGCGGCGTCGCGGTCGCGGCCGTGCTGGTCGCGCTGGCGCCCGACACCGCGTTCACGGTGATGATGGCGATCGCGATGTTCGGCGCCCTGTTCACGTGGCTGATGATCTTCGTCACGCACCTGCGCTTCCGTTCGCGGTATCGCGGCCCGGCACTCGCGTTCCGGATGTGGGGGCACCCGTTCGGCAGCCTGCTTGGTGCCGGGCTCGTCGCGGCGATCCTGTTCACGACCGCGTTCACGCGCGAATTCCGGATGACGATGGTGGTCGGCGTCGTGTTCGTCGTGCTGCTGACGCTCGCGTACGCGCTGCATTACCGGCACGAACACGCCCGCTGACCCGCCGGCGTGGCAGCCGCGTCGCGCGTCACGCCGCTAAGGTTCCGTTAAGCCGGAGGCCGCTACATTCGATCCTGTCCGCAAGGCGGGCCGGCATGCGCCGGTTCGCCGCTTCCTGCAAATGGGGTTCGAATGAACAAACTTCCCGAAATCACGCTCGCGTTCTGGATCATGAAGATCTGTGCGACGACGCTCGGCGAAACCGGTGGCGACCTGCTGTCGATGACGCTGAACGTCGGCTACGCGGTCAGCTCGATCCTGCTGTTCGGTTTCTTTCTCGTGACGCTGGGCGCGCAGCTCGGGACGACGCGCTATCGTCCGGCGGTCTACTGGGCCGTGATCGTCGCGACGAGCACGGCCGGCACGACGATGTCCGACTTCATGGACCGCACGCTCGGCCTCGGCTACGCAGCCGGCTCGTCGATCCTCGTCGCGATCCTGCTGGCGATCTTCGCGGTCTGGCGCCTGAGCGGCGAATCGCTGTCGGTCGACCTGATCCGCACGCGCAAGGTCGAGCTGCTGTACTGGATCGCGATCCTGTTCTCGAACACGCTCGGCACCGCACTCGGCGACTTCCTCGCGGACAGCTCGGGGCTCGGCTTCGGCGGCGGCGCGCTGCTGATCGGCGGACTGCTGGCGGTGATCGTGCTCGCGCACTACTTCACGCGGATCTCCGGCGTGCTGCTGTTCTGGGCCGCATTCGTGCTCACGCGCCCGTTCGGTGCGACGGTCGGCGACCTGCTGACGAAGCCGGTCGAGAAGGGCGGCCTCGCGCTCGGTACGGTCGGCTCGTCGGCCGTGCTGCTCGGCGTGCTGGTCGCGATGGTGGTCTATGCGAGCGTCGCGCAGGCGCGGCGCCGCGAACCGATGCCTGCGCGGATCGCGCAGCCGGTTGGCGAATGACGATGAACGGAAAAGAAAAAGGGGCCGAGAGGCCCCTTTTTGGTTGCGGTGCCGCTCAGTGGCGGCCGGTGCTGCCGAAGCCGCCTTCGCCGCGATCGCTCTCGGCGAAATCGGCGACGATGTTGAACTGCGCCTGCACGACCGGCACGATCACGAGCTGCGCGAGCCGCTCGAACGGGTTCAGCACGAACGCGGTCTGGCCGCGGTTCCACGTCGAGACCATCAGCTGGCCCTGGTAGTCGGAGTCGATCAGGCCGACGAGGTTGCCGAGCACGATCCCGTGCTTGTGGCCGAGGCCCGAGCGCGGCAGGATCAGCGCCGCATAGCCGGGATCGGCGAGGTGGATCGCGAGGCCCGTCGGCACCAGCGTCGTTTCGCCCGGCTGCAGCGTGACCGGTGCGTCGAGGCACGCGCGCAGGTCGAGGCCCGCGCTGCCGGTGGTCGCGTAGGCGGGCAGGTAGTCGCGCATGCGCGCGTCGAGAATCTTCAGGTCGAGTTTCATGCGGTCGTCGAATCGGTCGGGAAGGGCGCGGCGGCAAGCGCCGCCGCGCGGGTGATCAGATCAGGCGGTTGTCGGGCAGGCGCTTCGCGATTTCCGCGACGAGCGCATGCGCGAGTTCGTCCTTCGGGGCGCGCGGCAGGCGCGTGAGGCCGGCTGCTTCGAACAGCACGACTTCGTTGTCGTCGCGGCCGAACGTCAGCGGGCCGAGGTTGCCGACGAGCAGCGGCACGTTCTTGCGCTTGCGCTTCTCGTCGCCGTGCACGTCGAGGTCGCCGCTTTCGGCCGCGAAACCGACGCAGAACGGTGGGTCGGGCAGCGCCGCGACCGATGCGAGGATGTCAGGGTTCTCGACGAATGCGAGCGTCGGCATCTTGCGGTCGGCCGTCTTCTTCATCTTGTGCTCGGCCGGCTGGTCGACGCGCCAGTCGGCGACCGCGGCCACCGCGATGAAGATGTCGGCATCGTTGATCGCATGCATCACCGCGTCGTACATCTGCTGCGCGGTCTGCACGTCCTGTCGATAGACACCCCACGGCGTGTCGAGCGCGACCGGCCCCGCGACGAGATGCACGTCGGCGCCGGCCTGTTGCGCGGCGCGCGCGAGCGCGAAGCCCATCTTGCCGCTGGAACGGTTCGTGAGGCCGCGCACGGGGTCGAGCGGTTCGAACGTCGGCCCGGCCGTGATCAGCACGCGCCGGTGCGCGAGCACCTTCGGCGCGAAGTGTGCGACGATCGCTTCATAGATCGCCTCGGGCTCGAGCATGCGGCCGTCGCCGACTTCGCCGCACGCCTGCGCGCCCGAATCCGGGCCGAGCACGGATACACCATCTGCGCGCAGTTGCGCGGCGTTGCGCTGCGTGGCCGGGTTCTGCCACATCTGGCGGTTCATTGCGGGGACGACGAGCAGCGGACAGTCGCGTGCGACGCACAGCGTCGACAGCAGATCGTCGGCGAACCCGTGCGCAAGCTTCGCGAGGAAATCCGTCGACGCGGGCGCGATCACGATCGCGTCGGCTTCGCGCGACAGGTCGATGTGCGCCATGTTGTTGTCGATGCGCGCGTCCCACTGGCTCGTGTAGACGGGCCGGCCCGACAGCGCCTGCATCGTGACGGGCGTGATGAACTGGGTGGCGGCTTCGGTCATCGCGACCTGCACGGTCGCGCCGGCCTTCACGAGCAGCCGCGTGAGCTCGGCGATCTTGTAGCAGGCGATGCCGCCCGTCAGGCCGAGAACGAGGTGTTTTCCTGCGAGTTCTGCGTGTGCCAACTCAGGCCTCCAAGGGTCAAACGGAACGGCCGGCGCGAAGCCGGCCGTCGACGCCGAGTATGCGCGCTTAGCGCGAGCCGCGCACGCGGCGCAGTTCGTCGTAGATCAGCAGCACCGCACCGACCGTGATTGCGGAATCGGCGAGGTTGAACGCCGGGAAGTGCCAGGCGCCGAGGTGGAAATCGAGGAAGTCGATCACGTGACCGTAGACGAGCCGGTCGATCACGTTGCCGAGCGCGCCGCCGAGGATCATCGCGAGCGACAGGCTGAACAGCCGCTGCTGGCCGTGGCGCTTCAGCAGGAAGCAGATCACGAGCGTGGCGGCGATGCCGAGCGCGGTGAACGCCCAGCGCTGCCAGCCGCCGGCGGTCGACAGGAAGCCGAACGCGGCGCCGCGGTTGTACACCAGCACGAGGTTGAAGAACGACGTCAGCTCGTGCTGCGCGCCGTACGCGAACGTCTTCAGGATCGAGATCTTCGACAGCTGGTCGAACAGGATCACGATCAGCGAAATGCCGAGCCAGGGCGCAAGCGCGCCGCTGGCCGGTTTCGACAGGGTTTTCGCCATAGTTAAGCAGCGCTCCGGATTTCGCCGTTTTCGAACAGGTTGGAGAAGCAGCGGCCGCACAGCGTCGGATGATCGGCGTGCGTGCCGACATCGTCGCGGTAGTGCCAGCAGCGTTCGCACTTCTGGTACTTCGAGGCGGCCACGTCGACGCTTTCCTGCGCTTCGTCGTCGACCTTGACGACCGTCGCGGCCGACGTGATCAGCACGAACTTCAGGTCGTCGCCGAGGCTCGTGAGCGCGTTGTAGCGCGCGCCGCTCGCGTGCACGGTGACTTCAGCCTGCAGCGACGAACCGATGCGGTTCGCGGTGCGTGCTTCCTCGAGTGCCTTCGTCACGTTGCCGCGCACATCGCGCAGCAGCGCCCACTTCTCGATCAGCGCGGTCGAGCCGGCAACGTCCGGATACGCGTAGTAGGTTTCCGTGAAGATCGTGTCGCTGGCCGGCTGGAACACCTTCCACGCTTCTTCCGCCGTGAACGACAGGAACGGCGCGAGCACGCGCAGCAGGCCGTGCGTCAGGTGGTACAGCGCGGTTTGTGCGGAGCGGCGCGCGCGCGAATCGGCCGCGCTCGTGTACAGGCGGTCCTTCAGCACGTCGAGGTAGAAGCCGCCGAGATCTTCCGAGCAGTACGTCTGCAGCTTCGCGACGACCGGGTGGAATTCGTACTTCTCGTAGTGGCCGAGCAGTTCCGTCTGCAGCTGCTGCGAGAACGCGACCGCATAGCGGTCGATCTCGAGCCATTCTTCGACCGGCACCGCGTGCTGCGCGAAGTCGAAGTCCGACAGGTTCGCGAGCAGGAAGCGCAGCGTGTTGCGGATGCGGCGATAGCCTTCGGTCACGCGCTTCAGGATTTCCTCGGAGATCGCGAGCTCGCCCGAGTAGTCGGTCGATGCGATCCACAGACGGATGATTTCCGCGCCGAGGCGGTTCGCGACTTCATGCGGATCGATGCCGTTGCCGAGCGACTTGCTCATCTTGCGACCTTCGCCGTCGACCGTGAAGCCATGCGTGAGCAGGCCCTTGTACGGCGCGCGGCCGTCGATCATCGACGCGGTCAGCAGCGACGAGTGGAACCAGCCGCGATGCTGGTCCGAGCCTTCGAGGTACAGGTCGGCCGGGAATTGCAGCTGATCCTTGTGCGAGCCGCGCAGCACGTGCCAGTGCGTCGTGCCCGAGTCGAACCACACGTCGAGCGTGTCGCGGTTCTTTTCGTACAGGTTCGCGTCGTCGCCGATCAGCTCGCGCGGGTCGAGCGACTGCCATGCCTCGATGCCCGACTGCTCGACGCGCTTCGCGACTTCCTCGAGCAGCTCGAGCGTGCGCGGGTGCAGCTCGCCGGTTTCCTTGTGCACGAAGAATGCCATCGGCACGCCCCACTGGCGCTGGCGCGACAGCGTCCAGTCGGGACGGTTCGCGATCATGCTGAACAGGCGCTGCTTGCCCCACGACGGGTAGAACGCGGTCGCGTCGACGCCTTCGAGCGCCGTTTCGCGCAGCGTCTTGCTGCCGTCGCGCGGCGTGACATCCATGCCCGCGAACCACTGCGACGTCGCGCGGTAGATGATCGGCGTCTTGTGGCGCCAGCAGTGCATGTAGCTGTGCGTGTACTTCTCGCTGCGCAGCAGCGAGCCGGCGGCATTCAGCGCGTCGACGATCTTCGGGTTTGCATCCCAGATCGACAGGCCGCCGAACAGCGGCAGCGATTCGATATAGCGGCCGTCGCCCATCACCGGGTTGATGAAGTCCGAATCGGTCATCCCGTGCGCCTTGCACGACATGAAGTCTTCGATACCGTATGCGGGCGACGAGTGCACGACGCCGGTACCCGTGTCGGTCGTCACGTAGTCGCCGAGGTAGACGGGCGCGGTACGCTTGTAGCCGGGGTGGGCCGATGCGAGCGGGTGGTGGAAGCGCAGGTTCGCGAGCTTCACGCCCGGCGCGGTCGCGACGACGCGGCCCGTCAGCTTGAAGTCGGTCATGCATGCTTCGACGCGCTCTTCCGCGATGATCAGCAGCCCGCGCTCGGTGTCGACCAGCGCGTAGACGATTTCCGGATGGAGGTTCAGCGCCTGGTTGGCCGGGATCGTCCACGGCGTGGTGGTCCAGATCACGATGCCGCCTTCGGCACGCGGCAGCGCCGGCAGGCCGAACGCCTGCGCGGTTTTTTCCGGTTCCGCGAACGCGAACATCACGTCGATCGTCGGATCGGTGCGGTCCTTGTACTCGACTTCCGCTTCGGCGAGCGCCGAGCCGCAATCGAAGCACCAGTTCACCGGCTTCAGCCCGCGGTACACGTAGCCCTTCTCGATGATCTTGCCGAGCGCGCGGATCTCTTCCGCCTCGTTCACGAAGTTCATCGTCTTGTACGGGTTGCCCCAGTCGCCGAGCACGCCGAGGCGCTTGAAGCCGACCTTCTGCTTCTCGATCTGCTCGGTCGCGTAGGCACGCGCCTTGCTCATCACTTCGGCCGCCGGCAGCGACTTGCCGAACTGCTTCTCGATCTGGATTTCGATCGGCATCCCGTGGCAATCCCAGCCCGGCACGTACGGCGCGTCGAAGCCGGCCATGTTGCGCGACTTGACGACGATGTCCTTCAGGATCTTGTTGACCGCGTGGCCGAGGTGGATGTCACCGTTCGCATACGGCGGGCCGTCGTGCAGGATGAACTTCGGCCGGCCCTTGCTGGCCTCGCGAATCTTCTCGTAGAGGCCGCGCTCTTCCCATTCCTTGACCCACTGCGGCTCGCGCTTGGGCAGGTCGCCGCGCATCGGGAACGGCGTGTCGAGCAGGTTGACCGGATACTTGGCCTGCGGTTTCGAATCGGCTTTCTTGTTGCTCATGATGGGATCGCTATCTAAATCGGGAGACGCTCGGGCGTCGTGAATCGGGGATGCGCGCGAGTGGGCGGCGCGAGGGTGCGGCGCCAGGCGCCGCCGTCCGGATCAGCTAATTCGGTCGGTGGCCGACGTCGAGAAGCCCGTGGCGCGGCTGCCCGGCGCACGGTCGCGCTCGATGAAATATGCGCGCGCATTCGCGACGTCCAGTGCGATCGCGCGCGACAGCGCCTCGAGATCGTCGAATTTCGCCTCGTCGCGCAGCTTCTTCAGGAATTCGACGCGGATGAGCTTGCCGTACGCATCGCCATGCCAGTCGAGCAGGTGGACTTCGAGCAGCACGCGGCCCGAATCGTCGACGGTCGGGCGCAGGCCGAGGCTCGCGACGCCCGGCAGCGGCTCGGGGCCGAGGCCGTGCACCTGCACGACGAAGATGCCCGCGAGCGCCGGCCGTTTGTGCGCGATCGGCAGGTTCAGCGTCGGGAAGCCGAGGTCGCGGCCGAGCTTCAGCCCGTGTGCGACGTGGCCGCTGATCGCATAGCCGTGGCCGAGCGCCTGCGCGGCCGCGTCGAGATCGCCGGCCGCGAGCGCGGCGCGCACGCCGGAGCTGGAGATGCGCGTGCCGTCGCTGCCGGCCACCGTGCCCATCTGTTCGACTTCGAAACCGTGCTGCTCGCCGGCCGCCTTCAGCGTGTCGAACGTGCCCGCGCGCTTCGCGCCGTAGCAGAAATCGTCGCCGACCATCATCCAGCGCGTATGCAGCCCGTTCACCAGCGTGCGCTCGACGAACGCCTGCGGCGACTGGCTCGCGAACGTATGGTTGAAGTGCTCGACGACGACGCGGTCGACACCGTGATCGCGCAGCGCCTCGAGCTTGTCGCGCAGCATCGCGATGCGCGGCGGCGCACCGGCCGGGTTGAAGAATTCGCGCGGGTGCGGCTCGAACGTCATCACGCACACGGGCAGGCCACGCGCGTCCGCTGCCGCGCGCACGCGCGCGAGCAGGGCCTGGTGGCCGCGATGGACACCGTCGAAGTTGCCGATCGTCAGCGCGCACGGGGCGCGGCTCTCGGCGTTGGGCAGGCCGCGGAAGACTTTCACGATAGCGGATGCAGCGTCGGGGAATGGGCGGTGGGATGCCGCAAAGCAGAAGATTATAAACGTTCGGACGGGCCGGCGGCCGAGAAGGCGGGAAACGCGGGGGCGAATGGTAAAATTCGCGGATGAAAAAACTCGTGATCCTGATTTCCGGTCGCGGCAGCAACATGGAGGCCATCGTCCGCGCGTGCGCGCAGGAACGCTGGCCGGCCGAGATTGCCGCCGTGATCGCCAACCGGCCCGATGCGGCCGGGCTGGCCTTTGCCGCGTCGCACGGGGTGGCGACGGCGGTGGTCGACCACCGGTCGTTCGACGGCCGCGACAGCTTCGACGCGGCGCTCGCCGCCGAGATCGACCGTTTCGCCCCCGATCTCGTCGTGCTCGCCGGCTTCATGCGCATCCTGACGCCCGCATTCGTCAGACGATATGAGGGCCGGCTGCTGAACATCCATCCGTCGCTGCTGCCGAGCTTCAAGGGCATCCATACGCATCAGCAGGCGCTCGACGCGGGCGTCGCGCTGCATGGCGCAAGCGTGCATTTCGTCATTCCCGAGCTCGACAGCGGCGCGATCGTCGCGCAGGGCGCGGTGCCCGTGCGCGCGGGCGACGACGCGGCCGCGCTCGCGCAGCGCGTGCTGGCGGTCGAACATGTGCTGTATCCGCGCGCGGTGCGCTGGTTCGTCGACGGGCGTCTGCGCCTCGAGAACGGCCGTGCAGTGGTCGCGCCGGAAGAAGCGCGCTGGATTTTCGCGGATCAACCGCATACCGAAACGAGTGAGGGCGTATGAAGCTGCACGGATTCCTGATTGGCCAGACCGAGACTTTGCTGGCCGAGGTGCTGAAGTTCGCCGGCCCCGCCGACGCGACGACGAGCCGGTTCTTCCGCGCGCACCCGAAGCTCGGGCATGCGGAGCGCGGCGTGATTGCCGAGGCCGTGTTCGCGGTGCTGCGCCGGAAGATGGAGTTTTCGCATCTCGCCGAGAGCGGCACCGGTACGCCCGCGCGGCGCCTCACGCTGCTCGGCCTGATGCAGACGGCCGGCCGCAACGCGCTGAGGCCGTTCCTGTCCGACGTCGAGTCCGCGTGGCTCGAACACGTGTCGAAGATCGATCCGGCCAGCCTGCCGGTGCGCGTGCGCACGAACCTGCCAGACTGGATCCACCAGGCGCTGTCGGCCCGTTTCGATGCCGAGGAGCTCGCGCAGCTCGCCGCCGCGCTGAACTACCCGGCGCCGCTCGATCTGCGCGCCAACGCGCAGAAGGCGACCCGCGACCAGGTGATCGACGCGCTGCGTGCGAACGGCATCGATGCGGGCGCGATGCCGTTCGCGCCGTTCGGCGTGCGTGTCGTCGGCAAGCCGGCGTTGACGCGCCTGAAGCTGTTCGAGGAAGGCCAGATCGAGGTGCAGGACGAAGGCAGCCAGCTGCTGTGCTCGCTCGTTGCGCCGCGCCGCGGCGAGATGATCGTCGACTTCTGCGCGGGCGCGGGCGGCAAGACGCTCGCGCTGGGCGCGATGATGCGCTCGACCGGGCGCCTCTATGCGTTCGACGTGTCGGAGAAGCGCCTCGCGAAGCTGAAGCCGCGCCTCGCGCGCAGCGGGCTGTCGAACGTGAACCCGGTGCTGATCGACAGCGAGCACGATGCGAAGATCAAGCGGCTCGCCGGCAAGATCGACCGCGTGCTGGTGGACGCGCCGTGCAGCGGCCTCGGCACGCTGCGCCGCAATCCGGACCTGAAGTGGCGCCAGACGCGCACGGCGATCGACGAGCTGACGCCGAAGCAGGCGTCGATCCTCGCGAGCGCCGCGCGCCTCGTGAAGAAGGGTGGCCGGCTCGTCTACGCGACCTGCAGCGTGCTCGACGCCGAGAACGAGCGGATCGTCGAACAGTTCCTGGCCGATCATCCCGAGTTCGTGCTGGTGCCGGCGCAGCAGGTGCTGGCCGAACAGCGCATCGAGATCGAGACGGGTGACTACCTGTCGCTGTGGCCGCATCGTCACGCGACCGACGGCTTCTTCGCCGCGGTGCTCGAACGGCGCGCCGCGCAGTAACGACGGCCCGGACGGACGATGGACAATCTGCAGAGCCGCCTGCTGTCGCACCGGCTGGCATCGGTCATTCGTGACTTCCACCAGCCGGTGATGATCTGGCAGGCGGCGATCCTCGTCGGCGCGCTGTGTTTCGCATGGCTGGTCGCGCGCTTCGTGCACGGCCGCATCGATGCGCGTCGCCGCGCGGCCGGCCGCGCGCCCGGCGCGGGCGCGCAAAGCCTGAAGCGCGCGCTGTTCCCGCTGTTCGGCAGTGTGTTCGTCGGTGGCGCGCAGCTCGCGTTCGACCCGTTCATGTCGACGTCGCTGCTGTCGCTCGCGCTCGTGCCGTTGTTCGGTATCGGGCTGATCTACGTGCTGTTCTTCTTCGCGCGGCGTGTGTTCGCGCGCGACGGCCACACGCACGCGTGGCTGTCGATCGTCGAGAAGATCGTATCGACCGTCGTGTGGGCCGCGATGGTGCTGACGGTGCTCGGCATCCAGCGCGACGTGCTCGGCTGGCTCAACAGCGTGCAGTTCCGCGTCGCGAACGCGCACCTCACGCTGCTGTCGGTGATCTCCGGCGCGCTGTGGGTGTGCGTGACGCTGATGGTTGCGATGTGGCTCGGCTCGGTGCTCGAGGATCGCCTCACGCGCGCGAGCACGCTCGACGCGAACCTGAAGGTCGTGCTGTCGCGGGTCGGCCGCGCGCTGCTGGTGTTCGCGGCGATCCTGATCGGGCTGTCGCTGGTGGGCATCGACGTGACGGTGCTCGGCGTGTTCGGCGGCGCGGTGGGTGTCGGTCTCGGCTTCGGGCTGCAGAAGATCGCGAGCAACTACGTGTCGGGCTTCATCATCCTGCTCGACCGCTCGCTGCGGCTCGGCGACGCGATCAGCGTCGGCGGGCTGCAGGGCGTCGTCACGCAGATCCGCACGCGCTACACGGTCGTGCGCGGCCTCGACGGCAACGAGACGCTGATCCCGAACGAGAAGCTGATCACCGACGTCGTGCAGAACCAGTCGTCGTACCTGACGCGCGGTTATGCGAAGGTCGCGGTGCAGGTGGCGTACACGAGCGACGTCGAGCATGCGCTCGCGCTGCTTGCCGACGCGGCGAAGGGCGTGCCGCGCGTGCTGGCGGAGCCCGCGCCGACGCCGTATCTGGTGAGTTTCGGCGCGGACGGGATCGACCTGGAGCTTGGCTTCTGGATCGAGGATTCCGCGAAAGGCACGTCGGGCGTGCGTTCGAGCGTGAACCGCAACATCTGGCGCCTGTTCAGCGAGCACGGGATCTCGATTCCGTTTCCGCAGCGGGAAGTGCGGGTGGTCGGGTTGCCGGACGGTTTTTCTGCCGCGGGTGCGGCGGCCGGGCCCGATTCCGCGGCCGCGAACGGTGCGGTGGACGGGCGCACACCGGCTGCGTAGCGCGCGCCGGCCGTCAAATGGTTTGACCCCGCGGCCGGAACCGGATCGCGGGCCTTTCCAAGTCCGCCCGTGGACTGCGCCAGTTGCGCCAGGGCAAGAAAATATTCATTTTTTACAAAGACTTGGAACGGTTGAAGTAAAATTCAAGTCTATACGCGGTATGCTTTCATTTTTCTGACGCTTGGCGCGAGCCGGCGTCGCTCTCATCACAGGTAACTGCCTTGTTGAATTCCCTGCTCGATTTTCTTTCCCACGGGCTCCTGCATTTTTCGTGGTGGCAGGTCGCGCTGTTCGCGCTCGCCGTCACGCACGTCACGATTATCGGCGTGACAGTCTATCTGCATCGCTGCCAGGCGCACCGCGCGCTGGAACTGCATCCGATCGCGAGCCACTTCTTCCGCCTGTGGCTGTGGATGACGACCGGCATGCTGACGGGGCAATGGGCCGCGATTCACCGCAAGCACCATGCGAAGTGCGAGACCGAGGAAGATCCGCACAGCCCGCAGACGCGCGGCATCTGGAAGGTGTTCCTCGAAGGCGCGGAACTGTATCGCGCGGAAGCGAAGAACGAAGAGACGATGCGCAAGTTCGGCCACGGCACGCCGAACGACTGGCTCGAGCGCAATCTCTATTCGAAGTACCCGATCCTCGGCATCAGCATGATGATGGTGATCGACGTCGCGCTGTTCGGCGTGCTCGGCCTCACCGTGTGGGCCGTGCAGATGGTCTGGATTCCGTTCTGGGCGGCTGGCGTCGTCAACGGCTTCGGTCACTTCTGGGGCTATCGCAACTTCAACTCGGCCGACGCGAGCACGAACCTGTTCCCGTGGGGCATCGTGATCGGCGGTGAAGAGCTGCACAACAACCACCACACGTTCGCGACGTCGGCCAAGCTGTCGAACAAGTGGTACGAGTTCGACATCGGCTGGATGTACATCCGCATCATGTCGGCGTTCGGTCTCGCGAAGGTGAAGAAGGTTGCGCCGACGCCGCGCCTGAACAAGCCGAAGACGGTGCTCGACCAGGAAACGCTGCAGGCCGTGCTGTCGAACCGCTACGAAGTGATGGCGCGCTACGGCAAGGCCGTGAAGCGTGCGTACCGCCAGGAGCTCGCGCACCTGAAGGAACTCGGTTCGAGCGAGAAGTACCAGCTGATGCGCGGCGCGCGCAAGTGGTTCCACAAGGATGCCGACGGCCTCGACGAGCCGCAGAAGAAGCTGCTGCCGGAAATCTTCGCGAACAGCCAGAAGCTGCACACGTATTTCCAGCTGCGTCAGGATCTGGCCGCGATCTGGGATCGTTCGACCGCGTCGCGCGAACAGCTTCTCGCGCAATTGCAGGATTGGTGCCATCGCGCAGAACAAAGCGGCATCAAGGCGCTGCAGGAATTCGCGACGCGCCTGCGCCGCTACGCCTGATTCGAAATCGATTAGAATCTCAGGACGTCACAAACCCCGCGTTGGCGGGGTTTTTTCATTTGGGCTGCCGGTTTTTGATGGGCGTCGGCAGGGCGGAATTTGTATGACCAGAGGATGGGGCTGGGGCCGGCGCTGAAGCGCCAACTTCGGCCGACAGGAGATATGGAGATGCAATCGACGATCAAACCCGTCGAGTACGACCGGCCCGTCGCAGCAGGGACCGTGTGCGGCGTGGGGCAGGCATGGGCCAAGGTGCCCGACGCGCCGTCCGCCGAGGAGCGCGCTGCACTGAAGGCGCGCATCAAGGCGCTGCTCGTCCGTGAAAAGGCCGTGCTGGTCGCCCACTACTACGTGGATGCCGAACTGCAGGAACTGGCCGACGAAACGGGCGGGTGCGTTGCCGATTCGCTCGAAATGGCTCGCTTCGGCCGCGATCACGACGCGCAGACGCTGGTCGTCGCCGGTGTGCGCTTCATGGGCGAAACCGCGAAGATCCTGAGTCCGAACAAGCGGATCCTGATGCCCGACCTCGACGCGACCTGCTCGCTCGACCTCGGCTGCCCGGTCGACGAATTCTCGGCGTTCTGCGATGCCCATCCGGACCGTACCGTCGTCGTCTACGCGAACACCAGCGCGGCCGTGAAGGCGCGCGCGGACTGGATGGTCACGTCGTCGATCGGCCTCGAGATCGTGGCCGACCTGCACGCGCGCGGCGAAAAGATCATCTGGGCGCCGGACCGCCATCTCGGCAGCTATATCCAGAAGAAAACCGGCGCAGACATGCTGTTGTGGCAGGGCTCGTGCCTCGTCCACGACGAGTTCAAGGGCATCGAGCTCGACCTGCTGCGTGCCGAATATCCGGACGCGAAAGTGCTCGTCCATCCCGAGTCGCCGGAAAACGTCGTCGCGCAAGCCGATGTCGTCGGTTCGACCACGCAACTGATCGATGCGGCCGTCAAGTTCGACGCGAAGCACTTCATCGTCGCGACCGATCTCGGCATTCTGCACAAGATGCAGCTGGCCGCGCCCGGCAAGACCTTCATCGCCGCGCCGACGGCCGGCAACAGCGCGACCTGCAAGAGCTGCGCGCACTGCCCGTGGATGGCGATGAACGGCCTCGCGAACCTCGCCGACGTGCTCGAACGCGGCCACAACGAGATCTTCGTCGATCCCCCGATCGGCGAGCGTGCGCGTTTGCCGATCGACCGGATGCTCGAATTCGCGGCTGCGCACAAGAAGCGCGTGCAGGCGAGCGGCGATCTGCAGCGCGACCAGCAACTGTTTGCGAACGTGGGGGCGGCATGACGAGCGCCGTCTCCCCGCTGTTCGGCATCGTCCGCGAGCAATACGGCGCGGCATTCGATGATGCGATCGCGCGCAACGTGGCCGACGCGATCGCGGAAGATGTCGGCGCCGGCGACCAGACCGGGCGGCTCGTGCCGGCCGGCGGGCGTCGCCGCGCACGCATCATCGTGCGTGAAGAAGCCGTGCTGTGCGGCGTGCCGTGGTTCGAGGCGGTGATCGCCCGGATCGATCCGTCGATCACCGTGCAATGGCACTATCGCGAAGGCGACCGGATGACGTCCGGTTCGACCGTCTGCGAACTCGACGGGCCGGCGCGCGCGCTGCTGACGGCCGAGCGCAACGGGCTGAATTTCCTGCAGCTGCTGTCGGGTGTTGCGACCGCGACACGCCGTTATGTCGATCGCGTCGAAGGCACGCGTGCGAAGATCCTCGATACGCGCAAGACGCTGCCGGGCCTGCGGCTCGCGCAGAAGTACGCGGTCCGCGTCGGCGGCGGCGAGAACCAGCGTCTGGCGCTGTACGACGGCATCCTGATCAAGGAAAACCACATCGCGGCGGCGGGCGGTGTCGGCGAGGCGCTCGAGGCGGCATTCGCGCTCGAGTCGGGCGTGCCGGTGCAGATCGA
Organism: Burkholderia cepacia complex sp. TUM26381; assembly: GCF_057439935.1. NCBI lineage: Bacteria > Pseudomonadati > Pseudomonadota > Betaproteobacteria > Burkholderiales > Burkholderiaceae > Burkholderia > Burkholderia cepacia complex sp. TUM26381. The sequence continues at coordinate 2,822,193 of NZ_CM172006.1, read as the reverse complement.
GGTCGAAACGCTCGCGCAGCTCGACACGGCGCTCGCACATCGTGCGCAGTCGGTGCTGCTCGACAACTTCACGCTCGACATGATGCGTGAAGCGGTGCGCGTGGCGAATGGCAAGGCCGTGCTCGAAGTATCGGGCGGCGTCAATTTCGATACGGTGCGCGCATTCGCGGAGACGGGTGTCGACCGCATCTCGATCGGCGCGCTGACGAAGGACGTCCGCGCGACGGACTATTCGATGCGGATCGTCGACTGACCGAACGCCGTCCGATCGGACAAAAAAGCCGCTGGCGCGCAAACGCCAGCGGCTTTTTTCTTGTGCGCTCCCGACCGCAGCCGGGAAGGGTGTGCGTTCAGCGGCGCGCGCGCGGCGTGAGCACGCTCGGCAATGCCTTCGGCAACGTGTGCGGCCAGTCGCGGCTGTAGTGCAGCCCGCGGCTTTCGCGGCGCGAGTGCGCGCTCTTCACGATCAGCGTCGCCACGTCGACGAGATTGCGCAGTTCGAGCAGGTCGCGCGTCACGCGGAAGTTCGCGTAGTACTCGTGGATTTCGTCGCGCAGCAGCGACAGTCGATGCTTCGCGCGTTCGAGACGTTTGTCGGTACGCACGATGCCGACGTAGTTCCACATCAGGCGGCGCAGTTCGTCCCAGTTGTGCGCGACGACGACTTCTTCGTCCGCATCCGATACGCGGCTTTCGTCCCAGGCGGGCAGCGTGGACGGTGTGTCGGCATCGAAGCCGGCTGCCTCGATTGCCTCGGCTGCCGCGCGGCCGATCACGAGACATTCGAGCAGCGAGTTGCTCGCCAGCCGGTTCGCGCCGTGCAGCCCCGTGTACGATGTTTCGCCGACCGCATACAGGCCCGCGAGATCGGTGCGCCCGGCGAGATCGGTGACGACGCCGCCGCACGTATAGTGCGCGGCCGGCACGACGGGGATCGGCTCTTTCGCGATGTCGATACCGAATTCGAGGCAGCGCGCATGGATCGTCGGGAAGTGTTCGCGCAGGAACGCTTCCGGCTGGTGGCTGATGTCGAGGTACACGCAGTCGATCCCGCGCTTCTTGATCTCGAAGTCGATCGCGCGCGCGACGATGTCGCGCGGTGCGAGCTCGGCGCGCGGATCGTGCGCCTGCATGAAGCGGGTACCGTCGGGCAGCTTCAGCAAGCCGCCTTCGCCGCGCACGGCCTCCGAAATCAGGAACGATTTCGCATACGGATGGAACAGGCAGGTCGGGTGGAACTGGATGAATTCCATGTTCGACACGCGGCAGCCCGCGCGCCACGCCATTGCGATGCCGTCGCCGGTCGCGGTGTCGGGATTCGTCGTATACAGATAGACCTTGCCGGCGCCGCCCGTGGCGAGCACGGTGTGCGGCGCCTCGATCGTGATCGTGCGATCGTTGTCGACGTCGAGCGCATACAGGCCGTGACAGCGGCGGCCGGGCAGGCCGAGCCGGTTCGACGTGATCAGGTCGATTGCGTGGTGGTTCTCGAAGAACGTGATGTTCGGATGCTGGCGCGCGCGCTCCGACAGCGTCGCGAGCACCGCATGGCCGGTTGCGTCGGCCGCGTGGATGATCCGGCGGTGACTATGGCCGCCTTCGCGCGTCAGGTGAAAGCCGAGCTCGGCCGCGTCGTCCTTCGTGAACGGCACGCCTTGCGAGATCAGCCATTCGATCGCTTCGCGGCCGTGCTCGACGATGTAGCGCGTCGCGCCTTCGTCGCACAGGCCGCCACCGGCGACCAGCGTGTCGTCGACATGGTTCTCGATACTGTCCGCCGAGTCGAGGACGGCTGCGATGCCGCCTTGCGCGTTATCGCTTGCCCCCTCCATCATCGAACGTTTCGCGATCAGCGCGACGCGTCGCGTGCTGGCCAGATTGAGTGCGACCGACAGCCCTGCCAGGCCGCTGCCGACGATCGCCACGTCGAATTTCATGCTGCATCTCCATCGTTACGCTTTTGATCTTGTGCGTTCCGGCGGCCGTGGCCGCGGAAAGGGGAGAGCATACCGCGTCGCGCTCGAGCGTGCGCGCAAAACAAAAAGCCCCGCAAGAGCGGGGCTTTTCGGTCGCCGTCAGGCTGGCAGAAACCGGAGATTACTTGATCTTGGTTTCTTTGTATTCCACATGCTTGCGGACGACGGGATCGAACTTCTTGATCGCCATCTTTTCCGGCATGTTGCGCTTGTTCTTCGTGGTCGTGTAGAAATGACCCGTGCCAGCGGTGGACTCGAGCTTGATCTTGTCGCGTGCGCCTTTTGCCATGATTGTGCTCCTTGGGCTTAGGCTTCGCCGCGTGCGCGCAGGTCAGCGAGCACGGAATCGATGCCGTTCTTGTCGATCAGGCGCAGGCCGGCGTTCGAAACGCGCAGGCGCACCCAGCGGTTTTCGCTCTCTACCCAGAACCGGCGGTTTTGCAGGTTCGGGAGGAAGCGGCGCTTCGTCTTGTTGTTGGCGTGGGAAACGTTGTTGCCGCTCATCGGCGCTTTCCCAGTTACTTGGCATACGCGTGCCATGAGAGCACTCCTAATACGCTAAATTCGGGGTTCGATCGCCGGTGAAGGTTCCATCGCACCGCCACGTGATCCATGGCTGCACTCAGAACGCCGTAGCCCTTACAGACAAGGCCCTTCGATGGCTAGAACTGGTTGGAAAAAAGACAGACGACGATTCTAGCAGAAAAAGTTCAGAAAAATCAAACCTAATTTCGCTTCGTCGTTGCGGCGCCCTGGGGTGGGCTGCCGCGGCACAGTCTACAGCCAACCGGCACGTGCGAACGAAAAAGTATCGCTGGTGCCGACGACGACGTGGTCGAGCAGCCTCACATCGACGAGTTCGAGCGCGTCTTTCAGTACGCGGGTCAGGCGACGGTCTTCCGCGCTCGGCTGTACCGCACCGGACGGATGGTTGTGTGCGACGATCAGCGCCGCGGCGTTCTGCGCCATCGCGCGGCGCACGATCTCGCGCGGGTAGACGGCCATGCGCGTCAGCGAGCCGCGTGCGATTTCCTCCATGTCGATCATGCGGTTGCGGGCGTCCAGGAATACCGCGACGAATACCTCGTGCGGGCGCGTGCCGATCTTCAGCCGCAGACAGTCCTCGACGGCGCCCGGCGAATCGATCTGCATCCGCTCTCGCGCCTTGTCCTCCAGCATGCGTCGCGCGATCTCGGTGACGGCGACCATTCGCGCGGAGCGCGCGGGGCCGATGCCGGGGTGCGCCTCGAAATCGTCGGCGCTCGCTTCCAGCAGCCCGCGCAACGTTCCGAACTGCTTGATCAGTGCGCTGGCGGTGACGAATACGTCGTGCCCGGGCTTGCCGGTGCCGAGCAGCAGCGCGATCAGTTCGTCGTCGGTCAGCGCGGCAGGCCCGCGTTCCAGCAACCGTTCGCGCGGCCGCTCGGGCCGCCAGTTGGCCGGGCGGCGCTTGCGCCGGCGGATCGGGATGACGCGACCGGGTGGATCGGCCGGCGGCAGGATGGGGCAGGGAGACAGCATGGTCGGAACTCCATTGGCGGCGGGCGGTGTGTGCAACGTCGTCGCACTTTCCGCCTTGCGCGCTCAGGTGACTTACAATATTGGCTTTGCGCCGGGCCATTCGGCCGTATCGGGCGCCGACTGAACGAGTAATTCATGAGCCTCATCGATCTATCCGAAGTGAAGCCCGGTTCCCACGTCACGTTGCATTACCGCTTGGCACTGGCCGACGGCGCCGACATCGTCAACACCTTCTCCGACAAGCCGGCCACGCTGTTGCTGGGCGCGGGGCAACTGGCGCCGTCGCTGGAACAGATTCTGCTCGGGCTCCGGGTTGGCGACCACTCGACTTTTCAGCTAGCCCCCGATCAGGGGTTCGGTCCCCGCAATCCCGACATGCTCCAGCGCGTGACGCTGTCGACGCTGCGCGAGAACGGGATGGTCGGCGACGATTTCACGCCGGGCGAACTGATCGAGTTCAACGCGCCGGACGGCGGCCGCTACGCGGGGGTGCTGAAGGAAGTCGGCGAAACCTCCGCGCTGTTCGACTTCAATCATCCGCTCGCGGGCCAGGCGCTCACGTTCGAAGTGAAAATCATCGGAATCCTGTAATCATGAGCACCACCGATACGCTGTCCGGGCAGACCGTCGCCGCCGATGCCGAAATCCTGCTGGCCCAGCCGCGCGGTTTCTGCGCGGGCGTCGACCGCGCGATCGAAATCGTCGAGCGCGCGATCGCGATGCACGGTGCGCCGATCTACGTCCGTCACGAAATCGTCCACAACAAGTACGTGGTCGAGGATCTGAAGAAGAAAGGCGCGATCTTCGTCGAGGAACTCGAGGAAGTGCCGGCCGGCAACACCGTGATCTTCAGCGCGCACGGCGTGTCGAAGGCCGTGCGCGACGAAGCCGACGTGCGCGGGCTGCGCATTTACGACGCAACCTGCCCGCTCGTCACGAAGGTGCACGTCGAAGTGGCGAAGATGCGCCAGGACGGCGTCGACATCGTCATGATCGGGCACAAGGGCCACCCCGAAGTCGAAGGCACGATGGGGCAGGTCGAGCGCGGCATGCACCTCGTCGAGAGCGTCGAGGACGTGCAGAAGCTCGAACTCGCCGATCCCGAGCGCATCGCGCTCGTCACGCAGACGACGCTGTCCGTCGACGACGCCGCCGAGATCATCGGCGCGCTGAAGGCGAAATATCCGAAGATCCGCGAGCCGAAGAAGCAGGACATCTGCTATGCGACGCAGAACCGCCAGGATGCGGTGAAGTTCATGGCGCCGCAGTGCGATGTCGTGATCGTCGTCGGCAGTCCGAACAGCTCGAATTCGAGCCGGCTGCGCGAAGTGGCCGAAAAGCGCGGCGTGGCCGCGTACATGGTCGATGCGCCCGACCAGATCGATCCGGCATGGGTTGCCGGCAAGCGCCGCATCGGCGTGACGGCCGGCGCGTCGGCGCCCGAGGTGCTCGCCCAGGCCGTGATCGCGCGGCTGCGCGAACTCGGCGTGCGCAATGTCCGCGCGCTCGACGGCATCGAGGAAAACGTGTCGTTTCCGCTGCCGCGCGGGTTGAACCTGCCGCCTGCCGCCTGATTGCCGCATCGCATCCGCGGAACACCGAAAGCGCGCCTCCCGGCGCGCTTTTTTTTACGTCTCGAAATTGAAATCGCAACCATAATTCTCGATCATGGTGCAACCCGGTTGCTCCACGCGCGCTTAAGCGTCTCTCAAAATTGGTTGCAATGCAGGAAAACCCCATCGAATCAGGATTATTGGCGTCCTATAAATGGAGTTACAATGCGCCCGTTTTCAAGCCGGAATGGCTTTGAAATCGGGTTTTGGCAAGGCGCGGGAGACCATTCAATGCATGTGAAGTTGGCTTACGCCATGTCCGTCGCCGCACCGGTTGCAATGCTTGCCGGCTGCAGCAAAAAGAGCGACGACGGGGCGGGCAGGGAGGCTGCGGTGTTCGCGGCACCGCCGGCCAGCGGCGTGCGCGTCGCCGGAGCCGGGCGTGCGGCGTCATCGGCGCGCCGTATCGCGCAACTGGGCAAGGACAAGGAAAACGGGGCACGTTTGACGATCGAGGAAATCAACGCGCTTGACCTGACGATCGGTTCGGCTGCAGGCATGCAGGTTGCGCCGCGGCAAGCCGCCGCTCGACGGATGCAGGACGCTTGCGGCGTTGCAGACAGCGTGCCGAGGTCCCCGTCCACTCTTCATTTCGATTCGACGAAACAGCGTGCTGCCACGACCGAGCGTGTCGTGGCGCGCGGGCTGGTTCGTACGATGGATTCCGATGCAGTCCTGACGAAAGTCGGGCGCGACTGCCGCAATGCCTTGCCGGGCGGCGCGGCGCGGAATCCGATCCGTCCGGGTGCGATGCTTGCGTCGCGCCGGGCGGGCCAAGGCACGGATGCCGGGAAACCGGAAGACGGCCGTCTCGGCATGCTGCCCCACGACTTCAAGGAGGCCACGAACACCGTCCTCGATGTCGTGACGATTTAGCGACGGGACTCATGACGGCACCGGAACAGTGCGGTGCCGTTTTTGTATCCGCTCCGGCGGCAGGTCCGGCCGTACAGGCCGGGCGGCGCGCGCCGGGACGATCCACCCTTACCGGTATCGACTAGTACCCGCAGTGTCGCCGAGAAGGCGCGATTCCTCGCTTACCCGCGGGGCGCAACGTCCTCCGGCAGCACGGGCCAAGGAGCTTTAAATGGATATTTTCGTCCAGCAGGTTCTCAACGGGCTGGTGCTCGGCAGTGTCTACGCCATCATCGCGTTGGGCTACACGATGGTGTACGGCATTCTCGGCATCATCAACTTCGCGCATGGCGACGTGCTGATGATCGGCGCGATGGTCGCCCTGTCGGCCATCACCGTGCTGCAGAACCACTTTCCCGGACTCGGCAACGTTGCGACGCTGACGATTGGCCTGGGCATCGCCGCGGTCGTCTGTGCGTTCGTCGGCTTCACGATCGAGCGCGTCGCATACCGGCCGCTGCGCCGCGCGCCGCGCCTCGCACCGCTGATCACCGCGATCGGCGTGTCGATCCTGCTGCAGACGGCTGCGATGATCATCTGGTCGCGCAACCCGCTGCCGTTCCCGCAATTGCTGCCGACCGACCCGATCAACGTGATCAAGGCCACCGACACGACGCCCGGCGCCGTGATCTCGGTCACTGAAATCGTGATCATCGCCGTGGCGTTCATCGTGATGGGCGGCCTGCTGCTGCTCGTGCACAAGACCAAGCTCGGCCGCGCGATGCGCGCGATCGCCGAAAGCCCGAATACGGCCAGCCTGATGGGCGTGAACCCGAACTTCGTGATCTCCGCGACGTTCATGATCGGCTCCGCGCTCGCCGCGCTGGCCGGCGTGATGATCGCGTCCGAATACGGCAACGTCCACTTCTACATGGGCTTCATTCCCGGCATGAAGGCGTTCACCGCTGCGGTGCTCGGCGGGATCGGCAACCTCGGCGGCGCGATGGTCGGCGGTGTGCTGCTCGGCCTGATCGAGCAGCTCGGCGCCGGCTACATCGGCAACCTCACGGGCGGCGTGTTCGGCAGTAACTACCAGGACGTGTTCGCATTCATCGTGCTGATCATCGTGCTGGTGTTCCGTCCGTCGGGCCTGCTGGGCGAACGGGTCGCGGATCGCGCGTAACGGAAGGGAGCAAACAACATGACATCCATTCAACCGATCGAATCCTCGACGTCGCTCGTCGAGGAGCGCAACACCGCCAAGACCGTCGTCATCGGCATCCTGACCGCAGCCCTCGTGATCGCCGCGCCGATCATCATCGGCTCGGCCGGCGGCAACTACTGGGTCCGCGTGCTCGACTTCGCGATGCTGTACGTGATGCTCGCGCTCGGCCTGAACGTCGTGGTCGGCTTCGCCGGCCTGCTCGACCTGGGCTACATCGCGTTCTACGCGGTGGGCGCCTACACGGCGGCCTTGCTGAGCTCGCCGCACCTGACCTCGCAGTTCGAATGGATCGCGGCGATCGCGCCGAACGGCCTGCACGTGCCGTTCCTGATCATCGTGCCGATCGCGATGGCGCTGGCGGCGACCTTCGGGATCCTGCTCGGCGCGCCGACGCTGCGCCTGCGCGGCGACTACCTGGCGATCGTGACGCTCGGCTTCGGTGAAATCGTCCGGATCTTCATGAACAACCTCGACCGTCCGGTGAACATCACCAACGGCCCGAAGGGGATCACGGGCATCGATCCGGTGCACGTCGGCGGCTTCAACCTGTCGCAGACGCACTCGCTGTTCGGCCTGCAGCTGCCGTCGGTCTACATGTACTACTACCTGTTCGTGCTGTGCTCGCTGCTGGTGATCTGGGTGTGTACGCGCCTGCAGCACTCGCGTATCGGCCGTGCATGGGCCGCCATCCGCGAGGACGAAATCGCCGCGAAGGCGATGGGCATCAACACCCGTAACGTGAAGCTGCTCGCGTTCGCGATGGGCGCATCGTTCGGCGGCCTGTCGGGCGCGATGTTCGGTTCGTTCCAGGGCTTCGTGTCGCCGGAATCGTTCACGTTCTGGGAATCGATCGTGGTGCTGGCGTGCGTGGTGCTGGGCGGTATGGGCCACATCCCGGGCGTGATCCTGGGCGCGGTGCTGCTCGCGATCTTCCCGGAATTCCTGCGCTCGACGATGAGCCCGCTGCAGCACGCGCTGTTCGGTCACGACATCGTCGATACGGAAGTGATCCGTCAGGCGCTGTACGGCCTCGCGATGGTCGTCATCATGCTGTATCGCTCGGAAGGCCTGTGGCCCGCGCCGAAGCATGAGGACAAGATCGCGAAACTCGCGAAGCGCAACAGCAAGAAGCCGGTGCGCGCTTAATCGACGGACACAGGGGATATCCACATGAGCGACAAGCAAATCCGACTGTCCGTGCAGGGCGTGAACAAACGCTTCGGCGGCCTGCAGGCACTGTCCGACGTCGGCCTGCAGATCAAGGAAGGCGAGATCTACGGCCTGATTGGCCCGAACGGCGCCGGCAAGACGACGTTCTTCAACGTGATCACGGGCCTCTACACGCCGGACTCCGGCGACTTCAAGCTGGATGGCACGAACTACACGCCGACGGCCGTGCACCAGGTGGCCAAGGCCGGCATCGCACGCACGTTCCAGAACATCCGCCTGTTCGGCGGGATGACGGCGCTCGAGAACGTGATGGTGGGCCGCCACGTGCGCACCAAGCACGGGCTGCTCGGCGCGGTGTTCCAGACGCCGGCCGAACGCCAGGAAGAGCGCGAGATCAAGGAACGCGCGATCGAGCTGCTCGAATACGTGGGCGTGCTGCAGTACGCGGACTACACGTCGCGCAACCTGTCGTACGGCCACCAGCGCCGTCTCGAGATCGCGCGCGCACTGGCCACCGACCCGAAGCTGCTCGCGCTCGACGAGCCGGCGGCCGGGATGAACGCGACCGAGAAGGTCGAACTCACGCGCCTGCTCGACAAGATCCGCTCGGACGGCCGCACGATTCTGCTGATCGAGCACGACGTGAAGCTCGTGATGGGGTTGTGCAACCGGATGACGGTGCTCGATTACGGCAAGGTGATCGCCGAGGGTCTGCCGCAGGACGTGCAGAAGAATCCGAAGGTGATTGAGGCATATCTCGGCGCAGGGGTGCACTGATGGCAGCGGCAATGTTGAAAATCAAGGGCTTGCAGGTCAACTACGGCGGCATCCAGGCCGTCAAGGGCGTTGACATGGAAGTCCGTCAGGGCGAGCTCGTGACGCTGATCGGCGCGAACGGCGCGGGCAAGACCACGACGATGAAGGCGATCACGGGCCTGAAGCCGTATTCGGCGGGCGACATCGAGTACGACGGCAAGTCGATCAAGGGCGTGCCGTCGCACGAGCTGCTCAAGCGCGGCCTCGCGATGGTGCCGGAAGGCCGCGGGATCTTCGCGCGGATGTCGATCATCGAGAACATGCAGATGGGCGCGTACCTGCGCAACGACAACGAGCAGATCAAGAAGGACGTCGAGCGGATGTTCGGCTTCTTCCCGCGCCTGAAGGAGCGTGCGACGCAGCTCGCGGGCACGCTGTCGGGCGGCGAGCAGCAGATGCTGGCGATGTCGCGCGCGATTCTGTCCAAGCCGAAGCTGCTGCTGCTCGACGAGCCGTCGATGGGCCTGTCGCCGATCATGGTCGAGAAGATCTTCGAAGTGGTGCGCGAGATCTCGAAGGAAGGCATCACGGTGCTGCTGGTCGAGCAGAACGCGCGCCTCGCGCTGCAGGCCGCCGACCGCGGCTACGTGATGGATTCGGGCACGGTCACGATGGAAGGCGACGCGAAGCAGATGCTCGACGATCCGAAGGTGCGCGCCGCGTATCTGGGCGAGTAAGCCGGTGCATGAGCGGGCCCGCTGATGCGCGGCGGCAGATGCCGCGTGCGTCGCGCCAGGGCTTTCGAAAGGCTGTCACGGAATGCCGTGACAGCCTTTTTTTTCGTGTGGCGCGATTCGTGCCGAACTGTGCGCGTGGACGCGACTCCATTCGACTGTTGCGCCGCGCATGCGGCGCGGGAATGGTGGCGCGCTGGCGGCAGGCAAGTGGTTCGATGCCGGCCGCCTGCAAACCGACACACGGGCCGCGTAGCATCGACGGCCGATCCGAACACGGAGAACACGCATGAGTCTGGACTACGGTTTCGTGAAGGCGAAGGTGACATCGGTGGCGAAGCTGAAGGGCTCGCCGCATGGCAGCGAGATCCAGTATCACATCCACCTGACGCTGGCGCTGCCGTCGGGCGACTGGGATGTCGCGATCAACGTCGGCACCAGCGACGCGGACGACTTGCTGAACTACAAGCTCGTCTACGATTTCCATCATCCCGTCACCGAGACGCTTGCAGCGGCGGCCGAAGGCTACACCGACCTCACGGGGCAGACGGCGCTGCCTGCGCTCGACTACCTGCGCAGCGACATCCTGAACGAGACGGGCGCCTGGCGCGCGAGCGCGGTGATGGACGGCACCGAACATCCGGAGCCGATCCCGTCGCTGCTGCGGCTCGTGAGCGCCGCGCAGTCGCAGGGCCTCGACGTCGTCGTGTTCGGCCGTACGTATACGGAGGGCAACGGCATTCACGACACGCACATGAACCAGGGCTCGACGGGCCCGAACTACCTGCATCGCGCGGGCGACGACCATAACGACCACAACGACGTGTGGCAGGACGGCGCGCTGATCGTGCGCGTGAGCGAGTCGCAGTGGGCCGCCTATTTCGCGGCGTTCGAGCAGCAGGCCGTGCCGACCGATGCGCTCGGCAATCCGCTGCCCGGTGCGGGGCCGATCACGCGCTGAGACGGGCCGGCGGCGGCGGCGGTCTCATGCAGCCGGCAGCGTCTTGCCGAACGAGATGCGCTCCTCGACGCGATAGCCGAGCGCCGCGTAGAAGCGGCACGCGTCGTCGTTGCCGGGGAGCACCTGCAGGTTGATCTTCAGGCAGCCGCGCGCGGCGAGTGCGCGTTCCGCGTGCGCGATCAGCGCGCGGCCGACGCCGAGCCGGCGCGCGTCGTGCGCGACGCCGAACGAGTAGAGCCAGCCGCGATGTCCGTCAAAACCCGCCATCAGCGTGCCGACGACGCGCGCGCCGCTGGTCGCGACGAAGAACAGTTCCGGCTGCGTCGCGAGCTTCAGCTCGATCGATCGCAGCGGATCGCGATGCGGCGGCGCATCGGCGTCTTCGTATTGCGGGAACGCGTCGCGCCATACCGTGAGCACGGCATCGGTGTCGGCGCGTTCGAACGGGCGGATAGCGACAGCATCGGCGGCGGCTTCCATCGCGGCGGTCTCCTTAGAGCGTGTCGAGGATCGACCGCAGCATCGCCATCATCTGGTCGATTTCTCCGGTCGTCACGTTCAGTGCGGGCATGAAGCGCAGCAGGTTCGGCCGCGCGGCGTTCAGCAGCAGGCCGTCGGGCTGCATGTCGCGCGCCTTCTCGACGATCTGCGGGCCGATATCCTTGCCGAGCAGCAGCGCGCGCAGCAGGCCTTCGCCGCGTTCGCCCTCGAAGCCGCGCTCCTCCGACAGCTCGAGCAGCTTGCGCTTCAGGTATTCGCCGCGTTCGCGCACGCCTTCGAGGAAGCCGGGCGCGACGAGTTGCGAGATCACCGAGTAGCCGACCGCCGTCATCAGCGGGTTGCCGTTGTAGGTGCCGCCCTGATCGCCGGCCTCGAATACCGCGACGTCGGCTTTCGACAGCAGCGCGCCGAGCGGCGCGCCGCCACCGATGCCCTTCGCGAGCGTCATGACGTCCGGCTCGATACCGGCGAGCTCGTATGCGAACAGCGTGCCCGCGCGGCCGCAGCCGCTTTGCACTTCGTCGACGATCAGCAGCAGGTTGTGCTGCTTCGTCAGCGCGCGCAGCGCCTGCATGAATTCGCGCGTCGCCGGAATCACGCCGCCTTCACCCTGGATCGGCTCGAGCATCACGGCGACGGTCTTGTCGGTGATCAGCTTCTCGACCGAGTTGATGTCGTTCAGCTCGGCCTTCGGGAAACCCGGCACCTGCGGCGCGTAGATGGTGTCCCAGCCAGGCTTGCCGCTGGCCGACATCGTCGCGAGCGTGCGGCCGTGGAAGCTGTGGTCGAACGTGATGATCTCGTACGCGCCGTTCTTGAACTTGCGGCCCCACTTGCGCGCGAGCTTGATCGCGCCTTCGTTCGCCTCGGCGCCGCTGTTCGTGAAGAACACCTTGTCGAACACGCTGTGCTGCGTGAGCAAGCCCGCGAGCTTCGCCATCGGTTCGTTGTAGAACGCCGGCGACGGGTTCAGCAGCTTTTCGGCCTGCGTCTTCAGGGCTTCGACGATGCCGTCGTTGCAGTGGCCGAGGCTGTTGACGGCCCAGCCCTGGATGAAGTCCAGATAGCGCTTGCCCGTGTGATCGTAGAGCCACGAACCCTTGCCGTGCGTAAACACGATGTCGGGGCGGTTCGTGATGTACATCAGCGAGTCGATCGGAAAATCGTTCAGGGGCATGGCAGCAGACTCCAGCGGACGTTGAAAGGGAAACGGGCAATAAAAAAGCCACGGAAGGCCGTGGCTGGTGGGTTCGAACAGCTTGTGCGTAACCGGTGAAGCGGTGTGGGTTACGCGCGAGTCCGTGACGAGCCTGCGGCATCCGGGCGGAGCGGCGAGCGGCGACGTCGAAGGGCGGACAGGAAGCAGTTCATGTGCGCAAGCATAAGGCATCCCGCGCCCCACTGTAAACCGCCGCAATGCCACGGATGTGACACGGCGGTGTGCAGCGGGGGGCGCGGGCGGCGGCGCTCAGACCGGATGCGCGAGATCGGCCGCGCTCGTGAACGAGTCCGCGTAGAACTCGTCGGCCGGCAGCGCGTGGTGCTGCGTGAAGTCGCGCTGCGCAGATTCGACCATCACCGGCGCGCCGCAGGCGTACACCTGGTGGCCCGACAGATCGGGCAGGTCCTCGATCACCGCGCGATGGACGAAGCCCGTGCGGCCCGTCCATTGATCGCCGGCGTCCGGCTCGGAGAGCACCGGCACGTACTTGAAGTTCGGGATCTCGCGCGCCCACTGCTCGGCGAGTTCGCCGAGGTAGATGTCCTTCTTGCGGCGGGCGCCCCAGTAGAGCGTCATCGGGCGCGTGATACCCGAGTGCTTCACGTGCTCGATGATCGCCTTGATCGGCGCGAAGCCCGTGCCCGACGCGAGCAGCACGATCGGCTTGTCGGAATCCTCGCGCAGGAAGAACGTGCCGAGCGGGCCTTCGAAGCGCAGGATGTCGCGCTCCTTCATCGCGCCGAACACGTGGTCGGTGAACTTGCCGCCCGGCATGTGGCGGATGTGCAGCTCGACCGGGCCTTCCTCGTGCGGCGCGCTCGCCATCGAGTAGCTGCGGCGCGAGCCGTCCTTCAGGATGAACTCGACGTACTGGCCCGCGAGGTACTGCAGGCGTTCGTTGGCGGGCAGCTGCAGCTTCACGACCATCACGTCGTCGGCCTTGCGTTCGAGTGCGGCGATCCGGCACGGCAGCTTCTTGACCTGCACCCCGTCGACGCCGGCGATTTCACGCACGTCGATCTCGAGATCGCACTGCGCCTTCGAGCAGCACAGCAGCGCGAGCCCGCGCGTGCGTTCGTCATTGGACAGGGCCGATGCAGCGTGCGGGCCCTGTTCGATCTGACCCGACACGATCTGGCCCTTGCAGGAGCCGCATGCGCCGTTCTTGCAGCCGTACGGCAGATGGATGTTCTGGCGCAGCGCGGCAGCCAGCACGGTTTCGTCCGACTCGACCTGGAATTGCCGGCCGCTTTGCTTGAGAGTGACGTTGAATGCCATAGAACCAAACTAGAACAAAATGTGGGGACCGTGCATGTCGCGCACGGCAGCTACAATGCAAAACCGTTGCGCGTCGCGCAACGGCGGCTACTGATTTCGCAACCAACATGATCGCGACACGAATCCTGCGCCGGCCGCGCGTACTGATCGTCGGCTGCGGCGACGTCGGCATGCGCTGCGTCGCGCAATGGCGCGACGCACGCCGCAACCTGCGGATCCTCGCGCTGACGAGCCACCCGGCCCGCCGCGACGAACTGCGCGCCGCGGGTGCGACACCGATCGTCGGCGACCTCGATCGCCGGGCGACGCTTGGCCGTCTCGCGGGCCTCGCCCGCACGATCCTGCATCTCGCGCCGCCGCAATCCGACGGCCGCGACGACCGGCGCACGCGTGCGCTGATCGCCGCAACGTCCATGCCCGCCCGTCGGCCGGCGGCACCGCCGGCGCCGGCGGTCGGCCGGCTCCGAACGCTGCGCACCGCTACCCGACAGGCCGGCGCGCCCGTTCGGGCAGCGCGTATTGTACCCGACGGTCTTCGCGCGCCGAGGCTCGTCTATGCCAGCACGACAGGCGTATACGGCGACTGCGGCGGCGCGCGCATCGACGAAACGCACCCGCTGCGCCCCGCGAATCCGCGCGCGTTCCGGCGCGTGTCGGCCGAGCGGCAACTGCGTGCGGCGACGGTGCGCGGCGTGCTGTCCGCGCGCATCGTGCGCATTCCCGGCATCTACGCGGCGAACCGCCTGCCGGTCGCGCGGCTCGAGCGCGGCACGCCGGCGCTCGTGCCGGCCGACGACGTCTACACGAACCACATCCACGCGGACGATCTCGCGGCGATCCTGCGCCGTGCAGCCGAACGAGGCCGACCGGCGCGCGCGGTGCACGCGTCGGACGACAGCGAACTGCGGATGGGGGAGTATTTCGACCGGGTCGCGCAGGTGCTCGGCCTGCCGAGGCCGCCGCGCGTCAGCCGCGCGGACGCCGAGCGCCTGCTCGAACCGACGCTGCTGTCGTTCATGCGCGAGTCGCGGCGCCTGTCCAACGCACGGCTCAAGGCCGAATTGTGCGTGACGTTGCGATATCCGACCGTAGACGATTTCCTTCAAACGCTCGCGCCGGGCAGCGCGTCAGGTCAGCGCCGGTAACGCCTCGATCAGCAGGAAGCAGAGCAGCGCACCGATCAGCGCGCCAATCAGGTTCGGATGATATTTGTGCTTCATGTGCATCGTGGCCAGCAGGCCGCCGATCACGATCACACCGATGACCGCGAACGCAATCATCACGGACGACAGTTCGAAAGAATGGTTGATGTTCATGGTATCTCCCCCTGCATCGCTGCTCTTGCAGCTTGTGATTTCAGTATAGCGGGGGAACATGCGGCCGAGACACGGCCGGACACCGAACGGTCGTGCGGATTTTCCCTTACAGGGTTTTGACGGGATTGCGCAGGGCTGAAAGGTCGGCGTCATCGAGCCACCGCCACGCACCCGGTTCGAGATCGTCCGGCAGCGCGTAACCGCCGATGCTTTCGCGGTGCAGCAACTCGACGCGGTTGCTCGCCGCCGCGACCATGCGCTTGACCTGGTGGTATTTGCCTTCGAGGACGGTCAGCGCGAGTGCGTGGGTGTCGCGCGCGTCGGCAGCGACGGCCGCGATCGGCTTCGGCTCGCCATGTAACTGCACGCCGCTGCGCAGCGCATTCAGCTGCGCATCGTCGAGCGGGTGGCGCACGGTCGCGACGTAGGTCTTCGGCACCTTGCGTTTCGGCGACGTGTACGCGTGCACGAACTGGCCGTCGTCGGACAGCAGCAGCAGGCCGGTCGTGTCCTGGTCGAGACGGCCGACGCACTGCACGCCGCGTGCGACGAGCGGCGCGGGCAGCAGGCTGAACACGCTCGCGTGATGCTGCGGATCGCGCGAACACTCGTAGCCGGCCGGCTTGTTGAGCGCGAGATACGCGCGCGCGTGAAACGGCCATGCCGTATTGTCGACCGAGAACACGAGGCCGTCGGTGTCGAACGTGGCGTCGGCGTCGGTCGCGGCGGTGCCCGCGACGGCGACGCGGCCGGCTTCGATCAGGCCGCGGCACTGGCGGCGCGAGCCGAAGCCCTGGGTGTAGAGAATGCTTTCGAGATCCATAGCGGGCGCATTCTATCAAGCGGCGGCGGATGACCGGCATGAACGCGCATGCGCTGGTAAGCTGCCGGAACGCCGCGCGGGGCGCGGCGCCCGTTCATTCTTCACGGACAGCCCATGCGTTTCGATTCATTCCCGTTCGGCCGCCAGGTGGCCGCAGTCATCGTGGCCGCGACCGTCTCGTCGGCCGCGTTCGCGCACGCGCATCTCGCGAAGAGCGATCCGGCGGCGGGCGCGGCGGTGGCCGCCGCACCGGCCGCCGTCACGATCGATTTCACCGAGCCGCTGGAGCCGGCATTCAGCTCGATCGTCGTCGTCGACGGTGACGGCAAGACGGTGTCGGACGGTCGCGCGCGCATCGATGCGTCGAACCGCAAGCGGATGACGGTGCCGCTGACGGCGGTCGGTACGGGCGCGTATACCGTGAAATGGGTGGCCGTCGCGACCGACGGACACCGCACGCAGGGCATGTACGGCTTCAGCGTGAAGTGACGCAACGGCGGCGGCAGGCCCGTGCCAGGGTTGCCGCCGCCCTTATCCGAAAGGGGGTTTCCCGCATGAACCCGACGACGCTCGACGCACTCGCCGATTTTCCCCGTCAGCTCGAAGCGCATTTCGCGGCCGTGCCCGACGGCTACGCGCGCTGGACGCCCGACGACTGGGCCGGGATTCCGAGCGAGCATTTCTCGCCGCTCGGGCAGCTCTGCCACGTGCGCGACATCGAGATCGACGGCTATCACGTGCGGCTGCGGCGGATGCTCGACGAAGACCGGCCGCTGCTCGAGTCGATCGACGGCGACGCGCTTGCGATCGAGCGCCGCTACAACGACGCGTACGCATCCGACGTGCTCGCGGCGATCCGCGACGCGCGACGCGAAACGCTGGAGCTGTTGTCGCACCTTACGCCGGAACAGTTCGAGCGTGCCGGCGAGTTCGACGGCTACGGGTCGCTGACCGTGCGCGGGCTCGTCCACTACCTGTGCAGCCACGACCAGCAGCATCTGGCCGGCATGCAGTGGCTGCTCGGCAAGATCGACGCGACGCTGTACGCGCGCTGAACCGGCCGGCGGCCGCGCAATGAAACCGGATGCCGGTGCCGCTGTCGGTACGGCATGCCACATTGCGGCGCTTCGACTGGATCGGTTTTCTGGATAATCCATCCAGCCGCAACCGGCTGACCGGCGCGCCGCGGGTGCCTACACTCCTAGCTTCGTTCAACGAAAAAAGGAGTCAACCGTGGCAACTCATACGCTCGCAGACAAGGTTGTCCTGATCGCAGGCGGCGCAAAGAATCTCGGCGGCCTGATCGCCCGCGATCTGGCGGGCCACGGCGCGAAGGCGGTGGCGATTCACTACAACAGCGCGGCGTCGCAGGCACAGGCCGAAGAGACGGCGGCCGCGGTACGTGCGGCCGGCGCGGAAGCCGCGACTTTCCAGGCCGACCTGACGACGGCCGCCGCGGTCGAGAAGCTGTTCAACGACGCGAAGCAGCGCTTCGGCAAGATCGACATCGCGATCAACACGGTCGGCAAGGTGCTGAAGAAGCCGTTCACCGAGATCAGCGAGGCCGAGTACGACGAGATGTTCGCGGTCAACAGCAAGTCCGCGTTCTTCTTCATCAAGGAAGCGGGGCGGCATCTCGAGGATCACGGCAAGCTCGTCACGCTCGTGACGTCGCTGCTCGGCGCGTTCACGCCGTTCTATGCGGCGTACGAAGGATCGAAGGCGCCCGTCGAGCACTTCACGCGCGCGGCATCGAAGGAATACGGCGCGCGCGGGATCTCGGTGACGGCCGTCGGGCCCGGCCCGATGGATACGCCGTTCTTCTACCCGGCCGAAGGCGCCGACGCGGTTGCGTATCACAAGACGGCGGCCGCGTTGTCGCCGTTCAGCAAGACGGGCCTGACCGACATCGAAGACGTCGTGCCGTTCATCCGCCATCTCGTGACCGACGGCTGGTGGATCACCGGCCAGACGATCCTGATCAACGGCGGCTATACGACCAAGTAACCGGGCCGCCCAACGGCCGCGCGGCGCACCGCAATGGCGCGTTTGCGTGGACAATGGACGGGCGTGCAGCCGCGAGGCCGCGCGCCCGTTTTCTCTGTGCCGCCGAAGCGCGCCGCGAGGCGCGGCGGCTGGCGGCGACTGTCGTTCGAACCCGGGTTTGCCGCCGATGGACAAGCTGGATCAGGTCAGGATCTTCCTGCAGGTTGCCGAGATGGGCAGCTTCATCAAGGCTGCGCATGCGCTCGACGTGCCGCGCGCGACCGTGTCCGCGGCCGTCCAGCAGCTCGAGACGGGGCTCGGCACGCGTCTCCTGCATCGCACGACGCGCCAGGTGCAACTGACCGCCGACGGCGCGCTGCTGCTCGAACGCGGCCGGCGCCTGCTCGCGGAGGCCGACGAACTCGACCGCCTGTTTCGCCGCCGCGACCGTGACGTGGTGGGGCGGCTGAACGTCGACGTGCCGAGCCGGATCGCGCGCCGCGTCGTAGCGCCGTCGCTGCCGTCGCTGTTTCACCGCTACCCGAAGCTGCAACTGTCGCTCGGCTCGACCGACCGCTCGATCGACCTCGTACAGGAGGGCGTCGATTGCGCAATCCGCGTCGGGCGGCTCGCGGACAGCAGCCTCGTCGTGCGGCCGCTCGGGCAGTTCACGCTGATCAACTGCGCGAGCCCCGATTACCTGCGCGAATGCGGCGTGCCCGAGCATCCGGATGCGCTCGCACACGGGCACTGGGCGATCGGCTATGCGTCGCCGACGACGGGGCGCGAGCTTGGATGGGAATACTGCGCGGACGGGCAGCGGCACACGCTGACGCTGCCGAGCCGCGTGATCGTCAACAACGCCGAAACCTATATCGCCGGCTGCATTGCCGGCATGGGCCTGATCCAGATCCCGCGGTTCGACGTCGAACATCTGCTGGCAAGCGGCGCGCTCGTTGACGTGATGCCAGGCCATCGCGCCGAGCCGATGGACGTGTCGGCCGTGTATCCACACCGCCGGCACCGGTCGCGCCGGCTCAACGCGTTCATCGAGTGGTTCGGGGAGTTGATGGCGGAGGCGCTGACGGGGGCGGCGGCGGGGCAGGGCGCGGACGGCGATTGAGCGGAGCGGCCGGGTGGCGCGGTTGCCATCGCGCAGGTTTCAGTCGTCAAGCGCGGCGAACTGCCGGCCGCGCCCGATGGCCCGCACCGCATCGATCAATGCCGCGCCGGGGCCGTCCGGTTTTGCCGCGAATGCGTAGAAGCGTGCGGCCGGCAGCGCGGGCAGGCCGTCCCGCGGCCCGCATTCGCGCAGGCCGTCGCGCAACTGGCTGCGCGCGAGCGCGGTGACCGCGAAGCCGGCGAGCGCGGCCGACACGCAGCCGGCCATGCTGCCGCTCTCGAACAGCACACGGAACGGCCGCAGGGCGGCGGCGAGCGCCGCGACGGCCGCTTCCCGATAGACGCACGGCTGCGGAAACAGCGCGAGCGGCACTTCGCCACTCGCGTCGAGCGTGCGGTCCGACGCGAAAGCCCACACGAGCGGCTCTTCCCACAACAATTCGCCCGGCGTGTCGACCTGCCGGCACTGTTTGCCGAATACGACGTCGAGCCGGCCGAGCGCCTGCTCGCGCAGCAGCGATGCGGTGATCCCGACCTTCAGCTCGATCGACGTGCGCGGATGGCGGTCGCGGAACGTGCGCAGCACATGCGGTAGCCACGCCCCCGCGAAATCTTCCGACGCGCCGACCCGCAGCGGCCCGTGTGCAGGCGCGCCGCGCAGCCGCGCGCGCACTTCGCGCTCCATGTCGACGATGTTGCGCGCGTACGCGTACAGCGTGTCGCCGGCCGGCGTGAGTGCGATGCGGCGGGTCGTGCGCGCGAGCAGCACGGTGCCGGCCGCCTGTTCGAGCCGCTTGATGTGGCCGCTGACGGCGGAGGGCGTCAGTGCGAGACGTTCGGCGGCGGGCGCGAATCCGCGGCTGTCGACGACTTCGAGGAAGGTGCGCAGCAGCGTGATGTCGAGCGCGGTCGACGCGGGATCGGTCAGCGGTTCCATGGATCAATTCAACGCGATATTCGACGAATGAATCATGATACTCCGTGAATCGTGATGAAAGGCTGGCCTACCATCGTGCGTTCAGGCTGACCCAACGGAGTTCACGATGACGACCTATATGCACGCGACGACCGCGTCGCTCGATATTGCCTATCTCGAATGGAACCCGCGCGGCGAGCGCGCGGCCGTGCTGCTGCATGGCTGGCCGGACAGCCCGGTCGGCTGGGAGCCGGTGGCCGCGGCGCTCGCCGGGCAGGGCTACCGCGTGCTGGCGCCTGCATTGCGCGGCTTTGCGCCGACGCGCTTTCGCGACGCGTCCGTGCCGCGCAGCGGCCAGCTCGCGGCGCTCGGACGCGACCTGCTCGAATTCGTCGATGCACTCGGTGTCGAGCGGCCCGTGCTGGTCGGGCATGACTGGGGTGCCCGCGCGGCCGCGAACGCGTGCGGGCTGCGCGACGGTGCCGCCTCGCATCTCGCGATGCTGTCGGTCGGTTACGGTACCAACGATCCCGGCCAGCCACTGTCGTTGCAGCAGGTGCGCAACTATTGGTATCACTGGTTCATGGCGACGCCGCGCGGCGAGCAGGCGCTGCGCGACGATCGCCGCGCGTTTGCCCGCCTGATGTGGGAGACGTGGTCGCCGCCGGGCTGGTACCGCGACCGCGATTTCGAGGCAGCTGCGGTCGCGTTCGACGGACCCGACTGGATCGACGTCGTGCTGCATTCGTACCGGCATCGCTGGGGATTCGCGCCGGGCACGCCGGCCTATGCGGACGACAATGCGCGGCTGAACCCGGCGCCCGTGCTGCCGGTGCCGACGCTCGTGCTGCACGGCGGCGCGGATACCTGCAATCACCCGGACAGCTCGGCCGGGCGCGAACGGTTCTTCACCGGGCGCTATGAGCGGCAGATCCTGGACTCGGTCGGGCACTTTCCGCAACGCGAGGCGCCGGCGGCCGTCGCGGACGCGATCCTGCGGTTCTGCGCGCGCGACTGAACGCGCGGCCGTCCGCCCCGCTCATTCGGTGCGATGCGGAATGTTGTCCGGGAACGGGTAGGGCGCATGCGGCCCCGGCCAGTCGGGCACCGGCGGCTCGCGAAGCAGGTCGCATCCGCCCAGCATGATCGACAGCAACGCGGCGAGCACGCCGACGCGGATCGGGATTGAAATGACGCGCTTGGACATGGCTTGCCTCCGTGCTGCGTTCCCTGATGCTTGGACTGCGGGAGGAGGGCGCGCGTTGCGGTGGGCATCGCGCGTGGCCAAAACAAAAAACCCGCGAAGCAGCGAGCTTGCGCGGGTTTCAGTGCAGCGCGTGACGCTGCGAAATACTGGTGCCCAGGGCCGGAATCGAACCGGCACGCCTTGCGGCGGGGGATTTTGAGTCCCCTGCGTCTACCAATTTCACCACCTGGGCTTGTTCCCGACCGCGCAGACTGGTGCGCGGCGAAAGGCGGATTATGGCGGAAATCCGGATGCCGGGCAAGCTGCCCGGTTACCGGCGCGCAAGTCACTGGCTCAGGTAGACGAACCGGCCCTGCTTCACGATTCCCATCACGCTCGCGCGCTGATCGAGCCCCACATGATCCTTGTCGCTCGTGTTGACGACGCCGTTCGGCACGACGAGTTCGTGCGCGCGTTCGAGTTCGCGGCGCAGCGCCGCACGGAACGCCGGCGTGCCGGGCTGCGCGGTTTTCAGCGCACGGCCGACCGCGTCGGCGAGGCGCGGGTAGACGCCCGCCGCGTCGCCCGCGAACTGCGTGACCGTGCCGGCGCCGTACTTCGCCTCGTACGCGTCGACGAACGCGAGCGCGGCCTTGCGGGCCGGATGATCGGCCGGCAGCGTGCGCGCAACGACCACCGGCTGGGTCGGGAACAGCGTGCCGTCGACGTCCTTGCCGCCGAGCTTGATGAATTCCGGCGTCGCGATCCCGTGCGTCTGGTAGACCGGGCCCTGGTAGCCGCGCTCGATCAGCGTGCGCTGCGGCAGCACGGCCGGCGTGCCCGAGCCGGCGATCAGGATCGCGTCGGGCTTCGCGGCGATCAGCTTCAGCGCCTGGCCCGTGACGCTCGCGTCGGTGCGGTTGAAGCGCTCGGTCGCGACGATGCGGATCTTGCGCAGGTCGGCGAAGCGCGTGAATTCGTTCAGCCAGCTGTCGCCGTAGCTGTCCGCGAAGCCGATGAAGCCGACCGTCTTCACGCCGTGGTTCGCCATGGTGCGCGTCATCACGTCGGCCATCGCGCTGTCGCTCTGCGCCATCTTGAACGCCCAGGTCCGCGCGCCTTCCTGCGGCTCGACGATCGCGCCGGAACCCACCAGCGTGATCATCGGCGTCTGCGCGGCGGCCACCGCGTCGAGCGCCGCGAGCGCGGCCGGCGTGATGTTCGGCCCGACCACGACGTCCACGTGATCCTCGTCGACCAGCTTGCGGATGTTGCGCACCGCGGTGCCCGGGTCGGATGCGTCGTCGAGCACCGTCACCTGCACCGGTTGCCCGGCGATCGTCTTCGGCCACATCAGGATCGCGTTCTTGCTCGTGATGCCGATCGCGGCGGCCGGGCCGGTCGACGACAGGTCGACGCCGACCTTCAGGTCGGCATGCGCGGCCGCGCAGGCCAGCGCGAGGGCGGCGCCGGCGGCGCGGCGCAGCAGGGCGGGAAGCGTCATGCGGGAATCTCCGTCGGGCAGCAAAAAGGGGCGCGATATGCGCCCCTGTGTTTATACACGCCGGTCAAAGCTCGTACGATTCGGATTCGCCCTTGAGTGCCTGTTCGATCAGCTTGCGGTTCAGCGTTGGCGACAGCAGTTCGACGAGCGTATACACATAGCTGCGCAGGTAGGCGCCCTGCTTGAGCGCGACGCGCGTCACGTTGCTGCCGAACAGGTGGCCGACCGGGATCAGCCGCAGGTTGCGGTCACGCTCCGGGTTGAACGCGATGTCGGCCATGATGCCGACGCCAAGACCGAGTTCGACGTAAGTCTTGATCACGTCGGCGTCGATCGCTTCCAGCACGATGTCCGGCGACAGCCCGCGCAGCGCGAACGCGTGGTTGATCTTCTTGCGGCCCGCGAACGCGTCGTCGTAGGTGATCAGCGGGTACTGCGCGAGATCGTCGAGCGTGACCGGCTTGCGTTCGAGCAGCGGATGGTCGGCCGGCACGACGGCTGCGTGGTGCCACTGGAAGCAGGGCAGCGACACGAGCTCCTTGTAGTCGGAGATCGCCTCGGTCGCGATCGCGAGATCGGCCTGGTCGTGGATCACCATCTCGGCCACCTGCGTCGGGCTGCCTTGCAGGATCGACAGGTGCACCTTCGGAAAGCGCTTCTTGAATTCGGCGATCGCGGCCGGCAGCGAGTAGCGGGCCTGCGTATGGGTCGCGGCGATGGTCAGGTTCCCCTGGTCCTGCGCCGCATAATCTTTCCCGACCCTTTTAAGGCTTTCAACCTCCTGCAGGATCCGCTCGACCGACGCGAGGATGATCCTGCCCGGCTCGGTGAGCGAGCGCACGCGCTTGCCGTGCCGCGTGAAGATCTCCACGCCCAGTTCGTCCTCGAGCTCGATGATCGCCTTCGAAACCCCCGGTTGCGACGTGTAGAGCGCCTTCGCGGCCTCGGTGAGATTGAAATTCTGCCGGACGGCCTCGCGCACGAAGCGAAATTGGTGCAGGTTCATTTATAACCCTTCCGCATATCAACAGAATTTTTTAGTCGTTTGAAATATAAGGCGAGTTTATTACGATTCACCGGAGTTTTTCAAATATGGATATCTGTTTTCGTCATTAGCAATCCACCCGGCAGCGGATGGGGGCGGTGACGGCGGAACGGAGATTCGGGCGCGACGTGGCTAGGACGTCGCGCGGTCACCACGAAAACCCTGGGGTCCCCGAATGTATCAGTACGACCAATACGACCAGACGATCGTCGACGAGCGTGTCGCGCAGTACCGCGATCAGGTGCGCCGCCGGCTGTCGGGCGAGTTGAGCGAAGACGAATTCCGACCGCTGCGCCTGCAGAACGGCCTGTACATGCAGCGCCACGCGTACATGCACCGCATCGCGATTCCGTACGGCAACCTGCGCAGCGACCAGCTCCGGATGCTGGCGCGCATCGCCCGCGAACACGACCGCGGCTACGGCCACTTCTCGACCCGCTCGAACATCCAGTTCAACTGGGTCGAGCTGGAAGACACGCCCGAGATCCTCGCGAAGCTCGCGTCGGTGCAGATGCACGCGATCCAGACGTCGGGCAACTGCATCCGCAACATCACGGCCGACCAGTTCGCCGGCGTCGCGCAGGACGAAGAGATCGATCCGCGCCCGTGGGCCGAAATCCTGCGTCAGTGGTCGACGTTCCATCCCGAATTCGCGTGGCTGCCGCGCAAGTTCAAGATCGCGGTGTCGGGTTCGAAGGACGACCGCGCGGCCGTGCAGATCCACGATCTCGGCGTGTACCTGAAGAAGAACGCGCAAGGCGAAGTGGTCGCGAGCATCCTCGCGGGCGGCGGCCTCGGCCGGACGCCGATCGTCGGCGCGGTGATCAAGGAAGACCTGCCGTGGCAGCACCTGATCACGTACTGCGAAGCCGTGCTGCGCGTGTACAACCGCTACGGCCGCCGCGACAACCTGTACAAGGCGCGGATCAAGATCCTCGTGAAGGCGCTGTCGCCGGCGAAGTTCGCGCAACAGGTCGAGGAAGAGTGGCAGCACCTGAAGGACGGCCCGTCGACGCTCACGCAGGCCGAGCTCGACCGCGTGTCGCAGTACTTCGCGCCGCCCGTCTACGAGAAGCTGGCCGACACCGACGCGTCGTTCGAACAGCACCTGCTCGAGAACAAGGCGTTCGCGCGCTGGGTCGAGCGTAACGTCGCACCGCACAAGGTGCCGGGCTACGCGGCCGTCACGCTGTCGCTGAAGGATCATCGCGTGGCGCCGGGTGACGCGACCGACGCGCAGATGGACCTGGTGGCCGACTGGGCCGACGCGTACTCGCTCGGCGAGCTGCGCGTGTCGCACGAGCAGAACCTGATTCTCGCGAACGTGAAGAAGCGCGACCTGTTCGCGGTATGGGAAAAGGCGAAGGCGGCCGGTTTCGCGACGCCGAACATCGGCCTGCTGACCGACATCATCGCGTGCCCGGGCGGCGACTTCTGCTCGCTCGCGAACGCGAAGTCGATCCCGATCGCGCTGGCGATCCAGCAGCGTTTCGACGATCTGGACTATGTGTACGACCTCGGCGACCTGTCGCTGAACATTTCCGGTTGCATGAACTCGTGCGGTCACCACCACGTCGGCAACATCGGCATCCTCGGTGTCGACAAGGACGGCGCCGAGTGGTACCAGGTGTCGCTCGGCGGCGAGCAGGGCACGGGCCAGAACGGCGCGCGCCTCGGCCGCGTGATCGGGCCGTCGTTCTCGGCGGAAGAAGTGCCGGACGTGATCGCGAAGCTGATCGACACGTTCGTCGATGCGCGCATCGACGGTGAGCGCTTCGTCGACACGTACGACCGCATCGGCATCGCGCCGTTCAAGGAGCGCGTGTATGCGGCGCGCCAGGCAGTGAACGCGTAACCAACCGGGTACAAGGAATTTGCAGATGGCTTCGATTATCAAGAACCGCGCAGTGATCGACGACGCATGGCAGGTCGTGCGCGCGGCGGAAGACGGTGCGCTGCCCGCGGTTGACGCGTTGCCGGCCGGCAAGGTGCTGGTGCCGTTCGCGTTGTGGCAGGCCGAGCGCGCGGCGCTCGTCGCCGCGAAGACGAAGGACGAGCTCGGCGTGTGGCTCGCGTCGGACAGCGAACCGGCCGATCTCGTGGCCGATTTCGGCGCGATTTCGCTGATCGCCGTCGATTTCCCGCGCTTCGCGGACGGCCGTGGCTACAGCATCGCGCGCCTGCTGCGCGAGCGCCACGGCTGGACCGGCGAACTGCGTTCGATCGGCGACGTGCTGCGCGACCAGCTGCTGTACATGTCGCGTTGCGGCTTCGACGCATTCGCGGTGCGCGCCGACAAGGACATCCACGACGCACTGAACGCGTTCACGGAATTCACGCAGCGTTACCAGGGCGCGTTCGACGAGCCGGCGCCGCTGTTCCGCCGCCGCGCGGCCGACGCAGCGACGCCCGATGCGAAGGTGAGCGCATGAGTGCCGCCACCGCGCTGACGCCGGTACTCGCCGCGAAGGTCGAGCGCCTCGACGCGCTGCTCGCGCAGATCGGCGCCCGTCACGAAAAAGTGAAGTTCGCGAGCAGCCTCGCGGCGGAAGACATGCTGCTCACGCACGCGATCCTGTCGAAGGGCGTGTCGATCGGCATTTTCTCGCTGAACACGGGCCGCCTGCATGCGGAAACGCTCGGCATGATCGACCGCGTGCGCGAGCGCTACGGCTACGAGATCGAGCAGTTCCACCCGCAGCAGGACGCGGTCGACCAGTATGTCGCCGAACACGGCCTGAACGCGTTCTACGAGAGCGTCGAGCTGCGCAAGTCGTGCTGCCACATTCGCAAGGTCGAGCCGCTGAACCGCGCACTGTCCGACGTCGGCGCGTGGGTCACCGGCCAGCGCCGCGAGCAGTCGGTCACGCGCGCGGAGCTGCACGAGGAAGAACAGGACGAAGCGCGCGGGATCGCGAAGTACAACCCGCTCGCTGACTGGACGGAAAGCGACGTGTGGGCGTACCTTGACGCGTTTGAGGTGCCGGTCAACCCGCTGCATGCGCGCGGCTATCCGAGCATCGGCTGCGAGCCGTGTACGCGCGCGATCCGTCCCGGCGAGGACAGCCGCGCGGGCCGCTGGTGGTGGGAATCGCGCGATACGAAGGAATGCGGCCTGCACATCACGATTACGCCGGTTCCTGCGGCCGCCGAAGCTGGCGCCGCGCACTGAAAGCCTGACAAGAAACTGAATATTGCGCCGCCAGCGACAGCGGGCGGCACGAACCCAGAAGAGAAGGACTGAAATCATGAGCACGACGCTCGAGCAATCCGCCTTTGCCCCGGCCACCGGCGCGGACAGCCGCATGGGCCACCTCGACTGGCTCGAAGCCGAGTCGATCCACATCCTGCGCGAGCTGGTTGCCGAGTGCAGCAAGCCGGCGCTGCTGTTCTCGGGCGGTAAGGATTCGGTCGTCGTGCTGCATCTGGCACTGAAAGCATTCGGCCTCGGCGCGAACCGCAAGACGACGCTGCCGTTCCCGCTCGTGCACATCGACACGGGCCACAACTACGAGGAAGTGATCGACTTCCGCGACCGCCGCGCGCAGGAACTGGGCGCCGAGCTGATCGTCGGTCACGTCGAGGATTCGATCAAGCGCGGCACGGTCGTGCTGCGCCGCGAAACCGATTCGCGCAACGCCGCGCAGGCCGTCACGCTGCTCGAGACGATCGAGGCGCACGGCTACACGGCACTGATCGGCGGCGCGCGCCGCGACGAGGAAAAGGCGCGTGCGAAGGAGCGCATCTTCTCGTTCCGCGACGAGTTCGGCCAGTGGGATCCGAAGGCGCAGCGCCCGGAACTGTGGAGCCTGTACAACGCCCGCCTGCACAAGGGCGAGCACCTGCGCGTGTTCCCGATCTCGAACTGGACCGAACTCGACGTGTGGCAGTACATCGCGCGCGAGAACCTCGAACTGCCGTCGATCTACTACGCGCACCAGCGCGAGATCGTGCGCCGCAACGGGCTGCTCGTGCCCGTCACGCCGCTCACGCCGATGCGTGACGGCGAGTCGAGCGAGCTTGCGCAAGTGCGCTTCCGCACGGTCGGCGACATCAGCTGCACGTGCCCGGTCGAGAGCGATGCGGACGACGTCGAGAAGATCATCGCCGAGACGGCGGTGACCGAGATCACCGAACGCGGCGCGACCCGGATGGACGACCAGGCGTCCGAAGCCGCGATGGAACAGCGCAAGAAGCAAGGTTATTTCTGAAGCACACGAGGACATTCACATCATGAGCATCATCGAGAACACCGAAGACCTCGGCGTGCTGCGCTTCATCACCGCGGGCAGCGTCGACGACGGCAAGAGCACGCTGATCGGCCGCCTGCTGTACGACAGCAAGGCCGTGCTGTCCGACCAGCTGTCCGCGCTGTCGCGTGCGAAGAACAAGCGCACGGTCGGCGACGAGCTCGATCTCGCGCTGCTGACCGACGGCCTCGAGGCCGAGCGCGAGCAGGGCATCACGATCGACGTCGCGTACCGTTACTTCGCGACCGCGAAGCGCAAGTTCATCATCGCCGACACGCCGGGCCACGAGCAGTACACGCGCAACATGGTGACGGGCGCGTCGACCGCGCACGCAGCGATCATCCTGATCGACGCGACGCGCATCACGGTGGAAAACGGCGTCGTGCAGTTGCTGCCGCAGACCAAGCGCCACAGCGCGATCGTCAAGCTGCTCGGGCTGCAGCACGTGATCGTCGCGATCAACAAGATGGACCTCGTCGACTACAGCGAGGCGCGCTTCAACGAGATCCGCGACGCCTACGTCACGCTCGCGAAGCAGCTCGGCCTGACCGACGTGGGCTTCGTGCCGGTGTCGGCGCTGAAGGGCGACAACATCGTCGGCGCGAGCGAGCGCATGCCGTGGTATGCGGGCGAACCGCTCCTCGACGTGCTCGAGTCGCTGCCGGTGGAGACGCAGGCGCATGACGCGCTGCGCTTCCCGGTGCAGTGGGTTGCGCGCCAGGACGGCAGCTCGGCCGACGATTTCCGCGGCTACATGGGCCGGATCGAGTCGGGCGAAGTGAAGGTCGGCGACGAGATCGTCGTACTGCCGTCGAACCGCACCGCGACGATCGCCGAGATCGTCTCGCCGGTGCCGGGCGGCACGGCGTCCGTCGCGCACGCGTTCGCGGGCCAGACGGTCACGATCCGTCTCGAGGAGGATGTCGACGTGTCGCGCGGCGACATGTTCGTCACGACCGCCGAGCCCGTCGAGCCGGCCAAGAAGCTCGAGGCCGACCTGTGCTGGTTCGACGAAACGCCGTTGTCGCCGCAGCGCAAGTACCTGCTGAAGCAGACCACGAGCACGGTGTTCGCGAAGGTCGGCGCGGTCAAGCAGGTGCTCGACGTGCATACGCTGTCGCACGCCACCGACCGTCAGGAACTGAAGATGAACGACATCGGCCGCGTCGCGCTGACGCTGCAGAAGCCGATCGTCTGCGACACGTACGATGCGCATCCGGGTACGGGCGCGTTCGTGCTGATCGACGAGGCGACGCATCACACGGTCGCCGCGGGCATGATCCGCGCGTTCTCGGCGTAATCGTCAATCTGCGCGGCGAACCGCGCCGCCACACGGCGGCGCGGGCCGTACGCCAACGTCCGCAGGGACGAAGCGAAGCGACCAACATGGGCAAGGTGTATCTGATCGGAGCAGGGCCGGGCGCGGCCGACCTCATCACGGTGCGCGGCGCGCGCCTGCTCGCGCAGGCGGACGTCGTGCTGCACGACGCGCTCGTCGAGCCGGCGATGCTCGACTATGCGCCGAACGCGCGCCGGATCGCGGTCGGCAAGCGTTGCGGGCAGCGCTCGACCGCGCAGCATTTCATCAACAAGCAGATCGTCGATGCGGCGCGCGAGCACGCGTGCGTCGTGCGGCTGAAGGGCGGCGATCCGATGCTGTTCGGTCGCGCGGAAGAGGAAATGCGCGCGCTCGAGGCGGCCGGCATCGACTACGAGGTCGTGCCGGGCATCACCGCGGCACTGGCCGGCGCGGCGACGCTGAAGCGCTCCCTGACGTTGCGCGGTGTGTCGCGCAGCGTCGCGTTCGCAACGCACAGCCGGGCGCCGGGCAGTGACGAGATCCGCGAGGCCGCGCGCGCCGATTCGATCGTCTACTACATGGGCCGCGACAGCGCCCCCGGCATCGCGCAGGAACTGATCGACGCCGGCCGCGCGCCGGCGACGCCCGTGGCGATCGTCGAGGCATGCAGCACCGCGCGCGAGCGCTCGCTGACGCTGACGCTCGCGCAGATGGCGGCGGGCGACGCACAGGCATGGCTCGATCCCGCGGAACCGAGCCTGCTGATGATCGGCGATGCATTCGCCGAGCGCACCCGGCAGGCGAGCGCGGGCGATCCGTTGCGCAATGCCGCCTGAGCGCGGCTCGACGGCAGTCCGAAACGAAAAAAGCGCTGGCAGATGCCAGCGCTTTTTCTTTGTGTCCGGCGAATGCGCGGCCTACGCGTTGTCGCCGATCTGGTCGACGCAATAGCGCGCGATCGCGTCGAGCACGCCATCGTCTTCGCCGACGGCTGTCGCGCAACGGATCTCGACGCCCGGATGTGCGGCGCGGCACGCATCGACGAGCTGCGGCAGGTCGCGACGGACATGACCACCCTGCCCGAAGAACACCGGTACGACGGTGATGCGCGTGCAGCCGGCCGTGACTTGCGTGGCCACAGCCTCACCGAGCGACGGGGTCATCAGTTCGAGGAAGGCGAGCGACACCTGCGGGGCAGGGGAGCCGGCGCTGCGCAGCCGCGCGGCGAGCCGCTCGAACGGCTCGGCCCAGCGCGGATCGCGGGCGCCGTGGCCGAACAGGACGATGCCATGCGAACTCATGTCGAAGCCTCCGTCGTCACGCGGCACTCAGTGCCGGTCGACCCACTTGAGCGCGAACAGGCCGAGCGCGAGATAGATCAGGCCCGGCGTTGCGGCCGTCAGCGGCGCGGGCCACGTGTTCAGCGTGCCGATGTGCGAGAACAGCGTGTTGAGCAGCTGGAAGCTCATGCCGAGCATGATGCCGCCGAACACCTTCACGCCGACCACGCCCGCACGCGTGTGCAGGTACGCGAACGGCAGCGACAGCACGAGCATCACGAACACGGCGAACGGATACAGCAGCTTGCGCCACAGCGCGATGTCGTAGCGCTGCGTGTCCTGCTGATTCTCGCGCAAGTGCTGGATGTAGCGGAACAGGTTGAAGATCGACATGCGTTCCGGCGACACCAGCAGCACCGACAGGATCTGCGGGGTCAGGTCGGAGCGCAGCCGGTATTCGGGCAGCGACACCTGCTGCGACCGGTACACCGGGTTCAGCGCGTCGGCCGGCTGCCCGCTGATCGGCTTGATCGGCGTGAGCTCCGTTTCGGTGACGCCCTTCAGCAGCCAGTGGCCGGGCGGCTCGTAGCTACCCGTCTGCGCGATCCGCACGTTCTGCAGCTGGAACTTCGAGTCGAATTCGTAGATGCGCACGTTGCTGATTGTCGAGTCGGGCGACAGGCTGCCGACGTTGACGAAGCGCGTGACCTGCTCGCCGTTTTCGCGGGCTGCGAGCGTGTCCTTCACCCACACGCCCGACTGGAAGTTCGACGACACCGACGCGCCGAGCGCCTGCAGCCGCACGCGCTCGGACAGCTGGTCGGCGTACGGGCCGACGAATTCGCCGATCAGGTAGGTGATGATCACGAGCGGCACGCCGATCTTCAGCAGCGAGCGCAGCGCCTGGTTGGTCGCGAGGCCCGACACGCGGAAGATCGTGAATTCCGAGTTCGCGGCCATCTGCGCGAACACGTAGATCGCGCTGATCAGCGCGGCGACCGGGATGATTTCGTAGAAGCGCGACGGCGTTTGAAGCGCGACGCGCAGTACCGCGTAGCCGAACTTGTAGTTGCCGTGCCCGACCGAATTCAGTTCGCTGATCAGGTCGAAGAAGAAGAACAGGCCCGAGAACGCGAACAGGATGAAGACGAACGTGACGTAGATCTGTCGCGCGAAGTATTTTTCATAGAGCCGCATCGATCATGCTCCCGAGCGGCCGAACAGCGCGCGTGTAAACAGCGGACGATTGCGCACGCGCAACCAGAAAATGAACGCGACGATCACCGCGACGAGTGCATGCAGGCCGACGAGGCCGACGCCGAACGACATCTTGCCCTGCTCGATCTGCGCCTGTACGACGTTCAGCAGGTTCGAGTATGTGAGGTAGATCAGCACGGCCATCACGAGGTTGATCGTGCGGCTGCGGCGCGGGTTCTGATACGCGAGCGGGATGCCGAGCACCATCAGGTTGAGCGCGATCAGCGGCAGCCCCGCGCGCCATGCGAATTCCGCGAGGTTGTCGCGCGTCGGGTTGCGCAGCAGGTCGAGCGTCGGCGTGCTGTTGGTGGTCGGCACGTTGACGACCGGGGTGCTCGTGATCTTCACGCCGTAGCGCTCGAACTCCATGATCTTGAAGTTCGGCTGGCCGGGCGTGCCGTCGTAGCGGCGGCCGTCTTCCAGGACGACGAAACGGTTGCCGTCCAGCGTCTCGGTGTGCCCCGTCTGCGACACGACGACGTTGACCTTGCCGTTCTCGGTCGACGTGACGAATACGTTCTGCACCTTGCTCTGGTCCGGCGACATCTTCTCGATGAAGAACACGCGGTGGTTCGCGGCCGATTCGCGGAACTGGCCCGGCGCGAGCAGCGAGATTTCGTCGCGCTGCTGGAAGCGCGCGCGGATCATCTTGCTCTGCTGGTTCGACCACGGCCAGCCGACGAACGCGAAGAAGGCGATCAGCAGGACGATCGGCGTGGCGAACACGCCGATCGGCTTGATGAGGCGCGTGAGGCTCACGCCCGACGCAAGCCACACCACCATTTCGGAGTCCCGGTACCACCGGGTCAGCACGAACAGGATCGACACGAACAGCGTGACGACCAGCATCACGGCGAGGTAGCCGATGACGGTCAGGCCGATCAGCACGAGCACGTCCCGCGGATCGATTTCACCGGACGCGGCATAGCCGACGATGCGGATCATCATCGTCGTGAGCATGATCGTGAGCAGCACCATGAACACGGCGCCAGCCGTATACGCAAGCTCGCGCTGGAGGGAGCGTTCGAAGATCATTCTTGATGAGAAGAGGGCGGGAGGCTGCGCACGCGTGGTGGAGCGCTCGCGCCGCCACGGGAAAAATAGCGGATAATTGCGGCTTTCATCCTTAGCCCAGATTTTATCCGAGGACAAGCGCGATGGACTTTAGCATAAAAGGCTGTGATTGGAGCAAAGGCGAGGCCAAGGGGTTCCTGACCGGGAAGTCCGACTGCATCGTGCTCGGCATCTTCGAGGCGCAGACCCTGTCGGGCGCGGCGCTCGACATCGACACGGCCACCAAGGGGCTGATTTCGCGCGTGGTGAAGGCCGGCGACATGGACGGCAAGCGCGGCAAGACGCTGTTCCTGCACGAAGTATCGGGCATCGGCGCGTCGCGCGTGCTGCTCGTCGGCCTCGGCAAGCAGGATGCTTTCAATCAGAAAGCCTATAACGATGCCGTGACGGCCGCCTGGCGCGCGCTGCTGGCGACCAAGGTCGTCCAGGTCACGTTCTCGCTCGCGCAGCTGCCGGTCGACGAGCGCAGCTCCGACTGGGGCGTGCGTGCGGCGATTCTTGCGCTGCGCAACGAGACGTACCGCTTCACGCAGATGAAGAGCAAGGCGGAACCGGCGTCGCACACGCTCAAGCGCGTCGTGTTCAGCGTCGACCCGGCGGACGAAAAGGCCGCGAAGGTCGCGGTCAAGCAGGCCGTCGCGCTCGCGAACGGGATGGATCTGACCCGCGACCTCGGCAACCTGCCCGGCAACGTCTGCACGCCGACCTACCTCGGCAACACCGCGAAGAAGATCGCGAAGGATTGGGGCCTGAAGGCCGAAGTGCTCGGGCTCAAGCAGATCCAGGCGCTGAAGATGGGCTCGTTCCTGTCGGTCGCGCGTGCGTCGGTCGAGCCGCCGCAATTCATCGTGCTGCACTACCAGGGTGCTGCCGCGAAGGCTGCGCCGGTCGTGCTGGTCGGCAAGGGCATCACGTTCGATACGGGCGGCATCTCGCTGAAGCCGGGCGAGGGCATGGACGAGATGAAGTACGACATGTGCGGCGCGGGTTCCGTGCTCGGCACGATGCGCGCGGTTGCCGAGATGGGCCTGAAGATCAACGTCGTCGCGATCGTGCCGACCTGCGAGAACATGCCGGGCGGCAACGCGACGAAGCCGGGCGACATCGTCACCAGCATGAAGGGTCTGACGATCGAGGTGCTGAACACCGACGCCGAAGGCCGCCTGATCCTGTGCGACGCACTCACGTATGCCGAGCGCTTCAAGCCGGCTGCGGTGATCGACGTCGCGACGCTGACGGGCGCGTGCGTGATCGCGCTGGGCGGCCACAACAGCGGCCTGTTCTCGACCAACGACGCGCTCGCGGGCGAACTGCTCGACGCGTCGCGCGAGGCGAACGACCCGGCGTGGCGCATGCCGCTCGACGACGAGTACCAGGACCAGCTGAAGTCGAACTTCGCGGATCTCGCGAACATCGGCGGACGCCCGGCCGGCGCCGTCACGGCAGCGTGCTTCCTGTCGCGCTTCACCGAGAGCTATCCGTGGGCCCACCTCGACATCGCGGGCACCGCGTGGAAGGGCGGTGCCGCGAAGGGCGCGACGGGCCGTCCGGTGCCGCTGCTCGCGCAGTTCCTGATCGACCGCGCCGGCCAGTGATGGCGGTGCTGACGACGATGCGGGTACGCGGGCAATGACGCGGATCGATTTCCACTCGAACGTCGGCGATTCGCTCGCGTACGCGTGCCGGCTGCTGCGCAAGGCCTACCAGGCCGGGCAGCCGGTCGTCGTGCTCGCCGAGCCCGCGCGCCTGCGCGCGCTCGACGAGCGGCTCTGGACGTTCTCGCCGCTCGATTTCATCCCGCATTGCGGCGTCGACAGCGAGCACGCAGCCGGCACGCCCATCGTGCTGGCCGCCGATCTCGACCGCGCGCCGCATCATCACGTGCTGCTGAACCTCGGCGCAGCCGTGCCCGCGCAGTTCGCCCGCTTCGAGCGCCTGCTCGAAGTGGTCGGCAACGCGCCGGACGAGCTGGCCGCGGGCCGCGACCGCTACCGGTTCTACCGCGACCGCGGATACGCACTGAACAACTACAAGCAAGGCAGCTAGCCGCAACCGTCGACGGAGTGTTGCCGTGACAGAAGCCGATTCATCCTCGATCCCGACGCTGACCGACGTGCTGGTGCCGGGCAAGCCGGTGCCGGCGCGCTCGCCTGCGTCCACCACCGCACCGCTGCCGCACGACAGCGCGGCGATTCCGGTGCTGACCGACGTGGTCGCGCCGGGTGCCGCTGGCGCGGCGCAGGCCGGTTCCATCAAAACAGAAGCTGACCCCGAATCTGTCGTCATCGAACCCGTGCCGACGCTGCACGTGCCGGCCGTCGAACTGCCGGGCGACGTGGCGACGGTCGCTGCCGCCGCCGCGGGCGAGACCGATGCGCCGGCCGAACCCGGCGCCGCGGATCACGTGGTTGCCGAAGATGCGGCGGCGATGACGGCGCCGCTGCCGACGTCGCTGGTCAATGACGACGTGCCGCAGCCCGCGTTCGCCGCGATGGCGCGCGAAGCGGCCGGGCAGGCGCCCGACACGGCGATGCCGGAGGCGGTCCTGCCAGGCGTTGCGCCGCAACCGGATGCGCAGGCGGCTGCCGGGCTGACGCCGGAAGATGCGCAGCACATCGCCGAGCGTCTTCGCCATCGCCTGACGAACTATCTGACCGGTGCCGGGCGTGACGCCATCGAATCACGCTGTCGCGATGCGCTGCACGAGCATTCGGCCTGGCTGGTCGGTCAGGTCACGCGCGAAGTCGCGCTCGCGCTGGAAACCGAGGTCATGGATTGGGTGCGCGACGCGGTCGACGAAGAGATTGCACGCCGGCGCGCCGGTCGTTCCGGCTGAACGCGCGATCGTTTGCTGTGACGGAAAAGAGGGTGCGGTCCGGTAAATGCGGGGGAAGCTGCCGTTGAGGTGCCGGTCAGCCGGTGCAGGCGTGCCTGCCGGCGGCGCCCGGCTCGACGGTGATCCTCGTCCGGGATATCCGGTTCAGCGTACCGACAGCACCCATTGGGCGAGCGTGCGGGCTTCGGTGTTCGTCAGTTGCGTATTGGCGGGCATCGGCACGCTGCCCCATACGCCGACGCTGCCTTTCACGATCGACTGGGCAAGGTAGTCGACGGCGTCGCCGCGCGCCGCGTACTTGCCGGCGATGTCGTGGAACGACGGACCCATCAGCGGCTTGCCGATCGCGTGGCAGGCCATGCAGTTCTTGCGCTGTGCAAGCGCGAGCCCGTCGGCCTGATCGGCGCGTGCCGCCGCTGCGCTGCCGATCAGCAGCGTGGCGAGCAGGGCACGCAATATCGTCTGTTTCATGCGGTTCTCCGCCGGCGGGGACGGCCGGCTTCATGGTCCGCGCATTATAAAAGCAAAGGGGAAGCGCGTTTTGCGCGTTCCCCCGGCAGCCATGTTGATTGGGGCTGCATGTCGCGACGCGCCCGCGTCAACCCGTGACGGCCCCCTTGTTCGCCGGCCGCGCGAGCGCCGCGAATTTTGCGAGCACGCCGCGCGTGTAGCGCGGCGCCGGCTGTTGCCAAGCGGCCCGGCGACGCGCGAGTTCCGCATCGTCGACATTCAGCTGCAGCAGCAACCGGTGCGCGTCGATCGTGATCGAGTCGCGTTCCTGCACGAGTGCGATCGTGCCGCCGACGAACGCCTCGGGCGCGACGTGACCGACGACCATGCCCCAGGTGCCGCCCGAGAAGCGGCCGTCCGTGATGAAGCCCACCGATTCGCCGAGCCCCTTGCCGATGATCGCGGAAGTCGGTGCGAGCATTTCCGGCATGCCGGGGCCGCCCTGCGGGCCGAGATAGCGCAGCACGAGGATGTCGCCCGCGCGGATCCGGTCGCCGAGGATGGCGTCCATCGCGCTCTGCTCGTCGTCGAACACGCGGGCCGGGCCCGTAATCACCGGATTTTTCAAGCCGGTGATCTTCGCGACCGCACCGTCTTCCGCGAGATTGCCCTTCAGGATCGCCAGGTGGCCTTCCTTGTACAGCGCGCGGTCGACCGGGTAGATCACATCCTGGTCGGCGCGCGGCACGCTCGGCACGTCCTTCAGTTCGTCGGCGATCGTGCGGCCGGTGATGGTCATGCAGTCGCCGTGCAGCAGCCCCGCATCGAGCAGGATCTTCAGCACCTGCGGAATCCCGCCGGCCCGGTGCAGGTCGGTCGCGACATACTTCCCGGACGGCTTCAGGTCGCAGATCACGGGCACACGCTTGCGGATGCGCTCGAAGTCGTCGATCGTCCAGTCGACCTCGGCCGCGTGCGCGATCGCGAGATAGTGCAGCACCGCGTTGGTCGAGCCGCCCGTGGCCATGATCACCGACACCGCGTTCTCGATCGCTTCCTTCGTGATGATGTCGCGCGGCTTCAGGTCGCGCTTCACGGCCTCGACGAGCACGCGTGCCGATTCGGCGGCCGAATCGACTTTTTCGTCGTCGGGGTTCGCCATCGTCGACGAATACAGCAATGACATCCCGAGCGCCTCGAACGACGAACTCATCGTGTTTGCGGTGTACATGCCGCCGCACGAGCCCGACGTCGGACACGCGTTCTGCTCGACGCCTTCGAAATCCTCCTGCGACATCCGGCCCGCGGTGAATTCGCCGACGGCCTCGAACGACGATACGATCGTCAGGTCCTTCCCTTTCCAGTGGCCGGGGCGGATCGTGCCGCCGTACACGTAGATGCCCGGCACGTTCAGGCGCGCCAGCGCGATCATGCCGCCCGGCATGTTCTTGTCGCAGCCGCCGACCACCACCACGCCGTCCATCCACTGGCCCTGCACGCAGGTCTCGATGCAGTCGGCGATCACCTCGCGCGACACCAGCGAGTACTTCATGCCTTCGGTGCCCATCGACATGCCGTCCGAAATCGTCGGCGTGCCGAAGATCTGCGGGTTCGCGCCGGCCGCCTTCACGGCGTCGACGGCCGCGTCCGACAGGCGCTGCAGGCCGGAATTGCACGGCGTGATCGTCGAATGACCGTTGGCGATGCCGACCATCGGCTTGTCGAAATCGTCCTTCTGGTAGCCGAGTGCGTAATACATCGAGCGGTTCGGCGAGCGGGCCACGCCTTGCGTGATGTGCTTCGAGCGACGGTTGTACGACATGGGGGGCTCCATCGTTGTGTGGGCGTCGCTCGCGAGGGCGCGCCGGTTCGGATCAATCAAGAATGGAGTTTCCGGATTGGGATGTCCAATATATTATTTGTCGCTTATTAAGTCGTTACATGAATGAGTCGAGCATGGCCGATCCGACACCCGACCTGCGCCAGTGGCGCTATTTCGCGACCGTCGCCGAAGAGCGTCATTTCGGCCGCGCGGCCGAACGCCTGTCGATGACGCAGCCGCCGCTGTCGCAGGCGATCCGGGCGCTCGAGGACGCGCTCGGCGTCGCGCTGTTCGTGCGCACCAAGCGCTCGGTGGCGCTGACGGCGGTCGGCGCGGCGCTGTTGCCCGACGTGCGCCGTCTGCTGGCGTCGGCCGATGCGCTGCCGCCGCTGGCGCGACGGCTCGCGCGCGGCGAGGCCGGTTCGCTGTCGCTCGCATTCGTGTCGACCGCCGATTACGGGCTGCTGCCATCGTTGCTGCGTGCGTTCGGCGCGCGCTATCCGCAGGTGCGCCTGCAGCTTGCCGAGGCGACGAGCGATGTGCAGATCGACGAACTCGTCGCCGGGCGCATCGACGCGGGGCTCGTCATTCCGCCCGTGCCGCCGCGCCATGCGGCCGGGTTGTCGTACCTGCCCGTCATGCGTGAGCCGCTGGTCGTCGCGATGCCGGCCGCCGGATCGCCGGCCGCAGCGTCCGACGCGCCCGAAGACGCGCCCGTGCATCTCGCCGAAGTGGCCGCGTTGCCGCTCGTGATCTTTCCACGTCGTTTGGCGCCCGGCTTTTATGACATCATTACGGGCTGCTACGGCGCGGCGGGGGAAACCCCGCGCATCGGCCAGGAGGCGATCCAGATGCAGACGATCGTCAGCCTCGTGTCGGCCGGCATGGGCGTCGCACTGGTGCCGCAATCGCTGCGTAACCTGCGGCGCACCGGCGTGGTCTACCGGCCGCTTGCCGGTCACGCGCCGGTCGTCGAGACGGGTTTGGTGTGGCGCACCGGCGACGTGAGCCCCGTGCTCGCCGGCTTCATCGACGTCGTGCGCGCGCAGGGTCTTGCCGCGTGACGTGAACGATGGCGCGCGGGTGCCGTCCAACGCGCGGCGCTACACACACGCCATGGCCGTACCGTATTCGAAAACTTCTTCGCTAACCCATGATCATTCACCCGAATTTCGACCCCGTTGCGATCCATCTCGGGCCGCTGGCCGTGCGCTGGTACGGCCTCATGTATCTCGTCGGCTTCATCGCGGCGATCGTCGTCGGCCGGATCCGCCTGAAACTGCCGCATGTCGCGGCGCAGGGCTGGACCGCGAAGGACATCGACGACATGATGTTCTACGGCGTGCTCGGCACCGTGCTCGGCGGCCGGCTCGGCTATGTGCTGTTCTACAAGGCCGATTTCTACCTCTCGCATCCGCTCGACGTGTTCAAGGTGTGGGAAGGCGGCATGTCGTTTCACGGCGGCTTCCTCGGCGTGACGCTCGCGATGGTGCTCTTCGCGTGGCAGCGCAAGCGGCACTGGCTGCAGGTGACCGATTTCGTCGCGCCGATGGTGCCGACGGGGCTCGCGGCCGGGCGGCTCGGCAACTTCATCAACGGCGAACTGTGGGGCCGCGTGACCGATCCGACGGCACCGTGGGCGATGCTGTTCCCGGGCGCGATGCGCGACGATGCGGCCTGGCTGCCGAAGCATCCGGCGCTCGTCGAGAAGTGGCATCTCGCCGATGTGTTCATGCAATACCAGATGCTGCCGCGCCATCCTTCGCAGCTCTATGAAATCGCGCTCGAAGGTGTTGCACTGTTCTTCGCGCTGTTCTTCTTCTCGCGCAAGTCGCGGCCGATGGGCGCCGTGTCCGCGCTGTTCCTGATCGGCTATGGCCTCGCACGCTTCACGGTCGAGTTCGCACGCGAGCCCGACGATTTCCTCGGCCTGCTGGCGCTCGGCCTGTCGATGGGGCAGTGGCTGTCGCTGCCGATGATCCTCGCGGGCATCGCGTTGATGATCTGGGCGTATCGCCGCCGCGCGGCAAACGCTGCTGCGTGATGTGAAATCGATGCGCGCGCAATCGACGCGTGCTTCGACAACGTGAAGGCAAACAAAAAACGCCGGCCCTCGGGCCGGCGTTTTTCGTTTTCGGCAGCTGCGCGATGCGCGTTACTTCATCTGCACGGAGCCGTTGACGGTGACCGACACGGTGGCCTTGCCGCCTTCGACCGCGATCGGTGCGCTCATCTTCGCGCTGTCCATCGGTGCCGCGGCCATCGCCATCATGCGCGTGTACGGTTGCACGTTGCGGCCGCTGCCGACATTCACGTCGCGGATCGTGTAGCTGCTGTAGCCGAATGCCTTCGCGGCTTCGTCCGCGCGTGCGCGGAACGACTTGATCGCTTCGGTCGTGAGCTTCTGCTCGGCCGTGCGCTGTGCTTCGGGCGACAGCGAGAACTCGACGTTTGCGACCTGCATCAGGTTCGACAACTGGCCCGCCAGCTTCGACGCCGCCGCGAAATCGCGCGATTCGAGTGCAACCTCGGTACGGCCGCGCCACGCGGAAATCTTGCCGTCGCGATCGGTGCTCGGATACACGGAGAACGCTCCGGTGTGCGCGGTGACGCCCGATACGCCCTTCGCCTGCGACAGCGCCGCGTCGGCGCGCTGGTTCAACTGCGCCGTGAGGCTGCCCGGATCCTTGGCCTGCTGCTCGTAGAACAGCGTGATGTGGATGATGTCCTGCGGCACGTCGGCGCTGGCCTGCGATGACAGCGACAGCACACCCGCCGGCTCGGGGAAATGCGGGTTTGCGGTCTGCGCGTGCGCGGCGGGCGACGCGAGCGTCAGCGCGACGGGAACGGCAGCGGCGAGGGCGAGCGACAGCGCGAGTGCGGATTTCTTGGTCATTGTTGGACTCCTTGTGCGAGGGCGCGCACGCGGATTGCGCGTGC
This sequence comes from Burkholderia cepacia complex sp. TUM26381, assembly GCF_057439935.1. Taxonomy (NCBI): domain Bacteria; kingdom Pseudomonadati; phylum Pseudomonadota; class Betaproteobacteria; order Burkholderiales; family Burkholderiaceae; genus Burkholderia; species Burkholderia cepacia complex sp. TUM26381. The sequence goes on along the minus strand of NZ_CM172006.1, from coordinate 2,781,274 downwards.
GCGACGCGGGCGTACCGCGCGACGAAAAAAACGACAGCCGGCCCGATCGACCGGCAGCGGTTGCTTAGGCTGCGCGAAAGTGCCGCGAGTTCCGTGACGGCAGCACGTGCTGACCAGATTTGACCTTTGGCGCGCGCTTACTTCATCAGCTTTTCGGTGATGAACCGCCATTCGGCGCGCGTGACGGGTGTGATCGACAGCCGGTTGCCGCGTGCGAGCACGCGCATGTCGGCGAGCTCGTCGTGTTCGCGCAGGGCGGCGAGCGGCACGAGCGGCGACTTGTTCACGTAGCGCACGTCGACGAGCAGCCAGCGCGGCGTTTCCTGCGTCGATTTCGGGTCGTAATAGGGGCTGTTCGGATCGAACTGGGTGGGATCGGGGTAGGGCGTCGACGACACTTCGGCGAGGCCCGCGATGCCCGGCTCGGGGCAACTCGAGTGATAGAACAGCACGCCGTCGCCGATCTTCATCGTGTCGCGCATGAAATTGCGCGCCTGATAGTTGCGCACGCCGGTCCACGGCAGCGAGCGCTGCGGGGCGTTGGCGAGATCGTCGATGCTTGCTTCGTCCGGTTCGGACTTCATCAGCCAGTATTGCATGGATCGTGATCGACGCAGAAAGAGGCTGCTACAAAAGAAAACGGCACCGGGACGTGCCCGATGCCGTTGGATAGGCCCCCGCCTTGGCCGCTAGGCCGGCATCCTGAACCTGGGGTTCAGAATTGGTCGCAGTTAGCAGCACTTCGGGTACATCAGACAGAGTGACGCGCGCGCCCGTGCTACAAATTTCCGCAACCGTGCACATGGCATTGGTTCAAGGAATATATGACCTTGGCGAACCAGGCAGGGAAGCTGACTGAACTGTGATTCGATGCGCCAATTTGACCACCGTTGATCGCAGAGATCAAGGGGAATCGACGCATCGATTAAAACGTTACTGCGTCTCGTGCTGTGCGAGCACCGCGCCGAGCTGTTCGTTCATCTGGTGCATTGTACGACGGATTTCCTCCGCCGGAAATGCTTCACCGTGCCGCACGCTCGTTTGCAGCCGCAGCAATTCCGATGCGAGCGACAGCGCCGCCATCACCGCAATGCGATCGGTGCCGCGTACCGAGCTGTTCGAGCGGATTTTCGACATTTCGGCGTCGACCCGCGCGACGGCCTCGAGCAGCGCCGCTTCGGTCTCGGCCGAACAGGCGAGCCGATAGGCCTGACCGAGAATCGAGACTTCGATCTGCTTGGTGCTCATGCATGTTCTCCGTGGCTGGCCGCGTCATCGCCATCCGGACGCGCCTGCGCATCCAGCAGGTCGAGCTGGTTGTCGGCTTGCTCCGCGCTTTTCGAGCGCGGCAGCTTTTCGAGAATCGCGTTCAGTTTCACCTGGGCGTCGTCGATCTTTGCCGACAGCGTGTCACGCTCGGCCGCGAGCGCATTGCGTTCGTCGCGCAGTTCCGCGAGTTCCGCGCGGACCGTGTCCGCTTCCGCGCGCAATTGCGCGACCTGCTCCTCGAGCGCGAGCCGTTCCGCGTGATAGCGCTTGTTCAGCGAAATCAGACGGCCAATATTTTGAGATAAGGTTTCGAGTTCGTTGAGCATTTGCTGCGTCCTCTAAAGACCCAGCATTTTAGCGCGGAATACCGTGCAATCCGACATCTGTAACGTTTCCAGTCGTAACACCCCTGCTTCTTGCCGTGAATCGGTGCTTCCCGTACGTGTCCGGACGCTTCCTTGACGCTCGCGTTACCCGCTCCTAAACTGGCGCCGCCTCGGTGCTCGCGCGTGGCACGCGCGGTTAAACGGGAAGCAGGGCGTGCGCTCCGGGAGCACACCAGCCTGCGCTGCCCCCGCAACGGTAAGCGGCCGCGTCCCTTGACGCAGGCCGGCTCGGGCGCGTTTTGCGTGCAGATGTCGCACGCGGGCGCGGGCCACTGCGCGTGAAACGCGCGGGAAGGCGAGCCGGACCGCCGCCAGCCCGGATACCGGCCGAGACGGGAAGCCCGCATGGGCTTCGTGACGCGTGGCCTGCGGGGAGGCGGGGCGCGCAATGCTTCACGGAATGTTCTTCGATGCTGACCCCAATCGTCCGCGCGGCGTCCCTGTCACGTCCGGCCGGCACCCTCAATCGGATGCGCCGCGCGTCATGCGCGCGGCCGTGCACGGCATGAGCGCCGCGCGCGCCGCCGCGATCTGGGCCGCGCTGGCCGCCGTGGTCGCGCTGCTGTTCGTCGCGTCGCTGTCGATCGGCAGCGTGCCGATGTCGCCGTGGCAGGCACTCGCGTCGCTCGTGCCGCATGGCGGCGATGCGCTGTTCGCCGATATCGTCCGCACGCTGCGCCTGCCGCGCGCGCTCGCCGGCTTCGCGTGCGGCGCGCTGCTCGCGCTCGCCGGCGCACTGCTGCAGGTGCTGCTGCGCAACCCGCTCGCGGAACCCTACGTGCTCGGCGTGTCCGGCGGCGCGGCCGGCTTCGCGCTCGTCGCGATGATCGCGGGCGGCGCGTGGTGGCTCGTCGACGCGTCCGCATTTGCCGGCTCGCTCGTCTCGGTCGCGCTCGTGCTCGGCCTCGCGCGCCGCGAGCTGTGGCGCGGCGATTCGCGCGACGCGTCGCCACGCTTGCTGCTCACCGGTGTCGTGATCGCGGCAGGGTGGGGCGCGCTCGTCACGCTGTTGCTGTCGCTCGCGCCCGATGCGCGGCTGCGCGGCATCATCTTCTGGCTCACGGGCGACCTCAACGGCGTGACGGCGCCGTGGTTCGCATGGAGTGCGCTGCTGCTGGCCGCCTGCGTCGCGCTGCCGGCCGCGCCGCAACTGAACGTGCTGCTGCGCGGCGACGCGACTGCGCAGGCGCTCGGCGTGCCCGTCGCGCGCCTGCGCGTGCGGATCTATCTCGTCGCGTCGCTGGCCGCCGCGGCCGCGGTGACGACGGCCGGCACGATCGGCTTCGTCGGACTCGTCGTGCCGCATGCGCTGCGGCTCGCGTTCGGCAACGACCAGCGAATGCTGCTGCCGGCCGCGATGCTCGCGGGCGGCGGCGGCGTGATGGCGGCCGACCTGCTCGCGCGCACCGCGATCGCGCCCGCGCAGTTGCCGGTCGGCGTGATGACCGCGTTGATCGGCGTACCGGTGTTCCTGTGGATGTTGTTGAGGAGACCGATGCGATGACGGATGCCGCACGATACGCCGATGGCGGCGACATGACTTGCGCGGCCGTCGACCTGACGCTGAAGGCCGGCGCGCGCACGCTGCTCGACCGCTTCACGCAGGCGTTCCGCCCAGGCGAGATCTGGTGTGTCGCGGGGCCGAACGGCGCAGGCAAGACGACGCTGCTCGCGACGCTCGCGGGGCTGCAGCCGCCGGCCGGCGGACACGTCGAGATCGACGGCCGGCCGCTTGCCGCGTGGCGCCCCGAACAACTTGCGCAACGCCGCGCGCTGATGCCGCAGCAATTGCACGATGCGTTCAGCGCGACCGTGTTCGACACGGTGCTGCTCAACCGCTTTCCGTATCTCGGCGGCTGGGGCTGGGAGCGCGACGGCGACCGAACGGCCGCGCGCGATGCGCTCGCGACGTTCGACCTGACCGCGCTCGCGTCGCGCGACGTCCTGTCGCTGTCGGGCGGCGAGCGGCAGCGGGTCGCGCTGGCCGCGACGCTGTGCCAGGATGCGCCGCTGATGCTGCTCGACGAGCCGCTCGCGCATCTCGACCTGCATCACCAGATCGACTGCCTGACCGCGCTGACCGCGTGGCTCGAAACGGGCCCGCGCACGGTGCTGTTCTCGTGTCACGACCTGAATCTCGCACGGCGTTTCGCGACGCATGCCTTGCTGCTCGACGGCCGCGGCCGCGCATGGGCCGGCCCCGTGCACGACGTGCTGACGCCCGCGCGTGCGAGCGACGCGTTCGGCTATCCGCTCGTGCTGATCCGCGAGAATGGTCGCGATGCGCTGCTGCCGGCGTGGCCTGCGCGACAATGAGCTTTCCCTTTCCGATTCTTTCGATGCGCGGCGCATGCCGCGCGCACGACACGGCTCCTCGATGACGACTCCGACCCACTTCCCGCCCGCGATCGCGCCCCTCGACGACACACTGCGCAAGCGCCTGCAGCATGTGATCGACCACAAGACCAAGCCGCCCGGCAGCCTCGGCCAACTCGAGGCGGTCGCGCTGCAGATCGGCCTGATCCAGCGCACCGAGCGGCCGGTCGTGCAGCGTCCGGTGACGATCGTGTTCGCGGGCGACCACGGGATCGCGGCCGAGGGCGTCAGTCCCTATCCGCAGGCGGTGACTGCGCAGATGGTCGCGAATTTCCTGGCCGGCGGCGCCGCGATCAACGCGTTCTCGGGCGTCGCGCAGAGCACGCTCGAGATCGTCGATGCGGGCGTCGCGTCACCGCTGCCGCTGTCGGACCGGCTGGTGTCGCTGCCGGTCGCGCGCGGCACGCGCAACTTCGCGGCGGAGCCGGCGATGACGCGCGACGAGGCGATGACGGCGCTGGCCGCCGGCGCGGCACGTGTGCGCCTGCACGCATCACTCGGCACGAACGTGATCGGTTTCGGCGAGATGGGGATCGCGAACACGTCGTCGGCCGCGTGCCTGATGAGCCGCCTGCTCGACGTGCCGATCGACGCATGCGTCGGGCGCGGCACGGGCCTCGACGACCAGGGCCTCGCGCACAAGCGCGCGGTGCTCGGCCGCGCGCTCGTCAAGCATTCGCACGCGGTCGCGCCGCTCGACGTGCTTGCGACGTTCGGCGGCTTCGAGATCGCGATGATGACGGGCGCGTACCTCGCGGCCGCGAGCGAGCAGATGACGATCCTCGTCGATGGTTTCATCGCGACGGCCGCGCTGCTCGTGGCCGAGCGCATCGCCCCCGGCGTGCGCGACTACTGCGTGTTCTCGCATACGTCGCACGAGGCCGGACACCGGCGCATGCTCGAGCATTTCGGCGCGAAGCCGCTGCTCGCGCTCGACCTGCGGCTCGGCGAAGGCACGGGCGCCGCGCTCGCGCTGCCGCTCGTGCGCGCGGCGGCCGCGTTCCTCAGCGAGATGGCGAGTTTCGAATCCGCGGGTGTCGACAATCGTGACGCCTGATCGCGCGCGCGGCGTGCGGGCCGAACTGCGCTACTTCTTCGTCGCGCTCGGTTATTTCACGCGCGTGCCCGTGCCGAGTTCGATCGGCTACGCGGCCGGCGATCTCGACCAGGCCGCACGCTATTTCCCGCTCGTCGGCGCATGCGTCGGCGCGTGGGGCGCGCTGGTCTATCTGGTCGCGCTGCGCGCGCTGCCGGCGTCGATCGCGGTCGGGCTGTCGATGGCCGCGACGCTGCTCGCGACCGGCGCCTTCCACGAAGACGGCGTGGCCGACAGCTGCGATGCGTTCGGCGGCGGCTATACGCGCGACGACGTGCTGCGCATCATGCACGATTCGCGGATCGGCACGTTCGGCGCGGTCGCGCTCGTGATCTCGCTCGGGCTGAAATGGCAAGCGCTCGCGTCGATGCTGCCGCTGCGCGCCGCATGGACGATGATCGCCGCGCATGCGGCGAGCCGCGCGGCGGCCGTGAGCCTGCTGATGACGCTCGACTACGTGCGGCCCGAGGGCAAGGCGAAACCGGTCGCGCAACGGATGGGCGCGCGAGCGGCCTGCGTTGCTGCGATCTTCGGATTGCCCTGGCTGTTCTGGCCGGACTGGCGCATGGGCGTCGCGGCGTGCGTGGCGCTCGCGCTCGTGCGCGCGTGGGCGGCCCGCTATTTCGTGAAGCGGATCGGCGGTTATACGGGCGACTGTCTCGGCTTCGCGCAGCAACTGTGCGAGCTGGCGATCTATCTCGTGGTGCTCGGATGGACATCGTCCTGATCCGCCACCCGGCCGTCGGCGTCGAGCCGGGCATCTGCTACGGACGCAGCGACGTGCCGCTCGCCGCGCCGGCCGACGCCGGCGCGCAGGCCGTACGCGCACATCTGGCGGATCTTGGCGCGCCGCTGCCCGACCGGATGTGGACGAGCCCGCTGATGCGCTGCGCGTCGGTTGCCGAACGGCTGGCGCGGGCATTCGACGTACCGCTGCGGCGTGATGCCGGCTGGCAGGAGATGGATTTCGGCACGTGGGAAATGCAGCGCTGGGACGATATCGACCGCGCGGCACTCGACGCGTGGGCGGCCGATCTGATGCATGCCTGCGCGCACGGCGGCGAAAGCGTCGCGCGATTCGCCGCGCGGATTGCACGGCAGGCCGATGCGATGACGACGTTCGACGGGCCGCAATGGGTCATCACGCATGCGGGCGTGATCCGTGCGTTCGCGTCGCACGTTTTGCGTGTCCCGCTCGATACGCTGTTGTCGCGGCCGGTGCCGACGGGCGGTGTCGTCTGGCTGCGCGCGGATGCCGCCGCGCGAACGTGGGAAGTCGTCCGCTGGGACGAATAGGCGCGCCGCCGCCTGCATGCAAGCGGCACCGCGCGCGGTCAACAACGTCTCGGGCATCGGTCGCATTGGTCGCATTGGTCGCACCGTTCGCCGGTGCGCGTTGACCGCGCAAGTCGCCGGGACTCAGCGCGCCGGCCGCCGGGTTCGCGCGGCATCGAGGTCCTCGCACAGCGCGGCCGCACCCTGCGCGATCCGCGGCGATGGCCGCGTCAGCAGATCGCCGTCGATCGCGAACAGGTTGTTGCGCGCCACGGCCGTCAGCGCGGGCCATGCGCGCCAGCGCGCGAGGCTCGGCAGCGGCTCGTTCGAACGGGTTGCACCGGCGCTCGTCGTCACGATCGCTTCCGGATTCGCCGCGAGCACGGCCTCGTCGGTGACGGTCGGCACGAGCGGCTTGAGCGACGCGAACACGTTGCGGCCGCCGCATAGTTCGATCACTTCGTTGATCAGGTGGGCGCCGTTGAGCGTCATCAGCGGCCGGTCCCACACCTGGAAGAACATCGTGACGGGCGGACGCGCCGCGTAGCGTGCGCGTAGCGAGCCGATGTCGTGCGTCAACGCAGCCGCGGCCGCATCGGCCGCCGGTTGCGTGCCGAGCAGCGTGCCGAGCCGGCGCAGCGACGACGACACGTCGTCGAGATGTTTCGGTTCACTGAAGAACAGCGGGATGTGCAGCGCGCGCAGCGCGTCGGTTTGCCGCTCGGCGTTGCCGTGCCGCCAGACGACGATCAGGTCGGGCTTCAGCGCGGCGATCCGTTCGAGGTCGAGCGCCTTGTTGTCGCCGACGCGCGGCACGGCCTGCGCGGCGGGCGGATAGTCGCTGTACGTGACGGTGCCGACGAGCTTCGCGCCGCCGCCGGCCGCGTAGACAAGTTCGGTCGCGTGCGGTGCGAGACTGATGACGCGCTGCGCGGGCGCGGGCAGCGTGACCGGATTGCCGGCGTCGTCGCGCGTCGACACATCGGCGTGGACAAGCGGCGCGTAAGCGAGCGCGGCCACCATCGCGGCCGGAGCGAATCCGCGAAACGTGCGCGGAGTCATGCGGATTCCTCGTGCAGCAGCGGCAAGCAATGGGCGAGCGCGTCGCCGAGGCGCTGCCATTCGGCTTCGCTGCCCGGCAGGCCGACGCGTACGCTCGACGGTGCCGGGAAGTACCGCGTCCAGATCCCGCGTGTCGCGAGTGCCGCATGCAAAGCCGCGGCGCGCGGGTCGTCGGTCCAGCTGAAGAGCGGCGTCGCGTGAACCGCGAAGCCATGTGTGCGCAGCAAGGCCGCCATACGTTCGCCGTCGGCCGCGAGGCGCTCGCGGGCGGCCGCTTGCCACGCGCGATCGGCGAACGCCGCCATCACCGCGTGACGTGCCGGACCGCCGACTGTCCACGCGCCGAGCATGTCGCGCAACGCGGCGATCCGGTCGGGGCACGCGAGCACGAAGCCCGCGCGGATGCCGGCGAGCCCGTAGAACTTGCCGACCGAGCGCAGCACGACCAGCCCCGGGCGATCGACCTGCGGCGCGAGCGACTGCGACGCGCCGGTATCGGCGAACGCCTCGTCGACGATCAGCGTGCCGCCGCGCGTCGCGAGTTGCGCATGCCAGCCGAGCAGGCGCGCAGCCGGCACGAATTCGGCGGTCGGATTATTCGGATTCCCGACGATGACGTGGCGCAGCGTCGCTGGCAGCATGTCGGTGCCGATGTCGAGCGGCACGACGCGATGGCCGTGGCGCGCGAACGCGGGCGCGTATTCGCCGTACGCGAGCGCTGCGACGCCGGCGTCGCCGGCCGGCAGCAACGCGGGCAACGCGCGGATCGCGGCCTGGCTGCCGGCGACCGGCAGCACGTGTGCGGGATCGGGCGCGTGGTAATACTGCGCGGCGCAGGCCGCGAGGCCGTCGCCGTCGTCGGGCAGCCGGCGCCAGGCGTCGGCCGGGACGGGCGGCACCGGATAGCCGACCGGATTGATGCCGGTCGACAGGTCGAGCCATGCGTCGTACGGAATGCCGTGGCGGCGCGCGGCTTCGTGCAGGTTGCCGCCGTGCGCGATGCGTGTATCAGACATGATGGGTGGCCATGGCGAGTGCGCCGCTCGCGACCAGCAGCGCGAGCCACAGGGCAAGCGTGCGCGTGACGAGCGACAGCGCGGCGACGATGTGGAGGGCGGTGGCCGATGCGCCGGTGCCGAGCGCCGGACGATCCTCGATTTCGCCGTGATAGACGGCCGGGCCGCCGAGCTGCACGTTCAGGCTGCCGGCGCCCGCGGCCATCACCGGGCCCGCGTTCGGGCTGTCCCAGTGGCGCGCCTGCGTGCGCCAGCAGCGCCAGGCGGCGGCCGTGTCACCGAGCAGCGCGTAGCTCGCGGCCGTGAGGCGCGCGGGTATCCAGTTCAGTGCATCGTCGAGGCGCGCGGCGGCCCAGCCGAAGGTCAGGAAACGCGGCGTGCGGTAGCCCCACATCGCGTCGAGCGTGTTCGCGAGCCGGAACAGCAGCGCGCCGGGACCACCGGCAACGACGAACCAGAACAGCGCGCCGAAGATCGCATCGTTGCCGTTCTCGAGCGCCGATTCGACGGCCGCGCGCGACAACGCGCCTTCGTCGGCGTCGCTCGTATCGCGCGACACGATGCGCGCGGTCAGCGTGCGGGCGGCCGCGAGATCGTGCCGCAGCAGCGCGGCGGCGATCGGCGCGATATGCTCGCCGAGGCTCTTCGCGCCGAGCGCGAACCACAGCAGCGCGACGTGCAGCGCAGCCGCGAGCGGCCAAGGCAGCACGGAGACGAGCCAGGCCGCGACGGCCACCGGCGGCACGACGGCCGCGATCCACGCGGCGACGCCGACCATGCGGCCGCGCCGGCCGGTGTTCAGTGCGCCTTCGATGCGTGCGGCGAGGCGGCCGAACGCGACGAGCGGATGCCAGCCGGCCGGTTCGCCGAGCGCGCGGTCGACGATCGCGGCCGCGACCGCGAGCATCGCGACGACGGGCAGCGACAGCATCAGCATGACGGCGCTCCGGCCTTCAGGTCGAGCGGCAGCCCGGCGACGAGCAGCGTCACGCGCGTCGCGAGCGCAGCGACGCGCTGGTTCAGGCGCCCGAGCTCGTCGACGTAACGGCGCGTGACCGACCCGAGCGGCACGACGCCGAGCCCGATCTCGTTGCTGACGACGATCACCTTCGCGCGTGCGCCGCGCAATGCTTGCTCGAGCCGCTCGACCTGCGCCGCGTACTGCGCATCGTCGAGCGGTGCGCCATCGGCCGGGCACAGCAGGTTCGTGAGCCACAGCGTCAGGCAATCGACGAGCAGGCACGCGTGCGGATCGTCGAGCCGCGCGAGCGTGCCCGCGAGGTCGACGGGTGCCTCGGCGAAGCCCCAGTCGGCCGGCCGGCGCGCGCGATGATGCGCGATGCGCTGCGCGAATTCGGCATCGGCGGCGGTCGCGGTCGCGATGTAGGTGACGGGGCGGCCGCTGTCGGCGGCGAGCCGCTCGGCGTGCGCGCTCTTGCCCGAGCGCGCGCCGCCGAGGACGAAGGTGAGGTCGTGCGGAATCATCGCGTGATTGTAACGGCGCGGGCGACCCGTCGCGGGCGATAATGCGGCCTTTGCTTCGCAACGACCTTCACACGATGAATGCACCCGAGCCGCGGCCGCGCGGCACGCTGATGATCCAGGGCACGACGTCCGACGCGGGCAAGAGCACGCTCGTCGCGGGCCTGTGCCGCCTCGCGCACCGTGCCGGTGCGCGCGTGGCGCCGTTCAAGCCGCAGAACATGGCGCTCAACAGCGCGGTGACGTCCGACGGCGGCGAGATCGGCCGCGCACAGGCGCTGCAGGCGCTGGCCGCGGGTGTCGCGCCGCATACGGATTTCAACCCCGTGCTGCTGAAGCCGACGAGCGACCGCGGCGCGCAGGTGATCATTCACGGCAAGGCGCGCATGAACCTCGACGCACGCGCGTATCACGACTACAAGCCGGTCGCGTTCGATGCGGTGCTCGAATCGTATGCGCGCCTGCGTGCCGGTTACGACACGGTGATCGTCGAAGGCGCGGGCAGCCCGGCCGAGATCAACCTGCGCGAAGGCGACATCGCGAACATGGGGTTTGCCGAGCGCGTCGACTGCCCGGTCGTGCTCGTCGCCGACATCGACCGCGGCGGCGTGTTTGCGCATCTGGTCGGCACGCTCGCATGTCTGTCGGACAGCGAACGCGCACGCGTGCGCGGCTTCGTGATCAACCGCTTCCGTGGCGACATCGGGCTGCTCGAACCGGGGCTCGACTGGCTGCGCGCGCAGACGGGCAAGCCCGTGTTCGGCGTGCTGCCGTACCTGCACGGGCTGCTGCTCGACGCGGAAGACATGCTGCCCGCGCAGGCGCGCAGCGCCGCCGCGCGCGGCGACGCCGGCGTGCTGCGCGTCGTCGTGCCCGCGCTGCCGCGCATCAGCAATCACACGGATTTCGATCCGCTGCGCGCGCATCCGCAGGTCGAATTCACGTACTGGAAGAGCGGCCACGTGCCGGACGCCGACCTGCTGATCCTGCCCGGGTCGAAGAGCGTGCAGCGCGATCTCGCGTGGCTGCGCGATGCGGGCTGGGATGCGGTGATCCGTCGCCACCTGCGCTACGGCGGCAAGGTGATCGGCATCTGCGGCGGGATGCAGATGCTCGGCCGCACGCTCGACGATCCGCTCGGCCTCGAAGGCGCGCCCGGCAGCGTGCCGGGGCTCGCGCTGCTCGATTTCGACACGACACTGCAGCCCGACAAGACGCTGAAGAACGTCACGGGGCACGTCGCGCTGCCGGGCGGGGCCGCCGTGCGCGGCTACGAGATCCACATGGGCGACACGCGCGGGCCCGCGCTCGCGGCGCCCGCGCTGATGCTGGCAGCCGACGATGCGCAGGGCGGCGCGCGTCCCGACGGTGCGGTTTCCGCCGACGGCCAGATCCTCGCGACCTACGTGCACGGGCTGTTCGACGCGCCTGACGCCTGCGCGGCGCTGCTCGCATGGGCCGGTCTCGACGGCGCGGAACGGATCGACTATCCGGCGCTGCGCGAGGCATCGCTCGAGCGGCTGGCCGACACGTTCGCCGACCATCTCGACCTCGACGCGCTGTACGCCGAGTTCCGTTGAGGCCACGGCGGTTCGTGCTCGCTTTTTCCGCCCGATCGCGTACAACAGAGGAGGGCGGAGGTCCGCCTGGAGGAGTGCGACGATGAAGGCTCGATGGTGGTGGAGCGTGCTGCTCGCGGCGCTGCTGGGCGCGTCGGCGGTTGCGCACGCGTGCGATTCGTACGCGCCGGGCGGCCAGTCCGGCTCCGGCGACGCCACACAAGGCAAGAGCGGTTACTGAAGCATCGCAACGGGCATGATCGGTCATGCCCTTTTTTGGCGTTATTCGTTCTTGGTGGGAATCAGTTAAAGCGTATTGGTGTGTTTATCGGCTGAAATGATTCGAATAGAGTGCGATCCATTGTCATCCACTCACGAAGGAATCCGCCATGAACGCCAATCGCCTGAACGATTTCGCCGCGACGCTGTTGCGTGTCGCGCTCGGCGTGTTGTATCTCGCTCACGTCGCACAGAAGGTGTTCGTCTTCACGCTGCCCGGCACCGCGCAGTTCTTCGCGTCGATCGGCCTGCCGGGCTGGCTCGCGTACCTGACGACGCTCGTCGAGCTGGCGGGCGGCCTCGCGCTGCTCTCGGGCTTCCGCGTGCGCGTCGCCGCGCTCGTGCTGCTGCCGTTCATGCTCGGCGCGACCGCCGCACATCTGCCGAACGGCTGGAGCTTCTCGTCGCCGAACGGCGGCTGGGAATATCCGGCGTTCTGGGCCGTCACGCTGGCCGTGCAGGCCCTGCTGGGTGGCGGCGCATTCGCGATCGGTGCGCGGGAGGCCTCGGTCCAGCGCGTGTAAGGCGGGCGAAAGCGGCGTCCGGATCGGCGCAACCCGTTCCGGTGACACCCCGTTTGCCGATATCATCGCTCCCTGTATCCGCAATCGAGCGGCGCCAGCCATGCGGCCGGCGCCGCGCGGCTTTTTCGGGGGAATTCATGACGGTGATCGTGGTGGCGAATCCGAAGGGCGGCGTGGGGAAGAGCACGCTGTCCACCAATCTTGCCGGCTATTTCGCGGCGCAGGGCGCCTGGGTCGCGCTGGCCGACCTGGACCGGCAGCAATCCGCGCATGCGTGGCTCGACCTGCGGCCGGCTGGCTTGCCGCCGATCGAGGCATGGGATCTCGACCCGGACGCGCCGTCGAAGCCGCCGCGCGGCCTCGAATACGCGGTGATCGATACGCCGGCCGGCCTGCATGGCACCCGCCTCAACCTCGCGCTGCAACTGGCCGACAAGGTGATCGTGCCGCTGCAGCCGTCGATGTTCGATATTCTCGCGACCCAGCAGTTTCTGGAGCGCCTGGCCGGCGAGAAGGCCGTGCGCAAGGGCAGCGTCGAGGTCGGGATCGTCGGGATGCGGGTCGATGCGCGCACGCGTTCGTCCGACCAGCTGCACCGCTTCGTCGAAGGGCTCGGCCTGCCGGTGCTCGGCTACGTGCGCGACACGCAGAACTACGTGCAGATCGCCGCGCATGGCCTGACGCTGTGGGACGTCGCGAAGAGCCGCGTCGAGAAGGATCTCGAACAGTGGCGGCCGATCGTCGAATGGGCCGAACGCCGTGCGCCGAAGGCGGACAAGGCCGAGAAGGTCGCCAAGGCGTCCTGAGCGTGCAGCCGCCGCGCGTGCGCGGGGCGAAATGAGAAGGGCCGGATCCCGTGCATTACGGGATCCGGCCCTTTGCGCATGAACGGCGGCCGGATTACGTCCAGTTCTGCGTCGGCACGTGATCGCGGTGGCCCTTGATCTTGTTGCCGTCGTCGATGAACACGAGCTTCGGCTTCCAGCCGGCCTGCAGTTCGGCTTCGTCGACCATCGCGAACGCCGCGATGATCACGAGGTCGCCGAGCTGCGCACGGCGCGCGGCCGAACCGTTCAGCGAGATCATCCCGCTGCCGCGCTCGCCCTTGATCGCGTACGTCGAGAAACGCTCGCCGTTGTTGATGTTCCAGATGTCGATCCGTTCGTTTTCGACGATGTTCGAGGCTTCGAGCAGGTCTTCGTCGATCGCGCACGAACCTTCGTAGTGCAGTTCGCAGTGCGTGACCGCCGCGCGGTGGATCTTCGATTTGAGCATGTGGCGCTGCATGGTGTCTCCGTGATGCGTCGTGAGAGGCGCGGGCGGGCCGCCCGTCAGATTTCCAGGTTGTCGATGAGGCGCGTCGCGCCGAGCTTCGCGGCCGCGAGCACGACGAGCGGCTCGCCGGCTTCGAGTTCGGCGGCGCTCGGCGCGATCAGGTTCGCGCGGCGGCGGATCGACAGGTAGTCGGGCGCCCAGCCGCGCTCGGCCAGGTGCGTGCGGGCCTGTTGCTCGAGCTTGCCGAGGTCGCGCTCGCCGCCGAGCACGCTTTCGCGCATGCGCTGCAGCGTCTTCGCGAGTTCGGGCGCTTCCTTGCGCTCGTCGGTGGACAGGTAGCGGTTGCGCGACGACAGCGCGAGGCCGTCCTCGTCGCGCACGGTTTCGGCGGCGATGATGTCGACCGGCAGCGCGAGCTGCTGGCACATGCGGCGCACGATCATCAGCTGCTGGTAATCCTTCTTGCCGAACACGGCGACGCGCGGCTGCACGCAGGCCATCAGCTTCGACACGACCGTGCACACGCCGGTGAAGAAGCCCGGCCGGAATTCGCCTTCGAGGATGCCGCCGAGATCGTCCGGCGGCAGCACGCGGTATTCCTGCGGTTCCGGGTACATGTCGCGCTCGGTCGGCGCGAACAGCACGTACACGTTTTCCTTCTGCAGCTTCTCGATATCGTCCTGCAGCGTGCGCGGATACTTGTCGAAATCCTCGTTCGGGCCGAACTGCAGCCGGTTGACGAAGATGCTCGCCACGACCGGGTCGCCGTGCTGGCGCGCGAGACGCATCAGCGACAGGTGCCCTTCGTGCAGGTTGCCCATCGTCGGCACGAACGCCGTGCGGTTCTGTCCGCGCAGCTGGTCGCGCAGTTCATGGATCGAGCTGATGACTTTCATGATCGGGTAGCGGGTTCCTCGCGCAGGCGCGCGTTGGCGCCGCAGCAGCGGCGTCGGGGTCGAAGCGGAGAACGCCGGCGCGCGGGCGGCGCATCGGGCGTCGGCGGATTGTAGAGGATTTGGCCGCCGGACGCATCGATAAAAGAACGATCGTTCACTTTTTAGCCGGGCGTGCCGGAAACCCGCGGGACGGCCAGCCGCCGCGGCGAGACGGCGAAGCGGCGAGCGCCGGGATGAAGCGGGGAACGGGAAGCGGCGGGGCGGGCGTTACGCGGGCAGGTACGCGAGGCGCACGTAGATCGGCGCGAACGGCTCGGCCTGCGTGATCTCGAGGAGCGATTCGCGCGCGAGCTCGAGCATCGCGATGAAGTTCACGACGACGACCGGCACGCCGCGCGACGTGTCGAACAGGTCGGCGAACTCCATGAAGCGTGCGTTCTGCAGCCGGCGCAGGATCAGGCTCATGTGTTCGCGCACCGACAGCTCCTCGCGGGAGATCTTGTGGTGCTGGACGAGCTTCGCGCGCTTGAGCACGTCGGCCCACGCGCCGCGCAGGTCGTCCGAATTCACGTCGGGAAAGCGCGGCGTGACGCTTTGCTCGATGTACACCTCGGCGCGCAGGAAATCGCGGCCGAGCTGCGGCAACTGGTCGAGCCGCTGCGCGGCAAGCTTCATCTGCTCGTATTCGAGCAGCCGGCGCACGAGTTCGGCACGCGGATCTTCCGCTTCCTCGCCGGTGTCGGCCTTCTTGACCGGCAGCAGCATGCGCGACTTGATCTCGATCAGCATCGCGGCCATCAGCAGGTACTCGGCCGCCAGCTCGAGGTTCGACGTGCGGATCTGATCGACGTAGCCCAGATATTGCGCGGTGACCTGCGCCATCGGGATGTCGAGCACGTTGAAGTTCTGCTTGCGGATCAGGTACAGCAGCAGGTCGAGCGGGCCTTCGAACGTCTCGAGGAAGATCTCGAGCGCGTCGGGCGGAATGTACAGATCCTGCGGCAGCTTGAAGAGCGGCTCGCCGTACAGGCGAGCGAACGCCGCGACACCGTCGACCGTGTCGGGCGTCGAATCGGCGCCCGCGGGCGCGGCGATCGCGTCGTCCTGCCGGGCGGCGCTGGCCTCGTCGGCGGCGCTCACGTCGTCAGAAGTTCTGGTAGTAGACGTACGACGTTTGCTTCACGCGCGATTCCTGCTGCTCGGCGCGCTCTTCGAGGTCGATCGGCTGCTTGTCCCACAGCAGGGAACGGCCCTTGCGCTGCTCATCTTCGAGCGTCGGCTTCTGCTGCTTGAGCTGGTTCAGGAACTGCGTGACGTCGGACTGGTACGGCATGGCTGGATCTTCCGTTTCGGGCGGCGCACGATGCGCCGGATTCGCGATGGCGGGATTTTACCGCATCGCGGGGAACAGCCGGCGCCAATCGCGCGTCGAATCCGCGGGCCGGTGCCGACAGGCATCGTGCGGCGGTCGTGCCGGACCTAGCACTCTTTCACATTCGTTTGGCTTTGGCGTCCGCGCCCTGTGGTCAAATACAGGGTTTTCCACGAAACCGTAACAATCCAGGACGGCGAGGTCATATTTGGCGGGGCAGTCGAACCAGCAAGCACACACGGCGCACGACGCGGGCCCGCGCGCAGTACGCGATCGCGCCGGCGCCGCGGCCCGTGTCGCGCGGACGACCCTGGCGGGTTGCCTCGTCGCGTTCTTCGCGCTGCCGGCCCATGCGAAGTACGACGTCGACATCGACGCGCCGCGCTCGATCCGCAAGCTCCTCAAGACGCATCTCGATATCGCGCGCTTCGCGAAGCGCGACGACATCAGCGACGACCAGTTCGACTTCCTCGTGACCGCCACGCCGCAGCAGGTGCGCGACCTGACCGCGACGGCCGGCTACTTCTCGCCGGTCGTGCGCACCGACGTGCGTACGCGCGACGGCAAGCGCGACGTGCGCATCGCGGTCGATCCCGGCAAGCAGACCGTCGTGTCGACGGTCGACCTGACGTTCAAGGGGCCCGTCGACACCGAGGATCCGAAGCAGGAGGCCGCGACCCGTTTCGCGTTCTCGCTGAAGCCGGGCGACCCGTTCACGCAGGCCGACTGGGACGGCGCGAAGGGCGCGGCGCTCAGGCAACTGCAGGCGCGCCGCTACATCGGCGCGAAGATCGTGTCGTCCGAGGCGCGCATCGATCCGCGCACGCAGCGCGCCACGCTCGCGGTGACGTTCGACAGCGGCCCGACGTTTACGATCGGCAAGGTCGATGTCGATGGCGTGCGTCGCTATCCGGAGAAGATCGTCACGAACGTCAATCCGCTATCGGAAGGCGAGATCTACGACGTGCAGCGGATCGCCGAATTGCAGCGGCAGTTGCAGAACACGCCGTACTACGCGAGCGTCGCGATCGACGTCGGCGACGATCCGGCGAAGCCCGAGCGCACGCCCGTGCACGTGAAGGTCAGCGAGTTCCCGTACAACAACATCCGTGGCGGCGTGGGCTTTGCCACCGACACCGGGCCGCACGTGCAGGGCTCCTATACGTATCTCGACACGTTCGGCGCCGCGTGGCCGCTGACCGTGTCGGGCCGGCTCGACCAGATCCAGCAGTACGGGCAGGTCCAACTGTCGATGCCGCCGGGCGAGAAGGGCTGGACCAACAGCGTGCTCGCGTCGTACACGAACACCAACGTGTCGGATACGCGCATCTACAGCGCGCGGATCGGCGCGCAGCGCACGCGCACCGGCCAGTTCATCGACTATTCGTATTCGCTGATGTACTACCAGGACCGGCTCGACCAGAACGGCGCCGGGCCGACCACGAGCCGCGCACTCGTGCCGCAATGGGCATGGACGCGCCGCAACGTCGACGATCCGCTGTTTCCGCGCTCGGGCAACCTGATTCACGCGGAGGCCGGCTTCGCGGTCAAGGGCGTGCTGACCGACCAGACCTTCGTTCGCGGCTACGCGCGCGGCCAGCAGTACCTGCCGGTCGGCAAGCGCGACCTGTTCGTGTTCCGCGCGGAGCTCGGCGGCGTGTTCACGGGCGGCAGCTCGACCGGCGTGCCCGCGTCGCTGCTGTTCCGCGCGGGCGGCTCGAATTCGGTGCGCGGCTACGGCTACCAGAGCATCGGCAACAGCGTCGACGGCTCGGTGCTGCCGACCAAGTACCTGATGACGGGCACGGCCGAGTACCAGCACTGGTTCAACCGTGACTGGGGCGCCGCGACGTTCTTCGATATCGGCACCGCGACCGATGCGTGGGGCGAGCGCGTGTTTTACCCGGGCGTCGGCGTCGGCGCGCGCTGGCGCAGCCCCGTCGGCCCGATCAACGTCGACGTCGCATACGGGTTGCGCAACCATAGCGTGCGCCCGTACCTGACGCTCGGCATCGCATTCTGACCGTACCGCTTCCTCGACGACGAACCGCATGACGAAGGACCCGAACGACACGCCGCCGCCTCACGATCCGGACTCGCCCGACGGCGCGCCCGATACGCCGCCGCGCGCGCCGCGCCGCGGCCGCGCGGTGCGCGTCGTCGCGTGGACGCTCGCGACGGTCGTGCTGCTCGTCGTGCTGGCAGCGGGGCTCGTGGCGGGCGCGGTGATGACCGAGCGCGGCACGCGGCTCGCGTGGCAAGTGGCCGGGCACGTGCTCGGCGCGCGGCTCGCGGGTACGCTCGAAGGCGGCTCGCTCGCGACCGGCGTGCGGTTGCGCGGGTTCGCGTGGACGAGCCCCGACGGCACCGGGACCGAAATCCGCATCGACCGGCTCGACGGCCGCTGGGCGCTGACCCGCGCGCCGTGGCGGTTGTCCATTGCCTATCTTCGCGCCGGCACGATCGACGTGCGCATCCCGCCGGGGCCGTCGACGCCGAGTACGACGCCGCAGGACCTGAGCCTGCCGCTGCAGTTGCGCATCGACGACCTGCGCGTCGATCACCTGGCAATCCACGACGGCGGGTCGACGACGCAGCTCGACCATATCGCGCTGAACGGCCGCAGTGACGGCCGTCACCATGAACTCGTGCTCGACGGCGTCGATACGCCGTACGGCGCGCTGACCGCGCGCGCGAAGCTCGAAGGGGTAAAGCCGTTCGCGCTGACGGGCGAAGCCACCTACGCGGGCAAGCTGTCCGACGAGCCGGTCGACGCGCGGGCGCGCGTGTCGGGCTCGCTCGAGGCGCTCGTCGCCGACGTCAATGCGAGCGGGATGAAGCTGAACGGGCGCGCACACGTCGAGGCCGCGCCGTTCGGCGCGGTGCCGCTCACGCGCGCGTCGCTCGCGTTCGACCACGTGAACCCGCAGGCGCTTTCACCCGGCGCACCGATGGCCGATCTCGCGGTGCGGGCGGAACTCGCGCCGGTGACCGCGCCGGCCGGCTCCGCGCCGGCGAAGGGTTTCGCGGTGACGGGCCCGGTGTCGATCGTCAACGCCAAGCCCGGCACGCTCGGCGACCATCTGCTGCCGGTGATCGACGCGCATGCGAGCGTGCTTCTCGACGCGCACGCGCAGCGGATCGACGATCTCGCGTTGAAACTGATCCGCGACGGCAGCGTGACGGGCAACGGCACGTTGAAGGGCGGCAAGGGCCGCTTCGACCTGAAGGTCGCGAACCTCGACCTGAACGCGTTCGTTGCCGAACTCCGGCCGATGCGCCTCGGCGGCCCGCTCGGTGTGACGCTCGCGGGCGACGTGACGACCGTCGACTTCAACCTGAACGACCCGAAGCTTGCGCTGGGCGCGCGCGCGAAAGTCGCGCTGACGCCGCAACAGACCGTGCTGACCGACGCGCGCGTGACGGCAGGCAAGGGCCGCATCGACCTGACGGGCGTGTTCCGTCACGACGCGCATTCGAGCTACGACGCGAAGGCCACGCTGACGACGTTCGATCCGCTGCTGCTCGCCGCGCTGAGTGCGCCGAAGGCCGGCGGCGGCAAGGCACCCGCCAAGGCGGCCAAGGCATCGGCCACGCGCGGCGAGACGCGCGTGTCGGGCACGTTGACGGCATCGGGCGCGTTCGCGCCGCAGGTGTCGACCAAGGCGACGTTCAAGCTCGGCGACAGCCTGTACGACGGCGTGCCGCTGACCGGTGCCGGCGTCGTGCAACTCGCCGGCTCGCGGATCCTGCCGAGCAATGCGACCCTGTCGATCGCCGGCAACCACGTCGACCTGCGCGGCAGCTTCGGCGCGCCCGGCGACCGATTGCGCTTCGTCGTCGACGCGCCGCAGCTCGACCGGCTCGGTTTCGGCGTCGAAGGGCTCGTGCAGGCGCAGGGCGACCTGACCGGCAGCTTCGCGCATCCGAACGTGACGGCTACCTACAAGGCCGAGCACGTCGTCGTCGGCTCGAACCGGATCGGTACGGCACAGGGCCGCGCGGACATCCGCGACGGCGCGCACGGCGCGCTCGTGTTCACGGCCGACGCGTCCGATATCGCACTCGGTTCGCTGAAGCTGAAATCGCTGCGCGCGAACCTCGACGGCACGCGCGCGAAGCACACGCTGGATGCATCGGCGCTCGGGATGGCCGGCGGCCGCGTGATCGACCTGACGCTCGCGGCGAACGGCGGCGTGGTCGAGAATCGCGACGGGATGCGCTGGGACGGTACCGTCACGCGCCTCGCGAACCGCGGCACACCGGCGCTTGCACTGCAGGCGCCGCTGACGGTATCGGCCGGCGCCGGTCGCGTCACGCTCGGCGCGACGCGGCTCACGCTCGAAGGCGCGGCGATCGACCTGAAGTCGTTCGTGTTCGATCACGGCCAGATGCGCTCGGCCGGTTCGGTGAGCGGCGCGTCGGTCGCACGTTTCCTCGAGGTTCGTCAGGAGCTGACCGGCCAGCGGCCGCCGGTGCGGACCGACGTCGTGCTCGATGCCGACTGGGATTTCTCGCTCGGCGCGAACGCGACGGGTTACGTGCAGGTGAAGCGCCGCGGCGGCGACGTCACGATCGAAAGCGGGCGCGGCATCGCGTCGCTCGGGCTGACCGACCTGTCGGCGCGCGCGAACTTCACGCCCGGCAACCGGCTCAACGTGACGGCGCTCGCGAAGGCGAGCCGGATCGGCACGCTCGACGCCAACGTCACGGTGCCGTTCGCGCTGCGCGACGGCGTGTTCGGCGTCGTCAACGACGGCCCGCTGTCGGGCCGCATCGACGCCGATATCCCCGCGCTGAAGACGACCGGCAACCTGTTCGGGCCGAGCTACCTGCTCGGCGGACGCGCGGCGCTGAAGCTGACGGTCGCCGGCACGCCGGTGAAGCCGAACCTGTCGGGGATGCTGACGGGCGACGATCTGTCCGCGACGCTCATCGACCAGGGCGTGCAGTTGAAGGACGGCATCGTGCGCGTGAAGCTGTCGGACAACCTCGTCGAATTCCAGCAAGTCGAGTTCCACGGCGGCGACGGCACGCTGCGCGCGCTCGGCCGCGTGCGCCTCGACGGCGAGGCGCCCGACCTGACCGCGAGCATCGTCGCGGACAAGCTCGAGCTGTTCGCGGCGCCGGACCGCAAGCTGTCGCTGTCGGGCAAGGCGACTGTCGCGAACGACGGGCCGCGCGGTGCGTTGTCGATCGACGGCAAGTTCGTCGTCGATCGCGCGCTGTTCGACCTGCCCGAGCAATCGGCGCCGCACCTGTCCGACGACGTCGTGATTGTGCAGCCGGACGGCACGGTGCGCGGCGAGACGCCGACGGGCACCGCGGTCGCGAAGCCGAAGCCGGTCGAGGACAAGCCGGCGCCGTCGCTCGCGCCGCGCGCGAACATCGACATCGGCCTCGGCAACAACTTCCGCTTCAAGGGCCACGGCGCGGATCTCGGGCTGCGCGGCACGATCACCGTGATGAGCGCGCCGGGCGTGCCGCTGCGCGCGGTCGGCAACGTGCGCGTGACCGAAGGGTCGACGTACACGTCGTTCGGCCGCAAGCTCGCGATCGAGAACGGCTTCTTCACGTTCAACGGCCCCGTGTCGAACCCGGGCGTCAACATCCTCGCGATGCGGCGCAACCAGGAGGTCGAGGCCGGCGTGCAGGTGACGGGCACGATCCAGTCGCTGACGGTCAAGCTCGTGTCGGAGCCGAACGTCACGGACAACGAAAAGCTGTCGTGGCTGCTGTTCGGGCACGGCACCGACCAGGGCAACAACGTCGGCCAGCAGGGTGCGATGACCGCGGCGCTCGGGCTGCTCGGCAGCGTGACCGGCAAGCGCGTCGCGCAGACCTTCGGTCTCGACGAGGTGTCGGTCGGCCGCAGCGAAGTCGGCCTGACCGATCCGCAGGTCGTGCTGGTGTCGAAGGCGATCAACGAGCGGTTCGTGCTCGGCTTCGAGCAGGGGCTGCAATCGGCGGCCAACGCGTTCAAGGCGACGATCAACCTGACGCGCTTCTGGTCGGTGTCCGCGTACGGCGGCACGTTCCAGGGCGTCGACCTGAACTACACGCGGCGCTTCGACCGGTGGTTCAGTCAACGGTGACGGCGGCCGCGGCGCGCGACAGTGTGGCGCGCCGCGCCGATTGATTCCGCTGCGTGCGGTTTGTGCACCTATCCTTGACAATCGTTCAAATCATTCTAGATTGATCACGTTCGCGTGACCGGCGCCGAGCGGGCGTTCGACGCAATACGCGCGGGCGTTTCGATTTCGTCAACGATACGCAATGGGCACGGAAGCGGCATGATCGGCGGGCGCGCGTCCGGCCGGCCGGACGCGTCACGTCTGCGTCGATGGCGTCACGCAGGAGCACGCCGATGAAAGCGGTACTGGCTCATGTGAGGCGGAACAGAGAGGACTACGAAAATCTTCCGCTGTTCGACCGGCTGCGCGACGATCGCCTGCCGCCGCTCGTGCGGCTCGAGTTCGTGCGCGGCTTCATGTTCTTCGTGATGGCGTTCGGCGACCTGAATCGCTACGTGCTGCGTGCGGAGCCGCCGGCCGACGCGTACCAGGCGCGCGTGAACGCGCATACGCGCGAGGACGATCATCACTGGCCGTGGTTTCTCGAGGATGTCGAGACGCTGGGCTGGAACGATGCGACGACGCTGATCGATACGCTGCGCATGCTGTGGAGCGAGCACACCCATCGTAGCCGTCTGCTGATGTACGAGCTGTGCGCGATCGTCGGCGACGCGGACGGCGTCGAGCGCCTTGCCGTCATCGAAGCGATCGAGGAAACCGGCAACGTGCTGTTTTCGCTGACGACGCATGTGGCCGCGCAGGTGCGTGCGCAGACGGGGCGCGAGCTGCGTTACCTCGGGGCGTTTCATTTCGCACTCGAGTCGGGCCACCTGCAGAACGGCGAACACGCGGAACTGGCGTCGATCGCGCTGGGCGGCGACAGCCGCGCGCGCTGCATCGCGCTTGTCGATCGTGTGTTCCGTGCGTTTGCCGCGTGGACGCACGAAGCGGCGACGCAGATCGATATGGCCGCGGCTGGGGCCGATATCGTGCCGGTTGCGCGGAGCCTGCCATGAGTGCCGCGCTGCCGCGTCACGACGACCGCGCCGCATACGATATCGCCCGCGGCCTGTTCGTCGGACCCGCGATGCTGATCGCGCACCGGCTCGGCCTGTTTCGCCACCTCGACGAGGGGCCTGCGACCGTCGCCGCACTCGGCGATGCGCTCGGGCTCGCGCGCCGGCCGACCGAGGCGCTGGCGAATCTCGCGGTTGCGCTGGGTTTCGTGCGGTGCGACGCCAATCGCTATGCGCTGACGTCGCTCGGCGAGGACCTGCTGCTTGAACGGAGTCCGACGTACTTCGGCGCGTTCTGGGACCTGATGTACGACAACGCCGAGACGTTCTCGGTGGCCGGGCTCGAGGCCGCGTTGCGACGCGACGCGCCATGCGCGTACGGCGATGCGGACATCTTCCGCACGCATGAGCAGCAGGTCGAACTCGGGTTGCGCTTCATGCGTGCGATGGAGAGCCTGAGCGCGTCGCATGCGCCCGTGTGGCCGACGCGCATCGATCTCGGCGCGCATCGGCACATGCTCGACATCGGCGGGGGTTCCGGCGCGCACATCAAGGGGGCGCTGGCGGCATGGCCGGCGCTGCGCGCGACGCTTTTCGATCTGCCGGCCGGGTGCGAACTGGCCGCGCACTTCGTTGCCGCGCCGCCGTGGCAGGCGCGGGTGACCCTGCATCCCGGCGACATGTGGTGCGATCCGTTTCCGGACGCCGACCTGCATTTCTATTCGAATATCTTTCACGACTGGCCAGCCGGGCGCAACGCGTTCCTCGCCCGCAAGAGCTTCGACGCGTTGCCGCCTCGTGGCCGCATCGTGCTGCACGAAGTGCTTTACCGCGACGACAAGCGTGGCCCGCTCGCGGCGCCCGCATACAGCCTGATGATGCTCGGGTGGACACAGGGCGAGCAGTACTCGGCGCGCGAGCTCGAAGCGCTGCTCGCGGACGCCGGATTCGTGTCGATCGAAACCGTGCCGAGTTTCGGCGATCATAGCCTCGTGACGGGCCGTAAGCCGTGACGATGCCGGTAAGGGCGCTTGTCGCGGAGAGGCGGTGCACGAACCTGGCGACACGCAGACATGAAAAAGCCCCGCACGAATCGTGCGGGGCTTTTTCTTCGCCAGCAGCGCGTGCGGCTTACTTCACGCGCATGCCGGGCTTCGCGCCGCTGTGCGGCTCGAGGATGTAGAGGCCCGGTTCCGCCTTCTCGTCGGTGGCCGATGCTGCGAGCACCATCCCTTCGGACAGGCCGAACTTCATCTTGCGCGGCGCGAGGTTCGCAACCATCACCGTCAGCTTGCCGACGAGTTGCTCGGGCTGGTAAGCGGACTTGATGCCCGAGAACACGTTGCGGGTCTTTTCCTCGCCGACGTCGAGCGTGAGCTGCAGCAGCTTGTCCGAGCCCTCGACGGCCTGGCACGCGACGATTTTCGCGATGCGCAGGTCGATCTTCGCGAAATCGTCGATCGAGATCGGCGCGTCGTCGGCGCCGTTCACGACCGCCTGCTTCGCGTTCGCCTTGGCGTTGTTCTTCGCGTCCTTCGCGGCATTGGCGCCCGCGGCGGCCGCGCCGGTTGCCTCGGCCTGCAGCGAATCGCGGTTCGCGGCGAGCAGCGCTTCGATCTGCTTCGGATCGACGCGCGTCATCAGGTGCTGGTAAGCCTTGATCGGCTGCTCCGACGACAGCGGCTTCGCGGCGTCGGCCCATGCGAGCGGCGCGATCCCGAAGAACGCCTCGACCGCTTCGGCGACACGCGGCATCACCGGCTTCAGTGCGAGCGACAGCAGACGGAACGACTCGAGGCTCACGCTGCAGGTCTCGTGCAGCGCGACCGCGTTGGCCGGATCCTTCGCGAGATCCCACGGCTTTGCGCCATCGACGTACGCGTTCACTTCATCCGCGAGTTCCATCGTGTGGCGCAGCGCGCGGCCGTATTCGCGTGCTTCGTAGTTCGCGGCGATCTGCGGAATCGCATCGCGCAGCTTCGCGACGAGCGGGTGATTCATCGCGCTGTCCTGCACGCGGCCGTCGAAACGCTTGATCAGGAAGCCCGCCGCGCGGCTCGCGATGTTCACGTACTTGCCGACGAGATCGCTGTTCACGCGCGCCTGGAAATCGTCGAGGTTCAGGTCGATGTCTTCCATCGTCGCGTTCAGCTTCGCGGCGAAGTAGTAGCGCAGCCACTCGGGGTTCAGGCCCGTGTCGATATAGCTCTGCGCGGTGATGAACGTGCC
Organism: Burkholderia cepacia complex sp. TUM26381; assembly: GCF_057439935.1. NCBI lineage: Bacteria > Pseudomonadati > Pseudomonadota > Betaproteobacteria > Burkholderiales > Burkholderiaceae > Burkholderia > Burkholderia cepacia complex sp. TUM26381. The sequence goes on along the minus strand of NZ_CM172006.1, from coordinate 2,756,088 downwards.
GCGCGACTTCGACATCTTCGCGCCGTCGACCGTCAGGAAGCCGTGCGCGAACACGTTGGTCGGCGTGCGGTGGCCCGAGAACTCGAGCATCGCGGGCCAGAATAGCGTGTGGAAGTACAGGATGTCCTTGCCGATGAAGTGGTACTGCTCGGCCTTCGAGCCCGGCCGGATCCACGCGTCGAAGTCGACGCCGTTGCGGTCGCACAGGTTCTTGAAGCTCGCGTAGTAGCCGACCGGCGCGTCGAGCCACACGTAGAAGTACTTGCCGGGCGCGCCCGGGATCTCGAAGCCGAAGTACGGCGCGTCGCGCGAGATGTCCCAGTCGGCGAGCTTGGCTTCGCCGGCGTCGCCGAGCCACTCGCGCATCTTGTTGGTTGCTTCGGGCTGTGCGAGGCCGCTCACCCATTCGCGCAGGAACGACTCGCAGCGCGGGTCGGACAGGCGGAAGAAGTAGTGCTTCGAGGTCTTGCGCACCGGCGTCGCGCCTGACACGACCGAGTACGGGTTCAGCAGTTCGGTCGGCAGGTAGGTCGAGCCGCACACTTCGCAGTTGTCGCCGTATTGATCCTTCGCGTGGCACTTCGGGCACTCGCCCTTGATGAAGCGGTCCGGCAGGAACATTTCCTTGACGGGATCGTATGCCTGCTCGATCTCGCGCTCGGCGATCAGGCCGGCGTCCTGCAGCGCGACGTAGATCTTCTCGCTCAGCACGCGGTTCTCGTCCGAGTCGGTCGAGTAGAAATTGTCGAACGACACGCCGAAGCTGTCGAAGTCGCGCTTGTGTTCGGTCCACACGCGATCGATCAGCTGCTTCGGGGTCAGGCCTTCCTTCTCCGCGCGCAGCATGATCGGCGTGCCGTGCGTGTCGTCGGCGCCGATGTAGTAGACCTCATGGCCATGCATTCGCAGCGTCCGCACCCAGATGTCGGTCTGGATGTACTCGACCAGGTGGCCGATGTGGATCTGCCCGTTGGCATAGGGCAGTGCGGACGTTACGAGGATCTGGCGGCCGCCTTGCGGCGCCGCAGCCTGCACGGAAGTGAGGTCGGATGCGGACATAGGGTCTGTAGAGGAACAGCGGAAAAACAACGGGAAAGTGCGATTCTAGCAGGGGCGCGGGCCGGCGATGCGAGCCGGCGCCGCGGACCGGGCGCCGGAAGGGGCGGGGCCGCGCAAGCGGCGTGCCTGGCGAGGTTGTGCTGCGTTGCAGCACGCATTTTGCAGGCAAAAAAAACCGGGGCGGATACGGCCCCGGAGCAACAACGACAAGAGGAGAATGGTGACGCGCCGGCAACACCAGCCACGTACCGTAAATACTGACCACGGCCTGCGACAGAAGTTCGAAAATTTTTTCGATTCGTTACCGGGCCCGCCGGAAGCCTTGTCCGGCGGGGCCCCGCGGGCAGCGCGCCCACGTATTCCCCTCGTCGTGCGCTTACTGCGCCTGGGCGGCGCGCAGGTAGATCTCGACGCGGCGGTTCTGTGCGCGGCCGGCTTCGGTCGCGTTGTCCGCGATCGGGTTCGACGGGCCCATGCCCTGGGCCGACAGGCGGCCGCCGTTCACGCCGCGCTGGGCGAGTGCGTTCACGACGCTTTGCGCGCGGTTCTGCGACAGCGTCTGGTTCAGCTGCGCCGAGCCCGTGCTGTCGGTGTAGCCGACGATCGAAGCCGTGACTTGCGGGTTCTGGTTCAGCGTCGTGGCCAGGTCGTTCAGCAGCGGCGTGAAGGCCGGCGTGATCGCGTACTGGTTCGTCGCGAACGTGACCGAGCTCGGCACGTTCAGCTTCAGCGAGCCGTCCGGCTGCTCGGTGACCTGCGTGCCCGTCTTCGCTGCCGACGGCGCGAGCTTGTTCTTGATCGCCTGCCAGTTGTAGCCCGTCACGCCACCGACCAGTGCGCCGACGCCTGCGCCGATCGCCGCGCCCTTGCCGCCACCCGCCAGCGCGCCGATGCCTGCGCCCAGCGCCGCACCCGTGCCGGTACCGACGGCCGTGTTGTTGCCTTGCTGCGTGGCGCAGCCTGCCAGCAGTGCGCCGGCCAATGCGAAGACGGACAAGCGGGTCGCGATTTTCATGTTCATCTTGGATTCCTCTCTTGGTTGAACGAGTCGACAACGACGACAACAGTTACGGCTCCCTGCGCGGACCACCCGAAAAAGCAGGGTCGCCCGGCGCTTGCGGCAGCCGCCGAGGCGGCCGCATGCCCTGTCCGCCAGCGTGGCTGTTCAGACAGCGCGACGCGTCAGCCTCTACAATATAGGCGGTTAGTGGCCGATTTGGCCCTATAGCGTGCCGCACGCGAAGAGTGCGCCGGGCCGCGCGTTCGCGCAATGGCATGCAACAGATTCTTTCACTTTTCCCGATTTTCGCAGCGTAATTTGATATTTTTTGACGTTTGCGCGCGAGAAAAACGTTTTCATGGAGTTTCGATGAGCATTGACCGGGCACAAGTCGACGCCGCGCTGGCGGCAGTCGTCGACCCCAATACCGGCCGCCCGTATGCGGCGAACAAGGGCGTGCGCAACGTCGCGATCGACGGCGATGTCGTGACGCTCGACGTGGTGCTCGGTTACCCCGCGCGCAGCCAGCACGACGACGTGCGCGCGCGCGTCGCCGCCGCGCTCCAGGCCGTGCCGGGCGTGCGCGACGCACGCGTCGCGGTGTCGCAGGACATCGTTGCGCACACGGTGCAGCGTGGCGTGAAGCTGTTGCCGAACGTGAAGAACATCGTCGCGGTCGCGTCGGGCAAGGGCGGCGTCGGCAAGAGCACGACGGCCGTGAACCTCGCGCTCGCGCTGGCCGCGGAAGGCGCGTCGGTCGGCATCCTCGACGCGGACATCTACGGCCCGTCGCTGCCGACGATGCTCGGCATCCACGGCCAGCGCCCCGAGTCGCCGGACAACCAGTCGATGAACCCGCTCGTCGGCCACGGGCTGCAGGCGAACTCGATCGGCTTCCTGATCGAGGAAGACAACCCGATGGTGTGGCGCGGCCCGATGGCGACCTCCGCGCTCGAGCAGCTGCTGCGCCAGACCAACTGGCGCGAGCTCGACTACCTGATCGTCGACATGCCGCCCGGCACCGGCGACATCCAGCTCACGCTCGCGCAGCGCGTGCCCGTCACCGGCGCGGTGATCGTCACGACGCCGCAGGACATCGCGCTGCTCGACGCGAAGAAGGGCCTGAAGATGTTCGAGAAGGTCGGGATCCCGATCCTCGGCATCGTCGAGAACATGAGCATCCACATCTGCTCGAACTGCGGCCACGAAGAGCGCATCTTCGGCGCCGGCGGGGCCGAGCGGATGGCGAAGGACTACGACGTGAACGTGCTCGGCAGCCTGCCGCTCGACATCGCGATCCGCGAGCGCGCCGACAGCGGCACGCCGACGGTGGCGGCCGATCCGGACGGCGCGCTGGCGCGCCGCTACCGCGAGATCGCGCGCGGCGTCGCGCTGGCAATTGCCGAGCGATCGCGCGACATGACGTCGAAGTTCCCGTCGATCGTTGTTCAAAATACGTAAAACCCTTGCGGGGCGGGGCCTTACGCTGTTTACGGCGCCGCGAGGCGCGGTATCATGGCGACTTTTCCCGGGTCCCTTTACCCGCCCGGCGCGGCCGCCGTGTCAAACGGCCGTCAGCCGGCATGAGGATCGAATGAAACAACGACATCACGGCGTGCGCGCCGGCCGCGCGCAGCGCGCGCTGCTGGCCGCCGCCGCGCTGGGCCTGCTGGCCGGCTGTACCTCCTTTTCCTCGTCGCACGAAAAACGGGCCGATGCACAACTGCAGCCGACGGTCGGCGCGCAGGCGCGCGGCGCGGTGACGTTCGTCGAGCGCCCGGACGGCGTGCAGGTGACCTACAACCTGGTCGGCCTGCCGCCGAACAGCGACCACGCGCTGCAAGTGCACGAGCGCGGCGACTGCAACGCGGGCGACGGCTCGAGCGCCGGCCAGGTGTTCGCGCCGGCCGCCGACCGGCTGCGCGCCGGCGCGCGCGTCGCCGGCGATCTCGGCAACATCCATGCGGATGCGAACGGCGTCGCGGCCGGCTTCATCGTCGCGCCCGATCTGGCCCTCGATGGCGTGCGCTCGGCGATGAGCCGTGCGGCGCTGGTGCACCGCGACCCGAGCGACCCGGCGTTTCCGCACCATGGCGCGGGGCCTGCGCTGGCCTGCGGCGTGATCCGTTGACGGCCGCCGCGTGCGCCGGCCGATGATCGCGTAAAATGTCCGCCTTTCCCGGCCGCTGCCTTGCGCGAGCGGCCCTCCCTGACTGTCACGCAGCGTTTCCTGGCGCCCCGATATGAGTATCAAGTCCGACAAATGGATTCGGCGCATGGCCGAAGAGCACAAAATGATCGAGCCGTTCGTGCCCGATCAGGTCCGCGCGTCCGAGGACGGCCGCCGGATCGTCAGCTACGGCACGTCGAGCTACGGCTACGACATTCGCTGCGCAGACGAATTCAAGATCTTCACGAACATCAACTCGACGATCGTCGATCCGAAGAACTTCGACGAGGGTTCGTTTGTCGATTTCAAGGGCGACGTGTGCATCATCCCGCCGAACTCGTTCGCGCTGGCCCGCACCGTCGAATATTTCCGGATCCCGCGCACCGTGCTGACCGTCTGCCTCGGCAAGTCGACCTATGCGCGCTGCGGGATCATCGTCAACGTGACGCCGTTCGAACCCGAGTGGGAAGGCTACGTCACGCTGGAATTCTCGAATACCACGCCGCTGCCCGCGAAGATCTACGCGAACGAAGGCGTCGCACAGGTGCTCTTCTTCGAGAGCGACGAAGTGTGCGATGTTTCGTATGCCGATCGCGGCGGCAAGTATCAGGGGCAGCGCGGTGTCACGCTGCCGAAAACCTGATCTGGTTGCATAACGTCTCACCAGTTTCCGGGTGACCGCTGCGCGTGACGCGCCGCGGTCGTTCTTTTTGGAGAATCGCCCATGAAGTTTCGTTTCCCCGTCGTCATCATCGACGAAGATTTCCGCTCCGAGAACATCTCGGGCTCCGGCATCCGGGCGTTGGCCGAAGCGATCGAGAAGGAGGGCGTCGAAGTCCTCGGCCTCACGAGCTACGGCGATCTGACGTCGTTCGCGCAGCAGTCGAGCCGCGCGTCGTGCTTCATCCTGTCGATCGACGACGACGAACTCATGCTCGGCGAGACCGGCCAGGACGGCGAGCTGCCCGAGCTCGCGACCGCGATCATCGAGCTGCGCGCGTTCGTCACCGAAGTGCGCCGCCGCAACGCGGACATCCCGATCTTCCTGTACGGCGAGACGCGCACGTCGCGCCATCTGCCGAACGACATCCTGCGCGAACTGCACGGCTTCATCCACATGTTCGAGGACACGCCGGAGTTCGTCGCGCGCCACATCATCCGTGAAGCGAAGGTCTATCTCGACTCGCTCGCGCCGCCGTTCTTCAAGGAACTCGTCAAGTACGCGGACGAAGGCTCGTACTCGTGGCACTGCCCGGGCCACTCGGGCGGCGTCGCGTTCCTGAAGAACCCGCTCGGCCAGATGTTCCACCAGTTCTTCGGCGAGAACATGCTGCGCGCGGACGTCTGCAACGCCGTGGACGAACTCGGCCAGCTGCTCGACCACACGGGCCCGGTCGCGGCGTCCGAGCGCAATGCGGCGCGCATCTTCAGCGCCGACCACCTGTTCTTCGTGACCAACGGCACGTCGACGTCGAACAAGATCGTCTGGCACGCGACGGTCGCGCCGGGCGACATCGTGCTGGTCGACCGCAACTGTCACAAGTCGATCCTGCACGCGATCACGATGACGGGCGCGATCCCCGTGTTCCTGACGCCGACGCGCAACCACTTCGGCATCATCGGGCCGATTCCGCGCGACGAATTCAAGCCGGAGAACATCCGCAAGAAGATCGAGGCGAACCCGTTCGCGCGCGAAGCGATGCGCGAGAACCCGGACATGAAGCCGCGGATCCTGACGATCACGCAGAGCACGTACGACGGCGTCGTCTACAACGTCGAGATGATCAAGGACCTGCTCGGCGACCTGCTCGACACGCTGCACTTCGACGAAGCGTGGCTGCCGCACGCGACGTTCCACGATTTCTACCGCGACATGCACGCGATCGGCGACGGCCGTCCGCGCACGGGCGCGCTCGTGTTCGCGACGCACTCGACGCACAAGCTGCTCGCGGGCATTTCGCAGGCATCGCAGATCGTCGTGCAGGATTCGGAGAACCGCACGTTCGACAAGCACCGCTTCAACGAGGCGTACCTGATGCACACGTCGACGAGCCCGCAGTACGCGATCATCGCGTCGTGCGACGTCGCGGCCGCGATGATGGAGCCGCCGGGCGGCACCGCGCTCGTGGAGGAATCGATCGCCGAGGCGATCGACTTCCGCCGCGCGATGCGCAAGGTCGACGCCGAATACGGCGACGACTGGTTCTTCAGCGTGTGGGGCCCGGACAACCTGTCCGAGGAAGGCATCGGTTCGCGCGAAGACTGGATGCTGAAGCCGAACGACCACTGGCACGGCTTCGGCTCGCTGGCGGAAGGCTTCAACATGCTCGACCCGATCAAGGCGACGATCATCACGCCGGGGCTCGACGTCGACGGCGAGTTCGGCGAGACGGGCATTCCGGCCGCGATCGTCACGAAGTACCTGGCCGAGCACGGGATCATCGTCGAGAAGACCGGCCTGTACTCGTTCTTCATCATGTTCACGATCGGCATCACGAAGGGCCGCTGGAACTCGATGGTGACCGAGCTGCAGCAGTTCAAGGACGACTACGACAACAACCAGCCGCTGTGGCGCGTGCTGCCGGAATTCGTCGCACAGCATCCGCGCTACGAGCGCGTCGGCCTGCGCGACCTGTGCACGCAGATCCACGACGTGTACCGCGCGAACGACATCGCCCGCCTGACGACGGAGATGTACCTGTCGGACATGGAGCCGGCGATGAAGCCGTCCGACGCGTTCGCGAAGCTCGCGCACCGCAAGATCGACCGCGTGCCGCTCGACGAGCTCGAAGGCCGCGTGACGAGCATCCTGCTCACGCCGTACCCGCCGGGCATTCCGCTGCTGATTCCGGGCGAGCGCTTCAACAAGACGATCATGAACTACCTGCGGTTCGCGCGCGACTTCAACGAGCGTTTCCCGGGCTTCCACACCGACATCCACGGCCTCGTCGCGGAAGAGGTGAACGGCCGCGTCGAGTACTTCGTCGACTGCGTGCGCGACTGATGGCGACGTACGGACGATTCCGGGCGATGCGCGCGGCGCTGGCCGCGCTCGTCGTCTGGGCGGCAGGCGCGGCGGGGCTGGCAGGGCCGGGCGCCGCGCACGCGGAAGTCGCGGCGGCCGATCCGATCGACGTCGCGATGCGGCAATGCCTCGCGCGGCGCGACCGGTCGTCGCCGGCCGGCCAGATCCAGTGCATGGGCGAAACGCAGCAGCAGTGGCAGGCCGTGATGGACGGCGCGTACCAGCGCCTGTTGAAGGATGCGCCGGCCGATGCGAAGCGCGGCTGGCAGGACAGCCAGCGCCATTGGCTCACGTGGCGCAAGGACGAAGTGCATCTGCTGAAGGCCGTGTACGACACGACGCGCGGCACCGCGTATGCGATGTCGAGCGCCGATCTGCAGCTGCAGCCGGTGCGCGATCGCGCGCTGGCGCTGCGCGGCGCAGCCGATCGCTATGCGCCGCAGCCGCCCGCCGCGGTACCGGTCGCGGCAACGAGCGGCGCGCAGGGTGGTGCAGGCGCGGCGGCCGCGCCGGCCGGCGGCAAGCCGGCGAACGCACCGCGCGATCCGGCCGTGCGCCGTGTGCGGCCCTGTGCGCAGGATGCCGCATGCGAGCACGCGATATTCGACCTGAACCGCTATTACCAGAAACTGCGCCGCAAGATGCCTGCGCATTCGGCCGCGACGCTCGTCCGCGCACAGCGTGCGTGGGTGGCGTTCCGCGACGCGACGGCGCCACTCGTCGGCGAGGACGGGCGCGTCGACCTGATCGGCGCGCGCATCGCGACGATGAAGCGTCTGTCGGAGACGGCCGGCAACCAGTAAGGCCGGTGCGACGCCGGCAGGTTGGCGACACGACAAAACGGGCACCCGAGGGTGCCCGTTTTGCATGGCGCGGCGGCCGATTACGCGGGCTGCGACGTACCCTGCAGGCCGAACCACGACGGCACGAGCGCGACCGCATCGTCGAGCGACGCGAGCACGTGCAGGCTCAGCGCGATGATTTCGGGCGTCGGCGCCTTCAGATCGGGCACGGTGACGACCGATGCGCCGGCGCCGGCGGCCGACTGCGCGCCGAAGTCGCTGTCCTCGAACGCGACGCACGCGTGGGCCGGCACGCCGAGGCGTTCGGCCGCGAGCCGGTAGACGGCCGGATCGGGCTTGCCGCGCGCGACTTCGTCGCCGCCCGCGATCGCACGGAAGAACGGCAGCACGCCGACCGCGTCGAGCCGCGCACGGATCACGTCGCCCGCGGACGACGACGCGACCGCGCACGGAATGCCGGCCTGCGCGAGTGCATCGAGCAGCGCGAACGCGCCCGGTTTCAGCGGAAACTTCGGATGCGGCTCGGGCGCCGCGAGCTGTTCGCGCACGCGGGTGCGCACGGCGTCGAACGTATCGGGGTTGCCGATCAGCCGCGCCAGGATGACCTGGCCTTCGGCGAACGAACGGCCGACGATCTGCAGGTAGTCGGCGACGGTCAGCGCGACACCGTGTGCATTCGACACGTCGATCCACGTGTTCATGATGGTCCGCTCGGAATCGACGAGCAGGCCGTCCATGTCGAAGAGCGCGGCGGAAAAGGTCATCGGCGGCATCCGTGAAGCGGGGCAGGCGACGGGCGGCGTGACGGCCGCCCGAATGAAAAACGGACGCCGAAGGCGTCCGTCCGGAACAGCAGGCGGTTACCGGCCGAGTGCGGCGCGGGCTGCCTTGACGGCCGCGCGCACCTGGTCGGGTGCGGTGCCGCCCGGGTGGTTGCGGCTCGCGACCGACCCCTCGAGCGTCAGGTAGCCGAACACGTCGTCGCCGATCAGGTGCGCGACGTTCGGCAGATCCTGCTTCATCTCGTCGAGCGTCAGGTCGGCGAGATCGATGCCGCGGTCGTCGCAGATCTTCACGGCATGCGCGACGGCTTCGTGCGCATCGCGGAACGGCAGGCCGCGCTTCACGAGGTAGTCGGCGAGGTCGGTCGCGGTCGAGAAGCCCTGCAGCGCGGCCGCACGCATCGCGTCCGGCTTCACGGTGATGCCGGCAACCATCTCGGCGAAGATCCGCAGCGTGTCGGCGACGGTGTCGACCGTGTCGAACAGCGGTTCCTTGTCTTCCTGGTTGTCCTTGTTGTACGCGAGCGGCTGGCCCTTCATCAGCGTCAGCAGCGCCATCAGGTGGCCGTTCACGCGGCCGGTCTTGCCGCGCGCGAGCTCGGGCACGTCCGGGTTCTTCTTCTGCGGCATGATCGAGCTGCCGGTGCAGAAGCGGTCGGCGATGTCGATGAAGCCGACGCGCGGGCTCATCCACAGCACGAGTTCTTCGGAGAAGCGCGACACGTGCGTCATCACGAGCGCCGAGGCCGCCGTGAATTCGATCGCGAAGTCGCGATCGGACACCGCGTCGAGCGAGTTCGCGCAGATGCCGTCGAAGCCGAGCGTCTTCGCCACGGCATGACGGTCGATCGGGTAGCTCGTGCCCGCGAGCGCGGCCGCGCCGAGCGGCAGGCGGTTCACGCGCGTGCGGCAGTCGCGCATGCGTTCCGCGTCGCGCGTGAACATCTCGACGTACGCGAGCAGGTGGTGGCCGAACGTGACGGGTTGCGCGACCTGCAGGTGCGTGAAGCCCGGCATGATCGTGTCGGCGTTCTGTTCCGCGAGGTCGACCAGCGCGCCGCGCAGGTCGTTCAGCAGGCCGCCGATGCGGTCGATCTCGCCGCGCAGCCACAGGCGGATGTCGGTCGCGACCTGGTCGTTGCGCGAGCGGCCCGTGTGCAGGCGCTTGCCCGCGTCGCCGATCAGCGCGGTCAGGCGCGCCTCGATGTTCAGGTGGACGTCTTCCAGGTCGAGCTGCCATTCGAATTCGCCGCGCTCGATCTCGCCCTTGATCTGCGCCATCCCGCGTTCGATCGCGGCCAGGTCGTCGGCGCTGATGATCTTCTGCGCGGCGAGCATGTTCGCGTGCGCGAGCGAGCCGGCGATGTCGACGAGCGCGAGGCGCTTGTCGAAAAACACCGACGACGTGTAGCGCTTGACCAGTTCCGACATCGGTTCCGAGAAGCGGGCCGACCAGGCCTCGCCCTTTTTGTGCAGTTGGGACGTCATGGCGATTCTTCGAAGGGGAGTTGGGCAGCGTGCGCCGCCGAGGGAATCCCGCAATTCTAGCATTCGCGGGCCTGCCGGCCGTGGCCCGCGCGGGCCGGCCCGCTCAGTCGCGCACCAGCACGACGAGCTTCAGGTCCTCGCGGTGCGCGGGCTTTAGCGTGATCTGCTGGTACACGAGGCGGCCGTCGGCCGGATGGTCGAATTCGCGCAGCCCGCCTTCGCGTTCGAACACGTCCTGCGACGCCCAGTACTGCGCGAATGCGTCGCTGCCGGCGGTCAGCGCGTCGATCAGCGCGCGCGTCGGCGCGTCGGCCAGGTGGCGGATCGAATCGGCGCGGAATTCGGCCGCGAGACGCCGGGCGCGGGTTTCCCAGTCGACGATCAGCGTGCGCGCGGCCGGCGACATGAACGTGAAGCGCAGCAGGTTGCGATCGTGCTCGCCGTCGAGCCAGCCGGAAAAGAGCGCGGCGGCCGGCGCATTCCACGCGAGCGCGTTCCATTGGCGGTCGAGCACGTAGGCGGGCGTCGCGATCGCCGCGACGGTCGCGGCGAGCGTCGGCGGCAGGTCGCCGCCCGCGACGTCGGGCTCGGCCGGGTCGCGCTGCGCGGCCAGCTCGAACAGGTACGCGCGTTCGGCCTTCGACAGCTGCAGCGCGACGGCGATCCGCGCGAGCGCGTCGGCCGACGCGGACACCGGGCGGCCCTGTTCGATCCACGTGTACCAGGTCGGGCTGACGCCGCACAGTTGCGCGACTTCCTCGCGCCGCAGCCCCGGCGTGCGGCGGCGCGGGCCGGGCGGCAGGCCGACGGCCTGCGGCGACAGCCGCTCGCGGTGAGCGCGGATGAATTCGCCGAGCGCGCGGGCGGGCGTGGCGTCGAGCGGCGGGACGGGGGCGGAGGGCGGCTGGTTCATGCGGGAACGGCGAAATGGATACGAGGACGCGGCAACGTTCAGACAGGTGGATCGAATACCAGAATAACTGCTTAACTTGTACTGGTACAGGCGTGGGCCTATTGTAGCGTCTCGCGCGCTGGCAGGGCAGCGGGCGTCCCACAAAACGCGTTGCACGGGGCCGGAACGCGCGCTGAAGCGCCAACACCGGGCGACTGCATCAAGGAAAGGAGCGAACGATGAAACACCACGACCAGGTCGCCGACGCATTCGGCACGACGGCCGCCGCCTATCTGACGAGCACGGTTCATGCGACGGGCGCCGACCTGCAGACGCTCGCCGACGCGGTGAGCGCGACACCCGATGCCGCGGTGCTCGATCTCGGCTGCGGCGCCGGCCATGCGAGCTTCGCGGTCGCGCCGCACGTGCGCGACGTGGTCGCCTACGATCTGGCCGCGCCGATGCTCGCGACCGTCGACGCCGCCGCGCGCGAGCGCGGGCTCGCGAACATCCGCACGCAGCAGGGCCCGGCCGAGCGGCTGCCGTTCGACACGGCGACGTTCGACTGGGTCGTGAGCCGGATGAGCGCGCACCACTGGCACGACATGCGCGCGGCGCTCGCCGAGGTGCGCCGCGTGCTGAAGCCGGGCGGCCGCGTGCTGATGATCGACATTGCCGGCAATGACCATCCGCTCCTCGACACGTACCTGCAGGCCGCGGAAGTGCTGCGCGACGCGTCGCACGTGCGCGACTACCGCGCCGACGAATGGCTCGCGATGTTCCGCGAGGTCGGCTTCGACGCGCAGGTGCACAGCCGCTGGCGGCTGCCGATCGATTTCGAGACGTGGGTTGCGCGCATCCGCACGCCGGCCGACAGCGTGACCGGCATTCGCGCATTGTGGGCGCATGCGCCGGACGAGGTGCGCGGCTATTACGCGGTGCAGCCCGACGGTTCGTTCGAGCACGACGCGCTGCTGATCGACGCGCATTGAGCGGGTGGCGCGTTCTGCGCCGTTACGCGGCAGCATGAAAAAAGCCGCGATACGCCTACTCGCGTATCGCGGCTTTCACGATGCGGGCCGGCGCGGAGCGAGCCCGCGCCGCCTGCGGATCAGCCGGTGTTGCGCAGGCCGGCCGCGATCCCGTTGATCGTCAGGTGAATCCCGCGGCGCAGCCGCGCGTTCGTGTCGCCCGCACGGTGACGCTTGATCAGCTCGACCTGCAGGTGGTTCAGCGGGTCGAGATACGGGAAGCGGTTCTTGATCGAGCGCGCGAGCAGCGGGTTGGTCGCGAGGCGGCCTTCGTGCCCGGTGATTTCCGCGAGCGCGTGCGACGTGCGCTCCCATTCCGCGACGATCCGCTCGAACACGTGCTTGCGCAGCTTGCGATCGGACACGAGCTGCGCGTAGCGCGACGCGACCGCGAGATCGGTCTTCGCGAGCACCATGTCCATGTTCGACAGCAGGTTCGAGAAGAACGGCCAGGTCTTGTTCATCTTCTTCAGCAGCGCGACGCGCTTCGTGCGCTCGGTGTCGTCCTGCGCGCTGTCGAGATACGCGCTCACCGCGCTGCCGAAGCCGTACCAGCCGGTCAGCAGCAGCCGGCACTGGCCCCACGAGAAGCCCCACGGAATCGCGCGAAGATCCTCGATCTTGCGCTGCTTCGGATCCTGCAGCTTGCGCGATGCCGGGCGGCTGCCGATGTTCAGCTCGGCGATCTCGGTGATCGGCGTCGACGAGAAGAAGTAGTCGGTGAAGCCCGGGGTTTCATAGACGAGCGCGCGGTAGGCGGCCATCGCCGAGTCGGACAGCGTCTGCATCGCGGCTTCGAACGCGGGCAACTGCGCCGGCGCGTTCGACTGCGGCAGCAGCGACGCTTCGAGCGTTGCGGCGACGACCGTCTCGAGGTTCCGGCGGCCGATCGACGGGTTCGAGAACTTGCTCGCGATCACCTCGCCCTGTTCGGTCAGGCGGATCTGGCCGTTCACGGTGCCCGGCGGCTGCGACAGGATTGCCTGGTAGGTCGGGCCGCCCCCGCGGCCGACCGTGCCGCCCCGGCCGTGGAACAGCCGCAGCGTGATCTTGCGCTCGCGGAACAGGTCGACGAGCGCGAGTTCCGCGCGATACAGCTCCCAGTTCGACGTGAGGAAGCCGCCGTCCTTGTTGCTGTCCGAGTAGCCGAGCATCACTTCCTGTTCGGCGCCCTGGTGCGCGATCAGCGTGTCGATGCCCGGCAGTGCGAAGTAGTCGCGCATGATGCGCGACGCGTCGCGCAGGTCGGGGATCGTCTCGAACAGCGGGATCACCATCAGGCTGTTCCTCGCGTCGCTGCCCGGCACGCCGAGCGTGCCTTCGAGCAGGCCCGTCTCCTTCTGCAGCAGCAGCACCTCGACGAGGTCGCTGACGGTTTCCGTATGCGAGATGATGTAGTTGCGCACCGCGCGCGCGCCGAATTGCGCGCGGACTTCGCGCGCCTTCTCGAACACGCCGAGCTCGCTTTGCGCGAGTGCCGAGTATTCGAAGTACGGCGAGCGCAGCGGGCGCGGATCGGCGAGCGCGGCGAGCAGCACGCGCAGCTTGTCTTCCTCGGCGAGCGCCGCGTAGTCGGCCTCGACGCCCGCGCGCGCGAACAGCTCGGCGACCACCGCTTCGTGGATGTCGGAGCTCTGGCGCAGGTCGATGCTCGCGAGATGGAAGCCGAACACTTCGGCCGCGCGCACGAGCGGCGCGAGGCGCGGCGCGGCGAGCGACGTGCCGTGGTGCTCGTCGAGCGACGCGGTCAGCACCTTCAGGTCGGCGACGAACGCCTCGGAATCCGCATACGGGATCGCGCGCACGGGCGGCGCGCCGCGACCCGCGCTGCGCACGGGCACCGTGCCTTCGCCGACGCGCACGCGCGCGCTCGCGGCGAGCCGCGTGTAGATGCCGATCAGCGCGCGGCGATACGGTTCGTCGACGCGGTGCGCCGACTGGTCGGGCGATGCGGCCGCCAGCGCCTTCACCGCGTCGTTCGCGCCGACGAGCAGGTTCGACACCGACAGCTCGGCGCCGAGCTTGTGCACCTGTTCCAGGTAGTGCTCGAGGATCACCGCGGCCTGGCGGTTGATCGCTTCGTCGAGCGTCGGCGCGGTCACGTTCGGGTTGCCGTCGCGGTCGCCGCCGATCCAGCTGCCCATCTGGAAGAACGCGGGCACGCGGGCGGACAGGCCGTGCTCGGCGAGCGCGGCCTCGATGTCGCCGTAGAGCGCGGGCAGTTCGTCGAGGAACGTCGCGCGGTAGTACGACAGCGCGTTCTCGATCTCGTCGCCGACCGTCAGGCGCGAGTCGCGCAGCATGCGCGTCTGCCACAGCGCGGTCACGCGCGCGCGCAGCATCGCTTCGTTGTACTGGTGCTCGCGTGCGGTCAGTTCCTGGTCGCGTTCGGCGAGCAGGCGCGCGATGTCGTGCTGTGCGTCGAGGATGCTCTTGCGCTGCACTTCGGTCGGGTGCGCGGTCAGCACCGGCACGATCAGCGCATCGTCGAAGAAGCGCTGCAGCAGGCGTTTCGACGCGTTGCCGGTCGTCTTCAGCTGTTCGAGCGCGTACGCGACGGTGCCGGGCTGCGGCGCGGAGCCGGCCAGCGCGTGGATGCGGCGGCGGCGGTTGTGATGGCGGTCTTCCGCGATGTTCGCGAGATGCGAGAAATAGCTGAACGCGCGCACGACGCTCACCGTCTGTTCCGGCGTCAGCTTGCGCAGTTTCTTCTCGAGCGTCTGCGCGGCTTCGCTGTCGTCCTCGCGGCGGAACTTGACCGCGGTCTGGCGGATCGTCTCGACGACGTCAAATACCGTATCGCCTTCCTGTTCGCGCACGACGTCGCCGAGCAGGCGGCCGAGGAAGCGGATGTCCTCGAACAGCGGGCCGTCCTTGTCGTCGCGCGTGCGCGTGCCGGCCTTCGGCGCGGCGGCCTTGCGGGCAGCGGGGCCGGCGGCTCGGGGCGCGCGTTTTGTCTGACGTATCGGGTCTTTCGGTTTCGTTGCCGTTTTCGCACGGCCGTTCGCGGCGGTGGCGACGGTGTCCGTCGAGGCGTCGGAGGAGGACAGGGCAGCATTGCGGCGCGCCGTGCGCGCCGATCCGGAAGACTTCACGATGGGTTTCCTTGGGAAAGCTCGAGTCAAAAGGAACTGCGGAAACTGCGGGAACTGCGGTCAAGCAACCAGCTACGTGCGGCACATCCGCACATCGGCGCCGCGACCCGCACAGGGGCAGGCCGGGCGCAGGCTCCGGGCCCGGGCGGGCCGGGGCGTGCGTGCTACCATTGTTCGATCTTCAATCCCGTCCTTCGATGTTCCAGCAATGAATTCCGAGACCCCTGCGGCCGGGCCGCAACAGGCACAGCCGCCCGCGACGTTGACGATTGCTTCGCGCGAGAGCCGCCTGGCGATGTGGCAAGCCGAACATGTGCGTGATGCGCTGCGCAAATTATATCCAGCTTGTGACGTGAAAATCCTCGGGATGACGACACGCGGCGATCAGATTCTCGATCGCACGCTGTCGAAGGTCGGCGGCAAGGGCCTGTTCGTGAAGGAACTGGAGACCGCGCTGGCCGACGGCCGTGCCGATCTCGCCGTGCATTCGCTGAAGGACGTGCCGATGGCACTGCCCGACGGCTTCACGCTCGCCGCGATCATGGAGCGCGAAGACCCGCGCGACGCGTTCGTGTCGAACGACTACGCGTCGCTCGACGCGCTGCCGGCCGGCGCGGTCGTCGGCACGTCGAGCCTGCGCCGCGAAGCGATGCTGCGTTCGCGTTATCCGCATCTCGACGTCCTGCCGCTGCGCGGCAACCTCGACACGCGTCTCGCGAAGCTCGACCGCGGCGACTACGCGGCGATCATCCTCGCGGCCGCCGGCCTGAAACGCCTCGGCCTCGAAGCGCGGATTCGCGCGCTGATCGACGTCGAAGCGAGCCCGCCCGCGGCCGGTCAGGGCGCGCTCGGCATCGAGATCGCCGCGCACCGCGACGACGTCGCTGCGTGGCTCGCGCCGCTGCACGACCCGCAGACCGCACTCGCGGTCGAGGCCGAGCGGATGGTGTCGCGCGCGCTCGGCGGCAGCTGCGAGGTGCCGCTCGCCGCGCACGCGGTGTGGCGCGCGGGCGAGCTGTACCTGACGGGCCGCGTGTCGACGACTGACGGCAAACGCGTGCTGACCGCCGAGGAGTGCGGCGCCGTGATGACCGTCGCCGATGCGCTCGCGCTGGGCCGTGCGGTGTCCGACCAGCTCGAGGCGCAAGGCGCGCTCGATATCGTCCAGGCGCTGCTCGCGGCCTCGCAGGCCGGCAAGGGCGACGCCTGATGGCGGGCGGCGCGCGCGCGTTCACCGCTGTCCTGACGCGTCCGGACGGCCAGTCCGACGCGCTGGCATCGCAACTGGCCGATGCCGGTTGCGACGTGCTCGAATTCCCGCTGATCGATATTGCGCCGGTTGACGATCCGGCACCGCTGGACGCCGCGTTCGCGGCGCTTGCCGACTACGCGCTGGTGATTTTCGTGTCGCCGAACGCGATCGACCGCGCACTCGCGCAGTACGGTGCGATCTGGCCGAACGCGTTGCCGGTCGGCGTGGTCGGGCCCGGCAGCGTCGCGGCGCTCGAGCGTCACGGCATCGCGGCGCCCGCGCATCGCGTGATCGCGCCGCAGGCGCCGGCCGACGGCGGCATGCCTCATTACGATTCCGAAAGCCTGTTCGCATGCATCGAGGCCGCGTTCGGCGGCGCGCAGGCGCTGGCGGGCAAGCGCGTGCTGATCGTGCGCGGCGACGGCGGGCGCGAATGGCTTGCCGACCGCCTGCGCGAGGCCGGCGCGGACGTCACGCTCGTCGCGGCCTACCGGCGAGTCGTGCCGGAGCCGCGCGTCGGCGCGTGGGAGCGCGTGCACGCGCTGCTCGACGGCCAGCCGCATGCGTGGCTGGTCACCAGCTCGGAAGGTGTGCGCAACCTGCACGAGCTTGCGCGGGCGCACTTGAACGATGCCGAGATCGAGGCGCTGAAGCATGCGCCGCTCGTCACGCCGCACCCGCGGATCGAGCAGACCGCGCGCGCATTGGGTTTTGATAGGATTACGCTGACCGGCGCGGGCGATGAGCGCATCGTCCGCGCGTTTCGAACGATGGCCGACGAGGCCGTCCAACCGGCGACAGCCGCACCGGTGACTAAACGCATGACAGATACCAACGATTCCAAAAGCGTCGCTTCCCAGCCGGCCGCTGCATCCGCACCGCCGCCCAGTCCCCCTTATCTCGCGCCCGAGCCGCCCGCGCGTCGCGGCGGCAGCGCGGTGCTGTGGTTCGTCGTCGTCGTGCTCGGCTGCGCGGCGGGTGTCGGCGGCTACGCGCTGAACCGCAAGATCGACCGGCTCGACGGCACGTTCGTCACGCGCCAGAAGGCGCTCGACGCGCAGACGGCCGAAACGCGCATGAAGACCGAGCAGGCGCTCGCCAGTACGCACCAGGTCGACACGCAGCTCGCGCAGCTCGACGGCAAGCTCGCCGACGCGCAGAGTGCGCAGCAGGCGCTGCAGCAGCAATACCAGGACCTGTCGCGCAACCGCGACGCGTGGATGCTCGAGGAAGTCGACCAGATGCTGTCGAGCGCGAGCCAGCAGCTCCAGCTGACCGGCAACACGCAGCTCGCGCTGATCGCGCTGCAGAATGCCGACGCGCGTCTCGCGACGTCGCAGAGCGCGCAGGCCGTCACGGTGCGAAAGGCGCTCGCGCAGGACATCGAGAAGCTGAAGGCCGCACCGGCGGCCGATCTCACGGGCCTCGCGATCAAGCTCGACGACGCAATCGCGAAGATCGACGCGCTGCCGCTGTCCGGCGAGGCGATCGTGCCGCACGCGGAGCCGAAGGCTGTGCCGGCCGAAGCCGCATCGTCGGCCGTGGCCGGCGAGCCGCGCTGGAAGGTGTGGTGGCACGACTTCTCGGCCGGCCTCGGCCAGCAGCTGAAGAGCCTCGTGCAGGTGCGCCGGATCGACAACGCGGACGCGATGCTCGCGTCGCCCGATCAGGGCTATTTCGTGCGCGAGAACGTGAAGCTGCGCCTGCTCACCGCGCGGCTGTCGCTGCTCGCGCGCAACGACAGCGCGATGAAGGCCGACCTGCACGCCGCGCAGGCGTCGCTCGGGAAGTATTTCGATCAGGCATCGAAGGACACGCAGACCGTCGAGGATCTGCTCAAGCAGGTCGACGGCGCATCGCTGACGGTCGCGGTGCCGAACCTGAATACGAGCCTGAACGCCGTTCAGCAGTTCAAGAGCCGGGGGTAACGATGACGCTTCGAGGAATCGTCTGGCTCGCGGTCCTGTTCGCGATCGCCGCGGCGCTCGCCACCGTCGGCCGTTTCGACGCGGGGCAGGTGCTGCTCGTCTATCCGCCGTACCGGATCGACGTGTCGCTGAACCTGTTCGTGATCGCCATCGTCGTGCTGTTCATCGTCGTGTACGCGCTGCTGCGCATCGTGCGCAACATCTGGCGCATGCCGCAGCGGGTCGCCGCATATCGGGCACGCTCGCGCAACGAGAAGGCACAGGCGTCGCTGCGCGACGCAATTTCGAACCTGTACGCGGGCCGCTTCTCGCGCGCGGAGAAGGCCGCGCGTGAAGCGCTGACGGTCGATGCGAACCTGGGCGCCGCGAGTCTCGTCGCGGCCACGGCCGCGCACCGGATGCACGAGTACACGCGCCGCGACGACTGGCTGTCGAAGGTGGACGCGCCCGAATGGCAGGACGCCCGGCTGCTCGCGGCTGCCGACATGCGCGCGGATGCGCGCGATGCCGACGGCGCGCTCGCCGCGCTGGCCGACATGCAGGCCGGCGGCAAGCGCATTCACGCGCAGCAGGTTGCGCTGCGCGCGCAGCAGCAACTGAAGAACTGGGCCGAGGTGTTGAAGCTCGCGAAGGCGCTCGAGAAGCGCGAGGCGCTGCATCCGGCCGCGGCCGTGCGGCTGCGCCAGCAGGCGGCGGAAAACCTGCTGCGCGAACGCCGGCACGACCCGGACGCGCTGCTCGAAGTGTGGCAGTCGCTGTCGCCGGTCGAGCGCCAGTCGCCGCGTCTGGCCGATCTCGCGGCCGACCTGCTCGTACCGCTCGAGCGCCGCAACGAAGCGCGCCGCATCGTCGAGGACGCGCTCGCGCACAACTGGGATGCCCGCCTGCTGCGCCGTTACCCGGATACGGCCGGCGCCGATGCGCTGCCGCTGATCCAGAAGGCGGAAGGGTGGAAGAAGGATCATCCGGAAGACGCCGACCTCTTGTTCGCGCTCGGCCGCCTCTGCCAGCAGCAGCAGCTGTGGGGCAAGGCGCAGTCGTTCCTCGAATCGGCGCTGAAGCTGGCCGACAACGAGGCGCTGAAGGTGCGGGCGCATCGCGCGCTCGCCCGCCTGTTCGAGCATCTCGGCGAAACCGACAAGGCGGCAAAGCACTATCGCGAAAGCGCGCTCGCGATCACCGTGGTCTGACGCGGCGCTGCACTGCACGGCGTAAAAAGCCCCGAACGCCAAGCGGCCTTCGGGGCTTTTTTTCGTCCGTCGCCGGCCAGCCCGAATGCGTTACGCGCCGAGCCTGCGCAGCAGGTCGTCCTCGCTCGCGACGAACCACACCGATTGGCCGCGGTTGGATTCGCGAACGAGCGCGCGCAGCGCTTCGCTGCGCGCGAGCCAGCGGTCGATGTCGCCGACCACGCCGAGCCGGACGCCGTAATTGACGAGCTTCTGCAGCACGGCGCCGGCCAGCCCGCTGTCGAGCCGGTAGAAGTCGTCGTGCAGCGCGTCGGCGGGGATCGCGATCCAGTCGGCTTCGTGCTCGTGCGCGAGCGCGACGAGATCGAGCGCATCGCTTTCCCGCTGCACGAGGGCGGAGGAAGGGGCGCGGACCAGCACACGGCTGCCGGCTGCCTGAACGATTCGGTGGGACATGGTGTCGGGTTCCGTCGATGTCAGAAATGCGAGCACGGTGTCGCGCTGCCCGCGGATGAAGTGCGGCTGCCCGGGAAGAAACCGGACTTGCGCGTGCGGCACGAGACGCGTCAGACGATCACGGGTGTCGCGTGAATCGAGCATCACGTCGCGTCCGCCGACGACCGCCAGCACGGGCATCGACAATGTGCGGAGCGTATCGTCGTCGAATACCGGGATCGGTTCGATGCGCGGGCGAAACCCGCGGTCGACGGCGTGCATCAATGCGAGCGTGTCGCGTTCGGCCGGCGTCGATGCGGGCGGCAGACGACCGAGCACGCGCCGCCGCACGCACGCGCGCCCGACATCGCCGAGCAGCAACAACGGCAGCGCCCACCACAGAAACGGCTTCTGCCGGCCGATGCCGGACGGGCAGAGCAGCGCGAGCCGCGTGACGCGCGCCGGCCGGCGCAACGCGAAGTCGAGTGCCGTTCGCGCGCCGAGCGAGATGCCGGCGAACGCGGCGCGCGATACCTGCAGGCCGTCGAGCACGTCGTCGAGCCACTGCGCGTACGCGTCGCTCGCGAGTGGAGGGCGCGACGGCGCGCTCGGTCCCGCTTCGCCGATCACGTCGATCGCGTAGAGCCGGAAGTGCGTCGACCAGACGGCCGCGTAATGCTGCCAGCTTGCCGCCGTCGTCTGCGCGCCGTGGATCAGCACGAGCGGCGGCGCGTGTTCGGGGCCGCAGTCGATCACGTGCGTCGCGCCGAGCCGTGTTTGCACCGTGACGCGCCGATGCCCGGCCGGCCAGTGCGACAGTGCGGCCGCGTAAGCGGCACGAATCGCGCGCGCGTGGCGGGGCGACCGGAAGATCGCGCTCATGTCCCGCTTTGCTGCAGCAACCTCTCGAGCGACGACATCAGCGCAGCCGTGTCGGCCGGTGTCGCGGCGACGATGATCTTGACCACGCTCGCGGCGGGATCGAACGTCACGTCGATCCGCACGGGATCGACGTACGACGTGCGGCCCGACGCCATCGCATGCAGCGAGCGCGACAGGTACTGGTGCAGCGACTGGGACGCGTCCGGAATGTCGACGATGCTGGTGACGCGCACCGCGCGCGGCATGGGCGCGGCCGGCTCCGTTGGCGCGAACGCGGCAAGGTCGGCAGCGAGGATGCGGTACGCGCGGCCGACCCGCGTCGCGCGCAGCTTGCCGTCGCGAATGAACCGCAGGATGGTCTTCGGATGGACGCGAAGGCGGGCGGCAGTGTCTTCGACGGTGTGGAACATGGTCGGCAAATGATTTCCTTAATACTCTTTATTGTTCCATATAAAAGGGGGCATAAGGGAATAAGTTGGTGAATAGGGCGCCATCATCCGGCTGACTTGGCTCGGCTGATCCGGATAGCGCCTGCCCGGAATCGAAGACGCCCCGGCAACCGGGGGATTCCGGCTGCCGGGGCGTTGTCGGGGGCCGGCAATCGATCGGCCGGCGTGCTTCGCGTGCCCTGCGTGCAGTTACGCGCCGCGCATCACTTGTCGACCAGCTGCTTCGGCACGGACAGCGCGAGCAGCCCGCCGAGCACGAGGAACGCGGCAAGCATGTACATGCCCGCATCGTTGGCGCCCGTCGCCTGCTTGAGCCAGCCCATCAGGTACGGGCTCAGGAAGCCGGCCAGGTTGCCGATCGAGTTGATCATCGCGATGCCGGCCGCGGCCGCCGTGCCGCCGAGGAACGCGGTCGGCAGGCTCCAGAACAGCGGCAGTGTCGTCAGGATGCCGATCGTCGCGAGCGTGAGGCCGAGCATCGCGAGCGAGGTCTGGTGCGCCCAGATCACCGACAGCACGAGTCCGATTGCACCGATCGCGGCCGGAATCGCGACGTGCCAGCGGCGTTCGCGGCGCTTGTCCGCGCTGCGCGCGATCAGGATCATCGCGACCACCGCGGCGGCATACGGAATCGCCGACAGCAGGCCGATCGCGACCGTGTCGGTGACGCCCGTCGCCTTGATGATGGTCGGCAGCCAGAAGCCGACGCCGTAGAGCCCCATCACGAACGAGAAGTAGATGAGCGCCATGAGCAACACGCGCGGGCTGGCCAGCACGGCGCCGAGCGGCAGGTCTTGCTTCGTCGCTTCTTCCGCGTCGACGTTGCGCGCGAGCAGCGCCTTTTCCTCGTCGGTCAGCCAGTTCGCCTTCGCGATCCGGTCGTCGAGCTTGAGGAACACGACGACGCCGACCAGCACCGACGGGATGCCTTCGAGCAGGAACAGCCATTGCCAGCCGTGCCAGCCGCTCACGCCGTCGAACGCCTTCAGGATGAAGCCCGAGATCGGGCCGCCGATCACGCCGGACAGCGCGACTGCCGTCATGAAGAACGTCGTCATCCGGCCGCGCCGGTGCGCGGGATACCAGTAGGTGAGGTAGAGGATCACGCCGGGGAAGAAGCCCGCTTCGGCGACGCCGAGCAGGAAGCGCATCACGTAGAACATCGCGGGCGTCGTGACGAACATCGTCAGGATCGAGATCACGCCCCAGGTCGCCATGATGCGTGCGATCCACACGCGCGCGCCGACCTTGTGCAGGATGATGTTGCTCGGCACTTCGAACAGGAAATAGCCGAAGAAGAAGATCCCGGCGCCAAGCCCGTACACGGTATCGCTCAGGTTCAGGTCGCTCGCCATCTGCAGCTTCGCGAACCCGACGTTCACGCGGTCGAGATACGCGACCACGTAGCACAGCAGCAGGAGCGGCACGAGCCGCCACGACACCTTGCGATAGGTTGCTTCCTCGAATGCGCCGGACGAGCCCGGCAGCGACTGCGTCGATGTTGCCATGTTGTCTCCTGTCGATCTGAGTGAGCGCTTCAGCGGTTACCTGGATCCCATGCACCGCTGTCCTTATAGTTGGCCGGAACAGGCGCCGCGGCGCCGATTCCGGATTCGTGCGATGCAATGCGTGGCGATCGTGCTGCCCGGTGCGGCTAGATGCAGCGCCCGCCGTCGACTTCGAGGCAGACGCCGGTGATGAATTCGGCTTCGTCGGAGGCGAGGTAAAGCGCCGCGTTCGCGATGTCCTGCGGCGTCGAGAAGCGGCCGAGCGGGATCGTCGCGAGGAAGCGGCGGCGATTCTCGGGCGTGTCCTCGCAGCCCATGAACTCGGTCATCAGCGCCGTCTCGCCGAGCACGGGGTTGATGCAGTTCACGCGGATGCGATCGGCGCCGAGCTCGGCCGCGAGCGACTTGCTCGCGGTGATCATCGCGCCCTTCGTGCTGTTGTACCAGACGAGGCCCGGGCGCGGCCGCACGCCGGCCGTCGACGCGACGTTCACGAACACGCCGCCGCCCTGCTCGCGGAAGTACGGCACGAAGGTCTGCACGCACCAGAACAGGCTTTTCATGTTGACCGCGTACACGCGGTCGAACTCGGCTTCCGTGACGTCGAGCACGGGCTTGTTGCGGTGCGTGGTGCCCGCGTTGTTCACGACGATCTGCACCGAGTGGAAATCGTCGAGCGCGGCCTGCAGCAGCGCTTGCCAGTCTTCCTGCTTCGACACGTCGCCGGCCACGGCGATCGCCTTGCCGCCCGCGAGCGCGATCTCGCTCGCGACACGCTCGGCCGCCGCGCCGTTCAGGTCGTTGACGACGACGTTCGCGCCTTCGCGCGCATACGTCTTCGCGATGCCTTCGCCGAAACCCGAGCCGCCGCCCGTGACGATGGCCGTCTTGCCGCTCAACCGCATGGTGTGTCTCCTGTGCTGGTGATGAGAGTCGCCGTGTAGCGATCGGCGGCCGGGCGCTGCCGGCCGCATGTCGCGCGCCGCGGGTTCAGCCGTGCCGGATCGCGATCGTCTTCAGCGTGGTGAAGCCGTACAGCGCCTCGAAGCCTTTCTCGCGGCCGTGGCCCGAGTGGCCGACGCCGCCGAACGGCAGCTCGACGCCGCCGCCCGCGCCGTAGTTGTTGATGAACACCTGGCCCGCACGCAGGCGCCGTGCGAGCCGCATCTGGCGCGCACCGTCACGCGTCCAGATGCCCGCGACGAGGCCGTACGGCGTGCCGTTCGCGAGCGCGACGGCTTCGTCTTCGTCGACGAAACGCATCGCGGCGAGCACGGGGCCGAACACTTCTTCCTGCGCGAGGCGGTGCGACGGCGGTACGTCGCGCAACAGCGCGGGCGCCTGGTAGAAGCCGCTTTCGGGCGCGTCGGCGACGACCTGCCCGTGCGCGGCCATCGGAATGCCGTCGTGCTGCGCGTCGGACAGGAAATCCCATACGCGCTGCTGCTGCTTCGCGTTGATCAGCGGGCCGCAGTCGAGATCGGCGCGGCTCGGGCCGACACGCAGCCCGTTGAACGCGGTGGCGAGGCGCTCGACGAGCGGCTCGTACACCGCGCGCTCGATCAGCACGCGGCTGCCGGCCGAGCAGGTCTGCCCGCCGTTCTGCACGATCGCCGATACGAGCACGGGCAGCGCCGCGTCGAGATCGGCATCGGCGAACACGATCTGCGGCGACTTGCCGCCGAGTTCGAGCGTGACGGGCACGTGGTTTTCCGCCGCCATCTGCGTGACCAGCTTGCCGGTGGCCGGCGAGCCCGTAAACGAGATGTGGTCGATGCCCGGATGGCGCGCGAGCGCGGCGCCGGCTTCATGGCCGTAGCCGGTGACGATGTTGAGCGCGCCGGCCGGCAACCCGACCTCGGCGGCGAGCTCGGCGACGCGCAGCACGGACAGGCATGCATCCTCGGCCGGCTTGACGACGCAGGCGTTGCCGGCCGCGAGCGCCGCGCCGACGCTGCGCCCGAAGATCTGCATCGGATAGTTCCACGGCACGATGTGGCCCGTGACGCCGTGCGGCTCGCGCACCGTCAGCACCGTGTAGCCGGCCTGGTAGGGGAGGGTTTCGCCGTGCAGCTTGTCGGCGGCGCCCGCGTAGAACTCGAAGTAGCGCGCGAGCGCGGCCGCGTCGGCGCGCGCCTGCTTCAGCGGCTTGCCGGTGTCGCGCGCCTCGATCGCGGCGAGTTCCTCGATCGAATCGGCCACGCGCGCCGACAGCCGCATCAGCACACGGCCGCGTTCGGCGGCACTCGCGGCGCCCCATGGGCCCGCGAAGGCGTCGCGGGCCGCGGCGACCGCGCGCTCGATGTCGGGCGCGGTGCCGCGCGCGATCGTCGCGAACGGCTGGCCGTCGGAAGGATCGACGACTGCGATGGTTTCCAGTTGCGCGGGCAACGTCCATTCGCCCGCGATGAAGTGCTTCGCCTCTTCCATGCCTGCTCCCGTGTACCAGGGTGGGCGCTTCAGCGCCGACGCCGATTCGATGCAACGCGGCCGGTGGTTCGACGACCGACCATCCGGAACGATTATCGCGCCGATCGTCATCCGGACGCCACCGGTCGATTGGCTATAATGGCGCATTCCCTTGGGGGACGCCCGCGGCGGTGCATCGGCCGCGGCGCCCTGTCCCGAATTCCCATCGACCTACAGAGAGTGCTCATGAGCTTCAATCATGTTCCGGCCGGCAAGGACCTGCCGCAAGATTTCAACGTGATCATCGAGATTCCCGCGCAAAGCGATCCGGTGAAGTACGAGGCGGACAAGGAACTGGGCCTTCTCGTCGTCGACCGCTTCATCGGCACGGGCATGCGCTATCCGGTGAACTACGGCTACATCCCGCAGACGCTGTCGGGCGACGGCGATCCGGTCGACGTGCTGGTGATCACGCCGTTCCCGCTGCTGGCCGGCTCGATCGTGCGCTCGCGCGTGCTCGGCATGCTGCAGATGACCGACGAGTCGGGCGTCGACGCGAAGCTGGTTGCCGTGCCGCACGACAAGGTCTGCCCGATGACGGCGAACCTGAAGTCGATCGACGACGTGCCCGAGTACCTGAAGGACCAGATCAAGCACTTCTTCGAGCAATACAAGGCGCTCGAGAAGGGCAAGTGGGTGAAGGTCGAAGGCTGGGCCGGCATCGAAGCCGCGCACAAGGAAATCACCGACGGCGCCGCGAACTACAAGAAGTAAGCGGCGTACCGGCCGACGGCCGGTTCGTACGGAGCGCAAACCGCGCGTGTCTCCTCAGGAGGCCGCGCGGTTTTGTTTTGTGCGCGCGGGTTTCTTGCGTGCGGGTGTGGAAGGCGGCGGGGACGGGGCGGCCAGTGCACCCTTCGTGCGTTTTGCGCGGCGCGGGGCAACGGAGGGTGCGTTCTCTTTCACGGCTTTCGTGGCCGACGCACGACGACGAGCCGGTGCCGGAGCGGCATCTTCCCGTGCGTTCGCGACGGGTTTGCCGGCGGCGGCCGGCGCCTGCATTTTCGATGACGCGGATTCGGACGTCCTGGTCTTCTTTACTGGCGATCTACGCGACGCAGTTTTTTTTACGACTGCATCGCCGCCGGTTTTCTCACGCTTCGTGTCCGGCACGGCCTTCGTAGTCTTCGAGGCTTGCTTGCCTTTCGCCGGCTTCGCGGACTTGGCTACTTTCCCGGTCTTCACGTTTTTCCCGGCAACCGGAGCCGTTGCAACCGCCTGCGGCGTGTCGTCGGCGGTTTCCGTCTGCACCTTCTTGCGCCTGCGCGTACCGGCCTTCAACCCGGCCGGGTCTTCGCTTTCATCGAGCGGCACCACGACGGGCAACACCGATTCGAGCGTCCGCAAACCGGCCGCCAGTTCCCGCTTTTGCACGGGCGTGAGCCGCTTCACCCAGTATTCCGCACGCGACGCGCTCGACCGGTCGGGCAGCGGAAACGACGCGAGCACCGCGCGCGGCTTGCGCGAGCGCGTGTAGCGCGCGCCCTTGCCGGACGCGTGTTCGTCGAAGCGTGCGGCAACGTCGGTCGTGATGCCCGTGTAGACGCTGTCGTCGGCGCATTCGATCAGATACAGAAACCAGGACATGGCAGGGCGGCGGGATGCGAAGCCGCCAGTGTCTCAGAAAAAGCGCGCGTCAACGCCACCGGTCGCCGTGCCCGTCGCCGAAGCGGCTCGTCGGCTGGGCCAGGGTCGCGCTGCAGCCGGGCGAGGCCCGCACGGTCAGCGTCGCGGTGCCGGCGCAGCACTTCGCGGTCTGGATGCGAATGCGCACGCATGGCGGATCGGCGCGGGCAGCGCCGTGCTGTCGGCGGCCGCGTCGTCGCGCGATCCGCAGGCGCTGTCGCATACGGTGACGCTCGCCGCGCACTGAACCGGACGCAGCCGTGCGGCATGTGGCGAGGCCCGTCGTGGCCTTGCCGCATGCCGGTGTGCTGGCTGACGCTACTCGGCGCCGCGCCGGAACGGATCGTGTTCGCGCAGTTCGTCGACGTACGCGTGGATATGCTCGGTCTCGCGTTCGAGAAAGCGCGCGACCGCATCGGAAAACGCCGGGTGGGCGAGCCAGTGCGCGGAGTGCGTGACGGTCGGCAGGAAGCCGCGTGCGAGCTTGTGTTCGCCCTGCGCGCCGCCTTCGAACGTATCGAGCCCGGCCTCGATGCAGAACTCGAGCAACTGGTAGTAGGCCGTTTCGAAATGCAGGCAGGGCACGTGCTCGATCGCCCCCCAGTAGCGGCCGTACAGCGTGCCGCCGCCGTGCTCGCCGCGACGGTACACGGCGAGCGCGCTCGCGATCGGCTGGCCGTCGGCTTCCGCGATCACGAGCAGCAGGTTCTCCGGCATCGTCGCGCCGATCGTGCGGAAGAAATCGAGGTTCAGGTACGGGCTCGAGAAGTGCTCGCGGTAGGTCTGCCGGTAGCAGCGCGAGAAGAAGCGCCAGTCGGTGTCGGTGATCTGATCGCCGGTCAGCCGCCGGAATGTCACACCTGCGTCCTGCACCTTGCGCCGCTCCGCGCGAATGTTCTTGCGCTTCTTCTGCTCGAGCGTGCCGAGGAAATCGTCGAAGTGGCGGTAGCCGTCGTTGAGCCAGTGGAACTGCACGCCTTCGCGCAGCATCATTCCCATCGATTCGAGCAACCGTGCTTCGTCGCCGGTCGGGAACAGCACGTGCAGCGACGACACGTCGCTCTGCTCGGCGAATGCGAGCAGCGTGGCCGCGAGCCGGCGGCGCGCGTCGTCGTCGGCCGCGAGCAGGCGCGTGCCCTGTACGGGCGTGAACGGCACCGCGCACAGCAGCTTCGGGTAGTAGGGCAGGTTGTTGCGCTGGTAGGCGTCGGCCCACGCCCAGTCGAACACGTATTCGCCGTACGAATGCTGTTTCGCGTAGACGGGTGCGGCAGCCGCGAGGCGGCCGGTGCGCTCGTCGGTCAGCGTGACGAAATGCGGCGACCAGCCGGTGTCGTCGACCGCGCAGCGCGCGACGTGCAGCGCGTCGAGGAATTCGTGGCGCAGGAACGGCGTCGGCTGCGCGTCGCGCGCGAGCAGCGCGTTCCATTCGTCGGCCGGCACCTCGGCGGGGGACGACAGGATGCCCGTGCGATAATCGATGCGTTCGTGTTTCAAGCGTGAATCCGTACCGTTGGATGTTGCCGGATGCGTGCCGCTGCGGCCGCGCCCGGGTCGATTTCGTCAGCCGTTCAGGGCGCGCCGCCGGGTTGCGCCGATCCCGCCATGAAGACCCGACTCGCTCTCGCCCAGATCAACGTCACCGTCGGCGATTTCGCCGGCAACGTCGCGCGGATCGTCGCGGCCGCGCGCGCCGCGCACAACGATGGTGCGCAGCTGATGGTCGCGCCCGAACTCGCGCTGTCCGGCTATCCGCCGGAAGACCTGCTGCTGCGGCCCGCGTTCTACGCGGCGGCGGCCGCCGCGCTCGACGCCTTGGCCGATGCGCTGAAGGCATTCGACGGGCTCGCGGTGCTGGTCGGCCATCCGTTGCGCGGTGCGGGCGACGATGCGCGCGCGCCAGCCGTCGATGGTAATGCAAACCGCCCGATCGAGCGCGGCGTGCCGCCTGCCGATACCTTCAATGCCGTGTCGCTGATCGTCGGCGGCGAGATCGTCGGCACCTACCGCAAGCAGGATCTGCCGAACGCCGAGGTGTTCGACGAGAAGCGCTACTTCGCGACGGACGCCGAGCCGCTGGTGTTCGAGCTGAACGGCGTGAAATACGGCGTGATCATCTGCGAGGACGCGTGGCATGCGTCGGCCGCGCAGATCGCGAAGGCGGCCGGCGCGCAGGTGCTGCTGATCCCGAACGGCTCGCCGTACCACATGAACAAGGGGGCGGTGCGCGTCGACATCCTGCGCGCGCGGATTCGCGAGACCGGGCTGCCGATGGTGTACGTGAACCTCGTCGGCGGCCAGGACGAGCTCGTGTTCGACGGCGGCTCGTTCGTGCTCGACGCGCAGGGCGCGCTCGTCGCGAAGATGCCGCAGTTCGACGAAGGCCATGCGATCGTCGAATTCGACGGCGCGCGGCCGCTGCCCGGCGCGATCGCCCCCGAGCTGTCGACGGATGCGCAGGTGTACCGTGCGCTCGTGACCGGCGTGCGCGACTACATCGGCAAGAACGGTTTCCCCGGCGCGCTGATCGGGTTGTCGGGCGGCGTCGATTCGGCGCTGGTGCTGGCGGTCGCGTGCGACGCGCTCGGGCCCGAGCGCGTGCGCGCGGTGATGATGCCGTCGCGCTTCACGGCCGACATTTCGACCACCGACGCGGCGGAGATGGCGCGGCGCGTCGGCGTGCGCTACGACGAGATCGCGATCGCGCCGATGTTCGACGCATTTCGTGCGGCGCTTGCCGGCGAGTTCGCGGGCCGCGCGGAAGACGCGACGGAGGAGAACATCCAGGCGCGCATCCGCGGCACGCTGCTGATGGCGCTGTCGAACAAGTTCGGCTCGATCGTGCTGACGACCGGCAACAAGAGCGAGATGGCGGTCGGCTACTGCACGTTGTACGGCGACATGGCCGGCGGTTTCGCGGTGATCAAGGACATCGCGAAGACGCTCGTGTACCGGCTCTGCCGCTATCGCAACGAAACCGCCGACTACCCGCTGCGCGACGTGATCCCCGAGCGGATCCTGACGCGCGCGCCGTCGGCCGAGCTGCGCGAGAACCAGACCGACCAGGACAGCCTGCCGCCGTACGACGTGCTCGACGCGATCATGCGGATGTACATGGAAGAAGACCGGCCGCTCGCCGAGATCGTCGCGGCCGGCTATGCGCAGGCCGACGTCGAACGCGTGACGCGGCTCATCAAGATCAACGAATACAAGCGCCGCCAGGCGCCGATCGGGATCCGCGTCACGCATCGCGCATTCGGGCGCGACTGGCGCTACCCGGTCACGTCGCGGTTTACCGAACGTCTCGATTGAGCCGTGCTGGGCCGGATGCGGCTCGCAGGCTTACAATCGGGATCGCGATTTTTCATCCAAACGAGCATTGGGGGACAACCACCATGAAACGCATCACCGCCATCATCAAGCCGTTCAAGCTGGACGAAGTCCGCGAAGCGCTCGCCGAAGTGGGTCTCACGGGCCTGACCGTGACGGAAGTGAAGGGCTTCGGCCGCCAGAAGGGCCATACCGAGTTGTATCGCGGTGCCGAATACGTCGTCGACTTTCTGCCGAAGATGAAGATCGAGGTGGTCGTCGCGGAAGCGCAGGTCGACCAGGTGATCGACGCGGTGATCGGCGCGGCACGCACCGGCAAGATCGGCGACGGCAAGATCTTCGTGTCGGACGTCGAGCGCGTGATCCGCATCCGCACCGGCGAAGAGAACGAAGCGGCCGTCTGAGCGCCGACTTCGTCGATGGGCCGCGCAAAGTCGGCCCGCCAATAAAAAACGGTGCGATACCCGGTTGGGTACCGCACCGATACGCGCCTCTCGCAGCAGCGTGGAAAGTGTTGTCGAATCGTTCTTTGACGGCGCCTGATCAGAACAGGTGCTGGATGCCGGCGTAGACGCCGGTCTGGCTGCCGCCCGGATTCGGGTTGCCCGTCGACACGGCCGTACCGGCGCCGTTCGCGTTCAGGCCGAAGTTGGCGTTCTTGCTGTTGCGCACCGTCGCGACCTGCAGGTCGAACAGCGTGCGCTTCGAGATGTTGTACGAGCCGCCGACCGTGTAGATGTTCGCGTTGCCGCCGCCGTGGTTCGCGTTCACGTGATACACGGCTGCGATCAGCGCCGCTGCCGGCGTGGCCTGCCACGTCACGCCGCCCCAGACCTGCTGGGTGCCCGTCACGCCTGCGTTCACTGCCGGGCCGCCGCTGCCGTCCGCGCGCGATGCCTGGTAAGCCGCCTGAACCTTGAACTGGCCGAGGAACACGTTCACGCCCGCGAAGTATTCACGCGAGTAGTTGAACACGTCCGAGAAGCGGCCGTTGCTGTCGCGCGTTTCGTCGTAGATGCCGCGCAACTGGAACAGCGAGTTCGTGTAGGTGACCTGTGCGCCGGCTGCACGGCCCGGTTGGCCGGCCGTCGTGTTGCCGTTGAAGCTGGTCGAGTTCGAGAACGAGAACTGGCCGTAGAAGTCGAGGCCGTAGAACTGCGGCGACTGGTACGACACGTTGTTGCTGGTCTTGTTCCAGTTGCGGCCGCGCACGAGCGATGCGGTCGACCAGGCCGACTGGCCGAACGGATCGAAGTCCCACACGCCGTTGGCGATCGCGAGCTCGCGACCCAACAGCAGCGTACCGTAGCGGTCGTTCGAGATACCGACCGTCGCATAACGATCCCAGATCGAGCCGCTGAAGCCGCCGGTCATCGTGTTGAACGCGCCTTCGAGGTGGAACAGGACCTTGTTGCCGCCACCGATGTCTTCGCTACCCTTCAAGCCCCACAGGCTCGTGCCCCAGTCGCCGCTTTCCGCGCGCACTTGGTGGCCGTTTTGCAGGCCGTTCATGTACTCGATGCCTGCATCCAGGCGGCCATACAGCGTGACGCTGCTCTGCGCGTGCGCCGTCACCACCCCAGCAGCCATCAGCGCGGCCGCGACCAAAGCTTTCTTCATCGTCTCCTCCATACCCTGTCAAAAAGTCAACCCAGAACTGCACGAGATGCCCGGAGCGACAAGCGCCGGGCAAAAGCGGGATAACCAGGGAGACCTCGCGCAGGGCCGGTAAGCGCAGCACGCGGGCAAGCGGACGGAAAAACCGTTGAGCAGTCCCGCGCAGCCGGGTCGGCCTGCGGGGTCTCCTTGTAGTGTCGTGAAGCTAAACTACATTTCACGAACTTCGTTTTGCTACTTTGGTTACTAATTTAGCAAAAATACAATTTTGTGGCGATGGAAATCGTTGTTTGACTAACCGCTGTCGCCAAATTGCCATGCAACACGGTGCGCAACAGGTGCACCGAGGGTTAGCAATTAACGGAAAACCCTTGTCTGGCAAGGGAGACACGAATTCCGCGAACATGGGTCAAGGATTGCCACTATTGACGTTGCGGAAGTGCGGGCGTAGGCGCGAAAGTCGCGAAATGGGTAAGTATTTCGTAATGAATCGGGCGGTTTCGGCCACCGCCGGCAGTGCCTGAAACGCCCGTTGCACAAGGCGCGCGGCCCCGATGCGCTGCGTTCAGCCGGGGCCCGGCCGTGCGTCGTGCAGCTGCGCGCGAATCCAGCGATGCGCATCGGTGCGCGCATGCTTCGCGTGCGAGTAGACCTTCACCGTGTAGCGCGGGATTTCGAATGGCGCAGCGAAGATGCGGATCGGCGCCGCGTGCTGCAGCGCCTGCGCCGCGCGGTTCGGCACGGTCATCAGCAGTTCGGATTCCGCGATCACGAACGGCGCGGCCAGCACGGTCGGCAACTGCACGGCCACGTGCCGCGCGAGGCCGAGCCGGTCGAGCACGTAGTCGACGACGCCGCGCGATTCGTTCCACGGCGTGACGACCACGTGACGGGCGGCCAGGTACTGATCGAGCGTCAGCCGCCGGCGGATCGACGGGTGCGAGGCGCTCGCGATCACGACGTAGTCGTCGGAGAACCAGTCGAAATCCTCGATGCCCGACGCATCGGCCGCCGATTCCTCGTGATAGCCGAGCGCGAAGTCGATGCGGCCGGCCGCGAGCGCGTCGACGGATATCTTCCGGTCGGAATGCACGACGCGGATCCGCAAGTGCGGTGCGACATGCTGGATCCGCGCGAGGAACGCCGGCAGCACCGCGAACGCCGTGTAGTCGGTCGCGGCGAACACGAACGTGCGGTCGCTTTGTGCGGGATCGAAGCGGCCCGCGCGGGCGAGCCCCTTCGACATTGCGTCGAGCGCATCGCCGGCCCATGTGGCGATGTCGTCGGCGCGTACGGTCGGCTGCATCTCGTTGCCGAGGCGCACGAACAGCGCATCGCCGATCGCGTCGCGCAGCCGCGCGAGCGCATGGCTCAACGCGGACGGGCTCAATGCGAGCTCGTGCGCGGCCGCCGCGACCGAGCGGTGGCGGTACAGCGCGTCGAACACGAGCAGCAGGTTCAGGTCGAGGCGGCGCAGATCGGGATGCATCATGTTCATGTCTGGATGAAGAAACTGCACTTCCTGCAGTTGTGGCATGAACGTAGCATGATGGTTTGATCGGCGCCAGCGCGGTTGCGCGTTGCCGCCTTCCGTTTCACATCCGGGCCGGAGGAGGGCTCAACCCGTGCAAATCGATATCCGTTCCGCGACCGTCGCCGACGTACCGCTGATCCTGCGTTTCATTACCGAGCTGGCCGTCTACGAGAAGGCGGAGCACGAAGTGATCGCCACGCCTGCGTCGCTCGAGCGCAGCCTGTTCGGCGAAGGCTCGCCGGCGCGCGCGCTGATGTGCGAGGTCGATGGCGAGCCGGCCGGCTTCGCCGTGTATTTCTTCTCGTATTCGACGTGGCTTGCGCGGCAGGGGCTGTATCTCGAGGATCTGTACGTGTCGCCGCGCTTTCGCGGCGCGGGTGCCGGGCTGCGGCTGCTGAAGGCGCTTGCGCGGATCGCGGTCGAATCCGGCTGCGGGCGTTTCGAATGGAGCGTGCTCGACTGGAACGAGCCGGCGATCCGCTTCTACGAGAGCGTCGGCGCGGCGCCGCAGAGCGAATGGGTGCGTTACCGGCTGGCGGGCGACGAACTGCGCGCGTTCGCCGACAGCGCGCCGGTGAGCGCCGCGTAAACGCAAAACGGGCGCCGCGGGGCGCCCGTTCGAACGTCGTGCGTTCGTGTGTTTCGTGCGTGTTACTTGAGGCTGCTCGACAGGAACCCGCGCAGGCGTTCGCTCTTCGGATTCGCAAACACCTCGGACGGCACGCCTTCTTCCTCGACGCGGCCCTGATGCAGGAACATCACGTGGTTCGACACGTTGCGCGCAAAGCCCATCTCGTGCGTGACGACGATCATCGTGCGGCCTTCCTCGGCCAGCTTCTGCATCACCTTCAGCACTTCGCCCACCAGTTCGGGGTCGAGCGCCGACGTCGGCTCGTCGAACAGCATCACGTCCGGATGCATCGCGAGCGCGCGCGCGATCGCGACGCGCTGCTGCTGACCGCCGGACAGATGCGACGGATACTGCTTCTCGACGCGCGGCGCGAGCCCGACCTTCTCGAGATATTCGCGCGCGCGCGCCTCGGCTTCCTTCTTCGGGATGCCGAGCACGTTTACGGGCGCTTCCATCACGTTCTCGAGCACGTTCATGTGCGACCAGAGGTTGAAGTGCTGGAACACCATCGACAGCTTGGTGCGCACGCGCTGCAGCTGCTTCGAATCGGCGGCGCGCAGGGCGCCCGTCTTGTCGGGCGTCGTGCGTACTTCCTCGCCGTCGACGACGATGCGGCCTGCATTCGGCTGCTCGAGGAAGTTGATACAGCGCAGCATCGTGCTCTTGCCGGAACCGGACGAGCCGATCACGCTGATCACGTCGCCCGAGTTCGCCTTCAGCGACACGCCCTTGAGTACCTCGTTGTCGCCGTACCGCTTGTGCAGATCGTCGACGAAAAGCTTCTGAGTCTGGGAATTCATCAATAGTCCTGCGAAAACTTACTTGCCTTGCGGGCGCAGATACGCGAGCCAGCGACGCTCGGCCTGGCGGAACAGCCACACGAGCGTGAACGAGATCACGAGGTAGAGCAGGGCGGCGATGCCGAACGCATGGAACGACATGTAGGTCGCCGAGTTGACGTCGCGCGCGATCTTCAGGATGTCCGGCACGGTCGCCGTGAACGCGACGGTGGTCGCATGCAGCATCAGGATCACTTCGTTGCTGTACAGCGGCAGCGCGCGGCGCAGCGCCGACGGCAGGATCACGCGGCGATACATCGTGAACGTGGACATCCCGTACGCGCGCGCCGCTTCGATCTCGCCGTACGACGTCGCCTTGATGGCGCCGGCGAAAATCTCGGTGGTGTACGCGCAGGTGTTCAGCGTGAACGCGAGCAGCGTGCAGTGCATCCCGTCGCGGAAGAACGCGTCGAGCATCGGCGTGCCGCGCACGGCCTGCAGGCTGTAGAGGCCCGTGTAGCAGAGCAGCAGCTGCACGTAGAGCGGCGTGCCGCGGAACACGTACGTGTACAGCCACACGGCGCTCGACAGCCACTTCTTCTTCGACACGCGCGCCACGGCGAGCGGTATCGACAGGCAGAAGCCGAGGCCGATCGACACGACGAGCAGCCACAGCGTGATCGCGACACCGGTGATGCGATAGCCGTCGGTGTAGAGATAGTTGCGCCAGTATTCTTGGATGAGTTCGATCATAGGTCAGCCTTGCGGACACCGGTCGAGTAGCGCTTTTCGAGCCACATCAGCACGAAGTTCGAGATCGTCGTGATGGCGAGGTAGACCGCACCGGCGATCAGCGTGAAGAAGAAGAACCGCAGCGTGCCCTTGCCGGCGTCCTGCGAGGCCTTCACGACGTCGGCCAGGCCGATGATCGACACCAGCGCGGTCGACTTCACGAGCACCTGCCAGTTGTTGCCGATGCCCGGCAGCGCGAAGCGCATCATCTGCGGGAACATGATCCGCGTGAACACCTGCCAGTTCGTCATCCCGTAGGCGCTGCCGGCCTCGAGCTGGCCGCGCGGGACCGACAGGAACGCGCCGCGGAACGTCTCGGTGAAGTACGCGCCGTAGATGAAGCCGAGCACGAGCACGCCGGCGAGGAACGGGTCGATGTCGATCTGGTCCCAGCCGAGCGCGTCGGTCGCCATGTTCAGCCAGATCTGCAGGCTGTAGAACAGCAGCAGCATCAGCACGAGGTCGGGTACGCCGCGGATCAGCGTCGTGTAGACGGTGCCGACGCCGTTCGTGAAGCGGTTGCGCGACAGCTTCGCGCCGGCGCCGAGCAGCCCCAGCAGGAACGACAGCGCAAGCGAAAGCACCGCCAGTTTGACGGTTTGCCAGGTGCCAGCGAGGATCAGCGGGCCGTAACCTTGTAGAAACATATGTGGTCCTTGACGGCGCACGCAGTGCGCCGCGAAAGACGCGCCCGCCAAGCTGCGCGGAACGCCCCGTGCGTATCATGACCGTCCGCCCCGGCAACGGTGCCGGGCGAGCCCGTCGCGCGAGCGGTGGGCAAGGGGGCGGGCGGCGCGTGGTTGACTGCCTGTACTGCGCGGACACGGGGCCGCCCCCGCATCCGTTGCTTCTTCTTGTCGGCGCTCAGCGGGCCGGAGCCGAATAGACGCTGAACGAGAAGTACTTGTGCGACAGCCGGTCGTACGTGCCGTCCTTGTGCATGTCGGCCAGTGCCTTGTTGATCTTGAGCTTCAGGTCCGTATCGTCCTTGCGCAGGCCGATCGCGGTGCCGTCGCCGATCGTCTTCGGATCCTTCACTTCCGGCCCGGCGAACGCGAAGCCCTTGCCGCGCGGCGTGCGCAGGAAGCCGTAGTCGGCCTGCAGCTCGTCCTGCAGCGTCGCGTCGAGGCGGCCCGAGCCGAGGTCGGCATAGACCTGATCCTGGTTCTGGTAAGGAATGATCGTCACGCCCTGCGGTTCCCAGTACGCCTTCGCGTAGGTCTCCTGCGTCGAGCCCTGCTCGACGCCGACGCGCTTGCCCTTCAGCGACGCGACCGTCGGCAGCAGCGGCGAGCCGGTCTTCGCGATCATCCGCGCCGGCGCGTCGTACACCTTGTCGGAGAAGTCGATCTGTTCGCGGCGCTTGTCCGTGACGGTCAGCGACGACACGATGACGTCGTACTTCTTCGCCTTCAGCGCCGGGATGATCCCGTCGAGATCCTGCGCCACCCACACGCATTTCACGTTGATCCGCTTGCAGATTTCCTTGGTGAGATCGACGTCGAAACCGACGATCTCACCGCTCGGCGCGGTCGACTCGAACGGCGGGTAGCTGGCATCGACGCCGATCCGAACGGTCTTCCACTCCTTCGCGAAGGCGCTGCCCGCCACGAGGGCGAGGGCGGCGCACAGGGCGGCCTTCTTCATTTCCATCCTTCTGTTGCTTTTCGGGGGCGCTCGCGGCCGGTCGGACCGGGCGCCGCGGCGTATTCTAGACGGCCAAAAATCGCGGAACGGCGCTCTGGCGATGGCGGCCGCCGGCAAGGCGAGCGCCAAAAGGGCGGTATTTTACCCGAACGCGATACCCGGAAAACCGCAATCCGGCGCGATCGATCGATTCTTCGATTCGGCTGTTGCGGCAATCGTGGTATTCGCAACGGGTATTCCGGCAATTGGCGACGCAGGTGCAACGATGCGGTGCGCCGGCGGCGGATTGTGCCGCGTTCGGTGTCCCCCTACAGTGGAGGTAAACCCGAACAAAGAATCTGCCCCCGGAGTGTCCGCGCCATGTTCCAGATCCGCCGCGCCGAAGAACGCTGCCACACGCGCCAAGGCTGGCTCGAATCGAGTCACAGCTTTTCTTCCGCCGGCCGTGCCGCGCATGCGCATCCGCCGGTCGGCGCGCTACAGGTGCTGAGCGAGGACCTGATCGCGCCGACGCGCGGTTTCGGGATGCAGCCGCGCCGCGACGTGGAGATCGTGACCTACGTGCTGGACGGCACGCTCGCCCACCGCGACAGCCTCGGCTGCGGCGCGATCGTCCGGTCAGGCGGCGTTCAGCGGATGAGCGCCGGCACGGGGCTCGTGCACAGCGAAACCAACGCGTCGTGCGACCGGCCGCTGCATCTGCTGCAGATCTGGCTGCAGCCGGCCGAGCGGGGCGGGCGCCCCGGTTACGAGGAACGGCATTTCGCCGACGACGAGAAACGCGGCCGGCTGCGGCTCGTCGCGGCGCCGGACGGCGGCGACGGCGCGCTGACGATGCGCGCGGACGCCCGCATCTTCGCGGGGCTGATCGACGGCGACGAGGTGGCGACGTTCGACGTGCGCGCCGGGCGCAGCACCTACGTGCACGTGGTGCGCGGCGACGTCGAGGTCAACGGTCGCGCACTGGCCGCCGGCGACGGCGCGCGGATCGGCGGCGTGCAGGCGGTGGCGTTCGCGCGCGGCCGGACGGCCGAAGTGCTGCTGTTCGACGTCGCCTGAAACGAAAAAGGGGACGCGGGCCGATGCCCGCGTCCCCTCCGGTGCCGCTCCGGGAAGCGACCCGCCGGCTTACTGCGCCGGCGCCGACGCGCCCTTGGCGGCCGCGCGGTGCTGCTCCCAGCGCTCCTTCATCTTCTCGTGGCGCTGCTCCATCTTCGCGAACTGCTGCTTGAGCGCCGTGCTGACCATCGTCTTCTGCTGGTCGTTCAGCCCGTTGTAGAACGTGAGCCACGCGGCGGACGTCTGCTCGCGCAGTTGCGCGTTCTGCTGCTCGGCCTGCTGGCGTGCCGAGTGCATCGCGCTCAGGTCGAGGATCGGCTGGTTCTGCTGCGCCTTGAACTGTTCGCGCATCTGCTCGTGGCTCTTGCGCATCGTGTCGCGGTTCTGCTTCATCGTGTTCACGGCCGCCTGCCATTGCTGTTCCTGCGACGCGTTGAGCTTCAGCTGGTCGTGCAGTTTCATGATCGCGCCGAACGGGCCGCCTTCGTGCCCGCCGTGCATCTGGTGCATGCCGGGGCCGCCCGGCGGCGGCATGTCGTTGGGCTGCGCGGCCTGCGCGGTGCCGAATGCGAGAGCGAGCACGGTGGCGGCCGCGATGGCCACGCGGGAAGTCTTCTTATACATTTCAGAAACTCCTTGTATCCAAAGGGTCCGGCGATGCGGTGCCGGGAAAGCCGAGTACCGCATCCGGTAAGACGCAGGTTAGCGATGCAGGTCGCGGCGGGTGTTACGTGGGGCGGCGGCCCGGTTACCGTGCATTACAGTTCCCTTGCGCGGTAACCCGCAGTAACCCTTTCGTCCCTTTGTTTCGTTCTTCGACTCCGCCCTCGCGCGGTAAACTTCGAGCCATGACTACCCAGATCCTCATCGTCGACGACGACCAAGAACTCCGAGACCTGCTGCGCGACTATCTCGTGCGCCAGGGGATGGAAGTGTCCGTGCTGCACGACGCGGCGACGCTCGAGAAGCGCCTCGAGCGCGAGCGGCCCGACCTGATCGTGCTGGACCTGATGATGCCGGGCGTGGACGGCCTGACCGCGCTGCGCCAGCTGCGCGCGGCCGGCGACGACATCCCCGTGATCATGCTGACCGCCCGCGCGGACGACGTCGACCGCATCGTCGGGCTCGAGCTCGGCGCGGACGACTACCTCGGCAAGCCGTTCAATCCGCGCGAGCTGCTCGCGCGCGTGCAGGCCGTGCTGCGCCGCCGCCGCGCGACGCCGTCGGCGGCGGCGCCCGAACAGCGCGAGCCGTTCGCGTTCGGCCGCTTCCTGCTGGACTTCCAGGCGCGCACGCTGTCGGTCGACGGCAAGCCGGCCACGCTGTCGAGCAGCGAATTCGCGCTGCTGAAGATCTTCGTGAACCATGCGCTGCGCACGCTCACGCGCGAGCGGCTGCTCGAGCTGCTGCACGGGCCCGAGTACGACGGTACCGACCGCGGCATCGACGTCCAGGTGTGGCGCCTGCGCCGCATCCTCGAAACGGATCCGTCGACGCCGCGCTTCATCCAGACGGTGCGCGGGCGCGGCTACGTGTTCGTGCCCGACGGCGAGGCTCATGCGCAAACCCATTGATTCACTGTTCGGGCGGCTGGCGCTGCTCGTCGTCGGTGTCCTGCTCCTGTCGCACTTCGCGTGGTTTTTCGCGATGCGGCTCGAGCGCAACCAGATGCAGACACGGTATGCCGTCGAAGAGGCCACCTTCCTCGTCGACGCGGTGCGCCAGCACGTCGCGCGCACGCCGGACCAGCCGCTGCCGTCGCGCGTGCGGCTCGTGTCGCCGGACAGTGCCGACGTGCCGAAGGGCGGCGATTCGGGATTGCCGCCGCCGCTCAAGCGGTTCCGCGACGACGTGAGCGACCGCATGCCGCCCGGCACGCAGGTCCAGATCGGCGTGCCCGGCCATCCGCCGGTGCTGTGGGTGAAGGAGCCGGCCGACCGCAACTGGATCGTCGTGCCCGTCCAGCCGCTGCGGCCGCCGCGCTCGCTCGACCGGATGCTGCTGTGGCTCGGCACGATCTTCTCGGCCGGCGTGATCGCCGCGCTGTTCGCGGCCTGGCAGTTGCAGCAGCCGCTGCGCTCGCTCGCGCGCGCGGTCGCGCGTTTCGGCCGCGGGCAGCCGGTGCCGCCGCTGCGCGAGCGCGGCCCGCGCGAGCTGCGCCAGCTCACGCACGGCTTCAACCAGATGGTGGAGCAGGTGTCGCAGGCCGAGAGCGATCGCGCGGTGATGCTGGCGGGCGTCGCGCACGACCTGCGCACGCCGCTCGCGCGGATGCGCCTGCGGGCGGAAATGATGGACGACGCACGGTTGCGCGACGGGGTCGTGCGCGATGTCGACTCGATGTCGCACATCGTCGATCAGTTTCTGGTGTTTGCGCACGGCGGGGCCGATCGCAGCGAACCGGTGCCGGTCGATCAGGCCTGCGAGCGGATCGCACGCAGCTATCGCGCCGTCGCGCCGAACGCGCCGACGGTCCAGACGCGGCTGGAGGCCGATCCGGGCTTCCGGCTGCCGACGGCGACACTCGACCGGATCCTGTCGAACCTGCTGGACAACGCGCATGCGTACGGCGCACCGCCCGTGCTCGTCGAGACGGCGCGCACGCCGGCCGGCTACGTGCTGTCGGTCAGCGACAGCGGCGGCGGGATCGCGCCGCGTGACCTCGCGGCCGCCACGCGGCCGTTCGTGCGGCTCGACCCCGCGCGCGGCGGGAACGGCCACAGCGGGCTCGGGCTCGCGATCGTCGAGCGGCTGGTGCTCAGGCTGGGCGGCGCGTGCGACATCGGCAACCGCCCCGAAGGCGGGCTGCGTGTCTCGATGACGTTCCCGTTCGAGGTCGTGCCGAAGGACGAACCCCACGCACAGGCCGCGTAAGCGGTTGCGGCGCCTGCCCGGCCGGGCAGGCGCCGCCCGGCATCATTCGCCGAACAGCGTGCCGAGCGTCTCGGCCGCGTTGCTGTCGATCGTGTTGTAGGTCACCGTGGTGGCCTCGAAGATGTAGACGGTCGTATACCGGCCGAGGCGCTCCAGGATTTCCTCCTGCAGCGATTCCGGCACGACGTTCATGTTCAGGTACCATGCCGTCGACGACAGCCGCGTCTGGAACGACCCGTACTCCTGCATGAGTTCATAGAACGCGTCGGCATCCTGATCGCGGCAGACGATCACCAAGTTTCCTGCCATTCCCTTCCTCCCGCTCGTCGGTCGATCCCCGGGGCCGGTTTACATGGGGAACGCGCGTGCGTTGCCACGAGACGGCCGAAACAGACCCTGGGGGCTAGCCCCGATCATACCTGCTTCGCCGGATCCGGCTGCTGATGCCCGACACGGTTTGCGCCCGCGTGCGGCTGGCGGGTTCCCGGCCGGGCCGGATCACGGCATAATTCGGGCCTGCATGCCGGCCGTAGGACTGCGGCCGGGCCGTTCCCCGCCATCCACCGCGCGCCGGGCACGATCCGTGCGCTGCCTGCGCCGTTCCCGGACGGTTGTACCTGAAATACAGGTTGGTGTAGTGTCGTGCCGTCGCGGGCCGGCTCGACCGGGCCGCGACGGCGCATGCACGCACGGCGCCTCGCGCCTGCGCGAGATCGCCAGTCAATCGAATTACCGCGCCCGTGCGCTTTGCCATGAATCAACATCGACTGCCGGCTTCGTTCGGCCTTACCGGGGAGAGCGCCTGATGGACGTCGGATTCTTCAATCCGAACCGGACCGCCAACGCATCCGCGTGGCGTGTGCTGCCGAACCGGTGGGACTTCATCGCATTTCCGCTGATCATCTGCCTGATCGCGATGGCGGTCGTCGGCTTTCACGAGACGATGGCGCCGATCGGCACCCTGCAGACGCAGAAGATCTCGCTCGATCCGTCGAACCTGCCCGAATACGCGTTGCGCACCACGCTGCGGATGCTCGCCGCGATGGTCGCGTCGCTCGCGTTCACGCTCGTCTACGGCACGCTCGCGGCCAAGAGCCGCCGCGCGGGCATGGTGCTGATCCCGATCCTCGACATCCTGCAGTCGGTGCCGGTGCTCGGCTTCATCTCGTTCACCGTCACGTTCTTCCTCGCGCTGTTCCCGAGCCGCGTGCTCGGCGCCGAGCTGGCGGCGATCTTCGCGATCTTCACGAGCCAGGCGTGGAACATGACGTTCAGCTTCTACCAGTCGCTGCGCACGGTGCCGCGCGACCTGGACGAAGTGGCGCGCAGCTTCCACCTGACGTCGTGGCAGCGCTTCTGGAAGCTCGAGGTGCCGTTCTCGATGCCGGGCCTGATCTGGAACATGATGATGTCGATGTCGGGCGGCTGGTTCTTCGTCGTCGCGTCGGAGGCGATCACCGTCGGCAACCAGACCATCACGCTGCCGGGCATCGGCGCGTATCTCGCGCAGGCGATCTCGGACAAGAACTTCGGCGCGATCGGCTGGGTGATCCTCACGATGACGGTCGTGATCCTCGCCTATGACCAGTTCCTGTTCCGCCCGCTCATCGCGTGGGCCGACAAGTTCCGGATGGAGAACACCGCGTCGGGCGATGCGCCGCAATCGTGGCTGCTCGACCTCGTGCGCCGCACGCGCCTGATCCATCAGCTGCTCGTACCGGCCGGCTGGTTCTTCGCGAAGGCGGCGCGGATCCCGCTGCGACTGCCGCTGTCGGGCGCGATGCGCTTCACGCTGCCGCGCGTCGAGAAGAAGGCGTCGCGCACGGTCGACATCGCGTGGGCGGTTCTGGTGCTGATCGGCACGGCGTATATCGTGTGGCGCGTCGTCAGCTTCGTCTCGACCGGCGTGACGATGGGCGAGGTCGGCCACGTGCTCGTGCTCGGGCTCATCACGCTGCTGCGCGTGGTCGTGCTGATCGCGATCGCCTCCGTGATCTGGGTGCCGATCGGCGTGTGGATCGGGCTGCGCCCGAAGCTGGCCGAGAAGCTGCAGCCGCTTGCGCAGTTCCTCGCCGCGTTCCCGGCGAACCTGCTGTTCCCGGTGTTCGTGATCGTGATCGCGCGCTTTCACCTGAACGCCGATATCTGGCTGTCGCCGCTGATCGTGCTCGGTACGCAGTGGTATATCCTCTTCAACGTGATCGCCGGCGCAACGTCCTACCCGAACGACTATCGCGAAGCGGCGACGAACTTCCGCATCCGTGGCTGGCAGTGGTGGCGGCAGGCGATCCTGCCGGGCATCTTCCCGTACTACGTGACCGGTGCGATCACCGCCTCGGGCGGCGCGTGGAACGCGAGCATCGTGTCGGAAGCCGTGCAGTGGGGCAACACCAAGATCGAGGCCCACGGCCTCGGCGCATACATCGCGCAGACCACCGCCGCCGGCGATTTCCCGAAGATCATCCTGGGCATCGCCGTGATGTCCCTGTTCGTCACCCTGTTCAACCGCCTGCTGTGGCGCCCGCTGTATGCCTTCGCCGAAGCGAAGCTGCGGCTCGACTGAGACCGATTGAGAGCGAAACGCGATGCACAATCCGAATGCTGTAAACGCCCCCGTCCAGACGTCCCAGCCGCCGCGCCTCGGTGAGGAAATCCTGCGTGTCGATCACGTCTGCCGCGGCTTCAACAAGACGCAGGGCGAACTGCTCGTGCTCGACGACGCGAACCTGTCGCTGCGCGAGGGCGAAATCGTCGGCCTGCTCGGCCGTTCCGGCTCGGGCAAGTCGACGCTGCTGCGAATCATCGCCGGGCTGATCGAACCGACCGGCGGCGAAGTGACCTATCTCGGCAAGCCGCTGGATGGCCCGGCCGAAGGCGTTGCGATGGTGTTCCAG
Source organism: Burkholderia cepacia complex sp. TUM26381 (assembly GCF_057439935.1). Taxonomy (NCBI): domain Bacteria; kingdom Pseudomonadati; phylum Pseudomonadota; class Betaproteobacteria; order Burkholderiales; family Burkholderiaceae; genus Burkholderia; species Burkholderia cepacia complex sp. TUM26381. The sequence goes on along the minus strand of NZ_CM172006.1, from coordinate 2,711,847 downwards.
ACCTTCGCGCTGTTCCCGTGGCTCACGGTGCTGCAGAACGTGGAAGCCGGCCTCGAAGCGCTCGGCGTCGGCGCGCGCGAGCGGCGCGAACGCGCGCTGGCCGCGATCGACCTGATCGGTCTCGACGGCTTCGAGAACGCGTACCCGCGCGAGCTGTCGGGCGGCATGCGCCAGCGCGTGGGCTTTGCGCGTGCGCTCGTCGTCGATCCGACGATCCTGCTGATGGACGAGCCGTTCTCGGCGCTCGACGTGCTGACGGCCGAGACGCTGCGTACCGACCTGCTCGATCTGTGGACGCAGGGCCGCATGCCGATCAAGTCGGTGCTGATCGTCACGCACAACATCGAGGAAGCCGTGTTCATGTGCGACCGGATCCTCGTGCTGTCGTCGAACCCGGGCCGCGTGATCGCCGAGATCAAGGTGCCGTTCAAGCATCCGCGCAACCGGCTCGACCCGGCGTTCCGCAAGCTCGTCGACGACATCTACGCGAAGATGACGGCCCGCCAGACCGGCGAGGCGACGAAGAAGGGCCTCGAACTCGGCAGCTGGCTGCCGCAGGTGTCGACCAACCTGATGGCCGGCCTGATCGAGACGCTCGCGATGGCGCCGTACCACGGCCGTGCCGACATGCCGGAAATCGCGCGCACGCTGCATCTGGAGGTCGACGACCTGTTCCCGATCGCCGAAGTGCTGCAGTACCTCGGCTTCGCGGACGTGCGCGAAGGCGACGTGTTCCTGACGCCGCCGGGCCGCGTGTTCGCGGAATTCGGCACGCAGGAGCGCAAGCTGATGTTCGCCGATCATCTGCTGAAGCACGTGCCGCTGGCTGCCCGGATCAAGAAGGTGCTGAACGAGCGCCCGGGCCACCGCGCGCCGCGCGTGCGTTTCGAGCAGGAGCTGGAGGATTTCCTGTCGGACGGCGCGGCCGAGGAAACGCTCGACGCGGTGATCGACTGGGGCCGCTACGGCGAGATCTTCTCGTACAACGACCAGACCGAGATCTTCAGCCTCGAGGACGTCGAGTCCTGACGCCCGCGGAGTCGGTCGAAAGCATTCGGCGGACATCGCACGGATGCCTGCCGCGGTTCGATTCGGCCGCTCCCCGCAAAGGGCCGTACGGGGCCTGTCCCCGGCGTTCGCCACGAGCGCCGCGCGTTGACTACCCGCCTACCTGAACGCCGGATCGTGCCCCTGCCGGGGGCACGGGCGCATGGCATGCGTCAAGCATGCCGCGCCCGGTTCGATCGTCGCGCGCACCGCCTTGCTCACGACCGGCTGCGCCATCCGGCCCGCCACACGTTGATTTCCTGCTGCATCGGCTCGTTCGTTTTTCGGTGTACGCCGCGCTCCGGCCGTGCATCGCAGGCCGATCGTGCGATGCGTCCGGCAGTCGGGCGCCTGAGACTGGCGGTCGGCAATCGATATTGGGGATCTATCACGGCCGTCAACGCGCCTCAACATTAAATGCTGACAAATGGTTATGAATTCTCTTGTGATTTGATATATTTGGCGCCTTCAAGGTGGCTGAGAGCGCCTTGTTGGTGCGATAGCGTCCAGGTCGCGGCGGGTTCGCCCGACAAAAAGAACGAGGTTAATGATGAGTTTCGCAGCAAACGGAAACCCCGAAGGGACGGGAGGGAGCGGTGCGACCCTGGCCGGCGGTCTGGGCAATCTGGGTTCGATTGCCGGAATGGCGGGACAACTGGGGGCGTTGACCGGTATGCCCGGTGCGGGGCTGCTTGGCGGGGCCGCGAGCGCGGTGCAACTGGCGCAGACCGGCTTGTCGTTGATGGGCAAGGCCCCGGAGTCGATTGCCGAAGCCATCAACAGCCTGACGGGCGGGCTTCCGCGTCTGACCCAGGACAATCGTTTCATCACGATCGAAACGCCGCTCGGTCCGGACGTGCTGCTGGTCAGCGCGGCGGTCATCGACGAACACGTCAATCAGCTGACCGAAACACATCTCGACCTGCTGTCCCATCGCAACAATATCGAACCCCAGGAAATTGTCGGGCAGCGGGTCAAGATCACGCTCGAGCCGCAGAGCCGCAATTTCAGTCTGACGCGCGTCGTGACGTCGGCAGCGGATACCGAGACGAAGCGATATTTCGACGGGTACGTCGCGTCGTTCGGCCGCGTCGGAAAATCGGGCTCGGTGACCCGTTACGAAATGTCGGTCGTGCCGTGGTTCTGGTTTCTGACACGCTCGACCGATTGCCGGATCTTCCAGAACCAGACGCCGCAGGACATCCTGACCGACATTTTCCGCGAGATGGGTTTTGCGGATTTCGAGTTCGCGATGCAGGGCGAGCGTCCGAAGCTCGAGTACATCGTCATGTACGACGAGTCGTACTACGGTTTCTGCTCGCGCCTGATGGAGCAGGAAGGGCTGATCTGGACGCTCCGCTACGAACAGGACAAGCACGTCCTCGTGATCGGTGACACCAACGCGGTGTTTCAGCCGATTCCGAACCTGAAGACCATTCCGTACGAAGCCAGCAGCGCCGCGAGCGAGCAGAACGGCATCGATCGATGGGATGAGGCGTTCAGCTTCCGGGTCGGCAAGATCACGTACCGGGATTTCAACTACAACCAGCCGTCCTCGCAACTGATGCACGTCGAGGTGCCGACGGTCAACCTGAAGCACCCGAACATCCAGACGACCGAGCGTTACCAGTTCCATTCGCTGTATGACCACGGCGACGACGGGCAACGTTACGCGTGCTACGCAATGGAAGCGGAAGAGGCGCTCGCGCATCGCTTCAACGGCGCGGGGCATGCGCACGGGATGACGACGAACGGGCGATTCACGCTGGTCAATCACGGCACGTCCACTTACAACAACAAGGACTTCGTGATCCTCCGCGTTCGTCATCAGGTGGCGAACGACTATACCCAGCAGACGTCGAAACTGCCGTATCACAACACGTTCACGTGCCTGCCGATCGATATCCCGTTCAGGCCGGAGCGGCGTACGCCCAAGCCGCACATGCAGGGCACGCAGTCCGCGATCGTGGTCGGGCCGAAGGGCGAGGAAATTCACACCGACGGCAGCCGGGTCAAGCTGCATTTCATGTGGGACCGGCGCGGCAAGCTCGACGGTTCGGACTCGATGTGGGTGCGCGTGTCGCAGCCGTGGGCCGGCAAGGGCTGGGGCGGATCGGCGATCCCGCGGATCGGCCAGGAGGTGCTCGTCTCGTTCAACCAGGGCGATCCGGACAATCCCATCGTCGTCGGGCGCGTGTTCAACGGCGATTCGGGCAACCCGTACCACGGCAGCGGCGGCCAGACGATGGGGATGCGCAGCCAGACGCACAAGGGCGATGGCTTCAACGAACTGCGCTTCTCGGACGTGAACGGGGCGCAGGAAGTCTTTCTGCATGCGCAGAAGGACATGAAAACGATCGTCAAGGACAGCGAGTCGCACACGGTCGAATCCGGCGCGCGGAGCGTGTCGGTGCTGAAAGGCGACGAGAGCAAGCATGTTGCGGAAGGCAACCTGTCGGAGAAGATCGCGAAAGCGCGTTTCACGACGGCCAACAGTGTCGGCGTGCAGGCGCTGGCCGGCGATGCGGGGCCGGGCAAGCAGAGCTATCAGGCGACGGACGAGATCGAGCATCGCGTGGGCGCGAGCATCGTCACGCTGAAGCCGGACAGCATCAAGCTGTCCCACGGCGCATCGAGCATCCTGATCAATCAGAGCGGCATCTTTCTCGACGGCCCGGTGATCCACCTGAACCAGGGGCTGTTCGTGACGCCCGAGCAGGCGATGGCGATCGAGTGGGCCAATCAGCAGGCGATCATCGCGGCGGGTCTCGCATCGGCCGATCCCAAGGTGCAGGCAGCGGCACGCAAGCTTCAGGCGACGGTCAAGGCGCAGCAGCTGGCCAAACTCGCGGGAGCCGTGTATGCGCCGGGTACGGCGCCGCCGGGATGGAAGAACGTGTCGAACGATCCGGAAGCGCTCAAGAAGTTCGGCCTGAGGCCGCAGGACTTGCAGATTCCCGGCAGCAACTTCGGTGCGCAGGCATACGTGCCCGATCCCGCGGTGTTCGGCGACAGCATGAAGCCTACCCTGGCCTTCAAGGGAACGCAGCCCACGGTCAAGGAAGACTGGTCGAACAACCTCAATCAGGGATTGGGCGACAACTCCCCGTACTACGATCGCGCGGTGACCATCGGCAAGAAGATCTACGGCTCCGGCAATGCTGGCGGCCTCGATCTCACCGGTCATTCGCTCGGCGGCGGGCTGGCTTCGGCGGCGTCCCAGGCCAGCGGCGCGGGCGCGACGACGTTCAACGCGGCCGGCCTCAATTCAGAAACGCTGCCGATGTACGGCGCAACACCGCGGGCGTCGGCCATCACGAACTACCGGGTCGACGGAGACATCCTGACCGGGGTGCAGGAAGGCAGGCTGGGCCCGATCAGCGACGTGACGTCGCAATTGATGCCCAAGGCCGCCGGTGAGCAGATCACCATCCCGGGTACCAGTTTGACGACCGTTCAGCGCCACATGATGGGGCAGGTGACGAGCGGGCTGGAAACGACCGTTGCCGATCAGCAGGCGTCGTTGCTGAGCCAACTTCAGGGACATTGATGAAATACAGCAAGGTCATCGCCGCGGGCGCGGTTGTCGCGGTAATCGGTTTGTCGTCGCCGTTCTGGTGGCCGACTCAAGCACAGGAAACAAAAATGGCAGACTTCAAGCGTTACCCGCCCGAAGACTTTTTCTCGGGATCGCAACTCGAGCTGGCGCGTGCCATTCGCGACGGAAATCTCGAGCAGGTCAAATCGCTTGCGACGCATACCGATCTGGCTGCGCCGGGCAACAAGAAGGCCACCCTGTTGTCGTTCGCGGTGCAGGAGGCGATTCCGGTGAAGACGGACGCCACGAACGTGCACTTCCAGATCGTCAGCGAACTGGTGCGGGACGGCGCGAAGCCCGAACAGCCGTTCGGCGAGAACGGCGCGAACGTCGCATATCTGGCTGCGCGGGCCGACACGCCCAACCTGCTGAAAGCATTGCTGGCCGGCGGCATGAACCCGGATCTCAGGTACGACGGCGATACGCCGCTGCTCTTCGCAACCTGCAAGGACACGCTGTTGCCGCAAATGCGCGCGCTGGTCGAACACAAGGCCAACGTCAATCTGCGGGACTCGATGAAGGAAACCGCGCTCTACGAAGCGACGCGCCTGCGGCAGTGGGACGTCGTCGATTATCTGCTCGCGCATGGCGCCGATCCGTCGGTGAAGAACGACAACGGCCTCGCCTATTCGAAAGTCCTCGGCGACGAACTGCAGCAGACGCCGAAAGGCTCGCCGCAGCTGAGTCGCATCGAAGCCATTCACAAGCGTCTGGTCACGGCCGGCGTGCAGTAACGCAAGCCGCATGACGGCTGCGCCGGCTGCGCCTGTGCCGCCGGCGAACAGTTTCAATCCGGCGCCTGCCCCGACGGGCAGGCCGAACCGAGAAGAGCATGTCCGAATATCAGATGAACGACGCCGTCATTCAGTTGCCGGCGCACTTCAAAGACAAGACGATTCACCTGTTCACGGTCGATGAAGCAGGGAGCAGCGAATTCACGTTCGTGGTTTCGCGTGCGCCGATGGAGCCGGACGACACGGTCGATACGTTCGTGACGCGGCTCGTATCGGAGATGCGCAAGTCGCTTCCGCGTTTCGAATTGAAGCATCTGGACAATCGGGAAATCGACGGCGAAACCGCACGCGAAGTCGATTATCAGTGGGTGTCGGAAGGCACGCCGCTGCATCAGCGCCAGACGGTGGTGATGTCGCCGAAGGCCGGGCGCGAGCGCGTGGCGATCAGTTTCATCGGTACCTGTCCGAAGTCGTTCACGGAGGACAAGAGCAAGGAGTACAAGAGCTTGCTCGAGAGTGTCGTGCTGGCCCGGCCCGACCGTGCGGCTTTCGTGCCGACCGCGCTCGGCCAGGACGAGGCGGGCATCGTCTTCGTGCTGCATGAGCCGAGCGCGACGTTGTACGCGCTCACCGGCCTGGCCGAACTGTTCCGGCACGACGTCACGGAAATGTTCGACGACACCGCGTTCTTCGGCCCGTCCGGTGAGCCGCTGGCGTTGCAACCTGCTCCGATCGGACAACCGGCGTGGAGAGCACTGGACGGCCGTCAGTTCGCGCTCTGGACGACGGATGCGCGCGAGCATGCCCCGCTGGGCGACCGGCTCGGCGGTGTGGCGGCGGTGAAGGGCATGACCGGCATGCAGAGCATCGAGGCCGTGCGTGCTTATCTGACCGCGGTTGCGAACGCGGGCTAACGGGGAGCGCGCGTGGATACATTGCTTGCTGCTGCGCGATTGGGCGATCCGATTGCGCATACGGCGTCCAAGGGATGGATGATCGCCGGGCTGATCGCCGGCGCGGTAATCGGGGCCGTGGCGGTGGTCGCAACGGGCGGCGCCGCGTTGACGGTGATTGCCGCAGTCGCGGCGGGCGCTGCCGCGGGCGGCGGGCTCGGCGAAGTGCTGGGCACGATGTCGTGGGCGCCCCGGCATGTCACGGGAAGTCTGATAAAGGGCTCACCCAACGTCTTCATCAACAGTCGCGCGGCGATGCGGGCCATCCTGAGCCTGGGTCTGTGCAGCGACCACGCGGGTCCGCCGCAGGTGGTCGCGCAGGGTTCGTCGACGGTCTACATCAACAGCCAGCCGGCGAGCCGCAAGGAAGACCGGATGATGTGCGGCGCGTTGATCAACGACGGATCGCCGAACGTGTTCATCGGTGGCCCGGCGGTCGGGGAGTTCAATCCCGAGATCCCGGCGTGGGTCAACTGGACGATGGCCGCGGTGGGCATTGCCGCCGCGGCCGTCCTTGCCGGGCCGGCGCTGGCGATTCTCGGCGCGGCCGGCGGTTTTTTCGGCGGTGAAGTCGGCGGATGGCTGGGCGGAAAGATTTTCGGCGAAGGTTCCGACGGGCAAAAGTGGTCGATGCTTGGAGGAAGCTTGCTGGGCGGGTTCGGGGCGGCGAAGGGCGCCGGGCTCGTCAGCGGGGCGAGGGGGGCAGGCTCCGTGGCGGGCGAACTGTCGGCGCTGGAGGCCACCGAAGGTGCCGCAGGCGCGACGGAGCAGCCGACGATTTCGTTGTTCGGGGTACGCGGTGGCGGGCGGACGCCCAACGCCGAAGGCGTGCAGCACCCGTATCAGTACACTGGTCACGTCGGGTATTCGTTCGACGGAGGCAAGACGATATGGGGCTTTGGCCCGGCAGTGGGGGATGCGACCGCGGCGGATGTATTTGCTAATCTGAAGTCATCCGGCAGCTACCCCGGGCAACTGACTCAGGACCAGACGCCATTCTCCCTGATTGCAGAGAATCCGCTGCCGGCCCGTGGAGGGGGCGGCGCGCTGCAGACGGTATATGAGCAGAAGATACCGGTCACGCAAGAGCAGTATGAATCGATTCTGGCGGCGCATGAGGAGCTGGTCGCGCGTGGGCCCATGGACGACATTCGATATCAATGGCCGCCCAAGTCCGGCGAATGGCCGGAAAACAACTATAACTGCGCAACATTCCCCGGCCGTCTCGGTATCCCCATTCCAGAGGCGACCGGAAAATTGCAGAACTACATGCCCGAACTCGAGAAGGTCGGGACGCCCTGGAAGCCCTGGAAGCCGTGAGATCGGGATCGATGAGTGAGAAAAAGGATTTCTATACCGTAGCCGCAGAGTCGTTCGATCTGGTGCTCGCGTCCGTTGTCGACGCCCCGGGTCCGCAAGTTTTTCGGGCGAAGGTCGAGCGCATCTATTCCAGCGGAAAAGGCATCACGCCGGATCTTCTCGGAGCGGAGATCACGTTCACCGGTGGTCCGCCGACTTGGGGTAACGTGGCGCTTCAAGTCGGGGAGCGTGCGCTCATGTTCGTGAGAGTGCAGGCCAGCGGGTTGAACGAGTATCCGTGGTGCGGGCACATGGTTCTGGAAGACATGGACGGTGAATTGGGTGCCAGGTTACATGTTGCGGAGTTGTGGCTGCGTGATGATTTCCCGGAGGCCGTGAAGGCTGCGGCGAGTCAGCATCCGACGTGGCGGAATGCGTCGATCGTCAAGTTCAGTGTGCTGGAGAGCTACCTGAAAGGCTTGATCGCGAGGTCCGCACGCTGAGCCGGATCGGTTTTCAGACGGTGAAGCGGATATTGGGAAAACGAAGTTTTTGGAGCTGAATGGAATGACCGACAAGAATCCCGATTTTTCACCGATTCGCATGCGCGCGCGCGGTTTCGTGTCGCAGGGGCGCATCGAGGATGCGCTCGGGCTATACGGCGACATCCTGAAAGTTGCGCCGGAAGACGCGGCGACGTATGCCGACCGCGGCACGACCTTCGCGATGATCAAGAAGACGGATCTCGCGTTGAACGATCTGAACCGCGCCATCGAGCTGGGGTACACGGATCCGTCGGCGTACTGCACGCTCGCGACGATTTTCCTCGAAGGCGGTGGCTACCAGAAGTCGCTGGAGTATTTCGACAAGGCGCTGAAGCTCAATCCCGATCAGCCCTTCGTCTATTTCAACCGCGCCCGCGTTTACGAGACGCTGGGCGATATCAAGGCTGCGATTGCCGATCTGGAGCGGTGCCTGACCTACAACCCGGACGATGCGTTGTCCGCGAAGATCAAGGAAAGGGTGGCGCAGCTTCGCGCGCGTACGTAACGGCCGCCGCCGGGTGCGAAGTTTGCGGTATCTGGCCCGGAACTGTCCGGGCAAATTGCTTCCGGGGCCGTCGGGATGTTGAAGCGTGACAAGTTGCCGTACTCCGCGCTGCCGGCATCGTTGACGGCGTTGATTCCCGAGGCAGTTTTCTTGAAGGCGCTCGAGAGTGCCGAGTCCCAAACGATCATCGTCTGGTACGTCGACGCGAAAATCGGTCGTCAACATGAAGTCGAGTTTTCGCCGCAATTGGGGCGTCTGCTGTCACGCAACGAGCGCGAAGCACGATTTCCGCTGGAGCGGCGGATAGTTCTGCGAGATGGAATCCGGGTGCAAGTAGGTAATCGGCTCGAGGCCGCTACCGACGTTCGCTATGAAACCTATACCGCATACGATCCGGTGACCTCGTCGAGGCTTGCAGTTGGAGAGCAGATGTTCTTCATGCAGTTTCTGGCCGATCCAGAGACAGTCGTTCGGCAAGCAATCGAACAAGCGAGGTTCCCGGACACCTATGCGGGATGGAGTGCAATCGAGCGCACTCGCTATTGGGTTGGCGTGCTGTATCGCGCGCGACGCCAGACGGGCGAATCGGGAATCAGTGAAGACGAAGCTTTCCGGCCTGCGTTGCTGACGCAGATGAGAGCGGTGGATCCCGAGGTCGACGGCATACTTGCGGCGGTCCTCGCCGAGCTGGGTCGAATGGAAATGATCGGCCCGGAAGTGATGCGGGCTGCGTTCAATCAACGGACAGGCGCATCGATCTGATTGCCCGGCTGACGAGCGTGCCGATGATCGAAGTGCCCGGATTGGCAAGTCGCATTCTCGGCGGTTCCCGATTGGCTGGCAGCAGAGCGGTGCCTGGCCTGCAACCCGGACGATGGATGCGTGTTCCGCGCGGATCAACGGCAGCGTGACGCAGCTGCGCGCGTCTATGTAACGACTGCCGGTTGCGCGGCTGACCAGAACGGCAAGGGCACCGTGCATGGCGCGCGGCGCATCGCACCGCTACTGCAGATTCCCCCACCGGTCGACCGCCGGTTCCGCCGACGCCCACTTCCAGTGCGTGCCTTGCTGGCACGCATTCGCGAAATACCAGTCGGCCTTGTCGCCGTCCTTTACCGAGAACGTGAATTCCTTGCACAGCGCCAGCGGCGTCGAGTAAGCGCGCGCGACGCGCACTTCGCCTTCGCCGTTTTCCAGCGGCAGCGTGTTCTTCACCTTCCACGGCTTCACTTCGCCGACGGCCAGACTGCCGGCCACCTTCGCGATCGCGTCCTGCTGGTTCTGATGGAGCTGCTTCATCGTGCGGTTGACGGCCTCGTCGGTCGCGGCCTGCACGGCGATCCCGACGCCGACGCCCACCGCCGGGTTCGCGGTGACGAGGCCCGTCGCCGCGCCGGCAAGTGCGCCGCTCGCCGCGCCGACCGACCCGCAGCCCGACAGCGCGGCGGTGGCCGCGCACAGCGCGCCGATCGCCGCGATACGGATCGCGACGCTCATTGCAGCGCGCCCCAGCGTTCGGTCGCCGGTTCGGCCGACGCCCATTTCCACGCGGGGCCGTCGCGACAGATCGTGGCGACGTAGAACGCCGATTGCGCGGCCTTGTCGGCCTTCGCCGGCGTGTCGACCGCGAACACGATTTCCTTGCAGTCGAGCGGACCGACGCTGATCATCCGGCTGACCGTCACGCGACCCTGCTCGTCGTCCTCGATCGGGAACGAGTGGTGGGTCGACCACGGTGCGACGCCGCCGACGTCGAGCGGGCCGGCCGCCTTCGCGATCTGTTCCTGTGTGTAACGGTGTGCGACGCGCTGCGAGTACTGGACGCCAGCCCGCGCGCCGGCGACGGCGCCGAGACCGATGCCTGTCGCGACGGCCGCGTTGTTGGTGACCTTGGAAGCGATTGCGGCGCCCGCGATACCGGCGCCGGCTGTCGCGCCTTCGCTGTATAGCGAATTGCAGCCGGACAGCAGTGCGGCCGTGGCGATCGCGGCCAGCACGACGCGCGCCGGCATGGCCCGGCGCGGCGATTCGAAACGATTGTTCATCCCTGAGTGCAAGTCCTGTCTGGGTGAGCGGCGACGCATGCACGCCCCGATGCCGCGTCATTGTTTCGCAATTGTCATAGGAGAACTGCAAAGCTTTGACAAATCGCCGGCCGGCGTACCGCGCGCGAACGCGCGGCGCTATTGTCGGATAGTTGATTGGTGAGGGGTCGAAACGTTACAAATTGAAGGTAATTGTTACCTCGGGATGCAAGGAACCGACCTAGACTGTTTTGTTATGGAATGTTTCTACGACGGCCTCGAGCCGCGCCACATATGAGACACCCAGCCATGCGCCGTTCGAAACGGTTGTCCCACCGGCCGCCCGACGCCGGGGCAGGCCGCTCGCGTCCGCAGCCCGACGCACCACCGGCGCCGGCTGCTGGCAAGCCCGACGACACGCCGTCCGACGGCGATCACAACCAGGGCGGCGCTCGCCCGGAAGGGCTCGACTATCAACGCGACCTCGGCCAGGAGCAGGACGCTTGATTTCGTCGTCGCTGCATTCCACCGCCGTATTTCATCGCATTTCTCGGAACTGAATCGCCGCGCGGCCGCCTTCGGGCCGCCGTGTCCGCTCGGGTGCGCGTCGCGCGCCAGCCAATCGAATCGAGGAGGGGAAGCCGCATGAGCAGATTGATCGTGGTATCGAACCGTGTCGCCGCCGGCGAGGACACGCGCCCGAGCGCGGGCGGCCTGGCCGTCGGCGTGATGGACGCGCTGAAGGAAACGGGCGGCGTCTGGTTTGGCTGGAACGGCGAGATCGTCGGTGCGCCGGATGTCGAACCCGCGATCCAGCGGGACGGCAACGTGACCTATGCGACGGTCGGGCTGACCCGGCGCGACTACGACCAGTACTACCGCGGTTTCTCGAACGCAACGTTGTGGCCGGTGTTTCACTACCGCGGCGATCTCGCGCGCTTCGATCGTCAGGAGTACGCGGGTTATCTGCGCGTGAACGCGATGCTCGCGAAGCAGCTCGCCGCGCTGCTGCGGCCCGACGACCTGATCTGGGTACACGACTACCACCTGCTGCCGTTCGCGCATTACCTGCGCGAGCTCGGCGTGAAGAACCCGATCGGCTTCTTCCTGCACATCCCGTTTCCGTCGCCCGACATGCTGCGCCTCGTGCCACCGCACGAGGAGCTCGTGAAGTTCATGTGCGCGTACGACGTCGCGGGCTTCCAGACCGAGAGCGACAAGCGGGCATTCACCGACTACATCGAGCGGCGCGGAATCGGGGCGGCGAGCGATGACGGGATGTTGCATGCGCACGGCCGCGTCGTGAAGGTCGCGGCCTATCCGATCGGCGTGCATCCCGACGCGATCGCGCAGGCGGCCGTCCAGTACGGCACGCGCAAGCCGGTGAAGATGCTGCGCGAGGCGCTCGACGGCCGCAAGCTGGTGATGAGCGTCGATCGCCTCGATTACTCGAAGGGGCTCGTCGAGCGCTTCCAGTCGTTCGAGCGGATGCTCGCGAACGCGCCGGGCTGGCAGGGGCGCGTGTCGCTGTTGCAGATCGCGCCGCCGACGCGTTCCGACGTGCAGACTTACCAGGACATCCGCGAAACGCTCGAAGGCGAAGCCGGCCGCATCAACGGCCGTTTCTCGCAGCTCGACTGGACGCCGATCCAGTACCTGAACCGCAAGTACGAGCGCAACCTGCTGATGGCGTTCTTCCGGATGTCGCAGGTCGGCTACGTGACGCCGCTGCGCGACGGGATGAATCTCGTCGCAAAGGAGTACGTCGCGTCGCAGGATCCGGCCGATCCGGGCGTGCTCGTGCTGTCGGAGTTCGCGGGCGCGGCGGCCGAGCTGACGGGTGCGCTGCTCGTCAATCCGTACGACCTGTCGCAGATGGCCGAGGCGCTCGAACGCGCACTGTCGATGCCGCTCGCGGAGCGGCAGGCACGTCACGAGGAGAACCTCGCGCGGCTGCGCGAGAACGACCTCTCGGTGTGGCGCGACACGTTCGTTGCCGACTTGCGCAGTGTCGCGGCGGCTGCGTCGGTCACGCAACGCGCGGGCCGGCGGGTTGCACATGCGTGACGTCACGCCGGGCGTGGGTGCCGACGAAGAAGCGGACGACGACGCAACCGGCCGTTTCTTCGTCGTGACGGGCGGCCCGGGTTCGGGCAAGAGCACGTTGCTCGATGCGCTCGAGCGCGCCGGATTCGCGCGCTCGCAGGAGGCCGGGCGCGGTGTGATCCGCGACCAGATGGCAGTCGACGGCCTTGCGCTGCCGTGGCGCGACCCGGCCGCGTTCGCCGAGCTGATGCTGAGCTGGGAAATGCGCTCGTACCATCTCGCGCGGCAGGCGCGCGGGCCCGTGTTCTTCGATCGTGGCGTGCCGGACGTGGTTGGCTACCTGCGGCTGACAGGCTTGGCGGTACCCGCGCATGCGGAGGCCGCGGCCCGCCGCTTCCGCTATCACCGGCGCGTGTTCATCGCGCCGCCGTGGCCCGAGATCTATGCGCAGGACACCGAGCGCCGGCAGGATTTCGCGGAAGCCGAGCGTACCTATGACGCGATGGTCGATTGCTACACGTCGTACGGCTACCGGCTGATCGAGTTGCCGCGCGCGAGCGTGAAGGCGCGCGTGCGCTTCGTGACGGACGCGCTCGACGCCGCATGACGCGAGCGGCGCGAGGCGGTGTCAGGTCGCCGTGTCCGGCCGTGGCGACGTGATGCGCAGCATGCTGACGACGGCCGCCACTGCCGCGAACGCCGTGGCGACATAGAGCGCGATCGTCGGACCGCGATCGGGCGAGAGCCCGAAAATCAGCGCGACCAGCGCGGCGCCGAGCGTCTGGCCCGACAGACGCGCGGTGCTCAGCATGCCGCCCGCTCCGCCGCTTCGCTCGCGCGGCGCCGACGACAGCATTGCGCGATTGTTCGGCGACTGGAACAGCCCGAAGCCCGCGCCGCACAGCGCCATCCGCCACACGATGTCGACGGTGCCCGGATGCGCACCGATCGTCGCGAGCGACAGCAATCCGGCCGCGAACAGCGCGAGCCCGATGCCGCCGAGGATACCGGCCGAATAGCGATCCGACAGCACACCCGCGAGCGGTGCGGCGAACACGATCACGAGCGGCCACGGCGTCATGTAGAGACCCGTGTCGACCTGCGAGAAGCCGAGCGAGTTCTGCAGCCAGAACGGCAGGGCGACGAACGCGAGCATCTGCGACGTGAACGACGCCATCGACGTGTAGATCGACAGCGCGAACATCGGGATGCGCATCAGGTCGACCGGCAGGAGCGGCGCCGGTTGCGACAGCTGGCGCTTCACGAAGAAGTAGCCGACGACGAACGCAACGGCCAGCTCGGCCGCGACGTACGCGTGACCTTCGCCGTGCCCGAGCCCGTCGACGGCCGTGATCAGCAGGCCGAACACGCATGCGTTCATCAGCGCGCTCAGGAAGTCGTACGGCGCGTCGTGCAGCGGGTTGGCCGGCAGCGCGCGCAGGCTGCCGAGTACCGCGGCGATGCCGATGGGGACATTGACCGCGAACAGCCACGGCCACGACGCGAACGACAGGATCGCGGACGCGACCGTCGGCCCGATCGCCGACGACAACGCAACGACCATCGCATTGATCGACAGCCCGCGCCCGAGCATCGACGACGGGTAGATCATCCGCACGAGCGCCGCGTTGACGCTCATGATGCCGGCCGCACCGAACCCCTGGATCACGCGCATCACGGCCAGCATCGGCAGCGAGCCGGCGAGCGCGCAGCCGAGCGAGGCCGCGGTGAAGAGCGCGAGCCCGGCGATGTAGATGCGGCGATAGCCGATGCGCTCGCCGAGCGACGCGAGCGGCAGCAGCGTGATCGTGACCGCGAGCTGGTACGCGTTGACGATCCAGATCGATGAGGCGTCGGAGGCATGCAGGTCGCGCGCGATGGTCGGCAGCGCGACGTTCGCGATGGCGCCGTCGAGGACGGCGAGCGTGATGCCCAGGGCGACGCAGACGATCGCCCAGTAACGTTGCGGAAGCGGCAGGCCGGTATCGGCGTTCATGACGGGAGCGAGAGCGTGGTTGTCCGCGCGCCCGGTTGCCGGTTGCGTGCGCAGCCATGCGGAGGGGTGGAGGCGGCGATGAACGGCCCGGCCGGTGCAGCGGCACCGGGACGGGGCCGGTCGAGTGTATCACCGGGCTGCGTGACGCGACGCCGGCACGTGCGGCTGCAGGCCGGCGTGCGCAATCAGCCTTCGAAGTCGAGACCGCCGAGCCGCACGAGCGGGTCGGCCTGCGTGCGCGACGCGAGATCGATCTCGCGTGCGCCCTGCCATGCGCCGAGCTTTCTCGGCAGCGCGGCCAGGTAGTGCTCGAAGCGCTGCGGGCCGTCCGGTTCCATCAGCCGCTCGATCTCGTCGGTGTCCCAGGTCAGCTCGAGGTTCAGCGGATGCTCGAAGCCGCTCACATGCTCGTGCGGCGCGCTGCGGATCTGCACGCGCGTCGGATGCCCGTGACCGCCGTACGGGACGACGTCGGTCAGCACGTGCTCGGCGAAGTAGGCGGCGATCGCCTGCGCGATGCGCGGGGCGAATTCGGTATCGAAACGGCGGGCGGTTTCGGGCTGCATGAAGGCGTCTCCTGTATGCCGAAAATCGTAGCACGGGGATGACGCGTTTCGGTGTGCGCGATACCGGTAATCGCGCGTTACCACTTGCTGCATCTATTACGGCCGCGCACCGCCACAATGCATCGCATCCAGTACCACTTCGCGTGGGAGTCCATCATGAAAAAGATTGCCGCAGTGTGTGTCCTCGCCGGTTCGCTCGCCGTGGCGGGCCCGGCGTCCGCGCATGGCCGCGACGGCGGCGCCGTCATCGGCGCATTGATCGGCGGCGCGGTGCTGGGCGCGATCGTGACGTCCGCGATGAATCCGCCCGTCGCGTATCAGGCGCCCGTGTACCAGGCACCGGCCTATCAGCCGCCGACGTATTACCAGGCGCCTGCGTACCAGCAGCCTGCGTATCCGACGTATCAGCAGGCGCAGTACCAGGACGACGGCCCGAACTATTGCTACGACCGCTACCAGCGTGCATACGTGTGCGGCGCGCCGGTGCAGGGCGGCTACGCGCAGCCGGCCGGCTGGTAAGCCGGCGCACACGACGCCTGGACGGGCAGGGCGCCGGCAGGCCGGCACCCGCCGACGGTCATTCGCCGGACCGGACGACAAAAGGCCCTCGCTTCATGCGAGGGCCTTTGCTTTTGCGCGGCCACCGGTTCGGCTGCGTGACGCGCGACCGGCCATCGGCGGGCCGCACGCGGATACAAACGGTTGCAATTGCGCGTCAGTGGCGATGGCCGCCACCGCCGTCACCGCGCCCACCGCCATCGTTCCAGTCGCCGCGGCGTCCGCCGCGCCCCCAGCCATTGCCGCGGTTGCCGCGATCGCCGTCCCAGCGGTGGTAGTCGCGCCGGCCGCGATCCCAGTCGCGTCCGCCGCCACCGCCCCAGATGTTGACCGTGCCGTACACGGGGGACGGCGCGTACGCGTAGCCGGGATCGGAATAGTAGGGCTGCCCGTAGCCGTATCCGGCGTCCGGGGCGACGACGCAGCCGGCCAGCAGGGTGGCGACGCCGGCGGCAGCAATGAGCTTCAGCATGATGTTCTCCGTTGGTTGCCGTATAAGTACCGCGCACGGGAACCGGCGACTGTTTGCAATTGTGTCTGCAAATTACAGCTCCGTAAGGTCCTGATGCGAAAGTGTTAGCATCCGGGGCTCATTTGTTTTTCAGGAGCACATCGATGAAATTCGCGATCCGGGCCGCACTGGCCGCTTTCTGCGTAACGACTGCCGCCGCGTGCGTGGCGGGCCCCGCATCGGCGCCCGCCGTGCCGGCCGAGTCGATCAAGATGTTTCCGCAGGCAGCGGCCGGCCAGCAGCGCGTCGTGATCGGGCTGCCCGCGCTCGAGAACGAGGGCGATGCCCGCGTCGAGCTGATGATCGGCAAGACGCTGCAGACCGACTGCAACCAGCAGTGGTTCGGCGGCGAGCTGAGCGCAGAGGACGTGAAGGGCTGGGGTTATACGTACTACCAGCTCACCGACGTGAAGGGCCCGGCCTCGACGCTGATGGCGTGCCCGGGCCAGGCGCCGCAGCAACGCTTCGTGCAGGTGCGCGGTGACGGCCAGCTGCTGCGCTACAACAGCCGCCTGCCGCTCGTCGTCTATGTACCGGACGGCTTCGAGGTGCGCTATCGCGTGTGGCATGCGTCGAAGGACGTGCAGCACGCGGCGAAGCAGTAACCCGCCGGTGCGGTCGCGCGCGGCGGGGTCCTGCCGCTACGCGCCGCCCGTGCTGCTCGCACCGACGAGCGCCGGCCATGCGGCCAGCGCGGCCTGTGCGACGGCCTCCAGATCGCGGCGGCTCGCGCCGTCGCGCGCCTGGATCGACATGCCCTGCTGAACCGTCACGTAGTAGCGGGCAATCGCGTCGAGGTTCGCGTGTACCGAGATCTCGCCGATTGCGACGCCTTGCCGGAGGCGCTCCCGCAGCGCCTCCACCGTACCCTCGCGCATCGCGATCAGCGTTTGCCGGACCGTATCGGAGCGTTCGGCCGGATGCAGCGCCGACAGCACGACCAGGCAGCCGGCCGGTTTCGAGCGCCGCGTGAATACGCGTGCGGTATTCATCAGGTAGTTTTGCATCGCGTCGTGCGCGTTGCCCGCGCGTTCGACACCCTCCCAGATTTCCCGTCCTTCCGTGGCGCCGTAGCGATCGAGCGCCTGCCGGAACAATGTCTCCTTGCTTCCGAATGCCGCATACAGGCTTGGCGACGCGATGCCCATCGCGGCCGTTAGGTCCGTCATCGACGCACCCTCGTAGCCGAGGCGCCAGAACACCTCCATCGCGCGATCCAGCGCCGCTTCCTTGTCGAAGCTCCTCGGTCGGCCTCGTTCAGCCATTGCATCCGTCCCATCGTCGATATCTGTATCGATCGATAAAATAAATCAATTGACTGTGCGGCGCAACTTGCCACATTCTGTGTTGGTCGTTACATAAATGAGGAAAGGAACCGACATGAACCGACTTCAGGGCAAACGTGCACTCATCACGGGCGGCAGCCGCGGCATCGGCGCAGCGATCGCGAAACGGCTGGCGGCCGATGGTGCGGACGTTGCGATCACCTACGAAAAATCGGCCGAGCGGGCGCAGGCCGTTGTCGCGAGCATCGAGGCGCTGGGGCGTCGTGCCGTCGCGATCCAGGCCGACAGCGCAGATCCGGTTGCCGTGCGCAATGCGGTCGACCGCGCGGCGGAGACGTTCGGCGGGCTCGACATTCTCGTCAACAACGCGGGGATTTTCCGGGGGAGTGCGCTGGATGACCTCACGCTCGACGATATCGACGCGACGCTGAACGTGAACGTGCGCGCTGTGATCGTCGCGTCGCAGGCGGCGGCGCGGCATCTCGGGGAGGGCGGGCGCATCGTGTCGACCGGCAGTTGCCTCGCGACGCGCGTGCCCGATGCGGGGATCAGCCTCTATGCGGCGAGCAAGGCCGCGTTGATCGGCTGGACGCAAGGGCTCGCGCGCGACCTCGGCTCGCGCGGCATCACGGTCAACATCGTGCATCCGGGGTCGACGGATACCGACATGAATCCGGCGGACGGCGAACATGCGAGCGCGCAGCGTTCGCGGATGGCGATTCCGCAGTACGGCAAGGCCGATGACGTGGCTGCGCTCGTGGCGTTCGTCGTCGGGCCGGAAGGGCGGTCGATCAACGGGACCGGGTTGACGATCGACGGCGGTGCGAACGCGTAAAGGCCGATGGCCGGCGTGAGCTGGCCGGGTGGCGATGCGTTCGTTGTTCGTGATTCGTTACTGGCAGCCGAGGCGCTGATGCTCGGCTTCCAGGTCGGCCCGTTTGTCGTAGGCGCGCAGTTCGTTGCGCGGTTTGCCGTCCGGGCCCATTCCGCGCACGATCTTCTGGCCACGGTCGGGTGAGTGCGTTACCGCGTCGATGCCCGCGGCCAGTTCACGGCAGCGGGCGTTGGAGGATGAGGGCGCCTGATGCGGTGCTGCCGCGGCTGTGACGTTGGCGATGCCTGGGCTGACGTAGCGCTGTTTGGCGGGGGCCGTGCCGGTATCGGCGGCGTTTGCCGTGCCGGCCATCACTGAAAGCGCGGCGAGCGCCGCGATCGTTCGAATCATTGGAGAAGTCCGTTTGCTGAACTGAAGAAGGTTCGGAATTCTACGCAATGTGCGGTGTAGGTCTGCGGCGAATGGGGGCGGTGCGGTCGCGTGTCGCAGGTCAGGGTGAAGACTTGATTGCATCGCCGGCCGTGTGCGTGGCTGCACGCGCGCACAACGTTCGCGAAACGCCGAACAGCAAAAAGCCCGCTTGCTTTCGCAGAGCGGGCTTCGGCATTTGGTTGCGGGGGTAGGATTTGAACCTACGACCTTCGGGTTATGAGCCCGACGAGCTGCCAGACTGCTCCACCCCGCGGCGCGAAGTGTACTTTGAGTCGATGCGGGGAGTCAATCGATTCGTGACTTTTTCTGGAGGGCGCCGTGTTTGTCATGGCGCTGTGTGGTCGTTTGCCTTCTCGATTGTTGTTTATGTCGCGGGGCAGGGCGTGTCTTTTGTCTCAAAGATCTTAGGCGGCTGGCTGGGTGGCACCTTATAGGCACCCTGATCAGTGAGTCTGATGTAGGGCGGCGCACTTCTCGGGACGCCTTGCTTACGAGCATTGTTTCGGCCACTCCGCTTTCGATGCGAATAGTGACCGACGCTCATTGCTTGTGTGCGCGGACAGAGTTTTTGGCGATCTACTATTGGCCTATGGCTAGCGCGATGATTTTGGCTCCGCCCTTGAGTTTGTCGAGGTAGTCGGCCCATGCCTGCATCATTCGCCTGCGCTCCGGCAGATATTCGGCGTGGACGTAGGCGGCCGTCACTTGATTGCGTTCGGCATGTGCCATCTGACGCTCTACAACGTCCCGGCCGTAGCCTAGTACACGCAGAGCCGTAGCCGCCAGCCCGCGAAACCCGTGCCCCGTCATTCGGGACTTGTAGCCCATGCGATAGAGCGCATAGAGCATCGTGTTGTTCGAAATGTGGCTCCGAGCGTCTTCTGTTTGCCAAGGAAGCGGTAGGACAAGCGCCAGTACTTCGCGCCGTTCGGTTGGACGAGCAAGAACATCCCGTTGCCGTCCGTCAGTTTGTATGGTGCCGCGCTGGCCTTCGCGTTGCGCACCTGTATGTCAGTGAGAGGCATTGTTGGTATCTGTGTTGTTGGTATCTGCTGATACCAACAAAAATATCAACACTTTCTCTGGCTGTCACTGAGCAACCTTGGGTAACGACAGGAGCTAGAGGTCCGCCAGACGGGCTTGGGCGGGGAGTTTCTTGGTGATCTTGGGGGAGGTTTGGGGCTTGACTGGTCCCCCGACAGAATTCACGTTGGCATTGCTGTCGGGTGTTTCAAGAGTATTTGTTTTTGTTATGCCCCCAAAAATGCCCCAACCGCGTGCTGCCAGCTTATTTGCTACGAGGATCGGATAATTAGGGCGGCATGCCGGCAAGTCAACGCGAAGTTACTTCGTGTGGAAATCGCTTTTGCCGATGGCTCGGTGTCGCAGATCGGGCGATCTCCCCAGGGCTCGCCCTGGCAGCCGGGGTTTGCAATCGATTGCACGTCGGAGAAAGATGCTTTTCTGAAAGTTACTTTGCGAGTCTCAGAAGTGATTTCAGGCGCCTAATTTTCATTTTTCATGGTTTCCTCATCGCTTTCTCATGGGATCGGCCGGCGGCCGTGCACCCGGATCGTAGCGCGGCGCGCCGTTTAAACGGGCGCGGCGCGCCGCAGCACTGGCGCGGCGCGCCGAAATGTAGAGGGTCTCAGGGAGGTCAGCATATTGATGCGATATCGCATTGGTATCGAACTGGTATCAATTCGATAGCGATTCGCTACCGTTCACTTTCCAAATTCGCGTAGGTCACTCATATGATTGCGTTCCGGAAAGGACTGGGGTACAATCCTTCCAACACTCGGATAAAGCCGAGTAAACGAACGAAACCCCGGCGAGCTTTGCGGGCGCGGCCGGGGTTTCAAATGGATGGCAGGGACGTTTAACTGGCTAGGGCCAGCCCTGCTACTTGCATGGTCACACCTGCGAAGGGCGTAACGTGGCATCTATTGTAGAGAAGTACGGATCCTTCGTAAAGGATCAAATCGATTACCAAGAAAAGCAGGCAGTTCGCGCCGTCAATCGCAACGAAGAGACGAGGGCGAAGGCTGCTCAGGGGCGTGCCGCGATGTTTCGGCAGCTTCTCACCGACTTGTCTAGTCTCGACAGCCTCGGAAATTCAGGGGCACCTCACCAGCAAGATCCTATTCGGCTCTCCCCGCACGACCTAGACGGTCTGCCGGAGGAACTGCTGAACGAGCTCAGTCTGAACGATTCCGATCGCAAGGACTTTCTCATCATCGAAATCATCGACGACATCGGCGGGACCGCCTCCCTGGACCGGATTCTGGTCAATCTGTACAAGCGAACAGGTGAAGTTGAGAAGAGAACGAAGCTGGTGTCGAGGCTGTATCGGATGGCTGCCAAAGAGCTGATTTATCAGCATCCGGACAAAAAAGGGGTCTACACAACCAAACAGATCGAGCAGCGTGACCAGAGCTCGCTCCTTGATCTGATCGACGCACCCGACCAGGAGGACCCTGACCTGCTCTGAAAATGGAAGCGGCCGGGTTCCAGCCCGGCCGCGTGCGACGAGGGGTCGAGAGTGGCCTCACGCCGACTTGTTCACTTGGGATAGTGAAATGGAAGTTTACCACTTAGGTGGAGCTGACATGCAAGTCTTCAAAACTGCTTTCCGCAGTATTTCTGGAGATTCGCATGATTTCATGCTCATACCCGAAAGCCGTGCACGTCCGTCAGTACGTGCGCGTTCGTCGAGGCCGCTTCGAAACGGTCTGCGAACATTGCCGCTCTTGGCCTAGCCGGTAACTTGCCCGGCTAAGTGTGGCTAGCCCCGCCTCGAGCGGGGCTTTCTCCCGAACGGGGCATTTCTTTTTGCTTGGAGAATGACGTGAAGAAACTCGCAGTTGCTCTCGTTGCATCGATGTTCGTCACGGTTGCGTTCGCTCAGGCTTCGGCGCCCGCCGCGGCACCCGCGAAGACTGGCGCCAAGGCGAAGAAGCACAAAGTGCATAGCAGCAAGCCGTTCACTCTCGACAAGTCGAAACTCGACAGCGGCGACAAGCTGCAATAAGTGTGATCTAACCGAAACGAAGCCCCGCCCCGAGCGGGGCTTTTCACATCATCGGCGCCCACTGCCCTATGGTTGCTCGATTATTTGGGCCGGTACGATGGTTGTGGATAACTTTGCTGCGGACCGGTGCTTAAATATTGAGCAGACAGGGTGCCGCGGCGAGTGCTTTTATTTACGGGCGTCTCCCGTAAAGCGGACAAAAATTGTCCACACGTCGACAAACTGATAAGCAGCGTTATGTTAAATTGAGTACGTTTGTCGTCGTTATGTACTCATATCGGGAGACACGCTATCATCGGTGCATCATCCTCACGCGCGTGCGAGGCGCATACATGACCCCTGACGAATTCACCGCGTCGCTCGCGCGCCTTGGGTGGAAGCAAGCGGACTTCGCCCGCATGGCGGACGTCGACAAGAACACGCCGAGTCGGTGGGTGAACGGTCAATCGCCAATCCCGGGATGGGCGGCGCGGTTCCTCGAGATGGCCGAGCGTATCAAGCAACTTGCCGCGCTCATCGAGCCACCTAAAGCGTAGGGGGCCGCCGTGACCGATGCCGACAGACGAAATCGGCTGAGAGCCTATTACGCCGAATGCGACCGTGTACGCACCGAACGCGAAGCGATCGAGCTCGCGGAGTTTGAGCTGTTGATGCAGCAGGGCAGGTATCGGCGGTCGCAGGATCCCCCACTGGTTCCACTGTTCCCACCATTCCCTGACGAACTGCGCGGTCTAGCTTGCGGAGCAAAGACTCGGGCGGGCTCACCCTGCAAGATCGCGGCGATCTACAGTAACGGCCGGTGCAAATTGCATGGGGGATTGTCGACCGGCCCCCGCACCGTCGGCGGGAAGGCGAGGGCCGCTCTGAACGGACTGACGCCCAAATCGAAGCGAACCCCATGAGAAGTAGTCAAAAGCTAAGGTGCGGGTCGTAATCGGTATCGGGACGCCGGTTGAGCCGTGTTTTGGGCGTTGCCGGGAACCTTGGAACGGGACGGGCGGTGAATCTAATGGAGGCGAGTTGCACATCCTTACCAACGACGAGTTGATTCAACTCACGGGCGGCCTCAAACAGGGGGCCGCGCAGATTCGCTGGATCGAGCGCCAACTGGGGTTCAAGCCACCCCGCAAAGTCGATGGTCATCCAATGATCACGTGGGAGCAGATCAACGGCTCCGCTCAGCCTGTTCTGCGGCGCACCGAGCCGAAATGGAAAGTAGCGTTGTGATCTCGGAGCAATTCATGTGGCCCTGCGATCATTTCTTGGTATGAGCGGAGCGAAGGGCGGGCCGGAGAGCCGGCCGCTCGCGCGTGCCGGGCGCGTCGCCGGCGAGGCCGGCCTTCTTCGCCTGGAGCGACTCGAAGGTTGACCAGGTCATGATCACGGCGCCGTTCGCGGCCGTGACGACGTCGATACCGAACGTCGCCTTGAACCACTCGGCCTGTTTGCGGTACCGCTTCATTCCGGTCACGCGGATCAGGTCGTCGGGAGACAACAGTCTATCGCTCACCTGGCATTTTCCTCTGCTTCATATGAAACCGCTGGATTGCGGGCGAGAGCCCGCCATTTCGATCAGAGTGCGTCCCGCGCCATATGTCTATGACCAACACGTCACAACTTCCTCACGGCAACCGATACCTTACGCGCGATGAGCTGGCTGAACTCGTAGGATGCCAGCCGCGCAGTCTCGCATGCATGCGACGCTGGTTGGAGCGCAACGGTTGGGCGCATGCGGTGAACATCGCTGGTTTTCCAATGGTTGCGCGGGATTATTTCGTAGCGCGTATGACCGGCGCGAAGCCAACCAAGGTTGAATCTCCCGCCGAGCCCGATTTTTCTGCCTTGGATTCGTTGCTGGCTGAAGGTAGGCGCCGAAAGACGTAAGGGGCGCAGCGGCACACGAACAGCGTCCTGTCGTCGCTGGCGTCTACCGCTTGATTTTCCAGCCGCGGGTAGGGTGGAGCTCAGGATAGACGGTATCGACGACAAGGCCGGTCAGTACCGGTGTCGTTTGGCCGACCCAGAATATCGCAAGGTCGCCGGCTTGGATGTGCATTGACGGATCCCGTGGCGCCGAGATCCATTCAAATCCCCTGTCTGGCGAAGCGATCCTGAGTGCAATCCATGTGTCGCCCTTGGGCGACTTGTCGACTCGCGTCACGATTGCCGGTATGAAAGCTTCTTCGCGGATCGTGGTGTCAATGTACTCGCAGGCATATCCGAACGCAGCTTCATTGTCTGCGAAGCGTAGGGATTGCGTGTTACCTAGATCGGCATTCGCGTTTGAAGATATGTTTCTAGAGAAGATCGATTTCAGCACGTTGAACACGGTTCCCCCGGGCTTTAACACGTGGAAGTTGGAATGCTGTTTGCTCGGCATCTTGCCATGGCCGTCCCAGTTTACAAATTCCCTCTTGACGCCTCGCGATTGGCGGCGATAACCTGCAGTCGTCGCTGAGACAACAGTGGCCGGGCGTGGAAACCCGTGGACTACAGGCGGACGAGCCGCCGCAGACGCGGCTATTTTTTCGTCCGTTCGCTTCTGCACGCCAATTTTCTATGGCGGGCCGGGCGAGGGCCAGCTTCGGCTGGGCCGGTTTCCTGTAGGCCGGTTTTCCACCCCTTGTCGTCGGGCCCGCCACCCTCACGTGGAAATGAGCGGCGGGTCTCCATGTCACCTACAGGAGGCCGCATCATGCGCCAAGCCATCGCTCGTCCCGAGCAACCGCAATCCCCACTCGAAATTATTCGTACCGCGCTGCGTTCCGCTGCGCTCGCGCCGACCTATCAAGATGCACTTGATGTGACCGGCGACGCACTTTGCCGACTGGCCGAGCTTGCTCGCGAAGAGGTGCGCCATGGCTAAGCGACACACGGTTGCCCGGCTGATCAACCAGTTGGAGGCGTTGAGTGACTTGATGATGGGCGGCGGCGCCGATGCCTTCGTACTGTTGACAGACGGTGCGCAAACGGAAATTCGCATCCTGTTTGCTGCGTTGTGCGACGAACTCCAAGCGGAGGCGCGCAATGTCTGACGTCAAGCCTGCACAGCTGGATCAAGCGCTCTCTGCCGTGTTGACGCGAGATCACTGGAGCAACGACCGCGCGCCGGAACTATCGACAGTGCCAACGGCACTGATCGGTGACGTGCATCGCGCCGCTGAAGCGATCGGCGTAATTGCCCGGCTCGTTCACAACAGCATTTGCGAGCCAGGCATGTCTGGTGCCGAGCCATTGGGGCAGGGCGCCCACCTTGGTCTTTTGAGCGCAGCCGAACTGATTGGGCGGTATCTCGGCGAGGTGGGAGAGAAGATGCGCGAATGCGCGAGCGCTGCTGACGATCGGGAGGTGCGACATGGATAAGGCCACGTTGGAATCCGCATCGGCGGCGCGCGCTGTTAGCGTGTTGAGCGAATCGCGTAATCGATTCGGCACGTCACCCAATGTCCCGGACGGCATCACGTTCTTTCTGAATGATATGTTCCGCGCGCTCCAGGGGATCTCGACAATCACCAAGATCCTGGCCGAGAGCTCGGTGCAGGAAGATTTTGACGACGGGACGCCTCTAGACTCGACGGACGCCTATGGCCTGATGGTTGGCGCGCAGGCCTTGTCGGATCTGCTGATGCAGAGGGCGGATGATTTGGCGGACAGCCAGGTGTTCGCGGGCGCGTGCGATGTCAGCGAGGTTTCGTCTAGCGCCGACGGCCAAGTGGGCACGAAACGGCAGCGCGCCCATTTGGCATAATCGCTTCAACCGCGCCTAGCTCGACGGGGCGAAAACCGGGCTCCCTTACCCGGCCGGCGCGGTTCCTCATAAGGGTTTCGCAGAGGGATGCGATGAGTACCGACGGACCGCGCTCATTCTCGGCGCATAAGGCCGCTGAGCGCGCCAAGTTTATTAGCTATCGAGAAGCGCTGACCAAGCTGGCCGAGTTCACTGGCGAGCCTTTGCATGTGATTGCGGATTATCTGAGATCGCGGAAGGTCGCCTTCGATATCGTCGCTTGCTTAGCTCCAAGCTCCCAAGTGATCAACGGGAATAGCAATCTCATCCAGTTGTTGCTCAACGACACGGTCCGTTCTTGTGAGATCAAGAATCGGGTGAAGGTTCCGAAAATTCCCAAGTCACTTGCGACAACTGGATTGACCGTTGCGAAGGAATCCGATGGGAGGCCGGTGGTGCGAATGGCAGGCGAAAAATTTGCGGATTCGTATATCGATCCTGACCTTGTCGGTTGGTGGCGCGGGGGCTTTATATATGTGCTCCAGCAGGCTGATCTACCGTGCCCAAAATCACTGTGGCCGCCTGAGTGCTATCCGGTTGAAATCGCGCTGCGCCCAAGTTCTGCCATGCATGCGGAGTGGGCCGCCGCAGACGTCATTGCGGCGATGCGTGCTACCAGGTTGACCGCGCGAGAGGTTAAGCCGGTCGTGCAGGCGACGGGTAACGATGCTGAAACGAACGAGGGGGCGCCCGTTTCCGATCGCAGGCCGTCGCAGGGTAAGCAAAGCGCGCAAGAGGACGCCATCCTCAAGGAACTGGAGCGACAGGGTTACCGCGCTACTGCGTTACCGAAGGGAGCCAAGGGGCGCCCGGGGCCAAAATCGGCGGTTCGGCAGGTGTTGACGAGTAACAGGCAACTGTTCCCGTCCGAAAAGACGTTCAATCTGGCGTGGGACCGTTTGCGGCAGCGGCAGGACATCTGCGACCAGGCATAGAGCGGCACCAGATTCCTACCTCGGAATTCGTACCTCAGAATTCGTACCTCAAATTGAGGTAGCGAGGTAGGGTTGCGCCGAGGGATGGTCCTCACCATCTAATCACAGCCATGTCCACCGACCCGCAAGGTTTTGCACATGGCAACCAACCCTACCCACGCGACGGCCGGCGATGCACTCCCCGAGCCGCGATCGCTGCCCCTTGACGGCCTCACTTCCTGGAATGACCTGAAAGCCTTCGTGCCGTTCTCGCGCGAGACCGTGCGCAAACGCGAGCTCGAGGGGCGCTTCCCTCGTCGCCAGCGCCTGTCCCAACGCTGCGCGGCATGGCCGAATCGCGAACTGCATCGCTGGTTCGCAGATCCTGCCGGCTATCGCGCAGAGGCCTGACGCTGATGGCGACAACCCAAAAGCAAAAGGGCCGCGACTCTGGCAAGTGCGCGACCCCGACAACCCGCATTGATCATACCGCGTCGGCCAATGGGCTGTCACACGATCTGGTTCGCGTGAGGGCCGGCGCGGCCGTGACGGACTCGCTGACGATTTCACGTGAGTTCGGGCGCGCTCACAAGAACGTGCTCGCGTCGATCGATGCCTTGGTCAGCGGCGGGACGATCAACGGGCTTGATTTCAAGCCGGTCGAATACCGCGACGCCAAAGGCGAATTGCGGAGGGCAATCGAGTTGACTGAGCGCGGCGCGCTGATTGCAATGCCGTTCATCGGCGGCGCGCGGTCCCGTGAAGGGCAGGTACGTCTCGTCGACGCGTTCATGCGGCTGCGGGAGCAGCTTGCGCGACCACGCTCGCCGGATAGCGTCCCGCAGACGCTGGCAGATGCGCTGCGGCTTGCTGCCGACCTGGCCGATCGATGCGCGCGTCTTGAGGGCGCGAGTCAGCGGCAGACGCAATACGCTGCCGCGCTCGACCGGCTGTCGGCGGCTGATGGCTCGGTGAATATCACGGCTGCAGCGAAGAGCCTGAAGGTCAAGCCGACGTTCCTGTTTAGCTGGCTGTCACGCGAGCAATGGATCTATCGCCGCGGCGGTGGCCGCTGGACTGCGTACCAGGTCGCGATCATGCGTGGCGTGCTCGAGCACCGAACCGCGACTATCCATCGTGACGATGGCACTGATAAGGCGGTCGCTCAAGTGCTGGTGACGCCCAAGGGGCTGGCGGAGCTCGCGCAGAAAGTCGCGGTCGATGCTAGGTCCGCACTGATGCGCGCGAGAGGTGCATGACCATGAAAAATATGCCGTGGTTCCGTATGTACACCGACGCCGTCGACGACGAGAAGCTGCGCCTGATCGCTCCTAGCGATCGCTGGTACTTCTTCGCGATCTTATGCTGCAAAGGCAAAGGGATTCTCGACGAAGGCGGCGCGCTTCTCAAGCGCAAGGTGGCCGTCAAGCTGGGCCTGCAAGTGGACGAGCTCGAGGAGGTCGCGCGGCGTCTTGCAGAAGTGGCTTTGATCGATCGTGAGACGCTGCAGCCATTGGGCTGGGAAGGGCGCCAGTTCAAGGGCGATGGCGATCCGACTGGTGCCGAACGCAAGCGTCGCCAACGTGAGCGCGCGAGGGCCGCTGGGGGATCGAACGCGGTTGAACGAACCGGCGAAGAGGGTCACGGACATGTCACGCGTGACGGTCACGGACAGGTCACGACAGGTCACGGTCATGTCACGCGTACAGATACAGATACAGATACAGATACAGATACAGATACAGATACAGATACAGATACAGAAGAAGAGAAAGACAAAAAACAAGCGCACACGCGCAAGCGCGGTGCGGATGTATCTGATCCGGCGGACGAGAAACCGTTGAACGCAAAGGCACTCGTCGCTGAAGGCGTTGAGCGTCAGCATGCAGTCGATTGGCTTGCGCTCAGGAAGGCGAAGCGCCTACCGCTCACGCCGACTGCATGGGAAGCCGTCCGGGACGAGGCTGGCAAGTGCGGTATGACGCCCGCGCAGGCTGTCGAGCACGCCGTCAAATCGAACTGGGCCGGCTTCAAGGCGAAATGGGTCGTCGAATCGGACTCCCCTGATCGGAAGCTCGGTGGCGCGTGGTGGCTGTCCGATGAGACTGCTTTGGCGATGGCTAGCAAGGTTGGCGTCGGCAGGGCATACCCGACTGAATCACGCGACGCATGGCACGCGCGCATCCGTGCTGCGATCGATAACGGTGGTGTGCCGCCCGTGCCGCCATCGCAGCAGCAGTCACTGTCGACATTACCGGCTGTTGTCGCGGAGGCGGCGAAGCAGGCTATCCCAGCGGACGCACGCGCCGCGCTGCTCGACATTGCCCGGCGCAGTAGCGTCTCGCGCCAACTGGTGGGGAACGCCACATGATGGCCGTGGATATTGAAGCTGGAATGGGAGGGGAAACCAACATGGATGAAATTGCAGCTGGCGGCCTCGAGGATCTGTCTCCATCGGAGATGCGTGAGAAGGTGGCCGCGCTTGAAGCCGAAGTTCGGAAGCTGCCGCAAGTCGATTGCCCGGTGCACCATCACTTCGCACCTGGCGTCTACGCGCGGCAGATGACGATCCCGGCTGGCGTCGTCGCGACTGGCGCGGTTCACAAGACCGAGCATCTGACGATCATATCGAAGGGGCGCTTGCGCATCACGACAGACGACGGCATGCGTGAATTTTCGGCGCCGGCGATCTTCAAATCGATGCCGGGTACGAAGCGCGCGGCGTATGCAATCGAAGAAGCCGTTCTTACCACGATTCATGCGACCGACACGACGAACCTCGATGACCTTGTCGAGGAGCTGACGGAATCCACCAGTCGGCAATTGCTTGGGGGGAGCGAGAACCTGCAGTTGCTTAACGAACGAAAGGAGTTGACCAAATGAGCTTCGGAATCACG
The DNA here is from genome assembly GCF_057439935.1 of Burkholderia cepacia complex sp. TUM26381. Classification (NCBI taxonomy): domain Bacteria; kingdom Pseudomonadati; phylum Pseudomonadota; class Betaproteobacteria; order Burkholderiales; family Burkholderiaceae; genus Burkholderia; species Burkholderia cepacia complex sp. TUM26381. Next base: position 2,682,283 of record NZ_CM172006.1, on the reverse strand, counting down.
GCTGCCGTCGTTGGCGGTGTTGGATCGGTAATCGGTGGTGTTATCGGCGGCAATGCTGCCGAGGATGCTGCGCAAACTCAGGCAGATGCCGCGAATCGTGCTGCCGACCTGCAGTGGAAGCAATATCAGCAGACCCGCGACGATCTCGCACCATATCGCGATCTCGGGTCGAGCTACATCCCGCAGCTGAAGGATGCACTACAGAACCCCTTGCTCTCGGCTACCTTCAACTACGGCTCATTCACGGCCCCGACGGCGGCCGAGGCGGCCGCCACGCCGGGATATCAGTTCACCCTGCAGCAGGGATTGAAGGCGGCGCAGAACAGCGCGTCGGCGCGCGGGCTCGGTGCATCCGGCGCAGCGATGAAGGGAGCCGAAGCGTATGCGACGGGGCTCGCAGATTCGACGTATGGCGACACATTCAATCGAAGCCTCTCGACCTACAGCACGAACCGCGGCAATGCGCTGAGCAACTTCGGCACGAACTACGGGATTGCGAGTGACGCCGTGAATCGGCTGCTCGGACTTGTCGGGAACGGTCAGAACGCTTCGGCAATGACTGGTGCGATGGGCGCACAGGCTGCCGGCAATGTCGCGAACGCGATCACCTCTGGCGCGGCCGCCTCGGCTGCAGGCACCGTCGGCGGCGCGAATGCGATTACTGGTGGACTGTCTGGGCTGGCGAACAGCATGACTGGCGGCTTGATGCTGAACAAGCTGTTTGCGCCGGCAACGGCGCCGGTCGCCGCATCGGGTTCGACTCTCTACGGCGTGACCGGCGGCGCGCTGGGCGGCGGCGTAAATCCGGCCTCGTATGGAGTCGGCAATAACCAATACAACTTCACGGGCTGATCATGGCACTCGATCCGAATATCTCTCTTCAGGTGCAACCGGTTCAGGTACAGAACCCGCTCACCCAGTACGCGCAATTTGCCAGCGCGCAGGGCGCTCAACGTCAAAATCAACTGCTCGACCTCGCGATCCAGGACAAGCAGCGTGAGACGGCGCAGGCGCAAGCCTTGAACGACGCATTTAAGGCGCCTGGTGCCGTCAATGCGGATGGCACGCTGAATGCGAGCGGGATCGTCGGCAACGTCGCTTCGAGCGGCTACGGCGCTGCGGTCCCGGGCCTCGCGAAGTCACTGGCCGAAACACAATCGGCGCAGCTTGCTCAGCAGAAGGCAAGTGTCGAGGGGGCGCTGCAGAAGGTCGGTGCCGTTGGGCAAGTGCTCGGTGGCGTATCCGACCAAGCGAGTCTGGATCTCGCCCGGCAATGGGTTACTCAGCACGTCGGGGCTGATGCCGCAGCCAACATGCCTGGCACTTACGATCCGACTGCGATTGCGAATCTTCAGCAGAAGGGGCTGACTGTGATGCAGCAGCTCGACCAGCACAATAAGGCGATCGACCAGCAACTCGCGCAGGCTCAGTTCGGCGAGACGCAGCGGCACAACCTCGCGAGCGAAGGAATCGAAACGCGTGCGCAGAACATGCGTGCCAACGAGTACGATCCGAACAGCGGCATGATCATCAACAAGGCCACCGGGCAGGCGATGCCTGCAATGAATGCGAACGGACAGCCGATCGGTCCGAAGACTCAGCAACCGACCGAATACCAGTCCCAATCCGCAGTCTACGGGGCACGCGCGCTGTCGGCCGATCGCGTCATGAGCGATCTTGCGGGGAAGTATTCGCCGCAGGCCGTGAACCTGGCGGCGGCTACTTCCGATATTCCGCTGCTCGGGACGCTGGTCAATAAGCGCAGCAGCGAGAACACGCAGCGCGTCGAGCAGGCTCAACGTGACTTCGTGAACGCCGTGCTGCGTAGGGAGTCCGGCGCATCGATCGCGCCGGGCGAATTCAGCAACGCCCAGAGACAATATTTCCCGCAACCTGGTGATTCCGAGGCGGTCATCGCTCAAAAGGCAGCGAACCGTCAGACCGTCATCGAAGGATTGCGTCGAGGCTCGGGCAATGCGTGGTACGAACCGAATGGGATGCAGACCGCAACCCATACTCAGCCCGGTGCGTCCGGACTGCAGCCACAAGCTATGTCGGGTGCGAATGGAGTGCCGGCAATTCCGAGCGGCACTATCAAAGCGGACGGTGGAAAGTCGTATCAGTTTGATGGTCACGGCTGGCTGGAGGTGCAGTGATGGCGAATTACGTTACCGATCCTTTCCTTCTTGCGCGGCTGAACGGTGGGCAGGGAACTGCGCCCGCCGACGTGGGCCCGGCTTCTTTCGTACAGCAGTACGGCGGAGTTGCTGATTCCGTCGGCAAGCAGCTCGGTGTCGACCGCAATGTGCTGCTCGCGCAGTGGGGGCATGAAACGGGCTGGGGCAAATCGGTGATCCCGGGCACGAACAACCTCGGGAATATCAAAGACTTCTCGGGCGGCGGCGCGGCGGCGCGCGATAACATGACGGGCAGCACCGATGCGTATCGCGCTTATGCGAGCCCGAGCGATTTCGCGTCGGACTATGCCAGCCTGATCTCGCGGAAGTATCCGGGCGCTGTTGGCGCCGGCGCTGACATGAATAGGTATGCATCGGCGCTGAAGGCTGCCGGCTATGCCGAGGATCCGCAATACGTCGGGAAGCTGCAGGGCGCATTGCGGACCGTTCAGCGAGCTCAGGCGCCGGCCGCACAGCCGGGCATGCTTGCTCGCGTTGGGAATGCCGTCGCGAGCGCAGTATCTGGGACCGCGAATGCCGCGACGCCAAACTATGTGACAGATCCCCAGCTTCTCGCACGGTTGAACGGGACGGCACCCGCGCCCGCCTCTGCACCGGCCGTGGCATCGCAGTCGTCGCCGTGGACCGTCGACAATCTCGGGCACCAGTTGGGTTTGGCGGCGCGCGCAGTCGGTCACGGCGTGGCCGACGCGGTCGGCCTGGTCGCGAATCCCGTGAACGCGACGATTAACGCCGTTGGTGGTGCGCTCGGGCATGATCCGCACCTGCAGGACGTCGACACGCTGATCAAGCGTGGCGTCGATTCGATCACGCCGGCGCCGGCGAACAGCACCGAGCAGATCGCAGGCGAGATCGGCGGCGCGATCGCAAACCCGGTCAATTTGATCGGTGGCCCCATCGTGGGCGGTGCGCGCGGGCTGGCGAGCATGGTCGGTCGCGGTGCGGTTGCCGGCGCCGTTACCGGCGCTGCGCAGCCCATGCACCAGGGAGACACCCTCGGCACGATGGCCGAACGCGCTGGTGTCGGCGCGCTGGGCGGTGCCGTCGGTGGCGCGGCAGGTTCCGCGCTCGGAGCCGTCGCCGATCGCCTCGCAACGGGCGTCAACAGGGTCATGTCGAGCGTCGGCGCGCGGCTGCCGTCGACGCAGGTCGCCGCGTCGCAGAACGCCGATGCGGTGATTCGCCAAGCTGCGGCTGACCAGGGCATCGACATTTCGGTGATTCCCGACAGCATCCTGAACAACGTGCGCTCGCGGGTAACGGACGCCCTCGCGACCAATCGGGCGCTCGATCCGGCGGCCGCACTGCGGCAGGCGGAAGGAACTGCTGTGCTTGGTCCGCAGAACGGGCTGACGCTCGGGCAAGCCACGCGCGATCCGCGACAGTTCACGACCGAGCGCAACCTGCGCGGCATCAAGAATGCTGGCGAGCCGCTGATGCAGCGGTACGCGGACCAGAATACCGCGCTGATCGACTCCCTGAACCGCCAGGGTGCAAACGAGGCGCTCGGCGAGTACCAGACCGGCCGGCAGCTGATGGATGCGCTCGGGCGAGAGGATGCGGCATCACAAGCACGTGTCGCCGGCATGTATGCCCAGGCCAACGCGATTAACGGTAACGAGATTCCGCTTGACGCGACTCAGTTCGTTCAGGCTGCGCGCCAAAACCTTCGGCAAGGGGTTGCAGATCGGCACTTGCCGGGCGCATTCAGGGGCATTCTGGACGATATCGAGTCAGGGGCGCAGCCATTCAACGTCGCGGATGCGGAGCAGATCAAGAGGCAACTCTCGACGGCGATCGCCAACAACGACGGCAAGAACGGTAACATCGTCCACGCGCTGGGGATCGTCCGTGATGCGCTCGACAACACGCCTCCGCTTCTCGGTGGCGAAGCGGCGCAGGGCGCCGAGGCGATCGCGGCGTTCAATCGTGCGCGCGATGCCGCAGCAGCTCGATTCGGCACTATCGATTCGACGCCAGCGCTCCAAGCGCTTACGGCCGGTCGCGCCGTTCCGGACGACTTCTTTAGCAAGTATGTGCTGAACGGAAATGTTGGCGACGTGAACGCGCTCATGAGAATGGTCCCGGATCAAGGGCGCGCGCTGCAGACGCAGGCGCTCGAGTACCTGAAGGGGAAGGCGCTCGGCGGCGCGAGCGACGAGATTGGGACGTTCTCGCAGTCGAATTTCAACAAGGCGCTCAACTCGATGGGAAATGTGAAGCTAAATGCGCTCTTCGGGACGCAGCAGGCGGCGCAGCTTCGGCAGATCGGACGCGTCGCCGCAAACGTGCAGGCTGAGCCGGCCGGTGCCGCGGTGAATCACTCAAACACCGCGGCCGCCGGTGCTTCGATGGCAATGAATGCGCTGACGGCAATTTCCGACCGCTTGAAAATTCCGGGGTTGAATATCGCCCGCAACTCGATCAATCAGTTCGTCAATGAACGTGCGGCGCAGACCGCGCTTGGCGGCGAGCTTCCAATGGCGGTCCAACGGCGTTCGCTCGATTCGCTGAATCAGCTTCTTCCGTTCGTGCCTGGGGTCGCTGGAGCGGTGGCCGTACCAGCAAACCAACAGCCTGTCCGCAATACGAACGTGAATGCGCTTTTTCCTTACGGGGCGCAGCCTTGACTGGTGCTGTTGTAGGTGTTCCTGCTCGCGTAACTTCGCCACAGGCCAATTTGGATGCTCAAGATCACGGGTTCCGATAGTCCATATAGCACGAAGGCAGTCGCCGGCTCATGAGAAACAATCCACTACCGTTAGATCGGGCGGTGTCTAGTCAGGCTTTCCGCCTCGATTGGTTTCGCATGCTCGCAGATATCTGCCGTAACGGGTATTCGTTGTATGACCTTGCGCGAGATGCTTCTGTCCCGCGGAGTACCCTCGATTCATATCGGCGTGGCAGCGAGCCGTCGCATTCCGTTGGTTCGCGCCTTCTGATTGCGTGGTCTATCAAGACGGGTCGAGATCCTCGCGATGCACCTACTGAGAATCACGCCCGTCCATCGCCGGGCGCTCGCCGATAGGGAGCGCACCGGATGATGTGCCGTGCTCGGCCGCGCGAGGAATTACTTTCGCGAAAGGAATGCCAGAAGGAAGATTGCTCCGAACAGTAGCCCAAATGTCTTCACCGCGGCGAGCACGCTATCGCGCCCGAACACTCGATATCTACGCTTTTGATCGCCTTGCGCGCGAGAGACTGCTTCCCAATCAACTTGAAACGTGGCGCGTCGTCTCGGCTGTGCGGCGGCAGCGTCGGCGCCGTGGTTTGCCTCATGTTGGCTGGTTCCGGGTCTTGGCCACTCAGTGTTGGAGGGATGCAGCGTTCTGTCATAACCGGCGCGTCGGGACGGATCAGATAGGACGGCATATGCATCATTGATCGATTGCATGAGCGCGCCAGCTTCGGGACTCGGATTCTTGTCCGGGTGCCACTTTTGCGAGAGTGCCTTGTACGCGGCGCGGATGACCTCCGGCGGTGCGTCCCGTGTTACGCGCAATACATCGTAGTGCGTGCCGCTCACAATCCCTCTCCCATGGCGCCCATTTTTATTTCCCCGTTTGCCGTTGCATGGCCACAACATTGTCGTGCGCGCCGTGACAAGGCGTCACTTTGCAAAACCGCGTGGCGATCCAAGGCTATCGCGAAAATTCGAATGCGTCACTCTGTAGCCGCGACTGACATTTTTTGTTCGATAGCGAGAGTCCACGGTGATCCTCGAAAAAATGTTGCCAAGGCGGATCGGCATCGCTAATCTTGCTTCACACCCCGCCTGGGTAAGGCATCGACTGAAGTGCGCCGAAACTGATCGGCAAATATTTTGAAAGCCCGCTCTGCGGGCACGGTGGCTTGATCACCGAATGAACTGAGTAGGGCCTGCGCCCAAAATCCGTCCATCGTTTCCTGATGGACTCGTGACCGCTTCGCCGATAGGTGAAGCCCTCCATCGCCTTTTGCTTCCTGCGAAAGGCGCGATGTGCAATCCCCGTATGCCGCTCCCGCGGCAATCAATCCGTGACGTGCGCTCCCCAGCGCTAACGCCGTGCCTCGCTGCGTCCGTCTCAATCGTCTTCGTGACGATTGGTGGCGTGCTCGGCCTCGGCGTCTGAAATCTCGTGTCGACTCGCTCGGCACGCATCAATTCGCGCGGTCGGGGCATTGGCGCCCCCGATCGGTCGCAAAGCCAAAACACGGATCAAACGGGGGAAGCGTCTTCCCGCCACGCGTCGAACCTCATCGGGTTCATGCGTGCCGGGCTGCGCCGGCTTGCTGGCGTAGAACGCTCCCAATCTCACCAGGCCGAGGCTCGTGCCCCCGTTTGTTGTCTCCCAGCTGCGGTTTCGCGGCACCGTCCAGCGGACAGGGAGGCAACTGGGGGTCGAGCCTCACGTCATGGATGCGGGGTACGCATGTCGCACAAATCTCTCACGGCCGACCTGTGCCGTGCTGCGCGCGGGGCGCGTGGCAAACAGGCAAACTCGACCTCGAAAGGTCGCGAGAAGTCGCTCGCGCGTTTCGCGCGGTTTCTGTGGGACATGGGCTTTCAGGTTCACACGACCGGCCAGCTCAAAGAGAAGCATCTGATCGCCTGGTCGAACGACATGACGGGCCGAGGGCGTTCGAAGCGGACTGCCGTCAACAACATGACGCACATCCGAACGGCGCTCGAAGGGATCGGCCGCCGGCCGTTTGCCGACAAGATGAGCAATGCGGCGCTCGGTCTGTCGGGGGCTAGTCGGGCGGGCACGAAGCGGCCAATGATGCGCGACGAACTGGAACCGTATCGTGCTGCTGTTGCTGCGATCGATCCAGGCATCGCGGTTGTGCTCGAGCTGCAGCTTGAACTTGGGCTGCGAGCGAGGGAGGCGGTTCAAAGCATCAAATCGCTGGCTGACTGGCGGCGCGCGCTGTCGAGTTCGATCGGAGACGGCTTCGTGACCATCATCCACGGGACGAAGGGGGGCAAGACGCGTCGGAGCCCACCGTTGGATCGGCGGCGCGCTGCTGACCTGGTGGAGCGGGCGATCGGACTGTCGAACGAGTACGGCGGGAAGCTGGTCCGCAAGCCGGATCTGAAACGGGCGATGGAGCGCTATCACTATGTCGTGCGCAAGGTCGGTATGACCGCCGAGCGTGCACCGCATAGCCTTCGCTACGCGTACGCGACCGAGCACCTGGAGCGGCAGAAGGCTGCCGGTGTATCGCGTCGGGAGGCGGCCGCCGGCGTATCGACATGGCTTGGCCACGGTGACGGACGTGGAACATGGGTGAAGCGCGTGTACGGGCGCGAGGTGTTGACCGAAGCGGAGGCACGTCATGCATAGGCACGGTGGCGCATTGCCGCTCGTCGGCCACTCGAGGTGGAAGCAGATCGAGCCGTTCGTTGGGGTATCACGGGAGACATGGCGAAAGTTGTGCCTCGCAGGGCGTGCACCTAGGCCTATCCAACTGTCGCTCCGATGTACCGTATGGAGCAACGAACAGATCCATCGATATTTGAGCGACCCGCTTGGCTATCATGATCGCCATCGGGCTGACTGATAGCCTCGCAGAGGTATTAGCCTGCCACCGATCCGATCCGGATAATTTGTGCGCCTGCTTCGAGCGCATCAAGATGATCAGCCCAGTGCTGCATCATCTTTCGGCGCTCGGGCAGGAATTCGGCATGCACGTATGCGGCGGTTACCTGATTGCGTTCCGCGTGGGCGAGCTGGCGATCGACAACGTCGCGGCTATAACCGAGTTCGCGAAGCACGGTCGCGGCCAGACCGCGGAACCCGTGTCCGGTCATTCGCGACTTGTAGCCCATACGGTACAGCGCATAGAGCATCGTGTTGTTCGAGATGTGGCTTCGGCCCTGGACGCTATAGAAGACGTGCCGGTGGGTACCATTCAGTTCGCGCAACGCGGCCAATGTGTCGAGCGCCTGGCGCGACAGCGGGACGATGTGCGGGTCGCGCATCTTCATCCGCTCGGGCGGAATCCGCCACTCGGCGGCGCGCTCGTCGAACTCATCCCACTCAGCGTTGATCATCTCGGTCGTCCGAGTGAATGTCAGCGCCATGAAGCGAAGCGCGAGGCGCGTGACGAGGTCGCCTTGGTAGGCTGCGATGTCCCGCATGAGTTGGGGAATTTCGACGGGTTTGACCCGCGCCATGTGTTTGACGCCCGTACCTTTCTTGAGGACGGTCTCGGCATCGATGTCGGCAGCGGGGTTGCGGGGGCATCGCCCGGTCATGATTCCGTACTGGAACACTGCCCGCGAGCGCTGGAGGATGCGTTTAGCCGTCTCGCGTACACCGCGGGATTCGACGGCTCTCAGGATCTCGAGCATGTCGGGCGCCTCGATGTCTCGGATCGGGCGATGACCGATTCGTGGGAAAGCATCGATCTCCAGCGAATTGATCACCTTGCCTGCATACACCTCGGTCCATCCATCTTTCTGCGCCGCAAACCACTCGCGTGCGACAGCCTCAAACGTCGACGCAGCTTCGATTGCCCGGGTGCGTTTGACTTCCCGTTTTTGCTCGGTCGGATCGGTGCCGGCGGCGAGTTGCTTCCGTGCATTGAGGCAGGCCTGCCGAGCCTCAGCGAGCGTCACCTCCGGATAGACGCCGAAGGCGGCGCGCTTCTCTTTGCCGTCGAAGCGATACTTCATCCGCCAGTAGCGTGATCCGTTCGGCATGACCTCGAGATACAAGCCCTTGCCGTCAGCCAGGCGATAGGGCTTGTCGGCCGGCTTGGCCTTGCGGATCTGCATCTCGGTCAGCGGTGTAGCGTGCTTTGGCATGGCGTGGGGGCATCGAGTTTGGGGGCACGGAGGCATGTCCCAAAAGATGCCCCCAAGTTAGGTTGCTTGTACTGGGCGACCTTGGGCAATGATGGCAGCAAAAGCCTAGGCAACACAAGGCTGTGTGCGGCTTTCTGGGCAAACTTGGGAAGTGTTGGGAACTTAGGTGGTCCCCCCGACAGGAATCGAACCTGTATCTAGCGCTTAGGAGGCGCTTGTTCTATCCATTGAACTACGGGGAGAGCCATGTCCGGGCAATCGCGCGAAAAAACGCGAACCGGACGGCGGTGTGGACAGCGCGCAGAGTATAGCAAAGGCGCGGCGCGTCGGCGGGGCGGAATGCGCACCGACGCGCGTATCGCGTGATCAGCCGCGATCGGAACGGGAAATCAGAAATCGACGACGACGAAATCTTCCTTGCCCACGTCGCACAGCGGGCAGCGCCAGTCGGCGGGAATGTCGGCGAAACGCGTGCCGGCGGCGATGCCTTCGTCGGGCAGCCCTTCCGCTTCGTTGTAGACCCACCCGCAAATCAGGCAGACCCAGCTCTGGTATTCGGTTACTTCGCTCATGTGACGCTCGGGAAAATGGAAATTCGATGATGCCGTCTGCGGCCTGGCCGGCGGACGAAAGGCGCAATGGTACCGGAATTTCGCCGAACGCCTCCGCAACGTCGTTTTAAACGTACGCATCGCGAACAAGTCGATCGAAACACGCATGCCGTGTGTGCGGTGTATCCTTCCCGGGCTGTCCAATCATAAGGAGAATGCGATGCTGAACAGAAAGTGGATCGCGGGTGCGATGTGCGTGGCGGCGATGGCCGTATCGACGGTCGCGCGGGCCGAGGCGCGCGTGTTTTTCGTTGAACCGGCGGACGGCGCGACGGTGTCGAACCCGGTGCACGTGAAGTTCGGTCTGGAAGGCATGGAGCTTCGGCCGGCCGGCGACATGACGCCGAACACCGGTCATCACCACTTGCTGATCGACGGCCGGCCGATCCCGAAGGGCGACGTGATTCCCGCGAGCGAACGTTCGCTGCACTTCGGCAAGGCACAGACCGAAACCGACATCAAGTTGCCGCCGGGCCAGCACACGCTGACGCTGCAGTTCGGCGACGGCGCACATCGGTCGTACGGCCCCGAACTGAGCCAGACCATCAGCGTCAACGTCAAGTAAGCGGTCACACCCGCGCGGACATCCCAGCCATCCCTGCAACAGGGATGCGCCCGCCCGCTGCCGGGTGCCTGCGACCCGCGCGCGGCGGCCGCCCACCGGCCGTCGCGGTCGATCTTGCGGCATTATCCGTCCGGCCATGCCGGTGGCGGCGTCCGCGCCCGGTACAATGGGCGCTTCCGATTCCTCTCTCCGCCGTCTCCCCATGTCGCTCTATTCCATTACCGGCGCGCAGCTCGCGTTCGGTCACGTCGCGTTGCTCGATCACGCGGATTTCTCGCTGGAAGCCGGCGAGCGCGTCGGCCTGATCGGCCGCAACGGTGCGGGCAAGTCGTCGCTGCTGAAGATCGTCGCCGATCTTGCCAAGCCTGACGACGGGCTGATCACGCGCCAGCAGGAGCTCGTGACCGTCTACGTGCCGCAGGAGCCCGAGTTCGAACCGGGCGCGACGGTGTTCGACGCGGTTGCGTCGGGGCTCGCGCATACGCGCGAACTGCTCGAAGAATACGATGCGATTGCGCACCGCCTTGCGGATATACCGGAAGGTGCCGAGCACGATGCGCTGCTCGCGCGGATGAACGCGCTGCAGTCGTCGCTCGATGCGCACGACGCGTGGAGCTGGCGCACGCGCGTGTCGATGACGCTCGCGCAGATCGGCCTGCTCGACGGCGACGCTAGCGTCGATGCACTGTCGGGCGGGATGCAGAAGCGCGTCGCGCTGGCGCGTGCGCTGGTGCTGCAGCCCGACGTGCTGCTGCTCGACGAACCGACCAACCACCTCGACTTCGACGGCATCCGCTGGCTGGAAGAGCTGCTCGTCTCGCAGCGCGCGGGCCTGCTGTTCATCACCCACGATCGCGCGTTCCTCGACCGCGTCGCGACGCGGATCGTCGAGCTCGATCGCGGCCGGCTGCTGTCGTATCCGGGCAATTTCTCCGCGTACCAGACGCGCAAGGCGCAGCAGCTCGAAGTCGAGCGCGTGGAAAACGACAAGTTCGACAAGTTGCTCGCGCAGGAAGAAGTATGGATCCGCAAGGGGGTCGAGGCGCGCCGCACGCGCAGCGTCGGCCGCATCGCGCGGCTCGTGCAGATGCGCAACGAGCGCGCGGAGCGCCGCAATTCGCAGGGCAACGTGAGGCTCGACGTCGCGCAGGGCGAGAAGTCCGGCAAGATCGTCGCGGAGCTGACCGACGTGACGAAGCGCTATGGCGGCCGCACGGTCGTCGACCGTTTCACGACGACGGTCATGCGCGGCGACAAGATCGGCTTCGTCGGCCCGAACGGTGCGGGCAAGACCACGCTGCTCAAGCTGATCCTCGGCGAGCTGAAGCCGGACGAAGGCACGGTGCGCACCGGCACGAACCTGCAGGTCGCGTATTTCGACCAGATGCGTGCGCAGCTCGACCAGGACAAGAGCCTCGCGGATACGATCAGCCCCGGCAGCGAATGGGTCGAGATCGGCGGCGTGCGCAAGCACGTGATGAGCTATCTCGGCGATTTCCTGTTCGCGCCGGAACGCGCGCGGTCGCCGGTGAAGTCGCTGTCGGGCGGCGAGCGCAATCGTCTGCTGCTCGCGCGCCTGTTCGCGCGTCCGGCTAACGTGCTGGTGCTCGACGAACCGACCAACGATCTCGACATCCCGACGCTCGAACTGCTCGAAGAACTGCTGGCCGACTACGACGGCACGGTGCTGCTGGTCAGCCACGATCGCGCATTCCTCGACAACGTCGTGACGTCGGTGATCGCGGCCGAGGGCGACGGCAAGTGGCGCGAATACGTCGGCGGCTTCAGCGACTGGCAGATCCAGAGCGAGCGTTCGGAGCAGCTCGCGCAGCAGGAAGCCGCGAAGCGCGCGGTCAAGGAAGCGGCGCCGGTGAAGGAAGACCCGGCGAAGAGCGCCGCGGGCCGCAACGCGCAGCGCACGGTGAAGCTGTCGTTCAACGAGCAGCGCGAGCTCGATTCGCTGCCGGAGAAGATCGCCTCGCTCGAGGACGAGCAGAAGACGATCAATGCGCAGCTCGAGGACGGCTCGATTTTCGCGAAGGATCCGCAGGAAGGCACGCGCCTGACCGAGCGCTTCGCGGCGATCGACGATGAATTGCTCGCCGCGCTCGAGCGGTGGGAAACGCTCGAGGCGAAGCGCAAGCCGGCGTGACGCGTGCGGCGCGCGCCAATCCCGCCATTGGCGCGCCACGCGGAACCAGTAGAATACCGCGCGTTCAGGGTCGCGCAGCGCACGCCGCGCGCCCGCTTTCGGAGCAGTCCAAGCACACCGTTGTTTCGATTCGCTTTTTTACGGAACTCAACGTTTTGTCCACGACGTTATCCACACGAGGTGTGGACAACGTCCCGATGAATGACGAAATTCAGCGCCTATGTCAACGAAGAAACCCAGCGCGGCCTATAGCGAAGCATCGATCAAGGTGCTCAAGGGTCTCGAGCCGGTCAAGCAGCGGCCCGGCATGTACACCCGTACCGAGAATCCGCTGCACATCATCCAGGAAGTCATCGACAACGCGTCCGACGAGGCGCTCGGCGGCTACGGCAAGCAGATCACGGTGACGCTGCACGCCGACCAGTCGGTCTCGGTCGAGGACGACGGTCGCGGGATCCCGTTCGGCATGCACCCCGAAGAAGGCGTGCCGGTCGTCGAAATCGTGTTCACGCGCCTGCACGCAGGCGGCAAGTTCGACAAGGCCGCCGGCGGCGCCTATACATTCTCGGGCGGCCTGCACGGCGTCGGCGTGTCGGTGACGAACGCGCTCGCGACGCGCCTCGACGTAACGGTCTGGCGCGACGGCAAGATCGCCGAGCTTGGCTTCGCCGAAGGCGACGTCGTCAAGCCGCTCGCGACGCAGGGCGCGGGCCGCGGCGAAAAGAAATCCGGCACGCGCGTGCAGGTGTGGCCGAATCCGAAGTACTTCGATTCGCCGAACCTGCCGCTCGGCGAGCTGCAGCGTCTGCTGCGCTCGAAGGCCGTGCTGCTGCCGGGCGTCGAGGTCGTGCTCGTCAACGAGAAGAGCGGCGAGCGCCAGACGTGGAAATATGAAGACGGCCTGCGCGGCTACCTGCTCGACGAAATGAACGGCAGCGAACTGCTGATCCCGCTGTTCGAAGGCGAGCGGTTCGCCGATTCGCGCTCGGGCGACGATACGTTCGCCGAAGGCGAGGGCGCGTCGTGGGTCGTCGCGTGGAGCGAGGAAGGTTCGCTCGTGCGCGAGTCGTACGTGAACCTGATCCCGACGCCGGCCGGCGGCACGCATGAATCCGGCCTGCGCGACGGCCTGTACCAGGCCGTGAAGAGCTTCGTCGAGCTGCACAACCTGCAGCCGAAGGGCGTGAAGCTGCTCGCGGAAGACGTGTTCGCACGAGTGTCGTTCGTGCTGTCCGCGAAGGTGCTCGATCCGCAGTTCCAGGGGCAGATCAAGGAGCGCCTGAACAGCCGCGACGCGGTGAAACTCGTGTCGTCGTTCTCGCGCCCGGCGCTCGAGCTGTGGCTGAACCAGCACGTCGAGCACGGCAAGAAGCTCGCCGAACTCGTGATCAAGCAGGCGCAGGCGCGCACGCGCGCGGGCCAGAAGGTCGAGAAGCGCAAGAGCTCGGGCGTCGCGGTGCTGCCCGGCAAGCTGACCGACTGCGAGACCGAGGATATTGCGCGCAACGAACTGTTCCTCGTCGAAGGCGACTCGGCGGGCGGCTCCGCGAAGATGGGCCGCGACAAGGAATACCAGGCGATCCTGCCGCTGCGCGGCAAGGTGCTGAACACGTGGGAAACCGAGCGTGACCGCCTGTTCGCGAACAACGAGGTGCACGACATCTCGGTCGCGATCGGCGTCGATCCGCACAGCCCCGACGACACCGTCGACCTGTCGAACCTGCGCTACGGCAAGATCTGCATCCTGTCGGATGCGGACGTCGACGGCTCGCACATCCAGGTGCTGCTGCTCACGCTGTTCTTCAAGCATTTCCCGCAACTGATCGAGCGCGGCCACGTGTGCGTCGCGCGGCCGCCGCTGTTCCGCGTCGACGCGCCCGCGCGCGGCAAGAAGGCCGCGCAGAAGCTCTATGCGCTCGACGACGGCGAACTCGAAGCGATTCTCGACAAGCTTCGCAAGGACGGCGTGCGCGAGACCCAGTGGAGCATCAGCCGCTTCAAGGGCCTCGGCGAAATGAGCGCCGAGCAGCTGTGGGACACGACGATGAACCCCGATACGCGCCGCCTGATGCCCGTGAAGCTCGGCGAGCTCGACTACGAGGCGACCGTCGCGCGCATGACGATGCTGATGGGCAAGGGCGAGGCAGCCGCGCGGCGCGGCTGGCTCGAGGAAAAGGGCAACGACGTCGAAGCGGATATCTAAGCAGGGAATCCGCACGGCCGGGCACGACGCCCGGCCCGGCCTCTCGCTACTTACGAATACGGAATTCAGATGGACGACAATACTTCCGATCTCTTTGCCAGCCCCGACGCGCCCGAGAGTGACGCGCTGACGCTCGGCAACTACGCGGAGCAGGCGTATCTCAGCTACGCGGTCAGCGTCGTGAAGAGCCGCGCGCTGCCCGACGTGTGCGACGGCCAGAAGCCGGTGCAGCGCCGGATCCTGTTCGCGATGAACGAAATGGGCCTCGGCCCGGACGCGAAGCCGGTGAAGTCGGCGCGCGTGGTCGGCGACGTGCTCGGTAAATACCACCCGCACGGCGACCAGTCGGCGTATGACGCGCTCGTGCGTCTCGCGCAGGATTTCTCGCTGCGCTACCCGCTGATCGACGGGCAGGGCAACTTCGGTTCGCGCGACGGCGACGGCGCGGCGGCGATGCGATACACCGAAGCGCGGCTCACGCCGATCGCGAAGCTGCTGCTCGACGAGATCGACCAGGGCACGGTCGACTTCATGCCGAACTACGACGGCTCGTTCGAGGAGCCGAAAACGCTGCCGAGCCGCATGCCGTTCGTGCTGCTGAACGGCGCGTCGGGCATCGCGGTCGGTCTTGCCACCGAAATCCCGTCGCACAACCTGCGCGAAGTCGCGGCGGCGGCGGTCACCTTGATCCGCAATCCGAAGCTCACGCACGCGGAGCTGATGAACCTGATCCCCGGCCCGGACTTCCCGGGCGGCGGCCAGATCATCTCGAGCGACACCGAGATCGCGGCGGCGTATGAAACCGGCCGCGGCAGCCTGAAGGTGCGCGCGCGCTGGAAGATCGAGGATCTCGCGCGCGGCCAGTGGCAACTCGTCGTGACCGAACTGCCGCCGAGCACGTCGGGCCAGAAGGTACTCGAGGAAATCGAGGAACTGACCAACCCGAAGCTCAAGCTCGGCAAGAAGACGCTGACGCCCGAGCAGCTCAACACGAAGAAGGCGATGCTCGACCTGCTCGATGCGGTGCGCGACGAGTCGGGCAAGGAAGCGGCGGTGCGGCTCGTGTTCGAGCCGAAGTCGCGCACGATCGACCAGACGGAATTCGTGAATACGCTGCTCGCGTACACGAGCCTCGAATCGAACGCGACGCTGAACCTCGTGATGATCGGCGCCGACGGCCGCCCGGGTCAGAAGGGCCTGCTGACGATCCTCGACGAGTGGGTGAAGTTCCGCCAGCTGACGATGACGCGCCGTTGCCGCCATCGTCTCGCGAAGGTCGACGACCGCATCCACATCCTCGAAGGGCGGATGATCGTCTTCCTGAACATCGACGAGGTGATCCGCATCATCCGCGAGTCGGACGAGCCGAAGGCCGCGCTGATGAGCGCGTTCGGCCTCAGCGACCGTCAGGCCGAAGACATTCTCGAAATCCGCCTGCGCCAGCTCGCGCGGCTCGAGAAGATCAAGATCGAGAAGGAGCTCGAAACGCTGCGCGACGAGAAGGCGAAGCTCGAGGAACTGCTCGCGAACGAAAGCGCGATGAAGCGGCTGATGATCAAGGAGATCGAGGCCGACGCGAAGCAGTACGGCGACGATCGCCGCACGCTGATCCAGCAGGAAAAGCGCGCGACGTTCGAGGCGAAGGTGGTCGACGAGCCGGTGACGGTCGTCGTGTCGCAGAAGGGCTGGGTGCGTGCGCTGAAGGGCCACGGGCTCGACCCGGCCGCGTTCTCGTTCAAGGCCGGCGACAGCCTGTACGCGGCGTTCCAGTGCCGCACGCCGGACCGGCTGATTGCGTGGGGCAGCAGCGGCCGCGTGTATTCGGTCGACGTGTCGGTGCTGCCGGGCGGGCGCGGTGACGGCGTGCCCGTCACGTCGCTGATCGAGCTCGAGTCGGGCTCGCACCTGATGCACTACTACGCGGCGCCGGCCGACCAGCAACTGCTGCTCGCGTCGAGCAACGGCTTCGGCTTCCTCGCGAAGGTCGGCGACATGGTGAGCCGCGTGAAGGCCGGCAAGGCATTCATGACGATCGACGCGGGCGCGGCGCCGCTCGCACCGATGCCGGTGCTGCCGAACGCGACGCAGGTCGCGTGCCTGTCGAGCGGCGGCCGCCTGCTCGTGTTCGGGATGGACGAGATGAAGACGCTGTCCGGCGGCGGGCGCGGCGTGATCCTGATGGCGCTCGACGACAAGGAAACGCTCGTGCAGGCGCTCGCGATCGATCCGGCCGGCGTCGTGCTGATCGGCACGGGCCGCGGCGGCAAGGCGCAGGACGAGACGCTGTCGTATGCGGGGCTCGCGCCGCACATCGGCAAGCGCGCACGCAAGGGCCGCGCACCGGAGACGAAGCTCAAGGTCGTCAACGAGCTGCGTCCGCTGCTCGGCTGACGCCGCGCGCGGATCGCCCGGATCGTCCGGTTCGGCCGCGATCGAAGGCCGCACGTCCGCTTCGGCGGGTGTGCGGCTTTTTCTTTGAGGGCGGGGGTTGGGGTAAGCAAGCGTGGCGCTGTCACGCGAAACTTGCAAAATATTGTGAAATCGCGCCGAGGGTCTGAACCGAGAGGCGACCGGCCGGTCGAACGTCGCTTGATGCCGCGTGTGACGCGGCCGTTCGCCGCACCCCACTCATCACAGGATTGTCGCCATGTCCCACGCTGTTGCCGTCGCGCTGTTTCTTCATCTGCTGGCCGTTGCCGTGTGGGTGGGCGGGATGGTCTTCGCGAACTTCTGCCTGCGCCCGGCGCTGTCCGACCTGTCGCCGCAGCTCCGGCTGCCGCTGATCGAAGGCGTGTTCGGTCGCTTCTTCAACTGGGTGGCGGGCGCCGTCATCGTGATCCTGCTGTCCGGCGGCTTCCTGCTCATGGAATTCGGCGGCGCGCACGCGACGTGGTCGCTGCATGCGATGGCCGGGCTCGGTGTCGTGATGATGCTGATCTTCGGGCATATCCGCTTCGCGCTGTTTCCGCGCATCCGTCGGGCGGTGCAGGCGCAGAACTGGCCGGACGGCGCGCGCGCAGTGAACGCGGTGCGCCTGCTCGTCGTCGTGAACCTGGTGCTCGGCGTCGTCACGGTCGGGGCGGCCGTGCTGTCGCGCGGTTTCTGATCGTTCGGCATCGGCCGCCGGCCCGGCGGCCTGCGCCGCTACGCGGCGAGCATTGCATCGAGCAGCCACGCGCCGGCCGGGCCGAGCGGCCGGTTGCGCGACCACACCGCATCCACCCGCACGCGGCGGGGCCAGCCGCGTGAGCGCAGCTCGCACAGGCGGTCGCGTGCGAAGTGCTCGACCATCCAGCGCGGCAGTTCCGCCCAGCCGAACCCCAGCACGGCCATTTCCAGCAACATCAGGTAGCTCGGCGCCAGCCAGTGCTGCGTGCCGACGACGATCCGGTCGTCGGTGCCGCGACCTTCCGTTTTCACATAGGTATTGAGGCGCAGTTCGCGCACGTCGCGCAGCGCCGCGTGCGGCACCTCGGTGTCGCCGTATTCGGCGAGCGCGTGGGTGCGGCCGACGAACAGCCCGATCTCCGACTCCTCCGCCACCGTCGCCGCGCCGATATCGGCCGGGTAGGCCGTTCGCGCGGCCATCAGCCCGAGCTGCGCGCGGCCTTGCTGGATCAGGTCGAGCACGTCCTCGTGCTCGGCGATCTGGCATTCGAGCTCGAGCGCCGGAAAGCGCCTTTCGAGCGCCATCAGCGTCTCCTCGTAACGCTTTGACTGGTACGTATCGGACACGACGAGCGTCAGTCGCGCTTCCTCGCCGTGCGCGAGCCGCGCGGCGGTGCGGTCGATCGCCGCACTGGCCTCGAGGGCGCGCTGCACCTGCGGCAGCAGCGCGCGCCCGGCGTCGGTCAGCGTCGGCGTGCGCGTGGCGCGATCGAACAACTGCACACCGAGATCGATTTCGAGGTTCGCAATCGCCTCCGACACGGTCGACTGGCGCTTGCCGAGCTTGCGTGCGGCAGCCGTGAACGAGCCGAGCAGCGCGGCTTCGGCGAAAGCGAGCAGGGCTTCGGGGGCGTGGTGCATGCGGCGCTCCAGATTCTGTTATATCGGTAAAACCGATGATAACAAACTGGATTCATACGGTATCGCCGATCAAAATGGCCGACATGAATCAAGCAACGGATGGGAGAGCATCATGAAACAGATGAACAAAACGGTGACGGAACGGCTGCTGCATGCGCTGACGTTCGAGCTGGTCGCAATCGCGCTGTGCGCACCGATCGGCGCGTGGCTGCTCGACATGCCGGTGTCGCACGTCGGCGTGCTGACGGTGATGGTGTCGCTGATCGCGATGGCGTGGAACATGGCGTTCAACACGCTGTTCGACCGCTTCGAGCGGCGGGCGGGACTGAAGCGCACGCTCGGCATGCGGATCGCGCACGCAGTGATGTTCGAGCTTGGCCTCGTCGCGATGGTGGTGCCGGTTGCCGCGTGGTGGCTGAACGTGAGCCTCGTCGAGGCGCTGCTGCTCGACCTCGGCATCGTGCTGTTCTTCCTGCCTTACACGTTCGGCTTCAACCTCGCCTACGACGCGCTGCGTGCCCGCTGGATGGCGCGCCGGGTCGCGGTGCAGGCCGGTTGAGGGCGGTCGGGGCGGGTTGAGCCGGGCAGGGCGACGAGGCCGTCGCCCGTCAGCGCGCGGCGGCCCACAGCCACACGCTGCACCCGACGGCGACCGCACCGTAGACGGCATAGACGGGCACCTTGAAGCGCGTGAAGCACAGCGTCGCGAAGGCGCCCGTCAGCCAGTAAACGGGGTCGGCCGGCTCGCGATGCAGGATCTTCACGACGGCGACGACGAGAAAGCCCGTCGTCGCCGCGCGCAGCAGGCGCATCCCGTGCTCGAAGCGCGCATGGCGCTTGAGCCGGAACAGGTGGTTCTGCGCAAACACGACGAGACATCCCGACGGAATGAACAGCGCGGCCGTGGCGAGCAGGGCGCCGACCCAGCCGTCGGTCAGGTAACCGAGAAACGGCACGACGTTCAGCAGCGGCCCCGGTGCCACGGGCGACAGCGCGAACGCCAGCGTGAAGTCGTGATCGGAGATGCCCGTCGCCGGCGAGACGAACAGCGTCTTGAGCACCGGCAGCGCGGAAAAGCCGCCGCCGAACAGCGTCATCCCGGCGCCCGCGAGGCGCGGCCACAGCAACTGCGCCTGGTAATCGCCGGGCAGCGGCACCGCGAACAGCACGACGAGCACGCCGAGCAACACGAGCAGGTTGCGGTCGCGCTTCGACAGCGTGAAATCGACTGCATCGCGTTGCGACGGCCCCGTCAGCCAGCCCGCTGCAAACGCAGCGAACAGAATCCCGACGAAAGCGGCCGGACTATGTGCGAAAGCGAGCAGAATCGTCGACAGCGCGGCGATCGTCTGTTCAAGCCGCGTCCGTGCGAGCGAGCGCAACTGTTTGACCCACGTGACGCCGATCAGCGCGGCGAGCACCATCCCGAAGTGATTGATCAGCATCGGCGCGGCAAGCGAGCGCACGAGCGGTGTCTGATAGAAGACCGCGAACAGCGTCATCAGGATCGAGAACGGCAGCACGCTCGCGATGCCGGCAACCCACGCGCCGGCGCGGCCATGCAGCGTCTGGCCGACCTGCACGGCAACATTGCAGCCGACCGGGCCCGGCACGAGCCAGGCGAGCGCGACGAGATCGCCGAAGACGTGCGGCTCGATGCGTTGCAGCCGCTCCACGTAGTGGCGTTCGAGCTGCGCCATCATCGAAAGCCCGCCCCATGAGACCGCAGAAATGCCGGCAATGACCTTGAACAAGGCCCACAGGGATGCCTGTGCCTCTTCGACACGGGCGGTCGCTTCGACTTCGACGGTGGTCATGATTGTGTTGTTGGCGCAGGGCCGGATCTCTCGCGTAGGGCCATGCCGGCGGCCCGCCGACACGTAGGCCCTCCCGATTGTCCGCCGCGCATCATGACACTGCCATGCGCGAAAACGCTAGTTAATGAACTAAACGATCGGATCGGAAAACGCAACAATTGCGGCGGTGCGCAACGTGCGCCGCAGTTGCAGCGGTAGCGCCGCTCAGGCGCCCGTGCTGCCGGTCGCGCGATGCGCGATGACGTTCGGATGGTCGCTGCGCACGCCGAAGCGCGCGATCAGCGCGGGGATCGCATCGGCCGGCACCGGGCGCGAGAACAGGAAGCCCTGCGCCTCGATCTCGCCGAGCGCGGACAGCCACGTGATCTGCTCCTCGGTTTCCGTGCCTTCGACGACGACGGTCAGGCCGAGCGAGCGTGCGAGATGCACGATCGACGACACCATCACGCACACGCTGCGATCGTTCGGGATGGCCTGCACGAACGAGCGGTCGACCTTCAGCGTGTCGACGGAGAAGCGGTGCAGGTACGACAGCGACGAGTAGCCGGTGCCGAAATCGTCGAGCGCGATGCGGATGCCGAGTTTCTTCAACGCGACGATTTTCTCGGACACGAGCTCCGGATATTCCATCATCGCGGTCTCGGTGATCTCGAGTTCGAGCCGGTTCGCGTCGATGCCGGTTTCCTGCAGCGTGCGCGAGATCGTCTCGATCAGGTCGCCGCGCCAGAACTGCACGGGCGAGATGTTGACCGCGAGCGTCAGCGTGTCGTGGCCCTCGTCGCGCCAGCGCGCGATCTGCTCGCACGCGGTGCGGATCACGAAGTCGCCGATCGGCACGATCAGGCCGGTCGATTCGGCAATCGAAATGAATTCGTTCGCGGAGATGATCCCGTGCTCGGGATGATCCCAGCGTGCGAGCGCCTCGAAGCCGGTGATGTAACGGTGGGTGAGGTCGATCTTCGGCTGGTACGCGAGGAACAGCTGCCCCTCGGCGAGCGCGACGCGCAATTGCTGTTCCCAGCGCATCAGGTGATCGGCACGGTGCGACAGGTGCGGCGCATAGAACTGGTAGCAGTTCTTGCCGGCGTCCTTCGCGCTGTACATCGCGAGGTCGGCCTTCTTCAGCAGGTCGATCTCGCTTTCGTTCGCGACGGTGTGCAGTGCGATGCCGATGCTCGCATGCAGCACGAACGAACTGCCGCGCACGTCGAACGGCTCGGCGAACATCCGGATGATCGCTTCCGCGAGCCGCACCGCGCGCCGCTCGACGTCGTCGCCCTTCATCACGACGACGAACTCGTCGCCGCCGATGCGCGCGAGCGAGCCTTCGTCGCCGACTGCATCGGCCAGACGCGACGCGGTCATTTGCAGCACGATGTCGCCGGCATTGTGGCCGAGGGTGTCGTTGACGGTCTTGAAGTTGTCGAGGTCGATGAACAGCAGCCCGAGCCGCGACAGGCTCGTCGGCATCGACACGTCGTTGCGCAGCCCGCGCAGCGTCGCATAGCGGTTCGCGAGGCCGGTGAGCAGGTCGTATTCGGCGAGCTGCGTCATCTCGCGCTCGCGGCCGAGCAGCTTGCCGATCAGGCCCGTCGCGACGCCGAAGAACGCGAGCATCGCGAGCGTGATGAAGCTCGTCATCAGCAGGTAGACGTTGCGGGTGTGGTAGTAGTCCGCGAACTCTTCCGTCTGCGACAGCCCGACCATCACCGCGAGCGGGTAGCCGTCGAGGTGGCGGTACGACACGATGCGCGTCACGCCGTCGATCGGGTCGATGATCGTGCCCGTCACGCGCTCGGCGATCGGGTAGACGCCCGATGCCGAAAACGCGCCCGGCGCGTTGTTCAGCGAGCCCGTGCGCCGCGCGAGCACCGTGCCCGTATCGGATACCACCGCGATCACGCCTTCCTTGCCGATCGCCGCGTTGTTGTAGAAGTCGTTCGTGAAGTAGCTCGGGTCTTCCGACACCACGACGATGCCCGCGAAACTGCCGTCCGGGTTGTTCAGGCGCCGCGTCATCTGCAGCGTCCAGTGGCTCGACACGCGGCCGAGCACGGGTTTGCTGATGAAGAGGCGGTCGTCGTTGTGCGCGAGGTGGACCTTGAAGTGCTCGCGGTCGGACAGGTTGATCGGCTGCGGATGAAGCTCGGCCGTGTTCGCGAACAGGATGCCCTTCGCGTTGACCAGCGACACCTGGATCAGCGTGTCGCTCGGCACGACGCCTTTTTCGACGGCGCTCGCGAGATTGAAGCGCCCGGGCGACTTCTCGAACTCGAACTTGACGAAGCGGGTGATCTGGTCGACCTGGTGGATCGCCTTGACCGTATGCTGCTCGAGCGCCGAAGAGAGGATGGCCGCGGAAGCCGCCGCTTCCTTGTAGGCGCTGTCCTTTTCCACCGACAGCCGCGCGATGATCACGGCCCACAGCAGCGCGAGCGCCAGCATCCCGAGCAACGGGATCGCAAATAGCGCACGCCGGCGCGATTTGCGCGGCGCGCGTAGCGGCCGGGTCGGCGGCGTGTGGTTGGACCGGGCAGAGCTCATCGAAGCGGGTGGCGTCCTGCTCGCGTGCGCCATCCGTCTGGATGGCGGGCTTGGGTTGGGGTTATCCCGGCGTCTGTTCGTTCGCAGGATGCGCAACCATGGACAGACGTCCGAAACAACGGATTAGGCCCGATATTACTGGCTGGAGCGTTTTTGCGATAGTTGGGCGAAGCGTAGGGGCGCCGGACGAGCCGGCGCCATCGCACATCGCGGAATGTCAATCAGGTGACCGGAACGTGCCGTCGACGACCGTCACGACATGGCCGCCGATCCAGGTCGTGCCGTCTTCGTCGTAGCTGACGAAGATGCGGCCGTCGCGGCCGATCGCCGTGCCCTGGCGGGCCGTATACGACGGGCCGGGGCGGCGCTCCTGCCGCGTCAGCAGCCCGGCCAGCGCGGCGTTTGCGCTGCCGGTGACGGGATCCTCGCCCGGGGTGCCGAACTTGCCGCCCGTCATCAGGCAGCGGATCTCGAACGTCGCGGGGCCGCCTTCGGCGTGCGGCGCGTAGGCGGCGAGGCCGTCCACGCCGTAGCGCCGGGTCAGCGCCTCCAGCGCGACCGGATCGGGCGACAGGCCGATGCACGCTTCGGCCGACTTCAGCCGCACGACCAGCCACGGTGCGCCGTTGTCGACCGCGCACGGCTCGGCCTCGAGGTCGAGCGCGTCGCTGCGCAGCGCGGCGGCCAGCGCCGCGTAGTCCGAGCGGTCGAGCGGCGTGACGCGTGCCGGCGGCGCGGCGAATGCCCAGCCGTCGGCCTGCTCGCGCAGCGCGACCCGGCCGACCCCGCACTGCTGGATCAGCCGGCCCGGCGTGCGCGGCCGCGCGCCGCTTTCGAGGAACGCATGCGCGGTGCCGAGCGTCGGGTGGCCGGCGAACGGCAGTTCGCCGCCCGTCGTGAAGATCCGGACGCGGTAGTCGGCTTCCGGATCGGTCGGCGTGCAAAGGAAGGTCGTTTCCGACAGGTTCGTCCAGCGGGCGATCTCGAGCATGGCGTCGTCGCCGAGCGAATCGGCGTCGAACACCACGGCAAGCGGATTACCCTTGAACGGCACCGACGAGAACACGTCGACCTGCTTGAAGCGGACGAGACGGCCAGGCATCGCGCTGCGCGTGTCAGGCAACTTCGGCGATCAGTTCGATCTCGACGCACGCGCCGAGCGGGATCTGTGCGACGCCGAAGGCCGAGCGAGCGTGCTTGCCTGCATCGCCGAACACTTCCGCGATCAGCTCCGACGCGCCGTTCGTCACGACGTGCTGTTCGGTGAAGTCGAGCGTCGAATTGACGAGGCTCATCAGCTTCACGATGCGCGTGACCTTGTTCAGGTCGCCGGTGTGCGCGTGCAGCGTCGCGAGCAGGTCGATCGCGATCGAGCGGGCAGCCGCCTTGCCGTCTTCCGTCTGCAGATCCGCGCCGAGCTTGCCGGCCCAGACCTTGCCGTCCTTCTTCGCGATGTGGCCCGACAGGTACACCGTGTTGCCGCTTTGCGCGCTCATCACGTAGGCGGCAGCCGGGGCGCCGGCGGTCGGGAGCTCGATGCCGAGCGACTTCAGTTTGTCGTAGACGTTAGCCATGCGTTCGATTCCTCGTAGAGAGTCGTGACAGGAAAAAGGGGATCAGAGACGTTCGCGCAGCAGCTTGCCGAGGCGCGCGACGCCTTCCTCGATCTTCTCGGGCGGCACCGTCACGAACGACAGGCGCAGCGTGTTCTGCTGCGCGTTGTCCGCGAAGAACGGCGCGCCCGGCACGAAGGCGACGTGATCGTCGACGGCCGCGGCGAGCAGCTTCATGCTGTCGATTTGCCCGGGCAGGTTCACCCAGATGAACATCCCGCCTTCCGGGCGGTTCCACGTGACGCCTTCCGGCATGTGGCGCTCGAGCGCGCCGAGCATCGCGTCGCACTGCGCGCTGTACAGCTCGCGGATCGTCGGGATGTGCTCGTCGAGGAAGCCGTCCTTGATCACTTCGTGCGCGATGCGCTGCGTGAGCGTCGGCGTGTGCAGGTCGGTGGCCTGCTTGGCCTGCACGAGCTTGAAGTGGAGTTCCTCCGGCGCAATGATGTAGCCGATCCGCAGGCCCGGCGCGAGCACCTTCGAGAACGTGCCGAGGTGCACGATGTGATCGGGTGCCATCGACAGCATCGTCGGCAGCGGTTCGCCGCGGTAGTTCAGCGCGCCGTACGGATCGTCTTCCAGCACCGGGAACGGGCTCGACTGCGCGAACGCGGCGAGCGCGCGGCGGCGCTCGACGGGCAGGCGGCGGCCGGTCGGGTTCTGGAAGTTCGGCTGCGCGTACAGCAGCCGCGCGCCTTGCGTGAGTTCGGGGGTCAGGCCTTCCGGCAGCAGGCCCTGTTCGTCGGTCGGCACCTGCACGTAGCGCGGCTCGTACAGCGAGAACGATTGCAGCGCGCCGAGGTAGGTCGGCGTTTCGACGAGGATCGGGCTGTCCGGATCGACGAGCGCCTTGCCGAGCAGGTCGAGCGCCTGCTGCGAGCCGGTCGTGATCAGCACCTGCGACACGCGCACGCTGTAGCGCTCGGCGATCCACTCGCGCAGCGGCAGGTACCCTTCGGTCGCGCTGTACTGGAGCGCGGCGGCCGGCGCGTCGCGCAACACGCGATCGGCGGCGGCGCGCATGCGCTCGGCCGGGAACGTCGCGGGGGCGGGCAGGCCGCCGGCGAACGAGATGACCTCGGGGCGTTCCGTGACCTTCAGGATCTCGCGGATCGCAGAGCTCGTCAGCTTGCGGGCGCGTTCGGAAAGCTGCCAGTGCGGCGGGTGCAGGTCGCTCGGATTCATAGTCTCCTCGTTCGGATATCGTGGTCAGTCAAGAAAGGTCGTTCGGGCGCATCGCTTCGACGCTGCCGGGTGGGCAGGCGTGAACGCGATCGAGCCTTCGCGGCCGGGTGGGCAAAACCGATCAGGCAAAACAACCATTATGGCGCACCTCATCAACCGGCGCGAGCGGGGCGCGCGGCCGTGGCGACCGCCGAGCGGCGCCCGAGCACGACGGTGGCGATCACGGCAGCCGCGAACAGCCACGTCGACGACGTGACCGTTTCGCCGAACAGCAGCGCGGAAAAGGCGATCGTGAAGAAAATCTGCAGCAGTTGCACCTGGCCGACGCGCGCGATGCCGCCCATTGCGAGCCCCGCGTACCACGCGAAAAAGCCGATGAATTGCGAAAACAGGGTCACGTAGCCAAACGCGAGCCACGTGCGCAGCGCGAGCGGGCCCGGATGCGCGGCATGCTGCATCCACGCGAGCCAGCCGACCGGCAGCACGAGGAACGGCGCCGACACGACGAGCGCCCAGCAGATCACCTGCCAGCCGCCGATCTGGCGTGCGAGGCGCGCGCCTTCCGCATAGCCGAGCGCGCCGATGCCGACCGCGACGAGCATCAGCGCGTCGCCGGCCTGCACGGTGCCGCCGCCGTCGCGCAGCGCGAACGCGATCACGAGCGCGCTGCCTGCGACCGCGCTGGCCCAGAACGCCTTCGACGGCCGCTCGTGCGACAGCCACGCCGCGTACAGCGCGACGAACAAGGGTTGCAGCCCGTTGACGACCGCGCCGTGCGACGCCGGTACCGATTTCATCGCCCACGCGGAGAACACCGGATACGCGATGATCACGCCGGCCGACGTGATCGCGAGGCTTTTCAGCTGCGCGCGGGTCGGCAGCGCCTCGCGGCGCCACCACAGCAGCAGGCCGGCCGGCACGGCGGCGGCGAGCGCGCGGCCGAGCCCGT
Organism: Burkholderia cepacia complex sp. TUM26381; assembly: GCF_057439935.1. Classification (NCBI taxonomy): domain Bacteria; kingdom Pseudomonadati; phylum Pseudomonadota; class Betaproteobacteria; order Burkholderiales; family Burkholderiaceae; genus Burkholderia; species Burkholderia cepacia complex sp. TUM26381. The sequence goes on along the minus strand of NZ_CM172006.1, from coordinate 2,655,624 downwards.
TGAGCAGCGGGTTGAGTTCGGACACGACGATTCGCGTCATCGGCAGCGTCAGGCTGAAGATCATCACGCCGATCAGGCCGAGCAGCATGCCCCGGGTTTCACGCGAATTCATGTTGCAGGTGTCTCCGTATTGCAGGGTCGTTGTAATCGGGCAAGCGGCAGGGCGGTCAGCGCAGCGTGCGCGCACCCTGCGGCGTATCGAATTCGGCGACGAGCGCCGGCGGGCCGTCGGTGGATTCGAGGTCGAGCAGGTGGGCGGCGCCGAGCCAGTCGAGCTGCTCGCGGATCGTGTCCGCGTGCGGGTGGGCGCCCTTGAGCGCCTTCAGCGCGATACCGTCGCCCGGCAGCGATTCGGCCGGGTGGCGCACGCTGGCCCACTGGATCAGCGACGGCGCAACGCCGTCGCCCGAGCCCTGCCACGCGGGGAAGCTGCCGTCGTCCGGCACCGTGAGGCCCCAGTTCAGGTCGCCGCGTTGCATGGCGACCACGGGGGCGATGCGGTCCGGGTACTGGCTCTGCCACAGCGCAAGCTGGCGCGGCCGGTCGACGCGAGCGACCCAGTGCGCGAGAAACGGCCCCTTCGCAAGCCGTGCGTGCATCGCCGGATCGTCGAGACCGAACATCCGCGCGCGCGGCGGCTTTGCGCCGTCATCCGGCGCCGGTGCGTCGGGGTCGATCGCGATCACTTCGAGGTAAAGCCCGCCCCACGCGCCGAACAGCGCATTGTGGGTCCGCATCAGCGAGTGGCGGCCGCCGCCGGCCGGTTCGATGCCGAGCGCGTCGGCGACATGGCGCACGCCTTCGTCGAGCGTGCGCGCGGCGATCACGAGATGGTCGAGTGTCAGGGAGCGGGCTGGCATGAGCGTCGGTCGGGAAGCGAAAGTGTCATGGTAGGCGGACGAGGTGCCGGGCGGGGGCCGGACCGGCCGGCGCACCGGCCGCGAAGCGGGCCGGCGGGCGCAGCGCCAGGTGCGGCGGGGCCGGAACGGCGGCCGCACGATCGCCATTCCGGTCAACTGTAATCGTCGCTACCGGCACAGTAACGGTACAATCGGCGCGATAGCCTTCGGTACAGTTGGAGCTGCCGCTCATGTCCACCGCCCCACTCGCCCAGATTCCCGTGCCGCACGACACGGCCACGCTCACGCTCGTCGACCAGCTGGTCCAGTGGGCGCGGCGGCGCATCGACGAACGCGTGTTCCGTCCCGGCATGCGGATGCCGTCGATCCGCAAGCTCGCGCTCGACAAGAGCGTGTCGCGCTTCACCGTCGTCGAGGCATACGAGCGCCTCGTCGCGCAGGGTTACCTCGACTCGCGGCGCGGCTCGGGCTTCTACGTGCGCGAGCGCACGGCCGCCGGCCCGCAGCCGGCCGACAGCGTCGCACGCGTGGCCGAGGCCGCGCCCGTGCACAACACGATCGACGTCGTCTGGCTGCTGCGCAACATGCTGCACACCGTCAGCCCGGAGAAGGGCCCCGGCCTCGGCTACCTGCCGGGCCGCTGGCTCGACGGCGAGCTGATCACCGGCGCGCTGCGTGCGCTCGGGCGCCAGTCGGGCGCGCAGATGCTCGGCTTCGGCACCGCGCAGGGCTTCCTGCCGCTGCGCCAGCAACTGCAGACGCGCCTCGCCGAAGTCGAGATCGGCGCGAAGCCCGAACAGATCGTGCTCGTATCGGGGATTACGCAGGCGATCGACCTGATTTCGCGGATCTACATGCGGCCCGGCGACGCGGTGATCGTCGGCGATCCCGCCTGGTTCCAGATGTTCGGCCGCTTCGCGGCGCAGGGCGCGCAGCTCGTCGGGATGCCGTACACGCCGGACGGCCCCGATCTCGACGCGCTCGAAACGCTGGTGCAGATGTGGCGGCCGAAGATGCTCGTGATCAACTCGGTGCTGCAGAACCCGACCGGCACGTCGCTGTCGGCCGCGCAGGCGTTCCGGATCCTGAAGCTCGCGGAAGCGTACGACTTCCTCGTCGTCGAGGACGACGTGTACGGCGACCTGTGCCCGCCGAGCTATCCGGCGACGCGCCTCGCGAGCCTCGACCAGCTGAAGCGCGTGATTTATCTCGGCAGCTATTCGAAGACGCTCGCGGCGAACCTGCGGGTCGGCTATGTCGCGTGCGCGCCGGAGATCGCGAAGGCCGTCACCGACCAGAAGATGCTGGTCGGGATGACGACGCCCGAACTCAACGAGCGCGTGCTGTACAAGATCCTGACCGAAGGGCATTACCGGCGTCACGTCGAGCGGCTGCGCGCGCGGCTCGACGGCGTGCGCGACAAGACCGCGCGGATGCTCGAGCGCACCGGGCTCGGGCTGTTCACGATGCCGGCGGCCGGGATGTTCCTGTGGGCCGACACGGGCGTCGATTCGGACGCGCTCGCGGCGGTCGCGCACGAGGCCGGCTTCCTGCTGACGCCCGGCAGCCTGTTCTCGCCGCAGCAATCGCCGTCGACGTGGATGCGCTTCAATGTCGCGAACTGCGGCGATCCGGCGCTGCCGGGGCTGCTGGCAGGCTATATCGACTCGGCGGTGCGGCGCGCGTCGTGACGCGGCGCCGCACGCCGCGTCTTGAAATCCCGCGCGCCGTCCCCAGATACGCGCGCAAACCGCTGGCGTCAGGCGGTCGTCCCCGACGGGACCGCCGCCGGCATCGCGCGCCGGGCGCCTGCGCCACACCATTCCCGTTCACGTAAGAGGAAACCGTATCCATGGCACATGAAACGATGAGCTTTCAGGCAGAGGTCAAGCAACTCCTCCACCTGATGATCCATTCGCTCTACAGCAACAAGGAAATCTTCCTGCGCGAACTGGTGTCGAACGCGTCCGACGCGGCCGACAAGCTGCGTTTCGAAGGGCTCGCGGACAACGCGCTGTACGAGAACGATCCGAACCTGCGCATCCGCATCGGCTACGACAAGGCCGCGCGCACGATCACGATCGACGACAACGGCATCGGCATGAGCCGCGACGAAGCGATCGCGAACCTCGGCACGATCGCGCGTTCGGGCACCAAGGAATTCTTCACGAAGCTGTCGGGCGACCAGCAGAAGGATGCAGCGCTGATCGGCCAGTTCGGCGTCGGCTTCTACTCGGGCTTCATCGTCGCGGACAAGATCACCGTCGAAACGCGTCGCGCGGGCCTGCCGGCGAACGAAGCCGTGCGCTGGGAAAGCGCGGGCGAGGGCGATTTCACGATCGACGCGATCGAGCGCGCGCAGCGCGGCACGACGATCACGCTGCACCTGCGTGAAGGCGAGGACGAGCTGCTGTCGTCGCACCGCCTGCAGTCGATCGTCCAGAAGTATTCCGACCACATCGCGCTGCCGATCCTGATGCAGAAGGAAGAATGGGATCAGGAAAAGGGCGAGATGGTCCTGAAGGACGAGGACGAGACCGTCAACCAGGCGAGCGCGCTGTGGACGCGTTCGAAGAGCGACGTCGCCGACGAGCAGTACACGCAGTTCTACCAGCACATCGCGCACGATCACCAGGATCCGCTCACGTGGACGCATAACCGCGTCGAGGGCCGCAGCGAGTACACGCAACTGCTGTTCGTGCCGTCGCATGCGCCGTTCGATATGTGGAACCGCGACTATCGCGGCGGCCTGAAGCTGTACGTGAAGCGCGTGTTCATCATGGACGACGCCGAGCAGCTGCTGCCGCAATACCTGCGTTTCGTGAAGGGCGTCGTCGATTCGGCCGACCTGCCGCTGAACGTGTCGCGCGAGATCCTGCAGGAAAGCCGCGACGTGAAGGCGATCCGCGAAGGCGTGACCAAGCGCGCGCTGTCGATGCTCGAAGAGCTCGCGAACGCGGAAGAGGATGCCGGCAAGGAGAAGTACAAGACGTTCTGGAGCGCGTTCGGCCAGGTGCTGAAGGAAGGCCTCGGTGAAGATCACGCGAACCGCGAGCGCATCGCGAAGCTGTTGCGCTTCGCGTCGACGCACGGCGATACCGACGCGCAGGACGTGTCGCTTGCCGACTACGTGTCGCGCATGAAGCCCGAGCAGAGCAAGATCTACTACGTGACGGCCGACGCATGGCAGGCCGCGAAGAACAGCCCGCATCTCGAGGTGTTCCGCAAGAAGGGCGTCGAGGTGCTGCTGCTGACCGACCGCGTCGACGAATGGATGCTGTCGTTCCTGCAGGAATTCGACGGCAAGCCGCTCGCGAGCGTCGCGCGCGGCGATCTCGATCTCGGCGAGCTGAACGACGAGGAGAAGAAGGCGCAGGAGCAGGCGGGCGAAGCGATCAAGCCGGTCGTCGAGAAGATGAAGGAAGCGCTCGGCGACAAGGTGAAGGAAGTGCGCGTCACGTTCCGCCTGACCGATTCGCCGTCGTGTCTCGTCGCGGACGACAACGACATGAGCGGCTACCTGCAGCGGATGCTGAAGGCGGCCGGCCAGAACGCGCCGGCGATGCAGCCGATCCTCGAGATCAATCCCGATCACGCGCTCGTGAAGCAGCTGAATGCCGACAGCGCCGATTTCGGCGACTGGTGCCATCTGCTGTTCGATCAGGCGCTGCTGGCCGAAGGCGGCATGCTCGACGATCCGGCGAGCTTCGTGAAGCGGACCAACGCGCTGCTGCTGTCGCGCGCCGCGTGAACGCACGCATGCGATTCGACGGCGGTCAGGCCGGCTGGCGCGAGACGCCGCGGCCTGGCTGCTCGCTCGACCAGCGCGACTGGCTGACGCGCGGCGGATCGCTGACCGCGCATCTCGCGCGGCTCGGCCACGTGAACGTGCGCGTGACGCGCGAGGCCGTCGACTGTCCGTGGTTCGACGAGCCGGACGCGCTCGCCAGTTCGCCGCGCGCGCCGATGTGGGTGCGCGAGGTGATCCTGTCGGTCGACGGCACGCCGTACGTTGCCGCGCACAGCATCGCGCCGCTCGCCGCCAGCAAGGGTGTGTGGCAGGCGATGCGGCGGCTGCGCACGCGGCCGCTCGCGGAGCTGCTGTACAGCGATCCGCAGGTCGAGCGCTCGTCGCTCGTCAGCCGGCGCGTGATTGCGGGACATCCGTTGTATGCGCTCGCGAGCCATGCGCTGCGGGGTGAGCGTGCGCCGCATGCGTTCGCCGCGCGGCGTTCGGTGTTCCAGCGTCATGGCAAGCCCTTGATGGTCACCGAGTGCATGCTGCCGGCGCTGTGGCGCCATCTGGCCGCGCACGGCGACGGGCCCCGATCCGTCGGCCCGCGCGGAGACGCGTGATGCTGCAGGGTTTTCCGCCGGTCGTCGGGCCGGATACGCACACGATGATCCTCGGCAGCTTTCCGGGCGAGGCGTCGCTCGATGCCGCGCAGTATTACGCGCATCCGCGCAACCAGTTCTGGCGGTTGTTGGGCGCGGTGCTCGGCGAGGCGACGCTTCACGAACTGCCGTACGACGCGCGGCTCGAGCGCGTGCTTGCGCACGGCATCGGCATCTGGGACGTGCTCGCCGCGTGCCATCGCCAGGGCAGTCTCGATTCTGCGATCCGGCATGCGAAGCCGAATGATTTCGACTCGCTGCGTGCGCATGCGCCGTTGCTGAAGCGCGTGTGCTTCAACGGCAAGACGGCGGGGCGGTTCGCCGACGTGATCGGCGAGGCCGGGTACGAGACGCTCGTGCTGCCTTCGTCGAGCCCGGCGAATGCGATGCTGTCGTTCGAGCAGAAGCTCGTGCAGTGGCGGCAGATTCGCGGCTGATGTCGGCACGAGTGCCAGGGCAGCGGGGCCATCGCCCCCGGCGCTCACTTGCCCTTGCCCCATCTCCACCCGGGCTTCTCGCCCTTGATCCAGCACACCAGGGTCAACAGCGCGACCAGCGCCACGATGCAAGCGCCGTAGGCGACCGGCGATCGCCGAGGCGGCGCCAGCCAGGCGCTCGCGATGATCCCGATCACGAACAGCAGCAGCACGACCCAGCCCTGCCACGCGACCGGCAGCCCCCATCCCCAGCCATAGCGTTTCGCCGGAAACCAGATTTTCTTGTCGTTCGAGGTCATGCGTCCTCCTCCGATCAACGATTGCAGCGTAGCGCCAACGGGAGTCGAAGTCATGCGCGACCGGGCGGCGGCACGGCTTCCGCCCTGCACCAATGCTATCCTCTCGTCCGCTAAAACCAGCATCACCCAGCGAGATTCAATCATGACCCGACTGATCAAGCGCGCGTCCGCCGAGGCGCGTGCGTTCAAGCAAGGCAAGCCGTCCCCGTACAACGGCTCCGAAAAACTCCAGCCGCCGCGCGTCAAGCGCCGCCCGGACATCGACGAACACGACGACGTGCCGGTGCTCGAAGCGCCGCGCAAGCCGCGCTTCGCGCCCGTTACGTTCTCCGAAGAGGGCGGCGTGCGCTTCCTGCACTTCGGCACCGAATGGGTGCAGGGCGCGATGCGGATCTCGAAGCCGCTGCACATCGAGCTCGAATACGCGCAGCAGATGATGGCGTGGCTGCTGTTCCTCGAAACGCCCGAGCGGATCGTCCAGCTCGGGCTCGGCACCGGTGCGCTGACCAAGTTCTCGCATCGGTTCCTGCCGAACGCGAAGGTCGAGGCCGTCGAGCTGAACCCGGCCGTGATCGTCGCGGCGCGCACGATGTTCGCGCTGCCGCCGGACGACGCGCGCCTCGCCGTGCATGAAGCCGACGCGTGGGACTTCGTCAACGACCCGGCCAACCGCGGCACGACGGGCGCGATCCAGATCGACCTGTACGACGCGACCGCGCGCGGCCCCGTGCTCGACAGCGTCGCGTTCTACCGCGCGGTGCGCGGCTGCCTCGCCGATGCGGGCATCGCGACGATCAACCTGTTCGGCGATCATCCGAGCTTCGTGCGCAACATGAAGCACCTGAACGCGGCATTCGATCATCGCGTGATCGCGCTGCCCGAAGTGCACGACGGCAACCGGATCGCGATCGCGTTCTCGGGCCCGGCGCTCGACGTGCCGTTCGCGCAGCTCGACGCCCGCGCGAAGCTGATCGAGGACACGCTGAAGCTGCCCGCACGCAAGTGGGTGAAAGCTTTGAAAGAAACGACCGGCGCACGCGACACCGCGTTCGCGATCTGACGCTTCATGCACCGGCAGCCGGCCGGTGCAACCACGCGACAAGGGGCGGATCACCTCGGGTTCGCCCCTGCTTGACCGCGTGCTCGCGGCTCCTATACTGGCGCGAAGCCAGGGGAGCCGCAGCCTACCCGTTTCGCCGCTCCTCTCGGCGCCGTACCCGCTCAACAAGATCGATAACCGGGAAAGAAGAGGAGACGTCATGGCTCACGATGCCGACGCCAACCGAGCCGCCAAGCGCTGGCTCTGGCTGCTGGTACTGCCGCTGATCGCGATGGTCTGGGTACCGTCGTACAGCAAGATCGAACCGCAGTTGTTCGATTTTCCGTTTTTCTACTGGTACCAGCTGCTGTGGGTCTTCATCAGCGCTGTGATCACCGCGTTCGTGTACTTCAAGACCAAGAACGCGTGGAAGGCGAGCGGCCCGCAGGGAGGTGGGCAATGAATCTCGGCGCAACCTTCGTCTTCGTCCTGCTGTTCATCGGCGTCACGATCATCGGTTTCCTGGCCGCGAACTGGCGGCGCGGCGATCTCGCCCATCTCGACGAATGGGGCCTCGGCGGACGCCGCTTCGGCACGATCGTCACGTGGTTCCTGCTCGGCGGCGACCTTTACACCGCCTACACGTTCGTCGCGGTGCCCGCGCTCGTGTTCGGCGCCGGTGCGATGGGCTTCTTCGCGCTGCCTTATACGATCCTGATCTATCCGTTCGCGTTCGTCGTGTTCCCGAAGTTGTGGAGCATCGCCAAGCGGCACGGCTATGTGACGGCCGCCGACTTCGTCAACGCACGCTACGGCAGCCGGATGCTGGCGCTCGCGGTCGCGGTGACGGGCATTGTCGCGACGATGCCGTACATCGCACTGCAGCTCGTCGGCATCGAAGTGGTGATCGGCGCGCTCGGCTTCGACACGACCGGCTTCGTCGGCGACCTGCCGCTGATCATCGCATTCGCGATCCTCGCCGCGTACACATACACGTCGGGGCTGCGCGCACCGGCCATGATCGCGATCGTGAAGGACATCCTGATCTACATCACGATCGCCGCGGCCGTCATCGTGATCCCCGCGAAGCTCGGCGGCTTCGGGCATATCTTCGCGAGCGTGCCGCCCGCGAAGCTGTTGCTGAAGGCGCCCGATGCGATGAGCCTGAACGGCTACAGCGCCTACGCGACGCTTGCGATCGGCTCGGCGCTCGCGCTGTTCCTGTATCCGCACTCGGTCACGGCGATCCTGTCGTCGTCGTCGGGCAACTCGATCCGCCGCAACATGGCGATGCTGCCCGCGTACTCGTTCGTGCTCGGCCTGCTCGCGCTGCTCGGCTACATGGCGCTCGCGTCGGGCGTGAAGGACATGCCGCAGTACGCGCCGTACTTCAAGGCGTTCGGCCCGAACTTCGCGGTGCCCGCGCTGTTCCTCGAGTACTTCCCGTCGTGGTTCGTCGGCGTGGCGTTCGCAGCGATCGGCATCGGCGCGCTGGTGCCTGCGGCCATCATGTCGATCGCGGCCGCAAACCTGTACACGCGCAACATCCACCGCGAGTTCGTGAACCGCAACATGTCGCACGAGCAGGAGACGCACGTCGCGAAGCTCGTATCGCTGATCGTGAAGGTCGGCGCGGTCGCGTTCATCCTCGGGCTGCCGCTGACCTACGCGATCCAGCTGCAGCTGCTCGGCGGGATCTGGATCATCCAGACGCTGCCCGCGATCGTGCTCGGCCTGTACACGCGCGTGCTCGACCATCGCGGCCTGCTGGCCGGCTGGGCGGCCGGCATCGTGTGCGGCACGTGGATGGCGATCTCGCTGAAGCTGGCCGGGTCGATCTTCACGATCCACCTGTTCGGCCTCGCGATTCCTGGCTACGCCGCCGTGTGGTCGCTGATCGTGAACCTGGTGGTGTCGGTGGTGGTGAGCGTGCTGGTGCGCGTGATGGGCATGGCGCATGCGGAAGATCGCACGCGGCCGGAGGATTATCTCGACGTCGTCGAGGGCTGATTCCCCTGCCTTCTGTTGCAGTTTCGACACGACGCCCGCGACGCAAGTCGCGGGCGTTTTGCATGGTGCGCCGCGAACGCCCCGTGCGGCGGTGCATGCGTGTGCGCCGATCTCCAAGCGATTCTAAATCCGCTACGCCGTGGCGAAAATCGGTGCAAGACCGATTGGATCACGCGCGAACCGCTTGTCAATAATGCGTCCCGCCCGGCTGTACCGGGTGTTTCGATCTCCACACGATCCGATGATATGAGGGATGCAATGACAAAGATTGGGTTGATGGTATTCGGTTTGTGCTGCATGGCGCTGGCCGGTTGCGTGAACGCGTATTACCGGTGAGGCGCAGCATGAGAATCCTGTTGATGTGGGCGCTGGTCGCGCCGGTCCTGCTCGCCGGCTGCGCGAACATGTACTATCGCTGACGGCGGGCCGCGATGAAAACGATCTTGTCGGTCGCCGCGCTGTGCGTGGCGCTCACCGGCTGCATTTCGGTGTATGGCCCCGGGCAGCGATACGCGGCGCGCGATGCGCCGCCGGACCAACACGATACGGCCGACGGTGCATCCGATGCGCCCGGCGCGTCCGGTACCGAAGCAGCGTCGCGCATCGTGATCGGTAATCGCAAGTATGACGAAGTATGGGCGGCGGTCGCGCAGTTCTACGCGGACCACAAGCTCGCGGTGCGCATCAGCGATCGCGACGCGGGCGTCGTTGCCGCCGCGTATGCCGATTATCCGAACGCGGGCAACTTTCTGGACTGTTCCGAACTGAAGCAGACGTCGAACGTGACGCACACGCTGAAAGTCGTCACGCGCATCGACGAGGCGACGCAAGGTGTGAGCGTGTCGATCGACGTCGCGGGCATGGCCGGCGTGGTCGCGGCAGGCAAGCAAAAGGGGGCGCGCGTCGCGTGCCGCTCGAACGGTACGCTGGAACAGACGCTGACGGAGGTGCTGCGCAAGTAGCGGGCCCGCCCGGATCGCCGCAGCAGCGCGGCGTCCGGGCGGCAAGCGCGTGCGTTACTGCCCTGCGCGCTTCGCGAGATCCTCGCGTTGCGACAGGTCTTCGACGTTGACCATCCAGTGCACGCCGAAACGATCCTTCGCCATCCCGAAGCCGAGCGCCCAGAACGTCTTGCCGAACGGCATCGTCACTTCGCCGCCATCGGCGAGCGCATTGAACAGCTTCTGGCCTTCCTCGACCGTCGCCGGGTTCAGCGACAGCGAATAGCCGGCATGCATGCCGCCGCCGGGCTGGCTGCAGTCGCCGTCCGAGCACATGATCATCGAGTCGCCGATCGTGAAGCTCGCGTGCATCACCTTCTCGGCCATCTCCGGCGTCATCGGGTAATCGGGGTTCGGCGGCGCATCCTTGAAGTGCATCTTGAACATCGTCTTCGCACCGAGTGCCTTTTCGTAGAACTGAAGGGCTTCGTCGGCGCGACCGTAGAACGTCAGGTACGGTTGGACTTGCATCGTTGTCTCCTGTGATGGGCCGGACCCATGCGTCGGCGCGGGTTCGGGGTCGTGCAAGATTGACTGGGAAAGGGCACGTCGAGAGGCGGCCGGCGCACCCGTGACGTGGATTGTAGTGCGCGAGATTGACGATGGAGTGAAAAATAAAAACGGCCGCGAACATGAGGTTCGCGGCCGTGTGCGGCGTGCGTGCTGACGGCTGTTGTCAGTGCTGCTGACAGCCGCTGACGCGCGGCACGCTTCAGCGCAGCCCGTCGATCAGCTTCTCGAGCTTCACCGCATCGGCGGCAAATACGCGAATGCCTTCGGCGAGCTTTTCGGTGGCCATCGCGTCGTCGTTCAGCTGGAAGCGGAACGCGGCCTCGTCGATTGCGACGCGCTCGGACGGCGTGTCCTGCAGCGCTTCCGGCGACAGCTTGCGCGCGACCGTCTCATTGCTGTCCTGCAGCTTTTGCAGCAAGTCGGGACTGATCGTCAGCAGGTCGCAGCCGGCCAGCTCGGTGATCTGGCTGGTCGTGCGGAAGCTGGCGCCCATCACTTCCGTGTTGTAGCCGAACGTCTTGTAGTACGTGTAGATGCGGCGCACCGACTGGACGCCCGGATCGTTCGCGCCGCCGTCCTTCTCTTCGTTCCATTCCGCGCCGGCCTGCTTCTTGTACCAGTCGTAGATGCGGCCGACGAACGGCGAGATCAGTTGCGCGCCGGCTTCCGCGCACGCGGCGGCCTGCACGAGCGAGAAAAGCAGGGTCATGTTGCACTTGATCCCTTCCTTCTGCAGCACCTCGGCCGCGCGGATGCCTTCCCACGTCGACGCGAGCTTGATCAGGATGCGGTCGCGGCCGATGCCGGCGGCGTCGTACAGCTTGATGAGCTCACGGCCCTTGTCGATCGAGCGTTGCGTGTCGAACGACAGGCGTGCGTCGACTTCGGTCGACACGCGGCCCGGGATCAGCTTCAGGATCTCGGTGCCGAACGCGATCAGCAGGCGGTCGATGATGAAATCGGTGCTTTCGTTGCGATGATCGCGGACGGTCTTCTCGAGGATCGGCTTGTACGCATCCTTCTGGACGGCCTTCAGGATCAGCGACGGGTTCGTGGTCGCGTCCTGCGGCTTGTATTGCGCAAGCTGCTGGAAGTCGCCCGTGTCGGCGACGACGGTCGTGTACTGCTTCAGCTGGTCGAGTGCGGTAGTCATGGCGATTCGGAAGAAGGGCGCGGAGCGCCGGGTTCTCACGGGCCGCGCGAGCGCGGCGGCGAAGCGAAGCGGCGCCGGGCGCCGCTTCCAATCCATCATTCTAGGCCCGATTCGTGTCGAGCACGTTTTGGCGTGCCCGAGGCGTGCTGCAACGCGCGGCGAGCCGCGTCACGCGGGGCGTCGCGCGTTCAGGATCACCTGCGTGACGATCCCCGCGACGAGCCCCCAGAACGCCGAGCCGATCGACAGCAGCGTGAGGCCCGACGCGGTGACCATGAACGTGACGAGTGCCGCTTCGCGCTGCTTCACGTCCTGCATGGCGTTCGCGAGCCCGCTCATGATCGAGCCGAACAGCGCGAGCGCGGCGACCGATACCACGAGCGCCTTCGGCAGCGCCCCGAACAGCGCGGCGATCGTCGCGCCGAAGATGCCGGCGACCAGGTAGAACGTGCCGCACCACACGGCGGCCGTGTAGCGCTTCGCGTGATCCTCGTGCGCTTCGGGTCCGGTGCAGATCGCGGCCGTGATCGCCGCGAGGTTCACGCCGTGCGAGCCGAACGGCGCGAGCAGCAGCGAGGCGAGGCCGGTCGTCGCGATCAGCGGCGACGATGGCGTCCGATAGCCGTCCGCGCGCAGTACCGCGATGCCCGGCACGTTCTGCGACGCCATCGCGACGACGAACAGCGGAATGCCGATGCTGACGATCGACGCGATCGAGAACGCGGGCATCGTGAACACGGGGTGCGCGAGCGCGATGTGGAAGTGGCTGAAATCGAGCAGGCCGAGGCCGCCGGCCACCGCCGTGCCGACGATCAGCGTCGTCACGATCGCATAGCGCGGCGCGAGCCGCTTGACGATCAGGTAGGTGAAGAACATCGCGAGCACGAGCGCGGTCTGGAACTGCGCGGCGCGGAAGATCTCGATGCCGATCTCGAACAGGATGCCCGCGAGCAAGGCGGCGGCGATACCGGCCGGAATCCGGCGCATCAGCGTGTCGAACAGGCCGCTCACGCCGACGGCCGTCAGCAGCAGCGCGCACACGACGAACGCGCCGATCGCCTCGGCATAGGGCACGCCGGGCAGCGACGCGATCAGCAGCGCGGCGCCGGGCGTCGACCACGCGACGACGACGGGCGCGCGAAACCGCAGCGACAGGCCGATCGTCGTCAATGCCATGCCGATCGACAGCGCCCAGATCCACGACGAGATCTGCGCATCGGTGAGGTGGGCGGCGCGGCCGGCCTGGAACATCAGCACGAGCGAGCTGGTGTAGCCGGTCATCATCGCGACGAAGCCGGCGACGAGCGCCGACACGGACGTATCGGCGAAAAAGCGGCGGCCGCCGGCGCGGCTGGCGCTCGCGGTGGGCGAGGGGTTCATGCTATCTCCGGGGGAGGCCGCTCGGACGCGGCCTTTGTATCTGCGAGGGGGGGTTATTTGCTGAGCGCGCGCATCGCGGTTTCGAGGCCGGCGAGCGTGAGCGGATACATGCGATGGCCGAGCAGGTCGCGGATCACCGCGACCGACTGCCGGTATTCCCATAGCCGCTCGGGCTCGGGGTTCAGCCACGCATGATGGGGGAACTGGTCGGCGAGGCGGCGCAGCCACACGGCGCCGGCTTCAGGGTTGTTGTATTCGACCGAGCCGCCGGGCTGCAGCACTTCGTACGGGCTCATCGTCGCGTCGCCGACGAAGATCAGCTTGTAGTCGGGCGTGAACTTGTGCAGCACGTCCCACGTCGCGGTGCGTTCCGAGTGGCGGCGCCGGTTGTTCTTCCACAGGTGGTCGTACACGCAGTTGTGGAAGTAGAAGAATTCGAGGTGCTTGAATTCGGCCTTCGCGGCCGAGAACAGCTCTTCGGTGCGCTTGATGTGGTCGTCCATCGAGCCGCCGACGTCGAGCAGCATCAGCACTTTCACGTTGTTGTGGCGCTCGGGCACCATCCGCAGGTCGAGCCAGCCCGCGTTCGCGGCCGTGCTGCGGATCGTGCCGGGCAGGTCGAGCTCTTCCGCCGCGCCTTCGCGCGCGAAGCGGCGCAGCCGCCGCAGCGCGACCTTGATGTTGCGCGTGCCGATCTCGACCGAATCGTCGTAGTCGCGGTACGCGCGCGCCTCCCATACCTTCACCGCGGTGCGATTGCCGTTCGACGGGCCGCCGATGCGCACGCCTTCCGGGTTGTAGCCGCCGTGCCCGAACGGCGACGTGCCGCCCGTGCCGATCCACTTGTTGCCGCCTTCGTGGCGTTCCTTCTGCTCGTCGAGCAGCGCCTTCAGGCGCTCCATCAGCTTGTCGAGCCCGCCCATCGCCTCGATCTGCGCCTTTTCCTCCGGCGACAGCTCGCGCTCGAGACGCTTCTCGAGCCAGTCGAGCGGAATGTCGAACGCTTCGGACGGCAGCGTGGAGACGCCATGGAAATACGCGCCGAACGCCTGGTCGAACTTGTCGAAGTACTGCTCGTCCTTGACGAGCGTCATCCGCGCGAGGAAGTAGAACGCGTCGATCGACGGCGAGATCAGCCCGGCCTTCAGCGATTCGAGCAGCGTCAGGTATTCCTTCACCGAGACGGGCAGCTTGGCTGCGCGCAGCGCGTAGAAGAAATTGAGCAGCATGGCCGGGCCTTCGCGGGTGAGGGAGGATTACCGGTTGTGCCGGTTCATGTAGACGAGCCGTTCGAGCAGGCTCAGGTCCTGCTCGTTCTTCAGCAGCGCGCCCGCGAGCGGCGGCACGATCTGCTTCGCGTCCGCGCCGCGCAGCGCGTCGGCCGGGATGTTTTCGGCGAGCAGCAGCTTCAGCCAGTCGAGCAGCTCGGACGTCGACGGTTTCTTCTTCAGGCCCGACACGCCGCGCAATTCGAAGAAACTCTCGAGCGCCGCGCGCAGCAGCTCCTCGCGGATGTCGGGGAAGTGCACGGCGACGATCTTCTGCATCGTCGACGGGTCGGGAAACTGGATGTAGTGGAAGAAGCAGCGGCGCAGGAACGCGTCGGGCAGCTCCTTCTCGTTGTTCGACGTGATGATCACGAGCGGGCGGTGCTTCGCGCGGACCGTCTCGCGCGTCTCGTACACGTGGAATTCCATCCGGTCGAGCTCGCGCAGCAGGTCGTTCGGGAATTCGATGTCGGCCTTGTCGATCTCGTCGATCAGCAGCACGCTCGGCTGCTCGGCGTCGAACGCCTGCCACAGCACGCCCTTGACGATGTAGTTCGAGATGTCCTTCACGCGCTCGTCGCCGAGCTGCGAGTCGCGCAGCCGCGATACCGCGTCGTATTCGTACAGGCCCTGCTGCGCCTTGGTGGTCGACTTGATGTGCCACTGCAGCAGCGGCATGTCGAGCGCGGCGGCCACTTCCTCGGCGAGCATGGTCTTGCCGGTGCCGGGCTCGCCCTTGATCAGCAGTGGGCGTTGCAGCGTCAGTGCGGCGTTGACCGCGAGCTTCAGATCGTCGGTGGCGACGTACTGCGAGGACCCTTCGAAACGCATGGCGGCGCTCTTCTTCATCGGGAAAAAAACCCAGTATAAGTCAGAAGGGCTGTCCGGTTGGGCTGCGCCCGCGTATCGTTGCGGGGCTGTGGCGGGGCGAACGGGGGCGCCGTATGGACGCGTTCCCCGCCGACGCGGTACAATCTGGCCGTTTTTTTTGGCCTGCGTGGCGATCCGATAAGCACAACGGCGCGGGCCGTTGCCGCTTTGGCGCCAGTTTCCCCTCAAGCTAGGTTACAAGAGCTATGAACAAATTCGTCGGCAAACACGTCGTTGTCGCAGCGCTCGTGGCGCTCGCGGGCAGCGCGCAGGCGGCCGGTGTGGTCGGCAACCCGAAGGACGGGGCGAGCAAGGCCGCCATGTGCATCGGTTGCCACGGCATCCAGGACTACCGCGCGGCGTACCCGGAGGTCTACCGGGTGCCTGTCATTGGCGGCCAGAACCAGCAATACCTCGAGAACGCGCTGAAGGCCTACCGCAAGAAGGATCGTCACTTCCCGTCGATGAATGCGATCGCCGGTTCGCTGACGGACCAGGACATCGCGGATCTGGCGGCCTACTACGCCGCCCAGAAGGCCGACTCGAAGGACAATCCCTACAAGTAAAGCGCGCGCCGCCGATCTCTCCGGCGGGACAGGAGCATTCATGAACAACGCATTCAAGACGGCGGCGGTGGCACTGGCGGCCGGCCTCGCGATCGGTACCGCGCACGCAGCGGACACCACGAAGGGCAAGGAACTGGTCGAGTCGCACAACTGCGCGGCCTGCCACGGCGCGCAGCTGAACAAGCCGATCAACGCCGAATACCCGCGCCTTGCCGGCCAGCACGCCGACTATCTCGTGTGGGCGATGCGCCAGTACCAGATGGGGCTGACGAACCCGCTGCTCGGTCGCAACAACGCGATCATGCAGGCGCAGGTGCAGAACCTGTCGGTCAGCGACATGAAGGACATCGCGTCCTACATCGAGTCGCTGAAGGAAACCGACCTCGTGTTCAAGAAGTAAGCGCGACGGGCCTCACGGGCGCTCGCAACAAAAATACCCCGCCACGGCGGGGTATTTTTTTGCCCGCGCCAGGGCGGAACCCGGGGCGGACGTGCCGGCGCCGTGCGCTCAGTCGCGCGACGCGCGGCGCAGGATGCGCTGCAGGTACGCGTCGGTATCGGGCGGCGTGTTCGTGCGCTGCGCCTCCCAGATCGTCTCGCCGAGGCATTCCATGATCGCGTGCTGTGCATCGTGGGTCGAGTCGAGCTTCGCGGCGAGCTTGTCGTGCGCGGCACGGATGCCGGGCGGCTGGTCGATCGACAGCTGCTCGCTGATCGCGAGATGCATCGACAGGTGCAGGAACGGATTCGTCCGGCCTTCCTCGGGCGTGTAGCTGCGCGCGGCCGCGCCGTCGGCATCGGCGAGTTCGTCGTGGTATTCGGGGTGCGCGATGATCCAGTCGGCGGCCATTGCTTCCAGCGGCGTCAGGATCTCGCCCGCGCGCTGCTTGCGCCAGGTCTCGGTGAAAAAGCGACGCACTTCGTCGCGGCTTGGATTGAACATGGTGGGGAAACGTCGTGATTCGGGCGGCCTCATGCCGCGTCGGGCATTGTACGCCGGGTCGGCGGACGCCGCTGGCGGCGGGGCAGGCGCGCCGCGCAGGCCGGTCGCGACTGCCCCGGGCAGGGCGGCGCAACGGGTAAGCGCGGGCTAGGCTCGGCGCCGCCGCGCCGCTACACTCCGACGATTCCCGTCACGGCGCCTTGCCCGCCCGTTTCATCATGACCGCCACCGTCCGCCCATCGTCCGCCGCCCTGCAGGGCACGCTCTACGTCGCGTTGTCCGCCGCCGCGTTCGGCGCGATGGCGATCTTCGGCCGCTACGCGTATGCGGCCGGCGTCGACGTGCTCGGGCTGCTGATCGTGCGCTTCGCGATCGGCGGCGCGGTGCTCGCGGCGATCGCGCGGCACCGCCGCGTCGCGTGGCCGCGCGGCCGCGCGCTGGTGCCGCTCGTCGCGATGGGCGCGGTCGGCTACGTCGGACAGTCGTTCTGCTATTTCAGCGCGCTGCAGCACGCGCAGGCGAGCCTTGTCGCGTTGCTGCTGTACCTGTATCCGGCGTTCGTCACGCTGCTGGCCGCGTGGTGGCTCGGGGAACGCCTGACGCACGCGAAGGCCGTCGCGCTGGTGCTGTGCGTCGCGGGGTCGGCGCTGATGGTCGGCGGCGGCCACGGCGAACCGCTCGGGATCGCGCTCGCGCTGGCGGCCGCGGTGATCTACTCGCTGTACATCGTCGGCGGCACGAAGGCGACGCGTGGCGTCGATCCGCTCGCGACGACCGCGATCATCTGCCTGTCGGCCACCGCGACGCTCGTGGCGATCGCCGTCGTGCGGACCGCGGCGTTCGGCGCGCCGCCGCGCTGGCCGGCGACCGGCGGCGGCTGGGCGTCGATGCTCGCGATCGCGCTGGTGTCGACGGTCGCGGCGATGCTCGCGTTCTTCGCAGGGCTCGAGCGGCTCGGGGCCGCGCGCACGTCGATGCTGTCGACACTCGAACCGGTCGTGACGGTTGCGCTCGCGGCGCTGCTGTTCGGGGAGGCGCTGTCGCCGCTGCAGTGGGCGGGCGGTGTTGCGATTCTGGCGGCCGTGCTGGCGCTCGTGCGGGCGGGTGGCGCGGCGGCCGACGATGCGACGGCGACGTCCAACGCGTAGTCGGAGAGGGGCAAGCCGCACGCGCCGCGACCGCGCCTACGGATCCGGCCGTGCGGACGCGGTTCGATCGGCCGGCACGGCGCGTGTGCTCGCGCCTGACGCTTACTCGTTGGGCGGCGGCGTCTTCGGCCGGAATTCGCACAGCGGCTCGATCGCGCAATGCCAGCATTCGGGCTTGCGGGCCTTGCACACGTAGCGCCCGTGCAGGATCAGCCAGTGATGCGCGTCCTGCAGGAATTCCTTCGGCGTGAACTTCTCGAGCGCGGCCTCGACGGCCCGCACGTCCTTGCCCGGTGCGAGCCCCGTGCGGTTCGCGACGCGGAAGATATGCGTGTCGACCGCGATCGTCGGCTGGCCGAACGCGGTGTTCAGCACGACGTTCGCGGTTTTGCGGCCGACGCCCGGCAAGCCTTCGAGCGCTTCGCGATCGGCCGGCACCTCGCCGTCGTAACGGTCGAGCAGGATCCGGCAGGTGGCGACCACGTTCTTCGCCTTGGTGCGGTAGAGGCCGATCGTCTTGATGTACTCGGTGACGCCTTCCTCGCCAAGCGCGACGATTTGCCGCGGGGTGTTCGCGACCGGGAACATCTTCCGCATCGCCTTGTTGACCGACACGTCGGTCGCCTGCGCGGACAGCATCACGGCGATCAGCAACTCGAACGGCGTCGAGTACTCGAGCTCGGTGGTCGGATGCGGATTGAGGCTCTGCAGCGTTTCGTAGATCGCGCGTCGTTTGCTGGCGTTCATGGAGCGTTCTGGTCGGGCGGCGCGGACGGGCCGCCGGGGTCGTCGTTGCCTGCGTCGTTCGCTTGATCGCTGCCGCCTGCATCGGCGGCTTCGGCGTCGCGCTGCGCCTGCTGTTCGGCGAGCCGCTTGCGGCGGCCCTCCGCCGCGTCGATCTGTGCCTGGACGGCCGCGCTCACGCCTTCGGTGTTCTTCGGCCCGGCGCCTTGTCCGGACAACTCTTCCTTCTTCTTGCGCGCGCGCTCGAGCGCGGCGGCGATGATCGCGCGTTTCTTCGCGTCGGCGTCGTCAGCGGCGGGTGCGGCGGCGGGTGCGGCGGCGGGTGCGGCGGCGGGTGCGTCAGGCTGCGCCGCAGGTTGTTCCGCGGCCGGCTTTGCGGCGCTGGCCGCGCGTCGTGCGGCGGCGCGCGCTTCGGCGGCATCGCGTTCGCGGCGCTGGCGGGCGAGCCGCAGGTCATGGTGCTCGCGCGCGGCATCGGCCTGTTCCTGCGACCACGCATCCCAGCCCGTGCGATCGCCGGTCACCGGCAGCATCGCGATACAGTCGACCGGGCAGGGTGGCACGCACAGGTCGCAGCCCGTGCACTGCGCTTCGATGATCGTGTGCATCTGCTTCGGCGCGCCGACGATCGCGTCGACCGGGCATGCCTGCAGGCACAGCGTGCAGCCGATGCACAGGCTTTCGTCGATGAAGGCGACCGCGCGCGGATGCTCGCTGCCGTTGACGGGATTCAGCGGAATCACCGGCTTGCCGAGCAGGCCCGCGAGGCGCGCGATGCCTTCGGCGCCGCCGGGCGGGCACTGGTTGTAGTTCGCGTCGCCGGCGGCGATCGCCTCGGCGTACGGACGGCAGCCGTTATAGCCGCACTTCGTGCATTGCGTCTGGGGAAGCAGATCTTCGATGCGATCCGCGAGTGTTTTGGAGTCGGTCACGGTAACAACGGGCGCAGCGGCGCCGAATGGCTCTCGGCCGCGTCGGGCGCAGCCGGAAAGGTTTGCCAAAGCTCGATTATCACCGATTTCCCGCATTGCGCTGGACGCCGTCTGTGCGCATAATCGAACCGCTTTTTTGCAGGGGCTCAGCAGGAGGGCGGCCGCACGCGGCGCGCCCGTTCCAGGGCGGCCGGCGCCAAGGCGGTGGGGGTGCCGGTCCGGATCAAGCGGCTCACATAGCAAAACGCCACCATGAATCAGCCAAAAATCAAAAGAGATCCTGAAGGTACGCGCCGTCGCATCCTGATGGCGGCAGCCGAAGAGTTCGCGAGTGGAGGGCTGTTCGGCGCACGCGTCGACCAGATCGCGCGCCGGGCCGAAACGAACGAGCGCATGCTCTATTACTACTTCGGCAGCAAGGAGCAGCTCTTTACGGCCGTGCTCGAACATGCGTTTTCCGCGCTGACCGAGGCCGAGCGCGTGCTCGAGCTCGACGGCGTCGCGCCGGTCGAAGCCGTCACGCGGCTCGCGCATTTCGTTTGGGACTACTACCGCGACCATCCGGAGCTGCTCAGGCTCATCAACAACGAGAACCTGCACGAAGCGCGCTACCTGCACAAGTCGACGCGGATCCGCGAGATGATGTCGCCGATCGTCGCGAAGCTCGGCAACGTGCTGACGCGCGGCCAGAAGGCCGGGCTGTTCCGCAGCGACGTCGATCCGCTGCGCTTCTACGTGACGCTGTCGGGGCTCGGCTACTACATCGTGTCGAACCGCTTCACGCTTGCCGCGACGCTCGGCCGCGACTTCACCGACACCGACGAGCGCGCGGAGATGGTCCGGATGAACACCGAGGTACTGCTCGCGTATCTGCTGCGGCGCTGACGCGCCGCCGAATGGCCGCCGGATGTGAAAACGCCGCCGTGCACAGGCAACGGCGGCGTTTTTTCGTCGGAACGCGGTGCGTCAGGCCGCCTTGCGCGCGCGAACGGTTTTTGCGCGCGGGGTGCTGGCTGCACGCTTCGCGGCCGGCGCGGCCTTGGCGGGGGCGACGGCTGCGGCGGCCTTGGCCGGCGCCTTCGCGCGCGTGCGCTTCGCTACCGTGGCGCGCGTCGCTTCGGTCGGTGCGTTGGCGGCCGGCACGGCCGCGAGCGTCGTGGCCGCCGGCGCGTCCGGGTGATCCTTCGTCGCGCCGTGCTTCGGCTCCGGCGCATGTTCGCGGATGAAATCGCGCAACTGCGGGTAGATGATCGTGCGCCAGCGGCGGCCCGAGAAGATCCCGTAGTGGCCGCACTTCTCGGCGGTCAGGCTGCGGCGATCGTCTTGCGGGATGCCCGTGCACAGCTCGTGCGCGACGTGCGTCTGGCCGCTGCCCGAGATGTCGTCGAGTTCGCCCTCGATCGTCATCAGCGCGGTGTGCTTGATGTCCTGCGGCCGCACACGCTCGCCTTCGACATCCCACGTGCCCTCCGCGAGCCGGAATTCCTGGAACACGACGCGGATCGTCTCGAGGTAATACTCGGCGGCCATGTCGAGCACCGCGTTGTACTCGTCGTAGAACTGGCGGTGCGCTTCGGCGTCTTCCTCGTCGCCGCGCAGCAGGCTCTGGTAGAAATCCCAATGCGATTGCGCGTGCCGTTCCGGGTTCATCGCGACGAAGCCCGTGTGCTGCAGGAAGCCCGGATACACCTGGCGGCCTTCGCCCGGATAGTTCGCGGGCACCGTGTGAATCACGTTGTTCTCGAACCACGCGGTCGAGTGCTGCGTCGCGAGCGAGTTCACCGACGTCGGGCTGCGGCGCGCGTCGATCGGGCCGCCCATCATCGTCATCGTGAGCGGCGTATCCTCGCCGCGGCTCGCCATCAGCGAGATCGCCGCGAGCACCGGCACCGTGGGCTGGCATACCGAGATCACGTGCAGGTTGCGCGCGCCGATGTGGCGGATGAATTCCTGGATGTACGCGATGTAGTCGTGCAGGTGGAACGGGCCCGTCTCGACCGGCACCATCCGTGCGTCGATCCAGTCGGTGATGTAGACCTTGTGATCCTGCAGCAGCGTGCGCACCGTGTCGCGCAGCAGCGTCGAGTGGTGGCCCGACAGCGGCGCGCAGACCAGCACGACCGGCTCGTCCTTCAGTTGCGTGACCGCCTCGGCGTCGTCCGAGTAGCGCTTGAAACGCAGCAGCCGGCAGAACGGCTTTTCGACGATCGTCTGCTCGACGATCGGGATGTTGTGGCCGTCCTTGACGATCTGATGAATGTTGAATTCGGGCTTCTCGTAATCCTTGCCGAGCCGGTACATCAGTTCGTACGCGGCGGCCATGCGGGTCGCGCCGGGCATCAGCGAGAACGGGCTGGACGGATTGGCGAACGATTTGGACGCGGCCTGGGCCCAGGCCGTCAGCGGGCTCAGCATGGCGCGCTGGAATTCGTGCAGTTGGTAAAGCATGCAGGCTACTCCCGCGTGGGGGACGGTGCGCAAGGGCGGCGTGGGGCGTCGCGGCGTGCCGTATGGGTCAGCGGCCGGCCATGTTGCAGTGCGGCCGGACAATCGCGTCGATCATATCGGACAACGATGGGTGGTGCAATGCAACATTTCCCCGATTTTTCATCAAAATTTTGCGATTTGACGATCTCTGACCAAGCCGCCCGCGCCCCCGTTCAGCCCCCTGTCAACGCCCCGTCGCCACGGCCGGCGCGGGCTGGCCGGCTGCCCGAGCCATCGCCTCCTCGTGGTGCATCAGGTTCATCGCGGTATGCACGAGCGCCACGTGGGAGAACGCCTGCGGGAAGTTCCCGACGAGCCGTCCGGCGACCGGGTCGTACTCCTCCGCGAGCAGCCCGAGGTCGTTCGACAGCGCGAGCAGCCGGCTGAACAGCCGGTGCGCGTCGTCGATCCGGCCGAGCAGCGCGTAGTTGTCGACCAGCCAGAAGCTGCACGCGAGAAACGTGCCTTCGCCGGGCGGCAGGCCGTCGTCGTAATCGGTCGTGCGGTAGCGCATCACGAGCCCGTCATGCAGCAATTCGCGCTCGATCGCCTCGACCGTGCCGACGATGCGCGGGTCTTCCGGCGGCAGGAAGCCGAGCAGCGGCATCAGCAGCACGCTCGCGTCGAGCTCGTCGCTGCCGTAGCTCTGCGCGAACGCCTGCTTGCCCTCGTGCCACGCGTTGGCGCAGACGTCGGCATGGATCTGCTCGCGCAGCGCGCGCCAGCGGTCGAGCGAGCCGGGCAGCCGGAACATTTCCGCCGACTTGATCGCACGGTCGAACGCGACCCACGCCATCACCTTCGAGAACGTGAAATGGAGGCGGCCGCCGCGCGTTTCCCAGATGCCTTCGTCGGGTTCCTGCCAGATCTTCTCGAGATGGTCGAGCAGCGCGCACTGCACGGACCAGACTGTGTCGTCGGCCTGCAGGCCGCCCACGCGTGCAAGGTGCAGTGCAGCCATCACCTCGCCGAATACGTCGAGCTGGAGCTGGTTCGCGGCGCCGTTGCCGACGCGCACCGGCTTCGAGTCCTGGTAGCCGGGCAGCCAGTCGAGCTCCATTTCCGGCAGCCGGCGCTCGCCGGCGATCCCGTACATGATCTGGATCTGCTCGGGCGAACCGGCCATCACGCGGCCGAGCCACGTGCGCCAGGCGCGCGCCTCGTCGTAGTAGCCGCCGCGCATCAGCGCGAGCAGCGTGATCGTCGCGTCGCGCAGCCAGCAGAAGCGGTAGTCCCAGTTGCGGTTGCCGCCGATCTTCTCGGGCAGCGACGTGGTCGGCGCCGCGACGATGCCGCCGGTCGGCTCGTACGCGAGCGCCTTCAGCGTGATCAGCGAACGGCGCACGGCCGCCGCGTAGCGGCCCTGCACCTGGCAGCGGCCCGACCATTCGAGCCAGTAGTTCTCGGTGCGCGCGAGCATCGACAGCGGATCGCGCGCGGGCGGCAGCCGCATGTGCGACGCCGCGTAGCTGAGCGAGAACGGCACGCGCTCGTCGGCGCTGACCGTGAATTCCGCGAGCGTATGGAGGTTCTTGCCGGTGAGCGGCACCGGCGTGCGCAGCACGACGGTGTCGGGGCCGGCGATCGCCTTCATGCCGTCCTCGCGGGCCAGTTGCGTGACCCACGGGATCGAGAAGCCGTAGTCGAAGCGCAACACGAGTTCCATGCGCATCTTCATCGTGCCGTGGCGGCCGACGACGATCCGTACCAGCTCGGACCAGCCGTTGCCGGGCGGCATGAAGTCGATCACGGTGACGGCGCCGTCGGCGCTTTCGTAATCGGTTTCGAGAATCAGCGTGTCGCCGCGATAGCGGCGCGTGGTGTGCGTGATCGCGGCGTCGGCAGCGGGAGCGAGCAGCCAGCGGCCGTGCTCGGGGGTGCCGAGAAGCGCCGCGAAGCAGGCGCCCGAATCGAAGCGGGGCCAGCACAGCCAGTCGACGGAGCCGTCTTTCGAGATCAGCGCGGCCGTGTGGCCGTCGCCGACGAGGGCGTAGTCTTCGATCAGGGCGGGCATGGGCAGGCGATCCTTGGGTATTCGAGTTCACAATGCGGACGGCGGCGCCCGGGCTTCACGCCCGGGCGTCGCGCCCCGTATACTCGGCCGGGCGGCGGAGCGCATGAACGGCCGGCGTTTCGTCCTATCTCAACACTTGAAGCGACTCGATGCAAGGAGGATTCAATGCCCAACCGTTTACGCGAGCGTGACGCACGCGCTTCGACACGAGGGTTCCCGCTTAGGCTCGCTCACTGGATGAAAGGTTTCGCGATCGTGCTCTCCCTGTCCGCGACCCACGCATTTGCGCAGCAATCGCCCGCACCGGCCGACGGCGTCTACAACCTGCTGGTCGGCACCTATACCGGCGGCGGCAGCGACGGCATCTATGTTTACCGCTTCGATACTAAAAACGGCAGCGTTGCGCCGGTATCGTCGGCGAAGACCGTCAACCCGTCGTACCTGTTGCCGAGCCGCGACGGTCGCACCGTCTACGCGGTCAACGAACTGCCCGGCGACGACGGGCCGGCGTCGCAGCGCGGCGGCGTCAGCGCGTTCCGCTTCGACGCGAAGACGGGTGCGCTGAGCTTCATCGACCGCGTGTCGTCGGAAGGGAACGATCCTTGCTATCTCGCGCTGTCGCCGGACGGCAAGTACCTCGTGACGGCCAACTACTCGGTCGCGAAGGATCCGGGCGGCAGCTTCGCGGTGTTTCCGCTGCGTGACGACGGCGCGGTTGGCCAGGCCGTGCTGACCGTGCACCACGAAGGTACGGGGCCCGTGAAAGGCCGCCAGGACGGCGCGCACGTGCATTCGACGGTGTTTTCGCCGGACGGCCGCTACCTGTTCGTGCAGGATCTCGGCGCGGA
Source organism: Burkholderia cepacia complex sp. TUM26381 (assembly GCF_057439935.1). Taxonomy (NCBI): domain Bacteria; kingdom Pseudomonadati; phylum Pseudomonadota; class Betaproteobacteria; order Burkholderiales; family Burkholderiaceae; genus Burkholderia; species Burkholderia cepacia complex sp. TUM26381. Next base: position 2,630,717 of record NZ_CM172006.1, on the reverse strand, counting down.
CAAGATCTACGGCTACCGCTACACGGTGGACGGCAGCCGCGGGCTGATCAGCCCGACCGACACGCGCTACACGCCGGTGAAGGCCGGCTCGGGCCCGCGTCACATGGTGTTCAGCGCCGACGGCCGGTTCGCGTACGTGACGAGCGAGCTCAATGCGTCGGTCGAGGTGTTCGGCTATCACGACGGCAAGCTGACGCCGGTCGAGACGGTATCGATGACGGCGCCGGGCTTCAAGGGCAAGGTCGGCGGCGGCGCGATCCACCTGTCGCCGGACGGCCGCTTTCTGTACGCAAGCAACCGCGGCGATGCGAACGACCTCGTGATCTACGCGGTGAACAAGGCCGACGGCCGGCTCAAGCAGGTCGGCCGCCAGTCGAGCCTCGGCAAGACGCCGCGCGAGTTCCTGATCGATCCGACCGGCAAGTGGCTGATCGTCGGCAACCAGGACAGCGACACGTTCTACGTGTTCAGCCGCGATGTCGAAACGGGGCAGCTCGGCGCGAATCCGCAGAAGGTTGCGGTCGGCAAGCCGGTCGACTTCAAGCTGGTGCCGGTGCAGTAAAGGCCAAAGCCGCAAATGAAAAGGGCGCTGCCGATGCAGCGCCCTTTTTTTCGGGGCGCCGGTGTCCCGGTGCGCCCGTATCGATCGACGGCGGCTGCCCGGCCGCCGCGCTCAGTCGGCCGCGGCCGGCACGAGCACCTCGCGGCTGCCGTTGACGCCCATCGCCGACACGAGCCCGGCCGCTTCCATCTGCTCGACGAGGCGTGCCGCGCGGTTGTAGCCGATGCGCAGTTGCCGCTGCACCGACGAGATCGACGCGCGCCGCGTGCGCACGACGAACGCGACGGCTTCGTCGTACAGCGGATCGGCTTCCGCGTCCGGCGCTTCGCCGAACAGGTCCTGCGTCGCGCCGTCGGCGGCCGGGCCGTCAAGGATGCCTTCCTCGTACTGCGGCTCGCCGAACTGCTTCAGGTACTCGACGATCCGGTGCACTTCCTCGTCGGCGACGAACGCGCCGTGCACGCGCTGCGGATAGCCGGTGCCCGGCGGCAGGAACAGCATGTCGCCCATCCCGAGCAGCGACTCGGCGCCCATCTGGTCGAGGATCGTGCGCGAGTCGATCTTCGACGACACCTGGAACGCGACGCGCGTCGGGATGTTCGCCTTGATCAGACCCGTGATCACGTCGACGGACGGACGCTGCGTCGCAAGGATCAGGTGGATGCCGGCCGCACGCGCCTTCTGCGCGAGGCGCGCGATCAGCTCCTCGATCTTCTTGCCGGCGACCATCATCAGGTCGGCCAGCTCGTCGATCACGACGACGATCAGCGGCAGTTTCGACAGCGGTTCGGGATCCTCGGGCGTCAGCGAGAACGGATTGCCGATCTTCTTTTCCTTCGCTTCCGCGTCGCGGATCTTCTGGTTGAAGCCCGCGAGGTTGCGCACGCCGACGGCCGACATCAGCCGGTAGCGCTTCTCCATCTCGCCGACGCACCAGTTCAGCGCGTTCGCCGCGAGCTTCATGTCCGTGACGACCGGCGCGAGCAGGTGCGGGATGCCTTCGTAGACCGACAGCTCCAGCATCTTCGGGTCGATCATGATGAGCCGCACGTCTTCCGGCGTCGCCTTGTACAGCAGCGACAGGATCATCGCGTTGATCGCGACCGACTTGCCCGACCCCGTCGTGCCGGCGACGAGCATGTGCGGCGCCTTCGCGAGATCGGTGACGACCGGGTGGCCCGTGATGTCCTTGCCCATCGCGATCGTCAGTTGCGATTGAGAATGCTGGTACTCGCGCGACGCGAGGATTTCCGACAGGCGGATCATCTGGCGCTTCGCGTTCGGCAGTTCGAGGCCCATGCAGGTCTTGCCGGGAATCGTCTCGACGACGCGGACCGACGTGAGGCCGAGGCCGCGCGACAGATCCTTCATCAGCCCGACGATCTGGCTGCCGCGCACGCCGAGCGCGGGCTCGATCTCGAAGCGCGTGATCACGGGGCCGGCCGATGCGCCGACGACCGTCACCGGGACCTTGAATTCCTGCAGCCGCTGTTCGATCACCTGGGCGGTTTGCGCGAGATGTTCCTCGGTGATCGTTTCGACGTCGTCGGACGCCGGTTCGAGCAGGTCGAGCGTCGGCAGTTCGACGCTGAACGTCGCCGGTGCGTGGAATTCGAACGCGTTCGGGCGCGGCTGGCGCGCGGGGGTGTCGGGGGGCGCGGTATCGGCAATCGCAGGCGCGGCCGGTTCGCTTGCGCCGATCGGCGCGGAAGCGATGGCCGCCGGCGGCATGGACAGGTTCGCGCCGGGGACGATTGCTGCCGGCTGCGGCGCCACGGTCGATGCGGCCGCCGGCGTGACGGACAGGTCATTCGACACGGACCAGCTTGCCGACGATGCGGCAGGGGCGGGCGATGTCGTGAACGCCGGGGTCGCGGTTGCGGCGGGCGCGGACGCGATCGACGGAGCCTGCGTGGCGGCTGCCGCACCGATGGACACCAGCGATCCGAGCGCGGCGGCAGGCGAGCCTGCGACCGGGTGGGCAGGCGTCGCTGCGGCGGTGGTCGTCGAAGCGATCGTGCCGAAGGACGTCGACATCGGCAGCGACGTCGCGGCGGGGGCGGCAGGCGGTACGGACAGGCTGATTGCCGGCTGCGGAGCGGCAGCGCCGGAGGTGCCGAATGCGGTGCCGGCCGACGGGGTTGCCGTGTCGGGCGACAGCGTCGATGCAGGCACCGAAGAGGGGGCGATAACCGGTGCGGACGTGAAGGTCGCGGGCGTCGCGGCAGCGGGCGCCGGCGTGGCGGACGTCTGCAGGGGCGAGCCGAACGTCGGTCCCGATGCGCTGCTCGTCGATGGCGTCACGGCGGGCGCATCGGTCGATGCGGGCGTCGAAGCGCGCGGAAGCGAACCGTAGGTCATGCCCGTGACGCTGGCCGGTGCGGTCGATACGGCGGAAGCAACGTGCGATACCGATGCGGCCGGTTGCGACGGCGAAGCGGAGGCCGTGCCGGTCGCACCGACCGGTGAAACGGCTGCGGAGACGGGCGCGATGCTCGATGCGGCGACCGGCGCCCGGGCCGTCGAGCCGGTGGCCGTGCCTCCCAGCGGCGAGGCAGCGGCGGCCGAGGCCGTCGATGCTGCGGCAAACGGCTGAACTGCCGGCGATTGCGGCAGTCCGGCCGAGGCGGCCGTATGCGTCGTTGCAGGTTGTACCGTCGGCGGGGGCGGCGGCGCCCAATGTGTGGCGGTCGTGGTGCCTTGGGCAATGGCCGACAGCGGTGCCTCGCGTTCCGCCTCGACCGGCTTGAGGGCTTCCAGTGCGGGGCTCGTTGCAGCCGGTGCGGACGTGGCCGCAACCGGCGTGGTTCCGGAAAGCGCGTGCGCCGATGCGCCGGCGATCGACGAAGAGGGCAGGGCAGCGAACGGAGCAAGGCTGCCGGCGGGTTTCACGCCGGTCAGCGGATCGGCGACGTCCTGCGGCCTGGGATCGATCGCAGGAGCCGGTCGCGCGTTGTGCGTGTCGTCGATATCGACGGACGCAGCCGGGTTGCTTGCCGCGAAGTCGCGAACCGCGTCACCTTGCGGTTGTGCGAAGGCGGCATTGACGGGCTTCGATCCCGCCGCGTCCAGCGGCGACTCGGCGATCGGATGCGCGACTGGTACGTCGAGCGCGGCGAAAACCGGCGGGCGGGCGACGTCTTCCCACGGCGCGAGGTCGATCGGTGCATCGAACGACGGCGCGGGTGTGATCCCGGATGCGTGTGCGGCGGGCGCATCGTCGACGTGACGGATCGCGTCGCCCGCGCGATGCGGGAACACGGCATCGTCGATGCCGGTATCCGGCACTGCGTGCCGTGCGGCGTCGTCGAATGCCGAGGTGCCCGAATCGACAACGGGAGCGTGCGCGATACCGGATTCTGCCGGCATGAATGCGTCGAGCACGATCGGTGCGTGGTCGTCGTAGGCGGGCGCTGCATCGTGTTCGAGCGGAACGCCGGCGTCATGGGCTGCGATGCCGTGCGCCGCGGAGGCGAACGCGTTCGACACGGCTGCCGACGCGGGCGCGGCCACGCTGCCGGCTGCCGCGGCGATACCCGCCACGGTTGCGGCTGCCGCCGCCGCGTGTGTGCCATCGGCCGACTGCGCGCTACCGATCGTCGCCCATTGCGCGGTGCTGGCCTCGATCGAGCGCAGCGTGTCGTGAACGCTCGGTGCCGGCGTGATCGGTGCGGCGGGCTTTTCCGTCCACGCATAGAGCGGCGCGCGCGCCGGTTGTGGCGGCGACGGGCGGCGGCGTGCCGCGTCCGGCGGCTGGCTGGCGGCGGCCGTGCCCGTGGCCGGGCGCACCGGCGGACGCGGCGGTTGCGCACCGGCAACCGGCCGGGGCGTGACCGAGGTGCGCGGAGCAGTCTGCTTCAGCGCAGCCGTGGCTGCCGGTCGCGCGGCGGTCGGCCGCGGCCGGACGGGTTCGAATCCGGCAGGAAGCGGGGCCGGGTCGGGGCGCGGCACCTGCGCGTTCGCCGCCGCGCGCGCGAGGCTGGCGGTGCTGCCGGTCGTGGGCGGCGGCATCGCGCTGGCCGGGATCGGCGCGGGTGGCGCCACCGGCGTGCGCTGGGGTGCGGTCGGCTTCAGCCAGCCCGATGGCGCGACGGGTTCCGCAAGCGGACGCTGCGGCGTCTTGCTACGTGGCTTCGGCCGCGCCTGCGGGTCGGGTTTCCACAGCGTCGGGCGCGAATAACGGCCGTTCTGGCGCGGCGCCATCGAGTTGACGGTGTGCGCGGTGGTCGGTTGCACGATGTCGTCGTCGCGATGCAGCGTGCTGCGCGGCAGGTCGGCGATCCCACGCACGTCGTCGTCGCCGCCGTCGCGCGACAGCTTGACGCCGAACGACGTGTCGACCCATGCGGCGAACTGCCGCCAGCCGATACCGGTCAGCCAGGGCAGCCCGGCGAAGAACAGCACGACCATCGCGACCGGCGTGCCGATCGGCCCGAGCACGTGGGCGAAGCCGGCCGAGAACGCATGGCCGAGCGCATTCGTGTCGGGACCCGACAGCGGGCTCGTCAGCGTGCAGCTTGCGGCGAATACCGCGGCGAAGCCGAGCCACAGGCGGATCGAGCCGCGGCCGGCGAGCCCGCCGCCGCCGGGCAGCATCGCCTGTACGAGACGCCAGAAGAGAAGGAGGAACCAGACGGCGGAGATGCCGAACCAGCCGAAGACAACCGTGTGCATGCTTTGAAACAGGAGTGGGGAGGGGCGCGCGAGGCGCGACCCGCCGAGTTTAACCGGCCGGCGAACAAGATTCTCGGGCGGCGTGAATTCGTTTCACGCCGTGCGGCATGTGCGTCCGGCACATGCGCGCGACGCGAAGGCGGTCGGCCGGCCTTCGCGTGCGCGATGCATCAGGGGCTCCGGTGCGTGAAGGTCAGCGTGGCGCCGGCGTTGGTCACGATCTGCAGTTGCTGCGGCTCGCGCATCTGCACGCCGGTCTTGTCGACGTGCGCAAGCGCGTCGAGGTACGCGTGCTCGAGCTGGCCGCCGAGCGTGTTCGGGCACGCCATCCGCGTGCCGGCGAGCGGGCCGAAGCTCAGCAAGCCGTTCTTGATTGCGTAGGTGCCCATGTAGCGGTTGCAGCCCGAGAACCCGCTGGCGCGCCGGATGCCCGATTCGGTCGACAGCGCGAGCTTGATCGGCTCGCCGTTGTCGCCGTGCGGGATCGCACGTTGCGAGCCGTCGGCGTTCACCCAGCTGGTGAGCTCCCAGCTGGTGTCGTCGAGCAGCTGGACGGCGGCCGGGTTGTACGGGTCGGGCGCGGGGGCGGCGGAATCGGGATGGGTCGGCATCGCGCAGGCGGCGAGAAGCGTGGCAAGCGTCAACGCGCAGAACGGCGCGCGCAACGGGCGAAGCAGGCCGGTGCGCGCGCGTGCGGCTGCGGACAGGTGGGACATGAGCCTCGTTCCTCATCGGATTCTGATCAAGGCGTAAGAGTAACGCACCCGCCCCGCGGCAGGCGAGCCGACACTTCGCGGATGAAAACGTTCGCAGCCCGTCCACAAGCCGCGAGCGGCCGGGCGCCGGCGCGCCGAAACGCCCAAAACCGGCGCGATCGCACGTGTTAACATCGGAGCCGTTTTCGTCCTCCACCTGAAGCGGGAAATCACATGCAGATCGGTCAGCGGCTCGGTACGCCGCTTTCACCCTCGGCCACGCGCGTCATGCTGCTCGGCGCCGGTGAGCTCGGCAAGGAAGTCATCATCGCGTTGCAGCGTCTCGGTGTCGAAGTCATCGCGGTCGACCGCTATCCGGATGCGCCGGGCCACCAGGTCGCGCATCGCGCGCACGTGATCGACATGACGGACGCCGCCGCGTTGCGGGCGATCGTCGAGACCGAGCGCCCGCACCTGATCGTCCCCGAGATCGAGGCGATCGCCACCGACGCGCTCGCCGCGATCGAGGCGGCCGGCCTCGCCGAAGTGATCCCGACCGCGCGCGCGACGCAGCTCACGATGAACCGCGAAGGGATCCGCCGGCTTGCGGCCGAGGAACTCGGCCTGCCGACGTCGCCGTATGCGTTCGCGGATTCGTTCGAGGCCTTCAGCGCGGCCATCGCGAAGATCGGCATGCCGTGCGTCGTGAAGCCCGTGATGTCGTCGTCGGGCAAGGGGCAGTCGGTCGTGAAGACCGAAGCCGACGTGAAGCCCGCATGGGATTACGCGATGGCGGGCGGACGTGTGAATCACGGCCGCGTGATCGTCGAAGGCTTCGTCGATTTCGACTACGAGATCACGCAGCTGACCGTGCGCGCGATCGATCCGGCGACGCTCGCCACGCGCACCTACTTCTGCGAGCCGGTCGGCCACGTGCAGGTCGCGGGCGACTACGTCGAGTCGTGGCAGCCGCAGCCGATGAGCGCGGCGGCGCTCGAGAAGTCGCGCGAGATCGCGCACAAGGTCACCGAGGCGCTCGGCGGGCGCGGGCTGTTCGGCGTCGAACTGTTCGTGCGCGGCGACGACGTGTGGTTCTCGGAAGTGAGCCCGCGGCCGCACGATACGGGCCTCGTCACGCTCGCATCGCAGCGCCAGTCGGAATTCGAATTGCACGCACGGGCGATTCTCGGGCTGCCGGTCGATCCGGCGCTCGGGACGCCGGCTGCGTCGGCCGTGATCTACGGCGGGCTCGACGAGCGCGGGATCGCGTTCGAAGGCGTGCGCGACGCGCTCGCGGTGCCGGGGGCCGACCTGCGCCTGTTCGGCAAACCGGAAAGTTTTGCGAAGCGGCGCATGGGCGTCGCGCTGGCGACCGGCGCGACCGTCGACGAAGCCCGCGAACGCGCGAAGCGCGCCGCCGCGGCCGTCCGGCCAGTGTCGGCCCGCTGATGGAACGAGGAGAGGACGATGGTGTCGAGGTGGTTGAGTATCGGAAAGCTGGGCGTCGCGCTGGTGCTCGTCGCGAATCTCGCGGGTTGCGGCCTCGCGGCCGCACCGTGCCGCGTGGCCTCGGCGGGGCTCAAGATCGTGCCGCTCGTCGGCCATGTCGCCGCGGCGCCGACCGATGCGTGCGCGGGCGTCATCGATCCCTGATCCCCGCAACCGGCGCGATCGCCCATCAACAATAACCGCGCGCCCCGCGAGGGCGCGTTTCCATCCGTCTCGTGAGAGGACCTGCATGATTCGCCAAACCCTCGCCGCGCTCGCGCTGGCCGGCACCGCCGTTTCCGTCGCGCATGCCGCGCAACTGACCGTCGAGGAAATCGACGCCGATGCGCGCCAGCAGACCATTTACCAGTGCGCGAACCAGAAGCAGCCCGTGCGCGTGTCGTACTGGCTCGCGGGCAACGGCCAGAGCTTCGCGCTCGTGCCGGTCAACGGGAAGCAGATGCTGTTCGTCGACACCGTGTCGGCGTCGGGCGCGCGCTACCAGGCCGGCCGCTATACGTGGTGGACGAAGGGCAAGGAAGCGACACTGCGCGACGAGATCGCCGACGAGAAGTCGCCGCCGCTGCTCGGCGACTGCGTGCAGGTCGAGAAGAAAAAGAAGAAGGGCTGAGCGCCGGGCGCGATCGCGGAGCGGAGTCACGTGGGTTGACCGCGAACCGGGCCTGAAGGCCCGGTGCGCGGGCAGCGGCAGGCGTCGGGATACGATCATCCGGGATCGGACCCCTGATATTGCTCGCCGGCCGATCGGGATAACCCGATCGGGTCATCCGTCGCCCGCGCGGGCCTGCACGGGCACGCCGTGCGAACCGCCGTTGCGGCCGTTCGCGGCGTTGTCACGGACAGTTGGCCGCGCAGTGCTACAATACGGCCCTTTCCGTCGGCATTCGCGCCGAACGGAGTCCGCACGGCCTGGCGTCCAGCGTTCGCATTGAACCGGTCCCAAGCGCCAGAGCGGCGCCGCGCGGCGCGCCGTGGCTCCGTCTATTTCCGAATTGTGATGAGCGCAGGCCCGGCTGGCCTGACGCACGATGTCCCCGCCGCGCCTTTTGAGCGAAACGCCACCATGTCCGATTCTGTCGCCAAGCCCGTCGACGCAACCTTCGATCAATTCGGCCTTGCCGCCGATATCCTGAAAGCCATTGCGGAGCAGGGCTATACGACGCCGACGCCGATCCAGGCACAGGCCATTCCGGTCGTGCTCGCCGGCCGCGACGTCATGGGCGCCGCGCAAACGGGTACCGGCAAGACCGCGAGTTTCTCGCTGCCGATCATCCAGCGCCTGCTGCCGCAAGCCAACACGAGCGCGTCACCGGCGCGCCACCCGGTGCGTGCGCTGATCCTCACGCCGACCCGCGAACTCGCCGACCAGGTCGCCGCGAACGTGCACGCGTATGCGAAGCACACGCCGCTGCGCAGCGCGGTCGTGTTCGGCGGTGTCGACATGAACCCGCAATCGGCCGAGCTGCGCCGCGGCGTCGAAATCCTGATCGCGACGCCGGGCCGTCTGCTCGACCACGTGCAGCAGAAGACGGCGAACCTCGGCCAGGTGCAGATTCTCGTGCTCGACGAAGCCGACCGGATGCTCGACATGGGCTTCCTGCCCGATCTGCAGCGCATCCTGAACCTGCTGCCGAAGGAACGCCAGACGCTGCTGTTTTCGGCCACGTTCTCGGGCGAAATCAAGAAGCTCGCATCGACCTACCTGCGCAACCCGCAGACGATCGAGGTCGCACGCAGCAACTCGACGAACGCGAACGTCACGCAGATCGTCTACGACGTCGCCGAAGGCGACAAGCAGGCGGCCGTCGTGCAATTGCTGCGCGATCGCGGCCTGAAGCAGGTGATCGTGTTCTGCAACAGCAAGATCGGCGCAAGCCGCCTGGCGCGCAACCTCGAACGCGATGGCGTGGTCGCGTCGGCGATCCACGGCGACAAGACGCAGCTCGAGCGGATGCAGGCGCTCGACGCGTTCAAGCGCGGCGAGATCGAGGCGCTGGTCGCGACCGACGTGGCCGCCCGCGGCCTCGACATCGCCGAGCTGCCGGCCGTGATCAACTTCGACCTGCCGTTCAGTGCGGAAGACTACGTGCACCGGATCGGCCGTACCGGCCGTGCGGGTGCGACGGGCGACGCGCTGTCGCTGTGTAGCCCGAACGAGCGCAAGCAGCTTGCCGATATCGAGAAGCTGATCAAGCGTCCGCTTGAAGTGCAGACGCTCACGCTCAACAAGCCGGCACGCCAGCGTCACGACGACCGTGGCGGTGAGCGCGGTGGTGAGCGTGGCGGCGACCGTGGCGGCGATCGCCACAGCGAACGCGGTGGCGAACGGGGCGGTCGTCGCGATCGCGACGAGCATCGCGGGGCGTCGGGACACCGGTCGGCCGCTGCCGAGCGCGGTGGTCGTCCCCGTCGCCACGAAGCGCCGGTCGACGATTTCTTCCTGAAGCCGTACGAGCCGTCGGCGCCGGCGAAGCAGGCGGACGACGCACAGCCCGCGCAGCAGCCCGAGAAGAAAGGGCCGAAGCGCCAGGTTGCCGCGCTGCTCGGCGGGTTCGGGATGCCGCGCAAGCCGTCGGCGTAACCGGACGGTTCAAGCGGTCGAGGCGGTGCGCGAACACTGCCGCGGAAACGGGTGCATGCGATGAGCATGTGCCCGTTTTTCATTGGGCGACGCGATCGGGATGGGGCGTGCGCGGGACAGCGATGGCTGGCCGCGCGGGGCAGGGGATTTCGATGGCGGGTCGCCGGCGGGCGTGGCGCCCGGGCTTCCGTCACGTATTCATGCGATCGGGTTCGGCGCTGACGGAGACAGAAACGCGGCCGGTACGGGCCCCGTTCCTGCCAGCGATTCAACCGGCGCGAAGCCCGAAGCGACGCGCCCACGCATCGGTCGCGGCCACGTAGAACGCGTCCATCGTCTGGCTCGACAGATCGCCATCGTCCGTGAGGCCGAGATGCGCGGCGGCAGCCCGCAGCGCCGGCAGCGGATCGTCGCGTTCGAGCGCGGTCGCACCCGTCTGCTTGCTGAGTTTCTCGCCGTTCGCATCGACGACGACGGGCACGTGCAGGTACGCGGGCGTCGGCACGCCGAGGCAGTGTTGCAGATGGATCTGGCGCGCGGTCGAATCGAGCAGGTCGGCGCCGCGCACGACATGCGTGATGCGGGCGTCGGCATCGTCGACGACGACCGCGAGCTGATAGGCCCATTGGCCATCCGCGCGTTTCAGCACGAAATCGCCGACTTCGGTTGCGAGGTTCTGCGATTGCGTGTGTTGCCAGCGGTCGTCGAACGTGACGATCGCGTCGTCGCCGTCGGGCACACGCAGCCGCCATGCGCGCGCGGGCTTGCCGTGCAGGCCGGTGCGGCAGGTGCCTGGATACGCGAGTGTCGTGTGGCGCTCATGCGCGGCGCGCAGCGAGTCGGCGATTTCCTTGCGCGTACAACCGCACGGATAGACGCGCCCCGCCGCGACGAGTGGCTCGAGCGCAGCCGCGTAGGCCGCATCGCGCGTGCTTTGCCACACGGGCGGCTCGTCGGGCGTCATGCCGAAATGCGCGAGCGTCGCGAGGATGTCGTCGGCCGCGCCGGGTACCGTGCGCGGGCCGTCGAGATCCTCGATGCGCACGAGCCATGCACCGCCGTGCGCGCGTGCGTCGAGCCAGCTCGCGAGCGCGCCGACCAGCGAGCCGAAATGCAGCGGGCCGGTGGGCGACGGTGCGAAGCGGCCGCGATAGCCGTTCATCGGGGCGCGGGGCGCGCGCTTATGCGGCGCTGGCTGCCTGCGCGCAGGCCGGGCACGACTTGCCGGGCACGTAGCTCGGCGATTGTTGCGCTTCCGGCGTGACGACCGCGCGGCACGCGAAGCACGTGACGTTCTCGGTGGGCTGGAGTTGCGGGTTCAGCGCGGTGCGGTAGTCGAACACGAAGCAGTCGCCGTGGTAGTGCGCGCCGCCGACTTCCTCGAAATACTTCAGGATCCCGCCTTCGAGCTGGTACACATTCTCGATGCCGATTTCCTTCATGTGGATCGCGGCCTTCTCGCAGCGGATGCCGCCCGTGCAGAACGACACGACCGTCTTGCCTTCGAGGTCGGCGCGGTTCGCGTCGATCACTTCCGGGAATTCGCTGAACTTGTCGATCCGGTAATCGAGCGCGTCGTCGAACGTGCCGACGTCGACCTCGAACGCGTTGCGCGTGTCGAGCATCACGACCGGGCGGCCCGTGTCGTCGTGGCCGCGGTCGAGCCACGTCTTCAGCGTCTGCGCGTCGACGAACGGCGCGCGGCCGAGTTCCGGCTTGATCGCGGGCTTCTTCATCGTGATGATCTCGCGCTTCAGGCGCACGAGCATGCGCCGGAACGGCTGCGAGTCGGACAGGCTTTCCTTGAACTGCAGCGTCGCGAACTTGCCTTCGAACAGCGGATCGTGGCGGAGGTACGCGATGAATGCGTCGGTGGCTTCGCGCGTGCCGGCGATGAACAGGTTGATGCCTTCCGGCGCGAGCAGGATCGTGCCGCGCAGGCCGAGTTCGTTGCAGCGTGCGGTGACGAGCGGGCGCCATTGCTCGGTCGCGTCGAGCGACACGAAGTGGTAGGCGGCGAGGTTGACGATGGTCATGATGGTCCGACGGGAAAACGGCCGCACGGCGGCCCGCAAAAAAGGGTGCGAAGCCGGGGCGTTGATTCGAAAAACCGTATTATCCCGCAAACCGCGCGTGCATCGGCATCCGGCCGTTTGGCCAGCCGCGCGACGCGTCGCCGCGTGCATCGGCCGAACGGCCGGCGCGGGGATTTTTTGGGCAGCCTGCGCGGCGGGGCGGCTACAATAGCGCCCATGTCAGATCCCCGCTTCGTCCATCTTCGCGTTCACTCCGAATTCTCGATTGCCGACGGCATCGTGCGCATTGACGACATCGTCAAGGCGGCGGCCGCAGACGGTCAGGGCGCGCTCGCGCTCACCGATCTCGGCAACGCATTCGGCCTCGTCCGTTTCTACCAGGAAGCCCGCGGCAAGGGCATCAAGCCGATCGCCGGCTGCGACGTCTGGATCACCAATCCGGACGATCGCGACAAGCCGTCGCGGCTGCTGCTGCTCGTCAAGGACAAGGTCGGCTACCTGAATCTCTGCGAGCTGCTGTCGAAGGCGTGGCTCACGAACCAGTACCGCGGCCGCGCGGAGCTCGACGCGAGCTGGCTCGACGGCGAGCTCGCGCAGGGGCTGCTCGCGCTGTCGGGGGCGCAACAGGGCGACATCGGGCTCGCGCTCGCCGCAGGCAACGAGGAAGCCGCGCGCCGTCACGCCGAGCGCTGGGCGAAAGTGTTCCCGGGCGGCTTCTACATCGAGCTGCAGCGTTACGGCCAGCCGGGTGCCGAGGCGTACATCCAGCAGGCCGCGACGCTCGCCGCGGCGCTGAAGCTGCCGGTCGTCGCGACGCACCCGACGCAGTTCATGACCGACGACGATTTCACCGCGCACGAGGCGCGCGTGTGTATCTCGGAAGGCGACATCCTCGCGAACCCGCGGCGCCAGAAGCGTTTCACGACCGACCAGTATTTCCGCACGCAGGACGACATGGCCGCGCTGTTCGCCGACCTGCCGTCGGCGATCGCGAACACGGTCGAAGTCGCGAAGCGCTGCAACCTGAAGCTCGAGCTCGGCAAGCCGAAGCTGCCGTTGTTTCCGACGCCGGACGGCATGTCGCTCGACGATTACCTCGTCCAGCTGTCGAAGGAAGGGCTCGAGACCCGTCTGGCGCAGCTGTATCCGGCCGAAGCCGAACGCGACGCGCAGCGCGACACGTACTACAAGCGTCTCGAATTCGAGTGCGGAACCATCACGAAGATGGGTTTCCCCGGCTACTTCCTGATCGTCGCGGACTTCATCAACTGGGCAAAGAACAACGGCGTGCCGGTCGGTCCGGGCCGTGGCTCGGGCGCCGGTTCGCTGGTCGCGTACGCGCTCGGCATTACCGATCTCGATCCGCTGCGCTACAACCTGCTGTTCGAGCGCTTCCTGAACCCGGAACGCGTGTCGATGCCCGACTTCGACATCGACTTCTGCCAGCACGGCCGCGACCGCGTGATCCAGTACGTGAAGGAGAAGTACGGCGCGGACGCCGTGTCGCAGATCGCCACCTTCGGCACGATGGCCGCGAAGGCGGCCGTGCGCGACATCGGCCGCGTGCTCGACCTCGGCTACATGTTCACCGATGGCATCGCCAAGCTGATCCCGTTCAAGCCGGGCAAGCACGTGACGATCGCCGACGCGATGAAAGAGGAGCCGCAGCTGCAGGAGCGCTACGACCACGAGGACGAAGTGCACCAGCTGCTCGATCTCGCGCAGCGCGTCGAGGGTCTCACGCGTAACGTCGGGATGCACGCGGGCGGCGTGCTGATCGCGCCCGGCAAGCTGACCGATTTCTGCCCGCTGTACACGCAGGGCGACGACGGCGGCGTGGTCAGCCAGTACGACAAGGACGACGTCGAAGCCGTCGGCCTCGTGAAGTTCGACTTTCTGGGTCTCACGACCCTGACGATCCTCGACTGGGCCGAGCGCTACATCCGCCGCCTCGATCCGTCGAAGGCCGACTGGTCGCTCGCGCAGGTGCCGCTCGACGACGCCGCGTCGTTCCAGATCCTGAAGAAGGCCAACACGGTCGCGGTGTTCCAGCTGGAAAGCCGCGGGATGCAGGGCATGCTGAAGGATGCGCAGCCCGACCGCTTCGAGGACATCATCGCGCTCGTGTCGTTGTACCGTCCGGGCCCGATGGACCTGATCCCGAGCTTCTGCGCACGGAAACACGGCCGCGAGAAGGTCGACTATCCGGATCCGCGCGTCGAACCCGTCCTGAAAGAGACCTACGGCATCATGGTCTATCAGGAGCAGGTGATGCAGATGGCGCAGATCATCGGCGGCTACTCGCTCGGCGGCGCCGACTTGCTGCGTCGCGCGATGGGCAAGAAGAAGCCCGAGGAGATGGCCAAGCACCGCGAGATCTTCGCCGAGGGCGCGGCGACGAACGGCCTCACGCGCGAAAAGTCCGACGAGATCTTCGACCTGATGGAGAAGTTCGCGGGCTACGGCTTCAACAAGTCGCACGCGGCCGCGTACGCGCTGCTCGCGTATTACACAGCGTGGCTGAAGGCACATCATCCGGCCGAATTCATGGCGGCCAACATGACGCTCGCGATGGACGACACCGACAAGGTGAAGATCCTGTTCGACGACTGCGCCGTGAACAACCTCGTCGTGCTGCCGCCGGACATCAACCAGTCGCACTACCGGTTCGAGCCGGTCGCCGAAGCCGACGGCAAGCGCTCGCGCACGATCCGCTACGGCCTCGGCGCGGTGAAGGGCAGCGGCCAGAATGCGATCGAGGAAATCCTGCGCGCCCGCGAGGAAAAGGCATTCACCGACCTGTTCGACTTCTGCGAACGGATCGACCGGCGCGTCGTCAATCGCCGCACGGTCGAGGCGCTGATCCGCGCCGGCGCGTTCGACTCGCTGAACGCGAACCGTGCGCAGTTGATCGCGTCGGTGCCGCTCGCGATGGAAGCGGCCGACCAGGCCGAAGCGAACGCGATGCAGGCCGGCCTGTTCGACATGGGCGCCGAGTCGCCGCACGCGCATGCGCTCGTCGACGAACCCGCGTGGGACGACAAGCGCCGCCTGCAGGAAGAAAAGGGCGCGCTCGGCTTCTATCTGTCCGGCCACCTGTTCGACGCCTATCGCGATGAAGTGCGCCGCTTCGTGCGGCAGAAGGTCGGCGACCTGAAGGAAGGGCGCGACAAGCTCGTCGCGGGCATCATCGCGTCGCTGCGCACGCAGATGACCCAGCGCGGCAAGATGCTGATCGCGCTGCTCGACGACGGGTCGGGCCAGTGCGAGATCACGATCTTCAACGAACAGTTCGAGGCCAACAAGGCGCTGTTCAAGGAAGACGAGCTGTTGATCGTGCAGGGGCAGGCGCGCAACGACGCGTTCACCGGCGGCATCCGCTTCACGACCGATACCGTGATGGATCTCGAACGCGCGCGCAGCCGCTATGCGCAGGCCGTGCGGCTGACGATGAACGGCAACGCCGACGCGGTCGCGCTGCGCCGCGTGCTGGAGCCGCACGTGTCGAAGGACGAGCCGGCCGCGAATGCGGTCGACGCGCCCGCGCCGCGCGGCGGCGGGCGCGATGGCGGCCGCCGCCCGCAGGCGCCGCTGCCGAACGGGCTCGCGGTCCAGATCCACTACAGCAATGCGCGGGCGCAGGGCGAAATGCGTCTCGGCGACGCGTGGCGCGTGAAGCCGAGCGACGTGCTGCTGGCGGAGTTGCGTGAGGCGTTCGACGGCAGCGTCGTCGAAATCACCTACTGACGCGTCCCGTTTCGACGGCTGTCGCGACAGGCGGCCCGCCGCATCGCCGTCGCGCGGTGCGGCGGGCCGTTTTCACGTCTGAGGGTAATCGGGCCTTGGGCTGGCCATCCGGACGCTATACAATCCGGCGCTAGCCGCACGAACGCGGCGCCCAGCCGCGGGTTTGCCCGGCGAGCGGCGCCGGTCTCGTGCGCATAAACAGGGGCGGATCAGTATGGCGGGCAGCAATGCGCGTCACGGCCGCGCCGGTCCAGGATGCCGTGAAACGGCCCGTCGCGACGATAAAAACTGACTGTCACCACATGACCATGGCCAATGGGAACCCGACACAGCGGATCCTCGTGATCCGGATTGATTTTCTGGGCGACATGCTGTGCACGACGGCGTTTCTCGGCGCGTTGAAGGAGCGCTGGCCCGGTGCGGAGCTGCATGTGGTCGCGAACCGCTACAACGCGGCCGCGCTGGCCGGCAACCCGGACGTGCACGCGATCCACACGTACGTCTACAGCCGCCAGTGCGAGCGCAACGACCGTCCCGGGCGGATGCGCGCCTTCTTCGACCGGATGCGACTCGTGCGCCGCCTGCGCCGCTTGCGGTTCGACCTCGTGGTCGTGCCGAACGGCGGCATGCACCGCAGCAGCATGCAGTTCGCGCGCCAGCTTCGCGCGAAGGATTGCCGCTGGCACGATGCCGAGACCGAATTCGACGATCGCAAGCCCGAGCATGTCGCGCAGCGGCAGATGTGCCACGAGGCGCTGTCGGGTTTCCGGCTCGTGCCCGAACTCGGCCGGGCCGATCTCGACCGCCTCG
Source organism: Burkholderia cepacia complex sp. TUM26381 (assembly GCF_057439935.1). Classification (NCBI taxonomy): domain Bacteria; kingdom Pseudomonadati; phylum Pseudomonadota; class Betaproteobacteria; order Burkholderiales; family Burkholderiaceae; genus Burkholderia; species Burkholderia cepacia complex sp. TUM26381. Next base: position 2,614,103 of record NZ_CM172006.1, on the reverse strand, counting down.
AACTGTCGGTTCATCCCGACCGTACGCTGCAGGATACGTGGTATCGCCTGCTCGGCGCACGCACGAAGCCGCGTGTCGGGCTGTTCGTGTCGAACAAGGCGGCCGAGCGCCGCTGGCCGGCAGACCGCTGGCGCGACCTCGGCGTGCGGCTTGCGCCGTTCGCCGACGTGATCGTGTTTCGCGATCCGGCGATCGGCAAGTCTGCCGAGGACGATGCGTGGTGCGACGTGAACGCGCAGCATGTGGCGCCATCGTCGGTCGCCGAGCTGGTGGCCGCCGCGAGCCTGCTCGACGTCATCGTCTCGGCCGACAGCGCACCCGTGCATCTCGCGTCGGCGCTCGGCGTGCCGGTTGCCGCATTGTTCGAGGACCGTCCCGAGAAATACCTGCGCTGGCACCCGCTCGGCGTGCCGCACGTGATCCTGCGCGCCGGTGCGACCGTCGACGCGATCGGCGTCGACGCGGTCGATCGCGCCGTGCGCCATTTGCTGCCGCCGGCCGGCCGACGCGACGAACCGGTGACCGACATGCGACGCGCGCGACCGGCAGTTGCCGCGCCCGCGGCCATGACGATCGCCTTGTAACGCGGGCGCACCCCGCACGTCGCGACCGTCGGCGCGGCCCGCTGGAAGGGCCACTGGAGGGCCACTGGAAGGGCCGCATCGGGGCCGCCTGCACGGCCGGCGCGCCATGCCGCGCCGGCTGCTGCAAAATCCTGTACATTGCCAGCCTTGTTCAGCCAGCTAGACGATCGCCGTGGCCCTGTTTTCTTCCGCCCACCCGCCCAGAACCATCCTCGTTGCCGCACCGCGCCGTATCGGCGACGTGCTGCTGACGACGCCGCTCGTGCGTTCGCTGAAGGCCCGCTGGCCGGACGCGCAGATCGACATGCTGGTGTTTCGCGGTACCGAGGGCGTACTCGAGCACAATCCGGACGTGCGGCACGTGATCGTCGTCGCGCAGCGCGCGGGATTCCGCGAGCGGCTGCGCGACGCGCTGTCGATGTGGCGCCGCTACGATCTCGCGTGCGCGGCGCTGAGTTCCGACCGGCCGCGTTTCTATAGCTGGTTCGCCGGCCGCAAGCGGGTCGGCCTCGTCGATCCGAATCGCGTCACGTGGCTCACGCGGATGATGCTGAACGGGATCGCGATCAATCACCACGAATCCGCGCATACGGTCGTCAGTACGCTGGCACTCGCGCCGGTGATCGGCATCGAGCCGGTGTCCGAGGTCGTCGCGCCCGGCATCGGCGACGATCCCGCGCGGCGCGCGCGCTTCGACGCGCGGCTTGCCGAATCGCCGGCGATCCGCGCCGGCAAGCCGCTGGTCGTGCTGCATCCGTATCCGATGTTCCGTTACAAGCAGTGGCGGCTCGACGGCTGGGTCGAGATGATCGGCTGGCTGCGCGAGCAGGGCTTTGCGGTCGCGCTGTCCGGCGGCCCGGGCGACAGCGAGCGCGAGTATGCGGAGCAGGTCGCGGCCGAAGCGGGCGGCGACCTGCTGAACCTGGTCGGGCGCCTGACGTTCGGCGAGAGCGCGGAGCTCGTGCGGCGCGCGCGGCTCTTCATCGGGCCCGACACGGGCGCGACACACGTCGCGGCCGCGACGGGCACCGCCACGATCGCGCTGTTCGGTCCGTCCGATCCCGTGCGCTGGGGGCCGTGGCCGCAGCATTGGCCGGCGACCGAGAATCCGTGGTCGCTGCGCGGCTCGGGGCGGCACGGGAACGTGTGGCTGCTGCAAGGGGAGGGCGACTGCGTGCCGTGCCGGCACGAGGGCTGCGAGCGCCATGTCGACAGCCGCAGCGACTGCCTCGTCAATCTCGGCACGCAGCGCGTGAAGGCCGCGGCGGCCGAAATGCTCGGGCTGAATCCGCCGGGCCCGGCCGACGCGATCGTCGACACGTCGCGGCTGCATCGCGCCGGATCCGACTGACGCGCGAGCGACGCGCGTCTTTCTTCTTGCTCGGGGGAGCCGGTTTCGCGGCGAGTCGCCTGGCGCGCGCGTCGACGGCGGGTGTCCGCCGCCGGACCTGACCGGCAGGCCGGCAGCGCGCCGTCCGGCGTGGGTTACGCGCTGCGGCGGATCGCCGACGTCTCGCGCGGCAGCGCCTCGCTGCGTTCGCCGCAACCGAGCAGGATGCCGGCCAGCAGCACGATCAGGTGCCCTTCTGCAAAATCGAGCAGCAGCGAATTCGCGAGACTGCCGATCGTGAAGATCGCGAGCCACGCGAGCAGCAGGTGCCGCGAGCGCGGATCGAGCGCGCGGCTGCCGCGCGCGATCTGCACGATCAGGTTGATGAACAGCAGCACGCCGAGCGTGCCGAGCTGCACGGCCATCAGCAGGTATTCGTTGTGCGGGTTCGACGTGAGCTGGCCTTCGGCCGCCGTCTTGCCGGCCGTGAGCCGCTCGAATTCGGATTCGAGGCCGCCCGCGCCGTAGCCGATCACCGGGCGCTGGCGATACAGTTCGAGCCCCTTCTTGTACCACTCGAGGCGCAGCCCGGTCGACGTGGCCGCGTCGCTCTGACGATATTGCTGTACTTCCGTCACGACCTTGGTCAGCCGGCCGTTGTGAACCGTGCATGCGGCGACCACGAGCGCGACGCCGGCCAGGACGAGCACGCCGGCGGCAAGCCCCGCGCGCAGCGCCGACTGGCGGCGCAGCAACAGCACAAAACGCACGGCGACGACGAGGATCAGCAGCAGCGCGATGACCTGCCCCGTGCGCCCCTGCAGCATGACGAACACGTTGACGAGCGACCACGCGGCGATGCCCGCATAGGCGATCCGCGAGAACGCCGTGCGGGCCGCCAGCGCGAGATCGGCCGCCTGGTAGAAGAGCAGCGCGCCGAACATGCCGGCGGCGATGTGGTTCTTGAACACCCAGGCGCGCGACAGCGGCAGCTCGGTCGCGTGCGCGGGCCCGATCGCGGTCAGGCCGAGATAGTTGGTCGTCGACAGCAACAGGATCACGCACAGCGTGCCGAACCAGCAGCGCCGCACGATCGGCGCCCAGCTGGAATGCCGGAACGCGAGCACGGCGAATGGCAGCAGCAGCAGCTTGTCGTACTTCGCGACCCAGTTCCACGCCTTGTTGTGCGGCGCAACCGTATACGTGACGCTGACGGTCAGTGCGGCCAGGATCAGCAGTGCCGCGAGCGAAGCCGGATCGGTGACGAACGAGCGCAGGTCACGCCAGAATTCGGGGGAGATCACGAGCGCCGCGGCGAACAGCCCGCAGAACACGTTGGTCAGTGCGGTCGAGACGGGCACCATGCAGAGCGCGGCGACGGCGAATGCACGGGCGGCGGTCAGGCGCCGCGTGGCGGGAGCGGAAAACGAAAGCATCGGAACCTGTCGAATGAACGAACGCGGCTTGCGGACATCGTGCGCCGCACCGCGCATCCCGGCGGGAGATCCGGGACGAACGGCGCAGTATACGCGAAGCAGGCGGCGTTTCCGTGCTGTTTTCGGGGTGCGATCAGCTGAAGGCGCGCTTGATCCGCGAGCGCAGCAGCGCGCGCTTCAGGCGGCCTTCCACGGCCGGTGTGTCGAGCGCGATTTGCGTGCCGGCCGGCGCGCCGCGATGCAGGTAATAGCGGTCGAACGTGGCTTGGGTCATACCCCATTTGTTCAGAAACTGGCGGCGGCCGTCGTTCTTGACGATCTTGCCGGTGCTTTTCTGCTGGAAGTGGTAGACGAGGCTGTCGCCGACACCGAGGAAGATCCGGCAGCCGGCGTCCCAGAATTTCATCGAGAAGTCGTTGTCGCTGCTCATGCCGGGCGACAGTTCGCTGCTGTAGCCGCCGATCCGGTTCCACCAGTCGCGGTGCACGAGCGTCGGCGGCCAGGTCGAGCCGAACCAGTCCGCGCGCGCGAGCTTCGGGGTCGCAGCGACCAGGCCGGCCGCATCGAATTGCTCGGCGTCGCGGCCGAAATTGCTGACGACGACGCACGGGTTGCGCGTGTCGACCGGCTCGATCATCGTGCCCGACAGCATGAAGAGGTCGGTCGGCATCTGTTCGATGCGGCGCACGAGCGCCGCGTCCCAGCCCGGGCAGCAGAACATGTCGTCGTTCATGTAGACGACGTAGTCGCGCGTGGCGCGCGCGGCGGCCAGGTTGACCGCGTGGCAGATGCCGATGTTGGTCGGCGATGCGGTGTGCTCGATCCCTTCGCTGCGCACCCAGTCGAGCGTGCCGTCCGAGCCGTCGTTCACGTGCACGATGATCTGGTGGTCGTACGCGGAGTGGCGGCGCAGGCTGTCGACGACGAGCTTGAGGTACGGCAGGTTGTTCCAGGTCGGAATGATGATGGAGAACATGGCGGTCGGATTCGGTGGTCGTCGTGGCGGGCGGCACGCAGCGCAGCCGCTCGGGCGGGCACGCACGGTGCGCGCAACCCGGCATTGTAACGCCGGGCCGGCCGCGCGCCGGGCGGGCGCCTAGCGCGCCGTTTCGTGGCCGAGCTTCAGGAAGCGGTAATACACGGTTTCCGCGTTGAACACGGCGATCATGAAGCCGGCGCGGCCGTCGAGGAACCCGCGCCGCAGCACGTAGGTGCGCACGAAGGCCCAGGCGCCGCGCGCGAGCGCCTTGCCGAAGCCGCCGCGCTGGCCGGCCGCGCGGCGCTGGCGCGCGCCGGCCGTCGAATACGCGTCGAGCTTGCGCACGACGGTTTCGAAGTCCTCGTACGAATAGTGCATCAGCTTGCCGGACAGGCGCTGCGCGGCGCCGTCGAACACGAGCCGTTCGTGCACGAGATCGTCCGAGAAGCGCGCGGTGCCGCGCCGGAACAGGCGCGGCACCCAGTCCGGATACCAGCCGCTGTGATGGATCCACTGGCCGCAGAAGCTCGACAGCCGGTCGACCGCATAGACCTGCGCGGCCGGCGCGCGGATCGTGTCGCGGATCGACTGCGCGAGCTCCCGCGTGACGACTTCGTCGGTATCGAGCGACAGGATCCAGTCGGTGCCGAGCGCGTCGAGCGCGCGATTTTTCTGCGGGCCGAAGCCCGGCCAGTCGCGCTCGACGATCACGCGCGCACCGTGTGCCTGCGCGATCGCGACGGTATCGTCGGTGCTGCCGCCGTCGATGACGACGACGTCGTCGGCGAACGACAGCGCATCGAGGCATTGCGCGAGCCGCGCGGACGCGTTGAGGGCGATGAGGGCGACGCCGAGGGAGGGTTCAGCCATGAAGTCGTCGGAAAGGCGGAGAAAACGGTGAGCGGCAGTATACCCGCGGCCCCGCCGCCGGCCGCATCGGCCATGCCCGTGCCGCCGGGGCGGTGCGGCTATAATGTTGAGCCCTTTTCGGCACCCGCCCGACAGGGGCGACCGCCCGGGCGGCCACGCACCGGGCGCCGCATCGCGGCTCAAGAAGGATTGCCTTGGAAACCCAGAACACTCTTCGCAAACCGATAGACGGCACCGGCACCTCGCCGGTCACGGTCCTCAAGCGCCTGTGGCCGTACATCCGGCCGCTGATCGGCATCGTCGTGCTCGCCGTGATGACGATGGGTGTCGTCGCGGCCACCGAAGCCGGTATTCCGGCGCTGCTCAAGCCGCTGCTCGACCACGGCTTCGGCGCGCATGGCAGCGACAGCGCGAAATGGTACGTGCCGATCGCGGTGATCGGCCTCGCACTCGTGCGCGGCGTGTCGCAGTACGCATCCAATTACCTGCTCAACTACGTATCGAACCGCATCCTGCTGCAACTGCGGCTCGAGATGTTCCAGCGGATGCTCCACACCGGCGCGTCGTTCTTCCAGCGCGAAACCGCGAGCACGGTGATCAACGCGATCGTGTTCGAGGTCAACCAGATCCTGTCGGTGCTGACCGGCGTGATGGTCACGCTCGTGCGCGATTCGCTGACGGTGATCTTCCTGCTCGGCTACCTGTTCTACCTGAACTGGCGGCTCACGCTGATCGTCGCGGTGATCCTGCCCGGCATCGGCTGGCTCGTCAGCAAGATCAACCGCCGCCTGCGCCGCCTGAACCGCGAGCACCAGACGCTCACCAACGAGCTGTCGTACATCGTCGAGGAGACGGTCGGCGGCTACAAGGTCGTCAAGGTGCACAACGGCGAAGCGTACGAGATGGACCGCTTCACGTCGATGAGCAAGCGCCTGCGCGGCTACGCGATGCGCATGACGATCTCGGGCGGCCTCGCGCAGCCGCTCACGCAGTTCCTCGCGTCGATCGCGCTTGCGGTCGTGATCACGATCGCGGTCGTGCAATCGTCGAACGACCAGACGACGGTCGGCGGCTTCGTCGCGTTCGTCACGTCGATGCTGCTCGTGATCTCGCCGCTCAAGCACCTGATCGACGTCAACCAGCCGCTGCAGCGCGGGATGACGGCTGCCGAGCTGATCTTCGGGCTGATCGACGAGCCGGCCGAGCCGCAGGGCGGCGGGCGGCCGCTGGCGCAGGCGCGCGGCGAGATCGAATTCCGCAACGTGTCGTTCGACTACGGCGCGGCCGAGCGGCCGACGCTCGACCGCATCTCGTTCAAGGTCGCGCCGGGTGAAATGATCGCGCTGGCCGGCCCGTCCGGGAGCGGCAAGACGACGCTCGTGAACCTGCTGCCGCGCTTCTTCGACCCGACGGACGGCGCGATCCTGGTCGACGGCGTGCCGGTTTCCGACTACGACCTCCACGCGCTGCGCGGCCAGATGGCGATGGTCAGCCAGGACGTCGTGCTGTTCAACGACACGATCGCCGCGAACGTCGCGTACGGGCAGACGCCCGACCGCGCGCGCGTGCAGGCCGCGCTCGAGGCCGCGAACCTCGCCGATGCGGTCGCCGCGATGCCCAACGGGCTCGACACGCTGGTCGGCGGCAACGGGATGCGGCTGTCCGGCGGCCAGCGCCAGCGGCTGGCGATTGCACGCGCAATCTACAAGGATGCGCCGATCCTGATCCTCGACGAAGCGACGTCGGCGCTCGATTCGGAATCGGAGCGCCATGTGCAGGCGGCGCTCGAGCGGCTGATGGAAGGCCGCACCACGCTCGTGATCGCACATCGGCTGTCGACGATCGAGCGCGCGGACCGCATCCTCGTGCTCGAGGCCGGCAAGATCGTCGAAGAGGGCAGCCATGACGAACTGCTGCGTCACGGCGGCCTCTACGCACACCTGCACCGGATCCAGTACCAGCAGCAGGCGGCGTAACACGCGGTCATGCGGCCGCGCGATGCCGTGTGCTAGTCTTCATCGGGTAGTTCGAGTGGTTTCGTTCGACGTGAAAACACGGAGGGAAAGCACAATGAAGAAGATGCACGGGATGATGCTGGCCGCAGCGATCGCGGCGAGTCTCGCCGCGCCGGCCGCGATGGCGCAGGATCACGACAACCACAACGACCAAGGCGGCCACGGCATGCAGCGTGGCCACGGCCCGAAACACATGCCACCCGGCCAGATGCGTCATGAGGACGACGTGCCGCCGCGCTGGGCCGACCAGCCGCGTCGCGAATGGCACAAGGGCGACCGGCTTCCCCCCGAGTTCCGCGATCGCCAGTACGTGATCGACGACTGGCGCGGCTATCACCTGAGCCAGCCGCCGCGCGGCTATCAATGGGTCGGCGTCGGCGGAGATCACCTGCTGGTGCAGATCGGTTCCGGCATCGTGCTGCGGATCGGCGACTGACCTTGCCGATCGCCCGGCACGTATCGCCATGCCGCGATGCGCGCCGGGCAACCGGTACACCGCGTCACTTTGCCGCGGCGTGGCGGAACCAGCGCCGCTCGATTCTCGACATCACCCAGCACACCCCCAGCGCGCACACGGTGCCGAGCGTCACTTCGCCGAGCCGTATCAGCGGAACGTCCCACAGCGGGCCATTGCCCGGAAACAGCAACACGATCGTCGCGGTCACGCCGCCGAGCCGGGCCGCGCTGCCAACGTTCAGGCACCAGCAGCACACGATCACGATCGCGACCGTGATCGCGTACGCGACGAGACGATCGCCGCCCAGCGCCGCACCCGCGAAGCCAAGTACGCCACCGACCATCGCGCCGATGAACTGGTCGCGCGACAGCGACATCGTGTCCGAGTAGTTGTGCTGCGTGACGGCGATCGCGGTGATCGCCGCCCACACGGCCTGCTCCGAGTGCACCGCGTGGCCGATCGCATAGGCGAGGCACGCGCCGCAGACGGCCTGAAACGCCATCAGCCCGCCTTGCGCGAGCCGTTCGCTGAATGACAGCCCCTTGAACAGATCGAAGATCGATTGCTGGATCTGCTGGCGGGCTTCGTTGAGTGTCCTGATCGTATCCATTGCGAGTCGGCCAAGAAGCGGGAATCGGCGGCGCGCTGCCGTCAGTGCGCCTGTTCGGGCGAGGCGGCCGCCGGCTCGTCGGCCGCCGCATCGCCGTTGTCGACGCGCGTTTCGGGCATCACGAGCCAGACCAGCAGCACCGCGAGCGCCCCTGCGGCCGCGAGCCCGAAGAAACTGACCGCGTTGCCGAAGTGATCGGCGACGTAGCCGGCCACGGCCGTGCTGAGCGTCGCGCCGATCCCGGCCGCGAGCCCGAACAGCCCGATACACAGGTTGTAGCGGCCCTTGCCGCCCGCGACGTCGGCCGCGATCAGCGGCAGCATCACGCCGAACACGGCCGCGCTGATGCCGTCGAGCATCTGCACGGGCACGAGCAGGTACGGGCTGCTCACGCCGGCGAACAGCAGCGCGCGCACCGGCAGCGCGGAGAAGCCGAGCAGCAGGATCGGCCGGCGCCCCCAGCGCTGCGCGGAGCGGCCGACCCACGGTGACAGCATCGCGACGATCGCCTGCGGCACGATGATGCACGCGGCGATCACGAGCTGCACGTTTTCGCCCATCCCGGCCGTGACTTCGCCGGCCGCGAGATTCAGCATCGCCGCGTTCGACAGGTGGAACAGCACGACGCACGCCGCGAAGATCAGCATCCGGCGGTCGCGCAGCAGTTCGAGCAGCGTTTCGCGTTCGCCGGCTTCGTCGTGCTGATCGTCGGGCTTCGACGACTGCGGAATCACCTGGTGCGTCGGTTGGATCATCGCGAGCGCGAACAGCGCGGGCAGCGCCAGCACGGCAGTCAGCCAGAACACCGCGCGCGCGGAGAAGTATTCGCCGGTGAGGCCCATCAGGCCCGCCGCGACCGCGCTGCCGATCGATGCCCAGCGTGCATTGCGGCCGAGCCGGTCGCCGAGGTCGGCGCGGCCGACGAGCGAGAACGAGATCGCGGCCATCGCCGGCACGAGCATGCAGCTCGCGAAACCGTGGAACACCTCGGCGGCGATCACCGGCACGATCGTCGGGCTCGACGCGAGCAGCACCGCGGACAGGATGATGGCTGCGATCGCCCATGCGGCCGCGCCTTTCTTGTTCTTCAGCGCATCGACGGCCGCGCCGCCGGGCACCTGGCTGACCATTGCGCTGATCGTGCCGATCGACAGCACCATGCCGATCTCGCCTTGCGTCCACTTGTGCGACGCGAGGTAGGACGCGATGAACGGACCGAACCCGGTCTGAACGTTTGCAACGAAGAAGTTGAGCCAGTCGAGGGACCGCAGACTGCGAGCGCTGACGGAATGCTTGATCGTCATCGGGTGGCACTCGCAGATGAAGCCGGGGCCGGAGCAACGGGCGGGAAGACCGCGATGACCGGCTTGTCGGCCGCGTAGGGCGGCGATGCCTTGATCTGCGCGTCGTTCAGGTCGAGTTGCGGGTGCAGCGCCTTGTCGCGCGTGACGAAGCGCAGCGCGCCCCAGCTCGCGGCGATCGAACGGCGATCGGTATTGACGAGGCCGCCGAGGTCGAGCACGACAGCCTGCGGCTGCGCGGCGCGGTCGATCAGCACGTCGACGATGCGGCCGATCTTCGTGCCGTTCGGGCGCTCGACATCGCTGTCGAGCATCGGCAGCCGCGTCGCAGGCGAGGCCGCGGCCGAACCCGACAGCGGCACGGCCTTCGGCCGCGCGGCCGAAGGCAGGTCGCCCGACGGCACGTCGAGCACGATCGGCTCCTGTTTGCCGCCCGGCGTGAAGCGGAACACGGCCCACGGGAAGATGACCTTGCGGTCGCCGATGCCCATGAAGCCCTGCAGGTTGACGATCATCTCGCGCGGCTTGCCGCTCGCGTCGGTCACCATGTCGACCGCGCGTCCGATCACCTTGCCGTTGCGGCGCGCGACTTCGCTGTCGAGCAGCGCATGGATCTGGGTGCGGTCGAGCGGGCGCGTCGCGACGATCGGCGGGGGGGGCGGCGGCGGCGGTGTCGGCGATTCGGGGCGCTGCGGGGGCTTCGGCCGCGTCACCTCGCGACGCGGCTTCTTCGGCGCTTCCGGTTCCTCCGGCTGTGTCGGCGCCGGCACGGGCGGCATCGTCAGCGGCTCGCCGGCGGTTTCCGCGATGGGCTCGACGAGCGCCTCGCTGATCGGCGCGGGCGGGTTCTGGACCGGCAGCAGCCCGCAGCCGGACAGCAGCGCGGCGGCGGCGAGAATCAGGAAGACCGTCGAGGACGGTAACGACTTGCGGGATGCGGGAAACGGGAGTCCGCCGCTCATTGACACTCACTCCATGGGTCGGGGGCGGCCCGAGGGCACGCGGCTGGCGATGGATGGCGGGTGCGGGCGGCGCACCACGCGAGGTGAGATTTTAACGTGTCTTGCTTTCAGGACCGATTTCGATGGCCGGTTGCAGGCGGACTGTGGGGAAAAGGTAGGGATCGGAGGCGGGGCGGACGCGAGCGGAAGCCGGCCGGGATTGCGGCTGCGGCGCCCGGATCGTCGGTGACGATCGGGCGCCGCAGGGGCGTGCGGCTTACTTGACCAGCGACCCGAGCGTCGTCGTTACGGGAGCGAGCACGCCGCCGCCCGACTTCGAAAGCGCGCCGCTGCCGCTGCCGCCCGTCAGCCCCGCGACGGGCGAGCCGCCGGCCGCGCCGGACACGGCACTCGTTACGGTGCCGACCGCCGACGTGAGCGCGCCTGCCGGATTGCCGCCGCCCGTCGTGCCGCCGAGCGCGCCGGTCGACAGGAGCCCCGTGACCGGTGCGAGCGGATTCGTCGCGGCACCGCCGCCGAGCAGCGTCGTGCCGGCCGTCGCGACCGTGTTGCCGGTCGCCGTCACCACGTTGCCGACGCCGGTCGTCACCGGATTGCCGCCGGTCTTCGCGATCGTCGTGCCGGCGTTCGCGACACCGTTGCCGACCGTCGTCACGAGGTTCGTGAGCGGCGCGCCGAGCGGCGTGCTCGACGCAACGGTCTGCGTGACCGATCCGACCTGCGACGTGATCGGCGTGATCGCTGAACTGGCGGCACCCGTGACCTGCGCGACGGGGCCGGTCGACAACTGCGTGCCGAGCGTGGCGCCGCCACCCGAGATCGTGTTGCCGAGGGTCGTGATTGCGCCGCCGACGGGCGACGTGACGGGCGCGAGCGGCGCCAGCGCCGACCCGCTGGCGCCGAGGCTGGACACGACGCCGCCGGTCGCCGCCACCGCGTCGCCGAGATTCGTGACCACGCCGCCCGTGCTCGCGACCGTCGTGCCGACCGGATTCGACGACGCGCCGAGCTGGCCGAGCCCTGAGCCGAGACCGGTGCCGAGCGTGGTGACGGCCGCGCCGGCGTCCTGTACGACGGTGCCAAGCCCCTGCGTGGTCGCCGCGTTCGTGCCGGGCAGCGACTGGCCGGCGATGACCGTGCCGACGCCCGACACGGTGCCGCCTGCGGCCGTCACGACGTTGCTCGACGCCGCGGTCGTCTGGCCAACCCCATTGGCCGACGTGCCGCCGGAGCCGTTGCCCGTGCCGCCGGTCGTCGCCGTCGTGTCGCCCGAACCCGATCCGCCGCCGCCGGTGCCCTGGCTCAGCGAGCCGGAGCCGCCGCACGCGGACAGCGACATCAGCGCCGCAACGCCGGCCGCGATCATGATCATTCGGAGTCCTGCTTGATGGATGGTCGGCGTAGTCATGTCGTCCTCGTATCGTTTGATGGAGTGGGTCAGGCGGCCGTCGCGTGCGCCGATGTGTCGCCGCTGCGAACGGGAAGCGGCTGGCGCGTTGTCGGTTGTCTCCCTGATTGCCTGTCGCCGTGTCGCGTTTTCGCCCGTACCGGAATCCGGCGCACCTGTCGGGCGGGCAGTTCGCATTCTTTCGTCTTGCTTGCCGATCGCGCCGGAAAACACCGGATTCCTGGCGATCAGAGTAGGTCCGCCAGTGCGAGACGTCTTTTAATGATCGTTAAATTGAAGTAAGCGTCCGATTCAATACGGAAATCGGGGTAATCACGGTCGACACGGGGTGAATCGTGTGAGTGGGGGAGGAGGTGGGGGCGGGCGAGGGAGGGGCGGTAGCGGCCTGCCCGCCGTCAGGGCGGGCAGGCGCGGGCGCTGCCTGGCACAGCGTGAAACCTGGCGATCAGGCGTCCGGATACCACGCGTCGGTGAATTCGCTGACCTTGACGTCCGTCAGTTCCGGACGGGCGGCCAGCCACCCGCGCACGAGCTCGCGATCGGCGTCGGTCGTGGTGCCGCGCGGCGCGCCGGAGATCACGTAGGCGCCGATGCCTTCGTCCGCGGACGCGACGGTCATCAGCCCGTTCGCTTCGACGAAGTCGATGAACGCGTCGATCAGCTCGCCGCGTTCGAGGTCGGTCATTTCGTTGCGGTAATGCGCGGTGGCGTTGAACGCGAGTTCCTGGAATTCGCCGATGTGGAGTTTCTTGCGCTGGCGGCGGTTGTGGCCTTGGCTCATGGTGTGTGATGAATGAATGAGAGGTGGGAAAGGATAGCGCGGCGGCTGGCGCGGACACCATGTCGACGTGCCGCATGGCCGGGGCCGGCGGCGAAAGGGTGGAGCGTCGAGCCGTCGCGACGTGTCGTTGTCGCGGGGCTCGTCTGGAAACTGTTCTTAAACCATTGCTCGATGCGCCTTTCGCCGTGTGGCCCGGTCAAGCGGACCGTTGCACGCATGACCGAATGATACAGGGATGGCGAGCGCGTTCGGCTTTGCTAAGGTCGGCGGCTATTCGAACGACAACGAGGGCCGTATGTCGGGCAATCGCTATGCGTACGAGGGGTGTGTGGATCTCACGCCTGGGGATCTGTTTTTTGGGTTGCCGTGAATCAGGTTTGCAAACGGTTTGGCTTTCACGACCTCGGCGCCGCGGCGGCTGTCCTGTTGGGACAGAACGATGTACCGATTCCCGGCAAGCTGCGCGGCGCGGTGGCCGGTACATCCGTTGTGTCGATTGCCGCCCGCAAGGCGCTGCCGTTCAACGTCGGAATTCGGCTGCCGGCCATTACGAAAGCCGGTGCAGGTGGTGTGCGAATCGCGACGACCCGTAACCTCGGTGCGTTCGTCGGGCGTGCAGTGCCGGTTGTCGGCGCTACCGTGCTTGCCACCGGTGCGGCAGTCGTCATGTGGAACACGGTGCAGGTCTACAACAGCATTGCAAAACCGGAAGACAGGGTGCTCTGATATGACCGGCACGGCATGGGATCGGCTCGAAGCGTTCGCGCGTGAGAAACTTGGGCGCCCGCTCTTTGGCGGTCCGTTGAAGCTGTCACGTTCAAGCCGGATGGAAGAGGACCTCCGCATCACGGAAATCGACGCGATCGAATTCATCGACAAGTGGCGCGAGACTTTCGGGATCGACGTCGAGCATTTCCCGTATCGGCGATACATCGGTCCGGACACGCTGGATATGGTCCGAACGTTCGTTGGCCTGTTGTCGTCGAAATATCGTGCCCCGGAACTCGTGCCGCTTACGCTCGGCATGCTGGAGGAAGCGATGCGCATCGGCCGATGGGATACCGATGCGATCGAGCGCTTTGCACGGGAAGCAACTCGCGACGAATAGTCGTCCGCAGATGCATGCAGGATGCGCGAAATCCGTACCGCGCCCGGGGATTTCGCGCATTCGCACTCGAACGGCCGTTACATCAGCACGATATCGTACTGCTCCTGGCTCAGATTCGACTCGACCTGCAGCGACACCGGCTTGCCGATGAAGTCGATCAGCATCGCGAGATGCTGCGACTCTTCGTCGAGGAACAGGTCGATCACCTGCTGCGCGGCGATCACGCGGAATTCGCGCGGGTTGAACTGCCGCGACTCGCGCAGGATCTCGCGCAGGATGTCGTAGCACACGGTGCGCGACGTCTTCACCTGGCCCTTGCCCTGGCAGGTGGGACACGGTTCGCACAGCACGTGCGCGAGCGATTCGCGCGTGCGCTTGCGCGTCATTTCGACGAGGCCGAGCTGCGAGAAGCCGTTGACCGTCACGCGCGTGCGGTCGCGAGACAGCGCCTTCTTCAGCTCGGACAGCACCGCATCGCGATGCTCGGCGTTCTCCATGTCGATGAAGTCGATGATGATGATCCCGCCGAGGTTGCGCAGCCGCAGCTGGCGCGCGATCGTGTGCGCGGCCTCGAGGTTGGTCTTGAAGATCGTGTCGTCGAAGTTGCGCGCGCCGACGTAGCCGCCCGTGTTCACGTCGATCGTCGTCATCGCCTCGGTCTGGTCGATCATCAGGTAACCGCCCGACTTCAGGTCGACGCGGCGCGACAGCGCACGCTGGATCTCCGTCTCGATGTTGTACAGGTCGAACAGCGGCCGCTCGCCGGTGTAGTGGTGCAGCTTCGGGCTCACGGCCGGCGTGAACTCGCCCGCGAATTCCGCGAGGCGCTGGTACGTCTCGCGCGAATCGACCTGGATGCGCGTCGTGTCGTCGTTCGCGAAATCGCGCAGCACGCGCTGCGCGAGATCGAGATCCTGGTACAGCAGGCTCGTCGCAGGCAGCCGCTGCGCCTGAGCAACGATCGTCGCCCACGTCTTGCGCAGGTACGTGACGTCGCCGGCCAGTTCGTCGGAGGTCGAATCCTCGGCAATCGTGCGCACGATGTAGCCGCCTTTCTCGTCCGGCGGGATCACGGCCGTCAGGCGCGCACGCACGGCCTCGCGCTCGGCCTCGCTCTCGATCTTCTGCGAGATGCCGATATGCGGCTCCTGCGGCAGGTAGACGAGCGTGCGGCCCGCGATACTGACCTGCGTCGACAGCCGCGCGCCCTTCGTGCCGATCGGATCCTTGATCACCTGGACCATCAGCGTCTGGCCCTCGAACACGATCTTCTCGATCGGCTGGTGCGGCGTGCCCGACTGCGGCTCGCCCGCGAGGCGCGGATGCCAGATGTCGGCGACGTGCAGGAATGCCGCACGCTCGAGGCCGATGTCGATGAACGCCGACTGCATGCCGGGCAGCACGCGCACGACCTTGCCGAGATAGATGTTGCCGACCCGCCCGCGCGACAGCGTGCGCTCGACGTGAAGCTCCTGCACCGCGCCTTGCTGGACGAGTGCGACCCGCGTTTCCTGCGGCGTGAGGTTGATCAGGATTTCTTCGTTCATGGGTGCAGTTCAGAAGGAGACGCGTGCGGTGCGCAGCAACGCGGCGGTCTCAAAAAGGGGCAGACCCATGATACCTGAATGGGATCCGTCGATTCGCTCGATGAATTCTGCCGCGCGCCCCTGGATCGCGTACGCGCCGGCTTTGCCGAACGGCTCGCCCGTTTCGACGTAGCGCGCATAGTCGTCGCGCGACGCGGCCGCGAAGCGCACCAGCGAGCGCGACAGCGCGGGCGGCAGCAGTTCGCCGCCGGCGTCGATGACGGCGACGGCGGTCAGCACCGCGTGCTCGCGCCCCGCGAGGCGCGTGAGCATCGCGAGCGCATCGTCGGCGTCGGCCGGCTTGCCGAGGATCGCGCCGTCGATCGTCACGGTCGTGTCGGCGACCAGCACCGGCGCGGCCGGCTTGCCGCTCGCGACGAGGCGCGCACGCGCGGCTTCGGCCTTCGCGACGGTCACGCGCCGCACGTACGCATCGGCGGCTTCGCCGGGCAGTTCGGCCTCGAGCGCTTCGGCATCCTCGTCGGGGCGCGGCAGCAGCAGCTCGAAGCGTACGCCGATCTGCTGCAGCAGCTCCTGGCGGCGCGGGCTTTGCGAAGCGAGGTAAAGGGTCGGGAAAAGCGCGGGGGGCGTGCTGGACGGCATGGTGTCGTTATCTCGTTGGGCGCGCACGGCGCCCGTCTCGAGGACGACACGTCATGCGCGGTGGTAGGGGTGATTCTGCGTGATGCTCCACGCACGGTAAAGCTGTTCGGCGAGCAGCACACGCACCATCCCGTGCGGCAGCGTCATGCTCGAGATGCGCAGCAGCACGTCGGCGCGCGCTTTCAGTTCCGGATCGAGCCCGTCGGCGCCGCCGATCACGAACGCGACGTCGCGGCCGTCCTGCTGCCAGCCGGGCAGTGCCTGCGCGAGCTGCATCGTGGTCCAGTCGCGGCCGCGCTCGTCGAGCGCGACGAGGCGCGCGCCCTTCGGCAGCGCAGCCTCGATCTTCTGCCGCTCGGCCGCCATCACGCTTTCGGCGCTGCGGCCGCCCGAACGCAGTTCAGGCTTGATTTCGCGTAACTCGATGCGCAGCTCGGGCGGCATCCGCTTCGTGTATTCGTCGAAGCCGGATGCGATCCAGCCCGGCATCTTGTGGCCGACCGCGAGGATGAAAAGCTTCATCGGATGACGCGCGACGGCTTAACGGCGGCGGGCGGCCGTCTTGCGCGCCGGGCGGGCCGGTGCGGCTTCCTCTTCGTCTTCGTCGCCTTCGCTGGCCGTGGCAAAGCCGTTGGCCTTGCCGCCGCCGAGCTTCATCCGCACGGGCTTGTCGCCCCAGATTTCCTCGAGGTTGTAGTACTGGCGCAGGGCCGGCTGGAGGATGTGCACGACTGCGTCGCCGCAGTCGACCAGCACCCATTCGCCGGTGTCTTCGCCTTCGGAGCTGACGATGTCGCCGCCGGCTTCCTTGACCTTGTCGCGCACGCTCGACGCGAGCGCCTTGGTCTGGCGGTTGGAGGTGCCCGAGGCGACGACCACGCGGTCGAACAGTTCGGTCAGGTGGCTGGTGTTGAACACCTTGATGTCTTGCGCCTTGACGTCTTCGAGGGCGTCGACGATCACGCGCTGCAGTTTGCGAATATCCATGGATTCAGGAATGGTAGAGGCGATGTTGAAGAATATAGGCCCATACGGCGGCCGGCACATGTTCGGCCGACGCATCGGGCATTTGCGCATGGCGCGCGATGCATTCGCGCAGGTGGGCGCGGATGTCGGTCGCGGCGATGTCGAACGAAAGGGTCGTATCGATCAGCAGGCGGCCGGCCGGCGTGGCCTTCAGCACGTCGGCGCCGGCCTGCCGCGCGGCGATTTCCTGCGCAACGTCCGGCGGCGCCGCGCCCAGGTCGAAACCCGGGCGCGTCGACACGCAGATGTGCGCGTAATCGAACAGCTTGCGCCAGTCGCGCCACGTATCGAGGCGCACGAGCTGGTCGGCGCCGATCAGCAGCGACAGCGACGCATCCGGACCGAGACGCTCGCGCCAGCGCGCGAGCGTCTCGACCGTGTAGGTCGGGCCGGTGTGCTCGATCTCGTCGGTGGCGACGGTCACGGTCACGCCCGGCACGGACAGCGAGCCGGCGGCCGCGCGCGTCATCGCGAGCCGGTGTTCGGCGGCCGATACGTCGCGCTTCTGGTACGGCTGCCCGGCGGGCAGCAGCACGAGTTCGGTCAGGCCGAGCAGTTCGGCGAACCGGCGCGCGAGCGCGAGATGGCCGTCGTGGATCGGGTCGAAAGTACCGCCCAGCAAGCCGATACGACGCGGCAGCGGGGCGGGGCGGGCGGTGGTGTCCAGAAACGCGTCCTTTCCTTGGGGCAGCGGGGCGCGCGGGCTCAGACCCAGTCGCGCGGCACGATGAAGTCGCTGTACAGGCGCGCTTCCGGCGAACCCGGCTCGGGCTGCCAGTTGTAGCGCCAGTTCGCGACCGGCGGCATCGACATCAGGATCGATTCGGTGCGGCCGCCGCTTTGCAGGCCGAACAGCGTACCGCGGTCGAACACGAGGTTGAATTCGACGTAGCGGCCGCGTCGGTATGCCTGGAAGTCGCGCTCGCGCTCGCCGTACGGCAGCTCGGCGCGGCGCTCGACGATCGGCAGGTACGCCTGCAGGAACGCATCGCCGACGCTTTGCATCATGTCAAACGAGCGTTCGAAACCGGGTTCCGAGAAATCGTCGAAGAAGATCCCGCCGATGCCGCGCATCTCGTTGCGGTGTTTCAGGAAGAAATACTCGTCGCACCACTTCTTGAAGCGCGGATAGAGCGCGACGCCGAACGGGTCGAGCGCATCCTTGCAGGTCTGGTGAAAATGCCGCGCGTCGTCCTCGAAACCGTAAACCGGTGTCAGATCCATGCCGCCGCCGAACCAGAACACGGGCTCCTCGCCCGGTTTCGTCGCGATCAGCATCCGCACGTTCATGTGGACGGTCGGGCAATACGGATTGCGCGGGTGCAGCACGAGCGACACGCCGAGCGCCTCGAAGCCGCGGCCCGCGAGCTGCGGGCGCGCCGCGCTCGCCGACGGCGGCAGCGCGTCGCCCGCGACGTCGGAAAAGCCGATCCCCGCGCGTTCGAACACGCGGCCGCCTTCGAGAATCCGCGTGCAGCCGCCGCCGCGCAGGCGTTCGGCCGGCCCGCGCTGCCACGCATCGGTCGCGAGCGGCGTGCCGTCGAGCGCGCCGAGCGCGTCGGCGATGCGTGTCTGCAGGCCCTGGAGGTACGTGCGCACGCGCGCCACGTCGTAGGTCGAATCGGTCATGTCTGGACTGGGTGCCCCCGCCCGAAGCGGGGGCCGTAAAAAAGGCATCTGCCGGGCATTCTATCGAACCCCGGCAGAGGGGCCGCCACCGCGCTGGGGCGGGGCGGCAGTTGCGACGTCACACGCTCTTGCGGTTGAGCGCGCGGAAACCGATGTCGCGGCGGTACTGCATGCCTTCGAAATTGATCTGGTTGATCGTGTCGTACGCATGCTGCTGGGCTTCGCGCACCGAATCGGCGAGGCCGACCACGCACAGCACGCGGCCGCCGGACGTCACGAGCTTGTCGCCGTCGCCGAGCGTCGTGCCTGCGTGGAACGTCACGGCCTGTTCGGTCTCGGCCGGGATCCCGTTGATGCGGTCGCCCTTGCGCGGCGCGTCCGGATAGCCGTGCGCGGCCAGTACGACGCCGAGCGCGGTACGACGGTCCCAGTCGAGCTCCACCGTGTCGAGCGTGCCCGCGATCGCCTGCTCGACGACCTTCGAGAAATCGCTCTTCAGGCGCGCCATGATCGGCTGCGTTTCCGGGTCGCCCATCCGGCAGTTGAACTCGAGCGTGCGCGGATTGCCGTCCTTGTCGATCATCAGGCCCGCGTACAGGAAGCCCGTGAAGCGGATGCCGTCCTTCTCCATCCCGCGTACCGTCGGCATGATGATCTCGCGCATCACGCGTGCATGCATCTGCGGCGTGACGATCGGCGCGGGCGAATACGCGCCCATGCCGCCGGTGTTCGGGCCGCGGTCTTCGTCGAGCAGGCGCTTGTGATCCTGGCTGGAAGCCAGTGCCAGCGCGTGCTTGCCGTCGACCATCACGATGAAGCTCGCTTCCTCGCCGTCGAGGAACTCCTCGATCACGACGCGCGCGCCGGCGTCACCAAGCTTGTTGCCCGACAGCATCATGTCGACGGCCGCATGCGCCTCTTCGAGCGTCATCGCGACGACGACGCCCTTGCCGGCCGCGAGGCCGTCGGCCTTCACGACGATCGGCGCACCCTTCGCGTCGATGTACGCGTGGGCGGCCGCCGCATCGGCGAAGGTTTCGTAGTCGGCCGTCGGGATGCCGTGGCGCTTCATGAACGCCTTCGCGAAATCCTTCGAGCTTTCGAGCTGCGCGGCTTCGCGGGTCGGGCCGAAGACCTTCAGGCCGCGTGCGCGGAACAGGTTGACGATGCCGGCCGCGAGCGGTGCTTCCGGCCCGACGAGCGTGAACGCGACGCCTTCGCTTTCCGCGAAATCGGCGAGTTCGTCGAGCGACGTGATATCGACGTTCTTCAGACGCTCGTCCTGCGCCGTACCGCCATTGCCGGGCGCGACGTAGACCATCTGGACGCGCGGCGACTGCGCGAGCTTCCACGCCAGCGCATGTTCGCGGCCGCCGGAACCGACGACGAGTAGTTTCATGGGATTCCCCGCAGACTAGAAAACAGGGCGGCCGGCACGCTCAGGCGCGCCGGCCGCGGAATCGGTCAGGCCACCGCCGCGACAGGCTCGCGGCGGCCGGCATCTCATTCCTCGATGATGACGGCGTTCGTATACACGTCCTGCACGTCGTCGAGGTTCTCGAGCGCGTCCAGGAGCTTCTGCATCTTCGCCGCGTCGTCACCGGTGAATTCGACTTCGTTCTGCGGCTTCATCGTCACTTCGGCGAGTTCGGCCTTGAAGCCGCCGGCTTCGAGCGCGTCCTTCACCTTCGAGAATTCCTGCCAGTCGCACAGCACTTCGATCGAGCCGTCGTCGTTCGTGTTCACGTCGTTCGCGCCGGCTTCGAGCGCGGCTTCCATCAGCGCGTCTTCCGACGTGCCGGGCGCGAACAGGAACTGGCCGACGTGATCGAACATGAACGCGACCGAGCCGTCGGTGCCCATGTTGCCGCCGAACTTCGAGAATGCATGGCGAACTTCCGCGACCGTACGCGTGCGGTTGTCGGTCAGCGTGTCGACGATGATCGCCGCGCCGCTGATGCCGTAGCCTTCGTAACGGATCTCTTCGTAGTTCGCGCCGTCCGCGCCGCCGACGCCGCGATCGATCGCGCGCTTGACGTTGTCCTTCGGCATGTTCGCGTCGGCAGCCTTGTCGACCGCGAGACGCAGGCGCGGGTTCGAGTTGACGTCGCCGCCGCCGAGGCGCGCCGCAACCTGGATTTCCTTGATCAGGCGGGTCCAGATCTTGCCGCGCTTCGCGTCGGCCGCTGCCTTCTTATGCTTGATGTTGGCCCATTTCGAATGACCAGCCATACCTTTCTCCGTGCCCGGGCGCGCAGCGCGGGCGATTGTTTCAATGTGTCGTTGAATCGGCGGCCGTTTCGGCGGGCATGAAGCCGCGGGGCCGCGCGTGTCGAGTGGAGCGTGATTTTATCACGCGGCGACCGCCGGTTCGGGGCCGCCGCATCTGGCCGAACGGCCGGGCAGGCCGTCGCGGACCGGGCCGCGCGCCGCGCGGCCGTGCCGGCACTCAGTTCTTGGTGCCGAACAGGCGGTCGCCCGCGTCGCCGAGGCCCGGCACGATGTACGCGTGCTCGTTCAGGTGGGAATCGAGCGACGCGACGAACAGCTTCACGTCGGGGTGCGCGTCCTGGAACACCTGGACGCCCTCGGGCGCGGCGACCAGCGCGACGAACATGATGTTCGCGGCCGGCACGTTGCGGCGCTTGAGCACGTCGACCGCGTGCACGGCCGAATAGCCGGTCGCGACCATCGGGTCGCACAGGATGAAGATGCGGTCTTCCAGGTCCGGCAGGCGCACCAGGTATTCGACCGGGCGGTGGTCGTCGGCGCGGTACACGCCGATATGGCCGACGCGCGCGGACGGCACCAGGTCGAGCAGGCCGTCCGACATCCCGATGCCCGCGCGCAGCACGGGCACGATCGCGAGCTTCTTGCCCGCGATCACGGGGGCGTCGACCGCCACCAGCGGGGTTTCGACCCGCTTGGTCGTGATCGGCAGGTTGCGGGTGATCTCGTAGCCCATCAGCAGCGTGATCTCGCGCAGCAGCTCGCGGAACGTGCGCGTGGACGTGTCCTTGTCGCGCATGTGCGTGAGCTTGTGCTGGATCAGCGGGTGATCGGTGATGAAGAGATTCGGGAAACGGCTGTCCTGTTTCATGACGGGGGCGCCTTGGCGGCAAAAGGGGATCGGGGGGCGGCGGCGGGCGCAAGCCGGCCGTCGCTTATGGCCGCAATTTTACCAAGGCGCGCCGCATGATCCGGATATTATCGACGTCTCACGACAATCCGCGCGCCGCGCCCGCCCGTTCGCCCGCCCCCCGGCGGCGCGGGGCCGTCCCGGCGCGCGTCGCCACCAGGGAGTCGACGATGGATCTCGGTATCGAAGGAAAGACCGCGCTCGTATGCGCGGCAAGCAAGGGTCTCGGGCGCGGCTGCGCGGAAGCGCTGGCCGCCGAGGGCGTGAACCTCGTGATCGTCGCGCGCACGCGCGACACGCTCGAGGAGACCGCGGAGGAGATCCGCGCCGGCGCGAACGTGTCGGTCACGGCAGTCGCCTGCGACATCACGACGCCGGACGGGCGCGCGGCCGCGCTCGCCGCCTGCCCGCAGCCGGACATTCTCGTGACGAATGCCGGCGGCCCGCCGCCCGGCGACTTCCGCGATTTCTCGCACGACGACTGGATCCGCGCGCTCGAGTCGAACATGCTGACGCCGATCGAGCTGATCCGCGCGACCCTCGACGGGATGATCGCGCGCCGCTTCGGCCGGGTCGTCAACATCACCAGTTCGGCCGTGAAGGCGCCGATCGACGTGCTCGCGCTGTCGAACGGCGCGCGCTCGGGGCTGACGGGCTTCGTTGCGGGGCTGTCGCGCAAGGTCGCCGGCCAGGGCGTGACGATCAACAACCTGCTGCCGGGGCTGTTCGACACCGACCGGATCGCGACGACGCTCGCCGCCTCGGCGAAGGCGCAGGGCGTGACGGTCGACGAAATGCGCGCGCGGCGCGCGAACGACATCCCGGCCGGCCGCCTCGGCACGCGCGCGGAATTCGGCGCGGCCTGCGCGTTCCTGTGCAGCGTGCATGCCGGCTATATCACCGGGCAGAACTGGCTGCTCGACGGCGGTGCGTACCCGGGTACGTTCTGACCCGCGCGTTTCGCTTCACGATCACGACAACAACCGAACGACGAAGGAACTGGAGATGAGCAAACCCCGCATCGCATTGATTGCGCACGACGCGAAGAAGGACGAGATCGTCGCGCTCGCGGGCGAATACCGCGCGACGCTCGCGCAATGCCGGCTGGTCGGGACCGGCACGACGGGCGGCCGCATCGCAGCCGCGCACGGGCTGGAGGTCGAGCGCAAGCTGTCGGGGCCGCTCGGCGGCGACCTGCAGATCGGCGCGGAACTGGCCGAGGGCCGCGTCGACATCGTCGTGTTCCTGCGCGACCCGATGACCGCGCAGCCGCACGACCCCGACATCACCGCGCTCGTGCGCGCATGCGACGTGCACGACGTGCCGGTTGCGACCAACGTCGCCACCGCGCGGATGCTGCTCGACGATCTGGCGCGCAACATGCAGGACGTTTGTTAGGCGCGCGCCGCGCCCGATTGCCCCTGTTCGCGGCAGGGCCATGCACGGACGGCGGCGACGCGCGAGAATCGTGCGTCGCGATACGCGCCCGCGGCCCGGTTCCCGCATGAATCGGCCGGCCCGCGCATCGGCGACCCGGAATTTTTCCTGACCGATTGACAGACGAGGAGCGAAACGATGCCGAAAGCAATCCGATACGACCAGCCGGGCGGCCCGGACGTGATGAAGTGGGTCGATGTCGAGGTCGGCGAGCCGAAGGCGGGCGAGGTCCGCATCCGGCAGCACGCGGTCGGGCTCAACTACATCGACGTGTATTTCCGCACCGGCCTTTATCCGCAACCGCTGCCCGGCGGCCTCGGGATGGAGGCGGCCGGCGAAGTGACGGCCGTCGGCGACGGCGTGACCGCGCTCAAGGCCGGCGACCGCGTCGCGTATGTCGGGCAGCCGCCGGGGGCGTACGCGCAGGAGCGCGTGATGCCGGCCGAGCGGCTCGTGAAGCTGCCCGACGGCATCAGCTATGACGATGCCGCGTCGGTGATGCTGCAGGGCCTGACCGCGCACTACCTGCTGCGCCGCACGTATCCGGTGAAGGCCGGCGACACGATCCTGATCCACGCGGCGGCCGGCGGCGTCGGCCTGCTCGTGTGCCAGTGGGCGAAGGCGCTCGGCGCGACCGTGATCGGGACGGTCGGCTCCGACGAAAAGGCCGAACTCGCGAAGGCGCACGGCTGCGATCACCCGATCGTCTACACGCGCGAGAACTTCACGCAGCGCGTGAAGGAGATCACGAACGGCGCCGGCGTGCCGGTCGTCTACGATTCGATCGGCAAGGATACCTACATCGGCTCGCTCGACTGCCTCGCGCCGCTCGGCTACTTCGTCAGCTTCGGCAACGCGTCGGGCCCGCTGCCGCCGATCGACTCGAAGGAGTTCTCGTCGCGCGGGTCGCTGTTCTTCACGCGGCCGACGCTGTTCTCGTACATCGCGAAGCGCGCCGATCTCGAAGCCGCGGCCGCCGAGCTGTTCGACGTGATCCTGTCGGGCAAGGTGAAGACCAGCATCAACCAGCGCTATCCGCTCGCGGAAGTCGGCCGCGCGCATGCCGATCTCGAAGCGCGCAAGACCACCGGCTCGACGATCCTCGTTCCCTGATCCATCCCCCCGTGCCGGCGCCATGCCGGCACGCACCCCCGCGGGCGGCGCCGTGGCGCCGTCCGTCCCGCCTCCCGGTTTGCCCCGTCCGCGCGTTTACACGTTTTTTATATCCGCCCCGATACCTTTGACCCGTCCTTTACGTGCGTTCCCATAAGGTTCTAGTCGTCTGATTTCGACGACGGAGAACACAAAAATGGATGGGGTTTTCATCGGCGCTCTGGTGCTCTTCACCGCGTTGATCCTCGGTTTGGTCGCCGGTTGCGACAAGCTTGTGCAATACGGTCGCGGGGGGCGAGCATGACCTGGATGCTTTGGCTGGCGGGCGCCTCGACGGCGCTGCTGTTTGCGTATCTCGTCTTTGCGCTGCTGCGCGCGGAGGACATCGAATGAACGCGAACAACCTGTTGCAGACGCTGCTGTTCATCGTCGTGCTGCTCGCGGCGGCCGTGCCGGTCGCGCGCTACCTGTCGGCGGTGATGGACGGCAGCTCGCGGGTCGTGCGCGTGTTCGGGCCGCTCGAACGCGTGCTGTACCGCATCGCCGGCGTCGACGCCGGCAGCGAGATGAACTGGAAGCAGTATGCGATCGCGACGATCGCGTTCAACGCGCTCGGCGCACTGTTCCTCTACGGCCTGCTGCGCCTGCAGGGCTTCCTGCCGGGCAATCCGCAGCAGTTCGGCCCGATGACGGTCGACGGCGCATTCAACACGGCCGTCAGCTTCGTCACCAACACGAACTGGCAGGACTACACGCCCGAGCAGACCGTCAGCTACCTGACGCAGATGCTCGGCCTCACTGTGCAGAATTTCCTGTCGGCGGCGACCGGCATCGTCGTCGTGATCGCGTTGATCCGCGGCTTCGCACGTCACACCGCGCAGACGATCGGCAACTTCTGGGTCGACCTGACGCGCGTGACGATGTACGTGCTCGTGCCGATGTCGGTCGTGATCGCCGCGCTGCTGATGAGCCAGGGCGTGATCCAGAACATGAAGGCGTACCAGGACGTGCCGGTGCTGCAGGCGAGCACCTACGCGGCGCCGAAGCTCGATGCGCAGGGCAACCCGGTGAAGGACGACAAGGGCAATGCGGTCACGGTGCCGACCCCGCTCGCGAAGCAGACGCTCGCGATGGGCCCGGTCGCGTCGCAGGAAGCGATCAAGATGCTCGGCACCAACGGGGGCGGCTTCTTCAACGCGAACTCCGCGCACCCGTACGAGAACCCGACGCCGTTCGCGAACTTCATCCAGATCTTCGCGATCCTGATCATCCCGGCCGCGCTGTGTCTCGTGTTCGGCCGCGTGATCGGCGACCGCCGGCAGGGCATCGCGGTGCTTGCGGCGATGACGGTCGCGTTCGTGATCGCGATCGGTGTCGAGGTAAGCGCCGAGCAGGGCGGCAACCCGACGCTCGCCGCGCTGCACGTCGACCAGTCGGCGAGCGCGCTGCAGCCGGGCGGCAACATGGAAGGCAAGGAAACGCGCTTCGGCATCGCGCAGACCGGCATCTTCACGGTCGCGACGACGGCCGCGTCGTGCGGTGCGGTCGACACGATGCACGATTCGCTGACGCCGCTGGGCGGCCTCGTGCCGATGCTGTTGATGCAACTGGGCGAGGTGGTCTACGGCGGGGTCGGCTCGGGCCTCTACGGGATGCTCGTGTTCGCGCTGCTCGCGGTGTTCGTCGCCGGCCTGATGATCGGCCGCACGCCGGAATACGTCGGCAAGAAGATCGAAGCGTACGAGATGAAGATGGTGTCGATCGTCGTGTTGCTCACGCCGCTGCTCGTGCTGGTCGGCACGTCGATCGCCGTGCTTGCCGATGCGGGCAAGGCCGGCATCGCGAACCCGGGCCCGCACGGCTTCTCGGAAATCCTGTACGCGTTCAGCTCGGCCGCGAACAACAACGGCAGCGCGTTCGCGGGCCTGACGGTCGGCACGCCGTTCTACAACTGGATGACCGCGATCGCGATGTGGTTCGGCCGCTTCGGCACGATCGTGCCGGTGCTGGCGATCGCCGGTTCGCTCGCCGCGAAGAAGCGCATCGCGGTGACGAGCGGCACGCTGCCGACGCACGGTCCGCTGTTCGTCGTGCTGCTGCTCGGCACCGTGCTGCTGGTGGGCGCGCTGACCTACGTGCCGGCGCTCGCGCTCGGCCCGGGCGTCGAGCACCTGATGATGTGGCTGGGCGCGTAACGCGCGCCCGCATGGCGACACCTTGAAAAGACTGAAGAGATTGAAGAGATCGCAATGACTCAACATTCCGCAACACGGTCCATGTTCGATCCGGCGCTGCTGCGCCCGGCGATCGTGGACTCGTTCAAGAAACTCACGCCGCGCACGCAGTTCCGCAACCCGGTGATGTTCTGCGTGTACGTCGGCAGCATCCTGACGACGATCCTGTGGATCGCGGCGCTCGCCGGCCAGGCCGAGGCGCCCGCGGGCTTCATCCTCGCGATCGCGCTGTGGCTGTGGTTCACCGTGCTGTTCGCGAACTTCGCCGAAGCGCTCGCCGAAGGGCGCTCGAAGGCGCAGGCCGCATCGCTGCGCAGCGCGAAGAAGGACGTGATGGCGAAGAAGCTCAACGAGCCGCATCCGAAGTCGCCGATCCGCATCACGACCGCGACCGAGCTGCGCCGTGGCGACGTCGTGCTGGTCGAGGCCGGCGACGTGATCCCGGCGGACGGCGAGGTCGTGGACGGCGTCGCATCCGTCGACGAATCGGCGATCACCGGCGAATCCGCGCCGGTGATCCGCGAATCGGGCGGCGATTTTTCGTCGGTGACGGGCGGCACGCGCGTGCTGTCCGACTGGATCGTCGTCAAGGTCACCGCGAACCCCGGCGAGGCGTTCCTCGACCGGATGATCGCGATGGTCGAAGGCGCGAAGCGCAAGAAAACGCCGAACGAGATCGCGCTGACGATCCTGCTCGTTGCGCTGACGATCGTGATGCTGCTGGCCACCGCAACGCTGCTGCCGTTCTCGATGTTCTCGGTCGAAGCGATGAAGGCCGGCCACGTGGTGACGATCACCGCGCTCGTCGCACTGCTCGTGTGCCTGATCCCGACGACGATCGGCGGCCTGCTGTCCGCGATCGGCGTGGCCGGGATGAGCCGGATGATGCAGGCGAACGTGATCGCGACGTCGGGCCGCGCGGTGGAAGCGGCCGGCGACGTCGACGTGCTGCTGCTCGACAAGACCGGCACGATCACGCTCGGCAACCGCCAGGCGTCGACGTTCGTGCCGGCGCCGGGCGTGACCGAGGAAGCGCTGGCCGATGCCGCGCAACTGTCGTCGCTTGCCGACGAAACGCCCGAAGGCCGCAGCATCGTGGTGCTCGCGAAGGAGCGCTTCAACATTCGCCAGCGCGACATGGCGCAGCTGCATGCGGCGTTTATCGGCTTTTCCGCGCAGACGCGGATGAGCGGCGTCGACCTGCCGGGCCGTGAAATCCGCAAGGGTGCGGCCGACGCGATCCGCCGCTACGTCGAGACGCACGGCAGCCGCTTCCCGGAAGAAGTGCGCCGCGCGGTGGACGAGGTGGCGCGCCGCGGCAGCACGCCGCTCGTGGTGGCCGACCTGCATGAAGGGGCGGCGCGCGTGCTCGGCGTGATCGAGCTGAAGGACATCGTGAAGGGCGGCATCAAGGAGCGCTTCGCGGAACTGCGCAAGATGGGCATCAAGACCGTGATGGTGACGGGCGACAACCGGTTGACGGCCGCGGCGATCGCGGCGGAGGCGGGTGTCGACGACTTCCTCGCGGAAGCGACGCCGGAAACCAAGCTCGCGACGATCCGCGAGCACCAGGCGGCCGGCCGGCTCGTCGCGATGACGGGCGACGGCACCAACGACGCGCCGGCGCTCGCGCAGGCCGACGTGGCCGTGGCGATGAACACCGGCACGCAGGCGGCGAAGGAGGCCGGCAACATGGTCGACCTCGACTCGAACCCGACGAAGCTGATCGAGATCGTCGAGATCGGCAAGCAGATGCTGATGACGCGCGGCTCGCTGACGACCTTCTCGATCGCGAACGACATCGCGAAGTACTTCGCGATCATCCCGGCCGCGTTCGTGACGACCTACCCGCAGCTGCGCGTGCTCGACATCATGCACCTGACGTCGCCGGCGTCGGCGATCCTGTCGGCGGTGATCTTCAACGCGCTGATCATCGTCGCGCTGATTCCGCTCGCGCTGAAGGGCGTCACGTACCGGCCGCTCGGCGCCGCGTCGCTGTTGCGCCGCAACCTGCTGGTCTACGGCCTCGGCGGCGTGCTGCTGCCATTCCCGTTCATCAAGCTGATCGACATGACGCTCGCCGCACTCGGCTGGGCCTGAGCCGGCCGCATTTGAAGGAAACATCATGAAAACGTTGATTCGCCCGCTCGTCGTGCTCTTTGTCGTCCTGACCGCCGTGACGGGGCTCGCTTACCCGGCCGTGATGACCGTGTTCGGCCAGGCCGTGTTCCCGTCGCAGGCGAACGGCAGCCTGATCGAGAAGGACGGCAAGGCGGTCGGCTCCGCGCTGATCGGCCAGCCGTTCGACGCGCCGAAGTACTTCTGGGGCCGGCTCTCGGCCACGTCGCCGATGCCGTACAACGCGACCGGCTCCGGCGGCTCGAACCTCGGCCCGCTGAACCCGTCGCTCGCCGACCAGGTGAAGGGGCGCATCGCCGCGCTGCACGATGCCGGCACCGACATGTCGAAGCCCGTGCCGGTCGATCTCGTGACGGCGTCGGCGAGCGGCCTCGATCCGGAAATCACGCCGGCCGCCGCCGCGTACCAGGTCGAGCGCGTCGCGAAGGCGCGCAACCTGGCGCCGGATGCGGTCGCGCAGCTCGTGGCCGCGAACACGACGGGCCGCCAGTTCGGCGTGCTCGGCGAGCCGCGCGTGAACGTGCTGAAGCTGAACCTCGCACTCGACGCGGCGCAGGCCGCGCACTGAGCGCGCGGCCGGGCTTCCGGTGGCAACCGGCGTCCGGCGCGGCACGATCCGCGCCGGACATGCTTTTTTCCCGACGGCGCATGCGCCGTCTTTGCCTTTTGCGGCGATTTGGAACAACAATGCTCGTACTCGCGCGCATCCGGGCGCTCCGCTTTCCTGACGCATGAACCGTCCCGATCCAGACCAACTCCTCGACAAGCTGCAGCGAGACGAAGAAAAGCAGCGGCGCGGCCAGCTCAAGATCTTCTTCGGCGCTTCCGCCGGTGTCGGCAAGACCTACGCGATGCTGCAGGCCGCGCGCCAGCGCCTGCAGGAAGGCGTCGACGTCGTCGTCGGCATCGTCGAGACCCACGGCCGCAGCGAAACCGCCGCGCTGCTCGACGGCCTCGACGTGCTGCCGCTCGCGCGCATCGACTATCGCGGCCGCACGCTCGCTGAATTCGATCTCGACGGCGCGCTTGCGCGTGAGCCGCAACTGATCCTCGTCGACGAGCTCGCGCATTCGAACGTGCAGGGCGCGCGGCACCTGAAGCGCTGGCAGGACGTCTACGAATTGCTCGACGCGGGCATCGACGTCTATACGACCGTCAACGTCCAGCATCTCGAAAGCCTGAACGACGTGGTCGGTGCGATCACCGGCATCCGCGTGTGGGAGACCGTGCCCGACCGCGTGTTCGATGCGGCCGACGAAGTCACGCTCGTCGACCTGCCGGCCGAGGAGCTGCTCGAGCGGATGCGCGACGGCAAGGTCTATCTCGCGCAGCAGGCCGAGCGCGCGGTGCGCAACTTCTTCCGCAAGGGCAACCTGATCGCGCTGCGCGAACTGGCGCTGCGGCGCACGGCCGATCGCGTCGACGCGCAGATGCGCGAATACCGCGCCGACCGTTCGATCCAGCGCATCTGGCAGGCGCGCGAGCGGCTGCTCGTGTGCGTCGGGCCCGGCCCCGAAGCGCCGACGCTCGTGCGCGCGGCCGCGCGGCTCGCCGCGAGCCTGAAGGCCGACTGGCTCGCCGTGTACGTGGAGACGCCGCGCCTGCAGCGGCTGCCCGATGCGCGGCGCCAGCGCACGCTCGATGCGCTGAAGCTCGCGGCCGAACTCGGCGCGGAGACGGCCACGCTCGCCGGCGCCGACGCGGTGGCCGCGCTGATCGGCTATGCGAAGGTGCGCAACGTATCGAAGATCGTCGCGGGCGGCTCGCCGAAGGCCGGACTCGTGCGCCGCCTCGCGCGGCCGTTCGGCGAGCAGCTCGCCGAACGCGCGGGCGATGTCGACCTGATGCTGATCCGTGCGTCCGCGAGCGACGAGGCGCGCGCCGCGCCGCTCGATGCGCGGGTGCGCGACTGGCGCGATGCGTTTGCGCAGTTCGGCACGCATCGTTCGCCGCCGCGGCACTACGCGTATGCCGCCGCGATCTGCGCGGCGATCACCGTTGTCGCGAACCTCGTATCCGAGCGGCTCGACCTGACGAACCTCGTGATGCTGTACCTGCTCGGCGTGGTGTTCTCGGCCGTGCGGCTCGGGCGCGGGCCGGGCGTGCTGCAGTCGTTCCTGTCGGTGGCCGCGTTCGATTACTTCTTCGTGCCGCCGCGCATGTCGTTCTCGGTCAGCGACACGCAATACCTGCTGACCTTCTTCGGGATGCTGCTGACGTCGCTCGTGATCAGCCACCTGACGTCGACGCTGACGCGCCAGGCAAGCGTCGCGCAGCGCCGCGAGCGCCGCACCGGCGCGATCTATGCGATGGCGCGCGAGCTTGGCGCGGCGCTGACGACCGAGCAGATCGTCGAGATCGGCAGCCGCCACGTGGGCGAGGTGTTTCGCGCGCGCGTCGCATTCCTGCTGCCCGACAGCGCCGACAAGGTGCGGCAGAAGATCGAGGACCCCGACGCGGCCGTCACGCTGACGGGCGCCGATCTCGACAGCGACGTCGGCCAGTGGGTGTACGACCAGCAGAAGCCTGCCGGCCGCGGCACCGACACGCTGCCCGCGACGGCCGCGCTGTACCTGCCGCTGAGGGCGCCGATGCGTACGCGCGGCGTGCTCGCGGTCGCGTCGCGCGAGCCGCGCGAACTCGAGGTGCCCGAGCAGCAGCGGATGCTCGACGCGTTCGCCGCGCAGATCGCGCTCGCGCTCGAACGCGTGCACTACGTCGACATCGCGCGCGATGCGCTCGTCAACATGGAGTCCGAACGGCTGCGCAACTCGCTGCTGTCGGCGATCTCGCACGACCTGCGCACGCCGCTCACGACGATCGTCGGTTTCTCGTCGATGCTCGCGAACGGGCGCGCGGCCGCGCAGGGCGGCGACGCCACGGCGGCCGAGCGGTTCGCGCAGCGCGAAGGCGAACTCGTCGACGCCATCCACGACGAGGCGCTGCGCATGACGGGCATCGTCACGAACCTGCTCGACATGGCGCGGCTGCAGGCCGGCAGCCTGCAGCTCAAGCGCCAGTGGTCGCTGCTCGAGGAAACCGTCGGCGCCGCGCTCGCCGCATGCAAGCGTGTGCTTGCGCGTCATCCGGCGCGCGTCACGCTGCCGGCCGACCTGCCGCTGCTGCAGATGGACGCGGTGCTGATGGAGCGCCTGTTCACCAACCTGTTCGAGAACGCGGCGAAGTACACGCCGCCCGATACGCCGATCGACATCGGCGCGGAACGCGTGACCGACGACGGGCTGCCGTTCGTGCGCGTCCATGTCGACGATCACGGCCCGGGCCTGCCGGCCGGAATGGAAACGCGCATCTTCGACAAATTCACGCGCGGCGAAAAGGAATCGGCGACGCCGGGCATCGGCCTGGGCCTTGCGATCTGCCGTGCGATCGTCGAAGCGCACGGCGGTAAAATCGGCGCGCTCAACCGCACCGCGCCCGACGGCCACGTGACGGGCGCGCGCTTCTGGTTCACGCTGCCGGTCGAAACGCCACCGGCCGCGCCGGCCGTGCCCGACGAAGAATCCGATGTGCCGGGCGCATCGTCCCCATCCGAGTCATTGCCAGACCATGAGTGAACCCAGCCTGACCGTCGTCCTGATCGAGGACGAAAAGCAGATCCGCCGTTTCGTGCGCGCCGCGCTCGAAGAGGAGGACATCGCGGTGTTCGAGGCCGAGACGGGCAAGCAAGGGCTGATCGACGCGGCGACGCGCAAGCCCGACCTCGTGATCGTCGACCTCGGCCTGCCCGACACCGACGGCCTCGACGTGATCCGCGAACTGCGCGGCTGGTCCGAGGTGCCGGTGATCGTGCTGTCCGCGCGCACGCAGGAAGAGGAGAAGGTCGCCGCGCTCGACGCGGGCGCCGACGACTACCTGACCAAGCCGTTCGGCGTGTCCGAACTGCGCGCGCGGATTCGTGCGCAGCTGCGCCGGCGCAACCAGGGCGGCGCGAACGAATCGCCGAAGGTGACCTTCGGCACGGTGACCGTCGATCTCGCGCTGCGCCAGGTGTGGCGCGACAACGAGATCGTGCACCTGACGCCGCTCGAATACCGGCTGCTCGCGACGCTCGTGCGTCACGCGGGGCGCGTGCTCACGCACCGCCAATTGCTGCGCGACGTGTGGGGGCCTTCGCACGTCGAAAGCCATCACTACCTGCGCATCTACATGGCGCACCTGCGCCAGAAGCTCGAGCTCGACCCCGCGCAGCCCGAGCACATCGTCACCGAAACGGGCGTCGGCTACCGGCTCGTCGGCGCCGCGTGACGGAGCGGGCCGGGCGGCAGCGGCATACCGGCACATGACGTCGCGCGCCGGCAGGGTTGCGTCGGCGCGACAGTCTCGCGACCTGCGCCGGCCTTGCACACTCCGCGCTCATTCCCCGTTATCCTGACCGTTCCGCGAACAAAAACGAGGAGCGTGCAATGTCCGTCCGTCTGGTCGTCATCTGTGCGCTGGCGCTCGCTGCGCCCGGCGCGTTCGCCCAACCGCTGCCGCCCGCGCAGCAGCCGCCCGCGCAGGCGGCGATGGCCAATCCCGCGTCGGTCAACTGCGAGAAGCTCGGCGGCCGCCACGTGGTCCGCAGCCTGCCGAGCGGGCAGGTCGGGATGTGCATGTTCAAGGATGGCCGCGTCTGCGAGGAGTGGGCGCTGTACCGCGACGACCGCTGCGTCGGCGGTGTCGCGCCGAAGCGCGTGTCGAACTGACCGGGCCCGGCCGATCGCGCCCCGGATCGGCCACCGGCGTGGCCCGCAGCCGGCGTGTCCGTAAGCATCTTGTTATACTCGGCGCCGCCCGGGGACGACCCCGGGTCATTCGTTTCAACGGGGACGGCCCCATCCGATACGGAGTACGTCGAGATGGCGTGGGTATGGTTGTTGATCGCCGGTTTGCTGGAAGTGGCCTGGGCGGCCGGCTTGAAATCGTCGGATGGCTTCACGAAGCTCGGTCCGTCGGTATTTACGATCGTGACGGCGCTGGCCAGCTTCGGGCTGCTCGCGGTGGCGATGCGCCAGTTGCCGCTCGGCACCGCGTACGCGGTGTGGACGGGCATCGGCGCGGTCGGCGCGTTCGTGTTCGGCATCGTGATGATGGGCGAGGCGCTGACCGCCGCGCGCGTCGCGAGCGCCGCGCTGATCGTCGCAGGGCTGATCGGCCTCAAGCTGTCGTCGGCCGCCTGACGCCGGCATCCGGGTATCGGCATCCCGGGCGCGCATGCGCCCCGGGTGCCGCACCGCGGAATTGCGCCGGTCACCCGGATAGCCTGTCTATAATGGAACGCATTCGGGCCTGAATACCGTCGTGCTTCTCGCGGCACACGGTGCCGGTCGCCACGCGCCGCGCGGCCGGTCTGTCCGACCCGATCCGGTCAATCGGCAAAACGCACGGAAAGTGCAAGGAGAGGGCGATGATCGAAGCCATTTCGCTCGGCGCGGGGCTCGCGTGGGCGAGCGGGCTGCGCCTGTACCTGACGGTGCTGATCGCCGGCGTGCTCGCGCGGGTCGGCTGGCTCCATCTGCCCGATACGCTGGCCGTCCTGATGTCGCCGTGGGTCATCGGCGCGGCGGCCGTGCTCACCCTCACCGAATTCCTGGCCGACAAGATCCCCGCGTTCGACTCGCTGTGGGATGCCGTGCATACCTTCATCCGCATTCCGGCCGGCGCCGTACTGGCAGCCGGTGCACTCGGCCATGCCGATCCGACCGTGCTCGCGGTCGCGGGGCTCGCCGGCGGCTCGCTGGCCGGCGCCGCGCACGTCGCGAAGGCCGGTACGCGCGCCTTGATCAACCTGTCTCCCGAACCGATTTCGAACTGGGTCGCGTCGTCGACCGAGGACGGCCTCGTGGTCGGCGGGCTTGTCCTCGCATTCTTCGTTCCGCTCGCGTTCCTCGTACTGCTCGCCGCGTTCATCGCCGCGTCGGCGTGGGCGCTGCCGCGCCTGTGGCGCGGCGTGTCGGGTGGTTTTCGCGGGATGGCGAACCACATGGTGTCGCGGCTCAATTCGATCGGAGGGAAGCGCGATTGAAGGGGCCGCAACACGCGGCGCAGCCGCCGGCCGGACAATCCGGCCATGACGGGCGCGCGCAGGCCGGCCGCTTCGGCCTGCGCGACCTGATCCGCCAGGCTGTCCGGATGACCGCGCGCGACTGGCGCGCGGGCGAGTTGACGCTGCTCGTCCTCGCGCTGGTGCTCGCGGTCGCGGCGCTCACGAGCGTCGGTTTTCTCGCCGACCGGCTGCGTCAGGGGCTCGAACGCGATGCGCGCCAGATGCTCGGCGCCGATTTCGTCGTGCGCGCCGATCGCCCCGTCGATCCATCGTTCGGCCGGCAGGCCCAGGCGCTCGGCCTGCGTACCGCGACGACCGCCATTTTCCCCAGCATGATCGCGGCCGCCGCGGGCGGGCAGGCAGCCGATGCCGCACCGTCGCGTCTTGCGGCCGTGAAGGCCGTGTCGCCCGGCTATCCGCTGCGCGGTGCGGTGGATATCGTGCCGGCTGGCGCCACCGTCGCGCAGAAGGCCGCGGCAATTCCCGCGCCCGGCACCGTGTGGGCCGACCCCGCGCTGCTCGATGCGCTACACCTGAAGGCGGGCGATACGGTGCGCGTCGGGTTACGCACGTTCACGGTCGCCGCGTCGATTTCCCGCGAGCTCGATCGCGGCTTTTCGTTCGTCAATTTTTCGCCGCGGCTGATGATGCGCGCGGACGACCTCGCTGCGACGGGGCTCACCGGTTATGGCAGCCGCGTCACCTACCGGCTGCTGGTCGCCGGCGACGCACCGGCCGTCGCGCGTTTCGAAGCGTTTGCGCATGCACGCGTCGACGGCGGGAAACTGCGCGGCGTCGGGCTGGAGTCGTTGCAGGAAGGCCAGCCGCAGGTGCGGCAGACGCTGGATCGCGCACGCCATTTCCTGACGCTCGTCGCGCTGCTGACCGCGCTGCTCGCGGCGGTCGCGATCGCGATGGCCGCGCAACGCTACATGCGGCGCCATCTCGACGGCTGCGCGACGATGCGCTGCCTCGGCGTGAGCCGCCGCACGCTCGGCGCGCTGTTTGCACTCGAATTCGCCGGGATCGGCATCGTATCGGGCGCGGCGGGCGCGGTGCTCGGCTACGGCGGCCACTGGGCGTTGCTGGCCGCACTCGGCAGCCTGATCGACGTCGCGCTGCCGCCGCCCACGCTGTGGCCGGCGCTGATCGGCATGGGCGCCGCGCTCGTGCTGCTGCTCGGCTTCGCGCTGCCGCCGCTCGTGCCGCTCACGCGCGTGCCGCCGGTGCGTGTGCTGCGACGCGAGTGGGGCGATGCGTCGCGCACCGCGTGGGCTGCGTATGCGATCGGCGTCGTGCTGTTCGCGGGGCTGCTGATCGTCGCGGCCGGCAACCTGAAGCTTGGCCTGATCGTCGCGGGCGGCTTCGCCGGCGCGCTGGTCGGCTTTGCGCTGATCGCGCGGCTCGTACTGTTCGCGGCCGCCCGTGCGGTACGCAACGCGCGCGTGGCCGCCGGCGTCGGCTGGCGCTACGCGCTCGCGTCGCTGCACCGGCGCGGCACGGCCAGCGCGCTGCAGATCACCGCGCTGGCGCTCGGCCTGATGTGCCTGCTGCTGATCGCGATCACGCGCAACGATCTCGTCGCGGGCTGGCGGCAGTCGACGCCGCCCGACGCGCCGAATCAGTTCCTGATCGACATCCAGCCCGACCAGCGCGACGACGTTGCCACCTATCTGGCCGCGCACGGCGTGCGCGACGCGGTGCCCGCGCCGATGGTGCGCGGCCGCCTCGTCGCGATCAACGGCAAGCCGGTGAATCCGGATGCGTATCCGTCCGAGGAGGCGCGCCGGCTCGTCGACCGCGAGTTCAACCTGTCGTATACGACCGAATTGCCGTCCGACAACCGGATCGTCGAAGGCGACTGGTTCGGCACCGCGGCCACGCCGCAGATCTCGATCGAGGCCGGCCTCGCGAAGACGCTGAACGTGAAGCCGGGCGACACGTTGCGCTTCGACGTGACGGGGCTGACGGTCGATGCGCCGGTCACGAGCGTGCGCAAGCTCGACTGGGGCTCGTTCCGCGTCAATTTCTTCGTGCTGATGCCGCCGCCGGTGCTGAAGGATTTCCCGGCCGTCTACCTGACGAGCTTCCATTTGCCCGCATCGAATGCCGCGCTGCTCGATCCACTGATCGCGCGCTATCCGAACCTGACCGCGATCGACGTCGCGCCGATCCTCGCGCAATTGCAGCGGATGATGTTGCAGGTGGTCGGCGCGGTGCAGTTCCTGTTCGCGTTCACGCTCGCGGCCGGCGTGCTCGTGCTGTACACGGCGCTCGCCGGCTCGCGCGACGAGCGCGTACGCGAGGCCGCGCTGCTGCGCGCGCTCGGCGCGTCGCGCGCGCAGGTCAATGCGGTGCAGCGCGCGGAATTCGTCGTGGTCGGCGCGCTGGCCGGCGTGCTCGCATCGGCGGGCGCGATCGCGGTCGGCTGGGTGCTTGCGTCGCGCGTATTCGACTTCCAGCTTGCCGTCGATCCGTGGCTCGTGCCGGCCGGCATCGCGGCCGGCGTTGCCTGCGCCGGTGCGGCCGGCTGGCTGAGCCTGCATAATGTGTTGCGGCGCCCCGCGCTGCAGTCGCTGCGCGACGCATGAGCGTCGCCGGCGGCCCCGACGATCCTGTTTTCCGACTATCCGTATGACCGATGTGAATGACGATGCGCCGTCCCAGCCGACGGCGTTCGAGCTCGTGGGCGGCGAAGCCCGCGTGCGCGAAATGGTGGACCGCTTCTACGACCTGATGGACCTCGAGCCCGAGTTTGCGGAGATTCGCGCGCTGCATCCGCAGTCGCTCGACGGCTCGCGCGACAAGCTGTTCTGGTTCTTGTGCGGCTGGCTTGGCGGCCCCGACCACTACATCAGCCGGTTCGGCCATCCGCGGCTGCGCGCGCGGCACCTGCCGTTCCCGATCGCGTCGGTCGAGCGCGACCAGTGGCTGCGCTGCATGGCGTGGGCGATGGAGGATGTCGGGTTGCCCGAGCCGCTGCGCGAGCGGCTGATGCATTCGTTCTACGACACGGCCGACTGGATGCGCAACCGGCCCGGTTGATCGACCGGTACGCCGCTGCCCGTACGCGGGACGATCTGCGTCTGGGCGCGCGTGCAGCCCGGCGCGACACTGGCCGTTTTCCCCAATCGATACGAGGCTCGCCCGATGACGACACAAGCGCTGTTTCGCGAAGACGCGTACCTCACGCAATGCGACGCGGTCGTCCAGGCCGTCGGCGAAGACGGCATCCGGCTCGACCGCACGGTGTTCTATCCGCTCGGCGGCGGCCAGGCCGGCGACACCGGCACGCTGACGCTGCCCGACGGCAGCACGATCGCGATCGCCGATACGCGCAAGGCGAAGTTCGACGGCGCGACGCCCGACGACGCCGTGCACGTGCCGGCGCCGGGGCAGGAAGCGAGCGTCGCGACGCTCGCGCCCGGCACGCGGGTGGTCGCGGAGATCGACTGGCTGCGCCGCTACCGGCACATGCGCCTGCACACGGCCGCGCACCTGATGTGCGCGGTGCTGCCGTACGCGGTCGACGGCTGCAGCGTGACGGCCGACTACGTGCGGCTGGATTTCGCGACGTCCGATTCGATCGACCGCGACGACGTCGAGCGGCGTCTCGCCGGCCTGGTCGGCGGCGCGCATCCGGTCACGACCGAATGGATTACCGACGACGAGATGGCCGAGCGGCCCGAACTCGTGCGCACGATGAGCGTGAAGCCGCCGATGGGCCTCGGCCGCGTGCGGCTGTTGCGCATCGAAAGCGTCGACCTGCAGCCGTGCGGCGGCACGCATGTGCGCAACACGTCCGAAATCGGCGGGCTGCGGGTCGCGAAACTGGAAAAGAAGAGTGCGCGTACACGGCGCCTCGTACTGGAGTTTGCATGACGATCGATACCGGGAAAACGGGCGCGGCAGCGCTCGATCCGCAAGCACGGGAGATTCTGGATTTCTGGTTCGGCGAGCCGGGTTCGGCCGAATTCGGGCAGGAACGCAAGGTGTGGTTCAACGGCGGCGCGGCGTTCGACGACGTGCTGCGCACGCGCTACGGCGCGCTGCTCGACGCTGCGTGCGACGGCGCGTGCGATCACTGGGCCGGGTCGCCGTCGGGTGCGCTGGCGTTGATCGTCGTGCTCGACCAGTTCTCGCGTAACATCCATCGCGGCACGCCGCGCGCGTTTGCCGCCGATCCGAAGGCGCTGGCGCTCGCACGCCGCGTCGTCGCGGCCGGCTGGGATGCGCAGTTGCCGGGCGGGCATCACCGCGCGTTCGCGTATCTGCCGTTCGAGCACGATGAATCGATCGAGAGCCAAAGTGAAGCCGTGCGCCTGTGCGCAGGCATTCGCGACGAGGCCGGGTGCGAGAGCTATCACCGCTTCGCGCTGCTGCACGCGGCCGTCGTCGAGCGCTTTGGCCGATTTCCGCACCGGAACGCGATTCTCGGTCGTGCATCGACCGACGAGGAAACCGCGTTTCTGCGCGAGCCCGGTTCGTCGTTCTGACGATTCGGGCAGTGGTGTAAAGAGGGGAGCGAACCCGCGGATTGACGCGGGTGCCTCAAGGACGGGTATCGCGCAAGGGTTGCGCACCGGTCGGACGGGAGCGGGCTACCGCGGCGAAAGTCGAAGGCAAGCAGGACGGCGCATCGCGCCGTCCTGCGTCACTGCAGGTGCTGTTCGGGCGTACGCACGTACACGCGCAGCAGTTCCTCGTTGTCGCCGGGGCGGGCGCCCGTCCAGAACAGTTTCCATTCGCTGCCGGGCGCCGGATCGACGGCCCGCACACCCTGGACGATCATCCACGTGCAGCGCGTCGACTTTGCGTCGTCGATCGGCGTGTGCTGGATGCCGGAGAAGTAGTACAGCATCGGCGCTTCCGATTCGCCGAGCCCGTGCAGGCTCGCCATGCAATCGCCGTCGTTCCATTCGAGTGCGAGATGCGCGTTCAGGTCGTCGAACACCGAACGATAGCTCTTCGCGACGTCGAGCCACGGCAGCAGCAGCGTATAGACGAGGCCCCATGCGACGAGCGCGCCGGCGCCCCACGACAGCGCGCCGCGCCACATGCCCGTGGTGCGCAGCTTCGGCAGCAGCGTCAGCCAGCCGACGGTCAGCGCAAGCGCGCCGATCACGAGCGCGGGCTGGATCGGCATCGTCCAGTCGAGCGGCAGCCAGCGGCCGAGCCACGCGAGATCCGCACGCGACGCGGCCGGATCGGCCATGACGGCCCAAATCGCCCACGCGAGCGCGACGGTCGTGCCGAACAGCACGCGGCTGAAGTAATCCCACGCGAGATGCAGCCGGCGCGGCAGGCGTTCGATCGCCTGCGCGGCGACCAGCGCGAGCGGCGCGAAGAACGGCAGGATGTAGAGCTGGCGCGACGTCGCGGACACTTGCAGCACCACGAGCCCGATGCTGGTGAACAGTACGGGCAGCGCGATGCGCGGCGTGCGCCAGTCGCGCCATGCGCCGCGGGCCAGCGCGACGATCGCGAGCGGTGCGACCGGGAAGCCGACGAGCAGGAACGCGCGCAGGATGAAGAACGGCTTGTCGTTTTCCGCGCCCAGTTCGGGAACGGAGAACCCGAAGAAGCGGCCGACGTTGTTATCCCAGAACCACGTCATGAACAGCGGTTCGGAGCGCAGGAACAGCGCGGTCGGCCAGATCAGCGCGAACGGCGCGAACACGAGCGCGGCGATGCCGAGGCTGCGTGCGAACGAGCGCGTGCGGCAGGCCGGGTAGAGCAGCAGGGTGCAGACGAGCGTGGCCGCGAACACGAGCGGGACGAACAACCCCTTTGTCATCAGCGCGATGCCGACGCCCGCGCCGAAGATCGGCGCGGCCCAGCGGGCCGACGGGCGTACCGGCAGCCCGTGCCGCATCTGCTGCGCGCGCGCGACCTGCTGCGTCACGAGTTCGAGCAGCCCGCAGAACCCCATCGCCGTGCCCGCGAACAACGCGACGTCCGTCATCATGTCGTGCACGTGCTTGATGACGACGAGCGTGCCTGCGCTCAGCACGACCGGCCCGATCACGCGCAGGTCGAACCAGGAGTCCGCGCGGCTGGCCACGCGCGCCGCGCGCGCGATGCAGCCGAATGCGAGCGCGGCGAACAGCGCGCTCGCGAGCCGCGCCGCGTCGTGCAGCGGCATCACGCGCTGCAGCAGCCAGGCGAGGCTGGTCGCGACCCACGCATAAAGCGGCGGCTTTTCCATGAACGGCAGGCCGGCATTGGTCGGCACGACGAAGTCGCCGGTCTCGAGCATGTGCTGGATGATGCCGAACGTGTAGGTTTCGTCCTGTTTCCACGGATCGTGGCCGAGCACGCCCGGCAGCGTATACGCACACACCAGCGCAGCGACGAACAGCCAGGCCCGCCAGCCGAGCAGGAGCGAGCGGTCGCGCGCGGTGCTGGCGGAGGTGGTCGAGGCCACGACGGGCGTGCCGGCGGCGTCGAGCGTCGCGGTGACGTCGGTGTCGGCGGTCGAGCGGGTGTGCGCGGCCGAGGCGGGCACGGGCGTGCGTCGCCGGCTGGGCGCTGCGGTTCCAGGCATGGAAAAGATCTCGGGTCGAGTCGAGGTGGTCCGGCGACATGGGTCGGACCATTAAGGGCCGCATCAAGGCGGCAAAGAACAGACGTTTATGACGCCTGTCTGACTGGTCGCTAGTAGAGCACGGAACTATTACGGATGTTTACTGAAACCGTCACGAAATTGTGGAGATTTGTGGTGCCGTGACGACAGATTGTTTTCCGCGGCGAATTTGTTGCGCCGTGCGTCAGGTTAGCGGCCGCCGCCGACGTCGAGCAGGGCGCCCGTCGTGTAGGACGCCGCGTCGCCGAGCAGCCAGACGATCGCCTCGGCGATCTCCTGCGCGTCGCCGGCGCGGCCGAGCGGCGTTTGCGCGCCGAGGCGGGCCGCGCGGCCCGGCTGGCCGCCGCTCGCGTGAATTTCGGTCTCGATCAGTCCGGGGCGCACCGCGTTGACGCGCACGCCGTGCGGGCCGAGTTCCTTCGCAAGACCGATCGTCAACGAGTCGACCGCGCCTTTCGACCCCGCGTAGTCGACGTACTCGTTCGGCGAACCGAGCCGGGACGCGATCGACGACACGTTGACGATCGCGCCGCCGTGGCCGCCGCGGTCGGTGGACAGCCGGCGTGCGGCTTCGCGTGCGCACAGATACGCGCCGAGCACGTTGGTGTCGAACATCCGGCGCAGCCGGTCGACCGGCATCTCGGCGAGCGGCAGCGACGGCGCGACGATACCCGCATTGTTGACGAGCGCGTCGAGACGGCCGAACTCGGCGGCAACGGTATCGAACATCGCGACGACGTCCGCCTCGTTCGCGACATCGCCCGCGACGATGCACGCGCGGCCGCCCGCGTCGCGGACGGCTTGCGCGGTCAGTTCGGCCGCTGCCGCGTCGCGCGCATAGTTGATGCCGACGTCCCAGCCGCGTTCGGCCGCGAGCACGGCGGTCGCGCGGCCGATGCCGCGACTTGCGCCGGTGATGAGGACTGCCTTGCGATCGGACGGTGCGGTCATGGTGCGCGGGTTCGGGTGACGGTTACTTCGCTGCGTCGGGCGCCCACTTGTCGTGGGCGGGCGGCTGGTAGCTGCGCAGCCGCTCGATCAGTTCGACGGGATCGGATTCGACGCACAGTGCGTCGAAATAGGCCGGACGCATGAAGCCCTCGTCGACCGTATGACGCAAGAGCGAGATCAACGGATCGTAGAACGAATCGATGTTGTAGACCGCGACGGGCTTGCGGTGATAGCCGAGCTGCGCCCACGTGTAGACCTCGAAGAGCTCTTCGAGCGTGCCGGCGCCGCCGGGCATCGCGACGAACGCGTCGGAGAGGTCGGCCATCATTTTCTTGCGGTGGTGCATGTCGGGCACGACGTGCAGTTCCGACAGCCCCGTATGGCCGACTTCCTTGTCGACGAGCAGTTCGGGGATCACGCCGACCGCACGGCCGCCGGCCGCCATCACTTCGTCGGCGATCACGCCCATCAGGCCGACGCGGCCGCCGCCGTAGACGAGCGTGAGGCCCGCATCGACGAGCGCGCGGCCGAAGGCGCGCGCGGCGTCGGCATAGACGGGCCGCACGCCGGGCGACGAGCCGCAGTAAACACAGACTGCCTTCATTGCTTGGAATCCTTGGCGGGGGGCTGCCCGGTGGTGACCGGGCTGCCGGCCGGGCGCGGCGAGCCGTCGCGCGGCGGCAGGTAGTCGGTGAACTGGCGCTTGGGCAGCTTGCCGGAGACCAGGTCGTCGAACAGCTGGCGCGAACGGCCGCGCAGGTACGGCGCCATCACGGAGATCACGTGCATGCTGACCTGGTGCAGTTCCTCGCGGATCGCGTCCTGGTCGTTGTATTTGCGCGGATGCATCACGTACTGATACGACAGCCAGTAGGTCGAGATGACGGCCATGTTGGTCGCGATGACTTCGATCTCGGTGGGCGTCGCGACCATTTCCGCGTCGGACACGAGCAGCTCGCACATGTCGTGCGCGAAGCGCACCTTGTGGCTGATGATCTGCTTGAAGTGCGTCTCGAGCGTGCGGTTACGGGCGAGCAGGTCGTTGAGGTCGCGATACAGGAACCGGTAGGTCCACATGAAATCGGCCATGTACTGCAGGTACGACCAGGTTTCGTCGATCGTCGGACGATGATCTTCGGGAAAGCGCAGCCGCCGTTCGATCTGCTGCTCGAACTGCGCGAAGATGCTGTTGATGATGTCGTCCTTGTTGCGGAAATGGTAGTACAGGTTGCCTGGACTGATTTCCATTTCCTCGGCGATCGTCGTGGTCGTGACGTTCGGCTCGCCGATCTCGTTGAAGAGTTTCAACGACAACTCGAGAATCCGTTCGCGGGTGCGGCGGGGAGGTTTCGCTTCCATGTCGTCCGGCCCTGTGTGTGCCGGACTGGCGGGCGCTGCAATCGATGCTGCGTGATTCGTCCGGCGCGGGTTGCTGTTCTATGTCTAGCGGACGATTATAAACCGGGGTTTCGCCACATCGGGCGCATTTCGTGATCGCGGCCCCGCGCGGCGCATGGTGCAGCGCCGCACGCGGGCGGGGCGAAAGGCGTTTGCCGGGCGGTCGTCGGCTAGAAGCCGAGCCAGCGTGCGACGACCGGGCCGAGCACGAAGCCCCACGTCGTCACGCACGCGAACAGCGCGACCGTCACGGCCGCGCTGCCGAGGTCCTTCGCGCGCTTGGAGAGTTCGTGGCGCTCGAGCGAGATGCGGTCGATCGCGGCTTCGACGCTCGAGTTCAGCAGCTCGACGATCAGCACGAGCAGCACCGAGCCGATCAGCAGCGCGCGCGACGCGGCCGGCACCGGCGCGAATGCGCCGATCGGGAGCATCAGCGCGGCCAGCGTGAGCTCCTGGCGAAATGCGCTTTCCTCGCGGATCGCGACGCGAAAGCCGTTCAGCGAATGCTTGAGGGCGAACCACGCGCGCGTGATGCCGCGATGGCGCTTGTACGGGTTCGGCGGCAGCGGCGACAGTTGATCGTCGGGGCCGAGCGGCTCGTGCGCGTGCACGTCCGCTTCGGCGTGCGGCTCTTCCTCGTCGAACGGGCGGTGCCGTTGCGGCGTGGCGTCGGGGGGCGGGGTCTTGTCGTTCAGGTCTCGTTTCAAACGGCGGCACCTTCGGCTGGCGAGTACGCGGTCTTCGGCAGCGGCTTCAGATGCGACGCGAACTGCTCGGATGCCGCGCGCCACGAGAAGCGTTCGGCCCACGCGCGCGCAGTCGTGCGTTCGATCTTCAGCGCCTCGAGGCAGGCTTCCTGCAGGTCCTCGTGCATCGCGCCGGCATCGCCCCCGCCGAGCACGTCGATCGGGCCCGTGACGGGATACGCGGCCACCGGCGTGCCGCAGGCGAGCGCCTCGAGCAGCACGAGGCCGAACGTGTCGGTGCGACTCGGAAACACGAACACGTCGGCCGCAGCATACACCTTCGCAAGCTCGGCCTGTGACAGCACGCCGAGATAGTTCGCCTCCGGATAGCGCGACTTCAGTTCCGCGAGCGCGGGGCCTTCGCCCGCGACCCACTTCGAGCCCGGCAGGTCGAGGCGCAGGAACGCCTCGACGTTCTTCTCGATCGCGACGCGGCCCACGTACAGGAAGATCGG
This sequence comes from Burkholderia cepacia complex sp. TUM26381, assembly GCF_057439935.1. NCBI lineage: Bacteria > Pseudomonadati > Pseudomonadota > Betaproteobacteria > Burkholderiales > Burkholderiaceae > Burkholderia > Burkholderia cepacia complex sp. TUM26381. The sequence continues at coordinate 2,569,174 of NZ_CM172006.1, read as the reverse complement.
CCGCGCCGTGTTGAGCACCTTCGATTCCATCGGCCGGAACACGTCGAGGTCGACGCCGCGGGTCCACAGCACGACGTTCGTGAAGCCGAATTTCTCGAGGTCCTGCTTGACGACCGGCGTCGGCGCCATCACGGCGAGCGACGGGCCGTGGAACCAGTGCAGGAAGCGGTAGGTCGCGGCGAGCGGGATGCCGAAGCGCGCCTGCACGTATTCCGGAAAGCGCGTGTGGTACGCGGTCGTGTACGGCAGCTTGCGGGCGCGCGCATAGCGTCGCGCGGCGAGGCCGAGCGGGCCTTCGGTCGCGATGTGCAGCGCGTCGGGTGCGAACGCATCGATCCGCGCGCGCAGCTTGCGGTACGGCAGGATCGACAGGCGGATCTCGGGGTAGGTTGGGCAGGGCACCGTGCGGAATTCCAGCGGCGTCAGCATTTCGACGCGGTGGCCGAGCGCCGTGAGTTCGCGCGACGTGCTCTTCAGCGTGCGCACGACGCCGTTGACCTGCGGTTCCCACGCGTCGGTGACGATCATGATCTTCATCGCGGCATGTGTCCTGTAAGTAGGGTTGTGTCAGGCAGTGGCCTTGGCCTTGCGCGACGTGGTCTCCGACGGCGCGGTGCGCATCACCGTCCAGTAGACGATCTTCAGTTCGCCTTCCATCGTTTCGACGAGCGCGGACAGGCTTTCGACCCAGTCGCCGTCGTTGCAATACAGCACGCCGTCGATGTCGCGGATCTCGGCCTTGTGGATGTGGCCGCACACGACACCGTCGCAGCCGCGGCGGCGCGCCTCGTCGGTCATCACGGTCTCGAACTGCGAGATGAAGTTGACCGCGTTCTTGACCTGGTGCTTCAGGTACTGCGACAGCGACCAGTACTGGAAGCCGAGCCGGCTGCGGATCCGGTTGAACCAGCGGTTCAGCACGAGGATCAGCGTGTAGAGCGTGTCGCCGAGATACGCGAGCCATTTCGCGTGCTGGATCACGCCGTCGAACAGGTCGCCGTGCACGATCCACAAACGTTTGCCCGCAAGCGTCGTGTGGAACGCCTCGCCGCGCACCTGGATGTCGCCGAACGCGAGGTCGCAGAACTGCCGCGCGCCTTCGTCGTGGTTGCCGGGGATGTAGACGACCTGCGTGCCCTTGCGCGCCTTGCGCAGGATCTTCTGCACGACGTCGTTGTGCGCCTGCGGCCAGTACCAGCCCTTCTTCAGCTGCCAGCCGTCGATGATGTCGCCGACGAGGTACAGGTATTCCGAATCGTTGTGGCGCAGGAAGTCGAGCAGGTACGGCGCCTGGCAACCGCTCGAGCCGAGGTGGATGTCGGACAGCCAGATGGTGCGGTAGCGATGGGCGGGCGCGTCGGGGTCCTCGTGCTGCGTGGAATGCGCGGCAGGCGGTTCTTGCGACGCCAGGCTGTCGCTTGCAGCCGAGCCGGACAGGAAGGCAGTGGCGGCGCGGGCGCCGATGGGGTGACGGAACAGTGAGGTCGCGGACGTTTTCTGGCCCATGCATGACTCGCGCCGGTTGACATTACCGGCATTCCGCCATGCGGGCGTGACTGTGCCGTGACAGTCACGAGACGTTCTTATTACGACCGTTGTAGGGTGTTTAGCAGTGAATGAAACGGCGTTGCGTAACCTGCCGCACGGAACGGTTGATGGTTGTCCGGCAAGGCCGCCGGGCCGGGTGACGGAGGGCGGGAAGAGCGGTTTTCGTCTGGCGAATGCGGTGCGTCAGCGCGGTATCGCGACGACGCGCGTGCGCGCGATCCGGTCGTGCGGGAACTGGCGGCCGGCATGGAGCCGGGCGGCGCCGGCCCAGACGACGATCCACGCGGCCGTGAGCGCGAGCGTGACGGGCACCGACAGGCCGAGGAGCGGGTGCAGCGCGAGCGGCGGCAGGAACCACAGCCAGCCGAGCGCATAGCGGACGAGCGCGTGGCCGGCGCTCAGCGGCCGGCCGCTCGACGATTCGAGGCGCAGCCGCCAGGTCTTCATCGGCAGCGTCTGGCCGCCATGCGTCCAGAACCACACGAAGTACGCGCCGACGACGAGCGCGATCCACGCGGCAAGCAGGTTGTGATGGACGAGGCCGTTGCGTTGCTGGGTCGCGAGGCTGAATGCGAGCCCGGCGAAGAACACGACGCCGAACAGCAGCACGCCTTCGTAGAGCAGCGCAGCGAGGCGCCGCCGCACGGACGGCGCGGCGGTCGGGGTCCCGGATACGTGGGCGTCTGCCACGGCCGCTCAGGAGCCCTTGAACAGCGAAGGCGCGTCGGCGGGCGATACCGGCGCCACGGCGGCCGGCGCGGACGCCGCGCCAGAGGTCGACGACGCGGGCACCGGCTGCGCGGCGGCGCCGGCCGAGGCGGGCGCCGGTGCGGTGGTCGCGCCGCTTGCCGGGTGTTCGTGCGAATTGACGAGGCGGCGGACGTCACGGTCGGCGACGGTCGGCGGTGCGCTGACGACGCTCGGCTTGCGACGGCGCTCGGCGGCCGCGAGACGTTCCTTCTGCTCCTCGGGGAGTTGCTGGTAGGCCTTCCACGCGCGCTCGCGTGCCTGCGCGGACAGCTCCTTCGCGCTCTGGTAGTTCTCGCGCGCGACGCGGCGCTGCTCGGGCGTCATCTTGGCCCATTCGGCCATCCGGTCCTGCAGGCGCTTTTGGTCATCGGTCGACAACTTCGCGAAACGCGATGCGATTTTCAGCCATTTGCGCTTGCGGGCGTCGCTGAAGCCGTCCCACTGGTCGGCGAACGGCGCGAGTGCCGCGCGCTGCGCCGGCGTGAGGCGCGCCCACGACAGCGGGCCGTTGGCGGCCGGCAGCGGCAGGGGCAGCGCAGGGAGTTCGGTGGTCAGCCCGGTCGCGGCCGAAGCGGGCGCGGCAGGGCTGTTGGCCGCGACGGTGGTCGTCGCGGGGGCCGGGTGGAATCGGGGATAGGTGGCGACGTAGGAAACGGCGATTGCGATCACGCATCCGAAAAATACGGCCAGGCCGCGCTTCTGACTCACCCGTGCGATCCCCTCGTTCTTGTCTGTTAGTGGGCGCGCGAAAGATACGCGTTGAACCCGTGGTCGAGATACGCGTTGAGCGGCAGGTCGTCGCTGAGCATCGCCGCGTCGATGTCGGCGAGTTCGGCGGTGCGCTGCATGTCTTCCCAGTAGGCGATGCCGACGAGCCCCGCGAGCAGCAGCGCGAGCGGCCACGCGCGCAGCAGGCGGCGCGCGAACGACCCTTGCGGGCGGTTCAAGGGCGCCGTGCCGTACGCACCGGCCGCGCCGGCGAAGGCCGGCACGAACACCGGCGCGGTCGCGGCTTCGGGCTTCTTGCGCGCGAGCGCAGCCCGGCGGGCGGCGGCCAGACGGTCGGTGGTCGCGGCCGGCAGGGCGGTCGCGCGCTCGTCGAGCGCGCGGCGCACCTTCAGCGCGAATTCGTGTTCTCGGTTTTCGGGAGCGGAGCTCATAGCGTGATTCCTTTGGCCTTGAGCGCGTGCGCCAGCGTGTGAGTGGCGCGAGAGCAGTGCGTTTTCACACTGCCTTCGGAGCACCCCATTGCGGCGGCAGTCTCGGCGACATCCATATCTTCCCAATAACGCATCAGGAACGCTTCCCGTTGACGCGCTGGAAGTTTCTGGATTTCTTCGTCGATCAGGGCCAGAACCTGCTCTCTTTCGAGGCGGTGCTCGCTGCTCTCGACGCCCGCGTTGTCGTCCGCGGATTCGAGCGTTTCGAGCGGGTCGAAGTCGTCGTCGTCGGTATTGTTCAGCGACGAGAAGAGCGTCACCCACGTATTGCGGACTTTCTGCCGGCGGAACCAGTCGTGGATCGCGTTCTGCAGGATCCGCTGAAAAAGCAGCGGCAATTCGGCCGCCGGCCGGTCGCCGTACTTCTCTGCGAGCTTGATCATCGCGTCCTGCACGATGTCGAGCGACGCATCGTCGTCACGCACGGCGTACGCAGCCTGCTTGAACGCGCGCCTTTCGACGCCCGCCAGAAAGTCGGCGAGTTCCTTGTCTGATGCCATTCCGTGAAGGTATGCGCTGCGGGCCGCTGCGTGGTGTAAAAGGTCGAAAAATTTCGTAAAACCCGCGGATGCTATCAAATTTTCGTGCCGCTTGGCACCGGGTTGGGGGCGGCACGTTGCGCGCGAGCCGCGGCGGCGGGGCGCCGGGCGGCGCGCATGATGCGGTGCGGGATATTTTGCTTGACGACCCCATCGCGACCCGCTATCGTCAATGATTCGCAACATGAAGTGATGGTCTCATTTGAGGCTGGCCCAAGAAGCCCGCCCTTCAAACTGGACGCGCCGCTTGAACCCGAGCCACAAGCCCGGCAGAGAGCACCCGATCAATTTTTTGCCGAAAATTCGAAAGGTCAAAATGAACATGCCCAGCGCGGAATTCTCCACGTCGGAACCCCTTTCCCCTCCCGATAGCGACTCCATCGGCGGTACCGTGCTCATGAAGGCACTGGCCGACGAAAACGTCGAATTCATCTGGGGCTACCCCGGCGGCTCGGTTCTCTACATCTACGACGAGCTGTACAAGCAAGACAAGATTCAGCACGTGCTGGTGCGCCATGAACAGGCGGCCGTGCACGCAGCCGATGCGTATGCGCGCTCCACCGGCAATGTCGGCGTCTGCCTCGTGACGTCGGGCCCCGGTGTCACCAACGCGGTGACCGGCATCGCAACGGCCTACATGGATTCGATCCCGATGGTCGTGATCAGCGGCCAGGTGCCGACTGCCGCGATCGGCCAGGACGCTTTCCAGGAATGCGACACCGTCGGCATCACGCGTCCGTGCGTGAAGCACAACTTCCTCGTGAAGGACGTGCGCGACCTCGCGGAAACCGTCAAGAAGGCGTTCTACATCGCCCGTACCGGCCGTCCGGGCCCGGTGCTGATCGACATCCCGAAGGACATCTCGAAGACGCCGTGCCAGTACGAGCCCGTCAAGAGCGTGTCGCTGCGTTCGTACAACCCCGTCACGAAGGGCCATTCGGGCCAGATCCGCAAGGCCGTGTCGCTGCTGCTGACGGCGAAGCGTCCTTACATCTACACGGGTGGCGGCATCATCCTCGCCGACGCGTCGCGTGAACTGAACCAGTTCGCGGACCTGCTCGGCTACCCGGTCACGAACACGCTGATGGGCCTCGGCGGCTATCGCGCGTCGGACAAGAAATTCCTCGGCATGCTCGGCATGCACGGCACCTACGAAGCGAACATGGCGATGCAGCACTGCGACGTGCTGATCGCGATCGGTGCCCGCTTCGACGACCGCGTGATCGGCGACCCGGCGCACTTCGCGTCGCGTCCGCGCAAGATCATCCACATCGACATCGACCCGTCGTCGATCTCGAAGCGTGTGAAGGTTGACATCCCGATCGTCGGCGACGTGAAGGAAGTGCTGAAGGAGCTGATCGAACAGCTGCAGACGGCCGAGCATGGCCCCGACACCGAGGCGCTCGCGCAATGGTGGAAGGACATCGAGGGCTGGCGCTCGAAGGACTGCCTGAAGTTCGATCGCGAAAGCGAGATCATCAAGCCGCAGTACGTGGTGGAGAAGGCGTGGGAGCTGACGGACGGCAATGCGTTCGTGTGCTCGGACGTCGGCCAGCACCAGATGTGGGCTGCGCAGTTCTACCGTTTCAACAAGCCGCGTCGCTGGATCAACTCCGGCGGCCTCGGCACGATGGGCTTCGGCCTGCCGGCAGCGATGGGCGTCAAGATGGCGCACCCGGACGACGACGTGCTGTGCATCACGGGCGAAGGCTCGATCCAGATGTGCATCCAGGAACTGTCGACCTGCCTGCAGTACGACACGCCCGTGAAGATCATTTCGCTGAACAACCGCTACCTCGGCATGGTTCGCCAGTGGCAGCAGATCGAATACAGCAAGCGCTATTCGCATTCGTACATGGATGCGCTGCCGGATTTCGTGAAGCTCGCCGAAGCGTACGGCCATGTCGGGATGCGAATCGAAAAGACTTCGGATGTGGAGCCGGCGCTGAAGGAAGCGCTGCGCCTGAAGGATCGCACCGTGTTTCTCGACTTCCAGACCGATCCGACCGAAAACGTCTGGCCGATGGTACAGGCCGGCAAGGGCATCACCGAGATGCTGCTCGGATCGGAAGATCTGTAACGGCGCGACGCGCGCTTGGGCCCGGATGCGGCCGCCTTCACGAAGGGCGGTGCGGCACGCGGCGGCGCGCGGCGCGAGTGAATCGACACGGACACATTCTGGAAGAAGCGAACATGAGACACATCATTTCCGTCCTGCTGGAGAACGAACCGGGCGCGCTGTCGCGCGTGGTCGGCCTGTTTTCCGCACGCGGCTACAACATCGAAACCTTGACGGTGGCGCCGACCGAAGACCAATCGCTGTCGCGGCTCACCATCGTTTCCATTGGCTCCGACGACGTGATCGAACAGATCACGAAGCATCTGAACCGCCTTATCGAGGTGGTGAAAGTGGTGGACCTGACCGACGGTGCACACATCGAACGCGAGCTGATGCTGATCAAGGTACGTGCAGTGGGCAAGGAGCGTGAAGAAATGAAGCGGATGTCGGATATTTTCCGCGGCCGCATCATCGACGTGACCGAAAAGACCTACACGATCGAATTGACGGGCGCGAGCGACAAGCTCGACGCATTCATCCAGGGGCTGGACGCGGGCGCGATCCTGGAGACCGTGCGCACCGGCAGCTCCGGCATCGGACGCGGCGAGCGCATCCTGAAGGTGTGATGCCCAAAGGCACGCCGGGTGCGCCGTCATGTCCCGGCCCGCAGTACTCCATCCGAACGAATTGTTGAATTTTTGAATTAGCGAAGGAACCATCATGAACGTTTTCTACGACAAAGACGCTGACCTCTCCCTCATCAAGGGCAAGCAAGTCACGATCATCGGCTACGGCTCGCAAGGCCATGCACACGCGCTGAACCTGAAGGACAGCGGCGTGAACGTGACGGTCGGCCTGCGCAAGGGCGGCGCGTCGTGGAGCAAGGCCGAGAACGCCGGCCTGTCGGTCAAGGAAGTCGCGGAAGCGGTGAAGGGCGCAGACGTCGTCATGATGCTGCTGCCGGACGAGCAGATCGCCGACGTGTACGCGAAGGAAGTTCACGAGAACATCAAGCAGGGCGCAGCGCTGGCGTTCGCGCACGGCTTCAACGTCCACTACGGCGCGGTGATCCCGCGCGCCGACCTCGACGTGATCATGATCGCGCCGAAGGCACCGGGCCACACCGTGCGCGGCACGTACTCGCAAGGTGGCGGCGTGCCGCACCTGATCGCGGTTGCGCAGAACAAGTCGGGCGCGGCACGCGACATCGCGCTGTCGTACGCGGCAGCGAACGGCGGCGGCCGTGCCGGCATCATCGAGACGAACTTCCGTGAAGAAACCGAAACCGACCTGTTCGGCGAGCAGGCCGTGCTGTGCGGCGGTACCGTCGAGCTGATCAAGGCTGGCTTCGAAACGCTGGTCGAAGCAGGCTACGCGCCGGAAATGGCGTACTTCGAGTGCCTGCACGAACTGAAGCTGATCGTCGACCTGATCTACGAAGGCGGCATCGCGAACATGAACTACTCGATCTCGAACAACGCCGAGTACGGCGAGTACGTGACGGGCCCGCGCGTCGTCACGGAAGAGACGAAGAAGGCGATGAAGCAGTGCCTGACCGACATCCAGACGGGCGAGTACGCCAAGAGCTTCATTCTCGAGAACAAGGCAGGCGCACCGACGCTGCAGTCGCGCCGTCGCCTGACGGCCGAGCACCAGATCGAACAGGTCGGTGCGAAGCTGCGTGCGATGATGCCGTGGATCGCGAAGAACAAGCTCGTCGACCAGACGAAGAACTAAGCACCGCGTGCTGTTCCGGCCCTTCGAGAGGAGGGTCGGTATCAAAAAGCCGTCCGAAGGCAGCAGTGCCCCGGGCGGCTTTTGCTATCCTACGGGCTTTGCAATTCACCGAACACAGAACGAATCCATGAACTATCCTCATCCGATCATCGCGCGCGAAGGCTGGCCGTTCATCGCGATTGCTGCCGTCATCGCGCTGTTGATCCACGCCGTCGGGGGCTTCGGCTTCGCGTGGCCGTTCTGGCTGCTGCTCGTCTTCGTCGTCCAGTTCTTCCGCGATCCGCAGCGCCCGATCCCCGCGCAGCCGAATGCGGTGCTGTGCCCGGCAGACGGCCGCATCGTCGCGGTCGAGACCGCACAAGACCCGTACGCGAACCGTGAAGCGCTGAAGATCAGCGTGTTCATGAATGTATTCAATGTCCATTCGCAGCGTTCCCCGGTCGATGGCGCGATCACCAAGGTCGAGTACTTCCCGGGCGCATTCCTGAACGCGGCGATCGACAAGGCGTCGACCGAGAACGAGCGCAATGCGGTCGTGATCCAGACGGCAAGCGGCAAGACCGTCACCGCCGTGCAGATCGCAGGCCTCGTGGCCCGCCGGATTCTCTGCTACGTCCGTGCCGGCGAGCCGCTGTCGCGCGGCCAGCGCTACGGTTTCATCCGCTTCGGTTCGCGCGTCGACGTGTACCTGCCGCTCGGCAGCCGCGCGAAGGTGTCGATCGGCGAGAAGGTCTACGCGTCGTCGACGATCCTCGCCGAGCTCGAGCAGTAAGCGGCGGGGCGCACGATGGCCGCATTCAAACCGCGTCGGCCGCGTAACGGCTCCGGCCAGACGCCACGTCCGTTTCGCCGCAACAAGGTGATGGCGCCCGATCCGGCGCCGCTCGAGAGCCGCCGCGCCGCGCGCCAGCGGTTCCTGAAGACGCGCGGCATCTACCTGTTGCCGAACGCGTTCACGACCGCCGCGCTGTTCTGCGGCTTCTTCGCGGTCGTGCAGGCGATGAACGTCCGTTTCGAAATTGCCGCGATCGCGATTTTCGTCGCGATGGTGCTCGACGGGATGGACGGGCGCGTCGCACGCATGACGCATACGCAGAGCGCGTTCGGCGAGCAGTTCGACAGCCTGTCGGACATGGTCTCGTTCGGCGTCGCGCCCGCGCTCGTGATGTACGAGTGGGTGCTGAAGGATCTCGGCCGCTGGGGCTGGCTCGCCGCGTTCGTCTACTGCTCGGGCGCCGCGCTGCGTCTCGCGCGCTTCAACACGAACATCGGCGTGGTCGACAAGCGCTTCTTCCAGGGGCTGCCGAGTCCGGCCGCCGCCGCGCTGATCGCGGGCTTCGTGTGGCTCGCGACCGACAACCGCGTGCCGATGAAGCTCGGCTGGCTGCCGTGGGTCGCGTTCGTGCTGACGATCTACGCGGGCGTGACGATGGTGTCGAACGCGCCGTTCTACAGCGGCAAGGCGCTCGACGTGCGGCACCGCGTGCCGTTCGCGGCGATCCTGCTGGTCGTCGTCGCGTTCGTGCTCGTGTCGTCCGATCCGCCGCTGATGCTGTTCTGCCTGTTCGTGCTGTACGGGCTGTCGGGCTACGTGTTCTGGGCCTACATGGCGATCCGCGGGCGCGCGAATCCGGCGCGCTCGTCGCAACGCGATCACTGACGCGCGATCTGCGCGGAAACGGCGGCCTCGGGGCCGCCGTTTTCATTTGCCCCTTATTCGGCCCGAGCGCCGGAATTCCCGGGTGCCGTCCGATTGCGCACCCAACGGAATGCCGCTATAGTCTTCGGCATGACTGCATTGTCCCGCCTCTCCCTCCTTCTAGCCGGTGCGCCGCTACGCGCGCTAGCTTTGGCGCGCCTGCCGCGCTGACCGTTCTCGCCCCCCGTCTCAAGCCTCGTCTGTTGTTGAGCGTCGCCAGCGGTGGCGCGATCTCATTACGTTTGACTTCCGTATAAAGAGCCCTGGAGCCCCCCATGACAGACAAGCTGATCATTTTCGATACGACGTTGCGTGACGGCGAACAATCGCCCGGCGCGTCGATGACGAAGGAAGAGAAAATCCGCATCGCGAAGCATCTCGAGCGGATGAAGGTCGACGTGATCGAAGCCGGCTTCGCGGCCAGCTCGAACGGCGATTTCGACGCGATCCACACGATCGCCGGTCTCGTGAAGGACAGCACGATCTGTTCGCTGGCGCGGGCCAACGACAAGGACATCCAGCGCGCGGCCGACGCGCTGAAGCCGGCCAACAGCTTCCGGATCCACACGTTCATCGCGACGTCGCCGCTGCACATGGAAAAGAAGCTGCGGATGACGCCCGACCAGGTGTTCGAGCAGGCGCGCCTCGCAGTGCGTTTCGCGCGCAAGTTCACGGACAACGTCGAGTTCTCGCCGGAAGACGGCAGCCGCTCCGATCTCGACTTCCTGTGCCGCGTGCTGGAAGCCGTGATCGCCGAAGGTGCGACCACGATCAACATTGCCGACACCGTCGGCTACGGCGTGCCGGAGCTCTACGGCAACCTCGTGAAGACGCTGCGCGAGCGCATTCCGAACTCGGACAAGGCGATTTTCTCGGTGCACTGCCATAACGACCTCGGGATGGCCGTCGCGAACTCGCTCGCCGGCGTGAAGATCGGCGGCGCGCGTCAGATCGAATGCACGATCAACGGTCTCGGCGAGCGCGCGGGCAACACGTCGCTGGAAGAAATCGTGATGGCCGTGAAGACGCGCAAGGACTACTTCGGCCTCGACGTCGGCATCGACACGACGCAGATCGTGCCGACGTCGAAGCTCGTGTCGCAGATCACCGGTTTCGTCGTGCAGCCGAACAAGGCGGTGGTCGGCGCGAATGCGTTCGCGCATGCGTCGGGTATCCACCAGGACGGCGTGCTGAAGGCGCGCGACACTTACGAGATCATGCGTGCGGAAGACGTGGGCTGGACCGCGAACAAGATCGTGCTCGGCAAGCTGTCGGGCCGCAACGCGTTCAAGCAGCGCCTGCAGGAGCTCGGCGTGTCGCTCGACAGCGAAACCGAACTGAACGCCGCGTTCATGCGTTTCAAGGATCTGGCCGACCGCAAGGCGGAGATCTTCGACGAGGACATCATCGCGATCGTGTCCGAGGAATCGGCGCTCGCGCACGAGCAGGAACACTTCAAGTTCGTGTCGCTGTCGCAGCGTTCGGAAACGGGCGAGCAGCCGCAGGCGAAGATCGTGTTCGCGGTCGAAGGCAAGGAAGTGACCGGCGAGGCGCGCGGCAACGGCCCGGTCGACGCGACCTTCAACGCGATCGAGGGCGAAGTCGGCAGCGGTTCCGAACTGCTGCTGTATTCGGTGAACGCGATCACGACCGGCACGCAGGCACAGGGCGAAGTGACCGTCCGGCTGTCGAAGAGCGGGCGGATCGTCAATGGCGTCGGCACCGATCCGGACATCGTTGCCGCATCGGCGAAGGCGTACATCTCCGCGCTCAACAAGCTGCATTCGAAGGACGACAAACTCAACCCGCAGCGCTCGTAAGCGCCGCGCGCTGCGCATGACCGGAACGCCCCGTGCGGCCCTGCGCCGCCGGGGCGTTTTTTCATCTGTCGCTCATTCGGCGGCCGGCGCGCGGAACAGCCAGCGGCGCGTAGCCGGGCGCGGCGCCGGGCTGCGCCGGCGGAACTCGACGGCGATCCCGCGCCGCGGCGCATCGGCGACGAACGCCTCGAGCAATTCGAGCACGTCGTGATCGATGTAGTCGGCGCGCGTTGCGTCGATGATCACCGCCGCGCGGTCCGGAATGTGCCGCAAGTGATGCTTGACCTGCACCTTGCCGAGAAACGACACGTCCTTGCGGAACGACAGCAGGAAGTGGTCGTCATGCTGAGCGAGCGTGACGGGACTCTTCAGGTTCGCGACGGCGACCGCCAGCACACTGCACGCGAGGCCGAGCGCGATGCCGAACAGCAGGTCGACCGAGAGCACGCCGACGATCGTCGCGGCGAACGGCACGAATGCCGCCGGCCCCTGTTTCATCACCGAGCGGAACAGCGCCGGTTTCGCGAGCTTGAAGCCGGTGTGGATCAGGATCGCGGCCAGGCTCGCGAGCGGGATCAGGTTGATGAGGCCGGTGAGCGCGAACACGCTCGCGAGCAGCAGCATCCCGTGCACGATGGCCGACATCCGGCTTTGCGCGCCCGCATTGACGTTCACCGAGCTGCGCACGATCACCGACGTGATCGGCAGGCCGCCGACCGCACCCGCGACCAGATTGCCGACACCCTGGGCCTTCAGTTCGCGGTCGGGCTGGGTCGGCCGGCGCTTCGGGTCGATCTGCTCGACCGCTTCGAGGCTCAGCAGCGTTTCCAGGCTTGCGACGACCGCGAGCGTGATCGCGACGCGCCACACGTCCGGATTGACCAGCTGCGCGAAGTTCGGCCCGAGCTCCGCGTGCTTGAGCGAAGCGGCGAACGCCGCGAACGATCCGAGTTCGGGCAGCGTCACGCGATGGGCGGCGCCCGGCGCAACGGCTGGCGCGACGAAGCCCAGCACGAGCGTCGCGCCGATCCCGAGCACGACGACCGCGAGCGGCGCGGGCACCGAGCGTACTAGCGCGAAGCGGCGCAGTGCAGGCGTGTCCCACGCGATCAGCAGTGCGAGCGACGCGAGCGCGATGGCCGTGGCGGCCCATGCGACCGGCAGGTTCGGCCAGTTCGCAAACGATTGCGCGGCCGAGCCGCCGATGCCGAACGCGAACGGAATCTGCTTCACGATCAGCAGCAGGCCGATCGCGGCGAGCATGCCCTTGATGACGGGCGACGGCACGTAGGCGGCGAAGCGGCCGGCGCGCAGCATGCCGAACCCGAACTGCAGCACACCGGACAGCAGCACAGCGAGCAGGAACGCGGAGAAGCTGCCGAGTTGTGCGATCCCTTCGACGACGATCACGACGAGACCGGCGGCCGGCCCGCTGACGGATAGCGACGAGCCGCTCAGCAGCGCGACGACGATGCCGCCGACGATGCCGGACACGAGCCCGGCGAACGGCTCGACGCCGGAGGCATTGGCGATGCCGAGACAGAGCGGCAGCGCGACGAGGAAAACGACGATGCCGGCGACGATGTCGCGCGGCAGGGTGGACAGGCGCTCGTTCAGTTTCATGGTTGGGGCGATTTCATTGGCGTTGGGGCGGGGGATGAATCAGCCGAGCGCGGCGGCGGCCAGCGCGGGTTCGACGTCGGCGGGCGGCGCCGCGTAGCCGGAATCGAGCTCCAGAAGACGGCCGTCGGCGAGCGAAAAGATCCAGCCGTGCACGAGCGGCGGCCGTTCGCGGCCGCGCACGATCAGCGACGCGCGCAGCAGCCGAACCTGTTCGAGCACGTTAAGCTCGGCGAGGCGGTCGGCGGCGGCCGTGTCGTCGAGCCCGTCGAGTGTGTCGCGATGGCGGCGCGCGAGCGCGCAAAGCGGCGCGATGCGGCGCGCGACGTGCGGCAGGTCGGCCGGCGGCGGCAGCAGCGATGCGCGCACGCCGCCGCAGCCGTAGTGTCCGCACACGATCACGTGGTCGACCTTCAGCACGCGCACTGCGTACTCGAGCACGCTGGCGGAGTTGTCGTCGTCAGGGTGGAACAGGTTCGCGATGTTGCGATGGACGAACAGTTCGCCGGGCGCGCAGTGCGTGATGGTTTCGGCCGGCACGCGGCTGTCCGCACAGCCGATCCACAGGACGCGCGGATTCTGGCCGCGCGCGAGCGCGTCGAAGAAGCCGGGCGTGTGTTCACGCGTTTCGCGGGCCCAGGCGATGTTGGCAACCAGCATGCTCTTGGGGCGATTCATGAGGACTCCTTTGTGATGAAGGCAAATAAATATCGGCCGAAATGACGCAATTGCAAGCTTTCTAAATTGAAAGGTTCGATTTGGACTGATATTAGGGGTATGCCCTAGCACTCCGGGGGTGTTGAAACAAATTGTTTCAAATTGATTTGGCAGAGTGCATTGCATGCACCAAGCCGACGCATGACATGCACTGCGCGTGCCTGTTTCCGCGTAAAGGCCCGCATGACGGGGCGCTCAGCGAATTGCCATCGGGCTGTCATCGACCGGAAAACTTTTCCGTCTTATTTCACGGGTTAAATAATTAAACGGAAAAAAAGAAATGGCCATTCACGCAATAATTCGTGAATGGCCATTGTGAACATTGCGCGTAAATGCGTAATCGGTCAGAACAGGTTGCGGCGATCGGGGTCGTGCAGCGGATCCGGTGTTTTCTGCGTGATGCGCAGGATGCCCTGCGGATCGAAGTAGAAGCTGTACATCATGTACCAGACGTTGTCCTCGAGATACCGGTACGTCCACACCTCGCGCTTCATCAGCGGGAAGTAGGACGTCTCGACGGGGCGTCCGAAATTGACGAGCACGTCAGTCTTCGTCCACTTGCCGATCTCGGCGCGATAGAACTCGCTCGGCTGCAGCACCTGGCGCACGTTGACGATCTTGTGGGCCGCGTCGACGTCGGCTGCGACCGTGACTTCGCCCATCGGCTGGGTCGGCCACATCAGGCGCTTGCCGCCGCCGGGCAGGTCGTAGATCTCGCGCGGCGGGCCCATGCGCGCGACGATCGCCGACTCGTCCTGGCCGGCCTGGTATTGCTGCCACGGTTGCGCGCAACCGGCCAGCAGCGCGGCGGCGCAGGCGGCCAGCACCGGCAGGCGCGCGGAAATGCGAATGCGCATGGGGATTCTCCAGAACACGGAAACAAGTCCCGTTTTATCACGGACGGCGCGCGACGGCGCATTGTGCGGAAAAAATCGGTGCGGATCGCCGGCATGGCCACGCTTGCGGGCGACGGGTGCGCCGGCCTATGATCCGCGCTTCTCGGGCAGATTTGAAGGGCAGGTGGCCGATGCAGGGCTGGAAGCGGTGCGCGCTCGCGCTGAGCGCAGGGTGGATGCTGGTGTCGTCCGCGTTTGCCGGCGGCGAGCCGGTGCGGATCGCGCTGATCGAAGGGATGTCGGGCCCGTTCGCGAATGCGGGCGCGGCCGTCGAGCGCAACCTGCGCTTCGGCGTCGAGCAGGTCAACGCGGCGGGCGGCGTGAAGCTGCGCGACGGCGCGCACCCGCTCGAACTCGTCGTGCTCGACAGCAAGGGCAGCCCGGAGGAGGCGCTCGTGCAGTTGCGCGCGGCCGCCGACCGGCATATCGGCTTCGTTGCGCAAGGCAACAGCTCGGCCGTCGCGGCCGCGCTCGTCGCAGCGCTCGACAAGCTGAACGCACGCGACCCGGACAACCGGATGCTGTTCCTGAACTATTCGGCCGACGATCCGGCGCTGACCGGCGCGCGCTGCAGCTTCTGGCATTTCCGTTTCGATGCGCATGCCGGCATGCGGATGGCCGCGCTCGCGGACGTGATGGCGCGCGATCGCGCGCTGCGCAAGGTCTATCTGCTGAACCAGGACTACAGCTTCGGCCACGACGTCAGCACGCTCGCGCGACAGGCGCTGGCGGCGCGGCGCCCGGACGTGACGATCGCCGGCGACGAATTCCACCCGA
The DNA here is from genome assembly GCF_057439935.1 of Burkholderia cepacia complex sp. TUM26381. NCBI lineage: Bacteria > Pseudomonadati > Pseudomonadota > Betaproteobacteria > Burkholderiales > Burkholderiaceae > Burkholderia > Burkholderia cepacia complex sp. TUM26381. Next base: position 2,553,792 of record NZ_CM172006.1, on the reverse strand, counting down.
TCGGCCGGATCAAGGATTTCGCGCCGTATATCGCGAAGATCCGTGCGAGCGGCGCTGACGCCGTCGTGACCGGCAACTGGGGCAACGACCTCACGCTGCTCGTGAAGGCCGCGCGCGAACAGGGGCTGAACGCGAAGTTCTATACGTTCTACGGCAACAGCCTCGGCGCGCCGGCGGCCCTCGGCGACGCCGGTGTCGGACGCGTCGTGGCCGTGGCCGACTGGCACCCGAATGCGGGCGGCGCGAAATCGGACGCGTTCTACCGCGCGTTCCGGACCCGTTTCCCGGCCGCGCAGGACGATTATCCGGTGCGGCGGATGAGCCTGATGATCGACATGCTGGCCGCGGCGATGAGCCGCGCGGGTTCGGCCGACCCCGTTGCGGTTGCACGAGCGCTCGAGGGTTTGTCGTTCGACGACGGCTTCCATGCGTCGCGGATGCGCGCGCAGGATCACCAGCTGATCCAGCCCCTTTACGTGATGGAGATGGACAAGGCCGGCACGCCCGGCGTGCGCTTCGACAACGAGGGGTCGGGCTATGGCTTCCGGACGGTGCTGGCGGTGCCGGCGCCGCGTACGGAAATGCCGTCGACGTGCTCGATGACGCGCCCGTGACAGGGGGCGGTAAGAACGGCGCGGAGTTGTGCTACAATGCCCGCCGGTTGTAAGTCACGGCACGGCCATTCTTCCGTGTCCGCCTGTTCAGTTAGAAAGGAAATCACATGTCTGTTGCAGATATCAAGAAGTCGGAAGTCGTTGCCCAGTTCGCCCGCGCTACCAACGACACGGGGTCGCCCGAAGTCCAGGTCGCACTGCTGACCGCACGTATCGTCGAACTGACGGGTCACTTCAAGACCCACGCGAAGGATCACCACAGCCGCCGCGGCCTGCTGCGCATGGTGAGCCGCCGCCGCAAGCTGCTCGACTACCTCAAGGGCAAGGATGCCGACCGTTACCGCGCACTGATCGAGAAGCTGGGTCTGCGTAAGTAATCGAGGCGATTGCCGCCAGCAAGATGCCTGTGTCAGTCCGCTGATACAGGCATTTTGTTTTTGCGCGGTGCGTAGCGTCACGCGCATCGCAGGCTGTCCGGCACGTTTGTGCGGGGCTGCCGCAACGACTGATACCGGGGCAGGATTTGTGTCATTCCAGCGCGTCGCTGCATGAGCGCCGCGCTGGAATGGCATAAAAAACACACCTTGCTCCGGGTGATTCGGTCGGGACGCCGCCGTGCCGGATGGCCGGCGCGGCGAATGAAATGCATGAATTCAAAGGAGCAACCATGTCCATGTTCAACAAGGTCGTGAAGGAATTCCAGTGGGGCCAGCACAAGGTGCGCCTCGAAACCGGTGAAGTCGCTCGCCAGGCGAGCGGTGCGGTGATCGTCGACGTCGAAGATACCGTCGTGCTGGCAACCGTCGTCGGCGCGAAGTCGGCAAAGCCGGGCCAGGATTTCTTCCCGCTGACCGTCGACTACCTCGAGAAGACCTACTCGGCCGGCAAGATCCCGGGCGGCTTCTTCCGCCGCGAAGGCCGTCCGTCGGAGCATGAGACGCTGACGTCGCGCCTGATCGACCGTCCGCTGCGCCCGCTGTTCCCGGAAGGCTTCTACAACGAAGTCCAGGTCGTGATCCACGTGCTGTCCGTGAACCCGGAAGTCCCGGCGGACATCCCCGCGCTGATCGGCGCATCGGCTGCGCTCGCCGTGTCGGGCCTGCCGTTCAACGGCCCGGTCGGTGCCGCACGCGTGGCGTACATCGACAACGCATACGTGCTGAACCCGACGCGTGACCAGATCAAGGCATCGAGCCTCGACCTCGTCGTCGCGGGTACGGAACGCGCCGTGCTGATGGTCGAATCGGAAGCCGACCAGCTGTCGGAAGAAGTGATGCTGGGCGCCGTGGTGTTCGGTCACGAGCAGATGCAGATCGCGATCGACGCGATCCACGAACTGGTGCGCGAAGGCGGCAAGCCCGAGTGGGACTGGCAGCCGGCGCCGAAGAACGAGCCGCTGATCGCACGCGTGACCGAGCTGGCGCAGAACGACCTGCTCGCCGCTTACCAACTCCGCGACAAGCAAGCGCGTTCGGCGAAGCTGAAGGAAGTCTACTCGGCAACGTCGGCGAAGCTCGAGGAAGACGCACAGGCGGCCGGTACGGTCGCGGCCGACAAGGCCACCGTCGGCAACGTGCTGTTCGACATCGAAGCAAAGATCGTCCGTTCGCAGATCCTGAACGGCGAGCCGCGTATCGACGGCCGCGACACGCGCACCGTGCGCCCGATCGAAATCCGCACCGGCGTGCTGCCGCGTACCCACGGCTCGGCGCTGTTCACGCGCGGCGAGACGCAGGCGCTGGTCGTCGCGACGCTCGGCACGAAGGGTGACGAGCAGATCATCGATGCGCTCGAAGGCGAATACCGCGAGCGCTTCATGCTCCACTACAACATGCCCCCGTTCGCGACCGGCGAAACGGGCCGCGTCGGCTCGCCGAAGCGCCGCGAAATCGGCCACGGCCGTCTCGCGAAGCGCGCGCTGGTCAAGTGCCTGCCGAGCGCCGACGAATTCGGCTACTCGATCCGCGTCGTGTCGGAAATCACCGAATCGAACGGTTCGTCGTCGATGGCATCGGTGTGCGGCGGCTGCCTCGCACTGATGGACGCCGGCGTGCCGATGAAGGCGCACGTCGCGGGTATCGCGATGGGCCTGATCCTCGAAGGCAACAAGTTCGCGGTGCTGACCGACATCCTCGGCGACGAAGATCACCTCGGCGACATGGACTTCAAGGTGGCCGGCACGGAACAAGGCGTGACGGCGCTGCAGATGGACATCAAGATCCAGGGCATCACGAAGGAAATCATGCAGGTCGCGCTCGCGCAGGCGAAGGAAGGCCGCATGCACATCCTTGGCAAGATGACGTCGGCAGTCTCGGGTGCGAACACGCAACTGTCGGAATTCGCGCCGCGCATGATCACGATCAAGATCAACCCGGAAAAGATCCGCGACGTGATCGGCAAGGGCGGTTCGGTGATCCGCGCGCTGACGGAAGAAACGGGCACGACCATCGACATCTCGGACGACGGCGTCGTGACGATCGCGAGCACGAACAGCGACGGCATGGCCGAAGCGAAGAAGCGCATCGAGCAAATCACGGCCGAGATCGAAGTCGGCCAGGTGTACGAAGGCACGGTGCTCAAGCTGCTCGATTTCGGCGCGATCGTGAACCTGCTGCCGGGCAAGGACGGCCTGCTGCACATCTCGGAAATCGTCAACGAGCGTGTGAAGGACATCAACGACTACCTGAAGGAAGGTCAGCAGGTTAAGGTCAAGGTCATTCAGACGGACGAGAAGGGTCGTGTGCGACTGTCCGCCAAGGCGCTGCTGAACGAAGCAGCCGCGGCAACGCAGTCGGATACGCCGCCGCAGCAGTAAGCGGACAGGCGGACCAGCGGCCGGCAGTGCGAAAGCGTGCCGGCCGTTTTTTCTGTAGCATCGTTGTGCGGCGCAGCAGCGCCGGCGACGCGCCCGCGCCGTGCGCGCGCGTGCGTGCGTGCGTGCGTACCATCCGATTCCGTTCCTGGAGCCCACCTCACCATGAAAGCCATCGAAATCACCGAATTCGGCGCCCCCGACGTGCTGAAGCTTGCGGAGCGTCCGCGCCCCGAACCGAAGCGCGGCGAGGTACTGATCAAGGTGGCGGCTTCCGGCGTGAACCGGCCCGACGTGTTCCAGCGCAAGGGCGCCTATGCGCCGCCGCCGGGGGCGTCGGATCTGCCGGGGCTCGAGGTGGCGGGCGAGATCGTCGGCGGCGATTTGTCCGATGCCGCGCTGAACCCGTTCGGCCTGAAGCTGGGCGATCGCGTGTGCGCGCTGCTCGCAGGCGGCGGCTATGCCGAATACGCAGTTGCGCCGCTGCCGCAGTGCCTGCCGGTGCCCGACGGGCTCACCGACATCGAGGCCGCGTCGCTGCCCGAAACGTTCTTCACCGTGTGGAGCAACGTGTTCGACCGTGCGCAGCTCGGCGCGGGCGAGGGCGGCGAGCAGGAGACGCTGCTCGTGCAGGGCGGCTCGAGCGGCATCGGCGTGACGGCGATCCAGATCGCGCATGCGCTCGGCTTTCGCGTGTTCGCGACGGCCGGCACCGCCGACAAGTGCCGCGCGTGCGAGGCGCTCGGCGCCGAGCGCGCGATCAACTACAAGACCGAAGACTTCGTCGAGGTCGTGAAGTCGCTGACGCACGATCGCGGCGTCGACGTGATTCTCGACATGGTGGCCGGTTCGTACGTGCCGCGCGAGCTGTCCGCGCTCGCGGACGGCGGCCGTCTCGTGCTGATCGCACTGCTCGGCGGTGCGAAGGCCGACGTCAACCTCGGCGAGATCCTGCGCCGCCGGCTGACGATCACGGGTTCGACGCTGCGCCCGCGTCCGGTCGAGTTCAAGGCGCGCATCGCTGCGCAACTGAAGGCGCGCGTGTGGCCGCTGATCGCCGAAGGCCGCATCAAGCCGGTGATCTATCGCGTGCTGCCGGCCGCGGACGCCGCGCAGGCCCATGCGCTGATGGAAAGCAGCGAGCACACCGGCAAGATCGTCCTCGATTGGGGTACGAACGCGTGACGGCCCGTGTGGCCGGGCTTGACATGCGCGGTTTGACCGGTTCAAGCCGTGCGCAGTAAAATCGCGGGTTTGCTTCGCCAGATCAAACCTGACGGCCGGTTTCCGGCGCGTTAATGACACAGCGGTGACGAGACAGACACGATGTCGAAACAGAGAACTAAGCGGGTGATCGGCAACTGGAAGATGCACGGCCGGCTGGCCGGCAACCAGGCGTTGCTGAACGAAGTGGTGCAGGGCGCGGGCGCGGTGGCGGCCGAAACGTCGGTCGGCGTGTGCGTGCCGTTCCCGTATCTCGCGCAGGTTCACGCGCAGCTCGACGGCGGCCGTGTCGCCTGGGGCGCGCAGGACGTGTCCGCGCACGAACAGGGCGCGTTCACCGGCGAAGTGGCGGCCGCGATGGTTGCGGAGTTCGGCGCACGCTATGCGATCGTCGGTCACTCGGAGCGTCGCGCGTATCACGGCGAAAGCAACGAGACGGTCGCGGCGAAGGCGCAGCGCGCGCTCGCAGCCGGCCTCACGCCGGTCGTGTGCGTCGGTGAGACGCTCGACGAGCGCGAGTCGGGTGCGACCGAGCAGGTCGTCGGTGCGCAACTGGATGCGGTACTGGCCGCGCTGACGGCCGACGAGGCTGTACGCATCGTCGTCGCGTACGAGCCGGTCTGGGCGATCGGGACGGGCAAGAGCGCGACCTCGGCGCAGGCACAGGACGTGCACGCGTTCCTGCGCACGCGTCTCGCGGCGAAGGGGGCGGCGGACGTGTCCGTGCTGTATGGCGGCAGCGTGAAGCCGGACAACGCGGAAGAGCTGTTCGCGCAACCGGACATCGACGGTGGCCTGATCGGCGGCGCGTCGCTGAAGGCGGAAGATTTCCTGGCGATCTGCCGGGCCGCGCGATAAGCGGTCCGAGATCGAATTGAACCATGACGGCGGCCGGACGGTCCGGTCGCCCGATCCAATCGGGTGGGTGTGATGCTGTTATTCAAGACGCTGATTATTGTGGTGCAGGTGTTGTCTGCACTCGGTGTGATTGGTCTCGTGCTGCTGCAGCACGGCAAGGGTGCCGACATGGGCGCTGCGTTCGGCAGCGGCGCGTCGGGCAGCCTGTTCGGTGCGACGGGCTCGGCGAACTTCCTGTCGCGTACGACGGGCATCCTCGCGACGATCTTCTTCGTCGCGACGCTCGCGCTGACCTACCTCGGTTCGTACAAGTCGACGCCGTCGGCCGGCGTGCTCGGCGCGGCAGCGACCGCACCGGCATCGGCGCCTGCAGCATCGGCACCGGCTGTCGCGGCATCCGCTGCCGCTGCGGGCTCGGCTGCGAGCGCGCCGGGCCAGGACGTCCCGAAATAAAAAGTTAAATTTTTCGCGTTTGTGCGTTGAACAAATCTGGAACTCGGGTTAGAATTTAATTCTTGAAGCGATTCGCGGGAAACAAGCAACACAACCCGAGTTGCATGCAGTGCCGACGTGGTGAAATTGGTAGACACGCTATCTTGAGGGGGTAGTGGCGAAAGCTGTGCGAGTTCGAGTCTCGCCGTCGGCACCAAAGTTACTCAATGCCAGCCGCTTCTAGTGGCTGGCATTTTTCATTTCTGGGGTGTGCTTGCGGTTGTCTTGCGATCGCCTGCACTCCGAAATGATCCCTTCCGCCGGATAGTGGTATTCTCCGGACGCTCAGAACCAACCGATAGAGGATTGCCTTGAACCTCGCAGCCTATTACCCCGTCTTGTTGTTCCTCCTCGTGGGCACTGGTTTAGGTATAGCGCTGGTCAGCATCGGCAAGCTCCTTGGTCCCAACAAGCCGGACGTCGAGAAGAACGCACCGTACGAGTGCGGCTTCGAAGCCTTTGAAGACGCCCGGATGAAATTCGACGTCCGGTATTACCTCGTCGCCATCCTGTTCATCATCTTCGATCTCGAAACCGCATTCCTGTTTCCGTGGGGCGTCGCGCTCCGGGACATCGGCTGGCCGGGTTTCATCGCAATGATGATTTTTCTGCTCGAATTCCTGCTGGGCTTTGCCTATATCTGGAAGAAGGGCGGGCTCGACTGGGAGTGATGGGTTAATCGCCGGTTTGCATGGGCGGCCACGCTCGGTCGCTCGTCTGGAGTGGAAAGCAAATGAGTATCGAAGGGGTCTTGAAGGAAGGGTTTGTCACCACGACGGCTGACAAGCTGATCAACTGGACGCGTACCGGCTCGCTGTGGCCGATGACGTTCGGGCTCGCGTGTTGTGCCGTCGAGATGATGCATGCGGGCGCGGCCCGTTATGACCTGGACCGGTTCGGCGTCGTGTTTCGTCCGAGTCCGCGTCAGTCGGACGTGATGATCGTCGCCGGCACGCTGTGCAACAAGATGGCGCCCGCGCTGCGCCGCGTGTACGACCAGATGGCCGAGCCGCGCTGGGTGATCTCGATGGGGTCGTGCGCGAACGGCGGTGGCTACTACCACTACTCGTACTCGGTGGTCCGCGGCTGCGACCGGATCGTGCCGGTCGACGTCTACGTGCCGGGCTGTCCGCCCACGGCCGAGGCGCTGGTCTATGGCGTGATCCAGCTTCAGGCGAAGATCCGCCGCACCAATACCATCGCCCGTCAATAAAGCCCCGAGCGTCCCCTCAATATGGCAAGCAAAATCGAGACCCTCAAGGCAAACCTCGAAGCCGCGCTCGGCGCGCGCGTGGTGAGCCTCACCGAAGCAATCGGTGAACTGACGCTCGTCGTGAAGGCGAGCGATTACCTCGAAGTCGCAAAGACGCTGCGCGACGATCCGAAGCTCCGCTTCGAGCAGCTGCTCGATCTCTGCGGCGTCGACTACCAGACCTTCGGCGACGGTGCCTACGACGGCCCGCGCTTCGCGGCCGTGTCGCATCTGCTGTCGGTCACGAACAACTGGCGCCTGCGCCTGCGCGCATTCGCGCCGGACGACGACCTGCCGATCGTTGCGTCGCTGGTCGACATCTGGACCTCCGCGAACTGGTACGAGCGCGAAGCGTTCGACCTGTACGGCATCGTGTTCGAAGGCCACCCCGACCTGCGCCGCATCCTCACCGACTACGGCTTCATCGGCCACCCGTTCCGCAAGGACTTCCCGGTGTCGGGCTACGTCGAAATGCGTTACGACCCGGAAGAGAAGCGGGTGGTGTACCAGCCGGTGACGATCGAGCCGCGCGAAATCACGCCGCGCGTGATCCGCGAGGATCGCTATGGCGGTCTGAAACATTAAGGGGGCGTCATGGCAGAAATCAAGAACTACACGCTCAACTTCGGCCCGCAGCACCCGGCAGCGCACGGCGTGCTGCGCCTCGTGCTCGAGCTCGACGGCGAAGTCATCCAGCGTGCCGATCCGCACATCGGCCTGCTGCACCGCGCGACGGAAAAGCTCGCGGAATCCAAAACGTTCATCCAGTCCGTGCCCTACATGGATCGTCTCGACTACGTGTCGATGATGGTCAACGAGCACGGCTACGTGCTTGCGATCGAGAAGCTGCTCGGCATCGAAGTGCCCGAGCGCGCGCAGTACATCCGCGTGCTGTTCGACGAGATCACGCGCGTGCTGAACCACCTGATGTGGATCGGCGCGCACGCACTCGACGTCGGCGCGATGGCGGTGTTCCTGTACGCCTTCCGCGAACGCGAAGACCTGATGGACGTGTACGAAGCGGTGTCCGGCGCCCGGATGCACGCCGCGTACTACCGTCCGGGCGGCGTCTACCGCGACCTGCCTGACGCAATGCCGCAATACAAGGCGTCGAAGATTCGCAACGAGAAGGCGCTCGCGAAGATGAACGAAGCGCGCAGCGGCTCGGTGCTCGACTTCATCGACGACTTCTTCACGCGCTTCCCGAAGTGCGTCGACGAATACGAAACGCTGCTCACCGACAACCGGATCTGGAAACAGCGTCTGGTCGGGATCGGCGTGGTCAGCCCCGAACGTGCGCTGCAGATGGGCCTGACGGGCCCGATGCTGCGCGGCTCGGGTATCGCATGGGATCTGCGCAAGAAGCAGCCGTACGAAGTGTACGATCGCATGGATTTCGACGTGCCGGTCGGCGTGAACGGCGATTGCTACGACCGCTATCTGGTGCGCGTCGAAGAAATGCGCCAGTCGATCCGCATCGCGAAACAGTGTATTGAGTGGCTCCGCAAGAATCAGGGCCCGGTGATGACGGACAATCACAAGGTTGCCCCGCCGTCGCGCGTCGGCATGAAGACCAACATGGAAGACTTGATTCACCACTTCAAGCTCTTCACCGAAGGTTTCCATGTGCCGGAAGGCGAAGCGTACGCGGCGGTCGAGCATCCGAAAGGCGAGTTCGGCATCTACCTCGTGTCGGACGGTGCCAACAAGCCGTATCGCCTCAAGATTCGCGCACCGGGTTTCGCTCACCTGGCGTCCCTCGACGAAATGGCGCGCGGTCACATGATCGCCGACGCCGTCACGATCATCGGTACGCAGGACATCGTGTTCGGCGAGATCGATCGCTAATGGTTGCGCCGCCCGCGCGAGCGGGCGGTGAGCAGCCAATCACACGCGATGCGCGCTGAACCGGCGCGGCTTCGCAAGCTGTCAACAGAGTGAGCGCCAGGTCTGCCGTCCATGCACCCCAGTGTGCGGCAGGTTGTTCGTTCGGTAGGAATTGAAAGAGTCGTGTCTGAAAATGATCTCAGCTGAAGGCCTGAAGGAAATCGATCGAGCGTTGACGAAGTATCCCGCCGATCAGAAACAGTCCGCCGTGATGTCGGCGTTGGCCGTTGCTCAGGAAGAGCACGGCTGGCTGTCGCCCGAACTGATGCAGTTCGTCGCGGACTATCTCGGCATGCCGGCCGTTGCCGTGCAGGAAGTCGCGACGTTCTACACGATGTACGAGCTCAACCCGGTCGGCAAGCACAAGATCACGCTCTGTACGAACCTGCCGTGCCAGCTTGGCCCGCACGGTGGCGCGGAAGCGACTGCCGACTACCTGAAACAGAAGCTCGGCATCGGCTTCGGCGAGACCACGCCCGATGGCAAGTTCACGCTGAAGGAAGGCGAATGCATGGGCTCGTGCGGCGATGCGCCGGTGCTGCTGGTGAACAATCACAGAATGTGCAGCTTCATGAGCCGCGAGAAGATCGACCAGCTGCTTGAGGAGCTCTCGAAATGACGTCCCTCCACGACCGTCACATCAAACCGCTGATCCTCGCTGGTCTGAACGGCGAGAACTGGCATCTCGAAGATTACGTTGCGCGCGGCGGCTACAAGCAGCTGCGCCGCATTCTCGAAGAAAAGATTCCGCCCGAGCAGGTGATCGCCGACGTGAAGGCGTCGGGCCTGCGTGGCCGGGGCGGTGCGGGCTTCCCGACCGGCCTGAAGTGGAGCTTCATGCCGCGCCAGTTCCCGGGGCAGAAGTACCTCGTCTGCAACTCGGACGAAGGCGAGCCGGGCACGTTCAAGGATCGCGACATCCTGCGCTGGAACCCGCATGCGCTGATCGAAGGCATGGCCATCGGCGCGTACGCGATGGGCATCACCGTCGGCTACAACTACATCCACGGCGAAATCTTCGAAGTGTATCGACGCTTCGAAGCCGCGCTCGATGAAGCGCGCGCAGCCGGGTTCCTCGGCGACAACATCATGGGCTCGGAATTCTCGTTCCAGCTGCACGCGCACCACGGTTACGGCGCGTACATCTGCGGCGAGGAAACGGCGCTGCTCGAGTCGCTCGAAGGCAAGAAGGGCCAGCCGCGCTTCAAGCCGCCGTTCCCGGCGAGCTTCGGCGTGTACGGCAAGCCGACCACGATCAACAACACCGAGACGTTCGCCGCGGTGCCGTTCCTGCTGTCCATCGGGCCGCAGAATTACCTCGAGATCGGCAAGCCGAACAACGGCGGCACGAAGATTTTCTCGGTATCGGGCGACGTCGAGCGTCCGGGCAACTACGAAGTGCCGCTCGGCACGCCGTTCGCGACGCTGATGGAGCTCGCCGGCGGGATGCGCGGCGGCAAGAAGATCAAGGCCGTGATTCCGGGCGGTTCGTCGGCGCCGGTGATCCCGGGCGACATCATGATGCAGACGGATCTCGACTACGATTCGATCGCGAAGGCCGGCTCGATGCTCGGCTCCGGCGCGGTGATCGTGATGGATGAGACGCGTTGCATGGTGCGCTCGCTGCTGCGCCTGTCGTACTTCTATTACGAGGAATCGTGCGGTCAGTGCACGCCGTGCCGCGAAGGCACCGGCTGGCTGTATCGCGTCGTGAATCGTATCGAGCACGGCGAAGGGCGCCAGGAAGATCTGGACCTGCTGAACTCGGTTGCCGAGAACATCATGGGCCGTACGATCTGTGCACTCGGCGATGCGGCGGCGATGCCGGTACGCGGGATGCTCAAGCACTACTGGGACGAATTCGCGTACCACGTCGAGCACAAGCACTGCATGGTCGGCGGCCACGCGCACGCGGCGGCGGCCTGAAGCGAACCCGGTTGCGGAATTTGAGCGCACGGTCGGGCGAAGGCGCGAACGGGCGGAAATAGGTTAAGGACCATTCACCATCATGGTTGAACTTGAAATAGACGGCAAGAAGGTCGAGGTGCCCGAAGGCAGCATGGTGATCCAGGCTGCGCACAAGGCGGATACGTACATTCCTCACTTCTGCTATCACAAGAAACTGTCGGTTGCGGCCAACTGCCGGATGTGTCTCGTCGAAGTCGAGAAGATGCCGAAGGCCGTGCCTGCCTGCGCGACCCCCGTGTCGGCCGGCATGATCGTCCACACGCAGTCCGACAAGGCCGTGAAGGCGCAGCAGTCGGTGATGGAATTCCTCCTCATCAATCACCCGCTCGATTGCCCGATCTGCGATCAGGGCGGCGAATGCCAGCTGCAGGATCTGGCGGTCGGCTACGGCAAGTCGTCGTCGCGCTACTCGGAAGAAAAGCGCGTGGTGTTCCACAAGAACGTGGGCCCGCTGATTTCGATGGAAGAAATGTCGCGTTGCATCCACTGCACGCGCTGCGTCCGCTTCGGCCAGGAAATCGCCGGCGTGATGGAGTTCGGCATGCTGGGCCGCGGCGAGCACTCGGAAATCACGACGTTCGTCGGCAAGACGGTCGATTCCGAAATGTCGGGCAACATGATCGACCTGTGCCCGGTCGGCGCGCTGACCAGCAAGCCGTTCCGCTACAGCGCCCGGACGTGGGAACTGTCGCGCCGCAAGTCGGTGAGCCCGCACGATTCCGTCGGCGCGAACCTCGTCGTGCAGGTGAAGAACAACCGCGTGATGCGCGTGCTGCCTTTCGAGAACGAAGCGATCAACGAATGCTGGATCTCGGACAAGGACCGCTTCTCGTATGAAGGCCTCAACAGCGACGAGCGCCTGACGAAGCCGATGCTGAAGCAGGGCGGCCAGTGGATCGAAACCGACTGGCAGACCGCGCTCGAATACGTCGCGAAGGGCCTGAAGGGCATCGCCGCGGATCACGGCGCGAACGCGCTGGCGATGCTCGCGAGCGCGCACAGCACCGCTGAAGAGCTGTTCCTCGTGAAGCAGCTCGCCAATGAGCTGAAGACGCCGAACGTCGACTTCCGTCTGCGTCAGCAGGATTTCTCGGCGCCGGTCCAGGGCGCACCGTGGCTCGGCATGCCGATCGCCGACCTGTCGAACGTGGACGCCGCGTTCGTCGTCGGTTCGTTCCTGCGTCGCGACCACCCGCTGTTTGCGTCGCGCCTGCGTCAGGCTGCGAAGAACGGCGCGAAGCTGCACTTCCTGCACGCGACCGGTGACGACGCACTGATCCCGACCGCGCAGCGCATCGTTGCTGCACCGTCCGCATGGCTCGACGAACTCGCCGGCATCGCCGCGGCCGTCGCGCAACTGCGCGGCGTCGCGCTGCCCGACGCACTGGCAGGCGTCACCGCATCGCCGGCCGCGCAGGCTGTCGCGCAGTCGCTGTCGAACGGCGAACGCCGCGCGGTGCTGCTCGGCAACGTCGCGGTCCGCCATCCGGCATTCGCGAAGCTGCATGCCGTCGCCAAGTGGATCGCCGACAACACCGGCGCCACGTTCGGCTTCCTGACGGAAGCGGCGAACACGGTGGGCGCGCACGTCGTCGGCGCACTGCCGGGCGAAGGCGGCCTGAACGCACGCGAAGCGTTCGCGCAGCCGCGCAAGGGCTATGTGCTGCTGAACGTCGAACCGGAATTCGATACCGCCGATCCGGCACAGGCCCTGGCCGCGCTGAACCAGGCGGAAATGGTCGTCGTGATGTCGCCGTTCAAGCACGGCCTCGACTACGCCGACGTGCTGCTGCCGGTTGCGCCGTTCACGGAAACGGCCGGTACGTACGTCAACGCCGAAGGCACCGTGCAGAGCTTCAACGGCGTCGTGCGCCCGCTCGGCGACACGCGTCCGGGCTGGAAGGTGCTGCGCGTGCTCGGCAGCCTGCTGGGCCTGCCGAACTTCGAATACGAGACCTCGGAAGAAGTGCGTCTCGCCGCGCTCGGCGACGCCGGCGTTGCAGGCCGCCTGTCGAACCAGACGTCGGTCGCCCCGGTGCGTGCCGCGGCGAATGCCGCGAACGGCGGCTTCGAGCGCCTGGCCGATGTGCCGATCTATCACGCCGACGCGCTCGTGCGCCGTGCAGGTGCGCTGCACCTGACGACCGCTGCGAAGGCGGCGAATGCCGCAGCCCTGCCGGCCGCGCTGTTCGACAAGCTGGGCTTGAAGGAAGGCGACGCCGTGCGCGTGCGCCAGGGCGAGCGTGCGGTGCAGTTGCCGGCCGTGCGCGACGCGAATCTTGCGGAGACGGTCGTTCGCGTGTCGGCGGCGACGCCTGCCGGCGCAGCGCTCGGCAGCCTGTCCGGTGAACTGGTGGTGGAGAAGGCGTAAATGAGCTTGTTCGATACGATCAACGCGGGCGGGGCCGAGCTTCTCGGCTTCGCATGGCCGACGGTGTGGGCAGTCGTGCGCATCCTCGTCGTCTCCGTCGTCATCCTGCTGTGCGTCGCGTACCTGATTCTGTGGGAACGCAAGCTGATCGGCTGGATGCACGTGCGTCTCGGCCCGAACCGCGTCGGCCCCGGCGGCCTGCTGCAGCCGATCGCCGACGTGCTGAAACTGCTGCTGAAGGAAGTCATTCAGCCGAGCGCCGCCAGCCGCTGGCTGTACCTGATTGCGCCGGTGATGACCGTCGTGCCGGCGTTCGCCGTGTGGGCCGTGATCCCGTTCCAGGCCGAAGCGGTCCTCGCGAACGTGAACGCGGGCCTGCTGTACGCGATGGCGATCTCGTCGATCGGCGTGTACGCGGTGATTCTCGCGGGCTGGGCATCGAACTCGAAGTACGCATTCCTCGGCGCGATGCGCGCGGCGGCACAGATGGTGTCGTACGAAATCTCGATGGGCTTCGCGCTGGTGCTGGTGCTGATGACGGCCGGCAGCCTGAACCTGTCGGAAATCGTCGGTTCGCAACAGCACGGCTTCTTCGCGGGTCACGGCGTGAACTTCCTGTCGTGGAACTGGCTGCCGCTGCTGCCGGCGTTCGTCGTGTACTTCATCTCGGGCATCGCCGAAACGAACCGCCACCCGTTCGACGTGGTGGAAGGGGAGTCGGAGATCGTCGCGGGTCACATGATCGATTACTCGGGTATGGCGTTCGCGCTGTTCTTCCTCGCCGAGTACATCAACATGATCGTGATCTCGGCGCTGGCTGCGACGCTGTTCCTCGGCGGCTGGGATGCACCGTTCGAATTCCTGTCGTTCATCCCGGGCATCTTCTGGCTGGTGCTGAAGGTCTTCGCGCTGCTGTCGGTGTTCATCTGGGTCCGCGCGACGTTCCCGCGCTACCGTTACGACCAGATCATGCGTCTGGGCTGGAAGGTGTTCCTTCCCGTCACCGTGATCTGGGTGATCGTGGTCGGCTTCTGGATGATGTCGCCGCTGAACATCTGGGTGAAGTAAGGACGAAATCATGACGGCTATCCAACACTTCTTTAAGACTTTCTTCCTGACCGAGCTGCTGAAAGGGCTCGCGCTGACCGGTCGTTATACGTTCAAGCGCAAGGTCACCGTGCAGTTCCCGGAAGAGAAGACCCCGATCTCGCCGCGTTTTCGCGGGCTGCATGCACTGCGCCGCTATGAAAACGGCGAGGAGCGCTGCATCGCGTGCAAGCTGTGCGAGGCCGTGTGCCCCGCCATGGCGATCACGATCGAATCGGAAACGCGCGCGGACAACACGCGCCGCACGACGCGCTACGACATCGACCTGACGAAGTGCATCTTCTGCGGTTTCTGCGAAGAGAGCTGCCCGGTCGATTCGATCGTCGAGACGCAGATTCTCGAGTACCACGGCGAAAAGCGCGGCGACCTGTATTTCACGAAGGAAATGCTGCTCGCGGTGGGCGATCGCTACGAGAAGGACATCGCCGCGGCGAAGGCCGCCGACGCGCCGTATCGTTGATTGTGTTTGCAGTGCCGGCCCGAAGCACGGGCCGAGCCGCCGCGACGGGTGCGGCACGCGAGAGTGTCCCGCAAGCCGCGCCTGACTATGGCCTAACGATGAACCGGTAATCATGGAATTCACGACCGTACTGTTCTACATCTTCGCGCTGCTCCTGGTGGTATCAGGGCTGAAGGTGATCACTTCGCGCAACCCGGTGGCGTCTGCGCTTTTCCTTGTGCTGGCGTTCTTCAACGCCGCCGCGATCTGGATGCTGCTGGAAGCGGAGTTCCTCGCGATCCTGCTGGTGCTGGTCTACGTGGGCGCCGTGATGGTGCTGTTCCTGTTCGTCGTGATGATGCTGGACATCAACATCGACTACCTGCGCCGCGACTTCAAGCGGTTCGTACCGATGGCGACCGTGGTGGGCGCGATCATCGTGATCGAGACCGCGCTGATCCTGTGGCGCGGCTACGGCGACACGCACACGGTGCACGCGATGGCGACGGGCGAGATGGCCAACTGGTCGAACACGCGCCTGATCGGCAAGGTGATCTACACCGACTACATCTTCGCGTTTGAAATCGCCGGCCTCGTGCTGCTGGTCGCGATCATTGCCGCGATCGGGCTGACCGAGCGCAAGGGCAAGGACAGCAAGCGCCAGCGCGTGTCGGATCAGGTCAAGGTGCAACGCAACGACCGCGTGCGCCTCGTGAAGATGGAAGCGGAAAAGCCGCAGCCGGAAGCGGCGCAGAGCGAAGCCGGTTCGGGCACCAACGGCTAAGCGGAGGAAAAGAAAATCATGCTGACTCTTGCTCACTACCTCGTGCTCGGCGCGATCCTGTTTGCGATCGCGATCGTCGGGATCTTCCTGAACCGCCGCAACATCATCATCATCCTGATGTCGATCGAACTGATGCTGCTGGCGGTGAATACCAATTTCGTCGCGTTCTCGCATTACCTCGGCGATGTGCACGGCCAGATCTTCGTGTTCTTCGTGCTGACGGTCGCCGCAGCGGAAGCCGCGATCGGTCTCGCGATTCTGGTGACCCTGTTCCGTAAGCTCGACACGATCAATGTCGAGGATCTCGATCAGCTCAAAGGTTAATTTCAGGCAACGCTGTTATGTCAACGACACTCAATGAAAACCTGCTGCTGGCGATTCCGCTCGCTCCGCTGGCCGGCTCGCTGATTGCGGGGCTGTTCGGGAACGCAGTCGGGCGCAAGGGCGCACACCGGATCACGATCCTCGGCGTAATGATCGCGTTCCTCCTGTCGGCGAAAGTCTTCTTCGACGTGATGGGCGGCGCAAGCTTCAACGCGACCGTCTACGAATGGATGAACGTCGGTTCGCTGAAACTCGAAGTCGGCTTCCTCGTCGATTCGCTGACCGCGATGATGATGGTCGTCGTGACCTTCGTCTCGCTGATGGTGCACGTGTACACGATCGGCTACATGGCGGAAGAAGACGGCTACCAGCGCTTCTTCTCGTACATCTCGCTGTTCACGTTCTCGATGCTGATGCTCGTGATGAGCAACAACTTCCTGCAGCTGTTCTTCGGCTGGGAAGCGGTGGGTCTGGTGTCGTACCTGCTGATCGGCTTCTACTTCACGCGTGAGAGCGCGATCTACGCGAACATGAAGGCGTTCCTCGTGAACCGCGTGGGCGACTTCGGCTTCCTGCTCGGCATCGGCCTGCTGCTCGCGTTCGCCGGCTCGATGAACTACGGCGAAGTGTTCGCGAAGCGCGCGGAACTCGCGAGCCTGCACTTCCCGGGTACCGACTGGGGCCTGCTGACGGTTGCCTGTATCTGCCTGTTCATCGGCGCGATGGGCAAGTCGGCGCAGTTCCCGCTGCACGTGTGGCTGCCGGACTCGATGGAAGGCCCGACCCCGATCTCGGCGCTGATTCACGCGGCGACGATGGTGACGGCCGGTATCTTCATGGTGTCGCGCATGTCGCCGCTGTTCGAGCTGTCGGACACCGCGCTGTCGTTCATCACGGTGATCGGCGCGATCACGGCGCTCTTCATGGGCTTCCTCGGCATCGTCCAGAACGACATCAAGCGCGTGGTCGCGTACTCGACGCTGTCGCAGCTCGGCTACATGACCGTCGCGCTCGGCGTGTCCGCTTACCCGGTCGCCGTGTTCCACCTGATGACGCACGCGTTCTTCAAGGCGCTGCTGTTCCTTGGCGCCGGCTCGGTCATCATGGGCATGCACCACGACCAGGACATGCGCAACATGGGCGGCCTGCGCAAGTACATGCCGATCACGTGGATCACGTCGCTCGTCGGTTCGCTGGCGCTGATCGGTACGCCGTTCTTCTCGGGCTTCTACTCGAAGGACTCGATCATCGACGCGGTGAAGCTGTCGCACCTGCCGGGTTCGGGCTTCGCGTACTTCGCGGTCGTCGCGAGCGTGTTCGTCACGGCGCTGTATTCGTTCCGCATGTACTTCCTGGTGTTCCACGGCGAAGAGCGGTTCCGCAAGCCGAAGCATCCGGAATCGCCGATGGGCATGGCGGCCGCGCACGGCCACGACGACCACGGTCATGGCCACGGTCATGACGACCACGCGCACGAGCCGCACGAGACCCCGTGGGTCGTGTGGGTGCCGCTGGTCCTGCTGGCGATCCCGTCGGTGATCATCGGTGCATTCGCGATCAGCCCGATGCTGTTCGGCGATTTCTTCCAGCACGGCGTCGCGTTCGACAAGGTGATCTTCATCGGCGAAAACCATCCGGCGCTGGCCGAGATGGCCGAAGAGTTCCACGGCTGGGTGGGCATGGGCCTGCACTCGGTGTCGGGCTTGCCGGTCTGGCTCGCGCTCGCCGGTGTCGTCGTCGCCTGGTTCCTGTACCTGAAGCGTCCGGAACTGCCGGCGTCGATCCGCCGCGCGTTCGGCCCGATCTACACGCTGCTGGACAACAAGTACTACATGGACAAGATCAACGAAGTGGTGTTCGCCCGTGGTTCGGTGGCGATCGGCCGCGGCCTGTGGAAGGAAGGCGACGTCGTCGTGATCGACGGCCTCGTCAACGGCAGCGCCCGGTTCATCGGCTGGTTCGCCGGCGTGATCCGCTTCCTCCAATCCGGTTACATCTATCACTACGCGTTCGCCATGATCATCGGCATGCTGGGGCTCCTGACCCTGTTTGTAACGCTCGGCGGCAAATAAGGCGGGGGACAACTAATGCACGCTTTTCCGATTCTCAGTACCGCGATCTGGCTGCCGATCGTTTTCGGCCTCCTCGTGCTTGCGGTGGGTAACGACAAAAATCCGGGGACGGCCCGCTGGGTCGCGCTGATCGGCTCGCTGCTCGGTCTTGCGGTCACGATCCCGCTGATCACGGGCTTCGACTCGAGCACGGCTGCGCTGCAGTTCGTCGAGAAGTCGACCTGGATCGAACGTTTCGACATCGCGTATCACCTCGGCGTCGACGGCATCTCGATGTGGTTCGTCGTGCTGACCGCGCTGATCACGGTGATCGTCGTGATCGCCGCGTGGGAGGTGATCACCGAGAACGTCGCGCAATACCTCGCGGCCTTCCTGATCCTGTCCGGGATCATGATCGGCGTGTTCTCGTCGGCCGACGGCCTGCTGTTCTACGTGTTCTTCGAAGCGACCCTGATCCCGATGTACATCATCATCGGCGTGTGGGGTGGCCCGAACCGCGTGTATGCGGCGTTCAAGTTCTTCCTGTACACGCTGGCCGGCTCGCTGCTGATGCTGGTCGCGCTGATCTACCTGTACACGGAAACGCACTCGTTCGACCTCGCGACGTGGCAGAACGCGAAGATCGCGATGACGCCGCAGATCCTGCTGTTCATCGCATTCTTCCTCGCCTTCGCGGTGAAGGTGCCGATGTGGCCGGTGCACACGTGGTTGCCGGACGCGCACGTGGAAGCGCCGACGGGCGGCTCGGTCGTGCTGGCTGCGATCATGCTGAAGCTCGGCGCGTACGGTTTCCTGCGCTTCTCGCTGCCGATCACGCCTGACGCGAGCCACTTCCTGGCACCGGTCGTGATCACGCTGTCGCTGATCGCGGTGATCTACATCGGCCTCGTCGCGATGGTGCAGTCCGACATGAAGAAGCTGGTCGCGTATTCGTCGATCGCGCACATGGGCTTCGTCACGCTGGGTTTCTTCATCTTCAACCAGCTCGGCGTCGAAGGCGCGATCATCCAGATGATCTCGCACGGCTTCGTGTCGGGCGCGATGTTCCTCTGCATCGGCGTGCTGTACGACCGCGTGCACTCGCGCCAGATCGCCGATTACGGTGGCGTCGTCAACGTGATGCCGAAGTTCGCGGCGTTTGCGATGCTGTTCTCGATGGCCAACTGCGGTCT
The DNA here is from genome assembly GCF_057439935.1 of Burkholderia cepacia complex sp. TUM26381. Taxonomy (NCBI): domain Bacteria; kingdom Pseudomonadati; phylum Pseudomonadota; class Betaproteobacteria; order Burkholderiales; family Burkholderiaceae; genus Burkholderia; species Burkholderia cepacia complex sp. TUM26381. The sequence goes on along the minus strand of NZ_CM172006.1, from coordinate 2,534,416 downwards.
TCCGGGTACCTCGGGTTTCGTCGGCGAGTTCATGGTGATTCTCGCGGCCGTCCAGTACAACTTCTGGATCGCCTTCGGCGCGGCGTTCACGCTGATCCTCGGCGCGGCTTACACGTTGTGGATGTACAAGCGCGTGTACTTCGGCGCGGTGGCGAACGATCACGTTGCCAAGCTGAAGGACATCGGCCGTCGCGAATTCCTGATGCTGGCCGTGCTTGCCGCGTTCACGATGCTGATGGGCCTGTATCCGAAGCCTTTCACCGACGTGATGCACGTTTCCGTGGAAAACCTCCTCTCCCACGTCGCGCAGTCGAAGCTGCCGCTGGCCCAGTAATCGCGAGCGGAGGAACTCAAGATCATGAACGCTCCTATGAATGTCCTGTTGCCTGACGCGCTGGTGATGGCCGCCATCGTCGTCGCATGGCTGAACGATACCTTTACCGGTGCTTCCGGCCGCCGCCTGACCTATCTGATCGCGGTCGTTTCGTCGGTCGTCGCCGGCGTGTGGTTCTCGGTGCAGGCGCTCGACCCGCATCAGTACTACTTCTTCTCGAAGATGATCGTCGTCGACTCGTTCGCGAGCACGATGAAGGCGGTCGTGTCGTTCGGCTTCGCGGTCTCGCTCGTCTACTCGCGCAAGTACCTCGAAGATCGCGACATGTTCCGCGGCGACGTGTTCCTGCTCGGCATGTTCTCGCTGCTCGGTCAGCTGGTCATGGTGTCGGGCAACAACTTCCTGACGCTGTACCTCGGTCTCGAACTGATGTCGCTGTCGCTGTACGCGGTCATCGCGCTGCGCCAGGACGCCGCGCAGTCGAGCGAAGCAGCGATGAAGTACTACGTGCTGGGCGCGCTCGCGTCGGGCTTCGTGCTGTACGGCATCTCGATGCTCTACGGCGCGACCGGCTCGCTCGAGCTGGGCGAGGTGTACAAGGCAGTCGGCGGCAATACCGACGCAGCCGTGCTGATGTTCGGCGTGATCTTCATCGTCGCCGGTATCGCGTTCAAGCTCGGCGCCGTGCCGTTCCACATGTGGGTGCCGGACGTCTACCAGGGCGCACCGACCGCGATGACGCTGTTCGTCGGCGGCGGTCCGAAGGTTGCCGCGTTCGCGTGGGGCCTGCGCTTCCTGGTGATGGGCCTGCTGCCGCTCGCACAGAACTGGCAGACCGCGCTCGTGATCCTCGCTGCGCTGTCGCTGATCGTCGGTAACATCACCGGTATCGTCCAGCGCAACATCAAGCGGATGCTCGCGTACTCGGCGATCTCGAACATGGGCTTCGTGCTGCTCGGCCTGCTCGCGGGCATCGTGAAGGGCGACGCGTCGGCACCGGCGAACGCCTACAGCTCGGCGATGTTCTACGCGATCGTCTACCTGATCACGACGCTCGGCTCGTTCGGCGTGGTGATGCTGCTCGCACGCCGCGATTTCGAAGCGGAAACGATCGACGACTTCAAGGGCCTCAACAAGCGCAGCCCTGTGTTCGCGTTCGTGATGATGGTCATGATGTTCTCGCTGGCCGGCATCCCGCCGACCGTCGGCTTCTACGCGAAGCTGGCCGTGCTCGAGGCCACCGTCAACGCGGGCCTGACGTGGCTGGCCGTGCTGGCCGTGATCACGTCGCTGTTCGGCGCGTTCTACTACCTGCGCATCGTGAAGCTGATGTACTTCGATGCGCCGCAGGATGCGACGCCGATCTCGGGTGACTTCTGCAAGCGCACGATTCTCGTGCTGAACGGCCTGGCGGTCGTCGTGCTCGGCTTGATCCCGAGCCCGCTGCTGACGGCCTGCCTGCAGGCAATCCGTAACACGTTGCCGCTGTAATGTCGGCAGCCGGCTGGTTTATCGTGCTGTTGGCGCTCGTGTGCGCCAACCTGCCGTTCCTGAACCAACGCCTCTTCGCCGTCGTGCCGTTCGGCGCGGCGAAGAAGAGCGCGTGGGTGCGGATCGGCGAGCTGATCGTGCTGTACTTCATCGTCGGTGCGCTCGGCTTCTGGCTCGAGTCGCGCGCCGGCAACCGCTTCGAACAGGGCTGGCAGTTTTACGCGATCACGTTCAGTCTCTTCATCGTGTTCGCGTTCCCCGGCTTCACGTTCCAGTATCTCGTCAAACGACGCTGACAAGGGCCTGTTCGCGCTAATAACGAGCTTGCGAATGCGCCTTGCCGGCTGCAATGCAAGGAGTGGTGAGCGCCGTTTGGCCGCGCCAAACAAGCGACGATCGACGCCGCAGGGCGGCCGGCAAGGCGCGTTCCCCTGATTGGGAAAAATCATTCGCGGGGCTGGCCGACAGAAGGGCCGATCGCGGCGTCATGCTCCTTGCGAATACGTCGAGTATCCGCTTCGTCGCAATCCTTGCGCTCGGCCCTTCTGGCGGCCAGCGCAAGCTCGTTATTAGCGCGGACAGGCCCTTGGCCGTCGCGCTCAATTTTGGAGCCGCCGATGGCCGAACTACCCAATCACGACGCCGCATTGACCGAAACCTGCCTCGAGAGCGAGGCGATTTTCGAAGGCGCGTTCCTCAAGCTCAAGCGCGACACCGTCCGTCTGCCGGACGGCAAGAAGGCCGTGCGCGAATACGTCCAGCACCCGGGCGCGGTGATGGTGATCCCGCTGTTCGACGACGGCCGCGTGCTGATGGAAAGCCAGTTTCGCTATCCGATCGGCAAGGTGATGGCCGAATTCCCGGCCGGCAAGCTCGATCCGAACGAAGGCGCACTCGCATGCGCGGTGCGCGAACTGCGCGAGGAAACGGGTTACACGGCACGCGAGTACGTGTTTTTGGCCCGCATTCACCCGATCATTTCCTACTCGACCGAATTCATCGACCTGTACCTTGCGCGCGGGCTGACGGCCGGCGAGCGCAAGCTCGACGAGGGCGAATTCCTCGAAACCTTCACCGCGACGCTGGCCGACCTGCAGGAATGGGTGCGCACGGGCCAGATCTCGGACGTGAAGACGATCATCGGCACGATGTGGCTCGACAAGGTGCTGTCCGGCACGTGGCCGCTCGGGCCGATCCAGACGCCCTGAGCGTCGCGTCAGCGGCGGGTGGGGCGCGGCGTTACAATCCCTCGATGCGGCGCGTTCGCGTCGCGCGATCTGGATTTAGCACGATCGTTCACAAAACCGCATTTTGCGCTACACTCGTCACACGCCCTGATTCAACATGAAGGTCCTCGATTTACAGTGCCCGCACGGTCATCGGTTCGAAGGCTGGTTCGCTTCTGCCGATGAATTCGAAGCGCAGTTGTCCCGCAAGCTGGTCGAATGTCCGGTGTGCGGGACGACCGAGGTCAACCGTCTGCCGTCGGCGCCGCGCCTGAACCTGTCGGGCGCGTCGCAGGCCCAGCCGGCCGATCCGCGTGCGCTGCAGGCGCAGGTGATGCGCGCACTGCGCGAGGTGCTGGAGAAGACCGAGAACGTGGGCGAGCGCTTCGCCGAGGAAGCGCGGCGCATCCATTACAACGAGGCGCCCGCGCGCAGCATTCGTGGCGTCACGACGCCGGAAGATGCGCAATCCCTGGCCGAAGAAGGCATCGACGTGATGCCGCTGCCGATTCCCGCCGCGCTGAAAGAACCGCTGCAATGACGTACGCAGTGGGTCCTTGCCCGGCTGAACGACCGCGGCGAGCGTCTGCATGGGACCGGAGTAACCGCTAAAGCGCGAACTCCGGTCGACAGGAGACACTGCGCATGGATCTGGATTATTCCCCCGCCGACGACGCGTTCCGCGTTGACGTTCGCGCCTGGCTCGAGGCCAACCTGCCTCACGCACTGCGCGCCAAGGTACTCGATCACAAACGACTCGACCGCGAGGATTTCGCGAGCTGGCACCGGATTCTCGGCCAGCGCGGCTGGTCCGCGCCTGCCTGGCCCGTCGAATACGGCGGCCCGGGCTGGAACGAGACGCAGCGGCACATCTGGGACGAGGAGTGCGCACGGATCGGTGCGCCGACCGTGCTGCCGTTCGGCGTGTCGATGGTCGCGCCGGTACTGATGAAATACGGCAGCGAAGCGCAGAAACGCCATTACCTGCCGCGCATTCTCGACGGCTCGGACTGGTGGTGCCAGGGCTACTCGGAGCCGGGTTCCGGCTCCGATCTCGCGTCGCTGCGCACGCGCGCCGAGCGCCACGGCGACCACTACGTCGTCAACGGCCAGAAGACCTGGACCACGCTCGGCCAGTACGCGGACATGATGTTCTGTCTCGTGCGCACCGATCCGGCCGCGAAGAAGCAGGAGGGCATCTCGTTCCTGCTGATCGACATGAAGACGCCCGGCATCACGGTGCGCCCGATCGTCATGCTCGACGAAGACCACGAGGTCAACGAGGTGTTCTTCGAGGACGTGAAGGTGCCGGTCGAGAATCTCGTCGGCGACGAGAACCGCGGCTGGACCTACGCGAAATACCTGCTCGGTCATGAACGCACCGGCATCGCGCGCGTCGGCGCGTCGAAGCGCGAACTCGCGTTCCTGAAGCGCGTGGCGTCGAACCACCGCAAGAACGGCAAGCCGTTGCTCGCCGATCCGGTGTTCGCCGCGAAGGTCGCGGCGCTCGAAGTCGAGCTGATGGCGCTCGAGGTGACGGTGCTGCGCGTCGTCAGCCGCGAGACGAGCGGCAAGGGGCCCGGCCCCGAAGCATCGATGCTGAAGATCAAGGGCACCGAGGTGCAGCAGGCGCTCACCGAACTGATGGTCGAAGCGATCGGCCCGCTCGCTGCACCGTTCGACGTGCCGTTCCTCGACGGCGAGCGCGAGCACAGCATCGCGGGCGACGACGATGCGGCGCCGCTTGCCGCGTACTACTTCAATTACCGGAAGACGTCGATCTACGGCGGCTCGAACGAGATCCAGAAAAACATCATCGCGCAGATGATTCTGGGGCTGTGATCAGGCAACGGAGACAACCATGGATTTCAGCTTTACCGATGAGCAGCAGCAGTTCACGGACGCGCTGCGCCGTTATCTCGGCGAGCAATACGGCTTCGAAGCGCGCCAGGCGATCGTACGCAGCGACGCGGGCGTATCGGACACGCAGTGGAGCGCCTTCACCGAACTGGGGTTGACCGCGTTGCCCGTGCCCGACGCACAGGGCGGCTTCGGCGGCGGCCCGGTCGACATGCTGGTCGTGATGCAGGAGCTGGGCCGAGCGCTCGTGATCGAGCCGTACTGGGCCACGGCGGTCGGCGTCGAGGCATTGCGCGTCGCCGGCTCCGGCGCAGGCGAGGATGCCGCGCTGCTGGAGGCGGTCGCGCAAGGACAGAAGCGTGTCGCGGTTGCATTCCACGAACCGCGCGCGCGCTACGACCTGTACGAACTCGACACGCACGCACGCGAGCAGGGCGGCACGTACCGGCTGACCGGTACCAAGTCGGTCGTCCAGCATGGCGCACAGGCGCACGCGTGGATCGTGCCGGCGCGTGTCGACAGCGGCGGCATCGGCCTCTTCGTCGTCGAACGCGACGCAGCGAACGCGAAGGTGGCCGACTACCGGACGATCGACGGCCAGCGTGCCGCGACGCTCGAATTCGACGAAACGCCGGCCCGGCTGCTGTCGGGCGGTGCACGCGACGCGGCGGCGCTCGAGCAGATTGCCGATTACGCGACGTTCCTGCTGTGCGCGGAAGCAGTCGGCGCGCTCGACGAGCTGAATCGCGCGACGGTCGAATACACGAAGACGCGCGAGCAGTTCGGCGTGCCGATCGCGCGTTTCCAGGCGTTGCAGCACCGGATGGTCGACATGCTGATTCACGCCGAGCAGGCGCGTTCGCTGACCTATCTGGCGGCGGTGCGCTACGCGAGCGGCGACGCCGACGCGCGGCGCAAGGCCGTGTCGGCCGCGAAGGCGCGTGTCGGTGCGGCCGCGCGCTTCGTCGGCCAGCAGGCCGTCCAGTTGCACGGCGGCATGGGCGTGACCAACGAGGTCGCCGCCGCGCATTTGTTCAAGCGGCTGACGATCATCGAGACGACGCTCGGCGATACCGATCATCATCTGGCCCGCATCGCGGCGCTGCCCGATTTCGCGCAGGCCGACGCGGCATGACGGCGACGCGCGAGCGCGCCAGACAAGGAGACTTGCAAGTGGGTATCAGTTACGAAGACCTGGTGGTCGGCAGCACCACCGAAGTGGGCAGCTACACGTTCGAGCCCGACGACATCAAGGCGTTCGCGAAACGCTATGACCCGCAGCCGTTCCATCTCGACGAGGAAGCCGGGAAGGCATCGCACTTCGGCGGGCTCGTCGCGAGCGGCTGGCATACGTGCTCGGTGTTCATGAGCCTGCTCATCAAGAAGCTCGGGCCGGATTCGACCAGCATGGGTTCGCCGGGCATCGACTCGATCCGCTGGCTCAAGCCGGTGCGAGCCGGCGACACGATCACGATGTACCAGAAGGTCCACGACAAGCGCGTGTCGGAGAGCAAGCCCGACCGCGGCATCGTGTCGACGGAGTGGGTCGGCGTGAACGAAGCCGGCGAGACGGTGATCAGCGTGCACACGAAGGTGCTCTTCGGGCTGCGCCATCCGGGACGGGCGAACGCATGACCGATGCGACCTTGCCACTGATCGCATCGGCGCAGGCGCTGCAGGCGCGAGTCGGTGCGGCGCCGCTCGCGAGCAACTGGATCGAGATCGACCAGCCGCGCGTCGACGGCTTTGCCGACGCGACCGGCGATCATCAATGGATTCACGTCGATCCCGAACGCGCGCGGCGCGAGTCGCCGTTCGGCGGGCCGATCGCGCACGGGTTCCTGACGCTGTCGCTGATTCCCGCGTTGATGACCGACGCGATGCGCTTCGAGCAGAAGATGGGGGTGAACTACGGGCTGAACCGCGTGCGGTTTCTGAAGCCGGTGCCGGTCGGTGCGCGCGTGCGCGCGCTGTTCGCGGTGAGGGAAACGGCCGAGGCCGCGCGGGGCGGCATGCAGGTGACGTGGTCGGTGTCGATCGAGGTCGAGCATCCCGATACGCCGCGGCCGGTATGCGCGGCGGAGTTCATCACGCTGCACTACTTCTGAAGGGCGGAGCGGCAGGTACGGCTGCCGCTCCGCGCGTCACGCACGTGTCAGTGCTTCGCGTATTGCGTTGCGCCGAACAGCACCTCGCGTGCCTTGTCGTCCTGCAGCGGCTTGCGCATCGATGCGAGTACCTCGACGCCGCGTTGCACGGCCGGTCGCGCGGCGATCGCGTCGTGCCAGCGCTTCACGTTCGGCAATTCGTCGAGCACGATGCCCTGGTTTTGCCACGAGCGCGTCCACGGGAACGTCGCAATGTCCGCGATCGTGTACGTGTCGCCTGCGAGATATTCGGATTCGCCGAGGCGCTTCTCCATCACGTTGTACAGACGCTTCGCTTCGTTCGTGTAGCGGTTGACCGCGTACTCGATCTTCTCCGGTGCATACAGGCGGAAGTGGTGCGCCTGCCCGAGCATCGGGCCGACACCGCCCATCTGGAACATCAGCCATTCGAGCGTTGCATAGCGCGCGGCCGGATCGGCCGGCAGGAACTTGCCGGTTTTCTCCGCGAGGTAGATCAGGATCGCGCCCGATTCGAACAGCGAGATCGGCCGGCCGCCGGGGCCGTCCGGATCGACGATCGCGGGGATCTTGTTGTTCGGGCTGATCTTCAGGAACTCGGGCTGGAACTGGTCGCCTGCACCGATATCGACCGGATGGGCACGATACGCGAGGCCAGTTTCCTCGAGCATGATGTGCACCTTGTGGCCGTTCGGGGTCGCCCAGCTATAGACGTCGATCATCGTCAACTCCTTGGTGGCATGCGCGAAAACGGCGCCGGCAGCGCCGCGACAGGCGGCCATTAGAGCATGGATCGACGCGGGCTGCTGGCGACCGAAACGAGCGGGCAGACGGGCGCGTGCAGCCGCAGCGGAAGGTCGCCGTCGACGCTGCGCGCCCCATCGTCCGGATGCGGCGGCGTTGCGTCGTTGCGATGGGCGGTGGGGCGGATCAGCGTTTGTAGTGCGGCTGACGCTTCTCGAGAAAGGCGGTGATGCCTTCGAGGCCGTCCGCGTGATGCAGCGAGGCGACGAAATGATCGCGCTCGGTGACGAGGTGCGCATCGAGCGGTTGCGCCGTCGCGTCGTCGAGCAGCGACTTGATGCGCGTGAGCGCATTCGGCGAGATGCCGGCGAGTGCGTCGGCCCAGGCGAGCGCGTCGTTCAGTGCCGTGCCGGGCACGGCGAGCCGGTTGACGACGCCGAGCGCATGCAGGCGTTCGGCCGTGACCGGCTTGCCTTCGAACAGGATCTCGGCTGCCATCGCGCGCGGCAGTGTGCGCGCGAGGAACCACGAACCGCCGCCGTCCGGCGTGAGGCCCACGCGCGCATACGACATCACGAATTTCGCGTCGTGCGCGGCGACGATCAGGTCGCACGCGAGCGCGAGCGAGAAGCCCGCGCCGGCCGCGGCGCCTTCGACGGCCGCGATCATCGGTTTCGTCGATGCGCGGATCGCCGTGACCCATGCGGCGAGCTGGTCGATGCTGTCGGCTTGGTAGGACGGGTCTTTCGAGCGGTTCTCGAGCAGCCGGTTCAGGTTGCCGCCTGCGCAGAAGAAGCGATCGGCCCCGGTCAGCACGACGGCGCGAATCGCCGGATCGCGCTCGGCGGTGGCGAGCGCTTCGATGCCGGCCGCGTACATGTCGGGATGCAGCGCGTTGCGCGCGCCGGGATTGGATAGCGTGAGGACGAGCGTCGATTCGCTCTCGGGCGGACGCGAGGCCAGCAGTTCAGCACTCATGCGAGTGTGTCTCCATCGGATGGCGGGGCTGCGGCGCCGGGTGTGTTGCACGGGCAGGCGGAGCTGCAGCCGCAGCGGATGTAATGTTGTCGTGACGAACGCAAAACTTGCTTTAGACTAGCACGAACGTGCTTTTCAGCGCGATGAATCCCGATGCGGCCGGCACCGTTGCGGCTGCGCTTCAGCAAGGAAGGAGACTCCGATGCTACAGCTGTGCGGTATTCCGTTGTCCAACTACTACAACAAGGTGAAGTTCGTCCTGCTCGAGCACGACATTCCGTTCGAGGAAGCGGTATGCGGTTTGCCGATCAGCGACGCGGCTCAACTCGCCGATTCGCCGCTCGGCAAGATTCCCTTTCTGAAGACCGAAGAAGGCGCGCTGTTCGAGTCGCAGGTGATCATCGAATACCTGGCGGCGCGCTATCCCGAGAAAGGCATTTTCCCGGCGAGCCCGTTCGCGGCCGCGAAGGTGCGCGAACTGGTCGAGACGCTCGAGCTGTATCTCGAATGGATGGCGCGCGAGGTCTATACCGAAGCGTTTTTCGGCGGCAAGGTCAGCGACGGGATGAAGGCGCACGTCGAGAAGCGCCTGCCGCGTGCGATCGATGCGTTCAAGCAGATGACGCAGTTTTCGCCGTATGTTCTCGGCGGCTCGTTCGGCCTCGCGGACATCGCCGCGTGGGTCCATCTGCCGGTCATCGGGATGGCGACGAAGGCCATATTCGGGCGCGATTTCCTGCTCGACGCCGGCATCGACTGGAAGGCGCATGCGAAGCAGGTTGCCGAGCGTCCGGCCGCGCAGCGCGTGGCCGCCGAGCGCAAGGCGTACATCGAAGCGACGAGCGTCGCGCGTTCGTAAGCGCGGTTTCCGCAGGGCGGCGTGCGGCCGCCCGTGCGGGGCCTTACAGGCGGGCGAGTCGTTCGAGCGCGGACGCGAGCGTGCTTTCCTGCTTCGCGAAGCAGAAGCGCACGACGCCCGATTCGTGCGGCTCGTGATAGAACGCCGAGACCGGAATGGCAGCCACGCCGATCTCCGACGTGAGCCACTTCGAGAATTCCGCTTCGGGCAGGTCGCTGATCGCCGAGTAATCGACACACTGGAAGTACGTGCCCGGGCACGGCAGCAGCTTGAAGCGCGAGCGCTCGAGGCCGGCCCGGAAGAAGTCGCGTTTCTTCTGGTAGAAGCCGGCCAGCGACAGGTACGGCGCCGGGTCGCGCAGGTAGTCGGCGAGCCCGATCTGCATCGGCGTGTTCACCGTGAACACGTTGAACTGGTGGACCTTGCGGAACTCCGCGGTCAGCGCGGCAGGCGCCGCGACGTAGCCGACCTTCCAGCCCGTCACGTGATAGGTCTTGCCGAAGCTCGACACGATGAAGCTGCGTGCGGCGAGTTCCGGGTAGCGCGCGACACTCTCGTGGCGCGCGCCGTCGTAGACCATGTGCTCGTACACCTCGTCCGACAGGATCAGCACGTTGGTGCCGCGCACGATGTCCTCGAGCTTGCGCATGTCCGCCTCGCGCCACACGGTACCGGTCGGGTTGTGCGGCGTGTTGATCAGGATCATCCGCGTCTTCGGCGTGATCGCGGCCGCGAGACGGTCGAACGGGATCGCGTAGTCGGGTGCTTCCAGCGTGACGAACACGGGCTTGCCGCCCGCGAGTTCGATCGACGGCAGGTAGCTGTCGTAGGTCGGCTCGACGACGACCACTTCATCGCCCGGATGCACCGCGCACAGGATCGCCGTTAGCAGCGCCTGCGTGGCGCCGGCCGTCACCGTGATTTCGGTAGCCGGATCGTAACGCCGGCCGTAGACCTGCGCGATCTTGTCGGCGATCGCATCGCGCAGCGGCGCGACGCCGGCCATCGGCGGATACTGGTTGTGCCCGTTGCGCATCGCGGCCGCGACCGCGTCGACGATGCGCGGGTCGCAATCGAAATCCGGGAAGCCCTGGCCGAGGTTCACCGCCCCTTTTTCGGCGGCAAGCGCGCTCATGACCGAGAAGATCGTCGTGCCGACGTTCGGCAGGCGCGAGGGGAAAACGGGAGTCGTTGGCATGTCTGAAGGAGCGTTCATCGATACGGTCGAAATCGGTTGGTATGCGTCAGGCCGGCGTGGCGTCGAGTGCGCAGGCCTCGGTAAACGGCGCAGGCTGCGCGATCCGGAAGCCGAAGTCGCGTGCGGTGCGCTTCGCGAGCTTCAGCAGCGCGCGGTCTTTCGACACGAGCCACTCGGCCTGCGCGGCACGGGCGAGTTCGAGAAACTTCTGGTCGTCGCGGTCCTTGCACTTCGGCAGCGGCGGCGCGTCGGCGTCGACGGGCGGCGGTTCGACGAGGCTTGCGAGGCGGGCAACGGTTGCGAGGGCGGCCGCCTTGTCGATCGCGCGCGACTGGAATTGCGGATAATCGAGCACGTACTCGAGTTCGGTCAGGCAGCGGCTGTCGATCACGGCAGCCAGCGTACCGCGCTCCAGCGCAGCGCGGATCGGGCGTGTAGCGGGGTCGTCGAATACGAGGATGTCGATCCAGACGTTCGAGTCGAGCACGACGCGGTGTGCGGCATGCGGGGCGAGAGAGCGGGTCATTCGTTACAATCGGTGGTTTTCGTCTGACCGCAAGGCACGGCGTGCCAGCGAGCCTCTATGATAATCGTTCTCTCTCCAGCCAAATCCCTCGACTACGATACGCCCGCGCACGTCCAGTCTTACACGAAGCCTGCATTCGTCGACGACGCGTCGGAGCTGATCGACGGCCTGCGCAAGCTTTCACCGCAGGACATCGCGACGCTGATGGATATTTCCGATCCGCTCGCACGCCTGAATTTCCAGCGCTACGCCGACTGGTCGCGTACCTTTACGCCGGCCAATGCGAAGCAGGCCGTGCTCGCGTTCAACGGCGACGTCTATGAGGGGTTCGACGCAAAAACGCTGTCGTCCACCGATCTCGACTACGCGCAGCAGCACGTGCGCGTGCTGTCGGGCCTGTACGGGCTGCTGCGTCCGCTCGACCTGCTGCAGCCGTACCGGCTCGAGATGGGCACGCGTTTCGCGAACGCGCGCGGCAAGGATCTGTACGCGTTCTGGGGCGACCGCATCACGCGGGCGCTGAACGAGCAGCTCGAGACGCGCAGCGGCGCGGCACGCGTGCTGGTCAACTGCGCGTCGACCGAATACTTCAAGTCGGTCAAGCCGAAGCTGCTGGCCGCGCCGGTCATCACGCCGGTGTTCGAGGACTGGAAGGGCGGCCGCTACAAGATCATCAGCTTCCACGCGAAACGCGCGCGCGGCCTGATGGCGCGTTTCGTCGTCGAGAACCGGATTACCGACCCGAAGGCGCTGAAGGAATTCGCGACGGAAGGCTATGCGTTCGATGCGGCTGCGTCGAACGATTCGACTTACGTATATCGCCGGCGCGTCGGCGAGTGACCCAGCCGGCCGTTCACGAGACGGCCGGCGCATGCATGAGGCCGGGCAGGCGGCACACCGCCCGAACCGGTCGCCCAAGGAGAGACAGATGACCCTTTCGATCACCAGCAATTTCGACGCAGGCGCAATCGACGTCGTGTCGTGCGACAGCCCCGACGCGATCCGCCTGCGCGTGCGCGGCGACAATCGCTCGGAATTCGCGCAATGGTTTTACTACCGCTTGACGGGCGCGCGCGGCGAGCGATGCGTGATGACGTTCGAGAACGCGGCCGAATGCGCGTATCCGTCGGGCTGGCGCAACTACCACGCGGTGGCGAGCTATGATCGGGTCGACTGGTTCCGCGTGCCGACGACGTTCGACGGCAAGACGATGACCATCGACCATACGCCGGAGTTCGACAGTATCTACTACGCGTATTTCGAACCGTATTCGGAGGAGCGTCACGCAGCGTTTCTCGGTGCGGTACAGCAGTTGCCGCAGGCGAGCGTCGTCGAGCTCGGCCGCACGGTCGAAGGCCGTCCGATGTCGCTGCTGACGCTCGGCACGCCGGAAGCCGATGGTGCGCCGAAGAAGAAGGTGTGGATCATCGCGCGTCAGCATCCGGGCGAGTCGATGGCAGAGTGGTTCGTCGAGGGGCTCGTCAAGCGGCTGGCCGGATGGGGTGACTGGGCCGGCGATCCGGTCGCGCGCAAGCTCTACGATCACGTGACGTTCTACATCGTTCCGAACATGAACCCGGACGGCAGCGTGCACGGCAACCTGCGCACTAATGCGGCAGGTGCGAACCTGAACCGCGAGTGGATGGCGCCCGATGCCGAGCGCAGCCCCGAAGTGCTGGCCGTGCGCGATGCGATCCATGCGATCGGCTGCGACATGTTCTTCGACATTCACGGCGACGAGGATCTGCCGTACGTGTTCGTCGCCGGTTCGGAGATGTTGCCGAGCTTCACCGAGCAGCAGGGCAAGGAGCAGACCGCATTCATCGACGCGTTCAAGGTCGCGAGCCCCGACTTCCAGACCGAGCATGGCTACGCAGCGAGCAAGTACAAGGAAGATGCGCTCAAGCTCGCGTCGAAGTACATCGGCCATCAGTTCGGTTGCCTGTCGCTGACGCTCGAGATGCCGTTCAAGGACAACGCGAACCTGCCCGACGAGCGCGTCGGCTGGAACGGTGAGCGTAGCGCAGCGCTCGGCGCGGCGATGCTGGCGGCGATCCTGGTGCACGTCGACACGTTCGCGTAAGCGCATCCGTTGGCGCATGAAAAAAAGCCGGGGCATCTCAGGATGCTCCGGCTTTCTTTTTTGCGGCTGTCGTTGCCGCTCCGTCGTATCAGGACTTCTTCGCGGTTTTTTTCTTGACGGCTTTCTTCTGGCCGCTCGACTTCTTCGTGGCGACGGCCTTCTTGCTCGTGCGGCCCGATGCCTTCGCCTTGGCCTTGCCGCGATGCGACTTGCCCTTGAACTTCTTCGACGACGACGAGCGCTCGACGCGCGGCTTCAGCGGCGGAACGGGGTCGTTCCAGCTGAACGCAAGCATTTGCTGGCCGACATAGCCGCAGCGGAATTTCAGCGGCGTCGGATCGCTGCCATCGGTGTGGATGCCGAGCCCGTCGACCGTGACGATGTTGTCGACCTTCACGCGCTGCTTGCCCTGGTCGAACGAGTCGTTCCATGGCGTGATCGTCGCGTTGCCGCTGTCGAATGCGTTCGGTGCGAAGTCGACGCGATCGAATGCCGTCGACGTGCTGGCGATGAAGCTGCCGTGCGCGGCACAATCGGCGGCGAGCGGATCGGCATGCATCTCGTTGACGAATTTGTTGATCAGTTCGGAGCGCTGGTCGAGCAGGTCGGCGAGTGCCGGTGTGGGAAGCGCAAGCGACAGGCCCGCGATACAGGCTGCCAGCTTGCCGAGCGCCCGGAAAATCCGGAGCGAGGCAGGAGAGCTGTCCATCTGGTTATTGGTGAGGAGCGAAGGAGACATCGGGCACGTATAGATGCCCGATGAAGAACAGGAGTTCAATCTTAGCGTAAAAAAGTTGTGCGGCAGTAGATCACGTATTCTGCCGCGCTGCGGAATGCGTCGAAGGGGCGTGCGTCGACGGTGCCCCGATCGGGAGGGAAATTCAGGCGCGCGGGCCGCCGAGGCGATAGCGTCGGACGTCGAAGGTCGTGACCCAGGCGGGGCGATAGACGGCGATGAGTGCCGTTGCCATGCCGGTGAACCACGCTTCGCCGAGTGCGAGCAGCGCGGTGTTCAGCAGATAGCCGGCCGGGATCACGACGGGCACGCCATCCGCGAGCGCGAGCTGAACACCGGCGGCCGCGGCGGCGACTGTGACGATCGCGATGGCCGGCGACAGGAAGCCCTGGCCGGTGATGAATGACGCGAGGTTGTGCGGCAGCCATGCGAGCGCGGCGCGCTGCAGCAACGCCGACACAGCGACAGGCAGTGCGCCGTAGATCAGATAGGTCAGGCCAATGCCTTGCCACGGCGCGTCGAAGATGATCGCGGCAACCGCCGTGACGGCGCCCATTGCGATCAGTGCGAGCGTCCAGTCGAATAGCGTGACGAGCAGCGTTGCGCCAAGCAGATGCATGACGATGCCATCTTCGAGCCACGCATTCGAGGCCCAGAGGACCGCGATCGCGGTGACGAGCGCGAGCCACACGTGCTGGAGCGTGGCGTCTTGCAGGCGTACGAAGGGACGATTCCAGATCGCGAGCGCGAGCAAGGCCACGGCAGCGATCCAGCCACCGATGCCAACCCAGAGCGGAAGCGGTGTGAAAAGAAAACCCATGCGTTCATATTACTCGTTGAGCATCAAAGGTGGGAATCCGCACATGCCGACCGTCGCAATATCGAGACTGTTTGCCTAGCGTCCGCGCCGGAATCGTGCAGGCGGCTCGGCAGCGAGCGCCAAGTCCTGCGTGCCTGTATTGGCGGCAGGCAACGGATAGGGACGGTCGTTCCGTTGTGTACGCAGCGGAGCCGGGCCGTGTTCGCCGATGGCCGGCTTGCGGGCTCGGCTGCGGTTCGCCAGTAGTACCTCGAGATGGGGTGACAGCCAGCCGTTGTAGATCGCGACCGCGGCGGCGCGGTTTGCGGCGCCAAGCTGCTGGAAGATGCTGGCGAGATGGATCTTCACGGTGCCTTCGCTGATGCCGAGCGTACGGGCGATCATCTTGTTCGTGCTGCCCATGTGGACGAACCGCATGATCTGCGCTTGCCGCGGCGACAGGAGGCCGCTCGGCGGGCGACGGGGAAGCGAGCCGGCGAGCGTCTGGAAATGGGCATCGTGTCGCGCCGCAGCCGCCGAGGGCAACAGGCTGAGCGCGCCTGGCGGAATGTAGTGCCCACCCAGCAGCACGATCTCGAGCGCGCGCACGATCAGGTGTGGCCGCGTGGAATGCGGAATCACGCCCGCGACCCCGTAGTGGAAGAAGCGCTGAATCGCTTCAGGCGACACCTCGTCGACCAGGACGGCGACCGGTGTCGGCGAGCACGCACTGCAGAGCGCCTGAAGCTCGCTGAGCCGGCCCACGTCGAGCCAGTCGATCGCGACGAGGTCGAAACGCTGGGTGCGCAGCAGCCGGCGCGCCTGGAAACTGTCCGGCGCATCGTTGATGCTGGCGTGCCGGTCGATCTGCCGCAACAGGGCCTTCAGTCCGTCACGCCGCTCGGCATCTGAGTTAAGCACCAAGAACCGCATATTCAACCTCCGTAAGGGTGAGTCATTGAGTTGCTGTCGGGTATGTGCTGGCCCCGATAATGACAAAGACCTTACACGATGTCTGCTCGGCTGAAAGGCTTAGGAAATGTTCGAAATTTCGGGCGGCGGTGGATCGGACAAGAAAAAAGCCGCTTCGGCAGGAACCGGAAGCGGCTTCGGGCGGGCAGGCTGTCAGGGCCTGCGGTGCGGATCAGTGGAAGTGCGGTTGGGCGGGCGATGCGTCTTCCGGCATTTCCGCATGGACGATTTCGCCGAGCGGATCCGCGTAGAGCGGCACGCCGCAGTCGTCGCAGTATTCGGGTTCGAAGCGGCCCGCGTGCCGTCGGACGTCGGTTACGCCGCATTCCTTCAGCAGGCTCACGATTTCCTCGAGCGGCCCTTCGATCGGCGCTTCGCCCTCGAGCGTCGCGCTGTCCATCGAGACGTCGCCGTTTTCACGGCCGTAGAGCGGCCACACGACACCGTAGATCACGTCGTTGCTGGCACGCCGCGTGAAGCCGACACGATACTCGTCGATACGGCGTTCGCCGAAGCCGGCGACCACCGCGCGCAGCTCCTGCGGCGCCGCACCAAGTGTGTCGAAAAGATAACGAATGGCGGTTCGAACGGTGTGCGGACGAATGCGCTCGTCTGCATCCCGACAGGCTGAGTAGTACGCGTCCGGAAGCAGGCATTCGAACTCGCAGCCGGGCAGTGCGATCGACAGGTTCGGGCCGCCTTGTGCCGTCCATTGCTCGAGGCACTGGCCGCGCTCGATCCGGCTGCCGTTTTCTTCTTCTTGCCAGCGGAACAGCGACGCACCGGCGGGCGCGGCGACGACTGCGAGCAGGAAGCGCGGGTCGGCCAGGATCGGCGAGGTTTCCGGCAGATCGCCGAAGCTCAGCTTCGGGTTGTGCTGGCTGATCGCCGCATGCGCGAGCTGCTGGGCAAGCCGGTAGGTTTCCACGTGGTGCCGCGGCAACTGGTCGATGCTGTAGAGGAACGGCGCAAGCCCGACCAGGGTGCCGTTCGCAAGCACGTGGGCCTGCAGATGCGTGCGCAGCGCGTCGGCGACGTCGCCCTTGAGCGGACCCGACGGGATCATATAGCGCGTCCAGGCCAGAACCGGAACGGCGACCAGCAGTGCATCGTACGGTTGGCCGTCGTGCTCGATCACCAGCGACTCGCTGTGCGTTTCCGCCATGTCGGCGAGTGCGCCATAGGCATCGGGATGATTCTGCTGAAGATGGTCGAGCGCTGCGTCGAGCGTGGTCTGGTTGCCGTTGCGGACAATCTTGGCGAGCAGCGCATCGAGCTTCGCTTCCCAGAAGCGATCCTCGATGCGGCTGCCCGAGGCGAAGAGCGCAAGCGACAGACCGACTAGTTTGTCGGCATCGGGGGGGAGGCGTTTGGCGATTCGCTGGCGCATATTAAAGACGTATATAGAAGGAGGCGAAGAACCTCATATTCTAGTCCGTTCTTTGCACCATAAGCGGTCTCGTGCCCGGGCAAGGCAGGGCGGCCGAATTTGCAGCGTTCGTAAAAAAGTTGCGTCGAACCCCTTGCGCGATTGGCGTGAGCTGCATAGAATCACGCCTCTTTCGCGCTAACGGAAACGCGGCGCGGGAGGAAGGGAAGCAGTGCTGTTGAGGTCCGGTGGTAGCGGCCTCGGCGGTGCAGGAAGTTGAGCCCCGCAGTCGCAACGATGTAGTAAAAAAGTTGTTGACGAGCTGCGAAACACGGTTCATAATCTCGCTTCTCTGCTGCTGAAAACGCAGCGCTGCCGGGAAACACGAAGTTCCTCGCAGAAATGCTCTTTAAAAATTAACAGCCGATAAGTGTGGGCGCTTGATGGAAGCGAGCTGATCCTCGGATCAGATAGCGAAAGTATCAAGAGTCTCACACTAAAGTAAGTCAGGTTTATGAAGTGATTCATATTCCTGTCAGCTTTGAGTGAGCGACCGGTTCTTAACTGAACCGAAAACAGTAACAGGTTTAAACTGAAGAGTTTGATCCTGGCTCAGATTGAACGCTGGCGGCATGCCTTACACATGCAAGTCGAACGGCAGCACGGGTGCTTGCACCTGGTGGCGAGTGGCGAACGGGTGAGTAATACATCGGAACATGTCCTGTAGTGGGGGATAGCCCGGCGAAAGCCGGATTAATACCGCATACGATCTACGGATGAAAGCGGGGGACCTTCGGGCCTCGCGCTATAGGGTTGGCCGATGACTGATTAGCTAGTTGGTGGGGTAAAGGCCTACCAAGGCGACGATCAGTAGCTGGTCTGAGAGGACGACCAGCCACACTGGGACTGAGACACGGCCCAGACTCCTACGGGAGGCAGCAGTGGGGAATTTTGGACAATGGGCGAAAGCCTGATCCAGCAATGCCGCGTGTGTGAAGAAGGCCTTCGGGTTGTAAAGCACTTTTGTCCGGAAAGAAATCCTTGGCCCTAATACGGTCGGGGGATGACGGTACCGGAAGAATAAGCACCGGCTAACTACGTGCCAGCAGCCGCGGTAATACGTAGGGTGCGAGCGTTAATCGGAATTACTGGGCGTAAAGCGTGCGCAGGCGGTTTGCTAAGACCGATGTGAAATCCCCGGGCTCAACCTGGGAACTGCATTGGTGACTGGCAGGCTAGAGTATGGCAGAGGGGGGTAGAATTCCACGTGTAGCAGTGAAATGCGTAGAGATGTGGAGGAATACCGATGGCGAAGGCAGCCCCCTGGGCCAATACTGACGCTCATGCACGAAAGCGTGGGGAGCAAACAGGATTAGATACCCTGGTAGTCCACGCCCTAAACGATGTCAACTAGTTGTTGGGGATTCATTTCCTTAGTAACGTAGCTAACGCGTGAAGTTGACCGCCTGGGGAGTACGGTCGCAAGATTAAAACTCAAAGGAATTGACGGGGACCCGCACAAGCGGTGGATGATGTGGATTAATTCGATGCAACGCGAAAAACCTTACCTACCCTTGACATGGTCGGAATCCCGCTGAGAGGTGGGAGTGCTCGAAAGAGAACCGATACACAGGTGCTGCATGGCTGTCGTCAGCTCGTGTCGTGAGATGTTGGGTTAAGTCCCGCAACGAGCGCAACCCTTGTCCTTAGTTGCTACGCAAGAGCACTCTAAGGAGACTGCCGGTGACAAACCGGAGGAAGGTGGGGATGACGTCAAGTCCTCATGGCCCTTATGGGTAGGGCTTCACACGTCATACAATGGTCGGAACAGAGGGTTGCCAACCCGCGAGGGGGAGCTAATCCCAGAAAACCGATCGTAGTCCGGATTGCACTCTGCAACTCGAGTGCATGAAGCTGGAATCGCTAGTAATCGCGGATCAGCATGCCGCGGTGAATACGTTCCCGGGTCTTGTACACACCGCCCGTCACACCATGGGAGTGGGTTTTACCAGAAGTGGCTAGTCTAACCGCAAGGAGGACGGTCACCACGGTAGGATTCATGACTGGGGTGAAGTCGTAACAAGGTAGCCGTATCGGAAGGTGCGGCTGGATCACCTCCTTTCTAGAGCTTCTCGCAAAGTTGAGCGCTCACGCTTATCGGCTGTAAATTTAAAGACAGACTCAGGGGTCTGTAGCTCAGTCGGTTAGAGCACCGTCTTGATAAGGCGGGGGTCGTTGGTTCGAATCCAACCAGACCCACCAATGTCTTGTCTGACTGTAGGTACCTGAGGTCATCTGTACATGGGGGCATAGCTCAGCTGGGAGAGCACCTGCTTTGCAAGCAGGGGGTCGTCGGTTCGATCCCGTCTGCCTCCACCAATCCTCAATGCTAAGAGTTTGCTGAAAATTCAGCGAGCGCTTTGCATTGGCGATTGAGCCAGTCAGAGGATATCAATAGATATCGGCTGTCGTTCTTTAACAATCTGGAAGAAGTAAGTAATTTGGATAGCGGAAGCGTCTTGAGATGGACGTGAAAACTATCCGGGTTGTGATTGTATCGATGTATCTCAAGATGATTCGAACTCTATGTTTGACTCAATTGGAATACGGCACAAATGCGAGAACTCAACCTGTAGCGACTGTAGCGTCGAAAGATGAGACAGACTCGTTATAGGGTCAAGCGAACAAGTGCATGTGGTGGATGCCTTGGCGATCACAGGCGATGAAGGACGCGGTAGCCTGCGAAAAGCTACGGGGAGCTGGCAAACGAGCTTTGATCCGTAGATGTCCGAATGGGGAAACCCACTCCTTTTGGAGTATCCATGGCTGAATACATAGGCCATGCGAAGCGAACGCGGTGAACTGAAACATCTAAGTAACCGCAGGAAAAGAAATCAACCGAGATTCCCAAAGTAGTGGCGAGCGAAATGGGATGAGCCTTGCACTCTTTATTTGTATTGTTAGCCGAACGCTCTGGAAAGTGCGGCCATAGCGGGTGATAGCCCCGTAGGCGAAAACAGTATGAAAGAACTAGGTGTGCGACAAGTAGGGCGGGACACGTGAAATCCTGTCTGAAGATGGGGGGACCATCCTCCAAGGCTAAATACTCGTGATCGACCGATAGTGAACCAGTACCGTGAGGGAAAGGCGAAAAGAACCCCGGGAGGGGAGTGAAATAGATCCTGAAACCGCATGCATACAAACAGTCGGAGCCTCGTAAGGGGTGACGGCGTACCTTTTGTATAATGGGTCAGCGACTTACGTTCAGTAGCAAGCTTAACCGTATAGGGCAGGCGTAGCGAAAGCGAGTCCGAATAGGGCGTTCAGTTGCTGGGCGTAGACCCGAAACCAAGTGATCTATCCATGGCCAGGATGAAGGTGCGGTAACACGTACTGGAGGTCCGAACCCACTAACGTTGAAAAGTTAGGGGATGAGCTGTGGATAGGGGTGAAAGGCTAAACAAACTTGGAAATAGCTGGTTCTCTCCGAAAACTATTTAGGTAGTGCCTCGTGTCTCACCTTCGGGGGTAGAGCACTGTCATGGTTGGGGGGTCTATTGCAGATTACCCCGCCATAGCAAACTCCGAATACCGAAGAGTGCAATCACGGGAGACAGACATCGGGTGCTAACGTCCGGTGTCAAGAGGGAAACAACCCAGACCGCCAGCTAAGGTCCCCAAATATAGCTAAGTGGGAAACGAAGTGGGAAGGCTAAAACAGTCAGGAGGTTGGCTTAGAAGCAGCCACCCTTTAAAGAAAGCGTAATAGCTCACTGATCGAGTCGTCCTGCGCGGAAGATGTAACGGGGCTAAGCTATATACCGAAGCTGCGGATGCGTGCTTTGCACGCATGGTAGGAGAGCGTTCCGTAAGCCTGCGAAGGTGCGTTGAAAAGCGTGCTGGAGGTATCGGAAGTGCGAATGCTGACATGAGTAGCGATAAAGGGGGTGAAAGGCCCCCTCGCCGTAAGCCCAAGGTTTCCTACGCAACGTTCATCGGCGTAGGGTGAGTCGGCCCCTAAGGCGAGGCAGAAATGCGTAGCTGATGGGAAGCAGGTCAATATTCCTGCACCATTGTTAGATGCGATGGGGGGACGGATCGCGGAAGGTTGTCCGGGTGTTGGAAGTCCCGGTCGCTGCATTGGAGAAGGCGCTTAGGCAAATCCGGGCGCGGAATTCAAGGGTGTGGCGCGAGCTCCTTAGGGAGCGAAGCAATTGGAAGTGGTTCCAAGAAAAGCCTCTAAGCTTCAGTCTAACGATGACCGTACCGCAAACCGACACAGGTGGGCGAGATGAGTATTCTAAGGCGCTTGAGAGAACTCGGGAGAAGGAACTCGGCAAATTGGTACCGTAACTTCGGGATAAGGTACGCCCTTGTAGCTTGATGCCCCTGCGGGCAAAGGGTGAAGGGGTTGCAATAAACTGGTGGCTGCGACTGTTTAATAAAAACACAGCACTCTGCAAACACGAAAGTGGACGTATAGGGTGTGACGCCTGCCCGGTGCCGGAAGATTAAATGATGGGGTGCAAGCTCTTGATTGAAGTCCCGGTAAACGGCGGCCGTAACTATAACGGTCCTAAGGTAGCGAAATTCCTTGTCGGGTAAGTTCCGACCTGCACGAATGGCGTAACGATGGCCACACTGTCTCCTCCCGAGACTCAGCGAAGTTGAAGTGTTTGTGATGATGCAATCTACCCGCGGCTAGACGGAAAGACCCCATGAACCTTTACTGTAGCTTTGCATTGGACTTTGAACCGATCTGTGTAGGATAGGTGGGAGGCTATGAAACCGGAACGCTAGTTTCGGTGGAGCCGTCCTTGAAATACCACCCTGGTTTGTTTGAGGTTCTAACCTTGGCCCGTGATCCGGGTCGGGGACAGTGCATGGTAGGCAGTTTGACTGGGGCGGTCTCCTCCCAAAGCGTAACGGAGGAGTACGAAGGTACGCTAGGTACGGTCGGAAATCGTGCTGATAGTGCAATGGCATAAGCGTGCTTAACTGCGAGACCGACAAGTCGAGCAGGTGCGAAAGCAGGTCATAGTGATCCGGTGGTTCTGTATGGAAGGGCCATCGCTCAACGGATAAAAGGTACTCTGGGGATAACAGGCTGATACCGCCCAAGAGTTCATATCGACGGCGGTGTTTGGCACCTCGATGTCGGCTCATCTCATCCTGGGGCTGTAGCCGGTCCCAAGGGTATGGCTGTTCGCCATTTAAAGAGGTACGTGAGCTGGGTTTAAAACGTCGTGAGACAGTTTGGTCCCTATCTGCCGTGGGCGTTGGATATTTGAAGGGGGCTGCTCCTAGTACGAGAGGACCGGAGTGGACGAACCTCTGGTGTACCGGTTGTCACGCCAGTGGCATCGCCGGGTAGCTATGTTCGGAAGAGATAACCGCTGAAAGCATCTAAGCGGGAAACTCGCCTTAAGATGAGATATCCCTGGGGACTAGATCCCCTTGAAGGGTCGTTCGAGACCAGGACGTTGATAGGTCAGGTGTGTAAGCGCAGTAATGCGTTCAGCTAACTGATACTAATTGCCCGTAAGGCTTGATCCTATAACAAGTCTGCCTTGTGTCGATGATCGTTAGTGCTTCAGCACTTACGAGCATCCCACGCAGAGCATCGAGCAGCGAAGCTGATCGATGCGGAGCGCCGGTTGAAGTGCCGGCGACCTGCGTAGCAAGACGAGACAAGTTGGATTCTCGTGTGTGATACACACAACTCAAAATTACTGCTTCTTCCAAGATTGGTTGTGCTGCGAAGCCAGCACAACAACCCTCTTTGCCTGATGACCATAGCGAGTCGGTCCCACCCCTTCCCATCCCGAACAGGACCGTGAAACGACTCTACGCCGATGATAGTGCGGATTCCCGTGTGAAAGTAGGTAATCGTCAGGCTCCCTAAGCCAGAAACCCCCGCCCGAAAGGCGGGGGTTTTTGCATTTGAGCGACAGAAATGTGCGATGCCGGCCACGCGAAATGCGCCCGGCGCTGCGGCGCCGACGGGCGTCGATTCGGACCGAGGGTCGCATCCACGCCACGCGCCACATTCGACCACCTTCCATCCTGCTTGCCGGCCTTCATCGCGGAACGAAGTCACGTGATTTGATACGATCGAAGTGTCGTCGGCGATTGCATTCGTCGACGTTCACGGTCGAAACCGGGGCTTGATGGAGAGGGCAGGGAATGAATATCGGCGACGCGTCGCGCGAATCCGGAGTCAGCGCAAAAATGATCCGGTACTACGAACAGGTTGGCCTGCTTGCACCGAGCAAGCGGACCGATGCCGGCTATCGGATCTATGGCGCGGACGAAATCCACATCCTGCGCTTCATTCGCCAGGCCCGGCGGCTTGGCTTTCTCGTCGAGGATATCCGCAAGCTGCTGATGCTCTGGCAGGATCGCTCCCGCGCGAGCGCCGAAGTGAAGTCGATCGCCCTCGAGCACGTGGCCGAACTCGACAAACGCATCGCGGAGCTGAGCGACATGCGCGACACGCTGGCCGACCTGGCCGCGCACTGCCATGGTGACGGACGGCCCGAATGCCCGATTTTGGCGCGCCTCGCCGACCCCATCGTTGAACCAAATTAGTGCGCGCCCTCGAGCCTCAAAATGGGCTTCGATTCAATAGCTATAAAAATCAATGGGTTACAGTGTGTTGATGGGCGATCATTCCATTCTGGAATGGTTTCCATGCAAGTATTTCACTAGCATCTTGGTGCGGCATCGCTATAATTCGGGATAACCCTATACGGGAAATCCCTGAATCTCGGTTCACCAGGGGTCCCTCTTCCTTGGAGAATGTCATGATTGCCTACATCGTCGAAAAGCTGAGCAACTGGTTCGAATCCGCAGAACGTGAGCGCCGTGAGGCTTACCTCGCCACGTCGTCGGACATCGTCCAGCTCGAGAGCCGCATCCGCTCGCTCGAAACCAACGGCTACTCGCTGTAATCGGAGTCACCGTCAGGTGCCGTGTGGCACCGAACGATAAGCAAGCCCCGTATTTGACGGGGCTTTGTTTTTTTGTGCGCCGGATCTGGCGAAATCGTCAGTGCAGCGCTATGGTATGAGCCTGCTTTTCATCCTGAAGGACACGATCATGCGTTTGCGTCTCGATGTGCGTCGCCGTGCCCGCGCGCGTCTCGTGCTGGGCGCGGCCGTGCTTGTCCATGGCCTCGCGGCCGGTGCCGCGACGTCGTCCAAACCGCTGGTTCTCGATACGCAACGTGGTATCCAGGACGGCAAGGGCGGATTGGTGTTGCAGACGGCCCCGTTGTCCTCGGAGCCGATCGTCGAGCCGGCGGGCATGCGCGCCCCGGCCGGGCAGGCGCCGAACACGTCGGTTCCGCTGTTCGTCGCGCCGTATATCAACGTTCCCGCATGGGGCGGGCAGCCAGCCAACCAGCCGAGGCTCGCGCCGAGGCCGCAGTAACGGCCGGTTGCCCGGTCAGTTGCCGCGTTGCTCGATCTGAAAGCGGGCGCCGCTATCCTGTCCCAGCGTCTCGACCAGATAGGGCAGTGCCTCGTTCATGCTCTGCGCGAGCGTGTACGGCGGATTCAGGATGAACATCCCGCTGCCAAAGAGGCCCAAGCCATCCGTCGGTGGATTCGATACCGTCAACGTCAGGTGCAGCCAGTTGTTCGGTTGCAGGCGCTTCAGCTGCTCGGGAAAGCGCTGTGACTCCAGCCGCGTGACCTGCGGGTACCAGATCGCATAGCAGCCCGTTGCGAATCGCTTCAGACATTCCGTCACGCAGCTCACCGTGCGCGCGTAGTCCTTCTTGTCCTCGTAGGACGGGTCGATCAGCACGAGTGCACGTCGCGGCGCCGGCGGCAGCAGCGCCTTGATCCCTTCGAAACCGTCGCCGGCGAAGATCATCGCGCGCCGTCCCGCGTCGCGGAAATTGTGGCGCAGCACGTCGATTTCGGTCGTGTGCATTTCGAACAGGCGCATGCGATCCTGCTCGCGCATCGATCTCCATGCGATGTACGGCGAACCCGGATAGAAGCGCAGCTCGCCATCGTCGTTCAGCGCGCGGACTTCGTCGACATACTCGCCCAGCGCTTCCGGCAGATTCCTTTCGTTCCACAGCCGGCCGATGCCGGTGTCGAATTCCGACGTCTTCGCCGCGTAGCCGTCGCGCAGCGAGTACACGCCGGCACCTGCGTGCGTATCGATGTACCAGTACGATTTGTCTTTCTTGTTCAGGTAGCGCAGCAGCTGGACGACGACGGCGTGCTTGAGCACGTCCGCGTGGTTGCCTGCGTGAAAACCGTGACGATAACTGAGCATGGCTGGCTGCCTGAAACGAAAGGTGAATCGATGAAAGCGGTCGATCGTGCGCGGCCGTCAGGCCGGGCGCCGATGCGGCCGCGTATTGTACGCGAGTGGCCGCAAGTCGCCTTACTCGTATGCGTCGCCGACCAGTTCCTCGATGCGTTGCTTCACATCCGGCGTCAGCTTCGCGGCAACGTCGATCGCGCGCATGTTGTCGCCGATCTGTTCGATCCGCGATGCACCGGTGATGACCGAACTCACGCGCGGATTCGCGAGCACCCACGCGATCGCGAGCTGGCCCGTGCTGCAGCCGAGTTCGGCCGCGATCCCGCCGAGCCGTTCGACGATGTCGTTGGCGGTCCGGTCGGTCAGGCGTTCACGCATCCAGTCGTAGCCCTGCAACTGCGCGCGGCTGCCGGTCGGTACGCCGTCGCGGTACTTGCCGGTAAGCAGGCCCGATGCCAGCGGGCTCCAGGTCGTGAGACCGAGACCGTAATCGTCGTAGAGCCGCGCATATTCCTGCTCCACCCGCGTGCGGTGGAACAGGTTGTACTGCGGCTGTTCGACGACCGGCTTGCGCAGGTGATGCCGCTCGGCAATCTCGCATGCGGCGCGGATCTCGTCGGCGCTCCATTCCGACGTGCCCCAGTACAGCGCCTTGCCGCGCGCGATCATGTCGCTCATCGCCCACACGGTTTCCTCGATCGGCGTGTTCGGATCGGGGCGATGGCAATAGACGAGATCGACATAGTCGAGCTGCAGCCGGCGCAGCGAGCCGTCGAGTGCATTCAACAGGTATTTCCGGTTCAGCGTGTGGTACTGGTTCGGCGCTTCCGCGAGCCCCCAGAAGAACTTCGTGGACACGATATAGCTGACGCGCGGCCAGTCGAGCGACTTGAGCGCCTGACCCATGATTTCCTCGGATTTGCCGCCGGCGTAGACCTCGGCGTTGTCGAAGAAATTGACGCCCGCATCGCGTGCCGCGGCGAGGCATTCGCGCGCGACCCGCTGGTCGACCTGGTTGCCGTATGTCACCCACGAACCGAGGGAAAGCTCGCTGATCTGCAGGCCGGAGCGGCCTAGCCGTCGATAGTGCATGCGAATCTCCTGCGTAACGGAACCGACCTTAAGCTTAGACGTTTTGCGCGCGAACGGCGGGGCCGATCGTGCACAATGACGGCTGGCACGCCGTTACGAGTTCGCGACGAGCGCGGATGCGGCGGGCGCATGATTTATCGATCCGACAAACGGGAGGAGACGGACATGGCAGCAGATCTGAGCGGCAAGACCGCAGTCGTCACGGGCGCCGCGAGCGGCATCGGCAAGGAAATCGCACTCGAGCTCGCCAAGGCAGGCGCGGCCGTCGCGATCGCCGACCTGAACCAGGACGGCGCGAACGCGGTCGCCGACGAGATCAACAAGGCAGGCGGCAAGGCGATCGGCGTCGCGATGGACGTGACGAACGAGGAAGCCGTGAACAGCGGCATCGACAAGGTTGCCGAAACGTTCGGCTCGGTCGACATCCTCGTGTCGAACGCGGGCATCCAGATCGTCAACCCGATCGAGAACTATGCGTTCTCCGACTGGAAGAAGATGCAGGCGATCCACGTCGACGGCGCGTTCCTGACGACGAAGGCCGCGCTCAAGCACATGTACAAGGACGATCGCGGCGGCGTCGTGATCTACATGGGTTCGGTGCACTCGCACGAAGCGTCGCCGCTGAAATCGGCATACGTGACGGCCAAGCACGGCCTGCTCGGTCTGGCACGGGTGCTGGCGAAGGAAGGCGCGAAGCACAACGTGCGCTCGCACGTCGTGTGTCCGGGCTTCGTGCGCACGCCGCTGGTCGACAAGCAGATTCCGGAGCAGGCGAAGGAGCTCGGCATCAGCGAAGAGGAAGTGGTGAAGAAGGTGATGCTCGGCAACACGGTCGACGGGGTGTTCACGACGGTGCAGGACGTCGCGCAGACGGTGCTGTTCCTGTCGGCGTTCCCGAGCGCCGCGCTCACGGGGCAGTCGGTCGTCGTCAGCCACGGCTGGTTCATGCAGTAACGCCGGCGCGGGCGGCGTCGCTGCCCGCTGTCGAATGGCCAAAAAAAAACGCGCTCCGTGGAGCGCGTTTTTCATGTCGGCAGGGCGGAGCCGGTGACGGCGGCCGCCCGGCGCCGCTTTACTTCAGGACGGCTGCGACTGCGTTGGCGACCGCGTCGAGGTTGCGCGTGTTCAGCGCGGCGACGCAGATCCGGCCCGTGCCGACCGCATAGATGCCGAACTCGTCGCGCAGGCGATCGACTTGCGCCGAGGTCAGGCCCGAATACGAGAACATCCCGCGTTGCGCGTTGATGAAGCTGAAGTCGCGATCGACGCCGCTCGCCTTCAGGCGCTCGACAAGACCGTTACGCATCGCGCGGATGCGATCGCGCATCTCGCCGAGTTCCTGCACCCACGAAGCCTGCAGTTCCGGCGACGCGAGCACGGCAGCGACGACGGCGCCGCCATGGGTCGGCGGGTTCGAGTAGTTCGTGCGGATCACGCGCTTCAGTTGCGACAGCACGCGCGTGGCTTCTTCCTTGCTCGACGTGATGATCGACAGCGCGCCGACGCGCTCGCCGTACAGCGAGAACGACTTCGAGAACGACGACGACACGAATGCGTTCAGGTCGGCCGAGGCAAACAGGCGCACGGCGGCGGCATCGGCTTCGATGTTCTCGCCGAAGCCCTGGTACGCCATGTCGAGGAACGGCACGAGGTTGCGCGCCTTCACGACGTCGACGACTTGCTGCCATTGCGCTTCGGTCAGGTCCACGCCCGTCGGGTTGTGGCAGCACGCGTGCAGCACGACGACCGTGCCGGCTTCGTAGCCGTTCAGCGCCGACAGCATGCCTTCGAAGTTCACGCCGTTGGTGGCCGCGTCGTAGTACGGGTACGCGACGACTTCGAAGCCGGCTGCTTCGAACAGCGCGCGGTGGTTTTCCCAGCTCGGATCGCTGATCGCGACCTTCACGTTCGGGTTCACGGTGCGCAGGAAATCGGCGCCGATCTTCAGTGCGCCCGTGCCGCCCAGTGCCTGGGCCGTGACCACGCGGCCCGCTGCGATCAGCGGCGAATCGTTGCCGAGCAGCAGTTTCTGCACGGCCGCATCGTAGGCGGCGATCCCGTCGATCGGCAGGTAGCCGCGCGGCAGGCCGGCCTCGACACGCACCTTCTCGGCTTCGCGGACCGCGCGCAGCAGCGGAATCTTGCCTTCTTCGTTCGTGTACACGCCGACGCCGAGGTTGACCTTGGTCGGACGCGCATCGGCGTTGAAGGCTTCGTTCAGGCCCAGGATCGGGTCGCGGGGGGCAAGCTGGACAGCGGAGAAGAGCGACATGATGATTCGGCAGTAGTGAAAAGAGGGTCAGGCTTTCAGCCGGCGGGGCGGGCGCAGCGGACCGCGCGCCAACGGCACGACGCCGGAAAGCGCAGCAGCCTGATATTGTAGCGAATTCGTGCTGGCGGGGGCGGTGAATCCGTCGCGATTCGGCGGCGATTCGCGATTTCGGGCAGCCGTCGCGCGTCAGGAGCCGGCAGCAGTTCGCGCGGCCGCGAAGCGCTAGAATGCTTTCTTTGCCCTTGCTCCGGCCGCATTCCATGTCCGAACATCATGCTGAAGTCGGCGACGCGCTCGACGAATCCAAATTCGCTACCTTCGAAGGGTCGCCCTTCCAGTTGTACCAGCCGTATCCGCCCGCAGGCGACCAGCCGACCGCGATCGCAACGCTCGTCGAAGGGGTCGAGGACGGCCTGTCGTTCCAGACGCTGCTCGGCGTGACGGGGTCGGGCAAGACCTTCACGATGGCCAACACGATCGCGCGGCTCGGCCGCCCGGCCATCGTGTTCGCGCCGAACAAGACGCTCGCGGCGCAGCTCTATGCGGAGTTCCGCGAGTTCTTCCCGCGCAACGCGGTCGAGTACTTCGTCTCGTACTACGACTACTACCAGCCTGAGGCCTACGTGCCGCAGCGCGACCTGTTCATCGAGAAGGATTCGTCGATCAACGAGCACATCGAGCAGATGCGGCTGTCGGCGACGAAGAGCCTGATGGAGCGCCGCGACGTGGTGATCGTCGCGACGGTGTCGGCGATCTACGGTATCGGCAACCCGTCCGAATACCACCAGATGATCCTGACGCTGCGCACCGGCGACAAGCTCGGCCAGCGCGACGTGATCGCGCGGCTGATCGCGATGCAGTACACGCGCAACGAGCAGGATTTCCAGCGCGGCACGTTCCGTGTGCGCGGCGACACGATCGACATCTTCCCGGCCGAACACGCGGAAATGGCCGTGCGCGTCGAACTGTTCGACGACGAGGTCGAGACGCTGCAACTGTTCGACCCGCTGACGGGGCGCGTGCGGCAGAAGATTCCGCGCTTCACCGTGTATCCGTCGTCGCACTACGTGACGCCGCGCGATACCGTGATGCGGGCGGTCGAGACGATCAAGGACGAACTGCGCGAACGCCTCGAGTACTTCCACCGCGACGGCAAGCTCGTCGAGGCGCAGCGCCTCGAGCAGCGCACGCGTTTCGATCTCGAGATGCTGCAGGAGCTCGGCTTCTGCAAGGGCATCGAGAACTACTCGCGGCATTTCTCGGGGGCGGAGCCAGGCGATCCGCCGCCGACGCTCGTCGACTACCTGCCGCCCGATGCGCTGATGCTGCTCGACGAGTCGCACGTGCTGATCGGCCAGCTGAACGGCATGTACAACGGCGACCGCGCACGCAAGGAAAACCTCGTCAATTACGGGTTCCGCCTGCCGTCGGCGCTGGACAACCGGCCGCTGAAATTCCCCGAGTTCGAACGCAAGATGCGCCAGGTCGTGTTCGTGTCGGCCACGCCGGCCGACTACGAGAAGCGCGTGACGGGGCAGATCGCCGAGCAGGTCGTGCGGCCGACGGGGCTCGTCGATCCGGAAATCGAGGTGCGCCCGGCGAGCTCGCAGGTCGACGACGTGCTGACTGAGATCAATGCGCGCGTGAAGGCCGGCGAGCGCGTGCTGATCACCGTGCTGACGAAGCGCATGGCCGAGCAGCTCACCGAGTTCCTGGCCGACCACGGCGTCAAGGTGCGCTACCTGCACAGCGACATCGACACGGTCGAGCGCGTCGAGATCATCCGCGACCTGCGGCTCGGCACGTTCGACGTGCTGGTCGGGATCAACCTGCTGCGCGAGGGCCTCGACATTCCGGAAGTGTCGCTCGTCGCGATCCTCGACGCGGACAAGGAAGGCTTCCTGCGCGCCGAGCGCTCGCTGATCCAGACGATCGGCCGGGCCGCGCGGAACGTGAACGGCAAGGCGATCCTCTACGCGGACAACATGACCGATTCGATGACGCGCGCGATCGGCGAGACCGAGCGCCGCCGCGCGAAGCAGATGGCCTTCAACGAAAAGATGGGCATCACGCCGCGCGGCGTCGTGAAGCGCATCAAGGACATCATCGACGGCGTCTACAACGCGGACGAGGCGCGCGCGGAGCTGAAGGAGGCGCAGCAGCGCGCGAAATTCGAGGACATGTCGGAAAAGCAGCTCGCGAAGGAAATCAAGCGTCTCGAGAAGCAGATGGCCGACTACGCGAAGAACCTCGAGTTCGAGAAGGCGGCCGCGACCCGCGACCAGCTTGCGGTGCTGCGCGAGCGCGTGTTCGGCGCGAACGTCGGCGACCACATCAGCGGCGGCCGGTAAATCTGTCCAAGCGTCACCGAAACGGGTTGGTAACGAGCCTGTAAGCCTTGTCGGATCAGGGGTTTACACGGCTCTTCGTTTGTTCCGAAACCGGTTCGGTGCTAAACTTCGCAATTATTGAGAATTGTTCGCATTAACGTTCTTCGTCGCGTTAGTGTTTCCAGCGGGCGGCCCCGGCGGCGGCCCGCGTGTCGTCAAGATAGTCAGACAAATAACAAGGAGTGTCCATGTTGGGTTCTTCGTTCATCCGCACGACGGTTGCGGTAGCGGCGGCGCTTGCCGCGATGTCGGCCTCGGCTGCCGAATATCCGATCGGCAAGCAGCAGATCCAGGGCGGCATGGAAATCGGCGCGGTGTACCTGCAGCCGATCACGATGGACCCGGAAGGGATGATGCGCAAGGCGTCGGATTCCGACATCCACCTCGAGGCCGACATCCATGCGGTCAAGAACAACCCGACGGGTTTCGCGGAAGGCGACTGGATGCCGTACCTGCAGGTCACGTACAAGTTGACGAAGCAGGGCGACACGAAGTGGAAGGCTGAAGGCGACCTGATGGGCATGGTCGCGAGCGACGGCCCGCACTATGGCGACAACGTGAAGCTGAACGGCCCGGGCAAGTATCACCTGACGATGGTCGTCAAGCCGCCGATGCAGTCGGGCCACATGGCGTTCGGCCGTCACATCGACAAGGAAACGGGCGTGGGCGCGTGGTTCAAGCCCGTTACGCTCGAGTACGACTTCCCGTTCGCCGGTATCGGCAAGAAGGGCGGTTACTGATCGGTGGCATCACGAACGGCGCGCTTCGGCGCGCCGTTGGCGTAGAGAACCCAGAATGAAAATTCCCCAGAAAATCGTTGCCGCAGCCGCTGCGCTGTGGCTTGCCGGCGCAGCGCATGCTGCCGACCTGCCGACGTTCAAGCTCGAGATGACGGACGGCAAGCTGAATCCCGCCCGCATCGAAGTGCCGGCCGGCCAGCGTTTCAAGATCGAGATCAAGAACACCGGCAAGGGCGCCGCCGAATTCGAGAGCGTGCAGTTGCGCAAGGAGAAGGTGCTCGCACCGGGTGCCGATTCGTTCGTGGTCGTCGCTCCGCTGTCGCCGGGCGAATACAAGTTTTTCGACGATTTCCACCAGCAGGCACAGGGCGTGATCGTCGCGAAGTAACGCGTTTTATCTGCGCGCGGGCGCACCAGTCCCTTGCTCCGCGCGTCAGGAGGTATCGATGGGTCAGATCTTGTTCATCGTCTGGCGGGAGAGCGTCGAAGCGCTGCTCGTCGTCGGCATTCTCTATGCATGGCTGAAAAACGGCGACGACGACGCGCGCCGCGGCCTGCCTTTCCTGTGGGCCGGCGTCGGTGTCGGCCTGCTGATGGCCGTCGGCCTCGGCGCCGCGCTGGTCGGGTTCACCGAAGTGTTGTCCGGCGACGCGCAGGACTACTTCCAGACCGCGATGGTGCTGATCGCATGCGTGCTGATCGTGCAGATGGTGCTGTGGATGCGCCGGCACGGCCGCACGCTGAAGCGCGACATGGAGCAATCGCTGCAGCAGAGCACGCGCGATTCGAACTGGTGGGGCGTCGCCGTGCTGGTCGCGCTCGCGATCGCGCGCGAAGGCAGCGAGACGGTGATCTTCCTGTACGGCCTCGGTTTCGGCCAGTCGGGTCACGTCGACGGCAGCCAGATGCTCGCAGTGCTGATCGGTCTCGGCCTGGCGTTCTTCACGTTCTATCTGCTGCAGCTCGGCGGCAAGTACTTCTCGTGGCGGCATTTCTTCCGCGTCACCGAAGTGATGCTGCTGTTCCTCGGCGCGGGCCTGTTCCAGACCGGTGTCGACAAGCTGATCGACAAGGAAATCCTGCCGCTCGGCATCTCGCAGGTGTGGGATACGTCCGCGATCCTCGATGACTCGGGCACCTTCGGCTCGCTCGTCGCGACGCTGACCGGCTATCGCGCGCACCCGGCGCTGACCAACCTGGTCGCATATGCGGTGTACTGGGCCGTCGTCTGGCTGCTGATGAAGCGCGCGAGCCGTCGTCCGGCCGTTGCCGCAGGCCGCGCGGCATGAGCGTAGTCGCCGCAGCCAAGCCGGGCTGGCTTGCACAGGCCGGCCAGTGGATGCAGCGCCACGGCGCGCTGATCCGCGGTATCCAGTGGATCGTCGTCGCGGTCTACGCATTCCTGATCATCGTGCCGGCGGTGTTGCCGCTGCCGGACGATTCCGCGCATCTGTGGAACAACCTCACGCTGATCGCGCAGTTCGCGTTCTGGGGCATCTGGTGGCCGTTCGTGCTGCTGTCGATGGTGATGCTCGGCCGCGTCTGGTGCGGCGTGCTGTGCCCGGAAGGCGCGCTCACCGAATACGCGAGCAAGTTCGGCCGCGGCGGCCCGATCCCGCGCTGGATCCGGTGGGGCGGCTGGCCGTTCGTCGCGTTCGGGATCACGACGATCTACGGGCAGATGGTGAGCGTGTACCAGTACCCGCTCGCGGTGCTGTTCGTGCTCGGCGGCTCGACCGTCGGCGCGATCGTGATCGGCGTGCTGTACGGCCGCGAGAAGCGCGTGTGGTGCAAATACCTGTGCCCCGTGAACGGCGTGTTCGGGCTGCTCGCGCGGCTCGCGCCGATGCGCTACAAGGTCGACGAGGATGCGTGGCGCCGTTCGTACAAGAACGGCGAGCATGGCCATCGCGTGATTCCGATCAACTGCGCGCCGCTCGTGCCGTTGCGCAACATGAAGGGCGCGGCCGATTGCCATATGTGCGGCCGCTGCAGCGGGCACCGCGACGCGATCTCGCTGTCGCTGCGCTCGCCGTCCGACGAAGTCGTGAACCTCGGTGCGCAGCAGGCGAACCCGTGGGACACCGCGTTGATCCTGTACGGCCTGCTCGGCGTTGCGATCGGCGCATTCCACTGGACCGTCAGCCCGTGGTTCGTGCAGATCAAGCAGTGGCTCGCAGGCTGGCTGATCGACCGCGACATCACGTGGCCGCTCGAAACCAATGCACCGTGGTTCCTGCTCACGCACTATCCGGATCGCAACGACGTGTTCTCCTGGCTCGATGGCGGGCTGGTCGTCAGCTACATCGTCGGGACGGGGCTCGTGTACGGCACGGCGCTGCTGGTGCTGCTGGCCGGCGCCACGCTGATGCTCGGCCGCTTCGATCGCGTGCGGCTGCATCACCTCGCGCAGGCGCTGATCCCGATCGCGGGCGCAGGCGTGTTCCTCGGGCTGTCGGCCACGACGCTGTCGTTGCTGCGCGCCGAGCATGTGCCGCTCGGCTGGGCAACCGATGTGCGCGTCGCGATCCTGGTCGGCGCCAACACGTGGAGTGCGTGGCTCGCGTGGAAAGTGACGGGGCGCTACGCGGCATGGCCGCGCCGGCTGGCGGCATTCGCGTGCTTTGCCGCCGGGTTGGCCGTCGTCGACAGCGCATGGTGGTTGATGTTCTGGGGGTTCTGAAGCGGCTCGTATGCCGCTTCGGTTGTCACGCATCGATGCAGTAACGCACACGGGCGGCATGCTTCACGCATGGGCCGCCCAAACAAAAAAGCGGCACGTCCTTCGACGTGCCGCTTTTTTTCCTACCTTGTGCGAGAACCAAAAAAAGTGGCTTGGCTTGCTGCAACGGCTGCTTGAGTGTGTTTGCACGAAGGGGTCTAGATCTCGCGTGCAAGCCGTTACGCTGGCTACTGCCCAACACCTCTCAGGGAGGTGGTCCCCACAATACGCTGTCTTACTTCGTCAGGATCAGTTTGCCGAGCCGTGTGGCGCGCAACTGATACGTCTCTCCGTTATGCGCGATGCTGATGTGGCTGTGGCCTTGCAACAGCGCGTCGCTGTTCACGACCCGCGTGCCTGTATCGCGGTTGCCGGCGGGTTTCGCCGGCGTGGTGACCGCTGCCGTCTTCTGACGGCTGCTGGCTGCAGTGCCGGTCGTGCGGCGCAGGGTCAGCGTGGTCGGGCGCATGGTGTCGGTCATTCGGTTTGATCGGTGACTGTCGATACGATGGAATGAATTCTAAATGATAACTATTCCCATTTACAAAAACTCTTTATCGATCGAAACATCAGACTTGATAGTTTGAATCAAAGGGGCGGCCCGCAGGCCGCCGCCGGGTTCAGTGCAGCGGATCGGGCGCCTTGCGGCCCTGCGCGTATTCGCGGATCAGGCGCACCGTGTCGATGTCGGACGTGCGGTACGCCTCCTTGACGATCCCGTGCGTCTGTCGCGCGTCCTCGCTGTCGTCCGTGACGGTCAGCGTCGTGCGGTACTCGAAGCGCAGGAACAGCTCGTGGTCGTCGCGCTCCTCGATCGTCATCGTCAGCGAACCGCCGATCTCGCCGTCGGCCGCAAGGATGTCGTAGCGGACCTGCTGGTTCGGCGTGAACGTCACGTGGTCGCGCACGGTCGCATGGCCGTAGTGCAGTTCACGTTCGAGCGTCGTGTCCGTCCGTTCAAGGACGACGCAGCTGTCGAGGCCGAGCACGAACAGCTGCGGCTGTTCGGCGCGCAGCACGAGGCCTTCCCAGAGCTGGTCGCGGGTGAGGGTCGGCACGGCCGGATCGTCGGCGTTGATCTGGATCAGATGTTCGAAGTTCAAGGGGACGGGTTCCTTCTGGTGGCGGGCGGCCACATGGTTCAAGAAGTTATTGTGACGCAAAACGACTCGTTTCGCGGCACCTGCCGTCCCCGATCGGGCGTCATGCTTCGATGCGGCCCATGCGGCCCGTCTGGTAGTCGACGACAGCCTGCCGGATCTCTTCTTCGGTATTCATCACGAACGGGCCGTAGCGGACGATCGGTTCGTTGAGCGGCACGCCGCCGATCAGCAACAGGTCGAGCGACGTGTCGCCAGCGGCGAACGCGACGGTGTCGCCGTCGTCACCGTAGACGATCATGTGCCGTGCGTCGACAGCCTGCCTGTCGGGCCCGTAGAGGCCCGTTCCGTCGATCGGATAGGCAAACACGCGATAGCCGGCCGGCACGGGCTGCGTGACCGTTGCGCCGGGTTCCAGCGTGAAATGCTGGTAGAGGATCGGCGTGCGCGTCTCGATCGCGGCCTGGACGCCGAATGCTTCGCCGGCGATCACGCGGACGCGCGCGCGGCCGTCCGGTGACGTCGCGGTCGGGATGCGGCCGGCCGGGATCTCCTGGTAGCGCGGTGCGATCATCTTGTCGCGGCGCGGCAGGTTGACCCACAGCTGGAAGCCGTGCGAGCGGCCGCCTGTCTGCGCGAACGCGGGATCGGGCATCTCGCTGTGCACGACGCCGGCGCCGGCCGTCATCCACTGCACGTCGCCGGGGCCGAGCGTGCCCGCATGACCGGACGAGTCGCGATGACGGAAGCGCCCGTCGAGCGCATAGGTCACGGTCTCGAAGCCGCGATGCGGATGGTCGGGCGCGCCCACGGCTTCGCCGGGCGCGTAGTCGACGGGGCCCATTTCATCGAGCAGCAGGAACGGATCGAAATCCATCAGCAGCCGCGTCGGGAACGGACGGTGAACCACGAAGCCACCGCCTTCGGTCGTGCGAAGGGCGGGGTAGGTACGGTCAAGCGAGCGAGCGGTCGTCATGGGGAAGCCCTCGAAATCGTCGGAATAGCGTTATTTTTGAAACATAGCGCTATTATATTGGGCGTTTTACCGTTCGATTTGCGGTGCTCCGCAATGGATTGTTCTGAAATTGGAACGATGAGATGAATATCGATGCACATAACCTGAACGACCTGATGTACTTTTCGCAGGTCGTCGAACATGGCGGCTTCTCGGCCGCGGAGCGCGTGCTGGGCATCTCGAAATCGCGTCTGTCGCGGCGCCTGACCGAGCTCGAGGCGGCGCTCGGCGTGCGCCTGCTACAGCGCTCGACGCGCAAGCTCGCGCTGACCGAGGCGGGGGAACTGTTCTACCAGCATTGCCAGGCGATGCTCGCCGAAGCGCAGGCCGCGATGAACGCCGTGCAGCAGTTGCGCGCGTCGCCGCGCGGCTCGGTGCGGGTCAGCGTGCCGGTGACGTTGTCGCAGACGATGCTGTCGCGCATCCTGCCCGAATTCCTGCGCCGCTATCCCGAGGTGAGGGTGCACGTCCGCGTGACGAATCGCGTGATCGACCTGTTCGAGGATTCGATCGACGTTGCGTTGCGCGTGCGCTCGGAGCCGCCGCAGAACGCCAACATCGTCGTGCGGCCGCTGTGGCGCACCGAGCAGATGCTGGTCGGCGCACCGAGCCTGTTGAGCCAGAATGCGCCGCCGCTGGTGCCGGATGATCTGACCGGCTTCGAGACGCTCGATACGCCGAGCGTCGACGGGCGGCACGTGTTCAACCTGATTGCACCGGACGGGACGCGTCACGTGCACGAGCACGAGCCGCGGCTCGTGACGGCCGACCTGATGACGATACGCGAGGCCGTGCTCGACGGCCTGGGCATCGCGGCACTGCCGGAGATGATGTACGGCAACGCGCTGCGTGCGGGGCAGCTGTCGCCCGTGATGCCGGGCTGGACGTTGCCGGTGCCGCAGCTGTATGCGGTGTTCGTGTCGCGGCAGGGGATGCCGCCCGCGGTGCGTGCGTTCGTCGACTACCTGGTCGAGAAGCTCGACCACGGCGCGTACAAGGAACCCGGTTGCCCCGAGCGCGCGAAGAAGGAAGCTGCGGCCGATGTTTCGGCGACCTGAACACGGCGTGCACGGCGACGCAAATTTGTTTTGTCATTGAAGCGTCGCCTGCAATCGCAAGTTTCAATCGCCGGAACCTTGAATGCGCGCGCGCGCGGGCCTATATTGAAATCCCATTTCGTGAAGGAAGTTCTGAGCGAAATCAGGTGGCCGCATATATTGTGAGCCAGATAGGGCAGAACGCGCAGTCCGTGCAGACCACGGCAGAGTCGCATTTGCGTTGCTCGAGGCGCAACCGATACCGCCAAAGAGCCCGCCGCCCGAAGGCGCCCGCGTGCGCATGAAAAAAGGCCTTCATCTGGCGATGAAGGCCTTTTACTTTGTGTGTGGCCGGCGAGGTGCGGCCGGCGAGGTGCGGCCGGCGTGCGTCACCGCAAGACGTGCGCGCGTTACTTCGCTTTCGCGCCCGGCTCCGTCACGAAGCCGAGCTTCGTCAGGCCGCCGGCCTGCGCATCCGACATCACTTCCGCGACGTGCTCGTAGGCAACCTTGCGGTCCGCGCGCAGGTGCAGCTCGGGCTGCGGCGTGCGCTTCGCGGCTTCCGCGATGCGGGCTTGCAGCTGTTCACGTGTGACCGTGTGGTCGTCCCACAGGATCGTGCCGTCGCCCTGGATTGCGACGTCGACTGTCTGCGGCTTTTCGTCGACGGGCTGGCTGCTGGCGTGCGGCAGGTCGATTTTCACCGCATGCTGCATCGCCGGGATCGTCACGAGGAAAATGATCAGGAGTACGAGCATGACGTCGACGAGCGGCGTCATGTTGATCTCGCTCATCACGGCATCGTCGTCATCGTCGCTGAAACCGGTGTTCATGGCCATGGTTCACCTCGTCTCAGCTGGCGCGCGTCGCGAGACGCAGGCCGTCGCGCGTCGACGACGATGCGAGGCTCGCGCCCGTCACGAAGTATGCGTGCAGGCCGTGCGCGAAGCGGCGCAGCTTGCTGACGATACCCTTGTTCGCGCGGGTCAGTGCGTTGTAGCCGAGCACGGCCGGAATCGCGACGAACAGGCCGAAGGCCGTCATGATCAGCGACTCGCCGACGGGGCCCGCAACCTGGTCGATCGACGTCTGACCGGTGGCGCCGATCGCGAGCAGCGCGTGATAGATGCCCCACACCGTGCCGAACAGGCCGACGAACGGTGCCGTGCTGCCGATCGATGCGAGGATCGCGAGACCGCTCTGCATGCGCGAGATGCCTTCGTCCATCGTGTCCTTCAGGCAGCGCGTGACCCAGTCCGACACGTCCATGCGGTCGTGCAGGTGCGGTTGCGTCTGGTGGTGATGGTCGGCGGCTTCCTTGCCCGACAGCGCGAGCGCGAGGAACGGGTTGTCGTTCGGCGTCGACGCGGCGAGGCCGAGCTTCTTGATGCCGTCGTCGAAATCGTCCGAATGCCAGAACGCCTGTTCGGCATTCTTCGTGAGGCGGTTCAGGCGGATCACGTTCCAGCCCTTGATGACGATCACCATCCACGACAGGACCGACATCACGAGCAGCGTGATCGCGATGGCGCGCGTGACGAAATCACCTTGCGCCCAGACGTGCGCGATACCGTAGCTTTGCATTTTTTTGTTTCCTTTGAATCTTCCGGATGAGGCAGGTTAGTCGGTGAGCCCGAAGCTGTAGGGCTGTGTGCGGGCGGCGCGGATCGCCTGGCCGTTCTCGATGTACGGACGGCAGGTGGTCGAGCGCATCGCGTCGAGTGCGGCATCGTCGAGGCGCGGGTAGCCGCTGCTCTTCTGCAGATCGATGCTTTCGATCTTGCCGGTCACGCCGACGACGAAGTGGACATAGGCCGTACCCGATTCGCCGCGGCGGCGCGACATCGACGGGTAGTCGGGCTTCACGAAGTTGCATTGGAGCGTCGGCACGTTCTTCGGCGCGCTGACCTGCATCGTTTCGCGTGCCGGGGCGGGCGTCGCGGCCGGCGCCGCAGGAGCGGGGGCGGCCGGGGCAGGCGTCGGATCGGCGGCCGCTGGTGCGGGCGTCGGCGACGGGGTCGGCGATGGGGTGACCGGCTGAGGCGTCGGCTTTGCGACTTTCGGTACCGGCTTTGGCTGGACCTTCTGCTTGACGGGTGTCGGCTTCGGCGGCGTAGGCTGCGGAATCGATTCGGCCGCGACCTGCTGGGCGATCGGCGCCGGCGTGATGAGCTGCGCGGTGATCGTCTGGACCTCGACCGATTTCGGTGGCGGCGCGTTGCGATGGAGCCAGGCGGCCGTCAGCATGATCGCGTGTGCGGCAAGCACACCGACCGCGACGACGATCACTCGGGGATTCATACGTGGTGCAGCCGGCAAGGCGCCGGCAGGAGCGAGATGCGAAGCCTGCATGTTAGCTTGAAAGAACGATGTCGCACCCGGGGCGCGGCGGGTGAATCGGCATCACTTGCGGAAGATCAGCAGCGAGATGCAAACGGTGGTCACAAATCCGATCAGCAATTCCATGACAGGCTCCTTGGCAGGTAAGCCGCTGGCTCGCGCAGACGATGGCTTGCTGACGGTCAAGACAAAAAATGCGGCCTGGGCCGC
This sequence comes from Burkholderia cepacia complex sp. TUM26381, assembly GCF_057439935.1. NCBI lineage: Bacteria > Pseudomonadati > Pseudomonadota > Betaproteobacteria > Burkholderiales > Burkholderiaceae > Burkholderia > Burkholderia cepacia complex sp. TUM26381. Next base: position 2,493,911 of record NZ_CM172006.1, on the reverse strand, counting down.
ATGCGCACACTCGGCGCGGGTCAGGCAGCCTTGCGTTCGTAGAAGGTGACCGGGATCGGATGAGCGTGATGCTCGACGCCACACCGGCTCGCACAGACGCCTTGTTCGGCCATGAGGTCGCGTACGGACTCCTCGCACTTGCCGCAGCACGTGGCCACGCCGAGCTCGAACTGGAGTTCATCGAAAGAGTTCACGCCCTCTGCGAGGGACGCGCGAATCTTGCGATCGGAAACAGACTTGCACACGCAGACGATCATGGTGAGTTGCGATAGCTAACGTTAATGCGAATTATTATCATTAAATTTGCGGGCGTTGACAAGCCTGGGTCGGGCTTTTTTTAAGGTCATCGGACCCTTGAAACGGCGGGGAGCGGCGGAGCCGCGGCAGGAGCGGGCGTGCGGGCCCGCGTCAGGCGGTTGCGCAGGCTTGCGCGTTCGGCGAGGAAATGGTGACGGATTCGACCGGCGCATCGAGGCCGAGCAATGTCGACGCGAGCGCCTGCAACTGCCGGCCGTCGCCGGTCGAGCAGAAGCGGGGCGGGGCGACCGGCGTGCCGGCAGGTGCGCGCAGGCCATGCTGGTCGAGTACGCGCACGAGCTGGCGTGCGATCGCGTCGCTCGTGTCGATGATCGCCATGCGGTCGCCGACAATGTCGCGAATCGTTGCGGTGAGGAACGGGTAGTGCGTGCAGCCGAGGACGACCGTATCGGCGCCGTCGTCGAGCATCGGTTGCAGATAGCTGTCGAGCAGCGCGCGCAGCGCGGGCGAGTCCGTGTCGCCGCTCTCGATCGCCTGCACGAGCCCGTGGCCCGGCTGGCAGATGAAGCGGCAACCGGCGCCATGGCGCTCGAGCAGCGTCTGGAACCGGGCGCTGCGCAGCGTTGACTGGGTGGCGAGCACGCCGGCGACGCCGCTCGCGGATTGCTGGACGGCCGGCTTGATGCCCGGCTCGACGCCGACGAGCGGAATCGCGAGATGCTCGCGTACCGCCGCGATCGACTGGGCCGTCGCCGTATTGCAGGCGACCACGAGCGCCTTCGCGCCCTGCCGGACGAACCATTCGCCGATCGCGAGCGTGCGCTCGGTGATGAACGCGTCGTCACGTTCGCCGTACGGGATGTAGCGCGTATCGGCCGTATAGACGAACGACTCGCCGGGCAGGTGCGCGCGCGCGGCGCGCAGCACCGACAGGCCGCCGATCCCCGAGTCGAAGATTCCGACAGGAGCGGCGGCGCGCATCGCGGGAGCGGCTGGATGGTTCGTCATCGTCATGCGGACGGTGCGCGGCGGACGGGCCGATTACTCGGCCGAACCCATCATCGTTTGCTGGTAGTTCTGCAGGCCGACCTTGCCGATCAGGTCGATCTGCGTTTCCAGCCAGTCGATGTGCTCTTCGGTGTCGTCGAGGATCTTTTCGAAGATCTCGCGCGACACGTAGTCGCGAACCGATTCGCAGTAGGCGATCGCTTCCTTGCAGGTGGACTGCGAGATCTGCTCGAGCTTCAGGTCGCACTTCAGGATCTCTTCGGTTTCCTCGCCGACGAGCAGCTTGTGCAGATCCTGCAGGTTCGGCAGGCCGTCGAGCATGAACACGCGCTCGATCAGCCAGTCGGCATGCTTCATTTCGCCGATCGACTCGTCGTACTCGTGCTTGCCGAGCTTCTCGAGGCCCCAGTGCTTGTACATGCGGGCATGCAGGAAGTACTGGTTGATCGCCGTGAGCTCATTCTTCAGTTGGGCGTTCAGATATTCGATGACTTTCTTGTCGCCTTGCATGGCTGTTCCTTGTTCAGTGGGGCTTCAGAAACCGAACGATAATCGCTCGAACGAGAAAAGCCAAGCCTCAAAGCCTTGTCTGGCCTGCCTTTTGCGTGTAATGAGAATCAGCCTCGAATGACCGGCCGGACACAATAATGAGAATGAGAAGTAAAAAGGCCGGACTTCCGTCCGGCCTTTCGTTCGATCGCGCTTAAGCGGTCGCGACCGGGATCTTGCCGATCTTCGCCTGCCACTCCTTCGGACCGGTCTGGTGCACCGACGTGCCCGACGAATCGACGGCGACCGTCACCGGCATGTCCTGTACGTCGAACTCGTAGATCGCTTCCATGCCGAGGTCTTCGAATGCGAGCACCTTCGCGCCGCGGATCGCCTTCGACACGAGATACGCCGCGCCGCCGACCGCCATCAGGTATGCAGCCTTGTGCTTCTTGATCGCGTCGATCGCGACCGGGCCGCGCTCGGCCTTGCCGACCATCGAGATCAGGCCCGTTTGCGCGAGCATCGTCTCGGTGAACTTGTCCATGCGGGTGGCCGTCGTCGGGCCGGCCGGGCCGACCACTTCGTCACGCACCGGATCGACCGGGCCGACGTAGTAGATCACGCGGTTCGTGAAGTCGACCGGCAGCTTCTCGCCCTTCGCGAGCATGTCGGCGATGCGCTTGTGTGCGGCGTCGCGGCCGGTGAGCATCTTGCCCGACAGCAGCAGCGTCTGGCCCGGTGCCCAGCTGGCGACTTCTTCCGGCGTCAGCGTGTTCAGGTCGACGCGCTTGCTGGTTTCCGTGTTCGGTTCCCACTGGACCTTCGGCCAGGCGTCGAGCGACGGCGCTTCGAGCTTGGCCGGGCCCGAACCGTCGAGCACGAAGTGCGCGTGGCGCGTGGCCGCGCAGTTCGGGATCAGCGCGACCGGCTTCGAGGCCGCGTGCGTCGGTGCCGCCATGATCTTCACATCGAGCACGGTTGCCAGGCCGCCGAGGCCCTGTGCGCCGATGCCGAGCGCGTTGACCTTCTCGTGCAGCTCGACGCGCAGTTCCTCGACCCAGTCCTTCGGGCCGCGCGCGATGATTTCCTGGATGTCGATCGGCTCCATCAGCGATTCCTTCGCCATCAGCATCGCCTTCTCGGCGGTGCCGCCGATGCCGATCCCGAGCATGCCGGGCGGGCACCAGCCGGCGCCCATCGTCGGGACCGTCTTCAGCACCCAGTCGACGATCGAGTCGGACGGGTTCAGCATCACGAACTTCGACTTGTTCTCCGAGCCGCCGCCCTTCGCCGCGACCTGCACGTCGACCTTGTCGCCCGGCACGATCTCGTAGTGGATCACGGCCGGCGTGTTGTCCTTCGTGTTCTTGCGGGCGCCTTCCGGCGGATTGACGATCGATGCGCGCAGCACGTTGTCCGGGTGCGTGTAACCGCGGCGCACGCCTTCGTTGATCATGTCGGTGAGGCCCATCGTCGCGCCGTCCCAGCGCACGTCCATGCCGACCTTCACGAAGATCGTGACGATGCCGGTGTCCTGGCAGATCGGGCGCTTGCCTTCCGCGCACATGCGGCTGTTCGTGAGGATCTGCGCGATCGCGTCCTTCGCGGCCGGGCTCTCTTCCAGCTCGTACGCGCGGCCGAGGGCCTGGATGTAGTCGAGCGGGTGGTAGTAGCTGATGTACTGCAGCGAATCCGCGATGCTCTGGATCAGGTCTTCCTGTTTGATGACGGTCATGGCTGAGACTCTGTGAGGACTGTGGGGAATGCGTTTATGCGTTGACGGCTGCTTCGGCCGTCTTGCGGGACGCAGCCGCGACGGGCGCATGCGTCTCGTGGAAATGGGCTGGGTGCGTGTGCGTCGTCAGGCGGTCGACCCACGCCATCACGAGCGCCGACACGAGGAACGACACGTGGATGATCACCTGCCACATGATCGCGTGCATCGTGTGCTGGTCGGGGTTGATGAAGGTCTTCAGCAGGTGGATCGACGAAATGCTGATCAGCGCCATCGACAGCTTGACCTTCAGCACGCCCGCGTTCACGTGGTCGAGCCACTCGGGCTCGTCGGGATGGCCCTCGATGCCGAGGCGCGACACGAACGTTTCATACCCGCCGACGATCACCATGATCAGCAGGTTCGAGATCATCACCACGTCGATCAGGCCGAGCACTGCGAGCATGACGCTGATTTCGTCGAGGCCCGTCGCATGCGACAGCAGGTGCCAGACTTCCTTCAGGAACAGGAACACGTAGACGGCCTGCGCGACGATCAGGCCGAGGTAAAGCGGAACCTGGAGCCAGCGGCTCATGAAAATCAAGGCGGGAAGCGGACGAAGCGGGCGACGGGCGGGGCGGCCGGGCGAATGCGGGGCGGACATGATGGCGGTGCGGGCGCGGTGCGCAGGTATCGGGGGTAATCTTGAAAAGGCGCGCTATTGTAACGCGTCGGCCGGCGCGGCTGCAGCGACGCGCCGGCGGTGCCGGGGACGGATCAGGACGCGGCGGCCGGCACGCGTTTCACGCGCAGGCTCGCGAGCACGATGCCGGCGACGACGCAGGCGAGCGCGATGCCGTGCGCGAGCGTCGGGCGCTCGCCGAGGAAGGCGATGCCGTAGGCGGCCGCGGCGATCGGCAGCACCGCGCTGAACACGCCGGCGAGGCTGCCCGGCACGTGGCGGATGCCCTTCATCCACAGCCAGAACGAGAAGATGCTGGCCGACAGGCCGTACCAGACCACGAGCGCCCAGGTGCTGGCCGGCACGCTCGCGTAATCGAAATGCCACAGGGCCGTCGCGCCGAGCGGCAGCATCAGGCACAGCCCGAACAGATGGGTATACGCGCAGATGTCGATCGGCGCGAGCGTCTGCGTGAGCCGGCGCGACAGGATCACGTAGATCGATTCGCAGCACACCGCGCCGAGGATCAGCAGGTTGCCGGTCAGCGAGCCGGAAGCGTCGCCGTGGGCGCCATGCCCGGTTGCACCGCCGTTGGCGAGGTTGATCGTCACGACGCCGGCGATCGCGAGCGCGATCGACACGAGCGCACGGCCGTTCGGTTTTTCACGCAGGATCAGCCACGCGAACAGCGCGACGATCGCCGGGATCGTGCTCGTGATGACGCCGGCCGCCACCGCGCTCGTGCGCTGCACGCCGTTGAGCATCAGCAGCGTGAACATGAAGGTGCCGAAGAAGGCCTGCAGGAACAGGTTCAGCCACTCGCCGCGCTTGACCGCGCGCATCTTCACGGGGCTGAACAGCGGCCACAGCACGGCGATCGCGATCACGAAGCGCAGCGTGGCGAGGATGGCGACGGGGACGAATGCAACGATGGATTTACCGATACCGACGTTGCTGCCGACGAACAGCATCGACAGGATGAGGAAGAGGGCGTAGCGATTCAAGCTGGAATCCGGAAGGCGAGTTCAGTTACGATTGTAGGGTCGCGGTTGTAACAGCGTAAAGCTGGCCGTCATGCGATGTCGTCCGGTGCACGAAACGACCTTGCCGCGTAAGTGACGGGTAAGTTCGAGCGCTTATCGTGGACACTGCCGGGCCGCATGGTCACGTTCGCGTGATGTGGTGCGGTGCAGCATCGTGCGCAGCCTTCGTGGCCGCGTGCGGGTGGGTGGGAGACAGCGGCGCGCATGCGCCGGCCAAGACACGCGGCGCGCATGATCGCGCCGCCATGCAGAGGATTCATGTTCACCAAGGGGTAGTCGATGTCTGCGATTGAATCGGTTCTTCACGAAACCCGTCAGTTCGCGCCGCCCGCGGCGCTCGAGAAGGCGGCGACCATTTCCGGCATGCCGGCCTACCGTGCGCTCGCCGCCGAGGCCGAGCAGGATTACGAGGGCTTCTGGGCGCGTCTCGCGCGCGAAGGCCTCGCGTGGCACAAGCCGTTCACGAAGGTGCTCGACGAGAGCACCGCGCCGTTCTACAAGTGGTTCGACGACGGCGAGCTGAACGCGTCGTACAACTGCCTCGACCGTCACGTCGAAGCCGGCAACGGCGAGCGCGTCGCGGTGATCTTCGAGGCCGACGACGGCACGGTCACGCGCGTCACCTATGCGGATCTGCTCGGCCGCGTGTCGCGCTTCGCGAATGCGCTGAAGAAGCGCGGGATCGGCAAGGGCGATCGCGTCGTCATCTATATTCCGATGTCGATCGAAGGTATCGTCGCGATGCAGGCCTGCGCGCGCATCGGCGCGACGCACTCGGTCGTGTTCGGCGGCTTCTCCGCGAAATCGCTGAACGAGCGGCTCGTCGACGTCGGCGCGGTCGCGCTGATCACGGCCGACGAGCAGGCACGCGGCGGCAAGACGCTGCCGCTCAAGAGCATCGCCGACGAGGCGATCGCGATGGGCGGCTGCGAAGCGGTGAAGAGCGTGATCGTCTATCGCCGCACCGGCGGCAAGATCGACTGGCACGCGGACCGCGACCTGTGGATGCACGACATCGCGGACGGCGAGTCCGACACGTGCGCGCCGGAGTGGGTCGGCGCCGAGCATCCGCTGTTCATCCTGTATACGTCGGGCTCGACCGGCAAGCCGAAGGGCGTGCAGCACAGCACGGGCGGCTACCTGCTGTGGGCCGCGCAGACGATGAAGTGGACCTTCGACTGGAAACCCGACGACGTATTCTGGTGCACGGCCGACATCGGCTGGGTCACGGGCCACACGTACATCACCTATGGTCCGCTCGCATGCGGCGGCACGCAGGTCGTGTTCGAAGGCGTGCCGACCTACCCGGACGCCGGCCGTTTCTGGAAGATGATCGGCGATCACAAGGTTACCGTGTTCTACACCGCGCCGACCGCGATCCGTTCGCTGATCAAGGCGGCCGAAGCCGACGACAAGGTGCATCCGAAGAGTTACGACCTGTCGAGCCTGCGCATCATCGGCACGGTCGGCGAGCCGATCAATCCGGAAGCGTGGATGTGGTATCACAAGCACGTCGGCCAGGAGCGCTGCCCGATCGTCGATACGTGGTGGCAGACCGAGACGGGCGGCCACATGATCACGCCGCTGCCGGGCGCCACGCCGACCGTGCCCGGTTCGTGCACGCTGCCGCTGCCGGGCATCATGGCCGCGGTGGTCGACGAGACGGGCCAGGACGTGCCGAACGGGCAGGGCGGCATCCTCGTCGTCAAGCGTCCGTGGCCTGCGATGATCCGCACGATCTGGGGCGACCCGGAGCGCTTCAAGAAGAGCTACTACCCCGAGGAACTCGGCGGCCGCCTGTATCTCGCCGGCGATGGCACCGTGCGCGACAAGGACACCGGCTACTTCACGATCATGGGCCGGATCGACGACGTGCTGAACGTGTCGGGTCACCGGCTCGGCACGATGGAGATCGAATCGGCGCTGGTGTCGCACGAGCTCGTGGCCGAGGCGGCCGTGGTCGGCCGTCCGGACGATACGACGGGCGAGGCGGTCGTTGCGTTCGTCGTGCTGAAGCGTTCGCGCCCGGAAGGCGAGGAAGCGGCGGCACTGGCGAAGACGCTGCGTGACTGGGTCGGCAAGCAGATCGGGCCGATCGCGAAGCCGAAGGACATCCGCTTCGGCGACAACCTGCCGAAGACGCGTTCGGGCAAGATCATGCGGCGCCTGCTGCGTTCGCTCGCGAAGGGCGAGGCGATCACGCAGGATACGTCCACGCTCGAGAACCCGGCCATCCTCGAACAGCTCACCGAAGTGCGCTGATCGTACCGGCTGCGCGTCTCGCGCACGAGCCCCTGCGCGGCAATCCCGATTGCCCGCGCAGGGGCTTTTTGCTACATAACGGCATGACCGTTCCGACCCGTTCGGCGCCTGCTGCGCCACCGCCCGTTCCCGAGCCGCTCGCGCGTGCCCATGCGCGCTACTGGCGTTTCAACGTCGCGCTGATCGCGGTGCTGATGGTGATCGGGTTCTCGGTGTCGTTCATCGTGCCGTTCTTCGGGCCCGCGCTCGCGGGCGTCCACTTCGCCGGCTTCAGCCTGCCGTTCTATGTCGGCGCGCAGGGGGCGATTCTCGTGTATCTCGTGCTGATCGTCGTCTACATCGGGCTGATGCAGCGCGCGGACCGCACGCTGCGCCGGGCATACGACGACCACGCGGCGCACGCCGGCACGCCGGCACGCCGAACGGCGGGCGCTGATTCATGCTGACGCATCGACTGATCCGCGCGTACGCGCTCTATACGCTGGGTTTTCTCGGGTTCGTGCTGCTGATGTGGCGGATCGAGCGCGCGACCGGCTCCGGCGTCTGGATCGGCTACGTGTTCCTGTTCGTGCCGATCGCCGTGTATGCGGTGATCGGGCTGTTGTCGCGCACGTCCGATCTCGTCGAATACTACGTGGCCGGGCGGCGCGTGCCGTCCGCGTTCAACGGGATGGCGACGGCGGCCGACTGGCTGTCGGCCGCGTCGTTCATCGGCCTGGCCGGATCGCTTTATTCCACCGGCTACGATGCGCTCGCGTACGTGATGGGCTGGACGGGCGGGTTCTGCCTCGTCGCGTTCCTGCTCGCGCCGTATGTGCGCAAGCTCGCGCGCTACACGATTCCCGATTTTCTCGGCACGCGCTTTTCGAGCACGGCCGTGCGCGCGCTCGCGGCCGGCGCGGCGATCCTGTGCTCGTTCGTGTATCTGGTCGCGCAGATCCAGGGGATCGGCCTGATCGCGACGCGCTTCATCGGCGTCGATTTCGCGATCGGGATCTTCTGCGGGCTCGCGGGCATTCTCGTGTGCTCGTTTCTCGGCGGGATGCGCGCGGTCACGTGGACGCAGGTCGCGCAGTACATCATCCTGATCAGCGCGATCCTGATTCCGGTGTCGCTGATCGCGATGAAGAACGGGCTCGGTCCCGTGCCGCAATTCAGCTACGGCAAGCTGATGGAGCGCGTCGCGGCGCGCGAGGCGCAGGTGCGCGATGCGTCCGGGGAGCAGCAGGTGCGCGACGCGTACCGCCGGCAAGCCGCGGACATCCAGACGCGGCTCGACCGGCTGCCGGCGTCCTATGCGGACGCACGCAGGCATCTTGCCGACCAGCTCGCCGACCTGCGGCGTCACAACGGGCCGCTGCGCGAGATCAGCCAGCGCGAGCGCGAGCTGGCCGATTTCCCGCGCGATCCGGCGGCGGCGCGGGTCGCGTGGACGCAGGCGCGTGACGACCTGCTTGCCCGTGCCGAGCCGCCCGTGCCGATGCACGAGCCGTTTCCCGCCGCGAGCGACGACGAACGCAAGCCGCGCGAGCGGAATTTTCTCGCGCTGCTGCTGTGCCTGTCGCTCGGCACCGCGAGCCTGCCGCACATCCTGACGCGCTACAACACGACCACGTCGGTCGCGTCCGCACGGCGCTCGGTCGGCTGGACGCTGTTCTTCATCGCGCTGTTCTACCTGAGCGTGCCGGTGCTCGCGGTACTGATCAAGTACGAGATCCTCGCGAACCTCGTCGGGCGGCCATTCGCGGAATTGCCGGCGTGGGTCACGCAATGGCATCACTTCGAGCCGGACCTGATCAGCGTCGTCGAGGTGATTCGCGACGGCATCGTGCACTGGTCGGAAATCCAGATGCAGCCGGACATGGTCGTGCTGGCCGCGCCGGAGATCGCGGGGCTGCCGTATGTCGTGTCGGGGCTGATCGCGGCCGGTGCGCTGGCCGCGGCGCTGTCGACCGCGGACGGGCTGTTGCTGACGATCGCGAACGCGCTGTCGCACGATGTCTATTACTGCATGGTCGCGCCCGATGCGTCGAGCCAGCGGCGCGTGACGATCTCGAAGGTGCTGCTGCTCGGTGTCGCGCTGTTCGCGTCGTACGTCGCGTCGCTCAATACGGGGAAGATCCTGTTTCTCGTCGGTGCCGCGTTTTCGCTGGCGGCGTCGAGCTTCTTTCCGGTGCTGGTGCTCGGGGTGTTCTGGAAACGCACGACGACGCGCGGGGCGATCGCCGGGATGGTGACGGGGTTGACGGTGTGCGTGTACTACATCGTGTCGACTTATCCGTACTTCACGCAGCTGACCGGGTTCGCCGGGCGCACGTGGTTCGGGATCGAGCCGATCAGCTCAGGCGTGTTCGGCGTGCCGGCGGGGTTTGCGGTGGCGATCGTCGTGAGTCTGCTCGATCGAAAGCCGGATGAATATACGCGGGCGCTGGTGGATTACATCCGGCATCCGTGACGCAGGGGCGGGCGTCGTATGGCGCGGGTCAGAGCGCGGAAGTCCCGAGTTCGGCACTCTTGGCCGTTTGCACACGACCGACATCGCAGCTTCCATCCGTCATGCCGTTTGCGTTGGGGATCGCGACGCAGACATAGGCACGAATGCCGTGTGGCAATGCCACGTGCCGAAACTCGCCCACCTTGATCGTCGCGACCCGGTCAACGGCAAACTGATCGGTGATCGGCGTCGCGCCCGCCGGGATCGACAGGGTCACTTCCGACGTTGCCTGGCCGGTTTGCGATTTCAGCGTCTGGCTGCCGGCGATATCCATCGTCACCGCGAAGCGTAGGGTCGCTTGCCCTTCGGACACGCGCTGGACGGTCACCGCGACCGCCGGCTTTGCGATGCCGGCGGTGCATTTGCCGGCAACGCATTCGCGAACGGAAAGGAGCGTGTGGAACGTCGGCGCAGGCTGACCGACGACCGACAGGTCGGTTGCGGACCCGCCGTCGCGTAGTACTTTCTGCGATGACGGAGCCGATGTGACGGCCACGGTGGTACTGATCGTCGGGGCGGACGTTACCGTCGCGCACGCCGACAGCATGGCCGAGATGCCGGCCGTCATGACGAACCGCAGGCTGAATCGCATGGACGTGACTCGCGGAGCCGAAACCTCCTATATCGTCAGATCAATGCGGATCTTTAGCGTGCGGCGCTCGGGATCCGCCGTGCGTCGCACGCCCGGCGATCAGTTCGAACCGAACTGGTCGATCGGCAGGTCGATGCCGCTCAGCTTCCACGACCAGAGGCCGTCACGCTTGAATACGAGCGTCACCTGGTCGACGGTTCCTTTCCGCGCAGTCGCGGTGACGGTCGACCAGTTCTTGTAGCGTACCGAATAGTCGACCTTCGGCGCCGTGTTGGCTTCGTGCGGCGCCGCGCCGCTGTCGGAACTCGCGTGAGTCGCTTCCGTCGGGGCGCCAGACGATGCGGGGGCAGCCGGGACACCGGCGGGGTGCGCGGGTTTGGCCGCCCCCTGGGCCATCATGGTCATGACGCCGGCCGGCGTCACCATCGTGTCGATGAGCTGATTCGCGAAACCCATCGCCACCATCATTCCCAGACCGGCGAATGAATTGCCTTTCATATCGGGCGAATTCGCCACTTTCGATTGCACCATGGTCAAGAATTGACCACGCAGGCTTTCACGCAGCGACGGAAAGTCGACGTGCGACGAAAACGAGTCGGCATCCTTGTCCGTCATGGCCGATCGCATTTGATACATCGTGAAGTATGGGCTCGCGTAACTGGACGCGACGCCTGCGGCGATGGCGATTGCTGCGATCACGATTCGTGTTTTCTTTTTCATGGTCTCGGCGTGTGTCGATATTGTTTATCGGGAAAGCAGTTTAACGGTCGTGCGCCGGAAAGTTTGAGGCGTTGACTGTTCGCACGGGGAATCGCTGCGCGGTTTCGCATGATGGCTGGACGGGCGGCCGTGCCTGCGGTGGGGGAGATATCGTCCTGTCGGATGCAGTGCTGCGCTCGTATCGTGCCAAGCGGCCGGATGAGTCGTCGGAATGCGATCGCCGTTCGATTTTGAATGGCGGATTAATTGGCGCATCGAGGCTGAAACGATATTGCCGCGATGGAAACCGCAGTTGAACTGCGTGGCCCGCGCGGGTGAGCGTGGCGAATCGGAATTGAAGACGTGGACGAAAGGCGTGCCGTCACCCGGATTGGCGGCTCACTCGACCCTGTTCGACGACGCGCGGCGGGAGGGCGAACAATGAAGCAAGAGCCCGTCGGGGCAGCCTGCGCCGACGATTGGCGTGCGTTTTCGCAGGGAGAAATAAAAAAACGGGCCGAGAGGCCCGCTTTTACCGTGTGCCGGCGGAGAGGGGGCTTCGCCCACACGGGCGCGGGCCGCGGATTCGCTTGCAGGCGAATCCCTTCGAATCCCACGCGCAGGCCGAACGATCGGCTCGCTTCTCTCCGGAAACGAAAATGCCCGCTGGCGCGGGCATTGAATCCTGGCGGAGAGAGGGGGATTCGAACCCCCGATAGGCGATTAACCTATACACGCTTTCCAGGCGTGCGACTTAAACCACTCATCCATCTCTCCGGAAGACCGAGAGTATAGCAAACTCTGGCGGCAGCCCGCCACTCCCTTCGGCGCCCGTCAAAAATCCGTCGTCATCGACAGCCACACCGACCGCGGCTCGCCCTGCGTCAGATACCCGCCGGTCGCCGACGACCAGTACGCCTTGTTGGCGACGTTGCGCACGGTTGCGCGGAATGTCGTCTTCTTGCCGAACACGTCCGTCGCGTATCGCGCACCAAGATCGAAGCGGTCCCATGCATGGATCGACATCGTGTTCGCGACGTCCAGGTACTGCGGCCCCGTGTGGATCCAGCGCGCGGTCAGCGTGAGTCCGTTCAGCATCGGCACATCGTATTCGGCGTTCGCGTTGAACAGGAACGACGGCACGCCGATCGGCCGGTTGCCGTCGTTCGCGCCGCCCGCCGTGTTCTGCAGCGTCGCCTTGAGGTACGTCGCACCGGCGATCACCCGCACGCCTTTCCACGGCTCGCCGTACACGGCCGTCTCGATGCCGCGGTGCCGCTGCGTGCCGTCGGCGCCGAACAACTGCGACGCCGGATCGGTGTACGCCATCGGCTTCTCGATCTGGAACAGCGCGAGCGACGCGCCGTACTTGTCGGTGTCGTAGCGGATCCCGGCTTCGTATTGCTTCGACCGGAACGGCGACAGCGCCTGGCCCGCATTGCGCGCGGTGTTCGGTGCGACTTCGCCTTGCGCGAGCGCCTCGCTGCGGTTCGCGAAGATCGACACGTTGCGCGAGGGCTTCACGACGAGACCGAATACCGGCGTCGTGATCGCGTCGCTGTACGTGGTGGTGACCGCGCCCGTGTAGTCGAAGTTGTCGACCGAAATCGACTGGCGGCGCGCGCCGATCGTGAACAGCACGCGGTCGTCGAGGAAGCCGAGCGTGTCGGACACCGCGAAGCTGCGCAGCCAGGTCTTCGTGATCGTGCCCGGATCGTTCATGTCGCCGCCCGAGTAGGCGGTCGCCGGGAACGCAACCGGCGCCGGATCGTAGAGCGTCGTCGGGAATGCGCTCGACATCGTGTACGCGGACTGGCTGTCGATGCGGATGAACGACGCGCCGGCCGTCACGAAGTGCGACACGGGGCCGGTCGTGAAGCGCCCGCGCACGCCGGCTTCGGCCGATTGCGCATCTTCCTTGTGCGGCACGCTCAGGCGCGAGCCGGTCGTGCCGGACGACGAGTAGGTCGGCGTGTAATAGTCGCCGTGTTCGTTCGTATGGCGCGCGCCGGCCGATACGTAGGCCGTCCACGCGGGCAGGAAATCGTACTCGGCGCGCACGATGCCGATCGTGTCCTCGAGCTCGCTGAAGCTCCACGGCTGCGCATAGTTGTGCGTCGCGGACGGTACGGCCGGCAACTGGTTGCCGCTGATCAGCACGACCGGGCGGCCGTTGTCGATCCGTTGCCGCTGATACAGGAAGTCGCCGTACAGGCGCAGCTTGTCGCCGCGCCAGTCGAGCGACACGGCCGTCACGTTGTCGCGGCGGCGCTCGCCGTCGACGGCCGTATCGCCGCCGTTGATCGACTGGTTCACGCGCACGCCGAACTGGCCTTCGCTGCCGAAGCGGCGGCCGATGTCCACATGCGTGCCGAGCGAACCGGATGTGGCGCCGTCGACGGTGACGCGCGTGAGCGGCTTGTCGTCCGCGCGCTTCAACTGCAGGTTCACGCCGCCGCCGATCGCCGAGCCGCCCGGCGACGCGCCGTTCAGGAAGGCATTCGCGCCCTTGAACACGTCGACACGCTCGACCGCCTCGGTTTCGACGAGCTGACGCGGCGTGACGCCATACAGGCCATTCAGCGACACGTCGTCGCCGGCGAGCGTGAAACCGCGGATGACGAACACCTGGGAGAAATTGCCGTAGCCGGACGCGCTGCGCACGGCCGGATCGTTGTCGAGCACGTCGGCGAGCGTGCGTGCCTGCTGGTCCTCGATCAGTTTCGACGTGTAGGTGGTCATGCTGAACGGCACGTCGCTGGCCTTTTGCCGGCCGAGCACGCCGAAATCCGCGCCGCGCGCGACCTGGCCGCCTGCGTAGGTCGGCGCGAGGTCGCCAGGCAGCGGCTCGGCTGCGCCGGTCACGTTGATCGACGGCAGCACGGCCGCGTCGGGTGCGGCGCCGGCGGCGGAAGTGGCCTGCTGGGCCAGGGCGACGGCAGGGACGGTACAGGCGAGCGCAATGCCGAAGGCAATCGGCGTGAGACGCCGGACGGGTAACGAAAGTGTCGACATGGGACGCAATTCGGATGTGGTCGGTGATCCATCCCAGGGCGGCAAATCGGAATCCGGGCGGCGTGGCGCGTCCGTACTGTCGCGGGCGCGGTTTTTATCGAGCGGCGGAGTCTAGCGTAAACGCGAATGATTGTCGTTTACTAAATGATCGACTCACTATTCGGGAAGGCGGGCGGTCGCCGTGCAGGATCGACGGCGCTCAGCCGCTGCGCAGGGATCGCGATGAACATGCGATCATTGACCGGCCGCATTCGTCGTAACAAATCGCGCGTGTCGATTTCTGTCCGCGTGGCTGGTGAACGACGGTGCCATCCGCTCGGATCGCTCTCTTCAGAAGGAACGCCACGCCATGTCGCTCTCCGCCTTGCTCGCCTTTGCCCTGATCCTGTCCGTCGGCGTCGCGACGCCTGGCCCGACGGTGTTGCTCGCGATGAGCAACGGCTCGCGGTACGGATTGCGTCACGCGATGGTCGGGATGCTCGGCGCCGTCACGGCGGACGTCGTGCTCGTCGCGCTGGTCGGGTTCGGCCTCGGCGTGCTGCTCGAGGCGTCCGAAACGGCGTTCGTGACGCTGAAGCTGCTCGGCGCGGCGTGGCTCGCGTACGTGGGCATCCGGATGCTGATGTCGAGCGGCAGCCCTGCCGATGCGCAGGCGTGCGTACCCGCGACGCCCGATCGCCGGACCGCTTTCCTGAAGAGCTTCTTCGTCGCGATGAGCAACCCGAAGTACTACCTGTTCATGTCCGCGCTGCTGCCGCAGTTCGTCGACCGGTCACAGGCGATCGCGCCGCAGTACGCGATCCTTGCGGCGACGATCGTCGCGATCGACGTGATCGGGATGACCGGTTACGCGCTGCTGGGCGTGCATTCGGTCCGCGTGTGGAAAGCGGCCGGGGAGAAGTGGCTGAACCGTGTCAGCGGGTCGCTGCTGCTGATGCTCGCGGCGTACGTTGCCCTGTATCGCAAGGCCGCGCACTGACGCGGCGATGCAGCGATGCAGCGGGAAAGCGGCACGCTGAAGGCCGTGCGGCGATGACGCCGGTCGATCGCTTCGCGCTCGAGACGCACGACGGGCCGTATGAAGCGTGGCCGCCGCGCACGCGTGTGCGGGTCGATGGCGTGCGTTCCGCGCTCGCCGTTTCCGGCTATGTGCTGTTGCGCCAGTTCGAAACGCCGGCCGCGTATCTGCTCGTCACCGACTACGACTGCCCGTTCGAGGAAGCCGTCACGTTCACGCTCGTGTCGAAGGATCCACTGAAGGTGCTCGCGCAGCGCACGGTCGGCGCGATGTATGCGTCGTTCTATCTGGACGACCTGACGTGGGCCGACGACCGGCATTTCAGCGCGACGTTCGTCGGGTTCGACGGGCGATGGGATTTCACGATTCGTGACCGATCCGTGCCGTTCGTCCTGCCCGGATTGGGCATGCGGCACGTACGCGGATGACACCGGGACGATGGTCGGGTGCCGCCGGATGATGCCCGAATCGATTCGAAAGACTGTGAATTTTTGAATCCGGCCGGCGACCTTGCAACAAGGATTCTAAATCCTGTCAAAAAGCCGTCATCAACCTGACAAATTTGCTATGCTCGCCGAAAACCAGACGAGCGGCACTCCCAGGACGGACCGGCGGGCGTGATTGCTCGACGAATAACGAAGTAAAACAAAATCCTGAGAGTCACGCTGTGAATACAGCCGAATTGCTACGCACGTTTGCGTCCGGGGTGGTCGATCAGAACAATCGGCCGGTTCGCATGAACTGGGGGCCCGCTCAGAAGACGCTCGAGCAGGTGCTTGCGCTTCAGTATGCCGACATCCGCGAAGGGTTGATGACGGGCGTCGACGGGCATCTGACCTGCGTGTCCGCGCGGACCGATCTCCCGATCCGCAGCTTCATCGGGCTGCCGGTTTCCGTCGAGATGACGACCGATCGTGGGCGTCTCCACACCATCAACGGCATCGTCACCGACGTTCGCACCGGACAGTCGGACGGTTCGCTGACCTGCTACCAGCTGACGATTCGCGACGTGCTGTCCGTGATGGAGCGGCGGACCAATTCGCGGCTGTTTCGCTCCAAGAGCCTGCCCGACATCCTGGGCGTGCTGCTTCAGGAGTGGCGCCAGCGCAGCCCGGCGCTCGCCGGCGCATTCGAATTCGACCTGTCCGGCCTGCACGGCGAACGATACCCGGCGCGCGAGCTGACGCGGCAGGTCAACGAGTCGGACGCGCATTTCATCCGGCGGCTGTTGCGGCGCGACGGTGCGACCGTATTCGTCAAGGCGGGCAAGGCCGGCGAGCGGGCAAGCGGCAACGCGCATGACACGCCGGTTCACACGCTCGTCTTCGCCGACGACTCGATGAAGCTGCCGGACACGGCCGCCGGTACCATCCGTTACCACCGCGACGCCGCTACGGAAGAACGCGATTCGATCACGTTGTGGGCGACGAGCCGCCGGTTGATCCCGGGCAAGATCGTCCGGCCGACGTGGGATTACAAGACCGGCCGGATGTCGCAAACCGAACAGGCGACGATCGTCGACCAGGGCGACGGCGGCAACGACCTCGGGCATTTGCTGGCTGATGCCGTCATCGATATCCCGCACGCGGGGGATTCGTCGTCCGACCTCGACCGGATCGGCAAGGACCGGATGCTGGCGCATGAACTGCGTGCCGAATCCGTCGACGGCGTGAGCAATGTGCGCGATCTGGCCGTCGGTCACTGGTTTGCGCTTGCCGAGCATCCGCAGCTCGACACCTTGCCGGCCGAACAGCGGCAGTTCGTCGTCACGTCGCTTCACCATCGCGTGCGGAACAACCTGCCGAAGGAACTGAACGAGCGCGCGCAGTCGTTGTTCGCGGCAAGCCGCGTGCTGTTCAACGCGGTGCCGGCCGACGTGAGCGGCAAGCCGGGCGATGAGAGCGACAGGCGCTACGAGAACACGTTCTCGTGCGTGCGGCGCGGCGTACCGCTGACGCCTGCCTACGATCCCCACGTCGACCTGCCACCCGTGCATCCGATGACGGCCGTCGTCGTCGGCCCGGAGGGCGAGGAGGTGTTCTGCGATGAAATGGGTCGCATCCGTGTGCGGATCCAGGGGCTGAATGCGGACGATCACGCGCACGCGCAGGGCGCCGGCACGAGCGGCACGCCGTCCGACAGCGCGCCGGTGCGCGTCGCCTGCGCGCTCGCCGGGCCGAGTTTCGGCGCGAATACGTTGCCGCGCGTCGGCATGGAGGTGCTGATCGGCCATATCGGCGGCGATCCGGACCGGCTCGTCGTGATGGGCGTGCTGGCCAACGGGCCGAACATGCCGGCGACCTTCAGCCATACGGGCGCGCTGCCGGGCAACCGTTACTTGTCCGGCACGAAGACGAAGGAAATCAAGGGGCAGCGCTACAACCAGATCCGCTTCGACGATACGCCTGGCCAGATCAGCAGCCAGCTGGCGAGCGAGCACGCGTACAGTCAGCTGAACCTCGGCTATCTGACGCAGCCGCGCGACAACGGGCAGGGTGCGGCGCGCGGCGAGGGCGCCGAATTGCGCAGCGATGCGCACGTGGCGATTCGCAGCGGCAAGGCGATGCTGATTTCTGCATGGGAACGGCTGCGCGCGAGCGACGGGCATCTTGCGCGGGACGAGTATCTGCAATTGATGCAGGAATGCGTCGAGCTGTTCAAGAGCCTCGGCGACTATGCGGGCCAGCACCAGGGCGTGGCGCCCGATACGCAGCCGCACGACGCGCTCATGACCACGGTGAAGGGCTGGCCGAATGGCGAGGCGTCCGGCGGCGGTGAATCGTCGGGCGCGTCGATGGCCGCGATCGGCATCACCGCGCCGGCCGGCATCAGCATGGCGACACCGAAGACCGTCACGACCCATGCGGGCGGCAACGTCGATGTCGTCGCGCAGAACCACCTTCAGTACACGAGCGGTCAGCGGATCAACCTGCAGGCCGGGCATGGCGTGGCGATGTTCGCGCACAGCGAGGGAGTCTCGGCGATCGCCAACCAGGGGAAGGTGGCGCTGCAGAGCCAGAACGACGATACGCAGATCGATTCGGCGAAGAACATCCAGATGACGGCGGGGGGCGGCAAGCTCGCGGGCATGGCCAGCGAGCAGGTCGTGTTCGTGACGTCGGGCGGCGCGTATCTGAAGCTGCATGGCGGCGATATCGAGCTCGGGTGTCCGGGGAGTTTCACCGTCAAATCCGCGTCGCATACGTGGGCCGGGCCGGCGAGCATGAGCGCCGATTTTCCGAAGTTCGACCAGGGCTCGCTGGGGCGCGTGCCGAAGCTGGTCCGGGCTACCGACGGGCAGCCGGTCGAGGGCATGGAAGCCGAGGTGCGCAAGGCGTCGGGCGAGTTGATCAAGGGGAAGACCGATGCGCAAGGCAAGCTGGCGCCGGTCAGCAGCGATCAGTTCGAACAACTGGCGGTGCGCTTCTTCAAGTCGAGAACCTGAGCTGAGTCTTCAAGAAAAACAACATGTTCAACTACAACTTTGCGCAGAACCCGAGCGGGCAAACGTCGGCTGACGATGCGTCGCAGACTTCGGTGGGCGGTGGGGCGGGGACGACGCTGTTCAATCGCAACGACCTCGAATGCGTGATGCAGATGCCGCTGCCGGGTGTGGTCATCTTCGTGCACGGGGTGAATTCTGAGGGCGAATGGTTCAAGGACGCCGAGCAGGGGCTGTGCGCCGGATTGAACCGGCGCATGGGGCGCTATGACGATCAACTGTTCCATTTCGGGCCAGTGGCCGGGCAGATGACGCCGGTCAGCTATATCGAGAGCCTGACGTCCGACGGCTTCCTGAATCCGGAAATGACGTCGAAGACGTACATCAAGCCCGATCCGTCCTTTTCTCCCGTCATTCATTTCCGGTGGGGCTATGCCGCCAATGCTGAGGAACTGAAGGAGTATGGCGACAAGATCATGCTCAACGAGAAGAATTACTGGGGCGGCGGGCCGTTCGCGGGCGGGTGTTCGAGTCTGCCGGATCTGTGGAACGACGGGTTGCACGACCGGCTTTTTCTCTGGTTGACCGTCCAGCATATGAATTCGATCGGCAACCGCAAGATCTATTCGACGCCGCCGCGTACCTATGGCGTGCTGGGTGCGCTACGGCTTGCGCGCCTGGTCGAATCGATCCGCAAGCGCCAGGCCGACGTGCCGATCACGATCGTGTGCCACAGCCAGGGAAACATGATCGGTCTTGCCGCTGCGTTCCTCGGCGACCGGTTGCCGGAGGTGGAGGACCGGTGGGGCAAGAAAGGACGCTGCGTGGCGGACACTTATGTTCTTGCCAATCCGCCGTACAGCCTGGTGGAGAGCAACTTCACCGATACCTGGGCACAGCGCGGGGTACGCGACAAGAACGGACACGTGGGGCGCGAGACTTATGTCGCCCGCAAGGAAACGCTGAGGGAGTACTTCGATATCCTGCGCGCTCGAGCCGATCTGGAGATGCCTGCGGAGGATCTCGATCGCGCGATGGAAAACGCCAGACCGTCGGAGTGCGGGGGGAAGCCGTATAGCGCAGCCAAGGACCGGGAGGCGCACGGGTTGTACCAGAAGAATACCTACGGGAGAGTGACACTGTATTGCTGTCCGCATGATCAGGTCATTTCCGCCCTGACCGTTCAAGGGATCGGATGGCGCGGCATGAATATCGAAGAGATCAGTGCGACGAACGCGTGGGGTGTTTTCTCGCAACGTGTGTTCGCGTCGAATTTCGAGGTCGGCGGTGACAATAAGCTATACCGGTATTGGGAGGATGACTGGCGTAGTGGCAAGAACAAAACGGAGGGGTTTTGGTATCCCCCGTCACCGCCCGCGCGATACGGTTTTGCGCGAGGCATGCATTCCAACGAGGGGTGGTTCGCGAAGTTTGTCACGTTTGTAACGAGCCCCGCCCTCTACCTGTTCAACTTGTCGGACATGGAGGTCAATGCCCTGCCGCCGAAAGAATGGGAAATCCCGATTACGGCTCCGATGCTCGACAAGGAAACACGCTTCTTTCCAAAGGCGTTGCGTTACGGCAAACCATCAGGCGCTAGTGATGCGCACGGGAAACCGATCGAGGAAGGGCGCTTCAACGAGGGTTACGATCCGCCGTCGGCTGGCCGCGATGCCAATAAGGAGGGTAAGCGGGATGACGACCCATACGACAACTTCGACACGAAGTCGGAAAAATTTGCGACCGAAAGCGACGCGCTGAAAGCGCAGGGGGATGCCGCATCCGAGGCTGCGCAGCGGTACGAGGATCACTCCATTCTCCGTATGGAGGCGCGGAGATCCGGAAATCGCCGCTGGGTCGACAAAGATGGAAAGGTAGTCGGAGAGGACAATCCAGAGTCAGCAAGTGCTGACTACACCGAATGGCGGAACAAGGAGATTTTTCAGATTCTGAACGGTGGGGACAAAAATAACCCCACCAACCATTCGACCATCATGACCAACAAGGACCATGCTGAAAAGGCACTCGCTTATGATGTGGCAATTGGTCTTTGCTATCTGACGGAGCTTGATTTCTATAAGCTTCGCATTGAGGCTGACTGGAGGTTTATCGGTGATCTGGATGACAGTCATCCGAGTCAGAAATTTTCTGAATATCTCTCGTACGGTAAATATAAAAAGGATTTCCTTCAGAATTGGGTGAAGAAGGACAAGGATGCAATGATGCCATCTAAGATATATGACGAACGCGATGGAGGGCTTTTCCTGAAGATCGGGGGTATTCTGTGAGAACGATCATCGCCACATGGCCTCGTCGTGTAGGAATGGCATGCGTTGTGATGATCGTAACCTCTATCGTTTCGCTTGTACTGGCGACTTCGACCGGTGATTCGACTGGTGGGCTATTGAATTTGGGGGAATTGATGAAGCGACTGGTGCTGCTGCCGGGACTTCTGGCAATTGTGGTGTTGGCGTTGACGACCGTTCTTGTAGCACCGAAAGCGATCGCTGCGCCGGCTGCCGGATCGGCTTCCGCAGGTGCGGGGGCAGAGCCGTCCAAGCCTTTCGTGGCTCAAGTGGTGGGCCTTGAGTGGATGAATCCACTGCAGAGGCGTGACTATCCGACAGAGTGGCAATTGTTGTGGACGCTGGGATTGGTGAAGCCGAACAACAACGACGATATGGTTCGGGCAAATCCGAAGAAATATTCGACGTTGCAAGCAATTTCTATTGTGGCCGATGGTCAATGGGGTAGTGAGTCATTTGTTGGGTTTTATAAGAAGTATGTTAGAAAATTGCTCGTGCTTTTTCGTGCTCGATATGTAACGAGCTCTGATTATTTTTATACGGTAAAGTCTGATAATAAAAAGGAGTGGCGCGAATTGGCTGGTGTCCGCGTCGAGCTCGCCATTCCGAAGGGGCGTCTGGATCCGGTGCTTGCCGGATCATTCTTGAGTGACGAAATGACCAATGCGTATGAGATCGGCAATCCGTCCGCGAAAGACCTATGGAGTCACGATACGCCGCCCGATGTGCATGTGACGACGGGCCAGGGGAATGCCGGCTTCACGTCGCTGAACGCGGCACTGGACTATCTGGCTGCCCACCCCGACAAAAGCGTGTGGGTAATGAACTGGGACGCCCCCAGCTTTCCGCCGAAGGATGAACAGATCAACGAGAACATGGTGGTGCTGTTCCTGGCGGGTCCGGACCTGAAGACGGAACGTGAGCCGCTTGCGTGGATCGGCAAAGCCGCGCGAAGCAACGTCAAGGATTTCGAGGCGAAGCAAGGCGCGAGCCGCGCGGTGCAGGCATGGAAGTCGACGCTCGATAAAGCGGCGATCAATGCAGGCGTGCCGGTGTCGTCGGTGAATTACATCGTGCACGACGCAGGCAAGGGCAGCGATGCTGCATCGACACGGATTGCCTCGCTGTCGCAGACGCTGACGGAAGTGCTGCCGGAATACGATTTCCGTACGCAGACCTTCAACACATCGGCGTTGCTCGGCGACATGGGAGCTGGCGCGGCGCTGACCGATGTGGCGCTGGCGATCGGCCGGGCGAATCACCTCGGCGGCAACGTGCTTGTCGCAGGAACGACCGACACCGAGCATCCGACGGCAGTGGTAGTCGTTGCGCCTTCGAAGCTGACGCCGATCGACGCAGGCAAGGACTGGTTCCGCGCACGCGGGGAGAACAACGCGTACTTGCCGTGGTGGGGCCGCCGTCATGACGCGCGTCCGGCATCGCAAGGCTATTCGGAATAAGGAGCACGCATGCGCGGAATCATTCGAGTCGGCGACGCGACGAGCCATGGTGGGCAGGTCGTAACCGGCAGCGCGGTCAGTGAAGTGATGGGGCGGCCGGTCGCCCGACTCGGTGATACGTGTGTCTGCCCGATCGCGGGCCATCAGGCCTGCTTTATCGCCGAAGGCGATCCGCAGGTCATCGTCGATGGCAAACCCGCTGCATTCGATGGCCACAAGACATCGTGTGGCGCGACGCTGATTTCGAGTCTGGCGTCGTCCGGACGGGAATGAATTGTCGAACCGGCCTCCGTCGTTGGCCGGTTCGACCAGGAATATTCATGTATCGCATTCTTGCCGGACGCTTTGGATTCGTCTCACTCGCCATGGCGGCACTTCTGTCGGGCTCGCCGTTGCGGGCCGAGACGAGTACTGCGCTGGCGCCATCTGTCGAAGAGGGGGCTGCCGCGCCGTTCGTTGCCCAGGTAGTCGGACTTGAATGGCTCAATCCGCTGCAGCGCCGTGACTATCCGACCGAGTGGCAATTGCTGTGGACGCTCGGGTTGGTGAAGCCGAACGTCGACGACGATATGGTGCGGACAAATCCCCAAAAATACTCGACGTTGCAGGCGATCTCTATCGTGGCGGACGGGGCGCGGGGGCGCGAGTCGTTCGTGGGTTTCTACGAGAAATATATTAGCGAACTTCTTGTGTTGTTTCGGACGCGCTATGTGATGAACCCGGACTATTTTTACACCGTCAGCTCGAAGTACAAGAGAGAGTGGCGCGAACTGGCCGGGGTGCGTGTCGAATTAGCACTTCCTGCCGGCCGGCTCGACCCGGTAGCTGCCGGAGCGTTCTTGCGCGACGAAATGGTGAGTGCGTATGAAATCGGCAACCCCTCCGCAAAAGATCTATGGAGTCGTGACACGCCGCCCGATGTGCACGTGACCTCGGGTCGGGGCAATGCCGGCTTCACGTCGCTGAACGCTGCGCTGGACTACCTCGCCGCGCACCCCGACAAAAGCGCATGGGTGATGAACTGGGACGCGCCGAGCTTTCCGCCGCAGGACGAACAGATCAACGAAAACATGGTGGTGCTGTTCCTCGCGGGTCCGGGTTTGAAGACCGAACGAGAGCCGCTCGCCTGGATCGGCAAGGCCGCACGGGGCAACCTTCGGGATTTCGACGGGAGCACCGATGCAATGCGTGCGGCGCATGCGTGGAGATCGACGATTATCGATG
This sequence comes from Burkholderia cepacia complex sp. TUM26381, assembly GCF_057439935.1. NCBI lineage: Bacteria > Pseudomonadati > Pseudomonadota > Betaproteobacteria > Burkholderiales > Burkholderiaceae > Burkholderia > Burkholderia cepacia complex sp. TUM26381. Next base: position 2,470,202 of record NZ_CM172006.1, on the reverse strand, counting down.
CGGCAGCAAGCAATGCCGGCGTCACGGTCTCGTCGCTGAACTATGTCATTCATGACGCGGGCAAGGGCAGCGATGCCGCGTCGGCAAGGGCTGCGGCCTTCTCGCAAGGACTCGCGGAAGCCTTGCCGGAAAACGACCTTCGCGGAAATACCTTCAACACGTCGGCATTGCTCGGTGACATGGGGGCCGGTGCGGCCTTGACCAATGTGGCACTCGCGATCGGTCGCGCGAATCACCTCGGTGGAAACGTGCTCGTGGCGGGAACGACCGACGCCGAGCATCCGACTGCAGTGGTGGTGGTCGCGCCATCGAAGCTGACACCGATCGACGCCAGCAAGAACTGGTTCCGCGCTCGCGGCGGAAACAACGCGTATTTGCCGTGGTGGGGCCGTCGTCACGATGCGCGTCCAGCGTCGCAAGGCTATTCGGAGTAGGACCTGGCGCAGGCGACTGCCGCAATACATCGCATGTCCGCACGTCAGGCATCGACGGATACGCCGTCGACCGATGCGGTGCGACGTCCCTCCGGCGTTAAGCAATCTGTAACAATCAGCGGAATAGCGAGAAGCAAATTCTTTCAAATTACTTTCTATTTCTTGTTGCTGGTACTTCCCGAGAAATCCGGATTCTCGCTCCATCAAGGCATTGGCCCCCGCGTCACCAGAAGCGTCATCGAGGTTTTCATCGAATACATTACAAAACGTATGGCGATTGAAAGATTTGCGTCGCTTGACGCACCGCACCGTCGCCATTTATTGTCCGTCTGCCGCCCGTGAGAGAGCACGACGGCAATCGCGGATGCGCGCCTTGCGCGCACGACGACAACACGTAGCAAAAAGCAGAAAAGGAAACGTGGTAGCCACATGAAGCCGCTATTCGATGACAAGAAATCCGATGCGGTCAGCGATCGTCCTTCCACCCCGTCTTCGTCACCCGTTACAGCGCCCGCCGTTGTGCCCGCCGCCGCCGTTGCCGCGCCGGCCGCACGCCCGGCGGAGAACGTCCGCCTGATCACCGTCGACGAGATCGACCAGCTCGGCGCGACGCAGGGCACGCGGATCGCCGCCTTTTCCCAACAGATTCTCGCGAGCGTCCGCGCGTCGGATGCCGACCAGTTCGGCGACAAGCTCAACGAACTGATCGCGACCGCGAAGGGGCTCGACCCGCGCGGCGCCGACAAGGGCGGGCTGCTCACGCAGGTCACGCGGCTGTTCCGCTCGACCAAGGAGAAGCTGCTGTCGCAATACGAGTCGGTGAGCAAGCGGATGGACACGCTCGTCGTCGAGCTCGAGAACCATGCGCAGCGTCAGAAAGCCGGCATCGACGAACTCCAGCGGATGTACAACGACAACTACGCGCTGCACCAGGAGCTCGCGCAGTCGAAGGCGCACGGCGAAACGGCGCTCGCGACGCTGCGCGCGCACCTCGCGGCAGGCCAGCAGCCGGCGGACGATGCGTTCGCGGCACAGCGCCTGCTCGACGTGAAGCGCAAGGTCGACGCACTCGAGAGCAAGCTCGACGACCTCGACCGCGCGATGCTGATGTCGAAGCAGCTCGCGCCGCAGATCCGGATGGAGCAGGACCAGAAACGCACGCTGACGTCGAAGTTCATGACGATCAAGACCGTGCTGATCCCCGCGTGGACCAACGCGTTCGCGCTCTATCTCGAGCAACTCAGCACGAAGCGCGCGGCGGCGCTCGCGAACGCGACGTACGACGCGGCCGACGAGGCGATCCGCGCGCAGGCCGACCTGAACCGCCAGAACGCGCAGGAAGTCGCGAAGCTCGGCCAGCGTCCGGTGATCTCGACCGACACGTTCGAATACGCGCAGCAGCAGCTGTTCGGCGCATTCGACGACATCACGCAGATCATCGCCGACGGCAAGCGCCAGCGCGAACAGGATGCGCCGCGCCTGCGCCAGCTCGAACAGGACCTGATCACCCGATTCGCTCCGAAGCACAACTGAGAGAACTGAGAGAACACCGCATGATTACGCTTGAGAAACGCGCGGCGAAGGTCGCGATCGTCCTCGAAAAACGCCAGATCCTGAAGCCGCCCGTCGTGCGTGTCGGCGCGGCGCTCGACATCTCGGGCTCCGCGAAGCCGCTGTACCAGTCGGGCGTGATCCAGGAGACGCACGACCGGATCCTCGGCATCGCGCTGAAGTTCGACGACAACGGCGAAGTCGACACGTGGACCTTCACCGAAGGCTACGACCGCCTGCCGACCGCGACGCCGGACAACTACGGCTCGTACATCTCCGATCACGTGCTCGAAGCACGGATCGAGAAGTGGGGCGGCACGCAGTACGCGCCGGTGATGAACGACATCGTCGACTTCTTCTTTCGCGCGCCGGAGCCGAAGCGCGAAGCCAGGCGCGGTTTCCTGAGCCGGCTGTTCGGCAGTGCGGACGAACCGTCCGCGCCGGCCGCCTCCGCACCGGCGAACGGCCATCTGCCCGCGTGGGTGCTGTTCGTCACCGACGGCCAGAACCCGAAGAACGACCGCAAACGCGTGCGCCAGCTGCTGGCCGAGTCGCAGCACTTCCCGCTGTACTGGTCGCTCGTCGGCGTCGGCGATCCGAGCGAATTCGGCTTCCTCGCGGAAATCGCGGACGAAATGCCGAACGTCGGCTTCCTGCATCTCGAATCGCTGAATATCAGCGACGAACAGATCTACGAACAGCTGATCACGCAAGAATTCTGCGACTGGGTGCGCGCGAAGTAAGCGCGGCCCGCACGCCCATTTTTCCGAACTCGATTACCCCATCATGTTGAAAGACTTCAAGATCCCGTTGTCGCTCACGGTGCTCGCGCTGATCGCCGCCTATCTCCTCGGCGGCGTGAAGGACATGCTGATCGTCGCGGTCCTGTGTGTGCTCGAAATTTCGCTGTCGCTCGACAACGCGGTCGTCAACGCATCGGTGCTCAAGAACTGGTCGGAGAAGTGGCGCAACCGCTTCATGGTGTTCGGCCTGCCGGTCGCGGTGTTCGGCATGCGGCTCGTGTTCCCGCTGCTGATCGTCGCGGTGATCGGCCACATCGGCCTGTGGGATGCGCTGACGCTCGCGATCGAATCGCCGGAGAAGTACGCGGCCGTGCTGACGTCCGCGCATCACGAGGTGTCGGCATTCGGTGGCGCGTTCCTGCTGATGGTGTTCTTCAAGTTCATGCTCGACACCGAGAAGGACGAACACTGGATCGGCTTCCTCGAAGGCCCGATGCGCCATCTCGGCCGCATCACCGCACTGGAAGTGGCGCTGACGCTCGCGATCGTGATCGTCGCGTCGTTCTACGTGCCGGCGGCCGAGCAGGTCAGCTTCCTGCTCGCGGGCGCGTTCGGCGTGATCGGCTTCGTGATCGCGCACGGCGTGGGCGACCTGGTCGGCGGCGGGGAGACGGGCACGCGCGTGGTGCGCGAAGGTGTTGCGGGTTTCATGTACCTGGAAGTGCTCGATTCGTCGTTCAGCTTCGACGGCGTGATCGGCGCGTTCGCGCTGTCGAACAACATCTTCCTGATCGCACTCGGCCTCGGCGTCGGTGCGGCCTACATCCGGGAGATGACGCTCGTGCTGCTGAAGAAGGGCACGCTCGCGCAGTACCGTTTTCTCGAGCACGGCGCGTTCTGGGCGATCGGTGCGCTCGCAACGATCATGTTCCTGGGCGTGAAGTTCGAGGTGCCCGAGGTCGTCACGGGCCTGATCGGCGCAGCGATGATCGCCGCGGCCGTATGGTCGTCGATCGTCGTGCAGCGCAGGGAAGACCGCACCGCGGTGGCGGGCGAGTAAGCACGCGTCACGCGCGGCGCGAACACCATCAACGAAGGGCCGCACCGTGCGGCCCGGCATTGCCGCCGGCGCAACGGCGGTTCCAGCAGAAGAGGTTCAGATGATCAATTTGTCGAAAGGCGGTCGCGTCAACCTGTCGAAGGAAGCGCCCGGCACGCAGAAATTCCGCATCGGTCTCGGTTGGGACGCGAACGCAACGGACACGGGCACGGACTTCGACCTCGACGTGTCGGTGTTCCTGTGCAAGTACGACACGCAAAGCAATCCGAGGCTGATCTCCGATCAGCACTTCGTGTTCTACAACAGCGAAGTGCGCACGATGGAGCGCAAGGAAACCTTCATCCAGCCGGGCGACGATTTCCCGAAGCGCGGGATGCCCGCGTCGAAGTGCCTGGGCGTCGTGCATAGCGGCGACAACCGCACGGGCAGCGGCGACGGCGACGACGAAGTGATCTTCATCGACGTGACGAAGCTTGCGGCCGACGTCGAGGAAATCTCGGTGGTCGTGACGATCGACCAGGCCGAAGCGCGCCGCCAGAATTTCGGGCAGGTTCGCAACAGCTACATCCAGATCGCCGACGAGGTGACGGGCGCCGTGATCGCGAAGTACGCACTCGAGGAAGACTTCTCGATGGAGACGTCGGTGCAGGTCGGCAGCTTCTATCGCCGCGACGGCCACTTCATGTTCAAGGCGGTTGGCGCCGGCTACAACCGCGGCCTCGGCGATTTCGTGCGCGCATACGGCGGCGCGGTCTGACTGGCGGCAGCCCGGCGTGCGGAACACCGCCGCGCCGGGCAGGAAGCAGCGATGACGAATCCGTCCGATGAGCCGAAGCGGCTCGAGTTCGATACGACGCCCGAGCGCACGCCCGGGCGTCTTGCGTTCGACGCACCGCCCGCGGCCGGCGCGCAGGCCGCGCGTGCGCCCGAGCGGCCCGCGCCGCAGGCGCTCGACCTCGGGCCGGCGCCCGCACCCGGTAACGCCGCACGCGCGGCGCCGGCCGAAGCGGTCGGCCGTGCGCTGTTCGGCGAATCGAACCACCCGCAGCTCGACGCGTGCTTCCGCGCCGCGCAGGCCAGCTTTCCGAATCTCTATCCCGACTACGCGCCGCGCATCGAGCGACACATCCGGCAACTGGTGCCGCTCAAGCTCGCGACGGTCGCGACGATCGGCGACGGCGCGCTGGAAACGGCGGGCAACCTCGTCGAAGCCGTCGCGGCGACGACGCGCGAATTCAACGAACTCGGCGCGGCCGACATGATGGCCGGGATGCTCGCGCAGGCGACGCGCAAGGCCGGCATGTTCGAACGCTGGTTCGGCGCGGCGTCGGGGCATGTCGATTACCGTGCGGCGATCGGCGCGCTCAAGCAGTCGCTCGGGTTCTTTCCGCGCCGTACCGAGGAACTCGCCGCGAAGGTCCGCCATGCGGAGGAAAACCTCGTGGTCGTGCTCGCGGCGCTGAGCGCGGTGGCGGACGTCGTGCGTGCGCCGGACGATGCCGGCGTCGAGCGCACGCTGTTCGACCGCCGCAACATCGTCGGGCAGGCGGTCCAGCAAATCCGGATGCAGCCGGCGCAACTGCGCGGGCTCGACGAGCGCGTGACCGATCTGCTGTCGCGCGCCGATCACCTGATGAACGTCGTGCTGCCGGCGGCGCTGGCCGCGCGGCCGCAGCGCTGAGCGAACGACACGGCGGCCACGTGCGCTGCGGCGGGTGTGGCTGCTCCGCTGGCCATGCTGCGTCACGCCGTTTCGCGCGCGGCGCCGCGAGTCTGCTATCTTCCGGGGCATTCCATCGCTTTCCCGCCGATTCTCCATGACTGACCGCATCGTCGCCGCGTTCGATTTCGACGGCACCATCACGACTACCGACAGCTTCCGCCATTTCGTCCGCTATGCGGTCGGCACGCCGCGTTTCGCATGGGCCGGGCTGCGCGCGCTGCCGTGGATCGTCGCGATGAAGGCCGGGCTGCTGTCGCGCGGCGACGCGAAGGCGAAGTTCGCGTCGTTCGCATTCGGGCCGATCCGCGAGGACGCGCTCGATGCGCAGGCGCGCACGTTCGTCGACACCTATCTGCCGGGCCTCGTGCGCCCGGAAATGCTCGAGCGCATTCGCGAACATCGGGCGCGCGGGCACGAAGTCGTGCTGGTCAGCGCGTCGCCGTCGCTGTATCTGGAGAAGTGGGCGAAGACGGCCGGCTTCGATGCGGTGCTCGCGACGCGGCTCGCGTTCGAGCGCGGCACCTTCGCCGGCCGGCTCGACGGCGAGAACTGCTGGGGACCGCAGAAGGTCGTGCGGCTGCGCGGGTGGTGGGGCAACCGGCCGCCGAAGCAACTGTTCGCATACGGCGACAGCCGCGGCGACAAGGAAATGGCCGAACTCGCGAACTGGTCGTGGATCCGCGGGCAGGGGCCGATGCCGCCGATCGGCGCTTGATGGCCTGCGCCGGCGTTACGTGTCGGCCTGCGCGTTGCGCGTACCGCGCGACGGGCGATAGCCACCCCAGCGATTCGCACGTGCGAACGTGCCGACGTCGTTGAAGCGCACGCCGACCTCACGCAGCGCCGCATGCGCGGTGCGTGCGGTCAGCTGCCGGATGTAGAACGGATCGCGCACGACGAAGTGATGGATCGCATGCGTGCTGCCGAAATTGAAGCAGAACAACTGGAACGGCAGCATCCACCACGGGTTCAGCACCTGCGTCTGCTGGATCACGTTGCGCGAATCGATGTCGCCGAAGTAGTGCATGTTCGAGCTGACGAAGTTGATGCAGAAGCTGCGCACGAAGTTCGGCCCGAGCCATACCACCGCCAGGAAATCGACGACGTTCATCGCGCGTTCGACGACGGCCGGCACCGTCGCCGAGTAGCCGAACGCATGCAGCGCGAACAGGCTGACGTGATAGACGATGAACGCGTGCCACAGCACGTAATACACGTGGCCGACCGGCATGTATGACGACACCTGCTCGACGCGCAGCTGCAGGCGTTCCGACGGATCCTGCACCGGTTGCGCGGCCACATACTGCTTCACCTTGCGACGCATCGAGGCCGGGCGCAGCACGACGGCGAGCATGCCGTCGGCGATCATCAGCAGGCGCTTCACGCCCCAGCGCTCGCCGTTCGTGATGCCGAATTCCTCGAGATCCGATTCGCCGCCCGACACCTTGTGGTGATGCAGGTGCATGCGCCGCCGCGTCCACGGGTTGATCGTGCCGGGCCGCGTGAGCCAGCACAGCGCCATCATCAGGTGATAGGCCCACGGCGTCTTCTTGAAGTACATCAGGTGGATCAGGTCGTGCTCGAGCTCGTGGATCAGCGACGTGACGAACGCGGCGAGCGGCAGCGCGACGTACCACGCGATCGCGCCGCGGGCATACAGCCACGCGATCGCGAGCATCGCGCTCACCGATACGGCCATCACGGTTGCGCCGACGAGGTTCTGGTTGTCGAGCAGCGGAAAGCGCGCGCGGATCGCGTCGCTCGCGGCGTTGACCTCGCGGCGGACGTACGCGACCTTGTCTGCATCGTGGCGAAAGACGGTTCGTGCGGGTTGGCTCATCGACCGGAATCCGTGCGGAAAGAGTGGGGCGCAATGCCGATGTGACAAGCATAGGCGCCCGCCGGAGCGCACGCGAGGGCCGCCGGTGCCAATGGCGGTGTCATTTCGGGCCAGGGTGGCCGCGCGGCTAGAGTGCCGCTGCGGTGTCATTGCGGGCCAGCGACGCTACAATCCGCCGAAACCGCTCCGGAGTCCGCCGCATGGTCCTGTCCGTCCCGGATGCCGCGCGCCAGCTGAACAAGGCGACGGTGTCGTCCGCGTATGCGCTGTTCATGCTGATGCTGGCCGAGGAGCGCGGCATCGACGGCGGCCGCATTCTCGCCGGCTCGGGCGTCGAGCGCGACCGGCTCGCGCAGCCCGATGCGCGCATCACGCCGATGCAGCAGGCGGCGATCGTGTTCAACCTGCTCGACGCGACGGACGACCCGTCGATCGCGATCGAGATCGGCCTGCGCAGCAGCCTGACGAAAGCGGGGCTGATCGGCTTCGGGCTGATGAGCTGCGCGACGCTCGGCGAGGCGATCGCGCTCGGCATCCGCTACCTGCCGACGCGCGTGCCGTTCTTCTCGGTGCGGCTCGCGCAACTCGACGGCATCGTCGACATCGACGTGCTCGAAGCGTTTCCGCTCGGCCGGCTGCGCCAGTTCGCGGTCGAGAACTTCCTGGTCGAGACCGCGATCCTGTTCAATTCGCTGCTGTATCCGGCGCCGGGGCGCACGCTGCAGTCGCGCGCCGAACTCCATTTCGAATGGCCCGAGCCGCCGTGGTTCGAGCGTTATCGCGCGCGGCTGCCGCGCTGCCATTTCGACGCGAGCGCGAACCGCATCCGCTGCGACGCCGCGCTGCTCGACGAGCCGATCGGCACCGCGAACGCGCAGACCGCACAAATGATCGTCCAGCAGTGCGAGGCCGAACTCGCGCGGCTCGGCTATGCCGAGAGCGTCGTCGAGCGCGTGCGCAACCTGCTGATCTGCGGCGATGACGGCTATCCGTCGGTCGACGACGTCGCGCGCGAACTGCATGTGTCGGCGCGCACGCTCAAGCGCAAGCTCGCCGAATTCGGTGCGACCTATTCGGCGCTGCTCGACGAAATCCGGCTGCGCGACGCGCTGCGGCTGCTCGAAGGCACGCGCCTGCCGGTCGACGAGATCGCGGCGCGCGTCGGCTATACGGACCGCGCCAATTTCACGCGCGCGTTCAAGCGCTGGACGGGCGTCGCGCCGAGCGAGCGGCGCTGAACGCCGGTACTTGCCGGTTCCTCAGACGATCGCGATCCAGTTCGCGCCGCGTCCGCCCGGCACGCGCGCATGCAGCGTCAGCGCACCGTCGTCCGGCGCGATCGCGTACACGGCCACGTGTTCCGACTGTTCGCCGCAGGCGACGAGCCAGCGTCCCGACGGATCGATTGCGAACCCGCGCGGCTGCGTTTCGGTCGCCGTCGCGTGTGCGGGTTCGAACGCCCCGGCTTCATCGCGGCGATAGCAGAGCAGTTGGCTCGACGTGCGCTCGCTGACATACGCGAAGCGTTCGTCGGGCGTCAGGTGCAGGTCGGCGGCCCACACGGACGGTTCGGCGGGGGCGGGCGGGCGCGGATGGCCTGGCGCGAGTTCGGCGACGGCCGGGTGGTGCGCGCTCACGTGTGCATTGCCGAGCCTGCCGGTGTCGGGGTCGCGTGCAAAGGTCGCGAGCGTGGCCTGGAATTCGCTGACGACCACGAGCGTGCGGCCGCCATCCGCGAACTGCAGGTGACGCGGGCCGAAGCCGGCCGGCACGCGCGTTTCGCCGTGTTCGACCGCACGCAGGCCGGCCGCGTCCTCGACGAGCGCGAAGCCGAACACGCGGTCCGAGCCGAGCGAGCTGACGTACGCGAAACGATTGTCCGGCGACACGATCACCGCGTGCGCGTTCGCGATGCCGCCCGCGACCTGCAGCGGCGTACCGTCGCCGTCGCGCACGCGCGCGGCGTCGTAAAGGCTCAGCGAGTTCCCGCCGTACGACGCGCCAAGCAGCCAGCGGCCGCTGCGGTCGAGCGACAGGTACGCATGGCTCGCGTCGATCGCCGTTGTGCCGATGCGCACGAGCGCGCCCGTGGCCGCGGCGACGCGGAACGCGACGATCGTCGGCTGTTCGCCGCGCGTCGCGACGTAGAGGCGCGCGCGGTCGGCCTGCACGGCGATCGGCATCGCGATGTCGGCGGCCGGATAGCGGGTGAGCGGCGCGAGCGTGCCGTCGCCGGCGAGGGAGAACGTGGCGAGGTCGCCGTCGGCGGCATTCGAGACGACGACGGTCAGGCGGTCAGTGTTCGGCATGGCGGAGCATCGAAGCATTCGTGAAGGAGTCGTCGGCCGGCAGGCCGCTCGGCGGATCGCTGCGCCGGTGCGTGCGCGCGAACAGCGCGGCGGCCGCGGCGACGAGCGAAGCGATCGCGAGCGCATACAGGCCGCCCGTGATCGAACCCGTATGTTGCTTCAGATAGCCGAACGCCGTCGGCGCGACGAAGCCGCCGAGGTTGCCGACCGAGTTGATCAGCGCGATCACGGCCGCGGCCACGCGCGTGTCGAGATAGCCCTGCGGGATCGGCCAGAACAGCGACGACGCGGCCTTGAAGCCGAGCGCGGCGAAGCAGATCGACGCGAACGACCAGACCGGATCGTGCGACGTCGATGCGAACAGCCCGCAGGCGGCGAGCACGAGCGCGCACGCGAGCCAGCGCTGCGGATGCTTCCACTTCGACGACAGCACCGCGAAGCCGTACATCGCGCCGATCGCGATCATCCACGGAATCGTGTTGTACAGGCCGACCTGGAAATCGGTGAGGCCGCCCATCTTGCGGATGATCGTCGGCAGCCAGAACGTGGCCGCGTAGATCGTCAGCTGGATCGAGAAGTACAGGAAGCAGAACAGCATGATCTGCGGATCGCGCAGCAGCGCGGTGGCGCGCACCGGCACGTTCGAGCGCACGTCGCGCGTCGCGCGCTCCTCGTCGAGCGCGTTCTGGAGCGCTGTGCGTTCTTCGGCCGTGAGCCACGTCGCGTCGCGGATGTGCGATTTCAGCAACAGCCAGCTCGCGCCGCACAGCGCGACCGAGAACATCCCTTCGATCAGGAACATCCATTGCCAGCCTTCGAGGCCGAAGCCGCGGATCGACAGCAGTGCGCCGGTCACGGGCCCGGACAGCACCGATGCGAACGCGGAGCCGCCGAGGAAGATCGCCATCGCCTTGCCGCGCTCCTGCGGCGGCAGCCATTGCGACAGGTACAGCACGACGCCGGGGAAGAAGCCGGCCTCGGCCACGCCGAGCAGGAAGCGCAGCGTGTAGAACGACGTGTCGTTCCACACGAACGCCATCGCGGCCGCGACGATGCCCCACGTCGCCATGATCCGCGCGAGCCACACGCGTGCGCCGTAGCGCTGCATCAGCAGGTTCGACGGCACTTCGAACAGCGCATAGCCGACGAAGAACAGCCCGGCGCCGAGCCCGTACGCAGCCGCGCCGATGCCGATCGACGCTTCGAGGTGGCGATCGACGAAGCCGACGTTCACGCGGTCGATGTAGTTCGCGATGAACATGATCAGCACGAGCGGCAGCACGTGCCACTTCACTTTCGAGACGGCGGATGCGAGCGGGTCGCGGCCGGGCAGGGCGGACGAGGGCGGGTTCAAGGGTGTCTCCGGTCGGGCGGCGGCGGACGGGGCGGCGGCCCGCGTCCACGTCAGGGTGGCGTTCTATGTAGTATGTCGTCGTATGACATGGTACGCCGGTGTACCGGTGATGACGTCGCGGGTTTACCCGGAAATTTCTCAAATATTGGCGAATACCTTCAGGCAGGTGAATGATTTTTCAATGTCTGACGACGTATGACATGAAATGAGATCATGCTCGTTGCCAGACCGCGTTGCCGGTTCGTACCCCGCGTCGTGGGGCAGCCGCACGGGCGGTCCGGCGATGGCTGCCCCGGTGCGCTACGCCATCGACACGACGCTGTTGAGCAGTGTCTTCACGAGCACGGCCTGTCGCGTTGCGCCCGTTTTCGCGAAGATGCCGCGCAGGTGGGCACGCGCGGTGTTCTTCGTGATGCCCGTCGCGGCGGCCGCTTCGTCGAGCGTCAGCCCGTCGACGAGCAGCAGCGCGATTTCGGTTTCCATCGGCGTGAGCCGGAACAGCCGGTGCAGCATGTCGCGCGATGTCTGCGGCGACGACGCCGGATCGCGCACGAACACCGCGACGGCCGGCCGGTGCTGGCGGTCTTCGGCGCCGCGATAGGGCGCGAGCGGGCGCAGCAGCACGCTCAGCGGCATGGCACCGCCGGGACGCGACAGCGTGGTGGCTTCGATACGCGTGAGCGCCCCCGCGCGGAAATGCTCGAGTGCGGCCTGCAGCGCCTTTTGCAGCCGGCGCTCGTCGAGCGGGCACGACGCGTGGAGCCGCTCCTGGCGCACGCACAGCCCGTCCTGCTGCTCGATCAGCCGCTCGGCGATGCGGTTGCGCTTGATCACACGGCCGTCCTCGTCGACGATCGCGGTGCCGACATCGAGCCGGTCGACGGTGCCCGCGTACAGCGCGCGTTCGGCATCGAGCACGTCGAACGCCGCATGCAACTCGACTGCACGCTGCAGGTGCGGCAGCAGCGTTGCGACCTGCGCGCGCTCGGTGGCGTCGAAATCGCGGCTGCCGTGCGCGCGGCTCACGAAGAACGCGCACTCGACGCCGCGCTCGCCGCGCAGGTTCGCGCCGAGGATGTAGCGCAGGTCGAGCGGCTGCAGGTACTGCCGGTAGAAATCGTGTGCGCGCCACGCGGTTTCGCCGAACAGCCGGTCGGCCGTGAAGACCTGGCCGGGCGGGTGGTCGAGAAACGGGCACAGCGCATAGAACTGCTCGCTGTACGACGGCTCGCCGGGCAGCAGCGGGCCGTGCGCCGACGCATTGATGATGAGCCCGTGCCGTGCGCCGCCCGGATTGCGCAGCACGAGCGTCGTGAAGCTCGCGTCGAGCCGCACGCGGACCGCTTCGAGAAAGCCGGCCCACGGCGTCGCTTCGGATGGCCCCTGATAGACGAGCCCGAGCCACGTGCTGAGTTCGCGCGCCGTCCAGGCCGCGTCGTCGAAGCCGTCGTGCGCGGCCGTATCGCCAGGCGCCAGCGCGATCCGCATGCTCGTGTTCTCCTTGGTCGGGGTGAGGGGGCCCGGACCAGCATACCGGCCGGCTGGCGGCCCGCGTCATCCGAACGGAGTAGGCGACGCGGGCAAGCGGGCAACCGCCGGGCTGCCCGCTTGCGGCGCCTACGCCGTACGCTCGCGCAGCAGGTACGCGACGATGCGCTCGGCCGCTTCCTCCGGCGACTCGGCCACCGTGTCGACGCGCAGTTCGGGCTGCGCGGGCGGCTCGTACGGCGAGTCGATGCCCGTGAAGTGCTTCAGCTCGCCGCGCCGCGCCTTCTTGTACAGGCCCTTCGGATCGCGTTCCTCCGCGACCGCGAGCGGCGTGTCGACGAATACCTCGACGAACTCGTCGGGGCCGACCATCGCGCGTGCCATGTCGCGCTCCGCGCGGAACGGCGAGATGAACGACACGAGCGTGATGAGCCCCGCGTCGAGCATCAGCCGCGCGACTTCGGCGACGCGCCGGATGTTCTCCACGCGATCGGCCTCGGTGAAGCCGAGATCGCGATTGAGCCCGTGCCGCACGTTGTCGCCGTCGAGCAGGTACGTGTGCTTGCCGAGCGCGTGCAGCCGCTTCTCGACGAGGTTCGCGATCGTCGACTTGCCGGCGCCCGACAGCCCGGTCAGCCACACGATGCGCGGCGTCTGGGCCTTCTGCACCGCGCGTGCGTCGCGATCGACGTCGACGGCCTGCCAGTGCACGTTGTGCGCGCGGCGCAGCGCGAAGTGCAGCATCCCGGCGCCGACCGTGTCGTTGGTGAAGCGGTCGATCACGATGAAGCCGCCCGTATGGCGGTTGCGGTCGTACGGATCGAACGCGACGGGCCGGTCGAGGCTCAGGTTGCACACGCCGATCTCGTTGAGCGCGAGCGTACGCGCGGCAAGGTGCTCGCGCGTGTTCACGTCGACCTTGTACTTCGGCGTCGCGCAGGTCGCGCCGACCGTCTGCGTGCCGAGCTTCACGAGGTACGGGCGGCCGGGCAGCAGCGGCTCGTCGTGCATCCACACGAGCGTGGCTTCGAACTGGTCGGCGACTTCCGGCGGCGCATCGGCGCGCGCGATCATGTCGCCGCGGCTGATGTCGATCTCGTCGGCGAGCGTCAGCGTCACGGCGTCGCCGGCGCGCGCGATGTCGCTTTCGCCGCTTTGCGTGATCACCGTTGCGACGCGGCTCTCCTTGCCGGACGGCAGCACGCGCACGCGCTCGCCGACGCGGATCTCGCCCGACGCGATGCTGCCCGCGTAGCCGCGGAAATTCAGGTGCGGGCGGTTGACCCATTGCACGGGCAGCCGGAACGGTTCGTCGCGCGTCACGCGTGCGGCGAGCGGCAGGCGGTCGAGATGCTGCATCAGCGACGGGCCGGCATACCACGGCATCCGCGCGCTCGGGGCGATCACGTTGTCGCCGCGCAGCGCCGACATCGGGATGCTGACGATGTCCGCGAGCCCGAGTTCGGCCGCGAACGCGCGATAGTCGGCGTCGATGCGGTCGAACACGGCCTGGTCGTAGCCGACGAGATCCATCTTGTTGATCGCGAGCACGACGCGCTGGATGCCGATCAGCGCGACGAGATGGCTGTGGCGGCGCGTCTGCGTGAGCACGCCCTTGCGCGCATCGATCAGGATCACCGCGAGATCGGCGGTCGACGCGCCGGTGATCATGTTGCGCGTGTACTGCTCGTGGCCGGGCGTATCGGCGACGATGAACTTGCGTCGTGCGGTCGCGAAGAAGCGGTACGCGACGTCGATCGTGATTCCTTGCTCGCGTTCGGCCGACAGGCCGTCGACGAGCAGCGCGAAATCGAGCTCGCCGCCTTGCGTGCCGACCTTCTTCGAATCGGCTTCGAGCTGCGTGAGCTGGTCGTCGAACAGCATGTTCGATTCGTACAGCAGGCGGCCGATCAGCGTGCTCTTGCCGTCGTCGACGCTGCCGCACGTGATGAAACGCAGCAGGTCCTGGGTTTGCGTGGGGGCGTCACCGGTCGCGGGCGCGTCGGGGGCGTGGCGCGCGCGTTTGTCGGGCGCAATGAGTACGTGTGCCATCAGAAATATCCCTCCTGTTTCTTCTTCTCCATCGAACCGGCCGAATCGCTGTCGATCAGCCGTCCTTGACGCTCGGACGTGCGCGTCTCGCGCATCTCCTGCAGGATGTCGTCGAGCGATGTCGCATCGCTGTCGATTGCGCCCGTGAGCGGATAGCAGCCGAGCGTGCGAAAGCGCACCTTGCGCATCTGCGGGTGCTCGCCGTCACGCAGCGGCAGCCGTTCGTCGTCGACCATGATCAGCGCGCCGTCGCGTTCGACGACGGGGCGTTCCTTCGCGTAGTAGAGCGGCACGATCGGGATGTCGTGAAGCTGGATGTACTGCCAGATGTCGAGCTCGGTCCAGTTCGAGATCGGGAACACGCGCAGGCTTTCGCCCTTGCGCTTGCGCGCGTTGTACAGCGACCAGAGCTCGGGCCGCTGGCGCTTCGGGTCCCAGCGGTGCTGCTCCGAACGCAGCGACACGATGCGTTCCTTCGCGCGCGATTTTTCCTCGTCGCGGCGCGCGCCGCCGAACGCGGCGTCGAAACCGTAGTGGTCGAGCGCCTGCTTGAGCCCCTGCGTCTTCCACACGTCGGTGTGCACGGCCGAGCCGTGCGTGAACGGATTGATATCGTTCGCGACGCCGTCGGGGTTGATGTGCACGCGCAGGTCGAGGCCGAGGCGCGCGGCCGTCTCGTCGCGAAACGCGATCATCTCGCGGAATTTCCACGTCGTATCGACGTGCAGCAGCGGAAAGGGCGGCTTCGCCGGGTAGAACGCCTTCATCGCGAGATGCAGCATGACCGAGCTGTCCTTGCCGATCGAATACAGCATCACCGGGTTCTCGCTCTCGGCCACCACCTCGCGCAGGATGTGGATGCTTTCGGCCTCCAGCCGCTCCAAGTGGGTCAACATCGTTCGTCTCCTTGTTTCATGCCGGTGCCGCGCGACATGTGCGGCGTTTCGTGCATGACGCCAACGGTATCGAGCGAGCGGCGTGCCGCTCTTCGTCCGGGTGGACTAAACCGGCATGCGGCGGTGGAGCGGATCTTTCCTTAGTCCACCCGGACGAAGTGGCGCGCGGCGGTGGCGCTTAAGGTGAGCGCTCGACCATCGGCGGAGACGACACATGACGGACGACACACGAGCCACGCAATTGCTTTCGGGCCAGACCTGGGCCGATTTCTGCGACACCCTGAAACGCAGCGGACAACAGATCCTGCGCGCGGAAGCGCCGGACGATCCGCTGACGCGCGCGGAAGGCTTCCGCTACCTGAGCCGGCTGATGCGCATCGCGCTCGAAATGCACGTCGAATTCGCGGACGGCGCTTGGCCCGGCTTCTTCTCGCCGTCGCACGAGACCGCGAAGATCGGTGCCGACAATCCCGACAACCTGTACCAGTACGCACGCCTCGACGGCCGCTGCGAATACCGCGTGACGGGGCGGCGCGGCACGGTTGCGTACCTGAGCTTCGGTACGCAGAAGGGCGGCTACGAGACCGACGGCAAGATGCTGCAGACGGGCTTTCTCGATGCGAAGCAGCTCGAGATCGCACCGGACGGCAGCTTCGAGATCGTGCTGAGCGAGACGCCGCGCGAGGGCAACTGGGTGCGCATGGAGCCGGGCACGAATGCGCTGCTCGTGCGCCAGACCTTCCTCGACCGGCGTGCTGAAACGCCTGCACAACTGAAGATCGCGCGCATCGGCGCGGACGATCGCCCGGCGCCGCTCGATCCGCTCGCGCTGCAGGGTGGCCTCGCGCGCGCCGCGCAGTTCGTCGAGCAGACGTCGAAGCTGTTCGCGGACTGGGCCGCGAGCTACCGGTCGCACGTGAACGCGCTGCCGCCCGCCGACCAGGCGCTGTGCCAGTCGGTCGGCGGCGACCCGAACATCTACTACTACCACTCGTGCTGGGAGCTGGCCGACGACGAGGCGCTCGTGATCGATGTCGACACGGTGCCCGACTGCGACTTCTGGAACGTGCAGCTCAACAACTACTGGATGGAGTCGCTCGACTACCGGCACTTCGACATCTGCGTGAACAAGCACAGCGCGCGTTTGAATGCCGACGGTGGCGTGACAGTCGTGGTCGCATCCGCGCAGCCGGGCGATGCGAACTGGCTCGATACGGCCGGACATCGCACGGGCACGATCTGCTGGCGCTGGGTCGGCGCTGCGCAACCGGTACATCCGCGCACGCGCGTCGTGAAGCGCGCAACGTTGAAGGAGGCCGCATGAACGCGCCGCTCGACCGGATTCGTCCGTTGCTGGCCCCCGACGGCCTGATTGCCGAGGCCGTGTCGCGCACGGGCGGGCTCACCGCGTTCGGCGACGGGCCGTATCGCGAGGCGCTCGACGTGATGTGCGCATCGCTGATCGACGAAGCGGCGCTGTCCGCGCGCGGCGCGGAGATGATGCGCGAAAAGCTCGTCGGCCAGCTCGTGAACCGGCTCGTCGTCGAGGATTACTTCGGGCGTCACCCGGAGATCGCGGATATCGCGATCGACGATCCGCTCGTGATCGTCGGCCTGCCGCGCACGGGCACGACGTTGCTGCAGCGGCTGCTGGCCGTCGATCCGCGCTTTCATTCGGCTGCATGGTGGGAAACGCGCTACCCGGCGCCGCTTGCCGGCGAGACGCTCGACGCGCCGGCCGTGCGCATCGCGCGCGCGCAGGCCGAGGTCGCGACGATGATCGAGTGCATTCCGCAGATCCTGACGATCCATCCGCTCGACGCGATGCTCGCCGACGAGGAGTTCATGCTGATGGAGCATTCGTTCGTGTGCGCGATGGATTCGTACGCGAACGTGCCGCGCTATACGGCGTGGCTCGCGCGGCAGGATCTCACGCCGGTCTACACGTACCTGAAGCGGATGCTGCAGTTCCTGCAGTGGCAGAAGGCGCGGCGCGGCGTGGCGCCGGCGCAGCGCTGGCTGCTGAAGACACCGCAGCACCTGCATGCGATCGACGTGCTGTGCCGCGTGTTTCCGCGCGCGCAGGTCGTGCTCACGCACCGCGATCCCGCGCAGACGATTCCGTCGATGGCGAGCATGGCGCACACGCTGTGGCAGATGTATGCGGACGAACCCGATCCGCTCGCCGTCGGCGCGCAGTGGAACGCGGGGATGGCGCGCGCGATCGGTGCGGCGATGACCGCGCGCGACGCGCTGCCGGCCGACCGGTTTCTCGACGTGCGATTCGAGGACACCGTGTCGAATCCGCTGGGCGTGGCCGAAGCCGTCTATGCGTTCGCCGGGATGCCGCTCGATGCGGCGCAGCGCGCGGCGATGACGGGCTGGATGGCGCGCAACGGCCGCGACAAGCGCGCGGCCCACGACTATTCGATCGCGCGCTTCGGCTTCACCGATGCGCAGCTCGCGCACGACTTCGCCGCGTATCGCGCGCGGCACCTGCGGGCGGCCGGCTGACGGCCGCACCCGCGAGACGAACGACAACCAGGAGACAACGCATGTTGATGAAGGACAAGATCGTCGTGATTTCCGGGATCGGGCCGGGGCTCGGTGTGAAGCTCGCGGTCGAGGCCGCACGCGAGGGCGCACGCGGCGTGGTCGTCGCGGCGCGCACGATGGACAAGCTCGACGATGCGGAAACACGGATCCGGGCGCTCGGCGTCGATTGCGACGTGCTGAAGGTGAGGACCGACATCACCGACCGCGCGCAATGCAGACAGCTCGCGACCCAGGCCGTCGAGCGCTGCGGCAGGATCGACGCGCTCGTGAACAGCGCATTCGTGCACGGCACGTTTCCGGAGCCGGTGGAAGAAGCCGACCTCGACGGCTGGCGCGCGGTGTTCGATACCAACGTGTTCGGCACGATGGCGCTGACGCAGGAAGTCGTGCCGCACATGAAGCGGCAAAAGCGCGGCGCGATCGTGATGATCAACACGCAGGCAACCCGCAAGCCGTTTGCAGGGGAAGGCGGCTACGCTGTATCGAAGGGCGCGCTCGCGGTTGCGGCAAAATACCTGGCGCGCGAACTCGGCATGCACGGCATTCGCGCGAACAGCATCCACATGGGCTGGATGTGGGGCGTGCCGACGCAGACGTATTTCCGGCAGGCGGCGGCCGACAACGGGATGACAGAGGAGCAGATCATCGCGCCGATCGCGTCCAATATTGCGCTCGCGAAGCTGCCGACCGACGACGATTGCGCGCGCGCGGCGCTGTTTCTCGCGTCCGATTACGCGAATGCGGTGACGGGCGCGACGCTCGACGCGAACGGCGGCGATTTCATGCCTTGACGATGGAGCAACGGATCATGCAGGACACCCGACACGCGCAGCATTTCTTCGCGTTCAACGGCGACGCGGACGGCCTGTGCGCGCTTCAGCAACTGCGGCTCGCGGAGGGCGTGCGCGGCACGCTCGTAACGGGCGTGAAGCGCGACATCAGGCTGCTCGAGCGGATCGACGCGCGCGCGGGCGACATCGTCACCGTGCTCGATGTGTCGCACGACCAGAACCGCGACGCGTGCGCGCGGCTGCTGCGCGACGGCACGACGGTCCGCTATTTCGATCATCACTTCGCGGGCGAGCTGCCCGACGATCCGCGCTTCGACGCGCATATCGACACGGCGGCCGACGTCTGCACGAGCGCGATCGTGAACCGTCATCTCGGCGGCCGGCACGTGCGCTGGGCGATCGTCGCGGCATTCGGCGACGAACTGCCGGCGCTCGGCGATGCGCTCGCGCGCGAGCACGGGATCGGCGAGGCCGAGCGTTGCACGCTCGCCGAACTCGGGCTCTACCTGAACTACAACGCGTACGGCGAATGCGTCGGCGATCTGCATTTCGATCCGGCGGCGCTCGCCGACGCGATGCTGCCGTGCACCGATCCGCTCGATTTCGTGCGCGAGACGGCCGTGTTCGCCGCGCTGCGCGATGGATACCGCGATGACATGGCGCGCGCCTGCGCGCTCGCGCCGCTGCGCGAGGTGCCGGGCGCGACGCTGGTCCGGATGCCGGATCATCCGTGGGCGCGGCGCGCGACGGGCATGCTCGCGAACGAGCGGATGCGCAATGCGCCGCATGCGGCGCTCGCGGTGCTGTCGCCGCGCGCGGAGGGCGGGCTGGTCGTCAGCGTGCGCGTGCCCGACGGCCGGCCGATCGGTGCGGACGAGTTCTGCCGCGGGTTTGCGACCGGCGGCGGGCGCAAGCGGGCGGGCGGCATCAACCATCTGCCGGAAGCCGAGTTCGACGCATTCGCCGAGCGCTTCGAGGCCGCGTTCCGGCTCGACTGATGCCGCAACGGCCGCGCGTGCGCCGTGCCGCTTTCGCACGGCGCACGCGTCGCGGCCGGTTCAGCCGGTCGCGCCCGCGAGCACGGCCGGCACGTTGTGGCCGTAGCAACGCTCCTCGACGCGTTCGGCAATGCGCCAGCCCTGCGTGGTGCGCACGAACCGGTCGACGTACCACAGCCCGAGAAACATCACCTGCGTGCCGCCGTCCGGCAGCGCGACTTCCATCGGATTGAAGCAGATCGTGCGGCCGCGCGCGGTGTCGCCGTCGAGCCGGATCGACAGGTTGCCGACCAGATGCTGGTACCGCGGAAACTGCGGCAGCACGGTGCGCAGCCATGCCTTCACGTCCGGAAAGCGGCCGGCGATGCCGCCCATCGCGCGATAGTCGATCGCCGCGTCGGGCGTGAACACCGAGTCGAGCGCATCGAAGTCGCGCGCATCGATCGCGCTCGAATACGCGACGACCAGCTCGCGGATGTCGTGGTGGTCGGACAGCGTTTGCAGATCGGGCATCGGCCGCTCCCGGTCACGCGCTTTTGCGCGTGCGTGCCGCGTGCAGCGCTTCGGCGCGCTGCTTCACGTCGCGCGCGCACTGGTCGAAGCCCTGTTTCACCCAGGCGCCGTGGTGCTGCATGATCGTGTCCGCGTTGACGCCGAGGAACTGGTCGGTCGTGAAATAGCGGCAGCGCGCCGCGCCGTTCGCGTCGATGTACTGGTCGCGGCGCGCGGCGTCCTTGTTGTCGTCGGTCGGGCGCTGCTCCCACGACAGCAGGCGTTCGGGCTCGTACGCGACGAGGATCTCGCTGACCGGAATCACCGTCTCGGTGCCCGGAATGCGCACCTGCATGTGCACGGAATCGCCGAGCTTGCCGGTCGTTTCGAAGCCGATGCAGAACGTGTTCCATTCGCCGTAGCGCGGGAAATCGGTCAGCACTTCCCACACGACGGAGGCTGGCGCGTCGATGTCGACGGTGATCGAGGTGACGAGATTCGAGGGTTTGGTCATGGCGGCGTATCGGATGAAGCCGTGCGCGCCCGGAGGGCCGGAGGCGTCGCGGCGGTCGAAAGGCGTCGCGCCGGCATCGGCCGGCGCACGTGACGGGTGCGGACCGGCGCCCGCGGGGCCGGTATCGGCCGGCCCGACTCGCGCAGCGCGGCGCACCCGACATCGAGCGTAGGCCGGTGCCCGCGGCGAAGAATCGTCGGAATGGACTAAGGCGTTTCACCGGGCGCGGCGGGCGGCGCAATTGGCGCGACCGTCGGCGGCGTCGACACCACGCCGCGCAGCCGCGACAATACGCATCTCTTCGCGCTTTCGCCATCGAGGTACCCGTGCCTGCCAAGTCGTCCGTTGCCCCTGCGATCGTCTGGTTCCGCGATGATCTGCGCGTGACCGACCAGCCCGCGCTGACGCGCGCGGTCGAATCGGGCCGGCCGCTCGTCTGCGTATTCGTCGACGACAGCGGCGACGGTGCCGGGCGTCCGCCCGGCGGCGCGGCGCGCTGGTGGCTGCACGGGTCGCTGGCCGGGCTCGATGCCGCGCTCGCGCGTCATGGCGGACGCCTGCTGCTGCTGCGCGGCGACGCGCAGCGCGAGATCGAGCGCGTGGTGCACGATACGGGCGCGCAAGCCGTGTACTGGAACCGCCGCTATGCACAGCCGCAGCGCGACGCCGACGCGGCGCTGAAGACGTCGCTCAAGGCGCGCGGTGTCGCGGTCGAGAGCAGCAACGGCAGCCTGCTGAACGAACCGTGGGAGGTGCTGACGGGCAGCGGCGGGTCGTATCAGGTGTTCACCGCGTACTGGCGTGCGGCGCGCCGCGACCGTACGGTTGCCGTGCCGCTGCCGGAACCCGAGCGGATCGCATTTCATCCGTGGCCGAAGACCGTGCGCGACCGGGCGCTGGCGCTCGACGCGCTCGCGTGGCTGCCGCGCGCGCCGGACTGGGCCGGCGGCCTGCGCGATGCGTGGCCCGCGCCCGACGAAGCCGGCGCACACGCGCAACTCGACGCCTTCCTGACCACGTCGCTCGCCGGTTATGCGGATGCGCGCGATCGTCCCGACCGGCCCGCGACGAGCCGGCTGTCGCCGTTCCTGCGCTTCGGCAACGTGTCGCCGCGACAGGTGTGGCACGCGGTGCAGGGTGCCGCGCACGCAGGCGGCGCGGCGTACGCGGCGGACGCCGAAAAATTCCTGAGCGAGCTCGGCTGGCGCGAGTTCAGCTACACGCTGCTGTATCACTTCCCGGCGCTCGCGACCGACAACTTCCGCGCACAGTTCGACGCGATGCCGTGGCGCGACGATCCTGCTGCGCTGCACGCGTGGCAGTGCGGGCAGACCGGCTATCCGCTCGTCGATGCGGGCCTGCGCGAGCTGTGGACGACCGGCTGGATGCACAACCGCGTGCGGATGGTCGTCGCGTCGTTCCTGATCAAGCACCTGCTGATCGACTGGCGCGCGGGCGAAGCGTGGTTCTGGGACACGCTGGTCGATGCGGACCCCGCGAACAACGCGGCGAGCTGGCAGTGGGTGGCCGGCTGCGGCGCCGATGCCGCGCCGTATTTCCGCATCTTCAATCCGGTTGCGCAGGGGCAGAAGTTCGATCCGGACGGCGTGTATGTGCGGCGCTGGGTGCCCGAGCTTGCCGGCCTCGACAACGCATCGATCCATGCGCCGTGGGAAGCGTCGCCGCTGGAACTCGACGCGGCCGGCGTGCGGCTCGGCGTCGACTATCCGGAGCCGCTCGTCGAGCATGCGGCCGCGCGCGCCCGCGCGCTCGATGCGCTGGCCGCGTTGCCGAAGCGCCGCTGACTGCCTGCCCCGGCCTGCCGCATCAGTTGCAGAACGCGACGTGCTCGAGCAGCGCGTACGCGACGCCCGAATCGAAGTAGGCCGCGCCGCACCACGCGACGAACGCGAGCGTGCCGGCGGCCAGCATCGTACGGATCATGCCCATGCCGCGTTGCCGGATGCCGGACGCGCGACTCGCGCGTCGTCGATCGGCAGGTGCAGCAGCGCCGCGAGCACGCCGAGCGCGATCGAGCCGATCCACAGCGGCAGATACGAATGCGTCGCGTCGTACACCACCGCACCGAGCCAGACGCCGAAGAAGCTGCCGAGCTGGTGTCCGAAGAACACGAAGCCGAACAGCGTCGCGATGTAGCGCACGCCGAACACCTGCGAGATCACGCCGTTCGTCAGCGGCACCGTGCCGAGCCACGTGAACCCCATCACGGCCGCGAACACGTAGACGCTCGCGGGCGACAGCGGCGCGACGACGAAGGCGGCCATCGCGAGCGCACGCACGAGGTACAGCACCGACAGCACGTACTTGCGCCGCAGCAGCCCGCCGAGATGGCCGCACGCATAGGTGCCGGCCACGTTGGTCAACGCGATCAGCGCGAGCGCGACGCTCGCGTGGCGCGCGGGCAGCCCGTGGTCGAGCAGGTAGGCGGGGAGGTGCGTCGCGATGAACGCGAGCTGGAAGCCGCACGCGAAGAAGCCCGCGTTCAGCAGCCAGAAGCCGCGATGCGCGAACGCCTCGCGCACGGCGTCGCCGATCGACTGGCCGGGGCCGGCGTCCGCGCCGGCCGCCTGGGCGGGCCGGTCGCGCAGCAGCACGGCGAGCGGCGCGAGCAGCGCCGCGACGAGCGCCAGCGCGATGAACGCATGCCGCCAGCCGATGCCGCCGATCAGTTCCTGCGCAACGGGCACCATGCAGAACTGGCCGAGCCCGCCGATCGCGCCCGCGACGCCGAGCGCCCAGCCGCGCCGGTCGGGCGGAAACAGGCGGCTCAACGCGCCGTAGATCGACGCGAACGCCGAGCCCGACAGCGCGATGCCGATCACGAGCCCGGCGCCGACCGTGAACAGGCCGGTGGTGCCCGCATGCGCCATCGTGACGAGCCCGGCCGCATACAGCAGCATCCCGGCGACGATCACGCGCACCGAGCCGAAGCGGTCGGCGATCATCCCCGTGAACGGCTGCGCGATGCCCCAGATCAGGTTCTGCAGCGCGAGCGCGAGCCCGAACGCCTCGCGCGACCAGCCGTGGTCGAGCGATACGGGTGCGAGAAACAGGCCCTGCACGTGGCGGATGCCGAGCGCGGCGCCCATGATCAGGCCGCCTGCCAGCACGGGCAGCCAGCGGCGCCGGACTTCCTGCTCGATCGGGGTCATGCGTGTCTCCGGATGAGGGCGCGCGGCGAAGCGGCCGCGCTCGATCCGATTAGACGATCGGGGCCGCCGTCGCTCAAGCGATCATTCGGTCAGGTTGACATGCGTGAGAGGAATGCGACGGAGTGACGGCGACAGCGCACGGTGACGCGCCTCGGGACAGCCGGCTCATGCCGATGCCGTGCCGTGCGCGCGCATGGCCGCATCGCATTCGGCCGCTTCCGCGAGCATCCAGTCGCGCACGTCGGCGACTTCGCGGCGCGGGGCCGGATCGTGCTGGAACAACCAGTAGCCGTATGCATCCGACAGCGCCTGCGTGTGCGGCCCGAGCACCGCGAGCCGGCCGTCCGCGAGCATCGGCGCGACGAGCGCGAGCCGGCCGAGCGCCACGCCCTGGCCCGCGATCGCGGCCTGGATCACCTGGTCGTACTGGTTGAAGCGCAGCACGCCTTTCGGGCGCGCGTCGCCGAGGCCTGCGGCGTGCAGGTGCGCATGCCACTGCAGTTGCGGTTGCGGCGGCCCGTCGAATTCGAGCAGCACGTGACCGGCGATCGCGGCGGCGTTCGTGACCGGCTGCGCGGCGAGCGCGGGATGCGCGACCGGTACGACGATCTCGTCGAACAGGCGCAGCGCTCCGGCCGGCGCGCGCTCGCGCGGGCAGTAGCGGATGCCGAGGTCGATGCCTTCGGCGCGCAAATCGAGTACCTTGTCGTTCGCGGCGACACGCAGGTCGATCCCGGGCAGGCGAGCCTGCAGGCGCCCAAGCCGCGGCAGCAGCCACAGCGCGGTGACGCCGATGCTCGCGGTGATCGTGACGGGCTGGCGCTCGCGCGCGGCGGCGAGCGACGCGACGGTGTCCTGCAGCCCGTACAGCGCCGCATCCGCGACGCGGAACAGACGTTCGCCTTCCGGCGTGAATGCGATCTTCCGGTAGCCGCGCTGCAGCAACGCGACGCCGAGATGCGCTTCGAGCGCATGGATCTGGCGGCTGACCGCCGACTGCGTGACGCACAGGTCCTGCGCGGCGAGCGTGATGCTCATGCGGCGGCCGACGGCGACGAAACCGCGGACGAGATCGAGCGAAGGGAGGCGGACGAGTGGCGTTGACATGCGCGTGACTCATGCGAACGGAGCAGCAAGATTGGTTGAGAACGCGGCACGCGTCAAGTTCAATGGAGGCTGGGCGGTGGGCGCGGGCAGCGGTTCGCGAAGCACGGGGCCCGCTCAGGCGCCGATGCGCTTGCGCTGGTTGTCCTCGAAGCATGAGGGCTTGGGCAAGGTCTGAAGCGCAAACTGGGCCGATCGCGAAGCATGAAATCCGAGTAAGCGCTGAGGCGCTAATTGGGACCGACCGCGAAACATGGAGTTTGAGTCAGCGCTAATGCACTAACTCGGACCGACAGGAGACAGGACGATGATGTCGAACGAAGGAAGCGGGGCGGCGCAGGGTAGTCGCGCGGCAGGCGCATTGCCGCCCGAGCCCGTGACGCTGCGCGCCGCCGACGGTTACGAATTGCGCGGCCATGTCTGGCGTCATCGCGGCGGCGGCGCCGCGCGGCCCGTGACGGTCATCAATTGCGCGACGTCGGTGCGCTGCGACTACTACTTCCGTTTCGCGGCCTGGCTGTTCGCGCAGGGGCGCGACGTGCTCGTCTACGACTATCGCGGCATCGGCGGGTCGCGCCCGGCGCGGCTCGCGAAGCTGCGCGCGAACTGGCTCGACTGGGGGCGGCTCGATTGCGAAGCCGCGTTGCAGTACGCGCGCGACGCGTTTCCGGGCCAGCCGCTCGACGTCGTCGCGCATAGCATCGGTGGCTGCTTGCTCGGGCTCGCGGCATCGAACGTGCATGTGCGGCATGCAGTGACCGTCGGCGCGCAGTATGCGTACTGGCGCGACTATCTGCCGGCCGAACGGCGCCGCATGTGGTGGAAGTGGCACGTCGCGATGCCCGCGCTCGCGGCCGTATTCGGCTACGTACCCGCGAAGCGGCTCGGCTGGATGGAGGACACGCCGCGCGGCGTCGCGCTGTCCTGGGCGCGTGCGCAGCCGCGTTTCGAGGATGGCTACATCGGCGGCGTGCTCGATGCCGGCGCCGTGAGCCGCACGGCGTTGCCGGCGCGTTTTGCGGGGCTGACGGCGCCGATGCTCGCGATCGGCATTGACGACGACGCGTTCGGCACGGTCGACGCGATCGAGCGGCTGGTCGGCTACTACGCGGGTAGCCACGTCACGCATCTGCGGATCGCGCCGGCCGACATCGGCGTCGACGCGATCGGCCATTTCGCGTTTTTCCACAGCCGCTTCACCGACACGCTGTGGCCCGTCGCGCTGTACTGGCTGCAACACGGGGTGCTGCCGGCCGACGCGCCGGGCGCCGTGCATGCGCTTCACCCCGCATCGCGCGGACAGGTGGCGGTTGGCGGCCTGCCGGGTGTGGCCGCGAACGGGTGACCCGGCGGAAGCGAACGAACGCAACGCGCGGTACCCGTTCGCTTCCCGATGCCGCTTCGGCGGCCGCGTGCCGGCGCGATCGATTAACATCGGACGTTTCATTCCCCAGCACAGGCTGCCGCGCCGATGTCCATCCCGTCCGCTTCCGCTTTCCAGGTAGAAACGCCCCGTGCGTGGCGCGTGCTGGCACTCGACACACCGCGCGCCGCGTCCCGCGCGGGCGTGCGGATCGCGCGCGTCGATTTCGACTGGCGCGTCCCGCTCGTGTCGCCCGCGTATGCGGCGCTGAACGACGACGAGCGCGCACGGGCCGCGCGCTTCCTGCGGCACGAGGACGCGGTGCGCAGTGCCGCGACGCGCGCCGCGCTGCGCGACGTACTCGGTGCGGCGCTCGGTATCGCACCGCATGCGGTCGCGATCGTCGTCGACGCATCGGGGCGGCCGTCACTGGACCCCGCGCATCGCGCGTCGCTCGATTTCAACGTGTCGCACGCGGGCGAGCATGCATTGCTCGCGTGGGCGCCGGCGGGCCGCGTCGGTGTCGATATCGAGGGCGGCAACCGCGCGGTGGACTGGCGCGCGCTGACGCGCGAAGTCTGCGCGCCTGCCGAGGTCGCGTATCTCGACGGCCTGCCGCCCGGCGAGCGCGAGGGCGCATTCCTGCGCGTCTGGTCTGCGAAGGAGGCGCTGCTGAAGGCGCTCGGCACCGGCATCGTCGGCGGATTGCGTGCGTTCGCGGTCGTGCCGCCGCGCGACGCGGCGACACCCGCGACGACGATCGTCGAACCGGCCGCGCCTGCCGCCGGCGTCGCGGCGTTCGACGCGGCGTGGCTCGACGCGGCGCCCGGCTACGCGGCGTGCGTCGCGTGGACGCGCGCATGAGCCGATGTCGCCGCGCGGCGCTCACTCGAGCGGCGCATCGTTCGGCGCCGCGTAGCGCGCCTTGATCACGTCGCTCATCGGGAAGTCGAACGACAGCCCCTTCGGCGGCACCGGCTTCATGAACCATTTGTCGTAGAGCGCGTTGATCTCGCCGCGCTTCATCAACTGCACGAGCACGCCGTCGACGAGCGCCTTGAACTGCGGATCGTCCTTGCGCAGCATGAACCCGTAGGCTTCCGACGACTGCGGCGTGCCGACGATCTGCCAGTCGGCCGGTTTCGCGGCGAGCTGACGCACGCCCGCGAGCAGCACGTCGTCCATCATGTACGCGGCCGCGCGGCCCGATTCGAGCGTGAGGCGTCCTTCGCCGTAGTCCTTCGCGCTGATGATCTGCATGTTCATCTTCTTTTCCTCGTTCATCTTGCGCAGCAGGCGTTCCGACGTCGTGCCCTGGTTCGTCACGACCGTCTTGCCGGCGAGGTCGGGGAAGTCGTGGATGCCCGACGTCGTGCGCGTGAGCAGCCGCGTCGTCGCGACGAAGAACGTGGTCGAGAACGCGACCTGCGCGTGGCGCGCGGCGAGGTTGGTGGTCACGCCGCATTCGAGGTCGACGGTGCCGTTCTGAACGAGCGGGATGCGGTTCTGCGACGTGACCGGGATGAAGCGCACCTGCAGGTCGGGCTTGCCGGTGCGCGCCTTCACGGCCGCGATCACGCGGTCGCACAGGTCCTGCGAGAAGCCGATCACCTTGCCGCCCGCATCGACGTAGGAGAACGGCACCGACGTTTCGCGGTGGCCGATCGAGATCAGGTTGCTCTGCCGGATCTTGTCGAGCGTGCCGGACAGCGGCTCGGCGGCGAGCGCGGCGCCGCACGCGAGCGTGCATGCGGCGACGAGCAGGGGGCGGCCGAACCGGCCGGCGAATCGTGACGGGAAAGGCATGGCGGTCTCCGGGGTGAATGCTGATCCGTATGTTGCCAAATACAAAATAATTGCAACATATGTTAAGCGCCGGATCCCGTCGACCGATCCGGCGGGCCGCGCCGGACATCAGGGAAACTCCCAAGTCGAAATCGGTGAAAAACGGGTTGTCTAGACAAGTTGACGTGGCTACACTTCAATCCATTCCGAACTTGTCTAGACAGGATTGCTCACATGATTACGTTGACCCCCGGCCACCTGACCCTCCCGCAACTGCGCCAGATCGCACGCGAATCCGTGCAACTGACGCTCGACCCGGCCAGCTTCGCGAAGATCGACGCCGGCGCGAAGGCTGTCGCCGACATCGCCGCGAAGGGCGAGCCGGCCTACGGCATCAACACGGGCTTCGGCCGCCTGGCCAGCACGCATATCCCGCACGACCAGCTCGAGCTGCTGCAGAAGAACCTGGTGCTGTCGCACGCGGTCGGCGTCGGCGAGCCGATGGCGCGTTCGTCGGTGCGCCTCTTGATGGCGCTGAAGCTGTCGAGCCTCGGCCGCGGCCACTCGGGCATCCGCCGCGAAGTGATGGACGCGCTGATCAAGCTGTTCAACGCGGACGTGCTGCCGCTGATCCCGGTGAAGGGTTCGGTCGGCGCATCGGGCGACCTCGCGCCGCTCGCGCACATGTCGGCCGTGCTGCTCGGCGTCGGCGAAGTGTTCATCCGCGGCGAGCGTGCAAGCGCGCTCGACGGTCTGCGCGTCGCGGGCCTCGCGCCGCTGACGCTGCAGGCGAAGGAAGGCCTCGCGCTGCTGAACGGCACGCAGGCGTCGACCGCACTGGCGCTCGACAACATGTTCTCGATCGAAGACCTGTACCGCACGGCGCTCGTCGCCGGCGCGCTGTCGGTCGACGCGGCCGCCGGTTCGGTGAAGCCGTTCGACGCACGCATCCATGAACTGCGCGGCCACCAGGGCCAGATCGACGCAGCGGCGTCGTATCGCGACCTGCTCGAAGGCTCGCCGATCAACCAGTCGCACCGCGACTGCGACAAGGTGCAGGATCCGTACAGCCTGCGCTGCCAGCCGCAGGTGATGGGCGCGTGCCTGGACCAGATGCGCCATGCGGCCGACGTGCTGCTGGTCGAAGCGAACGCCGTGTCGGATAACCCGCTGATCTTCCCGGACACCGGCGAAGTGCTGTCGGGCGGCAACTTCCACGCCGAGCCCGTCGCGTTCGCGGCCGACAACCTCGCGCTCGCCGCAGCGGAAATCGGCGCGCTGGCCGAACGCCGCATCGCACTGCTGATCGACGCGACGCTGTCGGGCCTGCCCCCGTTCCTCGTGCGGGACGGCGGCGTGAACTCGGGCTTCATGATCGCCCACGTGACGGCGGCCGCACTCGCATCGGAAAACAAGACGCTCGCGCACCCGGCGTCGGTCGACTCGCTGCCGACTTCCGCGAACCAGGAAGACCACGTGTCGATGGCGACGTTCGCCGCGCGCAAGCTCGCCGACATCGCGGACAACACGAAGCACATCCTCGCGATCGAACTGCTGGCTGCCGCACAAGGCGTCGACCTGCGCGCGCCGTATCACACGAGCCCGAAGCTGGCGCCCGCGATGGAAACGATCCGCGGCAAGGTTGCGCATTACGAGCTCGACCACTACTTCGCACCGGACATCGCAGCGATCGCGAAGCTCGTCGGCGAGCGCGCGTTCGCGAAGATCAGCCCGTTCTCGTTCGCATCGGAACAGTAAGCTGATGAGCGCGCCGGTCTACCAGGAAATCAAGGATTTCATCCTGGGCCGCATCCACGCCGGTGAGTGGGAGGAGGGCGACCAGGTGCCGTCCGAGAACGAGCTGGCGCGCGAATTCAAGGTGGCACGCATGACCGTCAACCGCGCGCTGCGCGAGTTGACGGCCGAGCAGGTGCTCACGCGCATGAAGGGCGCGGGCACCTACGTCGCACGGCCGAAGTACGAGTCGACGCTGGTGGCGATCCGCAGCATCTCGGAGGAAGTCGGCGCACGCGGGCACGCGTATCACGCCAGCGTGCTCGGTCTCGACACGATCCGCGCCGACGAGGCGCTCGCCGACGAGATGCAGGTGGCCGTGCGCACGAAGCTGTTTCATTCGCAGGTGCTGCACTTCGAGAACGACGAGCCCGTGCAGCTCGAAGAACGGTGGGTGAATCCGGCGGTCGCGCCGGATTACGCCGAGCAGGATTTCACGAACACGACGCCGAACCTGTACCTGATGCGCGCGGCGCCGCTGCAGCGCGTCGAGTACCGGATCGAAGCGGCGGCCCCGGCGCCGGAACGGCGCGAGCAGCTGCGGATGGACGACGTCGAGCCGTGTCTGGTTTTACATCGGCGCACCTGGTCGCAGGGCGTCGTCGCCTCGGTGGCGAATCTGTGGCATCCCGGCAGCCGTTATCGCTTCACCGGGCATTTCTGATTCCTATTTGATAGTCATTTTCCTTCGGGAGCAGTCGTCATGAACCATCCGAAACACATCGATCCCCGTCTCGATCCGACGCGCACGATCCGCGCGCCGCGCGGCAGCGAGAAGACCTGCAAGACCTGGCTGGCCGAAGCGGCCTACCGGATGATCCAGAACAACCTCGACCCGG
The DNA here is from genome assembly GCF_057439935.1 of Burkholderia cepacia complex sp. TUM26381. NCBI lineage: Bacteria > Pseudomonadati > Pseudomonadota > Betaproteobacteria > Burkholderiales > Burkholderiaceae > Burkholderia > Burkholderia cepacia complex sp. TUM26381. The sequence goes on along the minus strand of NZ_CM172006.1, from coordinate 2,439,343 downwards.
AAGTCGCCGAGCACCCGCATGCGCTCGTCGTCTACGGCGGCATCGGCCGTGCAGCGCGCAACTGGGAATGCTACGACCAGATCCTCGCGTCGCTGAAGGATCTCGAAGAGAACGAAACGCTGCTGATTCAATCGGGCAAGCCGGTCGGTGTGTTCCGCACGCACAAGGATGCGCCGCGCGTGCTGCTCGCGAACTCGAACCTCGTGCCGCACTGGGCGAACTGGGACCACTTCCACGAGCTCGATCGCAAGGGCCTGATGATGTACGGCCAGATGACGGCCGGCAGCTGGATCTACATCGGCAGCCAGGGCATCGTTCAGGGTACCTATGAAACGTTCTTCTCGGTCGCGAACCAGCACTTCAACGGCGACCCGTCGGGCCGCTGGATCCTGACGGGCGGCCTCGGCGGCATGGGCGGCGCGCAGCCGCTGGCCGCGACGATGGCCGGCTTCTCGATGATCGCGGTCGAATGCGACGAGACGCGCATCGACTTCCGCCTGAAGACGCGCTACGTCGACAAGAAGGCGACGACGCTCGACGAAGCGCTCGGCATGATCGAGGAAGCGAAGCGCACGGGCAAGCCCGTGTCGATCGGCCTGCTCGGCAACGCGGCCGACGTGTTCCCGGAACTCGTCAAGCGCGGCATCACGCCGGATTGCGTGACCGACCAGACGAGCGCGCACGACCCGATCAACGGCTACCTGCCGCAAGGCTGGACCGTCGCGCAATGGCGCGAAGCGCAGAAGGTCGATCCGCAGAGCATCGTGAAGGTCGCGAAGCAGTCGATGGCCGTCCAGGTGCAGGCTATGCTGGATCTGCAGGAACGCGGCGCGGCGACGCTCGACTACGGCAACAACATCCGCCAGATGGCGCTGGAAATGGGCGTCGAGAACGCGTTCGACTTCCCGGGCTTCGTGCCGGCGTACATCCGTCCGCTGTTCTGCGAAGGCAAGGGCCCGTTCCGCTGGGTTGCGCTGTCGGGCGATCCGGAAGACATCTACAAGACCGACCAGAAGGTGAAGGAGCTGATCCCCGACGATCCGCACCTGCACAACTGGCTCGACATGGCGCGTGAGCGCATCGCGTTCCAGGGCCTGCCGGCACGGATCTGCTGGGTCGGCGTGAAGGATCGCTATCGCCTCGGCCAGGCGTTCAACGAGATGGTCAAGAACGGTGAACTGAAGGCGCCGATCGTGATCGGCCGCGACCACCTCGACACGGGTTCGGTCGCGAGCCCGAACCGCGAGACGGAATCGATGAAGGACGGTTCGGACGCGGTCAGCGACTGGCCGCTGCTGAACGCACTGCTGAACACGGCAGGCGGCGCATCGTGGGTGTCGCTGCACCACGGCGGCGGTGTCGGCATGGGCTTCTCGCAGCACTCGGGCGTCGTGATCGTCGCCGACGGTACGGCTGAAGCGCACGAGCGTCTCGGTCGCGTGCTGCTGAACGATCCGGCGACGGGCGTGATGCGCCATGCGGATGCCGGCTACGAACTCGCGCAGCAGACGGCACGCGAAGCCGGCCTGAAGCTGCCGATGCTCGGCCGCTGAGCATGACGGCGCTCGACCAGGCGCCGGTGAGCGCGACGCTGATCCGCGCGGCGGATCTCGTCGCGTCGCCGTGGAAGAACGGCGGCGGCGTGACGCGCGAGATCGGCGCGTTCCCGCCGGGCGCCGCGCTCGACGCGTTCGCGTGGCGCGTGAGCGTCGCGGATGTCGGCATGGCCGGGCCGTTCTCGCGTTTCGACGGGATCGACCGCACGCTCGTGCTGCTGTCCGGCGCCGGCATGACGCTGGCCGAAGCGGGCGGAGTGCAACACGTGCTCGATGCACCGCTGGCCCGTGCGGATTTCGCGGGCGAGACGGCGATCGACGCGACGCTGCACGACGGCGCGACGCGCGACTTCAACCTGATGACGCGCCGCTCGGCCGCACGGGGCACGCTCGACGTGTGGCGCGCAGGCGCGCACCGCATCGCGCACGCCGATACCGTGCTGCTGTTTTGCGCGGCCGGTGCGGTTGACGTTGAACTCGACGGCACGCACCACGCGCTGGAAGAACTGGACACGTTGCGGCTCGACGGGCCGCGGCGTGCGTTTGACGTCGTCGTGAGCGGTAGCGGCGCGCTGCTCGCCGTATCGCTCGCCATCGGCGAACGAGACTGAACGCATGAAACCGACTGTCTGGCATCACCTGAGGCTGTGTCCGCACGGCCATCCCGACGAGACGATCGACGATGCGGCGATCGCCGCCGATGAAACCGGCACGATCGTCTGGCTCGGCGCGTTGTCCGCGCTGCCGCACGGCTATGCGCACTGGCAGCGCGAAGACCTGCACGGCGCGTGGGTGACGCCGGGTCTCGTCGATTGCCACACGCACCTCGTGTACGGCGGCACGCGTGCCGACGAATTCGCGCAGCGCCTCGCGGGCGTCAGCTACGAGGAAATCGCGCGGCAGGGTGGCGGGATCGTGTCGACGGTGCGCGCGACACGCGCAGCCGACGAGACGACGCTGTTCGTGCAGGCCGCCGCGCGCCTGCAACCGCTGCTCGCCGAAGGCGTGACCGCGATCGAGATCAAGTCGGGCTACGGGCTCGACCTCGCGAGCGAACGCAAGATGCTGCGTGTCGCGCGCCAGCTCGGCGAACGCTTCCCGGTCACCGTCCATACCACCTTCCTCGGTGCGCATGCGCTGCCGCCCGAATATGCGGGCCGTGCGGACGCGTACATCGACGAAGTGTGCGACCGGATGCTGCCGGCGCTGGCCGACGAGGGGCTCGTCGACGCGGTCGACGTGTTCTGCGAACGGATCGGCTTCTCGCTCGCGCAGACCGAACGCGTGTTCGAGGCTGCGACGCGGCGCGGGCTGCCCGTGAAGCTGCATGCGGAGCAACTGTCGAACGCGGGCGGCACGGTGCTCGCCGCGCGTTACCGCGCGCTGTCCGCCGACCACCTCGAATTTCTCGACGAAGCGGGCATCGAGGCGATGAAGGCGGCCGGCACGGTCGCCGTGCTGCTGCCCGGCGCGTACTACTTCATCCGCGAAACGCAACTGCCGCCGATCGAGCTGCTGCGCAAGCACGGCGTGCCGATCGCGCTTGCGACCGATCACAATCCCGGCACGTCGCCGCTCGAATCGCTGCTGCTGACGATGAACATGGGCTGCACGCTGTTCCGCATGACGGTGCCCGAGGTGCTGCAGGGCGTCACGCGCCATGCGGCTGCGGCACTCGGCCGTGCGGATCGCCACGGCGCGCTCGAGGTCGGTCGCCAGGCCGACTTCGCCGCGTGGTCGGTCGGCTCGCTGTCCGAGCTTGCGTACTGGATCGGCCGGCCGCTGTGCGAGCAGGTCGTTCGCGGCGGCACGACGGTATTCCGCCGGATGAACGGATAGTGTTGCAATGGATCGGACCGGGCCGGGTAATGACGTGCCCGGCCCGATCGACGCTTTGCATGGGACCGGGCCGTGCGCGCCAGCGCGCACGCCGGTCGATCGCCGCGAAGCAGGGGCAGGCGCGCTGATGCGCTCGCACTTGCCGACCGCGGTACGCGGCCGGACGAGACGCCGAAGCGCTTGATCCGGTCAATAAGGACTCGCAATGACTGACACCATGTTGTTCGCGGACCATGCCTACCTGCCCGATGGCTGGCGCCGCAACGTGCTGCTGCGCTGGGATGCGGCCGGCACGCTGACCGGCGTGACGCCCGATACCGACGCGCCGGCAGGCATCGCGCGTGCGGCCGGGCCGGTACTGCCCGGCATGCCGAACCTGCATTCGCACGCGTTCCAGCGCGCGATGGCGGGACTCACCGAATACCGGGCGAATCCTGCCGACAGCTTCTGGAGCTGGCGCGACCTGATGTACCGTTTCGCGCTGAAGATCACGCCCGACGCGCTCGCGGCGATTGCGCGCTGGCTGTATGTCGAGATGCTCAAGTGCGGCTACACGTCGGTGTGCGAATTCCACTACGTGCATCACGCGCAGGATGGTTCGCGCTATCCGCAGATCGCCGAACTCGGCACGCGCGTGGTCGATGCCGCCCGTTCGGCGGGCATCGGCATCACGATGCTGCCGGTGTCGTACCAGTTCGCCGGCTTCGGCAACAAGCCGCCGCGCGAAGACCAGCGCCGCTTCATCAACACGCCCGACGGCCTGCTCGAACTGCTCGACACGATGCGTCGCGCGGCGCCCGAGCATGGCGGGCTGCGCTACGGCGTCGCGCCGCACTCGCTGCGCGCGGTGTCCGAGAACGGGCTGCGTGCGCTGCTCGACGGGTTGCCCGGCGATGCGCCCGTGCATATCCACATCGCCGAGCAGACGGCCGAAGTCGACGATTGCGTTCGCGCCTACGGCGCGCGCCCCGTACAATGGCTGCTCGATCGTTTCGATGTCGGGTCGCGCTGGTGCCTCGTGCATGCGACGCACGTCGACGCGGCCGAGACGGCCGCACTCGCGAAGCGTCGCGCGGTCGCCGGCCTGTGCCTGACGACCGAAGCGAATCTCGGCGACGGCGTATTCCCTGCCGTCGACTATCTCGCGCAGGGCGGCGTGATCGGCGTCGGTTCGGACAGCCACGCGTCGGTCGACTGGCGCTCGGAGTTGCGCCTGCTCGAATACGGGCAGCGGCTCGTGCACCGCGCGCGCAACGTGCTGGCGAGCGAGTCGCAGGCCCACGTCGCCGATCGCCTGTTCGACGCGTCGCTCGCGGGCGGCGCGCAGGCGAGCGGGCGGCGCGTCGGTGCGCTGCGCGAAGGCTGCCGCGCCGACTGGCTCGTGCTCGATCCCGACCATCCGGCGATCGCCGAACACGGCAGCACGGCATGGCTGTCGGGCATCGTGTTCGCCGAGCATGGCGAGACGCCCGTGCTCGACGTCTACACGGGCGGCGAACGCGTCGTGAGCGGCCGCCGCCATCGCGACGAAGCCGTCGCGTATGCCGACTATCGCGCCGCGCTGGCGCAACTGCTGCGCTGACGCGCGGCAACCGGCGCACGCCGCACGCGTGCGCCGGCGGACTCTTACGGTGAGGCGACATGACTGAACAACCGGCTGTATTCACGCTGAAGCAGGGCACGCTGCCGCTGCTGATCTCGATCCCGCACGCAGGCACGCACATCCCCGACGACATCGCCGCGACGATGACGCCCGATGCGCGCTTCGTCGACGATTGCGACTGGCATCTCGAGCGGCTGTATGGTTTTGCGGCCGACCTCGGCGCGTCGATTCTCGTACCGTCGCATGCGCGCTATGTCGTCGACCTGAACCGCCCGCCCGACAACGAGAACCTGTATCCGGGGCAGGACACGACGGGGCTCGTGCCGGTCGATACGTTCGACAAGGCGCCGCTTTATCCGGCGAATGCGCTGCCCGGCAACGACGAGATCATGCGCCGCCGCGACCGCTACTGGCTGCCGTATCACGGCGCGCTGCAGGGCGAGGTCGCGCGCCTGAAGCGCGAACACGGCCGCGTGCTCGTGTGGGAAGCGCATTCGATCCGCTCGCACGTGCCGCGTTTCTTCGAAGGCCGCCTGCCGGACTTCAATTTCGGCACGTCGAGCGGTGCGAGCGCGACGCCCGGTCTCGCGGAGGCGCTGGCTGCACGGGTGCTCGCGCACGGCAGCTATACGGCCGTCGCGAACGGGCGCTTCAAGGGCGGCTACATCACGCGCCACTACGGCGTGCCCGATACCGGTGTCGAGGCCGTGCAGCTCGAACTGTCGCAGATCACCTACATGGAAGAGACGCGCCCGTACGCGTACGACGAAGCACGTGCAGCGCGGATTGTGCCGCTGCTGCAGACGCTCGTCGAAACCGCGCTCGCGCATCGCTGAACGCGGGCCGCACGCGTGCGGCAGCGCGGCGGAGCAGGGGCGTCGCGATCCGTCGGTGCGCACCGTGCGAGCCGACGCAATGCACAAAACGGCATCGATCTCACGGATCGATGCCGTTTTTTTTGTCTTTTTTCGTCTGATCGATATCGTCATCCGCACCTGAAAATTTGACGCAATTTTTAGGTGATATAAGCTGAATGTCAGGAAGTCGTCACGCGCGCACCGGCGGCGAGGCCATCGACGATGGCTGTACTGCGCCGGCATCCGCTGCGAGACATCTTGCTGACGTGTCGCCGCGCAGCATTGCGACACGTGTCCTGCCTCCATCAGCCAGTCGAGTACGATCGTGAAAGCCGCCAGCCCTTCGATACGCCGGACGCGAAGTCCGTCGGCGGGCGCGCCGCCTCAGGCCGGGCCGAACCGGCGCCCTGATCGCGGCACGCGTGCCGCCCCGTTACGCGAACCTCGTTTCTTCGCCATTTCCCATCGCGGCCTGCGCCGCTTCAACCTCGTATCCGCGCACGTGTTCAGCGCGGTGCAGTGCGACGGCAGCGCATCGTTGTTGCCCTAGCGTCCTTTTCCGCATCCGTCCCGGGCCGCACCGCCTGTTGCCGCATCGTCCACGCGGCAGGATTGCGCATGCGCATCCGTTGCGCGATGGCGCGCGCAGGCGGCGCCTCCCCGGACCTTCATCGTTCCGCGCGCGAGCGTGTCGTGTGCGATTACCGGAGAGACGCCCATGCGCGCACGACCGATCGTAGCCGTCACCGCTGACCGTATCCTGCGCGGTGCGCATCCGAACCACACGGCAGGCGAGAAGTACCTTGCCGCACTCGTCGACGGCGCCGGCGTGCTGGCGTTCGTGCTGCCCGCGCTCGGCGCGCGGCAGCCGGCCGATGCGATCGTCGCGGCCGTCGACGGATTGTTGTTTACCGGCAGCTATTCGAACGTCGAACCGCATCATTACGGCGGTGACGCGAGTGCGCCCGATACGCTGCACGATCCGGCGCGCGATGCGACCGCGCTGCCGCTGATCCGCGCGGCGATCGACGCGGGCGTGCCCGTGCTCGCGATCTGCCGCGGCATGCAGGAACTGAACGTCGCGTATGGCGGCACGCTGCATCAGCGGCTGCACGCGACGAACGGCTTCGACGATCATCGCGAACGGCCCGCCGATCCGCTCGAACGGCAATACGGTCCCGCGCATGTCGTGCGACTCGCGCCGGGCGGCCTGCTGCAGCGGGTCGCGCGCGGCGCGCACGAGGCGACGGTCAATTCGCTGCACGACCAGGGCATTGCGCGTCTGGGCGCGGGGCTTGCCGTCGAAGCGAGTGCGCCCGACGGGCTGGTCGAGGCCGTCAGCGTGCGCGGTGCACGTGCGTTCGCGCTCGGCGTGCAGTGGCATCCCGAATGGCGCTACGCGGAACAGCCGCTGTCGCGCGATATTTTTGCGGCATTCGGCGCGGCGTGCCGCGCGCGCATGACGCACCGCCTTCATGCGGCCGGCGGCGCGATGCCGTCGCCGGCCGCATCCGACGTCGACTGAACGAGGCCGATCATGCAACCCGAACTGAGCGAATTCCTGCGACAGCACCGCATCACCGAAGTCGAGGCGATCATTCCCGACATGGCCGGCATCGCGCGCGGCAAGATCATTCCGCGCAACAAATTCGAATCCGGCGAATCGATGCGCCTGCCGCAGGCCGTGATGGTGCAGACCGTGACCGGCGACTATCCCGAGGACGGCACGCTGACCGGTGTGACCGATCCCGACATGGTGTGCGTGCCCGATCCGGCGACGATCTGCCTGATTCCGTGGGCCGTCGATCCGACCGCGCAAGTGATCCACGACTGCGTGCACTTCGACGGCTCGCCGGTCGAAATCTCGCCGCGCTACGTGCTGCGCCGCGTGCTCGACCTGTACAAGGAAAAGGGCTGGAAGCCCGTCGTCGCGCCGGAACTGGAGTTCTACCTCGTCGACATGAACGCCGATCCCGACCTGCCGCTGCGTCCGCCCGTCGGCCGCACGGGGCGCGCGGAAACCGGCCGCCAGTCGTATTCGATCGAGGCCGTCAACGAGTTCGATCCGCTGTTCGAGGATATCTACGAGTACTGCGAAATGCAGGGCCTCGATATCGAGACGCTGATCCACGAAGTCGGCGCTGCGCAGATGGAAATCAACTTCGTGCATGGCGACGCGCTGCCGCTGGCCGATCAGGTATTCCTGTTCAAGCGCACGGTGCGCGAGGCCGCGCTGCGTCACAACATGTATGCGACCTTCATGGCCAAGCCGATGGAAAACGAGCCGGGATCCGCGATGCACATTCACCAGAGCCTGGCGGACATGCACACCGGGCGGAACCTGTTCGCCGACGATGACGGCTCGGTGTCGCCGCTGTTCCACAGCTATCTCGCGGGGCTGCAGAAGTACACGCCGGCGTTGATGCCGATCTTCGCGCCGTACATCAATTCGTATCGCCGGCTGTCGCGCTTCATGGCCGCGCCGATCAACGTGCAGTGGGGCTACGACAACCGCACGGTCGGCTTCCGCATCCCGCAGTCGAGCCCCGTCGCGCGCCGCATCGAGAACCGGATTCCGGGCGTCGACTGCAACCCGTACCTCGTGTTCGCGGCGACGCTCGCCGCCGGCTATCTCGGGATGACGCAGCAGCTCGCGCCGACCGAGCCGATCGCATCGGACGGCTACGATCTGCCTTACCAACTGCCGCGCAACCTCGAAGAGGGCATTTCGCTGATGGCCGCGTGCGAACCGCTCGCCGGCATTCTCGGCGACAAGTTCGTGAAGGCCTACCTGGCATTGAAGGAAACCGAATATGAAGCGTTCTTCCGCGTGATCAGTTCGTGGGAACGCAGGCATCTGCTGCTGCACGTGTGAACGTGCGGCGCTGTTTTACGGAGGAAACATGACCGATCGAAACGAAGCTTTTCCGCCGCACTCGACCGCCGAATACCGTGCGCTCGACGCCGCGCACCACATCCACCCGTTCTCGGACATGGGCGCGCTGAACCGCGCGGGCAGCCGCGTGATCGTGAAGGCCGACGGCGTCTACCTGTGGGATTCGGACGGCAACAAGGTGATCGACGGGATGGCCGGTCTCTGGTGCGTGAACGTCGGCTACGGCCGCAAGGAACTCGCCGACGCCGCGTACCGCCAGCTGCAGGAACTGCCGTTCTACAACACGTTCTTCAAGACCACGCACCCGCCGGTGATCGAGCTGTCGGCGATGCTCGCGGAAGTGACGCCGGCCGGCTTCAACCACTTCTTCTATTGCAACAGCGGCTCGGAAGGCAACGACACCGTGCTGCGCCTCGTGCACCAGTACTGGCGCGTGCAGGGCAAGCCGCAGAAGAAGTACGTGATCTCGCGCAAGAACGGCTACCACGGCTCGACGATCGCGGGCGGCACGCTCGGCGGGATGGGCTACATGCACGAGCAGATGCCGTCGAAGGTCGAGCACATCGTGCACATCGACCAGCCGTATTTCTTCGGCGAAGCGCAGCCGGGCGAAACGCCGGAAGCGTTCGGTCTCGCGCGTGCGCAGCAGCTCGAAGCGAAGATTCTCGAACTCGGCGCGGAGAATGTCGCGGCATTCATCGGCGAGCCGTTCCAGGGCGCGGGCGGCGTGATCTTCCCGCCGTCGACCTACTGGCCGGAAATCCAGCGGATCTGCCGCAAGTACGACATCCTGCTCGTTGCCGACGAAGTGATCGGCGGGTTCGGGCGCACCGGCGAATGGTTCGCACACCAGCACTTCGGCTTCGAGCCGGACCTGATCACGATGGCGAAGGGCCTCACGTCGGGCTACGTGCCGATGGGGGCGGTCGGCATTCACGAGCGCGTCGCGCGGCCGATCATCGACAACGGCGAATTCAATCACGGCCTCACGTACTCGGGCCACCCGGTGGCGGCGGCCGTCGCGGTCGCGAACCTGAAGCTGCTGCGCGACGAAGGGATCGTCGAGCGCGTGAGGAACGATATCGGACCGTATTTCCAGCGGCGGCTGCGCGATGCGCTGGGCGATCATCCGGTCGTCGGGGAGATTGCGGGAGCGGGGCTGGTCGCCGGCGTCCAGCTGGCGCGCGACCGCGACCGGCGCGAGCGGTTCGGCGCGGACGCCGATATCGGCACGATCTGCCGCGACTTCTGCTTCAACGGCAACCTGATCATGCGTGCGACCGGAGACCGGATGCTGCTGTCGCCGCCGCTCGTGATTCGCGAAGCAGAAGTCGACGAGATCGTCGACAAGGCAAAGCGCGCGTTCGACGCGACGGCGGCGCGGGTGGGGTAGTCGTGAAGCGAGGTACCCCGCGCGGGTGCGATTGCGATCGTGCGCGGGGGCATACGGAATCTCGTTCGGACGGGATCTGAGGTCGGGCCGGCTTTCGAAGCGGCCCGTTCGGCGGCGGGCAGTGTGAGGTATCGCCCGGCAGCGAAATGACGGCAGGCAGCGGTTACGCAGTCGCGAAGCGCTGGCGCTCGAAATTCATCACGAGCGCGACCGATGCGGCGATATCGAGCGTTCCCGTATCCACGATCAGATCGGGGGCGGCCGGCACTTCGTACGGATCGGAAATGCCGGTAAATTGCGTCGTCTGGCCGGTGATCGCTTTTGCGTAAAGCTGCTTCGGATCCCGCGCGGAGCAGGTGGCAATATCGGTTTTCAGGTAGACCTCGACGAACCGATTCGACCCGATGATGTCTCGTGCCCGCTGCCGGTCGGCCTCGTACGGCGAGATCAGCGCGACGATTGCGACGATCCCCTGCCTGTTGAGCAATTTCGCGATTTCGGCCGTGCGGCGACAGTTTTCGGTACGGTCCTCGCGCGTGAAGCCGAGATCCGGCGAAACGCCTGCACGCAACTCGTCTCCGTCGAGGATGCAGACCGGCACATTGCGGGCGCGCAGCTGCCCGGCAATTTCGTGCGAGAGGGTCGACTTGCCGGCGCCACTCAAACCGGTCAGCCACAGGGTGTAGTCGTTGTTCTCTGATGACATGGGTATTCTGGTTCTATCGCCAGCTCATCATCGCAAGTCATGATTTCGTGCCGTAAATGCGATGCTGATTCGGCTGGCTGTTATATGGCGAAACGATTCTATGCATCCGAATTCGGACAAATGTTACATAACAATTACCAATAATTACAATCGCGGTTTTCCCTCTTTCGTATTGAAGGTTCCGTAGCTACACGATTGAAATTGATGGGCTTTTTGACGATGCAGGGTACGCTGGTCGCGCCGGCGTGCCTGCTTCCGATTGGCGAAAAGGGAATCGATCAGATGGTGAATGTCTTATTCGTCTGATTGTTCGCCAATGCGAATTGCCAATGTTGGGCGAATTGCGTGGCGTCGGTGGACAAGCGTTTGAGAAAGTGCACTTCGGCGAAGTGTGCCGATGTGAGGGATTGAATGGCGGCCGGAAAACTTCAGGGCGCCGGACGGGCTTGCCGGGGTGATGCCGGTGCCTGGTTGGATCGGAAATATGGTTGCCGGCAAAGGCGATGAATTTACCGCGGTTGTACGGGAAGGGAGTCGGCGGTGAGATTCCGCAATCGGGGCATAGGCTCCGAAGTAGGCAGTCGTGAAAGGGCGGCGAGCCAAAACGAAAAGGGCCTGCGTCGTGAGACGCAGGCCCTTGAATTCTTTGGTGGGCGGTACTGGGATCGAACCAGTGACCCCTGCCGTGTGAAGGCGCGTGGATGACCGAAAAGCCATGCGCGAAGAAGTGAGAATCACAATGAATCAATGACTTACGAATTTCCATCGAGCACGGTGATCTGCCTCTTTAGGCGATTTTCCGTGCTCTTTCCGTACGGAATCCGTAGTCATGAGCAAGCAAATTTCAATCATCAGCGCTGACGCAAGGGCGCGTTTGGCCGTCCGTCGCGAGCCGTATTGGTGTGTTCTTCGTAAGGGTCTGGCCGTAGGGTACAGGCGGGTTTCCGAGGGGGAGGGAACATGGATCGCCCGCCAGCGCGACGAGTCCACGGGCCGCCAGCAATACCAGTCGTTAGGGCATGTCGAGACATTCGAAGACGCGGCAACCGCCGCGCGGGAGTGGGCCGACACGGAGGCTCGCGGCGTGGTGCTGCTCGAATCGGTGAACGTTGAGCAAGCATGTAAGCGATATGTCGCCCGTCTGAGAGCAAACAAGCGCGATAAGACTGCGGACGATGCTGAGGCACGATTCGAAACGCACGTGTACAAAGCGCCGGTGGCTAAGGTGGCTCTGGACAAACTCACTAGCGTTCACATAAGCGACTGGCGCGACGGGCTGATTAAGAGGGCCAAATCGGACGATCTGGAAGCGATCCGCCGAGCCAAGGACACAGCCAACCGCCACCTGTCCTCATTCAAAGCAGCGATGAATCTCGCGTTCAAGGACGGCCTCTACGCGAGCGACGCAGCGTGGCGCAGGGTCAGCGCGTTCCGTGGCGTAGGGAAGGGCAGGCAAGGCTATTTGACTGTCGACCAAAGGCGCTCGCTCATCGTGGCGTGCGCGACTGATCTCGCAACATTCATCAAGGGGCTGCTGCACACGGCATCGCGACCCGGCGAGTTGATCAAGGTTCGTGCGTCGGACTTCAACGAGCGGCAAGGCACGTTGCAGTTGTCTTCCGCACTCTGGATCGATTCGCAGCTGTGCGCCAGAACAAGACCATATAACAACAAGCATTTATCAACTTAACTATGGAGTACGAAACATGAAGCTTAAATCCACGGACAAGCGCGTCAACCACGACACCATCTTTCGCGACACGCAGTTTCGTGAGCAACACCGCGCCCACTTCGATCAATACATCCGCCTTCGAGTAGAGGGCAAGGGCGCTCGCGCGGCGTTCGACATCGCCTTTGGAAGCTTGTTTGAGTTCTGCGGGATGCCGATTGGGTGGGCCGCGCACCTGGCCGACTGCGCCTTGTACAACGAAGTGGATGCCGCGATCCGTCTCGCGCCGGTTTCGAGTATGTGGAACGAACACAAGGCCACGCAGAATTTGGCTGAGATCGCCCAAGATCACACTGCACCAGCCAGCCAGCGCCTAAAGGCCATGAAGGAACTCCAACTGGTGGGCCAGTTCGGTCAGGTCGGTGCGGCTCACATCGAGAAGAATCGAACGAGGCATTGAAGCGAAGCCGTCCGGACACTCCTGCTAAAGTATCGGCTTTGAAGTGCTTGGCCTAACGTTGAGAGAGCAACGTTATGTCCTGCGAAGCCGATACGGAGAACGAGATTCATGGCTTCAGTGACAATTGATCTGGGTTTTGGAAAACGCGCTACGCTGACGCGCGCGGCGGGTTCTGGCAGTGCGAATCGGACGGCCAGCCAACGCAGCGATGTGTCTGACTTGATGCTGCACTGGCCGAAGTACGCGGGCCTTACGGGCGGAGCTTCCGACTACGTTCGAGAGCTAGGCCTGGGCTTTCATAGTAGCGATCCGGTTGCCGCGCTAAAGTCAGCCATAGAAGACGGGCGAGTGTCTGTGTCCATAGATCGACCGGTGGGTGGCGGCGGTGGCGGCTCTGCCGGAGGCTCTCCCACAACACCGCCTTTCCCAAAAGCCAACAGATTCGCCAGCGTGCCGGGAATGGCCGCGCTGCCGGTCGACAAGCCCATGCCGAGTTGGGCGACACCTAGTGACGTGTCGGCAGGCGGGTTGATGAGCTATCTGGAGGGCGTCGCAGGTGCGGGGGCGGGAGGTGCATCGGCCTTGCCGGGCGGCGCATCCTCCTTGCTTGGCGACGCGCAACCGTTCGATTACATCGGAGGCCAAGTCAGCGATAGCATCGAATCGCTCGCTGCCGCGACCAACAACCCGAACTTTGCGGCCAAGATGCTTGGGTACGATCGCAAGACATTCGGGCAGATGCTGCACATCCTGAAGCCAGCAAACGGCTTAGGGCCTGCCGACAATGTCATCTTCCATGACAGCGGAGATGTCGAGTTCAAAGGCGTAATTATTGACAACATCCATGACTATGCACCCTGACTCACCTACGCCTCCCGAAAGCGCGCTGGCACACGCGACGTTCATCATCTCGTCGGAGGACACGCACCCGGATGTGTGGACTGCATTCTTTGGCGTGTTCCCAACTCGGACGATTACGCGAGGAAAGCCCTATCTGCTGCCGTCTGGTCGCCTCAGCACCCGGCCGGGCAAGCTCAATCTTTGGGCGTTGGAAAGCAAGGCTGCTGTTCAAAGTGATAGGCTGGAGCCACACCTGCGTTACCTGATCGATCGCCTTTCGTTGCCGCGCGATGGCCTCCGGGAGCGAATCGAAAAGTCTGCCGCGCGGATGCGGTTCTTCTGCTACTGGGACAACGAAGCTGGTGATCGTGTCCCGTATGTGTCAGAGGACACCCGCAAGCTCATCGAATCGATTGGCGGTGTAGTTGAAATCGATGAGTATCGGTAGACGTGCTGGCGTGTGAGCAGGCCGGGAGGCGCGGTGCTTGAAAGGGTGGCGCGCCTCTGATTTGCGGCACGATGAGCCGAGAGGCACGAGCGCGCGAAAGCCCACCGGACTGCCGCGAAGTTCGATGTAAAACTAGGGAAGGGCTTGCTGCGGCCGGGACTGGCCTGAGAAGCTCACGTACAATTTCCGTATGACGTTCCGTACGCTTAGGTTACGAGACGCGTCATATCGGCCGTGAGTCATTGAATTCTTTGGTGGGCGGTACTGGGATCGAACCAGTGACCCCTGCCGTGTGAAGGCAGTGCTCTACCGCTGAGCTAACCGCCCAAAGAAGCTGAAATTATGTCAGAGCTTTTGGGGTTCGTAAAGCCCTTTCTGCAAATTTTTTTCAGGTACGCGCAAGAACCTGCCCGCCGTCCGCCGGCTCACCCCGCGAGCGCGGGCAGCGCGTCGATCGACGCACGCACGTAGTCGGCAAAGCGCAGCGCAACTGGTTCGGCGGCGCCGCTGCGTTTCAGCGCGAGCGTGCGCGATTCGAGCGACGCATCCTTCAGCGGCAGGAACGCGAGGCGGTCGCTTTTCGCCTGCTGCAGCACGCGTGGCACCAACGCGATGCCCATCCCGAACTCGACCATCGACAGGATCGTCTGCCACAGCCGCGCCTCATGGCGGATCAGCGGACTGAATCCCGCGTTCACGCACTGCGCGATGATCAGGTCGTGATAGTGCGGCGCGGCTTCGCGCGGAAACAGGATGAACGGTTCCGCCGCGAGCGCGGCGAGTGCGACCTGTCTGCGCCGCGCGAGCGGATGCGTGGCCGGCAGGCAGCACACGAACGGCTCGGCATAGACCGGCACCGATTCGACCTCGGGCGGGAAGTGGCCCCAGTGCGCATAGCCGAGATCGATCTGGCCGCGCTGGATCGCCTGCACCTGCGCGTGCGTGTTCATCTCGCTCAGCACGACCTCGACGCCCGGATAGTCGGCCTCGAAGCGCCGCACGGCGTCGGGCAGCCCGCGATACAGCATCGAATGAACGAAGCCGATCCGCAGCCGGCCCGCGAGGCCCGACGCGGAGCGCACCGTCAGGCGCTCAGCCTCGGCGGCCTGCAGCAGCAGCCGGCGGGCTTCGCCGAGCAGTACCTCGCCCGCGTTGGTCAGCGCGACGGTCTTGTTGGTGCGCGAGAAAAGCTGCACGCCGAGCGCGTCCTCGAACTTGCGGATGTCGAAACTCAGCGCCGGCTGCGAGATGAACAGGCGCTTCGCCGCGCGCCCGAAATGCAGCTCCTCGGCGACCGCGACGAAGTAGCGCAACTGCCTCAGTTCCACGATGTCTCCTCCCGGCGTCGGCATCGATAAGCGATATCTATCGTACCGGATAAATCCTGTATTGGACGCTTATCGATCGCGCGCCTACGCTCTGCGGAAGGCTTTGCGCGGGACTGGCCGGGCGCCGCAGCGGCGCCTCCAGCCGACGTGCAGGCAACCCAGGAGACGCACGCATGAACGACACCGCTCGCACGCCGGACGCCGGCGCATCCAACATCCCCGACAGCCGGGGGATCGATTTCTTTACCGCCGATCCCGATCTCGGCGCGTTGCTGAAGCTGCATCTCGGCGACGCGAACTATGCCGAACTCGAACCGCGGCTGCGCGCGCTCGGTGCGCGCGTGTCGGGCGAACTCGACGAATGGGCGTCGCGCGCGGACAAGCATCCGCCCGTGCTCGAGCATCGCAACCGGCGCGGCGAGGCCGTGCAGCGGATCGACAAGGATCCCGCGTATGTCGCGCTCGAGCGCGTCGCCTATGCGGAGCTCGGGCTCGCGTCGCTCAGCCACGGGTCCGAAACCGTGCCGCCGCTCGTCAAGTACGCGCTGACGTTCCTGTTCGTACAGGCGGAATTCGGGCTGTGCTGCCCGGTCAGCATGACCGATTCGCTGACGCGCACGCTGCGCCGCTTCGGCGATCCGGCGCTCGTCGCGCGCTACCTGCCGATGCTCGCGTCGCGTGATTTCGACACGCTGTACCAGGGCGCGATGTTCATGACCGAGCAGGCGGCCGGCTCCGACGTCGCCCGCATCGCGACGCGCGCGACATGCGAGACGGATGCGCGCGGCGAGACCGTCTGGCGCCTGACCGGCGACAAGTGGTTCTGCTCGAACGCGGACGCCGATCTCGCGATGGTGCTTGCGCGGCCCGACGGCGCGCCGGACGGCATCAAGGGCCTCGCGCTGTTCCTGCTGCCGAAGACGCTGCCGGACGGCACGCGCAACCGCTACCGGATCGTGCGCCTGAAGGACAAGCTCGGCAGCCGGTCGATGGCGAGCGGCGAGATCGCGCTCGAAGGGGCGCAGGCCTGGCTGATCGGCGAGACCGGCCGCGGGTTTCACCAGATGGCCGACATGATCAACATGTCGCGGCTGTCGAACGGCGTGCGCGCGGCGGGGCTGATGCGGCGCGCGCTGAACGAGGCGCTGCACGTTGCCGCGCATCGCGAGGCGTTCGGCCGCAAGTTGATCGAGATGCCGCTGATGCAGCGCCAGTTGATGAAGATGCTGCTGCCGGCCGAGGCGGCGCGCGCGAT
The DNA here is from genome assembly GCF_057439935.1 of Burkholderia cepacia complex sp. TUM26381. Classification (NCBI taxonomy): domain Bacteria; kingdom Pseudomonadati; phylum Pseudomonadota; class Betaproteobacteria; order Burkholderiales; family Burkholderiaceae; genus Burkholderia; species Burkholderia cepacia complex sp. TUM26381. The sequence continues at coordinate 2,422,493 of NZ_CM172006.1, read as the reverse complement.
GTTCATGCAGATCGCGTTGCTGCTGCCGCAGGCCGACGCCGGTGACGAGCAGGCCGCGCGCTGCGTGCGGATCCTGACGCCGCTGATCAAGTTCCGCGCATGCCGCGACGCGCGTCGCGTGACGGGCGATGCGATGGAAGTGCGCGGCGGCACCGGCTACATCGAGGAATGGAGCGACGCGCGGCTTGTGCGCGATGCGCATCTCGGTTCGATCTGGGAAGGCACGAGCAACATCGTCGCGCTCGACGTCGCGCGGGCTGCCCAGCGCGAGCATGCGCTCGATGCGTTGCGCACGTTCCTGGGCGATCGTCTGGGTGCGGCGCCGCTGCCCGATGCGAGCCGCACGGCGCTGCGGCGGGTGCTCGGGCGCGCATGCGATGCGCTTGCGCGGGTTGCGGCGGAAGGCGACGACGCGCGCGTGCGGCAGGCCGCGTCCGCGTTGTATTACGCGAGCGCGGCCGTGCTGATGGCCTGCGAGGGCGCGCGGCTCGCGCCGGATTTCAGGCGCCTCGCGCTTGCGCACCTGATCGTGCGCCACAAGCTGCTGCCGGTCGATCCGTTCGCGCCGGTGTCGGGCGACGACGAATCGGCCGCGTCCGACGCGTTGCTGCGTGGCCTGCCGGTCGCACTCGACACGGCGCTCGACCTGCTGCCGGAGGTCGAGCGATGAGCACGACGAACGCGACCCGCGGCGCGCTGGACGGCCTGAAAGTCGTCGACCTGAGCCGTGTGCTCGGCGGGCCGTACTGCACGCAGGCGCTCGCCGATCACGGCGCGACCGTGGTCAAGATCGAGCCGCCTGCCGGCGACGAAACGCGCGGCTGGGGGCCGCCGTTCCTCGGCGATACGGCCTGGTATTTCATGGGCGTCAACCGCAACAAGGAGGGGCTCGCGCTCGACCTGTCGCGCGACGAAGGGCGCGCGATCCTGTGGCGCCTGCTCGAAGAGGCCGACGTGCTCGTCGAGAACTTCAAACCCGGCACGCTTGCACGCTGGGGGATGGACTACGCACGCGACCTGCAGCCGCGCTTCCCGCGCCTGATCCACTGCGCGGTGACGGGCTTCGGCGAAGACGGCCCGCTCGGCGGATTGCCGGGCTATGACGCCGTGATCCAGGCGATGGCCGGGCTGATGAGCGTGAACGGCGAACGCGATGGCGACGCGACGCGCATCGGCCTGCCGATCGTCGACATGGTCACGGGGCTCAACGCGCTCGCCGGCATCCTGCTGGCGCTGGCCGAGCGCGAGCGGAGCGGGCAGGGGCAGTCGATCGACATCGCACTGTACGACTGCGGCGTGTCGCTGCTGCATCCGCACCTGCCGAACTTCTTCGGTTCGGGGCGCGTGCCGGAACGCAGCGGCAACGCGCATCCGAACATCGCGCCCTACGACAGCTACCTCACGGCGACCGTGCCGATCTTCCTTGCGGTCGGTAACGACCGGCAGTTCGCGCGGCTCGTCGCGCATCTCGGTGCGCCGGCGCTCGCAAGCGATCCGCGCTTCGCCGACAACCGCAGCCGCTGCGCGCACCGGCCCGAGCTGAAGGCAGAGCTGGAAACGCGGCTCGCCGCGCACGCGTGCGAGCCACTCGCGCGCGACCTGATGGCGGCCGGCGTGCCGTGCGGGCCGGTGCGCACGGTGGCCGACGTCGCGCACGATCCGCATGCGCTGCACCGGAACCTGTTCGTCGAGATCGGCGCGTATCGAGGTACCGCGTCGCCGGTGAAGCTGTCGCGCACGCCGGCGACCTATCGGTCGCCGCCGCCCGCGCTCGGCCGCGACACGCGTGCAGTGCTCGACCGGCTCGGTATCGATCGCGCGCTTCAGCAGCAGTTGCTCGACGCCGGCGTGCTGAAAACGGCAACGGACCCGGCACCCGACTGACACGACGCCGCCGGCCGGCGGCGCGATGCCGGCCACCCGGGAAAGGCGCGCGCGAGTCGCGCCCCCGATCAACAACACGGAGACATCGATGAGCCGTCCGCAATCCCCTAGCGCCGCGCAGCCGCGGCCCGGTCGCGCCGCTTTCGCGGCGTTCGTCGGCACCACGATCGAGTGGTACGACTTCTACATCTACGGCACGGCCGCGGCGCTCGTGTTCGGCAAGGTGTTCTTTGCGAGCACGATGGACCCGGGCGTCGCGACGCTGCTCGCGTTCGTCACGTTCTGGGCCGGCTTCGCCGCGCGGCCGCTCGGCGGCATCGTGTTCGGGCATCTCGGCGATCGCGTCGGCCGCAAGACCGCGCTCGTGATCACGCTGGTGATGATGGGGCTCGCGACGACCGGCATCGGCCTGCTGCCCGGCTATGCGCAGATCGGCGTCTGGGCGCCGGCCGGTCTCGTCGTGCTGCGCGTGCTGCAGGGCATCGCGGTGGGCGGCGAGTGGGGCGGCGCGGTGCTGATCGCGAGCGAGAACGCGCCGAAGCATCGCAGCATCCTGTATGCGGCGTTCGCGCAGCAGGGCTCGCCCACCGGCAACCTGCTGGCCACGGCCGCGTTCTTCGCGCTGAGCGCGCTGCCGACGCCGTCGTTCCTGATGTGGGGCTGGCGCATTCCGTTCCTGCTGTCGGCCGTGCTCGTGATCATCGGCATGGTGATCCGGCTGAAACTCGAGGAGTCGGCCGACATGCAGCGCGTGCTCGCGCGCAAGCGCACGGTGAAGCTGCCGCTGCGCGAGGTCGTGCGCGATCACTGGGTGGTCGTGCTGCTCGCGGCCGGCACGCTGCCGGTGATCAACGTCACGTACTTCCGCAGCACGTTCGCGCTGTCGTGGGCGACGAAGGAACTCGGCTACGCGCAGGGCACGTTCCTCGGCATCCTGTCGATCTCGCTGGTCGTGCAGTTCCTGATGCAGCCGGTCGGCGCGTGGTTCGTGTCGAAGGTCGACATGCGGCGCGCGATGTGCTGGATCCTGATTCCGGAAATCGTGCTGATGCCCGTGATGTTTCATGCGCTTGCGACGCGTTCGTACGGGGTGGCCGTCGCGGGCATGTGCATCTCGACGATTCCGTCGGCGATGTTCTACGGCGCGGTCGGCGGCGTGCTCGCGCGCGTGTTCCCGGCGAACATCCGTTACACCGGCCTGTCGCTCGCGTACCAGCTGAGTGCGCTGGTCGTCGGCGGCGGCACGCCGGTGCTCGCGCAGGCGATCCTCAACGCGACGGGCAGCATCGTCGGCGTCGCGGTCGCATCGGGGCTTTATGCGCTCGTGTCGCTCGTCTGCATGCTGGCGCTGCTGAATCGCACCGGGTATCGCGCCGACGAATTGTCGACGGCCGAGCGCAGCGATGCGGCAGAATGGGGCACCGAAGGCGGAGGCGCCGAAAACGCGAGCGGGAGCCCGCAACAGCCGGGCGAAGGCGGCGCGCTGAAACCGGCGGGCTGACTCGCGCCGATCGCTCACCCCGAAAAGAAAAACGGCACCGTGCGAGACACGGTGCCGTTTTTCGTCGGATCGCGTGGCAGCCTGCCGGCGCCGCGCGTCACGTCGTCAGCCTTCCGTCGGCGGCACGTAGCCGGACGCCTGGTCCGCGCCGTCGCCGAAGAAGTACTTTTCCGTCTGCTTCATCAGGTACTGCCGCGCACGCGGGTCGGCCATGTTCAGGCGGTTTTCGTTGATCAGCATCGTCTGCTGCTTGAGCCAGCCCTGCCACGCTTCCTTCGAGACGCTCTCGTAAATGCGCTTGCCGAGTTCGCCCGGCAGCGGCGGGAAATCGAGGCCTTCGGCTTCCTTGCCGAGCTTCGCGCATTGGATCATTCGAGCCATCGTGTACTTCTCCTGTAATCGGTCTGGGGGGAGGGCAGTCGTGCCTGTGCTCAGAGCTGCTTCATCAGCACGAGCGACTTGCGCTGCCAGTTATAGAGTTTGCGGCGGTCTTCCGGCAGGTCGTCGACGCTGACCTTGACGAAGCCGCGCTTGAGGAACCAGTGCTCGGTGCGCGTCGTGAGCACGAAGATGTGCGTGAGGCCGCGCGCGCGGGCGCGCTGCTCGATGCGCTTGAGCAGGCGTTCGCCGTCGCCCGAGCCTTGCGCTTCCGGCGCGACCGTCAGGCACGCCATCTCGCCGATCTTCTCCTGCTGGTACGGATACAGCGCCGCGCAGCCGAACAGCACGCCATCGTGCTCGATCACCGAGAAGTGGTCGATGTCGCGTTCGATCTGGTGGCGGCCGCGGCGTACCAGCGTGCCGTCCGACTCGAGCGGCTCGATCAGCGACAGGATGCCGCCGACGTCGTCCGGCGTCGCTTCGCGCAGGCTTTCGAGGTTCTCGTACGAGATCATCGTGCCGACGCCGTCGTGCAGGAACAGTTCGAGCAGCATGCTGCCGTCGAGCGACTGCGGGATCAGGTGCGCCCGGGTCACGCCGCCGCGGCACGCGCGAATCGAGTGCTTGAGGAAGAATGCGTCGTCGCCCTGGACGTTGCCGGAATCGAGCAGCTCGGCGGCCGCGTCGAGCGACATTTCGCGCACCAGCTCGCCTTCGTCGTCGACGATGCCGGGCGCCTCGGTCAGGAAGATGATCTTGTCGGCGCGCAGCGCGATCGCGGCCGCCGACGCGACGTCTTCCATCGACAGGTTGAATGCTTCACCGGTCGGCGAGAAGCCGAGCGGCGACAGCAGCACGAGCTTGCGGCTCGCGAGCGAATGACGGATCGATTCGGCGTCGATCTTGCGCACGATGCCCGTATGCGCGAAATCGACCCCGTCGAGAATCCCCACCGGCCGTGCGGTCACGAAGTTGCCCGACACGACGCTGATGTGCGCGTGCGCCATCGGCGAGTTCGGCAGCCCCTGGCTGATCGCGGCCTCGATGTCGAGACGCACTTCGCCGGCCGCTTCCTTCGCGGATTCGAGCGCGCGCGCATCGGTGATGCGCAGGCCGTGCGAAAACTCGGATTCGACACCATGCAGGCTCAGCTGCTCCTCGACCTGCGGGCGCGAGCCGTGCACCAGCACGATCTGGATGCCCATCGCCTGCAGCAGCGCGATGTCGGACACGAGCGCGTTCAGCAGCCCCTGCTGCACCACCTCGCCGCCAAACCCCACGACGAACGTGCTGTTGCGGAACTTGTGGATATAGGGCGCGACGGAGCGCATCCAGTCGACGAACTGCGCGTGACTGGCGGCCGAATCGTCGGCGGCCGGCGGCGTCGCGGCGCCGGTCTGGGCGGGGGGGAGGTCGGTTTGGGAATTCATGGGCGGGATTATAATGCGCCCCCATGTCGAATGTTTCTAAAAGTCCCGCGCCGACGCGGGCCAATACGCCGTCGGCCCGGCACCCGGAGGGTGCGGCCGATGCACGCGAGCAGCAGGGCCAGCCGCCGCGCCAGCAGCACGAAAAGCCGGCGGGCACGCCGGCACACGCGCCGCGCGGGCCGCGCAGCGACGAACGGCGCGGCGATGCGCGCCCGCCTGCCGCGAAGGGCGCATCCGAGCCAACGGGCGAGCGCCCGCCACGCCGCGAGCGTCCGCCGCGCGCCGTCGTCGCGCCGAATCCCGTTCCGCCGATCACGTACCCCGAAAGCCTGCCCGTGTCGGGCAAGCGCGACGAAATCGCGCGCGCGATCGCCGGTCATCAGGTTGTCATCGTCTGCGGCGAGACCGGCTCGGGCAAGACCACCCAGTTGCCGAAGATCTGTCTGGACCTCGGCCGCGGCCTCGGCGCCGGCGGCACCGGCCTGATCGGCCATACGCAGCCGCGCCGGCTCGCCGCGTCGTCGACCGGCCGCCGGATCGCCGAGGAGCTCGGCACGCCGTTCGGCGAGGTGGTCGGCTACAAGGTGCGCTTTACCGACAATCTCGCGCCGGGCGCGTCCGTGAAGCTGATGACGGACGGCATCCTGCTCGCCGAGACGCAGGCCGACCCGCTGCTGAAGGCGTACGACACGCTGATCATCGACGAGGCGCACGAACGCAGCCTGAACATCGACTTCCTGCTCGGCTACCTGAAGGAAATCCTGCCACGGCGGCCGGACCTGAAGCTGATCGTCACGTCCGCGACGATCGACGCCGATCGCTTCGCGCGCCATTTCGGCACCGACGAGCGCCCGGCGCCCGTGATCGAGGTGAGCGGGCGGCTGTATCCGGTCGAGATGCGCTACCGCCCGGTGGCCGAGGATCGCCCGGCCGTGAAGAACGCCGAAGGCACGGCCGGCCGCGACCGCGTGAAGACCGCGCGCGAGGCCGAGCGCGACCTGATGGACGCGATCGTCGACGCGGTCGACGAGCTGTGCCGCGAAGGCTCCGGCGACGTGCTGGTGTTCCTGCCCGGCGAGCGCGAGATTCGCGAGGCGGCCGAGGCGCTGCGCAAGCACCATCCGCCGCACACCGAGATCCTGCCGCTGTTCGCGCGGCTCTCGGCGGCCGACCAGGACAAGGTATTCAAGGCGTCGAATGCGCGCCGGATCGTGCTCGCGACCAACGTGGCCGAAACGTCGCTGACGGTGCCGGGCATCCGCTATGTGGTCGACACGGGCCTGGCGCGCGTGAAGCGCTATTCGTACCGGAACAAGGTCGAGCAACTGCAGGTCGAGTCGATCTCGCAGGCCGCCGCGAACCAGCGCGCGGGCCGTTGCGGCCGCGTGGCCGACGGCGTCTGCATCCGCTTGTACGAGGAAAGCGACTACCAGGCGCGGGTGCGCTTCACCGATCCGGAAATCCTGCGCTCGTCGCTTGCGTCGGTGATCCTGCGGATGAAGTCGCTGCACCTGACGGCGATCGAATCGTTCCCGTTCCTCGAGCCGCCGCCCGGCCGCGCGATCGCGGACGGCTATCAACTGCTCAATGAACTCGGCGCGGTCGACGACGACAACGCGCTGACGCCGCTCGGCCGCGAACTCGCGCGGCTGCCGCTCGATCCGCGCGTCGGCCGGATGATTCTCGCCGCGCGCGACCAGCAGTCGCTGCGCGAAGTGCTGATCATCGCGAGCGCGCTGTCCGTGCAGGACCCGCGCGACCGCCCGATCGAGGCGCAGGAGCAGGCTGACCAGGCGCACCGCCGGTTTGCCGACGAGCGTTCCGAATTCCTGCAGTGGCTGAAGATCTGGGCGTGGTTCGAAGAGGCCGTCGCGCACAAGAAGTCGAATCGACAGCTCATTGACGCGTGCCGGCAGAACTTCCTGTCGCACCTGCGGCTGCGCGAGTGGCGCGACGTCCATTCGCAGTTGCTGACCGTCGTGCGCGAGCACGGCTGGCGCCTGAACGAAGTCGAGGCGACCTATGAACAGGTGCATCTGGCCCTGTTGACGGGCCTGCTCGGCAACCTTGGCCTGAAAGCCGACGACGATCCGCACTATCTTGGCGCGCGCGGGATCAAGTTCTACCTGTGGCCGGGCTCCGTGCTCGCGAAGAAGGCCGGCCGCTGGGTGATGGCGGCCGAACTCGTCGAGACGAGCCGGCTGTACGCGCGCTGCCTCGCGAAGATCGAGCCCGAATGGGTCGAGAAGATCGGCGCGCACCTGCTGAAGAAATCGCTGTCCGAGCCGCACTGGGAAAAGCGTCCGGCGCAGGTCAGCGCATACGAGCGCGCGACGCTGTACGGGCTGCCGATCTACCACCGCCGGCGCGTCGCGTTCGGCAAGCAGGATCCGGCGCGGGCGCGCGAGTTGTTCATCCGCGGCGCACTGGTCGAGGGCGAGTTCGACACGAAACTGCCGTTCTTCGCGCACAACCGCAAGCTGCTCGCCGACATCGAGCAGCTCGAGCACAAGTCGCGCCGCCAGGACGTGCTGGTCGACGACGAGCTGATCTACGCGTACTACGACCAGGCGATCCCGGAAGGGATCCACACGGGCGTCGCGTTCGAGCGCTGGTATCGCGACGAAGCGAAGAAGGGCGGCCAGGCGGAGGACAAGCAACGGCTGCTGTACCTGTCGCGCGACGACCTGATGCGTCACGAGGCGGCCGGCGTGACGACCGAGCTGTTCCCGAAACGCGCGACGATGGCCGGCGTCGAGATGGCGCTCACGTACCACTTCGAGCCCGGCACGCTGCGCGACGGCGTGACGCTCGCGGTGCCGTTGTATGCGCTGAACCAGGTCGACGCGCGCCGCTGCGAGTGGCTCGTGCCGGGGATGTTGAAGGAAAAGGTGCAGTTGCTGCTGAAGTCGCTGCCGCAGAAGCTGCGCCGGCACTGCGTGCCGCTGCCCGAATACGCGGCCGGCTTCGTCGAGCGGATGGGGCGCGAGCGCTTCGGCGCGGGCGGGCTCGTCGAGGCGCTGATCGCCGACGTGCGCGGCGAGACGCAGATCGCGATGAAGACGGCCGACTTCAAGCTCGAGACGCTGCCCGCGCACCTGTTCATGAACTTCAAGGTGGTCGACGAGCACGGCCGCCAGCTGGCGATGGGGCGCAATCTCGCGCAACTGCGCCAGGAGCTCGGCGCGCAGGCGCAGCAGCAGTTCCAGAAGATCGCGGCGGCGTCGACGATCGCGACCGGCGGCGAGGCCGACGCAGGCCAGCCGGCCGGCCAGGCGCCGGCGGTGGCTGCCCCGGCAGGCGCTGCCGGCGCTGCTGGCCGCCACGCGAAGGCGGGCAAGGGCGCGGCGCCGCAGACGGCCGCTCCGTCGGAAGGCGGCGCAACGGCGCTGTACGAGAACCTGACGACGTGGAATTTCGGCAAGCTGCCCGAGCTGCTGGAAATCCGCCGGCGCGGCCAGACGCTGTACGGCTATCCGGCGCTCGTCGACCGCGGCACGCATTGCGACGTCGAGGTGTTCGATTCGCCGGAAGAGGCCGCGCGCATCCACCGGGCCGGCCTGCGGCGGCTGTTCGCGCTGCAGTTGAAGGAGCCGATCAAGTTCCTCGAGAAGAACCTGCCGGGCCTGCGCGAGATGGCGATGCAGTACATGTCGCTCGGCACTCAGGACGAGCTGCGCGACCAGCTGATCGACACGGCGCTCGACCGCGCGTGCCTGCAGGACCCGCTGCCCGACGACGACGCGAGCTTCCACGCGCGCCGCGACGAGGGCCGGAGCCGCCTGAACCTGCTCGCGCAGGAAATCGCGCGGCTGGTCGGCCAGGTCCTGGCCGAATACGCGGGGCTCGTGAAGAAGCTCGCGCAGGCGAAGCCGTTCGCGCAGGCGCACGCAGACCTGCAGCAGCAGCTCGCCGCGCTGGTCGGCAAGCGCTTCGTGATCGACACGCCTTACACGCAACTGGCGCACTTCCCGCGTTACCTGAAGGGCATCGCGCTGCGGATCGACAAGCTGAAGGCCGATCCGGCGCGTGACGCGAAGCAGTCGGCCGACCTGCTGCCGCTCGCCCAGCAGTATCAGCGCGCGGTGTCGCAGCGCGGCGGCGTCGCCGACCCGCGGCTCGCGGAATTCCGCTGGCTGCTCGAGGAACTGCGGATTTCGCTGTTCGCGCAGGAACTGCGCACGCCGATGCCTGTCTCTGTCAAGCGTCTGCACAAGGTCTGGGAGTCGATGCAGCGCTAGCGCAACATCGGTTTCCCGGGCACGCCCCGGCGGCCGGCCCCGGCCGGCCGCGCGGCGCCTGCCGCGGCGGCTCATCCGGCCGCCGTGGCGTGCGTCGAAGTGGCGCAATGCCGGCCGCCGTCAACCGGTGCGGCCGGTTGAACGTTTTACAATGACGGTTGTTCCTCGACGTGAGTCTTCATGCGCACTTTCCTTTCCCTCGGCCGCACGCTCGCGCTGGCCGCCGCCGTACTGGCGCCCGCCGCACACGCGAATAACGTGATCGTCCTCAATTCGGCCGAAGCGACGCTTTCCCTGATCGACCAGCAGACCCGCGAGGTCGTCAGCACGATGCCGACCGGCAAGGAGCCGCATCACCTGATGGCGACGCCCGACAATGCGTCGCTGATCGTCGCAAATTCGGTCTCGAACAGCCTGATGTTCCTCGATCCGAAGACGGGCAAGCTGCAGCGCACCGTCGAAGGGATCGACGATCCCTACCAGCTCGGCTTTTCGCCGGACCGCAAATGGTTCGCGGCGGCCGGCCTGCGGCTCGACCGCGTCGACATCTACGGTTACGACGGCCGCGACCTGCGCCTCGTGAAGCGCGTGCCGCTCGCCGTGATGCCGAGCCACCTTGCGTTCACGAAGGACAGCAAGACGCTGCTCGTGTCGCTGCAGGTGTCCGGCGAGATCGCGGCGATCGATCTGCCGACGCAGACGGTCAAGTGGAAGATGAAGGTCGGCAAGGTGCCGGCCGGCCTGTGGCTCACGCCGGACGACAAATTCCTGCTCGTCGGGATGACGGGCGCGGATTACGTCGCGGTCGTCGACTGGCGCAACCAGAAGGTCGTCAAGCAGATCTACACGGGCAAGGGCGCGCACAACTTCCGCTCGCTCGCCGACGGTACGCACGTCGCGGTGACGAACCGGGTCGCGAACACGATCAGCATCATCGACGAGAACACGCTCACCAACGTCGGCGACATCACCGGCCTGCTGCCGGGCCCGGACGACATGGAGCTGTCCGCCGACAAGAAGACGCTGTGGGTGACGTTCCGCTTCGCGAAGAAGGTCGGGATCATCGACCTGGCTTCGCGCAAGCTGGTGCAGACGATCGCCGTCGGCCGCTCGCCGCACGGCATCTACTTCTACGACCGCGCGCCGTGGAAGGCGGCGAACGGCGCGTGACGGGCGGAGGCGAACGATGCTGCACCTGATCGATGCGTTCGTGTCGGACATCCAGACCTGGCTGTACGTCGACGTCGTGCAGCCGCTCCTCTTCAAGTTCAACCTGATGGACTATGACGAGGACACCTACGACGCGCTGTACTGGGTGATCATCGGCGCGCTGCAGATGGTGCTGATGTTCGCGTTGCTGCGCCCGCTCGAGGCGCTGCTGCCGGTCGAACGCTGGAAGAACCGCCGCGCGGTGCGGGTCGACGTGATCTACACGGCGATCTCGAAGCTCGGCATCTACACGCTGTTCTTCTTCTTCGCGCTGCAGCCGGTGTTCGACAACTTCCAGGCGTGGCTGCGCCTGCACGGCGTCGCGAACGTCAACCTCGACTATCTGTGGCCGGGTGTGACCTCGAAGCCGATCATCGCGTTCGCGATCTACCTCGTCGTGCTCGATTTCGCCGGCTACTGGTATCACCGCTGGCAGCACAAGTTCGGCATCTGGTGGGAGCTGCACGCGGTCCATCACAGCCAGCGGCAGATGTCGCTGTGGTGCGACGACCGCAACCACCTGCTCGACGACGTGCTCCAGTCGTGCTTCTTCGCGGCGATCGCGCTCGTGATCGGCGTGACGCCGTCGCAGTTCGTCGTGCTGACCGCGTTCACGAACTTCATGCAGAGCATCCAGCATACGAATGCGCGCCTGTCGTTCGGCTGGCTCGGCGAGCGCCTGCTCGTCAGCCCGATCTTCCACCGGCGCCACCACGCGGTCGGCTACGGTCACGAAGGCACCAAGTACGGCTGCAACTTCGGCGTGCTGTTCCCGTGGTGGGACATGATGTTCGGCACCGCGTCGTGGAGCCGCACGGTCGAGCCGACCGGCATCCGCGAGCAGGTCGAGGGCGTGTCCTACGGCGAAGGCTTCTGGTCGCAGCACGGCCTCGCGTTCGTGCGGATCTTCCGGCGCCTGTTCCCCGCCAAGCGCGGTGCGGCGTCCGCCTGACGCGATCCCGCTCCCGTTGAACGGCATTCCCACACGGCCCGCATGCGCTTCGGCGCATGCGGGCCGTGTGGTTTATCCTTTCTCCGTTTTTCTCCGTCGATACAGGCTCGCATGAACGACTTGCTGCGCTCTTTCGTCCGGGCGCTCGCCAGCGCGCTGCACCCGCGCATGCTGTGGCTCACCCTGATGCCGTTCGTCGTCTCGGCGCTGCTGTGGGGCGCCGTGCTGTGGTTCTCGTGGCAGACGCTGCTGGATCTCGCGCGCGGCGCGCTCGACGGTTTCGTGCTGACGGCGATGCTGTATCGCGCGTTCGATGCGATCGGCATGTCGCAGCTGCATGCGGTCGTCGCGCCGTTCGTGGTCGTGTCGCTCGCGATCCCGCTGATCGTGCTGACGGTGCTGCTGCTGATCGCGACGATCTCGATGCCGGTCGTGATCAAGCACCTGTCGAACCGGCAGTTCGCGGCGCTCGAATCGAAGCGGGGCGGCACCTTCTTTGGCAGCGCGTTCAATTCGCTCGGCGCGGCGCTCGTCGGCGTCGTGCTGCTGGTCGTCACGATCCCGCTGTGGCTGATTCCGCCGTTCTTCGCGCTGCTGCCGCCGGTGATCTGGGGCTGGCTCACGTACCGCGTGATGACCTACGACGCGCTCGCGCTGCACGCGAGCCGCGACGAGCGCCGCGCGCTCGTGCGGCAGCACCGCTGGCCGCTGATCGGCATCGGCGTCGCGACCGGGCTGCTCGGCACCGTACCGACCTTCGTGTGGGTCTCGTCGATCTGGATGATGGTGCTGTTTCCGTTCGTCGCGGCCGCCATGATCTGGGTATACGCTTTCATCCTCGTCTTCTCGGCGCTGTGGTTCGGGCACTACTGCCTGCGCGCGCTGGAGGACCTGCGCGCGCGCTCGCGCGCCACCGCAATCGACATGGGGCAGGCATGAGCATCGGCATCATCATCATCGGCGACGAAATCCTTTCGGGCCGCCGGCAGGACAAGCATCTGGCGAAGGTCATCGAGCTGCTCGGCGCGCGCGGCCTCGCGCTCGACTGGGCCGAATACGTCGGCGACGATCCGGCGCGCATCACCGCGACGCTCGCGCGTGCGATCGCGTCGGGCGACATCGTGTTCTCGACCGGCGGGATCGGCGCGACGCCGGACGACCATACGCGCCAGTGCGCGGCCGCTGCGCTCGGCGTGCCGCTCGAACTGCATCCGGAAGCGAAGGCGCTGATTTCGGAACGGATCCGCGAAACGCACACCGATGCGGCCACGCCGGTCGACTTCGAGTCGCCGGAGAATCAGCACCGCTTCAACATGGGCGTGTTCCCGGTGGGCGCGACGATCATCCCGAACGGCTATAACCGGATTCCGGGCTTCTCGGCCGGCGACCTGCACTTCGTGCCGGGTTTCCCGGTGATGGCGTGGCCGATGATCGAATGGGTGCTCGACACGAAGTACGCGCATCTGCATCACGCGACGCCGCATGCAGAGCGTTCGCTGTACGTGTTCGAGCTGCCGGAATCGACGCTCACGCCGCTGATGGAGCGCATCGAGCGCGATTTCCCGGGCGTGCGCGTGTTCAGCCTGCCGAGCGTCGGCGACGCGGAGCGCGGCGGGATCTATGCGCGCCGTCACATCGACCTTGGCGTGAAGGGCGAGCCGGAAGCCGTCGCGGCCGCGTTCGTGAAGCTGCGCGAAGGCGTGCACCTGCTCGGCGGCGACGTCGTCGAGCCCGGCACGCCGCGCGCCTGAGCGGCCCGCCAGGCGACCGCACCAACGCTACGGGCCGCGCAATGCGGCCCGTCATCGGCATGTCATCGCCCGGCTCGACGATGGGGTTGTCGCAGCCGGTCGGCGCAGTGCGCCGTCAGGCGCCGATCCACGGCAATTTGCGGAAGCACCAGCCGTCGACCGTCTTGCGGTGGCCTTCGGCGTCCTTCGCGCCCTCGAAGCCTTCGAGCAGGTCGAACGCCTTCGTGAAGCCGGCCTGCGTGGATGCGACCGCGGCGAGTTTCGAGCGCGCGGCGCTGCGGCACAGGAACAGGAGCGGCGTATCGGCCGGGAGGGCCGCCTTCAGTTCGTTGACGAATTCGGCGTTCGGCACGCCGCCCGGGTAGCGCGTCCATTCGAGGTGCAGGTATTGGCCGTCGCCGACGAGCGGGCGGCCGATCCAGTCGAGCTCGGCGCGCGTGCGCACGTCGACGAGGCGCGCGGACGGGTCGAGCTGCAGCAGTTCGAATGCCTCGGCCGGCAGCAGCGCGCCGGCGTAGTTGAGCGCGTCTTGTGCGCGGCGTTCGTCGGCCTTCGCGTAAAGCTGGTCGAGCGTACTCATGGCAGGGAGTCTCCGTATCGGTCAAACGAACATTCTAGCGCGGCGTCGCGGCACGGGCGCCCGCATGCAGGACGGTGCGCGCATGGCCACGCGTTCACCAAAAGAGTGCAAAATGGCGCGCATGCACCAGAATGATTCTGCGGTCGCGGTGGGCCGTAGCGATTGCACCATTGCAGTGCTTGCGGCAAACGGCCGGTGCAGCGCGAAGCCCCGGAATCGCGCAGCACAGCCCTGTCGTGGCGAGCCCCGGCGCGATTTGTTCCGGTCGCTCGCAAAGATGGCACGGAAGCTGCTATATAGAATTCGGTCGAATCGGGGCGCGCTGCGCCAAAGCAAGACCCCGGTCAGCTCGATAAACGAGGCGGTTCCCAGTCCGCCGGAATTGTTCTAATCAGGAGAAGAGGTTATGAGTAAAACCGTCGCCGACGTCATGCAACTCGTGAAGGACGAGGACTGCAAGTTTGTCGATTTCCGCTTCACGGACACGCGCGGCAAGGAACAGCACGTGTCGGTGCCGGTTTCGGCGTTCGACGAAGACAAGTTCGAAAGCGGTCATGCATTCGACGGTTCGTCGATCGCGGGCTGGAAGGGCATCGAGGCGTCGGACATGCTGCTCATGCCGGATCCGAACGCAGCCTTCGTCGACCCGTTCTATGAAGAGTCGACCCTCGTGCTGACCTGCGACGTGGTCGAGCCGGCCGACGGCAAGGGCTACGAGCGCGATCCGCGTTCGCTCGCGAAGCGCGGCGAAGCGTACCTGAAGAGCACGGGCATCGGTGACACGGCCTACTTCGGTCCGGAACCGGAATTCTTCATTTTCGACTCGGTCCAGTGGAACACGGACATGTCGGGCTGCTTCGTGAAGATCAACTCGGAAGAAGCACCGTGGTCTTCGGCCAAGGAATTCGAAGGCGGCAACACGGGCCACCGTCCGGGCACGAAGGGCGGCTACTTCCCGGTCGCACCGGTCGACACGTTCCAGGACATGCGTTCGGAAATGTGCCTGCTGCTCGAACAGCTCGGCATCCCGGTCGAAGTGCACCACCACGAAGTGGCGGGCCAGGGCCAGAACGAAATCGGCACGAAGTTCTCGACGCTGGTCGAGCGCGCCGACTGGACGCAATGGTCGAAGTACATCATCCATAACGTCGCGCACTCGTACGGCAAGACGGCGACGTTCATGCCGAAGCCGGTCGTCGGCGACAACGGTTCGGGCATGCACGTTCACCAGTCGATCTGGAAGGACGGCCAGAACCTGTTCGCAGGCAACGGCTACGCAGGCCTGTCGGAACTGGCGCTGTTCTACATCGGCGGCATCATCAAGCACGCCCGTGCACTGAACGCGATCACGAACCCGACGACGAACTCGTACAAGCGTCTGGTCCCGCACTTCGAAGCACCGGTCAAGCTCGCTTACTCGGCACGCAACCGTTCGGCTTCGATCCGCATTCCGCACGTGTCGAACCCGAAGGGCCGCCGTATCGAAACGCGCTTCCCGGATCCGATGGCGAACCCGTACCTGTGCTTCACGGCGCTGATGATGGCCGGCCTCGACGGGATCCAGAACAAGATCCATCCGGGCGAAGCAGCGGACAAGAACCTGTACGACCTGCCGCCGGAAGAAGATGCAAAGATCCCGACCGTCTGCGCGGGCCTCGACCAGGCTCTCGAAGCGCTCGACAAGGATCGCGAGTTCCTGACGCGCGGCGGCGTGTTCACGGACGGCATGCTCGATGCCTACCTCGCGCTGAAGGAGCAGGAGCTGGCGAAGTTCCGCATGACGACGCACCCGATCGAGTTCGAGATGTACTACTCGCTCTAATCGGCGATGGCGCTTCGATTCAGCGCCGTCATGCCGGTTCGTTCCCGTCGCGCGGGCTGCGGCGGGAACGGCGGAGTCTGAAAGGGGACGGCGTCCAGCCGTCCCTTTTTTGTTCCGACGATTTTCATTTTTCTGGCCCGGTGAGGCGCGACAAGCACGCAGATGGTTCTGAAGAATCTGATCAAGGCGAAAACGGGGCAGCCCGAGCGACTGACGGACGACGAGCGGCTCTCACGCTCGGGCCTGCTGGCGGGGCTGGAAGCGCTGCCGACGGTCGTGATCGTGCTCGACCGCAAGACGCTGCGGATCGCGTTTGCGAACCCGTCGGCGGAGGCGATGCTCGACATCTCGCGCCGGCAGCTCGCGCAGCGGCCGTGGGGCGAGATTTTTCCGAACGCGAACGAGCTGGCTTCGACGATCACCGCGATCGGCGAGGAGCGTTTTCACGCGACGCACCTCGATACCGTGCTCGACCGGCCCGGCCGCGAACCGCTGCACGTGCATGCGATCGTCGGCTTCCTCGAGACCGCGCCCGATTTCGTGCTGGTCGAGCTGTTCGAGAACGAACGCCAGTCGCGCACCGACCGGGAAGAGCGGATCCACGACCTGACCGCGGTCAACAAGCAGCTGATCCGCAACCTCGCGCACGAGATCAAGAACCCGCTCGGCGGCATTCGCGGCGCAGCCCAGCTGCTCGAATTCGAACTGGGCGAGCGCGAGCGCGGCGAGTTGCGCGAATACACGCAGGTGATCATCAAGGAATCCGATCGCCTGCAGACGCTCGTCGACCGGTTGCTGGAGCCGCACCGGCATCCGCACATCGTCGGCGACGTGAACATTCATGAAGTGTGCGAACGCGTGCGCGCGGTGATGCTCGCGGAATTTCCGCGCGGGCTCACGATCGAGCGCGACTACGACGTGAGCGTGCCGGACCTGCGCGGCGACAAGGAGCAACTGATCCAGGCGCTGCTCAACATCGTGCGCAATGCGGCGCAGGCGCTGCGCGAACGGATCGCGCAGGGCGACGCGAAGATCGAGCTGCGCACGCGTATCGCGCGCAAGGTGACGATCGCGAAGCGTCTGTACCGGCTGGCACTGGACTTGCACGTGATCGACAACGGGCCCGGCATTCCGGAAGAGATCCGCGACCGGATCTTCTATCCGCTCGTGTCCGGGCGCGAAGACGGCAGCGGGCTCGGCCTCACGCTTGCGCAGACTTTCGTGCAGCAGCACGACGGGATGATCGAGGTCGAAAGCCGGCCCGGACGTACCGAATTTCAGATTCTGCTGCCGCTCGATCATTGAGCGGCGACTTGCGATTCACCGGATTCACCCAAATCTGACCGACCTATGAAGCCGATCTGGATAGTAGACGACGACCAATCGATCCGCTGGGTGCTTGAAAAGGCACTCGCCCGGGACAGCTTCGCGACGAAGAGCTTCGCGAACGTGCGCGATGCGCTGGCCGCGCTCGACCACGAGACGCCGCAGGTACTCGTGTCCGACATCCGGATGCCGGGCGGCTCGGGCCTCGAGTTGCTGCAGGCGATGCACGAGCGCCTGCCGGGCCTGCCCGTCATCATCATGACGGCGTTCTCCGACCTTGATAGCGCCGTTGCGGCGTTCCAGGGCGGCGCGTTCGAGTATCTCGCGAAGCCGTTCGACGTCGACAAGGCCGTCGAGCTGATCCGCCGTGCGGTGGAGGAAAGCCTGCGCGGCGGCGCGCCGCAGGACGAGCGCGTGGCCGAGGCGCCCGAGATGCTCGGCCAGGCGCCCGCGATGCAGGACATGTTCCGCGCGATCGGCCGCCTGTCGCATTCGGCCGCGACCGTGCTGATCACCGGCGAGTCGGGCACCGGCAAGGAACTCGTCGCCCGGGCGCTGCATCGCCACAGCCCGCGCGCGAACGGGCCGTTCATTGCGCTGAACACCGCGGCGATTCCGAAGGACCTGCTCGAATCCGAGCTGTTCGGCCATGAGCGCGGCGCGTTCACCGGCGCGCAGACGACGCGGCAGGGCCGCTTCGAGCAAGCCGAGAACGGCACGCTGTTCCTCGACGAAATCGGCGACATGCCGTTCGACCTGCAGACGCGCCTGTTGCGCGTGCTGTCGGACGGGCAGTTCTATCGGGTCGGCGGGCACAACCCGCTGCGCGCGAACGTGCGCGTGATCGCCGCGACCCACCAGAATCTCGAGTCGCGCGTGCGGCAGGGGCTGTTCCGCGAGGACCTTTACCACCGGCTCAACGTGATCCGGCTGCGCCTGCCGCCGCTGCGCGAGCGTAGCGAGGACATCGCGCTGCTGACGCGCCACTTCCTGCAGAAGAGCGCGCGCGATCTCGGCGTCGAGCCGAAGCGCGTGTCCGATGAAGCGCTCGTGTATCTGACGTCGCTCGCGTTTCCCGGCAACGTACGGCAGCTCGAGAACCTCGCGAACTGGCTGACCGTGATGGCGCCCGCGCAGACGGTCGAGATCAAGGACCTGCCGCCGGACCTCGTGCCGGCCGGTGCGTCCGGTGCGCCGGTCGTCGCAACGGGCGATGGCGCGGATGCGCTCGGCAACGGCGGCAACGCCGCGGGCGTACCGCCCGCGATCGGCGCGACGCCGGCGGCGGCCGTGCCCGTCGCGGCCGCGCCGAACGGCAGCGCGCCGGCCGGCTACCCGGTGTGGGAGCATGGCCTTCGTACCGAAGTCGCGCGGCTGTTGCGCGAGAATTCGGCCGATGTGATGGACGAGCTCGCGCGCCGCTTCGAGGCGGCCGTGATTCGCGAGGCGCTCGACTTCACGCGCGGCCGCAAGGTCGAGGCCGCGGAGCGGCTCGGCATCGGCCGCAACACGATCACGCGCAAGATCCAGGAACTCCACCTGGAGCCCTGAGCACGATTTGCGGCATGCGCGGGCGTCGCGCATGCCGCGATCGGACATAATCGCGGTTTGCACGCCGTTTGCCATTCCGCCGATCTTCAATGTCCGATTCCTTCCGCTGGCCCGCCGGGGCCGACCCGTTCCGTTTCCTCGAAGCGCTTGACAGCAAACGCGCACGCACGTGGGTCGACGAGCAGAATGCGCGTACGCGCGCCGTGCTGCGCGACGACGACGCGTATCGCGCGCTGACCGCGCGTCTCGCCAAGGCGTATCTGCCGCGCGAACGCCCGGTGATTCCGACCCGCTGGCGCGACTGGGCGTACGACCTGTGGCAGGACGATCTCCATCCGAAGGGGCTGTGGCGCCGCACGCGCTGGGACGACTGGCGTGCCGGTCAACCTGCGTGGGAAACGCTGCTCGACGTCGACGCGCTCGGTGCCGAAGAGGGCGAATCGTGGGTGTTCGAGCAGGACGCGATCCTGTATCCGGACGGCGATCGCGCGCTGCTGTCGCTGTCGCCGGGCGGCGCCGATGCGGTCGTCGTGCGCGAGTTCGATCTCGTCGAACGCCGTTTCGTCGACGGCGGGTTCACGATCGACGAGCCGGGCCATCACACGGTCGGCTGGATCGACCGCGATACCGTCTACGTGAGCTGGGATCGCGGCGAAGCGCATGCGACCGCGGCCGGTTATCCGTATGAAGCGCGACGCTGGGTGCGCGGCACGGCGCTTGCCGATGCGCCCGTCGTCTTCAGCGGCGAACCCGACGACATCAGTGCGGGCGCGTGGTTCGACCCGATCGACAACCGCCACGTCGCGTGGCGCAGCGTCGACTTCTTCGATGCGCATGCGTACTGGCTGACCGACGCGGGCGAGTGGGCGCGCTACGACGTGCCGACGCATGTCGAAGTCGGGTTCTGGGAGGGCTGGCTCGTGCTGGAGCCACGCCTCGACTGGGACTGCGACGGCGTGCGCCATGCGGGCGGCTCGCTGCTCGCGATCCGCGAGCAGGCGTTCCTCGCCGGAGCGCGCGAATTCACGACGCTGTTCGCGCCCCAGCCGACGACGTCCGCGTGCACGTGGACGCACACGCGCACGACGCTGATCGCGAGCTGGCTCGACGACGTGCACAACCGCACGATGCTGTGGCGACCGCGGCAGGCCGGCGACGGTACGTGGACGTGGGATGCGCGGCCGTTCGAGTGGCCGGGCGACGCGCAGATCGACGTCGAGCCCGTCGAGGCGACGCTGAACGACGAGGTGTACGTCGACGTCGACACCTATCTCGACCCGCCGGAGTGCTGGCTGGCCGATCTTGCCGATCGCGCGGACGATGCGCCGTCGCGCCGTGTGCTGCTCGACCGGCCGCCGGTGCAGTTCGATGCGGCCGGACTCGTCGTGCGCCGCGCGAGCGCGCGCTCGCAGGATGGCACGGTGGTGCCGTACACGCTGATCGGGCCGCGCGATGCACTCGATGCGGCCGACGGCGCCGCGCGCGTCGCGCGGCCGTGTCTGCTGTCGGGCTATGGCGGCTTTGCGATCCCGAACCTGCCGGGCTACAGCGACGCGTTCGGCATCGCGTGGCTCGAGCGCGGCGGCGTGATGGCGTTCGCGCATATCCGCGGCGGCGGCGAGTTCGGGCCGCGCTGGCACGTCGATGCGCAGCGCGAACACCGGCAGCGTTCGTTCGACGATTTCATCGCGGTGGCCGAGGATCTGGCCGCGACCGGCGTGACGACCGCCACCCGGCTCGGGATCGAGGGCGGCAGCAACGGCGGGCTGCTGGTCGCCGCGTGCATGGCGCAGCGGCCGGAGCTGTTCGGTGCGGTGCTGTGCCGCGTGCCGCTGCTCGACATGCGGCGCTATCCGAAGCTGCACGCGGGCGCCGCGTGGCTCGACGAATACGGTGATCCGGACGATCCGCGCGAAGGCGCGGCGCTGGCCGCGTATTCGCCGTATCACCGCGTGCGCGAAGGTGTCGTGTATCCGCCGTTATTGTTGACGACGTCGACGCGCGACGACCGCGTGCATCCCGCGCACGCGCGCAAGATGGCCGCACGCATGCATGCGCTCGGTCATGAACGGGTGTGGTACTGGGAGAACACCGACGGCGGCCACGGCAGTGCCGACGACCTGGAACGCGCGGAAGCCGATGCGGCCGAGTTCGGCTTCCTGTGGGCCCATCTCGGGCCGGCGCCCGCGCGGCGCTGAACGGGCGCGGGCGGATGGGACGATCAGCCGACGATCGCGACGACGGGCGTGTGGTCGGACGGCTGTTCCCACGTACGCGGCGTGCGGTCGACCTCGCACGACGTGCAGGTTTCCGCGAGCGCCGGCGACAGCAGGATGTGGTCGATGCGCAGCCCCGCGTTGCGGCGGAACGCCATCATCCGGTAGTCCCACCACGTGAAGGTTTTCTCGGGCTGCTCGAAGCGGCGGAACGCATCGACGAAGCCGAGCTCGATCAATTGCGCGAAGTGCGCGCGCTCCTGCGGCGACACGAGGTTCTGGCCTTCCCATTTCGCGGGGTCGTGCACGTCGCGGTCTTCCGGCGCGATGTTGTAGTCGCCGAGCAGCGCGAGCTTCGGGTAGCGCTGCAGTTCGGTGCGCAACCATGCCTGCAGCGCGTCGAGCCACTGCATCTTGTAGACGAACTTGTCGGAGTCGGGGGCCTGGCCGTTCGGGAAGTACGCGGACACGATGCGCACGCCGTCGACCGTCGCGGCGATCACGCGCTGCTGCGGATCGTCGAAGCCGGGGATGTTGCGCACGACGTCCGATTCGTCGACGTTCAGCGACGCGCGCGCGAGGATCGCGACGCCGTTGTAGGTCTTCTGGCCCGTGAACCAGCTGCGGTAGCCGGCTGCCTCGAGATCGGCGCGCGGGAATTTCTCGTCCGGCAGCTTCAGTTCCTGCAGGCACAGCACGTCGGTGCCGCTTTGCGCGAGCCAGTCGAGCACGTGCTGTTTGCGGACGTTGAGCGAGTTGACGTTCCAGGTGGCGATTTTCATGAACGGGAGTGTGCGTGCGGCGTGAATGCGAAGGCCGCCATCTTACCGCGAGCATGCGGTGCGAACGCGTGCAATGCGCGACGCGGAGCAGGGGGCATGCAACGCCGTCTGGCAGAGGGGAGAAGAAATTGTGACAAAAGTATTGACGTGAGTACTTCCTCACCCTATAATTTATTTCTCTGACGCGGGGTGGAGCAGTCTGGCAGCTCGTCGGGCTCATAACCCGAAGGTCGTAGGTTCAAATCCTACCCCCGCAACCAAGCACACCAGACGATGTGCCGCGCAAGTGACCGATGCGCGCTTCGTCGACAAGAACCCGGCTCCGTGCCGGGTTTTTTGTTTTCTGCGCGCCGATCGCGATCGCGGTTATCGCGCAGCCCACGCCACGGCTGCCTTCGCATGCAGCGCGGTCGTGTCGAACACCGGCAGCGGCGAATCGTCCGCGCCGATCAGCAGCGTGATTTCCGTGCAGCCGAGGATCACGGCCTGCGCGCCGCGCTTCGCCAGTGCCTCGATGATCGACACATACGTCGCGCGCGATTCCGCCGAGATGACGCCGTGACACAGCTCGTCGTAGATGATCCGGTGCACGTCGTCACGCCCGCGTTCGTCCGGCACGAGCACTTCCATGCCGAATCTTGCGTGCAGCCGCTCCGCATAGAACGGCAATTCCATCGTGTAGCGCGTGCCGAGCAGGGCGACGCGCTCGACGCCCGCGTCGCGCAGCGCGCTGCCGGTCGGATCGGCGATATGCAGGAACGGCAGCGTCACCGCGGCTTCGATCGCGTCGTGCACGCGATGCATCGTATTGGTCGTCAGTACGACGAGATCGGCGCCGGCCGCTTCGAGCTGGCGTGCGGCGTCGGCCATCCGTTCGCCGAGCGCCACCCAGTCGTGCGTGCGCTGCAGCGCTTCGATTTCCGCGAAATCGACCGTGACGAGCACGCTCTTCGCGTTGTGATGCCCGCCGTGCAGCGACTTCGAGTGCCGGTTGATCATCCGGTAGTACTCGGCCGACGATTCCCAGCTCATGCCGCCGATCAGTCCGATCGTCTTCATCCGTCACCTTTTCGTTTCGTGTGTCGCGGCAGACGAGTATAGGCGCCGCTGCCCGCGCCCGACCGGTACGATCCCCGCCAAGCGGGCCGGTACGGCGCAGCCGGCTGCGGCCGGCCGGCGCCGGGCGCACGCGGCAGTTGAAACCGGCACTGTGTTTTTGTACAGTATCGGCACCGTGAACCCGTCCACCATTCCGCCTGCCGATCCGCACGTGCCGCCGCCGGGCGACGCGCTGCCGCGCATGCGCAAGATCATTCACTGCGACTGCGATTGCTTCTACGCGTCGGTCGAGATGCGCGACGACCCGTCGCTGCGCAACCGGCCGCTCGCGGTCGGCGGCCGGCCCGACCAGCGCGGCGTGATCGCGACCTGCAATTACGAGGCGCGGCGCTACGGCGTGCATTCGGCGATGTCGTCGGCGCTCGCGATGCGCAAGTGTCCGGACCTGTTGATCCTGCCGTCCGCGATGGACAAGTACCGCGCGGCGTCGCGGCAGATCATGGCGATCTATCGCGACTACACGCCGGACGTCGAGCCGCTGTCGCTCGACGAGGCGTACCTCGACGTCAGCGGGTCGGACCGGTGCCAGGGCAGTGCGACGCTGATCGCGCGCGAGATCCGCCAGCGCGTGTTCGACACGGTCGGCGTGACCGTATCGGCCGGCGTCGCGCCGAACAAGTTCATCGCGAAAATCGCGTCCGACTGGAACAAGCCGGACGGCCTGTTCGTCGTGCGGCCGCACGAGATCGACGCGTTCGTCGCGGCGCTGCCGGTGCGCAAGCTGCACGGCGTCGGCAAGGTGACGGCCACGCGGCTCGACCGGCTCGGCATTCAGACCTGCGCACAGTTGCGCGACTGGCCGTTGATCGACCTGCACCGCGAGTTCGGCGCATTCGGGCGGCGGCTGTACGAACTGTCGCGCGGGATCGACGAACGGCCCGTGCAGGCCGACCAGGAGCGCAAGTCGGTCAGCGTCGAGACGACCTACGTGACCGACCTGACGACGCTCGAGCAATGCGCGGACGAAATCCGCCGCCTCGTCGTGCAGCTCGACGCGCGGATTGCGCGCGCGGGCGCCGCGCGGTCGATCCGCAAGCTGTACGTGAAGATCCGTTTCGCCGATTTCCAGCGCACGACGGTCGAGTGCGTGGCCGATGCGACGAATGCGCAGACGGCCGTCACGCTGCTCGCGAAGGGGTTGCAGCGCCGCGCGCAGGCCGTGCGTCTGCTCGGCGTCGGCGTGCGTATCGACGAGGACACGGCCGAGCGCCACGGGCAATTCTCGCTGTTCGACGACGACCCGCCCGCACCATGAAAAAAGGCACCGCCGAAGCGGTGCCTGTCGATGTGGCCGGAACGGCCGGGCGGCGCGCTCAGTGCGCGGGCGTGGCCATCCCGTTGTGGCGCAGCAGCGCATCGATTTCCGGCTCGCGGCCGCGGAACGCCTTGAACGAATCCATCGCCGGGCGGCTGCCGCCGACCTCGAGGATCTCGCGGCGATAGCGCGTGCCGGTGGCCGCGTCGAGCACGCTGCCGCTCTGGGCGGCCGCTTCCTCGAACGCCGCGTACGCGTCGGCCGACAGCACCTCGGCCCACTTGTAGCTGTAGTAGCCGGCCGCGTAGCCGCCCGCGAAGATGTGGCTGAACGTGTTCGGCCAGCGCGAGAATGCTGCCTGCGGGATCACGTGATAGCGCTCGTTGATCTCGCGCGCGAACGCGGTCACGCCGGTGGCGCCGGCCGGGTCGAAGTCGACGTGCAGCAGCATGTCGAACATCGAGAACACGATCTGGCGCAGCGTGCCGAGCCCGCTCTGGAAGTTCTTCGCGGCGATCATCTTGTCGAACAGCTCACGCGGCAGCGTGGCGCCCGTATCGACGTGCGACGACATCGACGACAGCACGTCCCATTCCCAGCAGAAGTTTTCCATGAACTGCGACGGCAGCTCGACCGCGTCCCATTCGACACCGTTGATGCCCGACACGCCGAGCTCGTCGACGCGCGTGAGCATGTGGTGCAGCCCGTGGCCGAACTCGTGGAACAGCGTGATGACTTCGTCGTGCGTGAAGCACGCGGGCTTGCCGCCGATCGGTGCCGAGAAGTTGCAGGTGAGGTAGGCGACCGGCGTCTGCACGTCGCCGCCGCGCTTCGCACGCGAGCGTGCGTCGTCCATCCATGCGCCGCCGCGCTTGCCTTCGCGTGCGTACAGGTCGAGATAGAACTGCGCGACGAGCGAGCCGTCGCGGTTCTCGACGCGGAAGAAGCGCACGTCCTTGTGCCATACCGGCGCATCGTCCGCCTTGATCCGCACGCCGAACAGCGTCTCGGTGACGTTGAACAGGCCCTTCAGCACGGCCGGCTCAGGGAAGTACTGCTTGACCTCGTTTTCCGAGAACGCGTAGCGCTGCTGGCGCAGCTTTTCGGCTGCGTATGCGACATCCCACGGCGCGAGTTCGGTCAGGCCGAGTTCCTTCGCGGCGAATGCGCGCAGCTCGTCCCAGTCCTTGTCTGCGTGCGGGCGCGCGCGCGTCGCGAGATCCTCGAGGAATGCGACCACCTGTTGCGGCGATTCGGCCATCTTCGGCGCGAGCGACACTTCGGCGAAGTTGCGGTAGCCGAGCATCTGCGCCTCTTCGCGGCGCAGCTTCAGCTCGTCGGCGACGATTGCGGTGTTGTCCCATTCGGCCTTGCCGTCGCCGTACTGCGGCCCGAGCTCCGACGCGCGCGTTGCATACGCGCGGTAGAGCGTCTCGCGCAGCGCGCGGTTGTCCGCGTACTGCAGCACCGGGAAGTACGACGGGAAGTGCAGCGTGAATTTCCAGCCGTCCTTGGCGTCCTTCTGCGCGGCTTCGCGGGCGGCTTCGATCGCGTCGCCGGGCAGGCCGGCCAGGTCGGCCTCGTCCTCGACGAAGTGCGCGTACGCGTTGGTTGCGTCGAGGACGTGGTCGGAGAACGCCTTCGACAGGGCGGCCTGTTGCTCCTGCAGTTCCGCGAAGCGCGGTTTCTGGTCCTCGGGCAGCTCGGCGCCCGACAGGCGGAAATCGCGCAGCGCGTTGTCGAGGATCTTCTTGCGCTCGGCGGACAGCGTCGCGTATTCGGCGCTCGCGGCGATCGCCTTGTACTTCTCGTACAGCGCGAGATTCTGGCCGACGCTCGACCAGAATTCGGTCACGCGCGGCAGGTTTTCACCGTAGGCGGCGCGCAGTTCGGGCGTGTCGGCGACTGCGTTCAGGTGGCCGACGATGCCCCATGCGCGGCCGAGCGGCTCCGTCGCGTGCTCGACCGTCTCGACGACGGCGGCCCAGGTCGGCGGCGTCGCGTTCGCGCTCGCGGCTTCGACCGCGCGGCTGGCGGCATCGAGCAGCGTGTCGAGCGCGGGCGTCACGTGTTCCGGGCGGATTTCGCCGAAACGGGGCAGGCCGGAGAAGTCGAGGAGCGGATTGGTAGTGGCGCTGGCGGACATAAGACTCCCTGTCTGTTGCCGGATGAACCGGGATGAAAAGGGTAACGGCGGCTAGGCGCGATGGCGCCCGATACCGACATTATTGGGGCGCATCGTGCGCTTTCCAATCGTTAGTTTCTAATGACGCGATTGACGCAGGGGCGGATGCGGGGCGACGGGCTTCCGGCGACGGGCGGCCGGCGACGGGCGGCCGGCGGAGGAGGCCGCCCGCTGGCGACCGGTGCGGCGCAGCCGCGGCGATGCGGCTGGCGAGACGCCGGCGCACGGAACTGCGCGCCGGCTGAACGGGCGGGGTGTCAGGCTGCGGCAGCAGCGGCGCGCTCGGCCGCTTCGATCGTGTTGATCAGCAGCATCGTGATGGTCATCGGGCCGACGCCGCCCGGCACCGGCGTGATGTGGCCGGCAACTTCCTTCACGCCCGCGAAATCGACGTCGCCGCACAGCTTGCCCGCGTCGTCGCGGTTCATGCCGACGTCGATCACCGTCGCGCCTGGCTTCACCATGTCGGCGGTCAGGATGTTGCGCTTGCCGACCGCGGCGACCACGATGTCGGCCTGCCGCGTGTGCGCGGCGAGGTCGCGCGTCTTGCTGTGGCAGATCGTCACGGTTGCGCCGGCGTCGAGCAGCATCATCGCCATCGGCTTGCCGACGATGTTCGAACGGCCGATCACGACCGCGTTCGCGCCCTGCAGCGCGATGTCATGCGCCTCGAACATCTTCATCACGCCGTACGGCGTGCACGGACGGAACAGCGGCTTGCCGGTCATCAGCGCGCCGGCGTTCGCAACGTGAAAGCCGTCGACGTCCTTCTCCGGCGCGATCGCCTCGATCACCTTGTGGCTGTCGATATGCGCGGGCAGCGGCAGCTGGACGAGGATGCCGTGGATCTTCGGGTCGCGGTTCAGTTCGTCGATGCGCGCGAGCAGGCCGGCTTCCGACAGCGTGGCCGGGTACGCATCCTTCAGCGAGAAGAAACCGTTGTCCTCGCACGCCTTGATCTTGTTGCGCACATAGACTTCGCTCGCCGGGTTTTCGCCGACGAGGATCACCGCGAGACCGGGCTGGTGGCCGCGAGCGGTCAGGGCGGCGGCGCGTTCGCCAGCCTGCGCGCGCAGGGTCTTCGAAAGGGCGTTGCCGTCGATGAGGAGGGCTGTCATGGTGGTGGTCCTGCCGGGAAGTTGGAATGCGGGCGTACGGCACCCGAAGCGCCGTAGCAAAGCACGCAATTATACCGTTCGCCTGCTGCCGTCCGACAGGGAATCAACGGGAAGCGTCATGACCGCGGCGCGTGCGCCGGGAGGAAAGGCCGCCGCCGCGCGAGTGGGCCGCATCGCGCGGGGCGGCAAACACCGGTTGCGGGCCGGGCGGGCAGCGCCGCCGCGGCCGGCGTCGACGCTCAGGCCTGCTTCTTCGACAGCGCGAGGCGCAGCAGGTCGGCCACCGTGTTGACGTTGAGCTTTTCCATGATGTTCGCGCGGTGCGCTTCGACCGTCTTGATGCTGATGCCGAGATCGTCGGCGATCTGCTTGTTCAGGCGGCCCGCGATGATGCGTTCGAGCACCTGCTGCTCGCGCGCGGTCAGCTTCGACAGGCGTTCGCTCGCGGCACGCTGTTCCTGGACGCTCTTGCTTTCGCTTCGGGCCTTGTCGAGCATCCGCTCGACGAGCTTGCGCAACTCGGCTTCGTCGAACGGTTTCTCGATAAAGTCCATCGCACCCTTTTTCATCGTCGACACGGCCATCGGCACGTCGCCGTGACCCGTGACGAAGATGATCGGCAGCGCGGCATTGTCGGCGATCAGGCGTTCCTGCAGCTCGAGACCGCTCATGCCCGACATCCGCACGTCGAGGATCAGGCATGCGATCTGGCCGGCCTGCTGCGCCGGCTGGTATGCATCGAGGAACTGCTCCGCGCTCGAGAAGCATTGCACGCGATAGCCGTTCGCCTCCAGCAGCCAGCGCAGCGAGTCCCGTACGGCCTCGTCGTCGTCAACGACAAAGACGGTTTCCTGAGTGGTGGTGACAGGGCTATTCATAGTTCTCCCGTAACGGTATGTGATGCCGATGCCTCGCGCCCCCCTTGGCCGAGATCAGCGGGTTCCCCAATGGGCAGGCTGCAGTGGAACGTCGCGCCGGAAATGCGGCCATCCGGCTCGACGTTGTTGACCACCCACAGACGCCCCCGATGCGATTCGATGATCGAACGGCAGATGTTCAGCCCCATGCCCATGCCATCGGACTTGGTGCTGTAAAACGGTTCAAACAGGCGCTCGGCGGTCGCTTCGTCGACGCCCGGACCCTGGTCGATCACGCGGATGTCGACGAAGCCCGCATCGATGTCGGCGACGACGCGGATCACGCCGTCCGCCGCCGCCGGCTTCACGTCGGCCATCGCCTCGGCCGCGTTCTTCATCAGGTTCATCAACACCTGCTCGATCAGCACGGGGTCGACATAAATAATAGGCATTCTTGCGAGGATTTCCGTGACGATCCGGATCCTGCGCTTTCTGGCCTCGATTTCGGCAAGCCCGACCGCGTCGGCGACGATGTCCGCGACCCTTGCCGGCTGGCGTTTCGGCTCGCTGCGCTTCACGAATTCGCGAATCCGCTTGACGATCATCCCGGCGCGCAGCGCTTGCTGCGCGGTCTTTTCCAGCGCGGGCTGCAGCGTCTCGGGCGTGCCGCGGCCGCTCTTGACGAGCGCGAGCGTGCCGGAGCAGTAGTTGTTGATCGCGGCGAGCGGCTGATTCAATTCGTGAGCAATCGACGACGCCATTTCACCCATCGTCATCAATCGGCTCGTGAACTGCAGCTTCTCTTCCTGCTGGTGCGCGAGTTCCTGCGCCTTCTTGCGGGTGGTGATGTCGGTGGCGATCTGCATCTGCGCGAGGTGGCCGTCGACCCACTGGATGTACTGGCGGCGCACTTCGAACCATTTCTGGATGCTCTCGACGTACACCTCCTGCGCATCGGCGGTGCTGCTCGTCAGCGCGGCGGCCGGCAGGCCCGCGAACGCGTCGACCATGTCGATCGAGTCGGACGAGGCCTGCGCGCGGTCGAAGCCGCCGCCCGACAGCTCGAGATGGCCGTCCGGGCGGATGCCGAACAGGTGGCGGTAGTAGCGGTTCGCGAACAGCAGCTCGGCTTCGTCGGCGGCCAGCACCGACACCGCGGCGTCGAGGCTTTCGAGCACCGTCGTGAAGCGCTCGTGCGCGGCCGCGAGTTCCTCGCGTGCGCGCTTCGGCTCGGTGATGTCGGTCATCGACGACATCCAGCCGGTCTGGCGGCCCGAGCTGTCGATCAGCGGCGACACGTACAGGCGCGCGTGGAACAGCGTGCCGTTCTTGCGCCGCACGCGCAGCTCGAAGCCCGAGCTCGGCGCCTTGCCGCGCAGCGTCATGTCGAGCTGGCGCTGCATTTCCGGGTAGGCGTCGCGCGGCCAGTACGGGAACGGTGCGACCTTGCCGACCAGGTCGGTTTCGTCCCAGCCGGTCATCCGGCAGAACGCGGGGTTCACGTGCGTGATGCGGCCGTGCATGTCGAGCACGCGCATGCCGATCAGCACCGAGTTCTCCATCGCCCGGCGGAAGAACGCCTCGGCGTACAGCGCCTGCTGCGCCTCGAAGCGCTGGCGCGTGTGCTTCCACAGGCTCCAGAGGCTCCACAGCACGAAGCACGACAGGCCGGCGACGAGCCACACGAGCGTGTTGTTGGTCAGGTTCGTGAGCTGCGGGAATGCGTACACGCGCACCGTCAGCCCCTGGCCGGGCGGGTCGAGCGGCAGGTCGTAGTGCGAATCGCGCGGCAGGCGCGGGCGCGTCGACGTGGACGACAGCTCGCGGTTGTTCGCGTCGGTGATCGAGATCTTGTACTTCGACGACAGCTCCTGCGGGATGTCGTGCTTCAGGATGCCCTCGACCGAGAACACGGCGGCGATCGAGCCGAGATATTCGCGGTCGCCGCGCATCACCGGCGTCTGCAGCGTGATGAAGCCGTTGCCGAAGTCGTCGTAGATCAGCGGCGAATAGGCCTGGCGGCGCGTGCTGCGCGCCTCGTCGTACGCGCCGCGCACGGCGTCCTGCATCTGTGCGTCGCCGGGCTTCGCGAGCCGCTGGCCGAGCAACGGCGGGTGCACGGTCGGCCAGCGCTGCACGCCGGGCGCGGTGTACCAGTTCAGGTAGAGGATTTCCGGATGCGTCTGCATCACGTCCGCGACGGCCATCTGGAATGCGTTCTGGTCGAGGCGGCCCGATGCGAGATCGCGCGACAGCGCCTGCAGCTGTTCCTGCGCACCCGTCATCGACAGGCGGATCTGCTGCTGCGCCCACGCGACGTTACGGAACAGGGTGTCTTCCTGTTGTTGCTGTTCGCGGCGATTCAGGCTCCACAGGATGAGGCTCATCACCACGAGGAACACCAGGATCGACAGCAGCGGCGTCAACAAATAGGAGTTGGACCACCACGGTCCGTGGTGCCAACGGGACGGCTGCGACTCCGCCGGCGGGCCCGGCGGTCGCGCCGAGCGTGCGAAAAGCCGATCGGTCAACATGGCAGGATTGTAGCGCAGCGCAATACATGGAAAACCTATACCGGATATGTTGAACGGAAACGGTTTTGTTCCGACGACACGTGCCGGAGAGCCCCGAAATATGGGTGCAGCGCAGCAATATTTCGCATTGCGAGAAAAGATCTCACAATTCGAAAATTTTGTTGCGCAGGCCCGTGCACGCTCATTACAATCCGCTGGAGCTTGCCCGCAGCCGGCCGTGTCGCGTCGTCTGCACGAGAGCGATCCTCACATTCCAGGACCCAGGAGACGAGAATGTCCGCTGTACCGAACGAAGTGATGAAATATGTCGCCGCCGAACGTGACGACGACCCGCAAGAAACCGTCGAGTGGCTGGAGTCGCTCGATGGCGTGATCTCCTCCGTGGGCACCGGCCGTGCGCATTACCTGATCGAAAAGCAGATCGAGTTCGCCCGCATGCACGGCGAACACCTGCCGTTCTCCGCCAATACCCCGTACATCAACACGATTCCGGTCGCCGGCCAGGCGAAGATCCCGGGCGACCAGGACATCGAGCACCGCATCCGTTCGTACACGCGCTGGAACGCGCTGGCGATGGTGCTGCGCGCAGGCAAGGACACGAACGTCGGCGGCCACATCGCGTCGTTCGCATCGGCCGCGACGCTCTATGACGTCGGCTACAACCACTTCTGGCACGCAGCGTCCGACCAGCACGGCGGCGATCTCGTGTTCGTGCAGGGCCACTCGTCGCCGGGCGTATATTCGCGCGCGTTCCTGCTCGGCCGTCTGAAGGAAGAGCAGCTCGACAACTTCCGCCAGGAAGTCGACGGCCAGGGCATCTCGTCGTACCCGCATCCGTGGTTGATGCCGGACTTCTGGCAGTTCCCGACCGTGTCGATGGGTCTCGGCCCGATCATGGCGATCTACCAGGCGCGCTTCATGAAGTACCTGGAAGCACGCGGCATCACGAAGACGGAAGGCCGCAAGGTGTGGGCATTCCTCGGCGACGGCGAGACGGACGAACCGGAATCGCTCGGCGCGATCGGGATGGCGAGCCGCGAGAAGCTCGACAACCTCGTGTTCGTGATCAACTGCAACCTGCAGCGTCTCGACGGCCCGGTGCGCGGCAACGGCAAGATCATCCAGGAACTCGAATCGGAATTCCGCGGCGCCGGCTGGAACGTGATCAAGGTCATCTGGGGCAGCCGCTGGGATGCGCTGTTCGCCCGCGACAAGTCGGGCGCGCTGATGCGCCGCATGATGGAAGCCGTCGACGGCGAATACCAGACGTACAAGTCGGAGTCGGGCGCGTTCGTTCGCGAGCACTTCTTCAACACGCCTGAACTGAAGGCACTGGTTGCCGACTGGTCGGACGACGACATCTGGGCGCTGAACCGCGGCGGCCACGATCCGCACAAGATCTACGCGGCGTTCCACGAAGCCACGAACACGAAGGGCGCACCGACCGTCATCCTCGCGAAGACCATCAAGGGCTACGGGATGGGCGAGTCGGGCCAGGCGATGAACATCACGCACCAGCAGAAGAAGCTGCCGGTCGAGCAACTGAAGAAGTTCCGTGACCAGTTCCGCCTGCCGATCACCGACGAGCAGATCGCCGACGTGCCGTACCTCAAGTTCGAGGAAGGCTCGAAGGAACTCGAATACATGCGCCAGAAGCGCATGGACCTCGGCGGCTACCTGCCGCATCGCCGCGAGAAGGCGACGTCGCTGCCGGTGCCGGCGCTCGACGCGTTCGAGCCGCTGCTGAAGGGCACGGGCGAAGGCCGCGAGATCTCGACGACGATGGCGTTCGTGCGGATCCTGAACATCCTGCTGAAGGACAAGGCGCTGGGCAAGCGCGTCGTGCCGATCGTCCCGGACGAATCGCGTACGTTCGGCATGGAAGGCCTGTTCCGCCAGATCGGTATCTGGAACCAGGAAGGCCAGAAGTACGTGCCGGAAGATTCCGACCAGCTGATGTTCTACAAGGAATCGCAAACCGGCCAGATCCTGCAGGAAGGCATCAACGAAGCGGGCGGCATGTGCGACTGGATCGCGGCGGCGACGTCGTACTCGACGCACGGCGAGATCATGGTGCCGTTCTACATCTTCTATTCGATGTTCGGCTTCCAGCGGATCGGCGACCTCGCCTGGGCCGCAGGCGACATGCGTTCGCGCGGCTTCCTGCTCGGCGGTACCGCGGGCCGCACGACGCTGAACGGCGAAGGCCTGCAGCACGAAGACGGCCACTCGCTCCTGTGGGCGGCATCGGTGCCGAACTGCGTGAGCTACGACCCGACGTTCGGCTATGAACTCGCGGTGATCATCCAGGACGGCCTGCGCCGCATGGTGCAGGACCAGGAAGACGTGTACTACTACGTCACGGTGATGAACGAGAACTACGAGCACCCGGCGATTCCGCAGGGCGAGCACGTGGCGGCCGACATCATCAAGGGCATGTACGCGTTCAAGAAGGCCGACGCCGACAAGAAGGCGCCGCGCGTCCAGCTGCTCGGCGCGGGCACGATCTTCAACGAAGTGATCGCTGCCGCCGACCTGCTGAAGAACGACTGGGGCGTTGCCGCCGATCTGTGGAGCGTGCCGAGCTTCACCGAGCTCGCGCGTGAAGGCCACCAGGTCGAACGCTGGAACCTGCTCCATCCGACCGAAGAGCGTCGCCTGTCGCACGTGCAGAAGTGCCTGAAGGACACGCAGGGCCCGGTCATCGCGTCGACCGACTACGTTCGCGCGCTGGTCGACCAGATCCGCGGCCAGATCGATCGCCGCTTCGTCGTGCTGGGCACGGACGGCTTCGGCCGCTCGGATACCCGCGAGAAGCTGCGTCACTTCTTCGAAGTCGACCGTCACTGGGTCACCGTCGCCGCGCTCAACGCGCTGGCCGACGAAGGCACGATCGAGCGCAAGGTGGTCGCGGACGCGATTGCCAAGTACAACCTCGATCCGTCCAAGCCCAACCCGATGACCGTTTAACGCACACGCCGTGTGATGCCGCGCGCCGCTCCCGCGAGGGAGCGCGCGCAGCCATGGAGACAGAAACAGATGAGTCAAGCGATCGAAGTGAAGGTGCCGGATATCGGCGATTACAAGGACGTGCCGGTGATCGAGATCGGCGTGAAGGTCGGCGATACGGTCGAGCCCGAGCAGTCGCTCGTCACGCTCGAGTCGGACAAGGCGACGATGGACGTCCCGAGCCCGGTAGGCGGCGTCGTGAAGGAAATCAAGGTCAAGGTGGGCGATTCCGTTTCGGAAGGCTCGCTGATCATCCTGCTCGAAGGGGGCGCCGCGGCGCAGGCCAATGGCGCGGCTGCGCCGGCCGCAGCACCGGCTCCGGCAGCAGCCCCGGCACCGGCCGCAGCAGCCCCGGCGGCCGCACCGGCCGCAGCCGGCGGCACGCTCGAAGTGAAGGTGCCCGACATCGGCGACTACAAGGATGTGCCGGTGATCGAGATCGGCGTGAAGATCGGCGACACGGTCGAGAAGGAACAGTCGCTCGTCACGCTCGAGTCGGACAAGGCGACGATGGACGTGCCGAGCCCGGCCGCCGGCGTCGTGAAGGACATCAAGGTCAAGGTGGGCGATTCGGTATCGGAAGGCACGCTGATCGTGCTGCTCGAAGCCGCAGGCGCACCGGCCGCCGCCCCGCAGGCGAGCGCACCGGCTCCGGCCGCTGCCGCGCCGGCACCGGCTGCCGCACCGGCACCCGCGAAGGCTGCGCCGGCACCGGCTGCTGCCGCACCGGCCGCCGCGCCGTCGGGTGAATACCGCGCCAGCCACGCGTCGCCGTCGGTGCGCAAGTTCGCGCGCGAACTCGGCGTCGAAGTCGCTCGCGTGCAGGGTTCCGGTCCGAAGGGCCGTATCACGAAGGAAGACGTCACGGGCTTCGTGAAGGGCGTGATGACGGGCCAGCGCGCGGCACCGAGCGCGGCAGCCGCGCCGGCAGGCGGCGGCGAGCTGAACCTGCTGCCGTGGCCGAAGGTCGACTTCTCGAAGTTCGGCCCGTTCGAGGCGAAGCCGCTGTCGCGCATCAAGAAGATCTCGGGCGCGAACCTGCATCGCAACTGGGTGATGATCCCGCACGTCACGAACAACGACGAAGCGGACATCACCGAGCTCGAAGCGCTGCGTGTCCAGCTGAACAAGGAGCACGAAAAGGCGGGCGTGAAGTTCACGATGCTCGCGTTCGTGATCAAGGCAGTCGTCGCCGCACTGAAGAAGTTCCCGACCTTCAACGCGAGCCTCGACGGCGACAACCTCGTGTTCAAGCAGTACTTCCACGTCGGTTTCGCGGCCGATACGCCGAACGGCCTGGTCGTGCCGGTGATCCGCGATGCGGACAAGAAGGGCCTCGTCGACATCGCGAAGGAAATGAGCGACCTGTCGAAGGCCGCGCGCGAAGGCAAGCTGAAGCCGGACCAGATGCAGGGCGGCTGCTTCTCGATCTCGTCGCTCGGCGGGATCGGCGGCACGAACTTCACGCCGATCATCAACGCGCCGGAAGTGGCGATCCTCGGGTTGTCGCGCGGGCAGACGAAGCCGGTGTGGGACGGCAAGCAGTTCGTGCCGCGTCTCATGCTGCCGCTGTCGCTGTCGTATGACCATCGCGTGATCGATGGCGCGGAAGCCGCGCGGTTCAATGCGTATCTCGGCGCGTTGCTCGGCGATTTCCGTCGCATCGCTCTTTGATGAGCGGGGGGATGGCTCGCGGGGGCGTGGTTTTGTGTAGGTTCTCCACGCCTTTGTCATTGAACCTGTTTCGCTAACGGTCTATTGGCGTCGCCCCTGCGCGGGGCGGCGGTCACTTTTCTTTGTCTTCCAAAGAAAAGTAACCAAAAGAAAGGCGCGTCCTTGGGCGGACGGCAAAGGTGGTCCTGCCCAGGTTCCCGTCCTTCTGTCAGGCCGTAGTAGCGGGTTTTTCGCGGGTTTCTCCTCCTCTGTCTGCAGCTAATCAAGAAGGGGACAGTAATGAGTCTCATCGAAGTCAAGGTTCCGGATATCGGCGATTTCAGCGGCGTCGATGTCATCGAAGTCAACGTCAAACCCGGCGACGTGATCGAAAAAGAGCAAACGCTCATCACGCTCGAATCCGACAAGGCCTCCATGGAAGTGCCCAGCGACGTCGCCGGCACCGTCAAGGAAATCAAGGTCAAAGCCGGCGAGAAAGTCTCGCAAGGCACCGTCATCGCCATCGTCGAAGCCTCGGCAGGCGCCGCGGCGCCCGCGAAGGCACCCGAGGCAGCGAAGCCCGCAGCCGCTGCACCGGCGCCGGCCGCAGCCGCTCCGGCGCCCGCGCCGCAAGCCGGCAGCTACGCCGGCGCAGCCGACATCGAGTGCGACATGCTCGTGCTCGGCGCCGGCCCCGGCGGCTACTCGGCCGCGTTCCGCGCGGCCGATCTCGGCATGAAGACCGTGCTCGTCGAACGCTACTCGACGCTCGGCGGCGTGTGCCTGAACGTAGGCTGCATCCCGTCGAAGGCGCTGCTGCATACGTCGCTCGTCGTCGAGGAAGCCGCGGCGCTCGCGTCGCACGGCATCACGTTCGGCAAGCCGGAAGTCGACCTCGACAAGCTGCGCGACTTCAAGGGCGGCGTCGTCAAGAAACTGACGACGGGCCTCGCCGGCATGGCCAAGGCACGCAAGGTCGAAGTGGTCACCGGCGTCGGCGCATTCGTCGATCCGTTCCACATGGAAGTGCAGGGCGAAAACGGCAAGAAGGTCGTCAAGTTCAAGCAGGCGATCATCGCCGCGGGCTCGCAAGCCGTGAAGCTGCCGTTCATGCCGGAAGACCCGCGCGTCGTCGATTCGACGGGCGCTCTCGAACTGCGCCAGCTGCCGAAGCGCATGCTCGTGATCGGCGGCGGCATCATCGGCCTCGAAATGGCCACGGTGTACTCGACGCTCGGCGCCGAGATCGACGTCGTCGAAATGATGGACGGCCTGATGATGGGCGCCGACCGCGATCTCGTGAAGGTCTGGGAGAAGTACAACGCGAAGCGCTTCGGCAACGTCATGCTGAAGACCAAGACGGTCGGCGCGGAAGCGAAGGAAGACGGCATCTACGTGAAGTTCGAGGGCGAGAAGGCGCCGGCGGAAGCGCAGCGCTACGACCTCGTGCTCGTCGCAGTGGGCCGCAGCCCGAACGGCAAGAAGATCGGTGCCGACAAGGCCGGTGTCGCAGTCACGGACCGCGGCTTCATCGACGTCGACAAGCAGATGCGCACGAACGTGCCGCACATCTTCGCAATCGGCGATATCGTCGGCCAGCCGATGCTCGCGCACAAGGCCGTGCACGAAGGCCACGTCGCAGCGGAAGCCGCGCACGGCGAGAAGGCGTATTTCGACGCACTGCAGATCCCGTCGGTGGCCTACACCGATCCGGAGGTGGCGTGGGCCGGCAAGACGGAAGACCAGTGCAAGGCCGAAGGCATCAAGTACGGCAAGGCCGTGTTCCCGTGGGCCGCTTCGGGCCGCGCGATCGCGAACGGCCGTGACGAAGGCTTCACGAAGCTGATCTTCGACGAGGAAACCCATCGCGTGATCGGTGGCGCCATCGTCGGCCTGAACGCGGGCGACCTGATCAGCGAAGTGTGCCTCGCCGTCGAGATGGGCGCGGACGCGGAAGACATCGGCAAGACGATCCATCCGCACCCGACGCTCGGCGAATCGGTCGGCATGGCCGCCGAACTGTACGAAGGCGTCTGTACGGACCTGCCGCCGCAACGCAAGAAGTAACGCAGCCGGCACGGCCGGCCATGCGCCGGCCGCGAAAAAACGCCGCCGCCCGGGCAATCCGGGCGGCGGCGTTTTCTTTTGTACGCAGCTGGCGCGAGGGTCAAGCGGCCATTCGAAGCCGGCTGGCGGCTGCCGGTTCGCACACGTTCCGGCGTCAGAAACGAAAAAGCCGCGCTGGGCGCGGCTTTTTCAGGAGCAGGGGACGCTTACGCGGCCGGCTTGCTCGAACGACGTGCAGCAGCGGCGGTAGCAGCCTTCGTTGCGACGGCAGCAGCAGCGTTGAAGTTCGTTTCAGCGATTTCGACGGCTTGCTTCGTGGCCTTCTGAACCGTTTCGTACGTGGTGTTCGCAGCGTTCAGTGCCGACTTCAGCGCGGCGACAGCCGTTTCCGAACCGGCCGGGGCGTTCTTCGCGACGTTGTCGACGAGTGCCTGGACCTTCTTGTTCTGCTCTTCGAATTGCGCTTCGGCAACCTTCGTGAACTCGGCTTGCGTCGACGATGCGATTTCGTACAGGTGACGGCCGTACGACAGCACCTTTTCAGCGACCGGCTGCGACAGGCTGGCTTGCAGTGCGATCAGTTCCTGAGCGTCCTTCACCGACAGCAGACGCTGTGCGTTTTCCTGGCTCTCGGCCAGCGTCGACTTCACGACCTGCAGGTTGAGTTCGATCAGCTTTTCGACGCCTTCGAACGCCTTGGTCGTCAGACCGAACAGGCTTTCGAGGTTGGCTTTTTGTGCAGCGGCGATTTGCTCGGGGGTCAGCAAGGACATGTCAAGCTCCTGAAAAGCGATCACGTCGATCGCAGGGTAAAGGGCACTACGCAGGGGAACCTCGGATGTGCGTGCTTTGTGCAACGCAGCAATGAGGCGTATTTTAGGGCAGAGAAAACGGATGTCAAGTATTATTTGTGCGTTGCACAATCGCGACAAATTATCGATAAAACAACGAGTTATCGTGGTCGTCCGGAATCGGTTTCACGCGTGATCCCAGATGGTGCGCACGACCGCGGGGCAAGCGCGGCGCACCATGATCATGCACAGGTAAACCTGACAGGCCCATGGAACGTTATCCTTCTGTCCTTGTCGAAAAACGCGCTGTTTTTGATGCGCGTGCCGTCGCGACGTGCCGCCGCCACGGTCGAGACCGGCGCTTTTGGCACGCCGGGCACCGGATACGTAGTTTCCCCGCTTTAAATCGCCTCCAAAGTGACGTTATCTCAATTAACCGTGTGGTAATCGGGAGACGGGCGCTGTCGGGCAGTGCACCCATGAGTTTTTTCGATGGGGGCGGGAGGGTTCATTGGTCTGAGGTTGACCGACCCTTACATTCCGGTTTAACGACGATCGGTAAGTGCCTAATATTGCTCTTTTTTTCAGCTTTAACTACACTTGCGGGAACCTCCCGCCCGCTTTGTCCAGACCCCAATGAAAGCCGAATCGTTTTCACCCCGCAGATTGTTGCAGAGCATGACGCTCGGCACGGCTGTGTCGGTCGCAGTCGCCTTGCTGGCGACCACCGCGTCCGTCGTGCCTGCTGACGCCTTTGCCGCCACTGCGAAGACCCAACAAGCCGCCAAGAAAAAGGCCGTCGCTCCTGCTTCGTCAGCGAAGAAGAAGTCGGCCAAGGCGACGTCCGACAAATCCGCCAAGGTCGCTGCGGCCGATGCGCCGCGCGCGAAAGCGTCGCGAAAGCGCGTGACGCTCACGGCGAACAACCTGCATGGCGGCCATCGCGGCGCGGTCCGCAAGGTCGCGTTCCAGCCGCGCCGGCCGACGGTCGGCCAGGCGTTCGGCCTGCACGACACGCCCGACGCGCTCGCGCTGCGTTCGAGCGTCGCGTACGTCGTCGACCAGAATTCCGGCGAGCCGCTGTTCGACAAGAATTCGCACGCCGTCGTGCCGATCGCGTCGATCTCGAAGCTGATGACGGCGATGGTCGTGCTCGACTCGAAGTCGCCGATGACCGACCAGATCGAAGTCACCGACGAAGACCGCGACTACGAGAAGGGCACGGGCTCGCGCCTGTCGGTCGGCTCGGTGCTGTCGCGCGAGGACATGCTGCACATCGCGCTGATGGCGTCGGAAAACCGCGCGGCCGCGTCGCTGTCGCGCTACTACCCGGGTGGCCGTCCGGCGTTCATCGCTGCGATGAACGCGAAGGCGAAGGCGCTCGGCATGACCGATACGCACTTCGAGAATTCGACGGGCCTGTCGAGCTCGAACGTGTCGAGCGCACGTGATCTCGTGAAGATGGTCAATGCGGCGTACCAGTACCCGATGATTCGTCAGTTCTCGACCGATCGCACCTACGAGGTGTACACGGGCAAGCGCAACCTGGTCTACAACAGCACCAATGCGCTGATCCGCGGCAACGGCTCGTGGGACATCGGCCTGCAGAAGACGGGCTTCATCAACGAAGCGGGCGAATGCCTCGTGATGCAGGCGACGATCCACGGCCGGCCGATGGTGATGGTGCTGCTCGATTCGTTCGGCAAGTACTCGCGCTTCGCCGACGCATCGCGCCTGCGCAACTGGCTCGACGCCGGCGGCGGCGAGCGCCTGACGGCAGCCAACACGCCGAACGGCGGGACCTGATCGCGCCGCGGTGTTTCACGGCCGCTTCGCAGGCTGCAACGAAAAAGCCCCGCAATCGCGGGGCTTTTTTTCGTCCGGCAGAACCGGAACCGGAACCGGAGCGGCGAGGGCAGCCTTACGCCTGCCGTTGCAGCCCGTCCACGTCCTTCGAGGGCGCCGGCCGGTAGCCGAGCGATTCCGAGATGGTGAGCGCGGTGCGGCTCAGCTGGCCGAGCCACGCGTCCTGCAGGCGGTCGGCCGGTGCCGACAGCGACAGGCCCGCGACGAGCTTGCCCGAATCGTCGTAGATGCCGGCCGCGATACAGCGCACGCCGAGCTCCAGCTCCTCGTTGTCGCGCGCGCACGATTGCTGGCGGACGATCGTCAGCTCGCGCTCGAGCTTTGCGATGTCGGTGATGCTGTTCTGCGTATGGCCGGACAGCCCCGTGCGCGTGGCATAGGCGCGCACGCGCGATGTTTCGTCGGCCGCGAGGAACAGCTTGCCGACCGACGTCAGGTGCAGCGGCGCACGGCCGCCGATCGCGCGGACGACCTGCATCCCCGAGCGCTCCGAATACGCGCGCTCGATGTAGACGATCTCGTCGCCCTGACGCACCGACAGGTTCACGGTCTGCCCGGTGAGACGGTGCAGCTCGCGCATCGGCATCAGCGCCGCGTCGCGCACCGACAGGCGCGCCTTCACGAGGTTGCCGAGCTCCAGCAGCCGCATGCCGAGGCGATAGGTGCCGGGATCGGAGCGGTCGACGAGGCGACAGGTCACCATGTCGTTGAGGATGCGGTGCGCGGTCGACGGGTGCAGCTCCGTGCGCTGCGCCAGTTCCTTCAGGCTGACAGGATCACTGTGCGCGGCGAGCGCGTCCAGCAGCCGCATCATGCGTTCGATCACCTGGATCGACGTTTTTGAATCCGGGGTGGGTTGGCTCATGTCGGGGGAGAAATCGGTTGACGCGTCAAGCGGTGTTGCAACGATTGTATCTCGTATTGTGAAAAAAGCGAACGCCGTTCGAGGAAGTCCTCGTTTCGCGCACGGCGGGCTTGCGCGCGAACCGGCGTTGGTCTTGCCGGCCAAACGGCGGATAATGAGTGCCGTTTTCTCGAAGGAGCACGTATGCGAGTCGGTTTGTTCGTGACCTGCCTGGTCGATCTGATGCGCCCCGAAATCGGTTTCTCGGCGCTCAAGCTGATTCGCGACGCCGGCTACGAGGTGATCGTGCCGCCCGCGCAGACCTGCTGCGGCCAGCCGGCCTACAACTCGGGCGACCGCGCGCTCGCGCGCGACCTCGCGGAAAAGACGCTGCGCGAATTCGAGCAGTTCGATTACGTCGTTGCCCCGTCGGGTTCGTGCGGCGGGATGATCCGCGCGCACTACGGCGACCTGTTCCGCGACGACCCCGAACTGATGGGACGCTACACGCGGTTCCAGCAGAAAGTCCATGAGCTGACCGATTTCCTCGCGAACGTCGCGAAGGTGTCGCTCGCGCCGGGCGAATTCACGGGCCCCGTCACCTATCACGACGCGTGCTCGGGCCTGCGCGAACTCGGCGTGAAGGCACAGCCGCGCGCGCTGCTCGCGCAGCGCGGCGTCGCGGTTACCGAGATGAAGGACTGCGAGCACTGCTGCGGCTTCGGCGGCACGTTTGCGGTCAAGTACGGCGACATCTCGGCGGCCATCGCGGACGAGAAATGCGCGAACGTGCGCGCGTCGGGCGCGGGCACCGTCGTGCTCGGCGATCTCGGCTGCATGCTGAACATCGAAGGGCGGTTGCGCCGCACCGGCGACCGCGACACGCGCGTGCTGCACGTCGCGCAGGTGCTGGCGGGCGACGTCTGACGCCCGGTTCCGCTCACTTATTCCCCGATACCGCGATGCAAGTCCAATCGATGCATTTCAAGGCGCGCGCCGGCCAGAAGCTGGCCGACCAGCGCCTGCAGCAGAACCTGAAGAAGCTGTCGACGAAGTTCGTGTCGGCACGCGCCGACGCGATGACCGCGATCGACTTCCCGGCCACGCGCGCCGCGCTGAAGGCGCGCCGCAACCGCGCGCTGGAGAACCTCGACGTGTGGCTCGAAGCATTCGAGCGCGAAGCGACGCGGCGCGGCACGACGGTACTGTTCGCCGAAACGACCGCGGATGCCGCGCGGCTCGTGGCCGACATCGCGCGCCGGCACGACGTGAAGAAGGTCATCAAGACCAAGTCGATGGTGTCCGAGGAAATGCGCCTGAACGCGGTGCTCGCGGAGATGGGCGTGCAGTCGATCGAGACGGACCTCGGCGAATACATCCTGCAGATCAACGACAACGAGCCGCCGAGCCACATCATTGCGCCCGTCGTGCACAAGGACAAGGACGAGATCGCCGACCTGTTCGCGCGCACGCACCACCGCGAGCGGCTCACCGAGATTCCGGACATGACGCGCGAGGCGCGCGAGGTGCTGCGCCCGCATTTCATGTCGGCCGACATGGGCGTGACGGGCGGCAACTTCGTGATCGCCGAGACCGGCTCGGTCGCGATCGTGACGAACGAAGGGAACGAGGGCATGTGCACGGTGATGCCGCGCGTGCACGTCGCGGTGACGGGCATCGAGAAGGTGCTGCCGACGCTCGAGGATCTCGCGACCGCGATGCGCCTGCTGCCGCGTTCCGCGACCGGGCAGAAGACGTCGAATTATTTCTCGCTGCTGACCGGGCCGCGCGGGCCCGGCGACGAGGACGGCCCCGAGCACAACTACGTGGTGCTGGTCGACGGCGGACGCACGGGCCTGATCGGCGGCGAATTCCAGGAGATGCTGCGCTGCATTCGCTGCGGCGCATGCATGAACCACTGCCCGGTGTACCAGAAGGTCGGCGGCCATGCGTATGGCTGGGTCTATCCGGGGCCGATGGGGTCGGTGCTGACGCCGAGCTACGTCGGGCTCGACCGCACGCTCGACCTGCCGCAGGCCGCGACGCTATGCGGCGAATGCGACAGCGTGTGCCCGGCCGGGATTCCGTTGTCGCACCTGTTGCGCACGCTGCGCGAGAAGCAGGTCGAGCGCCATCTGCGGCCGTGGCGCGAGCGGGCGGCCCTCGCCACTTGGGGCTTCTTCGCGCGGCGGCCGATGCTCTATGCGCTGACGACCAAGCTCGCGGTGCGCGTTCTCGAGCGGCTGGGCGGCAGCGGCGGCACGCTGCGCCGCCTGCCGATGATGGGCGGCTGGATGGATACGCGCGACATGCCGACGCCGACCGGGCGCACGTTCCGCGAGCTGTACGCGGCGTCCCAAAGCCACCTCGGCTGACGACTGTTCATCGGGCGGCAACAGTGCGTTCGCTATTTGCATATTTATCTCGATAGGTGCGGTCTATAGAATCCTGTCTGTAGTCCCCGGAATTGGGTTTCGGGGTACCCGGTCAAGGAGGTCCGCATCATGAGAAAGACAATATCGATGTACTGGCCGCTGGCAATCGTCGTCCCGCTTGCAGCGGCAGCCTATCTGCATGC
Organism: Burkholderia cepacia complex sp. TUM26381; assembly: GCF_057439935.1. NCBI lineage: Bacteria > Pseudomonadati > Pseudomonadota > Betaproteobacteria > Burkholderiales > Burkholderiaceae > Burkholderia > Burkholderia cepacia complex sp. TUM26381. Next base: position 2,378,991 of record NZ_CM172006.1, on the reverse strand, counting down.
GATGGCCGATGCGCCGTCGCGTGGCCCGCTGGCAGTGCACCAGGCGTCTGCCGAGCTGGCGCGCGCGGTGTCGTTCGGGCTGGTCGGCGACGCGGCGAAGCCGCTGCCGGCCGCATCCGGCGATGTCGTGCTCGCCGCGCCGAAGGCGCTGTAATGCACGGCGCCGTCGCTTTGCGCGGCGGCGCGGTTTCGGCCGTCTTTGTATAATGGCGTGCTCTTCTCCCACGCGGTCCGCCGCAACTTTGCGATAGTGCGATGACCCGCGTTGCGATCTGTTTCGTCTGTCTCGGCAACATCTGCCGTTCGCCCACCGCCGAAGGCGTGATGCGCCACCAGGTCGACGCGGCCGCGCTGGCGGACAGGATCGCGATCGATTCGGCCGGCACCGGCGACTGGCACGTGGGCGAGCCGCCCGATACGCGGGCGCAGGCGGCCGCGCTCGGCCGCGGCTACGACCTGTCGGCGCTGCGCGCGCGGCAGGTGAGTGCGGCGGATTTCGAGCGCTTCGACCTGCTGCTCGCGATGGACGAGGCGAATCTCGCGGAATTGCAGCGCCGCTGCCCGCCGCAGCATCGCGACAAGGTGCGCCTGCTGATGGAATTCGCGCCGGATTCGGCCGAAACCGAAGTGGCCGATCCGTATTTCGGCGGTGCGCAGGGTTTCGAACAGGTGCTCGACCAGGTCGAACGCGCGTGCGCGGGCCTGCTGGAGACGCTGCGGGCCCGTACGGCGCGCTGATCGCACGGTATTCAGCGGTCTGCGAATACCCTACCAAAGGCATGGATACTTGACTAAAATCGTCAAATATTTATACTTGACCAAAATCGTCAAGATTGCAGTCCCCTAGACACTATGAGACTCACCACCAAAGGCCGTTTCGCCGTCACGGCGATGATTGACTTGGCACTGCGCCAGGAGCAGGGCCCGGTGACGCTTGCAGGCATCAGCCAGCGCCAGCGGATTTCGCTCTCGTATCTCGAACAGCTGTTCGGCAAGCTGCGCAGGCATGAAATCGTCGAATCCGTGCGCGGCCCGGGCGGCGGCTACAACCTCGCGCGTCGCGCGCAGGACGTCACCGTTGCCGACATCATCATCGCGGTCGATGAACCGCTCGACGCCACGCAGTGCGGCGGCAAAGGCACGTGCGACGGCTCGAAGCAGCCCGACGGCCATTGCATGACGCACGAGCTGTGGTCGACCCTGAACCAGAAGATGGTCGAATACCTCGATTCCGTGTCGCTGCAGGATCTCGTCGATCAGCAGCGTGCACGCGAGGGCGCCCCTGCGGTGCTGCGTGATCGTCGCACACCGGAGCCCGTCGCCGCACCGGCCGAGCCCGTGCGCACGATGCCGCTCGGCCCCAATTCGGTGTTCAACATCGCGAGTTCGTGAGCGCGAAGGCGCCTGCCATACCCCATAACGCACATAGTCCCTGCACAGAATACCCGGAGCGACAGATGACCCAAGAGACTCTCCACCTGCCCATCTACATGGATTACAGCGCGACGACGCCCGTCGATCCGCGTGTGGTCGACAAGATGGTGCCGTACCTGCGCGAGCAGTTCGGCAACCCGGCGTCGCGCAGCCACGCTTACGGCTGGGACGCTGAGCGTGCAGTCGAGGAAGCGCGTGAACAGGTTGCCGCACTCGTGAACGCGGATCCGCGCGAGATCATCTGGACGTCCGGCGCAACGGAGTCGGACAACCTGGCGATCAAGGGTGCCGCGAACTTCTACAAGGGCAAGGGCAAGCACATCATCACGGTGAAGACCGAGCACAAGGCCGTGCTCGATACCTGCCGCGAGCTCGAGCGTGACGGTTTCGAAGTCACCTACCTCGACGTGAAGGATGACGGCCTGATCGACCTCGACGTGTTCAAGGCCGCGCTGCGCCCGGACACGATCCTCGTGTCGGTGATGCACGTGAACAACGAGATCGGCGTGATCCAGGACATCGAGACGATCGGTGAGATCTGCCGCGAGAAGGGCATCGTGTTCCACGTCGACGCCGCGCAGTCGACCGGCAAGGTCGGGATCGATCTCGCGAAGCTGAAGGTCGACCTGATGTCGTTCTCGGCGCACAAGACCTACGGCCCGAAGGGCATCGGCGCGCTGTACGTGCGCCGCAAGCCGCGCGTGCGGATCGAAGCGCAGATGCACGGCGGTGGCCACGAGCGCGGCATGCGTTCGGGCACGCTGCCGACGCACCAGATCGTCGGCATGGGCGAAGCGTTCCGCATCGCCCGCGAAGAAATGGCGACCGAGAACGAGCGCGTCCGCATGCTGCGCGACAAGCTGCTGCGCGGCCTGTCGCAGATCGAGGAAACCTACGTGAACGGCGACATGGAACACCGTGTCCCGCACAACCTGAACATCAGCTTCAACTTCGTCGAAGGCGAGTCGCTGATCATGGCGATCAAGGACGTCGCGGTGTCGTCGGGCTCCGCGTGCACGTCGGCGTCGCTGGAGCCGTCGTACGTGCTGCGTGCGCTCGGCCGCAACGACGAACTCGCGCACAGCTCGATCCGCTTCACGGTCGGCCGCTTCACGACGGAGCAGGAAGTCGACTTCGTGATCGACCTGCTGAACAGCAAGATCGCGAAGCTGCGCGAACTGTCGCCGCTCTGGGAAATGCACCAGGAAGGCATCGATCTGTCGACGATCGAATGGGCCGCACACTAATAGCGCATTGAATACACCCGCGGGCGGATGACGCACGCAGACGTAACGAGTCAAGGAGTCTGAGTCATGTCTTACAGCAACAAGGTTCTGGATCACTACGAAAACCCGCGCAACGTCGGTTCGTTCGCAAAGGACGACGACACGGTCGGCACGGGCATGGTCGGCGCGCCGGCTTGCGGCGACGTGATGAAGCTGCAGATCCGCGTCGGCGCGGACGGCGTGATCGAAGACGCGAAGTTCAAGACCTACGGTTGCGGTTCCGCGATCGCGTCAAGCTCGCTCGTCACCGAGTGGGTGAAGGGCAAGACGCTCGACGAGGCACTGTCGATCAAGAACACGCAGATCGCCGAAGAACTCGCGCTGCCGCCGGTGAAGATTCACTGCTCGATCCTCGCGGAAGACGCGATCAAGGCAGCCGTGGCCGACTACAAGAAGCGCCACGACACCACGGAAGGCGATCAGGCAGCAGCCTGAGCGGCATCGAGCGGCTAGAGAAGGAAACGCGGCGGGCCCCGGTGGCGCGCCGCGGCAAGGACATCATGGCAATTACACTGACCGAAAAAGCAGCACAGCACGTCCAGAAATACCTCGTCCGTCGCGGCAAGGGTGTGGGCCTGCGGCTTGGCGTTCGCACGACCGGGTGCTCGGGGCTCGCGTACAAGCTCGAGTATGTCGACGAGCTGGCTCCCGAGGATCAGGTGTTCGAGAGCCATGGCGTGAAGGTGATCGTCGATCCGAAGAGCCTCGCGTACATCGACGGTACCGAGCTCGACTTCGCCCGCGAAGGCCTGAACGAAGGGTTCAAGTTCAACAACCCGAACGTGAAGGACGAGTGCGGTTGCGGCGAATCGTTCCGCGTGTGACGCGGACCTCCGCGCGATGCGGGCAAGAGGCGGCACGGGCCGCCTTTTTAATGTGCGGCGTTTGCCGCGCGACGAACCGGAATTGAACGCGACGATGGTCTCGCTGAAAGACAGCCACTTCGACCTGTTTCACCTGCCGGCGCAATTCGCGCTCGACGAAGCGGCGCTCGACACCGCCTACCGGACGGTGCAGACGCAGGTGCATCCGGACCGCTTCGCGGCGGCCGGCGACGCGCAAAAGCGCATCGCGATGCAATGGGCAACCCGCGCGAACGAGGCATACCGCACGCTGCGCGATCCGCTGAAGCGCGCGTCCTATCTGCTGTCGCTGCGCGGCGTCGACATCGGCGCGGAAAACAACACGGCGATGGAACCTGCGTTCCTGATGCAGCAGATGGAGTGGCGCGAAGGCATCGAGGATGCCGCCGCCGCCCGCAACGTCGACGCGCTCGATGCGCTGCTTGCCGAGTTGCGCGACGAGAAGCGCGTGCGTGTCGAGCGCCTCGGCACGTTGCTCGACAGCGGCGCCGACCAGGCCGCCGCGGAAGCCGTGCGCCAGCTGATGTTCATCGAACGCGTCGCGTCGGAAGTGGGCGCGCAGATCGAGCGCCTCGAAACTTAACCGCGTGCCTCGCGGCACGCGCAGCAAACGGGCCGAGCGCCCGAACGAACCAAGATGGCTTTACTGCAAATTTCCGAACCGGGCATGGCGCCGGCGCCGCACCAGCGGCGACTCGCCGTCGGGATCGATCTCGGCACGACGAACTCGCTCGTCGCGGCCGTGCGCAACAGCGTGCCGGAAGTGCTGCCGGACGAAGCGGGCCGCATGCTGCTGCCGTCGGTGGTCCGTTACCTCGAGAAGGGCGGCCGCCGTATCGGTCACGAAGCGAAAGAGCAGGCCGCCACCGATCCGCGCAACACGATCGTGTCGGTCAAGCGCTTCATGGGCCGAGGCAAGGCCGAGGTCGAAGGCGCGGCGAACGCGCCGTATGAATTCGTCGATGCGCCGGGCATGGTGCAGATCCGTACGATCGACGGCGTGAAGAGCCCGGTCGAAGTGTCGGCCGAGATTCTCGCGACGCTGCGCTATCGCGCCGAGGATTCGCTCGGCGACGATCTGGTTGGCGCGGTGATCACGGTGCCCGCGTATTTCGACGACGCGCAGCGCCAGGCGACCAAGGATGCGGCGCGCCTCGCGGGCCTCAACGTGCTGCGCCTGCTGAACGAACCGACCGCCGCGGCGATTGCCTACGGCCTCGACAACGGCGCCGAAGGCCTCTACGCGGTGTACGACCTGGGCGGCGGCACGTTCGACCTGTCGATCCTGAAGCTGACGAAGGGCGTGTTCGAAGTGCTGGCCGCAGGCGGCGATTCCGCGCTCGGCGGCGACGATTTCGACCATGCGCTGTTCGGTCACGTGCTCGCGCAGGCCGGCATCGACGCGAAGACGCTCGCGCCCGAAGACGTGCGCCTGCTGCTCGACCGCGTGCGCGTGCTGAAGGAAGCGCTGTCCGCCGCGCCGCAGGCGTCGCTGGACGTCACGCTGTCGGGCGGTGCGCACCTCGTGCAGACGATCTCGCACGATACGTTCGCGTCGCTCGTCGAGCCGCTCGTGCAGCGTACGCTCACGCCGACCCGCAAGGCGCTGCGCGACGCGCAGGTCACGCCGGGCGACATCAAGGGTGTCGTGCTCGTCGGCGGCGCGACGCGCATGCCGGTGATTCGCGACGCCGTTGCGAAATATTTCGGCCAGCCGCCGCTCGTGAACCTCGATCCGGACCAGGTCGTCGCGCTCGGCGCGGCGATCCAGGCCGACCTGCTCGCGGGCAATCGCGGCACCGGCGACGACTGGCTGCTGCTCGACGTGATTCCGCTGTCGCTCGGTGTCGAGACGATGGGCGGCCTCGTCGAGAAGATCATTCCGCGCAACTCGACGATTCCGATCGCGCGTGCGCAGGAATTCACGACCTTCAAGGACGGCCAGACCGCGATGGCAATCCACGTCGTGCAGGGCGAGCGCGAGCTCGTCGCCGACTGCCGGTCGCTCGCGCGCTTCGAGCTGCGCGGCATTCCGCCGATGACGGCCGGCGCCGCACGCATTCGCGTGACCTATCAGGTCGACGCGGACGGCCTGCTGTCGGTGTTCGCACGTGAACAGCTGTCGGGCGTCGAGGCGTCGGTCGTCGTGAAGCCGTCGTACGGCCTCGCCGACGACGACATCGCGAAGATGCTCGAGGACAGCTTCAAGACCGCCGAAATCGACATGCGTGCCCGCGCGCTGCGCGAAGCACAGGTCGAGGCCGAGCGGATGCTCGAGGCGACGCAGGCCGCGCTGGCGACCGATGGCGAACTGCTCGACGCGGACGAGCGCGCGCAGGTCGACACGTTGGCCGCGGCGCTGCGCGCGGTCGCACAGGGCGACGATACGAATGCGATCGAAGCGGCGACCAAGACGCTGGCCGACGGCACCGATGAATTCGCGGCGCGCCGGATGGACAAGAGCATCAAGCGCGCGCTGTCGGGCCGCCGGCTCGACGAGATCTGAACTTGCGAACCGCGCATCGGCCGGCGACGGCCTGCGCGCGATAATGAACCGTGCGGCGCCTCGCGCCGCACCCTGACTGACGGAACGGACATGCCTCAACTGGTGGTGCTGCCTCACGTCGAACTGTGCCCGGATGGCGCAGTGATCGACGCGACGCCCGGCAAGAGTATCTGCGACAACCTGCTCGATCACGGGATCGAGATCGAGCATGCATGCGAGAAGTCGTGCGCATGCACGACGTGCCACGTGGTGATCCGCGAGGGCTTCAACGATCTGACGCCGTCCGAAGAGGACGAGGACGATCTGCTGGACAAGGCGTGGGGCCTCGAGCCGACGTCGCGCCTGTCGTGCCAGGCAATCGTGAAGGAAGATTCGGACCTGGTGGTCGAGATTCCGAAGTACTCGATCAACCACGCGAAGGAAAACCACTGACCCAAACCGGAGGCAGGCGATGAAATGGACCGATTCGCGTGAAATAGCCATTGCGCTGGCGGACAAGCACCCGGACATCGACCCGCAGCGGATCAACTTCGTCGACCTGCGCCAGTGGGTGCTCGAACTCGACGGCTTCGACGACGATCCGAAACACTCGGGCGAGAAGATCCTCGAGGCGATCCAGGCACACTGGATCGACGAGTCGGATTTCGACGACGAGGACTGACGGACCGGGCACCGCGCGTGCCGCATCGGCACGCATGGCGCCAATGAAAAAACGGCTCGAGGGCAATTGCTCTCGAGCCGTTTTCGTTTTCGGGCCGCTGGCCCGCGCACGACACGCGGGCAGGGGGCACCGATGCGATCGGGCGATTACGCGCCGACCAGCGTGCCGTTCTCGATCCGCACGCGCTGGCCCTGGCCGAACGGCGGCGGGTTGTGGTACGTGAACGTACGCGTCGCACCGCTTTCCATCTGCACTTGCACCTGATAGTCGGTTTCCGCGCGCACCTGCTTCTCGACCTGGTTGCCGGCGAGACCGCCGCCCAGCGCGCCGATGATCGTCATCGCGGTGCGGCCGTTACCGTGACCGAACTGGTTGCCGAGCAGGCCGCCGGCTGCAGCGCCGCCCACGGCGCCGATCCCCGAGCTCTGGCCCGGCGTGCGCGTCTGCGAAATCGCGACGACCGTGCCGCAGCTCTGGCAGTAGGCCTGGGCCGGCGCCGACGGCTGCTGCGCGTATTGCGGCGGCTGCGGTGCCGTCGTATGACGGCGGTGCGGCGGCGCTGCCGGGCGCGGCGCGGGCTTCGGCTCGGCCTGCGCGACGGCGGCAGCCTTCTGTTGCGCGGCGGCCTGTTCCGCTGCCTGCTGCTGCGCTTGCGCGGCGAGCGCGGCGCTGGCGGCGGCAGCCGTATCGACGGCCGGTTGCGACGCGATCAGCGCGGCCTGGGTCTGGCCGTTCTGTGCGTTGCTGCTGCTGGCCTTCGGGAAGATGCCCGTGATGGCTGCCGTCGCCGCGAGGCTGGCGACGATGACGGCGCCGGCGGCAGTGGCGATGAGCGGGTGGAGGCGTTGCTTTTGCGGCGTGGTCTGATTCTGGTTGTCCATTTTTTTCTCCGATGTCGATCCGGGGCGGCACTTCGGTGCCCGGCCGGATCCCACGCTCGGGAGCGAGCAGACCGGGCGTTCCTGCGCCTGGTTCTGGTCCCGTGGTCATGCGTGGTGACGCAAAAGGAGTGTCGTCTACCGGCAAGCGGCGCGCCGTATCAAGGTGTAACGAATTGCAGCGGGGCGCCGGCGGTCGTTCCAGGGAAAACCCGGAGAAGGTCGTCGCGACGAGGGAATAAAACGGGGGAGGATCGAAAGCCGGCGAACGCCGGCTGGCGGGACTTACGCGTCGTTACAAAGCTGTCGCGTGCGCGCCGCAGGGCGCGGCGCACACGCGGGTGCGGCGGATCAGTCTTCGCGGCGCAGGTGCGGGAACAGCAGCACGTCGCGGATCGTCGGGCTGTCGGTCAGCAGCATCACGAGACGGTCGATGCCGATCCCGCAGCCGCCCGTCGGAGGCATCCCGTATTCGAGCGCGCGGATGTAATCGGCGTCGAAGAACATCGCTTCCTCGTCGCCGGCATCCTTCTGCTCGACCTGCTTCTTGAAGCGTGCGGCCTGGTCTTCCGGATCGTTCAGCTCCGAGAAGCCGTTCGCGATTTCGCGGCCGGTCATGAACAGCTCGAAACGCTCGGTGATGCCCGGCACCGTATCCGATGCGCGTGCGAGCGGCGACACCTCGACCGGGTAGTCGATGATGAACGTCGGTTCCCACAGCTGCGCTTCGGCCGTTTCCTCGAACAGCGCGAGCTGCAGCGCGCCGATGCCTGCGTTCAGGAACGCCGGCTGCGACACGTCGACGCCGAAGCGCTTCAGTTCGGTGCGCAGGAACGCATCGTCCGACAGCTGGCCGTCGGTGTAGCCCGGTGCGTACTTCTGGATCGCCTGCGTGATCGTCAGGCGATGGAACGGCTTCGCGAGGTCGAGCTCGCGGCCCTGATACTGGATCGTCGCGGTGCCGAGCGCATCGATCGCCGCCTGGCGGATCAGTTGCTCGGTGAAGTCCATCAGCCAGCGGTAGTCGGTGTACGCGGCGTAGAACTCCATCATCGTGAATTCCGGGTTGTGACGCGGCGACACGCCTTCGTTCCGGAAGTTACGGTTGATCTCGAACACGCGCTCGAAGCCGCCGACGATCAGGCGCTTCAGGTACAGCTCCGGCGCGATGCGCAGGAACATCTGCATGTCGAGCGCATTGTGATGCGTGACGAACGGCTTGGCCGCTGCGCCGCCCGGGATCGGGTGCAGCATCGGCGTCTCGACTTCCATGAACTCGGCGTTGTCCATGAACTTGCGGATCGACGCGATCGTCTTCGTGCGGGCGCGGAACGTGTCGCGCGTTTCCGGCGTGACGATCAGGTCGACGTAGCGCTGGCGGTAGCGCATTTCCTGGTCGGACAGGCCGTGGAACTTGTCCGGCAGCGGCCGCAGCGCCTTCGACAGCAGGCGCAGCTCCTTGCACTGGACCGACAGCTCGCCCTTGTTGGTGCGGAACAGCACGCCGCGCGCGGCGACGATGTCGCCGAGGTCCCACTTCTTGAATGCGTCGTAGGTTTCGGCGCCGACGTCGTTCGGCGTCACGAAGAACTGGATCTGGCCCGAACCGTCCTGCACCGTCGCGAAGCTTGCCTTGCCCATCACGCGCTTGAGCATCATGCGGCCGGCCACCGACACCTCGACCGGGTTCGCTTCGAGCGCGGCCTTGTCCGAATCGGCGAATTTCGCCTGCAGGTCGGCTGCGTGGTGCTCGGGCCGGAAGTCGTTCGGGTAGGCGACGCCTTGCTCGCGCAGGGCGCGCAGCTTCTCGCGGCGCTCGGCGATGATCTGGTTTTCGTCCGCCGTGACGGCGGGCTGCGTTTGGGTCGGTTCGGTCATGATGGTCGGAATTCGGAGTGGGTGCGGCAACGCAAACGGGAAGGGCGGCGCGGACCAGGCCGCGCCGCGGCGCTTACACGCCCTGTTTGAGGCTCGCGCTGATGAAGTCGTCGAGATCGCCGTCGAGCACCGCACGCGTGTTGCTCATTTCGACGTTCGTACGCAGGTCCTTCACGCGGCTCTGGTCGAGCACGTACGAGCGGATCTGGTGGCCCCAGCCCACATCGGTCTTGCTCGATTCGAGCTTGTCCTGTTCGGCCTGGCGCTTGCGCATTTCGACTTCGTACAGGCGCGACTTCAGCATCGCCATTGCTTCGGCACGGTTGCGGTGCTGCGAGCGGTCGTTCTGGCACTGCACGACGATACCGGTCGGCATGTGCGTGATCCGCACCGCGGAGTCGGTCTTGTTGATGTGCTGGCCGCCCGCGCCCGATGCGCGGTACGTGTCGATGCGCAGGTCGGCCGGGTTGATCTCGACTTCGATCGAGTCGTCGATTTCCGGATAGACGAACACCGACGAGAACGACGTGTGACGGCCGCCCGACGAGTCGAACGGCGACTTGCGCACGAGGCGGTGGATGCCCGTTTCGGTGCGCAGGAAGCCGTATGCGTATTCGCCCGTGACCTTGACCGTCGCGTTCTTGATGCCGGCGACGTCGCCGTCGGACTCTTCGAGCACTTCGGCCTTGAAGCCCTTGCGTTCGCAGTAGCGCAGGTACTGGCGCAGCAGCATCGATGCCCAGTCGCACGCCTCGGTGCCGCCGGCGCCGGCCTGGATGTCGATGAAGCAGTTGTTCGGGTCGGCCGGGTTCGAGAACATCCGGCGGAACTCGATGTCGCCGACGCGCGCCTCGAGCTTCGCGGCGTCGTCTTCCGACGCGAGCAGCGTGTCCTCGTCGCCTTCCTCGCGAGCCAGCTCGAACAGGTCGAGCGCGTCGCGCAGGTCGCTATCGAGTACGGTGAGCGTCGTGACGACGCCATCGAGCAGCTTCTTCTCGCGACCGAGCGCCTGGGCGTTCTTCGAATCGTTCCAGACGTTCGGGTCTTCGAGTTCCTTGTTGACTTCGGTCAGACGCGCAGCTTTGGCGTCGTAGTCAAAGATACCCCCGAAGCTCGCCCGCGCGGGTGCGCAGGTCAAGCAGGGAGCTTTCGATCGCGTTGAGACGTTCCGCTTCCATGATCGTTCGCTATTCTTGCTTCGTAAAAAAGCGGAATTATAGCCGATCGGCAGGCTTGCCCGGTGACGCAAACGGTGCGCACGCGCGCGCCGAGGCCCCGTCCGGCGCGGCGTGCGTGCGGGGGAGGGCGCTACAGCGGGCCGGGCGGCCCGCGCTCAGCCGGCCGCGTGCTCGACGATCAGCTGGACGCGCGTGACGCCGTTCCACGTATCGGCGACGAGCCGGTACGCGACCAGGGCGCTCGCGGGCAGCGGCTCGGTGTGGTTGAACCAGATCGCGTTGAAGCGCTGGCGGCCGCGTGCCAGCTGCAGCTTCAGGTGCTTTTCCTTCACGAGCGATTGCGACACGACGTCGAATTCGCCCGAGAAAAGCGGGGCCGGAAACCCTTGTCCCCACACGGCTTCGTCGAGCAGGCCGACGAACTGCGGCGTGAAGTACGCGTCCTCGAGTTCGCCGTCGGTCTCGATCACGCGGGCGAGCGCGTCGTCCGACAGCCATTCGCGCGCGACGGCCTCGAACGCGGCCGCGAAGCGCGGCACGTTCGCGGTGTCCAGCGTGAGGCCGGCCGCCATCGCGTGGCCGCCGAATGCAACGATCAGGTCGGGCTCGCGCTTCGACACGAGATCGAGCGCGTCGCGCAGGTGGAAGCCGGCGATCGACCGGCCGGAACCCTTGACCCGCTTGCCTTCTTCATCGGCGTGCGCGAACGTGAACGACGGCCGGTGGAATTTTTCCTTGAGCCGGCCGGCGACGATGCCGATCACCCCCTGGTGCCACTCGGGGTTGAACAGCGTGATCGTGCACGCGTCGGCCGGGTCGACGTCGGCGAGATCGGCGAGCGCCTGTTGCTGCATGCCGGCCTCGATCTCGCGGCGCTCGCGGTTCATCACGTCGAGCTGCTGCGCGAGATCCCACGCGCGGCCGATGTCGTCGGTGATCAGGCACTCGATGCCGAGCGACATGTCGGACAATCGCCCCGCGGCGTTCAGGCGCGGGCCGAGGCCGAAGCCGAGGTCGAAGCCCGACGCGGTGCGCGCTTCGCGCGCGGCGGCGCGGAACAGCGCGGCGATGCCCGGCTGCATGCGGCCGTTGCGGATGCGCTGCAGCCCCTGCGCGACGAGCACGCGGTTGTTGCCGTCGAGCCGCACGACGTCGGCGACGGTGCCGAGCGCAACGAGGTCGAGCAGGCCGTCGAGGCGCGGCTCGGCTTCCTTGCTCGCGAACGCGCCGCGGCGGCGCAGCTCGGCGCGCAGCGCGAGCAGCACGTAGAACATCACGCCGACGCCGGCGAGGTGCTTGCTCGGGAACGCGCAGCCGGGCTGGTTCGGGTTGACGATCGCGCGGGCGGCGGGCAGCGCGTCGCCGGGCAGGTGGTGATCGGTCACGAGCACGTCGATGCCGCGCGCGTTCGCGGCTTCGACGCCCGCGACGCTCGCGATCCCGTTGTCGACGGTGATCAGCAGGTCGGGCTTGCGCGCGGCCGCGAGCTCGACGATCTCGGGCGTGAGGCCGTAGCCGTACTCGAAGCGGTTCGGTACCAGGTAGTCGATCTGCGCGCCGAACATCCGCAGGCCGCGCACCGCGACCGCGCATGCCGTTGCGCCGTCGCAGTCGTAGTCGGCGACGACGAGCAGGCGCCGCTTGTCGGCGATCGCGTCGGCGAGCAGCGACGCCGCATCGGCGCAACCCTTCAGCTCGGTGGGCGGAACGAGGCGCGCAAGCGCGGTCTCGATGTCGGTGGGCGACTGCACGCCGCGCGACGCGTACAGGCGCGCGAGAACGGGGTGCAGGCCGTGGCGCGCGAGCACTTCGGCGTCGGCGGGCGCGACGGGGCGGGTAACGATCCGGGTCATACGCGGTGGGCAGGTTATTCGAACAGGGAGGCGAGCGCGCGGCGGCGCCAGAACTTGCGCAGGTCGCCGCGCGTCGCGTGCAGCGTCACGGAGCTGGTGTCGCCGCACAGCGTGAAATCGATGCTCGCCAGTTCGCCGTTCTGCAGCGCGGCGAGGGCCGGCGCGAACCAGTCGCGCTCGAGCGCGGCGAGCCCGTCGTGCCAGCGCGCCCAGTCCTGCTCGATGAACGGGGTGGTCAGCGTCGGCAATTCGACGAGCGTTGCGCCGTTGGCGGCCGGCAGCGCGCCGAACGTCGCGGGTGCGTTGCCGGTGCCGGTTTGCGCGGCACGCGCGAGTCCGAGCGCGGCGGGCGACGCGGACAGCACGCGCGCGAACGGCTTGCCGACCGGCTTCAGCGTGCCCTGCGCATGGAACCAGATCGAATTGACGGTCGGCAGCCCGCGCGCTTCGCGGGCTTCGTTGACCGGGTGCTGGAACCACGCCATCTGCACTTCGTTCTGCAGCTTCATCCACATCCGCGAACGTTCGCCGGTGTGGGCCTCGTGCGGCAGCCAGATCTCGATGTTGCGGCCGCTGGCGCGCAGCGGCGCGGCGCCGGCCAGCCGGGCGAGCTGGTCGCTCGACAGGTACCAGCGCGCCGGGTTCGGCGCTTCGAGCCGCACGCCGAGCTCCTCGATCAGCGGGCGCGCAACTGCGAGCAGGGCGGCCGCGTCGCCGTCGTCGAGCGCGAGGGCGGCCGGATCGACGAGCACCAGGTGATCGTGCGCGATTTCGACGTGCACGGGCTCGACGCACGCCCACGCGTGCGCGCCGGGTTCGCCGCCGTCCGCCAGCAGCATGTAGGGCGCGAGCGGCGCCTCGTCTGCGGCGTTACCCTGGGTCGCGCCGAACTGGCGGGCCAGCCAGCGCTCGTGCGGCAGTGTGCGCTGGAAGTCCTCGCCGGCCACGCGCTCGACGAGGCTGGCGCGGGCGAGCAACTTTTCGAGCGCGGGGCTGTCCAGCGTATGCAGGGACGAGGCCGCATCGGCCGCCGACGGCAGCGCGAACGGAACGAGAAAATGGAGGCGTCGGTCGTGCATGATGGTGCGCATTGTATGGCAAACTGCGCGCGTGATCGGGCCGGCTGACGGCCCGTTTGCGTCCGGCGGCCGTTTTTCGACCGTGCCCGGGCCGGTGGCCGCCGCCGGGCGGCGGTCCGGCCGCGGGGCGCCTCCCCGCCGTAACCAGCAGAAAGGATTCGCTTGAAACTTCCGTACGAATGGCAGATCGGCTGGCGCTACACGCGCGCCGGCAAACGCACGACCGGCAACGGCTTCATTTCCTTCATCGCGCTCGTGTCGATGCTCGGGATCGCGCTCGGCGTCGCGGCGCTGATCGTCGTGCTGTCGGTGATGAACGGCTTCCAGAAGGAAGTGCGCGACCGCATGCTGTCGGTGCTCGCGCACGTCGAGGTGTTTTCGCCGACGGGCTCGATGCCCGACTGGCAATTGACCGCGCAAGAGGCGCGCCGCAACCAGTCGGTGATCGGCGCGGCGCCGTACGTCGACGCGCAGGCGCTGCTTACGCGCCAGGACGCGGTGAGCGGCGTGATGCTGCGCGGCGTCGAGCCGACGCTCGAGCCGCAAGTGTCCGACATCGGCAAGGACATGAAGGCCGGCCAGCTCGCCGCGCTCGTGCCGGGCCAGTTCGGCATCGTGCTCGGCGATGCGCTCGCCGGCAACCTCGGCGTGACGGTCGGCGACAAGGTCACGCTCGTCGCGCCCGAAGGATCGATCACGCCGGCCGGCATGATGCCGCGCCTGAAGCAGTTCACGGTCGTCGGCGTGTTCGAATCGGGTCACTACGAATACGACAGCACGCTCGCGATGATCAACATCCGCGACGCCGAGGCGCTGTTCCGGATGTCTGCGCCGACCGGCGTGCGGCTGCGGCTGAAGGACATGCAGAAGGCGCCGGAAGTCGCGGTCGAGCTGTCGCACACGCTGTCGGGCAGCCTGTACATTCGCGACTGGACCCAGCAGAACAAGACGTGGTTCTCGGCCGTGCAGATCGAGAAGCGGATGATGTTCATCATCCTCACGCTGATCATCGCGGTGGCCGCGTTCAACCTCGTGTCGTCGCTCGTGATGACGGTGACCAACAAGCAGGCCGACATCGCGATCCTGCGCACGCTCGGCGCGCAGCCGGGGTCGATCATGAAGATCTTCGTCGTGCAGGGCGTGACGATCGGCTTCGTCGGCACCGCGTCCGGCGTCGCGCTCGGCTGCCTGATCGCGTGGAGCATCCCGTGGCTGATCCCGATGATCGAGCACCTGTTCGGTGTGCAGTTCCTGCCGCCGTCCGTGTACTTCATCAGCGAGCTGCCGTCCGAACTCGTCGCGAGCGACGTGATCCGGATCGGGCTGATCGCGTTCGCGCTGTCGGCCATCGCGACGCTCTATCCGAGCTGGCGCGGCGCGAAGGTGAAGCCGGCCGAGGCGCTCCGCTATGAATGATCGCGCGACCGCATTCGCGGATTCACGACAACACAACAGACAGGATTCGGCCAGTATGCAGGAATACGTGCTTCAGGCGCGCGGGGTCACGAAGGCGTTCGTGCAGGGCGGCTTCAACGTGCAGGTGCTCAACAATACCGAGCTGACGGTGCGGCGCGGCGAGAAGCTCGCGGTCGTCGGCGCGTCGGGTTCGGGCAAGAGCACGCTGCTGCACGTGCTCGGCGGGCTCGACGAGCCGAGCGCGGGCGAAGTGTCGCTGCTCGGCAAGCCGTTTACGCAACTCGCCGAGCGCGAGCGCAACGAGCTGCGCAACCGCGCGCTCGGTTTCGTCTACCAGTTCCATCACCTGCTGCCCGAATTCACCGCGCTCGACAACGTCGCGATGCCGCTGCGCATCCGCCGGATGACGACCGAGGACGCGCGCGAGCAGGCCCAGGCGATGCTCGAACGCGTCGGTCTCGGTCCGCGCGCGAAGCACCGGCCGGGCGAGCTGTCGGGCGGCGAGCGCCAGCGTGTCGCGATCGCGCGCGCGCTGGTCACGAAGCCCGCGTGCGTGCTCGCCGACGAGCCGACCGGCAACCTCGACGGCACGACGGCCGACACGGTGTTCAACCTGATGCTCGAACTGTCCGAGACGCTCGAAACGAGCTTCGTGATCGTCACGCACGATCCCGATCTTGCCGCGCGCTGCGACCGTATCATGCGGCTGCGCGACGGTGTGTTGCACGAGGAGCCGGCGCTGCCGGTGTAAGAAGCGAACGCCTTTGGCCTGCTGCCGGGGTCGCCCCGGCGCGGCGCAAGGGTGCAGGACTGCCGCCATGTGGATCGACACGCATTGCCATCTCGATGCCGCCGAGTTCGACGCCGATCGCGCCGCGGTCGCGCAGGCTGCGCACACGGCCGGCGTGTCGCGCATCGTGATTCCGAGCATCGGGCGCGACAACTTCACGACGGTGCGCGAACTCGCGCAGCGCACGCCGGGTGCCGTTTATGCGCTCGGCATCCATCCGATGTATACGCCGCAGGCGCGCGACGAGGATCTCGACCGCCTGCGCATGGAGATCGAGGCGAGCCTCGACGATCCGCGCTTCGTCGCGATCGGCGAAATCGGCCTCGACTACTTCGTGCCGGGGCTCGACGAAGACCGGCAGCAATTCTTCTATCAGGGGCAGCTCAAGCTGGCGCGCGAATTCGATTTGCCCGTGCTGTGCCACGTGCGCAAGTCGCAGGACCGCGTGCTCGCCGGCCTGCGCCGTTTCGGCGTGCGGCGCGGCATCGCGCATGCGTTCAACGGCAGTTTCCAGCAGGCCGAAGCGTATCTCGCGCAAGGGCTGCATCTCGGCTTCGGCGGCAACGTGACGTTCACGCGTGCGCTGCAGATCCGGCGGCTCGCGACGGAGTTGCCGCTCGACGCGCTTGTGGTCGAGACCGACGCCCCCGACATCGCGCCCGAATGGGCGTACAAGTCCCGCAACACGCCCGACCAGGTGCCGCGCATCGGTGCTGTGCTCGCCGAACTGCGCGGGCTCGATACGGGCGAAATGTCCGTATGCACTTCGGCTAACGCGCTCGCCGCGCTGCCGCGACTCGCACTTTCGTCCGCATAATCGTTGCCGGAAGGCGCTGCGTTTTGTGGAGCGGCGCCAGGTCGACGAGGAGGCGGAATGCGCGTGGGGTGGGTCGCGTTCGCGCTCGGCGTCGTCGTGCTGCAGCGGCAGGCGGCGTTGCCGGGGGCGATCGCATGGACGATCGGGGCAATCCTGTTCGCGGGTTGCACGGTGCTGGGGGCGTGGTGCATGCGTCGCCGGCGCACGCGTACGACTGCCGCACTCGGCTGGATGCTGTGCGCGTTCGCGGCCTGCATCGCGGGGTTCGGTTATGCAGCTGCTCGGGCCGAATGGCGGTTGAGCGACCGCTTGCCTGCGGAATGGGAAGGGCGCGACATCGTCGTGACCGGCGTGATCCGGGGGCTGCCCGTCGTCGACGAGACCGGTGCGCGGCTGCTGTTCGCGGTCGAGTCGAACGATGCGGGGCTGGCCCGTTTTCCGCCGTTGATCCGGCTGTCGTGGCGCGCGTATGGCGCGGCCGCGACACGCGAAGCACGTCCCGACCTGCGTGCCGCACAGCGCTGGCGTTTCGTCGTGCGCCTGAAACGCCCGCATGCCGAGGCCAATCCCGGCGTGCGCGACGGCGAGGCGGCGTGGCTCGCCGCGGGCATTCGGGCAATCGGCCATGTCAGCGCGCCGCGCCGGGCGGCATTGCTCGATGCGCGCGCCTCGGGATGGCGGGCGACGATCGACCGGGTGCGCGATAGGTTGCGGACGCGCATCGGCGAAACGCTCGGTAGCGATGCAGCGCATCGCGGCATCGTCGCCGCGCTGGCGATCGGCGACCAGTCGGGTATCGGCGACGACGACTGGCGCGTCCTGCGCAACACGGGCACGAGCCACCTGGTCGCGATTTCCGGTCTTCATGTCGGGCTGGTCGGCGCGATGGCCGGCGGGCTCGTGTCGATGGTCTGGCGCCGGCTGCGCTGGCGCGCGCGGGCCGCGACGCTCGCGTTGCCTGCGCCTTACGCGGCCGCACTTGCCGCGCTGACGGCTGCGGCCGGTTATGCGGCGCTCGCCGGTTTCAACGTGCCGGCGCAGCGCGCGTGGTGGATGATCGCGGGCGGCGGCATCGCGTATCTGGCCGGACGCAGCGTGCCGACGTCCGCGGTGCTGTGCGCCGCGCTCGGCGGCGTGCTGCTCGCCGATCCGTGGGCCGTGCTGTCGGCCGGGTTCTGGCTTTCGTTCGGTGCAGTCGCCGTGATCCTGCTGGCCGTCGCCGGCTGGCGAGCGGTGCGTGAGGCGGACGCGGAAGGCGACGAGGGCAGCGGCGCGGCTCGTCTGTCGAGCCGGTTGCGCGCGTGGGGCATGCACGCCGGACGCCGCATCGCCGAGGCGACGCGCGTGCAGTACGCGGTGACGATCGGTCTCGCACCGCTCACGGCCGCGTGGTTCGCGCAGATTTCCCTGTCGGGCCCGTTCGGCAATGCATTCGCGATTCCGTGGGTCAGTTCGGTCGTGACGCCGGTCGTGCTGGCCGGCATCGCCATGCCCGCACCATTCGATGCCTATGCGTTCCGGCTCGCCCATGTGGCGCTCGAACCGATGATGACGTTGCTCGGATACCTCGCCGGCTGGCCGGCCGGCGTGTTCCGGGTGCGCATGCCCGACTGGCCGGTGCTCGCGCTGGCTTGCCTGGGTGTCGTCTGGGCGCTGATGCCGCGCGGCTGGCCGTTGCGCTGGGCGGCGCCGCTCACGTGGCTGCCGCTCGTTGCGCCCGCACCTGACACGCCGCCGCCGGGCGGTTTCCGTTTGACCGTGCTCGATGTCGGGCAGGGTGCGTCGGTGCTGGTCGAAACCGCACGGCGAACCTTGCTGTTCGACGCGGGGCCGGGCGCGGAATCGACCCATGCCGGTACGCGAATCGTCGC
This sequence comes from Burkholderia cepacia complex sp. TUM26381, assembly GCF_057439935.1. Lineage (NCBI taxonomy): Bacteria > Pseudomonadati > Pseudomonadota > Betaproteobacteria > Burkholderiales > Burkholderiaceae > Burkholderia > Burkholderia cepacia complex sp. TUM26381. The sequence goes on along the minus strand of NZ_CM172006.1, from coordinate 2,360,481 downwards.
GCCGATGTTACGTGCACGCGGCATCGCGACGATCGATTCGCTCGTGCTCAGCCACGCGGATGCCGATCATGCGGGCGGCGCACCGGCCGTCTATGCGGCGGCCGACGTGCGCCAGCTGTTGGCCGGCATTCCGTCGAACAGCCGGCTGTGGCGCGACGCGGCAGCCGCGGGCGTCGCCGACCGTCTGCCATGCGCGGCCGGGCAGCGCTGGCGCTGGGACGGCGTCGTCTTCACGATACTGTGGCCGCCGGGCGGTCGAAGCACGGGCTCGTCGAACGGGCAATCGTGCGTGCTGCGCATCGACGCGGGCGGCACTTCCGCGCTGCTGACGGGCGACGTCGATGCACGCGGCGAGCGTCAGCTCGTGGGCACCGCGCGCGACGCGCTGGCCGCGCAGATCCTGGTCGTGCCGCACCACGGCAGCCGCACGTCGTCGGTCGAGCCTTTCCTCGATTCGGTCGGGCCGCGCGTTGCGGTATTTCCTGTAGGCTATCGCAATCGTTTCGGGCATCCGCACCGGAGCGTTCTCGCCCGCTACGAGGCGCGCGGGATTCCGCTGCCGCGCACCGATCGCGACGGCGCCATACGGTTCGACGTCGCACCGGCCGATGGCGGGTTCGCATTCGTGCGTTATCGCGACGAGCAGCGCCGGTACTGGATGGACCGGTGAGCGCGGCGAAGGCCGGCGTATCGGAAAAAAGACGCGGGGCCGGCGTGAAGTACCGAAGCACGGCCCCGGCAGAAAACGAAGCATGGGGCGGGAGTCGGTGCTCAAGCATCACTCCCGTCGACCGCGAAGCATGGGGCTGGCGTCAGCGCTCAAGCGCTAACGCCAGCCGACAAAGGAGACATCGGCGTTTGAAGGACATCCTCCACTTCTCGCATGCGAACGGCTTCCCGGCGTCGACGTACCGGACGATCTTCGCCGAACTGGCCGACGACTACGAGCTGCGCTACATCGAACGGATCGGCCACGACCGCCGTTACCCGGTGACGCGCGACTGGCCGCACCTCGTCGAGCAGCTGCTCGACGACATCGGCCGTCGCTACGAGCGCCCGGTGTGGCTCGTCGGCCATTCGCTCGGCGGCTACCTGTCGCTGATGGCCGCGCTGAGGAAGCCGCAATGGGTGCGCGGCGTCGTGATGATCGATTCGCCGATCATCGCGGGCTGGCGTGCCGGCGCACTGCGCGCGAGCCAGTGGGCGGGGCTCGACGAGCGGCTGTCGCCGGCCGCCGCGACGCGCAACCGGCGCACGCGCTGGGTGAGCCGCGACGAAGTCTGGCGCCACTTCCGCGAGAAGCCGGCGTTCGCGCGCTGGGACGAACGGATGCTGGCCGACTACATCGATTACGGGATTCCGCAGGCGGGCGCCGATGGCGAGCGGGCGCTCGCGTTCGACCGGCAGGTCGAATACCTGATCTACCGGACGTTGCCGCACACGCTCGGCCCGCGGCTCGCGCGCGGCGCGCCGGTGCCGCTCGGTTTCCTCGCCGGCACGCGATCGCGCGAGGTGCGGCAGGTCGGGCTCGATGCGACGCGACGTGCGGCGCGCGGCCGCGTCGAATGGCTGGAAGGCAGTCACCTGTTCCCGATGGAGCGGCCGCTCGAGACCGCGCGCGCATTGCAGCGGATGCTGAATTCGCTGAAGGCGGAGGAGGGCGGCGTTTCACAGGGCAGCGCCCCGCTCGCAAAGCGCGCCTGACGCGTCGCACGGGCCGCCGGGCTGCGCCCCGGCGCGGGCGCCGCACGCAGACCGGCCGGCCGGTTCGTCCAGGCGCGCACGGCTGGCGCGGGTCGGCGCGAAAGGGCGCGATCATCACGCCAATTGCTGAGAGAAGGGCGGGCTTTACGGTATAATCCGTTTTTCCCGCGAGCATCCAGCGATGACCAAATATGTTTTCGTCACCGGCGGCGTAGTTTCTTCCCTTGGCAAGGGTATTGCCGCCGCTTCCCTCGCCGCGATCCTTGAATCGCGCGGTCTGAAAGTCACCCTCCTCAAACTCGATCCGTACATCAACGTCGACCCCGGCACGATGAGCCCGTTCCAGCACGGGGAAGTGTTCGTGACGGAGGATGGGGCGGAGACGGACCTCGACCTCGGCCACTATGAGCGCTTCATCAGCACGAAGATGCGCAAGGCCAACAACTTCACGACCGGCCAGATCTACGAATCGGTGATCCGCAAGGAACGCCGCGGCGACTATCTCGGCAAGACCGTGCAGGTCATCCCGCACATCACGAACGAAATCCAGGCGTTCATCGAGCGCGGGGCCGCGTCGGCGACCTGCGGCGAGCCGGATGTCGCGATCGTCGAGATCGGCGGCACGGTCGGCGACATCGAGTCGCTGCCGTTCCTCGAGGCTGCGCGCCAGATGAGCCTGCGCCTCGGCCGCAACAGCGCGTGCTTCGTGCACCTGACGCTGGTGCCGTACGTTGCGACGGCCGGCGAGCTGAAGACGAAGCCGACCCAGCACAGCGTGCAGAAGCTGCGCGAGATCGGCATCCTGCCGCACGTGCTGCTGTGCCGTGCGGACCGCCGCATCCCGGACGACGAATCGAAGAAGATCTCGATGTTCTCGAACGTGCCGGAAGACGCCGTGATCTCGGTGTGGGACGCCGACAGCATCTACAAGATTCCGCAGATGCTGCACGACCAGGGCCTTGACCGGATCATCTGCGAGGAACTGAAGCTGTCGCCGAAGGATGCCGACCTGAGCATGTGGTCGGCGCTCGTCGAGAAGCTCGAGAACCCGAAGCACGAAGTGACGATCGGCATGGTCGGCAAGTACGTCGACCTGACCGAGTCGTACAAGTCGCTGATCGAGGCGCTGCGCCACGCATCGCTGCACACGTCGACCAAGGTCAACATCGAGTACATCGACTCGGAAGAGATCGAGGCGAACGGTGTCGACAGCCTGAAGCATCTCGACGCCGTGCTGGTGCCGGGCGGTTTCGGCCGTCGCGGCACGGAAGGCAAGATCGCGGCGATCCGCTATGCGCGCGAAGCCAAGGTGCCGTATCTCGGCATCTGCCTCGGCATGCAGCTCGCGGTGATCGAATTCGCGCGTGACGTCGTCGGCCTGAAGCAGGCGAACAGCACGGAATTCGAGCCGGACACGCCGGAACGCGTGGTCGCGCTGATCACCGAGTGGTACGACCGCGACGGCAAGGTCGAGACGCGCACCGAGGAATCCGATCTCGGCGGCACGATGCGCCTGGGTTCGCAGCGTTGCCCGATCAAGCCGGGCACGATGGCGGAAGAAATCTATGGCAAGGACGTGAACGAACGCCATCGCCACCGTTATGAAGTCAATAACCGCTTCGTGCCCCAGCTCGAAGCCGGCGGCCTTATCATCAGCGCCCGTACCCCGAGCGAGGATCTGCCGGAAATGATGGAACTGCCGCGTTCGATGCACCCGTGGTTCGTCGGCGTCCAGTTCCACCCGGAATTCACGTCCACGCCGCGTGACGGTCATCCCCTCTTCAAGTCGTTCGTCGAAGCCGCGCTCGCCAACAAGCAAGCGCGCGGAGTGTAAAGCATGAAGCTGTGCGATTTCGAGGTCGGACTCGACAAGCCTTTCTTCCTGATCGCGGGTACCTGCGTCGTCGAATCGGAGCAAATGACGATCGACACGGCGGGCCGCCTGAAGGAGATCTGCGAGAAGCTGAACGTTCCGTTCATCTACAAGTCGTCCTACGACAAGGCGAACCGCAGCTCGGGCAAGTCGTTCCGCGGCCTCGGAATGGACGAAGGCCTGCGGATCCTGTCCGAGGTGAAGCGCCAGCTCGGCCTGCCGGTGCTGACCGACGTGCATTCGATCGACGAGATCGAACAGGTCGCGTCGGTCGTCGACGTGCTGCAGACGCCGGCGTTCCTGTGCCGCCAGACCGACTTCATCCACGCGTGCGCGCGTTCGGGCAAGCCGGTCAACATCAAGAAGGGCCAGTTCCTCGCGCCGCACGACATGAAGAACGTGATCGACAAGGCGCGCGACGCGGCACGTGAGGCGGGGCTGTCGGAAGACCGTTTCATGGCATGCGAACGCGGCGTCTCGTTCGGCTACAACAATCTCGTGTCGGACATGCGTTCGCTCGCGATCATGCGCGAGACGAACGCGCCGGTCGTGTTCGATGCGACCCACTCGGTGCAGTTGCCGGGCGGGCAGGGCACGAGCTCGGGCGGCCAGCGCGAATTCGTGCCGGTGCTCGCGCGTGCAGCGGTCGCGACGGGCGTCGCCGGCCTCTTCATGGAAACCCACCCGAATCCGGCCGAAGCGAAGTCGGACGGCCCGAACGCGGTGCCGCTGAACCGGATGGGTGCGCTGCTGGAGACCCTCGTCACGCTCGACCAGGCGGTGAAGCGCAATCCGTTCCTGGAAAACGATTTCAATTAAAGATCGAATGAACCTTGCGGCGGCTTCGCGCGTCTGTAGCGAAAGCGGTTCCGGCGCGCACGCCGTCGCAGTTTGAAGAATCCATCGTCATTCTCAGAGGAAACCCATGAGTGCCATCGTAGATATCATCGGCCGCGAGATTCTGGATTCGCGCGGCAACCCCACCGTCGAATGCGACGTGCTGCTCGAATCGGGCACGATGGGCCGCGCGGCGGTGCCGTCGGGCGCGTCCACCGGCTCGCGTGAAGCGATCGAACTGCGCGACGGCGAAGCCGGCCGCTACAACGGCAAGGGCGTGCTGAAGGCAGTCGAGCACATCAACACCGAAATCTCCGAAGCCATCATGGGCCTCGACGCGTCGGAACAGGCGTTCCTCGACAAGACGCTGCTCGAGCTGGACGGCACCGACAACAAGTCGCGCCTCGGCGCGAACGCGATGCTGGCCGTGTCGATGGCCGTCGCGAAGGCAGCCGCTGAGGAAGCCGGCCTGCCGCTGTACCGCTATTTCGGCGGCTCGGGCGCGATGCAACTGCCGGTGCCGATGATGAACATCGTCAACGGCGGCGCGCACGCGAACAACAGCCTCGACATCCAGGAATTCATGATCGTCCCGGTGAGCCAGCCGACGTTCCGTGAAGCCCTGCGTTGCGGCGCGGAAGTGTTCCACGCACTGAAGAAGATCCTGAGCGACCGCGGCATGAGCACGGCAGTCGGCGACGAAGGCGGTTTCGCACCGAACTTCGGCAGCAACGACGAGTGCCTGTCGACGATCCTGCAAGCGATCGAGAAGGCCGGCTACCGTGCGGGCGAAGACGTGCTGCTCGCGCTCGACTGCGCGGCATCCGAGTTCTACCACGACGGCAAGTACCAGCTCGCGGGCGAAGGCCTGCAACTGTCGTCGGCCGAATTCACCGACTACCTCGCGACGCTCGCCGACAAGTTCCCGATCGTGTCGATCGAGGACGGCATGCACGAAAGCGACTGGGAAGGCTGGAAGCTGCTGACCGACCGCCTCGGCAAGAAGGTGCAGCTGGTCGGCGACGACCTGTTCGTCACGAACACGCGCATCCTGAAGGAAGGCATCGAGAAGGGCATCGCGAACTCGATCCTCATCAAGATCAACCAGATTGGTACGCTGACCGAAACGTTCGCGGCGATCGAGATGGCGAAGCGCGCGGGCTACACGGCCGTGATCTCGCACCGCTCGGGCGAAACGGAAGATTCGACGATCGCCGATATCGCGGTCGGCCTGAACGCCGGTCAGATCAAGACGGGTTCGCTGTCGCGCAGCGACCGCATCTCGAAGTACAACCAGCTGCTGCGCATTGAGGAAGACCTCGGCGACATCGCTAGCTACCCGGGTAAATCGGCTTTCTATAACCTGCGCTAACGCGCTACTATCGGGTTCGTCATATCGACGCCGCTCTGCGCATGTGCGCGGAGCGGCGCTTCTTATATCTGCGTCTCTTACATGCGGCTTGTCACTGTCGTCCTGATTGCCTTGCTGGCGCTCATTCAGTACCCCCTATGGTGGGGACACGGCGGCTGGCTGCGGGTGCATGAATTGCGTCAGCAGCTCGACGACCAGCTCCAGAAGAATGCGGACGAGAAGTTGCGCAACGAGCGTACTGCGGGCGAAGTGCAGGATCTGCAGAGCGGCACCGCGGCCATCGAGGAGCGTGCGCGCTACGAGATGGGCATGGTGAAGGACGGCGAAGTCTTCGTGCAGTTCGTGTCGCCCAATGCACCTGCAGGACCGCTGAACACCACGCCGGCGAACACGTCCACGCGCGGTACCGTCTCCGCGGCGCCGGTGCGTGTCGTGCCGAATCCGCAGTCGATCGCGAAGCCGTCGCGGCATCATGGCGGCGACAAGGGCAAGACGGCGCATCACTGATCGCGATACGCCGTATCCATTGAAAAAGCACGGGAAATGCCGCGCTTTTTTATTTCCTGCTAGTCGTTAATCGGCCGGGCGACCGCTTACCACCACCAGCCCGGGTAGCCGTAGCCGACACCCGTTCCCCAGCGATTTCCCCATCCGCCGTAGTACCCGCCGTAGACCGTCACGGGCGGCGGCGAGTAATAGGCCCACGCGCGCGCGGCCGCTTCGGCGGCCATCGCGCTGTTCTGCTCGCGCAGGACCTGCCGGTCGATCTCGTCGTAGCGCTTGCGTTCGGCGCTCGACAGCGCGGGCGGCTGGCCGTTCGACGCGCCCGGCTCGGGCAGGCGGCTCAGGAGCGTGGACGTCGGCGGCGGCATCGCGCAGCCGGCGAGCGCGAGCGTACCGGCGGCAACGCTCGTCAGGATGAGGGGGCGAAACGGGCGGAGGCGATTCATGGGTTTCTCCAGCAGCGCGCCGGTGGCGGGAAGCGGCTTGCGCCGGAGGCCGAGCCTCCGGCGCCGAAGCCATGCGTACGGCGCTCGTGCGTCATTATGCGCCCGTGCCCGGATCGCGGGCGGCGGGCGCGCCGCTCAGTGACGCTGGTCGGTGGCCGGCGCAATGCCGGTTTCGACGCCGGGCGCCGCGAACAACTGCGCGACGTCCACGGGATCGAATTCGTAGCGCTGATTGCAGAACTCGCAGTGGATCTCGACGTGGCCGCGCTCGACGATCACGCTGTCGACTTCCTCGCGGCCGAGCATGCGCAGCATCGCGCCGACCTTCTCGCGCGAGCACGAGCACTGGAAGCGCGTGCCGGCCGGTTCGAAGTGCTGCACGTTTTCCTGCCAGAACAGCCGGCGGAACACGACTTCCGGTTCGACCTCGAGCAGTTCCTTCGCGGACAGCGTGCCGCCGAGCGTGCAGACGCGCTCCCACGTGTCGATATCGGTTTCGGCGTTGCGCGGCACGATGCCGCCGTCGCCCGGCAGCTTCTGCAGCAGCATGCCGACCGCGCGGTCGCGATCGGCCGCGAGCCACAGCCGCGTGTCGAGCTGCTCCGAGTGGTGCATGTAGTGCTCGAGCACCTGCGACACCGATTCGAGCGGGCCGTCGACGCCGTTCAGCGGCACGATGCCCTGGTACGGCTGCTGGCCCGGCAGCTTGTCGGCCGGGTCGAGCGTGATCACGCAACGGCCGTGGCCGCTTGCGTTGACGAGCGACGCGAAGCTCGTGTCGTCGCCGATCGTCTGCGCCGCGTCGCCGGCGAATTTCGCGGTGGCCCGCATCGACAGATCCGAACCGCACTGGACGACCAGCATCTGGACCGGCCCGTCGCCGAAGATCTGCATGATCAGGGTGCCGTGAAATTTCAGGTTCGCGGACAGCAGCGCGCACGCGGCCATCATCTCGCCGAGCACCGTGCGCACCGGGGCAGGGTAGTCGCGGCGGGCGAGCACTTCCTGCCACGTATTGCGCAGCGAAACGATCTCGCCGCGCACGGGCGCCGCATTGAACATGAACTTCTGTAACTGGTCGCTCACTCTTCTTCCTTGAAATCCGTGCGAATCACCCGATCCGCACGAGTTGCTCCTTGAAATGCGCGCGCCGCTCGACATACGTCTTCGCGTTTGCGCGCAGCCGCGCGATGTCTTCCGCCGACAGCTCGCGCACGACCTTCGCCGGTGCGCCGAGAATCAGCGAGTTGTCCGGGAACGTCTTGCCTTCCGTCACGACCGCGCCGGCACCAACCAGACAGTTGCGGCCGATGACCGCCCCATTCAAGACCACCGCCTGAATCCCGATCAGCGAACCTTCGCCGATCGTGCAGCCGTGCAGCATGGCCTGGTGCCCGATCGTCACGTTTTCGGCAATCGTCAGCGGAAAGCCCGGGTCCGTATGCAGGACCGCGCCTTCCTGGACGTTGCTGCCCGGGCCGACCGTAATCGTCTCGTTGTCGCCGCGAATCGTCGCGCCGAACCACACGCTCGCGTTCTCCTCGAGCACGACCTTGCCGATGATGGCCGCCGTATCGGCGACGAATACGCTTTCGTGGATCGTCGGGGCCGTATCGCCCAGCTTGTAGATCGTCACGGAGTCTCCTTGTCTCTTCGATGATGGGCGCCGGTAGAATGGCGCGTCCGGTTTGCCCGGCGCATGGCGCCGCGGAACAATCGCATATTGTAAACCGTCGCGTGCAACTGCTCCCGCGACGCGTACGCAGGGTGTCCCCGTTTATGAGCATGGCGTCTTCTTCCTTCGGCAATGCGCCGGTTTGTGTGCGCGGCGCGGCGCTCGACGCGCTGCGCGTGTCCGAACCCGCGGCCAAGGCCGCGCAGGTGCGCGCGCTGCACGAGGCATGGCGGGCCGGGCGCGCCGAGATCGCGGCGTCGCGCGAGCTGCCCGAACCGGCCGATCTGCCCGGGCACCCGGCGCGCCCGCCGCTCGTCGAGCCGCGCCAGCTCCAGCGGCGCAGCATGCGTTCGCCCGAAGGGCGCGCCGTGCTGCTGCACGCGCTTGCCCATATCGAGTTCAACGCGATCAACCTGGCGCTCGACGCGGTCTGGCGTTTCGCGGGCCTGCCGGACGCGTTCTATGCGGACTGGCTGAAGGTCGCGGCCGAGGAGGCCTATCACTTCACGCTGCTGTCGGACCGTCTCGCGGCATTCGGGCACGCGTACGGCGATTTTCCCGCGCACAACGGATTGTGGGAGATGTGCGAGCGGACCCGGCGCGATGTGCTGGCGCGCATGGCGCTCGTGCCGCGCACGCTCGAGGCCCGCGGGCTCGACGCGTCGCCGCCGATCCGCGCGCGGCTCCTTCAGGCGGGCGACGACGCGTCGGCCGCGATCCTCGACGTGATCCTGCGCGACGAAATCGGCCATGTCGCGATCGGCAACCGCTGGTTCCGGCATTTGTGCGATGACGCCGGCCGCGATCCGGTGCCGACCTACCGGCAGCTCGCCGAGGAATACCATGCGCCGCGGCTGCGCGGCCCGTTCAACTTCGATGCGCGGCGCGACGCCGGCTTCGAGCAGGCCGAACTCGACGCGCTGGCCGCGCAGGACGCGGCGGACGGCAACGCCGCGCCATAGCCGGATCGCGGTCGGCCGCTTCTCGCCGGCCACCGGCCCGCGCACCCGGCCGAGCGGGTTTCCTGCTGGCCGCGCACGTCGCCGCTAGAGCGGAGCCTCGATTGCCGGCCGCCCGAACGGGGGCGTCGTCGCTATAATCGAACGACCATTCTTTTTTTGGCGGCTGCAATGAGTGCCTCGAGTTCTGTTTCCGATTTCGTCACGGTGCGCGGCGTCAAGCTGCATGTGCGGCGCTGGGGCCGGCCCGATGCGCCGATGCTGTTCATGCTGCACGGCTGGATGGATGTCGCGGCGTCGTTCCAGTTCGTCGTCGATGCACTGGCGGGCGACTGGCAGGTGATCGCACCCGATGCGCGCGGCTTCGGGCTGTCCGACTGGCCGGTCGCGCGGCAGGGCGGCGGCCACTACTGGTTCCATGAATACCTGAGCGACCTCGATGCGCTCGTCGACCACTACGCGCCGGCCGGCGAAGTCAACCTGGTCGGGCACAGCATGGGCGCGAACGTCGTCTGTCTGTACGCCGGCGCACGGCCGGAGCGCGTGCGGCGCGTGGTCGACCTCGAGGGTTTCGGGCTTGCGCCGTCTCGGGCGGAACAGGCGCCGCGCCGGCTGCGCGGCTGGCTGGACGAACTGCGCGCGCCGCCGGCGCTGCGGCCGTATGCGTCCCTCGACGACGTGGCGGCGCGCCTGATCAAGACCAACCCGCGGCTCGCCCCGCGTCGGGCCGCGTTCCTCGCCGAGCACTGGTCGAAGCGCGGCGACGACGGCTCGTACCACCTGCTGGCCGACCCCGCGCACAAGATGCCGGGCCCGCAGCTGTACCGGCTCGACGAGGTGATGGCCACCTGGAAGCAGGTGCGTGCGAAGGTGCTGCACGTCGAGGCCGTCAATTCGCCGACGCTTGCGTACATCGCCGGCGACATCCCGCTGCCGGAATTCAAGGCGCGCTTCGACGCGTTTCCGGACTGGCGCGAAAAGCTCATCGACGATGCCGGTCACATGGTGCATCACGACCAGCCCGAGCAGGTCGCGGCGCTGATCGAGGCGTTCTGCGCGTAGGCGCGACATCGGCGGCGGGGCAGGCGGGCGGCGCGATTGCCGCGTTGCAGTAGAATGAAGCCTTACCTGCCATGCCGACAATGAACGCTGATCTCCACTGCCATTCCAATGTATCCGACGGGTTGCTGTCGCCTGCCGACGTCGCGCGCCGTGCGCATGCCGGCGGCGTGACCCTGTGGGCGCTGACCGACCACGACGAGATCGGCGGCCAGGCGGCAGCGCGCAGCGAGGCGGAAGCAGTCGGCATGCGCTACCTGAGCGGCGTCGAGATTTCGGTCACGTGGGCGTCGCGCACCGTGCACATCGTCGGGTTGAACATCGATCCCGCGAACCCGGCGCTCGTCGACGGCCTGTACCGCACGCGCCATGGCCGTGCGGCGCGCGCGGTGGCGATCGGCGAGCAGCTCGCGACGCTCGGCATCCCCGGCGCGTACGAAGGGGCGCTCAAGTACGTCTCGAATCCCGACCTGATTTCGCGCACGCATTTCGCGCGCTTTCTCGTCGAAAACGGCCACGCCGAATCGACGTCCGACGTGTTCGACCGCCTGCTCGGCGACGGCAAGCCCGGCTTCGTCCCGCATCGCTGGGCGTCGCTGCCCGACGCGGTCGGCTGGATCCGTACGGCAGGCGGCGAAGCCGTGGTCGCGCATCCGGGCCGCTACCGCTATACGCCTGTCGAATTCGACGCGTTCTTCGGCGAATTCATCGATCTGGGCGGCCGCGCGATCGAGGTCATCACGGGCAGCCACACGCCCGACCAGTACCGTGAATACGCGGACGTTGCGCGCCGCTTCGGCTTCGAAGTGTCGCGCGGCTCGGATTTCCATGCGCCGGGCGAGGGCCGCGTCGAGCTCGGCAGCCTGCCGCCGTTGCCGTCCGATCTCACACCGGTCTGGGAGCGCTGGCTCTGACGCCGGGCGGCTGACCGCCGCCTGTGCCGCCGCCGTGCGTTGCCGATTTCTCCCCCTTTACGTACCCCCATGTCCCAGTTCTTCAGGATTCATCCGGATAATCCGCAGCCGCGCCTGATCAAGCAGGCGGTGGAGATCGTCAGCAAGGGCGGCGTGATCGCGATGCCGACCGATTCGAGCTATGCGCTCGCGTGCCATCTCGACGACAAGGATGCGGTCGAGCGCGTGCGCCGGATCCGCGGCCTCGACGAGAAGCAGCATCTGTCGCTGCTCGTGCGCGACCTGTCGGAGCTTGCCAACTTCGCGATGGTCGACAACCGCCAGTACCGGCAGATCAAGTCGGTGACGCCGGGCCCGTACGTGTTCATCCTGCAGGCGACCAAGGAAGTGCCGCGCCGGCTGTCGCACCCGTCGCGCAAGACGATCGGGCTGCGCGTACCCGACCATGCGATCACGCTCGCGTTGCTGGAGTCGCTCGGCCAGCCGCTGCTCGGCACGACGCTGATCCTGCCGCCGGATGACGAGCCGCTCAACGATCCCGAAGAAATCCGCACGCGGCTCGAGAAGCAGGTCGATCTCGTGATCGACGGCGGCGCGTGCCCGCGCGAACCGTCGACGGTGATCGACCTGACCGGCGACGAGCCCGAACTCGTGCGGATGGGGCGCGGCGCGCTCGAACCGTTCGGCCTCTCGGCCGCATGAGCGAGCCGTTCAATTTTGCGCGAGTGCGCTTGTTACAATAACGCGATATGGATGCTTCCCTGATACAGACCATCGCTGTCTACGCGCTGCCCGTGATCTTCGCGATCACGCTGCACGAGGCCGCGCACGGCTATGCCGCCCGCCTGCTCGGCGACAACACCGCCTACGTGATGGGGCGCGTGTCGTTCAACCCGATGCGCCACATCGATCCGCTCGGCACGATCGCGATCCCGCTCGTGATGTACTTCCTGACGGGCGGCGCGTTCCTGTTCGGCTATGCGAAGCCGGTGCCGGTGTCGTTCGGCAACCTGCGCAATCCGCGCTGGGGCAGCCTGTGGGTATCGCTCGCGGGCCCGGCCTGCAACTTCGTGCAGGCGCTGGTCTGGGGCCTGCTGACCCTCGTGCTGCCCGCCGTCGGCGTCGACGAGCCGTTCTTCACGCGGATGGCGTTTGCCGGCGTCAGCGCGAACCTCGTGCTCGGCGTGCTGAACCTGTTTCCGCTGCCGCCGCTCGACGGCGGCCGCATTCTGGCGGCGCTGCTGCCGCCGAAGCAATCGATCGCGCTGTCGCGCATCGAGCCGTACGGTTTCATCATCGTCCTCGCGCTGGTCGCGACGGGCGTGCTGACGAACTTCTGGCTGCGTCCGCTCGTCAACGTCGGCTACGCCGTCCTGAGCGCCATCCTGTCCCCATTCGCCTCGCTTTTCTAACGATAATCATGTTCCCAGAACGTATTTTCTCCGGCATGCGACCTACCGGGTCGCTGCACCTCGGTCATTACCACGGCGTGCTGAAAAACTGGGTGAAGCTGCAGTCCGAGTACCCGTGCTTCTTCTGCGTCGTCGACTGGCATGCGCTGACGACGCACTACGAGACTCCCGAGGTCATCGAGAAGAACGTGTGGGACGTGCTGATCGACTGGCTCGCGTCCGGCATCGATCCGGCACAGGCGACGCTGTTCATCCAGAGCAAGGTGCCCGAGCATGCCGAACTCGCGCTGCTGCTCGGCATGAGCACGCCGCTCGGCTGGCTCGAACGCGTGCCGACCTACAAGGAGCAGATGGAGAAGCTGAAGGACAAGGACTTGTCCACCTACGGCTTCCTCGGCTACCCGGTGCTGATGGCGGCCGACATCCTGCTGTATCGCGGCTCGCTCGTGCCGGTCGGTGAAGACCAGGTGCCGCACGTCGAGATGACGCGCGAGATCGCGCGCCGCTTCAACTACCTGTATGGCCGTGAGCCCGGCTTCGAGGAGAAGGCGCTCGAAGCCGCGAAGAAGCTCGGCGGCAAGCGCGCGAAGCTTTATCACGAGCTGCGCAACGCCTATCAGCAGGAGGGCGACGACGAGGCGCTCGAACAGGCGCGCGCGATGCTGCAGGAATCGCAGAGCCTGTCGATGAGCGACCGCGAGCGCCTGTTCGGCTATCTCGAAGGCGCGCGCAAGATCATCCTGGTCGAGCCGCAGGCGCTGCTGACCGAAGCATCGCGGATGCCGGGCCTCGACGGGCAGAAGATGTCCAAGTCGTACGGCAACACGATCGGCCTGCGCGAAGACGCGGAGACGATCACGAAGAAGGTCCGCACGATGCCGACCGATCCCGCGCGCGTGCGCCGCACCGATCCGGGCGATCCGGACAAGTGCCCGGTGTGGCAGCTGCACCAGGTCTATACGGACGAAGCGACGCACGAGTGGGTGCAGAAGGGTTGCCGCTCGGCGGGCATCGGTTGCCTCGATTGCAAGCAGCCGGTCGTCGAAGGCATCCTGCGCGAACAGCAGCCGATGCTCGAGCGCGCGCAGAAGTACATGGACGATCCGTCGCTGTTGCGCGCGATCGTCGCGGACGGTTGCGACAAGGCGCGCAAGTACGCGACGGAAACGATGCGTGACGTGCGCGACGCGATGGGCCTGTCGTACAACTGATCCGGCGCATGAGCGAATCCGTCATCGCCGCCGCGGGCGGCCACGTCGCGCAGGCCGAGCCGTCGCGCTGGGTCGCCCAATGGTCGCGGCTCGTCCCGGCCGGCGGCGCGGCGCTCGACGTCGCCGCGGGCGGTGGCCGCCATGCGCGCTGGTTCGCGTCGCACGGGCATCCGGTCGTCGCGCTCGACCGCGATCCGGCCGCGCTGGCCGCGTTGCGCGCGATTCCCGGCGTCGATGCCCGCGCGGCCGATCTCGAAGGCGCGCCGTGGCCGCTGCCGGCCGGCGAGCAGTTTGCGGCCGTGATCGTCACGAATTACCTGCATCGTCCGCTCTGGCCCCATCTGCTCGATGCAGTGGCGCCGGGCGGCGTGCTGATCTACGAAACCTTCGCGCAAGGAAACGAAACGGTCGGCAAACCGTCCAACCCCGCGTTCCTGCTCGCCCCGGGCGAGCTGCTGGACGCCGTACACGGCCGCTTGCGGGTGGTTGCGTACGAGGACGGTTTCGTCGCCGCGCCGCGCGAGGCGTTCGTCCAGCGTCTCTGCGCGGTGCGCGAGGGCGCGACCCCGAAGGCGGGGGCGGGAATTCCACGTTACGAACTGCCCGGCTAATCCGCTACAATCTCAACGTTTACCGGTACACATTCAATCGCGTTTCATGGCTAACGGCACCCAAGACGGCATTCAAATCCGCGGCAGCATCCCCGCGATCGTCACCCCGATGCTCGAAGACGGCAGTCTCGACCTGCCGGCGTTTCGCAAACTGATCGACTGGCACATCGCGGAAGGCACCGATGCGCTGGTCGTGGTCGGTACGAGCGGCGAGTCGGCAACGCTCAACGTCGAAGAGCACATCCTGATGATCCGCACGGCGGTCGAGCATGCGGCAAAACGCATCCCGATCATCGCGGGCGCGGGCGGCAATTCGACCGCCGAGGCGATCGAGCTGACGAAGCACGCGAAGGCTGTCGGCGCGGACGCGACGCTGCAGGTCGTGCCGTACTACAACAAGCCGACACAGGAAGGCATGTACCGCCACTTCCGGACGATCGCCGAAGCGGTCGACCTGCCGGTGATCCTGTACAACGTGCCGGGCCGCACGGTCGCGGACATGGCGAACGAGACGACGCTGCGCCTCGCGGAAGTGCCGGGCATCATCGGCGTGAAGGAAGCGACCGGCAACATCGATCGCGCCGCGCACCTGATCAAGGCCGCACCGAAGCATTTCGCGATCTACAGCGGCGACGATCCGACCGCGATCGCGCTGATGTTGCTCGGCGGCCACGGCAACATCTCGGTGACGGCGAACGTCGCACCGCGTGCGATGAGCGACCTGTGCCGCGCGGCGCTGGCTGGCGATGTCCAGACGGCACGCGCGCTGCACATGAAGCTGCTGTCGCTGCACAAGAACCTGTTCATCGAAGCGAACCCGATCCCGGTGAAGTGGGCGCTGCAGGCGATGGGCAAGATGCAGGGCGGCATCCGGTTGCCGCTCACGGCGCTCGACGAGCGCTGCCACGATGCCGTGCGTTCGGCCCTCGTCGAGGCCGGCGTCCTCTGATGCCGAGGCGGCCGCGTCCTGCGGCCGCCGGCTCGACCCCTGATCAACCCGCACCGGCCGGCTCCGTCCGGCGCCGCTCCTGACGAGCGTTCTAGCAAGACGAAGGATTTCATGAAACGTTTCGCCATTTCCTCTCGCACCATCCAGCTGTCGGTGATGGTGCTGGCGCTGGGCGCGCTCGCTGGCTGCGATACGCTGAACGACTACCTGGCCCCCGACCGGGTCAACTACAAGAACACCGGTTCGGCGCCGCCGCTGGCCGTGCCGAGCGACCTGAAGCCGGTGCCGACGACGCAGCAGTTCGTCGCGCCGCCGAGCAACGCGGGGCTCGGCACGCTGCCGCCGCGGGTCACGACGCAGGCCGGCAATGCGACCGACGGCATCCCGAGCGCGCAGGATCCGCTCGGCATGCACATCGAGCGCGACGGCGATCGCCGCTGGCTGGTCGTCGATGGCCGCACGCCCGAGCAACTGTGGCCGATCCTGAAGGAATTCTGGCAGGAGAACGGCTTCTCGCTGAAGACCGATGCGCCGTCGACGGGCATCATGGCCACCGACTGGGCTGAAAACCGCGCGAACATTCCGGATGACTGGTTCCGCCGCACGATCGGCAAGGTCATCGATTTCGCGTACTCGTCGGGCACGCGCGACCGCTTCCGCACGCTCGTGAACCGCACGTCGGACGGCAACACCGACATCTCGATCACGCACAGCGCGATGGAGGAAATGATGGTCGGCCCGCAGGGCGGCACGTCGTCGCGCTGGGAAGAGCGTCCGCGCAACCCGGTGCTCGAAGCCGTGTTCCTGTCGAAGCTGATGCAGAAGTTCGGCCTGACCGACGCGCAGGCGAAACAGCTGCTGACCGATGCGCATCCTGCGACGGCACCCGCGCAGGTTAGCGACACGAGTGGCGGCGCGGCGACGCTGCAGCTGGCCGAGTCGTTCGACCGTGCGTGGCTGCGCGTGGGCCTGGCGCTCGACCGCACCAACTTCACGGTCGACAATCGCGACCGCGAGAAGGGCGTGTACACGGTCCGCTATGCGAATACGATGGAAGAGCTCAAGCGTGACGGCCTGTTCGGCAAGCTGTTCTACGGCGGCCCGTCGGCAGCGAAGCCGGGCAAGGAATACCTCGTCAACGTGCGCGCGCAAGGTACCGGCGGCACGCAGGTCGCGGTGGTCGGCGCAAACGGCCAGGTCGACAACTCGTCGGACGCGCAGCGGATCATCTCGCTGCTGCACGCTCAGCTGAACTGAGCGCGTGAGATTCGCCAGCCTCGGAAGCGGCAGCGAAGGTAACGCGCTGGTTGTCGAGGCCTCGAGCGGCACGACAACCACGCGCGTGCTGCTCGACTGCGGTTTTTCCGCCAAGGAGGTCGAGCGCCGGCTCGGCCGACTGAATCTCGGCATCGATGATCTCGATGCGATCCTCATCACCCACGAACACAGCGACCACGTCGGCAGTGCGCTGACGCTCGCCCGCCGCGCATCGTTGCCGCTCTATATGAGCTGGGGTACCGCGCGCGCGATCGGCGCGGACGAGGCCGATGTCGATCTCCACGTGCTGTGGGGCGACGAGACGGCCGCGATACAGGATCTGGCCGTGATGCCCTACACGGTCCCCCACGATGCGCGAGAACCGCTCCAGTTCGTCTTCATGGACGGCTGCAGCCGACTCGGCGTGCTGACGGACGTCGGGATGGCCACGCCGCACATTACGGCCGTCCTGAGCGGCTGTGACGCGCTGGTGCTCGAATCCAACCACGATACCGCGATGCTGGCCGGCAGCCGCTATCCGCAGTCGCTGAAGGCGCGGATCGGCGGCAATCACGGCCACCTGAGCAACGACGCGGCGGCCGACATCCTCGCGTCGCTCGAACGCAGCCGCCTCCAGCACCTGGTCGCGGCGCACCTGAGCCAGCAGAACAACCTGCCGGAACTGGCTCGCCGGGCGTTCGGCGGCGTACTGGGGACGGATGGGGAGGACGTGATCGTGGCCTCGCAGGACGCGGGCTTCGACTGGCTGATGCTCGGGTGAGCAGGACGGGGCCGTTACGGCGGCCCGCTGCGGCGGCCGGGCGATGTGTACGGAAACGGCAGACGTAAAAAAACCGGCCCTCGGGCCGGTTTTTTTCAGCTGACGCTGAGGCTTACTGGCTTGCGCCCGAAGCCGGAGCAGCCGTCGCTGCCGAAGCAGCCGACGCCACTGCAGCAGCAGCGTCGCTCGCAGCAGCCGTTGCCGACGAAGCAGCGGCAGCAGCGTCGCTCGCTGCACCAGCAACTGCCGAAGCAGCCGTCGAAGCAGCAGCCGCCGCGTCGCTTGCAGCCGACGAAGCAGCTTGATCAGCGCTCTTGTTGCAAGCAGCCAGTGCAACAGCAGCCAACAGGGAAGCTACGAGGAGGGATTTCTTCATGATCACGTCCTTTTATGGTTAAAGGTAAGCAACAGCGCGAAACAATACCGGTAATGTGCTCCAACACCGACCTGGGCCGCTGGTGGAGATGCACTTCTTAGAGCGTGAATCTTCCCTACGGCTTGGGCGGAAATTATATGCACTTTCCTATCGACCGTCGACAAATGCGGGGTCAATACGTTGTCTTTCCCATACAGAATTTGATCCGTACGGGCATACGGGGCGACTCACACTAATTCCGGTTTCCGACCCGTATCCAGCCCGCACGATACCACTCGTGCAATAAGGCTGTCATTGAGGGAACCCGGGATAGTGTTACAAACCGTTTCGCCTCCATCTGGCGTTGATTGGCCAGTTCGGGCAGCCATTCACCGGCCTGCTCGAGCGGTCCTTCCTCGCCATTAATGAAGTACGAGCGCGCGTTATACATCAATGCGGCCCTTCTGTCGAGACACACGCCACGCCGTGACGCTTGCGTGACGAACGCGGATTCTGACAGCGGACGCTCGGGCGGGTCGAAAACGACGTTCGGTTTGGGCTCGCTCAGGTAGCAACCGAGGAATTCTGCGACGTCGCGCTTGCGCCAGCGGATCGCGTCGACGATCTCGGCGACACGCTCGACCATCGCCGGCGGCAACTGCGCGGGCGTGTCGACGGCCGGCTGCTTCGGGTCGCGGTAGAGATCGTCGCCGCCCCCGTCGCGCAGGCCGCCGCGCTCCGCGAGATAGTACAGGAACTGGGCGCCCAGTTCGCCGGCGGACGGGGCCCGGAAGCCGATCGAGCAGGTCATGCACTCGCCTTCGGCGACGCCGTCGTGCGCAATGTGCGGCGGCAGGTACAGCATGTCGCCGGGCTCCAGCACCCATTCGTCGCCCGGTTCGAAGTTTTCGAGGATCTTCAGCGGCACGTCCGGCTGCAGCGACAGGTCCTTCTGCGCACCGACGCGCCAGCGGCGCCGGCCTTCGACCTGCAGCAGGAAGACATCGTACGAATCGAAATGCGGGCCGACGCCGCCGCCGTCCGTCGCATACGAGATCATCAGGTCGTCCAGGCGCGCGTCGGGGATGAAGCGGAAGCGGTCGAGCAGCGTGCGGGCCGCGTCGACGTGCAGATCAAGCCCTTGCACGAGCAGGGTCCAGGACTTGCGCGTGACGGCAGGCAGCGCGCCCGGTTCGAACGGACCGTGCGCCAGTTGCCACTTGTTACGAAAATGGGTGATCAGTCGCGATTCGGCGTCATAGTCGCCAGCCAGCTCGAACAAGGCGTCGCGCGTAACCGGCGAGGCGACACCGGGGATCGCCTGGCGGATCAGCAGCGGCTTCTTTTGCCAGTAGCCGCGCATGAATTGCGCCGGCGTAAGACCGCCGAGCAGCGGTGTGGGAAGATCGGAAGGCGGCGCGCCGAGCGGGGCGGCAGCGGCATCCCGCGGTTCGGCTTGAGACCGGTTGCGCATCGTATAATGACAGTTGTATTTGGGAGAATTGGATGAAAATCGCAAAAAACACCGTCGTGTCGGTCACTTACAAGCTGTCGGATGCACAGGGCAATCTGATCGAGGAAAGTGACGAGCCGATGGTCTATCTGCACGGCGGCTATGATGGCACGTTCCCCAAGATCGAGGAACAACTCGACGGCCATGAGCCGGGCTACGAGGCAGAGGTTCAGCTCGAGCCGCAGGACGCGTTCGGCGACTACGATCCCGAACTCGTGAAGATCGAGCCGCGTGATCGTTTCCCCGAGCCGCTGGAAGTGGGCATGCAGTTCGAAGGCACGCCGGAAGACGGCGACGAGGAAGTCGATTCGCTGATCTACACGGTCACCGACATCGCCGAAGACAAGGTCGTGCTCGACGGCAATCACCCGCTGGCAGGCATGGCGCTGCGTTTCGCGCTCACCGTGAAGGACGTTCGCGAAGCCACCGAAGACGAAATCGAGCATGAGCATGCGCATGGCGCGGAAGGGCTCGAGATCGTCGACGAGGATGACGACGAAGACGGCGAAGCACCGTCAGGGCGTACCCTGCACTGAGCTTGCAGGCAGGCCGGGCGCCGGCCCCGATGCAGGGGGCGGCGACGGCCACGACGCGCCGCCCGGGGCGGCGCCGTCGCCCTGCAGTGGCGGCGCGACCGACGACGAGTCGGGCAGCGCCGGCAACGCGGGGATTTCCGGCATCTGCGGCAGCGGCACGTCGTCACGCGGCACGAGCGGCAATGCGGGCGGCACGGGCAGGTTCTTCGGCACCTCCTGCAGGCTCACGTTGAAGATCGTCTGCCGCGACGGCGACACGCTCACCTTCACCCACTGATTCGCCGGATGGCGCGGTCCGATCGCGACGCGCGTCAGGTTTCCGACCAGTTCACCGTCGTCAGCGTGTAGCGGACGGTCGATCAGAAAGCCGTTCGCCAGCGGTTCGCCGCTCGCGTGCATCACCAGTATCGGGCCGCGGAACGTCGCCGCCGCCTTCACCAGCGTTCGTTTCAGTTCCCGGAAGCCGTCGCGCACGCGCGGCCGGTTGAAGCGCAGCCATGCGAAGCGCTCCGAGCGCTCATAGCGTTCGAACTGCGGATCGCCCTCGAAAATCACGACCATCGCGCGCGCCTCGCGACGCTTCGCATATTCGGCCGCGTGGTCGATCCAGAAGCCGTTCGCGATGATGCGGTCCTCGAACTCGCCGTTGCGGCCGCCGGCCGTCAGGTAGTGGTTGTTCGGCGCCGGCGCGTTGAGTGCAACGTAGACGATGTCGTCGCGCATCCAGCGCGCGTTCTCGCGATACGGCCGGAACCGGGCGACTTCGCTCTCTCGCGTGATCTGCAGCGCACCGGGGTCGGGCAGCGCCGAATCGGCGAGCAGCGTTTGCCGCAGGAAATCGAGCCGCTCGACCGGATCGTAGCCACCGCCGGCCGCGGTGTTGCACGTCAACCAGTCGTCGTGGCCGGGAATGAACACGAGCGGCACGCGCGCCGAATCCAGGATCGCGCCACGCTGCGAATACAGCGCATCGCGGCACGCTTCCTTCGAACCCTTGAGATCGCCCGCATAGACGACGAAAGCGAGGTTGCGCTCGCGCGCGATCGAATCGAGCAGCCGCTGGGCCGACGGCTCGTCTACCGGGGCGTTGATGACGCCCGACACGACCGCGAACGAGTAGGGCGCGGCGGTGCGCTTCGGCGGTGCAGCCTGCGCACCGGCCTGCGCGAGTGCGAGTACCGCCGCGACGAGCGCGGCGACGGCGCGAGCCGGCAGGCCCCGCGCAATGCGCTTACGCGTGCCCGTCGGCATCATGCGACCGGACCAGCGTGCGCAGTTCGTACAACAGGTCGAGCGCCTCGCGCGGCTTGAGATCGTCGGGATCGATGTCGCGCAGTTTTTCGAGCGCCGGATGCGGCGTGTCGGGCAGGGCCGGCGCGTCCGCGCATTCGAGACCGTCGACAGCGGCCGGCGGCGCGCTGAACAGGTCGAGTTGCGGCGTGTGCTGCGATGCCGACTGCTGTTCGAGATACGCGAGGTGCTTGCGCGCGGCGCGGATCACCGGCGCCGGGACGCCCGCGAGCTGCGCGACCTGGAGGCCGTAGCTCTGGTTCGCCGGGCCTTCGTTGACCGCGTGCAGGAACACGATGCCATGGCCGTGCTCGACGGCCGACAGGTGGACGTTGGCCGCTTGCGGGAATTCGGCCGGCAGTTGCGTCAGCTCGAAGTAGTGCGTTGCGAACAGCGTGTAGCACGTGTTGTGCGCCAGCAGGTGGCGCGCGATCGCCCACGCGAGCGCGAGGCCGTCGAACGTCGACGTGCCGCGGCCGATCTCGTCCATCAGCACCAGGCTTTGCGGCGTCGCGTCGTTGAGGATCGCAGCGGCTTCGGTCATTTCGACCATGAACGTCGAGCGGCCGCCCGCGAGATCGTCGGCTGCGCCGATGCGCGTGAAGATCCGGTCGATCGGCCCGAAGCAGGCCGACTTCGCCGGCACGTAGCTGCCGACGTACGCCATCAGCGCGATCAGTGCGGTTTGCCGCATGAACGTCGACTTACCGCCCATGTTCGGACCGGTGATCAGCAGCAGCTTGCGCTCGGTGCCGAACCGGCAGTCGTTCGCGATGAACTGCTCGACCTGCGCTTCGACGACCGGGTGGCGGCCCTGTTCGATGTCGATGCCGATCTCGTCGGTGAAAGTCGGCGCAACCCAGTCGAGCGCGCGTGCGCGTTCGGCGAAGGCGGCGAGCAGGTCGAGCTCGGCGAGTGCGGACGCGACGCGCTGGCACTCGGGGATGAACGGCAGCAACGCCTGCAGCACCGAGTCGTACAGCGCGCGCTCGCGCGCGAGCGCGCGCTCCTGCGCGGACAGTGCCTTGTCCTCGAAGGTCTTCAGCTCGGGCGTGATGTAGCGCTCGGCGTTCTTCAGCGTCTGGCGGCGGCGGTAATCGTCGGGCACCTTGTCCGTCTGGCCGCGCGTGACCTCGATGTAGAAGCCATGCACCTTGTTGTATTCGACGCGCAGGTTCGCGATGCCGGTGCGCGTGCGCTCGCGCGCTTCGAGATCGATCAGGAACTGCCCGCAGTTCTCCGAAATGTCGCGCAGTTCGTCGAGCTCGGCGTCGTAGCCGCGTGCGATTACGCCACCGTCGCGCACCATCGCGGCCGGCTCGGGCGCAATCGCGCTGGTGAGCAGGTCGAGGCATTCAGCGGGCGGTGCGAGCGCCGCGTCGACGCGCGTGAGCGCATCCGCGTTCGCGACGATCGCGCTGATGCGCTCGCGCAGCGCTGGCAGCGCGGCGAACGTATCGCGCAGGCTCGACAGGTCGCGCGGCCGCGCGGACAGCAGCGCGAGACGTCCGGTGATCCGTTCGACGTCGGCGATCTGGCGCAGCGCGCTGCGCAGCGCATCGAGGCTCGCGTTTGCCGGCGCGTCGAGCAGGGCGCCGATCGCTTGCTGGCGCGACTGCGCGGCGACCGACGCGCGCGGCGGGTGATGCAGCCAGTGACGCAGCAGGCGGCTGCCCATCGTCGTGCAGCAGGTGTCGAGCAGCGAATACAGCGTTGGCGACTCGGTGCCGCGCAGCGTCTCGGTCAGTTCGAGGTTGCGGCGCGTGGCCGGGTCGAGCCCGATGTATTCGGTTTCGTTCTCGACCTTCAGGCTGCGCACGTGCCGCAGTTGTTGACCTTGCGTCGCCGCGGCATAGAGCAGCAGCGCGCCGGCCGCGCCGCACGCGCTCGTCAGCGAGTGTGCGCCGAAGCCGTCGAGGCTCGCGACATCGAGCTGGTCGCACAGGCGCTGTGTGCCGGATGCGATGTCGAAATGCCAGGCCGGCACGCGCTTGCTCGCGCCTGCGCCCGCGGGCACGGCGTCGGTCGCGCCGTCCGGCGTCAGGATTTCGGCCGGCCGGATGCGCTCGAGTGCGGCGGCGAGCTGTTCAGGTTCGATTTCGGCGAGCCGCAGTGCGCCGCTGGCGAGGTTCAGCCACGCGAGGCCGACATTGACCGCGACACCGCGCTTGTTGTGGCCCGTGCACATCGCGAGCAGATACACGTCGTTCTTGTCGGACAGCAGCGCGGCATCGGTCAGCGTGCCGGGCGTGACGACGCGCACGACCTTGCGCTCGACGGGGCCCTTCGACGTGGCCGGATCGCCGATCTGCTCGCAGATCGCGACCGATTCGCCCATCTTCACGAGCTTCGCCAGATACTGTTCGACCGCGTGATGCGGCACGCCGGCCATCTTGATCGGCGTGCCGGCCGATGCACCGCGCTGCGTGAGGGTCAGGTCGAGCAGGCGCGAGGCCTTTTCCGCGTCTTCGAAGAACAGCTCGTAGAAGTCGCCCATCCGGTAGAAGACGAGCGTGTCGGGGTGATCTGCCTTGATGCGCAGGTACTGCTGCATCATGGGGGTGTGGCCGGCGAAGGCTTCGGGCGACAGCGTGGTCATAGGTCAGGCATGAGGTTGTTGCTTTGGTTGCCCGAGTTTACCAGCGGGCCGGACACGACTGCGCGAAGTTCGCCGTTCGGCCAGTTGCAGACGTTGGGAATCGGCAGCGACCCGTGTTCCTGCCCCAGCTCGTGGGCTTTGCGCTGCGGGCGCTACCCGCCACGTAGTGCTAACCCCGGCACACCAGTTGCGGTCGGCAGTCTAGATTGTGACTGTACGGGTTCGCTGATCGAACATCGGACGTTCTGTCCATTTCCTCGATATGTCGACCGGAGACCGCTACGTGAACGAATCGACCTACCGTGTCATTTTCGGCTTTGTCGTGATCTGCTGACCGTGACGGAGGACATATGACGCATCCCTTGTACGAATTGCTTAGTAACCTCGACGAACGCCGCCTCTTTTATACATTGGGCCGACATCGCCCGGACACCATTCTGATCTCGATAACTGTGCCAGGTGAGCGTATCGAGATCGACGTGTTCGACGATGGGCATATGGAGATGTCCCGCTTTTCCGGAGATGAGAGTGTAATCGACGACCAACAAATGATTTTAAAGGCTATCGAGGGGGCTTCCGAGTGAACGAGGTTGGCCATGAGATGCAACCCACTCACTTCCCGTCGGCCGACGCCGCTACCAGCCAGGAGCGGTCAGCCGGCATCGAGGTCTAGATCGTTGACAATTGGCGTGCCCCTTCGCTGAGGGGCGATCGCGGAAAGCGAATTGAGGCGGTATGGGACAGAAGCTGGGCGGTACTGAGTTGGAGCTTTACCGACGAGTCGATGAGGTTCTGTACTACGTATGGGACCCTATCGGTGTTGCACCAAATGCTGTTACACGTGACGAATACCAAAGTTATTTGCCGGAAGTGTTCTCAATGTTGCAGGGGGGAGCGGACGTCTCATCCATCGCGGCATACTTGGATAACGTTGCCACTGAGAGGATGGGTCTGAACGGGAATCCGGGACATTCCACGCGAGTTGCCGAATTCCTGCTCGACTGGAAAGCCGAGATTTACCGGGTGCGATAAGCGCCGATTCGGAAAAACTTCAGCGTGGGTCTTGGCGTAGGTTTGCGCGTTGAGCCTTGTCAGTTAAGGCGCAGGTACTGCTGCATCATTGGGGTGACGGGTGCATGTGCTGCGGTGGGTTGCATGCTCATGTGACCGGGAAAAGTTGCTTTGGCTGCTTCTGTTTGCCAGCGGCTAATGGGGTCGGGCACGCTCGTATCGGGAACGGGGCGACATATTGGAGATCAGTCGATCGCGGCCCGTTCCCTTGGCACTTTACGGGTATCACGGCAACAGTACAGTATCGACCACGTGAATCACTCCGTTGGACTGCATGACGTCGCCGATCGTCACATGTGCGACATTGCCCTTGTCGTCAGTGATAGCCCATCCCTTTGCGTCATGGCTGACGATCAGCGAGTCACCCTCGACCGTCTTCAGCATTGCCTTTCCGCCGCCTTGGTCAACCGCCACGGCCAGATCATGTGCGGTGAGGCGTCCGGGTACGACGTGATACGTGAGTATCTTGACCAGCGTCGCCTTGTTTTCCGGCTTAAGTAATGTCTGCACCGTTCCGGTCGGTAGCGCGGCGAATGCCTCGTTAGTTGGCGCGAAAACCGTGAACGGGCCCTTGCTCGACAAGGTATCGACCAGTCCGCCGGCCTTCACGGCTGCAACCAGCGTCGTGTGGTCGTTCGAGTTCACAGCGTTCTCGACGATATTCTTCGACGGATACATCGCTGCGCCGCCCACCTCCACGGTTTTTTCCATGGACATCGAACCCGCGTTAGAGGCATGTGTAGCGCCCAGGGCGATCGCCAGCGTGAGCATCATGGCGGTCATTCTCAGTTTGCTGCAGGATTCCATCTGGGTTCTCCCGAAAGATCGATGCTTCCGGCTGGAAGCAATCGAAGATACGAGACGAACCCGGAGACGGATGCATGCGTCCTTGCTAATCCGCGACTGCGATGGACGGCCCGTGTGCCTGGCCTATACGCCGCCGATGGCACCTTGTGCGAGCACTGGGCCAGTCGGTTGCCCGGTCGACGAGCCGCCGCGCGGTTCAAGCGACACGGCCAGCACTGCGTGGGCATCAAGCGAGGCGAGCGTCGCTTTCGAAATCGCCACGACGGTCGGACGGTCTGCGGCGATCAAGCCGAGGGAAGCGGGTTGCCCACCTGGTGCAATCAACCACAGTTCGGTAGAGCGATTGGCCACGAAGGGGATATTGCCAGCTGGCGCAACGAGCATGCGCGCGTGCTCCACATCGACGATCGCGGTCCAGCCGGCGGTGCCACCTTCACGGATGAGGCTTGCAATCCTGTAGCCATCGTGACCGGTTTCCGTAACGGTGGGTGCGCGGGGCGGTAGAACGAGCAGGACGGCTAGTGCAACAGCCGCGATGCTTGAACCGATACCGATCCAGCGCCAGCCACGCAGATTGTTCCAGAAACCGGCTCGTGGTCGGGGCCGGTTGGCGGGTGCCAATCCCAAGTCTTTCTGGACGCGTACCCACACGTACGACGGAGGCTCGATGTCGACAATATCGTCGTTTAGCGGCATCAAATAGTTTTGCCAGTTGACAACACTCGTGGCCAGTTGGGGATCGCGCTGCATGGCCTGTTCGAACTGCCAGCGCTCCGTCCCGTCGAGCACGCCCAACACGTATTCGGCACAACGAATGTCATTCGGGCCGGAAAGTGGGGTGTTCATCGTTCGAGGCAAGCTTTGAGTTGGAGCAAACTGCGCCTAATCCAGCTTTTCAACGTACCGAGCGGAACACGAAGGCGGTCAGCCAGTTCCGCATACGTTGCGCCCGAAAAGAATGCCTCTCGCACGACGCTCCGCTGCGTGACCGGCAGATTTTCCAGGCAATGCTCCAGCCGTCGCCGTTCCTCGCTGCTTTCAGCCACTGTGACGGGTGACGGTCGTTCGTCGACCGCTTCTTCCATCGTCGACTCGTCGACGCGCACCTCGCGGTGACGTCGAAGGCAGTCGATCGCCCGATTGCGCGCGATGGCCCCCAGCCATGTAATTGCGCTGGCCAGTGCCGGATCGAACGTCCCGGCCCGATGCCATACCGTGACATAGACCTCCTGCAACACCTCCTCGGCTTCACCGCGATCTCGCAGCATCGTCACGCACACTCCGAACATTTTTGCAGAGGTGCGGCGGTAGAGGATGCTGAACGCATCTTGATCGCCGGTACCCACGTCGAGGAGAAGCCGGTTGAGGTCTTCGCGCCGGCGGTTCTCGGAATCGCCGGTCGACCTATCACCTTCAGACGCGAGATTGCTTCTCATGTGCACTGTATGCTCCACCGGGTGGTCTGAATCCGTAGCGGCCTTTGAGGTGTCACGAAGTCGGGAACGATAGCAATGGTCTGCACCTGCCATCGTATCGCGATCCCAGGACCGCTCCGAGCCAGTCAGCTCATGTACGTTCAAGGTCGGTGATTGGATGCACGCGCCGGAGAAAAATGAGTCGGCGCCGAGTCAGGCGCAATCCAACAGCAGTGCGGAATGTTGAGTGGAGACTTTTGCGAAGAAGCGATCGCGTGAGACAAGGACCTGCCGTCTGAATATCAAGCGTAGGTTTGCGCAGATGGTCTTGTCAGATAAGCCGCAGGTACTGCTGCATCATTGGAGTGACGTTTGCAGCGACTGCGATAGGGTTGGTGCTCATTTGACGGGAAAAAGTTGCTTTGCGCGCCGGAATGTTCCAGTGCCTTCGCCCAAATTTCAGAACCCCTGCCCCACGTTTCATAGCGCGAATGCAATCCGCAACGTAGTGCTAACCCCGAGGGGCGGGTTGCGGTCGACGGTCTAGATTGTGTCTGTATGGACGCGTTATCGCGCGTGCGCATGCCCCTGAAGCTGATCGCATAGAAGACGTAAGGAGGCGATATGGGTCGTTCTGCGACGAAACGTTTAGCCGTTGGAGCAATGCTAGTCGTCGCATTGCCGTTCGCGTGGTCAGCGGGCCTGGTCGATCTGCCTCAACCTTCGGGGCACGGACCAATTTTGGGCCATCCGGTGGTCAAGCCAAAAAAAATGCACGCGCAGCAGAAGGGGTTGCTCAATGGCGAACGCCTTGGGGGGCCTCAAACGCCGACACCCGATCCGGATCACGGTGGTGCATCAAATGGTCCGCACGATCCGCCACATCCGCCGGAGCCACCGAGGCCGCAAGAATAGGATTGATGCCCGAAGATGAGGGACAGTTGACTACCGACTCAGTCGGTTTTTTGCTTCAATGGCGAACCGCTCGGGAAGTACGCGGCTGGGCCAAATTAGCCCCTCGAATTCCTGGAGGATGTGAGCGCCGCGGATGGGGTCGCCGCATTGGTACGCCTCCAGCGACATCTCAAGCATTGTTCTCAGAAGAGGGAGGCAATCTGAGGAAACCTTGGGCACGACAACAGGCAGGGCGCTTTGCAACTCGACAAAAGCCTTCTCAAGCGTCATTTGCTCGTCCGCTGACAGATAGTCTTCTGCGGGGAAGTCGTCTGGGGCAGACAACAAAACGTAGCCGATGAAGTCGTGATACCGGGTCAGGGGGGCTGCCATGTTCGTGTTGGTCGCCTGGAAAGGGAAGCGCGATGTCCTTGGTATGCCCGACCGGCACACGGTGGTCGAATGAATGCCGTTAGATCGAACGACCCGGCGTAGGTTGAAGCGTAGCTTTTGCGATAGGGCCTTATCAGATAAGGCGCAGGTACTGCTGCATCATGGGAGTGGCGGTAGCGGGTACTGCGGCAGAGGCGTGCTCATGTGACCGCGAAAAGTTGCTTGGGCTGCCCAAGTTGATCAGTGGCCCGTACGGCACTGCTCGAAGTTCGACGCCCGGTCAGTTGTAGGCGATTGCGACCGACCGTTGGCGGTGGCCGCACGGATTGCCCGCAACCCGGGGTTGAGCAGGGCGAGCGCGTGCTCAAGCCTCATCGACGACAGTGATCGACATGTTCAGCGCGTCGGCTGCACTCGGCGTGGCCTTCATCCGGTCAACAGGCCACGGCGTAAGCGCCTCGGTGAACGAGGGCGCGACGGCATGTGGTGTCCCATTGGCGCGGTGCGGCAAGGCACTTCGTCATCCGCCGGGTCGCAGTCGAAATAAGATGGACGCCCAATCGACGATGCGCGTATGATGGTTTCGTTCGAGCACCCGTTTGCCGTTTGACCGCTCGCCCTCCACCTGCCACCGTGTTGCGTCGCGCATTTCCTCGCTCGCAACGTTTGTCCCTTTCACCCCGACCCGTCGCGCCATGCATCAGGCGATGCTGGCTGCATACGCTCGTCCTTGCGAGTCGCCGCAATCGATCGCTGGGAGTTCATTGTGAGCATGCATATCTACCGTGGATTCGAGATCTATCCACTGATTTACCCGCACGTGCCTGCGTTGGATGGCTGCCCGCATAACTACGATGCCGGCTTCGATGCAGCGGTCAAGATCTGTCTTCGCGGCACCACCGACACGCTGACGCAGAGCCAGACGTTCAGGCTTCTCGACGACGGCCCGTTCGATACCGCCGGTAACGCACGTCGTGCGTCGCTGCGCTATGCCGAGAGCGTCATTGACGACAATCGCGAGAAACAGGGCTTTTTTTCGAGCGCCCTCTAACGCGACTCGCTATGGCAACGTGACCTGCGAGCAATTTGGAGGACGAAATGATTGTCGACGAACTTCTTGATCTGATCAGCCGGTGCAAGGTCGCTCGGAGCGGCGCTGTACTGCCCGCCGGAGTGACGCATTCTGCGCTGTGCCATCAACAAGAGCTGCAGATGTTTGCGGCTGTGCGTGCATTTTCAATTGGAGCCGGGTATTCGGAGTTCGAATCTGACGAGATAGCCAGCACCGTCATGACACGACTCGGCTAGTTTTCCAGTCAAACGTTTTCAAACAGGAGCTACATGACAACCGTCACACTGAAGGTCAATGAACCAATCGATGTCGCGCTGCGGCGATTCCGGCGCGGTATTGAGAAGACCGGGTTGATTCGGGAGTTGCGCAGTCGCACGAGCTATGAAAAGCCCACGACGGAACGCAAGCGGAAAAAAGCCAGTGCCGTTGCCAGGCAGCGCTTACGGGCGAAGCGCATGCTGCCGCCCCGCAAGATGTTCTAGACGAACATCGTGCACGACGTGCCGGCCGAGGGGCCTTCTCACGTCGCCATCTTGACCCCCAGCATGAGGTAAGGCGGCTGGACGACGCAGGTGGCATGCCGGCCGGCCGCCTCGCAGCGGCAAGAAGAATGATTGGCGCGCCCGTCGCGCCGTGCGGCAGTGACACTGCTCGAAATTGACTCGCGCATCGCCTTTCGATTGAGCGCATGTGCGCTCGACGTGCGGCGCGTCAAGATGAAGATCGTAATCAGAAGGCGACAAACATGAGCTGGTACTGCGACATGGAACGCGAGTTAGCCCATATCAGACGATCGATCGGGATGCTTGAGCAAGCGCAACACGCGTTCGTCAACAGATCGTCCGTGAGCGATCCAGCGTATTGGCGAGTCAAGCTCATCAGGCTCCGCACACAATCCGTGCGAAACAAGGTCCTCGCACTCCAAGTGGACGAGCTTTGGGGCCGCCTCGACCGCATTCACCATTCGCGCGGCCGAAAATAGGAACCTGCGCCATCACGCTCATCTTTTTATCGGGTGCGCTCGCATTGAAGGCCGCAGTTCAAGGGAGTCGCATTCGATCGTCGGAGCAACATCATGATTGACGCTAACCCAAGCAACACGTTTCGACACCTTCCACTCTCGCCCGAGCAAGACGCGGAAATCCGGCACTACATAAAGAAGAAAGAGCAGAAGGGTGAGCAATGGGACACCCTCGAGTTGGCGATGATGCTCGGAGACATGCTTTCCCCTCCGCCAAGCGACGATGACAAGCCGGAGGCTACCGTCGAAGAAGCGAAGCTGGCCTGCGAATATGCATTGGCTTCGATCAACGAAGTCATGGAATCCGTATCCGCAAGTGAAGAGCGACTCGCCGCGATGGAAGCCGAGGAAATGAAGCACCCCAGGCGGTAACGCATCCACGATGCCCGAAGCTCAAGCCGCAGTTGCGCTACCTCCCTTGTGTCTTCAGCCGGGCTGAGCGGCCAGCCATCCTTGTGCCCATTGCGTCGCGTACGCAATCGCATCGTCGCGCGCGTCGCTACCCGCCAGATCGCCGCTGGAATGCACCTCGCTCTCACCTCCGTCCAGCAGTGTCGTCGTAATTCTCGCGTGTGCGATGTACTCTCCGTCGGCCCTGCGGGGCGTCGGGTCGATGCGGAATCGGGGTGTATTGAAGCGCATTTGCTCCTCCCTGTTTGGTTGTCACGAGCGGAGAGGCCGTTGGGGCAGCGCAAGCAGAAGCGTCCGCCATCGAGAAGCGCCGCGATCTGGCCAGTTTCACCATCCGGCCGCGGTCGCGCACTGCTCGAGTCAGTAACGTCACCGGCAAGGCGAACGGTCAGACCGCGTAGCGATGACAATGAAAGAAACAGATCCGCTCATGAAAATTGACCACCGCTCGATACCCTATTACCTGATCCTCCGCGGTGGCTGGTCGACCTATGTGCTCAATGCGGACCGTGTCGTTCTTCGTCGTGAGGCAAGTCCGCTGTTGCGTGCCTTTGCGCGAACGCGCGGCGAATTTGCAAGTATTGACGGCGTCGTATGGAACACCTTCTCCGATGCGGAGGGCCTTTCTGTCGTCGAGCGGCGGGAGACGCGGTGCTATGCGCTGGTTAAGGGAACCGAAACCGAGCACCAGTTGCGATTGTTGACGACCCTCTGACGTCAACGCGCGGGTGAGTCTTGTACGGTCCGACGAACGAGCAAGCTGAAGTTCAGTGCGCCCAGCGCTGACCACGCCGCTCGATCGCCGCCACGACAACATTGAGTACGTGACGGGCAACACCCTCATCAGCCATGCCGGCATCAAAGTACTGGCGGACGTTCATGATTTTTGACTGATGGGAACCGTCATCATTGTCCACGACAAAAATACTGGCCGTTCCAGCATCAGCCATCAAGACAACCTGGATAGTCTTGCCGCACACGATCGCTTGCAGGTTTGAGGAAGCCATGGATGTGTCCGGCAGGGGCATTGGGGTCTCAAGTATGCTCGCCGGCAGTCGGGCAAATTCGCCTATATCCACCACGTTTCCAGTCGATTCATGGCCAATTCGTACGCCGTGAGTGTGTTTGACTTATGCGGCTGTCATGCCGTGTCTGGCTTGGCGCAGGGACTGCTGCATCGTTGGGGGTGGCCGGCGATGGCTTCGGGCGACAGCGTGGTCACAGGTCGGGCATGAAGTTGTTGCTTGGGTTGCCCGGGTTTGCCAATGGCTTCGATGCAGGCGCGCGAAGTGGGCCGTTTGGCCGGGTGTGGGTGATGGCAATCTGCCGCTATCTGAGGGGCGTACTCATCCCACTGCCGACCCACAAAGCGTCCGATGTCGCCGAACGGCTCCCGCATCGTTGGACTCCCAGCGCCGCCAAACTGGCAAGACGGGGTCACCGGTGCTTACAATCGGAAGAATGAGTATCCCGATTCTGGAAGAAGCCCTGGCCACGCCCTATATCGGCGACCTCGACGTCGTCTCGCGGGCGGCGCCGCCCCGATTACCGTACAGCAACAGGAGAACCCGATGATCAAAGTCAGTGTCATGTACCCGTACGCCGCAGGTGCGCGATTCGATCATGCGTACTACCGCGAGAGCCATATGCCAATGGTGAAACAGCGGCTCGGCGCTGCATGTCTGTATTACACGGTGGACAAAGGCATCGCAGGCGGTGCTCCGGGCGTTGATCCGGTTTACGTGGCCAAGTGCGACTTCGTCTGCACTTCCGTCGAAGCTTTCCAGGCGGCGCGCGACCCGCACGCGCAGGAGATCATGGCCGACATCGCCAATTACACGGATATCCAACCCGTGCTGCAAATCAGTGAAGTGGTGGTGGAGCGTTCGGAAGTCTGATCAAGGTTCGGAGATCGCCAGGCACCGCATCCGCATATGGCGCCCCTGCGGGACGAGACCCGAGTTTGCCAGTGGCTACGCCGTGCACGTGCAAAGTTCGCCGTTTGGCCAGGTTGCCGGAGCTTGCGCGACCGTCGGCGGCCGTCCTCATGCCGTTGCCCGATCGCGTTCCCGGGTGACCATACGAAAGCCGGCGTCGCTCAGGTCACGGACCTGCACGCGCCGGCTCCGTACAACACGTCAGGACGCGTGCGCCGGCGTCATGCTGAGCGCCACCGCCTGCGCGACCTCGATACCGTCAATGGCTGCCGAATAGATACCGCCCGCATAACCGGCGCCTTCGCCGGCGGGATAAAGCCCTTCGACGTTCATGCTCTGGTAATCGTCCTTGCGCCGAATCCGGATCGGCGACGACGTGCGCGTCTCCACGCCGGTCAGCACCGCATCGTGCATCGCGAAGCCGGAGATCTTCTTGTCGATCTCGGGCAGGGCTTCGCGGATGGCTTCGATCACGTAGTCCGGCAGCGCGGTGCTGAGGTCGGTCGGGTTCACGCCGGGCTTGTACGACGGCTCCACGGAGCCGAGCGACGTCGACGGCCGGCCTGCGATGAAATCGCCGACCAACTGGCCCGGCGCGCGGTAATCGCCGCCGCCGAGTTCGAACGCACGCTCTTCCCATTTGCGCTGGAACGCGATGCCCGCGAGCGGGCCGCCGGGGTAGTCGTCCGGCGTGATGCCGACCACGATGCCCGCATTCGCATTGCGCTCGGCGCGCGAATACTGGCTCATCCCATTGGTGACCACGCGGCCGGGCTCGGAGGTCGCCGCGACCACCGTGCCGCCCGGGCACATGCAGAAGCTGTAGACGGCCCGTCCGTTACTGCTGTGGTGAACCACCTTGTAGTCGGCCGCGCCGAGCTGCTTGTGGCCCGCAAACTTGCCGAAGCGGCTGCGGTCGATCAGCCCCTGCGGATGTTCGATCCGGAAACCCAGCGAGAACGGCTTGGCTTCGATATAGACGCCGCGATCGTGCAGCATCTGGAACGTGTCGCGCGCGCTGTGGCCGACGGCCAGCACCACGCGGTCGCACCGCAGCGTTTCCCCGTTCGACAGCTTGAGCGCGCGCACCTTGCCCTGATCGATTTCGATGTCGTCGACGCGGGTTTCGAAGCGTACTTCGCCACCCAGTTCGTGAATCGACGCGCGCATTTTCTCCACCATGCTGACGAGGCGGAACGTGCCGATGTGCGGCCGGCTCAGATACAGGATGTCCTCGGGCGCGCCGGCCTTGACGAATTCGTCCAGCACCTTGCGGCCATAGTGGTTGGGATCCTTGATCTGGCTGTACAGCTTGCCGTCGGAAAACGTCCCGGCGCCGCCTTCGCCGAACTGCACGTTGGATTCGGGGTTGAGCACGCTCTTGCGCCACAGGCCGAAGGTGTCCTTGGTGCGCTCGCGCACGGCCTTGCCACGCTCGAGGATGATGGGGCGGAACCCCATCTGCGCAAGGATCAGCCCGGCAAACAGGCCGCACGGCCCCATGCCGATGACGACCGGCCGCAGGAAATCGGCGTGCTCGGGCGCCTTCGTGACGAAGTGGTACGCCATGTCGGGCGTCACGCCGCAATGCGGCTTGCCGGCGATGCGCTTGCGCGCGGCCGCTTCGTCCTTGACCTCGAGATCGACGATATACGTGAGCTTGATGTCCGAACGCTTGCGCGCATCGTGCGCGCGGCGGAACACGGTGTAACGGAGGAGCTCGTCCGCCGCCACGCCAAGCTCGTCGAGGCGCGCGCGAATCGCGGCCTCGAGCGCGCTTTCGGGGTGGTCGAGGGGGAGTTTAATTTCGCTTAGCCGTAACATGGGGACTCGGATGCGATTGCCACGGCGTCGTGGCGGTGTTGATACGTGCGGGGGCCGGCAGACGGGCGGCGTCGTTCGCCGCGCGGGCATGCCGGACGCAAACCATTCATTGTCGTTGCCGGCCAACCGGTATGGGCGGCGGCAATATGCCGACCCGCCCGAACGACTCAGGCACCTTCAGGATAGGCGCACGAAGCGCCCCTTGCGCACGGAAGATTTCCGGCCTCCCGGGCGACGGGCGGCGCGCGGTCACGACGATGCCTGCGAGCGGTTTGCGCGAAAGCCGCGCCATGCGGGCGCGGCCCGGGCTTACTCCGCTGCCGGGTGCACTCGGCTGTAGCGGTTCAGGATCGGGATCATCTGCGCGTAGATCTTCGGGTTCGCGGCGACGATCTCATGGCGATGCAGGAAATCGGCGTCGCCCGTGTAGTTGCCGACGAGGCCGCCGGCTTCGGTGATCAGCAGGCTGCCCGCGGCCATGTCCCACACGTTGATGCCTTGCTCGAAGAACGCGTCGAGGCGGCCGGCCGCGACGTTCGCGAGGTCGAGTGCCGCCGCGCCCGGGCGGCGCAGGCCCGTGCAGGCCTGCGTCATTTCGGTGAAGAGGCGTGCATACGCGTCGAGGCCGTCCTTTTCACGGAACGGGAAACCCGTGCCGACCAGTGCGTCCGCCAGGCGGTCGCGGCGGCCGACGCGGATGCGGCGGTCGTTCAGGTACGCGCCGCGGCCGCGGGTGGCCGTGAACAGGTCGTTCTTGTTCGGATCGTAGACGACGGCCTGCGTGACGACGCCCTTGTGCTCGAGCGCGATCGACACGCAGTAGTACGGGAAGCCGTGGATGAAGTTGGTCGTGCCGTCGAGCGGATCGATGATCCACTTGAATTCGGATTCGTTGTCGGATTCGCCCGATTCTTCCGCGAGGATCGCGTGGTCGGGGTAGGCGGTCTTCAGCGTCTCGATGATCGCGTCTTCTGCGGCCTTGTCCACTTCGGTGACGAAGTCGTTCTGCTGCTTCTTGCGGATCTCGATCAGGTCGAGATCGAGGGACGCGCGATTGATGATCTGTCCGGCGCGGCGCGCAGCCTTGACAGCAATGTTGAGCATGGGATGCATGAGCCTGGATCCTGTAGCCGGCGGCACGGGCCGCCACGAAGTGGAACAACCGCCCGGAACGGCGCAAGCATGCCGGGCGAGATGAGACGCGAATTGACAAAGAGCGGGGTACGACCCGCGCCGTACAAGGTGCACGACGCGTAAAGGCATGATTTTACCCGATTATCGGCAGTTTCAGGCAGCCGGAATACGGGGAAACCCCCACTGTCCGTCCGGACGAGTGGGTTTGCCGCGGCGATGGCGATACCATACTGCCATTCTGATGAACCGAGTCGTCACGTAGTGGAAACCCCGCAGAACACCGCCGCGCCGTCCGAGCCGGGCGCGGCCTCGTCCCGGCCGCCGTCCGGCGGCTTCACGTCCACCCGCTTCGTGCTCGTCGAGCCGAGCCATCCCGGCAATGTCGGGGCGGCCGCCCGCGCGCTGAAGACGATGGGCTTTTCGCGTCTCGTGCTGGTCGCGCCGCGCGTGTCGCACGTGCAGAGCGATCCCGAGGCGATCGCGATGGCCAGCGGCGCGGACGACGTCCTCGCATCCGCGCATGTCGTGCCGACGCTCGGCGACGCGCTGTCCGGCGTCCACTGGTCGATCGCGCTGACCGCGCGCACGCGCGAGTACGGGCCGCCGCGCCTCGCGCCGCGCGCGGCTGCCACGCAGGCGTGTGCGCAGGTCGGCACGGGCGACATCGCGCTCGTGTTCGGCAACGAGCGTACCGGTCTCGCGAACGAGCATGTCGAGCAGTGCAGCGCGCTCGCGCACATCCCGGCGAACCCGGCCTACAGTTCGCTGAATCTCGCGCAGGCCGTGCAGGTGCTCGCATACGAGCTGCGCGTCGCGTTTCTCGAGCAGGCGAGCGGGCCGTTGGCGCAACCGTCGGCCGAAGCCGGCACGCTCGCGCAGAGCGACGAGATCGAGCGGATGTATGTGCACCTCGAGAACGCGCTGATCGCGCTCGATTTCCTCGATCCACGCAATCCGAAGAAGCTGATGCCGCGGCTGCGGCGCCTGTTCGCGCGCACTGGCCTCGAGCGCGAGGAGGTCAACATCCTGCGCGGCGTCGCGAAGCACATCCTGCTGAAGTCGGGCAAGCCCGACGGCGACGCGTAAGCGGCCGGCGTACCGGCTGCCGGTCGTTCGGTCGTTCGGTCGCAGCCCGCGTGCCGCTTCGGGCTGGGCGGGTCCTGCGACGGCCGGCCGGAGCCGCCGGGTCCGGCGCATTCCACCCGGCCGATCCTCCCCGGAAGCCCGCTCCAGCCAGCCTCCCGCCCGAATACCCGTGCCGTCGGCGGGGTGAACACGCGACCGCGTGCGGCCGTGCGCGACTGGCCCTACAATCGCCGGACGTCATAAGCAAATTACCCGGCGCGATAACGGCCGGTCATTGCCGGCGATGCGCGCCGGCTTTTTCCCAGACCACATCATGTTCACGAGACTGCGCGAAGACGTTGCAACGATTCGCGAGCGGGATCCCGCCGCTCGCAGTGCGTGGGAAGTGCTGACCTGTTATCCGGGGCTGCATGCGCTCGTGCTGCACCGTTTCGCGCACGCATGCTGGCGCGCGAAGCGTTACTGGCTCGCGCGGTTCGCGTCGCAGGCCGGCCGGTTCATGACGGGTATCGAGATCCATCCCGGCGCGACGATCGGCCGGCGCGTGTTCATCGATCACGGCATGGGTGTCGTGATCGGCGAGACGGCGATCATCGGTGACGACTGCACGATCTATCAGGGCGTGACGCTGGGTGGCACGTCGCTCACGCGCGGTGCGAAGCGCCACCCGACGCTCGAAGCCGGCGTGATCGTCGGCGCGGGCGCGAAGGTGCTTGGCGGTTTCACGGTCGGGGCGGGGGCGAAGATCGGCTCGAACGCGGTGGTCGTGAAGCCGGTGCCGGCAGGCGGCACGGCGGTCGGCAATCCGGCGCGCGTCGTGATGCCGGCGCAGCCGAAGCCGCAGCCCGAGCGCGCGGCATTCTGCGCGTACGGGATCACGCCGAACGCCGACGATCCGATGTCGCTCGCGATCCACGGGCTGATCGATCACGCTGCGAAGGAAAGCCGCCGTGTCGACGAAATCGTCGCCGCGCTCGAGCGGCTCGGCACGCATCTGGAAACGCTGCAGGGCGCCGATGCGGCGCGTCTCGACCTGCGCAGGCTGTCGGCGGTGCTGGAAGGAAAGACGGTCGAACGTCAGGTGTAACGCGACGGGCGCCGATGGCTGCCGGTCGTGCGAAGTACGGCGGC
Organism: Burkholderia cepacia complex sp. TUM26381; assembly: GCF_057439935.1. Taxonomy (NCBI): domain Bacteria; kingdom Pseudomonadati; phylum Pseudomonadota; class Betaproteobacteria; order Burkholderiales; family Burkholderiaceae; genus Burkholderia; species Burkholderia cepacia complex sp. TUM26381. The sequence continues at coordinate 2,322,428 of NZ_CM172006.1, read as the reverse complement.
AGCCGCGGCGGCGTCAGTCGAGCGGCATCGGGTGGATGCCTTCCGCGTCGACGCGCAGGTAGCCGCCGCGCGGCGTGCCGTGATCGAGATCCCAGTCGGGCAGCACCCAGCGAATGCCGCCGGGTTCCGTGTGGCGAGCGGGGCGGTGCGTATGACCGTGAATGATCACGCTCGCCCGGCTCTTCCGGAACAGTGCGGCCACACCTTCACGCGTGACATCGTAGATGGCCGAAGCAGGGCGCATCCGGCCTGCTTCGCTGTTCGAGCGCATGCGCTGCGCGAGCGCGCGGCGCCAGCGGAATGGCCACGCGAGGAACAGCCATTGCGCGACCCGGTTGCGCGCGAAGCGGCGGAACACCTGGTAGCCGCGGTCGGCCGTGCATTGCGCGTCGCCGTGCGCGAGCACGATGCGCTGGCCGAACGCCATGATCAGCGACGGGTCGTGCAGCAGCATCGCGCCGGCTGCCTTCATGAAGCGCCGGCCGAGCAGGAAATCGCGATTGCCGTGCATCACGTAGAGCGCGATCCCGCGCTCGGAGAACGTGTGCATCAACGCGGCCATGCGTGCGGCGAACGGATCGTCGTCGAGGATGTCGTCGCCGATCCAGTATTCGAACAGGTCGCCGAGGATAAACACCGAGTCGGCGCTGTCGGCGGTGTATTTCACGAAATGCTCGAACGCGGCGACCGTCTTCGGAATCGCTTCGCTCAGATGCAGATCGGAGAGAAACAGGAACGGGCGTGCGGCTTGCGCGTACTCGCGCTCGCCGGGCACGCCCGCGGAGACGCTTCGCGGCGGACTCTCCTGCAACATCGAAGTGTCTCCGTAACCGTGCGTCAGACCACGACGGCCTTTTCGATCACGACGTCGTCGGCCGGCACGTCCTGGTGGAAGCCGGCGTTGCCCGTCTTGACGCCCTTGATCTTGTCGACCACGTCCTGACCTTCGACGACCTTGCCGAACACAGCGTAGCCCCAGCCCTGCGGCGTCGGCGACGAGTGGTTCAGGAAGTCGTTGTCGTTCACGTTGATGAAGAACTGGGCGGTGGCCGAGTGCGGATCGTTCGTGCGCGCCATCGCAACCGTGTAGTTGTCGTTCTTCAGGCCGTTGTTCGCCTCGTTGTCGATCGGCGCGTCGGTCGGCTTTTGCTTCAGGCCCGGCTCGAAGCCGCCGCCCTGGATCATGAAGCCGTTGATCACGCGGTGGAACACGGTGCCGTCGTAGTGGCCCTTCTTCACGTAGTTCAGGAAGTTCTCGACCGTCTTCGGTGCCTTCGCGGCGTCGAGCTCGAGCTTGATCACGCCGTGGTTCGTATGCAGTTCAACCATGATGAATTCCTTCGGTGAGGCGGTTTAAATGGCACGCGGCCGGTCGTGCGACGCGGCCGCGTGTGGCGCCGGACGTGCCGGCAGGTTCTTACTTCGAGACGATGCTGGCCGATTCGATCACGATCGGTTGCGCCGGCACGTCCTGCATCGGGCCGCGCGAGGTCGTCGCCACGCCTTCGATCTTCTTCACGACGTCGAGGCCCGACACGACCTTGCCGAACACCGCATAGCCGTTGCCGTCCGGGTTCGGGTAGTCGAGGCCGCCGTTGTCGACCGTGTTGATGAAGAACTGCGCGGTGGCCGAATTCGGATCGCTCGTGCGCGCCATCGCGATCGTGCCCGTCAGGTTCTTCAGACCATTGCGGCTCTCCAGCGGGATCGGCGCGCGGGTCGGCTTCTCCTCGAAGTTGGTCTTGTAGCCGCCGCCCTGGATCATGAAGCCCTTGATCACGCGATGGAAGATCGTGCCGTTGTACTGGCCGGCCTTCACGTAATCGAGGAAGTTGGCGACCGACTTCGGCGCCTTCTCCGGGTAGAGCTCGACGCGGATGTCGCCCTGCGAGGTCTTCAGCTGCACGACGGGGTGCGCGGTAGCCGATTGCGCGAATGCGGGCGCGGTCGCGAGAAGGGCGGCGCCGCCAAGCGCCAGCAACAGACGTTTCATTGCGATCCTCAGGTTGGGAGGGAAGAAAGGCCGCGCCGCTTATTGCGACGGCGCGACGTATGGCGCAGCCAGTGCGCCCGACGGACCGTTGAACTGGAACGTCGGCGACATCGGCAGCGTGGTGGTGCCCACGTTCGCGGCTGCGCGGTCGGTGTAGGCGCGCGTGGCCGGCGTCACCGCGCGGGCGCTCGGCGCGGCCTTTGCCGGCGACACGATCTTCTGGAGATCGGCGAGACGCTGCGCGGTCGCGCCGCTCGTGCGGCCGAGCGATTGCGCGCGCTTGTACGATTCGGCCGCGAGCCGGAGGTAAAGATCGCCGAGGTTCTCGTACGCGAGCGAGTAGCCCGGGTTCGATTGCGTCGCGGTGACGAGCGCGGCGCGCGCTTCGTCGTAGCGGCCGTGCTTCGCGTAAAGCGCCGCAAGGTTGTTGTACGGCTCGGGCAGCTCGGGGTAGGCCTGCGTGATCGCGACGAACTGCTGGATCGCGTCGTCGTCGCGGTTCAGGCGGGCCAGCACGGTGCCGCGCTTGAACTGCGCCTGCACGTCGTGCGGGTTCGACGCGATGCGCGCGTCGAGCTGCGCAAGTGCCTGTTTCCACTGCTTGCCGGCGATCGACGCATCGACCTCGGGGGTGCCGTCGGCCACGGGCGGGGCCTTCTGCGCATGCGCCGCGGGGGCCGCGAAAAGCGTCAGCGCGACGCCCATGACGGTGGTCGCAACGAGGGTCGCAGCGCTCTGCGCGCGGCCGCGATGAGGTTTCATAGGCCTAAATCGGAATGTTATACTCCGAGCCATTCTAACAAAACGTCTGCGCGTTCCGGCGAGCGTCAGACAGTCTTTCTTAGCCTCTGTGGCCGTCACCGCTGTGCTTGCAGCCTGACCGCCCCATGTGATACGAGGACGCTCGGCCTGGCGCCGCAGCAGATGGTCCGTCCGTGTCGCATGCTGGGCGAGCTTCGCCAGGGCGGTTTCCTTCGGCTCACGGTTCATCTCTATGGAATCACTGCGCATCTACAACACGCTCGCGCGTGACAAGCAAGTTTTCGTGCCGCGCCAGTCCGGCGAAGTGCGGATGTACGTATGCGGGATCACCGTCTACGACTATTGTCACGTGGGCCACGCGCGCATGCTGGTCGTGTTCGACCTCGTCCAGCGCTGGTTGCGTGCGATCGGCTACCGGGTCACGTATGTGCGCAACATCACCGACATCGACGACAAGATCATCCGCCGCGCGGTCGAGAACGGCGAGACGATCCGGTCGCTGACCGACCGGTTCATCGGCGCGATGCACGAGGACGAAAGTGCGCTCGGCATCCAGCGGCCCGACATCGAGCCGCGCGCGACACAGTTCATCCCGCAGATGCTCGGCATGATCGAAACGCTCGAGACGAACGGCTACGCGTACCAGGCGACCGACGGCGACGTCAATTACTCGGTGCGCAAGTTCACGAACTACGGGAAGCTGTCGGGCAAGTCGCTCGACGATCTCCGCGCGGGCGAGCGCGTCGCCGCGAACGACGCGAAGGAAGATCCGCTCGATTTCGTGCTGTGGAAGCGTGCGAAGCCGGAAGATCCTGAGGGCGCGTCGTGGGCGTCGAAGTACGGGACGGGCCGCCCGGGCTGGCACATCGAGTGCTCGGCGATGGGCTGCTCGCTGCTCGGCAATCATTTCGACATCCACGGCGGCGGGCAGGATCTGCAATTCCCGCACCACGAGAACGAGATCGCGCAGAGCGAAGGCGCGACCGGCGAGACGTTCGTCAATTACTGGATGCACAACGGCTTCGTGCAGGTCGACAACGAGAAGATGTCGAAATCGCTCGGCAACTTCTTCACGATCCGCGAAGTGCTGGAGCGCTACGACGCGGAAGTCATGCGTTTCTTCATCGTGCGCACGCACTACCGGTCGCCGCTCAATTACAGCGACGTGCATCTCGACGATGCACGTGCCTCGCTCACGCGTCTGTACACGGCGCTGAAGGATGTCGAAGCCGATACGCTCGCGCTCGACTGGAACGAGCCGCACGCGCAGCGTTTCGCGGCCGCGATGAACGACGACTTCAACACGCCGGTTGCAGTGGCGACGCTGTTCGAACTCGCGGGCGAGGTGAATCGCACGCGCGACGCGTCGCTCGCACGGCAGCTGAAACAGCTGGCGGGCCTGCTCGGCCTGCTGGGCCGCGAACCGCGCGTGTTCCTGCAGCAGGCGTCCGGCGCCGCGCAGGCGGGCGGGCTCGCTGCCGACGAGATCGAAGCGAAGATCGCCGCGCGCGTCGCGGCGAAGCAAGCGAAGGACTATGCCGAAGCGGACCGGATCCGGGCGGAACTGCTCGAAGCCGGCATCGCACTTGAAGACAAACCGGGCGGATCGACCGAATGGCGTCGCGTATGAGCGCGGTGCGTTCCACTGACCGATCCGTCAGGTAGGAGGCAAGATGGCAACGGCCAGAAAAGCGCCGGTCAGGCGCGCGACCCCGGTCGCCGCGCGTCCGGCAGCCAAGCGCGTGCCGGCGGCGAAGGCGGACGCGACGCGCGCCGTGCCGAACGGCGCGCTGAACGGTCATGCGCAGCCGGCGGCTGCGTTGCCGGCCGCCGACGCGGCCCGCAAGACACGTGCGTCCGAAGCGGACGGCGAGGAGGTCGTCGTGCGTCCTGCATACTGGGACAAGGCATGCGCCGACCTCGTCAAGCGCGACCGCATCCTGAAGAAACTGATTCCGAAGTTCGGTCCCGCGCATCTCGTGAAGCGCGGCGACCCGTTCGTCACGCTGGCACGCTCGGTCGTCGGCCAGCAGATTTCGGTGCCGTCCGCCCAGTCGCTGTGGGCGCGCATCGAGGACGCCTGTCCGAAGCTCGCACCGCAGCCGGTGATCCGGCTCGGCGCGGACAAGCTGATCGCGTGCGGGCTGTCGAAACGCAAGACGGAATACATCCTCGATCTTGCGCAGCATTTCGTATCGGGGGCGCTGCACGTCGACAAATGGACGTCGATGGACGACGAGGACGTGATCGCGGAACTCACGCAGATCCGCGGCATCAGCCGCTGGACGGCCGAGATGTTCCTGATCTTCAACCTGTCGCGGCCGGACGTGCTGCCGCTCGACGATCCGGGCCTGATCCGCGCGATCAGCGTCAATTATTTCAGCGGGGAACCCGTCACGCGCAGCGAGGCGCGGGAAGTCGCAGCCAACTGGGAGCCGTGGCGCACCGTCGCGACCTGGTACATGTGGCGCAGCCTCGACGCGCCTGACACCGGCGCCTGAGCGTCGGCTATCGGGTTTTAAACATCAATAGTTGAGAGCTGGTTTTGAGCGTCGCTCGCGCGGGTAGAATACGCGCTGCCGCAAGACCCAAGGATTCGAACACATGAAGACCACGTTTCTGGATTTCGAACAGCCGATCGCCGAACTCGAGGCCAAGATCGAAGAGCTGCGATTCGTGCAGGACGACTCGGCTGTCGATATTTCGGAAGAAATCGAGCGGCTGTCGAAGAAAAGCCAGCAACTGACGAAAGACCTCTACGCGAACCTGTCGCCGTGGCAGGTTTCGCAGATCGCGCGGCACCCGCAGCGTCCGTACACGCTCGATTACGTCGCGGAACTGTTTACCGATTTTCACGAGCTGCACGGCGACCGCGCGTTTGCGGACGACCTGTCGATCGTCGGCGGCCTCGCGCGCTTCGGCGGTCATCCGTGCATGGTGATCGGTCACCAGAAGGGCCGCGACACGAAGGAGCGCGCCGCGCGCAACTTCGGGATGCCGCGTCCGGAAGGCTATCGCAAGGCCGAGCGCCTGATGCGTCTCGCCGAGAAGTTCGGGCTGCCGATCTTCACGTTCGTCGACACGCCGGGCGCGTACCCGGGCATCGGCGCGGAAGAGCGCGGCCAGTCGGAAGCGATCGGCCGCAACCTGTACGTGATGGCCGAGCTGAAGACGCCGATCATCACGACCGTGATCGGCGAGGGCGGTTCGGGCGGCGCGCTGGCGATCGCCGTGGCCGACACCGTGATGATGCTGCAGTTCTCGACCTATTCGGTGATCTCGCCGGAAGGCTGCGCGTCGATCCTGTGGAAGAGCGCGGCGAAGGCGCCGGAAGCCGCGGAAGCGCTGGGCCTGACCGCGCACCGCCTGAAGGCACTCGGCCTGATCGACAAGATCATCAACGAGCCGCTCGGCGGCGCGCATCGCGATCCGAAGGGCATGGCCGCGCTGCTGCGCCGTGCGCTCGCCGATTCGCTGCGCCAGTTCCAGGGCATGAGCATCGATGCCGTGCGTGAGCGCCGCTTCGAGCGCTTGATGGCCTACGGCAAGTTCAAGGAAACCACGCCCGGCGCATGACCGGCTGCGTATTCAATTCGCGCGCCGCTGCGCGCGCGTGCCTCTCGTGATCCCGCCGACCGAATTCTCCGCCGACCGCGTCGTCCTCGACGCGGTCGGCGTTGCGCTTTCCGGCCTGCCGCCGGATGCGTGCATTGCGATTGCCTACAGCGGCGGCCTCGATTCGACGGTGCTGCTCGATGCGGCCGTGCGTGTCGCGGGCGCTGCGCGTTGCGTCGCGCTGCACGTGCATCACGGCCTGAGCGCGAACGCCGACGCGTGGCTCGCGCATGCCGAAGCGGAAGCGGCGCGGCTCGGTGTCGCATTCGAATCGAGGCGCGTCGACGTGCCGCGCGACAGCGGTCTCGGTATCGAGGCAACCGCGCGCGAGCGTCGTTATGCGGCGCTCGACGCGATGTGCGAACGCCATGGCGCGAACACGCTGTGGCTCGCGCAGCACGCGGACGACCAGGCCGAGACCGTGCTGCTTCAATTGCTGCGCGGGGCGGGCATCGCCGGGCTCGCCGCGATGGCGCCGCGCTATCGCCCCGACGGCGTGAGCGTCGAGCGCGTCCGTCCGTTGCTGCGATTGTTGCGCGCACAACTTGAGCGCTATGCGGAGCAGCACGCGCTCGTGTGGATCGACGACGAATCGAACGGCGATACGCGTTATGCGCGCAATGCGCTGCGGATCGACGTGCTGCCCGCGCTGGCCGTGCATTTCCCGGGTTTTCGCGACGCGCTCGGCCGCGCGGCCCAGCATGCGGCCGCCGCACAGCGGCTGCTCGACGATCTGGCCGAACTGGATTTCGCCGCCGCCGCGCGCGATGACGGGCATGCGCTGTCGCGCGACGCGCTGGTCGCGTTCGACGACACGCGCGGTGCGAACCTGCTGCGTTTCTGGATGCGCCGGCTGGGCTTGCCGGGCGCGTCGGCCGCCCGGCTCGCCAACATGATGCGACAGCTGCGCGCCGCGCATGACGCACACGCGCTGCGCGTCGATCATGCGGGGCAGTGCCTGCGGCTCTATCGCGATGTCGTCTACTGGGAAGCGGGCGACAGCAGCGAACCGGCCGACGACGGCACGGGCGCGCCGCACCCGGAAGCGGTGCTCGCGTGGGGCGGACAGGAAGTCTGGCACCTGCCGGGCTGGCGCGGCACGTTCGTGTTCGCGCCAGCCGACGCGCACGGCGCCGATGCGGTGCCGGAGGCGTTGCTGCGCGGGGCGCGGCTCGCGGCGCGCGCCCGTGCCGGCGGTGAACGGATGCGTACGTCGCCGGGCGGGCCGGGCCGGACGCTGAAGAATCTGTTCCAGGAACGCGGCGTGCCGGCCTGGCAGCGCGACGTGCCGCTCTTGTTCGCGGGCGACCGGCTGATCTACGTGCCGCGGCTCGGCATCAATTGCGATGTCGGCCCGCTGGACGGTGACGCGCCGGGCGACACCGGATGGCGCCGGATCGAATGGCGTCCCGACCTGCTGATCGCATAGCGGCGGACTGGCTTCCGGCGGCGCGATGGCGCGCCCATTTTCACCATTTGGTAAACAGCGCCGGAACGGCTGCCAACACGGCGAGCGGCTTGTCAAGCGGGCTTCTATCGGGTACGCTCGGTCGTTTGCTCGGCTCGATTTTTGAGCGTTTTGTGCAGGTTTTCCGCGTGACGTACCCGGTTTGCGCGGCCTGATCGGCCTTCCGGGCAAAATCCGTCACGCTTGCGTGTTGCGTCCCAGCCGTCCCCCTCGTCGTCCGTCCACAGCCACAAGCCGCGTGACCGAACGGCTACCCGGCCTGCCCAGCGCGCCCGTGCGGTTTCTCCTTCAGTTCAGAACGACAATGGCACTCATCGTACACAAATACGGCGGCACTTCGATGGGCTCGGTCGAGCGCATCAAGAACGTCGCGAAACGCGTCGCAAAATGGCATCAGGCCGGGCACCAGATGGTGGTCGTGCCTTCGGCGATGTCCGGCGAAACCAACCGTCTGCTCGGTCTCGCGAAAGAGATTTCGAGCCAGCCGAGCCCGCGTGAGCTCGACATGATCGCGTCGACCGGCGAGCAGGTCAGCGTCGGCCTGCTGTCGATCGCGTTGCAGGAAATCGGCGTCGAGGCCGTGAGCTATGCCGGCTGGCAAGTGCCGATCAAGACCGACAGTGCGTTCACGAAGGCGCGCATTCACTCGATCGACGACGAGCGCGTGAAGGCCGATCTGGACGCCGGCAAGGTCGTGATCATCACGGGCTTCCAGGGCGTCGATCCGGATGGCCACATCACGACGCTGGGCCGTGGCGGCTCCGATACGTCGGCGGTGGCGGTCGCGGCTGCGCTGGATGCCGAAGAGTGCCTGATCTACACGGACGTCGACGGCGTCTACACGACCGATCCGCGCGTCGTCGAAGAGGCCCGCCGCCTCGATCGCGTGACGTTCGAAGAGATGCTGGAAATGGCCAGCCTCGGCTCGAAGGTCCTGCAGATCCGCTCGGTCGAATTCGCCGGCAAATACCAGGTGAAGACGCGTGTGCTGTCGAGCCTGACCGATCCGCTGATTCCGCTCGACGAAGAAATGCGCTCGGGCACCCTGATTACTTTTGAAGAAGACGAGACCATGGAAAAGGCAGTCATTTCCGGCATCGCGTTCCAGCGCGACGAAGCACGCATTGCGGTGATGGGCGTGCCCGACAAGCCGGGCATCGCATATCAGATCCTCGGTCCGGTCGCCGACGCGAACGTCGACGTCGACATGATCATCCAGAACCAGAGCGTCGAAGGCAAAACCGACTTCACGTTCACGGTCGGCCGCGGCGACTACCAGCGTGCGATGGACATCCTCACGAACCAGGTGCAGGGCCATGTGAGCGCCGAGCGCGTGCAGGGCGACCCGAAGGTGTCGAAGGTGTCGGTCGTCGGCGTCGGCATGCGTTCGCACGTGGGCGTCGCGAGCAAGATGTTCCGCACGCTGTCGGAAGAGGGCATCAACATCCAGATGATCTCGACGTCCGAAATCAAGATTTCGGTGCTGATCGACGAGAAATACATGGAGCTGGCCGTCCGCGCGCTGCACAAGGCATTCGAACTCGACCAGGCATCGTGAATTTTTCGTGATGCATTGAAGAAAATGCATCAAGGAAATTGACCAACGGCTCCAAACCCTATATGATCTTGTTCTCGTCGCACTGCCTCCCTGGTGCGAGCGAAGGTTTGGGAGACGTGGCCGAGAGGTCGAAGGCACTCCCCTGCTAAGGGAGCATCTGGGCCAAAACCTGGATCGAGGGTTCGAATCCCTCCGTCTCCGCCAAAAGCGGTGACAAAGCCCCGCAAGTTCTCGGACTTGCGGGGCTTTTTCTTTTGCGGGCCCATTTCGCGCCGTGTCGCGCGCGACAGGTTCGATGCTGCCGGATCGCATCCTCGTGCGGCCTTCGTCGTGCCCCCTCGGGCAATGAATGCTCGACTTGAGCACCTGTCATGCGCTACATATCGCGTATCGTCTGGCGCAACTCAAGGTGATGCTCTTGGCAAGCCCGCATGCCGTTCTGACCTTCCTCTCCCATCGGCCTGTCGACGGACTCGTCGACAACCACGCGCGTTACGCACAGCTGCACGGCTATCGGCACGCGATCGTCGACGGCATGCACGTGTACGGCGAGCGCCAGCAGATCCTGTACAAGTACCACGCGATCATCGCGCAGCTCGTCGCGATGGAGCAGGGGGCATTGCTGCTCGTGCTCGATCCGTTCTCCGTCGTGTTCGATCCGCACGTGCTGCCGGATGTCGCGCACGGATACGATGCCATCGTCACGACGCAGGCGACGAAATCGGCACTGCCCGCCGCAAGCGGAATGATCTTCCGCAACGTGCCCGACGTGCGCGAGCGCTTGCGGAGGCTGGCGGTCGAACTGGGCAAGTGGGCGATGCACCTTCCGGAGCGGCAGCATGCGTGCGAGGCGACGCTGCTTGCGGCGTTCTTTCCGCCGCTGCCGTTCGATGCGCCGCTTGCGAACGGTCATTTCGCGTCGGCCCAGACGGTCTGGAGCGACGGTATCTCGATCGATTCGATTGCCGGTGCGCGGCCGCTCGTCGCGCACCAGGCGCCCGAGTGGCGCGAGGTGAACGGGGCCTGGGCGCCGGCGGCCGATTACGACTTTCGTTACGTGGCAGCGCTCGTCGACGATGCCGGACGGTACCAGCGCGGCGACCATCCGCACGCCATGGATGAGTGGCGCGCCGCGCAGCAGCGAACACGCGAACCGGAGCGGCATGTGAATCCGCAGGCGCGTATTGCGTTCGTGAGCCTGCATACGCCGCATATTGCCGGCTACGGCGACCTGCACGAAGAGAACTTCGTGCGCTACTGCACACGGCATGGCTATGCGTATCACACGTATCGCGAGGCGCCTGCATTCCTGCCGGACGGCATCGGTGCGAACTGGGCGAAGCTGCATCTGATTCGCGAACATCTGCCGCATCATGCGTTCGTGTTCTGGGTCGATGCGGACATCCTGGCAATCGACCAGAGCCAGACCGTCGACAGTACGATCGACGGCTGCGACTTCGTGATCGGCACCGATCACACGGCCTGGGCGATCAACTCGTGCATGATCGGCGTGCGCAACGTGGCGTCGATGCGCGAACTGGTCGAGCGCATCTGCGCACGCATCGAGCGTTTCGACGATCGTTCGTCGGTCTACGCGAGCGGCGGCGACCAGCAGGCGATCTATGTGGAACTGCTCGAGTCCGGCATGATCGATGCGCGCCATATCGTCGATGCGACGACGCTCGCGTCATCGCCGGTTTATGCAACGCGCGACAGCCGCTTCGTTCATTTCCCCGCCCAACACGATCACTATCGTGCGGTGACGATGCGCGTCTGGGACCGGCTGAGTCATCAGCGCTGACGGCCGGGAGCGTGAAGGATGCGATGCCCGCTACGACGCCGGGCGGGTAGGGGGCATTCACCCGGCCTGTATCGCATCGGCGATGTGAAATACACATGTAAGTATTGTTGTAAGGAAAACTGAGGTGCAGGATCAACGCCCTGCGCGATCCAGATAATCCTGTTCCGGCCCTTCGGAATGACGCGTTGACGCCAAAAATGCGGCATTGCGTCGTTTTTCGCGATTTGCCATGACGCGCAATACAAAAAATTACTCAATAAAATCAGTGTTGTGCGTCGGTGTGGAAAATTGAGGCTCTGCTGCGCTGCAGAAAATAATCAATCGCCTTATGCTGGTTAACCCGATCGCGTTTGAGCGGCATCAAGTTTTTCCGTGATGTCGCTTTACATTTTGCCAACACTGGCGATTCACGAAATCTACCTGTCGATTTGATTTCGTTCCTTTCGTCTCGCCTGTCACCGATGCAGTGCGCGACCTCCTCAAGGCCTTGTTGACATGCATGATTTCCCCTTCCTGAGCCTGGCCATCTGGGCTCCGATCCTGTTCGGCGCGTGCCTGCTGCGTGCCGGTTCCGACCATCACCCGCGCCGGACGCGGCTGATCGCGCTCGCGGGCGCGATCGTGGGGCTTGCGGCCGTCGTTCCGCTGGTTGCGGGCTTCGACACGCATTCGGCGGCGATGCAGTTCGTCGAAAGCCGCGACTGGCTGGCGGCGTTCAATTCCGGATGGCGGGTCGGCATCGACGGTGCGTCGCTGTGGCTCGTCGTGCTGACCGCCTTCACGACGCTCGTGGTGGTGATCGCGTCGTGGGAGTCGGTCACGGTGCGCGTCGCGCAGTACTACGCGTCGTTCCTGATCCTGTCGGGGCTGATGGTCGGCGTGTTCGTCGCGCAGGACGGGCTGCTGTTCTTCATCTTCTTCGAGGCGACGCTGATCCCGCTGTACCTGCTGATCGGCACGTGGGGGCGCGAGCGTCGCGTTTATGTGGCCGTGAAGTTCTTTTTCATCTCATTCGCCGGCTCGCTGTTGCTGCTGATGGCAATGCTGTACCTGTACGCGCAGTCGCATACGTTCGACATGGCCGTGTGGCGCACGCTGCAGCTCGGTTTCGCGCCGCAACTGCTGGTGTTCCTCGGGTTCTTCGCCGCGTTCGCGGTCAAGGTGCCGATGTGGCCGGTCCATACGTGGTTGAGCGACGTCTACACCGACGGCCCGACCGGTGCCGCGCTGATGCTCGCGATGCTCAAGCTCGGCGGCTACGGGTTCCTGCGCTTCGCGCTGCCGGTCACGCCCGATGCAAGCCACTTCTTCGCGCCGGCGGTGATCGCGCTGTCGCTGTTCGCGATCGTCTATGCGAGCCTGATCGCGCTCGCGCAGACCGATCTCGGCAAGCTGCTCGCGTACTCGACGGTCGCGCACATGGGGATCGTCACGCTCGGGCTGTTCCTGTTCAACCGGATCGGCGTCGAAGGCGCGATCGTGCAGCTCGTGTCGTACGGCTTCGTCGCGGGCGCGATGCTGCTGTGCGTAAACGTGCTCGCGGATCGCACGAAGCAGCGCGAGATCGCCGCATACGGCGGTGTGGCGGGCGTGATGCCGCGCTTCGCGACCTTCACGGTGCTGTTCGCGATGGCCAACGTCGGCCTGCCGGGCACGTCGGGCTTCGTCGGCGAGTTCATGGTCATCATGGGCGCGATCCGCTTCAACTTCTGGATCGGCGCGATCGCGGCGCTCACGCTGATCCTCAGCGCGTCGTACACGCTGTGGATGCTCAAGCGCGTCGTGTTCGGCAAGGTCGCTAGCCAGCGGATCGCAAAGCTCGCCGACCTGAATCGTCGCGAGATCGTGATGTTCGCGTCGCTTGCGCTGATCGTGCTGGCAATCGGCATCGATCCGAAACCGTTCACCGACGCGATCGATCCGACCGTCGGCAAGCTGATCGAGGAAGCGAGCCATTCGAAGGTGCCGGCAGGGGATGGTGCCGGGCCGGTGCCGTCGTACATGGCGTCGACGCACGACTGATCGCGGCACGCCGGTCCGCGCAAGCGGGCTGCATCGTACGGCGATGCGGCCCGTTGCGCACGCATCGATCGAGGTCCGGCACGGCGCGTGCCGGGCCCGCTTCCGGCTGCGTGAAATTGCCCCGCGACAATGTGACTCACGGCAGATTTTGCAATGATGATTTGCCGCATCCACCGGTTTTTCATCGCACTCGCGCGACGTATGATTCGGCCACTTTCGTGGATCGAATGCGCATCGGGCATACGCAAACGGATTCAATGACCCTCGGGCTGTGTGATGAAAAGAAGAGCTTCAAGAGGCTGGTCGGCGCTGATGTCAATCGGCGCGGCTTTGAGCCTGTCAGGCTGTAATTTAGATGTACTAAATCCGAAAGGTAGCGTGGGTGCCGCCGAAAAGGCGCTGATCGCGACGTCCACCTGGGCGATGCTGATCGTCGTCGTGCCGGTGATCCTGCTGACGCTGTGGTTTGCGTGGCGTTACCGCGCATCGAACCGCAACGCCACCTACGCGCCGAACTGGTCGCACTCGACCGCGATCGAGGTCGTGATCTGGACGGTGCCGACGCTGATCATCCTGTTCCTCGGCGTGCTCACGTGGAAGACCACGCACGAGCTCGACCCGTACAAGCCGCTCGAGTCGTCGGTGAAGCCGATCGACGTCGAGGTGGTCGCACTCGACTGGAAGTGGCTGTTCATCTATCCGGAACTCGGCATCGCGTCGGTGAACCAGCTCGCGATCCCGGTGGGCACGCCGGTGAATTTCCACATCACGTCGGATTCGGTGATGAACTCGTTCTTCATCCCGCAGCTCGGCGGCCAGGTCTACGCGATGGCCGGCATGCAGACGCGCCTGCACCTGATCGCCGACGAACCCGGCAACTACGCGGGCACGTCCGCCAACTTCAGCGGCCGCGGCTTCTCCGACATGAAATTCCGCACGCTCGCCGAGCCGCGCGAACAGTTCGATGCATGGGTGCAGAAGGTGAAGGCGTCGCCGGACCGGCTCGACGCGACCGTGTACGGCAACGTCGCGCAGCCGAGCGAGAAGGCGCCGGTGCGCTACTTCTCGTCGGTCGATCCGCGGCTCTTCCACAACATCATCGCGAAATACAACGATGGCCACGTCCTCGACCTGAAGGACGCCGCCTGCGGCACGAAGGGGTAACGCATGTTCGGCAAACTCACACTCTCGGCGATCCCGTTCGATCAGCCCATCATCATGGGGGCAGGCGCCTTCATGGGGCTGGTCGTGCTGGGCATTCTCGCCGCGCTGACGATCACCGGCCGGTGGAAATGGCTGTGGACGGAATGGCTGACCACGGTCGACCACAAGAGACTCGGCGTGATGTACATCATCGTCGCGCTGATCATGCTGCTGCGCGGCTTCGCCGACGCGATCATGATGCGCATGCAGCTCGCGCTCGCGTACAACGGGCCCGGCTACCTGCCGCCGCATCACTATGACCAGGTCTTCACGGCGCACGGCGTGATCATGATCTTCTTCATGGCGATGGTGTTCATGGTCGGCCTGATGAACCTGATCGTGCCGCTGCAGATCGGCGCGCGCGACGTCGCGTTCCCGTTCATCAACTCGCTCTCGTTCTGGATGACGGCCGTCAGCGCGATCCTGATCAACGTGTCGCTCGTGATCGGCGAATTCGCGCAGACGGGCTGGCTCGCATACCCGCCGCTGTCGGAGCTGCAGTTCAGTCCGGGGGTAGGGGTCGACTACTATCTGTGGGCGCTGCAGATCTCGGGCGTCGGCACGCTGCTGACCGGCGTGAACTTCTTCGTGACGATCATCAAGATGCGCGCGCCGGGCATGACGCTGATGAAGATGCCGGTGTTCACGTGGACCGCGCTGTGCACGAACGTGCTGATCATGGCGTCGTTCCCGATCCTGACTGCGACGCTCGCGCTGCTCGGCCTCGACCGTTACCTCGGCATGCACTTCTTCACGAACGATGCCGGCGGCAACGCGATGCTGTACCTGAACCTGATCTGGGCGTGGGGCCATCCGGAGGTGTACATCCTGATCCTGCCGGCGTTCGGGATCTTCTCGGAAGTCATCGCGACGTTCGCGAAGAAGCCGCTGTTCGGCTACAAGACGATGGTGTACGCGACCTGCGCGATCATGGTGCTGTCGTTCCTCGTGTGGCTGCATCACTTCTTCACGATGGGCTCGGGTGCGAACGTGAACGCGTTCTTCGGGATCATGACGATGATCATCGCGATTCCGACCGGCGTGAAGGTGTTCAACTGGCTGTTCACGATGTATCGCGGCCGGATCGAATTCACGACGCCCGTGCTGTGGACGATCGGCTTCATGGTCACGTTCACGCTCGGCGGCATGACCGGCGTGATGATGGCGATTCCCGGCGCCGACTTCGTGCTGCACAACAGCCTGTTCCTGATCGCGCACTTCCACAACGTGATCATCGGTGGCGTGCTGTTCGGCTATCTCGCGGGCTTCAACTACTGGTTCCCGAAGGCGTTCGGCTTCAAGCTGAACGAGAAGCTCGGCAAGGCCGCGTTCTGGTTCTGGCAGATCGGTTTCTATGTCGCGTTCGTGCCGCTCTACGTGCTCGGCTTCATGGGCATGACGCGCCGCCTGAACCACTACGACAACCCGGCATGGCATCCGTGGCTGCTGGTCGCCGCGTTCGGCGCCGTGCTGATCGCGGTCGGCATTGCATGCCAGCTGCTGCAGCTGGTGGTCAGCATCCGCAACCGCCACCTGCCCGAGTACCGCGACACGACGGGCGATCCGTGGGGCGGCCGCACGCTGGAGTGGGCGACGTCGTCGCCGCCGGCCGACTACAACTTTGCGGTGATTCCGCAGGTGCGCACGCTCGACGCGTACGCCGACATGAAGGCGCGCGGCGAAGGCCGGCCGAACCCGGCGACGATCCGCGATATCCACATGCCGTCGAATACCTGCGCGGGCCTCGTGATCGCGATCTTCAGCCTGGTGCTCGGCTTCGCGCTGGTATGGCACATCTGGTGGATGGCGATCGGCGGGCTCGTCGGGATCATCGCGACGCTCGTGATCTACAGCTCGCGCGATAACGACGGCTATTACATCCCCGCGTCGACGGTGCGGAAGATCGAAGACAAGCAGCCGACGCAGCGCGTGGCCGCGCGCGTCGACGACGTGGAACTGGAGGCCAACTGATGTTGCAGAAAACCTTGAGCGCAACCCTGCTCGAGCACGACGACCATCCGCCGTCGCATTCGGTGTTCGGTTTCTGGCTGTACCTGATGACCGACTGCGTGATCTTCGCGGCACTGTTCGCGACGTTCGCCGTGCTCGGCCACCAGTATGCGGGCGGCCAGACCGCGAAGGAGCTGTTCGACATTCCGGGCGTCGCGGTGGAAACCGCCGCGCTGCTGCTGTCGAGCATCACGTACGGTTTCGCGATGCTCGCGGCGTACAAGCAGCGGCGCGGCGCGCTGCTCGCGTGGCTCGCGGTGACGTTCGTGCTCGGCGCGGCGTTTCTCGCGATGGAACTGCGCGAGTTCTCGCACCTGATCGCGGAAGGCGCGGGCCCGCAGCGCAGCGCGTTCCTGTCGGCGTTCTTCACGCTGGTCGGCACGCACGGGCTGCACGTGACGGCCGGCCTGCTGTGGATGATCGTGCTCGCCGGGCAGATCGTGTTCCGCGGCGGCGACCTGACCGATCGTGACCTGCGGCGCCTGACGTGCCTGAGCCTGTTCTGGCACTTCCTCGACATCGTGTGGATCTGCGTGTTTTCCTTTGTCTATCTCGCGAGCGTGATCTAAATGGCCCATTCGCATTCGTCTCAACTCGAAGAAGGGCACGGCAGCGTCGGCGGCTATGTCGCCGGTTTCATCCTGTCGGTGCTGCTCACGGCCGCGTCGTTCGGCCTCGTGATGGGCGGCGTGCTGTCGCCGCATGCGTCGCTGATCGCGCTCGCCGTGCTCGCCTTCGTGCAGATCGTCGTGCACCTCGTGTACTTCCTGCACATGAACGGCTCGTCGGGCCAGCGCTGGAACGTCATGGCGTTCAGCTACACGGTGCTGACCGCGGCGATCCTGATCGTCGGCACGTTGTGGGTGATGCACAACGTCAGCATGAACATGATGTCGCGCTGAGCGGTGTCGCGGCGCAGCGGTCGATATCCATGCGCGTTCATGAAAAAAGGCGGCACGCGAGTGCCGCCTTTTCGTTTTTTTCGGCCGCGTTGAGCCCGGCCATGCGGTCAGTACGGCCTGCCCGCGTCGGCCGTCAGCGCATGCGTGCAGTCCGCGCGGTATTCGGCGGCGAGGCGATGCTTCGCGCCATCGAGATCGTCGGGGTAGTAGGGGCTCGCGTGCGCCGGATCGTAGCCGACCTGTTCGAGTTCGGTCAGCTCGCGCACGAGATCCGCATGCGTGATGTCATGGCCGGTGTGAACGAACGGGTACGCGTGGCATTCCTGCGGGGTGAGGTGCGGTCCCGCAAACGCGGCGGTGCTGGCGCATGCGAGCAGCATGCAGGCGACGGTGGTCGACAGTTTCATCCGGTAACTCCTGGTTTGGCGGCCCGATGCCGCATGACGTCAGCGTAGGCGGCGCGTGCCGCCGCGCGGGCGACGCACGGATGAAACAAGTTTCACGCATGCCTGCCGTGTCATCCGATGAAGCATTTTTCATGTAACGCCGAAGGGCGACCGCGTCGCCTACGATAGTCGCGGGCGCATCGTGTGCGCCCGTCGTGACGTTCATTGCGAGGACAAGCATGCGAGTACTGACGGTCGAGGACGATGCGGTGACCGCGAACGAAATCGTCGGCGAACTGACCGCGCGCGGGTTCGAGGTCGACTGGATCGACAACGGCCGCGAAGGGATGATGCGCGCGATGAGCGCTTCGTACGATGCGATCACGCTCGACCGGATGCTGCCGGGCGCGGACGGCCTCGCGATCCTGACCGCGATGCGCACGGTCGGCATCGATACGCCGGTGCTGATGCTGAGCGCGCTCGGCGACGTCGACGAGCGCATCCGCGGGCTGCGCGCGGGCGGCGACGACTACCTGACGAAGCCGTTCGATTCCGGCGAGCTGAGCGCGCGCATCGAGGTGCTGCTGCGCCGCCGCCAGACATCGGGCGTGCCGCAGCAGACGCTGCTGAAAGTCGGCGCACTCGAGCTCGACCTCATTTCGCGCTGCGCGCGCCGCGGCGGCGACGAGATTCCGCTGCTGCCGACGGAATTCCGCGTGCTCGAATTCATGATGCGCAACGCGGGCCAGACGATCACGCGCACGATGCTGTTCGAAACCGTATGGGGCTATCACTTCGATCCGGGTACCAACCTGATCGACGTCCACATGGGCCGGCTGCGCAAGAAGATCGATCCGCCCGGTGCGCAACCGATGATCCAGACGGTGCGCGGCTCGGGCTACATGCTCGCGTGACGGAGGCGGGCATGGACGCGGCTCGCGCGGCGAATTTCACGCGCCGCTGGCATACGACGACGTTTCGCTGGCTGTGCGCGTATGCGGCGATCTTCTCGGTGTCGCTGCTGCTGCTCGCGGGCGTGATCAACGTCGCCGCGACGCACACGATGACGCGCGACACCGACGAGGTGCTCGCGTGGCAGCTGATCTATTTCGATTCGATCCCCGATGCCGAGCTGCCGCTCGCGATTCACCGGCGGCTCGAGCACGAGCACATGCATACGAGTTTCTACGGGCTGTTCGATGCGGCCGGTCGCCGTGTGGCCGGCGACATCGCGACACCGCCCGCGCTGCGCACGGATCGCGACGGACGCACGCTGAACCGCACGCTCGCGCCGCTCGACGGCCAGCCCGCGCCGATCACGCGCGCGATGGCCGTGCGCCGCGACAACGGGATGACGCTGGTCGTCGCGCGCGACCTGTCGCATTTCATCCAGATCCGCGATGTCGCGATCCGCGGGCTCGTGATCGGCGGCGTGATGATCCTGATTGCGGGCATTGCAGGCGGCAGCATGCTCGGCATGCGGCAGATGCGCCGCGTCGCCGCGATCCGGCGCGTCACGCGGCAGATCGCCGAGGGCGATCTCGGCAAGCGGCTGCCGGTCGGCCGCTACGACGAACTCGATCTGCTCGCGCATCTCGTGAACCACATGCTCGACGAAGTCGAGCGGCTGATGGGCGAGGTGCGTCATACCTGCGACGGCATCGCGCACGACCTGCGCACGCCGCTCGCGCGGGTCCATACGATGCTGGCCCGGCTCGCCGACCAGCCGTTCTGCGCGGACGATCCTGCGTCGGCGGCACTGCTGGCTTCCGCGCGCGACGAGACCGACCGGCTGCTCGAACGCTTTCGCGCGATGCTGCGCATCTCCGAGATCGGCACGCTGAGCCGGCGCGGCGGCTTTGCCGCGGTCGACGTCGCGGCATTGCTGCGCGACGTGTGCGACCTATACGAGCCGCTGGCCGAAGCCGTCGACGTGTCGTTCGAACTCGAAGCCTTGCCGGTCGACGGTATTCATGGCGACCGCGCATTGCTGTTCGAGGCGTTCAGCAATCTCGCGGACAACGCCATCAAGTTCACGCCGCCCGGCGGTCGCGTGCGCGTCGTGCTTCACACGACACCGGGCGGCCCGCTCGTCCGGTTCGAGGACACCGGGCCGGGCATCCCGCCAGGCGAGCGCGACGCCGTGCTCGAACGCTTCTATCGCGGCGAGCGCACGCGTCACGTGAACGGGTCGGGGCTCGGGTTGAGCATCGTGTCGGCCGTGATGCGCGTGCACGGTTTCGCGCTGCGGATTGGCGATGCGCAGCCGGCCGGCGCAGCGATTACGGTCGAATGCTGGCCGCGCTCGCTCGCATGACGGCGCAGGAGACCGCTCGATGCGCATCCTGCTGATTGCGCCGCCGACGCCGGAGGCTGCGCGGCTCGACAAGGCGTTTCGCGAGAGCATGCACGGCGTCGAGCGCGTCGACGGATGGCGCGACGGCTGCTTCGCGGCGACCCAGGACCGGTTCGATGCCATCGTGATTGCCGCACCGGATGCGGCGGCCGACCCGGCGATCCTCGCAGGATTGCCGCGACTCGCCGTATCGGCCGGCGGCGCGACGATCGCCGCGATCGTCAGCGGCGCAACGCCCGCGCAGCGTGCGCGGATGCTGCAGGCCGGCTGCGACGTGTGTCTTGCCCATCCGTGTTCGTTCGTGGAGCTGCACGAGCGGCTGCGCGCGTTGTGGCGCCGGACGGGCGCGATCGAAACGCGGGAATCGGTCCGGCTCGACACGGCGACGCGCGCACTCGAGGAGCGTGGCAGGCGGCTGGCGCTCAGCGCACGGGAATTCCGTCTCGTCGAATGCCTGCTGCGCGAAGCGGGGCGGCCGGTCGGGCGCGATGCCGTGCTGCGTTACGCATGGGGCGATGCCGACATCGAACCCGAAACGGTCAATGCGCTGGTCGTGAGGTTGCGGCGCAAGCTGGCCGCGCATGCGTTCTCCGCGCGGATCGAAACGGTCGCGCGATTCGGGTTCCGGTTCGACGCGGGCGGATGACGGGACGGCATTGCGCCGCGCGTCCGTATCGCAGAGGTGCCGCGCGCCGCACGGCACACTCGCTTGCATACAGTCAGTGCGAATAGAGTTCGCGATCGAGTTGCGCGAGCTGGCCGTCGCGTTCGGCGTGGACGAGTTCACGATAGACCTGCGCACGTGTCAGCGGCGTGGCTGGCGAGGCGTTCCAGTTCCATGCCGGTCGAGACGGCAGTGGCGCGGGCGCGGTAGATGCGAGCGTCTGCGATGCCGTCGCCGCACCGGGCGGCGTCGCGCCGGCCCGGCCGGGCAGCGCGACGCAGAGCGCAGAGAGAAGGGTGGCGAACATCAGGGTCTTCATGGCGGAGTCCTTTTCAAGTGTCGGTGGCCGGTGCCGCGAGGGCGATGCCGGCAGGAACCACGTTATCGGGTGCGTCAGTGCAGGCGCCGGGCGTGCCGATGAAGAAACGTTCATGAATGCGCGCGGTGCCAGCCGCCGCCGAGCGCGCGCACGAGCCCGACGGATGCCTGCAGGCGCCGCGCGTCGGCATCGAGCGACGCGATCTGCGTATCGAGTTCGGTCGTCTGCGCCGTGACGACGTCGAGATAGCTGACCGCACCGTCGCGATAGCGCGACATCGCGAGTGCAAGCGACTGTCGCGCCGCGACGAGCGCGGCGTCGTCCTGGTCCGATTCGTCGCCGAGGCGATGCAGCAGCGCGAGATCGTCCTCGACTTCGCGGAACGCCTGCAGCACGACGGCGCGATAGCGCGCGCCCTGTTCGGCGAACTGCGCACGTGCCTTGCGTACGCCCGCGGCACGCAGGCCGCCGTCGAACAGCGTCATCGCGAGGCGTGGCCCGATCGACCAGATCTCGTTCGGCGCGGCGAGCCACGGCGAAAACGTATCGCTCTGGAAGCCGGCGTCGAGGCCGAGCGACAGGTCGGGGAAATAGGCCGCGCGGGCGACGCCGATGCGTGCGTTCGCGGCTGCAACGCGGCGTTCGGCGGCGGCGACGTCCGGCCGGCGTTCGAGCAGCGTCGACGCGAGCCCGGTCGGAATCGACGGCACGCCCGGCAGCGCCGCGACGGGCGGCAGCGTGAACGTCGACGCGGATGCGCCGACGAGCGCCGCGATCGCGTGTTCGTCGAGTGCGCGGCGCGCGGCGATGTCGGATGCGCGCGCCTGGGCGAGCGCGAGTTGCGTTTGTGCACGCGACACGTCGAGCCCCGATGCGAGGCCGCCTCGATGACGGCTGACCGTCAGCTGCCACGCGCGGCGGTACGTGTCGATCGTTTGCGCGAGCGTATCGGCTTCGCGGTCGAGGCCCGCGAGGTCGAAGTAGGTGCCGGCCACGCTGGCCTGCAGACTGAGCCGGACCGACGCGAGATCATCGTCGGCCGCCTGCGCCTCGTTGCGGTCGGCCGCGACCGTGTTGCGGACCTTGCCCCACAGATCGACGTCATAGCCGATGCCGGCTTCGAGCGTGTTCGACTCGTAGACGTCGGGCTGGCCGCTGCCGCGCAGCGGCCGGCGCGCCGACTGCCGGTCGCGGTCGGGTTCGGCATCGATGCCCACGGTCGGCAGCAATGCCGCATGCGCTGCGTCGAACAGCGCGGCAGCTTCGTCATGCCGCGCGACGGCGACCGCGAGATCGGGATTCGCGTGTGCGACGAGCGGTTCGAGCCGGTCGAGCGTCGCATCGCCATACACGCGCCACCAGCCGTCGCGAGGCAGCCGGTCGGCCGGGGCGGCATCGACCCACGGGCCCGTTTCGCGAAACGCGGCCGGCACCGGAACATCCGGCGCGCGACTGGTCGGTGCGAGCGAGCAGCCGGCAAGCAGCGCGACACTGCCCAACAATGCAGCAAGCGGTCGGTCAGCCATGCGCGTGCTCCGTCGTCGCGGTGCCGGCGGCGCGTACGGGGTCGCCATCGGCGAGCGAATCCGGCGGATTGTCGATCACGCGATCGCCGGCTGCGAGCCCGGATGCGATCTCGACACGCGTGCCGAGGTCGGTCGCGATCGACACGTTGCGCAACCTGGCGTGCCCGTTCGCGTCGAGCACCGCGACCTGCAACCCGTCTTGGCGGAAGATCAGCGTGCTGGCCGGAATCGTCAACGCATGCGCGGCGCCGGGCATCGCGATCCGCACCTGCGCGTATTCGCCGGGAAACAGCGTGCCTGCCGGATTGGCGATCGAAAACTGCGCGAGCAGCGTGCCGGAAGCCGGGTCGATCGACTGCGCGGAATCCGCGAGCGTTGCGTTGAACGTCGTGCCGGGGCGCTCGGGCACGGTCAGCGCGACCTGCATGCCCGCACGGATCGCGGTCGCGTCGTCTTGCGGCACGTGGACGTACAGTCGCAGCCGCCGCGCATCCGACACGGTGAAGAGTTCGGCGCCGTTGCCGCTTCCCGCGTCGATCAGCGCGCCGACGTCGGTCTTGCGGGCCGTCACGATGCCGTCGAACGGCGCGGTGAGCCGCTTGAACGATTCGAGCGCGTCGAGCCGCCGTACGTTGGCGGTGCTCGCTGCGACGGCCGCGCGTTTCGCGTCGAGATCGCTGCGCTTCTCGTCGGCCTCCTGCTGCGAGACGGAATCCTGCGCAAGCATCTCGGCCCACCGTGCGGCCGTGATGGCGGCGAGCCGTTCGTTCGCGCTCGCGCTTTGCAGGTCCGCGCGGGCCTGTTGCAACTGCTGGTCGAGATCGGGCGTATCGATCGACGCAAGCAGCTGGCCGGCCTTCACATGCGCGCCGATGTCCGCGTACCACGCATGCAGGTAGCCCGGCACGCGCGCATAGATCGGTGCGTCGACATACGCGTCGAGGCGGCCCGGCAGCACGAGTGCGTCGGCCGCGGCCGGCTGCGGCGCGACCGTTGCGACGGTTGGGATCGCTTGCTGCGCAGTCCACGCGGCGACCGCGTGCGCGTCATGCATGCGGGCGAAGACACCGGCGGCCGCGACGGCGAGCGCGGCGACGGCGCCTGCGATCGCGAGCGGCTTCAGATAGCGCGGCGTGCCGGGGGGACGGACTTCGAATTCAGTGGACATGCTGTTCTCCCGGAGTGACGGAAAGGGAATCGGAGCGCGGCGCGCGATCGCGCCGGTGGACGAGGCTGAACACGACGGGGACGAACACCAGCGTCGCGACGGTCGCGCACAGCAGGCCGCCGATGACCGCACGGCCGAGCGGCGCATTCTGTTCGCCGCCGTCGCCGAGACCGAGGGCCATCGGCGCCATGCCGATGATCATCGCGAGCGCGGTCATCATCACGGGCCGAAAGCGCGTGAAGCCGGCCTCGAGCGCGGCGGCGGCCGCGTCGGCGGTGTGCGCGAGCCGTTCGCGCGCGAAGGTGACGACGAGAATGCTGTTCGCGGTCGCGACCCCCATGCACAGGATCGCGCCCGTCAACGCCGGCACCGACAGCGGCGTGCGCGTGACGAACAGCATCCAGACGATGCCGGCGAGCGCGGCAGGCAGGCCGCTCACGATCACGAACGCGTCGCGCCAAGAATGGAAGTTCACGACGATCAGCAGGTAGATCAGCAGCACCGCGCCGGCGAGGCCGGCGAGCAACCCGCCGAATGCGCCGTTCATCGTCTGCACCTGGCCGCGCACGGTCACGCGTGATCCCTTCGGCAGGTCGGCGGCGCTCGCGCGCAGCACGCGTTCGATGTCGGCGCTGACCGCACCGAGATCGCGATCCTGTGTGGTCGCGAAGATGTCGTAGAGCGGCGCGATGTCGTAGTGCGACACGACCGCGTCGGTCTGCCCGCGCACGATCGTCGCGAGACCGCCGAGCAGTTGCGGGGCGCCCGTGCGGCCCGTGACGGGCAGCGCGCGCAGGTCCGACAGCGACGTCATCCGGTATTGCGGCGTCTGCGCGACGATCGGATAGGACACGCCGTTGCGCGGATCGAGCCAGTAGGTCGGCGACACCTGGCTCGTGCCGGACAGGCTGGCGACCACCGCATTGGTGACGTCCTGCTCGGTGATGCCGAGCGGCGCGGCGCGCGCGCGGTCGACCGACACCGTGAACTGCGGATAGGTCGACGCCTGCTGCACGCGCGCATCGGCGACGCCCGGCACCGCGCGTATGCGCCGCAACAGCGCGGTCGCATACGCGCGGTTGGCCGCCCGGTCGGGGCCCGTCACCTGCACGTCGATCGGCGCCGGTGCGCCGAAGTTGAGGATCTGGCTCACGATGTCGGCGGGCAGGAACGAGAACGTCACGCCCGGAAAGGCACGCGGCAGCTCGGTGCGCAGTTGCTTCACGTAGCCGGCCGTCGGCGCGTGGTCGCCCGTGAGCGACACGAGGATGTCGCCGTCCTGCGGGCCGATGGTGCCGCTGTTGCTGTACGTGAGGTTGATCCCGCTATTGGGCAACCCCATGTTGTCGACGATGCTCGCGAGCGAATGCGGCGGCACGACCGCGCGCACCGTGCGCTCGACGCGGTCGAACAGCGCGGCCGTTTCCTCGATGCGCGTGCCGATCGGTGCGCGCACGTGGATCGCGATCTCGCCGGAGTCGACCGACGGGAAGAAATTGCGGCCGAGCCCCGGCACCAGCGCGAACGATACGGCGACCCCCGCGAGGAACCACACGACGAAGCGGGCGCGGTAGGTGAGGGCGAGGCCGAGCAAGACCCGGTAGCCGGCGCGCAGTGCGGCGAAGCGGCGCTCGAAACCCTGCTGGAACGCGACGAGCGGATTGCGTGCGCGCGGCGGCGTGAACGGTGTGCCATGCGGTGCGAGCACGGCCACCGGATGCGCGGCATGCGGTTTCAGCAAGTAACGGGCCATCATCGGCACGAACGTGCGGGACAGCACGAACGACGCGATCATCGCGAAGATCACGGCTTCGGCCATCGGCACGAACAGGAAGCGCGCGACGCCGTCGAGCAGCAGCATCGGCACGAACACGATGCAGATGCACAGCAGCGATACGAAGGCCGGCGCGACGATCTGCGACGCACCGTCGAGGATCGCGCTGCGCACGTCCTTGCCCTGTTCCAGATGCCAGTTGACGTTTTCGATCGTGACGGTCGCGTCGTCGACCAGAATGCCGACCGCGAGCGCAAGCCCGCCGAGCGTCATCACGTTGAGCGTCTCGCCCGCGGCGGCAAGCGCGGCGATCGCCGCCAGTACCGCGAGCGGAATGGACGCGGCGATGATCAGCGTCGAGCGCCAACTGCCGAGGAACAGCAGGATCATCGCGGACGTGAGCGCGGCGGCGATCAGGCCTTCGCGCGCGACGCCGCTCACGGCGCCCTTGACGAACACCGACTGGTCGCCCATCACGACGAGCCGGAGCGACGGCGGCAGCGTCGCCTCGATGCGCGGCAACTGCGCCTTGACGCCCGCGATGATGTCGAGCGTCGACGCCGAGCCGCTTTTCAGCACGCTCATCAGCACCGCGCGGCGGCTGTCGACGCGCACGATGTTGCCCTGCGGCGGAAAGCCGTCGCGTACATGCGCGACGTCGCGCATGAAGATCACCGCGCCGTTGACGGTCCGGATCGGCAGCGCGTTGAGCTGGTCGATGGACAGCGGGCTGTCGTTGAGGCGGATGTTGTACTCGAAGCCGCCGATCTTCTGCGTGCCGGCCGGAATGATCTGGTTCTGCTGCGCGAGCGCGGTCGCGACATCCTGCGCGGACAGCCCCTTGGCCTGCAGCGCCTGCGGATCGAGATCGATCTGCACCTGGCGCACCTTGCCGCCGTACGGCGACGGAATCGCGACACCCGCGACGGACAGCAACTGCGGCCGGATCACGTTGGTCGCGTAGTCGCCGAGCTGCTGTTCGTTCAGCGTGTCGCTCGTCAGCGCGAGTTGCAGCACGGGCACCGTCGACGCGTTGTAGTTGAGGATTTGCGGCGGCGTGGTGCCGGGCGGCATCTGCTTGAGCACGGTCTGCGAGATCGACGTGACCTGCGCGGTCGCGGTGCGGATATCGACGCTCGGCTGGAAGAAGATCTTGACGATCCCGAAGCTGCGGAACGATTGCGACTCGATGTGCGCGACATCGTTGACCGTCGTGCCGAGCGTGCGCTCGTAATAGGTGACGATGCGCCCGGACATGTCGGCCGGCTGCAGGCCCGCGTAGTTCCATACGACGCTGATGACCGGAATCCGGATGTCGGGGAAGATGTCGGTCGGCGTGCGCAGCGCCGCGAGCGGCCCCGCGATCAGGATCAGCAGCGCGAGGACGATGAACGTATAGGGGCGCGCGAGCGCGAGTCGGACGAGTTTCAGCATCGGCGAGGTCTCCGCCGGCGCGGGCGCCGGCCTGTCAGCGAAGTGCCGAAGCGTGGCGG
Source organism: Burkholderia cepacia complex sp. TUM26381 (assembly GCF_057439935.1). NCBI lineage: Bacteria > Pseudomonadati > Pseudomonadota > Betaproteobacteria > Burkholderiales > Burkholderiaceae > Burkholderia > Burkholderia cepacia complex sp. TUM26381. The sequence continues at coordinate 2,295,408 of NZ_CM172006.1, read as the reverse complement.
GAGCCCGATTCGGCTCGCGCAGTGTGCGTGGCGCCGCTTAACGCCGGGCGCGGGGCAGGATGAAAGATGTTTTAGGAATGGGTGCGGAGAGGGCAAACGGGCGCCGATTGTTACAAGACGTTAGCGCGAGCTTCCCGTTGCGATGCGGCGCATCAGTTCTTACAAACTTGAAATATGCGGAAACGGGGCTTGCCGTTATAGTCGAATCACACATGACACAACCAGAAGAGGAATCCATGAAGACTTTGCGTGTTGCCTCGCTCTTGACCGGTATGACGGCCTTGCTCGTGTCGGGCGCAGCAATGGCGGGAGTCAATGTCGGGATCAACGTCGGCGTGCCGGCCCCGGTCTACGTCGCGCCCGCACCCGTGTATGCGCCGCCACCCCCGCCGCCGGTCGTCTATCAGCCTGCGCCGGTGTATGCGCCGGCCTATGCGCCGGCGCCGACGATCGTGATCGGCTGGCACGGCGATCGTTACTGGGACGGCCGCCGCTACTGGGGCCGCGACGAGTGGTATCGCCGCCATGGTCGCGGCTGGGGCGACGATCGTGGTCACTGGGATCACGGCCGCCACAACGGCTGGCGCTGATCGGCGCGTCGCGCACGCGTGACGCGTGCGCCGCGACTGCCGGTCAACGAGAAAACCGCCCGCGTGGCGGTTTTCTTTTGGCCCGACGGATTGAATGGGTAGAATCGGTCCACGTTACATCCCCCATTCGACCGACAGGGCCTCTATGACGAAGGGTTCGCCCCGGGCCGCCGCCGCGCGAGCCTGCCTCGGCGCGCAGCGTGGCGTACGGGCCGCCGGCCGCGTCGCTGCGGCGTTTGCGCTGTACGCGGCGCTGGCCGCGCCGGCCGCACACGCGGCCTATGCGATCGCGCAGTACGGCGAGCCGAAGTATCCGCCGGGTTTCAAGCATTTCGACTACGTCAACCCCGACGCGCCGAAGGGCGGCACGCTCGTGCTCGCGAACCCGAACCGGCTGACGTCGTTCGACAAATTCAATCCGTTCACGATGCGCGGCAATCCCGCACCCGGCATCGACAACCTGTTCGAGAGCCTCGCGACGGGAAGTTCGGACGAACCGGCGTCCGCCTACGGGCTGCTCGCCGACGACATCGACGTCGCGCCCGACCGCCGTTCGGTCACGTTCCACCTGAATCCGCGCGCGCGCTTCTCGAACGGCGACCGCGTCACCGCCGACGACGTCAAATTCTCATTCGATACGCTGAAGAGCAAACAGGCCGCGCCGCAGTTCGGCGCATATTTCGCGGAGATCGCGAAGGCCGTGGTGGTCGATCCGGCCACCGTGCGTTTCGAGTTCCGCAGCGCGAATCGCGAGCTGCCGCTGATCGCCGGCGGCGTGCCGGTGTTCTCGCGCAAGTGGGGCTTGCGCGCGGACGGCTCGCGCATCCCGTTCGACCAGCTCGCGTTCGAGCAGCCGATCGGCAGCGGCCCGTACCTGATCGAGCGTTACGACAACGGCCGCACGATCACCTACCGGCGCAATCCTGCGTATTGGGGCGCCGACCTGCCGGTGCGGATCGGCACCAACAATTTCGCGCGGATCGTCTACAAGCTGTACGGCGACGGCGTCGCGCGGCTCGAGGCGTTCAAGGCCGGCGAATACGACGTGCTCGTCGAGTACATCGCACGCAACTGGACACGGCGCGACGTCGGCAAGCGCTTCGACAGCGGCGAGCTCGTCAAGCGCGAATTCCGCCAGCATAACGGCGCCGGCATGCAGGGCTTCTTCATGAACCTGCGCCGGCCGCTGTTTCGCGACGTGCGCGTGCGCCAGGCGCTCGACCTCGCGTTCGACTTCGAATGGCTGAACCGCCAGCTGTTCTATAGCGCGTACACGCGCCTCGACAGCTATTTCGCCGACACGGACCTGCAGGCGACCGGTACGCCGGGTGAAGGCGAGTTGAAGCTGCTCGAGCCGCTGCGCGCGCAGCTCGACCCGGCCGTGTTCGGCCCGATGGTCACGCAACCGGACACGAACCCGCCGGGCTCGCTGCGTGCGAACCTGCTGAAGGCGCGCGCATTGCTCGCACAGGCCGGCTGGACCTATCGCGACGGTGCGCTGCGCAACGCGAAGGGCGAACCGTTCACGTTCGAGATCCTCGACGATTCGGGCGCCGCGATGGAAGGTGTCGTGACGGCCTATCAGCGCAATCTCGCGAAGCTCGGCATCGACGCACGTTTTCGCACGGCCGATTTCGCGCTGCTGCAGAAGCGCCTCGATGCGTTCGACTACGACATGACGACGATCCGCTTGCCGGGCGTGCAGGTGCCGGGTGCCGAACAATACTCGCGTTACGCGAGCAAGTTCGCCGACGAACCGGGCTCCGACAACTTCATCGGGTTGAAGTCGCCGGCCGTCGACGCGTTGCTGCACGCGCTCGGCACCGCGCAGACGCGCGAAGACCTGCTCGACGCGACGCACGCGCTCGACCGCGTGCTGATGCACGGCTATTACGCGGTGCCGCAGTGGTACAGCACGACGCACCGGATCGCGTACCGGCACACGCTGGCCTATCCGCAGACGTTGCCGCTGTACTATTCGGCCGAGGGCTGGGTCGTGTCGACCTGGTGGGCGAAGCCCGATCACTGACCCGCGCCGCCCCTTCGTCCAACCCGCCACCGATCACGAGTCGACGCCCTATGTGGAGCTACATCCTCAAACGCCTGCTGCTGATGATCCCGACGCTCATCGGCGTGCTGACCCTCACGTTCGCGGTGATCCAGTTCGTGCCGGGCGGGCCCGTCGAGCAGGCCGTGCAGGAACTGCGCAAGGGCGCGACGGAGCAGGGCGCGGTGCCGTTCGGAATGCGCGCGCACACCGGTGTCGACGCGCAGCAGCTCGCGCAGCTCAAGGCGCTGTACGGCTTCGACAAGCCGCCGCTCGAACGCTACTGGCTGATGCTGAAGCGCTTCGCGCGCTTCGATCTCGGCGACAGCTATTTCCGCCACCAGAGCGTGTGGTCGCTGGTCGTGCAGAAACTGCCCGTGTCGATCAGCATCGGGCTGTGGACGTTCTTCCTCACGTACCTGATCTCGGTGCCGCTCGGCATCGCGAAGGCCGTGCGCAACGGTTCGCCGTTCGACGTCGCGACGAGCCTCGTCGTGCTCGTCGGGTATGCGATCCCGGGTTTCGTGCTCGGCGTGCTGCTGCTCGTGCTGTTCGGCGGCGGCTCGTTCTGGCAGCTCTTTCCGTTGCGCGGCCTCACATCGGACAACTTCGCGCAGCTGTCGCTCGTCGGCAAGGTGCTCGACTACCTGTGGCACATCGCGCTGCCGATCACGGCGTCGGTCGTCGGCAGCTTCGCGGTCGTCACGATGCTCACGAAGAATGCGTTTCTCGACCAGATCCGCCGGCAATACGTGCTGACCGCGCGCGCGAAGGGGCTCTCCGAGCGCAGCGTGCTGTGGAAGCATGTGTTCCGCAACGCGATGCTGCCGCTGATCGTCGGCTTCCCGGCCGCGTTCATCGGTGCGTTCTTCACGGGCAGCCTGCTGATCGAGACACTGTTCTCGCTCGACGGCCTCGGGCTGCTGTCGTACGAGTCGGTCGTGCGGCGCGACTATCCGGTCGTGCTCGGCACGCTGTACCTGTTCACGCTGATCGGGCTCGCGACCAAGCTGGTCTCCGATCTCTGCTATGTGTGGGTCGATCCGCGCATTCAATTCGACAACCTGGAGCGCTGACATGAAACGATCCATCCGCATGCCGGGCGCCATGGGGCGAGGAGCGCGATGAACCGGGCCGTTGCATCATCCCGCATCGACGCCGCGCGGGCGCGCGTGTCGCCGTCACCGGCGCGCCGCGTGTGGCAGCGCTTCAGGCAGCAGCGCCTCGGCTACTGGAGCTTCGTGATCTTCGTCGTCGCGTTCGCCGCGAGCCTTGCGGCGCCACTGTGGTCGAACGACAAGCCGCTCGTCGTGCGCTACGACGGCCAGACCTATTTCCCGATGTTCCATGCGTATCCGGAGACGACTTTCGGCGGCGATTTCCCGACGCCGGCCGACTATCTCGATCCGTACGTGCGCAAGCGGCTCGAGGCACCCGGCAACTTCGTCGTCTATCCGCCGAACCACTATTACTACGACACGCTGAATTACTTCTCGAACGTGCCGAACCCGGCGCCGCCGTCGCGCGAGAACTGGCTCGGCACTGACGCACAGGGGCGCGACCTGCTCGCGCGGCTCGTGTACGGGTTCCGCATCTCGGTCGAGTTCGGGCTGATCCTGACCGTGATCGGCACGCTGCTCGGGATCGCCGCGGGCGCCGTGCAGGGCTTCTTCGGCGGGCGCATCGACATCGTCGGGCAGCGGCTGATCGAGATCTGGAGCTCGTTGCCCGAGCTGTACCTGCTGATCATCTTCGCGTCGATCTTCGAGCCGAGCTTCCTGCTGCTGATCGTGCTGCTGTCGCTGTTCGGCTGGATCGGGCTGGCCGACTACGTGCGCGCGGAATTCCTGCGCAACCGCACGCAGGACTACGTGCGCGCGGCCCGCGCGATGGGGCTCACGAACGCGCAGATCATCTGGCGCCACGTGCTGCCGAACAGTCTTACGCCGGTGATCACGTTCCTGCCGTTCCGGATGAGCGGTTCGATCCTCGCGCTCACGAGCCTCGATTTCCTCGGGCTCGGCGTGCCGCCGCCGACGCCGAGCCTCGGTGAGCTGCTCGCGCAGGGCAAGGGCAACCTCGACGCATGGTGGATCTCGCTGTCGACGTTCGGCGTGCTGGTCGCGACGCTGCTGCTGCTGACCTTCATGGGTGACGCGCTGCGCAACGCGCTCGACACGCGGATCGCCGATTCGGTGCGCGCAGCGGGAGGCCAGCGATGAGCGAGTCGACCGTATCGACGCAGCCCGAACCGCTGCTGTCGCTCGAGCATCTGCACGTGCGCTTCGGCGACACGGTCGCGGTGGACGACGTGACGCTCGCGATCGGCCGCGGCGAGCGCGTCGCGCTCGTCGGCGAGTCGGGTTCCGGCAAGAGCGTGACCGCGCTGTCGATCCTGCGCCTGTTGCGCGACGCCGACGTCAGCGGCGCGATCCGTTTCGCGGGGCAGGACCTGGTGGGCAAGAGCGAGCGCGAGATGCGCGGGCTGCGCGGCTCGGACATCGCGATGATCTTCCAGGAGCCGATGACGGCGCTCAATCCGCTGTATACGATCGGCGTGCAGATCGGCGAGACGATCGTGCTGCACGACGGCGTCTCGGCGGTCGAGGCGCGCAAGCGCGCGATCGCGTTGCTCGCCCGCACGGGCATTGCGGAGCCGGACAAGCGCGTCGACAGCTACCCGCACCAGTTGTCGGGCGGCCAGCGGCAGCGCGCGATGATCGCGATGGCGCTCGCATGTCGGCCGCGGCTGCTGCTCGCCGACGAACCGACCACCGCGCTCGACGTGACGATCCGCGCGCAGATCGTCGACCTGCTGCTGGAACTGCAGCGCGAGGAAGCGGAAAAGCGCGGGATGGCGATCCTGCTGATCACGCACGACCTGAATCTCGTCAGACATTTCGCCGAGCGCATCGCGGTGATGGAGCGCGGCCGGCTCGTCGAGAGCGGGCCGGTCGAGCGGATCTTCGCGGAACCCGAGCATCCGTATACACAGCGGCTGCTGAACAGCCGGCCGCAGCGCGCCGTCATGCCGGTGATGCCGATCGCGCCCGTCGTGCTCGACGCGCGGCACGTGAGCGTGCAGTTCGCGCGCAAGCGGCCGGGCATCGCGGGCTGGTTCGGCACGCTGCCGGTGACGGCCGTCGCGGACGTGTCGGTGTCGGTGCGGCAGGGCGAGACGCTCGGCATCGTCGGCGAATCGGGGTCGGGGAAGTCGACGCTCGCGATGGCGCTGCTCGGGCTGCAGAAGACGGCCGGCGGCGAGATCGAATTCCAGGGGCGCGCGCTGTCGACCTATCGCGGCCGCGAACAGACCGCGCTGCGCTCGAACATGCAGGTGGTCTTTCAGGATCCATTCAGTTCGCTTTCGCCGCGTCACACGATCGAGCGGATCGTCGGCGAGGGGCTCGAGCTGCATCGCCCGGACATGACGCCCGATGCGCGCCGCGCGAAGTCGCTCGCGGTGCTGCGCGAAGTGGGCCTCGACCGCACGGTGCTGCACCGGTATCCGCACGAATTCTCGGGCGGGCAGCGCCAGCGGATCGCGATCGCGCGGGCGCTGGTGCTGGAGCCGCGGATCCTGATCCTCGACGAGCCGACGTCGGCGCTCGACGTGTCGATCCAGCAGCAGGTGCTGAAACTGCTCGCGAATTTGCAACAGAAATACAACCTCGGCTATGTGTTCATCAGCCACGACCTGGAGGTGATCGGCGCGATGGCGCACCGCGTCGCGGTGATGCAGGACGGTGCCGTCGTCGAGTCGGGAGAGGTGTCCGACATTTTCACGAGACCGTCACATCCTTACACACAAAAGCTGTTGAAAGCGGTCTGGAAAGCGTGATAGGTGTCCAATGGTCTGACCATCTCGATTGTATTTTTTAATTTGTTTTGACAAACGATTACGCGCTGGCTAGTATCGACCGAAATTTTCCGCCAATCAGCTGATTTTTAAGCACATTCCATCGACCAATGCAGCATCGATCCCTGACCCAGGCATGCGCGCGCACCATCGCCGGGCTGTTCATCGGCGCCCTGTTCGCAGCAGCTCCCGGCGCGTTCGCCGACGAAGTCAGCAGTTTTAACCAGAATGTCACCAATTCGACTCAGATCGGGTCGGGTTCCTCCCTCCAGCAGACCAGTGCACAGCCGTCGAGCGGCGGCGCGAAGTCGTTCCTTGCCGGCATGGCGGGCAAGGCAGGCGACGTGGTCGTCGGCGCGCTGAACATGATCGGCGTGCGTTATCGCTGGGGCGGCAACTCGCCGGATTCGGGCCTCGACTGCAGCGGCTTCGTGCGCTACGTGTTCCAGGACACGCTCGGCATGTCGCTGCCGCGTCGCGCGGAAGAGATGAGCCGCGTCGGCGAGAAGGTGAGCATGAGCAACCTGAAGCCGGGCGATCTGGTGTTCTTCAACACGATGCGCCGCACGTTCTCGCACGTCGGCATCTACATCGGCGACAACAAGTTCGTGCACTCGCCGTCGACGGGCAGCACCGTTCGCGTCGACGATCTCGATAGCGGCTACTGGGAAAAGCGGTTCACCGGCGCGCGCCGGATCGAGTCGGAATTCCCGATGAAGGCAGAAGACCTCCGTCAGCGCGTGCGCGCGACGATCGGCGACGATTCGGCGAACGGCAACAACTGACGTTTGCCGGTCAGCCAGGCCGGAAAAAAACCCTGTCACCGAAAGGCGGCAGGGTTTTTTGTTTTTGGGCCGGCGCCGGCGGCGCGGCGGACATCGCTCTGCGGGCAGCAGCGGGGCGCCGGCATGGAGCGCCCCTTCCCGTGACGCGCGTGCTTACGCAGCAGCCATGCCGCGCGCGGCCGCGAGCTTGCGCTGCAGCTCCGGCATGATGCGCGCGACGGCTTCCTCGCCCGCGAGGATCGCCGCGTTGCGCTGGTTGAAGTCGCTGCCGCCCATCGCCGCGAGGTTCGGGCGAATCACGACGTCCGCGTACTTGTCGAGCTCGTAGGTCTTGATCGTCTGGCCCATGATCGTGAAGGTCTGCAGCAGCATCTCGATCGGGTTGTTGGTCGCGGCGCCGTCCGGCCGGGCCGAGATGTCGACCGCGATCACGAAGCTCGCGCCCATCTTGCGCGCGTACGACGCGGGCACCGGGCTCACGAGGCCGCCGTCCACATATTCCCGGTTACCGATCTTCACCGGCTCGAACACCGACGGCACGCTGCACGACGCGCGCACCGCGAGCCCCGTGTTGCCCTGCTGGAACAGGATCGGCTGGCCGCTCTGCAGATCCGTCGCGACGATGCCGAGCGGCTTCGCCATCTTCTCGATCGGCCGGTTGTTCAGCGTCTTGTTCAGGAAGTTCTGCAACGCGACGCCTTGCAGCAGGCCGCGCGAGCGGAACGGCAGCGCCCAGTCGCTGATCGCCGCCTGATCCATGTCCAGCGCGATCTTGTTGATCTGCAGCGCGCTCATGCCCGATGCGTAGAGTGCGCCGACCACCGAGCCCGCGCTCGTGCCGGCGACGATCTCGACCGGGATGCCGCGCGCCTCGAGCGCCTTCAGCACGCCGATGTGCGAGAAGCCGCGCGCGGCGCCGCCGCCGAGCGCGATGCCGATCTTCACGGGCTTCTCTTGCGGCTGCGCCGTGTTGGGGCGGGACTTGTCGCCGAATGACGTGCAGGCGGCGAGGCTGGCGGACGCGCAGGCGATCGTGAAGTGGCGGCGCGACAGGCGAGGGGACGACATCGAATGGTTCTCCGGCGGCTTGGCGGCGGGTTACACGGCCCGCGGCGGCGATAGGTTTCAAGCGGCCGCGCGGCGGGTTCCGTGCGGCCGGCGCCGCGCCGGCTGGCGGCCGCGGCGCGCACATCATAAAGCAAGCGGTGCGCTTGGCGCGCTGTCCGGCGCGAGTATAATTCCGGCTTCTTTCCCGTTCCGGGCGTCGCCGGCTCCGTTGCTGTCCGGGCTGCTGCTGCCGTCCCGCGTCGAATCATTCATGCGCCCCAGGCGTTCGAGTTACCGTTTATGACCCGTCCTGTCCGTACCCGCTTCGCGCCGAGTCCCACCGGCTTCATTCACCTCGGCAACATCCGCTCCGCACTCTATCCGTGGGCGTTCGCCCGCAAGATGGAAGGCACGTTCGTGCTGCGCATCGAGGATACCGACGTCGAGCGTTCGTCGCAGGAAGCGGTCGATGCGATCCTCGAAGGGATGCAATGGCTCGGCCTGGATTTCGACGAAGGCCCGATCTACCAGATGCAGCGGATGGACCGCTATCGCGAAGTGCTCGCGCAAATGCTCGAGAAGGGCCTCGCGTACCCGTGCTACATGTCGGCCGAAGAGCTCGACGCGCTGCGCGAACGCCAGCGCGAAGCCGGCCTGAAGCCGCGCTACGACGGCACGTGGCGTCCGGAGCCCGGCAAGGTGCTGCCGGAGCCGCCGGCCGGCGTGAAGCCCGTGCTGCGTTTCCGCAATCCGCTGACGGGCACGGTCGTCTGGGAAGACGCGGTGAAGGGGCGTGTCGAGATCTCGAACGAAGAGCTCGACGACCTCGTGATCGCGCGCCCGGACGGCACGCCGATCTACAACTTCTGCGTGGTGGTGGACGACATGGACATGGGCATCACGCACGTGATCCGTGGCGACGACCACGTGAACAACACGCCGCGCCAGATCAACATCCTGAATGCGCTCGGCGGCGAAGCGCCCGTCTATGCACACCTGCCGACCGTGCTGAACGAGCAGGGCGAGAAGATGAGCAAGCGCCATGGCGCGATGAGCGTGATGGCGTACCGCGACGCAGGCTTCCTGCCCGAAGCGGTCGTCAACTATCTCGCGCGCCTCGGCTGGTCGCACGGCGATGCCGAGATCTTCTCGCGCGAGCAGTTCGTCGAGTGGTTCGATCTCGAGCATCTCGGCAAGTCGCCCGCGCAGTACGACCATAGCAAGCTGAGCTGGCTGAACGCGCATTACATCAAGGAAGCCGACAACGCGCGCCTCGCCGGACTCGCGAAGCCGTTCCTCGACGCGCTCGGCGTCGACGACGCGGCGATCGCGACGGGCCCCGCGCTCGATGCGGTGGTCGGCCTGATGAAGGATCGCGCGACGACGGTCAAGGAGATCGCGGAAGGCGCGGCGATGTTCTACCGTGTGCCGGCACCGGAAGCCGACGCGCTCGCGCAGCACGTGACCGATGCGGTACGGCCGGCGCTGGCCGATCTCGCCGCCGCGCTGAAGGCGGCCGACTGGACGAAGGAAGCGGTGTCCGCGGCGCTGAAGGCGACGCTCGCCACGCACAAGCTGAAGATGCCGCAACTCGCGATGCCGGTGCGCCTGCTGGTGGCGGGCACCACGCACACGCCGTCGATCGACGCGGTGCTGGTGCTGTTCGGTCGTGACGTCGTGGTGTCGCGCATCGAGGGCGCGCTCGCCTGAGGTTCGTGCGTCAGTGAAGCTGTCTGCGCGTGAGCGCACGGCAGCTTCGCAAAATATTTCGTGCGAATCGCAAAAAGGGTATTTACAAGTTCAAAGTAGGTCCATATAATCTCATTTCTGTTCTGCAAGGGGGTATAGCTCAGCTGGGAGAGCGCTTGCATGGCATGCAAGAGGTCAGCGGTTCGATCCCGCTTACCTCCACCAACAGAACAAGCTGGATTGATTTGCGAAGCAGCGGTAGTAATAAATGCTTCACAAAATGATTCAAAGCAGTTAGAATTTCGGCCTTCGCTGTTGACCGTAAGTGATAGCGAAAGTCAGACAGATCTGAAAAGATCATGTCCCCTTCGTCTAGAGGCCTAGGACATCACCCTTTCACGGTGAGTACAGGGGTTCGAATCCCCTAGGGGACGCCAGATTCAGCGGCGTTTCGTAGAAGTGTCGCGAGGCTTGCAGGAACGTAACCGACGTCCTGCAGGTAACGGTGCAGAAAGTTGGAGCGGTAGTTCAGTCGGTTAGAATACCGGCCTGTCACGCCGGGGGTCGCGGGTTCGAGTCCCGTCCGCTCCGCCAGAACGAAGCCCGTTCAAGACGTTTTTGAGCGGGCTTTTGTATTAAAGGTGTAAGCAGTACGTTGTCCCCTTCGTCTAGAGGCCTAGGACATCACCCTTTCACGGTGAGTACAGGGGTTCGAATCCCCTAGGGGACGCCAGATTCAGCGGCGTTTCGTAGAAGTGTCGCAACGCAGGCAGGAACGTGACGATGTCCTGCAGGCGGTGGTGCAGAAAGCTGGAGCGGTAGTTCAGTTGGTTAGAATACCGGCCTGTCACGCCGGGGGTCGCGGGTTCGAGCCCCGTCCGCTCCGCCAGAACGAAGCCCGTTCAAAGAACGTTTTTTGAACGGGCTTTATCGTTAAAGATGTAAGCAGTACGTTGTCCCCTTCGTCTAGAGGCCTAGGACATCACCCTTTCACGGTGAGTACAGGGGTTCGAATCCCCTAGGGGACGCCAGATTTCAGCGTCGTTCGAATAAACGACGCGCCGGCAGGAAGTAACCGACGCCTGCCAGGCAAGCAGCAAGACTGGAGCGGTAGTTCAGTCGGTTAGAATACCGGCCTGTCACGCCGGGGGTCGCGGGTTCGAGTCCCGTCCGCTCCGCCAAAAAATGAGAAAGCCCGCCTTGTGCGGGCTTTTTCATTTGTGCTTCCGGTCGCACCTGTCGCACACCGAACTTCCGCGTCCGGCACCTCACTGCTACGAGAAATTCGCGATTGCATCCGTACGCGACTGCGCTATCGTGGCGGGATGCGTTCTTGACCCCTGCGTGATGCTCGATCCGACCGACCTGCGACTCCTGTATCAGCTCCGGCCTGCGGAGCCGGGCGATTTCCCGTTCGCCGAAGCGCTGACGCACGGCAACATGGGCGGCTACTACAAACGCCATGGGCTCGTGTGGCGCAGCGACCTGTTCTTTGCGAGCTGGCGTGAATCCGAGAACTTCATCCTCGAGGCCGACGGCGAGCGCATCGGCGTGCTGCGCGTGACCGAGGAGGGCGACTCCCTGCATATCCGCGACGTGCAGATCGCGGCCGGCCATCGCGGGCAGGGCGCGGGTACCTACATGCTCGACATGTCCCACCGCTGGGCGCGCGCGCGCGGGCTGCACGAACTGCAGTTGCGCGTGTTCGTCGACAACCCGGCCGCGCGCCTTTACCTGCGCATGGGCTACCGGGTCGCCGGGCCGCGGCTCGCGCAACTCGGCTCGATCCGCCACATGGTGCGGTCGGTCTGACGGGCCGGCGATCCGGTCATGCGGTCAGCGGACCATGTCGATCGCGTCGTCGTCCGGGGCGTCGTGTTGCGCGGCGCTGCCCTCCAGGCCTCGATGCTCGTAGCCGCGCAGCATGAACGCGCGCGGGCTTTCGCCGAATGCACGCCGGAACATCGCCGAGAACGCGCTCTGGCTCTGGTAGCCGAGTTCGCGCGCGATATGCGACAGCGGGCGACCCTGGTTCAGCAGCGGGATTGCCCGCGCGAGCAGCGCCTGCTGGCGCCACTGCGAAAAGCTCACGCCCAGTTCCTGCTTGAAGAGCCGCGAAATCGTGCGGGTGCTCGCGCCGACCTCGCTCGCCCAGTGTTCGAGCGACTCCGCATGCGCGGGATGCGCGAGCACCGATTCGCACAGCATGCGCAGCCGTTTCTCGTCGGGCATCGGCACGGCGAGCGGCAGCGGTTCGGCGTGACTCAACTCGTCGAGCACGAGCCCGCACAGCAACCGCTCGCGCGCGGCGCTCAGATTGCGCGCGTCGAGCGCGATGATCAGTTCGCGCAGCAGTCCCGTCACCTCGACGACGCGGCACGCATCGAGCCCATCCGGCACGATCGACTCGTCGATATACAGCGTGCGCAAATAGGCTTCCTCGACGATCACGACCTCGTGCGTCACGTGCGGTGGCACCCAGATCGCGCGGGACGGCGGCACCATCCAGGTCGTACCGGTCGTCGCGACGCGCAGCACGCCGCGCGACGCGTACGCGAGCTGCGCCCACGCATGCGTGTGCAGCGGAATACGGTGGCCGGCGTCGACCTGCCGGGCGCGCACGCGCATCGGATGGACGGCGGTCGGCGCGAATTCGGGCGGGATGTCGATGACGTACGGGTTCGATGCGTCGGCTTGGACGGGCGGATTCATGGACGGTTCGGGCAGCGCGGCGGCGATGCCGTTATTTTAGAAGGCACCGCGCAAGCGCATGCGGCGGTTTTTCGGGCGATCATGCCGGGTTCAAATGAACTTTGTGTGGGTGCCGGCGATTCCCGGGCGGCTGCCCGCGGTCGCGCGTGCCGCCGGGTTCGAACCATCGGGCCGGTATCGTGGTCTATCGATGCACGTGCATTTTCATGTGAATCGCGCGCGAACACGGCAATAACGAATCGAAGAGGAGAACCACGATGCGCTACGTATTCGTCTACGGCACCTTGAGAGCCGGACAGGCCAACGACATCGGCCATGCGGCCGCACGGCATGGAATCGCGGCGCCGACGCTGCTGGGCGCGGCCGCGCTGCCGGGCGAGCTGTACGATTTCGGCACGTATCCGGGGATGATCGCCGGGCCGGCGGCCGGCAAGTCGCTGGTCTGGGGCGATGTCTACGAGGTCGACGAACAGTTGGTCCCCGTGCTCGACGAGATCGAGCGCGTCTATCCGGGCGTCGACTCGCTGTTCAAGCCGGAGGAGGTGACCGTCGAGCTCGGCGGCCGGCAGTATGCGTGCCTGTACTATCCGATCGCCGCGCATGCGGTAGCCGGGCGTCCGCGCATTGCGTCGGGTGACTGGGTCCAGCACCGGCGCGAGCAGGAAGCCGCCTGAGCGGCCCGGCCGCAGCCGGATTCGTGTCAAAAGAAAAAAGCGCCCCGCAGGGCGCTTTTTTCATGCGGTCATCGCATGCGGCTGGCGGCGGCGCGTGGCCGGCCGCCGGTCGCAGCGTGACGCGTCGTCAGATTTCCTCGTACAGCGGCAGCGTCAGGAATTCGGTGAAGCCTTCCGACGTCGACATGTGTTCGAAGATGGCCGCAGCGCGCTCGTACGGCTGCGCGTCGCCGCCGACCGAGCGCTTCACGTTGTCGAGCTCGATCTTCGAGAATTCACGCACGAGCTCGGCCGTGACCTTGCGGCCGTCGTCGAGCACGCCCTTCGGCGAGCGGATCCACTGCCACACCTGCGAGCGGGAGATCTCGGCCGTGGCCGCGTCTTCCATCAAGTTGTGGATCGGCACGCAGCCGTTGCCGTCGAGCCATGCACCGAGGTAGTGGATGCCGACGTTGATGTTGTTGCGCAGGCCGGCTTCGGTGATCGGCGCTTCCGGCTGGAAGTCGAGCAGGTTCTTGCCTTCGACCTGCACGTCGTCGCGCTGCTTCGCGATCTGGTTCGGCTTGTCGCCGAGCACCTTGACGAACTCTTCCATCGCGATCGGCACGAGGCCCGGGTGCGCGACCCAGCCGCCGTCGTAGCCGTCGGTCGCGTCGCGCTGCTTGTCCGAGCGCACGCCGCCCATTGCCTTGTCGTTCGCTTCCGGATCGTTCTTGATCGGGATCAGCGCGCTCATCCCGCCGATCGCCGGCGCGTTGCGCTGGTGGCAGGTCTTCAGCAGCAGCAGCGCGTACGCGCGCATGAACGGCACCGTCATCGTGATCTTCGAACGCTCGGCCAGGCAGAAGTCGCGGTCGTTCTTGAACTTCTTGATCGCCGAGAAGATGTAGTCCCAGCGGCCGGCGTTCAGGCCCGAGCTGTGTTCGCGCAGCTCATACAGAATCTCGTCCATCTCGAACGCGGCGAGGATCGTCTCGATCAGCACCGTCGCGCGGATCGTGCCGCGCGGCACGCCGACCGCTTCTTGCGCGGCGACGAAGATGTCGTTCCACAGGCGCGCCTCGAGATGGCTTTCCATCTTCGGCAGGTAGAAGTACGGGCCCGAGCCGCGCGCGATCAGTTCCTTCGCGTTGTGGAACAGGAACAGCGCGAAATCGAAGATGCCGCCGGACACGCGCTGGCCGTCGACCGTCACGTGCTTCTCGTCGAGGTGCCAGCCGCGCGGACGCACGATCAGCGTCGCGACCTTGTCGTTCAGCCGGTATGACTTGCCGTTCTGCTCGAGCGAAATCGTGCGGCGCACCGCGTCCTTCAGGTTGATCTGGCCGTCGATCTGGTTGGTCCAGCTCGGTGCGTTCGAATCCTCGAAGTCCGTCATGTACGAATCGGCGCCCGAGTTCAGCGCGTTGATGATCATCTTGCGCTCGACGGGGCCCGTGATTTCGACACGGCGGCATTGCAGGTCGGCCGGCAGCGGTGCGACCTTCCAGTCGCCTTCGCGGATCGACTTCGTCTCGGCCAGGAAGTCGGGGCGCTCGCCTGCGTCGAGGCGTTTCGTGCGTTCGACGCGCGCCTGCAGCAGCGTCTGGCGACGCGGTTCGAACGTGCGGTGCAGCGCCGCGACGAGTTCCAGTGCTTCGGGCGTCAGGATCGCTTCGTAACCCGGCTTGATTTCGCCGGTGATCGTCATGCCTTGCGGCAGCGTGATCGGGGTGCTCATGAGTCTCATCTCCTTGGTCGGTCAGTTGCGGTTTCGGTGAAGGGGGAAGGCGGCAGCGCCGCGAACGTCATGCACCCGGGCTGGGGCGCGTGCGGTTCGCGGGCTTGCCGGACGGAGCCGGGGTGGCGAGGAAGGCGAGCAGGTCGGCCATGCCGGTGCCCGTGCCGTCGGGCGGCGCGCCGAGTTCCTCGGCGGGCGCGCCCGTGCGGTTGAGCCAGAACGTCGTGTAGCCGAACCAGACGGCTCCGGCGACGTCCCAGGCGTTCGACGACACGAACACGATGCTGCGCGGGTTCGACCCGAACGCGGCGGTGCCGAGCGCGTAAGCGGCCGGACTCGGCTTGTACGCGCGCACGGTGTCGGCCGACAGCACGCGATCGAACAGCCCGGTCATGCCGGCGCTCTTGATCGCGATGTCGAGCATCTGCGGGGTGCCGTTCGACAGGATCCCGAGCGACGGGCGCGGTTCGAGCGCGCGCAGCTTGCGCAGCGCGGGCACGGTGTCGGGATAGGTGGACAGGCACGCGTATTCGTCCATCAGCCGCTTCTCGGCCGCGCTGTTCAGCGCGAGCCCGAGCCGGCGCGCGGCGAACCGCAGCGCGTCCAGCGTGATGTCCCGGAACGGGCGATAGCGCGCGCCGGCCGGATCGGCGAGCGTGCGCAGTTGCGAGTATTCGATTTGCTTGCGTCGCCACAGCTGCGACAACCGTTCCCCGTGTCCGGGAAACATCTGCTCCGCCGCGGCCAGCACCGCACGCACGTCGAACAACGTGCCGAATGCGTCGAAGAGGATTGCGTCGGGAGAGGAGAGTGTCGTTGTGGCCGACATAGCCTTGCGCTCCAGTTTCAGAGGTCGGATCGATTCTATTCGTGATCGTATGGTCTAAAAAATACGCTATTCATCACTTGATCTTTTACTTTCATATACCTAATCTTGAGCGGCTTAAGCTATTTGAAGGGCGGCCGTGCCGTCCTCGCGATTCATGGACCGGTTCAAACAGATCGAAACGTTCGCCGCGGTTGCGGCGAAGGGCAGCCTGTCGGCGGCCGCGCACGCGGAAGGCGTCGCGCCGGCGATCATCGGCCGCCGCCTCGACGCACTCGAGGAGCGGCTCGGCGTGAAGCTGCTGGTGCGCACGACGCGCAAGCTCACGCTGACGTTCGAAGGTTCGGCGTTCCTCGAGGATTGCCAGCGGATCATCAACGACATGCAGAACGCGGAGGCGAGCGTGTCCGCTGGCGGCGTCAAGGCGAGCGGCCACCTGCGGATTTCCGCGCCGGCCGGCTTCGGCCGGCGGCACGTCGCGCCGCTCGTACCCGAATTCAGCGTCGGGCATCCGGACGTGTCGGTCACGCTCGACCTGTCCGACCGGATGGTCGATCTCGTCAACGAGGGGTTCGATTGCGCGGTGCGGCTCGGCGAGCTGCCCGATTCGTCGCTCGTGTCGCTGAAGCTCGGCGAGAACCGCCGCGTGTGCGTCGCGTCGCCCGCCTATCTGGCGCGGCGCGGCACGCCGGTCACGCTCGCGGAGCTGGCGCGGCACAACTGCCTGGCGCTCGCCGCGAATGCGAACCAGCAGCGCGGCTGGGCGTTCCAGGAAGACGACAAGGTCGTGTCGATCCGCGTGAACGGCACGATGGAATGCTCCGACGGCGCGGTGCTGCACGAGTGGTGCCTCGAAGGCTACGGCCTGGCGTGGCGCTCGTGGTGGGAGGTCGGCGACGACATCGCGGGCGGCCGGCTCGTCAGCGTGCTCGATGCATTCGAGGCGCCGCCGATCGGCATCCACGCGGTGTTTCCGCAGCGCCGGCACCTGCCGTTGCGCGTGCGCCTGTTTCTCGATTACCTGAAGCACACGTACGAGCAGCCCGGCTATTGGGGCGAGTAGGCGGCGCCCGCCCGCGTGTTTCCGATATGAGGGCGAACCCGCTGCCGGTTCCGATCGGGCGGTTTCGCACACTACACTCGTAGGAGGCATGTCCGGCGCGTCGCGGCCGGTCCGGACGGGATCGTGGCGCGCGGCGTGCGATTGACGAAGGAGGGCGCGATGTTCAGGCACATCCTCGTTCCAACCGACGGTTCCGAACTGTCGCAGAAGGCGATCGACGGCGCGATCGACCTGGCACGCGCGGTCGGCGCGCGCGTGACGGCCTACGCGTGCCTGCCGCAGTATCCGTACTCGCCGTTTTCCGAAGTGATCATCGAGCCGCCCGCCGATTTCCGCGCGCGCAGCGAGCGCGAGGCGCGTGCGCACCTCGACGAGGTCGAGGCCGCCGCGAAGGCGGCCGGCGTCGCCTGCGACACGTGGACGAGCGTCCACCCGTCGCCGTACCTCGGCATCATCGAGGCGGCCGAACGCGGCGGTTGCGACGTGATCTTCATGGCGTCCCACGGACGCCGCGGTCTCGGCAGCCTGCTGATCGGCAGCGAGACGCAGCGCGTGCTGACCCATACGAAAATTCCGGTGATCGTTTATCGGTAGGGCGGTGGCGCCCGTGGCTGCGCGGGCAGCGTCGCGGAAAAAGGGCGCGCCGGACGAAGCCGGCGCGCATCGTTGCAGGCGGCCCGCAGGCCGCGCGGCGGGTCGCGCGATCAGTGCCGCGCGCCTGCCGTCTCCTCCCTGATTGTTGTCCGGTGGCCGGTGCCGCGCCGTGACGAGGCGGGCACCGGCGTGACGCTGGGCGCGGGTTACGCGACCTTCTTGCCGTCGAAGAACTGCTCGTCTTCGGTCGAGCCGTGCAGCGCGGTCGTCGACGCTTCGCGCTCGACCGTCTGCGTCACTGCGTCGAAGTAGCCGGTACCGACTTCGCGCTGGTGCTTGACGGCCGTGAAGCCCTTGTCGGCTGCCGCGAATTCGGCCTGCTGCAGTTCGACGAACGCGCTCATCTGCGTGCGGGCATAGCCGTGCGCGAGGTTGAACATCGAGTAGTTCAACGCATGGAAGCCGGCCAGCGTGATGAACTGGAACTTGTAGCCCATCGCACCGAGTTCCTTCTGGAACTTCGCAATCGTCGCGTCGTCGAGGTTCTTCTTCCAGTTGAACGACGGCGAGCAGTTGTACGACAGCAGCTTGCCCGGGAACTGCTTGTGGATCGCTTCCGCGAACTTCTTCGCGTACTCGAGATCCGGCTTGCCCGTTTCGCACCAGATCAGGTCGGCGTACGGTGCGTACGCGAGGCCGCGCGAAATCGCCTGCTCGAGGCCCGGCTTCGTGCGGAAGAAGCCTTCCACCGTGCGCTCGCCCGTCAGGAACGGCTGGTCGTTGTCGTCGACGTCGGACGTGATCAGGTCGGCCGCTTCCGCGTCGGTCCGCGCGACCAGCACGGTCGGCGTGCCCATCACGTCGGCGGCGAGACGCGCGGCCGACAGCTTCGCGACGGCTTCGCGCGTCGGCACGAGCACCTTGCCGCCCATGTGGCCGCACTTCTTCACCGACGCGAGCTGGTCCTCGAAGTGGACGCCCGATGCGCCCGCCTCGATCATCGCCTTCATCAGTTCGAACGCATTCAGCACGCCGCCGAAACCGGCTTCCGCGTCGGCGACGATCGGTGCGAAGAAGTCGACATAGCCTTCGTCACCCGGGTTCTTGCCTTCCGACCACTGGATCTGGTCGGCGCGCGTCAGCGTGTTGTTGATGCGCTTCACGACGAGCGGCACCGAGTTCGCCGGGTACAGCGACTGGTCCGGGTACATTTCGCCCGCGACGTTCGCGTCGCCGGCCACTTGCCAGCCGGACAGGTAGATGGCCTTCAGGCCGGCCTTCACCTGCTGCATCGCCTGGTTGCCGGTCAGCGCGCCGAGTGCGTTGACGAACGGCTCGTGGTTGATGAGGCTCCACAGTTTTTCCGCGCCGCGCTTGGCCAGCGTGTGCTCGATCGGGACCGAGCCGCGCAGGCGGACCACGTCCTCGGCCGAGTAGCCGCGCTTGATGCCCTTCCAGCGCGGATCGGTTTCCCATTGCTGTTGCAGGTCCTGTGCCTGTTGCTGACGCGACATGATGAGCTCCTTGATGCGGTGTGTTGCCTAATGGGCCGAATCTGACGGTAGTGATGCGGTTCGCGAAGCGGGGCGCGGAGCATTCCGTTTCGCGAAGTCTTGTATAAGAGTCTAGGCAAATCGGCAGGCGCGAAACAGGGGGCTTGCCCGGGGATCGGGTAAATTTTTAAGTGTTTTAAATCAAGTGCTTGTATTTGTGATTTCGGGATGAGAAACGTCTTTTTCCATCCCGCAATCGCACGGGTTGTGCCGTGCAACATGATTTTTTACGACGCAAAAAAATTTTCCGCATCGTGAAATGTGGGGCGGGGCGAAAAAAAACCGGCGCAGGTGCGCCGGTTGGCTGGATGGGTGGGGTGCCCATCCGTTGGGGCGGCGGCGAAGCGCCGCCCGTGCGTGCTTACGACGCGGAGTTGCTGCGACGCGGGCCGCCGCTGCGCTGACCGTCGCGACGCGGGCCGCCGTCGCGGCTGCCGCCCGGCTTGCCGCTCCAGCCGCCGCCATTGCCGCCGCCGTAGCTGCGGCCGTTGCCGTTACCGTTGCCGCCATAGCCGCCGCCCGGCTTGCCGCCGAAACGTCGACCGCCGCCGTTACCGCCGCCCGGACGGCCGCGGCCGCCGTTGCCGCCGTTACGCGGGGGCGCCTTGCGCGGCTCGAAGCCTTCGATCACGTTGACCGGCAGCGGCGCGCGCACGAAGCGCTCGATGCGCTTGAGCGCGCCTTGCTCGGCGTGGTGCACGAGGCTCACTGCCGTGCCCGAACGGCCTGCACGGCCGGTACGGCCGATACGGTGCACGTAGTCTTCCGCGAACTTCGGCAGGTCGTAGTTGAACACGTGCGTGATGCCCGGGATGTCGATGCCGCGTGCCGCGACGTCGGTGGCCACCAGCACGCGCACACGGCGCTCGCGCAGCGCACGGATCGTGCGGTTGCGCGCGCCCTGCGGCAGGTCGCCGTGCAGTGCAGCCGATTCGAAGCCTGCATCGGCAAGACGGCCGGCGAGCTGGTCGGCGTCGATCTTGGTTGCCGTGAAGATGATCGCCTGGTCGAGCGCGTCGTCGCGCAGCAGGTGATCGAGCAGGCGATCCTTGTGATCGCGGTCGTCGACGTAGTGCACGGTCTGCGCGATGTTGGCGCGCGACTCGAGGCGCTGCTGGATCTCGATGCGTTCCGGATCCTTCAGCAGGCGGCTCGTCAGCGAACCGATCTTGCCGTCGAGCGTGGCCGAGAACAGCATCGTCTGGCGCGACTCGGGCGTGGCGGCGACGATCGTTTCGATGTCTTCGATGAAGCCCATGTCGAGCATGCGGTCGGCTTCGTCGAGCACGAGCATCTTCAGTTCGGACAGGTCGATGCGGCCGCGCTCGAGGTGATCGAGCAGACGGCCGGGCGTGGCGACCAGGATTTCCGGGTTCTTCGCGAGCAGCATCAGCTGCTGGCCGTAGGCGACGCCGCCGAGGATGCTGACCGTGCGCAGGCGCTTCAGGTGCTTGCCGTACGTCGATGCGGCCGTGGTGACCTGCATCGCGAGTTCACGGGTCGGCGTCAGCACGAGCAGGCCCGGGCGCGCGACGGGTTGCGGGCGGCGCACACGGCGGTCGCCCTGGTTCGGTTCACGCGGCGCGCGCGGTTGCTGCGCCTGCGTCTTCTGGAGCTGCGCGAAACGTTCGATCGCGGGCAGCATGAATGCAGCGGTCTTGCCCGAACCGGTCGGGCTCGAGACCAGCAGGTCGCGGCCGGCGATGCCGGCCGGAATCGCGCGCTGCTGGACCGGCGTCGGCTTCACGTAGCCGGCGGCTTGCAGCGCGGAGACGATCTCCGGCGACAACCCGAGCGACGCGAAGCTCGGCTCGTCCGACGCCGGTTCGACCGCGGCCGGTGCGGCGGCGTCGTCGAGACCGAGCGCCTGGTCGGCGATCGCGTTGAGCGGGCTGGAGTTGATGCTCGAAGTCATAACAATCCTTGAAACACAGTGGGTGAAACGTCGGCGCCAATCGCGCATACCCAAGTCGTCGGATTCAGCGAGCAAATCGGGAAACGGGTGCAATCCGCCGAACCGTCGGCGGATGAGGCATTAGAAGCTGTTTTGGGTGCGGCGCGCTTCTGGAGCGGGGCCGCCAGCCTGATAAGTGACGACCGCGAGGGTCGAAGCAGGAGGGGACAGGTTCTAAACCGGATTGGAGCTTAACGCTACGAGGCGTCTGGCCGGAACGGCTTGCGAGCCGAGCGCGGGAGGTGACGCAGGCCGCATTATAAAGAATTTTGCTGCGCTGCGCCACTGATTTGATTGCCTATTGCGGCGGCGGGCGATCCGTCAGGAAGCCGTGCCGTTTTTCAGCGATTCGACGAGTTCGATGTACTGCTGCTTTGCCGCATCCGACGACGTGCCCTTCAGCGCGTCCCACGCGTCGTACTTGTATTTGCCGACGATGTCGGTGAAGCCCGGCTTGTCGCCGTGCGCATCGCCATCGGTCGCCTGCTTGAAGAGCGCGTACAGGCGCAGCAGGGTCAGGTTGCCCGGGCGTTCGGTCAGTTGCTTGACGTCGATCTGGGCCTGGTCGAATTGGGTGGTGAGTTCGCTCATCGGGTGTCTCCGTAAGGGTTTCAGGTCGGGCGATCTTAACAAGCGGACCGTCGCACGGGGTCGAGCGATCCTTCCAAACCGCCGCCGGCCCCGCGCGTGCGCACAGATCGGGCCCGATCGCCCGTGGGAGCGGGGCGTCGCATTACAATGTCGGCCATGACGCAAACAGTGCTCCTCGCCATCGATACGTCGACCGAATACTGCTCGGTCGCGCTGCTGCGCTCGGCTCACGCCGATGACGCCGTTTCCACCCCGCAAACCTGGGTTCGCCACGAGCCGACAGGCGCCGTGTCGAGCACGCGCGTGCTGCCGGCGATCCAGGAGCTCTTCGCCGAATCCGGGCTGACGCTTGCCGATTGCGATGCGATCGCGTTCGGCGCGGGCCCCGGCTCGTTCACGGGCCTGCGCACCGCGACGGGCATTACCCAGGGCCTCGCATTCGGCGGCGGGTTGCCGGTCGTGCCGATCGGCACGCTGCTCGCGTGCGCCGAGCACGCGCGGCTGCGCGCGCCCGGCACGGCCCGTGTGCTGGCCGCGCTGGACGCGCGGATGGACGAAGCCTACTGGGCGGATTTCGAATGGGATGACGGCGCCGGCGACTGGCGCACGCTGCATCCGGCGTCGCTCGATGCGCCGGGCGCCGTCGGCGTGCCCGATGTGCCGTTCACGCTCGCGGGCAATGCGGCCGCCGCGTTCGGCGCGCAGTTGCCGGCCGCGGCGCGTGCGGCCGTGATCGACGGCGACGCGATGCCGCATGCGCTGGCGGTCGCGCATGCCGCGCTGCGCGCGTTCCGCGCCGGGCGGGCGGTGCCGGCCGATCAGGCCGCGCCCGAATACGTGCGCGACAAGGTCGCCCAGACCACCGCCGAGCGCGTCGCGGCACGGGCCGCGCAGACGGGCGGAGCGAAGGGATGACGGGTGTCTTGCTGAGCGACCGCTATCTGGCGCCGATGACGGACGCCGATCTCGACGAGGTCGTCGCGATCGAGCACATCGCGTACGAATTCCCGTGGAGCCGCGGCAACTTCGAGGATTCGTTGCGCAACGGCTATCTGGGCGTGTGCCTGCGGCACGTGACGGGGTCGCTCGTCGGCTATTGCGTGCTGATGCCCGTGGTCGACGAGATGCACCTGCTGAACCTGTGTGTCGCGCCGGCCGCGCAGCACGCGGGCGCGGGCCTTGCGCTGCTGCGCGAGGCCGTGCGCATTTCGCGCGCGGAGCGGCTCGACGGCGTGCTGCTCGAGGTACGGCCGTCCAATCCGCGCGCGATCCAGCTGTACGAGCGGTTCGGCTTCGTGACGATCGGCCGCCGCAAGAACTACTATCCGGCGAAGCATCGCAGCCGGGAGGACGCGATCGTGATGCGTCTGACGCTGAACAAGGATGAGGGAGACGCGCATGGCGTGGGCTGAAGCGGCGCTCGAGGAACTGGGCCTCGCGCAGATCTGGGTGCGGCGCGGGCAGCGCGCGGACGAAGGCGTGGCAGCCGAAGCGCCGGCGGTGACGCAAACCGGTGCAGACGACGGGGTTCCCGCGGTCGCGGCCGAGCGCCCGGTGCGTGCGGCGCGTCCGCCGGTGCAGGACGATGCGCCGCCGGCGGTTGCGCGCACGGGCGATGCTGCGCTGGCGCGCGACGCGGATGCGCCGGCGCGCCGTGTCGCCGAGCGCGATCGCGTGCCCGCGGCGCCCGTACCGGCCGCCTCGACCGATGCGATGCCGCCGATGGACGACGCGCCGCCGGCCGATGCCGACGATTTCGCGTGGTTCGACGCGGCGCCGCCGGGCGATTTCGTGCCCGCGCCGGCTGCAGAATCGCGCCCGGCCGGTACGCCGGTTGCCGCGCTCGACTGGGATGCGCTGGCGGCGCGCGTGGCCGACTGCACGCAGTGCCGTCTGTGCGAGAAGCGGACCAACACCGTGTTCGGTGTCGGTGACCGCGAAGCGGACTGGATGCTGATCGGCGAAGCGCCGGGCGAGAACGAGGACAAGCAGGGCGAGCCGTTCGTCGGCCAGGCCGGCAAGCTGCTCGACAACATGCTGCAGTCGTTGTCGCTCAAGCGCGGCGACAACGTGTACATCGCGAACGTGATCAAGTGCCGTCCGCCCGGCAACCGCAACCCGGAGCCGGACGAGGTCGCGAGCTGCGAGCCTTATCTGCAGCGCCAGGTCGCGCTCGTGAAGCCGAAGCTGATCGTCGCGCTCGGCCGTTTTGCCGCGCAGACGCTGCTGAAGACGGACGCGAGCATCGCGTCGCTGCGCGGCCGCGTGCATGCGTACGAAGGCGTGCCGGTGATCGTCACCTACCACCCGGCGTACCTGTTGCGCAGCCTGCAGGACAAGTCGAAGGCGTGGGCCGACCTGTGCCTCGCGCGCGACACGTTCCAGCGCGCGGAAGGCGTTGACGCGAACGGCCCGGCCGGGCAATGACGACCGGCGCGGCGTTCGCGTTCGTCGATACGCTGCATGACGCCGCGGTGCGCGATCTGGGCTGGCTGCTGGCCAGCCCGAGCCTGCTGACCGCGGTGCCGGGCGCGCCGCTTGCGCAACCGTGGCCGGATGCGGCTGGACGATCGGCCGTCGAAGCATGGCTCACCACGCTCGATGCGCAGCCCGAGCCGCTGCATCGCGCGCTCGACGGCTTCCGGCCGACCCGGCTCGGCCGCTACGCCGAATGCCTGCTCGAGTATTTCCTGACGCACGGCCCGTCGCTGCGGCTCGTCGCGGCCAATCTCCCGCTGCGCAGCAACGGCAAGACGCTCGGCGAAGTCGATTTTCTCGTCGATGCGCCGGACGGGCAGCGCCTGCACTGGGAGCTCGCGGTGAAGTGCTATCTGTGCGCGCCGGTACGCGCCGGCGCGTCGCTTGCCGACTTCGTCGGCCCCAATCTCGTCGACCGGTTCGACCGCAAGCGCAGCCGGCTGCTCGATCACCAGTTGCGGCTCGCCGAACACGACGGCTTTGCGCGGCTCGGCTTTGGCGCGCCGTCCGACGCGCAGATGTTCATCAAGGGCTGGTTGTTCTACCCGCACGGCGCGCCGTTGCCGCCGGTTTCAGCGGAAATCGCTCCAGATCACCCGCATGGATTCTGGCTGACGCACGCGCAGTGGCCGGCGTGGGCGGCCTCGCAGCGTGCCGGCGCCGCATGGAGCGTGTTGCCGAGGCTGGCATGGCTCGCGCCGCGACGGGCGGCCGCCGATACCGGATTCGAACCCGAGCCGCTGGCGGCCGCTTTGGCGCTGCCGCCCGTGTTGACGACGCGCGAGGCGCCGGCGCTGATCGGCGTGCATGAACCGGGCAGTGACGGTACGTGGCGCGAAAGGGCGCGCGGCTTCGTGGTGCCGGACGACTGGCCGGCCCGCGCACAGGCGTTCGCGGCGCAGGATCGCTGACGCCGCGTCAGCCGGCGCTTACCACCAGCGATGGAAGTGATGGACGGGGCCGACGCCGCGGCCGACGTCGAGGTCGCCGCTCGCGGCGATCGCACCGGTCAGGTAGGTCTTGGCTTCGCGCACCGCGCTTTCGAGGTCGGGCTGCTGCGGCAGCAGCGCGGCGATCGCCGACGACAGCGTGCAGCCGGTGCCGTGCGTGTTGCTGACCGGCACGCGTGCACCGTCGAGCCGCACGGTGCGTGCCGCTTCAACGAGCCAGTCGGGGCTCGCGGACGCATCGGGCAGGTGGCCGCCTTTCATCAGCACGGCGCGCGCGCCCGTCTGCAGCAATGCCCGGCCTTGCCGCACCATGTCGTCTTCCGTGGTGGCGGGGACATCGTTCAGCAGCGCGGCCGCTTCGGGCAGGTTCGGCGTGACGACCGTCGCGAGCGGCAGCAGCGCATCGCGCAATGCATCGACCGCATCGGGCGCGAGCAGCGCGTGCGAGCTCTTCGAGATCATCACCGTGTCGAGCACGACGAAGCGCGGCGCGTAACGGCGCAGCGCGTCGGCCACCGCGCGCACGATCGACGCGTTCGCGAGCATCCCGATCTTGACCGCATCGATGCGGATGTCGTCGAATACCGCATCGAGCTGCGCGGTCACGAACGCGGCGTCCGGCGCATGCACGCCCGTCACGCCGCGCGTGTTCTGCGCGGTCAGCGCGGTGATCACGCTCGCGCCATACGCGCCGAGCGCGGAGAAGGTCTTCAGGTCGGCCTGGATGCCTGCGCCGCCGCCCGAATCGGAGCCGGCGATCGTCAGGATGTTGGGTATCGGGTGCGTCATGAGGGCAACGCGCCGGTTCGAAGACCGGCGCCGGCGGACGGAAACGGAAAGTGTAGCGTCAGTGCCGCGATTCGCCGATCAGCGCGACCGAGTCGAACTGACGCTGGTTCGCCTGGTGGCGGCGCATCACGAGCCACATCGTCAGGCAGACGAACGTGCCGAACAGCACGATCACGACGCCGACCGGCACGTCGAGCCACACGAGCACCGCATACAGGCACAGCATCACGAGCACCGACAGGTTCTCGTTGAAGTTCTGCACCGCGATCGAGTGGCCGGCCGACAGCAGCACGTGGCCGCGATGCTGCAGCAGCGCGTTCATCGGCACGACGAAGTAGCCCGACAGCGCGCCGACGCACATCAGGAAGATGTACGCGACGATCAGGTAGACGGGCATGCGCAGATGGCCGAAGTGCACGGCCCAGTGCGACGGGAACAGGTCGCGCGTGTAGAACGCCATCAGCATCACCGCGATGCCCATGATGATGCCGACGGGCAGCACGGTCAGCGACTTCTTCAACGGAATCCGGGCGGCGGCGGCGATTGCACCCGCCGCGACACCGACCGCGACCACGGCCTGCAGGATCGCGCCTTCCGACAGCGACATGCCGAGCGACACTTCGGCCCACTTCAGCACGATGAACTGCAGCGTCGCGCCTGCGCCCCAGAACAGCGTCGTGACCGCGAGCGAGATCTGGCCGAGCTTGTCGCGCCAGAGCACCATGAAGCAGTCGGCGAAATCCGTGAGCAGCTTGACCGGGCCGCGTTCCTGCTTCGGGTAGCGGGCGCCCGTATCGGGGATGCGCAGGTTGAACAGTGCGGCGATCACATAGATCGCCATGATGATCGCCATCGCCGCTTCGGCGGGCGTGCTGATCCAGTCGGGCGTATGCGCGATCACGTGCGACGCGATGTGCGGGCTGATCAGTGCGCCGCCGAGCACGGTGCCGAGGATGATCGAGCTGACGGTCGTGCCTTCGATCCAGCCGTTCGCGGCGACCAGCCGGTCGGCCGGCAGCAGCTCGGTGAGAATCCCGTACTTGGCGGGCGAATAGGCGGCCGCGCCGAAGCCGACGATCCCGTACGCGATCAGCGGGTGGGCGCCGAACAGCATGATCATGCAGCCCACCACCTTGATCGAGTTGGTGATGAACATCACGCGGCCCTTCGGGCGCGAATCCGCGAACGCACCGACATACGCCGCCAGCACCACGTACGACAACACGAAGAACAGCTTTAGCAGCGGTGTCATCCAGTTGGGAGCGTGGAGGTCTTTCAGCAGGGCGATGGCGGCGATGAGGAGCGCATTGTCGGCCAGCGACGAGAAAAACTGCGCGGCCATGATGGTGTAAAAACCTTTTTTCATCTGATGCGATGCTTTCGTCGCTGCGGCAGGGCCGCGTAGGCCGCCTGGTATGCGATCGGCTTATTCCGTTCGAAATGGGTTGTGCGCACGGCTTTATAACATGAAAATACGCCAATTCGGACTAGCAAGATTCCCCGATCGTTCCGCAAATTGTCGGCTTCAGTGCTCAAAAGGCGCGGTAAGCTGATGATTCGCAAGCGTCTTTACGTAAATTTCCCATGCCGCGCCCGATCTCCGCCACCATCCACACCGCCGCTCTCGCGAACAATCTCTCCGTCGTCCGCCGATTTGCCGGCCCGTCCAAGGTCTGGGCGGTCGTCAAGGCCAATGCGTACGGCCACGGTCTCGCCCGTGCGTTTCCGGGCCTGCGCGGCACCGACGGCTTCGGCCTGCTCGACCTCGACGAGGCCGTGAAGCTGCGCGAGCTCGGCTGGGCCGGCCCGATCCTGCTGCTCGAAGGCTTCTTCCGGTCGACCGACATCGACGTGATCGACCGCTACAGCCTGACGACGACCGTCCACAACGACGAGCAGATGCGGATGCTGGAAACGGCGCGGCTGTCGAAGCCGGTCAACGTGCAGCTCAAGATGAACAGCGGGATGAACCGGCTCGGCTACGTGCCGGAAAAATACCGTGCGGCGTGGGAGCGCGCCCGCGCGTGCCCCGGCATCGGCCAGATCACGTTGATGACCCATTTCTCGGACGCGGACAACGAGCGTGGCGTCGCCGAGCAGCTCGCGACCTTCGAGCGCGGCGCGGAAAGCATCGCCGGCGCGCGCAGTCTCGCGAACTCGGCAGCCGTGCTGTGGCACCCGGATACGCACTTCGACTGGGTGCGGCCGGGGATCGTGCTGTACGGCGCGTCGCCGTCGGGGCTGTCGTCCGACATCGCCGACGCGGGGCTGAAGCCCGCGATGACGCTCGCGTCCGAGCTGATCGCGGTGCAGACGATCGCGAAGGGCCAGGCGATCGGCTATGGCTCGACGTTCTCCGCGCAGGCGCAGATGCGGATCGGCGTCGTGGCGTGCGGCTACGCGGACGGCTATCCGCGCGTCGCACCCGAAGGCACGCCGGTGATCGTCGACGGCATCCGCACGCGGATCGTCGGCCGCGTGTCGATGGACATGATTACCGTCGACCTGACCCCGTGCCCGCAGGCCGGCGTCGGTGCACGCGTCGAGCTGTGGGGCAATGCGCTGCCGATCGACGACGTCGCGCGCCATTGCGGGACGATCGGTTACGAGCTGATGTGCGCGGTCGCCGGCCGCGTGCCGGTGCGAGCGGAATAAGGGCGTCGCGCGTGGCCAAACAGAAAACCGTTTATGTCTGCAGCGAGTGCGGCGGACAGACCCCGAAGTGGCAGGGCCAGTGCCCGTCGTGCCAGGCGTGGAACACGCTCGTCGAATCGGTCGCCGAAGCGCCGGCGGCCCATCGGTTCCAGTCGCTCGCGAAGCGGGCGCCCGTGCAACGGCTCGTCGACATCGAAGCCGCCGACGTGCCGCGCTTCTCGACCGGCATCGGCGAATTCGATCGCGTGCTCGGCGGCGGGCTGGTCCCGGGCGGCGTCGTCCTGATCGGCGGCGATCCCGGCATCGGCAAGTCGACGTTGCTGCTGCAGTCGCTCGCGGACATCGCGAGCGAGCGGCGCGCGCTCTATATCAGCGGTGAGGAGTCGGCTGCGCAGATCGCGTTGCGCGCGCAACGGCTTGCGCTGCTCGACGGCGGGGCGCCCGCAGACGAGCTGAAACTGCTCGCCGAGATCCAGCTCGAGAAGATCCAGGCCGCGATCGACGCGGAACGGCCGGACGTGGCCGTGATCGACTCGATCCAGACCGTCTATTCGGAAGCGCTCACGTCGGCGCCGGGCTCGGTCGCGCAGGTGCGGGAATGCGCGGCGCAGCTCACGCGCATCGCAAAACAGTCGGGCACCGCGATCATCATGGTCGGGCACGTGACGAAGGAAGGCAACCTGGCCGGCCCGCGCGTGCTCGAGCACATCGTCGACACGGTGCTGTACTTCGAAGGCGACACGCATTCGTCGTTCCGGCTCGTGCGCGCATTCAAGAACCGCTTCGGCGCGGTCAACGAACTCGGCGTGTTCGCGATGACCGAGCGCGGGCTGCGCGGCGTCGCGAATCCGTCCGCGCTGTTCCTGTCGCAGCATGAACAGGTCGTGCCGGGCTCGTGCGTGCTCGTCACGCAAGAGGGCACGCGGCCGCTGCTCGTCGAAGTCCAGGCGCTCGTCGACACCGCGCACGTGCCGAACCCGCGCCGGCTCGCGGTCGGCCTCGAACAGAACCGGCTCGCGATGCTGCTCGCGGTGCTGCACCGGCACGCAGGTATCGCGTGCTTCGACCAGGACGTGTTCCTCAATGCGGTGGGCGGCGTGAAGATCACCGAGCCGGCGGCCGACCTCGCAGTGCTGCTCGCGATCCATTCGTCGATGCGCAACAAGGCGCTGCCGAAGGGGCTGATCGTGTTCGGCGAAGTGGGGCTGGCGGGCGAGATCCGGCCGTCGCCGCGCGGGCAGGAGCGGCTGCGCGAGGCGGCGAAGCTCGGCTTCACGTCCGCGCTGATTCCGAAGGCGAATGCGCCGAAGCAGCCGATCGAAGGGCTGAACGTGATGGCCGTCGATCGGCTCGAACAGGCGATCGACCGCGTGCGCGATCTCGAGTGACCGGCCGCACAGGCATGCGGGCCGGGGCTGCCGGCGATCTGGCGCGTAATTCGCTGTAAAGAATATGTAGGCTTCTGTAACCCGCCGGACATCGCTTTTCCCTATCCTTTGCCGGATTGTCGAACCGCGCAATGCGAAGGGAACCTATGTTGAAATCGTATGGGGAAGCGCCGGGCGGACGCCTTTACAACCTGCGCGGCTGCCGCGTGTCGGAGCCGATTCGCCAGCCGTGGGGCGGTGGATGCCGGATCGTCGAATGGATCGACGACGACGGGCGCCTCGCACGCAAGGTCGTGTCCGAGGATGTGACCGAAGCGGAAGTCGCCGCGGCGATCCGCCGGCCGGCCGAAGGGCGCCGGCACCTGATGGGTGACGACGAGCAGATGCCGCGCGATACGTTGCCGCGCCGCTGAGCGGGCGGCGGCCGACGAACGACGCTGACGACAAGGCCGGGCCAGTGCGCCCGGCCTTGTCGTATCCGGGCCCGGCAGGCGCCCGAGCGGCCGCCCACGCACCGGGCAGGTGCATCGGCAGGCCGCATCGGGCCTGCGTTCAGCCGATCTGCTCGAGTTCTTCCTGTGCGGCGAGCCAGTCGGCCTCGACCGTTTCGAGACGCGCGTTGACGTCGCCGAGCCTGCGGATCGCATCGGTCAGCTCCGTCTTGCGCTCGGCCTCGTAGCTCGCCGGATCGGCGACGAATGTGTCGAGGCGCGCCTTCTCGGCGTGCAGCGTCTCCATTTCCTTTTCGAGCTTCGTGATGCGGTTCTGCAGCGGCTTCTTCAAGACCGACAGGCGCTGCCGCTCCTCGGCGGCCTGACGCTTCTGGTCCTTGCGGTTGGCCGCTGCGCCGGCGCCCGGCGAAGCCGCGCTGTCGGCCTTCGCCGCTGCGCGCTGCTCGGCCGCGTGCTGCAGCAGCCAGTCACGGTAGTCGTCGAGGTCGCCGTCGAACGGTTGCAGCCGGTGCTTTGCGACCAGCATGAACTGGTCGGTCGTCGCGCGCAGCAGGTGGCGGTCGTGCGACACGAGGATCAGCGTGCCTTCGAACTGCGCGAGCGCCATCGTCAGCGCGTGGCGCGTTTCGAGGTCCAGGTGGTTGGTCGGTTCGTCGAGCAGCAGCAGGTTCGGCTTCTGCCAGATGATCAGCGCAAGTGCGAGGCGCGCCTTTTCACCGCCCGAGAACGGGCCGACCGGGCTGGTCGCCATGTCGCCCGAGAAATTGAAGCCGCCGAGGAAGTCGCGCAGTTCCTGCTCGCGTGTATCGGGCGCGAGCCGCGCCAGATGCGCGAGCGGCGAATCGTCTTCGCGCAGCGTTTCGAGCTGGTGCTGCGCGAAATAGCCGATCGTCAGCCCCTTGCCGTCGCGGACATGCCCCGACAGCGGCGCGAGCGTGCCGGCCAGCGTCTTGATCAGCGTCGACTTGCCCTGGCCGTTCGCGCCGAGCAGGCCGATGCGCTGGCCGTTCTGGATCGACAGCGCGACACGCTCGACGATCGGGATTTCCGCGCCGTCGTCGGCATGGTAGCCGCAGCGGACGTCTTCCATCACCATCATCGGGTTCGGCGCGGCGTCGGGCGTGCGGAATTCGAACGTGAACGGCGACGCGATGTGCGCGGGCGCGATCAGCTCCATCTTCTCGAGCGCCTTCATCCGGCTCTGCGCCTGCTTGGCCTTGGTCGCCTTGGCCTTGAAGCGGTCGACGAAGCTCTGCAGGTGCTCGATCGTCTTCTGCTGCTTTTCGTATGCGCTTTGCTGCAGCGCCAGTTGCTGCGCGCGCAGCACTTCGAACTGCGAGTAGTTGCCGCCGTAGCGCTTCACCTGGCGGTTTTCCAGATGCAGCGTGACGTTGCAGATCGAATCGAGGAATTCGCGGTCGTGCGAAATCACGACGAGCGTGCCGGGGTAGCGGTGCAGCCAGTCTTCGAGCCAGACGATCGCGTCGAGGTCGAGGTGGTTCGTCGGTTCGTCGAGCAGCAGCAGGTCGGAACGGCACATCAGCGCCTGCGCGAGGTTCAGGCGCATGCGCCAGCCGCCGGAGAAGCTGGCGACCGATTCGCGCGTCTGCGCGAGCGTGAAGCCGAGGCCCAGCAGCAGCGCTTCGGCGCGGGCGGGCGCCGTGTAGCCGTCGGCGTCGGCGAACGCCGCGTGCGCGTCGGCTTCGGCGGCGCCGTCATGCGCGGCCGAGGCGGCGGCGATGCGCGCCTCGATCTCGCGCAGCGCGGCATCGCCGTCGAGCGTGTAGTCGAGCGCCGAGCGGTCGACGGCGGGCGTTTCCTGCGACACATGGGCGATCCGCCACGACGGCGGCATCGAGAAATCGCCGGCGTCCGAGTGCAGCTCGCCGCGCAGGACCGAGAACAGCGTCGATTTGCCGGCGCCGTTCGCGCCGATCAGGCCGGCTTTCTCGCCGGGATTGAGCACGAACGAGGTCGACTCGAACAGCGGCTTGGTGCCGCGCGCAAGGCTGAACTGATTGAAACGGATCACGGCGGAAATGACTGGGCAAAACCGCTATTCTAGACTGCGCGCCGGTCGCGCCGGGCATCGGCCGCTCGGCGGATGCCACAACCGTGCAATTTCGCCTAGACTCCGTGTCGATCCGGTTTCGTAAAAGGAGTGTCCGATGTCCACCCTGTATTCGTTCAGCGCAGAGACGCTCGCCGGCGCGCCGGCCCCGCTCGACGCGTATCGCGGCAAGGTGCTGCTGATCGTCAACACGGCGAGCGAGTGCGGTTTCACGCCGCAGTACGCGGGCCTGCAGAAGCTGTACGACCAGTACGCGGCGCGCGGCTTCTTCGTGCTCGGTTTCCCGTGCAACCAGTTCGGCAAGCAGGAGCCGGGCGACGCCGCGCAGATCGGCGCGTTCTGCGAGCGCAACTACGGCGTCACGTTCCCGATGTTCGCGAAGATCGACGTGAAGGGCGATCACGCGCATCCGCTGTACCGCTACCTGACCGACGAGGCGCCCGGCATTCTGGGCCTCAAGGCGATCAAGTGGAACTTCACGAAATTCCTGGTCGACCGCGACGGGCGCATCGTCAAGCGCTACGCGCCGTCAACCAAGCCCGACGAAATCGCCGCCGATATCGACAAGCTGCTGTGAGGGCGGGGCGGCGTGTGTAGCGCCGGTGCGGATTGCGCCGGCGCGGCCATCGCCCCGGCCGCTACAGGATCGGCGCGAACAGCCGCGCGACGTGCATCGCGATGCGCCGCCACGCGGGCGACTGGCGGTATTCGTTCGCATCGACCTCGTACGCCTGCGCGAAATCGGCCTCGAGCATCGTTTCGACTTCGTCGGCGAACGCACGGTCGACGGTCAGCACCATCACCTCGAAATTGAGGCGAAACGAACGGTTGTCGAGGTTCGCGCTGCCGATTGCCGCCGCGATGCGGTCGATCAGCACGACTTTCTGGTGCAGGAAGCCGGGCCGGTAGCGGAACACCTTCACGCCGGCATCGACGAGGTCGCGCGCGTACAGCTTCGACGCCTCGAACACGACGTAGTGATCGCGCCGGCTCGGAATCAGGATGCGCACGTCGACGCCGCGCATCACCGCGAGCTTCAGCGCGGAGATTACCGCTTCGTCGGGAACCAGGTACGGCGTGGTGATCCAGACCCGCTCGCGTGCGGCATTGATCGATTCGACGAAGAACAGCGAGCCGGTTTCCTGCTTGTCGGCCGGCCCCATCGGCACCGCGAGGCAATGCATGCCGTCGCCGGGCTGCGCGGGCGGCGGCAGCGCGATGGGCGGCAGCTTCTGCGTCGCCCAGTGCCAGTCTTCGGCGAATACATACTGGATGCTCGCGACGACGGGGCCGCGGATCTCGATGTGCGTGTCGCGCCACGGCGACAGGCGCGGCTTCGCACCGAGATATTCGACCCCGACGTTGTGACCGCCGACGAACGCGCGATTGCCGTCGACGACGACGATCTTGCGATGGTTGCGGAAGTTCAGCTGGAAGCGGTTGACGAACTTCCGGTTGGTCGCGAACGGATGAACTTCGACGCCGCCCCGGCGCAGTGTGTCGACGTAGCTGTGCGGCAGGTCGAAGCTGCCGATGCTGTCGTACAGCAGGCAGCAGCGCACGCCGGCCGCCGCGCGCGCGAGCAGCGAGTCGCGCAGCATCCGGCCGAGCGCGTCGTCGCGCACGATGAAGAACTGGACGAGCACGTAGTCTCGCGCAGCGTCGATCGACGACAGGATGGCGGAGAACGTCGCGTCGCCGTTTACGAGCGTGCGCACCGAGTTGCCGCCGAGGAACGGCATGCCGCCGAGCCGCGTGAGCGCGAGCACGGCGGCCTGGCCGAGCGCGTCGGCGGCCGGCCCGTCGGTTGCGTCGGTGGTGCGCCACGGCGAGCGCGGCGTGTGCGTGCGCAACATTTCCAGCTCGTGGCGCCGGGCGTCGACGTAGCCGGAGAACTTGCTGCGGCCGAGGAACAGGTAGGGAATGAGCGTCAGGTACGGCATGGCCGCGAGCGAGACGGCCCACGCGATTGCGCCTTGCGACGTGCGCGTGTTCATGATCGCGTGGCATGCCGCAACGATCCCGAGCACGTGGATGGTCAGGATCAGGGTGCCGAGATGTAGCCAGTCGAGGGTCATGGGCGCGTGACGGACTCCTGAGGTCGGGCGGCCGGGCGGCCGCCTACGCGCATCTTACCCAACCGTGCGGCGCAACGGTGTGCCGCACGGTTGGCGGGCCGGAAAGGTTCAGGCCTTGCGCGGCAGGTCCGACGCCTGGATCAGGAAGACGGCGTCGTCGCCCGCGCTGGTGGGCAGCCACGTGAGTTCGAGGCCGCCGAATGCCGCTTCGACGTGCTCGCGCTCGTTGCCGATCTCGACGACGAGCACGCCGTCGTCGTGCAGCCAGCGGTGCGCTTCGGCGACGATGCGTCGCACGATGTCCATGCCGTCGTCGCCGCCCGCGAGCGCCATCTCCGGCTCGTGCCGGTATTCGGGCGGCAGCGCGGCCATCGACGATGCGTTCACGTACGGCGGGTTCGTCAGGATCACGTCGTAGCGCGAGCCCGGGTCGGTGCGGAATGCGGGCAGGGGTGCGTAGAGGTCGCCGCGGTGCAATCCGATGCGGTCTTCGAGGCCGTAGTCGCGCACGTTGATCTCGGCGACTTCGAGCGCCTTGTCCGACAGGTCGACCGCGTCGATCTCGGCGTTCGGGAACGCGCTTGCCGCAAGGATCGCGAGGCAGCCGGAACCGGTACACAGTTCGAGCACCGCGCCGACCTGCTCGGGATCGGCGACATACGGCTGCAACCCGTCGTCGAGCAGCTCGCCGATGAACGAGCGCGGCACGATCACGCGTTCGTCGACGTAGAAGCGGTGGCCATGCATCCACGCTTCATGCGTGAGGTAAGCGGCCGGCACGCGATCGGTCGCGCGCCGCTCGATCACCGCGAGTACGGCCGCGATTTCGTCGGGCAGCAGGCGTGCGTCGAGGAACGGTTCGAGCGTGTCGAGCGGCAGGTCGAGCGTGCGCAGCACGAGATAGGCCGCTTCGTCGTACGCGTTGTCGGAGCCGTGGCCGAACGCGAGCTTCGCCTTCGAGAAGCGCGTGACCGCGTAGCGCAGCAGGTCGCGAACAGTGGCAAAAGGTGTCGTCATGCGAGGCTCCATCAGGCGATCAGTTGTTCGAGCACGCGGCGGTACACGTTCTTCAGCGGGTCGATGAAGCGCACCTCGATGTGCTCGTCGATCTTGTGGATGCTGCCGTTCGGCGGGCCGAACTCGATCACCTGCGGGCAGATGCGCGCAATGAAACGGCCGTCCGACGTGCCGCCCGTCGTCGACAGTTCGGTCGTGATGCCAGTCTCGGTACGGATCGCATGCTCCAGCGCGCCCGACAGCTCGCCGCGCGGCGTGAGGAACGGCAGGCCGCTGACCGACCACTTCAGCGTGTATTCGAGGCCGTGCTTGTCGAGGATCGCGTGCACGCGTGCCTGCAGGCCTTCGACCGTGCTGGCGGTCGAGAAGCGGAAGTTGAACAGCAGGTCGGCGTGACCGGGGATCACGTTGGTCGCGCCGGTGCCGGCGTGCAGGTTCGACACCTGCCAGGTGGTCGGCGGGAAGTATTCGTTGCCTTCGTCCCACTGTTCGGCGGCGAGCTCGGCGAGCGCCGGCGCGAGCAGGTGGATCGGGTTCTTCGCGAGGTGCGGGTAGGCGATGTGGCCCTGCACGCCCTTGACGACCAGTTCGCCCGACATCGACCCGCGGCGGCCGTTCTTGACGACGTCGCCGAGCTCGGCGGTCGACGTCGGCTCGCCGACGATGCAGTAGTCGAGGCGCTCGCCGCGTTCCTGCAGCAGTTCGACGACCTTCACGGTGCCGTCGGTGGCCGGGCCTTCCTCGTCGCTCGTGATCAGGAACGCGATCGCGCCGCGGTGGCCGGGGTGGGCCGCGACGAATTCCTCGGAGGCGACGACGAACGCCGCGAGCGACGTCTTCATGTCGGCCGCGCCGCGGCCGTACAGCTTGCCGTCGCGATGGGCGGGAATGAACGGCGGCGAGGTCCACTGCTCGAGCGGGCCGGTCGGCACGACGTCGGTGTGGCCCGCGAACGCGAGCAGCTTGCCGTCGCGGCCGTCGGCGCCGCGCTTGACGGCCCACAGGTTGGTCACGCCGTGCGACGCGATGGTCTCGCATTCGAAGCCGAGCGCGGTGAGGCGCTCGGTCATGATCTGCTGGCAGTGCTGGTCGTCGGGCGTCACGGACGCGCGGGCGATCAGCTGTTCGGTAAGGGCTAGGGTGGCGGACATGGTTCGGACCACTTTCGATAAAAAATGCCGGCGCGGTGGCCGGCAGCGACAGGACGTCGGGCTGCGCCGGCAGGCGCAGCGCGGGCGGCCCTATGCGGCAAACAGCGCCGCGTATTGATCGGCCACGAAGCCGAGCGATTTCACGCGGCCGTTGACGACGAGCACGGGGCGCTTGATGACCGACGGCTTGTGGATCATCAGCGCGACCGCGCCGGTCTTCGATTCGGCGGCCGCCTTCATTGCGTCGTCCAGGCCGCGCCACGTGGTGCCGCGCTTGTTCACGAGCGCGTCGAGCGACACGTCCTTCAGCCAGTCTTCGATCAGCGGCGCGCTGACGCCGAGCTTCTTGAAATCGTGGAACTCGAACTCGACGCCGTGATCGTCAAGCCACACGCGGGCCTTCTTCACGGTGTCGCAGTTCGGAATGCCGTAGACGACCACGGTGTGCGGCTTCGCCATCAGTCGCCTCGCAGCAGCTCGTTCAGGCCGACCTTCGCACGCGTCTTCGCGTCGACCTTCTTGACGATCACCGCGCAGTACAGGCTGTGCGAACCGTCCTTCGACGGCAGGTTGCCGGCGACGACGACCGAGCCGGCCGGGATGCGGCCGTAGCTGACTTCGCCCGTCTCGCGGTCGTAGATCTTCGTGCTCTGGCCGAGGTACACGCCCATCGAGATCACCGAGTTTTCCTCGACGATCACGCCTTCGACGACTTCCGAGCGCGCGCCGATGAAGCAGTTGTCTTCGATGATGACCGGGTTCGCCTGCAGCGGCTCGAGCACGCCGCCGATGCCGACGCCGCCCGACAGGTGCACGTTCTTGCCGATCTGCGCGCACGAACCGACCGTCGCCCACGTGTCGACCATCGTGCCTTCGTCGACGTACGCGCCGATGTTGGTGTACGACGGCATCAGCACGACGTTCTTCGCGATGAACGAGCCGCGGCGCGCGATGGCCGGCGGCACGACGCGGAAGCCGCCCGCGGCGAAATCTTCCGCCGTGTAGTTCGCGAACTTCGACGGCACCTTGTCGTAGAACTGCGAGTAGCCGCCGGCCGGCATCGGTGCGTTGTCCTCCAGGCGGAACGACAGCAGCACGGCCTTCTTCAGCCACTGGTGCACGGTCCAGTTGCCGTCGATTTTCTCGGCGACGCGCAGCGCACCTTTGTCGAGTTGCTCGATCGCGTGAGCGACGGCTTCGCGGACGTCGGCCGGCGCGGCCTTCGGCGACAGCTCGGCGCGGTTTTCCCAGGCGGTATCGATGATTTGCTGAAGTTGTTGCGACATGTTCGTTTTCGCAGGAAAAGGATGGAATTGATCGGGATGGACGATTACCGCGCGAGGGACCGGCAGAAATCGACGATGCGTTGCGCGCCCTCGACGCATTCGGGGGTGCCCGCGACGAGCGCGATCCGGATGAAATCGCGGCCCGGATTCGTGCCGTGCGCATCGCGCGCCAGGTACGAGCCGGGCAGAACCGTCACATTATAGTCGGCGTACAGGCGGCGGGCGAACTCGGTGTCCGACAGGCCGGTGCGCGACACGTTGGCCCACAGGTAGAACGCGGCGTCGGGCAGTTTCACGTCGATCACGTCGGCGAGCATCGGCGTGACCGTATTGAACTTCTGCAGGTACAGCGCGCGGTTCTCCTGCACGTGCGCCTCGTCGTTCCACGCGGCGATGCTCGCGTGCTGCCAGACCGGCGACAGCGCCGCGCCGTGGTACGTGCGGTACAGCAGGAACTGCTTGAGCAGCGCCGCGTCGCCGGCGACGAAGCCCGAGCGCATGCCCGGCACGTTCGAGCGCTTCGACAGGCTCGACAGCATCACGAGGCGCTCGAAGCCGCGGCCGAGGCGGTGCGCGGCCTCGAGGCCGCCGAGCGGCGGCGCCGCTTCGTCGAAATAGATTTCCGAATAGCACTCGTCGGACGCGATCACGAAGCCGTGGCGGTCGGACAGCGCGAACAGCTCGCGCCAGTCGTCGAGCGTCAGCACTGCGCCCGTCGGGTTGCCCGGCGAGCACACGTACAGCAGCTGCGTGCGCGCCCAGACTTCGTCGGGCACGGCCGCGTAGTCGCACGCGAAGTTGCGGGCCGGGTCGCTGTTCGCGAAATAGGGTTCGGCACCGGCCAGCAGCGCCGCGCCTTCGTAAATTTGATAGAAAGGATTCGGACAGAGTACGATCGCCTTCTCGCCCTGCGCGGCCGGGCGCGCGTCGATCACGGTCTGCGCGAGCGAGAACAGCGCTTCGCGCGACCCCGACACGGGCAGCACCTGCGTGGCCGGATCGATCGCCGGCAGCCCGTAGCGGCGCTCGAGCCAGTGCGCGATCGACGTGCGCAGCGCGTCCGAGCCGGCCGTGGCCGGGTACGACGCAAGGCCGTCGAGCGCGGCGACCACGGCGTCGCGGATCAGCGCCGGCGTTGCGTGCTTGGGCTCGCCGATGCCGAAGCTGATCGGTTTGAGGTCGCCGGAAGGCGTCACGTCCTTGAACAGGGCGCGCAGCTTTTCGAAGGGATAGGGCTGGAGCGAGTCGAGTCGAGGGTTCACGGGCGAAGCGGCCATCGCGGCCGGTTGGAGCGAAAGAAGCGGCGGGCGCGCCGCGCGGCTGCGAACGGGCGCCTGAGGCGCGCGGGTCGCAACGGATGATTATAGCGTGACGGAATGCGGTCACGGCCTGCCGGAACGGCGGCCGGGCCGGTCGAATAAAGGGTATCGAACCAAATGAATAACGCGGTACGCGGCAGCCTGCCGACGCTGGCCATCCTGATCGGCGCTTCGGTATGGGGCCTGATCTGGTATCCGTTGCGGATCCTCGCGTCGCTCGGCGTGACGGGCACGCTGGCGAGCGCGCTGACGAGTCTCGTCGCGTTCCTGTTCGTGGTCATCGCGCGGCATCGCACGATCGCGACGCTGCGCTGGCACTGGGTGCTGCCGGGCATTGCGTTGACGGCCGGCGTGACGAACCTCGGCTTCGTGTGGGGCACGATCCACGGCGAGGTGCTGCGCGTGATGCTGCTGTTCTACCTGACCCCGGCCTGGACCGCGATCTACGCGCACTTCCTGCTGCGCGAGCGGCTGACCTGGGCCGGCGCGGGGCTCGCGGCGCTGTCGATCGGGGGCGCGATGCTGATGCTGTGGTCGCCGAAGCTCGGCTTGCCGCTGCCGGCCAATCCGGCCGAATGGGCAGGCCTCGCGGCCGGGCTGAGCTTCGCGATGAGCAACGTGCTCGTGATCAAGGCGAGCCGCGAGCTGCCCGACATGCGCGCGGAAATGCGTACCGCAACGCTGTTCGGCGGCGCGGCCGTGTTCGGGGCGATCGCGTCGCTGTTCGAGGGGCTGCCGGCCGCGCCGGCGAGCGGCCAGCTGGGGATCGCCGCGCTGATCATCGCCGCGATCGGCGTGACGATGGCGTCGAACAACCTGCTCGTGCAATACGGCCTGGCGCGGGTGCCGGCGAACCGCGCGTCGATCATCATGCTGTTCGAGATCGTGATCACCGCGCTGTCGGCGTGGGTGTTCGCGAGCGAGCTGCCGACCGCGCGCGAATGGGCGGGCGGCGTGTGCATCGTGCTGGCGACGCTGCTGTCGAGCCGGGTCCATCGGGCCGCGCCCGCACCGGACAAACCCGGCGACGGTCGGGACGGCGCACGCGCGATGGTATGATGGAAGCCGTTTGCGGGGCCCAACGCTGTATGCGCGCGGCCCCGTTTTTGAATTCCGGGGCGCGTCGCGCGCATGGGCCGTCCGGCCCCGTGCAATGCGGTCCCGTCCGTTTCACACCTTCTTCACATCCGATACCGCCGTGCGTCTGAGCTCGATCAAACTCGCTGGCTTCAAATCCTTCGTCGATCCCACGCATTTCCAGGTTCCGGGCCAGCTTGTCGGCGTGGTAGGCCCGAACGGGTGCGGCAAGTCCAACATCATCGATGCCGTGCGCTGGGTGCTCGGCGAGTCGCGAGCCTCCGAGCTGCGCGGCGAGTCGATGCAGGACGTGATCTTCAACGGCTCGACCGCACGCAAGCCCGGCAGCCGGGCCAGCGTCGAGCTGATCTTCGACAACTCCGACGGCCGAGCGGCCGGGCAGTGGGGCCAGTACGGCGAGATCGCCGTGAAGCGCGTGCTGACGCGCGACGGCACGTCAAGCTACTACATCAACAACCTGCCGGCACGCCGCCGCGACATCCAGGACATCTTCCTCGGCACGGGCCTCGGGCCGCGTGCCTACGCGATCATCGGGCAGGGCATGATCGCGCGGATCATCGAGGCGAAGCCGGAAGAACTGCGCGTGTTCCTCGAGGAAGCCGCCGGCGTGTCGAAGTACAAGGAACGCCGCCGCGAAACCGAGAACCGCCTGCACGACACGCGCGAGAACCTGACGCGCGTCGAAGACATCGTCCGCGAACTCGGTGCGAACCTCGAGAAGCTCGAGGCACAGGCCGTCGTCGCGACCAAGTACAAGGAACTCGTCGCCGACGGCGAAGAGAAGCAGCGCCTGCTGTGGCTGCTGCGCAAGAACGAGGCCGCCGGCGAGCAGCAGAAGCAGCAGCGCGCGATCGAACAGGCGCAGATCGACCTCGAGGCGCAGACGGCCAAGCTGCGCGAAGTCGAGGCGCAGCTCGAGACGCTGCGCGTCGCGCACTACTCGGCAAGCGACGCGATGCAGGGCGCGCAGGGTTCGTTGTACGAGGCGAATGCCGAAGTGAGCCGCCTCGAGGCCGAGATCAAGTTCATCGTCGAATCGCGCAATCGCGTGCAGGCGCAGATCGCCGCGCTGAACGCGCAGCGCGAGCAATGGCGCGCGCAGGCCGAGAAGTCGCAGGACGAGCTCGAGGAAGCCGAAGAGGCGCGCGCGATGGCCGACGAGAAGGCCGCGCTCGCCGAAGACAACGCGGCGTCGAAGCACGACGCGCTGCCGGCGCTCGAAGCGAAGTGGCGCGATGCGCAGGCGCAGCTCAACGACGAGCGTGCGCGGATCGCGCAGACCGAACAGTCGCTGAAGCTCGAAGCCGCGCACCAGCGCAACGCCGACCAGCAGCTGCAGCAGCTTCAGCAGCGCCACGAGCGCCTGAAGGGCGAAGCGGGCGGGCTCGACGCGCCGGACGAGGCGCAGCTCGAGGAGCTGCGCATGCAGCTGGCCGAGCAGGAAGAGATCCTCGCCGAAGCGCAGGCGCGCCTCGCCGATGCACAGGAAACGGTGCCGCGGCTCGACGGCGAACGCCGTGCCGCGCAGGAGCGCGTGCAGGCCGAAGCCGCGCAGATCCACCAGCTCGAGGCGCGTCTCGCCGCGCTGAAGCAGCTGCAGGAAAACGTGCAGACCGAAGGCAAGGTGCAGCCGTGGCTCGACAGGCACGAGCTCGGCGCGCTGCCGCGTCTGTGGAAGAAGCTGCACGTCGAGGCCGGCTGGGAAGCGGCGCTCGAGGCCGTGCTGCGTGAGCGCCTCGCCGCGCTCGAAGTGTCGAATCTCGACTGGGTGAAGGCGTTCGCGACCGATGCGCCGCCCGCGAAGCTCGCGTTCTACGCGCCGCCCGCGGCCGGCGAGCCGCCCGCCGCGGTGGCCGGGCTGCGTCCGGTGCTGTCGCTCGTGCGCATCGACGACGCAGGCATCCGCGCGGTGCTGAACGACTGGCTCGGCAACGTGTATGTCGCCGACGACGTCGCACAGGCGCTTGCCACGCGCACGCAGCTGCCGGCAGGCGGCGCGTTCGTCGTCAAGGCGGGCCATATCGTCACGCGCGTCGGCGTGCAGCTGTACGCCGCCGATTCGGAACAGGCCGGGATGCTGGCCCGCCAGCAGGAAATCGAAAACCTGACGCGCCAGGTGCGCGCCCAGGCGCTGCTCGCCGACGAGGCGCGTACGGCCGCCGTGCGTGCGGAAGCCGCGCACACGCAGGCCACGCAGGCGCTCGGCGACGTGCGCGCGCAGGCCGAACGTGCGACGCAGCGCGTGCACGCGCTGCAGATGGACGTGCTGAAGCTCGCGCAGGCGCACGAACGTTACACGCAGCGCAGCACGCAGATCCGCGAGGAACTCGAGGAAATCGGCGCGCAGATCGAAGAGCAGCGCGCGCTGCGCGCGGAGTCGGAAGCGAATTTCGAGCGTTTCGACGGCGAACTCGCGGAGCTGCAGGCGCGCTTCGAAGACAACCAGCTCGCGTTCGAATCGCTCGACGAATC
Organism: Burkholderia cepacia complex sp. TUM26381; assembly: GCF_057439935.1. Taxonomy (NCBI): domain Bacteria; kingdom Pseudomonadati; phylum Pseudomonadota; class Betaproteobacteria; order Burkholderiales; family Burkholderiaceae; genus Burkholderia; species Burkholderia cepacia complex sp. TUM26381. The sequence continues at coordinate 2,252,500 of NZ_CM172006.1, read as the reverse complement.
GCTGACGCAGGCGCGCCAGGAAGCGCGCGACCTCGAGCGCGGCGCGAACGATGCCCGCTTCGCGGCGCGCAACGCGGTGACGCGGATCGACGAGCTCAAGCGCAGCATCCAGGTCGCGCACGAGCAGAGCGAGCGCGTTGCCGGGTCGCTGGAAGACGCACGTGCCGAACTCGAGACAATCAACGAGCAGACCGCGCACACCGGCCTGCAGGACGCGCTCGAAATTCGCGCGGTGAAGGAAGAAGCGCTGCAGGCCGCGCGGATCGAGCTCGACGACCTGACCGCGAAGCTGCGCGCATCGGACGAGCAGCGCCTCGTGGCCGAGCGCTCGCTGCAGCCGCTGCGCGACCGCATCACCGAATTGCAGCTGAAGGAGCAGGCCGCGCGCCTGTCCGTCGAGCAGTTCGCCGAGCAGCTCGCGACGGCCGAGGTCGACGAGGCCGCGCTGTCCACGAAGCTGACGCCGGACCTGAAGCCGTCGTACCTGCAGGGCGAGGTCACGCGCCTGAACAATGCGATCAACGCGCTCGGCCCGGTGAACATGGCCGCGCTCGACGAGCTGAAGGCCGCGAGCGAGCGCAAGGTGTTCCTCGACGCGCAGTCGGCCGACCTGATCGACGCGATCACGACCCTCGAGGACGCGATCCACAAGATCGACCAGGAAACCCGCACGCTGCTGCAGGGCACCTTCGACGAGGTCAACCGCCACTTCAGCGACCTGTTCCCGCGCCTGTTCGGCGGCGGCCAGGCGAAGCTGATCATGACGGGCGACGAGATTCTCGATGCCGGCGTGCAGGTGATGGCGCAGCCGCCGGGCAAGAAGAACGCGACGATTCACCTGCTGTCGGGCGGCGAGAAGGCGCTGACCGCGACCGCGCTGGTGTTCGCGATGTTCCAGCTGAACCCGGCGCCGTTCTGTCTGCTCGACGAGGTCGACGCGCCGCTCGACGACGCGAACACCGAGCGTTTCGCGAATCTCGTGCGCGCGATGTCCGACAAGACGCAGTTCCTGTTCATCTCGCACAACAAGATCGCGATGGAAATGGCGCAGCAACTGATCGGCGTGACGATGCAGGAGCAGGGTGTGTCGCGGATCGTTGCGGTGGACATGGAAACCGCCGCGGGTTTTGCCCAGAATTGACGTTTGACGAAACCGGACCGCGTTCGCGCGGCGCATGAGGCGCCCGTTCGCGGTCCCGACGAAAAAGAATTGCTGATGGAGCGTGCATGGACGAGTTGACACTCGGTTTGATCGGCGCGGGCGCTGTCGTGGTGGGCGGCGTCGTGGTCTACAACGCGTGGCAGGGTGCGAAAGTGCGGCGCAGGATGCCGCGCCCGATGCCGGAGGAAGCGGCCGAGGCGATGAATCGCCCCGAGCGCGATGACGAGTTGCCGTTCATCGAACCGGTGCGTCAGCCGGTGCGCCGCGAGCCCGCGGCACCGGTCGCGGCCGCCGCCGCTGCGACGGCTGAAGTCGCGCGCGTCGAGCCGACGTTCGGTGGTGCGGCACCGGCCGACATGCCGGCCGATCTGCAGGCCGAGGCAACGGGCGCGGACACGCAGTCCGAAGTGACCGAGCCGGCTGCCGGTGAAGACGCCGTGCCTGCCGCCGCGCACGAAGCGCCGGCCGGCGCGGCCGAGCCGACCGAACCCGTGCTGCCTGCCGCGACGACGATCTCGTCGGCGCCGCCGGCGATCGTCGACCGCCGGATCGACTGCATCGTGCCGATCCGCCTCGCCGGGCCGCTGCCGGGCGACAAGATCCTGCCGGCCGCGCAGCGGCTGCGCCGCGCGGGCAGCAAGCCCGTGCACATCGAAGGCAAGCCGGAAGGCGGCCAGTGGGAGCTGTTGCAGAACGGCGTGCGCTACGAAGAACTGCGCGCGGCAGCCCAGCTCGCGAACCGCAGCGGCGCGCTGAACGAACTCGAATTCTCCGAGTTCGTGACGGGGGTCCAGCAGTTCGCCGACGCGATCGACGGCGCACCGGAATTCCCGGACATGATGGAAACCGTCGCGATGGCGCGCGAGCTCGACGCGTTCGCCGCGCAGTGCGACGCGCAGCTGTCGATCAACGTGATGTCGGACGGCGCGCCGTGGTCGGCGAACTACGTGCAGGCGGTCGCATCGCAGGACGGGCTGCTGCTGTCGCGCGACGGCACGCGTTTCGTGAAGCTCGACGCGAAGCAGAACCCGGTGTTCATGCTGCAATTCGGCGATACGAACTTCCTGCGTGACGACCTCACGTACAAGGGCGGCAACATGATCACGCTGGTGCTCGACGTACCGGTCGCCGAAGAGGACATCCTGCCGTTCCGGCTGATGTGCGATTACGCGAAGTCGCTGTCCGAACGCATCGGCGCGCGCGTCGTCGACGATTCGCGCCGGCCGCTGCCGGAATCGACGCTGCTCGCGATCGAGCAGCAGCTGATGAAGCTGTATGCGAAGCTCGAAGAAGCGGGTATCCCGGCCGGTTCGCCGGTCACGCGCCGCCTCTTCAGCCAGTAACGCGATGGCGCGGACGGCGGGCTTCGGCGTCGCTGTCCGTCATGGCAGCGCACACCGCTTCGTGTGCGCTGCAACACGCGCATCGGGCTTGCATTGCACGCCCCGCCGCGGCGTCAAACTGAGATAATCGGGCATCCGATTTTTCAGAACGACTCTGCCGCCAGCATGGCCCGAACCCAAGCCGAACCGCCAGCCAGCCAGCCCGACGCGCGCGCCGCGTGGCTGCGCGACCAACTCGAGCGGGCGAACTACGCCTACTATGTGCTCGACCAGCCGGATCTGCCCGATGCCGAATACGACCGGCTGTTCCGCGAGCTGCAGCAGCTCGAAACCGATCATCCCGAACTCGTGACGCCCGATTCGCCGACGCAACGCGTGGGCGGTGAAGCGGCAGGCGGCTTCACGCCGGTCGTCCACGATGCACCGATGCTGTCGCTGAACAACGGTTTCGCCGACGAAGACATCGTCGCGTTCGACAAGCGCATCGCCGATGCGCTCGACAAGACGACGGATCTCGCCGGCTCGGTGACCGAGCCTGTCGAATACGCATGCGAACTGAAGTTCGACGGGCTCGCGATCTCGCTGCGCTACGAGCAGGGCGTGTTCGTGCAGGCATCGACGCGTGGCGACGGGACGACGGGCGAGGATGTGACAGAGAACGTGCGCACGATCCGCTCGATTCCGCTGAAGCTGAAGGGCAAGAACGTGCCGGCCGTGCTCGACGTGCGCGGCGAGGTGCTGATGTTCAAGCGCGATTTCGCACGCCTGAACGAACGCCAGCGCGCGGCCGAGCAGCGTGAATTCGCGAACCCGCGCAATGCGGCGGCCGGCAGCCTGCGCCAGCTCGACTCGAAGATCACCGCGCAGCGTCCGTTGTCGTTCTTCGCGTACGGGATCGGCGTGCTCGACGGGATGCCGATGCCCGACACGCACAGCGCGCTGCTCGACTGGTACGAGTCGCTCGGCCTGCCGGTGAACCGCGAACGTGCGGTCGTGCAGGGCGCCGAAGGCCTGCTCGACTTCTTCCGCAACGTCGGCGAGAAGCGCGAATCGCTGCCGTACGACATCGACGGCGTCGTCTACAAGGTCAACCGGCGCGACGAGCAGGAGCGCCTCGGTTTCGTGTCGCGCGCGCCGCGCTTCGCGCTCGCGCACAAGTTCCCCGCACAGGAAGCGCTGACGAAGCTCGTCGCGATCGACGTGCAGGTCGGCCGCACCGGTGCGATCACGCCGGTCGCGCGTCTCGAGCCCGTGTTCGTCGGCGGCGCGACCGTCACCAACGCGACGTTGCACAACGAGGACGAAGTGCGCCGCAAGGACATCCGGATCGGCGACACCGTGATCGTGCGCCGCGCGGGCGACGTGATTCCGGAGGTCGTCGGCGCGCTGCTCGACCGGCGTCCGGCCGATGCGGCGGAATTCGTGATGCCGACCGAATGCCCGGTGTGCGGCTCGAAGATCGAGCGTCTGCCGGACGAGGCGATCGCGCGCTGTACGGGCGGCCTGTTTTGCCCGGCGCAGCGCAAGCAGGCGCTGTGGCACTTCGCGCAGCGCCGCGCGCTCGACATCGACGGGCTCGGCGAGAAGATCATCGACCAGCTCGTCGAGCTGAATCTCGTGCGCACGCCGGCCGACCTGTTCAATCTCGGTTTCGCGACGCTGGCCGAGCTCGACCGCTTTGCCGAGAAGTCCGCCCAGAATCTGCTCGATTCGCTCGAGAAGGCGAAGCACACGACGCTCGCGCGCTTCATCTACGGGCTCGGCATCCGCCATGTCGGTGAATCGACCGCGAAGGATCTCGCGAAGCACTTCGGCTCGCTGACGCCGATCATGGACGCGTCGCTCGAGGCGCTGCTCGAAGTCAACGACGTCGGGCCGATCGTCGCCGAGTCGCTTCACCAGTTCTTCGCGGAAGAGCACAACCGGACCGTGATCGAGCAGCTGCGCGCGCCGGGCAAGGTCACGTGGCCGGAAGGGCCGCCCGCGCCGAGGGCGCCGCAGGGCGTGCTGGCCGGCAAGACGGTCGTGCTGACGGGCACGCTGCCGACGCTCACGCGCGATGCCGCGAAGGAGATGCTCGAAGCGGCGGGCGCGAAAGTTGCGGGTTCGGTATCGAAGAAGACGGATTACGTGGTCGCGGGCGCCGAAGCCGGCAGCAAGCTCGTGAAGGCCGAGGAACTCGGCATCCCCGTGCTGGACGAAGACGGTCTGCACCAACTCCTGGAGGGCAATACGCCATGATTCGCGAGATCCTGAAGATGGGCGATCCGCGCCTGCTCGAAATCGCCAAGCCGGTCGAGCGGTTCGATACCCCCGAACTGCACGAGATCGTCGCGGACATGTTCGAGACGATGCACCATGCGAACGGCGCCGGGCTGGCCGCGCCGCAGATCGGCATCGGGCTGCAGATCATCATCTTCGGCTTCGGCAACAACAACCGCTACCCGGATGCGCCGCCGGTGCCCGAGACGGTGCTGATCAATCCGAAGGTCGAGTACATGCCGCCGGACATGGAAGAGGGCTGGGAAGGCTGCCTGTCGGTGCCGGGCATGCGCGGCGTCGTCAGCCGCTATGCGAAGGTGCGCTACAGCGGCTTCGACCAATTCGGCGAGAAGATCGACCGCGTCGCCGACGGGTTCCACGCGCGCGTGGTCCAGCACGAATACGATCACCTGATCGGCAAGCTGTATCCGATGCGGATCACCGACTTCACGCGTTTCGGCTTCACCGAAGTGCTGTTCCCGGGGCTCGACCCGACCGGCGACGACTGATCGCCCGGCTTCCGGCAGACAAGAAAAAAGCCCGCTTGCGCGGGCTTTTTCATTGCATGGCGCACATGGCTCGCCTGCGGTCAGAACGTCTCGTCGGCCGACAGATAGCGCCATTGGCCTTGCGGCAGCGCGCCGAGCATCACGCGGCCCATCCGCACGCGCTTCAGGCCGATCACGTCGAGGCCGACCAGTTCGCACATGCGGCGGATCTGGCGTTTCTTGCCTTCGCGCAGCACGAAGCGAAGCTGCTCGCCGTTCTGCCAGCTCACCAGCGCGGGCTTCAGCGCGACGCCGTCGAGTTCGAGGCCGTGACGCAGCTTCGCGAGCGATTCCGCCGGGAAGTGCTGGTCGATGTCGATCAGCTGCTCGCCGAAGCGCACGCGCACCAGGTATTCCTTGTCGATGTCCGATTGCTCGCCGATCAGCTGCTTCGCGATCACGCCGTTCTGCGTCAGCACGAGCAGGCCGGTGGAGTCGATGTCGAGCCGGCCGGCCGGTGCGAGCGCATGCAGGTGCTGCGGCGAGAAGCGCACCGGCGAATGATCGCCGCTCCAGCGGTTCGCGCGCGTGATCAGGACGGCCGCCGGCTCGTAGCCGTCTTCCGCCTGACCCGACACATAGCCGACCGGCTTGTGCAGCAGGATCGTCACCTGCGCGGCCTGCGCGGCGCTCGCGCGCTCGTCGATCTCGATTTTCTGGTCGGCGCGGACCTTGGTGCCGAGCGTGTCGATGCGTTCGCCGTCGACGAGCACCCAGCCCTTTTCGATCCATTCGTCGGCTTCGCGGCGCGAGCACATGCCGAGCTCGGACATCCGCTTCGACAGGCGCATCAGGCCCGTTTCGTCGCCGTAGTCGACGTCGGCAGAAACGCGCTTGACCGGTTGCGCGGTCTTGACCGCGCCGAACGAGCGGCGCTCGCCGTCGCGTGCGGGGCGGGCCGGGCGGTCGCCGAAGCTGCGCTTCGCGCCTTCGCCGGCTGCCTTGTCGCGGTAGGACGGGCGCTTGCCTTCGTCGGCGCCTGCGCGGCGCGGACGGGAATCGTCATCACGACGCGGCGGGCGATCGGACGACGTGCGGCGGTCGCCGAAGCTGCGTTTTGCGCCTTCGCCGGATGCGTTGTCGCGATACGGCGCGCGTGCACCGCCTTCGCCAGCTGCGCGGCGCGGACGTGCATCGTCATCACGGCGCGGCGGGCGATCGGACGACGTGCGGCGGTCGCCGAAGCTGCGTTTTGCGCCTTCGCCGGATGCGTTGTCGCGATACGGCGCGCGTGCACCGCCTTCGCCAGCTGCGCGGCGCGGACGTGAATCGTCGTCGCGGCGCGGCGGGCGATCGGACGACGTGCGGCGGTCGCCGAAGCTGCGTTTTGCGCCTTCGCCGGATGCGTTGTCGCGATAGGGCGCGCGCGGGCCGCCTTCGCCACCTGCGCGGCGCGGACGTGCATCGTCGTCACGGCGCGGCGGGCGATCGGACGGCGTGCGGCGGTCGCCGAAGCTGCGCTTCGCGCCTTCGCCGGATGCATTGTCGCGATAGGGCGCGCGCGGGCCGCCTTCGCCACCTGCGCGGCGCGGACGTGCATCGTCGTCACGGCGCGGCGGACGATCGGACGACGTGCGGCGATCGCCGAAGCTGCGCTTCGCGCCTTCGCCGGATGCGTTGTCGCGATACGGCGCACGTGCACCGCCTTCGCCACCTGCGCGGCGCGGACGTGAATCGTCATCTCGGCGCGGCGGGCGATCCGACGACGTGCGTCGATCGCCGAAACTGCGCTTCGCGCCTTCGCCGGATGCGTTGTCGCGATACGGCGCACGTGCACCGCCTTCGCCACCTGCGCGGCGCGGACGTGAATCGTCATCACGGCGCGGCGGGCGATCCGACGACGTGCGGCGGTCGCCGAAGCTGCGCTTCGCGCCTTCACCGCCTGCGTTGTCGCGATACGGCGCGCGCGGACTGCGTTCGGCACCGCCGTCACGCGGCGCGCGCTTGGCCGGTGCGCGATCCGCGCCCGGGCGCTCGGCGCCTGCGGCCCCGCGCGGCTTGAACGAGCGTTCGCCGGCGGCGGCCGGGGCGGCCTTTTTCGGACGCGCCGGCTTGTCGCCTGCCGGCGGCGTAGCGGGACGCACCGCCTTGCGGGCGACGAGGCTGCCGGAGCGGACAGGGGCGCGGGTCGGCGACGCCGGCTTCGGATTCTTGACGGTTAGTTTGGTGCGCATAAACGCTTGAATTCATTCAGACTGCGATCGCACGCAGCAATTCGGTTTCGAGCTGGATCTGCAGGCGGTTGTCGGACAGGCCGGCACCCGCGAGCAGGAAGATGTCCTCGACGCGTTCGCCGAGCGTGTTGATCCGCGCCGCATGGACGCCGATCTGATGCTCGGCGAGTACGCGCGCGATCGAATAGAGAAGGCCCGGCCGGTCGTTGGCCGACACGGACAGGATGTAGTACTGGCCGCGCTCGTCGGCCCGCAGGTCGACGCGCGGCGTGATCGGAAACGTTCGGGACAGCCTCGACAGGCGGCCCTTGGACGGCTCCGGCAGCGGGGCGGTTTCGGCGAGCCGCGTCGCGAGCTGCTGTTCGACGAGATTCGCGATGTCGCGGTACCGCACGTCGCGTTCGGTCTGCGTGACGATGAAGTTGTCGAGCGCATAGCCGTGCCGCGTCGTGCTGACGCGTGCATCGAGCACCGACAGCCCGTTGCGGTCGAAATATGCGCAGATGCCCGCGAACAGGTCGGGGCGGTCCTTCACGTACACGAGCACCTGCAGCGCGTCACCGATCGGCGACGGCCGCGCGCGGACGATCGCGGTTTCGGCGTTCACGTGCCGGTACAGCACGCGCGTCTGCCATGCAATGTCGGCCGCATCGTGACGCAGGAAGAAGCCGACGTCGAGCTGATCCCACAGCGCGCGGTGCGCATCGTCGGGGACGGTCTCGAGGCGCAGCAGCGCGAGCGCCTGTTCCTGCCGCGACTTCAGCTCCGAATGCGCGTCGGGGTTCGCGCCGCCGAGCACCGCGAGCGTGATGCGGTACAGGTCCTCGAGCAGCTTGCCCTTCCACGTGTTCCACACCTTCGGACTCGTGCCGCGGATATCGGCGACGGTCAGCAGGTACAGCGCGGTGAGGTAGCGTTCGTTGCCGACGACTTCGGCGAAGCGCTTGATGACTTCGGGGTCGCTCGTGTCCTGCTTCTGCGCGACCTGGCTCATCGTCAGGTGATGCTGGACGAGCCATACGATCAGCGACGCGTCGTCGCCGACGATGCCGTGCTCGCGGCAGAAGCGTCGCGCATCGGCCATCCCGAGGGTCGAATGGTCGCCGCCGCGGCCCTTCGCGATGTCGTGGAACAGCGCCGCGACATACAGCACCCACGGGCGCTCGAAGTTGCCGATCAGCTGGCTGCAGAACGGGTATTCGTGCGCATGCTCGGCCACCGCGAAGCGGCGGATGTTGCGCAACACCATCAGGATGTGCTGGTCGACCGTGTACACGTGATACAGGTCGTGCTGCATCTGGCCGACGATGCGGCGGAAGTTCAGCAGATAGCGGCCGAGCACGCTCGTCTGGTTCATCAGCCGGAACGCGTGCGTGATGCCTTCGGGCTGCTGCAGGATCTGCATGAACGTGTCGCGGTTCTGCGGATCGCGACGCCACGCGTTGTTCATGATTTCGCGCGAGTTGTACAGCGCGCGCAGCGTGCGGGCGGACAGGCCCTTCACGCCGCGGGTCGTCTCGTACAACAGGAACGCTTCGAGGATCGCGTCGGGATGGCGCTCGAACACGCCGTCGTCGACGATCTCGAGCATGCCCTGCTTTTCGACGAAGCGGTCGGGCGACAGCACGCGCGTGATGCCGCTCGTTGCGGGGAAGAGTTGCGCCTCGATGTTCTGGATCAGGATCGTCGCGAGCTGCGTGACGGCTTTCGCGGCCCAGTAGTAGCGGCGCATCAGCTGCTCGCTCGCGCGCTTGGCCTGCGTCGGCTGGTAGCCGAAGCTCTCGGCGGCCTGCGTCTGCAGGTCGAACACGAGCATGTCCTGGCGGCGGCCGGCGATCACGTGCAGGCGCGCGCGCAGCGTCTTCAGGAATCCTTCGTTGCGGCGCAGTTCGCGTGCTTCGCGATCGGTGATGAGGCCGCGCGTATCGAGTTCGCGCCAGCTGCTGCCGAAGCCCGCCGCGCGTGCGATCCACAGGATCGTCTGCAGGTCGCGCAGCCCGCCGGGGCTTTCCTTCACGTTCGGTTCGAGGCTGTACGGCGTGTCCTGGAACTTCGCGTGGCGCTGGCGCATCTCGAGCACCTTCGCGGTGAAGAACGCGCGGGCGTCGAGCGCCTCGTGGTAGTGCACCGTGAAACGCTCGAACAGCGCGGTGCTGCCGACGATGCGGCGCGCTTCCAGCAGCGAGGTCTGCACCGTGACGTCCTGCGACGCCTCCTCGATGCACTGCGCGACCGTGCGCACGCTGCTGCCGATCTCGAGACCGAGATCCCACGCCATCCCGATGAAGCGCTCGATGCATGCGTCGAGCGCCGGATCGTGCGCGTCGGGCAGCAGCACGAGGATGTCGACGTCGGAATAGGGCGCGAGCTCGCCGCGCCCGTAGCCGCCGACGGCGACGAGCGCGAGCGTCGCGGGCAGCCCGCAGTCGTCCCACACGCGCTTGAGCGCATCGTCGGTGAGTTTCGACAGCGCGTGCATCAGCGACGCGACGTTCGTCGCGCGGCGAAAGCGCTCGAGCATCTCCGTCTTGGCGGCCTTGAATTCGGCGCGCCGCGACAGCGCGTCGGGCGAGGGGGCGGCGTGAGCGCTCATGGGCGGCCGTTCAGGTGCGGGTGGGGCGGGCTGGCGCGACGGCGCTCAGACGGCGGCGGCCGGTTGCGCGAACACGGGGCGCGCCGGCGTGCCGGCCGACACGGTCAGCACGTCGTAGCCGGTCTCGGTGACGAGCACCGTGTGCTCCCACTGCGCGGACAGGCTGCGGTCGCGCGTCTTGACCGTCCACTGGTCGGGCATCGTGCGGATGTCGCGCTTGCCGGCGTTGATCATCGGCTCGATCGTGAAGATCATCCCGGCCTTCAGCTCGATGCCGGTGCCCGGACGGCCGTAGTGGACGACCTGCGGATCCTCGTGGAACACCGTGCCGATGCCGTGGCCGCAGTATTCGCGCACGACGCTGTAGCCCTGCGCTTCCGCGTGCTTCTGGATCGCGTAGCCGATGTCGCCGAGGTGCGCGCCGGGCTTGACCTGGTCGATGCCGAGCCACATGCATTCGTAGGTGGTCTGCACGAGACGCTTCGCGAGGATCGAGCCTTCGCCGACGATGAACATCCGGCTGGTGTCGCCGAAGTAGCCGTTCTTGATCACGGTGATGTCGATGTTCAGCGCATCGCCGTTCTTGATCACCTTCTCGCCGGGAATGCCGTGGCAGATCACGTCGTTGACCGAAATGCAGGTGGCCTTCGGGTACGGCGGATAGCCGGGCGGCTGGTAGTTCAGCGGCGCCGGGATCGTGCCCTGTTCGTTGAGCATGAATTCATGACAGCGGCGATCGAGTTCGGCGGTCGTGATGCCCGCGACGACGTGCGGCGTGATGAAGTCGAGCACTTCGCTGGCGAGACGGCAGGCGACGCGCATCTCCGCGATATCGTGTTCGTTTTTGAGCGTAATAGCCATCGAGGTATGCCTGGAATGCGGTGAATTGACGGATTATCGCACCTTATGGCGGGCCTCGCAGCCCCTGCCGGCCGCGCGGATGCGGGTTTTCGCGGATTGTCCGGCCGGCTGCCGCACGGCTAGCGAAAGTGGTGAGCGACTTGAGAGCGGACAAATCGGCGTGCTATACTCTTTGGCTAAGTCGATATCCAAATGCCGAATTTGCCCCATCTTGGGGCGGCATGGCGATGAAAGGCTTACGGCACGGGCGTTTTGCACGTGCCGAATCGCAAGCCGGCGCAACCAGGGTGCCGGCCGCGTGGAATCGGTGCCCTTCGGGGCGGGTTCGCGCGGCGGTACGGCGGCCGGCTTAAGACCCAACCCTCGTGGAGAATTTACATGGCAGTTACGATGCGCCAAATGCTGGAAGCAGGTGTCCACTTCGGTCACCAGACGCGCTTCTGGAACCCGAAGATGGCTCCGTTCATTTTCGGTCACCGCAACAAGATTCACATCATCAACCTCGAAAAGACGCTGCCGATGTTCACGGACGCACAGAAGTACGTGCGCCAGCTGGCAGCGAACCGCGGCACGATCCTGTTCGTCGGCACGAAGCGTCAATCGCGTGACACGATCGCCCAGGAAGCGCAGCGCGCAGGCATGCCGTTCGTCAACGCACGCTGGCTCGGCGGCATGATGACCAACTTCAAGACGCTGAAGGTATCGATCAAGCGCCTGAAGGACATGGAAGCGGCAGTCGAGGCAGGCGAGCTCGAGAAGATGAGCAAGAAGGAAGCGCTGCTGTTCGAACGCGAAATCGCCAAGCTGCAGAAGTCGATCGGCGGCGTGAAGGACATGGGCGGCATTCCGGACGCAATCTTCGTCGTCGACGTCGGCTACCACAAGATTGCCGTCACGGAAGCGAACAAGCTGGGCGTGCCGGTCATCGCCGTGGTCGATACGAACCACTCGCCGGAAGGTGTGGATTACGTGATCCCGGGTAACGACGACTCGAGCAAGGCAGTCGCGCTGTACGCCGAAGGCGTGGCCGACGCGATCCTCGAAGGCCGTGCGAATGCGGTCAACGAAGTGGTCCAGGCCGCACGCGGCGACGACGAGTACGTCGAGGAAAACGCGTAACTGGCCCCGAGCCGGCGCAAAAAGGGGGCTCTCAACAGGCCCCCTTTTTTTAAGCTTGTGCGCCGGACCTGATCGCGCCGAATCGGCGCGGGTCCGGAAACGAATCTCGGCCGTTCGCGTCCAAGCGGGCGGCGTTGTGAATACAGACTCAAGGAGCGAATGATGGCGGCAATTACCGCAAGCATGGTGGCAGAACTGCGCGCAAAGACCGACGCACCGATGATGGAGTGCAAGAAGGCGCTGACGGAAGCCGACGGCGATCTGGCCAAGGCTGAAGAGCTGCTGCGCGTCAAGCTCGGCAACAAGGCGAGCAAGGCGGCATCGCGCGTGACGGCTGAAGGCGTCGTCGCATCGTTCGTCGGCGGCAATGCAGGCGCGCTGGTCGAACTGAACTGCGAAACCGACTTCGTCGCGAAGAACGACGACTTCCTCGCATTCTCGAAGACGGTTGCAGAACTCGTCGCGACGCAAAACCCGGCCGACGTGGCTGCGCTGTCGGCGCTGCCGCTCGAAGGCTCGACGGTCGACGCAGTGCGCCTGGCACTGATCGGCAAGATCGGCGAGAACGTCTCGATCCGCCGTTTCGTCCGTTTCGAAACCGCGAACAAGATCGCAACGTACCTGCACGGCGCGCGTATCGGCGTGATCGTCGAGTACACGGGCGCGGAAGAGCAGGTCGGCAAGGACGTCGCGATGCACATCGCGGCAATGAAGCCGGTCGCGCTGTCGTCGGCCGACGTGCCGGCAGAACTGATCGAGACGGAACGCCGCGTGGCCGAGCAGAAGGCTGCGGAATCGGGCAAGCCGGCTGAAATCGTCGCGAAGATGGTCGACGGTAGCGTCCAGAAGTACCTGAAGGAAGTGTCGCTGCTGAACCAGACGTTCGTGAAGAACGACAAGCAGACGATCGAGCAGATGCTGAAGGCGGCGGATTCCGCCGTGCAGAAGTTCTCGCTGTTCGTCGTCGGCGAAGGCATCGAGAAGCGCCAGGACGACTTCGCCGCCGAAGTGGCCGCGCAAGTCGCAGCAGCAAAGCAGCAGTAAGCAGTCAGGCAGTATCCGCGGCGGGCGTCCGCTCCGCCGCGGCCGGCGGCGCTGCCGGCCGGCCGGGAACCCCGGTCCGGTCGTCGGCGCTTGCCCGAATCAGTATTTCGCCCCTACAGTTCGTGGTTGTCATCCTCTCGTCGCTCGGAAGCCCCTATGTCCAATGCCTATAAACGCGTCCTTCTCAAACTCTCCGGCGAAGCGCTGATGGGCGACGATGCCTTCGGCATCAATCGCGCGACGATCGAACGGATGGTGGCCGATATTGCCGAAGTCGTGCGTCTCGGTACGCAGCTCGCGGTCGTGATCGGTGGCGGTAATATTTTCCGCGGTGTCGCGGGTGGCGCGGCCGGCATGGACCGCGCGACGGCCGACTACATGGGGATGCTCGCGACGATGATGAACGCGCTGGCGCTGCAGGACGCGATGCGCCACGCCGGCATCGAGGCGCGCGTGCAGTCCGCGCTGCGCATGGACCAGGTCGTCGAGCCGTACATCCGGCCCCGCGCGATCCGCCAGCTCGAGGAAGGCCGCGTCGTGATCTTCGCGGCCGGTACGGGCAACCCGTTCTTCACGACGGACACGGCCGCTGCGCTGCGCGGTTCGGAAGTGGGCGCCGAGGTCGTGCTGAAGGCGACCAAGGTCGATGGCGTATATTCTGCCGATCCGAAGAAGGATCCGTCGGCCACGCGTTACACGACGATCACTTTCGACGAGGCGATCAGCCGCAATCTGCAGGTGATGGACGCGACGGCCTTTGCGCTGTGCCGCGACCAGAAGCTGCCGATTCGCGTGTTTTCGATCAACAAGCCGGGCGCGCTCAAGCGCATCGTGCTGGGCGAGGACGAAGGTACGCTCGTCCACGTGTAAACTCCCGCGGATGCGGGTCATCGGCCGCGGCGTATGTCCTGCGCCGGGCGGGGCCCGCGTTCTTTGAAGGTTTGAAGGTTCGGAGGTTGAAATGAGTGTCGCTGATACCAAGAAGGGCGTCGAGCAAAAGATGCAGCGCTCGATCGATGCATTCAAGAGCGATCTGGCAAAGATCCGTACGGGCCGTGCGCACACCGGCATGCTCGATCACGTGCAGGTTGACTACTACGGGTCGATGGTGCCGATCTCGCAGGTTGCCAACATGACGCTCGTCGACGCACGGACGATCGGTGTGCAGCCGTGGGAAAAGCCGATGGTCGCAAAGGTCGAGAAGGCCATTCGCGAAGCCGATCTCGGCCTGAACCCGGCAACGTCCGGCGATCTGATCCGCGTGCCGATGCCCGCGCTGACGGAAGAGCGCCGCCGCGAGCTGACCAAGGTCGTGAAGAGCGAAGGCGAAACGGCCAAGGTCGCGATCCGCAACCTGCGCCGCGACGCGAACGAAGCGCTCAAGAAGCTCGTGAAGGACAAGGAAATCTCGGAAGACGACGAGCGCCGTGCGAGCGACGACGTGCAGAAGCTGACCGACAAGCACGTTGCCGAAATCGACAAGCTCGTGCAGAGCAAGGAAGCCGAGATCATGACGGTCTGACGACCGTCCTCGCGCGCCGCCTTCTTCCCGCATTACTGTCTCAACGGCCATGACCTATACCAGCTCTACCGTTCGCGTGCCTGACGTCGGCGTCGTGCCGCGTCACATCGCGATCATCATGGACGGCAACGGCCGTTGGGCGACCGAACGCCGCTTGCCGCGCGTCGCGGGGCACACCCGCGGCGTCGATGCCGTCCGGGCGGTGGTCGAAGGTTGCGCGCGCGCCGGCGTCGAATACCTGACGCTGTTCGCGTTCAGTTCGGAAAACTGGCGCCGGCCGAACGACGAAGTGTCGTTCCTGATGCGGCTGTTCATCACTGCGCTCGAGCGCGAGGTGGGCAAGCTGCATGCAAACGGGATCCGCCTGCGTGTCGTCGGCGATCTCGACCGTTTCGAGCCGCGCATCCGCGAACTGATTCGCCGCGCCGAAACCAAGACGGCGCGCAATACGCGCCTGACGCTCACCATCGCGGCCAACTACGGCGGGCGGTGGGACATCCTGCAGGCGACGAAGAAGCTCGTCGAGCAAGCCGTGCGCGAAGGTCGCGAGGTCGAAGTGACCGAGGACGCATTCGCGCCGCACCTGGCGATGGCCTATGCGCCGGAGCCCGATCTCTTCATCCGTACGGGCGGCGAGCAGCGCGTCAGCAACTTTCTGCTGTGGCAGCTCGCGTACGCCGAGTTCTATTTCACCGACAAATACTGGCCGGACTTCGACGGCGCGGCACTGGCCGACGCGATGGCGTCGTATACCGAGCGCGAGCGCCGTTTCGGGCGCACGAGTGCGCAGCTCGAACCGCAATCGCAAAACGCCGACTCCCTTTCATGCTGAAAACCCGTGTGATCACGGCGATCGTGATGCTGGCAGTGCTGCTGCCGGTGACGCTGTTCGCGCCGCTCACGGCGTTCGGCGCGCTGATCGGCGCCGTGCTCGTGTTCGCCGCGTGGGAGTGGGCGCGCCTGCTGAAGCTCGGCGGCGCCGGCCCGGTCGTCTATGCGGTCGTCGCGGCGCTTGCGCTGGCGGCCACCACGCCGCTCGGCGTCGATGCGGCCGGATCTCGCCCTCTTTTCATGGCAGCCGGCGTGTTCTGGCTGCTGGTCGGTCCGTTCGCGCTGCGGCGCAAGCCCGAACTCGCGGGCGGCGTCTGGCGGCCGTTCCTGCTCGCCGCCGGCCTGATCGTGTTCGCGGCCTGCTGGCATGCGCTCGTCGCGGCGCGTGCGCAGGGCGTGCCGTTCGTGCTGTCGCTGCTACTGGTCGTCTGGCTGGCCGATATCGGTGCATACTTCGCGGGCAAGGCCTTCGGAAAGCGTAAACTGGCCATCACGATCAGCCCCGGCAAGAGCTGGGAAGGCGCGATCGGCGGCTGGCTGGCGGTGATGGTCGTCGCCGGTGCCGCGATGGCCGCGCATGCGTTCGAGCCGACCCTGTTTTCTGCATTTGCCGCCCGCTACGGGATGTCCGGCGCGTGGGCTGCGCTGACGCTGCTGGTTGCGTACAGCGTGATCGGCGACCTGTTCGAGTCGCTGCTGAAGCGGCAGGCGGGCGTCAAGGATTCGAGCGGACTGCTGCCGGGCCACGGCGGCGTGCTCGACCGTGTCGACGCGCTGCTGCCGGTGCTGCCGCTCGCGATGCTGCTGCTTGGTTAAACCATTAATTCTGTTATGCAAAAACGTCTGACATTGCTCGGTTCCACGGGCTCGATCGGAGACAGCACGCTCGACGTGGTCGCCCGCCATCCCGAGCGCTTCTCGGTCTACGCGCTGACTGCGCACCGCAACGGCGACAAGCTCGTCGAGCAGTGTCTGCGCTTCGCGCCCGAAGTGGCGGTGGTCGGCGATGCCGCGACGGCCGCACACGTCGAAGCGAAGCTGCGCGCGGCAGGCAGCAAGACGGCCGTGCTGTACGGCCCGCAGGCGCTCGTCGACGTGTCGACGAGCGATGGCTGCGATACGGTGGTCGCGGCGATCGTCGGCGCGGCCGGCCTGGCGCCGAGCCTCGCGGCTGCGCGCGCCGGCAAGCGGATCCTGCTCGCGAACAAGGAAGCGCTCGTGATGTCGGGCGCGATCTTCATGGACGCCGTGCGCGACCACGGCGCGATCCTGCTGCCGGTCGACAGCGAACACAACGCGATCTTCCAGTGCATGCCGCGCGACGCGGCCGAGCACGGCGGGATCTCGAAGATCATCCTGACTGCGTCGGGCGGTCCGTTCCGCACGCGCGAGCCGGCCACGCTCGTCGACGTGACGCCGGACGAAGCGTGCAAGCACCCGAACTGGGTGATGGGCCGCAAGATCTCGGTCGATTCGGCGACGATGATGAACAAGGGCCTCGAGGTGATCGAGGCGCACTGGATCTTCGGGCTGCCGGGCGATCGCATCGACGTGCTGATCCATCCGCAGAGCGTGATCCATTCGCTCGTGTCGTACCGTGACGGCTCGGTGCTCGCGCAGCTCGGCAATCCCGACATGCGCACGCCGATCGCGCATGCGCTCGCGTTCCCCGAGCGCGTCGACGCGGGCGTCGACCAGCTCGACCTCGCGCAGATCGCGCAGCTGTCATTCGAGAAGCCCGACTACGCGCGCTTCCCGTGCCTCGCGCTCGCGCTGAAGGCACTCGAGGAAGGCGGCATCGCGAGCGCCGCATTGAACGCGGCGAACGAAGTTGCGGTCGAAGCATTTCTCGAGCGCCGGATCGGCTTCATGGCGATCGCGGCGACGGTCGACTCGGTGCTCAACGCACTGCCGAACCGCGCGCCCGACGGGCTCGACGATGTCCTGGCGGCGGATGCCGAGGCACGCCGCCTCGCCGCCGAGATCATTGCGAAAGCGCCTGCGCCACGCGTGGAGCGTACTGTCTGAATGGGGTGCTCATGAACGTGCTGGTCGAACTGGTCGCGTTTGCGGTGGCGATCGGGGTACTGGTCGTCGTGCATGAGTACGGACACTATCGCGTCGCGCGCTGGTGCGGCGTGAAGGTGCTGCGTTTCTCGATCGGCTTCGGCCAGCCCATTGCGCGCTGGGTCAGCCGCCGGACCGGCACCGAGTGGACGCTGTCCGTGCTGCCGCTCGGCGGCTACGTGAAGATGCTCGACGAGCGCGATCCGGGCCCCGGCATCCAGCCCGAGGAGCTCGGGCAGGCGTTCAACCGGCAATCCGTCTACAAGCGGATCGCGATTGTCGCGGCCGGGCCGATTGCGAACTTCCTGTTGGCAATCGCGCTGTTCTCGATCGTGTTTGCTACGGGCGTGACCGAGCCGGCCGCGATCGTCGCGCCGCCGGCCGCCGGCACGGTGGCGGCCCGCGCGGGCTTCGACGGCAGCGAGACGGTCGTGTCGATCCGCAACGCGCAGGGCGGCGAGTCCGAGCCGGTGCGGTCGTGGTCGGACTTGCGCTGGAAGCTGCTGTCGGCCGCGTTCGACCACCGCGAGATCGTGCTCGGCGCGCGCGACGGCAACGCAACGTTCGATTTCCGCGTCGACCTCCGCAACGTTCCCGATAGCCAGCTCGACGACGATTTCATGGCCCATCTGGGCTTCGAGACCGGCGGCGGCACGCTGTCGGTCGCATCCGTGCAGCCGGGCAGCGCGGCGGAGCAGGCCGGGCTGAAGGCGGGCGACAAGCTGGTGGCGCTCGGCGGCAAGCCGATCGGCGGCGCAACGCGTTTCATCGATTCGGTGAAGCACCACGCGGGCCAGGCGCTCGACCTGCAGATCGAGCGCGACGGCGCCACACAGACGGTGTCGATCGTGCCGCAGACGCAGCGCGACGACGAATCGGGGCAGCAGGTCGGCCGGATCGGCGCGGCGCTGTCGATGCACGCGCCGTCCGTCGACGTGCGCTACGGGCCGATCGAGAGCCTGCGGCTCGGCGCGCACCGCACGTGGGACATTTCCGTGTATTCGCTGAAGATGTTCGGGCGGATGATCACGGGCAACGCATCGCTGAAGAACCTGTCCGGCCCAGTGACGATCGCCGACTACGCAGGCAAGAGCGCGCGGCTCGGTCCGTCGGCGTTCCTGTCGTTCCTCGCCCTTGTCAGCATTAGCCTTGGCGTCCTGAACTTGTTGCCGATTCCCGTTTTGGACGGGGGGCATCTGTTATATTATGCGGTTGAAGCCGCGACCGGGAAAGCCGTCTCGGAGCGCTGGCAGCTGATTCTGCAAAGAGCCGGGTTGATCTGCATCGTCGCATTGTCGGCGATCGCGCTGTTCAACGATCTGGCTCGGTTAATCCATTTCTGAAGCGTCAGGCGGCCGCTGCTCGGCAGTCGCCCGATTTGATGCAGCTAAATATTGGGGATGCATGTTGTTCAAACCTCATCGCTTTGTACCTAAGACAGTTGCAGCGGCCGCGCTCGCCGCTCACGGCCTCGCGGCGCATGCAGCGGCACCGTTCGTGGTGCAAGACATCAAGATCGAGGGGCTGCAGCGCGTCGAAGCGGGTTCGGTGTTCGCCTATCTGCCGATCAAGCAGGGCGATACCTTCACGGACGACAAGGCATCCGAAGCAATCCGCGCGTTGTACGCGACGGGCTTTTTCAACGACGTGCGCATCGCGACGCAAGGCAACGTCGTCATCGTGCAGGTGCAGGAGCGTCCGGCCATCGCGTCGATCGACTTCACCGGCACGAAGGAATTCGACAAGGACAACCTGACGAAGGCGCTGCGCGCCGTCGGCCTCGCCGACGGCCGCTACTACGACAAGGCGCTCGTCGACAAGGCGGAGCAGGAGCTCAAGCGCCAGTACCTGACGCGCGGCTTCTATGCGGCCGAGGTCAAGACGACGATCACGCCGGTCGATGCGAACCGCGTGTCGATCCTGTTCGCGGTGGCCGAAGGCCCGAGCGCGAAGATCCGCCAGATCAACTTCATCGGCAACAAGGCGTTCAGCACGAGTAAGCTGCGCGACGAGATGCAGCTGTCGACGCCGAACTGGTTCTCCTGGTACACGAAGAACGACCTGTACTCGAAGGAAAAGCTCACCGGCGACCTCGAGGCCGTGCGCTCGTACTACCTGAACCGCGGCTACCTCGAGTTCAACATCGAGTCGACCCAGGTGTCGATCTCGCCCGACAAGAAGGACATGTACCTGACGGTCACGCTGCACGAAGGCGAGCCGTACACGGTGTCGGGCATCAAGCTGTCGGGCAACCTGCTCGATCGCGAGGCCGAACTCACCAAGCTGATCAAGATCAAGCCGGGCGACCGCTTCTCGGCCGAAAAGCTCCAGCAGACCACCAAGTCGATCGTCGACAAGCTCGGTGAATACGGCTACGCCTTCGCGACCGTCAACGCGCAGCCGGACATCGACCAGGCGAACCACAAGGTGAACCTGAACCTCGTCGTCGATCCGAGCCGCCGCGTGTACGTGCGCCGCATCAACGTCGTCGGCAACACGCGCACGCGCGACGAAGTGGTGCGCCGCGAAATGCGCCAGCTCGAAAGCTCGTGGTTCGATTCGAACCGCCTCGCGCTGTCGAAAGATCGCGTCAACCGTCTCGGCTACTTCACCAACGTCGACGTGACGACGGTGCCGGTCGAAGGCACGAACGACCAGGTCGACGTGAACGTGAAGGTCGACGAAAAGCCGACCGGCGCCATCACGCTGGGTGCGGGCTTCTCATCGACGGACAAGGTCGTGCTGTCGGCCGGCGTGTCGCAGGACAACGTGTTCGGTTCGGGTACCAGCCTGTCGGTGAACGTCAACACCGCGAAGAGCTACCGTACGCTGACCGTCACGCAGGTCGACCCGTACTTCACGGTCGACGGCATCAAGCGGATCACGGACGTCTACTACCGTACGTACCAGCCGCTGTACTATTCGACGAGCTCGAGCTTCCGGATCATCAGCGCGGGCGGCAACCTGAAGTTCGGCATTCCGTTTTCGGAAGTCGACACCGTCTACTTCGGCGCGGGCTTCGAGCAGAACCGCCTCGACGTCGATTCGAACACGCCGCAGAGCTACCAGGATTATGTGAACCAGTTCGGCCGCGTGTCGAACACGGTGCCGCTGACGGTGGCCTGGTCGCGCGACGCGCGTGACAGCGCGCTGATTCCGAGCCGCGGCTACTTCACGCAGGCGAACATGGAGTACGGCGTGCCGGTCGGCAAGATCCAGTACTACAAGGCCGACCTGCAGGCGCAATACTACTATTCGTTCTCGCGCGGCTTCATCCTGGGCATGAACCTGCAGGGTGGCTACGGCAACGGTATCGGCAACCCGTACCCGATCTTCAAGAACTACTACGCGGGCGGTATCGGCTCCGTGCGTGGCTACGAGCCGAGCTCGCTGGGCCCGCGCGACACGAAGACGAACGACCCGATCGGCGGTTCGAAGATGCTCGTCGGCAACATCGAACTGACGTTCCCGCTGCCGGGCACCGGCTACGACCGCACGCTGCGCGTGTTCACGTTCCTTGACGGCGGTAACGTGTGGGGCAACGCACCGGGCGGCACGAGTACGGGCGCGAACGGCCTGCGCTACGGCTACGGTGTGGGTCTCGCGTGGATCTCGCCGATCGGCCCGCTGAAGCTGAGCCTCGGTTTCCCGCTGCAGAAGCACGAAGGCGACCAGTACCAGAAATTCCAGTTCCAGATCGGGACGGCGTTCTGACCGAACGCATGACAACAGCAATGAGAGGGTAATTTTGCTAACCGGTAAGTTTTCGAAACGAGTGATGTGCGCGCTGACCGTTGCGCTGGCCCTGGGCGCGGCAACGGTGCACGCACAGGACGTCGCCCGCATTGCGGCGGTCAATTCGGATCGGATCCTGCGCGAGTCGGTGCCCGCGAAGGCGGCGCAGACGAAGCTCGAAGCCGAGTTCGCGAAGCGTGACAAGGATCTGCAGGACCTGGGCGCGCGCCTGAAGTCGATGTCCGATTCGCTGGACAAGAACGGCGCGTCGCTGTCGGCGGCCGATCGTGCGCAGAAGCAGCGCGATCTCGCCCAGCTCGATACCGACTTCCAGCGCAAGCAGCGCGAGTTCCGCGAAGACCTGAACCAGCGTCGCAACGAGGAACTGGCGGCCGTGCTGGAGCGGGCGAACAAGGTCATCAAGCAGATCGCCGAGCAGCAGAATTACGACCTGATCGTGCAGGAAGCCGTGTACGTCAGCCCGCGCATCGACATCACCGACAAGGTGCTCAAGGCGCTCGCGTCCGGCTCGACGAACTGAACGGAGCAGACGACGAATGGCATTGACGCTTGAGGAACTCGTAAAGCGGTTCGGCGGCGAGATCGCCGGCGACGCACAGTGCAAGGTGGGCGGGCTCGCACCGCTCGACCAGGCAGGCCCTCAGCAACTCGCGTTCCTCGCGAATCCGAAGTACCTGTCGCAGGTCGAGACGACCCGGGCAGGCGCGGTGCTGATCGCACCGAAGGATCTGGAGAAGCTGGGTGCGGCCGCTAGCGGCCGCAATTTCATCGTCACGCCGAATCCGTACGCGTACTTTGCGCGCGTCGCGCAGATGTTCATCGACCTGGCCACGCCGCAGCGCGCCGCCGGCGTGCATCCGAGCGCGACGATCGATCCGGCCGCGAAGATCGCGGCGAGCGCGGTGATCGGCCCGCACGTGACGGTCGAGGCCGGCGCGGTGATCGAGGACGGCGTGCAGCTCGACGCGAACGTCTTCGTCGGCCGCGGCACGACGATCGGCGCCGGTTCG
This sequence comes from Burkholderia cepacia complex sp. TUM26381, assembly GCF_057439935.1. Classification (NCBI taxonomy): domain Bacteria; kingdom Pseudomonadati; phylum Pseudomonadota; class Betaproteobacteria; order Burkholderiales; family Burkholderiaceae; genus Burkholderia; species Burkholderia cepacia complex sp. TUM26381. The sequence continues at coordinate 2,230,208 of NZ_CM172006.1, read as the reverse complement.
CACTTCTATCCGAACGCATCGGTGTACCACGGCTGCAAGGTCGGCCCGCGCGCGATCGTCCATTCGGGCGCCGTGATCGGCTCCGACGGCTTCGGCTTTGCACCGGATTTCGTCGGCGACGGCGACGCGCGCACCGGCAGCTGGGTCAAGATCCCGCAGGTCGGCGGCGTGACGATCGGCCCGGACGTCGAAATCGGCGCGAACACGACGATCGATCGCGGCGCGATGGCGGATACCGTCATCGAGGAATGCGTGAAGATCGACAACCAGGTCCAGATCGGCCACAACTGCCGGATCGGCGCCTATACGGTGATCGCCGGCAGCGCTGGCATCGCGGGCAGCACGACGATCGGCCGCCACTGCATGATCGGCGGCGCGGCCGGGATCGCCGGCCACGTGACGCTCGGCGACTATGTCATCATCACCGCGAAGTCGGGCGTATCGAAGTCGCTGCCGAAGGCCGGCATCTATACCAGCGCGTTTCCGGCCGTCGACCACGGCGAATGGAACAAGAGCGCCGCGCTCGTGCGCAACCTCGACAAGCTGCGCGAGCGCATCAAGGTGCTCGAAGCCGCGCTCGCCGCCCAGGGCGGCACGGACGCCTGAGCGCATCATGCGAGACCACGAACCGGGCACGGCCAGCGCAACCGGCCCGGTTTGCCAGACTGGGCCGCGCGGCGGCCCGCTTCAGCCTTTGCATCACCACCGCGCAGCCCCTGCGTGAGACGAACCATCATGAGCACTGAAAAAATCAATCTCGACATCCACAAGATCCTCACGCTGCTGCCGCATCGCTACCCGATTCTGCTCGTCGATCGCGTGCTCGAACTCGAGCCGCACAAAGGAATCAAAGCGCTGAAGAACGTGTCGATCAACGAGCCGTTCTTCCAGGGGCATTTCCCGAAGCGGCCGGTGATGCCGGGCGTGCTGATCCTCGAGGCGCTCGCGCAGGCGGCCGCACTGCTGACCTTCGCGGAAGAGCAGCCGAAGGATCCGGAGAACACGCTGTACTACTTCGTCGGCATCGACGGCGCGCGCTTCAAGCGCGTGGTCGAACCGGGCGACCAACTGATTCTGAACGTGACGTTCGAACGCTACATCCGCGGCATCTGGAAGTTCAAGGCGGTGGCGGAAGTGGACGGCAAGGTGGCGGCGGAAGCCGAGCTGATGTGCACGGTCAAGACGGCCGACGCGGCGCCCTGAGCGACGCGGCACGCATGGGCAACGCAACGCGACACATCACATCGAGAGGCAACGGCGCATGACCAGGATTCATCCCACCGCGATTGTCGAGCCGGGCGCGCAAATCGACGAATCGGTCGAGATCGGCCCGTACGCAATCGTCGGTCCGCACGTCACGATCGGCGCGCGCACGACGATCGGCTCGCACAGCGTGATCGAAGGCCATACGACGCTCGGCGAGGACAACCGCATCGGCCATTACGCGTCGGTCGGCGGCCGTCCGCAGGACATGAAGTACAAGGACGAGCCGACGAAGCTCGTGATCGGCAACCGCAACACGATCCGCGAATTCACGACGATCCACACGGGCACCGTGCAGGACGTCGGCGTGACGACGCTCGGCGACGACAACTGGATCATGGCCTACGTGCACATCGGCCATGACTGCCGCGTCGGCAACAACGTGATTCTGTCGAGCAACGCGCAGATGGCCGGCCACGTCGAGATCGGCGACTGGGCGATCGTCGGCGGCATGTCGGGTGTCCACCAGTTCGTGCGGATCGGCGCGCATTCGATGCTGGGCGGCGCGTCGGCGCTCGTGCAGGACATCCCGCCGTTCGTGATCGCGGCCGGCAACAAGGCAGAGCCGCACGGGATCAACGTCGAAGGGCTGCGCCGGCGCGGCTTCTCGGCCGATGCGATCTCGGCGCTGCGCAGCGCGTACCGCGTGCTGTACAAGAACGGCCTGTCGTTCGAGGAAGCGAAGGTGCAGTTGCGCGAGCTGGCGGAGGCGGGCGGCGACGGCGATGCGCCGGTGAAGGCGCTCGTCGATTTCATCGACGCGTCGCAACGCGGCATCATCCGCTAAGCGATGCCGCTTCCGACCAATCAGCTCCGGCTCGCGATGGTAGCCGGCGAGCCGTCGGGCGACCTGCTCGGGGCATCGCTGCTCGGCGGGTTGCGCGAGCGGCTGCCCGAATCGGCCCAGTACTACGGGATCGGCGGGCAGCGGATGATCGCGCAGGGCTTCGACTCGCACTGGCAGATGGACAAGCTGACCGTGCGCGGCTATGTCGAGGCGCTGGGCCAGATTCCCGAGATCCTGCGGATTCGCGGCGAACTGAAGCGCCAGCTGCTCGCGGAGCGGCCGGACGCATTCATCGGCGTCGACGCCCCCGATTTCAACTTCAGCGTCGAACAGGCGGCGCGCGACGCAGGCATCCCGTCGATCCACTTCGTGTGCCCGTCGATCTGGGCGTGGCGCGGCGGCCGGATCAAGAAGATCGCGAAGTCCGTCGATCACATGTTGTGCCTGTTCCCGTTCGAACCGGCGATCCTCGACAAGGCGGGCGTCGCATCGACGTATGTCGGCCATCCGCTGGCCGACGAAATCCCGCTCGAACCCGACACGCACGGCGCGCGCATCGCGCTGGGCCTGCCCGCCGACGGCCCCGTGATTGCGGTGCTGCCGGGCAGCAGGCGCTCGGAGATCGCGCTGATCGGCCCGACGTTCTTTGCGGCGATGGCGCTGATGCAACAGCGCGAGCCCGGCGTGCGGTTCGTGATGCCGGCGGCGACGCCCGCGCTGCGCGAACTGCTGCAGCCGCTCGTCGACGCGCATCCGCAGCTCGCGCTGACGATCACCGACGGCCGCTCGCAGGTCGCGATGACGGCCGCCGACGCGATCCTCGTGAAGAGCGGCACCGTGACGCTGGAAGCCGCGCTGCTGAAGAAGCCGATGGTGATCTCGTACAAGGTGCCCTGGCTGACCGGGCAGATCATGCGCCGGCAGGGCTACCTGCCGTACGTCGGCTTGCCGAACATCCTGGCGGGGCGTTTCGTCGTGCCCGAGCTGCTGCAGCATTTCGCGACGCCCGAGGCGCTCGCCGATGCAACGCTCACGCAGCTGCGCGATGACGCGAACCGCCGCACGCTGACCGAAGTGTTTACCGAAATGCATCTTTCGCTGCGGCAGAATACGGCCGTGAAGGCGGCCGAAGCCGTCGTGCGCGTGCTCGAACATCGCAAGGGGCGCGCATGACCGCGGTACGTGCATCACGCCGCCGCGCGTCGAGCGACGAGCAGGGCGGTTTCGACTTCAGCCGTCCCGACGAAATCGTCTGCGGCGTCGACGAAGCCGGCCGCGGCCCGCTTGCGGGGCCGGTGGTGGCCGCCGCAGTGATTCTCGATCCGGCGCAGCCGATCGACGGGCTCGACGATTCGAAGGCGCTGTCCGCGAAGAAGCGTGACGCGCTGTACGACCTGATCGTCGCGCGGTCGCGCGCGTATTGCGTCGCGTCGGCGAGCGTCGACGAGATCGATACGCTGAACATCCTGCACGCGACGATGCTTGCGATGAAGCGGGCCGTCGAGGGCCTGTCGGTGCTGCCGACGCTCGCGCAGATCGACGGCAACCGCTGCCCGACGCTGATGGTGCGGGCCGAGGCGATCGTCAGTGGCGACGCGCTGGTGCCGAGCATCTCGGCCGCGTCGATCCTCGCGAAGGTCACGCGCGACCGGATGCTGGTCGACCTGCACGAGCGCTTCCCGGTGTACGGTTTCAACGTGCACGCGGGCTACGGTACCGCGAAACACCTTGCCGCATTGCGCGAGCACGGCCCGTGCGAAGCGCATCGGCGCACGTTCGCGCCCGTCCGTGCGGCACTCGACCTGATTCGATGAAAAGCATTACTTCCCGCGACAACCCGCTGTACAAGCGCCTGAAGGCGCTCGCGGGTTCGACGCCCCATCAGCGCCGCAGCGGCCAGGCGCTGCTCGAAGGATTCCACCTCGCGAGCGCGTACCTCGATACGGGTGCGACGCCGGAACTGTGCGTGGCGACCGAGGGCGCACTTGGCCACGCCGAGGCGCAGGCGATCGTCGCGCGCATCGATGCGCAGCGGATCGTCACGCTGCCCGACGCGCTGTTCGGGCAGTTGTCGAATGTCGTCAACGGCGTCGGTTTCCTGCTGCTCGTCGATCGGCCCGAACAACCGCTGCCTGCTCGCGTCACGCATACGTCGGTCGTGCTCGACGGCGTGCAGGATGCCGGCAACGTCGGCTCGATCCTGCGCAGCGCGGCGGCGGCGGGCGTGCGCCACGTGTTCTGTGCGCCGGGCACCGCCTACGCGTGGTCGTCGAAGGTGCTGCGCTCGGGCATGGGGGCGCATTTCCTGCTGTCGATCCACGAGGATGTCGACGCCGTCGCGCTCGCCGAACGGCTCGGCGTGCCGGTCGCGCTGACCGACTCGCATGGCGCGCAGGCGGTCTACGACTGCGACCTGTCGGGGCCGGTTGCCTGGGTGTTCGGCAACGAGGGCGCCGGCGTGTCGGCGTTCTGGCGCGACGCGGCCACGCATCGCGTGACGATTCCACAGCCGGGCGGGATGGAGTCGCTGAACGTCGCGGCGGCGGCAGCGGTATGCCTGTTCGAGCAGGTGCGCCAGCAGCGGCCTGCGTGATGCCGCCCCCGCGCATTTGCCGCACCATGAAAAAAGGCCGCGTCAGACGCGGCCTTTTTGTTTCCGGCGGCGGACACGCGGCCGCCCGTGCTCAGTACGACTGCCGGTCGAGACGGATTTCCTGCAGGATCGTCGTCGCGATTTCCTCGATCGACTTGTGCGTCGACGACAGCCACTTGATCCCTTCGCGGCGCATCATCGCTTCGGCCTCGTTGATCTCGTAGCGGCAGTTCTCGGGCGCCGCATACTTGCTGCCCGGCCGGCGCTCGTTACGGATCTCCGACAGGCGCTGCGGGTCGATCGACAGCCCGAACAGCTTCTCGCGGTGTGCGGACAGCGCCGACGGCAGCTTGCCGCGCTCGAAGTCTTCCGGAATCAGCGGATAGTTTGCTGCCTTCACGCCGTACTGCATCGCGAGGTACAGGCTCGTCGGCGTCTTGCCGCTGCGCGACACGCCGACGAGGATCACGTCGGCTTCCGACAGGTTGCGGTTCGACTGGCCGTCGTCGTGCGCGAGCGAGAAGTTGATCGCCTCGATCCGCGTCTTGTATTCCTCGGTGTCGGCGTTCTGGTGGCCGCGGCCCATCGCGTGGCTGGACTTGAGCTCCAGTTCCTGCTCGAGCGGTTCGACGAAGCGCTGGAACATGTCGAGCACGAGCGCGTTCGAGCGCTTGACGATGTCGTTCGACTCGCTGTCGACGAGCGTCGTGAACACGATTGCGCGGCGGCCGTCGTGCACGGCGGCCTCGTTGATCTTCTCGACGGTCGCATAGGCCTTGTCGAGCGAGTCGACGAACGGCACGCGTACGAGACGGAATTTCTGGTCGAACTGGGAGAGGATCGAGTGCGCGAAGGTTTCGGCAGTGATCCCGGTGCCGTCGGAGACGATGAATACGGTAGGCAGCATGAATCTGGGCGTCGAGCGTGAAGGGCGGTTGCGCGGGCGGCTGGAGGTTCGCCTCCAGACGCAGTGACAAGGTCGCGCCACATCCGGCAGCCGGCACGGTAGAATAGCGGCAACCTGTTGGATAAGCAATTGCGGGGGCAGGGCGCGAACGGCGCCCGCGGCCTGACCACTTGATTCCAAAATTCCCGGCAAGTTTGGCGATTTGTCTGCATATATCGCCCTTCTGCCGGGATTTTTGCAAATCGGGTCGGAATATTTTTCGCCGCTGCGAGTGTTTATCTAACAGGTTGCGCAAGACGCGCCGCGCCTTTTTGCAAGCGCCCGCGTCCGAGCCCACTTGCGCAATCGAGCATTTTTTTCACACTTAGGGGCTTGTATGACTAACGCAGCAAACGTCGCAAAGGACCAGGCGTATGTAATTCCGTTCGAGCAGTTGCGGATGACCGATGTGGAAATCGTGGGCGGCAAGAATGCGTCGCTCGGCGAGATGATCAGCCAGCTTTCCGAAGCAGGCGTTCGCGTACCCACCGGTTTCGCCACGACCGCGCTCGCGTTCCGTGATTTCCTCAAGCACAACGACCTGACCGATCGTATTGCCAAGCGTCTCGAGTCCCTCGACATCGACGACGTGAAGGCGCTCGCCGAAGCCGGTGCCGAAATCCGCAAGTGGATCGTCGACGCGCCGATGCAGGCACGTCTCGAGCAGGAAATCCGCGAGCAGTTCGAAGTCCTGAAGAGCGGCTCGCCGGCCGAGCTGTCGTTCGCCGTGCGTTCGTCCGCGACCGCGGAAGACCTGCCCGACGCATCGTTCGCCGGCCAGCAGGAGTCGTACCTGAACGTCGTCGGCATCGAAGACGTGCTCGACCGCATGAAGCACGTGTTCGCGTCGCTGTACAACGACCGCGCGATCTCGTACCGCGTGCACAAGGGCTTCACGCACGCCGAAGTCGCGCTGTCGGCCGGCGTGCAGCGCATGGTCCGCTCGGACGTCGGCGCCGCCGGCGTGATGTTCACGATCGACACCGAATCGGGCTTCAAGGACGCCGTGTTCATCACGTCGAGCTACGGCCTGGGCGAAACCGTCGTGCAGGGCGCCGTGAACCCGGACGAGTTCTACGTGTTCAAGACGACGCTCGCGCAGGACAAGTACCCGATCATCCGCCGCTCGATCGGCTCGAAGCTGATCAAGATGGAATTCACGCAGCCGGGCGAGCCGGGCCGCGTGAAGACGGTCGACGTGCCGCACGAGCAGCGCAACCGCTACTCGATCACCGACGAGGACGTGATCGAACTGGCGAAGTACGCGGTCATCATCGAGAAGCACTACCAGCGTCCGATGGACATCGAGTGGGGCAAGGACGGCCGCGACGGCAAGATCTTCATCCTGCAGGCACGCCCGGAAACCGTGAAGAGCCAGGCAACCGGCAAGGCCGAGCAGCGCTTCAAGCTGAAGGGTCAGTCGCAGGTGCTGGCGACGGGCCGTGCGATCGGCCAGAAGATCGGCGCGGGCCCCGTGCGCGTGATCCAGGATCCGTCGGAAATGGAACGCGTGCAGCCGGGCGACGTGCTGGTGGCCGACATGACCGACCCGAACTGGGAGCCGGTGATGAAGCGTGCGGCTGCGATCGTCACGAACCGCGGCGGCCGGACCTGCCACGCGGCGATCATCGCGCGTGAGCTCGGCGTGCCGGCAGTCGTCGGTTGCGGCGATGCGACCGACATCCTGAAGGACGGCGCGCTCGTCACCGTGTCGTGCGCGGAAGGCGACGAAGGCAAGATCTACGACGGCCTGCTCGAGACGGAAGTCACGGAAGTGCAGCGCGGCGAACTGCCGGCAATTCCGGTCAAGATCATGATGAACGTCGGTAACCCGCAGCTCGCGTTCGACTTCTCGCAACTGCCGAACGGCGGTGTGGGTCTCGCACGTCTCGAGTTCATCATCAACAACAACATCGGCGTTCACCCGAAGGCGATTCTCGAGTACCCGAACATCGACCAGGACCTGAAGAAGGCGGTCGAGAGCGTCGCGCGCGGCCACGCGTCGCCGCGTCAGTTCTACGTCGACAAGCTGACGGAAGGCGTCGCGACGATCGGTGCTGCGTTCTATCCGAAGCCCGTGATCGTGCGTCTGTCCGACTTCAAGTCGAACGAGTACAAGAAGCTGATCGGCGGTTCGCGTTACGAGCCGGACGAGGAAAACCCGATGCTGGGCTTCCGTGGCGCGTCGCGTTACATCGCTGAAGACTTCGCGCAGGCGTTCGAGATGGAATGCCGTGCACTGAAGCGCGTGCGCGACGAGATGGGCCTGACCAACGTCGAGATCATGGTGCCGTTCGTGCGGACCGTGAAGCAGGCGGAGCGTGTCGTCGGCCTGCTCGAGAAGTTCGGCCTGAAGCGCGGCGAAAACGGCCTGCGCCTCGTGATGATGTGCGAAGTCCCGACCAACGCGATCCTCGCCGAAGAGTTCCTGCAGTACTTCGACGGTTTCTCGATCGGCTCGAACGACCTCACGCAGCTCACGCTCGGCCTCGACCGCGATTCGGGCATGGAACTGCTGGCCGTCGACTTCGACGAACGCGACCCGGCCGTCAAGTTCCTGCTGAAGCGCGCAATCGATACCTGCCGCAAGATGGGCAAGTACGTCGGTATCTGCGGCCAGGGCCCGTCCGATCACCCGGACTTCGCGCAATGGCTGACCGACGAAGGCATCGAGTCGATCTCGCTGAACCCGGACACGATCATCGATACGTGGCAAGCGCTCGCTGCCAACCGGAAGTAACGGTCGGTAATGCATCTTCGGCGAAGGAGCGGCACGGTCGCTCCTTCAATGAAGGCAAAATGCAAGGTTCATGCTATAAACACCCCGGTAAGCACCGGGGTGTTTTTGTTTGTCGGTACGCGCCGGGCCGCCCCAAGCGTATCGATCGCCCCTCGGGGGCGCGTCGTGCATGAGACCGGAGCAAGCGCTGAAGCGCCAACTCCGGCCGACAGCGAACGAGCGTAAGCGTGGGGGCCGTTTTCCTGGAGACCACAATCATGTCGGGGCATCTGTTCTGGTGGGTCGCGGTGGGCGTGCTGGTTGTCGCCGAGTTGCTGACCGGTACGTTCTATCTGTTGATGATCGCGCTCGGCTTTCTCGCGGGCGGGTTGCTGCAACTGGCTGGTTTCGCGCCGCACGTGCAGTTCGGCGCGGCGGCCGCGGTCGCGATCGTCGCGATGATCGTGCTGCGCCGGTCGGGGCTCGGCCGCAAGCAGAAGCGCGACACGTCGACGAATCCCGACGTCAATCTCGATATCGGCTCGACCGTCACGGTCGATGCATGGCGCGACGGACGCGCGCGCGTGCAGTATCGTGGTGCCGACTGGGACGTCGAGCTCGCGAACGGCGAGCGCGACGATGTGCACGTCTATCAGGTGAGTGCCGTGCGCGGCAATTGTCTCGTGGTCGTGGCGAAACCCGCGGGCTGATCGTCCGCTGATACAACAAGGAGGGAATACTTCATGGATTCGCTGATCATCTGGGTTGTCCTGCTCGTCATCGCGATCGTGATCGTGTCGAAGACGGTGAAGATCGTGCCGCAGCAGCATGCGTGGGTGCTCGAGCGCTTCGGGCGCTATCACGCGACGCTGTCGCCCGGTCTGAACATCGTGCTGCCGTTCGTCGATCGCATCGCGTACCGGCACATACTGAAGGAAATCCCGCTCGACGTGCCGAGCCAGGTCTGTATCACGCGCGACAACACGCAGTTGCAGGTCGACGGCGTGTTGTACTTCCAGGTGACCGATCCGATGAAGGCGTCGTACGGGTCGAGCAACTTCGTGCTCGCGATCACGCAGCTCGCGCAAACCACGCTGCGCTCGGTGGTCGGCAAGCTCGAACTCGACAAGACGTTCGAGGAGCGCGACTTCATCAACCACAACATCGTGTCGGCGCTCGACCAGGCCGCGGCGAACTGGGGCGTGAAGGTGCTGCGCTACGAGATCAAGGATCTGACGCCGCCGAAGGAAATCCTGCACGCGATGCAGGCGCAGATCACCGCGGAGCGCGAAAAGCGCGCGCTGATCGCGGCGTCCGAAGGCCGCAAGCAGGAGCAGATCAACCTCGCGTCGGGGGCGCGTGAAGCGGCGATCCAGAAGTCCGAGGGCGAGCGGCAGGCTGCGATCAACCAGGCGCAGGGCGAAGCCGCCGCGATTCTGGCGGTGGCCGAGGCGAACGCGCAGGCGATCCAGAAGATCGCGAACGCGATCCAGTCGCAGGGCGGGATGGATGCGGTGAACCTGAAGGTCGCCGAGCAGTATGTGAACGCGTTCTCGAACCTCGCGAAGCAGGGCAACACGCTGATCGTGCCGTCGAACCTGTCGGATCTCGGCACCGCGATCTCGTCGGCGCTGACGATCGTCAAGAACGCTTCGACGCCCGCGAAGGGCTGAGCGGCGCGGATCCGGTGCGCAGGCGGCCGCCGCATGCGATCGATGTGCGGCGAATCGTCGCGCAACCGGGCAACCGGCAAGCGCGATTCAGGTAGTCCAAAGCAACACGGCCCGCTTCGAGCGGGCCGTGTCGTTTGCGATGGGCGTGACGCGCGTCAGGTGCCGGCGCGCATGATGCGGGCCTTTTCGCGTTCCCAGTCGCGCTTCTTCTCGGTTTCGCGCTTGTCGTGCAGCTTCTTGCCCTTCGCGAGCGCGATGTCGCACTTCACGCGACCGCCCTTGTAGTGGAAGTTCAGCGGCACGAGCGTATAGCCACGCTGCTCGACCTTGCCGATCAGTTTCTTGATTTCCTCGCGGTGCAGCAGCAGCTTGCGCGTGCGAACCGGGTCGGGCGTGATGTGCGTCGAGGCTTCGGGCAGCGGGCTGATATGGGTACCGATCAGGAAGATTTCGCCGCTCTTCACGACGACGTAACCTTCCCGGATCTGGCCGCGCCCGGCGCGCAGCGCCTTGACTTCCCAGCCCTCAAGCACGAGCCCCGCCTCGTAGCGTTCCTCGATGTGATAATCGAAGTGCGCTTTCCTGTTGTCGATGATGCTCATGAAAGGATCGGGCCAACTCGTTTAAAATCACGATTTTAGCAAAGCGGGGCGGGAATCGCCCGGCTTGTGTTCCTACCTTAAGCGATGCCGCGCGATTTATGGCAGATGTCCAGAAAACCGTATTGATCCGTCATTCGGCGGAACAGATGTTCGACCTCGTCACCGACGTGGCCGACTACCCCAATTTCCTGCCCTGGTGCGGCGGCGTCGAGATTCGCCGTCAGGACGAGAGCGGGATGGAAGCGCGCATCGATATCAACTTCAAGGGCATCAAGCAGCATTTCGCGACGCGCAACACGCAGCAGCGCCCGACGCGGATCGACATGGAGTTCACGGACGGCCCGTTCAAGAAGTTCACGGGCTCGTGGCGCTTCACGGCGCTGCGTGCCGATGCGTGCAAGATCGAATTCGCGCTGCACTACGAGTTCTCGAGCATCCTGCTCGAGAAGATCATCGGGCCGGTGTTCAGCCACATCGCGAACACGTTCGTCGATTCGTTCGTGAAGCGTGCGGACCAGCGCTACGGGAAGGGGTGACGCGATGCTGTCGATCGAAGTCTGCTACGCGCTGCCGGACCGCCAGACGCTGATCCCGCTGTCGCTGCCAGAAGGGGCGACCGTTCGCTCGGCGATCGACGCGAGCGGCGTGCTCGCGCTGCACCCGGAGATCGATCTCGCGCAAGCGAAGACGGGCGTGTACGGCAAGCTCGCGCCGCTCGATGCGCCGCTCGCCGACCACGATCGCGTCGAGATCTACCGCCCGCTGATCGTCGATCCGAAGCTGGCGCGCCAGCGGCGTGTCGACAAGTCCCGACGTGCCGGCTCGATCGAGGGCCGCAAGTGGATGCACAAGGACGCGCGCTGACGCGTCATTCGTTCCGATTCGTCTGATCAAACGCCGCGGCGCTCCTTCTTAGCGGACCGCGGCGTTTGCGTTGGGCGGCGCGTGGTCCGGCGTATTGCCACCGGCCGGCGTGTCGCCGTGCTGTCGCACCGCGCCGTACACGCCGGCGAGCAGCAGCACGAGTGCGGCGATTTCGAGCGTGCGCGGCATCCGCTGGTCGTACACGAATGCGTACAGCATCGCGAACACGGTTTCGAACACGATCAACTGGCCCGACAACGTAAGCGGCAGCCGCTTCGACGCGGCATTCCACAGCCCGTTGCCGAGCCACGACGCGCCGATCGCGAGCACGAGGTTCAGCAGCCAGAACAACTGCCAGCGCGAAGCCGGGACGGCCGCCTGCACCGTACCCGCGGGCAGCGCGAGGATCGCGATCCAGCAGAGGCCGCCGATCAGGCCCGTCACGACGCCCCACAGTATCGACCACTCGTTGCCGCCGAAACGATGATGGCGCTGCAGGTAGCGCGCGTTCGCCACCGCATACCAGGTCCAGCTGGCCAGCGCACCCGCCGCGCAGGCGATACCCGCGAGCTTCTGGGGGAGCGTGGTTGCGTGCGCGGCTTCCGACGTAAACAAATCGACGTTGATGCAGACGATGCCCGCGATCACCAGCGCGAGCGGGGCGGCGAGCCGCCGCAGCGGCACGGCGCCGTGGTCGCCGAGGCCGGCGAGCGTGACGGTCACGGGCAGCACGCCGACGATCAGCGAGCTGGGCGCGATGCCGATCAGGTGCACGGCGCCGGACAGCAGCATGTAGTACGCGACGTTGCCGACGACGGCGAGCTTCACCAGGGCTGCGAGGTCTTCACGGGTCAGCCGCGCGAGCAGCGAGCGGGCGGCCGGCAGCGCGGCCGCGACCGATACGAGGCCGTACATCGCGTAGCGGCCGGCGCTCAGCAGCAGCGGCGAAAAATCGGTCAGCAGCCGCGGAACGAGAAACACCATGCCCCACAGGGCACCCGCCAGGACACCATAAACCACACCGCGCTGCATCGACTGCTCCGAACGAATGACTGATGTGCGCGCATCTTAGCGACGCCGTCGCGGCGGCGTCTTGTTCATTCCTGCACTCGGGGCGTCGCGAATGCCGGCGTGCGGTGCGCCGGAGCGGCTTCGACGGGCGGCGGATCAGGCGTCAGCGGGATCGGGGGTTGCCTGCGTGCCGTCGCCTGCCGCACGCGTGTGCGCCGGACGCCGCACGGTGCGCAGCTTGCCGCTGTTGCCGCCGCCGCAATAGAAGCGGTCGTGGCCGTCGGATTCGAGCCCCGATACGCCGACACCGGGCGGCATGTCGACCTGCTCGAGCACCTCGCCCGTACGCGGATCGATGCGCCGCAGGTCGCTCTGGTCGGCTTCCCACGTGCCGTGCCACAGCTCGCCGTCGACCCACGTCACGCCGGTGACGAAGCGGTTCGACTCGATCGTGCGCAGCACGGCGCCCGATTGCGGATCCACCTGATGAATCTTGCGTTCGCGGTACTGGCCGACCCACAGCGTGCCTTCGGCCCACGCGAGCCCCGAATCGGCGCCGCCCCCGGGCGCCGGGATCGTCGCGAGCACGCGGCCCGATTCGGGGTCGATTGTCTCGATGCGGTCTTCGACGATCTGGAACAGGTGGCGGCCGTCGTACGCGGTGCCCGCGTGCGCGGCGACGTCGAGCGAGCGGACGGTCGTGCCGCGCCCGGGATCGAGCGCATTCAGCTTGTCGCCGGACGCGAACCACACGTGCTGCCCGTCGAACGTGACGCCGTGCACGCCGTCGACACCGGGAAACGGGCCGTATTCGTGAAGGATGTCTGCAGTGGAGCGTTTCATGTTCGTCACCTCGTCGTTCGATGAGGTCATCCTAATCTCCCGGCAGCGCAACAGGGAGTAACAAGGTCGTCGCGAAACCGGGCAGCGGCGGCGTCATCCAGCGGCGTGCGCGGCCTCGGCCAAGCGCCTGCGCCTTGCCGGCTTCGGCGAGCGCGTCGAGCGCACGTTGTACGGTGCGCTGGCTCGCGCCGAGCGCGAGCGCCAGCGCGGAGCTCGACCACGCTTCACCGTCGGCGAGCAGCGCGAGCACCGCTGCGTGGCGATCGTCGACCGGGCGCGCGAGGACGACGGTCTCGCGCACGCCGAGCGGTTCGAGCGCGAAGCCGCGCGGTGTCGCGATGACGTTCGCGAGCGGGCGCAGCACCGCGCGCAACCGGCCGATCTCGACGCGCAGCCGCGCGCGATGCGATTCGTCCGCCTGTTTCGCGCGGAACGCGGCGGCGACGAGCGCGTTTCTCGACACGTCGCCCGGCCAGGCCTCGCCGAGCGCGCGGGCGAGCACGAACAGCACCGGGCGCCGCGCGAGCGACACGGTCGTGCGCGCGTCGCGCACCGTGTGGCGGCACGCATCGACGACGAGCGCATTCGACTCGAACAGCGTCTCGACTTCGTCGAGCGGGACGAGCCGCGATGAGCCGCGCGCAATGAGTCGCGCGGCCGGTGCGTCGAGCACGCCCGCCGCGGTGTCGACTTCGGCCGTCAGCGCGGCGATGCCGGCGTCGCGGGCGGCGGCCCGCGCACGGGCAAGCGCTGCACGGGCCGCGTGCGTGCGGATGCGGCGCATCGCGATGCCGGCCGCGATCAGTTCATGGGCGGCGCGCGACGCGGGCGGCAGTGGCGCGGGATCGAGCGTCGCGAGCCGCTGCTCGGCGTCGTCAAGGTGACCGATCAGCAACAACCGGCGCACGCCGAGATAGCGGGCATGCGCGGCATTTGCGCGGTCGCCGTGCGCGTCGAGCGTCGCGCAGGCCGCATCGAGCGCGCGCGTCGGCCACTGAAGGTCGCGCGACGCGAGCGCGATCTCGGCTTCCGCGACCACGCAGCGCGCCCGCGCGACAGCTTCCCTTGGACCGAACGCACGGGCGGCGCCGCGCACGAGGGCACGCGCGCGCTCGAAATCGCCGAGCTGCGCCATCGCGATGCCGCGCAGCGCGAGCGCCGGCGCATCGTCGCGCAGTGCAACGCGGTTCAGCGCGCCGAGCGCGTCGCCGGCCGCGAGCGCGCGTGCGGCCGCCGTGATCAGCGAATCCATTCGAATCCCGACACAGTTGTCACTCCCTCCGGCCCGATGTCGGCCACTAATCTAGCACCACGTACACGGCATCGTACGCCGTGCCCGGATACCCACCGAAGGAGGAACCCGCAATGACGACCCATCTCACCGGAACGCGCGACGAATGGCTGGCCGAGCGCCGCGCACTGCTCGACGCCGAAAAGGCGCTGACGCGGCAAAGCGACGAACTCGCGCGGCGGCGCCAGACACTGCCGTGGGTGCGCGTCGACAAGACCTACCGGTTCGACACCGAAGACGGGCAGGCGACGCTCGACGACCTGTTTCGCGGCCGCTCGCAACTGCTCGTCTATCACTTCATGTTCGGCCCCGATTACAAGGCGGGCTGCCCGTCATGCTCGGCGCTCGCCGATGGCTTCGACGGCTTTGCCGTGCATCTCGCGTACCACGACGTCACGCTTGCCGCCGTGTCGCGCGCGCCGCTCGTGAAGTTGCTCGCGTACCGCGAGCGGATGGGATGGACGTTTCCGTGGGCGTCGTCGGTCGGCAGCGAATTCAACTTCGACTTCAACGTGTCGTTCACCGAAACGCAGCAACGCGCGGGCGAGGTCGAATACAACTACGCGCGGGCCGGCCATGCGATGGACATGGATCCGCCGCCGGCGCCCGTCGTGCAGTTTGCGGCCACCTGCGGCACCGACGCGGTTACGTATTCGCTCGACCGGCCGGGGATGAGCGCGTTCGTGCGCGAGGACGGCGCCGTCTATCACACGTATTCGACCTACGCGCGCGGGCTCGACGGGCTGTGGGGGATGTACCAGTGGCTCGATCGCGCGCCGCGCGGGCGCAACGAGGCGGGCCCGTGGTGGCGCCGTCACGACGAGTACGTGCGCGGTTGAGCGCCGGCCGGCGACGGGCGGGGGCGTGATGACACGGCCGGCAACCGGCGGGGCGGGCGCCAATCCACGAGTATTCGGCGCGGCGGTCCTGGCCGTGTTCGCCGTCGCGGTGACGGCGACACTGGTGCAGCACGCGTCGATGGCCGCGATGGGTGGCGAGCCGATGCCCGGCGGCTGGACGGCTTCGGCCGCATGGCTGCAGCCGTGCGGATGGGGCGCCGGGCGCGCACTCACCGCGTTCGCCGGAATGTGGGGCGCGATGACCGTGACGATGATGCTGCCCGTGCTCGCGCCGATGCTCTGGCGCTATCGCCAGAACATCGGTCGGCAGGCGGCGCCGCGTCCGGCCGGGCTCGTCGTCGTCGCGGGAGCGGGGTATTTCGCGGTGTGGATGGCCCTCGGGGCGCTCGTGTTTCCGGCCGGCGCTGCACTGACGGGCGCTGCCATGCGGCTGCCGGCGCTGGCCCGTGCGATGCCGTTCGCGGCCGGCATGGTCGTATTGGCTGCGGGCGGGCTGCAATTCTCCGCGTGGAAGGCGCGCCGGCTGTCGTGCTGCCGGCACGCGACGGGCAGCGCGCACCGGTCGCAGGCGACGACTGCCGGCGCGGCATGGCGGTACGGCGTGCGGGCTGCGATGCATTGCAGCGCCTGCTGCGGAAACCTGATGGCGGTGGCGCTGGCCGTCGGCATGATGGACCTGCGCGTGATGGCGGCCGTGACGGTCGCGATCGCCGCCGAGCGCCTCGCGCCGTCCGGCGGACGAGTGGCGCGGATCGCCGGCTGTGCGGCGGTCGGCGGCGGCATTGCGATGATCGTGCATGCGGCCGGACTGCTATAACACAGGGTAGGCAGGCCGATTCGATGCGTTGCCGGGCCTTGTTTCACCGTGGCCGCGACCGTCGCGTGCCCCGTCCGCAACAGGCGAACGAGCCGTTTTGCCGCCGGTTGCGCGAATGGCTCGATGCAGCGGTGAAACGAAAGGCGATCGAAAACGAACCGAACCGCGATCCGAACGATTCGGCCCCCGAACGGCTGAAACCGGCTAAGCCGTTGTTCGTGTTGTGAAAATTCGCGGCGCTTCGCGTATAATTCGCTTTTGCGCCCATAGGATTTGCCATGCGTCTGATCCAAAAAGCACTCACTTTCGATGACGTGCTCCTCGTTCCCGCCTTTTCCGACGTTCTCCCGCGCGACACCAGCCTCAAGACCAAGCTGACCCGCAACATCTCCCTGAACATGCCGCTCGTGTCCGCCGCGATGGACACGGTCACCGAAGGTCGCCTCGCGATCGCGATGGCGCAGCAGGGTGGCGTCGGTATCGTCCACAAGAACCTCACGCCGGCCGAACAGGCTCGCGAGGTCGCGAAGGTCAAGCGTTTCGAGTCGGGCGTCGTCCGCGACCCGATCACGGTGCCGCCGCAGATGAAGGTGCGCGACGTGATCGCGCTGTCGCGCCAGCATGGCATCTCGGGCTTCCCGGTCGTCGAAGGTCCGCAACTCGTCGGTATCGTCACGAACCGCGACCTGCGTTTCGAAACGCGCCTCGACGAGCCGGTCAAGTCGATCATGACGCCGCGCGAGCGCCTCGTCACGGTCAAGGAAGGCACGCCGCTTGCCGAAGCGAAGGCGCTGATGCACAGCCACCGCCTCGAGCGCGTGCTGGTCGTCAACGACGCGTTCGAACTGCGCGGCCTGATGACCGTCAAGGACATCACGAAGCAGACCGAGCACCCGGACGCGTGCAAGGACGAACACGGCAAGCTGCGCGCAGGCGCGGCGGTCGGCGTCGGCCCGGACAACGAAGAGCGCGTCGAGCTGCTGGTGCAGGCCGGCGTCGACGTGATCGTCGTCGATACCGCGCACGGTCACAGCAAGGGCGTGCTCGAGCGCGTCCGCTGGGTCAAGCAGAACTTCCCGCACGTCGAAGTGATCGGCGGCAACATCGCGACGGCTGCCGCTGCGAAGGCGCTCGTCGAATACGGCGCGGACGCGGTCAAGGTCGGTATCGGCCCGGGCTCGATCTGCACGACGCGGATCGTCGCGGGGGTCGGCGTGCCGCAGATCAGCGCGATCGCGAACGTCGCGGAAGCGCTGAAGGGCACCGGCGTGCCGTGCATCGCCGACGGTGGCGTGCGCTTCTCGGGTGACGTGTCGAAGGCCCTCGCGGCCGGCGCGAACGCGGTGATGATGGGCAGCATGTTCGCGGGCACCGAAGAGGCGCCGGGCGACGTGTTCCTGTATCAGGGCCGCCAGTACAAGTCGTACCGCGGCATGGGTTCGGTCGGCGCGATGAAGGACGGCGCGGCAGACCGTTACTTCCAGGACAATTCGGCGAACATCGACAAGCTCGTGCCGGAAGGCATCGAAGGCCGCGTCGCATACAAGGGTTCGGTCAACGCGATCCTGTTCCAGCTGGTCGGCGGCGTGCGCGCCAGCATGGGCTACTGCGGCTGCCGCACGATCGACGAGCTGCACGAGAAGGCCGAGTTCGTCCAGATCACGGCAGCGGGCATGCGCGAGTCGCACGTGCACGACGTGCAGATCACGAAGGAAGCACCGAACTATCACGTGGACTGATCGCCGATGAAACCGCTGCTGCGAGCTGTGCTGATCATCGATGCCGTATTGCTGCTGGCGTTCGGCGTGCTGTTCGTGCTGACGCCCTGGCAGTCGCTGTTCAACGCATTGCAGCTGGCGAACATCCAGCCTGCGATGCTCGGTCAGGCGTTCGGCATCGCGTTGCTCGGGCTCGCGTGGCTCGCGTTTCATGCGGCGTTCAACGGCGATCTCACGGCGCCTGTCGCGCGGTCGGTCGGTCACGTGTACTGGCTGACCGGCGTGCTGACGATCATCTGGTCGCTCGGGGCCGGCAACGGTCCCGCGCTGGCGGCCGCCGGCCGGGTGCTGTCGGTCGCGGCCGGCGTTGTGCTAATCGTGCTCGGTCTCGGCGGCGTGCGGATCGCATCGGCCGTGCGCCGGCGCGAGAAGGCGCAGGCGCTCGAGGCGCGCGCACCGGCGCAGCGTCCGGCCGAGCCGGCGATGGCGCCCGCGTCGTCGCCCGCACCGCAGCGTGCCGAGCCCGTCGTCAGCCGTCCCGCGGCGCCCGCGGCATCGTCGCCGGCTGCATCCGGTTCCAGTCGATCGTCAGGCGGCGTCGCACTCGACGAACGCCCGCCGATGCAGGATTGACCGGCGATGCGTCGCGCGAGCCGCCTGCCGCCCGACGCCGCTGTCCATGCTTTTGACGCAGCGCTTGGTGCGCTGCTTTTCTTATTCTCTTCATCCCGTCCGCAGCCATGCACGACAAAATCCTGATTCTCGACTTCGGTTCGCAAGTCACCCAACTGATTGCGCGGCGTGTGCGTGAAGCGCACGTCTACTGCGAAATCCATCCGAACGATGTGTCCGACGACTTCGTCCGCGAGTTCGCGCCGAAGGCGGTGATCCTGTCGGGCAGCCACGCGAGCACGTACGAAGACCATCAGCTGCGCGCGCCGCAGGCCGTGTGGGATCTCGGCGTGCCGGTGCTCGGCATCTGCTACGGCATGCAGACGATGGCCGTGCAGCTCGGCGGCAAGGTCGAGTGGAGCGACCATCGCGAATTCGGCTACGCGGAAATGCGTGCGCACGGCCATACGCGCCTGCTCGACGGCATCGAAGATTTCACGACGGCCGAAGGCCACGGGATGCTGAAGGTCTGGATGAGCCACGGCGACAAGGTTGCCGAGCTGCCGCCGGGCTTCGCGCTGATGGCGTCGACGCCGAGCTGCCCGATCGCCGGCATGGCCGATGAAGCGCGCGGCTACTACGCGGTGCAGTTCCACCCGGAAGTCACGCACACGGTGAAGGGCCGCCAGATCATCGAACGCTTCGTGCTGCAGATCGCCGGCGCGAAGCCCGACTGGATCATGAAGAACCACATCGAGGAAGCCGTCGCGAAGATCCGCGAGCAGGTCGGTGACGAGGAAGTGATTCTCGGCCTGTCGGGCGGCGTCGATTCGAGCGTCGCGGCCGCGCTGATCCATCGCGCGATCGGCGACCAGCTCACGTGCGTGTTCGTCGACCACGGCCTGCTGCGCCTGAACGAAGGCAAGATGGTGCTCGACATGTTCGAGGGCCGCCTGCATGCGAAGGTCGTGCACGTCGATGCGGCTGACCAGTTCCTCGGCCACCTGGCCGGCGTGACCGATCCGGAAGCGAAGCGCAAGATCATCGGCCGCGAATTCGTCGAGGTGTTCCAGGCCGAGGCGAAGAAGCTGTCGAAGGCGAAGTGGCTCGCGCAGGGCACGATCTACCCGGACGTGGTCGAATCGGGCGGCACGAAGACGAAGAAGGCGACGACGATCAAGAGCCACCACAACGTCGGCGGCCTGCCGGAAACGCTCGGCCTGAAGCTGCTCGAGCCGCTGCGCGACCTGTTCAAGGACGAAGTGCGCGAGCTGGGCGTCGCGCTCGGCCTGCCGCCGGAGATGGTGTACCGTCATCCGTTCCCGGGCCCGGGCCTCGGCGTGCGGATCCTCGGCGAAGTGAAGCGCGAATTTGCGGATCTGCTGCGCCGCGCAGACGCGATCTTCATCGAGGAACTGCGCGGCACGACCGCGACCGCGCAGGATGCAGCTGCCGGCCTGTGCGGTGAAGCCGACGTCGGCAAGAGCTGGTACGACCTGACGAGCCAGGCGTTCGCGGTGTTCCTGCCGGTCAAGTCGGTCGGCGTGATGGGCGATGGCCGGACGTATGACTACGTGACGTCGCTGCGCGCCGTGCAGACGACCGACTTCATGACCGCACACTGGGCGCACCTGCCGTACGCGCTGCTGGGTCGCGCGTCGAACCGGATCATCAACGAGGTGCGCGGGATCAACCGGGTCGTGTACGACATCTCGGGCAAGCCGCCGGCGACGATCGAGTGGGAATAACTGGACGTCCGGCACGTACCGGTACGAACTGACCGCAGAACACATCAAAGCCCGCTTCACAGCGGGCTTTTTTGTTTTTGGCCCGCTTGGCGCATCGCGCGGATTTCGTGCTTCATCGGCCAGAACACACCGAGAACATTCGTGCGCCGTGAGGGGTCGCGGGTGCCTTTAGTTCCGTTGTTCCGTTCTCGTTCGACCAGCGTCTCCGCTCGTCGACTGCACCAAGCCGTACTCAATCGGCGCCTGCACTCAGTTGCGGCGCAAGAGGTGCGGGTTTGAAGCAGCGTCCGCGTGCGCAGTGAGACCGCTTGATGGAGAAATCGGAAAACGACGCGCTGCTACCCCCCGTTTCGCCGCGACTGTAATCGAGTGTAATTGATTGCGCCTCGTGCTCAGCCTAACTTCGTCCCCGCAGGGCTCTTGGCGGATGGCTGGCCCAAGCCACCACGGAGAGGGTGATGAACGTTGTCGATGCGTGACTCGCGCAAGTCAGATTCGGCCTATACGACCCTGGGTTTCGGCTTTTTTTCAACTCACTGCAGGAGAAATTGTCATGTCGAACGAAAATTTCAGCGAAATTCAGAAGTTCGCGGAGCAGGCGGACGGCTTGAAGCGCGTCGAGGTGGAGTCAATCCAGCTGGGCTATTGGGACCAGCACGATACCTTTCCGTTCATGCTCAATAACGAGGGGGCGAATTCGTTTGAAGTGGATGCGTCGAACACGGCGTTGCTGATCCAGATCGGCAACGCGCTCACGGCGCTTGGACAGAAGCAGAAGGTCGTGGCCTACCTGGGAGACCTCAGCCACGGAGGTACCCTCAAAGTGCTCCTTATCGGCCTCGCGTAGTAAAAACAAGTCGCGACTCGGTTGGTCGGCGCCGTGGGCCGGTCACGTCGAAATCGACTGGAAGACTGTTGCGACACGAAAACGGTTTGGCGGGTTGCCAGGCCGTTTTTCATTGACGGATGGCGCAAGTCAGCGCCGTCGCGCCTCGGATGCTCACGCGTGCGTGCCCACGAGCGAACGCAGGTACGTCGGCACTTTCGCCTTCGCCGTGGCCTGGACACGCGTCATGAGCGCGTGATCGATGCGATCCAGTCCGTAAGTCCGCGCAATGTCGTGCTGCAAGCGGCACCACAGGTGACCGGCCATCTCGGCGTCGACCATCGCCCGGTGCGCACGCCCCGATTTCGGCAACCGCAGCATATCCACGAGGCTCGACAGGCGGTGACTCCGGGCATCCGGGTAGATGCGCCTCGCCACCAGCATCGTGCACGCAAAGGCATGCTCGGCCGACATGCCGAGAAGCTCGAGTTCCGCCTGCCAGAACCGTTTGTCGAAACCGGCGTTGTGGGCCACGACCGCATGCTTGCCGACGAACGCCGCGGCTTCCTTCATGACTTTCGACGCCGGCGGAGCCGCTGCGATCATCTCGTTCGTGATGCCGGTCAGCGCGACGACATCGGACGGGATGCGCCTGCCCGCATTCATCAGGCTCTGGAAACGGTCGACGACTTGTCCATCCCGGAGCAGGATGACGGCGATTTCGGTTGCTCGGTCGCCCATATTGGGCGAAAGTCCGGTTGTTTCGAAGTCCAGTACTGCAACGGTTTGCATGGTCGAATCCTGTTGCTTCACGCGGTGTCGTTAGAGTGGCCGAGAGGTTAGCATCTCCAGGCCCGCGACAGGCTCGTTCTGCCCGGGAAACGACCATCCGTGCGGTGAGCGCCGACCCGGTCGATGACCCGGACCGCCCGCGAACTCGCCCCGATCCGCCATTGGCTTGGCGGGACGCACATGGTGCAACAGGGTGCCGGCCGCCGACTATCGGCAGCGCGTTGGCCCGTGCGTCATGCCGCAAGCCCGTTTTCGCCTTCGACCATCCGGATCGTACCCGTGGCTTGCCCCGCACCCTGCCTGATGCTGAACTCGATCAGGTCTTCATAAATCTCCCGTTGCCCGGCGGGCAGCACGGGTTGCAGGGTCTCGCGGCGCTTGTCCGCATCGAACATCGATTCCACCAGCCATCCTGTCAGATAGACCGACGCAAGGCATCCGCCCGCGGTCGCGACGTTGCGACGGCATACCAGCGGCTGGTTCGGCACGTCCAGCCCGAGTGCCTGCAAGCCTTTCCGCGCGTCGGGATGCGTCGTGGCGCGGCGCTCCGGCAGCAGCCCGAGCCGCTCGAGAATGAAAGCCCCGCCGCAGATCGACCCGACAAGCTGGCGCTCGGTATCGAGATCGAACGACGGCAGGAAATCGGGATGGGCCAGTGCGGCCGGTACGCCTTCCTTGCCGCTCGAAAAGAGGACCGCGTCGGCGTGATTGGCGTCGGCAAGCGGGCCGTGCGTCGGGATGGCCAGACCATGTGCGGAATGCAGCACCGGCTGCGCACCCAGAATCCGGACGCGCCAGTCGCGGCAGTTGCGGCCGAGAATGTCCCACATCAGGAACAGGTCGACGTCGGTGAACCGGTCGAATGCGACGAGAGCGATGTCTTTCAAGGTGGACTCCATGCGTGGTGGCGCGCTGCCGGAAGCGGCGGCGGCCGTGATAGAGTTCGCAGCCTATCTGTCCATGCCGCACCATACACAGCCTGTATGGCGATGACGATGAGCACACTGACGCGAAACGACTGGATTGCAGCGGGCTTCGACGCCCTCGACGGGGAAGGGTATGCGGGCATTTCGGCCGAGTGCCTCGCGCGACGGCTGAACGTGACCCGCGGTTCGTTCTATCACCACTTCCGTAATCGCGAGGATTTCGTCAGGACCTTGCTGACCGCATGGGAGGACGACTACGCCGCGCGCATGCTTGCCTACGCGGCGGACGGTCGCGGCGCCGTCGACACGCTGGCGCGCTATCTGCGCATTGCCGCCGAGAAGCGGTCCGGGCGTGAAATCGCGATCCGCGCATGGGCGTTGCACGATCCGCTGGTCGCGGAATTCCAGCAGCGCGTCGATGCGGCCCGGCTCGCGTTTGCGATCGAGACGTCACGCAGGCTCGTGCGTACGCCGGACGAGGCGGAGATCGTCGGGCAGGCCGTGCACATGTGCCTGATCGGTGGTCAACAGGCCGGGCTGCGGCGCGATGCCGTCCGGTTCAACGGTTTCATGCAGCGCGCGGTTGCAATGGTCGAACGCGTGCTGCCGATACGTCGCGCCTGATGCGTCATGTGGCCGCGTGACGCATGCGTGGAGCCGGCCCGGTATCGGGTAGCGCGTTCGCGTGCCCGGTGCGCGTGACGTGGAGGGCGGCGCGATACCCCGCGTCGGCCACGGTCATGCGTGCCGCGGCGAGGACGACGGTGTTGCTCGATAGCGCAGGTGAATCAGCGGATAGGCGCGCCCCTGCCCGTCGAGCGCCGATCGCCCGGTGCGCTCGAAACCGAGCCGTTCATAGAATCCGGCCGCCGCTTCGTTCTGCTCGTTGACGTCGGTCGACAGGTCGGGATGCCGCTTGAGCGCTGCTTCGACAAGCCGCCGTCCGACGCCCGCGCCGTGGTGGGCGGGATCGACGAACAGCGCTTCCAAGTGACCGCCGTCGAGCAGCATGAAGCCGATCGCGCGGTCGGTATCGTCGACGGCGAGATCGAGCGGCGCATCGGGCAGGAACGCGACGACGTCGGATTCGATCGCGCGACGGTCGTCGTCGCTCAGGAAATGGTGCGTGGCATCGACTGCGCTGCGCCAGATGTCCAAAACGCGTGCGCCGTCGGCCTGGGTGGATTTGCGAATTCTGATCATGGTTTGGCCCATCTTTGATTTGTAATTGGAAGTTCGGCGGGTAGCCGGCGCCGTCATGGCCCCGGTCGGGCTGCTCGCAAGGGCTGCGAGAACGACGGCGGTGTTTCAGGTATTCAGGCGTTGGCCGGACGCCGCGCGTTACCCAGAGCCGTCGCACGCTCGAGCGCGCAGCGCGCGACCTCGCGAACGCCTGCGCTCATCGGCAAATCGTTGCGGTCGAGTTCGGCGAGATCGAACCAGCGCGCGTCGAGCGCATCGTCGCCGGCGGCGGGCGTGCCGCGCAACCATCGGCACAGCACCGCGACCATGACGAAATGCTGGCGCACGCCGCCGCCAGCATCGTAATCGAACGCATCGAGCGCGGTAAAGACGTCGAGTGCCTCGACGTCGACGGTGGTTTCTTCGACGATCTCGCGCACGACCGCGTTCGCAATCGATTCCCCCGCTTCGATCTTGCCGCCGGGATAGCCCCAGCAGCCCGCATCGGGCGGATTGGCGCGGCGCACCAGCAGCACGTCGCGCTCCCGCAGGACGATGCCGATCACGGCGGGAACGGGGCGAACGGAGGCGGTGACGCCGGTCGGGGAGCGGGGCGAGTCGGACATGCGGTTCTACGCGCGGGTGCGTTCGAGTATGTGTGGCGGCCGGCGACGATTCATTGCGCGTCGCCGGTGCGCCGCTCGATCGCGCGGATCACGGCGACCATGTCGTCCGCGCCATGTCCGGCCCGCTCGGTCTCGCCGTAAAGCGCATGGCAGATGTCGAGCAGTGGCGACGCGATGCCGATGCCGCGCGCGGATTCGGCGACGAGGCGCGCATTCTTCAGCACGTCGGTGATCGCGGCCTGCACGGAGAAATCGGCCGCGACGAGTTTGCCGAGCTTCACGCGCGACACGTCGCTCGCCATCGGGCCCGCGTTCAGCACGTCGGCGAAGCGGGCGAGATCGATGCCGTGGCGTTGCGCGAAATGCGTGGCTTCGGTCAGGCCGGTGACCATTGTGATCAGGAACAGGTTCACGGCGAGTTTCATCGTCAGCGCCGACGGTACGTCGCCGCACACGAAGCTGTCGCGGCACAGTGGCTTCACGAGCGCGCGGACGTCGTCGACGTCGGCCGGTGCGCCGGCGAGCATCACGACGAGTTGCCCGGCTTCGGCCGGCTTGCGCGACCCCGACACGGGCGCTTCGACGTAACGGCCCGACGCGGCAGCGATGTCATCGGCCAGCGCACGCGAATACCCGGGTGCGTTGGTGCCCATGTTCACGATCGTGTGGCCGCCGACACGGGCAGCAAAACCGGGTGTGCCGCGCGCGAGGACGGCATCGATCGCCGCGTCGTTCGCGAGCATCAGGATCACGGTGCGGCAGGCAGCGAACACGTCGTCGGCATGCTCGACGACGCGCGCGCCGGCGTCGCGCAGCGCATCGTCGCTGCCGTGCGACCGGCTCCATGCGACGAGTGGCGTGCCGGCCCGCGCGAGATTGAGCGCCATCGGCGTGCCCATCACGCCGAGTCCGATGAATCCGACTGCTGTTTGCATGTGCCTGCTCCCACGGTGGGTGGAGACGATCATGGGCGTCAGTATCGCAGCGTTTTCGTACGCCTGCCATTCCGCCCGCGCGATCCGGGGAAGCCGCGTCACGGACGCTAGGCGATGTCCGCCAGGTACGGCCACGGATAAATGCCGCGCGCATGGCCGTCGCCGAACACGAAGCGGATGCCGTAGCCGAGCGCTTCCACGCCGTCCAGCGTCAGGCCGGACCGCGCGTCGATCTGGCCGCCGTCGAACCGGATCCGTCGGCATTCCGCGCACGGGCAATCGCTGCGCAACTGCGCATAGCCGATGCGCTGCGTGCCGCCGTCGGGCCAGCGCAGGGTCAGCGCGCGTGCCGGATGATCGAGTGCGATTTCGGTCGGTACGATCATCGCGCCGCCGCGCCGATTTGCTGGATCGCGATCCGCACGGCCTTGCGGACTTCCGGATCTCGATCTTCCAGCGCGTCGTTCAGCGCGGGCAGCGTCGCCCGGTCGTGCAATTCGCCGAGCGCGAGCGCAGCTTCCTTGCGCAGGTTGCTGATCGTATGCGAAAGCAGTGCGGCGACGGCCGGTGCCGCGGCGGCGTCGCGCAATTGCCCGAGCGCACGCGCGGCCCGCAGGCGCACCTGCCAGTAGTCGTCGTCGAGCGCGGCGACGAGCGGGTCGCGCGCAGCCGCGATGCGCAGCTTGCCGAGCGTGGCGGCCGCTTCCTCGCGCACCTGCCATTCGGCGTCTCGCAGCGCCGCGAGCAACGCGGCGGCGACGGCCGCGTCGCCGGCTGGTGCGAAGCCGATCGCGCCGACCGCGGCGCGCCGCACGTCCGCACTGGCGTCCGTCGTTGCAACGCGGGCGAGCGGCGGCAGCGCGCGAGCATCCTTGAGCCAGCCGAGCACGACGACCGCCTCCGCGCGGACGGCAGCGGTGCTCGCGTCGAGGGCACGCAGCGCGGGCGCGAACGCATCGGGGGCGCGCAACTCGCGCAGCCCGCGCAGCACGGCGCCGCGCACGAACGGCTCCTGCCGGTCGGCCCAGCGGCACAGCACGGCGCCCGATGCCGCGTCCTTCAGTTCGGACAGGCTCTGCGCGGCGGTCGCGCGCACGCGGTCGTCCGGATCGAGCAGCGCATGGCACAGCGCGTCGACGACATCGGGCTGTTCCCATGCGTCGAGCACGCGCGCAGCCTCGCTGCGCACGTCGGCCGACGGGTCGTCGCGCAGCGCCGCGACGAACGACGGCACGAGTTCGGGCGCATCGAGATCGGCGAGTTCGAGCAGCGCAACGCGGCGCACCGACGCATCGGATGCGGCGAGGCGCGCGACAAGCGCGGCGTGGTCGGAGGCCGGCACACCGGGCAGCGGGAAAGCGGAGGAGGAGACGGTCATGGGAGCAAAGTCGGAGCGATGAATGGACGGGGCGCGTGCTCAGGCCGCATCGCGCAGCAGCGCAAGGCAGCGGCGCTTGATGTCGACGAACGCGGGCTCGGTCGTGCTGTCGTCGGTGCGCGGCCGCGCGAGCGGCACGCGGATGTCGGCGACGATGCGCGCGGGCCGCGGCGACAGCATCAGGATGCGGTCGCCGAGAAACAGCGCTTCCTCGATGTCGTGCGTGACGAACAGCACGGTCGTGCCGATCCGCGACCAGATGTCGAGCAACAGCGTCTGCATCATCCGGCGCGTCTGCGCGTCGAGCGCGCCGAACGGTTCGTCCATCAGCAGCACGCGCGGACGGTTGATCAGTACGCGGGCGATCTCGACGCGCTGCTGCATGCCGCCGGACAACTGCGCGGGGTAGTGCGCGCCGAACTCGCCGAGCCCGACGAGTTCGAGCAGCGCGGCGGCTTCGCGGCGGCGCTCGCGCGCCGGCACGCCCTTCATCTTCAGGCCGAACGCGACGTTGTCGATCACGCGCTTCCACGGAAACAGCGTGTGCTGCTGGAACACGAGCCCGCGATCGGGATGCGGGCGATCGACGGTCTCGCCATCGACGACGATCTCGCCCTGCGTGGCCGCGACGTGGCCGGCGAGTGCGCCGAGCAGCGTCGATTTTCCGCAGCCCGACGGGCCGAGCACGCAGACGAATTCGCCGGGCGCGATGTCGACGTCGAGTGCGTCGAGCGCCGCGAAGCGCGCATGCGGCGGCCCCAGCTCGATCGTCAGCGCACGCACGCCGACGCGGCCCGGTGCGGGCGGTGCAACGCCTGTTGCGCTCATTGCCGGCCTCCGCGCGGGGCGTACCACGGCGTGAGCGCGGTGCCGATGCGCTTGACGAGCAGGCTGCTGCCCATCCCGAGCAGGCCGATCAGCGCCATGCCGACCACGATGTCCGGGTAGTTCTGCAACGTATAGGACTCCCACGTGAAGTAACCGATGCCGTACTGGCCCGCGATCATCTCGGCCGTGACGAGGCAGAACCATGCGGTGCCCATTCCGATCGACAGGCCCGTGAAGATCGACGGCGCGGCGCCGGGCAGGATCACTTCCGCATACAGCGCGATGCCGCGCGTGCCGAGGCTGCGCGCGGTCGCGATGAGCCGCGGGTCGACGGCTTCGGCGCCATGCACGGTATTGAGCAGGATCGGGAACAGCGCGCCGACGAACGTGATGAACATCATGCTCAGCTCGGACGACGGAAACATCAGGATCGCGAGCGGAATCCACGCGACGGCCGGAATCGGCCGCAGCATCTCGAGCGGCGGCAGCAGCGCGTCTTCGAGCAGGCGATAGCGGCCGATCGCGAGCCCGAGGCCGATACCCGCGACCGCCGCGGCGACGAAGCCGGCCAACACGCGCGTGACGCTCGCGAACAGGTGCATCGGCAGCTTCGGCGATTGCAGGAACGATGCCAGCGCGGGGCCGACGTCGGCCGGCGCGGGCACGTTCGCGAACGTGACGATGCCGAGCGACAGCCGCCAGTGGACGGCCGCCTGCCACAGCGCGATGCACGCGGCGAGCGACGCGATCCGCCATGCGCGGCGGCGCATGGGCGTCGAATGGCGGCGCGCGGCGCTGTGCGGCAGGCGCGCGTCGCCGGTACGCGGTGCCGCGGTGAAACGGCGTTTGACGAGTTCGAGGGTGGCGGCCATACGGAGGTCCCGTGTCGACGAATGGAGAGAAGGGGCGCGCGCGGCGTTCAGCGCGCGGCGAGTGCCGGCGCGGTGACGGCCTTCGCGGCCGCGTAGTCGACCACCGCGCCCGCTACCTGCTGCGCATACGCATCGGCGCCCGACTTCAGCAGGAACGCGGTCAGCACGCCGTGCGCGTCCTTCACGTACCACGCCTGGTCGGCGAACAGCTTCAGGCCGCTCGCGTGGTCGTGCACGAACACTGCACGGACCTTCGCGGACGGGCCGAGCTTCCCGAGCGCGGCGAAGGCGGCCGCGGGGCTCGCGTAGTGACGCACGGCGTCGTCGCCGGCGAGCCATACTTGCGCGACGTCGTTGAAATCGCGGATCGGCTTGCCGGTCGACGCATCGTTCGCGGCCAGCGGCTGCTTGCCGTAGTGCGTCAGCGCGGCGTCGTAGTCGAGCCCGGACGCCTTGAACGCCGCGCGGATATAGCGGTCGTCGACGAATGTCGCGGGGTCGGGCGCCGAGTCGGTTTTCTTCAGCAGCTTCAGCGTATCGATGGCCGTCGCGACGGCTTGCCGGTATTCGGGCTTCCAGGTGAGGTCGCGGGTCTGGATGCCGAGCGGCCCGTGATACAGGTAGTCGACGGGCGCCTCGATGCCGGTGACTTTCTCGATCAGCAGGCTGTATTTCTCCGGGTTCTGCGTGAACAGGCGGTTTGCCTCGATCGTGGCGCGCAGATAGGCCACCACGACTTCGGGATAGCGTTGCGCGTAGTCCGCGTCGACGAGCGCGCCGTGGAAGGTCGGCGCATGGGTCTGCGCGCCGTCGTAGATCTTGCGCGCGATGCCGCGGTACGGAAACAGGTCGGCGAACGGCACGAAGTCCGCATGCGCGTCGATCTTGTTGGCCTTCAGCGCGCTGCCGGCTACTTCCGGCGCCTGCGTGACGATGTTCACGTCGGTGTCGGGGTTCCAGCCCTGGGCCTTGATCGCGCGCAGCAGCATGCCGTGCGCGGTCGACGCGAACGGTACCGAGATCGTCTTGCCCTTCAGGTCGGCCAGCGCGCGTACCGTCGAATTCACCGGCACGACGATCCCGTTGCCGCTGCCGTCGATGCTGCCGTCGAGCACGGTGATGAATACGCTCCGGCGGCCGGCCTTGCGGAATGCCGCGCCGTTCAGCGCGCCGGGGAAATCGGCCATCGCGCCGAAGTCGAGCTTGCCGGCGACCATCTCGTTGGTCAGCGGCGCGCCGGACGTGAAATCCTTCCACTGCACGTCGTACTTCACGTCCTGGTACTTGCCGGTGCGCGGCAGGTACCTGTCGAGCAGGTGCAATTCGCGGATCAGCAAGCCGCCGGTCGCGCAGTTGATCGTCGTGTCCTGCGTGCCGATCGCCACGCGGATCGTCTCCGCATGCGCAAAACCGGTGGCCATGACCGCGATCGACGCGGCGAGCAGGCGGAACATCCGTAGCGTTCTTTTCATGTGTCGTGAGTCCGGGAGAGGGGGCGCGGTGCGCCGGTCGCGCACCGTGTCAGCGCAGCAGATAAGGGATGTCGACCTTGACCGCGCCCGTCGGGCAGTCGCGCTCGCACGGCATGCAGTACCAGCATTCGTCGAACTGCATGTAGGCCTTGCCCTGGGTGACGTCGATCGCGAGCAGGTCGAGCGGGCACACGTCGACGCAGACGGTGCAGCCCTTGTCGGCAATGCACAGGGCCTCGTCGATCGTGACGGGTGCGCTGCTGCGCTGGAAGATGTCGTGCGGGGTATGGGACATGGCAGGTTCCTCAAAGGGCGGCCGCGAGCGCGGCCGGTTCGCGGATGCGCAGTTGCGCATAGGCGCCGCGTTCGTCGTCGGCGAGCGGCACGAGATACGGTTCGACCGGCCGTTTCTCGCTGCGCATCGCGCCGTCGGCGCCCTTGCGCAGCCAGGTGTGGCAGAACCATTCGGCATCGTTGCGGTGCGGAAAGTCGACGCGATGGTGGTACAGCCCCCAACGGCTCTCGGTGCGGAACAGCGACGCGCGCGCAGCCATTTCCGCGCAGTCGCGGATCGCGCGCACTTCGGCCGCGCGCATCAGCTCGTGCGGGTGGTTTGCCTTGATTTCTTCGATATCCTCAATAATTCCGTCAAAACGTTGAAGGCCGATTTCCATCTTGCGCGTCACCTTCGGCGGTTGCAGGTAGTCGTTCACCATGCGGCGCAGCTTGTACTCGACCTGTGCCGGCGCCAGGCCGCGCTCGCGCAGCAGCGGGGCGAGCGCGCGGGTGCGCTCGGCATCGACCTGCTGGTCGTCCACCGGTGCGAGTTCGCGGCCGGCCACGTAGTCGGCCGCGTTCTGCCCGGCGAACCAGCCGTACGTAAACGCGCCGAGCATGTAGTTGTGCGGAACGGCCGCCATGTCGCCGGCTGCGTAAAGCCCGGGCACGGTCGTCTCCGCGCGTGCATTCACGTACACGCCCGATGCGCTGTGACCGCTGCAGAAGCCGATCTCGGAGATGTGCATCTCGACCATCTGGCTGCGGTAGTCGGTGCCGCGCCCTGCATGGAAGCGGCCGCGGCTCGGCCGCTCGTTCGTATGGAGGATTTGCTCGATGGTGCGGATCGTTTCTTCCGCGAGGTGGTCGAGCTTCAGGAACACGGGACCGTTGCCGCTCTGCAGCTCCTGATAGAACTCCCACATCATCTGGCCGCTCCAGTAATCGCATTCGATGAAGCGCTCGCCCTTGCCGTTCGCGGTGAAGCCGCCGAGCGGGCCCGTCACGTACGCGCACGCGGGGCCGTTGTAGTCCTTGATCAGCGGGTTGATCTGGAAGCATTCGAGGTTCGCGAGTGCCGCGCCCGCGTGATAGGCCATCGCGTAGCCGTCGCCCGCGTTGGTCGGGTTCTCGTACGTGCCCATCAGGTAGCCCGACGCCGGCAGCCCCAGGCGGCCGGCCGCGCCGCAGCAGAGGATCACGGCCTTCGCGCGGATCACGTGAAATTCGGCGGTGCGGCAGTCGAAGCCGAGCACGCCGCTCGCGCGGCCCTGCGCGTCGGTCAGCACGCGCGTCGCGACGATCCGGTTCGTGATCGCGATGCGCGCGCGCTTCAGTTGCCGGTACAGCACCTTCTTGATGTCGTGTCCCTCCGGCATCGGCAGCACGTACGAGCCCATGTGATGGACCTTCTTGACCGCGTAGTCACCGGTGCCGTCCTTCTCGAACTTCACGCCCCAGCGATCGAGCTGCTCGATCGTCGCGAAGCTGTGCGTCGCATACGCGTACACGGCTTCCTGGTCGACGATCCCGTCGTTGGCGATCGTGATCTCGCGCGTGTACTGCTCGGGCGTCGCATGACCGGGGATCACCGCGTTGTTCAGGCCGTCCATGCCCATCGAGATCGCGCCGCTGCGCTTCACGTTGGCCTTCTCGAGCAGCAGCACGCGCAAGGACGGATCGCGCTCCTTCGCCTTGATGGCCGCCATCGGGCCGGCCGTGCCGCCGCCGACCACGACGATGTCGTATTCGTGCACATGGGTATTCATCGCGGGTTCCTTGCAGGTTTGCGCGCCTTCTGCCGGTCGACGCGCAACCGGTACTGGAAGGCGTCGCCGCGGAAGTAGAGGTATTCGTAGTCGATCGGTGCACCCGACGCGTCGTGCGTGAGGCGCTCGATGCGCAGCACGGGGCTGCTTTCCTCGACGTGCAGCGCGTCGACGATCTCGTCGTCGGCGAGGATCGCGTCGATCGACACGTCGGCATGGCCGAGCGGGACGCCGCAGTCGTTTTCGAGGATCAGGAAGATGTCCCGGGTCGCGAGATCGGCGCCGGCGAGCCGCTTGCCGAGCGCCTCGGGCACCCAGGTCTGTTCGAGCGACACCGGCTCGCGGTTCAGCAGCCGCACGCGGTGGATCTCGACGAGCGGCGCACCTTCCGGCACGTTCAGCTTGGTGGCCAGATGGCGGTCGGCTTTCACGGTGCGCAGGCTGCGCAGCTGGTTGACGATCTCGTAGCCCATCGACGACATCGCCTCGGCGAACCCCTGCAGCGACGTGACGTTCTGGAATGCCTTCGGCTTCGACACGAACGTGCCCTTGCCATGCAGCTTGAACAGCAGGCCTTCCTTCTGCAGGTCGCCGAGCGCCTGACGCACCGTGATGCGGCTGACGTCGAACATCGCGCAAAGCTCGTGCTCGGACGGCATGCGGCTGTGCGGCGCATAGGTGCCGTCGAGAATGCGCGCGCGCAGCGTGTCCTTGATCTGCACGTAGAGCGGGGCCGCCGACAGCGGCACGACGTTGGGTGGGGTCATCGGTCAACTTGTTATGACAAGATGGGACGAGTGTAGTCAGCGCGATCGCGTGCCCCAACCAACTTTTTCTGATTTCGAATTTCCGGTTGCGGAAAAGCGGGGCGTACGGACGATCCGCCCCTTGCGAGCCGCGTGGAATCGCCGACAATGAAAAAAACCACGCGTCCGTGCGCCGCGCATGTCGATTTCCCGATGCGTCGCCCGTCGTAGTCATGTCGACCGGGTATCGCGCCGCGCACGTGGCCTGCACCGGGTTGCCGAGGACGGTAAGAACGAACCAGGAGACGTCACATGCCGGATTCCCGATACCGCTGGGTGATCGTCGCCGCGGGCGGCCTGATGGGCTGCGTCGCGATCGGCGCGATGTTTTCGTTGCCCGTGTTCCTGCGGGCCATTGCGCGCGACACGGGCTGGTCGATGACCGGCATTTCCGGCGCGATGACGCTCGGCTTCATCGCGATGGCCTTCGCGAGCATGGCGTGGGGCAGCCTGTCGGACCGGATCGGCACGCGGCCGGTCGTCATCGCGGGCGCGGTGCTGCTGTCGGCGAGCCTCGCGCTGGCGAGCCGCGCGCCGTCGCTGCTCGTGTTCCAGCTGACCTTCGGCCTGGCCGTCGGCAGTGCGACGGCCGCGATATTCGCGCCGATGATGGCGTGCGTGACGGGCTGGTTCGACACGCATCGCAGCCTCGCGGTGTCGCTGGTGTCGGCCGGCATGGGGATGGCGCCAATGACGATGGCGCCGCTCGCCGCGTGGCTCGTGTCGGTGCGTGACTGGCGCACGTCGATGCTGCTGATTGCCGCGCTGGCGGCCGTCGTGATGATTCCGGCGTCGCTGCTGGTGCGGCGGGCGCCCGCGCTCGATCATGCGCCCGCGCCCGCGCCCGCGCCCGCGCCTGCCGGCGCACCCGCGGCGATGTCGGTCTCGGACGCGCTGCGCTCGCCGCAGTTCACGATCCTGCTGCTGACCAATTTCTTCTGCTGCGCGACGCACTCGGGCCCGATCTTCCATACGGTTAGCTACGCAGTCACGTGCGGGATCCCGCTGATCGTCGCGGTGTCGATCTACAGCGTCGAAGGGCTCGCGGGCATGGGCGGCCGGATCGCGTTCGGGATTCTCGGCGACCGCCTCGGTGCGAAGCGCATGCTGGTGGCCGGGCTGCTCGCACAGGCGCTCGGCGCGCTCGGCTACTACTTCGTGCGCTCGCTCGACGGGTTCTACGCGGTCGCGACGCTGTTCGGCTTCATCTATGCGGGCGTGATGCCGCTGTATTCGGTGCTCGCGCGCGAGAATTTCCCGCTGCGGATGATGGGCACCGTGATCGGCGGCTGCGCGATGGCCGGCAGCCTCGGGATGGCCACGGGCCCGGTCGCCGGCGGCCTGATCGTCGATACGTTCGGCAGCTACGGCTGGCTGTACCTCGGCTCGTTCGCGATCGGCATCGGTGCGTTCCTGATCGCGACGACGTTCCGGCCGTTCGCGAAAACGCGGCCGGAAACGGTGGCCGCGTAACACGGCGACGGAAGCAGGTCAGCTGCCGTTTCGCCGGACCGGCCCGGTTCGCCCCGCGTCGTTACGAACAAAAAACAGGGCCCGACACCGCTTGCATTTGCGATGGCCCGGACGGCGCTCAGCCTGCTGCGGCGCAGCAGAGCGGGAAGTGACGGCGATCGGCGTGCATGCGCCGCGATTCGGCCCCTAAAAAACGCAATATCGAGCATATATTCGAAGAGCCTGTCATCGCCGCGTCACCCTGCTAGAATTCGGCCTGCCGCATTGTTCCGATTGACTGATGAGATTGCTTGACGCCCTGGTCGAACAACGTATCGCCGCCGCCGCCGCGCGGGGCGAGTTCGACGATTTGCCGGGTACCGGCGCGCCACAGGCGCTGGATGACGACCTGCTCGTGCCCGAGGAGGTGCGGGTGGCCAACCGTATCCTGAAGAACGCGGGCTTCGTGCCGCCGGCCGTCGAGCAATTGCGCGCGCTGCGCAACCTGCACGACGAAGTGCAGGCGGTCAGCGACCGTGCCGCGCGCTGCCGGCTGCAGGCCAAGATCCTTGCACTCGACATGGCGCTGGAATCGCTGCGCGGCGGCCCGATGGTGATGCCGCGCGACTACTGCCGGCGCATCGCCGAACGCCTGTGCGAGCGTGGGCTCGACGACGCGCCCGCCGAAGCGGGGACGATGTGACGTCCGACGCGCTGCACGACGCAGCCCGCCCGGCCGCTGACCCCGCTGCCGATTCTCCCGTTCCCGAAGCCGCGCCCGTATCGGCGCGCGACCTGCATTTCATGCGTCTTGCGCAGGCTGCCGCCGAAGAGGCGCGGGCGGCCGGCGAAGTGCCGGTCGGCGCGGTGCTCGTGCGCGGCGACGAAGTGATCGCACGCGGCTTCAACCATCCGATCGGCGGGCACGATCCGTCGGCACATGCGGAAATGGCCGCGCTGCGCATGGCCGCGCAGCATCTGCAGAATTACCGGATGCCCGGATGCGAGCTGTACGTGACGCTCGAACCGTGCCTGATGTGCGCCGGCGCGATCATGCATGCGCGCATCGCACGGGTGGTCTATGGCGCCGCCGATCCGAAGACGGGCGCGTGCGGCAGCGTGATCGACGCGTTCGCGAATCCGCAGCTCAACCACCATACCGAAGTGACCGGCGGCGTGCTCGCGGACGAATGCGGGGCCGCGCTGAAGTCGTTCTTCGCCGAGCGCCGCCGCGCGCTGCGCGAAGCGCGGCACGCCCGCGACGCCGAATCCGGCGCGTCATAGGCGCCCCGGCCGCGCCCGGCGTTCCGGGCGTGCACGGTTCCGTGAACCGGAGACGGTTCGGACCCTCTAAGCAGGTTTGACGACCCGACACCTTTCGCCATGTCCTTCCAGCCCGCCGCGTCCTACACCATCCGCCTGCTGGCGCCGTCCGGCTATCCGCACGACCCCGATGCGATCAACCGCGCGCTCGAGCGCCTCAGCACCGCGCAGCAACGCATCGAGAACATCGAGGCGACGCAGCGGCGCTTCCAGCGGTTCGGCGGGACCGACGGCGAGCGGGCAGGCGACCTGAACCGCCTTGCCGATCCCGAGCGGCCGCTGCCGGACATCGCGCTCGCGGTGCGCGGCGGTTACGGTGCCGCGCGAATCCTGCACGGGCTCGACTATCGCGGGCTCGAACGCCGGCTGCGCGACCAGCCGGTCGCGCTCGTCGGCCACAGCGACTTCACGGCGATCCAGCTTGCGCTGTACGCGAAGGCGCGCATCAAGACGTTCGGCGGCCCGATGCTGTCGGCCGACTTCGGCGCGGAAACGCCGAGCGACTTCACGATGCAGCACTTCTGGCAGACGCTGACGCAGCCGAGCACGACGATCGTCACCGAGGCGCCGCAGGTGCAGGCGGTAAACGTGACGGGCACGCTGTGGGGCGGCAACCTCGCGATCCTCACGTCGCTCGTCGGCACGCCGTACATGCCCGATATCGAGGGCGGCATCCTGTTCATCGAGGACGTCAACGAGCAGCCGTTCCGGATCGAGCGGATGATCTACCAACTGCACCTGTCGGGCCTGCTCGCGCGCCAGCAGGCGCTCGTGCTCGGCCAGTTCACCGGTGCGCGGCCGTTCGAGTACGACAACGGCTACGACATGCAGGCAATGATCGACCAGGTGCGGGCGGTGATCGGGATTCCGGTCGTCACGGGGCTCCAGTTCGGCCACGTGCCCGACTTGCTGACTTTGCCGTTCGGCGCGCAGGCGCAACTGGTCGCGAATGCTCACGGCTTCCGGCTGACGTTGTCGGACTATCCGCATCTCGGCTGATGCCGGCGCGATCGATCGAAAGGCGGGTTTCCCCGCCTTTTTCTTTATGTAAGCACGCAACTAACGGTCTGGAATTTTCGTCGACGCAAACCCGTTGTTCACCCGGTTGTGCACCAAGTTTGTCAACAAAATCGCTGGAAGGGTATACGACGAGAAGGGCCTCTGTCATGCCTGTCAGCCTTGTCATGCATGGATTTCGTGCGTCTTGCACCGCGTGACGGCACACCGCTGCACGCCGATTGTGCGGAATCCGCCAAAAGAATTGTTGACAATCTTTATGTCCGCCCTAGGATGAGGACCATCACACGATGCAGATCATGAACGAGCCCGATTCCCATCCGTCCGGCGCAGCCGGTCCCGAAGCGATCGCCGAGCGGATCCGCACCGCGATCCTCGAGCATCGGCTCGCGCCCGGCGCGAAGCTGACGGAGGCGCAGCTCTGCGACGTGTTCGGCGTGAAGCGCGGGACGATTCGCCAGGCGCTCGCGCAGCTCGCGACCGACAAGCTGGTCGACCTCGAGCCGAACCGCGGCGCGTTCGTCGCGAGCCCGACGCTGCAGGACGTGCACGAGGTGTTCGAGATGCGCCGGATCATCGAGCTTGCGGTGGTCGAGCGGCTCGCAACCGGGCCCGGCGCGAAGCGGCTGAAGGGTGTCGCCACGTTGATCGACAAGGAACGCAGGGCGTTCGAGCGGCACGACGTCGCGGCATGGATCCGGCTGTCGGGCGAATTCCACACGGCGCTCGCGACACTGATGGGCAATGCGACGCTCAGCGAGTGCCTCGAAGGGCTCGTCGCACGCTCGACGCTGATGTCGGCGCTGTACGAATCGCACGGGCGCAGCCCGTGCTCGTGCGACGACCACGACGAGATCCTCGCCGCGCTGGAGGCAGGCGATCCGAAGCAGGCGGTGACGCTGATGGCGCGCCACCTGCAGCATGTCGAACTGAAGATGCTGGACCGGCCCGCGCAAGGGCAGGTCGATCTGCGCGAAGTGTTCGGCGGCGCCTGAGCGGCGACGCGAACCCGGCCGCGCGCCACAGAACGAGAGCAATGCAGGCCTGCGGCGTTTGCCGCGGGCCGCTGGTCCGACTCCGGGCGTCGATCCGGAGCGATATCGATGACGGTGGAGCGGCCGCCCGGCCGCGTCAAGGAGAAGTCATGGCTCAGTTCAGTGTGGCGCACGACAGCGCCTATCCGGCGGAAGAAGGCGGCGAGGGCGGCGACCCGGCGCTGCCGAATGGTTTCAGCGAACGTCTGTACAACGAAGATTTGGCACCCCTGAAGAATCAGACGTGGGGCTCGTACAACATCTTCGCGTTCTGGATGTCGGACGTGCACAGCGTCGGCGGCTACGTGTTCGCAGGCAGCCTGTTCGCGCTCGGGCTGACGAGCTGGCAGGTGCTGATCGCGCTGATCGTCGGGATCGGCCTCGTGAACGTGCTGTGCAACCTGATCGCACGGCCGAGCCAGCAGATCGGCGTGCCGTATCCGGTCGCGTGCCGCGCGACGTTCGGCGTGCTCGGCGCGAACGTGCCGGCCGTGATCCGCGGGCTGATCGCGATCGCGTGGTACGGCATCCAGACCTATCTCGCGTCGAGCGCGCTCGTGATCGTCGTGCTGAAATTTGTCCCGCAATGGCTGCCGTATGCGGACGTCCACCGCTACGGCTTCCTCGGGCTGTCGGCGGTCGGGTGGGCCGGCTTCATGCTGCTGTGGGTGCTGCAGGCATTCGTGTTCTGGAACGGGATGGAGACGATCAAGAAGTTCATCGACTTCGCGGGCCCGGCCGTCTACGTCGTGATGTTCATCCTCGCCGGCTACATGGTGTGGCGCGCGGGCTGGCGCAACATCGGCATCAACCTCGGCGGCGTCAAGTATCACGGCGCGGAAGTGATCCCGGTGATGATCACGGCCGTATCGCTGGTCGTGTCGTATTTCTCCGGGCCGATGCTGAACTTCGGCGATTTCTCGCGCTACTGCCGCTCGTTCGGCGAAGTGAAGCGCGGCAATTTCTGGGGGCTGCCGGTCAACTTCCTCGCATTCTCGCTCGTCACGGTGATCACGACGGCAGCGACCTTGCCGGTGTTCGGCGAACTCATCACCGACCCGGTCGAGACGGTCGGCCGCATCGACCATCCGACCGCGGTGATCCTCGGCGCGCTGACGTTCACGATCGCGACGATCGGCATCAACATCGTCGCGAACTTCGTGTCGCCCGCGTTCGATTTCTCGAACGTCGCACCGCGGCTGATCAGCTGGCGCGCGGGCGGGATGCTCGCGGCCGTCGCGTCGATCTTCATCACGCCGTGGAACCTGTTCAACAACCCGGCCGTGATCCACTACACGCTCGACGTGCTCGGCGCGTTCATCGGCCCGCTGTACGGCGTGCTGATCGCCGACTTCTACCTCGTCAAGCGCTGCCGGCTCGTGCGCGACGACCTGTACACGATGTCGGAGAGCGGCGCGTACTGGTACACGGGCGGCGTGAACCGCCGCGCGCTCGCCGCGCTGCTGCCGGCCGCGGTGATCGCTGTCGTCTGCGTGATGGTGCCCGGCTGGCAAGGCGTCGCGAACTTCTCGTGGTTCATCGGCGCGGGGCTCGGCTTCGTGTTCTACCGGCTGCTCGTGAGCACGAAGGCGTGAGGAGCGAGCGATGAAGATTCGACTGATCAATCCGAATACGACGCAGCGGATGACCGACGCGATGGGCCGCTGCGCACGCGAGGTCGCGGCCGCGGGCACGGAGATCGTTGCGGTGAGCCCGCCGATGGGGCCGCCGTCGATCGAAGGCTATTACGACGAGGCGCTCGCGACGCCGGGGCTGCTCGCCGAGATCGCGCAGGGCGAGCGCGACGGCTGCGATGCGTACGTGATCGCATGCTTCGGCGACCCGGGCCTGTATGCGGCGCGCGAGCTCGCACGCGGGCCGGTGATCGGTATCGCCGAGGCCGCGATGCATGCGGCGAGCGTGCTCGCGCCGGGCTTCTCGGTCGTCACGACGCTCGCCCGCACCTGCGGGATGGCGTGGCACCTCGCGGAGCGCTACGGGATGAAGCGGTTCTGCCGCAACGTGCGCGCGACCGACGTCGCGGTGCTCGAACTCGACCGGCCGGGCTCGGCCGCGCGCCGGATCATCGTCGACGAATGCCGGCGCGCGCTCGACGAGGACGGCGCCGACGCGATCGTGCTCGGCTGCGCGGGAATGGCCGAGTTCGCGCACGAGATCGAGCAGCAGATCGGCGCGCCGGTGGTCGAGGGCGTCACGGCGGCGGTCAAATGGGCCGAGGCGCTCGTCGCGCTGCGCCTCGCGACCGCGAAACGCGGCGATTTCGCGCGGCCGCTGCCGAAGCGCTACGACGGCGCATTCGCCCGCTTCAGCCCGCCGGACGGGGATGCGGCGGAACCGGTCGGGAATTTGCCGCAACCGCACATACACACCGTCTGACACGCACTATCTGCGTCGCTGTATGGGCGCGTATGAACGTTTTCGCTACACTGGGCCGTCATCGCATCGGCTTGTGCGGTCGGCCTCCGGGCGCCGCGCAGTCGATGCGAACCCATTATTTCAGCCCGCTTTCGCCGCATTTC
Source organism: Burkholderia cepacia complex sp. TUM26381 (assembly GCF_057439935.1). Lineage (NCBI taxonomy): Bacteria > Pseudomonadati > Pseudomonadota > Betaproteobacteria > Burkholderiales > Burkholderiaceae > Burkholderia > Burkholderia cepacia complex sp. TUM26381. The sequence goes on along the minus strand of NZ_CM172006.1, from coordinate 2,189,807 downwards.
GAACCCATGCCACTCGATCCCAACTATCCTCGCGACCTGATCGGCTACGGCCGCCATCCCGTTCAGGCGAACTGGCCGGGGCGCGCCCGCGTCGCCGTGCAATTCGTGCTGAACTACGAGGAGGGCGGCGAGAACTGCGTGCTGCACGGCGATCCGGGCTCCGAGCAGTTCCTGTCCGAAATCGTGGGCGCGGCCGCGTATCCGGACCGCCACATGAGCATGGAGTCGATCTACGAATACGGTTCGCGGGCCGGCGTGTGGCGGATCCTGCGCGAATTCGAGAAGCGCGGGATGCCGCTGACGGTATTCGGCGTCGGCATGGCGATCGAGCGTCATCCGGAGCTTGCGCGCGCCTTCGTCGAGCTGGGCCATGAAATCGCGTGCCACGGCTGGCGCTGGATCCACTACCAGAGCATGACGCCGGAACTCGAAGCCGAACACATGCGCCTCGGGATGGAAGCGATCGAGCGCGTGACGGGCGAGCGCCCGCTCGGCTGGTATACCGGCCGCGACAGCCCCAATACGCACCGCCTGGTCGCCGAACACGGCGGCTTCCTGTACGACTCCGACAACTACGGCGACGACCTGCCGTTCTGGATGGACGTCAAGGTGTCGGGCGGCGGCACGTCGCCGCAACTGATCGTGCCGTACACGCTCGACACGAACGACATGCGTTTCGCGACGCCGCAGGGCTTCAACACCGGCGATCACTTCTTCGACTACCTGCGCGACGCATTCGACGTGCTGTACGCGGAAGGCGACGAGGCGCCGAAGATGCTGTCGATCGGCATGCACTGCCGGCTGCTCGGCCGGCCGGGCCGGTTCCGCGGGCTGCAGCGTTTCCTCGATCACATCGAGAAGCACGAGCGCGTATGGGTGACGCGCCGTGTCGATATCGCGCGTCACTGGCGTGAACATCATCCGTATCAGCCCAATCATCAAAACGAAGGGAAAGCATGAAGGCGATGCGCTACACGTTGGAACAACTGAACACGATGGCGCCGAGCGCATTTGTCGCGGCGCTGTCGGGGATCTTCGAACATTCGCCGTGGGTGGCCGAGGTCGCCGCGGGCGAGCGGCCGTTCGCGAGCATCGACGCGCTGCACAAGACGATGTCGGGTGCGGTGGAAGCGGGCGGCGAAGTGCGCCAGCTCGCGCTGATCAACGCTCACCCGGAGCTGGCCGGCAAGGCCGCCGTGCGCGGCGAGCTGACGGCCGAGTCGACGCGCGAGCAGAGCGGCGCGGGCCTCGACCAGTGCACGCAGGAAGAGTTCGACAAGCTGCTGACGCTGAACCGCACGTATCGCGAGAAGTTCGGCTTCCCGTTCATCCTCGCGGTGCGCGGCTATGACCGTCACGGCATCATCGCGAACTTCGAGTCGCGTGTGAATCATTCGCGCAACGAGGAACTGCGTGCGAGCCTGGACCAGATCTACCGGATCGCGCGCTTCCGCCTCGACGACCTGATCGACGCCTGACACCGCAATACGGCCTGCTGCGTCGCAGCGGCCTGATCGCATCACTGAAACAAGGAAACATCATGGCTGTTCCGCTTCTCGATCCCAACGCACCCGATTTCACGCGGCGCTACGTGAATCTTGCCGACCCGCGTCTCGGTGCGCAGGCGCTCGAGGCCAGCGACGATTTCTTCGCGCCGAAGGACCGGATGCTGAACCCCGAGCCGGCCGTCTTCATTCCCGGCAAGTACGACGACCACGGCAAGTGGATGGACGGCTGGGAAACGCGCCGCAAGCGCACGACGGGCTTTGACTGGTGCATCGTCAAGCTCGCGCGCCCGGGCGTGATCAAGGGCTTCGACATCGACACGAGCCACTTCACCGGCAACTTCCCGCCGGCCGCGTCGATCGAGGCCGCGTTCGTGGCCGACGGCGCACCGACGCATGCGACCGAGTGGGTCGAGATCGTGCCGTCGACGACGTTGCAGGGCAACAGCCATCACTACGTCGAAGCGAGCGACGCGCGAGCGTTCACGCACCTGCGCGTGAACATCTACCCGGACGGCGGCATCGCGCGCCTGCGCGTGTACGGCCAGCCGCAGCTCGACTGGGCCGGTGCGAGCGCGACCGAGCAGTTCGACCTCGCGGCGATGGAAAACGGCGGTTACGTCGTGGCCGCGAACAACCAGCACTTCGGCGTCGCGTCGAACCTGCTGCTGCCGGGCCGCGGCGTGAACATGGGCGATGGCTGGGAAACCCGCCGCCGTCGCGAACCGGGCAACGACTGGGCGATCATCGCGCTCGCGCAGCCGGGCGTGATCCGCAAGATCGAAGTCGATACCGCGTTCTTCAAGGGCAACTACCCGGACCGCTGCTCGATCCAGGCCGCGTACGTGTCGGGCGGCACGGACAGCTCGCTGATCACGCAGTCGATGTTCTGGCCGGTGCTGCTCGGCGAACAGAAGCTGCAGATGGACAAGCAGCATTACTTCGAACACGGCATCGCGTCGCTCGGCCCCGTCACGCACGTGCGACTGAACATCATTCCGGACGGTGGCGTGTCGCGCCTGCGTCTGTGGGGGACGCTCGACAAATGAAGACGCTTGCAATCGAACCGCTGACCAAGGAAGCCTTCGCGCCGTTCGGCGACGTGATCGAAACGGAAGGGGCGAAGCAGATCCCGATCAACCTCGGCACGACGATCCGCTTTCACGATCTCGCGACAGTCGACGTGACCGATGAAGACGGCCGCACGCTCGTGAACCTGTTCCGCGGCCAGCCGCGCACGCTGCCGTTCGAGGTGAAGATGCTGGAGCGGCACCCGCTCGGCAGTCAGGCTTTCGTGCCGCTGAACGACCAGCCGTATCTCGTCGTCGTCGCGCCCGCGGGCGACCTCGATCCGGCGCAGATCCGCGCATTCGTGACGAGCGGCTGGCAGGGCGTCAACTATGCGAAGGGCGTGTGGCATCACCCGCTGATCGCGCTCGGCGGCGTCAGCGACTTCATCGTCGTCGATCGCGGCGGTGATGGCCTGAACCTGAACGAGCAGGATCTGCAGGAATCGCTGTGGCTCACCGACGAAGCGCTGCATGCGCTGACGGCCTGAGTCGCCGGCGTTCTCGCGACTGACAGGCATGTTTGCATGCCTGCCGAAACCCGCGCAAGGTGCGCGGGTTTTTTTATGTGCGGTCGCTGTCTCGCGATTCAGGTTGCCACGGCCTTGCGCGTGTCGCGCGAACCGCCGCCGCGACGCCGGTTCGCGACCGGCGCATGCTGCGCCATCAGGTCGGCGACCCAGTCGACGAATACGCGCAGCTTCGCGCTGACGTGCCGGTTCGGCGGGAACGCGACGTACATCGGCATCGGTTCGAGTTGCCACTGCTCGAACAGCGGCACCAGTTCGCCACGCGTGCGATACGCGCTGGCCATGTAGTCGGGCAGCCACAGGATGCCGAGCCCCGCGAGACCGGCTTCGAGATACGCATTGCCGTCGTCGACCGCGAGCACGTAGCGTCCGCGTACGGTGATCTGCTCGCCGTCGCGCGCCATCGCAAACGGCAATGCCTTGCCGGTGCGCGCCCACAGAAAACCGACGATGCGGTGATGCGTATCTTCGAGGTCACCCGGATGCGTTGGCGTGCCGGCGCGCGCGAGATAGGCCGGCGATGCGTACACGCCGAGCCGCAGGTCGCCGACGCGGCGTGCAACCAGCGAGCGATCGGCCGGTTCGCCGCCGCGCACGACGCAGTCGACGTTCTCGCCGATCACGTCGACCACGCGGTCGCTCACGCCCATGTCGAGCTGGAGGTCCGGATAGCGCGCATGGAACGCGGGCAGCGCGGGGATCAGGATCAGGCGCGCGAACGGGCTCGGCACGTCCACACGCAGCCGCCCCCTTGGCGACGCCGACGCAGCGGACAGGCTCGTTTCGGCATCGTCCATGTCGGCCAGCAGGCGCACGACGCGGTCGTAGTACGCGGCGCCGTCGGCCGTGACGACGACCTTGCGCGTCGTGCGATTGAACAGCTTCACGCGCAGCCGCGCTTCGAGCTGCTGCACCAGTTGCGTGACGGTGGTGCGGCTCATGTGCAGCGTGTCGGCCGCTTTCGTGAAGCTGCCGGCTTCCACCACGCGGGCGAACGCCTGCATTGCGTCGAATCGATCCATCGGGTCAGGGCTCCGCGTCGCTCGGACATTGTTTGGAGAGCGCAAACAGTGTTGGACAAGGTTGCCGGTTTATCTGCCGCGCAACGGTCCTTAAAGTGCCTTCATCGTTGAGACAGGGGCGGTGTCGCCCCGCAGACCGATGGAGGGGTTGAATGGCAAAGCGTAGCGTAGTTTTTCCGCCTGGTCGCCAGGCGCTGTATGACCGCAACCGTTATTCGCCGGCAGTGCGCTCGAACGGCTTCCTGTTCGTGTCCGGGCAGGTCGGCAGCCGCGACGATGGCTCGCCCGAGCCGGAACTGGGCGCGCAGGTCCGCCGCGCGTTCGACAACCTGAATGCGGTGCTGTACGCGGCGGGCTGCACGTTCGACGACGTCGTCGACGTGACGGTGTTCCTCGTCGATCCGGAGGCGACGTTCGAGCGGATCTGGGAGATCGTTCCCGAATACTGGGGCGATGCCCCGCATCCCGCGCTGACTGCCGTCGGCGTGACCTGGCTGTACGGCTTCCAGTTCGAGATCAAGGTGATCGCGCGGCTGCCGGAGGCTGTCGACGGTTGAGCAGGGCGTGCGCATGTCACGGCGCGACGGGCGGCTCCTGTTCATATGCGCGACGCAGCAGCACGGCGAGCGACGACGACTCGGGCAGCGCCGCCGTGCCGAGCCGGTGCACGGCGATTCCTGGTGTCCACGAATTCATCACGACGGCGCCGGCCATCGACGGCAGGTCGGCCGGCGTCACTTCGCGATCGTGCTGCGCGATGCCGAGGCGCGCCAGCTGCCGCCGCAGGATGCCCATCGTGACGCCGCCGAGCATGTCGGCCACCGGCCATACGACCGCGTTGCCGTCCCAGAACGCGACGTTCCAGATCGAGCCTTCGCTGATGCGCCCGCGGCGATCGATGAACGCCGCATCGTCGAAACCCTGCGCGACCGCACGGCGCAGGAAGTGCGTCTTCGCGACTTCGCCGACGTGCTTGATGTCCGGCAGCACGCGCTCGTGTTCGAACAGCGCGAGATCGAGCGGGCCGGCCGGCCCCGACGACGGCGCGGCTGTGCGGACCAGCACGTCGAGCGCTTCGTCATCGCGCGGCGCGACGAATTCGCCCGTCGTCGCGTGCACGGTCGCGGTCAGCGACAGCGCCGGCGGCGCGCGATCGAGCGCGGTGCGCAGGAACGCGCGAATCCGCTCGTCGGGCAGGGCACGACCGAACAGCGCGTGCGACGCGTCGCGCAGCCGTGCGAGATGCAGGTCGAGCCCGCGCACGCGGCCGTCGCGTATCTGCATCGCGGTGAAATGCGCATGCCCTGCGAAGGCCAGCGCGGCGAGTGTTTCGCGTGTAGCGGCCACGCCGTTGATCTGGGCGACGGACGGGAAGGGGGCAGCGGTCATCGACGAATCTCCAGGTTGGCCGCGCGCACGGGCCGGCGCACGGCATCTTCAAGAAAGCCTATTGTTTGCCGATTGATGGCGACATGAAAAACGAGTAGTTTTGTCACGGTCATCAAATTCTGTTTGAAGATCGATGGAACGCATGTGGCCCGGTACGCGCGCGCTGAGAACGTTCGATGCGGCGGCGCGGCACCTGAATTTTTCGCGGGCGGCCGACGAGGTCGGGCTGACGCCGGCAGCCGTCAGTCACCAGATCAAGGAGATCGAGGCGCAGCTCGGCATGGCGCTGTTCGTCCGTACGAGCCGCAGCATCCGGCTGACGCCGGCGGGTGCCGTGCTGGCTGCGGCGGCGGCCGATGCGCTCGCTGGCCTGCAGCACGCGAGCGCACGCGCACGGCGCATCGCGCGCGAGCAGACGGAATTGCGCGTGTCGGTCGGCGCGCGCTTCGCGACGCATTGGTTGCTGCCACGCCTGCCGCGCTTCAAGGCCGCGCATCCGGCGCTCGAACTGACGTTCGACATCACCGACCGGCTGCGCGATTTCGATGGCGACGATGTGGATGTCGCGATCCGTTTCGGCACCGGGCGTTACCGGGGCGCATGTACGCAGCGCCTGTTCGGCACGTCGGTCGTCGCGATAGGCAGCCCCGCGCTGTTGTCGGCCGGCCCACCGTTGCGCAAGCCGCGCGACCTGCTTCGTCACACGCTTTGCCACGCCGACTGCGAAGTCGACGGCGTGATCTGGCCGCGCTGGTCCGCATGGATGACCGCAGCGGGCATCGACGGTTTCGACGATAGCCGGTGTGTCGCGTTTCCGGATTCAAGCCACGTCGTGCAGGCTGTCATGGACGGTACGACGGTCGGGCTGGCGGAGCCGCACATGATCGCGCGCGATCTCGCGGACGGGCGCCTCGTACGGCTGTTCGACGTGAACGTCGAGGTGGCGCCGGGGCTCGCGTATCACGTCGTGTATCCGGAGCACACGCAGGGCGATCCTCGCATCGTTGCACTGTGCGACTGGCTTGCGGACGAGGTGGCGATGGTGCGTGCGTGACGCGATCGCCGCACGTGCTATCGTGCCCGCATCGCCACCGTACGACGTCCGGTTCCGGACGCGATTCTCCGATGAGCCAACCTGAAAACGACCTCGCGATCCTGCTGCGCACGATGCAGCCCGACCTGCATCCCGGCGCGTTCGCCTTCGTCGCGCTGCCGTCTGACGCAGACGTATCGTTATCCGAAGTAGTTGCCACGTTCCGTGAAGCGGAAGGGCTGACGGTCGTGGTCGACGAGGAAGCGGCTGCCCGTTACGGCTGGCCCGTGCTGTTCCGCGCCGCATGGATCACGCTGACCGTCCATTCCGACCTCGCGGCCGTCGGCCTCACGGCCGCATTCGCGCGGGCGCTGGGTGCAGCGGGCATCAGCTGCAACGTGATGGCCGCTGCATACCACGATCACATCTTCGTACCGTTCGACGACGGCCCGCGCGCACTCGAGGCGCTCGTCGCACTGCAGCGCGACGCGCTGCGCGGCTAGCGCACGAAACGCATTGCGCGCACGCAAAAAAAACGGGCCCGTCACCGGGCCCGCGAACGGAGAGGATTGCGCCGGCAACCGGCGCACGGCGGCTTACTTGACCGCGCCACCCTCGAACCAGGCGGCGAGCTTGGTCCGCTCGTCGTCGGTCATGTGCGTGACGTTGCCGATCGGCATCGCCTTCAGGCGCACGGCCTGTTCGTAGATGCGCTGCGCGTTCTTCGACACTTCGTCCGGCGTGTCGAACATCACGCCTGCGGGAGCGCTGCCCATCAGCGTCGGCTTCGACGAGTGGCACTCGACGCAGCGCTGCTGCAGGATCGGCATGATGTCGTTGATCACGATCTTCGGCGCGTTTGCAGCTTGCGCTTCCGGTGCGACCGGCTTGGGCATCGTCCAGACCAGCGCGCCCGACAGCAGCGCGACGCCGCCGATCGGCAGGTACCACAGCTGCTTGCCGCGGTGACGCATCACGAAGAACTGGCGAATCAGCGCGCCGGCCAGCATGATCAGCACGAGCACGATCCAGTTGAACTTGTTCGTGTACGTCATCGCGTAGTGGTTCGACAGCATCGCGAACACGACCGGCAGCGTGAAGTACGTGTTGTGCACCGAGCGCTGCTTGCCGCGCTTGCCGTAGATCGGGTTCGGTTCTTCGCCCTTGAGCATCTTGTCGACCATCTTGCGCTGGCCGGGGATGATCACGAAGAACACGTTCGCCGACATGATCGTCGCGAGCATTGCGCCGACGATCAGATAGGCGGCACGGCCCGAGAAGATGTGGCATGCGAGGTACGCTGCGACGACGACGTAGATCCCGACGCAGATGCCGAGCACGCGATCGTTGGTGCCGAGGACGCGGCACAGCGAGTCGTAGACGATCCAGCCGGCCGCGAGGAAGCCGAGTGCGGAAGCGACGGCGACGACGGGGCCCATGTCGAGCACGCTCTTGTCGATCAGGTACGTGTTCGGTGCGAGCAGGTACAGCACGAAGAACAGCGAGAAGCCCGACAGCCAGGTCGTGTACGACGGCCACTTCGACCAGTGCAGGTCATCCGGCATTTCCGGCGGGGCGACCGTGTACTTCTGCATGTTGTAGAAACCGCCGCCGTGGACGTGCCACAGCTCGCCGAACACACCGCGCTTGCGCTGGTTCGGGTCGGTCGGCGGTTTCAGGCTGTTGTCGAGCGCGACGAAATAGAAGGACTCGCCGATCCACGCAATGGCGACGATGACGTGCAGCCATCGCAGCGCGAGGTTCAGCCAGTCGGTGATGAAGCCTTCCATGAAACTCCTCCAGACTCAAATCGTTTGTTTGATGTGGGCGCTGATGCGTATGTCAGCTGCCGCGATAGGTGCTGTACGACCACGGCGACACGAGCAGCGGCACGTGGTAGTGCGAGCCGGTGTCGGCGATGCCGAAGCGGAGTACGACGCGGTCGACGAAACGGGGTTCGGGCACCTTCACGCCGAGCGACGCGAAGTAGTCGCCGGCATGGAACACGAGTTCGTATTCGCCGGCGGCGAGCGCGGCGCCTTCGAGCAGGGGTTCGTCGCAGCGGCCGTCGCTATTGGTCAGCACGGTCTTGATCGCGCGGCGCGATTCGCCGTCCAGCGCGTAGAGGTCCACCTTGATTGCAGCGCCGGGACGGCCGTGCGCCGTATCGAGTACGTGGGTAGTGAGCTTTCCCATTCGCAATTGTCCTTGTGTGAATGCGAGGTTCGGCGGCGACTCGATCCATTGACTGTGCGGCGGATCGAGGCTCCACGTCACGTGGCTACATACCCGTCGGCGAGATTGAAGCGAGCGCCGTGCAGGCATTGTAAAAAGGTTCCCCGCGCAAATACGGGCGCGATATCAAAGATAATGCGCCGCGCATGAGCGGCTGTCGACGGCACGCCGGGCGCGGCTTCCGGCGGGCTTTCAGGCGCTCGGGGAGGGCCTGCGCGGCGTACCATATCGGAACCCTGAAGCGCGGTATTCCGGATCGCGCATTGTGTGCGGCGCGCGCTTGGGCGATCCTCCCGCCGTGCGCGTCGGCCGGTGGCCCGCGCGTACCCCGAAGACGGCGAGCACGCCGGGTAACCGGGCCAGGGCGTTCGAACGGACGCAGGCACCGGAGCGTGCCGCGATTCAGCGTTCGAACGGCTGTGCGACCGCCTCCAGGACAGCCCCTGGGGGCAGACCGACGCGGAGAACGCATGAACCTCGAGCAGCACGCTGGCGCACGCGCGCCGAACACCTCCTCATCCCGCCCGAAAACCCTGCTGGTCAAGCACGCCGACGTGCTCGTGACCATGGACGACACGCGTCGCGAGCTGCGCGATGCCGGGCTCTATATCGAAGACAACCGGATCGTCGCGGTCGGCCCGACCGCCGAGCTGCCCGACACGGCCGACGAAGTGCTCGACCTGCGCGGCCACCTCGTGATCCCGGGGCTCGTGAACACGCATCACCACATGTACCAGAGCCTCACGCGCGCGGTGCCCGCAGCGCAGAACGCCGAGCTGTTCGGCTGGCTCACGAACCTGTACCGGATCTGGGCGCACCTGACGCCCGAGATGATCGAGGTGTCGACGCTGACCGCGATGGCCGAGCTGCTGCAGTCGGGCTGCACGACGTCGAGCGATCACCTGTACATCTACCCGAACGGCAGCCGGCTCGACGACAGCATCGGTGCCGCGCAGCGGATCGGCATGCGCTTTCACGCGAGCCGCGGCTCGATGAGCGTCGGCCAGCGCGACGGCGGGCTGCCGCCCGATTCGGTCGTCGAGCGCGAGCCCGACATCCTGCGCGACACGCAGCGCCTGATCGAGACCTATCACGACGAAGGCCGCTACGCGATGCTGCGCGTGGTGGTCGCGCCGTGCTCGCCGTTCTCGGTGAGCCGCGACCTGATGCGCGACGCGGCCGTGCTCGCGCGCCAGTACGGCGTGTCGCTGCACACGCACCTTGCGGAGAACGTCAACGACATCGCGTACAGCCGCGAGAAGTTCGGGATGACGCCGGCCGAATATGCGGAAGATCTCGGCTGGGTCGGCCACGACGTGTGGCATGCGCACTGCGTGCAGCTCGACGATGCGGGTATCGGCCTGTTCGCGCGCACCGGCACGGGCGTCGCGCACTGTCCGTGCTCGAACATGCGGCTCGCGTCGGGCATCGCGCCGGTGAAGAAGATGCGGCTCGCGGGCGTGCCGGTCGGTCTCGGCGTTGACGGCTCCGCGTCGAACGACGGCGCGCAGATGGTCGCCGAAGTACGTCAGGCGCTGCTGCTGCAGCGGGTCGGCTTCGGGCCCGATGCGATGACCGCGCGCGAAGCGCTCGAGATCGCGACGCTCGGCGGTGCGAAGGTGCTGAACCGCGACGACATCGGCGCGCTGAAGCCCGGCATGGCCGCCGATTTCGCCGCGTTCGACCTGCGCCAGCCGCTGTTCGCGGGTGCGCTGCACGATCCGGTGGCGGCGCTCGTCTTCTGCGCGCCGTCGCAGACGGCGTACACGGTGGTGAACGGGAAGGTGGTGGTGCGGGAAGGGCGGTTGGCGACGCTCGATCTGCCGCCCGTCATCGAGCGTCACAACGCGCTGGCGCACGCGCTCGTCGAGGCGTCGCGCTGAAGCAGGACTGAAGCCGTGCGGCGGCCGCCTTGCCGGGCGTGCCGCCGGCCGTCGTCGCGCCGCGAGGTTGTCGCGACGCGCCCCGCCGGCGCGGGCAGCGTGTGCCGTTACGGCTCGATCAGCGTGCGGGTGGCTTCGGCGACGAGGCTGCGCAGCCAGCGCACTTCGTCCGAGTAGTGGCAGCGTTCGTGCCACAGCTGGTAGTACTGCATCGGCGGGAAGTCGAGCGGCGCCGGCACGACCGACAGCGGCAGGAACTTCGCGTAGTGATCGGCGAACAGGCGCGTCGTCGTGAAGATCAGGTCGGACTTCACGAGCACGTACGGTGCGAGGTTGAAGTACGGCAGCGTGACGACCACGTGGCGCTTGAGGCGTTCGCGCGCGAGATGCACGTCGATCGCGCCGCGCTGGCCGACCGAGTACGGCGTCGGCGCGAGATGCGGCGCGTTCAGGTACTGGTCGAGCGTCAGCCCGCCGCGCTTCGCGAACGGGTGCGTGTTGCTCATCAGGCAGACGATTTCGTCGACGAACAGGTTCGACAGGTGCAGCTGCTCGGGCGGCTCGGGCCAGTTGCCGACGACGATGTCGAGCTTGCCGTCTTCCAGCGCGAGCTCGTAGTCGAACGCGGGGCCGAGCGAATGGAACTCGAGCGTCGCGTTCGGCGCGGCCTGGCGGAAGCGTTCGACGACGGTCGGCACGAACAGCACGTTCAGGTAGTCGGGGCAGCCGATCCGGTAGCAGCGGATCGACGTGGCCGGGTCGAAGTTGTGCTGCTGGAACTTGATGCGCTCGATTTCACGCAGCGCGTTCTGCACGGGCTCGAGCAGGCGCAGCCCGTATTCGGTCGGCACCATGCCGGATTTGCCGCGCACCAGCAGCGGATCGCCGGTGATGTCGCGCAGGCGCCGCAGCGCGGCGCTGATCGCCGGTTGCGACTGGTTCAGTTTGACGGCCGCGCGCGTGACGCTGCGCTCCATCAACAAGGTGTGCAAGACGCGCAAGAGGTACGTGTCGATCGCCTCGCGTTGCTGACTCATGATATCTCCGTTTTATATGGCTGGGCTGATCGAGGGGCAAGGGGGGTATATCGTTTTTAATATGAAGCCGGCCCAGCGTCAAGAGATGGATACCCGCAGACACCCGTCGGCCGGGCCACGACAAGGGGCCCGAGCGGGGTGGGAAGCGGGGAGCGCGGCGCCGCACGGATCCGTATTGCGCGGATCCGGATCGCGGCGTGGCGGGTGAGGCGGGGGCGCGTCAGTCGTCGATGCGCATGCCGACCTTCAGCGTGACCTGCCAGTGCACGACCTGGTCGCCTTCGATGTGGCCGCGCGTTTCGGTCACCTGGAACCAGTGCAGGTTGTGCAGCGTCTTGCCGGCTTTCGAGATCGCGTTGCGGATCGCGTCGTCGCTCGATTGCTTCGACGAACCGGTCAGCTCGATCATCTTGTACACGTGGTCGCTCATGATGCGCTCCCTGGGATATCGGTCTGTATTGCCGGTGCAAGCCGCGGTCCCGAAGCGGTGCCGTGCGTGCCCGGCTTCTTGAGTGATAGGTATGATGGGCGGCAAGTGCAACCCATATTGGAGACGAGGAACATCGTGGAAGTCGGATTTTGCGGACCGGGATTGATGGGCGCGCCGATGATTCGGCATTTGCTGGCGGCCGGGCATCGCGTCAGCGTGTGGAATCGCTCGCGCGACAAGGCCGAGGCGCTGGTCAAGGACGGCGCGCAGGTGGTCGGCACGCCGCGTGAGCTGGCCGAACGCGTCGAGACGGTATGCGTGTGCGTGCTCGACAGCCGTGCGGTTGGCGACGTCGTATTCGGCGAGCACGGGCTGCTTTCCGGCGATGCCGCCGCGCGCCGTCTGAAGCGCATCGTCGATCATTCGAGCATTCCGCCCGCGGCGACGCGCGACTACGCGGCGCGCGCGGCTGCACTCGGCGTCGGCTGGGTCGATGCACCGGTGTCCGGCGGCGTGCCGGGCGCGCAGGCCGGCACGCTCGCGGTGATGGCCGGCGGTCGCGCGGCCGATCTCGACGCGGTGCGGCCGCTGATCGACACGTACGCGTCGCGCATCACGCACATGGGCGACGCGGGCGCGGGCCAGACGGCGAAGCTGTGCAACCAGGCGATCGTGACCGCGACGGTTACGGCCATCGCCGAGGCTATCGGCCTCGCGCAGGCGAGCGGCATCGACGCGGCGCGTCTGGCCGAGGCGCTGGCCGGCGGCTGGGCCGACTCGGTGCTGCTGCAGACGTTCGTGCCGCGCATGACGTCGGGTGGTCATGCACCGATCGGCGCGCTCAGCACGTTCCAGAAGGATGTCGATGCGATTGCCGACGCCGCGCGCGACACGGGCGCGGTGATGCCCGTATCGGCCACGGTCCAGCAAGTGTTGCGGCTCGGCGCCGCGCAAGGGCTCGCCGGCGCCGATTTCGCGGCGTTCATCGACATCGTGCGGCCGGGCAACGGCCGTCAGCAGGCGTCGTGACGCACAAGCGGGGCACGTGAATGGCAGATGGGCCGCCCGGAGGCGGCCCATCGAATGGCAGGCGGATCAGCCGAGCGAGCGAGGTGTCGTGTCGCCGGCGTTCTGGCGGCCGAGGCCGCCGCGCAGGCTTGCCTTCGTGCCTGCACCAAACTCGGGCAGGATGCGCGCGCGCGCACGGCTTGCGAATACGAGGAAGCCGAAGCCGTTCGCTTCGTACCAGTAGCCGCCGTTCTCGAGACCGTCGAGCGGCTGCTCGAGTGCGTTGGCGATCGATTCGATGCAGCGCTTGCGCAGCTCGGCGATCGCCGGATAGGGCGGCTGGGCGCCGCGCACGCTGCACAGGAGCACGTCGAGACCGGGCAGCACATGCGCATACAGGACGGGTTCGTCCTGCGCACGGGCGCGGGCAATCTTGGTGTCGAGTTGAGCAAACGGTTTCGAGTGGCGCAAGACCGCGAGGAATGACTCCTGGCCATCTTGCTGCGCACGCCGACGTTTTTTCGGGAAGGACATAAACACTCGCCTCAAAAACAATTGCAAGAAATGCGGCACTTTCATGCGACCCACTCCCGGCTATGTACGCCGCATGTCGATCCTTTATAGCACACGAAAATGCTGCATTCGTGCAGTACGACGATCAATGTCTCCCGTCGACCTGCTCGCCTTGATCGACACAGCCAGCGTCTTGGCGCCCGTACTGTCGTTTAGTCTCCATCATAGACCTGCTTTTCCCGCGCGTGCATTCGCCCGTCACAAAAAAGTGAGATGGGCCGCTTGCGGCGGCGCATCGCGCGCGCAATAAAAAGGCCCGCACGCGGCGGGCCTGGCGGGCGGAGCGCGCGGCGATCAGCGCTGCTTCAGCGAATCGCGGATCTCGCGCAGCAGCACGGTGTCTTCCGGCGTCGCGGCCGGCGCGGCTTCGTCCGGCTTGCGCAGCTTGTTGATGAATTTCACCATCAGGAAAATGATGAACGCGAGGATGACGAAATTGATCGCCACGGTGATGAACGAGCCGTAACCGAATGCGGCGACGCCCGCGGCCTGCAGGTCCTTGAACGAATCGGGATTTCCCTTGAACGTCGGGGGGATGGTGCCGAGCAGAACGAACTTGTTCGAGAAATCCAGACCGCCGGTCAGCACACCGATGACCGGCATGATGAGATCTTTCACGACCGAATCGACGATCTTCGAGAACGCGCCGCCGATGATCACGCCGACGGCGAGATCCATCACGTTGCCCTTGACGGCGAACTCCTTGAATTCCTTGATGATGCTCATGAGCGGCTTTCTCCTGGTTGGGGCGAGGGGAAGCGTGCCGCGACGCGCGGGATTGCATTGCGTCGAATGAGGGTCGGTGGCACGCCGATGGCCGCATGATAGCGAACGCTCCCCATTGCCGGTAGTCCATCTTGAAATGATTGACAAATCCGCGCGTCGGCGCGGCCGGCCAGGCAGGGGAGCGTGGCGTGCGTGGCAGCGCGTGGCGACGCGCTGCGCAGGGTCAGGTGTTGTCGTCGGTCCAGCCGTCGTCGTTGCTGCCGAGGTCCATGCCGCCGCCGCCTCCGCCGTTGCCGTCGCTCCAGTTCGACGCGTCGCCGCGGCCGAGGTCGAAGCCCGGGTCGGCTTCCTGCCGGCGGCGCTCGCCGTCGACGATCACGTCGCGCTCGACCACGCGCTCGCGGCCGCCCGACATCGCCTCGCCGAGCAGCACGCCGGTCAGCAGCCCGCCCATCCCGCCGCCGAAACCGCCGCCTTGCTGGATCACGACGGGCGGCTGCTGTTGCGGATAGGGTTGTGGCGGGTAGGGCTGGCCCTGCGCGCCCGTCATGCGATCGGCTTCCTGCGCGTACGCGGAGCCGCTGCCGTTCGCCGGCGCTGCGGGTTGCGCGGCCGGGTCGGGGCGGCCCTCGACACGGGCCTTCACGCTCGCATGGCGCTGTTCGAGCTCGTCGACGCGATACGGCGGCACCGGATTCTTGCCGTTCGACAGCGCCTCGACGAGCGTGCGCGCGTCGGTCTCGACCGCCTCGATTTCGCCCAGCAGCGCCGCGGCGCCGGGCGCCGTCGACAGCTTCGCGTCGAGTTTCAGCGGACGGATGTCGTTCAGCACGTCGGTCGCGCGCTTGAGCTGCGTGCGGCGTTCGTCGTCGGCGCGGCCGTCGTCGGCCGTGCGTGCGCGCCGCAGCGTCCAGCGCAGCACCAGCGCGATGATCGCGACGATCAGCCCGAGGCCGATCCACATGCCGGTCGACGGACCGTGTTTTTCAGCCGGTACGGCGGGCGCGAGCGACGATTGCAGCGTGCCGGCCTGCGTGGCGGACGGCGCGTTGCCGCTTACGCGCGCGGCGTCGGCGCGAATGCGCGACTCGGTCTGCGCGAAGTGCGACGCGTCGGTGAAGCGCAGTTGCGGATCGAGCGTTTTCGCCTGCTGCAGTTGCGCGAGCGCGTCGGACGCGCGGCCTTCACGGTCCAGCACCTGCGCATACAGGTAGCGCGCATGCGCGTTGTTCGGATGGGCGTCGATGACTTGCGACAACTGCGTGTCGGCTTGCTGCCAGTTGCGCTGCGCGATCGATTGCTCGACCTGCTGCAACGACGGCACCGCAAACGCGGCGGACGACAGCACCATCAGCGAGAGGCCGAGTGCGGCGAGAGATTTCTTCATGGTCGAACCGGGCACCGGGGCCCGTCTCCTGACGATCGGTTCGCGCCGCGCGCCGGGCGCGGCGCGGTTGCCCGCAGTGGCCGTTACTGCGCGGGCGTATCGAGCTGCTTCTTCAGCGCGGCGAGGCGATCCTCGACCGAGGGGCCCTTGTTCAGCGCGGCGAGCTTGTCGTCGAGCGCCTTGCCGCTCGACGTGTCGGCCGAATTCAGGCGGGCGTCCGAGCGGGCGTTCTGCAGCGCGACCTTGTCCTCGAGCTTCTGGAAATCCTCGGACAGGTTCTTGCCGCCGATGCCGCCCAGCGCGCTCGCTGCGACATCCTTCGCCTGCGCGATTTCCTGCTTGGCCTGCAGGATGTTCGAGCGCGCATTCAGGTCGTTGCGGCGCTGGCGCATGTCGGCGATCTGCCCCTTCAGCTTGTCGACCGACGGCTCGAGCGTCGTCAGCTCGGCCGCGAGCGCATCGCGCTCGGCTTCCGCGTTCGACTGCGCGGCGAGGGCCTCGCGGGCGAGCGCTTCGTCGCCGGACTGCAGCGCGCGCTTCGCGCCGTCCTCGTACTTCTTCACCTTGTCGTCGGCCGCATCGCGCTTGCTGCGCTGGGTCGCGACCTGTGCCTCGATCTCGATCAGCGAATTCTCGGCACGGCCGATGCTGTCGTCGAGCTCCCGCACGATCTGCCGTGCGTCGCGCGACGGATCCTGTACCGAATCGGCCGCATCGTTCAGCAGGCCTTTGATCGTGCGCGAAACAGAGTCGAAAAGCGACATGAAATCCTCCGTGGTTGATAGGCGCCGCGTGACCGCGGCAGTGCCCGCTGCGGGCCGGTTCCGACCCGCGTGAGCCGGTGAATATTAGACCACCGGCTCACTTAAATACGGCTTAAACGCGAGAGTTCAAGCGGCGCGTGTATCGGGATGCCGAACCTTTCGCAATTGAAAGAAAAAATCGGTAACGCGCGATATTGCGTGTCCATCATAGGCCGAGGATGCCGACAATACGTTCCGCAAATCACGGCATTGCGGGAATTTTTACAAAAAATCGCGAAGGCACCCGGTCGATTTCATTAAAATGCGCTGTCACGTCGCGGGAACGGATCGCCGCGCGGCGGGGTCTGTCGACGTGACAGCCGCATCTCGATGCACTCAATCTGATTCATCCGCTTGCATTTCCGCATGCGTCCGAGGGCGCCACGTACGCCCGCCATTCCGACATGCCAATTATCAAACGACCGCCTTCTTCTTCCGACAGGAACGAACCCCACTACACGCTGCGCCGTTCGCCGTCCGGAGCCTATTACCCCGATGACGACGATCGCGACGACGACCGCCGCGCGCAGCAGCGCAGCGGCGGCGGCGGAGGCCGCCGTCGCACGTTCGGCTCGCGCGTCGCGCTGTGGTTCGCCGGCCTGTTCGTGACGCTGGCGATCGTCGGCGCGCTGATCGTCGGCTATGCGCTGGTCGTGATGGCGCCGCAGCTGCCGTCGCTCGATGCGCTGACCAACTACCAGCCGAAGGTGCCGCTGCGCGTGTTCACGGCCGATCACGTGCTGATCGGCGAATTCGGCGAGGAGCGCCGCAGCCTCGTGCGCTTCCAGGACATTCCCGACGTGATGAAGAAGGCCGTGCTCGCGATCGAGGACTACCGCTTCTACGAACACGGCGGCGTCGATTTCGTCGGCATCCTGCGGGCGGGTGTGGCCGACCTGATGCACGGCGGCGCGCGCCAGGGTGCGAGCACGATCACGATGCAGGTTGCGCGCAACTTCTTCCTGTCGAGCGAAAAGACCTACACGCGCAAGATCTACGAAATGCTGCTCGCGTACAAGATCGAGAAGGCCCTGACGAAGGACCAGATTCTCGAGCTGTACATGAACCAGATTTATCTCGGCCAGCGTTCGTACGGTTTTGCGGCCGCTGCACGCGTGTATTTCGGCAAGGACCTGAAGGACATCACGCTCGCGGAAGCGGCGATGCTCGCGGGGCTGCCGAAGGCGCCGTCCGCGTATAACCCGGTCGTCAATCCGAAGCGCGCGAAGGTGCGTCAGGAATACATCCTGAAGCGCATGCTCGAGGTCGGCTACATCACGCAGCCGCAGTACGACGAAGCGATCAAGGAAGAGATCCACGTGCGCACGCCGGGCAACCAGTACGCGGTGCACGGCGAATATGTCGCCGAGATGGTGCGGCAGATGATGTATCAGCAGTACAAGGACGAAACCTATACGCGCGGGCTGACCGTCACGACGACGATCAACTCGGCCGATCAGGAGGCCGCGTACCAGGCCGTGCGTCGCGGCATTCTCGACTACGAGCGCCGCCACGGTTATCGCGGCCCGGAAGCATCGATCAACCTGCCTGCGGCCGGCGACGAGCGCGACGAGGCGATCGACGACGCGCTCGCCGATCACCCGGACAACGGCGACCTGCAGTCGGTGGTCGTGCTGTCGGCGTCGCCGAACGCGGTCGAGGTGCAGTTCGTCGGTGGTGCGACCACGACGATCGGGCCGGCCGGGCTGCGCTTCGTGTCGGCTGCATTGGGCCCGCGCGCGAACAACGCGCTGCGCATCAAGCCGGGCTCGGTCGTGCGCGTGCTGAAGGACGGCAAGACGGGCTGGCAGGTCGTGCAGCTGCCGCAGGTCGAAGGCGCGCTCGTCGCGATTGCCCCGCAGGACGGCGCGATCCGCTCGCTCGTCGGCGGCTTCGACTTCAACAAGAGCAAGTTCAACCACGTGACGCAGGCGTGGCGGCAGCCGGGCTCGTCGTTCAAGCCGTTCATCTACTCGGCGTCGCTCGACAAGGGCATGGGGCCGGCGACGATGATCAACGACGCGCCGCTGTACTTCCCGCCGAGCGTACCGGGCGGCACCGCGTGGGAGCCGAAGGACGACGACCAGCCGGACGGCCCGATGACGATGCGCACCGGCCTGCAGCGTTCGAAGAACCTCGTGTCGATCCGGATCCTCGCATCGATCGGCACGCAGTATGCGCAGCAGTACGTAACGCAGCGCTTCGGCTTCGATCCCGCGAAGACGCCGCCGTACCTGCCGATGGCGCTCGGCGCGGGCCTCGTGACGCCGCTGCAGCTCGCGACCGGCTATGCGGTGTTCGCGAACGGCGGCTACAAGGTCGATCCGTACCTGATCGCCGAAGTCGACGACGCGCGCGGCCAGGCACTGCAGAAGTCTCAGCCGGTGATCGCGGGCGGCACGGCGCCGCGCACGATCGAAGGCCGCAACGCGTACGTGATGAACAGCCTGCTGCACTCGGTCGCGACGGCCGGCACGGGCGCGGGTACCAACGCACTGGGCCGTAGCGACCTGCAAGGCAAGACGGGTACGACGAACGACGCGAAAGACGGCTGGTTCGCCGGTTACCAGCAGTCGCTCGTCGCGGTCGCGTGGATGGGCTTCGACCAGCCGAAGAGTCTCGGCAGCCGTGAATTCGGCGCGCAGCTCGCGTTGCCGATCTGGGTGAACTACATGCGCACCGCGCTGAACGGCGTGCCCGAGCAGCAGATGCCGATGCCGGACGGCCTGACCTCGATCGACGGCGAGCTGTACTACGCCGATCGCACGCCGGGCAACGGCTTCGTCGCGAACGTCGACATCAACCCGGCCGAGAACGCGATCAGCGCGAACGACGCGCTGGGTTCCGCCGGCGCGGCAGGGCTTGCGCCGCCGCCTGTCACGCCGCAGGAGAAGCAGCAGATCATGGACATGTTCGAGAGCAAGTAAGCGGTACGCTGTTCTTCAGACATGAGACGGGCGCCTTCGGGCGCCCGTTTTTTTGCGCGAACGGCCGGCAGCGGGAGAAGGGGCGTCAGAACGATGCGCAGGCCGGCACGACCGTGATGCCGACCGATTGCTGGTGGAAGCGCTGCAGGTACGCTTGCCGGATCGCGGCGAGCCGCGTACGCGTGTCGGGCGTATCGTCGGCGATGATCCGGATCACGAAGCTGTCTTCGCGCGTGACGCCGCCGGTCGTGCGGTCGCGCCACTGGCCGTGCGTGTCCCAGTAGGTGAGGCCGTCGGGAAAGCGTGGCGTGACGGTGTCGGCGAGAAACGCCGCGCGTTCCGCATCGGTGACGGGGCCGCGCCCCGTGATGTCGCGCCCGAACAGCAGGTCGGCCTGGAGCATGCGGCTTTCGCCCGGTTGCGTGCAGGACGCCGGTTGCGCGTTGGCGACGGGCGAGGGCGCCGTCGCGCAACCGGCGAGCAGCGTGAGCGCCACCGCGCATGCGACCAACGGCCGCATCTGCCCATTTCGTGACGATTGACCTTCGCGCGCGCAAAACGCTGCGCGCTCAACCACTTGCGTGCTTGTCCGGCGGGTTATCAACAGGGCTGTCAACATAATCTGGGGATAACCCTAGGTTGGCCTGCGTGTGCCCGATGTGGGGTCAGTGCTGCAGTTTTGCGTGCGCGAGATGCATGCCGAGCGTGCCGGGGTCGGTGTTCGTGCCCGACAGCAGCACGCCGACGCGCTTGCCCTGCAGCGTTTCGCGCAGCGGGCCGAGGAGTGCTGCGAGCGCGGCCGCGCAGGCCGGCTCGACCGACAGCTTCAGGTGCGTGAACAGGAACAGCATCGCGGCGCGCAGCGCGTCGTCGGATACGGTGACGATGCGGTCGACGTGACGCCGGCACAGCTGGTAGCTGTATTCCTCGGTATGCGGCGCCATCAGCGAATCGGCGATCGTCTGCATCGCGCTCATCTTGATCGTGTGGTTGGCCGCAAAGCTGCGGCTCATTGCGTCGGCGCCTTCCGGCTCGACGCCGTACACGTGCACGCGCGGATTCGCGAGCCGCAGCGCGGTCGCCATGCCGGCCGCGAGCCCGCCGCCGCCGATCGGCACGATCACCGCGTCGAGGTCGGGCGTCTGCGTCGCCCACTCGTAGCCGAGCGTCGCGGTGCCGAGGATCGTGTGATAGCCGTTGAACGGATGGATGAAGAAGCGGCCTTCCTCGGCCTCGATGCGCCGCACGAGATCGAACGCCTGCGACGCGCTGCCCGCGAGCACCACTTCCGCGCGGTATTGCTTGCATTGCGCGATGCGCGCCGGGCTCGCGGTATGGAACATCACGACCTTCGCGCTGCTGCCGAGCCGCATGGCCGCATACGCGACGGCCGCCGCGTGATTGCCGGCCGACACGCAGGTCACGCCCGCGTTCTTGCGCGCCTCGTCGAGCGCGAGCAGGTGCGTGAACGCGCCGCGCGCCTTGAAGCTGCCGCTCGCCTGCAGCAGCTCGAACTTGAAGTTGACGTGCGTGCCCTCGAGGGACGGCAGGTCGGCGCGCTCGAACACGGGCGTGCGCGCGACCCACGGCGACAAAGCGAAATGCTGCGCGGCGATTTCGTCGAGCGTCGGAATCGGCTCGCCGTCGATCGTCGTATGGGCCGTGCCCTGTTGTTCAGTCGACATGACGTGGCGGGTGGCGGAGTGGGTCGGCCCGCACACGCGAGCCGGCGTGGCGGGAGGCAGTCAGTGCGCGTCGACCGACATGCTGCGGATGAACTTGCGCAGGAACTGCTCGCAGCCGGCGAGCTGCGCGAGCTCGACAAACTCGTTCGGCTTGTGCGCCTGCTCGATGTTGCCGGGCCCGCACACGACGCTCGGGATGCCCGCGCGTTCGAACAGGCCGGCCTCGGTGCCGTACGCGACCTTGCGCTTGTCCTGGTCGGCCGTCAGCGCGCGCACGAGCTGCGTGATCGCGGCCTGTTCGGTCGCGTCGAGGCCCGGCGCCGCGGCGATCTTCGAGAATTCGATCGCGGCGTTCGGATGCTCGCGCAGCATCTGCGGCAACAGCGTTTCCCGCGCATACGCTTCGATGCGCGTGAAGATCTGCTCGGGATCGAGCGTCGGCAGGTTGCGGAATTCGAAGTCGAAGCGGCACTCGGCCGGCACCGTGTTGATCGCGTTGCCGCCCTGGATCGTGCTCGTCTGCGCGGTCGTGAACGGCACGTCGTACAGTGCGTCGAACGGGCCTTCGGCGCGGAAGCGGTCGGCGATGTCGCGAATATGGCAGATGAGGCGCGCCGCATACTCGATCGCGTTGAGCCCCTTCGGCGTCAGCGACGAATGCGCCGCGTGGCCGCGCACGCAGCAGCGGTACGCGTTGATGCCCTTGTGCGCGATGATCGGCCGCATGCTGGTCGGCTCGCCGACGATGCAGCCGGACGGCTGCACGCCGCGCTTCACGAGGTCGGCGATCATCAGCGGCGCGCCCGCACAGCCGATTTCCTCGTCGTAGGACAGTGCGAAATGGATCGGCTGCGCGAGCCTGGTTGCCTGCATCTCGGGCAGCAGCGCGAGGGCCGTGCCGATGAAGCCCTTCATGTCGCAGGTGCCGCGGCCGTACAGGCGGCCGTCGCGGATTTCCGGCGCGAACGGGTTGCTGTCCCATTGCTGGCCGTCGACCGGCACGACGTCGGTATGCCCCGACAGCACGATGCCGCCGTTGGTCGAGCCGTCGTGCGCGGGCACGGTCGCGAACAGGTTCGCCCAGCCTTCGCGCGGATCGTGCGTGATCGTCGACGCGATCCCTTTCGCGGCGAGTGCGTCGCGCACCGTTTCGATCAGGCCGAGGTTCGGCACGCGGCTCGTCGTGTCCATCGACACCAGTTGCTTGACCCACGGCAGGCTGACAAGGGATGCATCGCCCTGGGTTGCGGCGGACGGCGCCGTCGCGTCGAGAGTGGACATGGCAAAACTCCGTCTGATGAATGGGAAAATCATACTCAAAAACGCGCCGGCCCGCCTGCGTCGGGCGCGATGCGGTGCAGCAACGTCGCGCCCGTCAGTATCGCGTCAGCGCGCCGCGGCGGCCGCGCCCTGTTTCGGGCCGAGCGCGCGCAGCGTTTCCTTGATCGTCGACACGCGGATCGCGAGATCGGGCGAGCGCGTTTCGATGCGCAGCTTGTCCTGCCCCGCGAGCTTGATGTGGCGATGCTTCTGCACCATCTCGATGATCCGCATCGGATCGATCGGCGGATTCGGCTCGAACTGCAGCCCGATCGCCACCTCGCTCGCGTCGATCTTCACGATGCCGAGCGGCTTCGCGGCGATCCGCAGCCGGTGCGTCTCGACGAGTGCGTGCGCCTGCGGCGGCAACTTGCCGAAGCGGTCGATCAGTTCTTCCTGGATGCCGTCGATCGCGTCGCCGTGTTCGCAGTTCGCGAGCCGCTTGTACAGCGACAGCCGCTCCTGCACGTCTGCGCAGTAGTCGGCCGGCAGGATCGCCGGCGCGTGCAAGTTGATTTCCGTCGTGGCGGCGAGCGGGGCGGTGAGGTCGGGCTCCTTGCCGTTCTTCAGCGCCTTCACCGCGTCGTTCAGCATGTCCGTGTAGAGCTGGAAGCCGATCTCGTGGATCTCGCCCGACTGCTTGTCTCCGAGCACTTCGCCGGTGCCGCGGATCTCCAGGTCGTGCATCGCGAGATAGAAGCCCGAACCGAGTTCCTCCATCTGCTGGATCGCCTCGAGCCGGCGCTGCGCCTGCTTGGTCAGCGACTGCGGATCGTGGACCAGCAGGTACGCATAGGCCTGGTGGTGCGAGCGGCCGACGCGGCCGCGCAGCTGGTGCAGCTGCGCGAGGCCGAACTTGTCCGAGCGGTGCATGATGATCGTGTTCGCGCTCGGCACGTCGATGCCGGTCTCGATGATGGTCGTGCACAGCAGCACGTTCGCGCGCTGCGCGACGAAATCGCGCATCACGCGTTCGAGTTCGCGCTCGTGCATCTGGCCGTGCGCGATCACGATCCGCGCCTCGGGCACGAGCGCCTCGAGCATCGCCTTGCGGTTCTCGATCGTCTCGACCTCGTTGTGCAGGAAGTACACCTGGCCGCCGCGCTTCAGTTCGCGCAGCATCGCCTCGCGGATCACGCTTTCTTCCTCGCGGCGCACGAAGGTCTTGATCGCGAGCCGCTTCTGCGGCGCGGTCGCGATGACCGAGAAATCGCGCAGCCCTTCGAGCGCCATCCCGAGCGTACGCGGGATCGGCGTCGCGGTGAGCGTCAGCACGTCGACTTCCGCGCGCAGCGCCTTCAGCGCTTCCTTCTGGCGCACGCCGAAGCGGTGTTCCTCGTCGATGATCACGAGGCCGAGGCGCTTGAACTGCACGTCCGACGACAGCAGCTTGTGCGTGCCGATCACGATGTCGACGCTGCCTTCGTTGATCTGCGCGATGGCCGCGTTCACTTCCTTCGCGGTCTTGAAGCGCGACAGCTCGACGATCCGCACCGGCCAGTCGGCGAAGCGGTCGGCGAAGGTCTGCGTGTGCTGTTCGGCGAGCAGCGTGGTCGGCGACAGCAGCGCGACCTGCTTGCCGCCCAGCACCGCGATGAACGCGGCGCGCAGCGCGACCTCGGTCTTGCCGAAGCCGACGTCGCCGCACACGAGGCGATCCATCGGCTTGCCGCTCGTCATGTCGCCGATCACGGCCGCGATCGCGGCGGCCTGGTCGGGCGTCTCCTCGAAGCCGAAGCTTTCCGCGAATTTCACGTAGTCGCGCGGGTCGAGCGAGAACGCGTGGCCTTCGCGGGCCGCGCGGCGCGCGTACAGGTTCAGCAGTTCGGCGGCCGTGTCGCGGATCTGCTGCGCGGCCTTGCGCTTCGCGCGCTCCCACTGGCCGGAGCCGAGCGCGTGCAGCGGTGCGCTGTCGGGATCGGCGCCGCTGTAGCGCGAGATCACGTGCAATTGGGCGACGGGCACGTAGAGCTTGCTGTCGCCCGAGTATTCGAGATGCAGGAATTCGGTTTCGCCTTCGCCGAGGTCCATCGACACGAGGCCCATGTAGCGGCCGATGCCGTGCTGCGCATGGACGACCGGGTCGCCGACCTTCAGCTCGGACAGGTCGCGCACCATCGCGTCGACGTTGCTGGCCTGTTCCTGCCGGCGGCGGCCCGCGCGGCGGCCGAGCGCGCCGTACAGCTCGGTTTCGGTGACGATCGCGTAGCCTTCGCCCGGCACCGAGAAACCGCTCGACAGCGGCGCGACGCCGAGCGCGAAGCGTTCGTCGCTCGCGAGCCAGCCCGCGAAGTGGTCGTTCGATGCGGGGCGCAGGTGGTGCTCGGCGAGCAGTTGCAGGATCGTTTCGCGGCGGCCGGCCGATTCGACCGTCAGCAGCACGCGCTTGCCCGACGATTCGACGAAGGTGCGCAGCGACGCGAGCGGGTCGTCCGCATGGCGGTCGACGGTCAGCTCGGGCAGCGCGGTCGCCCAGCCGCCGGGCGGCTGCGCGGGCAGCACGACGCGCGCGAACGGCTTCGCGAACGCGAAGAAATCCTCGTCGGACAGGAACAGCCGCTGCGGCTCGAGGATCGGCCGCTCGCGATCGTGCGCGAGGAACGCGTGGCGCTGCTTCGTATCGGCGGTGAAGCGGCGGATCGACGCTTCGAGATCGCCGGTGAACACGAGGTGCGCGTCCTGCGGCAGGTAGTGGAACAGCGTGGCCGTTTCGTCGAAGAACAGCGGCAGGTAATACTCGATGCCGGCCGACGGCACGCCGTTGCCGATGTCCTTGTAGATCGGCGCGCGGCTCGGGTCGCCCTCGAAAGTTTCGCGCCAGCGGCTGCGGAAGGCCGTGCGCGCGGCTTCGTCGAACGGGAACTCGCGGCCGGGCAACAGGCGCACGTCGCGCACCGGGTAGAGGCTGCGCTGCGTGTCGGGGTCGAACGCGCGGATCGAGTCGACCTGGTCGTCGAACAGGTCGATCCGGTACGGCAGCGGCGAGCCCATCGGGTACAGGTCGATCAGCGAGCCGCGGACGCAGTATTCGCCGGGCCGCACGACCTGGCTCACGTGCTCGTAGCCGGCCAGCGTCAGCTGCGCCTTCAGCTTCGCCTCGTCGAGCCGCTCGCCCTGCGCGAACGCGAACGTGTACGCGGCCATGAACGACGCAGGCGGCATCCGGTACAGCGCGGTGGTCGCGGGCACGAGCAGGATGTCGCAGCGGCCTTCGCCGAGGTCGTGCAGCGTGGCAAGCCGCTCGGACACGAGGTCCTGGTGGGGCGAGAACGTGTCGTACGGCAGCGTTTCCCAGTCCGGCAGCAGGCGCACGCGCGCGTCGGGCGAAAAATAGCGGATTTCCTGCGACAGCCGTTGCGCGTCGACCGCGTTCGCGCAGATCACCGCGAGGAGCGGCACGTCCTGGCGATTGTCGGCGAGATAGCGGGCGATGGCGAGCGCGTCGGCGGAGCCGTGCGTGCCGTCGAAGGCGAAGCGCTGGCCGGGTTTGACGCGCGCAACGGGTGAGGCGGACGGGTTGGAGGCGTTATCTGGCATAGGGACGACAGGGGTGGCGTGCACGGGCGCATCGCGGTGCGCCGGTCGAGACGAAAGACCTATTATAAAATCCGCTTCTCGATTTCATCTTTCCGGCGTTTCCCTTCGTGACTCCCCGACTTTTCGCCCTGATTCCCTGTGCCGGCACCGGCAGCCGTTCCGGCTCCGCCGTGCCGAAGCAATACCGCACGCTGGCCGGCCGCGCGCTGCTGCACTACACGCTCGCCGCGTTCGACGCGTGCAGCGAGTTCGCGCAGACGCTCGTCGTGCTCGCGCCCGACGATTCCCATTTCGACGCGCGCCGCTTCGCGGGCCTGCGCTTTGCGGTACGCCGCTGCGGCGGCGGCTCGCGGCAGGCGTCGGTGCTGAACGGGCTGCTCGAGCTGGCCGAATTCGGCGCGACCGACCAGGACTGGGTGCTCGTGCACGACGCGGCGCGCCCCGGCATCACGCCGGAGCTGATCCGCACGCTCGTCGCGACGCTGAAGGACGACCCGGTCGGCGGCATCGTCGCGCTGCCGGTGGCCGATACGCTCAAGCGCGTGCCGGCCGGCGGCGACGCGATCGCGCGCACCGAGTCGCGCGACGCGCTGTGGCAGGCGCAGACGCCGCAGATGTTCCGCATCGGCATGCTGCGCGAGGCGATCCTGCGCGCGCAGCGCGAAGGGCACGACCTGACCGACGAAGCCAGCGCGATCGAATGGGCGGGCCACACGCCGCGCGTCGTGCAGGGCAGCCTGCGCAATTTCAAGGTCACGTATCCGGAAGATTTCGCGCTCGCGGAGGCGATCCTCGCGCGCCCCGCGAACGCTTCCTGACTTTCACCCCCATCTCAATCGGAACACGCATGGATTTCAGAATCGGACAAGGCTACGACGTGCACCAGCTCGTCGAAGGGCGCCCCCTCATCATCGGCGGCGTGACGATTCCGTACGAGCGCGGCCTGCTCGGCCACTCGGATGCGGACGTGCTGCTGCACGCGATCACCGACGCGCTGTTCGGCGCGGCGGCGCTCGGCGACATCGGCCGCCATTTCTCCGACACGGACGCGGCATTCAAGGGCGCCGACAGCCGCGTGCTGCTGCGCGCATGCGCCGAGCGCGTGAAGGCGGCCGGTTTCACGATCCAGAACGTGGACAGCACCGTGATCGCCCAGGCGCCGAAGCTCGCGCCGCATATCGACGGGATGCGCGCGAACATCGCGGCCGATCTCGGGCTGCCGCTCGATCGCGTGAACGTGAAGGCGAAGACCAACGAGAAGCTCGGCTATCTCGGCCGCGGCGAAGGCATCGAGGCGCAGGCCGCCGCGCTGCTGGTGAAGCAGGGCGCCTGACGGCCGCGTGCGGCGGCGCGCGGTTCGCGCCGCGCACCGGGCCGCGGAAATGAAAAATGCCACGCATCAGCGTGGCATTTTCGTTTGAAACGGACGCCGCGCGCGGCATCGCTGCCGGTCGGGCGGCGCAACCGCTTATTCGCCTTCGGCGGCGATCACTTGCGCGGCGGCATTGATCACCGACGCGATGCGGCCGACGTCGCGCAGTTGCGTGACGGTCATCCCTTGCTCGTTCTTCAGCAGCGCATAGTGCGACTTCACGCAGAAGTGGCACTTGCCGACGATCGACGCGGCGAGCGCGTACATCTCGAACTTGCGCTTGTCGACGCCACCGTGCGTCGCATACGCGCCCATCCGCAGCTCGGCGCGTTGCGTCTTCAGGTCGGCGTCGTCGGCCATTTCGACATACGGATACCAGGTGTTGTTCATCCCCATCAGCGCGGCCGCCGTCAGCACGGCGTTCGTTTCTTCGGGCGACAGGACGCCGGCTTCGCGGATCGTCTTGATGAGCACCGTGCTCTTCGCGGCGATGGCCGCCGCCAGCGCGACGCCGACCGCGTCGGTGCCTTCGAGCGACGAGCGCGAGATCGTGCCGTCGAGGTTCAGGCGAATGTCCTTCGCGTAGTCGGGGATACGTGCCTTAATCGAGTCGATGAATTCCATTGATATCTCCTATGGGTTGGCCGTTAAAAAAGCCCGCAGGCAGGACGTGCGCCGCGGGCTTCGTGCATCGATGCGCTTACAGCGTTGCGCCGCCGACTGCACGGTTGCACGGGCACAGTTCGTCCGTTTGCAGGCCGTCCAGAATACGCAGGACTTCTTCCGGGCTGCGGCCGACGTTCAGGTTGTTCACCGAAACGTGCTGGATCGTGTTGTCCGGATCGACGATGAACGTTGCACGCAGGGCCACGCCGGCTTCCTTGTCGCGCACGCCGAGCTGGTCGATCAGCTCGCCCTTGACGTCGCCGAACGCGTAGTGGTTCAGCTTGTCGAGGTCCTTGTGCTCACGGCGCCATGCGAGCTTGACGAATTCGTTGTCCGAGCTGCCGCCCAGCAGGATGGCATCGCGCTCTTCGAACTGCTTCGTGAGCTTCGCGAACTCGACGATTTCCGTCGGGCACACGAACGTGAAATCCTTCGGATAGAAGTAGATGATCTTCCACTTGCCCGGGAACGACGCTTCGGTGACGGTCTCGAATGCCGACTGGCCGTTTTCCTCGTGATGGTTGAAGCCCGGCTTCGCGGCTACGACGGTGAAAGCTTCGAGTTTATCGCCCACGGTTTTCATGCGGATACTCCTGTATGAGTTGGGAAGAAGACTGAGTCAAGCTACCTCGGTGCTGCAACGATGGTGTGACAGCATGGGCAAAACTATAACACTATTAGTAAAGTACTTCAATAGATTTTGACTAACGATCTTCATAGCTTTTTTCAACCGGACCGATAGTGTGACGTGCAGGATGCGTGCGCGAGCGCGTCACGCGGTCGCACGCGCCTTGCCGGCGCCGGGGAATTCGACCGTGGCTTCGAGGCCCGCTTCGGGGTTGCGGTTGCGCAGGCGCAGCGCGCCGCGATAGCGGCCGACGAGCCGCAGCACGATCGCCATCCCGAGGCCGGTGCCGTCCGCCTTGGTGCGCGCGGTGTCGACGCGGTAGAACGGCCGCATCACCAGCGGCAGTTGATCCTCGGGGATGCCGGGGCCTTCGTCGCTCACCGACAGCTCGACGCGCGCATGCGTCACGCGCGTCTCGACCGTGATGCGCGAGATGCCGTCGTGCTTGCTCTGGCCGTACTTGCGCGCATTCTCGACGAGGTTGCCGATCACGCGGCGCATGTCGGTCTCGTCGGCTTCGATGATCGCGCTCGGCGCGAGCCGCGTGCGGATCTCGACGCCGTCCTCGCCCGACACGCGCGCGGCAACTTCCTGCGCGATCGACGACAGGTCGATCGGCTCGGGCTTGCGCTGCGACGGGCGCGCGTAGTCGATGAAGGCCGCGATGATGCGGTCCATCTGCTCGATGTCGTCGACCATTGCGTCCTTGGTCGCCTGGTCGGACGGGCTCATCTCGGTTTCGAGCCGCAGCCGCGCGAGCGGCGTGCGCAGGTCGTGCGAAATGCCCGCGAGCATCAGCGCGCGATCGGCCTCGAGCTGTTCGAGATCGCGCACCATCTGGTTGAAGCTGCGGTTGGTCTCGGCCGCGACGCCCATGCCGCGCTCGGGCAGCAGCTCGGGTGTCTGGCCCGAGCCGATCTGCCGCGCGGCGAGCGCGAGCCGCGAGAACGGCCGGTTCACGAGGCTCGTGATGAACGCGGAGCCGAACAGCGACAGCGCGAGTGCGAACAGCCCCCAGCCGGCCCACTGCAGGCCCGTGACGTTGTCGAGCTGGTCGCGGTCGAGCGCGACCCAGTAATCGTCGTCGTCGATCTTGAAGCTGATCCACACGCCGGGAATGTCGTTGACCGACTGCGCGATCACGGTGTCGTCGCCGAGGCGGCTGCGGATGTCGTGTTCGATCAGGCGGTTCAGCGATTCGTCGGGCTGCAGCTTGAACTTGTCGGTTTTCTCGCGCGGGTACACGCGCACGCCCTCGTTGCTCTCGAGATCCTGCAGCAGCGCGCGCCGCAGATCGGGATCGGAATAGAGCAGGGCGGTGCGCGTGAGCTTCACGACCGCGACGAGCTGCAGCGCGACGCGCTGCGCACGCGGCTCGCGCTCGATCACGCGAAAGCTCTGGAACCACGCGGCGAGACTGACCGAGATCAGCAGCGCGATCAGCAGGAAGGTGCGCCAGAACAGCCCGCCGAACGCGAGCTGCAGGAGGCGCCGGTCGATACGCATGGGACGGGCCGTGGGCGGGCGAAACCGGGAAGGAAAAAGGTCAGGCGGCGCCGTCGGGGATGAACACGTAGCCGAGGCCCCAGACGGTCTGGATGAAGCGCGGGCTGCCCGGATCCGGTTCGATCAGCTTGCGCAGGCGCGAGATCTGCACGTCGAGGCTGCGGTCGAACACTTCGTATTCACGGCCGCGTGCGAGCTCCATCAGCTTTTCACGCGACAGCGGCTGGCGCGGATGGCGTGCGAACACCTTCAGCACCGAGAATTCGCCGGTCGTCAACGGAATTTCCTGGCCCGACTTCGTCAGCGTGCGCGTGGCGAGGTTCAGCGAGAATTCGCCGAACTCGAACACCTCGGTGGTTTCCGACGGTGCGCCCGGCAGTTCGGCCGGCGCCTGGCGGCGCAGCACCGCATGAATGCGCGCGACGAGTTCGCGCGGGTTGAACGGCTTCGGCAGGTAGTCGTCGGCGCCCATTTCGAGGCCGACGATGCGATCGACGTCCTCGCCCTTCGCGGTGAGCATGATGATCGGCGTGCGGTCGTTGCTGCCGCGCAGGCGGCGGCAGATCGACAGGCCGTCTTCGCCAGGCAGCATCAGGTCGAGCACGAGCAGGTCGAAACGCTCGCGTACCCAGAGCTTGTTCATCGCGGTCGCGTTTTCCGCGACGTATACGTTGAAACCCTGCTCGCCGAGATAGCGGCGCAGCAGATCGCGCAGGCGAGGGTCGTCGTCGACGACGAGAATCTTGGAGGGGTTTTTCGTTTCCATGATCGGCATCTTATCGCGAATGGGAATTGACGCACGGCCACGTATTTTCGTGCGTTACAGTCGGTTACAAAATTTACCCGTAGTGTCGCGCCGAGTAAAGGCAGGCTATAGAGATTCCTTTACTCGAAGCCGAAATTCGGTAGATACTCCCCTGCACTCCATCATTCATCTTTGTACACCCGATTTCCGCAGGGTTTTTCAAGTACCAGAGGTAGCCGGTTGCCGCGTGACGAAGGGAACAAATCGACCAAAGAAGCGAGGACGGTCATGCGATCTGCCCGGATTGCACTGATGCTGACGATCGCGCTTGCCGGTCCGTATGCGTCGAACTTCGCGTATGCGCAGCGCCCCGAGCAGGGCGCACCGTCGCGCAAGCTGCCGCGCGGCAAGGCGCCGCAGTCCGACCGTACCGCCGAGATGACGGTTCGTTCCGCCGTGCCTCCCGATCTCGATCAGCACCGCCGCGACGGGCACATGACGCCCGAGGAGCGGCACCTGCTGCGCCAGCACATCGAAGACGCCGTTCGCGAGCTGTACAAGCGCTGACATGCGCGGTCTTTCCCCCTGCGCGGCCATCCCGCGCGGAAAGAATTCGTAGCACTTTTTCCGTCAACTTTCGCCTGCCGAATGCCGTTGTACTGGCATCCGCACCGCCGGTGCGTTCCGGGAGTCCATGACGATGAAAGCGAACGCTGCCGCACCGGCGCCGTCGCCTGCCATGCAGTCGCCGCTCGATGCCGACGACGCACTGTTTTTCCTGAGCCGCACCGGTTTCTCCCCCGCGCCCGCCGACGTCGCGCGCATCGTCGGCATGACACGCGCGCAGGCCGTGGCCGACACCCTCGGCAGCGTGCGGCACGAACCCGTCACGACCTGGCCCGACTGGATCGCCGAGCTGCCGCCGACGCGCGCGCAGCGCCAGGCGCTGACCCCCGACATGCGGCGCGACGAGCAGCGCGAGCGCAACGTCCGTTACGATGCGTTGCGCGCGGCCTGGGTCAACGAGATGGTCGTCACGCCGTCGCCGCTGACCGAGCGCATGACGCTGTTCTGGCACGGGCACTTCACGTCGGGGCAGGACAAGGTGCCTTACCCGCAGACGATGGCCGCGCAGAACGCGCTGTTTCGCCGCGAGGCGCTCGGCAACTTCGGCACGCTGCTGCACGCGGTCGCGAAGGATCCGGCGATGCTGCAGTATCTCGACGGCGCGAGCAATCGCAAGGGGCGTCCGAACGAAAATTTCGCGCGCGAGGTGATGGAGCTGTTCACGCTCGGCGAAGGGCATTACACGCAGTACGACGTGACCGAAGCCGCGCGCGCGATGACGGGCTGGACGGTCGATCCCGACACGCTGCGCTTCGAGGCGCGGCCCGAGTGGCACGATGCCGGCGACAAGACGATCCTCGGCGAAACGGGGCCGTTCGACGGCGACGGCTTTCTCGACGTCCTGCTGAAGCGGCCTGGCACTGCACGTTTCATCGCCGGCAAGCTGTGGCGCGAGTTCGTGTCCGATACGCCCGATCCCGGTGCGCTCGATGCGGTGGCCGAACGGTTTCGCGCGAGCGGCTACGATATTCGCGCGGCGCTCGCCGCGCTGTGGTCGACCGACGCGTTCTGGGATCCGCGCAACCGCGGCGTGCTCGTCAAGTCGCCGGCGGAATTCGTCGTCGGGTCGGTGCGGCTGTTCGACGTGGCGTACGGCGATCCGCAGATGCTCGCGAACACCGTGCGCACGCTCGGGCAGAACCTGTTCTATCCGCCGAACGTGAAGGGCTGGCCGGGCGGTGCGCTGTGGATCAACAGCACCACGCTGCTGTCGCGCAAGCAGTTCGTCGAGCAGTTGTTCCGTGCGACGGAGACGGCCGGCATGCACCCGCCGGCGCACCCGATGGCGCCGCCGCCGAATGCGCGTGCGCACGCGATGCCGGTGGCCGACACGGCGTCCGCGGCCGGCATGCGCGGCACGCCCGCGAAACCGGCGCGCGGCGGCCTGCGTTTCGACCTCGAACGCTGGCTGGCACAGTATCGTGCGCGGCCGCAGGCGATCGCGGGATTGTCGACCGAGCTTCAACTGCAGCACGCGGTGCTGCAGCTGTCGCCGGTCGCGGCGATCGACACGGATTCGACCGGCAGCGCGTACCTCGAGGCGCTGCTGATGGATCCGGCCTATCAACTGAAATGATTCGAACGACGACGAAGCGGGGCGCCGCCGCGGCCAAGGTGCCGGACGGCGAACCAAAGGATGCGCGATGAACCGACGTGATTTTCTGACGCTGACGGGCGCTGCGGCCGCGGCCGGCGTGTCGATGTGGCAAGCGCCCGCGATGGCGGCTGCCGCGACGCAGGCGGGGCGGCAGCCGGCGGCCGGGTATGCGAACGTGCTGATCCTCGTCGAGCTGAAGGGCGGCAACGACGGCCTCAACACGGTGGTGCCGTACGCGGACCCGCTGTACTACACGTTCCGGCGCAGCATCGGCATCAAGCGCGAGCAGGTGCTGCAGCTCGATGCGCACACGGGGCTGCACCCGTCGCTTGCGCCGCTGATGCCGCTGTGGCGCGACGGGCAGGTCGCGGTCGTGCAGGGCGTCGGCTATCCGCAGCCGAACCTGTCGCATTTCCGCTCGATCGAGATCTGGGACACCGCATCGCGCTCGGACCAGTACCTGCATGAAGGCTGGCTCACGCGCACGTTTGCGCAGGCGCCCGTGCCGCCCGGTTTCGCGGCGGACGGCGTCGTGCTCGGCAGCGCCGAAATGGGGCCGCTGTCGAACGGCGCGCGTGCGATCGCGCTCGTCAATCCCGCGCAGTTCATCCGGGCGGCCCGGCTCGCCGAGCCGTCGTCGCTGCGCGAGCAGAACCCTGCGCTCGCGCACATCATCGACGTCGAGAACGACATCGTGAAGGCGGCCGACCGGCTGCGCCCGCGTGGCGGGATGCGTGAATTCAGGACGGCCTTTCCGGCCGGCGCGTTCGGCACGTCGGTGAAGACCGCGATGCAGGTGCTGGCCGCATGCGAGGCGTCCGGGCCCGGCGCGCAGGATGGCGTCGCGGTGCTGCGCCTGACGCTCAACGGCTTCGACACGCACCAGAACCAGCCGGGGCAGCAGGCCGCGCTGCTCAAGCAGTTCGCGGAAGGGATGAGTGCGATGCGCGGCGCGTTGATCGAACTCGGGCGCTGGAACCAGACGCTCGTGATGACGTATGCGGAATTCGGGCGGCGCGTGCGCGAGAACCAGAGCAACGGCACCGATCACGGCACGGCCGCGCCGCATTTCGTGATGGGCGGCCGCGTGGCCGGCGGGCTGTACGGTGCGCCGCCGGCGCTCGGCCGGCTCGACGGCAACGGCAACCTGCCGGTCTCGGTGGATTTCCGCCAGCTCTACGCGACCGTGCTCGGGCCGTGGTGGGGGCTCGACGCGACGCGCGTGCTGCAGCAGCGCTTCGACACGCTGCCGCTGTTGAAGGCGTGACGCGTGGGGGTCAGCGGCGGCGCGACGCGCGCCACGCGATCCACAGCTTGCGGATCGGCGTCAGCGCGATGCGCTGGTGCAGCACCTGGTAGCCGTCGCGCTCGATTTCGTCGAGCAGCGCGCCGGCCAGTGCGAGCTGCGCGCGCAGCGTGCGCTGCGCGCGGCGTTCGGTCGCGGGGATCGCCGCTTCGGCGGCCGCGAGCGCTTCGCGTGCGCGGGCCGTCTGGAATTGCAGCAATTCGGTGAAGGCCGGGCTGTAGCGGCCATTCAGCAGATCGGCCGCGGTCACGTTGTAGCGTTGCAGTTCGTCGATCGGCAAATAGATGCGGCCGTGGCGCGCGTCGTTGCCGAGTTCCTGCACGAACTGCGCGAGCATCAGCGCGCGGCCGGCATCCGCGGCCCACGGTTGCGGGTCGGCCGGGTTCGTGGAACTGGCGCGCGCAACCAGCGACGCGAACGTGCCGCCGACCTGCGCGATATAGCGCTGCAGGTTCGCGAAATCGAGGTAGCGCGCCTGTTCGAGGTCCATCCCGTAGCCGTTGACGAGTGTGCGCAACGCATCGGCCTCGGCGGCGATCGCCGGATGATGTTGCGCGAGCGCCTTCGTGACGGGGTGCGACGGCTGGCCGTCGGCGAGCGCTGCGAGTTCCTTGTGCCACCACGCGAGCTTCGTGTGCCCGACGGTCGGGTCGCTGGTTTCCTTGACGGTTTCCTCGAGTTCGCGGCGCAGCGCGAACAGCGCGGTGAGGCGCGGCTGCGTGGCGAGTGGCGCCTGGCGTAGCGCGTAGTAGGCGCTGGAGCCTGCGGGGGCAGCCTTTTGCTGACAGTAGTCGTCGAAGTTCACGGGCGGAATCGGGTGGGGGCGGGTTCGGGGGACGCGCGGCGGCGCGGTGCCGAAACGTCGAGCGCGGCATTCTAGCACCGCGGCACGACGGGTGCCGGCAGGGCGAGACAAGGCCGCGCGGATCGGGTAGAATCTCGCGCTCGCCTGATCGGGCGTGCCGGTTTTCGGGCCGGCGTGATGTCCCGGGCGCGTGGCGCATGTATCTTGCGTGCCGCGCGGTCAGGCGACGGAAATTGCGCGTGAGTGGCGAAATTGGTAGACGCACCAGGTTTAGGTCCTGACGCCCGCAAGGGTGTGCCGGTTCGAGTCCGGCCTCACGCACCAGAAGTCGGACGCCCCCCGTCAGGGGCCGTTCACGAAAAAGCGCTGCCGGTCGGCTGACCGCAGCGCTTTTTTGTTGGTGCGAATTTTCTCCGGACAGGCAGGCCTCGCACGGAAAACCGAGTCGCGTGTAATATCGTGCTCACGTTTCATGCAAGAAGCACAACAAAACCGAGAGGCCGCCGATGAAAAACACCATACGCATCCCGATTTCCGTTCTGACGCTGATGCTGGCCGCGCCGGCATTCGCCAATACGCCTGCCGACAACATCGCGTGGAGTGCCAAACCGGTACAGACGGTTACGTCGACGTCGTCGGCGTGTTCCGCGTACTCGGGGCGGGTGATGTCGAGCGGCGAGTCGCTGTCGGCCGAGAACGTGCTGAAAGCGCTCGGCACGTCGCTGGCGGGCGCCTTGCTGGGCGTCGTCACTGGCGGATATCAGGGCGGGGTCTCCAATCCGTGCCCGCGTCCCGGCCTGTGACCGGCGTGCATGCGAATCGCGGTGCCCGCCGCGTTATCTAGGACAAGCCCGATACCCGGCGCCGCGCGTCACCCGACCCGCTGCGCTTCATCATTACAGGCGCGCCTACTCCCAGAAGCTCCGGATTGCGACGGCCACGATCACCGGCACCGAGAACACCAGCGGAATCGCGAAATACTGCGCTTCGCGATCGACGACCCAGCTGTAGATCACCCACGCCGCGCCGATCGCGAACGTGATGAGGCCGACCGTGACGGCAGCGATGTTCAGGACCAGCTTCGATGGCTGGCGGCGCGTTTTGGCGTTGTCGTTGTCATCGCGCGGGGACGATTTCATCGGATGAGTGCGGCATCGGGCCGGAACATGGATAAAAGCACAGCAAACCCCATCCGCGCGGATCGCGCAAGGGCCGGCGCCTGCCGGCCCCTCATGTCCGTTCCCGCGCGTCAGAACCCGAACGATGCCGCCAGTTCGTCGAGCAGCTCGCGCTGGAACGCAACGAATCGCTCGCCGGGTTGCTGCGCGATCGCGAGATCGAGCATCGGATCGTCGACATCGGTGCGAATGCCGGCTAGTTCCTCGACGATCGCGAGCCCGCAGAAAGGCACGTACGCCTCCGAATACCCGCCTTCGTGAACGATCACGAGCCGCCCGCCGCAATGGCGCTGCGCGGCATCCTTCACCGCGCGCGTCATGAACCGGTAGCTGTCGGTATGCAGCTGCATGCGCGCGAGCGGATCGACCGCGCTCGCGTCGAGGCCGCTTGCCACGACGATCAGCTCGGGGCGAAAGCGCTCCAGCGCGGGCACGACGATCCGCTCGAACGCGTAGCGATACGCATCGTCGCCGCTGCCCGCGAGCAGCGGCACGTTCAGGTTCGCGCCCACGCCCGCGCCTTCGCCGCGATCGTCCGCACCGCTGTAGCCGGGCGGGAAGCAGCGGTCCTGGTGCAGCGAGATCGTCAGCGTGTCCGGATCGTCGTAGTAGATCGACTGCGTGCCGTTGCCGTGATGCACGTCCCAGTCGATCACGGCAACGCGCTCGATGCCGTATTTCGCGCGGGCGGCCTCGATCGCGATCGGGATGTTCGCCAGCATGCAGAAGCCCATCGGCCGGTCGCGCAGGCAGTGATGGCCGGGCGGCCGCGACAGCGAGAACGCATTCGCCGCGCGCTCGCCGACGACCGTATCGACCGCCGCGATCGCGAGGCCGGCCGACAGCGCGGCGATCTCGTAGCTGCCCTTGCCGAACGGCGCGAGATCGCCGAGGTCGCCGCCGTTCGCGTCGCTGAGGGCGCGGAACGCGTCGAGATAATGCGCCGGATGAATCCGCAGCAGGTCGGCGGTCGTGGCCGGCTCGGCGCCGCGCAGGTCGAGTTGCGCGGCGAGGCCCGACGCCTGCACGAGCGACAGGAAGCGGCGCTTCGAATCGGGAGATTCCGCGTAGCCCGCGCTCGACGGCGGCTGCACCCAGCCGCCGACCGGGAAGAACAGCGCGTGCGTGCCGCCGGTGTGCCAGAAGGTGCGTTCGTCGGTGAAAAAGGCAGTGCGATTCATGGATGTGCGTGACCTGTCACGGTTGGGGAGAAAGGGTGGGGCGCGCGCGGCGATCGATATGGCGCAGCGCGGCGAACGACACGATCGCGACGGCCGTCGCGGCCACGAACAGCGCGCGCATCGTGCCGCCGGCGTCGAGCATCAGGCCCGCAAGCAGCGGGCCGGCGGCAAGGCCTGCGCCGATCACGAAATTGAGCGTCGCGACGAGGCGGCCCGACGTGTCGATCTGCGCGACGGTCGCGAGGATGAACGGCAGCACGAACGTCCACGCGAACTTGAACGCGAAGATCGCCGCGCTGTAGCCGCCGGTGTGACGCATCGTGGCAAGCGCGACGAGTGACGCCGCAAGCAGCGCATAGCCGGCCGCCAGCATCGCGCGCCGCGCGAGCCGGCCGCCCGCGCACGAGGCGAGCACCGCGCCGGCGATCCCCATCACGCTCGCGATCGCGAGCATGTTGCCGGTCGACTGCGGATCGAGCCCGGCCTCGGCCGCCGCGCGGCTCGCGAACGTCCACACGCTGCCGATCGCGAGATAGAACGTCAGCACGGCACCGATGGCGAGCACGACGAAGCTGCGCGGCGTTTGCGTCGCGTCGCCGCGCGCCGTGTGCGCGGCTGCCGGCTGCGTGCCGAGCGACGACGGGAAGCCGCGCGACAGCGGCGCCGCGAGCAGGGCGAGCGCGGCGAGCGCAACGTACAGCGCGCGCAGCCCGAATGCGGCGAACACGTGCGGCAGCACGAACAGGCCGACCGCGCCCGCGATCAGCTGGCCGACGACCCACAGGCCGTATACGCGGTCGCTGTTCCTGCTCGTTGCCGCACTCGTCATGCAGAGCACCATCAGCGAGCCGCCGCCGAGCGCGGTGACGGCGCGCAGCGCGAGCAGCGCGGCAAAGCCCGGCATCCACAGCGCGGTCAGCAGGTTGCCCGCGCCGAACAGCGCGACGGCGAATGCCGCGACGCGGCGCGCGTCGACACGACCGAGCCACAGGTACGACGGCACGGTCGCGAGGCTGAACGCACCGAGTTCGACGAAGAAGTACGTGCCGATCTGCGACGCGGACAGCCCGAGCTGCGTCGCGAGCTGGCCGGCGACGGCCGGTGCGACGAGCAGCAACAGCGGCGTGATCGCCGCGAACACGACGAGTGCGGCGAGCGTCGAGCGCGCGAATGTCGACGCGCGGCCGTCGGGCGAGAGTGCGGCATCCGGAGACAGGGTTTTCATGGCGGAATCTCGTTGGAGGAATCAGAACAGGTGGTACATCCCGACCATCGCGCCGAACTGCGACGCACCGGCGAGCGGCGTCGGATCGTATTCGTAGACGGTCTGCGAGCTCTGGCCGCTGTTGCGCGCGTAGCCGAGGTTCACGTACGCGACGGTGCGTTTCGACAGCGCGTACGTGGTGCTCGCGATGAACAGCGTCGGGTGGCCGATCGCCGGCGTGCGCGAATCGGTGTGGTAGACGCCCGCGTTCAGGCCGATGCCGTTCGACGTCAGGTAACGCGCGCCGCCCCAGACGATCGTGCGTGCCGCGTCGAGGTCGCCGGTCAGGCGTTCGACGCC
This sequence comes from Burkholderia cepacia complex sp. TUM26381, assembly GCF_057439935.1. Taxonomy (NCBI): domain Bacteria; kingdom Pseudomonadati; phylum Pseudomonadota; class Betaproteobacteria; order Burkholderiales; family Burkholderiaceae; genus Burkholderia; species Burkholderia cepacia complex sp. TUM26381. The sequence goes on along the minus strand of NZ_CM172006.1, from coordinate 2,150,535 downwards.
CGCATAGACGGTGAGCGGCAGCGTCGCGAACGCATAACGCGCGGCGAGCGTGCCGAGTTCGCGACGTCGTGAGGACGTGTCGTCGGCTGCCGACACATCGCCGTATGCCTGATGCAGCACCGCGCTGACCGACAGTCCGTTGCTCGTGTACTGGCCGCCGAGTTCGAGCACGCGTCCGGCGCGCGTATTGCCGGCGACGCCGGACGTCGCGGCGAGCGCCTCGACGTCGAAGCCCGCGAACGTCGGCGACTGGTACTTCACCGAATGGTCGATGAAGTTCGCATTCAACGGCACGAGCACGCCCTGGCCGCTATACGACGCATACCAGAGCGGGTCGTAGAACAGCGTCTTGTCGAACAGCACGCTGAACTGCCGGCCGAGCGTGACGGTGCCGGCGGGCCCCGCGATGCCGACGTAAGCGCCGCGGAAGAACGCGTAGCCCGGCACGGTCGCGGTGCCGTCGTTGACGTTGAGGCCCTGTTCGAGCTTGAACAGCGCCCGCCAGCCGCCGCCGAGATCCTCGTGGCCCTTGATGCCGATCTGCGACGGCAGGATGCCGTAGTTCTGCAACTGCACGGCCGAGTGGCGTCCGTCGGCGTGCGTCAGGTATTGCACGCCGGCGTCGAGCGCGCCGTACAGCGTGAGGGCGGACTGCGCATGCGCGGCGGCGCTGCACGCGGCAAGCGTCGCGGCGGCCGCGGCCGTGCGGATGAAGCGGGGTGTCGTCACGTGGGGTTCTCCATACCGTCCTGCATCGGTGTGTCGTTGGTGTTGTCGCGACGCAGTGTCCGCAGCGGGAAAACCTTCGAACAGTCGTCCAGATGAACGGTGTGGAAAACCCGCGGTGCGCGGCACGGACGCGGTGGCATGCCGCAGTGCGGCGTGCTGCGCAGCAGCAACGCGATGCGCACCGTTCAAATGGATGGGGTTGGCGCCCGTTCCGGCACCTTGGCCTGCCAAAAAAGCCGCTCGCTATAATCGGCCGGTGTCGTAGCGCACATCGGCAGCCCGATCGGGCAGGGGAGCGAAAGGTGAGGATCACGACGGATATCGGGCAGGATCTCGAAGCGCTGCGCGACGTGCCGGCCGCCATCGTGCTCGATGAATTCGCATGGCCGCCGCTACCGTCCCGGCGTGCCGATTTCGACGGCGTCACGCGTGGCGACGCGTCGCAGCGCGAACTCGGGCTGATGCTGCTCGACCTGTACGCGGTCGCCGCGCAATCCGGCATCGGCGAATTCGAGTACCGGTTCTTTTCGTTGCTGCAGGCGCTCATTCCGTTCGATGCCGCGTGGACCGGCGTCGCGACCCATGCGCCGACCGGCCCCGTGATGCACAACAGCTTCCTGTACCGCCTGCCGCACGCGTTCTTCATCGACTGGAAGCGCGTGCGCGATTGCGACCCGCTCGCGCACCGCACGTTGCACGGCGCGCATGGCCGCGCGGTGCGGCTGACGGTCGTCGAGCCGGGGCTCGACGTGCGGTTTCGCGACTGGTGCGTGAAGTACGGGCTCGCACAGCTGATGTGCGTGTGTACGCTCGATCGCCGTTTCGGCCTGACGACGTTCATGTCGATCTACCGTCAGGGCCTGAACCGGCCGTTCAGCGAAGACGACGCGCGCCGTTTCGAGGAAGTGATTCCGCACCTCGCGGCTGCGCTGACGATCAATCGTGCCGCGCAGCTCACGCGTGAGCGCGCCGACACGGTTGCACCGGCGGCGCGTGCGCTATGCGACAACTTCGGTGTGCTCCACCATGCCGATCACGGCTTCGACGACGTGCTGCGCACCGAGTGGCCGGCCTGGGCCGGCGCGCGCGTGCCGGAGCCGCTCGTCGCGCACCTGCGGCGCCAGTCGGGCCAGCCGTTCGTCGGCGACGCGCTGCGCATCCAGTGCGTGCCGGTCGCGGGGCTGTTCCAGATCGAGGCGCGGCCCCGTTCGCTGCTCGACCGGCTGAGCCCGCGCGAGCTTGCGGCGATCCGTTATTACGGCTCGGGGCGCTCGCACAAGGAAGTCGCGCAGCAGATGGCGATTTCGCCGACGACCGTGCGTCACTACCTGCGTTGCGCGTACCGCAAGCTCGGCATGCACGACAAGAGCCAGATCGCGGGCGTGCTCGGCGCGACGGGCGGCAGCATGGCCGACGATGAACCCGTCGAAGCCGGCAGCATGCCGCGCTGAAGTGAACGAACGCGGGTGCACGGCGCGCTTCCGCACGAATGGTTGTGCCCGCAACCATTGAGCGTTATGCTCGTCAGCTCCCAGGAGACGGAATTCCATCATGAACGACACGAATTCAGGGTCGGTGCGCGCGGCGGTGGTCGGTGTCGGCGCGATCGGCGGGTTGCTCGCGGCCGCGCTGTCGCGGGCCGGCATGACCGTGAGCGCCTATGCGCGCGGCGCAACGCTCGACGCGCTGAACACGTACGGCGTGCGCGTGATCGACGAAGCGGGCACCACGTCGTCGGTGCCGGTGCGGGCAAGCGATGACGCGGCCGCGCTCGGCGTGCAGGACTACGTGGTGATCGCGCTGAAGGCGCAGGCGCTGCCGGCGCTGGCCGCGCGCATTGCGCCGCTGGTCGGGCCGGACACCGTGATCGTCGCGGCGATGAACGGGTTGCCGTGGTGGTTCACGCACGGCCTCGCAGGGCCGGTCGACGGCGTGCCGCTCGATGCGGTGGATCCGGCCGGCGCGGTGTCGGCGGCGTTGCCGCCCGCGCAGGCGATCGGCTGCGTCGTGCACCTGTCGTCGAGCACCGACGCGCCGGGCGTCGTGCGCCGCGGGCGCGGCAACCGGCTGATCGTCGGCGCGCCGGATCAGCGGCTCGCCGCCGCCACGGCGCGGTTTGCCGCGGCGCTTGCGGCAGGCGGCTTCGACGTCGAGTCGACGCCCGCGATCCGGACCGAGATCTGGACGAAGCTGTGGGGCAACATGAACATGAATCCGCTGAGTGCGCTGACGGGTTCGACGGCCGAGCAGTTGCTCGACGATCCGTTCACGCAGGAACTTGCGCTGCGGATGATGGAGGAGGCGGCCGCGATCGGCGCGAAGCTCGGCCTGTCCACCGGGATGACCGGGCCCGAGCGGATCGCGGTGACGCGCAAGCTCGGCGCATTCAAGACGTCGATGCTGCAGGATGTCGAAGCAGGGCGTTCGCTCGAGATCGGGCCGATCCTCGGCGTGTTCCCGGAGCTCGGCCGCAAGCTTGGTGTGCCGACTCCGTACTGCGACGCGGTGCTCGGACTGTTGCGTCAGCGCGCGACGAACAGCGGGCTGTAATACGCGCGGGGCCGCTGAATTCGCGGCCGCCGGCAACGCGGCAACGCGCGATGCCGCCGCATGATGCAAAACGGGCCGCCCGGATCGCGCATGACGCGACCCGGGCGGCCCGTCTGATTCGTCGGATCAATACTGCCCGCTGCGTTCGGCCGTCCGGCGACGCCGGGGCCGTGACACGGCTCAGTCGTCCCGCTCGGTGGCGTGCGCGACGACCTTGTCGAGCAGCCGCTCGAACGTCTGGCGTTCGCTGTCGGACAGGCACGCGAGCAAGCCGTCGTTCCACTTGCGCACGATCGGCATGATCTTGCGATGCAGCGCGCGGCCGTCGGCGGTCAGCGCGATCAGCACGATCCGGCCGTCTTCCTCGCTCGCGCTGCGCTCGAGCAGGCCCTGGCGCAGCAGCGCCTCGGCCGCGCGGCTCGCCTGGCTCTTGTCGAGATTGGTGTGGCGCGCGAGATCCATGATCGAGAACGGGCCGAACGCGCCGACGGCGGCGATCACGCGCGCCTCGGGCAGCGAGATGTCGAGCTTGTGCCGGTACACCTCGCCGATCCCGCGGTCGGAGCGCTTCGTGAGCGCGTGGAGGCGATAGGTCAGAAACTGATCGAGCCCGGCTTGACGGCCTTTCATGTCGAATCCTGAAGAAAAAGGGCGGGCCCGATTGTTCCTGTATCGCGCGCTCGGGTCAACGGTCAGTGTGCGCCGTACTTCAGGCGTGTCAACTGTTCTGCTTCGTTCGCGAGCAGATTGGCCGCGTCGCGGATCGCGACGTCGAGCGTGATCGGCCCGGGGGCCGGCGAGAAGCAGCCGGAAAAATGTTCGGACAGGCGCGGCAGCGCGGCCGAATCGACCGCGCCCGACAGCAGCGACGCGGGGACACCGGCGGCCTGCGCATGCCGGCATGCGATGAACGGCGCCTTGCCGTGCAGCGTCTGCACGTCGGAACGGCCTTCGCCGGTGATCAGCCAGTCGGCGCCGGCGAGGGCGGCGTCGAGCCCGACCTGCCGCGCGACCACTTCGGCGCCGGCTTCGAACTGCGCGCCGAGCATGTGCAGCGCGAAACCGAGGCCGCCCGCGGCGCCCGCGCCCGGCAGGTCGCGGCTGCGGCGGTCGAGTGCGGCTTCGAGCAGGTCGGCGAAGCGGGCGAGGGCGGCGTCGAGGGTCGAGACCTGCGCGGGCGTCACGCCCTTTTGCGGACCGAACACGGCGGTCGCGCCGTGCGCGCCCGTCAGCGGGTTGTCGACGTCGGACATGCCGACGAATTCCGTTTCCTTCAGGCGCGGGTCGAGCCCCGACGCGTCGATGCGCGCGATGTCGGCGAGTCGCGCCGGCACCGGCTCGACCGGCTGGCCGCTTGCATCGAAGCATTGCAGGCCGAGGCCGGCGAGCAGCCCGGCGCCGGCATCGTTGGTGCTGCTGCCGCCGAGCGCGACGAAGAAGCGGCGCACGCCTTCGTCGAGCAGCGTGCGGATCGCCTCGCCCATCCCGCGCGTGCTGCGCGCGTCGACCGGCACGCTCATGCCGACCGGATCGGTAATGCCGACGATCTCGGCCGTCTCGACGATCGCGGTGCGCGCGTCGATCACGCCGACTGCCGCGTCGCGTGCCGCGAGCGACGCACCGGCTACCTGCAGCGTGCGGCGCGTGCCGCCGCCTGCCAGCATCGCATCGAGCGTGCCTTCGCCGCCGTCGGCCATCGGGCAGCAGCGCACGACGGCGTCGGGCCGGGCGCGGCGAATGCCGGTGGCGATCGCGTCCGCGACCTGCTCGGCGGAAAGCGAGCCTTTGAACGAATCGGGCGCGATGACGACGACAGGCGCGGACGGGTGTTGCGGCATGGTGTCTCCGGAAGGCGTGATTGGTGTGAAGAATGGCGGGGCCGCAACGGCGGCTCACTCTCTATCGGAGCTTACAGGATGGCGGGCCCGTGGTGGATACGGCGTTCGGCATAGCGGCGATCCGCGCGCATTGCCGTGCAAGGGGCCGTCGACACGGCGGGGACACGCGTGTGTCGCGCTGATCTGGCGGTGAGAGGAAAATTGTTTGCTAGAATAGTCGATTCTTCCGGCCAAAGCCGTGCTCCGAGCCGCTTGCGCTAGCCATCCGGCACGTGCAGGGATGGCGTGGCGCTCCGGCGCGGCGTGTGAAGGTGACGCTTGATGTGACGCACTTCACGCCGCAGGCAGGCACGGCAAGGAAAACCCGATTCGCTCGAATAATTTTAGGACGATTGAAGCCATGGCTAACGTTGTTGAGAACCTCGGCAAGCTTGAACGCCGCGTGACGATTTCCCTGCCGAAAGACACCGTGCAGAAGGAAATCGACGCCCGTATCCAGAAACTCGCGAAGAACGTGCGCATGCCGGGTTTCCGCCCGGGCAAGGTGCCGCTCAAGATGGTCGCGCAACAATACGCGGGTCAGGTCGAGGCAGAAGTGCTGAGCGACAAGATCGGCCAGGAATTCTTCACGATCAGCCGCGCGGAAAACCTGCGCGTCGCCGGCCAGCCGAGCTTCGAGCCGAAGCAGGAACAGGCTGAAGATGCGTACGCGTTCGACGCGACGTTCGAGGTCTACCCGGAAGTGCAGATCGGCGATCTGGCGACGGCTGAAGTCGAGCGCTCGACGACGTCGATCGGCGACGCTGAAATCGACCGCACGCTGGACATCCTGCGCAAGCAGCGCGTCCACTTCCACGCACGCGGCGAAGCCGGCGAGCACGGCGACGGCGGCGCGGACACCGCAGCGAAGAACGGCGACCGCGTGACGGTCGACTTCGTCGGCAAGATCGACGACGTCGCGTTCCAGGGCGGCACGGCCGAAGATTTCCCGTTCGTGCTCGGCGAAGGCCGCATGCTGCCGGAATTCGAAACCGCCGCACTGGGCCTGAAGGTCGGTGAAGCGCGTACGTTCGACCTGAAGTTCCCGGACGATTACCACGGTGCCGACGTCGCGGGCAAGACCGCGCAATTCACGGTCACGATGAAGAAGATCGAGTGGCCGCACCTGCCGGAAATCGACGGCGAATTCGCGAAGTCGCTCGGCATCGAAGACGGCGACCTCACGAAGATGCGCGGCGAGATCAAGGACAACCTTGAGCGCGAAGCGAAGCGCCGCACGCAGTCGATCGTCAAGAACCAGGTGATGGACGCGCTGCTGAAGATCTCCGAACTCGACGTGCCGAAGGCACTGATCGAGCAGGACCAGCAACGTCTCGTCGAGATGGCTCGCCAGGATCTGGCGCAGCGTGGCGTGCCGAACGCGAAGGACGCACCGATCCCGGCGGAAATGTTTGCCGAGCAGGCCGAGCGCCGCGTGAAGCTGGGCCTCGTGCTGGCCGAGCTGGTGAAGTCGAACGGCCTGGAAGCGAAGCCGGAACAGATCCGCGCGGAAGTCGACGAGTTCGCGAAGAGCTACGAAGACCCGAAGGAAGTGGTCCGCTGGTATTATTCCAACCAGCAGCGCCTCGCCGAGATGGAAGCGTTCGTCGTTGAAAGCAACGTCGTCGATTTCGTGCTGGGCAAGGCGAAGGTGACGGACAAGGAAGTGAGCTTCGAGGCACTCGCGAGCGCATCGGCGCAAGCGTAAGTGTTGCTCTAGCGGCGTGCCGGCTGTCGGAGCGACGGCCCGCACGCCGTTTTTACGTCAAGCGCACGGTTGCCATTAATATGGCGATTGAGCGGGCGGCTTCCTTCCGTTCAATTTTCCATTCGAACAAGGTTCATTGAATGATCACTCGCGCTGAATTGCTGGACATGCTTGCTTCGAACGCGCCGCAGGGTTTCGAGGCGCAAGCGCTGGGGCTGGTGCCGATCGTCGTCGAAACGAGCGGCCGCGGCGAGCGTTCGTACGATATCTACTCGCGTCTCCTGAAGGAGCGCCTGGTGTTCATGGTCGGCGAAGTGAACGACCAGACCGCCAACCTCGTGGTCGCGCAATTGCTGTTCCTCGAGAGCGAGAATCCCGACAAGGACATCAGCCTCTACATCAACAGCCCGGGCGGCTCGGTGTCGGCCGGCATGGCGATCTACGACACGATGCAGTTCATCAAGCCGGACGTGTCGACGCTGTGCATGGGGCTCGCGGCCAGCATGGGCGCGTTCCTGCTCGCGTCGGGTGCGAAGGGCAAGCGCTTCGCGCTGCCGAACTCGCGCGTGATGATTCACCAGCCGCTCGGCGGCGCGCGCGGCCAGGCATCCGACATCGAGATCCAGGCACGCGAAATCCTCTACCTGAAGGAGCGGCTGAACCAGTTGCTCGCGCAGCACACGGGCCAGGACGTCGAGCGCATCGCGCGCGACACCGACCGTGATAACTTCATGTCGAGCGAGGATGCGAAGGCATACGGGCTGATCGATCAGGTGCTGCTGAAGCGCCCGTGAGCATAAGTGGGGTGCCGCCCCGATTCGTGCGGCGGCCCCTGCTGTCCCGAACGCCCTGAGCATCTGCGGCAAGCACATCCAGCCGGCTCCGGTCGCGCCCTAGGCGCGGCGTCCGGAGCATTCGGCGTATCATGTCATTTACCTGTCCGGAGGCTCTACATTCATGGCGGACAAAAAAGGTTCGAACAGCGAGAAGCTGTTGTATTGCTCGTTTTGCGGGAAAAGCCAGCATGAGGTGAAAAAACTCATCGCGGGCCCGTCGGTGTTCATCTGCGATGAATGTATCGACCTCTGCAACGAAATCATTCGCGACGAGGCGGCTGCCGCCGGCGTCGAGGCCAGCCTGTCCCGGTCGGATTTGCCGAGCCCGCAGGAAATTCGCGACATCCTCGATCAGTACGTGATCGGCCAGGAGCGCGCGAAGAAGATCCTCGCGGTGGCCGTGTACAACCACTACAAGCGCCTGAAGCATCTCGACAAGAAGGATGACGTCGAGCTGTCGAAGAGCAACATCCTGCTGATCGGCCCGACGGGCTCCGGCAAGACGCTGCTCGCGCAGACGCTCGCGCGGTTGCTGAACGTGCCGTTCGTGATCGCCGATGCGACGACGCTGACCGAAGCCGGCTACGTCGGCGAAGACGTCGAGAACATCATCCAGAAGCTGTTGCAGAACTGCAACTACGAGGTCGACAAGGCCCAGCGCGGGATCGTCTACATCGACGAAATCGACAAGATCAGCCGCAAGTCGGACAACCCGTCGATCACGCGCGACGTGTCGGGCGAGGGTGTCCAGCAGGCGCTGCTGAAGCTCGTCGAAGGCACGATGGCGTCGGTGCCGCCGCAGGGCGGCCGCAAGCATCCGAACCAGGATTTCATCCAGGTCGACACGACCAACATCCTGTTCATCTGCGGCGGCGCATTCGACGGTCTCGAAAAGGTGATCACCGATCGCACCGAGAAAACCGGCATCGGCTTCGGCGCAACGGTCAAGAGCAAGCAGGAGCGCGACGCGGGCGAAGTGCTGCGCGAGACGGAACCGGAAGACCTGATCAAATTCGGGCTGATCCCCGAATTGATCGGCCGCCTGCCGGTGGTCGCGACGCTCGGCAAGCTCGATGAAGCCGCGCTGATGAAGATCCTGGTCGAGCCGAAGAATGCGCTCGTCAAGCAGTATCACAAGCTGTTCGCGATGGAGCGCGTCGAGCTGGAAATCCGGCCGGGCGCGCTGCAGGCAGTCGCCCGCAAGGCGATCCGCCGCAAGACCGGCGCGCGCGGTTTGCGTTCGATCATCGAACAGGCGCTGCTCGACGTGATGTACGAGCTGCCGACGATGAAAGGGGTCAGCAAAGTCATCATCGACGAGAACGTCATCGATGGCGACGGCAAGCCTTTGCTGATCTACGAGGACACGCCGAAGGTGGCGGGTTCGAACTGACCGGCTTGCCGACGATGTTCTGCGAAAAAGGCCGTTCATGAGACCGTGGGCGGCTTTTTTTCGTTTATCTTGTGGGTAACTCTGACTCGACACGCGGTGGTTACTTTCTTACCGAATATTTCCCGCACTTGAAGGCTTGCAATTCGTTGTGGCGGCCTCAATTACCGAACAATTGATTCCACTCATGGGGAAATGAAATGTCAGGCACCCAACTTCTCCCGCCGGAACGCATCACGCTCCCGCTGCTGCCGCTGCGGGACGTCGTCGTTTTCCCGCACATGGTCATTCCGCTCTTCGTGGGCCGGCCGAAATCGATCAAGGCCCTCGAAGCAGCGATGGAAGGCGGCAAGCACATCATGCTCGTCGCCCAGAAAACCGCGGCCAAGGACGAACCGACCGAAAAGGACATGTACGAGGTCGGTTGTATCGCCAACATCCTGCAGATGCTGAAGCTGCCGGACGGCACCGTGAAGGTGCTCGTCGAGGGCCTGCAGCGCGCGAAGGCGTTGTCGATCGAAGAACAGGAGACGCAGTTCTCCTGCGAAGTGATGCCGCTCGAGCCCGATCACGCCGACAGCGCTGAAACGGAAGCGCTGCGCCGTGCGATCGTGTCGCAGTTCGACCAGTACGTGAAGCTGAACAAGAAGATCCCGCCGGAGATCCTCACGTCGCTGTCGGGCATCGACGAAGCCGGCCGCCTCGCCGACATGATCGCCGAGCGCCTGCCGCTGAAGCTCGACCAGAAGCAGCACATCCTCGAGATGTTCCCGGTCATCGAGCGCCTCGAGCACCTGCTCGCGCAGCTCGAAGCCGAGATCGACATCCTGCAGGTCGAAAAGCGCATCCGCGGGCGCGTGAAGCGCCAGATGGAAAAGAGCCAGCGCGAGTACTACCTGAACGAACAGGTCAAGGCGATCCAGAAGGAACTGGGCGAAGGCGAAGAGGGTGCGGATCTCGAGGAACTCGAGAAGCGCATCAACGCCGCGCGCATGCCGAAGGAAGCCAAGAAGAAGGCCGACGCCGAGCTGAAGAAGCTGAAGCTGATGTCGCCGATGTCCGCGGAAGCGACCGTCGTGCGCAACTACATCGACACGCTGATCGGCCTGCCGTGGCGCAAGAAGAGCAAGGTCAACAACGACCTGTCGAACGCCGAGCAGGTGCTCGACGAGGATCACTTCGGCCTCGAGAAGGTCAAGGAACGGATCCTCGAGTATCTCGCGGTGCAACAGCGCGTGGACAAGGTCAAGGCGCCGATCCTGTGCCTCGTCGGGCCTCCGGGCGTCGGCAAGACCTCGCTCGGCCAGTCGATCGCCCGTGCGACGAACCGCAAGTTCGTCCGGATGGCGCTCGGCGGCGTGCGTGACGAAGCCGAGATCCGCGGCCACCGCCGTACGTACATCGGTTCGATGCCGGGCAAGATCCTGCAAAGCCTCGCGAAGGTCGGCGTGCGCAATCCGCTCTTCCTGCTCGACGAAGTCGACAAGATGGGTATGGATTTCCGCGGCGATCCGTCGTCGGCGCTGCTCGAAGTGCTCGATCCGGAACAGAACCACACGTTCGCCGACCACTACATCGAAGTCGACTTCGATCTGTCGGACGTGATGTTCGTTGCGACGTCGAACTCGCTGAACATCCCGCCGCCGCTGCTCGACCGGATGGAAGTGATCCGTCTGTCGGGTTACACGGAAGACGAGAAGGTCAGCATTGCCCAGCGTTACCTGCTGCCGAAGCAGAAGAAGAACAACGGGCTGAAGGACGGCGAGATCGACGTCACCGAACAGGCGATCCGCGACATCATCCGCTACTACACGCGCGAAGCCGGTGTGCGTTCGCTCGAGCGGGAAGTGTCGAAGATCTGCCGCAAGGTCGTGAAGATGCTGCTGCTGAAGAAGGCATCGGGCGCGATCAAGGTCGATGGCGAGAACCTCGACACGTTCCTCGGCGTGCGCAAGTACGACTTCGGCCTCGCGGCGAAGGAAAACCAGGTCGGTCAGGTGACGGGCCTCGCGTGGACGGAAGTCGGCGGCGATCTGCTGACGATCGAAGCCGCGGTGATGCCGGGCAAGGGCAACGTGATCCGTACGGGTTCGCTCGGCGACGTGATGAAGGAGTCGGTCGAGGCTGCGCGTTCTGTCGTGCGCTCGCGCTCGCGCCGTCTGGGCATCAAGGACGAAGCGTTCGAGAAGCAGGACATCCACATCCACGTGCCGGAAGGTGCGACGCCGAAGGACGGTCCGTCCGCCGGCGGTGCGATGACGACCGCGCTGGTGTCGGTGCTGACGGGTATCCCCGTGCGTGCCGATGTCGCGATGACGGGCGAAATCACGTTGCGTGGCGAAGTGCTGCCGATCGGCGGGCTGAAGGAAAAGCTGCTGGCTGCGCATCGCGGCGGCATCAAGCTCGTGCTGATTCCGGAAGAGAACGTGAAGGATCTCGCGGACATTCCGGACAACGTGAAGAACGCGATCGAGATCGTGCCGGTCCGCTGGATCGACAAGGTGCTGGAACTCGCGCTCGAGCGTTCGCCGACGCCGCTGCCGCCGGAAGAAGAGGCGAAGGCAGCAGCGCCGGTCGGCGAGGCGGCGAAAGATGCCGGCTCGACGGAAGTCGTCAAGCACTGAGACCTGGAACGCCGTCGTTGCTGACGGTTGTTCACGAAACCCGCGGCATGTCCGCGGGTTTTTTTATGCGCTTCGGAAGCGTGCGCGCGAATGTTAAAAAAATTCGCGGATGGGCTTGGCAAAATGATCGGGGATGAATTAAACTTGCGGGCTCGCTGATTGTTGATGCGGAAACGCAGATCGCAGTCAGAACGAATCGGAAACGGGTGCTTAGCTCAGCTGGTAGAGCGGCGCCCTTACAAGGCGTAGGTCGGGGGTTCGAACCCCTCAGCACCCACCAGTTTCACGATTCAGCCAGACCAAGGAGCGGTAGTTCAGTCGGTTAGAATACCGGCCTGTCACGCCGGGGGTCGCGGGTTCGAGTCCCGTCCGCTCCGCCAGAAAATAAGAAAGCCCGCCTTGTGCGGGCTTTTTTATTTTCATCGTCGATTGCGCCCGTAATCGGGCGCGTGATTGCGGAGTGGAGGAAGCCGCCTGCGCGGCCCGCACGATGTAGACGAGTCCCGTCCGCTTCGCCAGAAAAATGAAGAAGCCCGCCTCGCGCGGGCTTTTTCATGGGTGTTTCCGGCTGCGCTCGCGCGCAGTACGTCTGCTTTTCTCCCGTCCCACCCCGTATGTTGTAATATCGGACGTTTTGTCCAATTTTCCCGTCACGCATGCTCGATTTCTTCCGTAATCACCAGCGCCTGATGATGGCGCTCCTGCTCCTGATCGTGTTGCCGGGGCTGGGTTTCGTCGGGATCCAAGGCTTCCGCGGTTTCTTCGACGACAGTGCGAACGTCGCGGCGGTCAACGGGCACAAGATCACGCGGGTCGAATTCGACGGCGCGTTCCGCCAGCAGATCGACCAGGCCCGCCAGGCGCTCGGCGGGCAGTTCGACGTCAAGATGTTCGATACGCCCGAGCATCGCAAGCAGGTGCTCGACGGCCTGATCCAGCAACGTGTGCTGGCCGACGAGACGCAACGTCTGCACCTGACCGCGTCCGACAATGCCGTGCGCGATGCACTGATGAGCGATCCGATGATCGCTTCGCTGAAGAAGCCCGATGGGTCGATCGACGTCGAGCGTTATGCGCAACTGCTGTCGTTCCAGGGGATGACGCCCGAGCAGTACCAGGAGCGTGTGCGCTACAGCCTGTCGCTGCAGCAGATTCCGGCCAGCATCGTGTCGAGCGCATTCACGCCGAAGAGCCTCGCGCAACGTCTGTCCGAACTCGCCGCGCAGCAGCGCGAAGTGCAGGCGCTGGTGCTGAAGACGAGCGACTTCGCCGCGAAGGTCCAGCCGACCGACGCGCAGCTCAACGCGTACTATGACGCGCACAAGCAGAGCTTCGCGACGCCGGAAACCGCGACGATCCAGTACCTCGTCTATTCGCCGGCCGCAGCGGCCGCGAGCGCGCAGCCGACCGACGCGGACATCAAGAAGTTCTACGACGACAACCCGACGCACTTCCGCACCGAAGCGCAAGTGCGCGTGAGCCACATCTTCATCGCGGCGCCGGGCAGCGCCAGCGCGGCCGACAAGACGGCAGCGAAGACGAAGGCCGAGCAACTGCTCGCCGACGTGAAGGCGCATCCGGACCAGTTCGCGCAAATCGCGCAGAAGAATTCGCAGGACGCGCCGTCGGCAGCGAAGGGCGGCGACCTCGGCTTCATCACGCGCGGTTCGACGGCCGGCGGCAAGGCGTTCGACGATGCGGCGTTCGCACTCAAGCAGGGTGACGTGAGCGGTGTCGTGCAGTCGGATCTCGGCTTCCACATCCTGAAGGCGACCGAAGTGAAGCCGGCAGTCGTCAAGCCGTTCGCGGAAGTGAAGGACGAGATCGCCGCCAGCCTGAAGCAGCAGTACGCATCGAAGGCGTTCACGGACAACGCGGAAGGCTTCACGTCGACCGTGTACGAAAAGGCGAAGACGCTGCAGCCGGCCGCGGACAAGTACAAGCTGACGATCCAGACGGCCACCGTCACGCCGACGCCGAATCCGCAACTGCCGCCGACGAGCCCGCTGAACAATCCGAAGCTCCTGGCTGCGGTATTCGCAAACGACTCGGTGAAGAGCCAGAACAACACGCAGGCGATCGACGTCGGCAACAACACGCTGATCTCGGCGCGCGTGACCGACTACAAGCCGGCTGCCGTGCCCGCGCTCGACGCGATCAAGGACGTCGTGCGCCAGAAGGTCGTCGCCGAGCAGGCCGCGGAACTCGCGAAGAAGGATGGCGTGGCGAAGCTCGCCGAGCTGCAGAAGTCGAAGTCGGCTGACGGGTTCTCCGTTGCGCAGAAGGTGTCGCGCACGCAGTCGCAAGGTCTGACGCCGGCTGCACTGAGCGCCGTCTACAAGGTCGATGCAAAGACGCTGCCGGCTTACGTCGGTGTCGATCTCGGCGCGGACGGCTACGCGATCTACCGTGTGAACGCGGTGATCCCGGGTTCGGCAGTCGATCCGCAGCAACTGGCGGCCGCACAGCAGCAGATGGCGCAGGTCGACGCACAGAGCGAAGGCGAGGCCTATCTCACCGCGCTGCGCGATCGCTCGAAGGTGAAGCTGTACGGTTCGACGTCGAGCCAGAAGCAGGACGGCGACGACTGAACACCGTTTCGCCCGCAATCCAAAAAGCCCCGCTTCGAGCGGGGCTTTTTGTTTTCCGGCAGGGGGCGTCAGCCGCGGGGCTTGCCGAGCAACGGCTTCAGCGCCGGCCACACATTGTCGAGCAGGATGCCCTGTGCCTGCTGCGCGGGATGCATCTGGTCAGCCTGGAACATCTCGGGCTTGTTCTCGATGCCGGCCAGCAGGAACGGCACGAGCGGCACGTCGAGATCTTTCGACAGCCGCGTGTAGACGGCGTGGAACTTCTGCGTGTAGTCGGGGCCGTAATTGGGCGGCACGTACATGCCGACCAGCACGACCTTCGCTTGCACACGTCGCGCGCCGGCAATGATGTCGCGCAGGTTCTGCTCGGTCGTCGCGAGCGGCACGCCGCGCAGTGCATCGTTCGAACCGAGTTCGACGACGACGATCGAAGGTTTGAGCCGCTGCAGCACCGCGGGCAGCCGCGCACGACCGCCGCTCGTGGTGTCGCCGCTGACGCTGGCGTTCGCGACGCTATAATCGATTCGCTCGGTCGTGAGCCGTTGCCGCAGCAGCGCAACCCAGCCGGTGTCGCGCGGCAAGCCGTATTCGGCCGACAGGCTGTCGCCGAGCACGACGATCACGGGCGGGCCCGATGTCGGCGCCGTCGCGGCGTGTGCCGGCACGGTGACGGCCAGCAGCGTGCCCAGCAGCGCGGCGACCGCCGTGCGTCTTTTCCAGCGAAATGTCGTGTCCATGTTCAAGATTACCGATCCGATCATCGAAGTCCATGACGTGTGCAAGCGGGTTGCCGATGCAACGGGCGAGTTGACGATCCTCGACGGCATCACGCTTGCCGTGCGGCCGGGCAGCAGCCTCGCGATCGTCGGCGCATCGGGGTCGGGCAAATCGACGCTGCTCGGCCTGCTTGCAGGGTTGGACAGCGCGACGAGCGGCACGGTTCGCCTGCTCGGCCGCGCGCTCGACTCGCTCGACGAGGACGCGCGCGCCGCGCTGCGCAACGGCGCGGTCGGGTTCGTGTTCCAGTCGTTCCAGTTGATGCCGCACCTGACGGCGCTCGAAAACGTGATGCTGCCGCTCGAACTGCAGGGCGGCATCAGCGCACGCGATGCGGCCGACCGTGCCCGCGCGCTGCTCGTGCAGGTCGGGCTCGGCGAACGCACCGCGCATTATCCGAAGCTGTTGTCGGGCGGCGAGCAGCAACGCGTCGCACTTGCGCGCGCCTTCGTCACGCGCCCGTCGATCCTGTTTGCCGACGAGCCGACCGGCAGTCTCGACGCGGCGACGGGCCATGCAGTCATCGACCTGATGTTCGAACTGAACCGCACGCACGGCGCCACGCTCGTGCTCGTCACGCACGATGCCGAACTCGCGCGCCGCTGCGAGACGACCGTGACGCTCGACGCCGGCCGCATCGTCGCGCCGCATACGGCATAGCGCCGCGCATGCGTTTTTTTTGCCGGCCACGCAGGACGTACTGCGCGGCCGGCACGGGCATGAGCCCGTTGCGTCAGCGCTTCAGCGCCGCACGGGCGCGCTCGATCAGCGCCGTGGTCGACGAGTCGTGCTTCGCCGGATCGACCGATCCGGCCGACAGATCGGCTTCCACCACCTTGCCGAGAATCTTGCCGAGCTCGACGCCCCACTGGTCGAACGGATTGATGTCCCACACCGTTGCCTGCACGAGCACCTTGTGTTCGTAAAGCGCGATCAGCGCGCCGAGCGTACGCGGCGTCAGCGCATCGACGAGCAGCGTCGTGGTCGGGCGGTTGCCGGGGAACGTCAGGTGCGGCGCGAGCGCTTCCTTGCCCGGCCCGGCGACCTTGAGCGCTTCTTCGAGCGTGCGGCCGAGCATCAGCGCTTCGCTCTGCGCGAAGCAGTTCGCGAGCAGCTTCGGATGATGGCTCGCGAGCAGATGCTCGGGCGTCAGCACCGCGATGAAGTCGATCGGCACGATCGTCGGCCCCTGGTGCAGCATCTGGAAGAACGCGTGCTGGCCGTTGGTGCCCGGCTCGCCCCACGTGACGGCCGACGTCGGGTAATCGACGAACGTGCCGTCCAGGCGCGCGGATTTGCCGTTGCTCTCCATTTCGAGCTGCTGCAGGTACGACGGCAGGTAGTGCAGCGCTTCCGAGTACGGCGCGACGAGATAGCTCTGCGACCCGAAGAAATTCCGGTACCAGATGCCGATCAGGCCGAGCAGCACCGGCAGGTTGCGCTCCAGCGGCGCTTCGCGGAAATGGCGGTCCATGTCGTTCGCGCCGGCCAGCAGCTCGTCGAACTGCTCGGGGCCGATCGCGATCATGATCGACAGGCCGACTGCCGACCACAGCGAATAGCGGCCGCCGACCCAGTCCCACATTTCGAACACGTTTTCTGCGGCGATGCCGAACTTCACGACTTCGGCCGGGTTCGCCGACACGCCGACGAAGTGCTTCGATAGCGCGTCCTCCGGGCAGCCGCGCGCGACGAACCAGTCGCGCAGCGAGCGGGCGTTCGTCATCGTCTCGAGCGTCGTGAAGGTCTTCGACACGATGATCGCGAGCGTTTCTTCGGGATCGACCTGTTCGAGCACGCGCGCGAGATCGGCGCCGTCGACGTTCGACACGAAGTGGGTCGAGATGTCCGGCGTCGCGACGTGATGCAGTGCATGCACGACCATCTTCGGCCCGAGATCGGAGCCGCCGATGCCGATGTTGATCACGTGACGGATGCGCTTGCCCGTATAGCCCGTCCACGTGCCGCTGCGCACGGCGCGCGCGAAGGTCGCCATCTTCGCGCGCTCGGCGCTCACCTGCGCGTGGAACGGCGCTTGCGGGTCGGTCGCGCGCAGTGCGGTGTGCAGTGCGGCGCGGCCTTCGGTCGGGTTGACGATTTCGCCGGCGAACATCGCGTCGCGGCGCGCTTCGACGCCCGCGTCGCGTGCGAGCTGCACGAGCAGGCGCAGCGTGTCGTCGTTGATGCGGTTCTTCGAGAAATCGGCCGCGAGGCCGCCGCCCGGAATCGTGAAGCGTTCGGCGCGAGTCGGCGCGTGGTCGTTTTCCGGCGCGAACCAGTCGCGCAGGCGAGCGTGACGGATCTGTTCGAAGTGGGATTGAAGGGCAGTCCAGGCGGGGAGCGAATTCAGCGTCATGGCGGTTCGAGTGAAGCGTGAATCGGGAGGAATGCCGCGCCGGCTCATCGGGATCGGAAGGCCGGCGGACGAGAAGGCCCGCCGTGCGGCGGGGCAGTCAGTATAGCGGCGTTACGTGTCGGCGCGCGGCGACGGATAAAAAAGGCGATTGATCAGCGTGCGCACCATCGGCGCGAGCTCGCCGGCCGTGAGCCCGGCCGGGCCGGTGCCGTTCGCGGTCAGCGTGTCGGCCGCGAGGCCGTGCAGGTAGACACCCGCGAGCGCCGCTTCGTACGGCGCGACGCGCTGTGCGAGCAGTGCGCCGATCAGGCCGCCGAGCACGTCGCCGGTGCCGCCGGTGGCGAGCGCCGCGTTGCCGGTCGGGTTGATCGTCACGTGGCCGTCGGGTGCCGCAATCGCCGTGCCTGAGCCTTTCAGCACGACGATCGCCGCATAACGTGCCGCGAGCGCCTGCGCGGCCGCGATGCGGTCGTGCTGCACCGCCGCCGTGTCGCTGCCGAGCAGGCGGGCGGCTTCGAGCGGATGCGGCGTCAGCACGCACGGATTGCCGCGCGCGCCGCGTGCGGCGACGGCGGCCGCGAGGTCGGCGTGCGTCGCGACGAGGTTCAGCGCGTCGGCATCGAGCAGCGTCACGGCGTCGTGCGCGAGCACGTCGCGTACGAGCGTCGCCGCGGCTTCGCGCGTGCCGAGCCCGCAGCCGGCCGCGATCGCGGTCATCGCGCCGAGATCGAGGGTGTCGGCCGGATGCAGCATCAGTTCGGGGAATGGCGGATCGTACGGCGGCGCGCCGGCGCCGAGGAAGCCGACGTGCACCTTGCCGGCACCGGCGAACAACGCGGCGCGTGCGGCCAGAATCGGTGCGCCGCACATGCCGGTGTCGCCGCCGAGTACCGCAAGGCTGCCGTACGTGCCCTTGTGGGATGCGAACGCGCGTGCGGGCAGCGCCGCGGCGAACCGCGCAGGCGCATTCAGCATGATGGCCGGTGCGGCGGGCGGCGCGACGTCGAGCGAGGCGATGTCGATCTCGCCGGCGAGATCGCGGCCGTCGCCCGTGTAGAGGCCCGGCTTCGCGCCGATGAAGGTGAGCGTGTGGGTGGCCGTGACGGCGACGCCCGCGCCGACGATCCGGCCCGTATCGCTGTCGAGCCCGCTCGGCACGTCGAGTGCGAGCACGCGGCCACCGCCGCGTGCATGCGCGGCGATGCGCGCAGCCTGCTCGGCAAACGCGCCGTCGAGCGCGCGGCCGAGACCGATGCCGAACAGCCCGTCGACGACCCACGCGAATTCGTCCAGCGCCGCGGGCGGTGTGGCCGACAGCGGCACGCCGGCCGCGCGGGCCAGGCCGAGCGCCCATTGCGCGTCGTCCGGCCTGACCGGTACCGGCATCCACGCCTGCGTCGCGACACCGAGCTGCTGGAGCTGGGCGGCGGCCACCAGCGCGTCGCCGCCGTTGTTGCCGGGGCCGACCGCGAACCACACGGGGCGCGCGTCGCCGGCGACGCGCTCGGACAGCCAGCGCGCGGCGGCGGCGCCCGCGCGTCCCATCAGCGTGTGCGGCGGCAGCGCCGCGGTGGCGTCGGCTTCGGCCGCGCGCAGGTCGGTGACGCGCAGCAGCGCGATCGGATCGGAATCGGGAAGCGGGCGGGGAACGGTCATCGCGGGATCGTGGCGGCTGGCAAGGATGCCGCCACGGGGCGAGCCCGCGGCGGTCAGGTCGTGAAGCGGCCGGCGCTGAGCGCGGCGAGCGTGTCGGCGGGCCAGTGCTGGGCGTTGCCGCCCAGGTAGTCGGTCACCACTTTAGCAGACCCGCAAGCGAGCCCCCAGCCGGTCGGGCCATGCCCGAAATTGACGAACACACGCGGATGCGGGGTCGGACCCACGACGGGCAGGCCGTCCGGCGACAGCAGCTGCATGCCCTGCCACGACAGCGCGGCCGAAATCCTGGCGGCGCCCGGCACCCAGTCGTGGACGGCCTGGCCGAGCAGCGCGAGCGCGGCCTCGGACAGCGGCTCGGCGAGCGGTTTGGCGGTGTCGGCGAGGCTTTGCAGCACGGCGCCGCCGCCGATGCGCAGCCGCTGATGGGTGCGCGTGATCGAGATCCGCTTGATTGAATCGACGACGCTCAGATGCGGCGCGTGCTCTTCGTACGCGACCGGCGCGGTCAGGGTATGGACGCGGACCGGGTGCAGCGGCAGGCGCCAGCCGAGCCGCTCGAGCAGCGGCACGCTGCCGGCGCCGGCAGCGACCACGATCGCGTCGGCGGAAATCACGTCGACCTCGCGCGCCTTGGCCGCGGTCCGCTGGCCGGACGGCGCGAGCTCGACCGCGGCGCGGCCGTTATCGACGCGGATCGCGGCGACGTCCGCGCCGAAGCGGAACTGCACGCCATGCTCGTCGAGCGTCTGCTTGACCAGTTTCGCGAACAGCGGGCAGTTGCCGGTGCGCTCGGTTTCGAGCAGCACGCCGCCGGCAAAGCCGGGCTCGGCCGGCACCGACGGTTCGAGTGCCGCGCATTCGTCGGCGGTGAGCGTGCGGTACGGCTGGTCGAGCGTGCGCAGCAGGTCGAGCGCAGGCTGCAGTGCGTCCCAGTCGCGCGGGTCGCGCACCACATGCAGGATCCCGGGCTTCTGCTCGAACTCGAGTTCGAGGCGCGCTTCGATATCGGCGAGCGTGTCGCGCGACGCGTCGATCAGCGGGCGCAGCCGCGCGTACTGTGCGGCGAACGCGTCGGGCTCGCGCAGCCCGCCGAGCTGCTTGACGAAGCGGCGCACGCCGCCGTTGAAGCCCGGCTTGTAGACGATGCCGCTGTCGCGCGGCTGGCGCTGGCGCATGAAAGTCGGGCCGAACCAGACGTCGAGCGGGCTCGGCAGCAGCGCGCCGCCGTCGCCGTAGGTCGCACCTTGCGCGACGGTCGCGTGGCGTTCGACCACGCAGACGCGATGGCCGGCCGCGCGCAGCTGGTAGGCGGTGGCGACGCCGCTGATTCCGCCGCCGATGACGATGACATCCATGGATTGCTTCGATGACGGGCGGCGCGCACGCCGCCCGGTGAGAATTCGCTGAGGGCCCGGCCCGGTGAACCCGGAATGATAGCGCCAAAATCGCGGGAGCCGGCGTCGGGCGCGCATGCGCCGTGCGGTCGCACCGCGGCGGCCGGCGCGTGGGCCCGTGCGGGCCGGCCCGGAGGGCGGCCGTGCTCGCCGCGTGCCCGGGCACCGTTGCGGTGCATGCGGACTACCGATCGGCCGGTCTTGGGCGGCCGACTTCCGGGTATAATTACGGCCTTCCTTTCGCCCCACGTCGCCACCTCGCGCGACTCATCGACGTCAGTCCAGCCCATGGCTCACTTCTCGTGTTTTCCCGGCGCTTCGGCCCTCTCCGATTTCCGTCAAACCCGTCTGCTCGACACGCTCAGGCAAATCGACGCCAACATCGTCGCGGTGCGCGGCCAGTTCCTGCACTTCGTCAATGCGGCCGAGCCGCTGGCGGCCGACGACAGCGCGCGCATCGACGCGCTGATGCACTACGGCGAGCCGTTCCAGCCGGCGGGCGAGAAGGGCACGACCGAGACCTTCGTCGTGCTGCCGCGCTTCGGCACGGTTTCGCCGTGGGCGAGCAAGGCGACCGACATCGCCCGGCACTGCGGCCTCACGCACGTGCGCCGCATCGAGCGCGGCGTCGAATTCACGGTCACGCTGAAGTCGGGCCTGCTCGGCGGCAAGAAGGCGCTGTCGGACGACGCGCGTGCAGCCGTCTTGGACGCGCTGCATGACCGGATGACCGAAAGCGTGGTCGCGGCGCGCGACGACGCGAAGCACCTGTTCGACGAGCTGCCGGCCAAGTCGCTCGAGACCGTCGACGTGCTGGGCGTTGGCCGCGGCGCGCTCGAGCGCGCGAACGTCGAGCTGGGCCTCGCGCTCGCCGACGACGAGATCGACTACCTGGTCGACGCGTTCCGCAAGCTCGAACGCAACCCGACCGACGTCGAGCTGATGATGTTCGCGCAGGCGAACAGCGAGCACTGCCGCCACAAGATCTTCAACGCGCAGTGGACGATCGACGGCGAAGCACAGGACATGTCGCTGTTCGCGATGATCCGCAACACCGAAAAGCTGAACCCGCAGGGCACGATCGTCGCGTATTCGGACAACTCGTCGATCATGGTCGGCGCCGAAGCCGAGCGCTGGTTCCCGCGCAACGTGGGCGCGGCCGGCGAGCCGGGCGAGCGCTACGGCCGTCACACCGAGCTCACGCACACGCTGATGAAGGTCGAGACGCACAACCACCCGACGGCGATCTCGCCGTTCCCGGGCGCGGCGACCGGCGCGGGCGGCGAGATCCGCGACGAAGGCGCGACGGGCCGCGGCGCGCGTCCGAAGGCCGGCCTGACGGGCTTCACCGTGTCGAACCTCGACCTGCCGGACGCCCGCCAGTCGTGGGAAAACGCACGCGACGCGGCGCAGCCGGTCGGCGAGCGCAACCCGAACGACGCGCACGGCCCGTATGGCCGCCCGGACCGCATCGCGTCGCCGCTGCAGATCATGATCGACGGCCCGCTCGGCGGCGCCGCGTTCAACAACGAATTCGGCCGCCCGAACCTCGGCGGCTACTTCCGCGTGTACGAGCAGAACGTCGGCGGGAAGGTGCATGGCTATCACAAGCCGATCATGATCGCGGGCGGCCTCGGCAACATCGCGGATCAGCATACGCACAAGCACGACGTGCCGGCCGGCTCGCTGCTGATCCAGATCGGCGGCCCCGGCATGCGGATCGGGATGGGCGGCGGCGCCGCAAGCTCGATGGCGACCGGCGCGAACACGGCCGAACTCGACTTCGACTCGGTGCAGCGCGGCAACCCGGAAATCGAGCGTCGCGCGCAGGAAGTGATCAACGGCTGCTGGCAGCTCGGCGCGGAAAACCCGATCCTGAGCATCCACGACGTCGGCGCGGGTGGCCTGTCGAACGCGTTCCCGGAAATCGTCGACGGCGCGGGCAAGGGCGCGCGCTTCGAACTGCGCAAGGTCGCGCTCGAGGAATCGGGCCTGTCGCCGCGCGAAATCTGGTCGAACGAAGCGCAGGAGCGTTACGTGCTGGCGATCGCGCCGGCCGACCTGCCGCGCTTCGAGGCAATCTGCGCACGTGAGCGCTGCCCGTTCGCGGTGGTCGGTGTCGCGACCGACGAACGCCAGCTGAAGCTCGTCGACGACGAAGCGGCGGGTGCCGACGAATACCCGGTCGACATGCCGATGGAAGTGCTGCTCGGCAAGCCGCCGCGCATGCACCGTGACGTCGCGCGCGTGGCGACCGAGCGTGCGCCGGTCGACGTGACGGGCATCGCACTGTCGGAAGTCGCGGTCGACGTGCTGAAGCACCCGACGGTCGGCAGCAAGTCGTTCCTGATCACGATCGGCGACCGTTCGGTCGGCGGCACATCGGTGCGCGACCAGATGGTCGGCCCGTGGCAGGTGCCGGTGGCCGACTGCGCGGTCACCGCGCTCGACTACGCGGGCTTCAAGGGCGAGGCGATGACGATGGCCGAGCGCACGCCGCTCGCCGTGATCGACGCGCCGGCATCGGGCCGCATGGCCGTCGGCGAAGCGATCACGAACATCGCGAGCGCGCCGATCGCGTCGCTCGACAAGCTGAAGCTGTCGGCGAACTGGATGGCCGCGTGCGGCACGGCCGGCGAAGACGCCGCGCTGTTCGACACGGTCAAGGCGATCGGCATGGAGCTGTGCCCGGCACTCGGGATCGGCATCCCGGTCGGCAAGGACTCGCTGTCGATGAAGACGAAGTGGGACGAGCAGGGCGTCGCGAAGGAAGTGGTGTCGCCGGTGTCGCTGATCATCTCCGCGTTCGCGCCGGTCGAAGACGTGCGCCGCCACCTGACGCCGCAACTGCGCCGTGTCGTCGACGCGGGCGACAGCGTGCTGATCGCGATCGATCTCGGCCGCGGCAAGAACCGGATGGGCGGCAGCATCTTCGCGCAAGTCACGCAGCAGGTCGGCGACACGACGCCGGACGTCGACGATGCGGAAGACCTGAAGCGCTTCTTCAACGCGATCCAGTCGCTCAATACGCAAGACAAGCTGCTCGCGTACCACGACCGCTCGGACGGCGGCTTGTGGGCGACGGTGTGCGAAATGGCGTTCGCGGGCCACGCGGGCGTGTCGCTGAACGTCGACATGCTGACGCTCGACCCGAACCACGAATCCGACTACGGCGACGCGAAGGACTGGGCGAAGCAGACGAGCGGCCGTCGTGACGACCGCACGCTGCGCGCGCTGTTCTCGGAAGAACTCGGCGCCGTCGTGCAGGTGCGCGCGTCCGACCGTGACGCGGTGCTCGGCGCGCTGCGCGAGTTCGGCCTGTCGGCGTGCTCGCACGTGATCGGCTCGGTCAACGACCGCGACGTGATCGAGGTGTACCGCGACGCGAAGAAGATCTTCGATGCACCGCGTGCCGAACTCCATCGCGCATGGAGCGAAGTGAGCTGGCGCATCGCGCGCCTGCGCGACAACCCCGCCTGCGCGGATGCCGAATACGACGCGCTGCTCGACGCGGCCGATCCGGGCATCTCGCCGGTGCTGAGCTTCGATCCGGCCGACGACATCGCCGCGCCGTTCATCGCGACGGGCGCACGGCCGCGCGTTGCGATCCTGCGCGAGCAGGGCGTGAACTCGCACCTGGAAACGGCCTACGCGTTCGACCGCGCGGGCTTCGACGCCCACGACGTGCACATGAGCGACCTGCTCGCGGGCCGTGCGACGCTCGCCGATTTCGCGGGTGCGGTCGCATGCGGCGGCTTCTCGTACGGTGACGTGCTGGGCGCGGGCGAAGGCTGGGCGAAGACGATCCGTTTCAACGCGAACCTCGCCGACATGTTCTCGGCGTTCTTCGCGCGTCCGGACACGTTCGCCCTCGGCATCTGCAACGGCTGCCAGATGCTGTCGAGCATCGCGTCGATGATCCCGGGCGCGCAAGCGTGGCCGAAGTTCACGCGCAACAAGTCCGAGCAGTTCGAGGCGCGCTTCTCGTTCGTCGAAGTGGAGAAGTCGCCGTCGATCTTCTTCGCGGGGATGGAAGGCTCGCGGATTCCGGTCGCGGTCGCGCACGGCGAAGGTTATGCAGACTTCTCGCAGCAGGGCGACATCGATCGCGTCGCGATCGCGATGCGTTTCGTCGACCACCGCGGCGAAGCGACCGAGCGCTATCCGTTCAACCCGAACGGCTCGCCGGCCGGCATCACGTCGGTCACGACGGCCGACGGCCGCTTCTCGGTGCTGATGCCGCACATGGAGCGTGTGCATCGTACGGTCGCGATGAGCTGGCACCCGGAAAGCTGGGGTGAAGCAAGCCCGTGGATGCGCGTGTTCCGCAACGCGCGTCGCTGGATCGGCTGATCCGGATGATGTTCGATCCGCACATGCCGGTCGAGGTCGTCACGCTGCGCGACGCACGCGCGAGCGAGGCCGACGCGATCGGCCGCGTGATCCGCGCGGCGTTCGCGGGCGAGCCGCAGGGCGGGCAGTTCGAGCAGCGCATCGTCGAGACGCTGCGCGCGGACGGTGCGCTGAGCGTGTCGCTCGTCGCGGAGCGCGACGCTCGCCTCATCGGCCACGTCGCGTTCTCGCCGGTTGCGATCGGCGGCGAGCCGGCCGGCAGCCAGCAGTGGTACGGGCTCGCGCCGCTCGCGGTGCTGCCCGATTGCCAGCGGCAGAGCATCGGCGCGGGGCTCGTGCGCACGGGGCTCGACGCGTTGCGCCGGCTCGGTGCGCGTGGCTGCGTCGTGCTCGGCGAGCCGGCGTATTACGCGCGTTTCGGGTTCGAACCGTCCGGCGACATCGTGTTTCCGGGCGTGCCGCCCGAGTATTTCCTCGCGCTGTCGTTCGATGATTCGGCCACGCTGCCGTCGGGTGACGTGCGCTATCACGACGTGTTTTATCCCGCATAGTGCGGGTGACGTCCGGTACGGAACAGGCCGCTCTTCGGAGCGGCTTTTTTATGGCACGTTTTCGCGCACCCAACGAAAAAGCCGCTCCGAAGAGCGGCTTTTCGATGCACGGGCGAGTATCG
Organism: Burkholderia cepacia complex sp. TUM26381; assembly: GCF_057439935.1. NCBI lineage: Bacteria > Pseudomonadati > Pseudomonadota > Betaproteobacteria > Burkholderiales > Burkholderiaceae > Burkholderia > Burkholderia cepacia complex sp. TUM26381. The sequence goes on along the minus strand of NZ_CM172006.1, from coordinate 2,125,021 downwards.
CCGGCGTTACTGAATCTTCGCCTGCTGGCGCAGACCTTCCTCGAACGCCTGCAGCTTCTGCTGCACCAGCTGTTGCGCGATTTGCGCCTTCACCTGCTCGAGCGGCGGCGGGGCGATGTCGCGGATGTCGTCGACGCGAATGATGTGCCAGCCGAACTGCGTTTTCACCGGCGTGTCGGTCATCTGGCCTTTCTGCAGCTTCTGCGCAGCCGCCGCGAATTCCGGCACGTAGGCCTTCGGGTCGGACCAGTCGAGATCGCCGCCGTTCTTGCCCGAACCCGGATCCTTCGAGTATTGCTTCGCGAGATCCTCGAACTTCGCGCCGGCCTTGATCTTCGCGATCAGGTCCTTCGCCTGCTGCTCGTTGTCGACGAGGATGTGGTGCAGGTGGTATTCGCGGTTGCCGCCGGCGCCCTTGACGAGGTCGTCGTAGCGCGCCTTCACTTCGGCGTCGGTCGGCTGGTTCTTCTTCAGGAAGCTCTCGATCATCGAGCGCAGCACGACGGTCTGTTGCGCGACTGCGACTTGCGCCTTCACGTCAGGACGGTTCGGGATGCCTTCGCGGATGGCTTCCTGCATCAGGATTTCGCGGTTCACGAGTTCCTCGCGCACGGCCTGCTGCAGTTTCGGGCCGTCGGCCTGACCTTGCTGGACGAGCTGCGCGACCATCGCGTCGGCGCGCGACTTCGGAATCGGCGTGCCGTTCACGACGGCGATGTTCTGGGCGAATGCCGGTGCCGCTGCAAAAGCAGCCGCCGCGACCCACAGGCGGGGGGATTTCAGGATCATCGGGAATTCCTAATGAGACTAGATTGAAGATTCGTTGAATTCTTCGGGCGTGTAAGCCACGATCGCGAGCGCGTGAATGCCGCGCTGCATCGCATCAGCGAGCGCATCATACACCAGCCGGTGCCGCGCGACGCGCGGCTTGCCGGCGAATGCGGCCGACACGATCGTGACCGTGAAATGGCCGCCGGCGGCCGCGCCGGCGTGGCCCGCGTGCTGCGCGCTGTCGTCGCGCACGGTGAGCGACAGCGGCGCGAGCGACGCTGTGAGGCGCGCTTCGATCAGCGCGACGCGTTCGCCGGTCGAGGCGTTGAGAAAGGCGTCCGTCATGTCACTCGTCCTTCAGGTATTTCGTGAGCCACAGGCTCTGCAGGATGATGAATACGACCATCGCGCCCGTCGTACCGAACAGCTTGAAGTTCACCCATTGCGATTCGGTGAAGTTGTGCACCACGTACAGGTTCGCGACGCCGAGCACCGCGAAGAACAGCGCCCATGCCACATTCAGCTTGTCCCACACGGGGGACGGCAGCGTGAGCTGCTTGCCCATCATCTTCTCGATCAGGTTCTTGCTGAACGCATAACGCGCGGCCAGCAACCCGATCGCAAACAACCAGTACAGCACAGTCGGTTTCCATTGAATGAATTTCTCGTCATGCAGGACGAGGGTGGCGCCACCGAATACGACGATCACGCCGAGGCTGACCCACAGCATCGTGTCGACCTTCCGGTGCCGGAAGGCGACCCAGGCGACCTGGGCCAGCGTCGCGATGATCGCGACCGCGGTGGCGGTGAAGATGCCCCAGACCTTGAAGGCGACAAAAAACAGGATGATCGGAAACAGATCGAACAGGAATTTCATGGCGCTCGCAGCTGCGTGAAAGGCCGCTTGAGCGGCCTTTCACCGTTGTAGGGACCCGCCAGGCATCGCCGTCGCGGATCGTCGGGGCGGTCCGGCCCGAGGCTGACCGCCCGGCAGATCCGCCCGGCGCCGCTCATTCGTTTTCGGGTCGGGACTCGAAGTTTAACGCAGCCGAATTGATGCAGTACCGCAAACCGGTCTGGTCGCGCGGGCCGTCCTCGAAGACGTGGCCCAGATGCGCGCCGCAGTGGTTGCAGCGCACCTCGACGCGCACCATCCCGTGCGAGTAGTCGACCTTCTCGTCGATCACCTCGCCGTTGAGCGGCTTGAAGTAGCTGGGCCAGCCGCAGCCCGAGTGGAATTTGGAACCGGATTCGAACAGCGGCGTGCTGCAGACGACGCATTTGTAGATGCCGGCGTCTTCCGTGTCGGTGTATTCGCCGGTGAATGCGCGCTCGGTCGCCGCATGCTGCGTGACCTCGTACTGCATCGGCGTGAGCCGGCGGCGCAGGTCGGCGTCGTCCTTCTGGTACGGGAAGGTTTTGTCGTCGGAATCGTGGGACATGTGGGGTTCTCCTGATCGGTCGGTCGATACGCGCGGGTTGCGGGCTCAGGACGAGCAGCTCACTTCGAGCGACCCGGCCCAGTCGGGCGGCAACGCCGCGTACGCTTCATGCTCGGGTTGTTCGTCGAACGGGCGGCGCAGGATCTGCGCGAGCCGTTCGACTTCCGAAAAATCCTTTTCCTTCGCGCGCCGGATCGCGACTTCGGCCAGATGGTTGCGAAGCACGTATTTCGGGTTCACGCGATTCATCGCGTCCGCGCGGGCCGCGTCGTCGCGCATTTCCTCGGACAGCCGCGCGCGGTAGAGGTTCGCCCACGCATCGAACGCTTCGCGGTCGATGAACAGGTCGCGCACCGGGGCGTCGCGGCTCGCGTCGTGCTTCGAGATCTGTGCGAGGCGGCGGAACGTCAGCGTGAAATCCGCATGGCTCGCGTGCATCGTCTCGAGCAGCTTGTTCGCGAGTTCGGCGTCGTTCTCGCGTTCGAGCTCGAGGCCGAGCTTCGCGCGCATCGCGCGTTCGAGCGCGGGGCCGAAACGTTCCGGGAATTTCGCGAGCACGGCCTGTGCGTCGTCCACTGCGCGCTCGGCACGCGCATCGTCGTCGGCGATGTCGTGCTGCAGCCCGATCAGCGGCAGCAGCGCTTGCGCGAGGCAGTAGCAGTTCCAGTGCGCGATGCGCGGCTGCATCCGGTACGCATAGCGGCCTTTGTTGTCCGAGTGGTTGCAGATGTGGTTCGCATCGAACGCGTCGACGAAGCCGAACGGGCCGTAGTCGATCGTCACGCCGAGGATCGACATGTTGTCGGTGTTCATCACGCCGTGGCAAAAGCCGACGGCCTGCCACTGCGCGACGAGGTCGGCCGTGCGCAGCGTCGCGGCTTCGAGCAGCGCGAGGTACGGATCGTCCGCGTCGCGGCATTCGGGATAGAAGCGGTCGATCACGTGATCGGCGAGCTGGCGCAGCAGGTCGGGGCGATCGTTCGAGAAGAAGTGCTCGAAGTGGCCGAAGCGCACGAAGCTTTCCGACACGCGCGTGACGACGGCCGACGTCTCGATTTCCTCGCGGACCACCGGCTGATCGGAGCCGATCACCGTCAGCGCGCGCGTGGTCGGGATGCCGAGGTGATGCATCGCTTCCGAGCACAGGAATTCGCGGATCGACGAGCGCAACACCGCGCGGCCGTCGCCCATCCGCGAGTACGGCGTGCGGCCGCTGCCTTTCAATTGCAGCTCGTAGCGGCGGCCGTCGGTGCCGGTGCGCTCGCCGATCGTCAGCGCGCGGCCGTCGCCGAGCTGGCCGGCCCATACGCCGAACTGGTGGCCGGAATACACCGACGCGTACGGCATCGCGTGCGCGGGCCAGTCGCGCGTCGGGTTGCCGGCGAACAGCTCGGCGAAGCCGGGCTGCGCGGCGATCGACGGCCGCAGGTCGAGCCGCTGCGCGACTTCGTCGGAGAACCCGACGACGTACGGCGCGGCAAGCGGCGCGGCCGGCAGCCGCGTATGAAACGCATCGCCGAGCGTGACGAACGCGCCTACGGCGGGCGCGCCGAGCGTGGCGGCGAGGTCGGGGAGGGTGTCAGCCGCATCGGCTGCGCTTCGGGAAAACGACATGTTGAGCGCCTCTGGGTAAGCCGATATTGTAAGGCGGCGCCGCGCCGCCCGCATGGTGGCGCGCGCGCCGTGCGCCACGCCCGTCCGGGGCCGCTGACGGGCGCGCCGCAGAGGCTGGTCACCGATTCGCATCCTCACGGAGAACAAGACGATGGGTAAGCCGTTGCTGGGCCAGATGATGGACATGCCGTTGCTGGTGTCCTCGCTGATTTCGCATGCCGCGCGGCACGCCGGCGACACGGAAATCGTGTCGAAGCGCGTGGAAGGCGACCTGCATCGCTATACGTACCGCGATTGCGAACGCCGCGCGAAGCAGCTGGCGCAGGCGCTTGCGCGGCTCGGCGTCGAAACCGGCGACCGCGTCGGCACGCTGGCGTGGAACGGCTACCGTCATCTGGAGGCGTACTACGGGATCGGCGGGATGGGCGCTGTCTGCCACACGATCAACCCGCGCCTGTTCCCCGAGCAGATCGCGTACATCGTCAATCACGCGGAAGACCGCTACGTCTTCTTCGACATCAATTTCGCGCCGCTCGTCGACGCCATCGCACCGCAGTGCCCGCACGTGAAGGGCTGGGTCGCGATGACCGATGCCGCGCACCTGCCGTCGGGCGCGACGCCCTATCTCTGCTATGAAACGCTTGTCGAGGCCGAGGACGGCCGCTACGACTGGCCGCGCCTCGACGAGCAGCAGGCGTCGGGGCTCTGCTACACGTCCGGCACGACCGGCAACCCGAAGGGCGTGCTGTATTCGCACCGCTCGACGGTGCTGCACGCGTACGGCGCCGCGCTGCCCGACGCGATGAACCTGTCCGCGATGGACGCCGTGCTGCCCGTCGTGCCGATGTTCCACGTCAACGCGTGGGGGCTGCCGTATGCGGTGCCGTTGACCGGCGGCAAGCTCGTGCTGCCCGGCAAGGATCTCGACGGCAAATCGCTGTACGAGCTGATGGAGGCCGAACGCGTGACGTTCTCCGCGGGCGTGCCGACCGTGTGGCTCGGGCTGCTCAACTACATGCGCGAAGCCGGCGTGCGCTTCTCGACGCTGAATCGCACGGTGATCGGCGGCTCGGCGTGCCCGCCCGCGATGCTGCGCACGTTCGAGGACGAATACGGCGTGCGCGTGATCCATGCATGGGGAATGACCGAGCTGTCGCCGCTCGGCACGCTCGCGAAGCTCAACTGGGCGCAGTCGCAGCGGCCGCTCGACGCGCAGCGCCGGCTGCTCGAGAAACAGGGGCGCGTGATCTGCGGCGTCGACATGCGCATCGTCGGCGAGGACGGCCAGGAACTGCCGTGGGACGGCGTCGCGTTCGGCGAACTGCAGGTGCGCGGGCCGTGGGTGATCGACCACTACTTTCGCGGCAATGAATCGCCGCTGTCGGGCGGCTGGTTCCCGACCGGCGACGTTGCGACGATCGATCCCGACGGCTTCCTGCAGATCACCGACCGCAGCAAGGACGTGATCAAGTCGGGCGGCGAATGGATCAGCTCGATCGACATCGAGAACGTCGCGATTGCCCACCCGGGTGTGGCCGAAGCCGCGTGCATCGCCTGTGCTCACCCGAAATGGACCGAGCGCCCGCTGCTCGTCGTGGTGCCGCGCGAAGGCGCGAACCTGAACCGCGACACGCTGCTCGCGTTCTATGAAGGCAAGGTCGCGAAATGGTGGATCCCCGACGACGTCGTGTTCGTCGAATCGCTGCCGCACACCGCGACCGGCAAGCTGCAGAAGCTGAAGCTGCGCGAGACGTTCCGCGACTACGTGTTGCCGACGGCGGTGTGCGAGCCGTAAGCGTGGCACCCGGGCCGGCGACGGCCCGCGAACCGGTCGCCCGATCCGTCCCCGGATCGGCAACAAAATTCAAATTGAACGACCGTGCTTTTTCGTTGTATGCTGCCTCAGTTCATCCGGACATGCGGCTGTTCGACCGCGCACAATGAAGCGCAGCCACCCCGGCGCGCGATGCATGGAGGCAGGCAGATGGCAGTGGATTACTCGACTCGCGACGGCGTGGCCGTCATTACGCTCAACAATCCGCCCGTCAACGGGCTTGGCCTGTCGACCCGCCAGGGCGTCATGGACGCGCTCGATCGCGCCGCGCAGGATCCGTCGGTCGCGGCCATCGTGCTGACCGGCGCGGGCCGCGCGTTCTCGGGCGGTGCGGATATCACCGAATTCAATACGCCGAAGGCGCTGCAGGAGCCGACGCTGCACACCGTGATCCGCGCGGTGGAGGCAAGCGCGAAGCCCGTCGTCGCCGCGCTGCACAGTGTCGTGATGGGTGGTGGCCTCGAGCTTGCGCTCGGCGCGCACTACCGCGTCGCGGCGCCCGGCGCGCAGGTCGCGCTGCCCGAAGTGAAGCTCGGCCTGCTGCCGGGCGCGGGCGGCACGCAGCGCCTGCCGCGCGCGGTGGGGCTCGAAACCGCACTGAACATGATCGTGTCGGGCGCGCCGGTGCTGTCTGAACACCTTGCGAAAAGCGGGCTGTTCGATGCAATGGCCGACGGCGACCTGCTCGACGCGGCTGTCGCGTTCGCCCAGAAGGCCGGCGCGCAGAAGGGGCCGCATCCGCGCGTGCGCGATCGCAAGATCGTCCACGACAACGCCGCAGGCTTCATCCAGTTCGCGCGCAATTCCGCGCAGGCCGCCGCACCGAATTTCCCCGCGCCGCACAAGTGTATCGACGCGATCGAGGCCGGCGTGCTGAACGGCTTCGACAAGGGCAGCATCGCGGAGCGCGAGGGTTTCGTCGCGCTGATGATGACGCCGGAAAGCCGTGCGCTGCGCCACGCGTTCTTCGGCGAGCGTGCGGCGAGCAAGATTCCCGACGTGCCGTCCGACACGCCGCTGCGCGAGATCCGTCGCGTCGGCGTGATCGGTGCGGGCACGATGGGCGGCGGAATCGCGATGAACTTCATCAACGCGGGTCTGCCCGTCACGCTGCTCGAGACGAAGCAGGACGCGCTCGAGCGCGGCATCGCGACGATCCGCAAGAACTACGACGCGCAGGTGAAGAAGGGCAAGCTCACGCAGGAGAAGCTCGACGCGCGCATGGCGCTGATCGCGCCGACGCTGTCCTACGACGACCTCAAGGATGCCGACCTGATCGTCGAAGCCGTGTTCGAGGAACTCGGCGTGAAGGAGCAGGTGTTCAAGAAGCTCGACGAAGTCGCAAAGGCGGGCGCGATCCTCGCGTCGAACACGTCGACGCTTGACGTCGACAGGATCGCGGCGTTCACGAAGCGCCCGCAGGACGTCGTCGGCATGCACTTCTTCAGCCCGGCGAACGTGATGAAGCTGCTCGAGGTCGTGCGCGGCGCGCAGACCGCGAAGGACGTGCTCGCGACCGTGATGGCCGTCGCGAAGAAGATCCGCAAGACGGCGGTCGTGTCCGGCGTGTGCGACGGCTTCATCGGCAACCGGATGATCGAGCAGTACATCCGCCAGGCGCTGTTCATGCTCGAGGAAGGCGCATTGCCCGCGCAGGTCGATCGCGCGATCGAGAAGTTCGGGTTCGCGATGGGGCCGTTCCGGATGAGCGACCTCGCCGGCAACGACATCGGCTGGGCGATCCGCAAGCGCCGCTATGTCGAGAAGCCCGATCTGCAGTACTCGAAGATTGCCGACCGCCTGTGCGAACAGGGCCGTTTCGGCCAGAAGACGGGCGCCGGCTGGTACGACTACGTGCCGGGCGATCGCAAGGCGAAGCCGTCGTCGCTGGTCGACGAGATGGTGGTCGCGTATTCGAAGGAGCGCGGCGTCGAGCGACGCAAGATCGGCGACGACGAGATCGTCGAGCGGCTGGTGCTCGCGCTCGTCAACGAAGGCGCGAAGATCCTCGAAGAGAAGATCGCGTCGAAGGCGTCCGACATCGACATGGTCTACCTGACCGGCTATGGCTTCCCGCTGTGGCGCGGCGGCCCGATGCTGTACGCGGACGTGGTCGGCCTATACAACGTCGAGCGCGCGATTCGCCGCTACGCGGCCGCGCCGAACGGCGACGCATGGCAGCTCGCGCCGTCGATCGCGGAACTGGCGAAAGCCGGCCGCGGGTTCAACGGCTGACGACGCTGCATGGCGGCGCGACCGATCCTGTCTGGAGACACGCAATGAAACGCACCGACGACGTCCTGCTCGTGATCGACGTGCAATACGACTTCATGCCGGGCGGCGCGCTCGCGGTGCCGGACGGCGATGCGGTCGTTCCCGTGATCAACGCGCTCGCACAGCGCTTCGACCAGGTCGTGCTCACGCAGGACTGGCACCCGCGCGAGCACGTGTCGTTCGCTGCGAACCATCCGGGCCGCGAGCCGTTTTCCACGCTCGCGCTGCCGTACGGCGAGCAGGTGCTGTGGCCCGTGCATTGCGTGCAGGACACTGAAGGTGCAGCGCTGCATCGCGACCTCGACATCCCGCACGCGCGGCTTGTGATCCGCAAGGGCGGCGACGCGCAGGTCGACAGCTATTCCGCGTTCGTCGAAGCCGACCGCACGACGCGCACCGGGCTCGCGGGCTACCTGCGCGAACTCGGCGCGAAGCGCGTGTGGTGCTGCGGGCTCGCGACCGACTATTGCGTTGCGTGGTCGGCGCTCGATGCGCGCGCGGCCGGTTTCGACGCCGCGGTGATCAACGATGCATGCCGTGCGATCGACCTGAACGGGTCGCTCGCGCACGCATGGCAGCAGATGCAGGCAGCGGGCGTCGCACATGTGACGTCCGCGAGCGCGCGCCCGGCGGCGTAGCGCATTTCCCATCCGATTCAGGGTCTGTTTACATATTTGAAGCAGGACCGAAGGAGACTCGCATGACCGAAGCCGTAATCGTATCGACCGCACGCACGCCGCTGGCGAAATCCTGGCGTGGCGCATTCAACATGACGCACGGCGCGACGCTCGGCGGCCACGTGGTCGCGGCCGCGCTCGATCGCGCGAAGCTCGACCCCGCACGCGTCGAGGACGTGATCATGGGCTGCGCGAACCCCGAAGGCGCGACCGGCGCGAACATCGCACGGCAGATCGCGCTGCGTGCGGGGCTGCCCGTGACCGTGCCGGGGATGACGGTGAACCGTTTCTGTTCGTCGGGGCTGCAGACCATCGCACTGGCCGCGCAGCGGATCATCGCGGGCGAAGGCGAGGTCTATGTCGCGGGCGGCGTCGAATCGATCTCGTGCGTGCAGAACGAGATGAACCGGCACATGGTCCAGGAGGGCTGGCTCGTCCAGCACAAGCCGGAGATCTACTGGAACATGTTGCAGACGGCCGAGAACGTCGCGAAGCGCTACGGCATCTCGAAGGAGCGGCAGGACGAATACGGCGTGCAGTCGCAACTGCGCGCCGCGGCCGCACAGGAAGCCGGGCGTTTCCGCGACGAAATCGTGCCGATCACCGTGCTTGCGGGCATTGCCGACAAGGCGACGGGCCGCCTGTTCACGAAGGAAGTGACGGTATCGGCCGACGAAGGCATTCGCCCCGACACGACGCTCGAAGGCGTGTCGAAGATCCGTTCGGCCGTGCCGGGCGGCGTGATCACCGCCGGTAACGCGAGCCAGTTTTCGGACGGCGCGTCGGCATGCGTCGTGATGAGCGCCGAGGCCGCGCAGCGCGAAGGGCTGCAGCCGCTGGGCGTGTTCCGCGGCTTCGCGGTGGCCGGCTGCGAGCCCGACGAGATGGGCATCGGCCCCGTGTTCGCGGTGCCGAAGCTGCTGAAGCAGGCGGGGCTGAAGGTCGACGACATCGGCCTGTGGGAGCTGAACGAGGCGTTCGCGGTGCAGGTGCTGTACTGCCGCGACACGCTCGGGATTCCTGAGGACCGGCTGAACGTGAACGGCGGCGCGATCGCGGTCGGCCATCCGTACGGCGTGTCGGGCGCGCGCCTGACGGGCCATGCGTTGATCGAAGGCAAGCGGCGCGGCGTGAAGTACGTGGTCGTCACGATGTGCATCGGCGGCGGGCAGGGTGCGGCCGGCTTGTTCGAAATCCTCTGATCATTGACCGGTGGCGGCCACGGGCGCGCTTCGGCGACGCCCGCGGCCGCGACGTGAATCGGCACGACTGAATCGCAATTCGAAACGGTCGGGAAGCAAAAGGCATGTGCCCGGCAATGCCGTTTCCCCTTACTTGTCAAACGAATTGCCCCACCTATACTTGCTCTGACATTTGCCTTTCGGCACGATGGGCCGGAGCGCGCATCGCGCGATCCGTGCCGCGAAGGTTCGAACCAACGCAGCAGACCGACCGGGGACCGAATGAGTACGACTTATGCAGCCGGGGAACCGCCGCGCGTCGTCAGCGCGGCCGCGAGGCTCTACGCGAAATGCCTGCTGGTCGGATTCGCGTTGCTGCCTGCGTATCTGATTGCCTATCTGTGGTTCTTCAGCGACCCGCACGTCGTGTTCGAGAGCCACGCATTCCATGAAATTGCGATCGCGGCCGCGACCCTCGAAGGCGCGTTCGTCACCTACGTGACGTGGGTGTGCTACCGGTCGTCCGGCGAGCCGCTGCTGCGCTGGCTGACGCTCGGCTTTCTCGGCTTCGCGATGATCTATGCGCTGCACGGTGCGTTCACCGGGATGGCGCACCACAATATCTGGCTGTTCCTGCTGTACGGGCCCGCGTCGCGGCTCGTGATGTCGATCCTGTTGCTGACGGGCCTGCTGTCGTATTCGCGTCCGCCCGACCGGATCGAGAAGCGCACGAGCGTGCGGACGTGGCTGCCGTGGATCGTGTTCTTCGTGATCGTCAACGTCGTCGTTGCCTACATTGCGTATTCGCCGATCGCCGGCGCGCTGGGGACGCGGCTGTCGATGGAAGGCGGCGCGCTCGTGTTCTCGCTGCTGAACGTGTGCCTGCTGCTCGCGCGGCGGATCCGTTCGCCGCTGATGGTGATCTACGGCGTGTCGATCATGGCGTTCGCGCTGTCGTCGCTCGCGTTCATTCTCGGCAAGCCGTGGAATCACATGTGGTGGCTGGCGCACGCGATTTTCGCGGGCGGCTTCTTCCTGCTCAGCTACGGCGTCGTGCAGGCGCTGCAGACGACGCGTTCGTTCTCGGCGATCTACAGCCAGGAAGACCTGATGAGCCGGCTGGCGGAATCGATGTCGCGTACCGAGAGCGCGTTGCAGGAACTGCGACGCACGAACCAGAAGCTCGAGTACATGGCCGCGACCGATCCGATGACGGGCGCGTCGAACCGCCGGCAGTTCATCGCGCAGGTCGAGCGCGAGATAGTGCGGGCCGAACGCGACGGCACGCCGTTCTGCCTGCTCGCACTCGATCTCGACAATTTCAAGAACATCAACGATGCCTACGGGCACCAGATCGGCGACGAGGTGCTGCGCGGCGTCGTGCGCCAGTGCCTCGAGGCGATCCGGCCGGCGGGCGGGCTCGCGCGGGTCGGCGGCGAGGAGTTCATGGCGTTGCTGCCGGACATGCCGCTCGAAGGCGCGCGGATGACGGCCGAGCGCGTGCGTTCGTCGATCGCGAGTTCGCCGTTCGGGCTGGACTTCAAGCGCGTGCAGGTGACGGTCAGCGTCGGCGTCGCGCAATACGGCGTCGACGGCAGCACGGTCGATGCGTTGCTGAGGGTGGTCGACGAGCGGTTGTACGCGGCGAAGCGGGAGGGGCGCAACCGCGTGGTGTCGCGGTAGTCCGGTCTCAGCCGAAGCCCCGGAGGCGGCAACGCCCCCGGGGCTGTTTGCATGCCGGCCGGCAGGCGATGCGCTAGCGTGACGCCACCGCCGTCGCATGTTTCGGCTGCCCGTCCGGCATCTGCTGCGACGCCTGCCACCAGTACTTGCCCGCGCGCTGCTGCGGATCGCGGATCGCGAGATACGTCGTACTCCAGAGCTGGGCCGCGTTGGCTTCGGTCGCGTCCGCGCTGCGCGTGCCGAATGCATCGGTCTGGTACCTGCCGTTCACGTAGGACCACGTCCACATTTCCGACGTCCGCATGTCGCGTCCGTTCGAGATCACCTGCCAGATCGTCTGCCGCGCCTGCGTGAGCAGCGTGCGGGTCGCGGCAGACAGGTCCTGCCGTGCGAGCTGGCGATCGAGCCCGGCCACCCACATCGCCTGCTGCCACGACCAGATCACCGTGCCGTGATACGCGGAACTCGTGAATTTCGGCCACAGCGACTGATTCGCATACGCCGGGTTCGCGATCAGCATCCCGGCATCGGTCACCAGCCCGGTCGGGAACGGCCGCGTGACGTCGGTGACGATCCGCTGGAGCTGGTCGTCCGGCGGCGTGCCGAACAGCAGCGCGAAACCGCCGTCGGAGTTCATCACCGGAATCGGGTTGCCCTGCTGATCGAGCGACAGCGCGTAGAACGCCAACGGTGCGCCTGGCGCGGCACCGGCCGGCACGCCGGCGGATGGCGCATAGGTCGACACGTCGGTGGCCGCCTGCGCAGCCGGCACGCTGACCTGGAACAGCGGCGGCGCCTGCGTTTCCCACGTGGCGGCTTCGGTCGCCGTGTTGGCGAGCGTCGCGCGTTGCCCGGCATCCAGATACGGATCGAGCAGGCCGTGCGCGAGGAATGCGTTCGCCGCGCGCAGCGCAGCCGGCACGAGCACCGCATTCACGTCGTAAGGGTAGACGCCGCCGCCGAGGCCGTCGGTGCTGTCGCGCCAGTTGCCGACGATCTCGCCGGGCCGCAGGTGGATCAGGTTCGCGACCGTCGGTTGTTGCGCGAACGCCTGTGCGGTCGTCGCGACGTGCAGCAGGTTCACGACGAGGCGATTGCCGTTGGTCTGGCCGTCGCTGCCGCGTTGCGCGAGGTACGCGGCCGCACGCGCCTGGCCGCGCGTATCGTCGATCAGCCATGCGGCTGCGATCGGCGCGAGCAGGTAGTCGCTGTCGATCATCTTGTAGTCGTAGGTCGGCGCCGGATCGTTCGGCCGTCCGTTCTTCTGGTTGTCGACCAGCGCGAATTCGCCGATGCCTTCCTCGTGCGCGACCCTGCCGTCGACCGACAGGCGGCTCAGCACCGACGACAGGCCGGCCTCGATCGCCGCCGGTCCGAGTACCGGCATCAGCATGCGGACCGAGATCAGCGTGTCGCGGCCGAAGTACGTGTCGTACTGCCACGAGCCGGCCAGCAGCTTGTCGTTGAAACTCAGGAATTCGAGGACGTTCTGGCTCACCGGGTCGGGGTTCACGGACGGGGCGAACAGGTCCGCGTGCGCGATCGGCGACAACGGCGTCTCGCCCGACAGCGCATCGATGTGCAGCTTCAGCGTGTGCGAGCCCGCCGGCGCGTTCAGCACGAGCTTGCCGCCGGCTGCCGGCGCGATGCTGCCGCCGTCGCGCAGCGTGATGCGCAGCGAATAGCCGGGCGCGCCGTCGATCCGGTCGCGTTGCCATTGCGCGGCGCTGCCCTGGACGGTCGGCGTGGTGAGAATCTGCTGCGGAATCGTTGCGCCGCCGTTGAAGTCGCGCAGGAAGCGCACGTTGCTGAGCACACCCTGGCGGATCGTCAGCGTATTCGTATCGACCGACACGTCGGCGCCGATGCCGTACAGCGGGCGGCCGCGCGCGTCGGGCGCCGACAGCGCGGACGGTGACGTGTCGAGGCTCCAGTTCACCGGTTGCGCGGTGTCGTCGAACCACAGCCCGGTGCCGCTGTTACCGGCGGGGAAGACCACGAGCAGGCGCGGCTTCGTCGACGAACGCACCAGAAGGTGCGCGGCGACCTTGTCCTGCCGGTAGAACGCGTTGATCTGGCCACCGGTGTCCATGCGGAACGACAGCGCGGCCTGGTTCGACGGCGGGCTGTTCGACTGGACGTCGTCGTCGTTGCAGGCTGCGAGCAGGCTGGCGCAGACGAGCCCGAGACACAGCGACTTCGCAAGGCGATGCATGTTGATGTCCCTCCTGATGAATGGCGATTTTTTATCTGGATGTTCGAATGCGCGGATCTGTGGTCCGTTTGGTCTCGTGTCGCAGCTATTTGGGTGAATGGCTGGAATTAATCGAAGCGTGGCGCTTGTTAAAAAAGCAAATCAGGCTGCAAATAAACGCATGACTGATAAGTGCGGAAAACTGAAGCGACGAGGGCGTCTTTGTGCAGCAAGGGAAAGGCGATGCAAAGCGCCTTCGCGGCAGTGAGTGGCGGATCGGGTGCGGTGGAAGAAAATGAAACGTAAGCCGTCGTAGGGGATTCTAAATTTTGGGGAAAGTTAAAGTCAATAATGTCGTGTGATTTTTCAATATTGGATTGAGAATCCAGTCGCAATTATTACTCGTTGAATCGGTAAAATGTGCGATTGAAGTGATTTGAGGAGTGCAGTCTGGATATCCGGTAATGAAACGATCGGCAATAGCGTTTCATCCCGGCGATTGACGTCGGAAAGGAAATGAATCGTCGTGTTTATATCGGCCGTTGTCGTGAAAGGCCGGGATGCGCTGATACGGCGCGCGCGAAACCGAGCAATCCGCATTCCTGCCAAGCAATCGAAGACCGCGTTCGTGTCATTGGAGCCGCCGGCCCGTAGGTCGTGCTTGCCGGCGGCCCCAGGGGCGTCTCCAGTGCCACGATCCAGCCTGTACCTGGCGACGAGGCCAGGAAATGCCTCGACGTCTGCTAGCATTTGTCGAAGGAATCGATCGAAAAGGCCTGTCGCAGCGCGATTCCTGTAGACCTGGCCAGCACGTGTTGGCGGGGTGGAATTCGACCATGGCAGGAGGCCCGCTCAATGGCGCTCGAATGCATCAATCCCAAGGATCTGCCCGTTCCGCAAACCTACACGCAAGTCGTCGTTGCGACGGGGAGCAAGATGGTATTCATCTCGGGCCAGGAGCCCGAGGACATCCACGGCAAGCTGGTTGGACAGGGTGATCTTGACGCCCAGGCGCGCCAGGTATTCGGCAATCTCGGCCGGGCACTCGCGGGTGCCGGGGCGCGACCCGAGCAGGTCGCGAGGATTACCATCTACGTCGTCAATTACGACCGCGACGCATGCCTGCCGATTATCGAAAGCGCACGGAAAGCGCTGTTCGGCGATCACAAGCCGGCGGACGTGGTGCTCGGTGTCGCGACGCTGTCCCCCGGCTACCTGATCGAGGTTGATGCGATCGCGGTCATTGATTGATCGTTCGCTTCACCGGTCAAGCTGCTTGGTGCTAACGGTGGGTCATCTCCGACAAGGGCCTCAAAATACAATCCATTAGGCGTCGGCAAGTTTGGTAGGCTTGTCGCCTGCCTTCGCTTGTCGGATCTTGGGGCTGGACACGATTTCGAGTGAATGGTGATCGGGGGCGACGTACCCGATTGCCAAGAGTGACAGGCGAACTCCCGAACCAACACGAACAGGAGCGAACGAAGTGATCAGACATATCGTCATGTGGAAACTGAAGGAATCGGCCGAAGGCGCGACGCGCGCACAGAACGCGCTGAAGCTGAAGGAAAAGCTCGAAGGTTGCCGCGACCTCGTGCCGGGTACGCTGCAGATCGACGTCGGCGTGGCGACGCCCGGCCTCGACGCGACCGCCGACATCGTGCTCGTCTCCGATTTCGCGGACAAGGCTGCGCTCGACGCATACCAGGTGCACCCGGTTCACCAGGAAGTGAAGAAATTCGTCGTCGCGGTGGCCGAATCGCGCGAGTGCGTCGACTACATCGTCGACAGCGCACGATGAGCGACGCGGCAACTCCGACGGAAGGCCCGTCGATCGAAAGCCCGTTCGTCGACCTGCTCGGCGTGCAGCTCGTGTCCGCGAAGGACGGGGCGAGCGAGATCGTGCTGCCGCTCGAGGAGCGTCACATGAACACGTGGAGCATCGCGCACGGCGGCGTGACGATGACGCTCGCGGACATCGCGCTCGCGATGGCGGCGCGCAGCCTGACCGACGACGGCGTCGGCGTCGTCACGGTCGAGATGAAGGTGAACTTCATGCAGCCGGGCCGCGGCGAGTTGCGCGCCTATGGGCGCGTGATGCACCGCTCGACGACGATGGCCTACTGCGAAGGCGAAGTGCGCGACAGCGACGGCAATTTCGTCGCGAAGGCGCTCGGTACGTTCAAGTACATGCGGCGGCTCGCGGTGGGCCGCGACATCAAGCGGCAACGCTCGCGCACGGCGCCGGACGCCCAGCCCGGTCCGAGCGACGCGTAAGCGTCCACACGCACGGCCCTGTCTCTGGAATGAGGCAGGGCCGTTTGTTTTGCAGCACGGGATTCCGGCACTTCGCGCGCCATGCCCGCCCGGTGCGCGCGTGGCATCATGTCAAGCTTGTCCGTTCACGGCGCCGCACCGGCGCCGTCCACACCGATGCCGCTGAATCCGAAGATCGCCCAGGTGCTCGACATGATCGAGCGCGCGAAACGTCCGTCCTATCACCACCAGACGCCGCAGCAGGCGCGCGCCGCGTACGAGAAGAGCGCGCCGATTCTCGATGTCGCACCGGCGCCGATGCATTCGGTGGAGGAATGCGTGGTACCGACGCGCGACGGCCGCACGATCGGTGCGCGGCTGTACCTGCCGGTCGAGCCGAGTCTTGCGGAGCCGCTGCCCGCGCTCGTCTACTACCA
Source organism: Burkholderia cepacia complex sp. TUM26381 (assembly GCF_057439935.1). Lineage (NCBI taxonomy): Bacteria > Pseudomonadati > Pseudomonadota > Betaproteobacteria > Burkholderiales > Burkholderiaceae > Burkholderia > Burkholderia cepacia complex sp. TUM26381. The sequence goes on along the minus strand of NZ_CM172006.1, from coordinate 2,108,661 downwards.
CGGCGGCGGTTTCACGGTCGGCAGCGTCGACACGCACGATGCGCTGTGCCGGATGTTTGCGCACGATGCGCAATGCGCAGTGCTGTCGGCCGGCTACCGGCTCGCGCCCGAGCACAGGTTCCCGACCGCGGTGAACGATGCCGACGACGCATTGCAGTGGCTGCATCGCGAAGCCGCCACGTTCGGTATCGACGCCGCGCGGCTGGCGGTCGGCGGCGATAGCGCGGGCGGCACGCTCGCCACCGTCTGCGCGGTGCTCGCGCGCGACGCGGGCATTCGCCTGGCGCTGCAATTACTGATCTATCCGGGCGTGACGGGCTACCAGGACACCGAATCGCATGCGCGGCTCGCGAACGGCTACCTGCTGACGCAGGACACGATCCAGTGGTTCTTCACGCAATACGTGCGCGATCGGGCGGACCGCGACGACTGGCGTTTCGCGCCGCTCGACGGCACGCGCGGCGCGCCGTCGTTTGCGGGCGTGGCGCCGGCGTGGATCGCGACGGCCGAATACGATCCGCTGAGCGACGAGGGCGCGGCGTACGCGGACAAGTTGCGCGCGGCCGGCAACGCGGTCACGCTGGTCCGCTATCCCGGCATGATCCACGAATTCTTCAAGATGGGCGGCTACATCCCCGAGGTGCGGGCCGCCCATGCCGATGCGGTCGCGGCGCTGAAGGCCGCATTCGACGACGTATGACGGGCGCGGGCGCCTGAAGGCGTGCGCGCCGCATGGAGGCTGCGATGACGGACGGTGTGGTGGAAACGGGCGACTGGACGGTACTGGGCGGCGATGCCGCGCGGATCCGCGACGCGGTGTTCGTGCGCGAGCAGCAGATTCCGCCGGAATGGGAGCTCGACGATGACGATCCGCTGTCGCTGCACGTGGTCGCGTACCGGATCGACGCGGCGGACGGAAGGCGCCGCGCGGTCGCGACGGGGAGGCTGCTGCCGTCCGGCACGATCGGCCGCGTCGCGGTGCTGGCCGATGTGCGCGGGCAGGGCGTCGGGTCAGCCGTGCTGAATGCGCTGCTGGAGGCCGCGCGGCGTCGCGGCGAAGCCGCCGTGCGGCTCTACGCGCAGGATTCGGCGGTGTCGTTCTATCTGCGGCACGGCTTCGCGACGGTCGGCGCACCGTTCGTCGAAGCCGGCGTGCCGCACGTGGAGATGACGCGCGCGCCTTAGCGCGCGGTGCGTGCGTTCAGCGCGGCGGCGTCGCGTCGAGGTCGAACGTGAACGCGCGCTCGAACGAACCCGGGCGGACGGTGCGGTGCGAACCGTCGTCGTCGCAGCGCTCCTTGATCTCGACCGTCAGCCGCACGCCTTCCTTCATCGTGACGCGCAGCGCGGTCGTGCCGCGCGTGCCGTATTCGGGCGTCTCGATGAACGCGGCCGACAGCGCGCGTTCGCGCTCGATCGGGATGCCGGTGTGCGGCAGCGCGTCGTCGTCCGCGACATGCGGGTCGCGCATCAGCGCGATCAGCTCGTCGAGCGACGGGCTCGGATTGTCGGTGAGCAGCGTGCCGAGCTCCGCGCGCTTGCGCACGACTTTCGGCCAGGGTGTATCGAGCCGCGCATTCGACAGCGCATGCACGCCGGGCGTGATCGCGACGGGCGCGGCGACCGTGTTTTCGCCTTCGGGCGCACGGTTGCAGAACCAGGCAAGTTCGCGCCGCCGCCAGTCGCCGACGAGCAGGTTGAAGCCGTTATACACGGCCGCATGCTCGGCAAGCTGCCCGAGATAGTCGAGCGGGGCGACGGACGGGCCGCCGAGGAAGTCGGACACGAGCTTGCCGCGGGTCGGCGCGCCCGCGCGGATGTCGAACGGCGCACGGAAATTCGTCAGCGCGGCGAAGCGGCCGTCGCGCGAGACGCCGAGCCACGTGCCACCCGCTTCGAGATCGCGGCCGGCCAGTACGCCCGGCACATCCTCCCACCACGAAAGCGGCGCGCTCGTCCGGCGAAAGAACTCGTCGCGGTTGGCGGCGAGGGTAAAGACGGGACCGGCGGCGGCATCGGGCTGCCAGTCGAAGGCAATCAGACACATCGGGCGAATCTCTCGCAGGAAACATCGGGCGCCGGCTGCGACTCGCGAGCCGGCGCCCGAACAGGTTGTCAGTGCGTCACACTTCCGTCGGCCATGCGTACGGCAGTGCGTCGAATGCAAGCACCGGGCCGTCGGCCGAACCGAGGTGCACCGTGCCGTTGTCGAGTGCGGCGAGCTTGATCTCGACGAGCGCGTCGACGCCGCCCGCAGGCGCGGCCGCCGCGTTGACGATCATCCCGCACGGCTGGCCCGGGTCGTCGCTGTGGAACAGCTCGACGCCGGCATGCACGGTATCGAGCTCGCCGGCGACGTGCGCGAGCGCGGTGCGGCGCTTGATCGTGCCGCGGTACTGGCTGCGTGCGACGATTTCCTGGCCCGGGTAGCACCCCTTCCTGAAGTTAACGGCGCCGATCACGTCGAAGTTGACCATCTGCGGCACGAACTGCTCGACGGCCGGCTGCGTGATGCGCGGCTCGCCCGCGCGCACGTCGAGCCAGTCCCACACGGCCGGCGACACCACCGGCAGCGTGCCGGCGAGCGCCGCGAGGCGCGCTTCGACTTCCGCGCGCGGGCCGATCCACAGATAACGCTTGCGGCCGGCCGCGTCGGGCACGCGGATCAGCGCGCCGGCCGGGCCGTCGACCTTCACGTGCACGCCGTCCGGCAGCGCATCGAAGATGCCCGACAGCGCGTCGCGCACGTCACCCGCGAAGCCGGCGACCGCGAGCGTGTCGCTCGCGTCGGTGAGCTTCGCCTTCGCACGCAGCACGAACATCGACAGCCGCTTCTGCACAGCCGGCTGCACGTCCTTCGACACGAGCAGGCGCACGCCGTGACCGGCGCGCCACGTGAGGAACGAGCCGAGGAGGCGCCCCTTCGGCGAGCAATAGCCGGACAGCCGCGCGCTCGCGGCGTCGAGATGCTCGATGTCGTTGGTCAGCTGGCTGTGCAGGAACGTCGCGGCGTCGTCGCCGGCCACGTCGATCACGCCGAACTGCGGCAGCGGCATGCAGGCGCCCGGGGCATCGAAATCGGCGGCGGACGGGCGGGGGAAAACGGGGAGCGAGGCAGATGCGGCCTGGGCAGCCGGTGAAGCGAACGGTGTGCTCATGGAATGAGGGAACAGTCAACCCTGACTTTGACGGAGGCGAGCAAGTATTATATGGGTCTTACCTGAGTCACGTTTCCATGTCCCTACTGAAGAAATGCGCCGCGACGATCGTGGCGCTGGCCGTCGTTGTGGCCGCTGCCGGCGCGGGCGGCGGGTATTACTGGGCGACCCGGCCGTTGCTGCTGGGCTCGGCATCGCTCGACGTCACGATCAAGCCGCGCAGCACCGTGAAGAGCGTCGCGCTGCAGCTCAAGCGTGGCGGCGTGCCGGTCGAGCCGTTCGGGTTCGTCGCGATGACGCGCGTGCTCGGGCTGTCGAGCCGGCTCAAGTCCGGCAACTACGAGTTCAAGACCGGCATCACGCCTTACGAGGTGCTGCAGAAGATCGCGCGCGGCGACGTGAACGAGTACGTCGCGACCGTCATCGAAGGCTGGACCTTCAAACGGATGCGCGCGGAACTCGATGCGAACCCCGACCTGGCGCACTCGACCGCCGGCATGAGCGACGCCGAGCTGCTGCGTGCGATCGGCGCACCGGACAGCGCCGTGCAGCGCGGCAGCGGCGAGGGGCTGTTCTTCCCCGATACCTACCTGTTCGACAAGGGCACGAGCGACCTGAACATCTACCGGCGCGCGTACCACCTGATGCAGACGCGTCTCGACGAGGCGTGGGCCGCCCGCGTACCGGGGCTGCCGTACAAGTCACCTTACGAAGCGCTGACGATTGCGTCGATCGTCGAGAAGGAAACGGGCCACGCGGCCGACCGCGCGTTCGTCGCGGCCGTGTTCGTGAACCGGTTGCGCGTCGGCATGCCGCTGCAGACCGATCCGTCGGTGATCTACGGGCTCGGCGACGCGTACGACGGCCGCCTGCGTAAGCGCGATCTGCAGGCCGACACTCCTTACAATACCTACACAAGACGCGGCTTGCCGCCGACGCCGATCGCGTTGCCGGGCGTAGCCGCGCTGCAGGCGGCGATCAATCCGGCATCGACGAGCGCGCTCTATTTCGTCGCGAAGGGCGACGGTACGAGCGTGTTCTCGGACACGCTGGGCGATCACAACAAGGCCGTGGACAAGTACATACGAGGTCAATAATGGCGAGCGGTAAATTCATTACGTTCGAAGGCATCGACGGGGCGGGGAAGACCACCCACCTGCAATGGTTCTGCGAACGGCTCCAGGGCAAGCTGGCCGCCGCCGGACGGCAGGTCGTCGTCACCCGCGAGCCGGGCGGCACGCAGCTCGGCGAGAAACTGCGCGAAATCCTGCTGAATCAGCCGATGGATCTCGAGACGGAAGCGCTGCTGATGTTCGCCGCGCGCCGCGAGCACCTCGCGCTCGTGATCGAGCCGGCGCTCGCGCGCGGCGACTGGGTCGTGTCCGACCGCTTCACCGACGCGACGTTCGCGTACCAGGGCGGCGGCCGCGGGCTGCCGCGCGACAAGCTCGAGACGCTCGAGCGCTGGGTGCAGGGCGGGTTCCAGCCCGACCTCACGGTGCTGTTCGACGTCGCGCCGCAGATCGCGAGCGAGCGCCGCGGCGCCGCGCGCATGCCCGACAAGTTCGAAAGCGAATCCGACGCGTTTTTCAACCGCACGCGCGGCGAATACCTGCGACGCGCGGAAGAGGCGCCGCACCGTTTCGCGATCGTCGACGCGACGCAGTCGATTCCCGAGATCCGCCAGCAGCTCGAACGCGTGCTCGCCGCGCTGTAACCCGCAAGGAACGCACCAGATGATCTATCCGTGGCAGACCGACGACTGGAACCGCCTGCAGCAACTGCGCGCGCAATGGCCGCATGCGCTGCTGCTGCACGGTCAGGCCGGGATCGGCAAGCTGCAGTTCGCGCAGCATCTCGCACAGGGTTTCCTGTGCGAATCGCCGCAGCCGAACGGCGAGCCGTGCGGGACCTGCGCGGCCTGCAACTGGTTCTCGCAGGGCAACCACCCGGACTACCGGATCGTGCTGCCCGAGGCGCTGGCCGGCGAAGCGCCGGGCGCCGCGGACGACGCGAAGCCGGCCGAGGCGGACGAAGGCGGCAAGAAGACCCGTGCGCCGAGCAAGGAAATCAAGATCGAGCAGGTGCGCGCGCTGCTCGATTTCTGCGGGGTCGGCTCGCATCGCGGCGGCTTGCGCGTCGTCGTGCTGTATCCGGCCGAGGCGCTCAACGTCGCCGCGTCGAACGCGTTGCTGAAAACGCTGGAGGAGCCGCCGTCCGGCGTCGTGTTCCTGCTCGTGTCGGCGCGCATCGACCGCCTGTTGCCGACGATCATCAGCCGCTGCCGGCAGTGGCCGATGACGGTGCCGGCGCCCGACGCGGCCGAGGCATGGCTTGCAGCGCAGGGCGTCGACCACGCGAGCGCGCTGCTTGCCGAAGCCGGCGGCGCGCCGCTCGCCGCGCTGGCGCTCGCGAGCGACGAGAACCGCCCGCTGCGCGACTACACGCTCGGGCAGCTCGCGGCCGGTGCGGCATGCGATCCGTTCGCGTGCGGCGAGACGCTGCAGAAGCTGCCGGTGCCGCTGGTGCTCGGCTGGCTGCAGCGCTGGCTGTACGATCTGCTCGCGCAGCGGATGGCGGGCGCGCCGCGCTACTTCCCGATGCACGCGGCAGCCCTTGCGCGCTGCGCGGAATCGGTCGATGCCAACGCGTTCGCGCGCTTCATGAAAGCCGTGACGCGGCAGCGGACGGTCGAGAACCATCCGCTCAACGCGCGGCTCGTATTCGAGGAATTGTTTCTCGGATATCGGGAAATGTTTGCTTGATCCGGCATCGTTTCCATCGGGTTGGGAAACGATGCGCGGATCGCATGGCGACGCGCGCCGGGCTTGCCGGCCCGCGAACGCCGCCCGTTGCCGCATGCCGGCGAGCGCATGGGCGCCCGTCTTACGTATTCAGGAAACACGATGTTCGTCGACTCTCACTGCCACATCAATTTCAAGGGCCTGGCCGACCGCCTGCCGGCCGTTCTCGAGAACATGCGCGAGCATGACGTCACGCACGCGCTGTGCGTGTCGGTCGATTTCGAGACGCTGCCCGACGTGCTTGCGATCGCGGACGCGCACGAAAACGTCTACGCGTCGGTCGGCGTGCATCCCGATCACGAGGACGCGCGCGAGCCGACGCTCGGGGAGCTCGTCGAGCTGGCCGCGCACCCGAAGGTCGTCGCGATCGGCGAGACGGGCCTCGACTACTACCGCCTCGAAGGCCGCTCGATCGCCGACATGGAATGGCAGCGCGAACGCTTTCGCACGCACATCCGCGCGGCGACCGCGACGATGAAGCCGCTGATCGTCCACACGCGTTCGTCGTCGGAAGACACGTTGCGGATCATGGCCGAGGAGCGTGCGGACGTGCCGGGCGGCGTGATGCATTGCTTCACCGAGCCGTGGTCCGTCGCCGAGCAGGCGCTCGCACAGAACTTCCATATCTCGCTGTCGGGCATCGTCACGTTCAAGAGTGCGACCGACGTGCAGGACGTCGCGCGGCGCGTGCCGCTCGACCGGCTGCTGATCGAAACCGACTCGCCGTACCTCGCGCCGGTGCCGTATCGCGGCAAGCCGAATGAACCTGCGTACGTCAGCCATGTCGGACGCTTTATCGCATCCGAACGCGGGATCGCCGTCGAGGCGCTCGCCGATGCGACGACGCAGAACTTTTTCCGGCTGTTCAAGATCGCCCGCTAACGACGTGCGCGCAGCCGATACAACCCAGGGAAGGAGCCCACAACAATGACGAAGCCGACCAATCATCTGTCCAAACGTGCACTCGCCGCCGCCGCGCTGGTCGCGAGCGGCCTGTTCGCCGCCGCCGGCGCGCACGCCGAGTCGCTCGACGCGATCGTCAAGGCCGTCAAGTTCGACGACATCGCCGACATCGGCAAGCAGCTCAAGAGCGGCAAGCTCGACCCGAACACGCTCGCGCCGAACGGCGACCCGATCCTGGTGATCGCCGCTCGCGAGAAGTCGGACAAGGTCGCGGCCGCGATCGCGACGACGCCGAACGTCGACCTCGAGAAGGAAGACAAGGCCGGCGAGAACGCGCTGATGCTCGCGTCGCTGAACGGCGATCTCGCCCTCGCGAAGCTGCTGATCGACAAGGGCGCGGAAGTCAGCAAGAAGGGCTGGGCGCCGCTGCACTACGCGGCGACCAACGGCCAGGACGCGGTCGTCAAGCTGCTGCTCGATCACGACGCGTACATCGACACCGCATCGCCGAACGGCACGACCCCGCTGATGATGGCCGCGCGCGGCAACCATGCATCGACGGTCAACCTGCTGCTCGACCAGGGTGCCGATCCGCAGGTGAAGAACCAGCTCGGCATCACCGCGCTCGAGTTCGCGAAGCACTACAAGGCGCCGGACGCGATCGACATCCTGAGCAAGCGGACGGAGCGCGTCGGCGGATCGGCGCCGGCAGATGCGCAAAAGAGTGCAAAATGACGGTTTTCGGTGCGGCGGACGGTACGCCCGCCCGGCCGGATTCCGGCCGGAGCAGGGTGCCCGGCGCCGCGCCGGCCAAGGCAGCAGGCGGTCTCGGGCCGCATTGACATAAGGAACACCATGTTGCGCGCAATGTTTTGTGCCGCGGCGTTTGCCGTACCGTTGTCGGCGGCGGCTTTCACGGGCGCGGATCTCGACCGGCTGTGCGCGAAGACGGACGTCAAGTCGCGGGCGTCGTGCGCGGCCTATATCGAAGGCGCCGCCGACGGCGTCTACAACACGATCGACGCGATCGGCGGCACCACGGGGCCGCGCGTCGGCCAGTATTTCTGCCTGCCGCCCGACATCCGGGCGCAGCAGATGACCGACGCGGTGCGCAAGTACATCGCGGAAAATCCGAAGCTGGCCGACTACAACGCGAGCACCGCGGTGTCGCTCGGTCTCGGCAAGGCGTTTCCGTGCAGGAGCGGCAACTGATCTGACGCCGTGTCCGGGGACGTACGCGGCCCGGACGTCGCCGACGCATCCAGGACGAGGCGCGCGCGCCTCATCAGCCAAGGGCGCCGATGATTTCAATCGAGGAACTGCAGCGCATCGCCGATGCGCCGCTGCATTCGTGGCTCGGCACGCTGGCCGTGTCGGTCATCGTCATACTGGTCGTCACGGTCGTGCACCGTCTCGGCGCACGCATCGTCAAGCGCATCGCGCAGCCGTATCCGCTGATGAGCGCGATCCTGCGCTACATCGACAAGCCGTCGCTCGTCGTGATCGCACTGCTGGCGCTCGAATTCCTGTGGGTCCAGGCGGACGACGGCATGTCGTTCGTGCGCGGCATGCGCACCGCGGCCGCGGTCGGCTCGATCGTGTCGCTCACGTGGCTGCTGGTGCGGCTCGCGGCCGGCGTCGGCGACGCGATCATCCAGGCCCATCCGATCGATACGGCCGACAACCTGCAGGCGCGACGCATCCATACGCAGGCCAGGGTGCTCGTGCGGACCGTGATGGTGCTGATCGTGATCATCGGCACCGGCGCGGCGCTGATGACGTTCCCGAACGTGCGCCAGGTCGGCGCGAGCCTGCTGGCGTCGGCCGGCGTCGCGGGGCTGGTTGCCGGTATCGCCGCGCGGCCGGTGCTCGGCAACCTGATCGCCGGGTTGCAGATCGCGCTCACGCAGCCGATCCGGCTCGACGACGTGGTCGTGATCCAGGGAGAGTGGGGGCGCATCGAGGAAATCACCGGCTCGTTCGTGTCGGTACGGCTGTGGGACCAGCGGCGCCTCGTCGTGCCGCTGCAGTGGATCATCGAGAACCCGTTCACGAACTGGACGCGCAGTAGCTCGGAGATCATCGGCACCGTCTACCTGTCGGTCGACTACCGCACGCCGCTCGCGCCGCTGCGCGAGGAGCTCGCGCGGCTCGTCCATGCGGCGCCCGAGTGGGACGGCCGTGTGCAGGTGTTGCAGGTGACCGACGCGACCGAGCGCACGATGCAGTTGCGCGCGCTGGTCAGCGCGGCCGATTCGCCGTCGTGCTGGGATTTGCGCTGCCGCGTGCGCGAAGGGTTGATCGCGTACCTGCAGGACCGCTATCCGCAATGCCTGCCGCGCAGCCGGATGGAGCTGTATCCGCATGAATCGGCGCCGGACGCGCCGAATCCCGAACGGCCGCATGCGCGGGCGCCCGCCGCCAGCACGGCGGCCCATACCGCAGCCGATCCGCAGGCCGCCGAAGGCCGCTAAGCGCGGCCCGGTGCCTTTTTCCGTTTTTCCCGTTCCCATGACTGCGCTGAAGACGCTCGCCATCGCCAATTACCGCTCGCTGCGCGAGCTGATCGTGCCGCTCGCGGCGCTCAACGTCGTCACGGGGCCGAACGGCAGCGGCAAGTCGAGCGTGTATCGCGCGCTGCGCTTGCTCGCCGACACCGCGCAGGGCCGCGTGATCCCGTCGCTTGCCCGCGAAGGCGGGTTGCCGTCGACGCTGTGGGCCGGCCCCGAGCGCTTCTCGCGCGCGATGCTGGCCGGCGAGGCGCCGGTCACGGGCACGGTGCGCAAGGGGCCCGTGAGCCTGAAGCTCGGCTTTGCGTGCGACGATTTCGGCTATTCGATCGATCTCGGCCTGCCGGTGCCGAGCCATTCGCAGTTCGCGCTCGACCCGGTGGTCAAGCGCGAATGCATCTGGGGCGGCGCGCTGCTGCGCCCGTCGACGCTGCTGGTCGACCGGCAGGGCGCGCAGATCCGTGCGCGCACCGCGTCGGGAGACTGGCAGACGATTCCGCAGCCGGTCGCGAGCTTCGACAGCATGATGACCGAGTTCGCCGATCCGACCGGTGCGCCCGAGATGATCGCGGTGCGCGAGCGGATCCGCTCGTGGCGCTTCTACGACCATTTCCGGACCGACGCGCAGGCGCCGGCGCGGCAGTCGCACATCGGCACCCATACGCCGGTGCTCGCGGACGATGGCGCCGACCTGGCTGCCGCGCTGCAGACGATCCGCGAAATCGGCGACGCGGCGGCGCTCGATGCGGCGATCGACGACGCATTTCCCGGCGCGTCGGTCGAGATCGACAATCCGGGCGGACGCGGCCGTTTCGACGTGCTGATGCGACAGCCGGGGCTGCTGCGGCCGCTGGCGGCGGCCGAACTGTCCGACGGCACGCTGCGCTACCTGCTGCTCGCGGCCGCGCTGCTGACGCCGCGCCCGCCCGCGCTGATGGTGCTGAACGAACCGGAGACGAGCCTGCATCCCGATCTGCTGCCCGCGCTCGGCCGCCTGATCGCACAGGCGGCGCAGCGCTCGCAGGTACTCGTCGTGTCGCACGCGGCGCGGCTCATCGCGACGCTCGAGCGCGAGGCCGGCTGCGAATCGCTGGTGCTCGACAAGCAGCTCGGTGCGACCGCGCTCGTCGACGCCGATACGCGTGACCTGCCGGCCTGGAAGTGGCCGTCGCGTTGACGGGGGGAAGGGCGCGTGTTCGGCGGAGATCGGCGCCTGGCGGGGCCGGATCGGCCCGGCTGCGCCCGATGCGGGGCCACCGGGCCGGGCTGGCCGAATGTATCCGGCCTGTAACAACATCCAAAAAATGCAAGACCGGCGGTTCCGCGCATCGGGATCGCGAATAATAATGAGATATCTGGCTGGCGCCATGCCGGCCGGCGCGGCACGGGCGCGGGGCGGGCGCGAAAGCGAAAGCGAAAGCGAAAGCATGGATGCCCGCCGGCTGCGCCGCAACGGACAGGACACAGGAGACGTGGACCATGAGAATTGCGCAGATCGCCCCGCTGACCGAATCCGTGCCGCCGAAGCTGTATGGCGGCACCGAGCGCGTCGTGTCCTACATCACCGAGGCGCTCGTCGAGCTCGGCCATGATGTGACGCTGTTCGCGAGCGGCGACTCGACGACGCGGGCGAAGCTCGAGCCGGTCTGGCCGCGCGCGCTGCGGCTCGATTCGTCGATCCGCGACCGCGTCGCGCCGCACATGCTGCTGATGGAGACGGTCGCGCGCCGCGCGAAGGATTTCGACGTGCTCCATTTCCACATGGACTACTACTCGTTCTCGGTCTTCAACCGGCAGGAAACGCCTTACGTGACGACGCTGCACGGCCGGCTCGACCTGCCCGAGCAGCAGCCGGTGTTCGACACGTTCAACACGGCGCCGGTGATCTCGATTTCGAACTCGCAGCGCCAGCCGCTGCCGCAGGCGAAATGGCTGACGACCGTCTATCACGGACTGCCCGATACGCTGTACATGCCGCAGCCGGTCGAGCCGCGCTATCTCGCGTTCCTCGGCCGTATCTCGCCGGAGAAGCGCGTCGATACCGCGATCCGCATCGCGCGCCAGTGCGGGTTGCCGATCCGGATCGCCGCGAAGATCGACGCGGCCGACCAGGAGTACTTCGACCGCGAGATCAAGCCGCTCTTCGCGTTGCCGCACGTCGAATACATCGGCGAGATCGCCGATCACCAGAAGGCCGAATTCCTGTCGGGCGCGCATGCGCTGCTGTTTCCGATCGACTGGCCGGAGCCGTTCGGCCTCGTGATGATCGAGGCGATGTCGTGCGGCACGCCGGTGATCGCGTTCAATCGCGGCGCGGTGCCCGAAGTGCTGGACGAGGGCGTGTCGGGGTTCATCGTCGAGGATGAAATCAGCGCGGTCGCTGCCGTGAACCGGCTGCACCTGCTGCCGCGTGCGCGCGTGCGGCAGCGCTTCGAGGAGCGCTTCACGTCGCGCCGGATGGCGCAGCAGTACGTCGACGTCTACCAGTCGGTGATCCGCGCGCAGAAGCGCTCGCGCTTCAAGGTGATCGACTCGACGACCTGAACGGCCTGACGCAGCACGCGGACGGATGAAAAAACGGCGATGCCCGCAAGGACATCGCCGTTTGCGCATGGCCCGCGCGCGGCGCGCACGGGCGGTGCGTCAGCGTCAGATCTTGAGCTTCGTGACCTTCGTGCCGTTGATCGACACGTCGCCCATCAGGCCTGCGTTCGTCAGTACGACGACCTGGACCGGCGCGGTGGCCGTGGTCGTGTCGACCGCGCCGTTCGCGCCCATCTTCACGAGCGCGACCGATGCGCCGGCACCGGCTGCCCAGCCGTCCGAGCCGCGGAATTCGTCGAGCGCTTCCTGCGTCATGAACAGGAACACGATCGCCTTCGACTGCGCGCCGGCCTGCAGGCCGACCGACAGCGACGACGTGTTGTAGTAGCCGACCGTGCTGCCGCCGACGCGCAGCGCGCCGTTGCCGGACTGGCCGCCGACGATGAAGCCGGCCTGGATCACTTCGGGGAACACCAGCACGCCGCGCGATTTCGCGACGAGTTCGCGTGAACCCTTGACCGTGGAGTACATGCGCGACAGCGTGGCGTCGACGCTCGCGTCGATCGACTGGCGCTTCGACGCGTTGGTTGCCGCGTTGTCCGGCTTGTCCGGGGTGGTGGTGCAACCGGTGAGCGCGAGGCTACCGACGATGAGCGCAGCGGCGGCTTTCAGCACAAGATTCCGTTTTTGCATCGTTCTTCTCCATCGGATGACGTTCGGAGTGAGTCTCGCTCATGGAGCGGATCACGTCGGCAGTTATATCACAGCGGATTACAGCCTCTTTTCGTCAGGTCATGAAAAAGCGTCAAATCGCTTGGGGGTGTCGCGGCGCGCCAACGGACGAAGCGACGCTGGCGCGTGCGGGGCGCGCCCCGCGCGTGGTCGGCGCGCGGGGCACTTAACGGTGAATCGGGAGGGCGACGGGTGCGTGCGGCGCACGTCAGTGCGTGACGGGCGGGACCGGCGGCTTGATCGGCGGGCGGCGCAGCGCACGGCGGATCAGCGCGATCACGACGCCGCACGCGAACAGGAACGCAGCCGGGACGACCCAGTAGCCGACGAACGCGTGCCACAGGTAACCGGCGAGCGTATTGCGGCGCACCACGTATTCGTCGCGGGCCGCCTGCTGGCGCGGCGCGTTGGCGGCGAGCACGTCGGCCGGGCAGCCGGCCGCGCGCGCCTCGTCAGGATCCCCGTGGCACTTCGCGGCCGCGCCGGCGGCCTGCTGCGCATCGGTGAGCTGCCAGGTGGTCAGCGCGAGCTGCAGGTCCGCCTTGTTGTAGGCCATTTCCTCGCGGATCTCGCGCACGGCGACGATCGCGACGGGCACGGCCCAGAACACGATCACGATCAGCCAGCGGCGGAACCAGCGGTGTTGTCTCCATGCCATCCAAGCCTCCGTTTGACGCGCGTGCGCGTCCGTCTCGAGGGCGGCCCGATGGCGCTTCTTGTACTTGGGTGGGCCGCGTTGCAGCCATCATAGAAGAAAACGCGGCGAATTGCCGCACCATGTGGCGGCGGGCCGGAAAAGCGGGGCGGGAAGGGGTGAAGCCGGCTGGAAACGGGTGCGTCGATGCGCGTGCAACGAAAACGAAAATGCCGCGCCCGCCGAAGCGGTGCGCGGCATTCGAGACGGGAGCGCCGGAACTCAGGCGGCCGGCTGATTGCTCAGGCAGCTCTTCATGAACGCCTTGCGGTCGTCGCCCTTCTTGCCGGTGGCCTGCGTGTTGCACGCCTTCATCTTTTCCTGCTGCGTCATCGCCTTCGCGGGCTTCGCCGACAGGCAGTCCTTCATGAACGCCTTGCGTTCGTCGCCCGTCTTGCCGGTTGCCTGGGTGTTACAGGCCTTCATCTTGTCCTGCTGGCTGTTCGCCGCGAATGCGGGGGAAGCCAGCATGCCGCCGAGAAGCACTGCGGCTACGAGCGATTGGATTTTCATTTCGACACTCCCATGGGGTGAATTGCGTGTTATCGACGCCGTCACGAAGCACGCGGCGTTGCGGATAGGGCCGCATCGCACCGTGCGCTCCGATTATGGCAAATCAATGTGAAAACACCAAAACGGCACTTCCTATAACGTTGCGGACGCCACGGCCGTTGACGGCGCGCGCGGCCGGGCGATCGGGACAAACCATGACGTGCGGCCGCCGGCACCGGCTGCCGGGCCGGAACCTGCCGGATCCCGGCCACGAGCCATTACAATCGCGGCCATGAATACTCCGAATTCCGCATCTCCTTCGTCCGCGGCGGGGCTGCCGCGCATCGCCGTGCTCGCCACCGGCGGCACGATCGCCGGCGCCGCACCCGACGCGGCCAGCACGGCCGGCTACCAGGCCGGCGCGCTCGGCGTCAATTTCCTGGTCGACGCGGTGCCGGCGCTCACATCGGTCGCGCGCATCGACGCCGAGCAGGTCGCCAGCATCGACAGCAAGGATCTCGCGCTGCCGCTGTGGAACACGCTGGCCGCGCGGATCGACGCGCTGATGGCCGATCCGTCGGTGGACGGGATCGTGATCACGCACGGCACCGATACGCTCGAGGAAACCGCGTACGCGCTGCATCTGGTCGTGAAAGGCGACAAGCCGGTCGTGCTGACGGCTGCGATGCGGCCGGCGACCGCGCTGTCGTCCGACGGCCCGCTGAACCTGCTGAACGCCGTGACGGTGGCCGCGCATCCGGCCGCGCGCGGGCAGGGCGTGCTGATCGCGTTCAACAACCGGATCCATGGCGCGCGCGATGTCGTGAAGACGAGCACCTATGCCGTCGACGCCTTCCAGTCGCCGGAACTCGGCGCGCTCGGCTGGGTGCAGGACGGCCGGGTCGAATTCGCGCGCCGCGCGACGCGTACGCGCGACACGCAGCTGGCGATCGCCGCGGCCTGGCCGCCGGTCGAAGTCGTCGCAAGCTATGCGGGCGTGACGCGCACGGCCGTCGATGCGCTGGTTGCTGCCGGCGTGCGCGGCCTCGTCGTCGCCGGCACTGGAAACGGGTCGATCCATGCGACGCTGCAGGCGGCGCTCGCCGATGCAGCGAATGCGGGTGTGGCCGTGGTCCGCGCGTCGCGCGTCGGATCGGGGCATGTGATGCGCAACGGCGCCGCGAACGACGACGCGCTCGGTTTCGTCAGCGCGGGCTCGCTGAATCCGTTCAAGGCGCGCGTGCTGCTGATGCTCGCGCTCGCGAACGGCATTCACGATCGCGACGCGCTGCAGCGCGCGTTCGATACGCTGTAACCGGGGCGCACCGGGCGGGCGGCGCGTCGCCCATGAAAAAAGGCAGGCCTGCGGCCTGCCTTTTTTGCGTCAGTCCGGCGGAATGCTCAGGACTGCGGCGGAATCACGAGCTTCTGGCCCGGGTAGATCCGGTCCGGGCTCGACAGCATCGGCTTGTTCGCTTCGAAGATCACCGGGTACTTGTTCGCGTCGCCATACACTTCCTTGGCGATCGCCGACAGCGTATCCCCGGACTTCACGTCGTGATACTGCACTTCCGGATCGTCCGGCTGCAGATCGTCGTCGTTGACGCCCGCGACCCCCTGCACGTTGCCGGCCGCGACCTTGACCTTCGCCTTCGTGTCGAGATCGGCGACGCTGCCCGACAGCGTGACGGTGCGCGATGCGCCGTCGAACGCGACGGTCAGGTTCGACGTGTCGAGCCCTTGCGTGCTGATGTAATTCTTGATCGCGTCGGCCGCGGTTTGATTCGCGGCATTCGGATCTTCCGCCGCTTGCGCGTCGGCATGACCCAGCAGTTTTTCACCCGCCTCTTTGATAAACGAAAGAAGACCCATCGCTGCACTCCCTAGGTGGTTGAAAAGAAAACGCGCCGTGAAGTGGCGAAAAAAACACCGCGCTGGGCGCGGTCACCGGAGGTGCACGCAAGCGCGGCGGTTTTCTCGAAAGGCGTGGCGAAAGTGTAGGCGTTCAGCGCGACGATTGCATGAAAAATCGCACGCTTGAACGTAAAGAAATGTAATACGCGAAATCCGACAGGCGGACACCCGACGACGACGTCTGACCGACCAAGGCTTCCCCGGCGCCGCCGGGTGCCGCTGCGGACCCCACCACGCCGCTCTCAGCCCAGAGCGGCGTTTTTCGCCCCGTCCCGCATGCCGTTGGCGATGCAGGGCGGGGCGCCCCACCGTGATGCGCGCCTATTCGCGCATCGATGCGCCCGGCCGCGGCCGGGTCGCGCGTGTCTGTCGCGCGCCTCCGCCATTGCAGCGGAAACGCGCGTTGCGGCAGTCGCGTTACGCGGCCGGCGTCTGGCCGATTTCGAAGTTCGACATGATCTCGAGCGCGCGCACGAGTGCCGAGTGATCCCATGCCTTGCCGCCGTGCGATGCGCACACGCTGAACAGCTGCTGCGCGCTTGCCGTGTGCGGCAGGGCGAGGCCGAGCTTGCGTGCGCCGTCGAGCGCGAGGTTCAGGTCCTTCTGGTGCAGCTCGATCCGGAAGCCCGGGTCGAACGTGCGCTTCGTCATCCGCGCGCCGTGCACTTCGAGGATGCGCGACGCGGCGAAGCCGCCCATCAGCGCCTGGCGAACGCGTTCCGGATCGGCGCCCGAGCGTGCGGCGAACAGCAGTGCTTCGCCGACCGCTTCGATGTTCAGCGCGACGATGATCTGGTTCGCGACCTTGCAGGTCTGGCCCGCGCCGTTGTCGCCGACGAGCGTGATGTTCTTGCCCATCTTCTCGAACAGCGGCTTCGCACGCTCGAAGGCCTGCTCCGGGCCGCCGACCATGATCGTCAGCGACGCTTCGCGTGCGCCGACTTCGCCGCCGGACACCGGCGCGTCGAGGTAGTCGCAGCCGAGTGCGTTGATCTGCTTTGCGAATTCCTGCGTGTCGAGCGGCGAGATCGAGCTCATGTCGATCACGAGCTTGCCGGCTGTCAGGCCCTTCGCGACGCCGTCGTCGGCGAACAGCACGTTACGCACGTCCGGCGTGTCCGGCACCATCACGACGATGACGTCGGCGTTCTTCGCGACTTCGGTCGAGTTGGCGACGACCTTCGCGCTCGTGCGCAGGTCGTCCGGAATCGGGAACGCGCCGTTCACGACGAGCTGGTGGTCGCCCTTGAGCAGGTTGCGCGCCATGTGCGCGCCCATGATGCCGAGGCCGATGAAACCGATGGTTGCCATGTGAAAGTCTCCTATAGGGCTGATAACGGGAAGGGCGCTTCTCAGGCGGCGCGACGCGCGGAGCCCGGTGCGCAGCCGGCGACGCTTTGCAGCCAGCCGAGGCCTTCCGTCGTGGTGGTACGGGGCTTGTACTCGCAGCCGACGTAGCCGGCATAGCCGAGCCGGTCGAGCAGCGCGAACAGGAACGCGTAGTTGATCTCGCCCGTGCCCGGCTCGTTACGGCCCGGGTTGTCCGCGAGCTGGACGTGGCCGATCGATGCGAGGTTGCGTTCGATCGTCGCGGCCAGTTCGCCTTCCATGCGTTGCATGTGATAGATGTCGTACTGCAGGAACAGGTTGTCCGAGCCGACCGCGCGGATCACGTCGAGCCCTTCCGACGAGCGGTTCAGCGCGAAGCCCGGGATGTCGAAGCTGTTGCACGGCTCGACGAGCAGGCGGATGCCTTCGCGCTTCAGCGCGTCGGCCGCAAAGCGCAGGTTGTCGACGATCGTGACGAACGTCTTGTCGCGCGCCGTGCTGGCCGACGGAATACCGACGAGGCAGTTCAGCTGCGGCACCTTCAGTGCCTTCGCGTACTCGATCGCACGGCCGACACCTTCCTGGAATTCGCCGACGCGATCGGGCAGGCACGCGATGCCGCGTTCGCCCTGATCCCAGTTGCCGGCGGGCAGGTTGTGCAGCACGAGGCGCAGGCGATGCGTCTCGAGCCGCTCGGCGAGTTCCTCTTTCGCGTACGGATACGGGAACAGGAACTCGACGGCGTCGAAGCCCGCGTCGGCGGCCGCCTTGAAGCGGTCGAGGAACGGCACTTCGTTGAACAGCATGGTCAGGTTTGCAGCAAACTTCGGCATGAGCTAAGCCTCTTCGGTCGGTCAGTCAAAAATGTCGTGCGGTTCAGTCGAGCATCGAGATCGCGGTCGGTGCGTGTTCGGCCTTTTCGGCGAGGTCTTCGAATTCGTTGATCGCGTCGATTTCGGTGCCCATCGAGATGTTCGTCACGCGTTCGAGGATCACTTCGACGACCACCGGCACGCTGAACTCTTCCGCGAGCGTTTGTGCCTGGCGCAGTGCCGGCTCGATCTCTTCCGGCTTGAACACGCGCAGCGCCTTGCAGCCGAGACCTTCCGCGACGGCCACGTGATCGACGCCGTACCCGTTCAGTTCCGGTGCGTTCACGTTGTCGAACGCGAGCTGCACGCAGTAGTCCATATCGAACGCGCGCTGCGCCTGACGGATCAGCCCGAGGTACGAGTTGTTCACGACGACGTGCACGTACGGCAGCTTGAATTGCGCGCCGGCTGCCAGTTCCTCGATCATGAACTGGAAGTCGTAGTCGCCGGACAGCGCGACGATCGGGCGGCTCGGGTCGGCAGCACGCACGCCGAGCGCGGCGGGGATCGTCCAGCCGAGCGGGCCGGCCTGGCCGCAGTTGATCCAGTTGCGTGCCTTGAACACGTGCAGGAACTGCGCGGCGGCGATCTGCGACAGCCCGATCGTGCTGACGTAGCACGTATCGCGGCCGAACACCTTGTTCATCTCTTCGTACACGCGCTGCGGCTTGACCGGCACGTTGTCGAAGTGCGTCTTGCGCTGCAGCGTGCGCTTGCGTTCCTGGCATTCCGAGACCCATGCGCTGCGGTCCTTCAGCTTGCCGGCGGCCTTCCATTCCTGTGCGACCGCAACGAACAGCTCGAGTGCGGCCTTCGCGTCGGACACGATGCCGAGGTCCGGACCGAACACGCGGCCGATCTGCGTCGGCTCGATGTCGACGTGCACGAACTTGCGGCCCTTCGTGTAGACCTCGACGCTGCCCGTGTGGCGGTTCGCCCAGCGGTTGCCGATGCCGAGCACGAAGTCGGACGCGAGCATCGTGGCATTGCCGTAGCGGTGCGACGTCTGCAGGCCGACCATGCCGGCCATCAGCGGGTGATCGTCCGGAATCGCGCCCCACGACATCAGCGTCGGGATCACCGGCACGCCGATCGTTTCGGCGAACTGGACGAGCAGGTCTTCGGCTGCCGCGTTGAGCACGCCGCCGCCCGACACGATCAGCGGCTTGTCCGCATCGTTGAGCATCGTGATCGCTTTCTCGATCTGCGCGCGGGTGGCCGCGGGCTTGTAGACCGGCAGCGGTTCATACGTGTCGATGTCGAATTCGATTTCGGCGAGCTGCACGTCGATCGGCAGGTCGACCAGCACCGGGCCCGGACGGCCCGAGCGCATCAGGTGGAATGCCTGCTGGAACACGCGCGGCACGAGCGCCGGTTCGCGCACGGTGACGGCCCACTTCGTGACCGGCTTCGCGATCGACTCGATGTCGACGGCCTGGAAGTCTTCCTTGTACAGGCGTGCACGCGGCGCCTGGCCCGTGATCGCGAGGATGGGAATCGAGTCGGCGGAAGCGGAGTAGAGACCGGTGATCATGTCGGTGCCGGCGGGGCCCGACGTGCCGATGCACACGCCGATGTTGCCCGGTGCCGCACGCGTGAAGCCTTCGGCCATGTGCGACGCGCCTTCGACGTGGCGGGCCAGCACGTGGCTGATGCCACCCGACTTGCGCATGGCGGAGTAGAACGGGTTGATTGCTGCGCCCGGCACGCCGAACGCGGTCTGGATGCCTTCTTTCTCGAGCACGAGCACTGCTGCGTCGACGGCTCTCATCTTGGCCATGAATGTCTCCTTGAATGTGGCGGATCTTGCGAATGGGTCTGTTGGGGACACTTTAGGGTTGCAGGAAAGGTTTGATAAGATCAGCCCGAGTCGCTTATTTCGAAACTAAAAGTATGGAATGACGGCCGGACGGGCCTCCCGCCGGGGCCGGAACAGAGACGGAGACAGGAGATGGATCGCTTCAAGCAGATCGAGACGTTCGTGCGGGTGGCCGATGCCGGCAGCCTCGCGGCGGCGGCGCTCGAGGAGGGCGTGTCGCCGGTGGTGCTCGGGCGGCGCATCGACGCGCTCGAGAAGCGCCTCGGCGTGAAGCTGATGTACCGCTCGACGCGGCGGCTGGTGGTCAGCGAGGAGGGCGCCGCGTTCCTCGAGCGCTGCCGCGGGTTGCTGTCCGAATGGGACCAGGCCGAGAACGAGCTGGCCGCCGGGCGGCGCGCGGTCAGCGGGCACCTGATCGTGTCGGCGCCGGCCGCGTTCGGGCGCAAGCACGTCGCGCCGCACGCGCCCGGCTTTCTGGTCGACAAGCCCGAGATGCAGCTGTCGTTCAACCTGACCGACCGCGTCGTCGATCTCGTGCGCGAGGGCTACGACCTGTCGATCCGGATCGGCGGCGCCGTCGATCCGAACTTCGTCGCGGTGAAGCTCGCGTCGAACCGGCGCGTCGTGTGCGGCACGCCCGACTATTTCCGCCGGCACGGCCGGCCGAAGTCGCTCGACGACCTGCTGAAGCACAACTGCCTCGCGTTCAACCTGCAGGGCGGGCAGAACCGCGGCTGGTATTTCCAGCGCCACGGCAAGATCGCGACGATGCGCGTGGCCGGCAACCTCGACTGCAACGACGGCGAGCTGCTGCACCGCTGGGTGGCCGAGGGGCTCGGGCTCGGCTGGCGCTCGACGTGGGAAATCGCCGCGCAGCTCGAGACGGGCGAGCTCGAGACCGTGCTCGACGAATACGCGCTGCCCGACTACGACATCCTCGCGGTCTACCCGCAGCAGCGCTACGTGCCGGCGCGCGT
Organism: Burkholderia cepacia complex sp. TUM26381; assembly: GCF_057439935.1. NCBI lineage: Bacteria > Pseudomonadati > Pseudomonadota > Betaproteobacteria > Burkholderiales > Burkholderiaceae > Burkholderia > Burkholderia cepacia complex sp. TUM26381. The sequence continues at coordinate 2,087,913 of NZ_CM172006.1, read as the reverse complement.
GCGCTATTTCATCGACTACCTGCGCGCCGCGTATGCGCGCCCCGGCTACTGGAGCACCACGCCGTAACGGGGGCGGGCGCCCGGCCATTTTTTTACGCTTCTTGCGCCCGGCGCGGGAATAAACTCGACGCAGCAACGGTATGGTCATCGAGCGTGCACGTTGCCGGTCTGTCCGGGCGCCGTGCGCGGAACGGGCGCGGCATCGGCCGCCGGGACCAGGGAGGCCATGTGGGGCAAGCCGGACAGGCGGTCGATGAACGGGCGGCAGACGATGCGGTTGCGCGCGGCGAGCGGTTTCGCGCGCTCGTGCTGCCGCATCTCGACGCCGCGTATAACCTCGCGCGCTGGCTGAGCGGCAACGCCGGCGACGCGGACGACGTCGTTCAGGACGCGTGCATGCGCGCGCTGCGCTTCGTCGATTCGTGTCGCGGCGACAACGCGCGGCCGTGGCTGCTGACGATCGTGCGCCATACCTGGTACACGGAGTGGCGGCGTCGCACGCATGCGCACGAGGTCGCGCTGCCCGATACGCTCGACGACACCGACGTGCCCGACGACTGGCAGCCGGCGACGGAGGATCCGCTGGCGCACTTGCTGCGCGGCGAGAACGTGCGGCTCGTGAACGCGGCGCTCGCGAAGCTGCCGCCCGAATACCGCGAGGTGCTCGTGCTGCGCGAGATGGAGGACCTGAGTTACCGCGAGATCGCGGCGATCGCGGACGTGCCGGTCGGCACGGTGATGTCGCGGCTCGCGCGCGGCCGGCGCAAGCTCGCCGCGCTGCTGGGCGGCGCGCCGGCACCGGCGCCCGAAGGCAGGCCGGGCCGTACGCCGGCCGGCGGAACCGCATCGGAGGCTATCGATGGACTGTAACGAAGCGCGAGCGTTGCTGGACGCGGACGTCGACCGCGAGCTGTCGGCGCCCGATGCGTTGCGGGTCCAGCAGCATGTCGAAGGGTGCGACGCGTGCCGCCGCGAACGCGCGCGGATCGTCACGCTGGTGCAGGCCGTGCGGCAGGCCGATTATCACCGTGCGCCGGATGCGCTGCGGGCGAGCATCCTGGCGAGCCTGCCGGCAGCGGCCGACGCGCCCGTTCGCGAGCCGGCGCGGGCAGAGCCGCCGCCCGAGCGTCAAGCGCAGCCGAAGCCGCGGCCGCGCAGCCGCGGCTGGTTTCCCTGGCTGGCGGGGCGGGGCGGGTCGACACGGCCGGCCGTGGCCGGCGGCGGGCCGCGCGCCGCGGCATTGCCCGGGCTCGGCTGGGGCGTCGCGCTGCTGGTGGCGCTCGCGGCGGCGGGCGGGATGACGTTGTCCGCGCGCCACGCGGACACCGACCGCACGGTCGACGAACTCGTCTCGAGCCACGTGCGGGCCGACCTGTCGGCGCGCGACATCGACGTGATCTCGACCGACCGGCACACGGTCAAGCCCTGGTTCAACGGCCGGCTCGACTATGCGCCGCCGGTCGAGGATCTCGCGGCGAACGGCTTCGCGCTGGTCGGCGGCCGGCTCGACTACGTCGGGCGGCGCCGTGTCGCGGTGCTCGTCTACCGCTACCGGCAGCACGTGATCGACGTGTACGTGCGGCCGGCCGGGGAAGGGCCCGCGGCACCGTACACGACCGTGTCGCAGGGTTATTCGCTCGACCGCTGGGACGCGGCCGGGATGACGTGGTGGGCCGTGACGGACGCCGAGCCGTCGGCGCTCACGGCGTTCAAGGCTGCGCTCGACACGCGGCTCTCCGGCACGCGCAGCGAGTGACGGCGCGACACCTGTTGCGCCCGGTGCGTGTCCGGCCGACTACCTTCAGACCCCGATAAAACGAACCGACGGGCGGCCGCGTGCACCGGCTCGCCCGTTCAAGTCGTTGAAAACATGGCCGAATCCGCGCGGCAATCGTTGATTGGCCTTGCATGCGCCCCGTAACCGGGTTAGAATCTTCGGCTTCTCACTTGCCACACCGGTTCAGACGCCCGGGTGGCTTTAATCCACAAGGAGTGTGTAATGCGTCATTACGAAATCGTCTTCATCGTGCACCCGGATCAAAGCGAGCAAGTGCCCGCGATGATCGAGCGCTACAAGTCCACGATCACGTCGCACGGCGGCCAGATCCACCGTGTCGAAGACTGGGGCCGTCGCCAGCTGGCCTACATGATCGAGAAACTCGCGAAGGCTCACTACGTCTGCATGAACATCGAGTGCGACCAGACGACGCTCGACGAACTCGAACACGCGTTCAAGTTCAACGACGCCGTGCTGCGTCACCTCATCGTCAAGATGAAGAAGGCCGAAACCGGCCCGTCGCCGATGATGAAGGAAGTTCAGCGCGAAGAAGCCAAGAAGGCGGCTGCAGCTCAGCCGACCGAAGCGCAGGCTTAAGTTCGTCATTCATTAAGCCATCAAGGAGCGCGTCACTCTCGTGAACAGGTTGCAATTGACGGCGAGCGTCGTCGAACGCGCACCGGTGCGATATACGCCGGCAGGTGTTCCGATTGCTAGCGCCACATTGCAGCACCGCACGGAAGTCGTCGAAGCAGGCATCCCCCGCCAGGTCGAAATGACGATTGAGGCAGTGGCGGCCGGTGAGGCGAGCGGCAGGCTGGAAAGTCGTGAAATGGGCGTCGAAACGCTGTTCACGGGCTTCCTGGCCAAGAAAAGCCGTAACGCGAGAACCTTGGTGTTTCACATCACAGCATTGCAGGACATTGGAAAGGACTGAAATCATGCCCCGCCCGACTGGTAAGAAATTCGACAAGCGTCGTCAGCAACAAAACCCGCTCTTCAAGCGCAAGAAGTTCTGCCGTTTCACGGCTGCAGGCGTCGAGCAGATCGACTACAAGGACACGGAAACGCTGAAGGACTTCATCGGCGAAAACGGCAAGATCACGCCGGCTCGTCTGACGGGTACGAAGGCGCACTATCAGCGTCAGCTGGATACGGCCATCAAGCGTGCGCGTTTCCTCGCGCTGCTGCCGTACACCGATCAGCACAAGGCGTAATCAGGCGACGCAATAAGGAGAATTCGAATGCAAATCATTCTGTTGGAAAAAGTCGCCAATCTGGGCAACCTCGGCGATATCGTCAAGGTCAAGGACGGTTACGCTCGCAACTTCCTGATCCCGAACCGCAAGGCTCGCCGTGCAACGAAGGAAGCGATCGCCGAATTCGAAGTGCGCCGCGCTGAACTCGAAAAGATCGCCGCTGAAAAGCTGGCGGCATCGCAGGCAGTCGGCGAGAAGCTGAACGGCCAGTCGTTCGAAGTCACGCAGAAGTCGGGCGTTGACGGCCGTCTGTTCGGCTCGGTCACGAACGGCGACGTCGCAGAACTGCTGAAGAAGGCAGGCTACGAAGTCGAGAAGCTGCAAGTTCGCATGCCGGAAGGCCCGCTGAAGATGATCGGCGAGCACAACGTCCAGGTCGCGCTGCACACGGACGTCGTCGTCGACGTCACGATCAACGTGATCGGCGACCACGCGTAAGCGTACGCAAGCTTTCCGGGCGGCTTCCGTCGTCCGGACAAGGGCAGGCGCCCGGGCAACCGGGGCCTGCCTTTTTTATTGTCCGATCGCTGGCGGCCGGTATGGCGTCGTCCTGTGTAATTCGCGATAATCCCAACCCATGAACGCGCCGCAAGATCCTCAAATCGAATCGCTGAAAGTCCCGCCGCATTCGGTCGAAGCCGAGCAATCGGTGCTCGGCGGGCTGTTGCTCGACAACGCGGCCTGGGACCGGATTGCCGACTTCCTGTCGCAGGGCGATTTCTACCGCTACGACCACCGGATCATCTACGAGCACATCGGCCGCCTGATCGCGTCGACGCGCCCGGCCGACGTCGTGACCGTGTACGAAGCGCTGACCACGTCCGGCAAGGCCGACGACGTCGGCGGGCTCGCGTACCTGAACGCCCTCGCGCAGAACACGCCGAGCGCCGCGAACATCCGCCGCTATGCGGAAATCGTGCGCGACCGTGCGGTGCTGCGCCGGCTCGTGTCGGTCGCCGACGAAATCTCGGCCGACGCATTCAACCCGCAGGGCAAGGAAGTCCGCCAGCTGCTCGACGAAGCCGAATCGAAGGTGTTCTCGATCGCGGAAGACGGCGCGCGCGGCAACCAGGGCTTCCTCGAGATCGGTCCGCTGCTCACGCAGGTCGTCGAGCGTATCGACACGCTGTACCACACCGCGAACCCGAGCGACGTCACGGGCACGCCGACGGGCTTCGTCGACCTCGACCGGATGACGTCCGGGATGCATGGCGGCGAACTGATCATCGTCGCAGGGCGTCCGTCGATGGGTAAGGCGCAGCCGCTCGATGCACGCGTCAGGACACTGGCGGGATGGAAGCGGATGGGCGAGCTGGCGGTCGGCGATGCGCTTGCTTCTGTCGACGGCGGCTCGTCGGTCGTGACGGGCATCTTCCCGCAAGGCGAGCGCCAGGTGTATCGGGTTCGCTTTTCCGATGGTCGCTCGGCCGAATGCTGCGACGAGCACCTTTGGTGCGTCCATTTCCGCGAGTGGGAGAAGCCGCGCGTGCTGTCGACGGCGGAGATCCGCACGTTGCTGACGCGCGAGCGGTACCGGAACCGGTTGTGGGTCGACATGCCGAGCGGTGAGTTCGGTCATCGCGACGCGCTGCCGGTCGATCCGTGGGTACTCGGCGCGCTACTGGGTGACGGTGCGCTCGGCGGTACCGCCGTGCGTTTCAGCGTGAAGGCCGAGGAAACATTGAACCGGATGCGTACGCGCGTCGACGCGTCGCTCGAACTCGAATATGCGGGTCAGTACGACTGGCGCATTAAGCGTCGGCCATCGACGGCAGAGGCCCGACCTTCCGTCAACCCGCTCAAAGCTGCGCTCGAGCAGCTCGGTGTGTGGGGGAAGACGAGCTACGACAAATTCATCCCGCGCATTTACCTCGATGCGGACAAGGATGCCCGACTCGACCTGCTGCGTGGACTGCTCGATGCCGACGGCTGGGTCGAGTCGTGGGGCACGGTGCGCTATTCGACCGCCAGTGCGCAGTTGGCGAACGATGTGTGCGAACTGGCACGTTCGATCGGCGCGTGGTGCCAGATAACCGAAAAGGCGACCAGCTTTACGGTCGACGGCGAACGCACGGCCGGCGCGACGGCCTACATTTGCACGATCAGTCATCCGGATCCGCAGAGCCTGTTCCTGTTCGAGGGCAAGCGCGAGCGGCTCACGGGCGGGCGTACGCGCCGGAAGATGCCGGTTATCACCGGCATCGAGCCGACGCGCCGGACAGCGACGCAATGCATTTCGGTCTCGCATCCGTCGCGGCTGTACGTGACCGACGATTACGTCGTGACCCACAACACTGCGTTCTCGATGAACATCGGCGAATACGTCGCGGTCGAGTATGGGTTGCCGGTCGCCGTGTTCTCGATGGAAATGCCGGGCACCCAGCTTGTGATGCGTATGCTCGGCTCGATCGGCCGGCTCGACCAGCACCGGATGCGGACGGGTCGCCTGACGGACGAGGACTGGCCGAAACTGACGCACGCGGTGCAGAAGATGAGCGAGGCGCAGCTCTTCATCGACGAGACGGGCGGTTTGAACCCGATGGAACTGCGCTCGCGCGCTCGGCGTCTTGCGCGGCAATGCGGCAAGCTCGGCCTGATCATCGTCGACTACCTGCAGCTGATGTCGGGTTCGTCGCAGGGCGAGAACCGCGCGACCGAAATTTCGGAAATCTCGCGATCGCTGAAGAGCCTCGCGAAGGAGCTCGACGTGCCGGTGATCGCGCTGTCGCAGCTGAACCGCGGCCTCGAACAGCGCCCGAACAAGCGCCCGGTGATGTCCGATTTGCGCGAATCAGGCGCAATCGAACAGGATGCTGACGTGATCCTGTTCATTTACCGCGACGAAGTTTACAATCCGGACAGCCCCGACAAGGGCACGGCCGAAATCATCATCGGCAAGCAGCGTAACGGTCCGATCGGCCCCGTTCGGCTCACGTTCCTGGGGCAATACACGAAGTTCGATAATTTTGCAGGGGCGCAGACGTTCTACGGCGAGTAAGGCCGATTGTAAAGTCCTAAATCGCCAAACGTTGTATCCAATCCCGGCGCGCGCATGTGCGCGCGTCGCGTCACGACCGAAACCGGTACAATGTCGCCCGTTTTCGTGACAGTAGTTTGACAATCTCTCAGGAATCCCATGTTCGGTCGATTCATGCCCACCGAGGGCAAGTTCTTTGAACTCTTCAACGCGCACGCGAAGCACATCGTTTCCGGTGGCCGCGAGCTCGAACTGCTGATCGACAATCTCGCCGACGCCGAGATTCACAAGCAAAACGTGCAGACCGCCGAGAAGGCCGCCGACAAGCTCACGCACGAGGCGATCGATCTGCTGCACAAGACTTTCATCACGCCGCTCGATCGCGACGAGATCCACAAGCTGATCACGACGATGGACGACATCCTCGACCTGATGGAAGACGTCGCAACGGCCGTGTCGCTGTACGACGTGCGCTCCGTCACGTCCGAGGCGAGCCAGCTCGCGCATATCGTCACGCAGTCGGCCCAGCATGTGCAGCAGGCGGTCGGGTTGCTGTCCGACATGAAGCAGTCGGCACAGATCCTCAAGCAGTGCGAGGAGATCGACCGCTGGGAGTCGGAGGCCGATCGCGTGCTGCGCGCAGCGATGTCGAAGCTGTTCCGCGAGGAAGACGACGTGAAGACGCTCATCAAGCTGAAGGCGATCTACGAGTTGCTCGAAGAGATCACCGACAAGTGCGAGGACGTCGCGAACATCATCGAAGGCATCGTGCTGGAAAACGCCTGAGCGGACCACGATGCATTCGATACAACTCGCCCTATGGATGGTCGCGACGCTGGTGCTCGTCGCGCTCGTATTCGACTTCATGAACGGCTTTCACGACGCGGCGAACTCGATCGCCACCGTCGTGTCGACCGGGGTGCTGAAACCCCAGCAGGCCGTCGTGTTCGCGGCCGCGTTCAACGTGATCGCGTACTTCATCTTCCACCTGAAAGTCGCGCAGACCGTCGGTAAAGGCACGATCGATCCCGAGATCGTCGACCACTACGTCATCTTCGGCGCGCTGGTCGGTGCGATCGGCTGGAACGTGATCACCTGGTACTACGGGATTCCGTCGAGCTCGTCGCACGCGCTGATCGGCGGCCTCGTCGGCGCGGCGCTCGCGAAGTCGGGCTGGAGCTCGCTGAACATCGACGGGCTGCTGAAGACGGTCGCGTTCATCTTCATCTCGCCGCTGCTCGGCTTCATCCTCGGTTCGCTGTTCATGCTCGGGGTGTCGTGGCTGTACTTCCGTACCGCGCCCAGCAAGGTCGACCGGCGTTTCCGCCGGCTGCAGCTGCTGTCGGCCGGCCTGTACAGTCTGGGCCACGGCGGCAACGACGCGCAAAAGACGATCGGCATCATCTGGATGCTGCTGATCGCGAGCGGCTACGCATCGGCCACCGCCGATGCGCCGCCTGCGTGGGTGATCGGCGCGTGCTATCTGTCGATGGGGCTCGGCACGCTGTTCGGCGGCTGGCGCATCGTGCGCACGATGGGCCAGAAGATCACGAAGCTCAAGCCGGTCGGCGGGTTCTGCGCGGAAAGCGGCGGGGCGATCACGCTGTTCATCGCGTCGTTCCTCGGCATTCCGGTGTCGACCACGCATACGATCACCGGCGCAATCGTCGGTGTCGGCGCGACGCAGAAGCTGTCGGCCGTGCGCTGGGGCGTGGCCGGCAACATCGTGTGGGCGTGGGTGCTGACGCTGCCCGCAGCCGCGCTGTTCGCGGCCGGCGGATGGTGGCTCGGTCACCAGATCTTCTGATCGTCCGCAGCCAGATCGACCTGAAATGCGCCGCAAGCCGAAAGGCTGCGGCGCATTTTCTTTTGGAGCGGGGATGGGCGACGGAACGGGCGGGGCGGCGGCAGATGCCGCCAACGTGAATTACCGTCGGGGGGCGGGCAACCGGTCAGTAACTTCCGTTCGCGAATCGCGCAATCGGATCGTCTGCGGTGCTGGTACGCGGGGTGACGGGCGCCGATTGCGTTGACGCACGCAATACCTGCACGGGGGCCGGCTCGATACTGCGCGGAGATGCGGACGCAGTGGCGGGCGGCGGTTCGGCATCGAATGCGGCGGCCTGGGCGGCCGTCAGCGCCGTCGTCGGAATCTGCGTGCCGGACTCCGCCGACGCGGTCGGTGCTGAATTGGCCGTCATCGCGCTCATGCCGTCATTCACCGACGTCGCCTGTTGCCGGGCGGCCTGCATGCGCGTCGGCGGCGGTTCGTACGGATCGGCGGCCGGGGCCGCAGGTGCAACCGCAGCGGTCGTCACAATCGGCGCGGCCGGGGCCACCGGAGCAGGCGCGGGCGCCTGCGTCACTCGCGCTTGCGGCGAAGCATAGGCGGGCGGCCGCGACGCAGCGGCCGTCACGACCACCGGAGCCGGCGCAGCCGCCGGCGGGTTGCGGGGCTCGTCGCGTTTCGCCTCGTAGGTCGGCGCATCGAACGGCGTCGGTGCCGTGCGCGGCGGCGCGACACGGCGAATGCCGTCGAAACGCTTGGCCCAGTACGGGTTCGTCAGGTAGTCGAGCCGCACGGTGCCGCCCGTCGACGGCGCGTTGACGAAGCGCAGCTTGCCGACATAGATGCCGACGTGCGAATGCGGCCGCCCGGTCGTATTGAAGAAAATCAGGTCGCCGGGGGCGATCTCGTCGGGTTCGACCGACACGCCGCGGCCGCTCATGTCGGCGGTCGTGCGCGGCAGGTTCACGTCGGCCGCGCGGCCGATCACGTAGCGCACGAGCCCGCTGCAGTCGAAGCCGCTCGTCGGCGTGTTGCCGCCCCAGCGATACGGGACACCGACGAGGCTCATCGCCTGGATCGAGATTTCTTCCTGGCCGACGCTGTGATCGACGAATTTCGGGAAATTGGCGGGCGCGGGGAACGCGCGCGGCGTCGTGATCTTCATGCCCGACGCGGGACGCGATGCCGACTGCGGCGGCACGCTGGAGCAGGCCGCAAGCAGGGAGACGACGGCAACGGGAACCCAGATTCGAAGCATGGCAAGGCGGGCGAGCGCGGCGCGCTCGCGAATCGTATGACAACAGACAGACCCGATGGTAGACGCTCCGGCGGGGCTTAAGCAACCATTCTTGAGAATTTACTTGAAGTTTCGCGCGTAAACTGCGTTGTTGCGTGACGAAGCGTTACTTTTGTCTTCGACCCCAAATAAAAACGGCGCTCCGGAAACGGAGCGCCGTGTGGCGTCGACAGCCGGCCGACGGGCCGGCTTGCGGTGTTACAGGATGTCCGACGCGTAGTCGGCGAGCCGCGAACGTTCGCCGCGCGCGAGCGTCACGTGGCCGCTGTGGCCCCAGCCCTTGAAGCGGTCGACGACGTAGGTCAGGCCCGAGCTGCCTTCGGTCAGGTAAGGCGTGTCGATCTGCGCGATGTTGCCGAGGCACACGATCTTCGTGCCGGGGCCCGCGCGCGTGACGAGCGTCTTCATCTGCTTCGGCGTCAGGTTCTGCGCTTCGTCGATGATCAGGTACTTGTCGACGAACGTGCGGCCGCGCATGAAGTTCATGCTCTTCACCTTCAGGCGCGAACGGATCAGCTCCTGCGTTGCAGCCCGGCCCCATTCACCGGCAGCGTCGTCGGTCTTCTGCAGCACTTCGAGGTTGTCGTCGAATGCACCCATCCACGGCTGCATCTTCTCTTCCTCGGTACCGGGCAGGAAACCGATGTCCTCGCCGACGGGCACGGTCGCGCGCGTCACGATGATCTCGTTGTAGCGCTTGTCGTCGAGCACCTGCGCGAGGCCGGCCGCGAGCGCGACGAGCGTCTTGCCGGTGCCGGCCTGGCCGAGCAGCGTGACGAAGTCGATCTCGGGGTTCATCAGCAGGTTCAGCGCGAAGTTCTGCTCGCGGTTGCGCGCCGTGATGCCCCACACGTTGTTCTTGTGGTGGCTGTAGTCGCGCAGCGTCTGCAGCAACGCCGTCTTGCCGTTCAGCTCGCGGACGATCGCATGGAACGTCGGCTCGCCGTTCTGCGGCTCGAGATAGACGAACTCGTTGACGAGCATCGACGCGACGAGCGGGCCCGTCACGCGGTAATACGTGGTGCCCGTCTTCGTGTCCTGCCAGCTCTCCATGCCCTTCGCATGCTTGGTCCAGAAGTCCTGCGGCAGTTCGCGCACGCCGGTGTAGAGGAGATCCGAATCCTCGAGCACCTGGTCGTTGAAGTAGTCTTCCGCGGGCAGGCCGAGCGCATGCGCCTTGATCCGCATGTTGATGTCTTTCGACACCAGCACGACCTGACGGTCGGGCCGGTCGCGCTGCAGCGCGCGCACGACACCGAGGATCTGGTTGTCGGCCTTGCCTTCGGGCAGACCCTCGACCGGCGCGATGTCGGCGAGCTTCGTCTGGAAGTACAGGCGGCCGAGCGCCTCGCGGCTGCCGAGGCGCGACAGCGGAATGCCGTCCGAGATCGGGCCGCCGTCGGCGACGAGCGCGTCGAGCGTGCGGCTGACCTGGCGTGCGTTGCGCGCGACTTCCGACATCCCCTTCTTGTGGTTGTCGAGTTCCTCGAGCGTCATCATCGGCAGATAGACGTCGTGTTCCTCGAAGCGGAAGAGGCTGCTCGGGTCGTGCATCAGCACGTTGGTGTCGAGCACGAACAGTTTCTGCAGTTCGGCTTCGGCGGGCTTGCGGCTGCGCGACTTCGTCGCGGCGCCGGCGTCGCGCGCGGGCGCGGCGGCCGGTTTGCCGGCGGCCGGCTTGTCGTTGCGTGCGACGACCGGCGCCGCGGGTTCGACGGGCGCGGGCATCGGCTGCAACAGGGCGGCTGTCTGCCTGGTCTTGCGGCCGCGTGCGGGTGCGGCGTCAGGCGCCGAAGACGCGACGGCACGCAGCGGCGCGGCCGTGTTCGCGGCTTCGATCATCGGTTGGGCCACGCTGGCCGGACCATAGTCACCGGCTGTGGATGCGTCCCCTTCGGCGGATTTCTTCGCGGCTTTCGCGGGCCGCGCTTTCGCCTTGTATTCGTCGGGCGGCAGCAGGCTGCCGAGCTTGCTGGGGGGGGTAGGCAAAGGCATGGTGTCCCTCGGGAGGAATCGTGTCGCATGGCGTGCGCCGCTGATCGCATCCTGCGTGACGTAGACGCATGCAGTTTGCGCGCGGTGGCGCACAGGAAGTTCGTCTAGCCGGTTCGCCTAAGTGTCGATCAGCTCCTCGATGCGGTTAGGGCCGGACCGGGAGGGCCGGCGCGCAATCCATAAAAAAAGCCGCTGCCCCGTCGACAGGGACATGCGGCTCGGCTGGTACCGTCGTGATGCGCGTCAGGTGCCGGGAAGCATCGCAACGGGCACCGGCGCAGCTACGAGAAATATGGGGCGAACTGGCATTCATTGCGGCCCAATATAACGCGCCTCAAAGCGCTTGTACAGCCTTTAGCACGTCGTCCACGTGACCCGGCACCTTGATGCCGCGCCATGCTTGACGGAGCACGCCGTCGGCGTCGATCAGGAACGTCGAGCGCTCGATTCCGCGCACTTCCTTGCCATACATTTTCTTCATCTTGATGACATCGAACAGCGCGCACAGCGCTTCGTCGGCATCGGAAATCAGCGGGAACGGCAGTTCGAGCTTTGCCTTGAAATTGTCATGCGAGCGCAGGCTGTCGCGCGATACGCCGATGACTTCCGCACCGGCTTTCTTGAACTTCGGATAGAGATCGCGGAACTGCAGCCCTTCGGTCGTGCAGCCCGGCGTGTTGTCCTTCGGATAGAAGTACAGGACGAGCTTCTTGCCTTTCAGGTCGGACAGCGAAATGTCGCCGCCCGTGGCCGGTGCGGTGAAATCGGGAACTTGACGGTCAACTTCGACAGACACGTGTTTCTCCTGTTGTTATGGAAAGGCGCCGCTACGGCGGCGCGGTGCGGCAGGGCGTCGCGGCAGCGCGTGGCAACGGCGCTGCGGGCGACGCCGGCTCGCGCGAACTCAGTCGGGCTGGACGATCAGTTCGCCGGAGCGGCCGGGGATTTCGCCCCACGTGACAGGGTACGATGGCAGCGAGTCGCGGTCCAGCGTCGCGTGGTAGTCACCCATCGTCGCAAACGTGTGGCCTTGCGCACGCCAGCCGGCGAGCAGCTGCTCGAACACGGGCGCGAGCTTCTGGCCTTCCAGTTCCGCATGCAGCGTGAACACCTGGTCGTGCGGATTGGTTTCGGTGAACTTGAGGATATGTGCGGCGACGTTGTGCGTGTCGACGCCGTCGATGCCGAGCACTTCGTCGAGCGTCGGCAGCGTGGTCGGCATCTGCACGTGCGACAGCGTGCGGCCGCCGACGACGGGCAGGTACGGCGAATGGCCGCGCCCGTCGGATGCATAGCGCATCCCCCATGCGTCGATCTGCTCGAACGCGGCATCGTTCATCTGCCAGCCGGCCGCGCCGTGCGTGACGGGCGGCGCGCCGAAGATCTCGATGAAGCGCGCGTGACTCTTCTGCATTTCACGCGCGGTCCAGTCGCGATCGCGCCCGCGGACGTTGTCCTGCCAGTACACGTGATCCCACGTGTGGATCCCGCATTCGAAGCCGGCTTCGTGAATCGCGCGCATGTCGGCGATCGCACGGCGGCCGATGTCGGGGCCCGGCAGCAGCACGCCGTACATCAGCTGCTTCAGGCCGTAGTGCTCGACCACCGACGTGCGCGACACCTTCTTCAGGAAGCCCGGGCGGAACACGCGCCGCAGCGCCCAGCCCGTGTGATCGGGCCCGAGGCTGAAGAGGAAGGTCGCGCGCGCACTGAAGCGGTCGAAGATGCGCGCGAGGTTCGGCACGCCTTCGCGCGTGCCGCGCAGCGTGTCGACGTCGATCTTGAGGACGATACGAGCCAAGCGAACGTCCCGGTCAGCCTTGCTGTTCGACGAGCGCGCGCGCGTCGGCGACGTGGCCGCGGTACGCTTCGAAGATGTTGCGCAGCGCGTCGTCGAACGTCGCCTGCGGCGCCCAGCCAAGCTCCTGCATCGTGTTGTCGATCTTCGGCACGCGGTTCTGCACGTCCTGGTAGCCGTTGCCGTAGTAGGCGCCGGACGTCGTTTCGACGAGCTTCACCTGCTTGGCCGAATCGGCGTACTCGGGGTATTCCGCGGCCAGTTCGAGCATCTTGTGCGCGAGTTCGCGAACCGAGAAGTTGTTCTTCGGATTCCCGATGTTGTAGATCTTGCCCGACGCGACGCCGTCCTTGTTCTCGATGATCTTCATCAGCGCGCTGATGCCGTCGCCGATGTCGGTGAACGCGCGCTTCTGCGAGCCGCCGTCGACGAGGCTGATGTTCTCGCCGCGCACGATGTGGCCGAGGAACTGCGTGACCACGCGCGAGCTGCCTTCCTTCGGCGTGTAGATCGAGTCGAGGCCCGGGCCGATCCAGTTGAACGGACGGAACAGCGTGAAGTTCAGGCCTTCCATCCCGTAACCCCAGATCACGCGGTCCATCAGCTGCTTCGAGCACGCGTAGATCCAGCGCGGCTTGTTGATCGGGCCGTAGGTGAGGGCCGATGCGTCCGGATCGAACTGCTCGTCCGAGCACATGCCGTAGACCTCGGAGGTCGACGGGAACACGAGGTGCTTGCCGTACTTGACGGCCGAACGCACGATCGGCAGGTTCGCCTCGAAGTCGAGTTCGAACACGCGCAGCGGCTGCTGGACGTAGGTGGCGGGCGTCGCGATCGCGACGAGCGGCAGGATCACGTCGCACTTCTTCACGTGATACTCGACCCACTCCTTGTTGATCGTGATGTCGCCTTCGAAGAAATGCATCCGCTCGTGGTTGACGAGGTCGCCAAGCCGATCGGTCTGCATGTCCATGCCGAACACTTCCCAATCGGTGGTTTCAAGAATGCGCTTCGACAGGTGATGGCCGATGAAGCCGTTCACACCCAGGATCAGGACTTTTTTTGCTTTCATGAATGACGGGAAGAATGAATGAACTGCGCGAATTCCGCGGGCGTCACGACGGTTTCGCTGCCGTCGCGCTGCTGCCACAGCTCGAGAATGGATAGGGCGCGGCTGTCGCCGCAGACGCCGAATAGCGCATTATCGCTTACGTGCAGGCCGGGCGGCAAATCTGCCGCGGCGGCCGCCGCCGCGCTGCCGGGCGCCGCGAGGCGCGCGCGCGCGATCACGAAGCGCGCGCCGTCGACGTCGGTGAACGCGCCCGGATACGGGGGCGCGACCGCGCGCACCAGGTTGTAGACCTGCGCGGCCGGCTTCGACCAGTCGACGCGGCCGTCTTCGGGCTTGCGCCCGCCGTAGTAGCTGCCGGTCGACAGATCGTTCGGCAGATGCGGCGCCTCGCCCGCGAGCAACGCGGGCAGCGCGCGCCAGAGCGTCTGCTCAGCGGCTACCGTGACCTTGTCGAACACCTGCGTGGCCGTGTCGTCCGGCAGGATCGGCACCGCGGTCTGGCCGACGATCGCGCCCGCGTCGGGCTTTGCGGCCATCTCGTGCAGCGTCGCGCCGGTTTCGGTCTCGCCGTTCAGCACGGCCCAGTTGGTCGGTACCCGACCCCGGTATTTCGGCAGCAGCGAACCGTGCATGTTGTACGCGCCGCGCGGCGCGATCGCGAGCAGGTCCACCGGCAGCATGTGACGGTAGTAGAACGAGAAGATGAAATCGGGCTGCGCATCCGACACCGCGCGGCGCAGTGCCGGATCAGCGGGATCGGCCGGCGTGAGCACCGGAATGCCGTGCTCGGCCGCGACGGACGCGACGCTGCCGAACCAGATGTTCTCGTTCGGGTTGTCCTCGTGCGTGACGACGAGCGCGACGTCGACGCCGCGTGCGAGCAGCACCTGCAGGCACCGCACGCCGACGTTGTGATACGCGAAGACGACCGCGCGCGGCTTCATTGCGCGGCTCCCGGGTGCTTCGCGGCGGCCGGAACCGCCGGCACGCCGTCGTGCTGTTCGAGCACGGCCTGGATCAGGTAGCGCGGACGGGCGCGCACCTGCTGGTAGATGCGGCCGACGTACTCGCCGAGCAGGCCGAGCGCGAAGATGATCACGCCGAGCAGGAAGAACGTGATCGCGAACAGCGTGAACACGCCTTGCACTTCCGCGCCGACGATGAAGCGGCGCACCAGCAGCAGCACGAACAGCGCGGCGGAGCCGAGCGACAGGATCACGCCGATGAACGACAGCCACTGCAGCGGCACGACCGAGAAGCCGGTCACGAGGTCGAAGTTCAGCCGGATCAGGCTGTACAGCGAATACTTCGATTCGCCCGCGAAGCGTTCCTCGTGCGCGACCTCGATTTCGGTCGGCTTCTGCGCGAACGTGTACGCGAGTGCGGGGATGAACGTGTTGACTTCGCCGCACACGTTGATCGTGTCGATGATGCGGCGGCTGTATGCGCGCAGCATGCAGCCCTGGTCGGTCATCTTGATGCGCGTGATGCGCTCGCGCAGCCGGTTCATCATCTGCGACGCCTTGCGCCGCCACAGGCTGTCCTGGCGCTGCTTGCGGATCGAGCCGACGTAGTCGTAGCCCTCGCGCATCTTCGTGATCAGTTTGCCGATTTCCTCGGGCGGGTTCTGCAGGTCGGCGTCGAGCGTGATGACGATCTCGCCGCGCGACTGCGCGAAGCCCGCGAGGATGGCCATGTGCTGGCCGTAGTTGCCGTTGAGCAGCACGATGCGCGTCGTGTCGGGCCGTACGTGGAACTGATCGGCGAGCATGGCGGCCGAGCGGTCGCGGCTGCCGTCGTTGATCAGGATCACTTCGTATGACGTGTCGAGTGCGTCGAGCGCCGGATACAGCCGCGCGAACAGCGCGGCGAGGCCGTCTTCCTCGTTGTACACGGGGATGATGACCGATACTTCGGGCCGGCCGGCGTCCAGGTGCCCGGCGCCCGGATGCCCGGCGCGTGCTTCAAGGTGACTCATGTACGCTTATTTTCCGTATTGTTCGCAAATCTGATTGATGGCGTCGACCACGCGACGCACGTCGTCTTCCGTCATCTGCGTGAACAGCGGCAGCGTGACGGTCGACGCGCCGTACCGTTCGGCGTGGGGGAACATGCCCTCCTTGAAGCCGCGCGCACGGTACAGCGTGAAAAGATGGATCGCCGGGTAGTGGATGCCCGTGCCGATGCCGCGTTCCTTGAGCTGCGCCATGAATTCGGCGCGCGTGATCGTCAGCCGCTCGAGCGGCAGCGTGATCAGGAACATGTGCCAGTTACTGTTCTCGAAATCGGCAACCGGCAGGCCGACGCCGAGCTTCACGGCCGCGCTGCCGTCGAACGCGTCGAAATACGCGCGGGCGAGCACGCGGCGCTGTGCGGTGAAGCGGTCGATGTGCGGCAACTGGCCGAGGCCGACGCGGGCGGCGACGTCGGTCAGGTTGTACTTGCCGCCGAGCACGTCGCAGTCCATCCCGTCGAAGCCGGTGCGCGTGATGCCTTGCAGCCGGTACTTCTGCGCGAGCGTTGCCTCGTCCTCGTTGTTCAGCACGAGCGCGCCGCCTTCGATCGTCGTCAGGTTCTTGTTCGCGTGGAAGCTGAACGACACGATGTCGCCGATCGTGCCGATGCGCTTGCCGTTCCATGTCGAGCCGAACGCTTGCGCGGCGTCTTCGATCACGCGCAGCTTGTGCGCGCGCGCGATCGCGTACAGGCGGTCCATGTCGACCGGCAGGCCGGACAGGAACACCGGGATGATCGCCTTCGTGCGCGGCGTGATCGCCTGCTCGAGCTTGTCGAGATCGATGTTGCGCGTGACGGGATCGATGTCGGCGAACACGGGCGTCGCGCCCGTTTCGATGATCACGTTGCTGGTCGAGACCCACGACGCCGGCGTCGTGATCACCTCGTCGCCGGCGCCGACGCCCGCGATGCGCAGGCCGATCTCGAGCGTGCAGGTGCCCGAATTGAACACGCGGACCGGACGGCCGCCGCAGTACTCGGACAGCGCTGCTTCAAACTTCTGGCTCTGCGGGCCGGTGGTGATCCAGCCCGAGCGCAGCACGTCGACGACGCCCTGGATGGTTTCCTCGTCGATTTCCGGTCGGGTGAACGGCAGAAACGGAGCGGTTGTCTGGCTCATGAACGCGTTGGCCTGTAATGGCGTGTAATAAAAGGGTCGGGCGATCCCGCCCGAAACCGGCATTAAACACCGGTTGGCGGATTCGTACCGTGATTTTTTGTAGGCGGACGCTTAACGCCGCGGGGCGTGCTCAGCTGCGCGCGAGCACGAGCACGCCGATCAGGATGATGCCGATGCCGATGAGCCGCTGGACCGACAGCACCTCGCCGAACAGGTACCAGGCCGCGAACGCGTTGACGACGTAGCCGAGCGACAGCATCGGGTACGCGATCGACACGTCGACCCGCGACAACCCGAGAATCCAGACGACGACGCTCAGCACGTAGCAGCCGAGGCCGCCGATGATCGGCAGCTGGGTCGCGATCTTCAGGCCGACCGGGAGGATGTTCGCACGGCTGAATTCGAAGTGCCCAACGGCGTTGACGCCGGCTTTCAGCAGAAGTTGCGCAACGGCGTTGAGCATCACGCCGGTGACGATGCAGACGAGTGAAACGGGATTCATGCGATGGGCGTCCTTACGATTGCGGTTTCTCGACGATCACGCGGCGGTTGTCGCGCGCGATCACGCGCATCGGCACGCCTTCCTTGACCAGCGCGTCGTACTGGCCGGGCGGCATGATCGCGAGCGCATGGGTTTCCTGCTTCCAGCGCGTGATCCATTCGCCGACGGTCGGAATCCACTTGTTCGGCTCCATCGAGATCCCGAACGCGAGCTCGTCCTGGCGCTGGACCATGATCGTCGTGTGGCCCATATAGAACGGGAACGTGTGGTCGAGCATCTCGATCGAGTAGAACGGCGTGTCGGACGGCAGTTTCGCCAGTTCGGCGCGCACGGCAGGCGCGAGCAGCGCGCCCGAGCTGTAGCGGCCGAACTCGTCGTGCCCGGTGCCGCCGATCGTGCCGAACGCGAGCCACGCGGCGCCGAACGCGGCGATCGCGGCGGCCACGCCGGTGCGGCGGTTCAGCCACGCGGCTGCGAGCGTCAGCGCGGCCGAGACCGCGAGGCCCGCGTACAGCCACATCTGGAACGCGCGGTACAGCGCGTTCGGCGTGCGGGCATCGCCCAGGTACGCGAGGAAGATGATCCCGAACGCCGCGGCGACGAAGAACACGAGGTAGCCGAGCAGGTGGCGGCGGAACCGGTCGGCCGACATCAGCGGCAGGTACGCGCCGATGATCAGCGCGAGCGCCGGCGCGACCGGCAGCACGTACGAGATCAGCTTCGAATGCGACGTGCTGAAGAACAGGAAGATGAACGCGCTCCAGATCAGCAGCACGAGCATCGGCGAGAAGCCGTTCGGCTGGCGCGGCATCCGCAGCGCGTGGCGGATGCTCTGCCACGCGACCGACAGCCACGGCAGGAAGCCGACCAGCAGCACCGGCACGAAGTAGTACAGCGGGCCCGGGCGGTTCTGTTCCGGGGTCAGGTACCGGCGGAACTGCTGGACGATGAAGAAGAAGTTGAAGAATTCGGGGTTGCGCTGCTGGACGAGCACGAACCACGGCGTGACGATCGCGAAGAAGATCACGAGGCCGCTCACCAGGTACAGGCGCTTCCACAGCGCCCAGTCGCGCGCGATCAGCGTATAGAGCACGAGCACGGCGCCGGGCAGGATCAGGCCGACGAGGCCCTTGGACAGCACCGCGAACGCCATCGCGGCCCAGCACGCCCACATCCAGCCGCGCGTCGCGGCCGGGCGCAGCCCGGGCCGCTGCGCGAGCAGCAGCGAGCAGAGCGACAGCGCCATCCAGAACGCGAGCCCCATGTCGAGCGCGTTGAAGTGCCCCATCAGGTTCCAGTACGGCGAGCTCGCGAGCACGACGGCCGCGAGGAAGCCCGACAGCGGATTGAACAGGCGCGCGCCGGTGTAGCCAACGAGCAGCACGCCGGCGAAGCTCGCGACGGCCGTGTAGAGGCGCGCCTGCCATTCGCCGATGCCGAACCACGCGAACGTGAGCGCATTCAGCCAGGTCTGCAGCGGCGGCTTCTCGAAGTACTTGTAGCCGTTGTAGCGCGGCGTGATCCAGTCGCCGGTGACGAACATCTCGCGCGCCATTTCCGCGTAGCGGCCTTCGTCGCTCGGGATCAGGTGGCGCAGCCCGAGCGGCGCGAACCAGACGATCGCGAGCGCGACGAGCAGGAGGACGAGCGTGATGCGATTGAGCGGTAGCCTCGACGGCGTATCGTTCATGGATTTTCAGCCTGTTGGTTGTTGTGACGGGCCGCCGGCGGGTGGCGCCGGAGGCGGGCGGCCTCGC
Organism: Burkholderia cepacia complex sp. TUM26381; assembly: GCF_057439935.1. Classification (NCBI taxonomy): domain Bacteria; kingdom Pseudomonadati; phylum Pseudomonadota; class Betaproteobacteria; order Burkholderiales; family Burkholderiaceae; genus Burkholderia; species Burkholderia cepacia complex sp. TUM26381. The sequence goes on along the minus strand of NZ_CM172006.1, from coordinate 2,068,554 downwards.
CGGGCCGATCGGAGGGATCGACCCGCTGCGCCGGCCCGAGTTTTACCGCATCGGGGATTAACGTTCAATTAAGAGCGCGGCGGCAACTTTGCGGCCCTCGGCCATCAGAATGTTGTAGGTGCGGCAGGCCGCCTGGAAATCCATCGTCTCGACGCCGATCCGCTTCGCCGTGAGCGCCGCGACGAGCCGCGGGTGCGGGAAGCGTAGCCGCGCGCCGCTGCCGAAGATCACGAGTTCGGGCGTCGGGTCGAGCAGCATCGCGAAATGCTCGGGCGCGAGCGCGTCGAACGACGACACGGGCCATGCCTGGACCGGCGCGCCGGGCAGCACGATGACGCTCGTTTTATGGCGTTCGAGATTGACGTCGACGTAATCGGGGCCGTAGCCGGTGACGGTGTTGAGCGCGCCGCTCGTGTCCTGGTGCAGTTTCAAATCGGTATTCCGCGGTTCCGTAGGGGAATGGTTCGCAGGGCCGCAGCGGCCCGGGGGGCCGGTTTCACGCGCCTGGCCACACGGGGACGCCTGACGGCGCGGGCCCGGCGCGGCTATGGTGCATTGCGAAAGTCGGCCAAAATCCGCTAAATTATAACTTTTTGGTCGCCCCCGGGCGCCACTTGCGTCGTGCGTCGCCACAAGCCGCGTCCGACCGCCCGCTTTTTCCAGTCTAGACAGCGCGCACAGACCGGCCGCTTTCCAGTTTTGATCCCGTCCCCCCGGCCGCAAGGCCAACCCAGGAACCGTGTCGTCGTGAAACCGATTCAGAAGTCGAACAAGCTGCTCAACGTCTGCTACGACATCCGTGGCCCGGTGCTCGAGCACGCGAAGCGCCTCGAGGAAGAAGGCCACCGCATCATCAAGCTGAACATCGGCAACCTCGCGCCGTTCGGTTTCGACGCGCCGGACGAGATCATCCAGGACATGATCCGCAACCTGCCGGCGTCGTCCGGCTATTCGGATTCGAAGGGCGTGTTCTCGGCGCGCAAGGCCGTGATGCACTACACGCAGGAAAAGGGCGTCGTGGGCGTCGGCCTCGACGACATCTACATCGGCAACGGCGCGTCCGAGCTCATCGTGATGGCGACCCAGGCGCTGCTGAACGACGGCGACGAAGTGCTGCTGCCCGCGCCCGACTACCCGCTGTGGACGGCGGCGGTGAGCCTGTCGGGCGGCACGCCCGTGCACTACGTGTGCGACGAGCAGAACGCGTGGATGCCGGATCTCGACGACATCCGCAGCAAGATCACGCCGAACACGAAGGCGATCGTCGTGATCAACCCGAACAACCCGACGGGCGCGCTTTATTCCGACGAATTGCTGCTCGAGCTGCTCGAGATCGCGCGCCAGCACGGGCTGATCGTGTTTGCCGACGAGGTCTACGACAAGATCGTCTACGACGGCCTCGAGCACACGGCGATGGGGGCGCTGTCGGAGGATGTGATCACCGTCACGTTCAACAGCCTGTCGAAGAGCTATCGCTCGTGCGGCTACCGCGCGGGCTGGATGGCCGTATCGGGCCTCGGCGGCGACAACCGCCGGCGCGCGAAGGATTACCTCGAGGGGCTCGGCATCCTGTCGTCGATGCGCCTGTGCGCGAACGTGCCCGGGCAGTTCGCGATCCAGACGGCGCTCGGCGGCTACCAGAGCATCAACGAGCTGATCGTGCCGAGCGGGCGCCTGTACAAGCAGCGCGAGCTTGCGTACGACATGCTGACGTCGATCCCGGGCGTGACCTGCGTGAAGCCGCAGGCCGCGCTGTACATGTTCCCGCGCCTCGACCCGAAGCTTTACCCGATCCAGAACGACCAGCAGTTCATTCTCGACCTGTTGCTCGAGGAGCGCGTGCTGCTGGTGCAGGGCACGGGATTCAACTGGGCGACGCCGGACCACTTCCGCGTGGTCTTCCTGCCGAACCTCGACGACCTGACCGATTCGATCAACCGGATTGCACGCTTCCTCGACGGCTACCGCAAGCGCCATTCGGTGTGAGCGGTCAAGGCCACACGGAATTCACTACTTCTTACTCATCGATCACACGCAGCATGGAACCGATCAAAGTTGGCCTGTTGGGCTTCGGCACTGTGGGCAGCGGCACCTTCACGGTGCTGCGCCGCAACCAGGAAGAAATCAAGCGACGCGCGGGGCGCGGCATCGAGGTGGCGCGCATTGCCGTGCGCAACCCGGCCAAGGCGCAGGCTGCGCTCGGCGGTGACGCCGCCGTCGCGCAGATCACCGACGACTTCAACGCCGTCGTCGACGATCCGTCGATCGCGATCGTCGCCGAGATGATCGGCGGCACGGGCATCGCGCGCGAGCTCGTGCTGCGCGCGATCGCGAACGGCAAGCACGTCGTGACGGCAAACAAGGCGCTGCTCGCGGTGCACGGCACCGAGATTTTCGAGGCCGCGCGCGAAAAGGGCGTGATGGTTGCGTTCGAAGCGGCCGTCGCCGGCGGCATCCCGATCATCAAGGCGCTGCGCGAAGGCCTGACCGCGAACCGCATCCAGTACATCGCGGGCATCATCAACGGCACGACCAACTACATCCTGTCGGAAATGCGCGATCGCGGGCTCGACTTCGCGACCGCGCTGAAGGCCGCGCAGGAGCTTGGGTACGCGGAAGCCGACCCGACCTTCGACATCGAAGGCGTCGACGCCGCGCACAAGGCGACGATCATGAGCGCGATCGCGTTCGGCGTGCCGGTGCAGTTCGACCGTGCGTACGTCGAAGGCATCAGCAAGCTCGATGCGACCGACATCCGCTACGCGGAAGAGCTCGGCTACCGGATCAAGCTGCTCGGCATCACGCGCCGCGCCGAAAACGGCATCGAGCTGCGCGTGCACCCGACGCTGATCCCGGAAAAACGCCTGCTCGCGAACGTCGAAGGCGCGATGAACGCCGTCGTCGTGCACGGCGATGCGGTCGGCACGACGCTGTACTACGGCAAGGGCGCGGGCGCTGAGCCGACCGCATCGGCCGTGGTCGCGGATCTCGTCGACGTCACGCGCCTGCATACGGCCGACCCGGAGCATCGCGTGCCGCATCTCGCGTTCCAGCCGGACAGCCTGTCGAACACGCCGATCTTGCCGATCGAGGAAGTGACGAGCGGCTATTACCTGCGCCTGCGCGTCGCCGACCAGACCGGCGTGCTGGCCGACATCACGCGCATCCTCGCCGCATCGGGCATCTCGATCGACGCGCTGCTGCAGAAGGAGTCGGAGCAGGTCGACGACGCGAACGGCGAAACCGACATCATCCTGATCACGCACGAAACGGTCGAGAAGAACGTCAATGCGGCGATCGCGCAAATCGAGAGCCTCGCGACGGTCGTGTCGAAGGTGACGAAGCTGCGCATGGAAGCGCTGAACTGAGGACGGAAGGCGACATGAACTACATCTCCACGCGCGGCGCCGGCATCGGCGAGCGCCATACGTTCTCCGACATCCTGCTCGGCGGCCTCGCGAAGGACGGCGGGCTCTACCTGCCGGCCGAATACCCGAAGGTGTCCGCCGACGAGCTCGCCCGCTGGCGCGCGCTGTCGTACGCGGATCTCGCGTTCGAGATCCTGTCGAAGTTCTGCGACGACGTGCCGGCCGACGACCTGCGCGCGATCACGCGCCGCACGTATACGGCCGACGTGTACAGCAACACCCGCCACGGCGAGAACGCGTCCGACATCACGCCGCTGAAGACGCTCGGCACCGAGAACGGTGCAGCGCTGTCGCTGCTCGAACTGTCGAACGGCCCGACGCTCGCGTTCAAGGACATGGCGATGCAGCTGCTCGGCAACCTGTTCGAGTACACGCTCGCGAAGCACGGTGAAGCGCTGAACATCCTCGGGGCGACGTCGGGCGACACGGGTAGCGCGGCCGAGTACGCGATGCGCGGCAAGGCCGGCGTGCGCGTGTTCATGCTGTCGCCGCACAAGAAGATGAGCGCGTTCCAGACGGCACAGATGTTCAGCCTGCAGGATCCGAACATCTTCAACCTCGCGGTCGAAGGCGTGTTCGACGATTGCCAGGACATCGTGAAGGCCGTCTCGAACGATCACGCGTTCAAGGCGCAGCAGAAGATCGGCACGGTCAACTCGATCAACTGGGCACGCGTCGTCGCACAGGTCGTGTACTACTTCAAGGGCTACTTCGCAGCGACGCAGTCCAACGACGAGCGCGTGTCGTTCACGGTGCCGTCGGGCAACTTCGGCAACGTCTGCGCGGGCCACATCGCGCGGATGATGGGGCTGCCGATCGCGAAGCTCGTGGTCGCGACCAACGAGAACGACGTGCTCGACGAGTTCTTCCGTACGGGCGCGTATCGCGTGCGCAGCGCCGAGAACACGTATCACACCAGCAGCCCGAGCATGGACATCTCGAAGGCGTCGAACTTCGAGCGCTTCGTGTTCGACCTGCTCGGCCGCGATCCGGCGCGCGTGATGCAGCTGTTCCGCGATGTCGAGGAGAAGGGCGGTTTCGATCTCGCGGCGAGCGGCGATTTCGCGCGCGTCGCCGAGTTTGGCTTCGTGTCGGGCCGCAGCGGCCACACCGACCGGATCGCGACGATCCGCGACGTGTTCTCGCGCTACGACACGATGATCGATACGCACACGGCCGACGGCGTGAAGGTCGCACGCGAACATCTGGACGCAGGCGTGCCGATGGTCGTGCTCGAGACGGCTCAGCCGATCAAGTTCGGCGAGACGATCCGTGAAGCGCTCGATCGCGAGGCCGAGCGGCCGGCCGCATTCGACGGGCTCGAGGCGCTGCCGCAGCGCTTCGAGGTCGTGAAGGCCGACGCGCAGCAGGTGAAGGACTTCATCGTCGCGCACACGGGCGCATGACGCACGGCCGGGCCCGCGGGCCCGGCGGCGCAGGACGGCCGGAATGCCGATTCGTCGAACGGATCGGGGTTCCGGCCGTTTCGTTTGGCGCCCGGGCATTGCCTGTCGCGCGAAACAAGTGCCAGACCCGCACGTTCGCACCGATCACAGTTTTCGCATGTCCGCCATATCGCGCGCCCGTGCGGCGGCGTCGCTACAATGACGTATTGACTCCAACGATCCCCGATTCCATCGATGTCGAACCCGAATCCCGCGGCGCCGCGCGCGCCGATGCTGTCGACCGCCGAGGCGCTCGCCGCGCTGCTCGATGCCGCGAAGCCGCTGCCCGGCGCGGAAACCGTCGCCACGCTCGATGCGCTCGGCCGCGTGCTGGCAGCCGACGTGAGCTCGCCGCTCGACGTGCCGCCGATGCATACCAGCGCGATGGACGGCTATGCGGTGCGCGTCGCCGACCTGCTGCACGGCGATCGGCGGTTGCCGGTGTCGCAGCGCATTCCGGCCGGTCATCCGGCTCAAGCGCTCGCGGCCGGCACGGCCGCGCGGATCTTCACCGGTGCGACGGTGCCGCCCGGCGCGGACGCGGTGGTGATGCAGGAGCAGGCGTCGGCCGACGGCGACGCGGTCGAGATCCTGCACACGCCGAAGGCCGGCGAGTGGATCACCGCGCAGGGCGCCGACATCCGGCAAGGGTCGGTGATCCTGCCGGCCGGCACGCGGCTCACGCCGCAGGCGCTCGGCCTGGCCGCATCGGTCGGCTGCGCGCAGCTGTCGGTTGCGCGGCGGATTCGCGTCGCGGTGTTCTTCACCGGCGACGAACTGACGATGCCCGGCGAGCCGCTGAAGCCCGGCGCGATCTACAACTCGAACCGTTTCACGCTGCGCGGGCTGCTGGAGCGACTCGGCTGCCACGTGACCGACTACGGGATCGTGCCCGATTCGCTTGCCGCGACACGCGACACGCTGCGCGAGGCCGCGCGCGATCACGACGTGATCCTGACGAGCGGCGGTGTATCGGTCGGAGAAGAGGATCACGTGAAGCCGGCCGTCGAGTCCGAAGGGCGGCTCGCGCTGTGGCAGATCGCGATGAAGCCCGGCAAGCCGCTCGCGTACGGCGCGGTGCGCCGCGGCGACGCGCGCGCCGATGCGCACTTCATCGGGCTGCCCGGCAACCCCGTTTCGAGCTTCGTCACGTTCCTGCTGTTCGTGCGGCCGTTCCTGCTGCGCCTGTCCGGCGTGCGCGACGTCGCGCCGCGCGCGCTGTCGCTGCGGGCGGACTTCTCGCAGAGCAAGGGCGACCGGCGCAACGAATTCCTGCGTGCGCGGGTCAACGCGGCGGGCGGCCTCGACCTGTTCCCGAACCAGAGCTCGGCGGTGCTGACGTCGACGGTCTGGGGCGACGGCCTGATCGACAATCCGCCACAGCACGCGATCAGCGCGGGCGAGACCGTGCGTTTCATTCCGTTTTCCGAACTGCTGTCGTAACGCGACGGCTTCCCGAACCATGAAGATTCAGCTGAAATTTTTTGCAAGCGTGCGCGAGGCACTGGGCGTCGCCGACGAAGAGGCAAACGTGCCGGACAGCGTGACGACCGTCGGCGACGTGCGCGCATGGCTGCGCGTGCGCGGCGGCGCGTGGGCCGAGACGCTCGCCGAAGGGCGCGCGCTGCGCATGGCGTGCAACCACGAGATGACCGATCCCGACACGCGGCTCACCGAAGGCTGCGAGGTCGCGTTCTTTCCGCCGGTGACGGGCGGTTGAGCTTTGCATGGGATCCGAGCAAGCGCTCAAGCGCTCACTCTGGTCGACAGGGGCAGATGATGGCAACAGTACGAGTCCAGGCCGGCGATTTCGATCTGAACGCCGAAGTCGCGGCATTGCGCGCGCGCAACCCGAAGATCGGCGCGGTGGCGTGCTTCGTCGGCACGGTGCGCGACCTGAACGAAGGCGATTCGGTCGCCGCGATGGAGCTCGAGCACTATCCGGGGATGACCGAGAAGGCGCTCGAGAAGATTGCGGCCGAGGCCGGCCGGCGCTGGCCGGGCATCGACGTCGCGATCGTGCATCGCGTCGGCAAGCTGCTGCCGCTCGACCAGATCGTGATGGTCGCGACGGTCGCGTCGCACCGCGGCGATGCGTTCGCGTCGTGCGAGTTCGTGATGGACTATCTGAAGACCGAAGCGCCGTTCTGGAAGAAGGAAACGACGCCGGACGGCGAGCGCTGGGTCGATGCGCGCAGTACCGACGACGCTGCGCTCGCGCGCTGGGGCGTCGAGTCGGGCAACACGCCGCGCTGAGCGCGGCATCCGGGCAGGCGGTGCGGCCATGTGCCGCAGGTGGCGTTGCCGCCGGGCGTCGCGTATCGCCGTCGGTTACGCGTCCGGATCGATGCTGCGCCCGATGATCTTCGTCGGAAACGGTTCGCCGCGGGCGCGCGACGGCGGCGCGTGCGGATCGTCCCCCGCGTCGCGGCGGCGCGGCGCGATCGCGTCGAGCAGCGCCTGCTGCTCGGGCGGAATCTGATAGTCCCAGCCGAACCGGCTCAACTGCAGGCTCTGCGCGATCCGCAGTGCGGGCTCCATGAAGCGGATCGCCGCGGGCGGCGCGTAGCGCGTCTCGACGGTCTTCAGGAACAGCGCCAGCCAGCGGCTGAAATGGGCCGGCTCGATCCCGTCGAGCGGCTGATGCGCCTGCTGCACGTTGCCGCGATACCCCTTGGTGCCGAGCACGAGGCTCGACCAGAACGTCACCATCTTCGGCAGGTGGTCGTCCCAGCGGCCGGCCAGCTTCGCGTCGAACACGGGCCCCAGTAGCGGATCGGCGCGCGCGCGATCGTAGAACGCGTAGACGAGTTCGCGGATGTTGTCTTCGGTCGGCTCGGCGTCGCGAGGGCGCGCCGGTGCGGTTTCGGGCGAGGCAGGCAGGGCAGTCATGGCAAAAAGGGCGGGTAGATCGGGGCGGCGACGGGCGGTAGCGTGGTGATCGGGGAGGACGCCGGTCGGATTTTGACGCAGAATAGCGTCCAATACCCCCTGAAAAACGTGTAACTGTCACGCATCTTATTGCGCGCACGCGATCCCGGCAACCCGGGGTGGCGGAACGGGGCCGTCAGCCGGCCCCGCGTGCATCGCGGTCGGCCCGGTTCACGTTATCGGGGCACGATCGATCATTTCCGTATTCGCCCATGAGACTCACTGACTACACCGACTATTCGCTGCGCGTGATGCTGTACCTTGCCGTGCGCGGCGAGGGGCTCGCGACGATCCAGGAGATCTCGGATGCCTACGGTATCTCGAAGAACCATCTGATGAAAGTCGTGCAGCAGCTCGGCGAGCTGGGATGGGTCGACACCGTGCGCGGCCGCAATGGCGGGCTGCGGCTGTTCCCCGAATCGCTGCAACTGACGGTCGGCGAGGTCGTGCGTGCGACCGAGAACGACTTTGCGCTGGTCGGCTGCTTTTCGGCTGACGGCAGCGACTCGCGCGGCTGCGTGATCGAGCCGCAGTGCCGACTGAAGGGCGTGCTGGCGGCCGCGCGCGATGCCTTTTTCGCCGAACTCGATCGTCACACGCTAGGCGAACTGGCCGAGCCCGCGTCGCCGCTCGTGGCGCTGCTCGGCATCCGTCCGGTCGCGCTCGTGCGTGCCGCAACGTCGCCGGACGAAGCGCCGGCAGTCGCCGAACCGCCGTCCAAGACGCACTGACACGCGGGAGCCGCGCCCCGCGCGCCGACCGCGGCCCGTCCCCGGGCCACTTCCAGTCTATCCAGCAATTTTTGCGCTGAATCAACCCGAATTTCGCTTGAAAGCCGCATAACCATCCTCATCTTGGTGTTAATCGAAAATTGGAGGTCTCGACTAAATGAGAATCGACAAGCTCACCACCAAGTTCCAGGAAGCACTCGCGGACGCGCAAAGCCTCGCGGCAGGCCGCGACAATCAATACATCGAACCCGTTCACGTCCTCGCGGCGCTGGTCGCGCAGCACGACGGTTCCGCCCGCTCGCTGATGTCGCGCGCGGGTGTTCACGTGCAGGCGCTGCAAGGCGCGCTGAACGAAGCCATTTCGCGCCTGCCGCAAGTGACGGGCACGGGCGGCGACATCCAGATCGGCCGTGAACTGGCCGGGCTGCTGAATCAGGCCGACAAGGAAGCGCAGAAGCTCAACGACACGTTCATCGCGAGCGAAATGTTCCTGCTCGCCGCGTCCGACGACAAGGGCGAGGCCGGCAAGCTCGCGCGTCAGCACGGCCTCACGCGCAAGGCGCTCGAAGCCGCGATCGCCGCGGTGCGCGGCGGCTCGCAGGTGCACAGCCAGGACGCGGAAAGCCAGCGCGAAGCGCTGAAGAAATACACGGTCGACCTGACCGAGCGCGCCCGTGCGGGCAAGCTCGACCCGGTGATCGGCCGCGACGACGAAATCCGCCGCTCGATCCAGATCCTGCAGCGCCGCACGAAGAACAACCCGGTGCTGATCGGCGAGCCGGGCGTCGGCAAGACCGCGATCGTCGAAGGGCTCGCGCAACGGATCGTCAACGGCGAGGTGCCGGAGACGCTGAAGGGCAAGCGCGTGCTGTCGCTCGACATGGCCGCGCTGCTCGCCGGTGCGAAGTACCGCGGCGAATTCGAGGAGCGCCTGAAGGCGGTGCTCAGCGACATCGCGAAGGACGAAGGCCAGACGATCGTCTTCATCGACGAAATCCACACGATGGTCGGCGCGGGCAAGGCCGAAGGCGCGATGGATGCGGGCAACATGCTGAAGCCGGCGCTGTCGCGCGGCGAGCTGCACTGTATCGGCGCGACCACGCTCGACGAATATCGCAAGTACATCGAGAAGGACGCCGCGCTCGAGCGCCGCTTCCAGAAGGTGCTCGTCGACGAGCCGAGCGTCGAGGCGACGATCGCGATCCTGCGCGGGCTGCAGGAGAAGTACGAACTGCACCACGGCGTCGACATCACCGATCCGGCGATCGTCGCCGCGGCCGAGCTGTCGCACCGCTACATCACCGACCGCTTCCTGCCCGACAAGGCCATCGACCTGATCGACGAAGCCGCTTCGAAGATCAAGATGGAAATCGATTCGAAGCCCGAAGAGATGGACAAGCTCGACCGTCGTCTGATCCAGCTGAAGATCGAGCGCGAAGCCGTGAAGAAGGAGCAGGACGAAGCGTCGCAGAAGCGCCTGCAGCTGATCGAGGAAGAGATCGATCGCCTTGGCCGCGAGTATGCGGACCTGGAAGAGATCTGGACCGCCGAGAAGGCCGCGGTGCAGGGCAGCGCCCAGCTCAAGGAAGAGATCGAGAAGGTGCGTGCGGACATCGCGCGGCTGCAGCGTGACGGCAAGCTGGAGAAGGTTGCCGAGCTGCAGTACGGCAAGCTGCCGCAGCTCGAGGCGCAGCTGAAGCAGGTCACGCAGGCCGAAGAGCAGGAGCAGCACAACCCGACGCGTCCGCGCCTGTTGCGCACGCAGGTCGGCGCCGAGGAAATCGCGGAAGTCGTGTCGCGTTCGACGGGGATTCCCGTGTCGCGGATGATGCAGGGCGAGCGCGAGAAGCTGTTGCACATCGAGGAAAAGCTGCACGAGCGCGTGGTCGGCCAGCATGAGGCGATCAGCGCGGTGGCCGATGCGATCCGCCGTTCGCGCGCGGGTCTCGCGGATCCGAACCGTCCGTACGGTTCGTTCCTGTTCCTCGGTCCGACGGGGGTCGGCAAGACCGAGCTGTGCAAGGCGCTGGCGTCGTTCCTGTTCGACTCGGAAGAGCACCTGATCCGCATCGACATGAGCGAGTTCATGGAGAAGCACAGCGTCGCGCGGCTGATCGGCGCGCCGCCGGGCTATGTCGGCTACGAGGAAGGCGGCTACCTGACGGAAGCCGTGCGCCGCAAGCCGTACAGCGTGATCCTGCTCGACGAGATCGAAAAGGCGCATCCGGACGTGTTCAACGTGCTGCTGCAGGTGCTCGACGACGGCCGCATGACGGACGGGCAGGGGCGCACGGTCGACTTCAAGAACACGGTCATCGTGATGACGTCGAACCTCGGCTCGCAGGTGATCCAGGCGATGACGGGTGCGCCGCAGGAAGAGATCAAGGACGCGGTGTGGCTCGAGGTGAAGCAGCATTTCCGCCCCGAGTTCCTGAACCGGATCGACGACGTCGTCGTGTTCCATGCGCTCGACCGCAGCAACATCCAGTCGATCGCGAAGATCCAGCTGGCGCGGCTGCACGATCGGCTCGCGAAGCTCGACATGGCGCTCGACGTGTCGGAAGCGGCGCTCGAACAGATCGGGAAGGTCGGCTACGATCCGCTGTTCGGTGCGCGGCCGCTGAAGCGCGCGATCCAGCAGGAGATCGAGAACCCGGTCGCGAAGCTGATCCTCGCGGGCCGCTTCGGTCCGAAGGACGTGATTCCGGTCGACGTCCACGACGGCAAGTTCGTGTTCGACCGCGTCGTGCACTGATCGCCTGCCAGCGGCTGCGTGCCCGGTTCGCGCCGGGCGCGCAAAAACAAACACCCCGCCTTGGCGGGGTGTTTGCTTATGGAGCGGCCGAACGGGCCGCCCGGTAGCGTGGCATGCTTAGCCCTGCTTGTTGCCGCCGAACAGGCCGGCGAGCTGCGACAGCGAGCCGAGCACGTTCGACGTGTCGACCTGTGCCTGGCCGTCGGCCGGCACCGCGCCGTCCGGCGTCGCGTGGTTGACGACGTGCGGCAGCACCTGCGCGAGGACGGTCGACGCCATCGACGGGTCGACGCCGAACTTGCTTGCCAGCGCGCCGATCGCGTCCGAGCCGAGCACGTTCTGCAGCGCATCCGGCGAGATCGGCTGGTTCTGGCCGTTGCCGACCCACGAACCGATGATGTCGCCGGCGCCGCCTGCCTTGAACTTCTCGATCAGGCCGTTCAGGCCGCCCGGCTGGTTGTTGATGAATTCGAGCGCGGTCGTGATCAGCGCGCTTTGCGAGTTGCCGCCTGCCTGGCCGCCGATCAGACCGCCAACGATGTCGAGGAGACCCATGGTTCTTCACCTTCACTGAAAAGGGCGCCGTGACGACGGCGCCCGTTGAACGAATGCCGCGCGCACGCCGTCGCGCGCGCGGCGCACATCAGGCGCCCGACGCCGCGGCGGCGGAGGCTGCCTTGTCCTTCTTGCTCTTCTTCTTCGAACCCTTCGCCGCCTTCGCGGACGACGCCGCGGCCGGCGCGCTCGCGCCCGCGTCGGCGGATGCCGCCGCTGCGGCCGCTGCTTTTTCCTTCTTCGATGCGCGCTTGGCCTTGGCCGGCTTCGCCGCCGCATCCGGTGCGCTGGCCGCCGGGGCCGGCGCTGCAGTCGTCGTGCCGGCCGTCGCGGTCGTGGACGTCGACGCGGTGCCTGCCGTCGTCGTGGCCGGCGTGGTGGCCGGTGCGGTCGCGGCCGGCTTCGACAGCTTCACGCCCTTCGGCGGCGTCGACGAGCCGCCGATCGTCAGGCCGTTTTCCTCCAGATGCCCGACCGATTTCGTGCCGAGGCCCTTCACGCGGTTCGCGAGATCGTCGGCGTCCTTGAACGGGCCGTTCTTGGTGCGTTCGTCGATGATCGCCTTCGATTTCACGGGCCCGAGACCCTTCACGGATTCGAGCGCGGCCTGGTCAGCCGAGTTGACTTCGACGGCCGCGGCAAGGCCGGCGGCGAGCGACAGCGATAGCGCGACGAACAGCATCAGCAGCTTCTTCAGCATGGCAAAGGCTCCCTGGTTCTGACGGATGAATGGCTGTTGCAACGGACGGCGGGGCGAGATCCGGCCGGACGTCGCCGTTAAGCATAGGACAAATGCGTGCCCTTTTTAAGACAGGCTGACTGAATCTTGCTGAAGGCTTGCGGTGCTGTAAAGGCCGAAACCCGTGCCGGGCGCCGATTTTGACCATTCTTTACGGTGTCGCAGGGGGCGCGCCGGGTGTCGTTGCACTGGCCGTTCGAAAGCGCTTGACTTAGAGTTGGCTCTAACTCTTAACCTTGTTTCTGCCATGTCGAAAACCGTATCCAAACCTTCCGCCGCCGGTCCGCTGACGATCGGACAAGTCGCCGAAATTACCGGCTTGTCGACGCATACGCTGCGGTACTACGAGCAGGCCGGGCTGCTGCGCGCGATTTCGCGCACGGCGGCCGGGCACCGGCTTTATGCGCCGGCCGACCTTGACTGGCTGGCCTTCGTGATGCGCCTGAAGGCGACCGGCATGCCGATCGCGCAGATGCAGGAATTCGCGGCGCTGCGTGCGCAAGGCGAGCCGACCTTCGGTGCGCGCCGCAGCCTGCTGGTCACGCATCGCGACGCGGTGCGCGCGCATCTCGCGGAGCTGCAGGCGAGCCTCGACGCGATCAGCGACAAGATCGCGTACTACGAGGCGCAGGAGCGCGAAGCGGAACGACGGGCAAACCCTTCTCACGCTGTATCCGAACAGGACGGACACCATGGAACGACTCGCTGAAGACCGCTACACGCGCGGCTGGAACAAACTGAAGGAAATCGACGGCGAAGTGGGCGAACGCGTGATCGCGGCGCTGGCGCCGATCGCGCCGGATTTCGGGCGGCTGCTGGTCGAGTTCAGCTTCGGCGACATCTACAGCCGGCCGCAGCTCGATCTGAAAGCGCGCGAAATCGCGACAATCGCGGCGCTGGCCGCGCTCGGCAACGCGCAGCCGCAGTTGAAGGTGCATATCGAGGCCGCGCTGAACGTCGGCTGCACGCGCGAAGAGATCGTCGAGGTGTTCATGCAGATGGCCGTCTACGCGGGTTTCCCGGCCGCGCTCAACGCGCTGTTCGCCGCGCACGAGGTGTTCACGCGGCGCGACGAAGCGGCCGGCGAGGCCGGACAGGCGAACCAAGCGGCCGGGCAGGCTGCATGACCGCGGTCGCGCTCGCGCATCACGCGCGATGCGGCGCGACGATCCGGTGCTTCGCGATGCGCCGGTACAGCGTCGCGCGCGACATGCCGAGCGCCTTGGCGGCCGCGTCGGGCCGCCAGCGGTGCGCGGTGAGCGCCGCGACGATGCGGCCGCGTTCGTCGTCGGGCAGCGCACCCGACGGGGCGGCGCCGAGTTGCGCGGCGATGTCGGCGGGCAGGTCGCGCCGCGTCACGCGCGCGGCGTCGCACACCGCGCACGCATAGCGCAGCACGTTGCGCAGTTGCCGCACGTTGCCGGGCCACGCGTACGCCGCGAGCTGTTCGGCGAGCGTCGGATCGAGCGTGAGCACGTGGCCGGTCGCCTGCGCTTCCTCGGCGAACACGGTGGCAATCACGTCGCGCACGTCCGCGCGTGCGCGCAGCGGCGGCAGTTCGAACGTCGCGCCGCTCAGCCGGTAATACAGATCTTCGCGGAACGTCCCGTCGGCGACCATCCGCGCGAGATCGCGGTGCGTCGCGCAGATCACGTCGAGATCGACGCGCACGGGCGCATCGCTGCCGAGCGGCACGACTTCACCGTCGGCGAGTACGCGCAGCAGGCGCGTCTGCAACGCGAGCGGCATGTCGCCGATTTCATCGAGAAACAGCGTGCCGCCATCGGCGAGCGCGATCTTGCCGCGTGCGCCGTGCTTGCGCGCGCCGGTGAACGCGCCGGCCGCATAGCCGAACAGTTCGCTCTCGATCAGCGCTTCCGGCAGCGCGCCGCAGTTGACGGCGACGAACGGCCGCGCGCGCCGCGCACCGGCGTCATGGATCGCGCGCGCGAACACTTCCTTGCCCGCCCCGGTTTCGCCGAGCACGAGAATCGGCAGCCGCTTGCTCGCGACGCGCAGCGCGAGTTCCGCCTGTTGTGCGATATGCGAGTCGCTGCTGTGCAGGAACGGCGTCAGCGCGCCGACGTGACGTGGCGCGGCGCCCGCGCGGCGCGATACCGTGCCGGGCTCGCGGCCGGCACGCCGTAGCGGCGCCCGCAAGCGCGCATAGAGCGGGGCGCCCGTCGCGCGCAGCCGTAGCGCGACGATCGCATCGAGCCGCGCGGCGTCACGTAGCGGCATTTCGGTCGCATCGAAGATCTCGTCGATATGGCGCGGCTCGCGCAGTGCGGGCAGTGCGTCGCGCGCCTGACGGTTCGCGGCGACGATGTTGCCGCAGTCGTCGAACGCGATCAGCCACTCCGGCTGCGTTTCGACGTAGTGACGATTCGGATGCCCGAACAAGATCCAGTGCTGCGCGGTGCTGTGCACGAAGTAGCCGTCCTCGATCAGCGCCGCGCTCTGCCGCACGAGCTGGTAGACGAGGCGCTGGCTGTCGCGGCCGTCGGGCGAATGCACGGCCGACGCGTCGAGCACGCCGATCAGTTCGCCGCCCGGCGAGAAGATCGGCGCCGCGCTGCAGGTGAGCGTCGTGAATGCCGCGCGAAAGTGATCGGTCTTGTGCACGGTGATCGGCGCGAGATCGGTCAGCACGCTCGCGACGCCGCAGGTCCCTTCCTCGCTTTCCGACCAGCACGAGCCGATGTGCAGGCCCGCGTGACGGAAGTCGTTGCGGCGCTCGCGGTCGATCCGGTAATCGATCGTCACGCCGTGCGCGTCGGTCAGCATCACGCAGTAGTCGGCGACGCGAATCATGTCGTGCAGCCGCGTCAGGCACTGGCCCGACGCGCGCAGGAAGGCCTCTTCCTTGTCGCGTACTTCGCGCAGCTCGGCCGCGGTCAGCACGCGCGGGCCGATCGACGAAGCGGGGTCGAGACAATAACGCTCCAGCGAGCGTTGCCACGACGACACCAGCCGCTCGGAATCGGCCGGCGCGGGCAGGCGTCCGGCGAGCGCGCCGAGTACACGGTCGGCGTGCTGGGCCTGGGGGACGGCGTAGGGCATGGTCGGCTCCGGTTCCGTACGGCGGGGATATCGATGTCCTTGTAGCACATCCGGTTGCGCGGATCACATTGCATCGCAGCACGCGGCGCGCGTGAGACGTTCGTCTCACCGGCATCTCGCCGTGTCTCGCGCGGTTGAGACGTCCGCATGCGTGGCGCGCGGCGGTCGTCGGGCCTGCCGTGACGCGCGCCGCGCCGCGTGAACGCCGGTTTTGCGGGCGGCGCGGCGCGCAAGCACAGGTGCCGCGGCCATCGCGTCGTCGCATCGACAGCGTGAGACGCAGGGATGGTTTCGCGAGGTGCCGCATCGTCGCAGCCGCGCATCCTGAACACGCGTCAGCCCGCCGCGCCAGCGTGTGCGCGGGTTTCACGGTCACCGCAGTGACGATGGCACGCCGCTTGCAGAGATCACGGGCAAGCCGATGCGGTCGCGTTGGCGACGACGATCCGCTGCCCGTCGATGGCAGCGGACGAAACCGGCAGGGCTGGACGAAGCGCCGATGCGCCGATGCCGGCCCGGCCAACTGGATGGAGACGAACCCGTGACGACGCCCGTTACCGTCGGCGTGATCGCGAACCCCGCATCGGGGCGCGACATCCGCCGCCTCACGACGCATGCCTCCGTGTTTCCGACGGCCGAGAAGGCGAACATGATCGTGCGCCTGCTGGCCGGCCTCGGCGCGATGGGCGTCGAGCGCGTGCTGACGCTGCGCGACCGTACGGGCATCGCGACGCTGCTGCTGCGCGCGATCGATACGCATCGCGCGGTCGCGCCGCACGAACGCTGGCCCGAGGTCGAATTCGTCGACCTGCCGATTACCGATTCCGTCGCCGACACGCAAGCCGGTGCCGCGTACCTGCACCGGATGGAAGTCGCGCTGATCGTCGTGCTCGGCGGCGACGGCACCCATCGCGCGGTGGCCGCGCATTGCGGCGCGACGCCGCTCGTCGCGCTGTCCACCGGCACCAACAACGCGTTTCCCGAACATCGCGAGGCGACCGTCGCCGGCGTCGCGGCAGGGCTTGCCGCGACCGGCGCCGTGCCGGCCGAAGTTGCATTCGTCCGCAACAAGCGGCTCGTCGTGCGCTGCGTGGCGGGCGCGCAGCCGGGGCGCGAGGAAATCGCGCTCGTCGACGTGTGCGCCGCGCGGCAGCGCTTCATCGGCGCGCGCGCGATCTCCGGATCCGACGACATCGATTCGCTCTACCTGACGTTCGCGGAGCCGGACGGTATCGGCCTGTCCGCCCTCGGCGGCGCGTGGGCGCCGCTCGAGCGCAGCGCGCCGCACGGGCTCGCGATGCGCTTCGCGCAAGCCGGCAAGACGGCCGGCACGCCGCTCGTCGCGCCGATCGCGCCGGGGCGTGTCGATCGCGTCGTGATGCGCAGTTGCGAGCGGCTCGAACCGGGCACGTGGCAGGCGATTCCGTTCGAACGCGGCACGCTCGCGTTCGACGGCGAGCGCGAGATCGAGGTGGCGCGCGGCGACCGTTACGAGATTTCGCTCGACTGGCGCGGGCCGCTGACGGTCGATGTCGGCCGCACGTTGCGCTACGCGTCTTCGCGGCAATTGCTGCGCGACGCCGGCGCGTGGCACGACTGAACATCCGGTTTGCGCACAGCATTTCGTCATCCATAACGATCGTCAAGGAGACATTGCCATGACAGCCCCACTCGAAGGACAGGTCGCCATCGTCACCGGCGGCGCACGCGGCATCGGCCGCGGCATTGCGCTGACGCTTGCCGGCGCAGGCGCCAACATCCTGCTGGCCGACCTGCTCGACGACGCGCTCGACGCCACCGCGCGCGAGGTGCGCACACTGGGCCGCCGGGCGGCGGTGGCGAAGGTCGACGTCACGCAGGCCGCCCAGGTCGAGGCAATGGTTGCACAGGCACTCGCCGAACTCGGCGGGCTCGACATCCTCGTGAACTGCGCGGGCGTGATCAGCATTCATCCGGTTGCCGAACTGACCGAGCGTGACTGGGATTTCGTGATGGACGTGAATGCGAAGGGCACGTTCCTCGGCTGCCGTGCGGCGCTCGCGCATCTGAAGGCGCAGGGGCGTGGCCGGATCATCAACGTCGCGTCGATCGCCGGCAAGGAAGGCTTTCCGGATCTCGCGCACTACAGCGCATCGAAATTCGCGGTCGTCGGTTTCACGAACGCGCTCGCGAAGGAGCTCGCGCGCGATGGCGTGACCGTCAACGCGATCTGCCCCGGCATCGTCCGTACCTACATGTGGGACCGGCTGTCCGACGAATGGAAGACCGACGGCGAAACGGTCGAAGCGTCGTGGCAGCGGCACCAGTTGGCGTTGATCCCGCAGGGTCGCGCGCAGACGCCCGAGGACATGGGCCGGCTCGCGCTGTTCTTCGCGACGATGGACAACGTGACGGGCCAGGCCGTGAACGTCGACGGCGGCTTCACGTTCCACTGACGGCCGCCGGCCGTGTAATCCGTCGCCGTGGCACCGCCTCGGCGGCATTCGCAGTCAGACCTACCCAGGAGACATACATGACCGCTTCGACACAGCTCAGCAGGGACAAGCTGCTGGACGCCTACCGGCTGATGCGCACGATCCGCGAATTCGAGGAACGCCTGCACGTCGAATTCGCGACCGGCGAGATTCCCGGCTTCGTTCACCTGTATGCCGGCGAGGAGGCGTCCGCAGTCGGCACGATCCTGCACCTCGGCCTCGACGACTACGTGGCCACCACGCACCGCGGCCACGGCCATTGCATTGCAAAGGGCGTCGACGTGCACGGGATGATGGCCGAGATCTACGGCAAGAAGACGGGCGTTTGCCACGGCAAGGGCGGCTCGATGCACATCGCCGACCTGTCGATGGGGATGCTCGGCGCGAACGGGATCGTCGGCGCGGGCGGCCCGCTCGTGTGCGGCGCGGCGCTCGCGGCGAAACACAAGAAGACGGGTGGCGTCGGCGTGTGCTTCTTCGGCGACGGCGCGTCGAACCAGGGCGTGATCTTCGAATCGATGAACCTGGCGTCGGTGTGGCGGCTCCCCGCGATCTTCGTCGCCGAAAACAACGGCTATGCGGAAGCGACGTCGTCGAGCTGGTCGGTCGCGACCGACAACATCGCCGATCGCGCGAACGGGTTCGGGATGCCGGGCGTGATCGTCGACGGCTTCGATTTCTTCGCGGTGCACGAAGCGCTCGGCGAAGCCGTCGAGCGCGCGCGCAACGGCGGCGGCCCGACGCTCGTCGAGGTGAAGTTCACGCGCTACTTCGGCCACTTCGAAGGCGATGCGCAAACCTACCGCGCGCCGGGCGAGGTGCAGAAGCTGCGCGACGAGAAGGACTGCCTGAAGCATTTCGAGATGCGCGTCGTGCGCGCCGAAGCGCTGACGACGGCCGACCTGCGCGCGGTCGATGCACAGGTGAAGGCGCTGATCGACGACGCGGTCGCGCAGGCGAAGGCCGCGCCGGTGCCGGATGCCGCCGACCTGCTGACCGACGTCTACGTGTCGTATCCGTGAGCGCGGCCTGACACCGCAGCCGGCACGGCGAACCGAACATTCCAGGAGACAGACGTGGCAAGGAAGATCACTTATTCGCAGGCGATCAACGAAGCGCTCGCGCAGGAAATGGCGCGCGACGACAGCGTGATCGTGATGGGCGAGGACAACGCGGGCGGCGCGGGCGCGCCGGGCGAGGACGACGCATGGGGCGGCGTGCTCGGCGTGACGAAGGGGCTGTTCCACAAGTTTCCGGGCCGCGTGCTCGATACGCCGCTGTCGGAGGGCGGCTACATCGGCGCGGCGGTCGGCGCGGCCGCGTGCGGGATGCGGCCCGTCGCGGAGCTGATGTTCATCGATTTCATGGGCGTGTGCTTCGACCAGATCTTCAACCAGGCCGCGAAATTCCGCTACATGTTCGGCGGCAAGGCCGTGACGCCGGTCGTGATCCGCGCGATGTACGGCGCGGGTTTGCGCGCGGCCGCGCAGCACTCGCAGATGCTGACGTCGCTGTTCACGCACATTCCGGGGCTGAAGGTCGTGTGCCCGTCGACGCCGTACGACGCGAAGGGGCTGCTGATCCAGGCGATCCGCGAC
Source organism: Burkholderia cepacia complex sp. TUM26381 (assembly GCF_057439935.1). Lineage (NCBI taxonomy): Bacteria > Pseudomonadati > Pseudomonadota > Betaproteobacteria > Burkholderiales > Burkholderiaceae > Burkholderia > Burkholderia cepacia complex sp. TUM26381. The sequence goes on along the minus strand of NZ_CM172006.1, from coordinate 2,048,835 downwards.
AACGATCCCGTGATCTTTCTCGAACACAAGCTGCTCTATACGCGCGAAGGCGACGTGCCGGAGGAGTCCTATGCGATTCCGTTCGGCGAGGCGAACGTGGTGCGTGAAGGCGACGACGTGACGATCGTCACGTACGGCCGGATGGTGCATCTCGCGACGGATGCGGCCGCGAAGCTCGCGAAGGACGGCGTCCAGTGCGACGTGATCGACCTGCGCACGACGTCGCCGCTCGACGAGGAAACGATCCTCGAAAGCGCGGAGCGCACCGGGCGCGTGGTGGTCGTCGACGAGGCGAACCCGCGCTGCTCGATCGCGACCGACATCGCCGCGCTCGTCGCGCAGCGCGCGTTCCATTCGCTGAAGGCGCCGATCGAGCTCGTCACCGCGCCGCATACGCCCGCGCCGTTCGCGAGCGTGCTGGAAGACCTGTACATCCCGACCGCCGATGCGATTGCGCAGGCGGTCCTGAAGACGAGGAGCTGACACGATGTCGATTCACATGATCACGATGCCCAAGTGGGGGCTGTCGATGGAGCAGGGGCAGGTCAACGGCTGGCTGAAGGCGCTCGGCGAACGCGTGACGAAGGGCGATGAGGTGCTCGACGTCGAGACCGACAAGATCTCGTCGGGCGTCGAATGCGCATTCGACGGCACGCTGCGCCGGCAGGTCGCGCAGGAGGGCGAGACGCTGCCGGTCGGCGCGCTGCTCGGGGTCGTCGCGGCGGCCGAGGCGAGCGATGCCGACATCGATGCGGCGATCGCCGATTTCCAGCGCGATTTCGTACCGAGCGCGGCTGCCGACGAAGCAGCCGGCCCGCAGCCCGAGAAGGCGCAGATCGGCGGCCGCACCGTGCGCTTCCTGAAGCTCGGCGACGGGACGGGCACGCCGGCCGTGCTGATCCACGGCTTCGGCGGCGACCTGAACAACTGGCTGTTCAATCACGCGGATCTCGCCGCGCACCGGCAGGTGTGGGCGCTCGACCTGCCCGGGCATGGCGAGTCGGGCAAGGCCGTCGACACCGGCAGCCTCGACGAACTCGCCGACGCGGTGCTCGCGTTGCTCGACGCGCAGCACATCGAGCGCGCGCACCTGATCGGCCATTCGATGGGCGGCGCGGTCGCGATGGCGGCGGCCGAGCGCGCACCGCAACGCGTCGCGTCGCTGACGCTGATCGCAAGCGCGGGGCTCGGCACCGACATCAACCGTGCTTACATCGACGGTTTCGTCGCCGGCAACAGCCGCAACACGCTGAAGCCGCACCTCGGCGCGCTGTTCGCCGACAACGCGCTGGTGACGCGGCAGCTCGTCGAGGATCTCGTCAAGTACAAGCGGCTCGAAGGCGTGCAGGCCGCGCTGGAGAAGATCGCGAACGCCGCGTTCGACGGCGCCGCACAGCGGCGCGTGTTCCGCGACGGGCTCGCGACACTTGCGCCGCGCACGCTCGTGATCTGGGGGGAGCGCGACCAGGTGATTCCCGCGCAGCATGCGCAGGGCTTGCCGGACGGCGTGCGCGCCGAAGTGATCGCCGGCAGCGGCCACATGGTGCAGATGGAGGCGGCTGCCGATGTGAACCGCCTGATCGTCGCGTTTCTCGGAGACTGACGATGACCGCCGCGCTCGAACGACCCAGCCTCACGGCGCTCGGCCAGCCGGGCGCGCGAAGCCGCGACAAGCTTGCGCGCATCCCGGTGCGCGTCGAGCCCGCGGCCGGCACGGCGCTGCCGAAGCCGCCGTGGCTGCGCGCACGGCCGATGATGAGCGCGGCGGTGGCCGACATGGCCGCCGTGCTGCGCGACCATCGGCTGCATTCCGTCTGCGAGGAGGCGATGTGCCCGAACATCGGCGAATGCTTCGCGCAGCGCACCGCGACCTTCATGATCATGGGCGGGCTGTGCACGCGGCGCTGCCCGTTCTGCGATGTTGCGCACGGCCGCCCCGATCCGCTCGATCCCGATGAACCCGCGCGGCTGGCCGACGCGGCGGCGGCGCTCGGGTTGCGCTACGTCGTGATCACGTCGGTCGACCGCGACGACCTGCGCGACGGCGGCGCCGCGCATTTCGCCGCATGCATCGCGGCGGTGCGCGCGAGCGTGCCGGGCATCGGCGTCGAAGTGCTGACGCCGGACTTCCGCGGCCGCGTGACGCGTGCGCTCGATGCGCTGTCGACAGCCTGGCCGGACGTGTTCAACCACAACATCGAGACGGTGCCGTCGCTGTATCGCGCGGCGCGACCGGGTGCCGACTATCGCGGCTCGCTTGAATTGCTCGCGCAGGCGAAGGCTGCGCGGCCGGCACTGGTGACGAAATCGGGGCTGATGCTCGGGCTCGGCGAGCGTGACGACGAAGTGCGCGACACGCTGCGCGACCTGCGCGTGCACGACGTCGACGTGCTGACGCTCGGCCAGTATCTCGCGCCGTCGGAACACCATCTGCCGGTGCGGCGCTACGTGAGCCCGGACGCGTTCGCTGCGTGGCGCGACGAAGCGCTTGCGCTGGGTTTCAGGGAAGTCGTTGCCGGCCCGCTCGTGCGGTCGTCATATCACGCGGCCGACGTGCTGGAGAACGCGTAGCGGGTGGCGTGTCAGGCAGGGGCGGTGACGTGCGCGCGGCTGATGTGGCGCAGGTACAGCACGAGCCCTGCACCCGCGAGCATCAGGCTGACCGTGTTCGCGAACCAGAAGCCGCGTGCGCCCGTCAGCCACGCGGGTGCGATGCCGCCGACGTCGAAGCCGAGCACGTAGCCGCCGCTGAGGCCGACGCCCCACAGCGCGACCGCATAGATCACGGTCGGCACGACCGCCACCTTGTACGCGCGCAGCACGAACGCCGACGTGACCTGCAGCGCATCGAAGACGTGGTAGCACGCGACGATCGCGACGAGCGGCATCGCGGCCGCGGCGACGGCCGGGTTCGGCGTATAGCCGCCGATGATCAGCGGGCGCAACGTGAAGACGAGCACGCCGTAGGCGGCGGCCACGCCGCACGCGAACATCACGCTGTGCCGGCCGAGCAGCCGGGCTTCTTCGGGACGTCCGGCGCCGAGCGCGCGCGCGACCAGCGTCGACGCCGCCACGCCGATCGACAGCGGCGTCATGTACAGCACCGCGCCGATGTTGCCGGCGATCTGGTGGCCGGCGAGCGTCGTCGTGCCGAACTGCGCGATGAACAGCGCCATGCACGTATAGGACGTGACCTCGATCAGGTACGACAGGCCCATCGGCAACCCGAGTTTCAGGATCGCCTTCTGGCGCTCCCAGACGGGCCAGCAGAAGCGCGAGAAGATCGCGAGCGGCGCGAACACGTCGAGCTTCGCGAGCAGCGTATAGCCGATCAGCGCGAGCCCCCAGTTGATCAGTGTGCTCGCGAGCCCGCAGCCGGGGCCGCCGAGGGCCGGTACGCCGAGCCCGCCGAAGATGAACCAGACGTTGAGCGGAAACTTGAGCAGCAGTGCGCCGATCTGCAGGATCATCGCGAGCCGCGGCTTGCCGGCGGCGTTGGTCAGCGCGTTGTAGATGCGGAAGACGAGGCTGGCGGGCAGCCCGTACGACAGGATGCGCAGGTAGTCGACGGTGCGGTCGTGCAGGGCGGCAGGCGCGTGCGCGACGCGCAGCAGCGGCTCCGGAAAATGCAGCAGCAGGAAGCCGGGAATCGCGAGCAGCAGCGCGAGCCACAGTGCCTGGCGTACTTCCTCGCCGATTTCGGCGTAGCGCCGCGCGCCGTACAGCTGCCCGGTGATCGGCTGCAGCGCGGACAGGATGCCCGTCAGGCCGATATAGATCGAGACGTAGATCGACGAGCCGAGCCCCAGCGCGGCGAGGTCGACGGCCGAATAGCGGCCGACCATTGCGGTGTCGATCACGCCGAACGCGATGATCGCGAGCTGGCCGACGAGCACCGGCCACGCGAGACCGACGATCCGGCGGATGTCGCCGAACATCGTCAATCGGCCGCCTGGCGGCGCGGCGGGCGCTTCTTGACGGGCGTCTTCGGCCGTTCGATGCGTTCGTACAGGCGGAAGCGCTCGTCGCGGTCGGCGACGCGGCGGCCTTCCCACACGAGACGCCACACGTATTGCGACATCGCGCTCGGCTCGCCGAAGTCGGCGCGGTCCTGGCGCAGGATCACGTCGCAGTCGCCGGAGAAATCGAAGTGCATGTTGCCGAAATACGCGAAGGTCGCAATCTGTGCATCGCCGAGCCGCACGGGCGAGATGCACTCGTAGTCGGACGGCAGGTGGACGGCGATCTGTTGCGCGACATCGCGATAGGTCCGGCCGTAGTTGACGATCGGCAGCCACAGCGTCATCAGCAGCACCCACATCAGCGTGGTACCGGCGCCGGACAGCACGACGCTGCGCCACAGTACCTTCGGTTGTCGCGAGATGCGCCAGCGCACGAGAAAGCACCAGCACACCGTGACGATCACCGCGCAGATGAACGACAGGATCTTGAAATGCGGCTCGTAGCCGGGCACGAGGCGCGCGAGGTTGCGTGCGAGCGGATGCGGGAAGCCGGTGAGCGAGGCGAGCCACACGAGCCACACGAAGGTGCCGAGGATCGTGAAGCTCAGCACCGCGAACCAGTCGATCGCGTTGATCGCGCCGCGCTTGAGGGTCGGCAGCGCGAACGTCGCGAGCACCGCGAGCGGCGGCATCAGCAGCATGTACATGCGGTTCGACTGCTGGCTCTGCAGGATCACGAGAGCGACCAGCGGCACGGCAACCGACAGCGGAATCGCGATGTGCGCGCGGCGACGCATGCCGGCCCAGCTCCACCAGGCCCAGATCGCGAGCGGCCAAGCGGGCCACGTGAACAGCGGCAGGTTCTTCGCCGCGTAGCCGAGCACGGCCGTCGGCGGGCCCGAAAAGCGCATCAGGCTGCCGTGGATCCACTGGTTGAAGAACCACGCGGCGTCGTCGGGCGCCGCGACGAACGCGGCGAGCGGCCACAGCGCGAAGATCGCGGCCGCGAGCGGCACGCCGATCAGCGGCAGGCGCAGGTTACGCATCTCGGGCGTGACGAGCCACAGCGCGGCCGTGCCGGCGAGCAGCGCGACGACCAGCACGGGGTTGCCGGACAGCCCGACGAGGCCGATCGCGACGCCCCACCACAGCGCGCCCTGCAGCGGCTTGTCGATGCCGCGCACGATCCCGTAGACGAGCATCGCGATCCACGCGAACTGTGCGAGCTGCGGCGTCGTTTCATGGCCGCGTTCCGCGAGGCCGAAGCATGCGACCAGCACCAGCAGCGCGCCGTCGGCGAGCGTGCGGCCGTAGTCGCGCGGTTCGGGTTCGCCGCCGAATGCGTATTTGAACGGCTGGACCTCGGCACGCCGGCCGAGCAGGTAGGCCGCGTACCAGACAAATGCGCACGCGACGCAGAACAGCACGCCCGTATCGACGCGCGACGCGTTGCTCGCATCGACCCACGGGCCGAGGCCGCGGATCGACAGCGCGCCGAGCCAGTAGCCGAGCGGCCCGTCGGTCGTGATGAACTTGCCGACCAGGTTCGGCAACAGCCAGTCGTGCCAGCCGCCCTTGGCCATCGTCCACATCACGCCGAAGCCCGCCGCGTCCTCGTTTTTCCACGGGTCGCGGCCGAACAGGCCGAACGCCGCGTAGACGAGGCAGAGCGTGAGCAGCAGCCAGCGCGGTAGCGCGCGCGTGGCGGAGGCGGTGAGACGGACGACAGGCTTCATGCAGATGAGCGTTTTGTTATGGGCGGGCGTCCGGCGCGGTCGTGCGCGGACGGGCCGGTTTCGAGCATCCGGCATTGTAGACGCGCCGGCGATGACGCGTCAGATCGATGCCCGGACGCCGGCCGGCCGTTTCCGGGCGAGCAGAGACAAAAAAGGGCAGCCTGGGCTGCCCTTTTTGTGCGGTACCGGTGCGTTACAGCCACCGGATACGATGCGAAGCTTACTTCGCCTTGCCGTTGGCGCGGACGCCGAACTTGTTCTTGAACTTCTCGACACGGCCTGCCGTGTCCATGATCTTTTGCTGACCCGTGTAGAACGAGTGCGATTCCGACGACACTTCGATCTTGGCGAGCGGGTAGGTCTTGCCGTCGAGTTCGATGTTTTCGCGCGTCTGGATCGTCGAGCGCGTGATGAACTTGAAGCCGTTCGACATGTCTTGGAAGACGACTTCGCGGTAATTCGGGTGGATGCCTTCTTTCATGGTCTTTCCTTGGTGAGAGCGGTAGCCAACCCGCCGCTTGCCGTGCCGGCCTGCGCACATTGCGCAATACCAGACGACGCCAAGCCCGGCGCGAGCCACTTGCCTAAGGTCGAAAAACGGCGATTATGCCAGAAAATCAGATGGTTGACGAATAATTTTCAGGGGGCGTCGAGCGCGCCGGTGCCGGCCGGATCCTGCCGGTAGTAACGCGCGAGCAGCCGGTACAGCTCCGGAAATTCGGACTCGAACGCTTTCGGCCGCACGAACAGCGCTTCGCTGCACACCGCGAAGAATTCCGACGGGTGGTCGGCCGCATAGGGATCGATCAGCGAGTCCCGCTCGAAGCGCGCCCACGCACGGTCCGGCACCGCGTCGACGCGTGCGCAGAACTGGTCGTACGCATGTTCGAACACGTCGGCCCACGCCTGCGCATCGAGGTGCGGCGCGTGCCAGCGGCGAAACAGGGGCGGATAGCCATCGGCCGCGCCGTTGACCATGTCGATCTTGTGCGCGAATTCGTGGATCACGACGTTGTACGCGTCCCGGCCGTCCGTCATCTGCGCGTCTTCCCACGACAGGATCACCGGGCCGCCTTCCCAGGCCTCGCCGCTCGCGTCCTGCTCGACTTCGTGGACGACGCCGTCCTCGTCCTGCACGGTCTTGCGGATCACGAATTCGCCCGGATACACGACGACGCCGACCCAGCCGTCGTACAGCGACAGGTCGAGATTCAGCACGGGCAGGCAGGCCTGCGCGCCGATCGCGACGATCATTTCGTCGGTCAGTTCGAGCCCGTGCGCGGTCGAGAACGACTTCTTCGCGAGAAACAGGCTCGTCAGCTCACGCAGCCGGCCGAGCGCGTCGGGCGGCAGTGCCGCGAGGAACGGCAGGCGCTCGACCGTGTCGTGCCACAGCGTGTCGGAGATCGGGTGGCTGCGCAGCGCGCGGTCGCGGCGGCGGTCGTCGAGCCAGCGGGTGAGTTTCGAGAGCATGGAAGCGGCGGACGATGATCCAAAGCCTGTCTTTTAACTCAATCGATCTCTTTTTGCCATGCTGCGAAGACGCCGCCGACGAGCGCGACGCCCGCCAGGAAGTAAAAGCCGTCGAGCGACGCGAGGAACGACGCCTGTTGCGCGACCATCCGCGCAATCGAGGCGATCGCGAGGGCGTGCGCCTCGTTCAGCGCGTGGCCGGCCGCGGCGTAGCTGCGCGTCAGCGCGTCGACGGTCTGCTGGAACAGCGGGTCGAACACGTTCGCGCGCTCGACGAGCCGCGTCTGGTGCACGGCCACGCGGTGCTGCTCGACGATGATCACCGACGACGTCGCGAACGAGATCGTCAGTTGCCGCACGATGTTCTTCAGCCGGTAGCCATGCGTGTATTCGTCGATCGCGAAGATCCGGAACGTGAGGTTGGCGACCGGCAGCACGATGAAGAGCAGCAGCAGCCCGCGCAGCAGCAGCGGGACGATCAGTGCGGCTTCGCCGACCTGCGGCGTCATGCGCGTCATCCACAGCGCCGCCGTGACGGCGATCGCGAACCCGGGCACGACGAACCACTTCTTGTGCGTGACGAGCTTCGCATAACGCAGGTACGCGAACAGCGCGGTGGCCGAGATCAGCGACATCGTGCCCACCAGGCGCCCGGCGTTCTCGACCGGATAGCCGAGCCCGCCTTCGAGAAAGCGCGACGTCAGGTAACTGAAACCCGTCGTCTCGTAGTAATAGAACATGTAAAGCAGCAGCCCGACCCGGAAGGTCCGCTCGCGAAACGCATGCAGCCGCACGAGCGGCGTCGGGTGGTTCCACTGGTGATACGCGAACCATGCGAGCGCGCCGATTCCCGCGATCGTCAGCGCGATCAGCATCGGCGAGCCGCTGTAGAGCTGGTAATGCACCTGCTGCATCACGATCTGCAGCGCGCCTTGCGCGAGCGCGAACACGACGTACGGCCAGAAGTGCCCGGAGCCGCGTGCGTCGTCGGGCGTCCGGCCCGAATCGGGCAGCGTGAGCAGCGCGAGGACCGCGAACGCAATGCCGGCCGGCGCTGTGCACGCGAACAGTGCACGCCACGTCGAATGCGCGACGAGCAGCCCGCCGACGAGCGGCGCGAGCGCGCTGCCGAGCAGGATCATGATCAGGAACGCGCGCGTCGCGGGCGGCCGCGCCTGCGGCTTGAAGCTGATCTGGATCAGGATTCGGCACGCGCCCATCATCGGGCCGATGAAATACCCCTGGAAACCGCGCGCGAACGCGAGTTGCAGCGATGTATCGGCGAGCGCGGCCGCGATCGCGCCGAACGAGAACATCAGCATGCAGCCGGCGACGTAGCGGCGATGGCCGAGCCGGTCGACCCACCATTGCTGCTGCAGGATGCCCAGCACGGCCGTGACCGCATACGCGCTCGACGACCACACGAGTTCGTCGGGCGACGCGTTGATGCCGCCCGCGATGTAGCTTGCGAAGAACGAGAAGACCGCGTTGTCGAAGTAGTCGATGCCGGTGACGAGTGCGAGCGCCCACGGGAACAGGTCCGCGCGCAGGTTCGCGCGGCTCCACAGCGGCGGGCGACCGGGCACCGTGTTCATTCGCGATCCTTGCGCGCGCGCCGCGCGCCGGCTTCGGCCTGCCGCTGAGCGATCAGCGCATCGGGGTTTTCGCCGGCGAGGCGCCGCTCGACGTAGTCGACGTCGTGCTGCAGTTCCTTGCGCAGCGCGACGGCTTCCTTCAGTTCGCGCTGGACGGCCGCGATTCGCCGGTCGAGCGTGTCGATCTGCTCGGCGAGGCTGGTGCGGATGTCGCGCAACGACGCGTCCGAATAGCGGCGCCGGCCGTCGCCCGTTTCTTCCAGCGGGCGCTTCAGCATTTCGGCGATGCCATGCAGCGAGAAGCCGAGCGCGCGTAGCCGCAGGACGCGCGCGAAGCGCTCGAGGTCGGCTTCGTCGTAGAGGCGGTAGCGGCCCTCGCTGCGCGACGGCGTGACGAGCCCGCGCTCTTCGTAATACTTCAGCGTGCGCGGCGTGACGCCGAGCCGCGACGCGGCGTCGCTCACGGTCAGCAGCGGGGTGGTGGCGTCGTTCGGCATCGGGAGGCGTGGGTTGGGTTGGGGTGATGGCACGATTATAGATCAACCTGTACGTTCACGTTCAGGTTGGGATGGAAAAACGGCCGCCGGGCAAGCTGCGCGGGCGGCCGTTTTGCGGGGCGGGGGCGATCAGCCGCCGCGGCGCATCAGGTCGAAGAACTCGGAGTTGCTCTTCGTCTGGCGGATCTTGTCGAGCAGGAATTCCATGGCCTCGACTTCGTCCATGTCGTGGATGAACTTGCGCAGCACCCAGATCTTCTGGAGGATCTCGGGCTTGATCAGCATTTCTTCGCGGCGCGTGCCCGACTTGTTCAGGTTGATCGACGGATAGACGCGCTTTTCAGCGAGACGGCGCTCGAGGTGCACTTCCATGTTGCCGGTGCCCTTGAACTCTTCGTAGATCACGTCGTCCATGCGGCTGCCGGTTTCGATCAGCGCGGTGCCGATGATCGTCAGCGAACCGCCTTCCTCGATGTTGCGCGCTGCGCCGAAGAAGCGCTTCGGACGCTGCAGTGCGTTCGCGTCGACACCACCCGTCAGCACCTTGCCCGATGCCGGGATCACGGTGTTGTACGCACGCGCGAGACGCGTGATCGAGTCGAGCAGAATCACGACGTCGTGCTTCATTTCGACGAGGCGCTTGGCCTTCTCGATCACCATTTCGGCGACCTGGACGTGGCGCGTGGCCGGTTCGTCGAACGTCGAGGCGATCACTTCGCCGGCGACCGAGCGCTGCATTTCGGTCACTTCTTCAGGGCGTTCGTCGATCAGCAGCACGAACAGGATCACGTCCGGGTGGTTCTGCTTGATCGCGTGCGCGATGTGCTGGAGCATCACGGTCTTGCCCGACTTCGGCGATGCGACGAGCAGGCCGCGCTGGCCCTTGCCGATCGGCGCGATCATGTCGATGATGCGGCCCGTGACGTTCTCTTCGCCGCGCATTTCGCGTTCGAGCGACAGCGGCTTGTTCGGGTGCAGCGGCGTGAGGTTCTCGAACATGATCTTGTGTTTCGAGGCCTCGGGCGGCTGCCCGTTGACTTTGTCGACCTTCACCAGCGCGAAGTAGCGCTCGCCGTCCTTCGGCGTGCGGACTTCACCTTCGATGGTGTCGCCGGTGTGCAGGTTGAAGCGGCGGATCTGCGACGGGCTGATATAGATGTCGTCGGTGCTCGCGAGGTACGACATTTCCGGCGAACGCAGGAAACCGAAACCGTCCGGAAGCACTTCGAGCGTACCGTCGCCGAAGATCGTCTCTCCCGTCTTGGCGCGCTTTTTAAGAATGGCAAACATCAACTCCTGCTTGCGCAGGCGGTTCGCGTTTTCGATCTCCAGGCCATTGGCCATTTCGATCAGTTCGGAGACGTGCAGAGACTTGAGCTCGGATAAATGCATACGGAGAACCCGCCAGGGAGGAGATGCGACGAAAGAAAATAAGGGAGGAGGGCGAGCGGAAGCGCTCAGAGACTTAAATGCGTCTTGTCGACGTTTTTTAATTCTAGCATAGGCCGATTCGCGCTTGAGCGAGCGATCGGCGGCTGGACGACGGACGTGTTGCCGGCTGACAACACGTCCGTGGAACTGCCGGTATTACAGGTGGCTGTCCAGGAATGCGGTGAGCTGCGACTTCGACAGCGCGCCGACCTTCTGCGCGGCGGCCGCGCCGTTCTTGAACAGGATCAGCGTCGGGATGCCGCGCACGCCGAACTTCGCAGGCGTAGCCTGGTTGTCGTCGACGTTGATCTTCGCGATCTGCAGCTTGTCGCCGTAGTCTTTCGCGACTTCGTCGAGGATCGGGGCGATCATCTTGCACGGGCCGCACCATTCGGCCCAGAAATCGACGAGCACGGGCTTGTCGGACTTGACGACGTCCTGTTCGAACGATGCGTCGCTGATGTGTTTGATCTGTTCGCTCATTGGGTCAATACCTCTTACGGTTCGGGGACTGCCTGCTTGCGCGTTGCGGCGTACCGGCCGCCGTAGGCTGCCGGCCGCTGCGGCAGGTCACGCCGCGCTCCGGAAAGGAGGGGCGTAGGCGCTGCATGCCGCGGCTCGCGGGTCGTTCGGGCGTCATATTAGCCTAAATTGCTATCTGCTGCGGGCGGCGATAGTAGCCGCTACGCGAGTAGGGGTACGACGCGACGTTCGACCGTTGTGCCATGCAAGTGGAGGCTGGCCTGCAAATTACAAGGGGCGGGCACGCATGCGCGTCGTGCGAACGGATGGCATGCCGGTTTGCCCGGCGATATTCGCATTGATGCGAACAAACGGTCGCATTCGTCCGGAAGCGGTGATAGAATATGCCGTGACGGGCCTCCTCGCATGGTGGGGCGGTGAACCTGGTCAGGTCGGGAACGAAGCAGCCACAATCGTTTTCCGCCAGTGCCGAGGGTTGGGCTCGTCACCTTCCTTCTCGCCCCGTTCGCAGGGCGTTTTTTATTTCTGCATCGCACTCCGTTCGACCCCGCACTTTGCCCGTGTTCCGCACCGTTTCACGTGTCGGCGCGACGCAGCGTTACTGATACAATTTCCCGATGACCTATCAAGTTCTCGCACGCAAGTGGCGTCCGAAGGATTTCGCTTCGCTCGTCGGCCAGGAGCACGTCGTCAGGGCGCTCACGCACGCGCTCGACGGCGGGCGTCTCCATCACGCCTATCTGTTTACCGGAACCCGCGGTGTCGGCAAGACGACGCTGTCGCGGATCTTCGCCAAGGCGCTCAACTGTGAAACCGGCGTCACGTCGCAGCCGTGCGGCGTGTGCCGCGCCTGCCGCGAGATCGACGAGGGCCGTTTCGTCGATTACGTCGAAATGGATGCCGCGAGCAACCGCGGTGTCGACGAGATGGCCGCGCTGCTCGAGCGCGCGGTGTACGCGCCCGTCGATGCGCGCTTCAAGGTCTACATGATCGACGAAGTGCACATGCTGACGAACCACGCGTTCAACGCGATGCTGAAGACGCTCGAGGAGCCGCCGCCGCACGTCAAGTTCATCCTCGCGACGACCGATCCGCAGAAAATTCCCGTCACCGTGCTGTCGCGCTGCCTGCAGTTCAACCTGAAGCAGATGCCGGCCGGGCACATCGTGTCGCATCTGGAGCGGATCCTCGGCGAAGAGCAGATCACGTTCGAGCCGCAGGCGTTGCGCCTGCTCGCGCGTGCCGCGCAGGGCAGCATGCGCGATGCGCTGTCGCTCACCGACCAGGCGATCGCCTATTCGGCGAACGAAGTGACCGAATCGGCCGTGTCGGGCATGCTCGGCGCGCTCGACCAGACTTACATGGTGCGCCTGCTCGACGCGCTCGCGGCCGGCGGCGGCCCCGAAATCCTCGCGATCGCCGACGAAATGTCGCTGCGCAGCCTGTCGTTCTCGACCGCGCTGCAGGATCTCGCGAGCCTGCTGCACCGGATCGCATGGGCCCAGTTCGCGCCGGGTTCGGTGCTCGACGAGTGGCCGGAAGCGGCCGACCTGCGCCGCTTCGCGGAGACTTTGAGCCCCGAACAGGTTCAGTTGTTCTATCAGATCGCGACGGTCGGGCGCGCCGAGCTCGGCCTGGCGCCGGACGAGTACGCCGGGTTCACGATGACGCTGCTGCGGATGCTCGCGTTCGAGCCGGCCGTCGCTGCCGGCAGTGCGCCGGGCGGGCAGCCGTCCGTGCCGCGTGCCGTGCCGGCCCCGCGCACGGCCGTGGCGTCGGCTGCCGCGGCGAAGCCGGTATCGGCTGCGCCGGTCGAGGCAGCGCGTCCGCAGGCTGCAGTGCCGGTTGTGCCGGTTGCGCGTTCTGCACCGGCGCAGTCCGGCGATGACGCAGGCCTGCCGGTCGCGAAGCCGGCAGCTGTCCAGGCAGTCGCGCCGGCCCCGGTCGATGCACCCGTTATCGAAACGCCGCAACCGGAAACGGATGCGGCGCCTCAGGCGCCGCAAGCGGCACCGGCAGGCGACTTGCCGCCGCCCGTCCGCAAGGAACCCGAGCCGCCTGCGACTGCCGCTGCTGTCGTCGCGCAGCGAAACGACGAACCGGCCGTATCAGCCGAGCCGGTGCAGCGCGCTGCACCGCCCGAACCCGCAGCCCGCCCGGCGTCGCGTGCAGGCGGCGCCGCCGCCGCGCTCGACGTGTTGCGCAATGCGGGGATGCGCGTGTCGTCCGACCGCGGGCGCGCGAGCGCCGCGCCGAAACCGGCCGCCGCGCCGGCCGCCGAGAAACCGGCTGCGCCGCGCCCCGCCGTGCCGGTGCCGACGCCGCGTGCTGCCGCCCGTGCGCCGCAAGCAGCCGATTCGCGCCAGGCGTCGCCGCCGTGGGAAGACATCCCGCCCGACGACTACGTGCCGCTCAGCGCCGACGAGATGTTCGGCGCGCCGGACGACGGCTTCGTGCCGGTATTCGACAGCGGGCCCGACGATGTCCGCGTGACGCCGAAGCCTGCGGAAGCGCGTCCGGCTGCGCCGGTCGACGCGCGCCCGTTGCCGCCCGCGATCGCGCTCGACCCGATCGGCTTCGACGGTGAATGGCCGGCGCTGGCCGCGCAGTTGCCGCTGAAGGGTGTCGCGTACCAGCTCGCGTTCAACAGCGAACTGACGGCTGTCGACGCGACCGCGTTGAAACTGTCCGTGCCGGTGCCGCAGTATGCGGACGCCGCGCAGGTGACGAAGCTGAAGGCTGCACTGGCCGATGCCCTCGGCAAGCCGGTCGAGGTGACCGTCGAGGTCGGGCCCGCACGGCGTACCGCGGCGGCGCTCGATGCGGCGGCGCGCGCGGCTCGCCAGCGCGAAGCCGAGCAGGAGATTCACGGCGATCCGTTCGTCCAGCAGCTCGTGCGCGACTTCGGTGCGCGCATCGTCGAGGGCTCGGTGCGTCCGCTCGCCGATTCGGCGCCGGACGGCGTGCCGCCGACGCTGCATTGAACTGACCGCCCCGGGACAGGCACAATCACGCCCGCACACATTGACCGGCACGCGCCGCGTGCCGGTTTTCACACGATCAAGAAGGAGTATTCCCATGTTGAAAGGCAACCTCGCCGGACTGATGAAGCAAGCGCAGCAAATGCAGGAAAACATGAAGAAGATGCAGGAGCAGCTTGCGCTGATCGAAGTCGAAGGGCAGTCGGGTGCCGGCCTCGTCAAGGTGACGATGACGTGCCGCAACGAAGTGCGCCGCGTCGCGATCGACCCGAGCCTGCTCGCGGACGACAAGGACATGCTCGAGGATCTCGTCGCCGCTGCGTTCAACGACGCGGTGCGCAAGGCCGAAGCGACGTCGCAGGAAAAGATGAGCGGCATGACGTCGGGCCTGCCGCTGCCCCCGGGCTTCAAGCTGCCGTTCTGAGCGTAACGTCCTTGCCACTGTCTGCTGCCGTATGAAACAGCCGTCCGCCCTGTCTGCTCTCGTCGAAGCGTTGCGTGTGCTGCCCGGCGTCGGGCCGAAATCCGCACAGCGCATGGCGGTCCACCTGATGCAGCACGACCGCGAAGGCGCGGAACGGCTCGGCCGGTCGCTGTTGTTCGCGACCGAGCACCTGCAGCACTGCGAGAAGTGCAACACGTTCACCGAAGCGCAAATCTGCGAGGTCTGCAGCGACGAGGAGCGTGATCCGACGCTGCTGTGCGTCGTCGAAACGCCTGCCGACCAGATCATGCTCGAGCAGACGATGACGTACCGCGGGCTGTATTTCGTGCTGATGGGGCGGCTGAGCCCGCTCGACGGAATCGGCCCGAAGGAAATCCATTTCGACCGCCTCGTGCGGCGTGCGTCCGACGGCATCGTCAAGGAGGTCGTGCTCGCGACCAACTTCACGAACGAAGGCGAAGCCACCGCGCATTACCTCGGCCAGACGCTGAAGGCACGCGGCCTTGCGGTCACGCGCCTCGCGCGCGGCGTGCCGGTGGGCGGCGAGCTCGAGTACGTCGACGCGGGCACCATCGCCCGTGCAATGCTCGATCGCCGCACGATGTAAGCCGGGCGCCGCCTGCCGGCGGCGCCGTTCCTCATGCCAGGGAGACACATGAGCACCAGCCAGGGCCCGCTCGCGGGCGTCAAAGTGCTCGAATTCGGAACGCTGATCGCGGGGCCGTTCGCGTCGCGGCTGTTCGCCGAATTCGGCGCGGAAGTGATCAAGATCGAGGATCCGAACGGCGGCGACCCGCTGCGCAAGTGGCGCAAGCTCCACCCGGAGCAGGGCGGCACGTCGCTGTGGTGGTCCGTCCAGGCGCGCAACAAGAAATCGGTCACGCTCAACCTGAAAGCCGATGCCGGCAAGGCGATCGCGCGGCAGCTCGCGAGCGAGGCCGACATCGTGATCGAGAACTTCCGTCCGGGGCTGCTCGAAAAACTCGGGCTCGGCTACGACGTGCTGTCCGCCGACAATCCGGGCCTCGTGATGGTGCGTCTGTCCGGCTACGGACAGACGGGCCCGTATCGCGACCGGCCCGGCTTCGGCGCGATTGCCGAATCGATGGGCGGGCTGCGTCACATCACCGGCTACCCCGATCTGCCGCCGCCGCGCATCGGCATCTCGATCGGCGATTCGATCGCCGCGCTGCACGGCGTGATCGGCGCGCTGATGGCGCTCCATCACCGCAAGGTCAACGGCGGCGCGGGGCAGGTGGTCGACGTTGCGCTGTATGAAGCCGTCTTCAACATGATGGAAAGCGTGGTGCCCGAATACGGCGTGTACGGGATGGTGCGCGAGCGCACCGGCGCGTCGCTGCCGGGCATCGTGCCGTCGAATACCTACGCGTGCCGCGACGGCAGCATCGTGATCGGCGGCAACAGCGATCCGATCTTCAAGCGGCTGATGAAGGCGATCGAGCGCGACGACCTCGCCGACGATCCCGCGCTCGCGCAAAACGACGGGCGCGTGCCGCGCACGCAGGAGATCGACGACGCGATCGCCGCATGGCTCGCGCCGCGCACGATCGACGAGGCGCTCGTCGTGCTCAACGCGGCCGACGTGCCGGCCGGGCGCATCTACAGCGCCGCCGACATGTTCACCGATCCGCAGTTCGTCGCGCGCCAGATGATCCAGCGTTTCAAGCTGGCCGACGGCACCGACATCCCGCTGCCGAACATCACGCCGAAGCTGTCGGACACGCCGGGCGAAACGCGCTGGCTCGGGCCCGAACTCGGCGAGCACACGGACGAAGTGCTGCGCGGCCTCGGTTACGACGCGCAGGCGATTGCCGCACTGCGAGAAGCGGGCGCGATCTAGGGGAAGCCCGGGGCGCTGTTGCTTCGCGCCAGGTCCCCGGCGGGACTTCCTTCGAGGCGGAAAACCCGGGGCGGCCCCGCGTTTTCCCGAGCAGGCGGAAAGCCGCTGCGCCATGCGGCGGCGCACCGTGCGCGCATGCGCGCACCCGTCCTTTCGCGGCCGCCGGACTGTCGCTCTCGCGCCATCTTTCCTCGGTTACAATCGCCGGATGCGAATCCTACTCAGCAACGACGACGGCTATCTCGCCCCCGGTCTCGCCGCGCTCAGCGAAGCGCTGCGGCCGGTGGCCGAACTCACTGTGATCGCGCCCGAGCAGAACTGCAGCGGCGCGTCGAATTCCCTCACGTTGTCGCGGCCGCTGTCGGTGCAGCGCGCCGCGAGTACGGGTTTCTTCTACGTGAACGGCACGCCGACCGATTCGGTGCACGTCGCGCTGACGGGGATGGCCGATGCGCGGCCGGATCTCGTCGTTTCCGGGATCAACAACGGCCAG
This sequence comes from Burkholderia cepacia complex sp. TUM26381, assembly GCF_057439935.1. Lineage (NCBI taxonomy): Bacteria > Pseudomonadati > Pseudomonadota > Betaproteobacteria > Burkholderiales > Burkholderiaceae > Burkholderia > Burkholderia cepacia complex sp. TUM26381. Next base: position 2,031,878 of record NZ_CM172006.1, on the reverse strand, counting down.
AACATGGGCGAAGACACGCTCTATTCAGGGACAGTTGCAGCCGCCACCGAAGGCATCATGTTCGGCGTGCCGGCCATTGCATTCTCGCTGGCCGACAAGGGCTGGGCCCATCTGGCGGACGCCGCGCGCGTCGCCGCGGAGATCGTCGAGCACTACCTCGCGCATCCGCTGGCGGGCAACCCGCTGCTGAACGTCAATATTCCGAACCTGCCGTACGACGAGCTGAAGGGCTGGAAGGTCACGCGTCTCGGCAAGCGTCATCCGTCGCAGCCGGTGATTCGCCAGACCGACCCGCGCGGCGAACCGATCTACTGGATCGGCGCAGCGGGCGCGGCGCTGGACGCGAGCGACGGCACCGATTTCCACGCCGTCGCAAACGGTTTCGTGTCGATCACGCCGCTGCAGCTCGACCTCACGCATACGCAGATGCTGCCCGCGACGCGCGAATGGGCGCGCGCCGGAGGGCGGGCTTCATGAGCGGCGAGCGCGCGAAGCGGTTCCCGCTCGCGCTCGAAGATCTCAAGCGAGCGCCACGCAAATCGGAAGGTCGGGCCGGTGAACGCCATGCGGCGGTCGCGGTGTCGAAGGCTGCCGACAAGCCGGCTGCCGTGCTGAAACCGGTTGCGGTGAAGCCCGTTGCCGCGCGCTCGCCGTTGCCCGGTCCCGCCACGGCGAAGCCCGCGACGGCACCGAAGCCGACTGCGCTGAAGCCCGCGATGCCGAAACCGGCTGCGCCGAGCGTCGCGCCGGCCGGCGCGTTCGCGCTCACGTCGGAACGCGTGCGCGAGCGGATGGTCGAACGCCTGCGCGCGAACGGCGTGACCGACGCGCGCGTGCTGGACGCGATGGCCGCGGTGCCGCGCCACCTGTTCGTGGATCCGGGGCTCGCGACGCAGGCCTACGAGGATTCGGCGTTGCCGATCGGCCACCAGCAAACCATTTCCAAGCCGTCGGTTGTCGCGCGCATGATCGAGCTCGCGATGGCCGGCCGCACACTCGAGCGCGTGCTCGAGATCGGCACGGGCTGCGGCTATCAGGCCGCCGTGCTGAGCCACGTGGCACGCGACGTGTATTCGATTGAACGCATCAAGCCGCTTTATGAGCGCGCGAAGCTGAACCTGCGGCCGCTGCGCGTGCCGAACATCCGTCTGCACTACGGCGACGGGCGTGTCGGTCTGCCGTCCGCAGCCCCGTTCGACGCGATCGTGATCGCGGCGGCTGGGCTCGACGTGCCACAGGCGCTGCTCGAGCAGCTCGCGATCGGCGGGCGGCTCGTCGCGCCGGTCGGCGCGCAAAGTGGGCAGCATCAGGTGCTCACGCTCGTCGAGCGCGTCGCGCACGCGCAATGGCGAGAGTCCCGGCTTGATCGCGTTTTCTTTGTCCCTTTAAAATCCGGAGTGATTTGAAACCGATGAGTATGTTGCGCGCGATGCAAAACAACCGATCCAGGGAACCGCTCACGCTCGCCCAGCGCGCGATCTGTGTGGCTGCGTTCTCCACGCTACTGGCCGCCTGTGCGACGCGGCTCGACAACGCGCCCGTCGTCGATCGCTCCGGCTCGCTCGGCACGACCGCCGCCGCGCAGCCCGCGGTGCCGCTCGGCCCGCCGCCCCCCGGCTTCTACCGTGTGAAGCCGGGCGACACGCTGTACCGGATTGCGCTCGAGAACGGGCAGAACTATCGCGACATCGCGACGTGGAACAATCTGGCGAACCCGAACCAGATCGAAGTCGACCAGTTGCTGCGCGTGGCGCCGCCGGGCGGCGCTGCGGTTGCGGGCGCACCGGCTACCGCGCCGATCGCGGGTGCCGCGGTGGCGACCGCGCCGCTGAGCAGCGGTCCGGCAACGCCGGCCGCCGGCACGTCGTCGGCACTTGCCGCCACGCCGCCGGCTGCGGCAACCGGGTCGAGCGATACGGCGGCTGCCCCGAGCGGCCCCGTGACGTTCGCGTGGCCCGCGCGCGGGCCCGTGCTGAACGGGTTCGACGACGCGAAGAACAAGGGCGTCAATATCGGCGGCACGGCCGGCGAGACCGTGAAGGCGGCAGCGGACGGCCGTGTCGTTTACTCCGGCAATGGCCTGCGTGGTTACGGCAACCTCATTATCATCAAACACGATGCAACTTACCTCACGGCGTATGCACACAATCGCGCTTTGATGGTAAAAGAGGGGGACGCGGTAACGAAGGGGCAGAAGATCGCCGAGATGGGTAACAGCGATGCCGACCGCGTGATGCTGCATTTCGAGGTTCGCCGGCAGGGTAAACCTGTCGATCCGCTGAAGTATTTGCCGCCTCAATAACCGAGACGACCATGCCGAAATCGAAGCGCCACGAGCCGCAAGCCGAGTCTGAGAAGATCAGTCGTGCCACGCAAGCATCGGTGGGGCGATCGGGTGCTTCGACGGACGACGAAGACGACGTCGCGGAAAACGAACGTGATCTCGAGGCACGTGACGCCGAGTCGGACGCGGACGGTGGCGACGACGAGCGCGAAGGCCGTTCGGAAGCAGCGCCCGACGTCGACGATTTCCGCACGATCCTGCAGGCCGAGCTCACGGCCGACACGATTCAGCATTACCTGAACCGGATCAGCGTGAAGCCGCTGCTGACCGTTGAGGAAGAGCAGCGCTATTCCCGCCTCGCGAAGGCCGGCGAATTCGAGGCCCGGCAGGTGATGATCGAGCGCAACCTGCGTCTCGTCGTCAGCATCGCGAAGGGTTACCTGAACCGCGGCGTGCCGCTGCTCGACCTGATCGAGGAGGGTAACCTCGGCCTGATGCACGCGATCGAGAAATTCGACCCGACGCGCGGTTTCCGTTTCTCGACCTACGCGACATGGTGGATCCGGCAGAGCATCGAGCGGGCGATCATGAACCAGGCCCGCACGGTGCGCCTGCCCGTGCACGTGATCCGCGAACTGAACCAGGTGCTGCGCGCGAAGCGCCACCTCGAAAAGAATTCGATGTCGACGGGCGAGGCGGCCGAGCGCCGCGAAGCCAGTATCGACGATATCGCCTATCTCACCGGCAAGACCGCCGAGGAAGTCACCGACATCCTCGCGCTCAACGAACACACGGCGTCGCTCGACGCGCCGCTCGATCTCGATCCCGCGAGCAGCCTGCTCGACCTGTTGCCCGACGACCAGAGCCAGTCGCCCGACGCCGAGGTGCAGCACCGCGAGCTCGAAACGCTGACGCGCGCGTGGCTGTCGCGGCTGTCCGACAAGCACCGGCATGTGATCGAGCGCCGCTTCGGCCTGAACCACATCGAACCGGCGACGCTCGAGGAACTGGCCGACGAGATGGGGCTCACGCGCGAGCGCGTGCGGCAGATCCAGCAGGAAGCGCTGGTGCGCCTCAAGCGGTTCTTTGCCTCCAACGGCGTGCGCAAGGACGCCGTTCTGTAACTGATGACTCCGATTCTCGTTTTTGACATCGAGACGATTCCCGATGTCGACGGCATTCGCCGTCTGGAAGACCTGCCTGCGACGCTCGACGATGCCGCGGTGGCCGAACACGCGTTCGCCGCGCGCCGCGAGAAGACCGGCGGCGATTTCCTGCCGCACCACCTGCAGCGGATCGCGGCGATCTCGTGCGTGTTCCGCGACAACAACGGCTTTCGCGTGCGCTCGCTCGGGACGCCGCAGGACAACGAAGCGACGCTGATCCAGTCGTTTTACCGCGTGATCGAGAAATACACACCGCAGCTCGTGTCGTGGAACGGCGGCGGCTTCGATCTGCCGGTGCTGCATTACCGCGCGCTCGTGCACGGCATTCCCGCGACCCGCTACTGGGATCTCGGCGAGGACGACCGCGAATTCAAGTGGAACAACTACATCTCGCGCTATCACTCGCGGCATACCGACCTGATGGACGTGCTCGCGATGTATCAGGCGCGCGCAAATGCGCCGCTCGATGCGCTGGCGAAGCTGTGCGGCTTCCCGGGCAAGCTCGGGATGGATGGCAGCCAGGTGTGGCCGGCGTTCCGGGATGGCCGGATCGACGAAATCCGCAACTATTGCGAAACCGACGTCGTCAACACCTACCTGCTGTACTGCCGGTTCCAGTTGATGCGCGGCGGCCTGACGCCGAGCGAGTACGCGGACGAGATCCTGATCGTGAAGAACGCGCTCGCGCTGGAACCGGCGCCGCACTGGGCCGAGTACCTGGCCGGCTTCGACGCGTAGCGCGGGCGGCCCGCGCCGCAACCGGCGCGATCAGGCCAGTTCGAGCAGCACCGGCTGGTGATCCGACGCGCGCACGTCGCCGTCGATCTCGCAGCGGATGACGCGCGGCAGCAGCGTGTCGGTCACGAACACGAAGTCGCACGCGAGCGGCCCTTCCGACCATTGCACCGTATCGTAGACGCCGGCCGTCGGCGGCGGCGTGCGGCCCGGGTGTCGTGCGACCCAGGCGTCGACGAAGCGCGGCGCGTCGGCGATCGGCGCCAGGAAGCGCCGGTACGCATCGCTGTCGAATGCGCTGTTGAAATCGCCGCAGACGATCGCATCGCGCGGCTGGCCGGTCGCGCTGAACGGCCCCTCGGCGGTCTCGGCGGGCGCCGGGCATGCCGCGTGCGCGCAGGCCTCGCGATGCCGGTCGCGCAGCGCGCCGACCTGCGCAAGCCGCTGGCGCGCCGAGTAATACTCCAGATGCGTGGTGACCACGCGCAACGGCCCGAACGGCGCCTGCACCTCGACGTCGAGCGCGACGCGCGGCATCGACGGCGCGCCGGCGTCGGCCGGCCACGGCAGCAACTGGCGCAGCACGCGTCCGGCCGGCAGCCGCGTCGCGATCGCGTTGCCGAACTGGCGGCGCGGAGCGCCCGGTTCGATCGCCGGCAAGTCGGCGCCGATCGCTTCGATGATCGTGTAGCCGGGCAGCCGCGCCGCGAGTTCGGCGAACTGGTCGGGGCCGGGGCCGCCGGGCAGCGCGCCGAAGCCGCGCGTGACCTCCTGCAGGCACAGCACGTCGAAATCGCCGAGGCGCTGGATCGTCGAGACGGTTCGGGAAAGGTCGACGATGCCGTCCGCGTCCCGACCCCATTGGATGTTCCAGTCGATCAGTCGCATGGTCGAATCTCCTGTCGGGCGGATGCGGGCCCGAGGGCTTGCCCCGGCCGGTTCCGCGGCATGCCGGGGCGGGCGCCTCCCGAAGTCGCGTGAACGGCCGTGCGAGCGCCACGCAGGGCCGTCCATGCGCAAGTGTCGCCGCTTGCCCGATCCAAAGCGCGCGATACGGGCCTGCGTCGTCTACAATCTCGCCTTCTTCAACGTTTGTCAGGAAAAGCTGGTGTCCGAAGCCGTCCCCACTTCTGCGCGCAAATCGAAAAATGCGCCCGTCGCGCCCGGGCCCGCCCCGGTTCTCGAGATCGAATCGCTCGACATGGAAGCGCGCGGTGTCGGCCGCACGATCACCGAGGACGGCGAGCCGGGCAAGGTCATCTTCGTCGAAGGCGCGTTGCCGGGTGAGCGCGTGACCTATTCGAGCTACCGCCGCAAGCCCAGCTACGAGCAGGCGACGGTTGTCGACATTCTGCGCCCGAGCGTGATGCGCACGCAGCCGAAATGCAAGTTCTTCGGCACCTGCGGCGGCTGCTCGATGCAGCATCTCGACATGCGCGCGCAGGTGGCGGTCAAGCAGCGTGTGCTCGAGGACAACCTGTGGCACCTGGCGAAGCTGCGCGCGGAAACGATGTTCGCGCCGATCCACGGCCCGTCGTGGGGTTATCGCTATCGTGCGCGCCTGACCGTGCGCAACGTGGCGAAGAAGGGCGGCGTGCTGGTCGGCTTCCACGAGAAGAAGAGCAGCTATGTTGCCGACATGACGAGCTGCGAAGTGTTGCCGCCGCACGTGTCGGCGATGCTGGTGCCGCTGCGCCGGCTCGTCGAAGGGCTGTCGATCCGCGATCGCATGCCGCAGATCGAACTCGCGGTCGGCTCGGAAGTCACGGCGCTCGTGCTGCGCGTGCTGGAGCCGATCAACGCGGACGACGAAGCGCTGCTGCGTGCGTTCGCCGACGAGCACAAGGTGCAGTTCTGGCTGCAGCCGAAGGGCCCGGACACGGTGACGCCGTTCTACCCGCTCGACGTATCGCTCGACTACACGCTGCCGGAATTCGGCATCCGCATGCCGTTCAAGCCGACCGACTTCACGCAGGTCAATCACCAGATCAACCGCGTGCTGGTGGGCCGCGCGCTACGCCTGCTCGCGCCGTCGCGCGACGACCGCGTGCTCGACCTGTTCTGCGGGATCGGCAACTTCACGCTGCCGCTCGCGCGGCTGTCGCGGGAAGTGATGGGCATCGAGGGCAGCGACACGCTGACGACGCGCGCGCTGGCGAATGCGCGCGAGAACGGTGTCGACGGCCACACGACGTTCGCCTGCCGGAACCTGTTCGAAGTGACGGGCGACGACCTGCGCGCGCTCGGCGCCTTCGACAAGTTCCTGATCGACCCGCCGCGCGAAGGCGCGCTCGCGGTGTCGAAGGCGCTGGCCGAGATCGCGCAGAGCGGCGAAGGCCCGCTGCCGAAGCGGATCGTCTACGTGTCGTGCAACCCGTCGACGCTCGCGCGCGACGCGGGCCTGCTCGTGCACGAGGCCGGTTACCGGCTCAAGGGTGCCGGTGTCGTCAACATGTTCCCGAATACGTCGCACGTCGAATCGATCGCGCTGTTCGAGCGCGACTGAGCCGGGCGGCGGACGTAAAAAAACCGGCCCGAGGGCCGGTTTTTTCTTGAGGCGTGACGAGCGTCAGTTGCGGTTGCCGCCGAAGATGCCGAGCAGGGCAAGCAGGTTCGTGAACACGTTGTACAGGTCGAGGTAGATCGCGAGCGTGGCCGAGATGTAGTTCGTCTCGCCGCCGTTCACGACGCGCTGGACGTCGAACAGCATGTAGGCCGAGAAGATCGCGATTGCGAGCACCGACACGGTGAGCATCAGCGCCGGCAGCTGCAGGAAGATGTTCGCGACCGAGGCGAGCAGGATCACGATCACGCCCATGAACAGCCACTTGCCGAGACCCGAGAAATCGCGCTTGCTGACGGTGGCGATCGTTGCCATCGCGGCGAAGATGATGCCGGTGCCGCCGAACGCGAGCATGATCAGCGACGGGCCGTTCGAGAAGCCGAGGATGAAGCTCAGCAGCCGCGACAGCATCAGGCCCATGAAGAACGTGAAGCCGAGCAGCACGAACACGCCGGCCGCGCTGTTTTTCGTCCGCTCGATCGCGAACATGAAGCCGAATGCGATCGCGAAGAATGCGAGCAGGCTCATCATCGGGCTCGTGGCCGCGAACAGCGAGAAGCCCGTCGCGACGCCGACCCAGGCGCCCAGCACGGTCGGGACCATCGATAGCGCGAGCAGCCAGTACGTGTTCCGCAGCACGCGGTTGCGAACCTCGGCGGTGCTGACGGAACCGCCGCGGCCGAAATTGTACGGATAGTCGTTCATGGTTTCTCCTAACATTGAACGCGTGGGCGTCCGGGGCCGGTTCGGCACACGCGGTGTGCGGCGCAGCAAACCGGAGCAGCTATGGCTAAGATACGTTCCGTGCCGGGAGGTTTCAATGGCCGTGCGGCACAAAACATATGGATTCTGAACCTTTCATTCGTGTAAGGGTTCAATCGCAATGATACACGGGATCGTGCTACAATAGCGGATTCATTTGAACCTGTAACTTCTTAATTTTTTGGAGTTTTTATGGCAATCGAGCGCACCCTGTCGATCATCAAGCCGGATGCGGTGGCAAAGAACGTGATCGGCCAGATCTACAGCCGTTTCGAAGGCGCCGGCCTGAAGATCATCGCATCGCGCATGGCGCACCTGTCGCGCGCTGACGCAGAGAAGTTCTACGCGGTTCACGCAGCACGTCCGTTCTTCAAGGACCTCGTCGATTTCATGATCTCGGGCCCGGTGATGATCCAGGTCCTGGAAGGTGAAGGCGCGATCCTGAAGAACCGCGACCTGATGGGCGCAACGGATCCGAAGAAGGCAGAAAAGGGCACGATCCGCGCCGATTTCGCCGACAGCATCGACGCGAACGCGGTGCACGGCTCGGACGCGGCTGAAACGGCAGCGGTCGAAGTCGCTTTCTTCTTCCCGGAAATGAACGTTTACTCGCGTTAAGCCCTGGCTGACAGCAAGTAGGCCGGATTCAGCGCACGCGGCAAGGCAGCACATCATGACGAGCGAAACTTCCGTCAATCTTCTCGACTTCGATGCCGAGGGTCTTGTCGCGTACTGCGGCAGCCTTGGCGAGAAGCCGTTCCGCGCCAAGCAGTTGCAGCGCTGGATCCACCAGTACAACGCCGGCGATTTCGACGGCATGACCGATCTTGCGAAGTCCCTGAGAGAAAAGCTCAAGGGCCGCGCATCGATCGTGATGCCCGATATCGCCAGCGATCACGTTTCCACCGACGGCACGCGCAAGTGGCTGATCGACGTCGGAAACGGCAATGCGGTCGAAACCGTGTTCATCCCGGAAGAAACGCGCGGCACGCTGTGCGTGTCGTCGCAGGCCGGGTGCGCGGTCAACTGCCGCTTCTGTTCGACGGGCAAGCAGGGCTTTTCCCGCAACCTGTCGACAGCCGAAATCATCGGCCAGCTCCGCATGGCCGAATTTGCATTGCGAGCGTCGCTGGGCCGCGCGCCCGGTCCGAACGGCAAGGCCGAACGGGTCGTCACCAACGTGGTGATGATGGGCATGGGCGAGCCGCTCCTGAACTACAGCGCGGTCGTGCCCGCGATGCGGCTGATGCTCGACGACAACGCGTACGGCCTGTCGCGCCGCCGCGTCACGCTGTCCACGTCGGGCGTGGTGCCGATGATGGACCGCCTCGGCGCCGAGCTGCCGGTCGCGCTGGCCGTTTCGCTGCACGCGCCGAACGACGCGCTGCGCGACGAGCTGGTGCCGCTCAACAAGAAGTATCCGCTGCGCGAACTGATGGCTGCGTGCCAGCGTTATCTGAAAGTCGCGCCGCGCGACTTCATCACTTTCGAATACTGCATGCTCGACGGCGTCAACGACACCGAAGCGCATGCGCGCGAACTGCTGGCCGTCACGCGCGACGTGCCGTGCAAGTTCAACCTGATCCCGTTCAATCCGTTTCCGGAATCGGGCCTCATCCGCTCGAAGCCGGAGCAGATCAAGCGTTTTGCACAGGTCCTCATCGACGCGGGTGTCGTCACGACCGTGCGCAAGACGCGCGGCGACGACATCGACGCTGCGTGCGGCCAGTTGGCCGGCGCCGTGAAGGACCGCACGCGCCTCGCGGAACGAACGGGCGCAGCAGGAAAAATCATCGAAGTTCGGGCGGTTTGACGGGGATGCCCGAACCTTTTGGCGGTACAGCACGCGAATAGCGATCGGTCGCGGCGCCTCGGCGCCGCGCATGGTATGAACAGTTGCGGACGCGGGCCGGCGGGAGCCGGCGGCGGCCGCCAGTGAAGAAGAATCGACGCGAGGACAAGGATGAGTGAGCCGCAGCCGACTAACGGCGCAGAGACGAATGCCGCGAAGCCGGCACCGGCGGGACTGGAATCGCTGGCGGCGGTCGGCAGCCGGCTGGCGCAGCTTCGGGAGACGAAGGGCTGGTCGGTCGACGACGTATCGGCGCGACTCAAGGTCGCACCGCAGAAGCTCCGGGCACTCGAGGCCGGCGACATCAGCCATTTGCCCGGTGTGACGTTCGCGCTCGGTGTCGTGCGCAGTTACGCGAAGATGCTCGGCGTCGATCCGGAGCCGTTCGCGCAGGCGCTGCGCCGTGAGCGCGGGGTGCCGGAAGTCGATCTGTCGATGCCCGCGTCGTCGGGGACGGATCTGCCGCGCGGCCGCGTGTCGATTCCGCTGGGCGGTTCGTCGCGCCACCATCCGTGGCTGTGGGGAACGGCGATCGTCGTCGTCGCGGTGGTCGCCGTACTGATGTGGCACACTGGCGGCGATTCGTCGAGCTTGCTCGCGCGCTTCAAGGGCGGCGACACGGAGCACGCGTCGGCCGCGAGTGCGTCGGCGGCATCCTCGTCGTCGGTCGAAGAGGCTGCCTCGAGCGGCGCATCGGCTGTCACCGCCAATGAGGTTCCGGCCCCGGCGGCCGCTTCGGCAGCCCCGGCGGTGCAGGCGATTGCATCCGCTGTCCCGGCGCCCGTGGCGCCGGTTGCGGCTGCTGCTGCGTCGCAGCCCGTCGTGGCAACGACGGCGGCAAGCGCTGCCGCGCCGGCCCAGCCGGCGAGCGTCGTGGCCGCGGCAGGCCAGTCGATGGTCGAACTGAAGGTCAAGCAGGATTGCTGGTTCAGCGTGCGCGACAAGAACGGCAAGGAGCTGTTCTCGGCGATGGTGCGGGCCGGCGAAACGAAGCAGGTCGCCGGCGACGGGCCGTTCAAGGTCACGATCGGCAACAAGGCAGGCCTCGACGCAGTCGCGTTCGACGGAAAACCTGTCGATCCGGCAAAATATTCGGCAGCGCGGGGTAATGTGGCACGGTTCACGTTGCCCTGACGTCAAGCGCCGTGGCGAAGGCCTGTCGTCGATATCGGCAGGCCGTGCGGGCACGGCGCTTTTTCAATTCATGCGCCGCGTCGCGGCGCATTCCGCGTAAATGGATCTATCGATGCAATCCGAAGCTCAATCCCCACGCAGCAGTCAGATTTGTTCAACCGAGCCGGTGTTCGGCGGGCATCAGCCGCGCCGCGTATCGCATGCGGTGGATGTCCGCTGGGGCGGGCAGCTCGTGACGATCGGCGGCGACGCGCCGGTGCGCGTGCAGTCGATGACGAATACCGACACGGCCGACGCGATCGGCACGGCGATCCAGATCAAGGAGCTCGCGAACGCAGGCTCCGAACTGGTGCGCATCACGGTCAACACGCCCGAGGCCGCGGCCGCCGTGCCGGCGATCCGCGAGCAGCTCGACCGGATGGGCGTGACCGTGCCGCTGGTCGGCGATTTCCACTACAACGGCCACCTGCTGCTGCGCGATTACCCGGGCTGCGCGGAAGCGCTGTCGAAGTACCGGATCAACCCGGGTAACGTCGGCCAGGGCGCGAAACGCGATACGCAGTTCGCGCTGATGATCGAGGCCGCGGCCAAATACGACAAGGTCGTGCGAATCGGCGTGAACTGGGGCAGCCTCGACCAGGACCTGCTCGCGCGCATGATGGACGAGAACGGTGCGCGTGCGCAGCCGTGGGGCGCGCAAAGCGTGATGTATGAAGCGCTGATCCAGTCGGCGATCGGCTCGGCCGAACGTGCGGTCGAACTCGGCCTCGGCCGCGACCGCATCGTGCTGTCGTGCAAGGTCAGCGGCGTGCAGGACCTGATCGCCGTGTACCGCGAGCTCGGCCGCCGCTGCGGCTTTGCGCTGCACCTCGGGCTGACCGAGGCCGGCATGGGCTCGAAGGGCATCGTCGCATCGACGGCCGCGCTCGGCGTGCTGCTGCAGGAAGGGATCGGCGACACGATCCGCATCTCGCTGACGCCGGAGCCGGGCGCATCGCGCACGGGTGAAGTGATCGTCGGCCAGGAAATCCTGCAAACGATGGGCCTGCGCTCGTTCGCGCCGATGGTGATCGCGTGCCCGGGCTGCGGCCGCACGACGAGCACGCTGTTCCAGGAACTCGCGATGCAGATCCAGACCTACCTGCGCGAGCAGATGCCGGTCTGGCGCAAGGAATATCCGGGCGTCGAGAAGATGAACGTCGCGGTGATGGGCTGTATCGTCAACGGCCCGGGCGAATCGAAGCACGCGAACATCGGCATCAGCCTGCCGGGTTCGGGCGAGAACCCGGCCGCCCCCGTCTTCATCGACGGCGAGAAGGTCAAGACGCTGCGCGGCGAGCGGATCGCCGAGGAATTCCAGCAGATCGTCAGCGACTACGTCGCACGCAATTACGGCCGCACCGAGGCCCTGAACTAATTCGTCCACACACACGAACGATGACTGAACAGAAACGCAAGATCGAGAAGCTCACCGGCGTCAAAGGCATGAACGACATCCTTCCGCAGGATGCCGGCCTGTGGGAATTCTTCGAAGCTACCGTGAAATCGCTGCTGCGCGCGTACGGCTACCAGAACATCCGCACGCCGATCGTCGAACACACGCAGCTCTTCACGCGCGGCATCGGCGAAGTCACCGACATCGTCGAGAAGGAGATGTACAGCTTCACCGACGCGCTGAACGGCGAGAACCTGACGATGCGCCCGGAAAACACCGCGGCCGTCGTGCGCGCGTCGATCGAGCACAACATGCTGTACGACGGCCCGAAGCGCCTGTGGTACATCGGCCCGATGTTCCGTCACGAGCGTCCGCAGCGCGGCCGCTATCGCCAGTTCCACCAGGTCGGCGTCGAGGCGCTCGGCTTCGCGGGCCCCGATGCGGATGCCGAGATCATCATGATGTGCCAGCGCCTGTGGGACGACCTCGGCCTGACCGGCATCAAGCTCGAGATCAACTCGCTCGGCCTCGCCGAAGAGCGCGCCGCACACCGCGTCGAGCTGATCAAGTACCTCGAGCAGTTCGCCGACGTGCTCGACGAGGACGCCAAGCGCCGTCTGTATACGAATCCGCTGCGCGTGCTCGACACGAAGAATCCCGCGCTGCAGGAAATCGCGCAGAACGCGCCGAAGCTGATCGACTTCCTCGGTGAAGAATCGCGCGCGCACTTCGAAGGGCTGCAGCGCCTGCTGCTCGCGAACAACATTCCGTTCAAGATCAACCCGCGTCTCGTGCGCGGCCTCGATTACTACAACCTGACCGTGTTCGAGTGGGTGACCGACAAGCTCGGCGCGCAGGGCACGGTTGCGGCCGGCGGCCGCTACGATCCGCTGATCGAGCAGCTCGGCGGCAAGCCGACCGCCGCGTGCGGCTGGGCGATGGGCATCGAGCGCATCCTCGAGCTGCTGAAGGAAGAGGATCTCGCACCCGAGCAGGAAGGCGTCGACGTGTACGTCGTGCACCAGGGCGACACGGCGCGCGAACAGGCGTTCATCGCGGCCGAGCGCCTGCGCGACACGGGCCTCGACGTGATCTTCCACTGCAGCGCCGACGGCGCGACGGCGAGCTTCAAGTCGCAGATGAAGCGGGCCGACGCAAGCGGCGCCGCGTTCGCGGTGATCTTCGGCGAAGAAGAGGTCGCGAACGGCACGGTGGGCGTGAAAGCGTTGCGCGGTGCGGGTGCGGAAGGGGAAAAGAACGTTCAGCAGACCGTACCGGTCGAAAGCTTGACCGAATTCCTAATCAATGCGATGGTTGCATCCGCCGAAGACGGCGACGACTGATCGCGCTGGCATCCGCTCGACAAGAAAAGCCTGAACAGGAAGGAATCGCTCGCCGATGAGTTATCACGACGAACAAGAATCGATTGAAAGTCTCAAGGCGTGGTGGGCCCGCTGGGGCGACCTCACCACGTGGATCGTGCTCGCGGCGCTCGTCGTCGCGGCCGGTTTCAACGGCTGGAACTACTGGCAGCGCCGTCAGGCCGCCGAGGCGTCCGGGCTGTACGAGCAGGTTCAGAAGGCCGCCGCCGCGAACGACAAGGCGACGATGGCCCGCGCGGCCGGCGACATGGAAGACAAGTTCGGCAGCACGCCGTATGCGCAGATGACGGCGCTCGCGGCCGCGAAGACGCTGTATGCGGCCGGCGACACCGCAGGCGCGAAGGCGCAGCTGCAATGGGCCGTCGATCACGCCAAGGACGACGAGTACAAGCAGATCGCGAAGCTGCGTCTCGCGTCGCTGCTGCTCGACGAAAAGGCGTACGACGCGGGCCTCGCGCTGCTGTCGGGTGCGACGGTCGATGCATTCAAGGGCCTCGTGGCCGATCGTCGTGGCGATCTGCTGGCTGCGCAAGGCAAGACCGACGATGCGCGCGCCGCTTACAAGCTCGCACTCGACGGCCTGTCGAAGGACGACCAGTCTGCGCGCCAGCTCGTGCAGTTCAAGCTGGACGCGCTCGGCGGCTGACCCCCGGTCCCCTCAACCTCTTAACTCTGCTTCGCTAACCGATGAATTTGCTGAAACGTTACGCTGTGCCCGTTGCCTGCGCGGCGGCTGTCCTCGCTTTGGCGGCCTGCTCGTCGTCGAAGGACGCGCGCCGCGTGCCGACGCCGCTCACCGAGTTCAAGCCCGTCATGGACGTGCAACAGGTCTGGAAGGCGAGCGTCGGCAAGGGTGGGCGCTACCTGTTCTCGCCGGTGGCCGTGGGCGACGCCGTCTTTGCTGCGGGCGAAAACGGTTCGGTCGAGAAGATCGATGCGAAGACGGGCCAGACCATCTGGCGCTCGAAGGTCGGTTCGGACCTGTCGGCCGGTGTCGGCAGCGACGGCAACCTGACCGCGGTCGGCGCACTGAAGGGCGGTGTGTTCGTGCTGGGCCCGGACGGCAAGCAACTGTGGAAGACGGCAGTGCAGGGCGAGATCTTCTCGCCGCCGCTCGTCGGCAACGGCCTCGTGGTCGTCCGCACGATCGACGGCCAGGTGATCGCGTTCAACGCGCAGACGGGCGAACAGAAGTGGAACTACCGCAACCGTGCGGTGCCGCTGAATCTGCGCGTGTCGGCCGGCATGACGTTCGCGGGGGATGCGGCCGTGCTGGCAGGCTTCCCGGGCGGCGGTCTCGTTGCGATCAACCTGCAGACGGGCGAGCCGTTCTGGCAGACCCCGGTGTCGTTCCCGAAGGGCGTGACCGAGGTCGAGCGCATCAATGATGTCAGCGGCCCGCCGACGCTCGTGGGTGCGGAAGCCTGCGCGGTGACGTTCCAGGGTCAGCTCGGCTGCTTCGATGCGAACTCGGGCCGTGCGCTGTGGGAAAAGCCGTTCTCGAGCCGCAGCGGTCTCGCCCAGGACGATTCGGTGGTCGCCGGCGGCGACGACTGGTCGGTCGTGACCGCGTACGACGCGGCCTCGGGCAACCAGCTGTGGCGCAACGACAAGCTGAAGAGCCGTGACGTCGGCGTGCCGTACCTGCTCGGGCACGCGGTCGTGATGGGCGATTACAAGGGCTTCGTGCACTTCCTGTCGCGCGAAGACGGCAGCTTCATCGCCCGGATGAAGACCGACGGCAGCGCGATTGCAGCGGCGCCGGTCCTCGCGGGCAATACGCTCGTGGTGCAGACGAAGGACGGCGGCCTGTACGGGTTCCGTCCGCGCTGACGCGCAGGAAAAACAGGTGCGGCCGGGGCGCGGCGGGCTTGTCCCGCGCGCCCCGGCCGTGCAGCATGAGGGCGGCCGGTGTTCCCGGCCGCTCGGTATTTGAAAGGCAGTTCGAGACGAAAGACGACGGCGCGCAACGCGCGCCGGGCGCGCGCATCCGAGGCGGCGCGAATTCGTGATATTTTCATTCAGCGCAGCCGCCCGCAGCAGCGGGCCTCCCGCTGCTGCGCTTCACCGTAGAAAACACAGATGAAACCGGTCATTGCCCTCGTTGGGCGCCCCAATGTGGGGAAATCCACGCTGTTCAACCGGCTCACGCGTTCGCGCGATGCGCTGGTCGCCGACTTGCCGGGCCTGACGCGCGATCGCCATTACGGCGAAGGGCGCGTCGGCGAACGCCCGTACCTGGTCGTCGATACGGGCGGCTTCGAACCCGTCGCGAAGGACGGCATCCTGCACGAAATGGCGCGCCAGACGCGGCAGGCCGTCGAGGAAGCCGACATCGTCGTCTTCATCGTCGACGGCCGCAACGGGCTCGCGCCGCAGGACAAGTCGATCGCCGACTACCTGCGCAAGACCGGCCGGCCGATCTTCCTCGTCGTCAACAAGGCCGAGGGGATGAAGTACACGTCGGTCGCGGCCGACTTCTACGAGCTCGGGCTCGGCGACCCGCGCGCGATTTCGGCCGCGCACGGCGACGGCGTGACCGACATGATCAACGAGGCGCTGGAGGTTGCTTACGCCGACCGCCCGGAGGAAGAGGACGAGAACGACCCGTCGCGCGGCATCAAGATCGCGATCGTCGGCCGTCCGAACGTCGGCAAGTCGACGCTCGTGAACGCGCTGATCGGCGAGGATCGCGTGATCGCGTTCGACATGCCGGGTACGACGCGCGATTCGATCTACGTCGACTTCGAACGTAACGGCAAGAAATACACGCTGATCGACACGGCCGGCCTGCGGCGTCGCGGCAAGGTGTTCGAGGCGATCGAGAAGTTCTCGGTGGTGAAGACGCTGCAGTCGATCTCCGATGCGAACGTCGTCATTCTTCTGCTGGATGCGCAGCAGGATATTTCGGACCAGGACGCGCACATCGCCGGCTTCGTCGTCGAGCAGGGCCGTGCGCTCGTGATCGGCGTCAACAAGTGGGACGGTCTCGACGAACACGCGCGCGACCGCGCGAAAGCGGATTTGACCCGCAAGCTGAAATTCCTCGACTTCGCGAAGTCGCACTTCATTTCGGCTGCGAAGAAGACGGGCATTGGCGCGCTGATGCGCTCGGTTGATGACGCGTACGCAGCGGCGATGGCGAAGCTGCCGACGCCGAAGCTCACGCGCGCGCTGATCGAGGCCGTCGAATTCCAGCAGCCGCGCCGTCGCGGCCCGGTGCGTCCGAAGCTGCGCTATGCGCACCAGGGCGGCCAGAATCCGCCGCTGATCGTCATCCACGGCAACGCGCTCGACGCGGTCACGGAAACCTACAAACGCTACCTCGAAAACCGGTTCCGCGAAACTTTCTCGCTGACCGGGACTCCATTGCGCATAGAGTTCCGTTCGTCGAACAACCCGTACGCGGACAAGGGCTGAAGCACGCCCCGCAAGGGTAGGCCGCAAGGCCTACGCCCCGGGCGGGGCAGGCAAAATCGGCTATAGTGTAGCGATTGGCGCCGGATCTCTTTTTCTTCGCCGCCAATCCAGATCAACCTGCAAAAAAAGATGGAGTACGCCATGAGCAACAAAGGGCAATTGTTACAAGACCCGTTTTTGAACGCACTGCGCAAAGAGCACGTTCCCGTTTCGATCTACCTCGTCAACGGCATCAAGCTTCAAGGGAACATTGAATCGTTCGACCAGTACGTCGTGTTGCTCCGTAATACGGTGACCCAGATGGTCTACAAGCACGCCATCTCGACGGTCGTGCCGGCGCGTCCGGTGAATTTCCACCCGGACGCGGAAGCCACCACGTCCTAACCTATCGCAGCGGCCGGCATCCGGTCGCCGCGAGCGACCGATGCCAGCCGCCTTATCTTGACACCCGATAATTTGATCAACGCAGCGCTCGTCGGCATCGATTTCGGCAAGACCGATTTCGAAGCCAGTCTCGAAGAACTCAGTCTTCTCGCCTCCAGCGCGGGGGCCCGTCCCGCCGTCACCCTCACGGGTCGTCGCGCCAGTCCCGATGCCAAGATGTTCATCGGCAGCGGCAAAGCCGAAGAACTACGGCTTGCGTGCGACGCGCACAACGTCGAAATCGTCATCTTCAACCACGCCCTGGCGCCGGCCCAGCAACGCAATCTGGAGCAGGCACTTAACAGGCGTGTGGTCGATCGCACGAGCCTCATCCTCGATATCTTCGCGCAGCGCGCCCGCAGCCACGAAGGCAAGCTGCAGGTCGAACTCGCGCAGCTGCAATACCTGTCGACGCGGCTCATTCGTGCATGGACCCACCTTGAACGGCAGAAGGGCGGTATCGGCCTGCGCGGCCCCGGCGAAACGCAGCTCGAAACCGACCGCCGGCTGATCGGCGAGCGCATCAAGATGCTGAAGTCGCGGCTCGACCGGCTGCGCCGGCAGCACAGCACGCAGCGTCGGCAGCGCGCGCGCAGCGGCACGATGTCGGTGTCGCTCGTCGGCTATACGAACGCAGGCAAGTCGACGCTGTTCAATGCGCTGACGAAAGCACAGGCTTACGCGGCCGACCAGCTGTTCGCCACGCTCGATACGACGTCGCGGCGCGTGTACCTCGGCGACGAGGTCGGCCAGATCGTCGTGTCCGATACGGTCGGGTTCATCCGCGAGCTGCCTCACCAGCTCGTCGCGGCCTTCCGCGCGACCCTCGAGGAAACGATCCACGCGGATCTGCTGCTGCATGTGGTCGATGCGTCGAGCGCGGTCAGGCTCGAGCAGATCGAGCAGGTCAACGGCGTGCTGCACGAGATCGGCGCGGACACGATCCGGCAGGTGCTGGTGTTCAACAAGATCGACGCCGTGCCCGAGCTGGCGGCCCGCGGCGACGCGGTCGAGCGGGACGAATATGGTAATATTTCGCGCGTCTTTTTGAGCGCGCGCACCGGTCAGGGTCTTGATACGTTGCGTGCCGCCATCGCCGAAATCGCCTCCGCGGAACACCTCTCCAGTGCGACGTTACCCAGCGGCGCGCTCGACGGCGCACCCGCAGAACCACACGAAGACCACACGATTTCCGAACACGGGCGCTAACCGGTCCCGGCCGGTTCGCCGGCGTCTTATCTGGTGAACAAACTCTGGTGAACGAATACAACGAGCGGAGTACCTGGCGGCGGATGCGCGCCTTGCTGTCGATCAACGATCCCCGCTGGGGACGCGGCGAAGGCAATGGCAAGGACGGATCCCGTCCGCGTCCGAACGAATCGAAGCGTCCGCAAGGCGGCGACGGCGATGGTCCGCCCGATCTCGACGAGATGTGGCGCAACTTCAACCGGCGCCTGAGCGGCCTTTTCGGCGGCAAGGGCGGCAACGGCTTCCGTCCTGACAACGGGCGGGCTGCACGCGTCGGCGTCGGCATTGTGATCGGCGTGCTGGTCGCAGTCTATGCAGGCAGCGGGCTGTTCGTCGTGCAGGAGGGCCAGACAGGCGTCGTGCTGCAGCTCGGCAAGCTGTCGGGCACGGTCGGCCAGGGCGTGCACTGGCGCGCGCCGTATCCGTTCGCGTCGCACGAGATCGTCGACACGTCGCAGGTCCGCTCGATCGAGATCGGCCGCAACAATGTCGTGCGTCTCGCGAACGTGAAGGAAGCCGCGATGCTGACGCGCGACGCCGACATCGTCGACGTGCGCTTCATCGTCCAGTACCGGATCCGTTCGGCCACCGACTACCTGTTCCGCAGCATCGATCCCGAACGCAGCGTGTCGCAGGCCGCGCAGGCCGCGGTGCGCGCGATCGTCGGCACGCGCAGCGCGGCCGACATGCTGAACCAGGACCGCGACGCGCTGCGCGAGCAGCTTTCCACCGCGATCCAGCGCGATCTCGACCGCTACCAGTCGGGCCTCGAAGTGACGGCCGTCACGATGCAGAGCGTCGCGGCGCCGGAGCAGACGCAGGCCGCCTACGCCGAAGTCGCGAAGGCGCGCGACGAGCGCGAGGCCGCCAAGCGTGCCGCGCAGGCGTATGCAAGCGATCTGTTGCCGAAGGCGCAGGGCGATGCCGCGAAGCTCGTCGACGAAGCGAAGGCCTACGCCGATCGCGTGGTCACGCAGGCCGAAGGCGACGCCGACCGCTTCAAGCAGGTCTACGCGCAGTACTCGAAGGCGCCCGCGGTGATCCGCGAGCGGATGTACCTCGAGACGATGCAGGAAATCTATTCGAACGCGACGAAGGTGTTCGTCGGCAACAAGGGCGGCAACAGCGTCGTGTACCTGCCGCTCGACAAGCTCGTCGAGCAGGGGCGGCAAAACGCCGCAGCGTCGACCGGCGCGTCCGCGCCCGACGCGGCGTCGGCACCGGCGGCCGTGGCGCCGGCGGCAGCCGCAGCCGCAGCCGTGCCCGCGAGCGCCGCACCGGCCGCCGCGGCATCGGGCGTCGATGTGCTGCGATCGCGTGAAGCGTTTCGCAGCCGGTCGCGCGAAGACGATACGAAGTAACGGGGAGCGCAGAACATGAACCGAATCATTGCGCTCGTCGTCGCAATCGTGATCGTTGCCTTCGCGGCGTCGTCGACGGTCCTGACCGTCGATCCGCGCCATACGGCCGTGCTGTCGGGCCGCGACGGCGCGCAGCCCGAGCTCGCAGGCCCCGGCATCCATTTCAAGCTGCCGCCGCCGCTGCAGACGGCCACGCTGATCGACACGCGCCTGCAGTCGCTCGAGTCGTCCGATCCGCTGCAACTGGCAACCGAAGACAAGCACGACCTGCTCGTCGCGTATGCGGCGAAGTACCGGATCAGCGATCCGATGAAGTATTTCACCGCGACGGGCGGCGACCCGGCGGCGGCGACCGAACGGCTGTCCGGCGCGCTGAAGAGTGCGCTCGGCGACGCGTTCGGTACGCGCGCGCTCGACGATGCGCTCGGTGGCCAGCGCGCGATCGCCGATGCGGCCCGCGATGCGGCGAAGGCGAAAGCGTCCGGTTTCGGCGTCGATGTGGTCGACGTCCAGCTGACGCGCGTCGACCTGCCGGCCGCGCAGACGGATGCCGTCTACCAACGGATGATCGGCGCGTTGCGCGATCAGGCTGCACAGGTGCGCGCGCAAGGTGCGTCCGACGTCGAGCAGATCAAGGCCGACGCCGAACGCGAACAGCAGGCCGTGCTCGCGAACGCGTACAAGTCCGCCCAGACGATCAAGGGCGAGGGCGACGCGAAGGCCGCGACGATTGCCGCCGATGCGTTTGGCCGCGATCCGCAGTTCTATCAGTTCTACGCGAGCCTGCAGGCCTACCGGAACACGTTCAAGCGCAACGACATCATCGTCGTCGATCCTGACAGCGAGTTCTTCCGCTTCATGCGCAGCCCGACGGGCGGTGCCGCACCGGCGGCACCTGCTCCCCGCAAACATTGACCTTGGGGCGCCGCGTCGAGCGGCGCCGTCGCTCGCATGGACCTGGCTGGCTCGTTGTTGCTCGCAGTAGCGCTGATGCTGATCATCGAGGGGGCGTTCCCCTTCGTGTTTCCCGTCGCCTGGCGCGACACGTTTCGTAGAATAGCTGAGCGGCCGCCGCATCATATCCGGATCGGCGGGCTGATCGTGATGGCGCTCGGGCTCGTGCTGCTGCTGCTCGCCACCTGATCCGGAAGGCGCATCCGCCGTTCCGTTCCGCCCGATTCCGAAGTTCCGATTTCAACTCGCGGCGCGCGTGTCACGCGCCGTTCCCCGTCGTAGGACCGTACCGATGTCGACCTGGTTACTTCCCGAGAATATCGCCGACGTACTGCCGTCGGAAGCGCGCAAGATCGAGGAGCTGCGTCGCAGGCTGCTCGACCGCTTCCGTTCGTACGGCTACGAAATGGTGATGCCGCCGCTGCTCGAGTATCTCGAGTCGCTGCTGACGAGCGGTGGCGCGGACCTTCGTCTGCGCACCTTCAAGCTGGTTGACCAGTTGTCGGGCCGCACGCTCGGCCTGCGCGCGGACATGACGCCGCAGGTGGCACGGATCGACGCGCACCTGTTGAACCGTCAGGGCGTGACGCGTCTCTGCTATGCGGGCCACGTGATGCATACGCGTCCGCGCGGCCTGCACGCGACGCGCGAGCAGATCCAGATCGGCGCCGAAATCTACGGGCATGCCGGGCTGGAAGCCGACCTCGAGATCCAGCAGCTGATGCTCGACGCGCTGCATCTCGCGGGCCTGTCGCGCATCCGCCTCGACCTCGGCCACGCGGGCGTGCTCGCGGCGCTGCTGGCGCGCGACGCGCAGGCCGCCGAGCGTGGCGAGTCGCTGTACGACGCGCTGTCGGGCAAGGACGTGCCGCTCCTGAACGAACTCACCGACGATCTCGGCGCCGATACGCGTGCCGCGCTGCGCGCACTGCCGAACCTCTACGGCGACGCGAGCGTGCTCGCCGAGGCGCGCGCACGCTTGCCGGTCCTGCCCGAAATCACGCGGGCGCTCGACGATCTGGCGCAGCTCGCGGCGCAAGCGAAGGGCGCCGAAGTCGCGATCGATCTCGCCGACCTGCGCGGCTACGCGTACCACAGCGGTGCGATGTTCAGCGCGTACATCGACGGCGTGCCGAACGCGATCGCACGCGGCGGCCGTTACGACCACGTGGGGCAGGCGTACGGCCGTGCCCGCCCGGCAACGGGCTTCTCGCTCGACCTGCGCGAGCTCGCGCGGATTTCGCCGGTCGAGGCGCGCGGCACCGCGATCCTCGCGCCGTGGGCGCAGGACGATGCGCTGGGCGCGGCCGTGGCCGCGCTGCGCGATGCGGGCGAGGTCGTGATCCAGGCACTGCCGGGTCACGATCACGTGCTCGACGAGTTCGCGTGCGACCGTTCGCTCGTCGAGCGCAACGGTGCATGGGTGGTCGAACCCCGATAAACAGGCGTTCGCGGGCCGTGCTTCGGCGTGCATATCGTTGAAGCGAAACGGAAAAATTCGGAATCGCCCGCGAACATAGGTAGAATACGTTTTTAACCAGCTAACGAATCAACATGTCTGCCAGCGCAGTGAACGTGACTCCCGGGCGCAATGTCGTCGTCGTGGGAACGCAATGGGGTGATGAAGGCAAGGGCAAGATCGTCGACTGGCTGACGGACCACGCTCAGGGCGTCGTGCGTTTCCAGGGCGGTCACAACGCCGGCCACACCCTCATCATCGGCGGCAAGAAAACGATCTTGCGCCTCATTCCGTCGGGCATCATGCGTGAAGGCGTCGCCTGCTACATCGGCAACGGCGTCGTCCTGTCCCCCGAAGCACTGTTCAAGGAAATCGGCGAGCTCGAAGAAGCCGGCGTGAACGTGCGCGACCGTCTGTTCATCTCCGAAGCCACGACGCTGATCCTGCCGTACCACATCGCGATCGACCAGGCGCGCGAAGCGCGCAAGGGCGCGGGCAAGATCGGCACGACGGGCCGCGGCATCGGCCCTGCGTACGAAGACAAGGTCGGCCGCCGCGCGCTGCGCGTGCAGGACCTGTTCGACGCGAAGACCTTCGCCGACCGCCTGCGCGAAAACCTCGATTTCCACAACTTCGTCCTGACCCAGTACCTGGGCGGCGCGGCCGTCGATTTCCAGGCCACGCTCGACACGATGCTCGGCTATGCCGACCGCCTGAAGCCGATGGTGGCAGACGTATCGCGTCGCCTGTACGACGCGAACAACGCGGGTCAGAACCTGCTGTTCGAAGGCGCGCAAGGCACGCTGCTCGACATCGATCACGGCACCTATCCGTTCGTCACGTCGAGCAACTGCGTCGCGGGTGCGGCGTCGGCTGGCGCGGGCGTCGGTCCGCAGAAGCTCAACTACATCCTCGGCATCACGAAGGCGTATTGCACGCGCGTCGGTTCGGGCCCGTTCCCGAGCGAACTGTACGATGCGGACAATCCGCAGCGTCAGGACCAGGTTGGCGTCACGCTCGCGAACGTCGGCAAGGAATTCGGCTCGGTCACCGGCCGTCCGCGCCGCACGGGCTGGCTCGACGCCGCTGCGCTGCGCCGTTCGATTCAGATCAACGGCGTGTCGGGCCTGTGCATGACGAAGCTCGACGTGCTCGACGGCCTCGACGAAGTCAAGCTGTGCGTCGGCTACAAGATCGACGGCAAGGATGTGGACATCCTGCCGCGCGGCGCAGCCGATGTCGCGCGTTGCGAACCCGTGTACGAAACGTTCCCCGGCTGGAAGGAAAGCACGGTCGGCATCAAGACGTGGGATGCGCTGCCGGCGAACGCGCAGGCGTACCTGTCCCGCGTTCAGGACGTGGCTGGCGTGCCGGTCGACATGGTGTCGACCGGCCCGGACCGCGACGAAACGATCCTGCTCCGCCATCCGTTCAAGGTGTAATTCACAGATGACGCAGCAAATTTCGATGACGGCGGCAGATTTGATGACCGATCCGCGCAACGACGACAAGAACCTCTGGGTGGGCTGGGACGAATATCATCGTCTGATCGAGCTGCTCGCGCTCCAGGTGCACGCCTCGGGCTGGAAGTTCGACCAGATCCTGTGCCTCGCGCGCGGCGGCCTGCGTGTCGGTGATCAGCTGTCGCGCATCTACGACGTGCCGCTCGCGATTCTCGCGACGAGCTCGTACCGGGAAGCGGCGGGCACCGAGCAGGGTGAGCTCGACATCGCGCAGTACATCACGATGACGCGCGGCAATCTGGCAGGCAACGTGCTGCTGGTCGACGATCTCGTCGATTCGGGCGTCACGCTCGCGCGCGTGCAGGAGCACCTGAAGGAGCGCTATCCGTCCGTGACGGCCGTGCGCTCGGCCGTGCTCTGGTACAAGGGTTGCTCGAAGGTCAAGCCCGACTATCACACGCAGTTTCTGCCGACGAATCCGTGGATTCACCAGCCGTTCGAGGAGTGGGACACGGTTCGTCCGCACAACCTCGAGGCGTGGATCAAGCGCGGTCGCGCGCAGCGCGACGGGTCGGGCGCGTAAGCGCCTGCCCGATCGAAGGAAAGCCTTGTACGGCGCCGCTTGCGGCGCCGTTTTTCATTGGCGCGCCGGGTGCGCCGGGCGGTGCGCGCCGCGGATCCGGTAGGCAGACGGCGCGGCCCCGGCTATGATGGCAGCCCCTGCCACAGCTCGCGCCGGATTGCATGCGCAGTGTGGCTCACGTGGTTCCACGGCAACAGAGCAGGGCGGCGTTTCACGGGGGCGCGAGTAGAATAGCGCTCGTTTTGTCCGACCCGGACCCGATTATTACGTTTCATATGAACGACACGATCCACGCGACCGACGCCGCACACGCGCCGCATTCGACGCAACAACACTCGATGCGGGCGCTAGCGATAGCAGCCATCGGCGTCGTGTTCGGCGACATCGGCACCAGCCCGCTGTACTCGCTGAAGGAGGCGTTCAGCCCCGCCCACGGCATTCCGCTCACCGAGGGGTCGATTCTCGGCGTGATCTCGCTGCTGTTCTGGGCAATCATCCTGGTGGTCGGCGTCAAGTACCTGCTGTTCGTGATGCGGGCCGACAACAACGGGGAAGGCGGCGTGCTCGCGCTGATGGCGCTGTCGCTGCGGCCGCTCGACTCGAAAACGCGGGTCGCGGGTGCGCTGATGGCGCTCGGGATCTTCGGTGCGTGCATGTTCTACGGCGACGCGGTGATCACGCCGGCAATCTCCGTGATGTCGGCGGTCGAGGGTCTCGAAATCGCGACGCCGCACCTGTCCCATCTCGTGCTGCCGATCACGATCGTGATCCTGATCGCGCTGTTCTGGATCCAGCGCCACGGCACCGCGCTGGTCGGCAAGCTGTTCGGGCCGATCATGGTTCTGTGGTTCGTCGTGATCGCAGCGCTCGGCGTGTACCACATCGTTCGCGTGCCGGGCATCATCGCGGCCGTCAACCCGTACTACGCGGCATCGTTCATGGCCGACCACCTGCTGCAGGCCTACGTCGTGCTCGGCTCGGTCGTGCTGGTGCTGACCGGGGCGGAAGCGCTCTATGCGGACATGGGCCACTTCGGTGCAAAGCCGATCCGGATCGCCGCATACGGGCTCGTGATGCCGTCGCTCGTGCTGAACTACTTCGGCCAGGGCGCGCTGCTGATCCAGAACCCGAAAGCGATCGAAAACCCGTTCTTCCTGCTGGCGCCCGAATGGGGGCTGCTGCCGCTCGTCGTGCTGTCGACGGTCGCGACCGTTATCGCGTCGCAGGCTGTGATCTCGGGCGCATATTCGCTGACGTCGCAGGCGATCCAGCTCGGCTACGTGCCGCGCATGAAGGTGCTGCACACGTCGGAACTCGCGATCGGCCAGATCTACGTGCCGGTCGTGAACTGGCTGCTGCTGTTCGTGATCCTCTGTATCGTGGTCGGCTTCAAGAGCTCCGATAACCTCGCGGCTGCGTACGGCATTGCGGTGACGGCGACGATGGTGATCACGACCGTGCTCGCGTGCGTCGTGATGGTGAAGGTGTGGAACTGGAACCGGTTGCTGGTCGGCGCGATCATCGCGGTGTTTCTCGCGATCGACCTCGGCTTTTTCGGCGCGAACCTGCTGAAGGTCGCGCAAGGCGGCTGGCTGCCGCTCGGCATCGGCGCGCTGCTGTTCTTCCTGCTGATGACCTGGTACAAGGGGCGTCACATCGTCAAGGAACGCACGGCGGCCGACGGTATTCCGCTCGAGCCGTTCCTGCAGGGGCTGCTTGCGCATCCGCCGCATCGGGTGTCGGGCACCGCGATCTACCTGACCGGCAACGACAAGCTCGTACCCGTCAGCCTGCTGCACAACCTGAAGCACAACAAGGTGCTGCACGAGCGGACCATTTTCCTGACGTTCGTCACGCGCGACTTTCCTTACGTCCGCGGCGACAAGCGCCAGACTTCGCGCGATGCGGGCGGCGGGCTGTACATCGTCAAGGCCGAGTACGGCTTCAACGAGACGCCGGACGTGAAGGCCGTGCTCGAGGAGTTCGGCCGCACGCACGACATGACGTTCGAGCTGATGGACACGTCGTTCTTCCTCGCGCGCGAAACGGTCGTGCCGACGCATCTGCCCGGGATGTCGATCTGGCGCGAGCGCGTGTTCGCGTGGATGCACCAGAACGCCGCGAAGCCGACCGACTTCTTCTCGATTCCGGCGAACCGCGTCGTCGAGCTCGGTACGAAGATCGAGATCTGACCGGGCGCGGCGCGCAGGCGGTTCAGCCGCGCGCCGCGTTCGCCGACAGCGCCATCGCGCCGCGATCGTCCGCATCGCCCGCCGCGAACGCAGCCGCATAGCGCTGCGTGTCCCGCGTCACCCAATCCAGATAGCCGCGTATCCAGTACCGGTAGCCGTCGACGAGGCCGCGCACGCGCGTGTCGGCGTGCTGGACAAGCGCATCGGCGCACTGCACGAACTCGGCGATCTCGGCGCGTACGCGGTAGGCCGTGTAATCGACGCCGGCCTGCAGCGAATGACCGCGCGCCGCGTGGATCATCACCATGTTCCGGAACTGGCCCGGCTGGCGTGCTTCGATACCGATACTCTGGATGTCGTTGCACCAGCAGACGATATGGTTCGCGTGCCGGCCCAGCGCCTGGATCTCAGGCCGGTGAAACGTGTCGGGCGGGACGGCGCCGGAATTGGCCACGTCCGCCAGCGCCAGGCAAGGATTCATGCCGCTCGTGTGGCGCCGGATCGTTTCGTACTGCGGCACGGCGACCGGCTCGACTTTCAGGTGACCGAGAATCTGCAATCCGGCCGTGGTGGCCCACAGGCGCATCCCTTGCGCGAAGCGCGCGAAATGCTCGGCGGACAGGCGCGCACGCAGCCGTTGACATACGTCGAACCACGCTCGCTCGCCGTAGACCGGCTCGGGGCCCGTACATTCGTAGTCGAGTACGTCGATCATCGCGGTCAGGTTGCGCAGCGTATCGGGGCCGATCGGCACCGCGCGATTGACGAACGCGTCGTCGGCGAGAAAGAACCACACGAAATAATCGGCAAGCGCCTGCAGCAGCGGAGGATCGGCGTTCGGGTAACAGCGCGCGGCGAGCCAGCCGTATCGGGTGCGGGCGACGCGCTCCCGATGGTCGTCGGAGGCGAGCAGGCCGTATGCGCCGGCCCATTCGAGCATGCGCGATTCGATCAGCTCGACGTGCGGTGAACAGGCACCGGCCCACGGCACATCGAAAACGGGAATGCGCAAGGCGGCCAGTTCGGTTTCCAGATCATCTGCTTTCATGATTCCCCGATCCATTTTGGCGAATAGGGGCCGGCTTGCTGGCCGGCGCCCATTCCGGATGTCATGTGTCGTGAATCGACTTCAGAACGTGGTAATGAGAGACGGGAGGCTTGACGCGCGCGGCGCGTCTGAGCGCCGCTGGGAATCCTGTTGCCGAGCGGAAAGATCATTTCGCCTTTCCAGGACATTGAAATGCCGTTTGCGAATTAATTTTATGTACGGTATCCGACGCGTCAAGAAAATGCATGCTGCAGTGCGAATTGTTTAACTCGCTGATTGGAAACAGGGAAGTGGTGACGAAATTGCATATATTCGTTTTTCATCGCGAATCCTGAATCCGTGCGGCGATGCAATAAAAAAAGCCCGCCGTAAGGCGGGCTTTTTTGTGCGTCGACGGCTTTCGCGTGCTCAGCGCTTCAGCTTCGCGAATGCCGCGGCCATCGCGCCGGCCGGTTCCGGCTCGCGCGAACGCTGCGGGCGAGCCGCGCCGCGTCCCGCGTTGCCGCGATCCTGGTCGCTGCGCGACGACATGCCGGGCGCTGCCGCGTCGTCGTCGAGGCGCATCGTCAGCGCAATGCGCTGGCGCTTCACGTCGACGTCGATCACCTTCACCTTGACGACCTGGCCGGCCTTCACGACTTCGTGCGGGTCCTTGATGAACTTCGTCGACATCGCGGATACGTGGACGAGGCCGTCCTGGTGAACGCCGATATCCACGAACGCACCGAACGCGGCGACGTTCGTCACGACGCCCTCGAGCGTCATGCCCGGCACGAGATCCGACACCTTCTCGACGCCTTCGCGGAACGTCGCCGTCTTGAATTCCGGACGCGGATCGCGGCCCGGTTTCTCGAGTTCGGACAGGATGTCGCGCACGGTCGGCAGGCCGAAACGCTCGTCAACAAATTCCGTCGGGGACAGGCCCGACAGTGCTTCGCGGTTGCCGAGCACGTCGTCGATACGCTTGCTGATCTTCGCGAGCATCCGTTCGACGACCGGATACGCTTCCGGGTGCACCGACGAGCGGTCGAGCGGATTCTCGCCGCCGTTGATGCGCAGGAAGCCGGCGGCCTGTTCGAAGGTCTTGTCGCCGAGGCGCGGCACCTTGCGCAGGTGCTCGCGCGACGGGAACGGGCCGTTCGCATCGCGGTAGTCGACGATGTTGCGTGCGAGCGTTGCGTTCAGCCCCGACACGCGCGCGAGAAGCGGCGCCGACGCCGTGTTCGCGTCGACCCCGACCGCGTTCACGCAATCCTCGACGACCGCGTCGAGCGAGCGCGCGAGTTCGCGCTGGTTCACGTCGTGCTGGTACTGGCCGACGCCGATTGCCTTCGGCTCGATCTTCACGAGCTCGGCGAGCGGATCCTGCAGGCGGCGTGCGATCGACACGGCGCCGCGCAGCGACACGTCGAGCTCCGGGAATTCCTTCGCAGCGAGCTCGGAAGCCGAGTAGACCGATGCGCCGGCTTCCGACACGACGATCTTCTGCAGGCGCAGCTCCGGGTGCTTCGCGATCAGTTCGCTCGCAAGCTTGTCGGTTTCGCGCGATGCGGTGCCGTTGCCGATGCTGATCAGTTCGGCCTGCGTCTGCGCGGCGATGCGCGCGAGTTTCGCGATCGAGCCGTCCCAGTCGCGGCGCGGCTCGTGCGGGTAGATCGTGTCGGTGGCGAGTACCTTGCCGGTGCGGTCGACGACCGCGACCTTCACGCCCGTGCGCAGGCCGGGGTCGAGACCGATCACGGCCTTCGGGCCGGCCGGCGCGGCCAGCAGCAGGTCGTTCAGGTTGCGCGCGAACACGCGGATCGCTTCGGCTTCGGCCGTTTCACGCAACTGCGTGAGCAGTTCGTTCTCGATATGCGGCTGGACCTTCACGCGCCAGCACCAGCGGCAGACGTCGGACAGCCATTTGTCGGCCGGCCGGTTCTGGTTCGCGATGCCGAAATGGCGCGCGATCATCGCCTCGCCGGGGTGCGGCACCTGCGCGTCGAGCTCTTCACCGAGGCCGAGCTTGACCGTCAGCACGCCTGCGTTACGGCCGCGGAACAACGCGAGTGCGCGGTGCGACGGCACGGTCTTGATCGTTTCCGCGTAGTCGTAATAGTCGCGGAATTTCTCGCCTTCCTCGTTTTCCTTGCCTTCGACGACAGCCGACGACACGACCCCCTGGTTGTGCAGGTAGTCGCGCAGCTTGCCGAGCAGCTCGGCCGTTTCGCCGAACTGTTCGGACAGGATGTCGCGCGCGCCGTCGAGCGCGGCCTTCACGTCGGCCACGCCCTTGTCGGCGTCGACGTACGCGGCCGCCTCGGCCTGCGGGTCGAGCAGCGGGTTCGCGAGCAGCGCCTGCGCGAGCGGCTCGAGACCGGCCTCGCGGGCGATCTGTGCACGCGTGCGGCGCTTCGGTTTGTACGGCAGATAAAGGTCTTCGAGCACCTGCTTGCTGTCGGCTGCGTCGATCGCGGCACGCAGCTCGCCGGTCAGCTTGCCCTGTTCGTCGATGCTCGACAGGATTGCCGCGCGGCGATCCTCGAGCTCGCGCAGATACAGGAGGCGTTCCTCGAGCTGGCGCAACTGCGTGTCGTCCAGGTTGCCGGTCACTTCCTTGCGGTACCGGGCAATGAACGGAACGGTCGAGCCTTCGTCGAGGAGTTGCACGGCCGCCGCGACCTGGCGCGGCTGGACGGACAGTTCGGTGGCGATGCGCTGTACGATCTTGAGTGCTACGGTTTCCGTCATGTCGTAGATGGTCTATCTGCCTGCTGAAATCGCGGCGAGGGCCGGCAGGCCCGGAGCGGCGGGCTGCATGGCGGGCCCGGCGGGCCAGATGCCGCGGGTGAGTGAAGCGGGGCATTTTGCCATAAATGGCGGAGCGTCCAGCCGGGGGTGATAGAATTTGACACATGTCCCGCAGCTTTCCTACGACGTTGCCAACTTCCCGATTTTCTCTCGTCGCGCTCGGCGCAGCGCTCGCCGCGGCTTTGTCCGCCGGGCCTTCCGGCGCGTTCGCGCAGGCCTCGGGCGCACCCGCGCCGGACGCCGTCGCGGCCGCACCCGTTGCAGCCTCCGCCGCGCCGGATTTCGACGCCCGTCAAAAAGTGCTCAATCAACGCTCCGCCGAAAACGATTATCGTTATGCGGTGGCCGAGCACGATTGCTACAGCAAGTTCTTCGTCAATTACTGTCTCGGCAAGGCGCGCGACCAGATGCGCGACGAGCGGGCAGGCATTCGCCAGGAGCAGCTCGCGCTCAACGACGAGCAGCGTGCGGTGCGCGCGCAGCAGCGCGACCAGCAGCAGGCGCTGAAGCAGGCACAGAATGCGGCGGAAGCGCCGCAGCGCGCGGCGAACGAGGCGGCAAACGCGGCTGCATTCCGCGACAAGCAGGAGCAGAATGCACTGAAGCAGGCGCAACGCGGCGCGGAAGGGCCGCAACACGCGGCGAGCAAGCAGGCATACGACCAGAAGCAGGCGGATTTCCAGCACAAGCTCGACCAGGCGCACCAGCAGGCTGGGCAGAAGGCGCAGGAGCGGGCGGACAACGCCACGCGCTACGAGCAGAAGCAGAAGGAAGCCGCGCAGCACAAGGCCGATGTCGAGCGGCGTCAGCAGGAAGCGGCCGACAAGGCCAAGCAGCAGCAACAGCAGGGGCAGTAACGTGTTGGATTGATCGGGATCAGTCTCGGGCGCGCCGGCATGCCAGCCGTCGCGCTGCTTCGATGAGGAGGCAAGTATGCAAAACCGTCACACGGAACAGCAGCAGGAATTGCACAACCGTTTGGCTGCATTGCAGGAGCAGCACCAGCAGCTCGCTCGGGAGATCGAGCTGAAGGAAGGACACTCCGACATCGACGACATCACGCTGCACCGGCTGAAGAAGGAAAAGCTGGCCGCCAAGGACAAAATCATTCTGCTGCAATCGCAGCTCGAACCGGATAAGCGCGCCTGAGCGCGGCCTGGCAAGCGCCGGCGCCGCCCGGGCGCTGGACACAGGAACGCTTGCCTTGAATTCACCGCTTGAAGCCACCCCCGATGCCCGGCGTGACACGACGTCTGCCGGGCGCGTTCGTGCGCCCGAAGGCACCTTCGAGCTGAGCCGCAAGCGCGTCGACGAACTCGACACCATCTTCGGCGATGGCGGGTTGCTGGCGCGCGCGCTCGACGGCTACCGGCCGCGTACGTCGCAGATCGAAATGGCGCGTGCAGTCGCGTCCGCGATGGAGGCGTCCGCGCGCCGGATGCCCGAACCCGAGATCTTCGAGACCCGCAAGCGGCCGGCGCGCCGCCTCGGCGACGGCGACAAGACGGTCGAGCCGGGCGCGGACGGCGCCACGTCGGGCGAATCCGACAGCGACACAGGCGACAACACGCTGATCGTCGAGGCCGGCACGGGTACCGGCAAAACCTATGCGTACCTGGTGCCCGCGATGCTGTGGGGCGGCAAGGTGATCGTGTCGACCGGCACGAAACACCTGCAGGATCAGCTGTTCCTGCGCGATATCCCGACCGTGCGCAATGCGCTCGCGGTGCCGGTGTCGGTCGCGATGCTCAAGGGGCGCTCCAACTATCTGTGCCACTACTACCTGCAACGCACGGCGGACAACGGTCGCCTGCCGTCGCGGCAGGATACCGCCTATCTGCAGGAAATCGTCCGCTTCGCGAAGATCACGAAGAGCGGCGACAAGGCCGAGCTTGCGAGCGTGCCGGAAACGGCGCCCGTGTGGTCGATGGTCACGTCGACGCGCGACAACTGTCTCGGCCAGGAATGCCCGCATTACAAGGAATGCTTCGTGATGCAGGCGCGGCGCGAGGCGCAGCAGGCGGACGTCGTCGTCGTCAACCATCACCTGTTCTTCGCGGACATCATGCTGCGCGATACCGGGATGGCCGAACTGCTGCCGAACGCGAACACGGTCATCTTCGACGAAGCGCACCAGTTGCCGGAGACCGCGACGCTGTTCTTCGGCGAGACACTGTCGACCACGCAGATCCTCGAGCTGGCACGCGACACGGTGGCCGAAGGCCTGAGCCATGCACGCGACGCGGTCGAGTGGGTGAAGCTCGGCGGCGATCTCGAGCGCGCGGCGCGCGACTTGCGTCTCGCGTTTGCGAACGACCAGATCGTGCGCATGTCGCTCGCGCAGCTCGGTGACGATCACCCGATGTTCGGCGCGCTCGACGCGCTCGAGGCGGCGCTCGACGCGCTCGCGTCGGCGCTCGCGAGCCAGGCCGAGCGCGCGGAATCGCTCGGCGCCTGCCTGCGGCGCGCCCGCGAGCTGCAGGACCTGCTGGCCGGCTGGGTCGCGCCCGGCGCGACGGAGGCGGCCGCGAAAGCCGACGCGGCGGCGGCCGGCGACAAGGCGGCATCCGACGGCGACCCGAACGAGAAAGTGCGCTGGGTCGAGGTGTTTGCGCACACCGTCCAGCTGCATGAAACGCCGCTGTCGGTCGCGCCGATCTTTGCGAAGCAGCGCGCAGGCGTGCCGCGCGCATGGGTGTTCACGTCGGCGACGTTGTCGGTGCGCGGCGATTTTACGCACTACGCCGCGCAGATGGGCCTCAGCTCGCGCCGTTCGATGACGCTCGCCAGCCCGTTCGATTACCAGTCGCAGGGGCTGCTGTACGTGCCGCGCAACCTGCCGCAACCGTCTTCGCCGGCGTTTACCGACGCCGTCTTCGATGCCGCTCTGCCGGCGATCGAGGCGTCCGGCGGCGGCGTATTCATGCTGTGCACGACGCTGCGGGCGGTCGACCGGATCGCTTCGAAGCTGCGCGATGTCATCGAATCGCGCGGCTGGAACACGCCGCTGCTCGTGCAGGGCGATGCGAGCCGTACCGAACTGCTTGACCGTTTCCGCGCGTACGGCAACGCGATCCTGGTCGGCAGCCAGAGTTTCTGGGAAGGCGTCGACGTGCGCGGCGACGCGCTGTCGCTCGTCGTGATCGACAAGCTGCCGTTCGCGCCGCCCGACGATCCGGTGCTGGCCGCACGCCTCGATGCGCTGACGAAGAAGGGCTTGAGCCCGTTCGCCGTGCACCAGTTGCCGCAGGCCGTGATCACGCTGAAGCAGGGCGCGGGCCGGTTGATTCGTGCGGAGACGGATCGCGGCGTGCTGATGATCTGCGACACGCGGCTCGTCGACAAGCCCTATGGGCGCCGGATCTGGCAGAGCCTGCCGCCGTTCAAGCGCACGCGCGAGATCGCGGTCGTGCAGGATTTCTTCGACGAGCACCGTTCGGACAAGCGCGCATGACGGCACGCGCGGCGCTTGCCGCGTGAACGCCCCGGCGCCGCTCGAATGCGGCGCCAATAAAAAACCCGGCGCGATGGCCGGGGTTTTTGTTCGTGCAGCGGGCGTTGCGTCGTGCGTTCGTCAGAACTGCCACCACGACTTCGTCGCGCCCGGGCGCGAATGGCCGGTGACGTACGGGCTGTCGGGGAACGTGCCCGCGAGTACGCGCTTCGTGTCCTCGGCGAGTTGCGGCTGGTTCAGCTTGTTGTACGACAGGATCATGATGTGGAGTGCGTCTTCGATCGCCGGCGCACCCTTGTAATCCTTGATCGCGAGCTGTGCGCGATTGATCGCCGCCACATAGGCGCCACGACGGTAGTAGTAGTCGGCCGCGTGCACTTCGTGCGACGCGAGCGCGTTGACGATGTAGCGCATCCGTGCAGCTGCGTCGGGCGCGTACTTGCTCTTCGGGAAGCGGTCGACGACGACCTTGAACGCATCGTACGATTCGCGCAGCGCCTGCGGATCGCGTTCGCTCATGTCCTGGCCGGAGAAGCGCCCGAACAGGCCGAGATCGTCGTTGAAGTGGATCATCCCCTTCAGATAGTACGCGTACGGGATATCCGGATGATCCGGGTGGAGCTGGATGAAGCGGTCGACGGCCTGGTCGGCGGCTGCCGCTTCGTTGTCCTTCCAGTTGCAGTATGCAACGTTGATCTGCGCCTGTTGCGCGAAATGGCCGAACGGATCGCGGCCTTGCAGCGATTCGAAATATTTCGCGCACTTGCCCCAGTCGCCGCCGGACAGTGCGTCCTGGGCCTCTGAGTATAATTTGTTATTCGACCAGGTAGCCGTCTCGTCCTGCTTCTGCGGCAAGCCGTGGCAGCCGGCGATGAGGGCCGCGGCCGCTACCGCCGCAGCCCGGGCGGCGACGGTTCTGGCCGTACGTTTGGTCGAATTCATCATGCTCGCATGTCCTAGCTTCAAGTCTCGGTGACCCAGTCTAAATGACCCGTTCAAGTTCGCAGAATGCCCAGCCGGGCACACCAAATCGCGAAGATTATAGCCCAAGCGATCGGCCCGCCGACGCCGCGTCGGGGGATTCCCTCGATGACGATCTGGCCGGCGACGCGATGCAGCCGCCCGTCGTGCCGTCCGCGGCGGTCGACGAGGCGCCGCGCGTCGTCGAAGTGCCGCTGTCGCTCGCGGGTGAACGCCTCGACAAGGCGCTTGCCCAGCTGTTCCCCGAATTCTCCCGCAGCCGCCTGCAGAGCTGGATCGAGGCGCAGCGCGTGCTCGTCGACGGCGCGCCGGCGAAGATCCGCCAGCCGGTGCCGCTCGGTGCGAAGATCGAGCTCGTGCCCGACCTGCTGCCCGAGCAGCTCGCGTTCACGCCGGAGCCCGTGCCGCTCGACGTGATCTACGAGGACGACGCGCTCGTCGTGATCAACAAGCCGGCCGGTCTCGTCGTGCATCCGGCCGCCGGCAACTGGAGCGGCACGATTCTCAACGGTTTGCTGCATCGCTATGGCGACGCGGCGGCCGGCCTGCCGCGCGCGGGGATCGTCCACCGGCTCGACAAGGAAACGTCCGGCCTGATGGTGGTGGCCCGCACGCTGGCTGCACAGACGGACCTCGTGCGCCAGCTGCAGGCCCGCACGGTGAAGCGCCGCTACTTCGCGCTCGTGTGGGGCACGATGCCGGAGGAAGGCACGATCGACGCGCCGATCGGCCGCGACCCGCGCGAGCGCACGCGCATGGCCGTCGTCACGGGCGCGTCGGGCAAGCCCGCCCGCACGCATTTCCGCACGGTTGACACATGCCTGTGGCAACGTCAGCCGGTTTCGGCGATTCAGTGCGATCTCGAAACCGGCCGCACGCACCAGATCCGCGTACATTGCGCGCACGCCGGGCATCCGCTGCTCGGCGATCCCGTCTACGGGCGGGCGCGCGGCAAGCGCTCGGTCACGCCGCTGCCGGACGGGTTCGCACGACAGGCGCTGCATGCATGGCGGCTCGGCCTCGTGCATCCGGTCACCGGCAAGGCGATGCAATGGCGCTGCCCGTTGCCGGACGACATGAATACGCTCGTCGCGGCGCTCGGCTTCGGGCAGGGCGACGAGGAATTCGACGACGACGACGGTGTCTATGACGATGACGATTTCGGCGGCGAGTATCACGATGACGAGCCATACCTGGACGACGATGAGGAGGCATGAGTGCCGATGACGAACCTGGCGCCCTTGACGTGGCAGGACTGCGTTCAGCCCGACTGGCAGGTGTCGCCGCGCGTGCGTGCGCTGATCACGACGCGCGACGGCGGCGTGAGCAAAGGCCCGTACGGGCGCTGGCAGGATGGAGACGCGTTGCCGGGCGGGATGAATCTCGGTCTGCATACCGGTGACGACCCGGCCCACGTCGCCGCGAATCGCGCGCGTTTGCTCGGTCTTGCCGGCCAGTCGAGCGCCGCATGGCTCGAACAGGTTCACGGTGCGCAGATCGCGCGCGCGGACGAGGTGATCGCGATGGCGCCCGCCGCCGCGGCGCCGGTGCAGGCCGACGCGAGCGTCACGGACCGGGCAGGGGCCGTCTGCGTCGTGATGGTCGCCGATTGCCTGCCCGTGCTGCTGTGCGACGCGCAGGGCCGGGCGGTCGGTGCCGCGCATGCGGGTTGGCGCGGGCTCGCGGCCGGCATCGTCGAGCAGACCGCGGCACGCGTTGCGGCACTGGCCGGCGGCGCGGCGGACACGCTGCATGCGTACCTCGGGCCGGCGATCGGCCCGCAGGCGTTCGAGGTCGGTGCGGACGTGCGCGACGCGTTTCTCGACACGGCTCCGCAGTCGGAGCATGATAAAACCCGGCTTGCGTTCGTCGCGATCGACGGCGCGCCCGGCAAGTTTCTCGCCGATCTCTACGCGCTCGCGCGCCTGCGTCTCGCGCGTGCGGGCGTGGCGCACGTGAGCGGCGGGACGGCCTGCACGGTCACCGAACACGCACGCTTCTATTCGTACCGCCGCGATCGCGTGACGGGCCGCATGGCGGCAGCGATCTGGCTGGCCGATTGACGGCATGCGCATGCGCGCGCGGTTTGTTGCGTCGCGAAATCGGGTTATCTCGATATTTAGACGGCAATGCGGCGCGGCATGCGCATCTGAATGAAAAATCCCGAAGTCAAGCCAAACAAAATTTTTTATGTTTCGCCGGAACCCTTGTCCCGCCTGTTGCACGCGGATTATCTCCGTGCAGAAATGTTCAGTGGTTTGACTTGGCGCTTCACATGGGGAAAACGATAATGATAAAAATACCGCACTGCGGCAGAATCTGGAGACGCCTCTCCAGAGCATGACGGCCCGGCTCGCAACCGGCACGCCGCGCGCGAGCAGGATTTCACGATTGACGCTCACGAATCACCGGTAAGGCAGGTAATGACAGCATCGAAAAATTCGTCGACGTCCGCTCAGGCGGGCACTTCCGCGGGCAGCACCGGTTTCGATCCGGCCGCCCAGCCGATGCAGCAGATGTTTGAGTCGTGGTTGAACGCGTGGCGCGGTTTTGCAGATCCGGCGCGTGCCGCGACTGCGTCGGCTACCGTCAATCCGTTCGCGACATTCCAGTTCCCTGCGTCGTTTCCGTTCCAGATGCCGTCGATGCCCGATCTCGGTGGCCTCGCGGGCCTTGGCGGCATGGCGTCGCCGTTCGCGGGGCTGAAGCTGCCGGTTGCCGCGATTCCGCCCGAACGGCTCCAGGCGCTGCAGGCCGACTACGCGCGCGATTGCATGACGCTGATGCAGCAGGCCGCGGCCACGAAGCTCGAATCTCCCGAATTGAAGGACCGCCGCTTCAGCGGCGACGCGTGGAAGTCGTCGCCTGCGCATGCGTTCGCGGCTGCGTGGTATCTGCTCAACGCGCGCTATCTGCAGGAGCTGGCCGACGCGCTTCAGACCGATCCGAAGACGCGCGAGCGCATCCGGTTCACGGTCCAGCAATGGACGGCCGCCGCCGCACCGAGCAACTACCTCGCACTCAATCCCGACGCACAGAAATCGATTCTCGAAACGCAGGGCGAAAGCCTGCGGCAGGGGATGATGAACCTGCTCGGCGACCTGCAGCGCGGCAAGATTTCGCAGACCGACGAATCGCAGTTCGTGGTCGGCAAGAACCTCGGGTGTACTGAAGGCGCGGTCGTCTACGAGAACGACCTGATCCAGCTGATCCAGTACACGCCGAAGACGGACAAGGTGTTCGAGCGGCCGCTGCTGATCGTCCCGCCGTGCATCAACAAGTTCTACATCCTCGACCTGCAGCCCGAGAATTCGCTCGTCGCGCACGCGCTGTCGAACGGTCATCAGGTGTTCCTCGTGTCGTGGCGCAATGCGGATGCATCGGTCGCGCACAAGACGTGGGACGACTACATGAACGAGGGGCTGCTCGCGGCGATCGACGCCGTGCAGCAGGTCAGCGGCCGCGAGCAGATCAACACGCTCGGCTTCTGCGTCGGCGGCACGATGCTCGCGACCGCGCTCGCGGTGCTCGCCGCACGCGGCGAACATCCGGCCGCGTCGATGACGCTGCTCACCGCGATGCTCGACTTCAGCGATACCGGCATCCTCGACGTGTTCGTCGACGAGGCGCACGTGCAGATGCGCGAGCAGACGATCGGCGGCAAGAACGGTACGCAACCGGGGCTGATGCGCGGTGTCGAGTTCGCGAACACGTTTTCGTTCCTGCGTCCGAACGACCTCGTGTGGAACTACGTCGTCGACAACTACCTGAAGGGCCGCACGCCCGCGCCGTTCGACCTGCTGTACTGGAACAGCGATTCGACGAGCCTGCCGGGCCCGATGTACGCGTGGTACCTGCGCAATACCTATCTCGAGAACAAGCTGCGCGAGCCGGGCGCGCTGACCGTGTGCGGCGACACCGTCGACCTGTCGCTGATCGACGTGCCGACCTTCATCTACGGTTCGCGCGAGGATCACATCGTGCCGTGGCAGACGGCCTACGCATCGACGTCGATCCTGTCGGGCCCGCTGAAATTCGTGCTCGGCGCGTCGGGTCACATCGCAGGCGTGATCAATCCGCCGGCGAAGAAGAAGCGCAGCTACTGGATCAACGACGGCGACCTGCCCGAATCCGCGGACGACTGGTTCGCCGGTGCGGCGGAGCAGCCGGGAAGCTGGTGGACGACGTGGGTCGAATGGCTCGACCAGTACGGCGGCCGCAAGGTGGCGCCGCCCGCCGGGGCCGGTTCCGCGCAGTTCCCGGTGATCGAGCCGGCGCCGGGACGCTACGTGTTGCAGCGCGATTGACGAAATCCGGACAGCGGCGCACGCTGTCCGGTGCACCGCAGTTTTTTTAACAGGGCCGGTAACGATGCGCCGTGTCGTGCGGGCCTGGAGGAAAGGGAAATGACGGACGTAGTGATCGTATCGGCCGCGCGGACCGCGGTCGGCAAATTCGGCGGCTCGCTTGCGAAGATTGCGGCGCCCGAGCTGGGCGCGACGGTGATCCGCGCGGTGCTGGAGCGTGCGGGCGTGAAGCCCGATCAGGTTAGCGAAGTGATCATGGGCCAGGTGCTGACGGCCGGATCGGGGCAGAACCCGGCGCGGCAGTCGCTGATCAAGGCCGGGCTGCCGACGGCAGTGCCGGGGATGACGATCAACAAGGTGTGCGGCTCGGGCCTGAAGGCCGTGATGCTGGCGGCGAACGCGATCGTCGCGGGCGACGCGGACATCGTGATCGCGGGCGGCCAGGAGAACATGAGCGCGTCGCCGCACGTGCTGCCGGGCTCGCGCGACGGGTTCCGGATGGGCGACGCGAAGCTGGTCGACACGATGATCGTCGACGGCCTGTGGGACGTGTACAACCAGTACCACATGGGCATCACGGCGGAGAACGTCGCGAAGGAATACGGGATCACGCGCGAAGAGCAGGACGCATTCGCGGCGCTGTCGCAGAACAAGGCGGAAGCCGCGCAGAAGGCCGGCCGCTTCGACGACGAGATCGTGCCGGTGTCGATCCCGCAACGCAAGGGCGAGCCGCTGCAGTTCGCCACCGACGAATTCGTGCGCCACGGCGTGACGGCGGAATCGCTGTCCGGGCTGAAGCCGGCGTTCTCGAAGGACGGCTCGGTGACGGCGGCGAACGCGTCGGGGCTGAACGACGGCGCGGCGGCGGTGCTGGTGATGTCGGCGCAGAAGGCGGCGGCGCTCGGCCTGACGCCGCTCGCACGGATCAAGGCGTACGCGAACG
Organism: Burkholderia cepacia complex sp. TUM26381; assembly: GCF_057439935.1. Classification (NCBI taxonomy): domain Bacteria; kingdom Pseudomonadati; phylum Pseudomonadota; class Betaproteobacteria; order Burkholderiales; family Burkholderiaceae; genus Burkholderia; species Burkholderia cepacia complex sp. TUM26381. Next base: position 1,991,936 of record NZ_CM172006.1, on the reverse strand, counting down.
CGGGCGTCGATCCGAGCGTGATGGGCATGGGCCCGGTGCCGGCATCGCGCCGGTGCCTGGAGCGCGCGGGCTGGACGCCGGGCGACCTGGACCTGATGGAGATCAACGAAGCGTTTGCTGCGCAGGCGCTGGCGGTGCACAAGCAGATGGGCTGGGACACGTCGAAGGTGAACGTGAACGGCGGCGCGATCGCGATCGGTCACCCGATCGGCGCGTCGGGCTGCCGGATCCTGGTGACGCTGCTGCACGAGATGGCCAAGCGCGATGCGAAGCGCGGGCTGGCGTCGCTTTGCATCGGCGGCGGGATGGGGGTCGCGCTCGCGGTCGAGCGTCCGTAACCGGTCATTCATCACCGGCGTATCGAATCCGGGCGCCGGCCGATTGCGGCTTCGGCCGGCGCTACGTGAAGTCAGAGGGGGCCTCGGCAGCTCTCGAAACCAAAAAATGGAGTGAGATTCATGTCTCAGCGAATTGCGTACGTAACGGGCGGGATGGGCGGCATCGGCACCAGCATCTGCCAGCGTCTGTCGAAAGACGGCTTCAAGGTCGTCGCGGGTTGCGGCCCGAACTCGCCGCGCCGCGTGAAATGGATCGAGGACCAGAAGGCGCTCGGGTACGATTTCATCGCGTCGGAAGGCAACGTCGGCGACTGGGACTCGACCAAGGAAGCATTCGACAAGGTCAAGGCCGAAGTCGGCGAGATCGACGTGCTGGTCAATAACGCGGGCATTACGCGCGACGTCGTGTTCCGCAAGATGACGCATGAAGACTGGACGGCCGTGATCGACACCAACCTGACGAGCCTGTTCAACGTGACGAAGCAGGTGATCGACGGGATGGTCGAGCGTGGCTGGGGCCGCATCATCAACATTTCGTCGGTGAACGGCCAGAAGGGTCAATTCGGCCAGACCAACTACTCGACCGCGAAGGCCGGCATCCACGGCTTCACGATGTCGCTCGCACAGGAAGTCGCGACGAAGGGCGTGACGGTCAACACCGTGTCGCCGGGCTACATCGGCACCGACATGGTGAAGGCGATCCGCCCCGACGTGCTCGAGAAGATCGTCGCGACGATCCCGGTGCGACGTCTCGGCGGGCCGGAGGAAATCGGTTCGATCGTCGCGTGGCTCGCGTCGAACGATTCCGGCTTCGCGACGGGCGCCGACTTCTCGCTGAACGGCGGCCTGCACATGGGCTGACGCCCGGGCTGCGCGGGCCGGGTGGCCGCGCAGCCGGGTGTGTTCCGAAGGCCCCCGCCTCCCGGATTCGGGCGGCGGGGATTCGTCACTTGCGCTACGCTGCACTGAAAGGCGTTACATGACTACTACAAAGAAGACGGCCGAACGGCTCATCAAGAAGTACCCGAACCGCCGGCTCTACGATACCGAGACAAGCACGTACATTACGCTCACCGACGTGAAGCAGCTCGTGCTGGAGCAGGAGGATTTCAAGGTCGTCGATGCGAAGTCCAACGAAGACCTGACGCGCAGCATTCTCCTGCAGATCATCCTCGAAGAGGAAAGCGGCGGCGTGCCGATGTTCTCGTCGTCGATGCTGTCGCAGATCATCCGTTTCTACGGCCATGCGATGCAGGGCATGATGGGCACGTACCTGGAAAAGAACATCCAGGCGTTCATCGACATCCAGAACAAGCTCGCGGATCAGTCGAAGAACATGTACGACACGAATGCGATGAATCCGGAAGTCTGGTCGCAGTTCATGAACATGCAGGCGCCGATGATGCAAGGGATGATGACGAGCTACATCGAGCAGTCGAAGAACATGTTCGTGCAGATGCAGGAGCAGATGCAGAATCAGGCGAAGTCGATGTTCAGCACGTTCCCGTTCAAGCAGCCGGGTGCGTCGGAGCCGGAGAAGAAGTAGCGATGTCGCGGCAGGCCGGCCGCGGCGGCGCGAGCCGTCGGGCGTCGGTGCCGCGAAGCAAGGTGGCGCGGGTCGGCCGATCGCGTGCCCGGGCACGACGATGCGCGGCTGCCGCCTGCCGAAAGATATCGCCGACGATCGTTCGTGATCGTCGGCACGACATGCTCGCGCCGCGTATGGGGCGGGCATGACCGTTGTCCAGTCGATCGAGATCCAGTCACCTGTGAATGAAAGCCGGGGCACGCCGCGCCTGAGGGCGTGTGTTCGACCCGGTGCGGGTGTGTGCCTGTCGCACCCGGAGCGGTGCTGCACGGCAACGCGCGGTACCGGTTCCGGGCAAGCGAGAGAGGCGATGCTGCGTCGATCCGGCGCGGCCGAGAACAACAAACTAACTGAGAGAGCGCATGCGAAGGATTCGAATGGCATCGACCGTCAGGCTGGCCGGTCTTGCCTCGGTGTTCATGTGTGGCGTGGGTTTGGCCTTGCCGGCCCTGGCGATGGATTGCGCGAAGGCCGCGCAACCAGTCGAGAAGCGCATCTGCGCGAGCCCCGTGCTGCGGGCAGCCGATGCGCGAATGAATTCGGCCTATGCGGGCACGCTGAAGGCCGCGCCGGATGCCGCTATTCGCGACATGCTCGTGCGCAGCCAGCGCCGCTGGATCGCCGCGCGCAACAACCGTCTCGATGCCGATTACGATGGCCATCCGCTGGCCGTCAATGAAGTGCGCAAGGCAATCGACCGACGCAGCGCCGAGCTGGACGATCAGTCCGGTAAAGGACTGGTCGCGCGAGCGTTGGCCGAGCGCCAGTGGCTTGCGAAATACACGGGCGGCCCGTTGACCGGCTTCGATGGCAACTGCGATTTCATTCCCGACGATGCGAGCGGCGCACACGTTTCATATGCGTGTTTCGGCGCGGTTCATGTGCAGCATCGTGCGCGCGTCTGCAGCCAGAGCGAGGACTGGGCGACCGGCGCGGTTTTTCAGTACCGCTCGGTGAGCGCGGCCGACGGCGGGAAGGTGCGCCCGGTGGCGTTCTGCGAGACGCAGGCGCATGGGCATGCGTGCGATAACGGGGGCGCACAATCGGGGTGGATGCGTGCGGGGGTGTCCGGTGACGATAAACGTACGCCCGCACCGGCAACCGGTTTGCCGCAACTCGATGCGGAAATGTGGCCGATCGGCGATGGCGACGATGCGGTGTGGTTCGAGCGGTGTCTGACTGCGTCGGTGTTTCCGGATGCGCGGTAACGTGTGACGCTCCGTGTTCCAGCAAGGCCCGCCATGGCGGGCTTTTTTATTGTTCGTCGGCGGGGGGCATGCGCAGCCGATGTCGATCGATCATCGGCTGCGATGTCACCCACGCGTGCGTCGCATGACCAGCGGCTCAGACCGAGGCCATGCGTTTCGTTGTCGTTCAGTGCGCGGGACTGAAGTCCTGGTCGTCGTCTGACGGTGGCAGGTCGAGCACGAGCTTGACGGCGCTGTAGTTCGCCTTGAGCGAAAACACGCGGCCGATCACGAGGAACGTCTGCCGCGAATTCTCGAGTTCGACGAAGTCGCCCGGTTGCGGTACGTGCGCACCCTGGTCGTAGGAGAAACTGGTGCTGGTTTGCTCGCCGATGGCTTCCGCTGCGTGTTCGGTGAATTCGATCGTGATGTGGGTAGTCATACGGGCCCCGATATGGCTGATTGAAGAGACTGGAAGCCTCAATTTTCGCATAGCGGCTGGCAGCATTCGTGCTGGTGTTGCGCGATGCGGCCAGTCGAGGATGGGGGCTGCATGGAGAGCAGCCCCGTGGCTGCGCAGTGCAGGCGAATTGCGCGCCCGTCACGATAGCGAAACCGATACGGATGGTTCGGTGGGTCATGCCATGGGCGCCAGGCCAATTCAACAACGAAATCCGCCGCAATTTTTCCCGGGTCGTGCAGCAGCGCGGCGTAGGCCGTCGCGGCCGTCCAGATTCTGCCTGCGCCGCCTGATCCTCTTCTGGTGCGGTGCCGACCGGCAGCAGGCGCGGCTGGGTCAGCTTGAGCGCGTAGGCGACGATCTCCAGGCCGCGTAGTCCAGCATTCCGCCCTGTGCTTGGCATGGTGGTGTCGCTCCGACGCGGGGCGCTCTTGCATCAGCACCGCAGAGCGTTCCAGCGGCTGCCGATACGGCACGGTGAACTGTGTGCTGGACAACAACGCGCGTTGCCGGATGTGCTCCAGCAACATCAGCCAAGGAGTTTGTTATCCGAACGAATAGGCCCAGCGAGCGATCGGGCCATTCGTGGCTCGGTCGGGCCAAAAATGGCCCGGCAAATCTCTTTTATTTTCAATTGGTTGATTTTGAGCGGGCCACGAATGGGCCGATTTTCCCTTGAAAAAATCGATTTTCGCGGTTTGGCTTTCCTCGGCGCTTGTCCGAAATGCCGGGCATCGCCGCTAATGTGCTGATATCAAGGGATTAAATCGCGACTTGAGATGGTTGGCACGGGCATTGCCTTACCTAGTCCGTCATCACCGATGGCAACACGGTCAGAGGGCCGTGTCGATTCCAACAACAAGGACTGCATTCATGCCGACTCCCGCTTATATCAGTATCCATGGCAAGACCCAGGGCAACATCACGCAAGGCGCCTTCACCGCCGACCCCGTAGGCAACGTCTATCAGGAGGGTCACGAAGACCAGATCCTCGTCCAGGAAGTCGAACACCTGATTGCCACCCCGACCGACCCGCAGAGCGGCCAGCCGTCGGGCCAGCGTGTGCACAAGCCGTTCACCTGTTGATTTCCACCGAATCTTGACCCACCGTTTTCATCTAAATCTGACCCACCCCGAGACAGCGTAGTACATCTATTCCGGTGTGGATAACTCCTCACTGCCTGCTGCTTTTGCTGCTCTTTTTCTGGTTGCCTTCGCCTTGGCAGAACTGGACTTGAAGCGCCAGGATTCATTGCCCGTTTCGACGATGTGGCAGTGATGGGTGACGCGGTCCAGCAGCGCCGTCGTCATCTTTGCGTCCCCGAACACGGTCGCCCACTCACCGAAGCTGAGGTTGGTGGTGATCGCGACACTCGTGTGTTCATACAGCTTCGAGAGCAAGTGGAACAGCAATGCGCCACCGGTCTGGCTGAACGGCAGGTAGCCCAGTTCGTCGAGGATCACCAGGTCGACGTACATTAGCTTATGGGCGATCTGGCCTTGTTTGCCGATGGACTTCTCCTGCTCCAGTGCGTTGGTCAGCTCGACGGTCGAGAAGTAGCGCACGCGCTTGCCATGGCGCTGCACGGCCTCAATTCCGATCGCTGAGGCGAGGTGCGTTTTGCCAGTGCCGGGGCCACCGATGAACACGACGTTGTGTGCGCTTGCGAGGAACGACAGGTCACTGAGTTCTCGAACCAGCGCTTCGTCGACGTGCGCCTGCGCGAAGTCGAAGCCCTTCAGGTCGCGGTGAGCTGGGAAGCGAGCGGCGGTCATCTGATAGGCGATCGAGCGCACCTGTCGCTCCGCCGTCTCAGCCATCAGCAACTGCTTCATGAAGCGCTCCGGGTCGAACTCCGTGTGACGCGACTGCGCCAGCAACTCTGGCCAGGTGCTCGCCATGCCATGCAGTTTGAGCCCCTTGAGCTGGGCGGCGATGTCGTTAGACATGACGGTCCTCCGGTGGGTTGGCACGCAGGGTTTCGTAGCGGCTCACGTCGGCGGCCGGCTCTTCGGTAAGCTGGAGTTTCGTCGTCGCGAGGTTGGTGCTCGTGGTGGGTGCCTTCAACCGGCTCAGCACGTTCAGAACGTGCTCCCCACTAGGGCGTCCCGAGTCCAGCGCTGCCTGCACAGCAAGCAGCACGGCATCGAGTCCGTGTTCGCGCACCGCGGCGAGCACCTGCGTCATGATGCGATCACCTCCCGGGTGCTTCAGTAGGTGCCGCTGCAACTGCTGCAGCGGCTGTGGCATCGTGACGAACGGAGCACCGTTGCGCAACGCGCCGGGTTTGCGTTCGACCAGCGTGATGTAATGGCGCCAGTCGTAGAAGGTCATGTGCCGCTCGAAGCTGCGTTCGTGGCGTGCGATCTCCTGGGCGTCGGCGACGACGCTGAGATATGCCGGATAGCAGCGCACGCTCACCAGCTGGTTCGTGTACTCGGTGGGCACGCTGTAGCGGTTGCGCTGGAAGTGGATGAGGCTGGTCGACGACACCCGCAGCGTCTGCTCGACATAGCCGTCGAACGGGCGTGGATTGGGCATCAGCCTGGTGCGCTCGTCCTGCAGCACGTCCTCGACCGTCAGCTCGGGCCACTGCGGGTGCCGCATCTGCCAGGCCTGACGACACTGGCCCGCGACCCATTCGTTCAGAAGCTCCAGCGTTTCCCAGCGTCGTAGCGCGGCCTCGTGCCAGATCTGGCGGCGCCGGTCCTGCACGTTCTTCTCAACGATGCCCTTCTCCCAGCCGGCGGCACGGTTGCAGAATTCCGGCTCGAACAGGTAATGGCCGCACATTGCCTCGAAGCGGGCGTTGACCGCGCGCTCCTTGCCGCGGCCGACCTTGTCCACGGCGGTCTTCATGTTGTCGTAGATGCCGCGGCGCGGAACGCCGCCAAACGCGGCGAATGCGCGGGCGTGCGCATCGAACAGCATCTCGTGACTCTGGGTCGGATAGGCGACCAGCCAGAACGCCCGGCTGGCATTGAGCTTGACGTGGGCGACCTCCAGGCGTCGCCGCAACCCGCCGATGAAGGCGTATTCGCAGCTCCAGTCAAACTGGAATGCTTCGCCGGGTTCGAAGGCCAACGGTACATAGGCCTTCCTGCGCGGGGCTTCAGCCTGCTCCTCGTGCCAGCGTCTCACGAAGGCGCTGACGCGGCCGTAGCTGCCGGCGTAGCCCTCGCCGCGGATGGCCTCGAACATGAACCGCGCCGTGCGCCGGTCACGCTTCGGGCGATGGCTGTCCGCCCGCAGCCAGCCCGTCAGCTGCGCGGCCCACTCGTCGACGACGCTCGGGCTGACGCGCTTCGGGTACTTCGGCTCAACGGCATCCGTTTGCCGAAGCCAGCTGCGCACCGTGTTCCGGGACAGGCCCGTGCGCCTAGCAATCTCGCGCAGCGGGACCTTCTCGCGGAAATACATCCGCCTGATCTTGGCCAATATGCCCACCGTGATCACCTCTGTATCCCCTGCTCAAAGATTGAGCAGGGCATTCAATCACGTGGGTCAAAATTCGATGAAAATTACTGCCTCAGGTGGGTCAGTTCTGCGTGGACATCAACAGCGATCCCAAAGGAGGTGCGCCGAGCACACCGCCGCCGGCGGAAGCCTTGGCGCGTTGAATCGATGAAGATGGCGTTGCGATTTTCCAGAAAGAAGCGACCCGGCGTGGCACTGGCCATCCGCACGTCGAATGACCGGAAACGCGCTGGAGATCAGCGTCGTCACCATGGCCTGCTACGGCGCGCACCGCGCGTGGGGCATGGGCACGGCGGCGTGATTTGCCTCGTGCAGTGGTTTCAGCCGAGAAGGCCGATAGGGCAGTTACCCAGCCCTCGAACTGACCGAGGCATTGCGGTAGCAGCACGGCTTCTGGCGTCATGCCCACGTGCGCAAAGCGCCTGAGCGGAGGCCCATCGGTCTCGAAGCGGCCGATCAATTATTTTCTGGAGTGCACTCGCATGACCAATCCCAGCCTCGAAACGGCGATCAAAGGGGGCAATGACCGACCTAACGTGGTTATTTACACCCGGTGGCACCAGGCCGCCCCGGTGATGGCGCTATTTTCTCCACTGCTAGTCGTGTCGATGTTCGTGCCATTCCCATTGCGCACCGACGGACCTCTTCTTGCCATCGCGGTGCTGATAGTCATCTGCATCGCCACCCCGTTGATCTTGGCCCACGTGGTGTACCCACCTGCCAAAGACGTGGTGCACATTACACCCGACGCCTTGGTCTTCAAGCGCTATGGAACCGTCACCTTTGACAGTATCACCGCATCTACCTTGGACGGACTGATCCGGCTCACGCGCCGGCAGCAGCCAACGATGGCGTTTCTCGGTAACCGCAAGACGCCCGGCTACAAGGCCTTCGCGGCGGCGCTTGGACCCGCCATGGTGACGTGGCGGTCACATCATCCAATGGTGCCGATCATGCAGAGCCATTTCCACGGTACGTGGCTGGCCAAGGTGCTCTGCGCACTGATCGTGGTCAGTTGTCTGGGCCTCGCCATCGCCGTCGTGCCTATGAAACTCGCCCTGGCCTCGTTACCCGCCTTGGAGATCGGCATCTTCGGTGGTCTCCGCCTGCGCGCTAGTAAGCGCCAGGATATTCAGAAGTAGTACAAACCATAAGGAGCTTGATATGCGACCTATCGTACTCGTCGGTCACCGACACAGCTGTCCCGTCCACGGTGACGGAACCGTCGTCAGCGGCGCCGAGTCCGCTGCCATTAACGGCCGAGCGATCGCGCGCGTGGGCGACCGCATCAGTTGCGGAGCGGAGATTCAAACCGGCTCGCCCGGCACGGAGATCGAAGGCCGGCCGGCGGCGCGTCAGGGTGACACCACCAGCCATGGCGGCACCTTGGTCGAGGGCGAGCCTGGGTGGCTTGTGGAGTGACAGCAAGCGGTCGCTACGCGGCGGGGGCGCCGTCGGTGATGACTGTCGAAGATGGCTTACCGCTGCGATAGCGTAGGCAAATTGTATTGATGAACGACGACAATCAGCGGTTGACAATTTCGCATCTGTCACGACGGTGTCATTCTCGTGCTTGGCTCGGCAACGAACAGCAAAGCGTTCAACTGGTCGCCTCCGAGTTTCTCTTCTGCACACTGATGCCTGATGTACGGAGCGCGCACCGGCAGAACCGTGTTGCGTTCCTTCGCCGCGAGGCTGTCGCCCGCCGCGTCGCCCCTAATCGTGGTATTCGCGATCTACGTGGGTTGCGCCAATGGCGGAACAAGTGTCGGCCCGACTCCGGCCGCCCAGACCCCAGACAAATCAGCGCAGGCCGTCTTGCACCTGACCGTCCCCGATCTACCTGCACGACCACGTTGAATGGGCCTTTCCAGACGTCGCTTATGGTCGGCGGAATACCCTTCGTCACGTAGTGAAAGGGTCGTATCAAACTCGACCTCGCGCACGGCAGTCCGCCACACGGCACATCCGAGCCGAAAGCCTGTGCCGCCGCAGCCACTCGTTTTAGGCTGCTGGACCCTAAATCGCTGTAAACTCACGCTTTTGCTGCCACGCCCCCACACATCCAGATGTCCCAATCCCCCAAAGTAGGGTTCGTATCCCTCGGCTGCCCCAAGGCGCTCGTCGACTCCGAACAAATCATCACGCAGCTGCGCGCCGAAGGTTATGAAATCTCCGGCACCTACGACGGCGCCGACCTCGTCGTCGTGAACACCTGCGGCTTCATCGACGAAGCCGTGCAGGAAAGTCTCGACGCGATCGGCGAAGCGCTGACCGAGAACGGCAAGGTGATCGTCACTGGCTGCCTTGGCGCGAAGTCGAGCGCCAGCGGCTCGAACCTGATCGAGGAAGTCCATCCGAAGGTGCTCGCCGTCACCGGCCCGCACGCGGTGGGCGAAGTGATGCAGGCTGTGCATTCGCACCTGCCGAAGCCGCACGACCCGTTCACCGACCTCGTGCCGGCGGCCGGCATCAAGCTCACGCCGCGCCACTACGCGTACCTGAAGATCTCCGAAGGCTGCAACCACCGTTGCACGTTCTGCATCATCCCGTCGATGCGCGGCGACCTCGTGTCGCGCCCGGTCGCCGAAGTGATGCTGGAAGCCGAGAACCTGTTCAAGTCGGGCGTGAAGGAACTGCTCGTGATCTCGCAGGACACGAGCGCTTACGGCGTCGACGTGAAGTACCGCACGGGCTTCTGGAACGGCAAGCCGATCAAGACGCGCATGACCGACCTGGTCGCCGCGCTCGGCGAACTCGCGGCACAGTACGGCGCATGGGTGCGCCTGCACTACGTGTACCCGTATCCGAGCGTCGATGAAGTGATTCCGCTGATGGCCGAAGGCCCGTTCAAGGGGCACGTGCTGCCGTATCTCGACGTGCCGTTCCAGCACGCACATCCGGAAGTGCTGAAGCGCATGAAGCGTCCGGCGAACGCCGAGAAGGTGCTCGAGCGCGTGCAGAAGTGGCGCGAGATCTGCCCCGACCTGACGATCCGCAGCACGTTCATCGCGGGCTTCCCCGGCGAGACGGAAGAGCAGTTCGAAACGCTGCTCGACTTCATCCGCGAGGCGGAACTCGATCGCGTCGGCTGCTTCGCGTATTCGCCGGTCGAAGGCGCGACGGCAAACGAACTCGACGGCGCGCTCCCGGATGACGTTCGCGAGGAACGCCGCGCGCGCTTCATGGAAGTCGCCGAGGAAGTGTCGGCGAACCGCATCCAGCGCAAGGTCGGCAAGACGCTCAAGGTGTTGATCGACGAAGTCAGCGAGGAAGGCGGTATCGGCCGCACGGCAGCCGATGCGCCGGAAATCGACGGGGTCGTCTATGTCGAACCGGCGACGAAGGCATCGAAGCGCTACAAGGTCGGCGATTTCGTATCCGTGAAGATCACGGGCGCCGACGGTCACGATCTGTGGGGCGAGGTGTAAGCGATGACCGCCGCATTTCCGGAGATCCTCGCGCTCGGCGAGGCGATGATCGAATTCAACCAGTCGCAGCCGGGCCATCCCGAATTCCTGCAGGGCTTCGGCGGCGACACGTCGAACTTCTGCATCGCGGCGGCGCGCCAGGGTGCGTCGACGGGCTTCGTGTCGGCGATCGGCGACGATCCGTTCGGCCGCTTGCTGGCCGACATGTGGCAGGCGGAACACGTCGACACGACGTACGTGCGGATCGATCGCACGGCGCCGACCGGCGTGTATTTCGTCACGCATGGCGCCGACGGTCACCAGTTCGACTATCTGCGCGCGGGCTCCGCAGCGAGCCGCTATGCCACAGGCGACCTGCCGCTCGATGCGCTCGCGACCGCGAAGGCCGTGCATCTGTCGGGCATCAGCCTCGCGATCAGCACGATCGCGTGCGACGCGGCGTTCGCGGCGATCGACCATGCGCGCAGCCACGGCGCGAAGGTCAGCTTCGACACGAACCTGCGCCTGAAGCTGTGGCCGTTGCCGCGCGCCCGCGCGGTGATGCGCGAAGCGCTGCGCCAGACGGACATCTGCCTGCCGAGCTGGGACGACGTCACGGCACTGACGGGCGCGAACGATCGCGATGCGATCGTCGATGCAATGCTCGAGCACGGGCCGCAGGTCGTCGCACTGAAACTCGGCAAGGAAGGCGCGTATGTCGCGACGCCGGACGAGCGGCGCGTCGTGCCGGGCTTCACGGTCGAGGCTGTCGATGCGACGGGCGCGGGCGACTGCTTCGGCGGCGCGTTCGTCGCGCGGATCGTCGCGGGCGACGATCCGTTCGCGGCCGCGCGTTATGCGAATGCAGCGGCGGCGCTGTCGACGACAGGCTACGGCGCGGTCGCACCGATTCCGCACCGCGACGCGGTGGAGCGCCTGATGCAAGGCTGACGCGCCACGCGTACGCCGGCCACGGCCCCGCACGACGGGCAGGGCATCGCCGCGATTTTCGAGCGAATCTGAAGCAAGGAGCAATACAAGGTGGGTCGATATTCGGAATGGCAACGGGCGCTCGTCGTCGCAGGCGCGCTGGCAGCGGGCCTCGCGATGCCGCGCGTGGTCGCGGCGCAGGCCGTCGCGCCGGGCGTGCAGCAGGATGAACCGGCAGCGGCGCGGCCGCTGAAGCCGAATCCCGAGTTCGCCCGCCTGCCGCGCTACGAAGGCACGCTTGGCGACCGGCCGATCGTCGTGCATCTCGGCCCGAAGACGGACGAGGAAGGCGTGCACGGCGAGTACCAGTTCGCCGATACGGGCGAGGTCGTGCTGCTCGCGGGCGATCGCGACGGCGATACGCTCGAGATCGAGGAATCGAACGACGGCACGAACATCACGGGCGTGTGGATCGGCCGCTTCGACACGACGGGCGAACTGAAGGCCGACCGGATGAATTCGGATGAGTCGGATCCGCAGCCGGTCGTGCTGCGCCTGGCGCCAGGCAAGCGCGCGGCGCTGCAGGTGCGCGACGGCCGCGTGCAGGAAATCGAGACGGTGGGTGGCGTCGTCAACCTGCGCACCGGCGACTGAGCGCGCGCTGGCTCGGCGCGCGCGGCGCGCATTGTACCGGGCCAACCGCGCCGATTTTGGCTAATCTAGCGACATATTCCGCAACCGAACGGCCTCGTGCCCGGCTTCCTGTCATGACTGCATCCACTCCCAAGCGCGCACTTCAAACCCGTATCGTTCAACCCGACGACGTCATTCCGGAAGGCTTCCGGTCGTTCGTGCCGCCGGTCGCGCGTGCGTCGACGGTCGTGTTCCCCGATCTCGCGACGATGCGCGCGCTCGTCTGGCACAACGACAACCAGTGGCGTTACGGGCTGCACGCGACGCCGACGTCGCTCGCGCTCGCGCAGCGGCTCGCCGAGATCGAGGGCGGCACGCACGCGCTGCTGCAGCCGTCGGGCCTCGCGGCGATCATGAACGTCTACTTCGGGATCGTGAAAGCGGGCGACGACGTGCTGATTCCGCACAACGTGTACGGCCCGAACGCGGATTTCGGCAACTGGCTCGCGAAGGATTTCGGCATCACTGCGCGCTTCTACGATCCGCTGATCGGCGCCGGCATCGCCGACCTGATCCAGCCGAACACGCGGCTGATCTGGATCGAGTCGCCGGGCTCGGTGACGATGGAAGTGCCCGACGTGCAGGCGATCGCGGCGGCCGCGAAGGCACGCGGCATCGTCACCGCGATCGACAATACGTTCTCGGCCGGGCTCGCGTTCAAGCCGTTCGAGCACGGCGTCGACATCTCGGTGCAGGCGCTGACCAAGTACCAGTCGGGCGGCAGCGACGTGCTGATGGGCGCGACGATCACCGCGAACGCGGAACTTCACGCGCAGCTGAAGCTCGCGCGGATGCGCTGCGGGATCGGCGTTTCGGTCGATGATTGCTCGCTCGTGCTGCGCAGCCTGCCGAGCATGCAGGTGCGCTTCGATGCGCACAGCAAGAGCGCGCTTGCGCTCGCGCAATGGCTGAAGGCACGGCCGGAGATCGCGGCAGTGCTGCATCCGCAGATCGCCGATTGCCCGGGGCACGCGTCGTTCATGCGCGATTTCACCGGCGCGGGCGGGCTGTTCTCAGTGGTGTTCGACGAACGCTACAGCGCGGAGCAGATCGACCGCTTCGTCGAGTCGCTCGAACTGTTCGCGATCGGCTGGAGCTGGGGCGGCGCGTGCAGTCTCGCGATGCCTTACGACGTCGCGTCGATGCGTCCGGACTGGCCGCATCGCGGCACGCTGGTGCGTTTCTACGTTGGCCTGGAAGACGAAGCCGACCTGCGCGCGGACATCGAACGCGCGATGCAGGACGTACTCGGTTGATCGCAGGCCGCGAAGGCCTCGCGTAAAAACAAAACGCCGGCGCGATGTTGAATCGCGCCGGCGTTTTTCATGAGCGGTGCAGCGGAATCAGAACAGCCGCAGCAGCCCGTCGAGGCCGACATGATCGAACGCGACCGTCGCCGCGTCGCGCACGACCGGCTTCGCGTGGAACGCAACGGACAGCCCGGCTTCGGCCATCATCTTCAGGTCGTTCGACCCGTCTCCCATCGCGATCGCGCGATTCGGCTCGAGGCCGAGCGACGCGCACGTCTCGCGTAGCAGGCGCGCCTTCACGTCCGCGTTGACGATCTCGCCGAGCACCTTGCCGGTGAGCTTGCCGTCGACGATCTCGAGCGTGTTCGCATGCGCGTAGTCGAGGCCGAGGCGCGCCTTCAGCCGCTCGGTGAAGAACGTGAAGCCGCCCGACACGAGCAGCGTCTTCATGCCGGCCGCCTTCACGCCGGCCAGCATCGTCTCGGCGCCCGGCGACAGCTGCAGCCGTTCCTCGTACACGCGTTCGAGCGCCTGCGCGTCGAGCCCGGCCAGCAGCGCGACGCGGCGCGTGAGGCTTTCGTTGAAATCGCGGATCTCGCCGCGCATCGATGCTTCGGTGATCTCCGCGACCTGCGTTTTCAGCCCGCAGAAATCGGCGATTTCGTCGATGCACTCGATCGTGATCAGCGTCGAATCCATGTCCATCACGGCGAGCCCGAAATCGCCGAGCGTGCGGCCGGCTTCGACGAACGCGAAATCGAGCGCATGCGTGCCGCAGTACGCGTCGATGTCGAGGCGCTGTGCCGGATTCGCGTTTTCGATGCGCAGCGCGTGATCGTCGGTCTGCACGATGCGGGTGCCGCGCGACAGCGCGAGCAGCGGTTTGTGATGGGCGTCCGACAGCGGCGCAAGACTCTGGATGACGAGATTGTGGGTCATGACGGGATGGTTGGGAGGCGAATGAATGGCATGCGCGGCCAACGGGCGGCCGCCTGCGAACGCGGGCCCCGTCCGGCTGCGGGCCATTGCGTCGCGAACGCGCCATTGTAGCCGGTTGGCCGCGCATGGCGACCGGGCCGGATCGAAACCGTGCGCGGTGCGGCGGTTGTCATCCGTTCGCGCGATCCCAGTACGGCGGATCGCCGAAATGCTCGGCAAGGAATGAAATGAACGCGAGCGTTTTCAGCGGTACATGCGCGCGGCTCGGATAGACGCCCCAGATCGCGACCGCTTCCGCGAACGGGTAATCGTCGAGCACGGTGACGAGCGCGCCGCTCGCGAGCAGCGGTCCGACGTCCCAGGTCGACTTGATCGCGATCCCGAAGCCGTCGACGAGCGCTTCGCGGATCGCCTCGCCGTTGCTCGCGACGAGCCGGCCGCCGACCCGCACGGTCAGCGGGCCTTGCGGCGTCGTGAACGACCAGTCGCGCTGGTCGCCGAGGATCACGCACTCGTGCTGGGTCAGGTCGGCCGGATGGCGCGGCGTGCCGCGTTCGGCGAGATAGGCGGGCGAGCAGCACAGCACACGGCGGTTTGCAGCGAGCTTGCGCGCGACGAGCGTCGAGTCCTTCAGCGCGCCGAGGCGGATCGCGACGTCGTAGCCGTCGTCGACGAGATCGACGATCTCGTCGGACAGCCGCAGGTCGAGCGACACCGACGGGTAGCGGCGCAGGAATGCGGGAATCACCGGCGCGACGTGCTGGCGGCCGAACGACGACGACATCGACACCTTCAGCCGCCCGTACGGCTCGCTGCGGCCGTGCCCGACCGACGCGCGCGCGGCGTCGGCGGCCGACAGCAGCGCGTCGGCGCGTGCCATGAAGACTTCGCCGTCCTGCGTGAGGCTGATGCGGCGTGTGGTGCGGTGCAGCAACCGTGCGCCGAGCTGGCGTTCGAGTTGCGCGATGCGCGCGCTGGCAACCGCGGCCGACACGCCGAACTCGCGCCCGGCCGCGGTGACATTCGCGAGCAGCGCCGCGCGCACGAACAGCGCGACGTCGAGCAGATCGAGCGGCTTGTCGGGAACCGGAATCGGATCGGACACCATTGTTCTGAGATTCCTGAAAATGTTTCAGGAAATATAGCGGTTTTCTCGAAGGATCGGGTTGCCTACGATGACGTTCATGGGGCTGCGCCGCGGCCCGCCCGGATTCCCTGAAAGGAGTATCGAGATGAAAGCCGTTGGACTGACCCGCTATCTGCCGATCGATGACCCGCAAGCCTTGCTCGACGTGGAACTGCCGCAGCCCGTGCCGGGCCCGCGCGATCTGCTCGTGAAGGTCGAGGCGATTTCCGTGAACCCGGTGGACACCAAGGTGCGCGCGCCGAAGCCGCAGGTCGAGGAGACGCCGCGCGTGCTTGGCTGGGATGCGGCCGGCACGGTGGTCGCGGTCGGCGCCGACGTGACGCTGTTCCGGCCCGGCGACGAAGTGTTCTATGCGGGCAGCATCACGCGGCCCGGCGCCAACAGCGAATTCCACACGGTCGACGAACGGATCGCCGCGTTGAAGCCGCGCACGCTCGATTTCGCGGCGTCGGCCGCGCTGCCGCTGACGGCGCTGACCGCGTGGGAAGCACTGTTCGACCGGCTGCACGTGTCGCCGCAGGGCGCGGACGCCGGCAAGTCGGTGTTGATCATCGGTGGTGCGGGCGGCGTGGGGTCGATCGCGATCCAGCTCGCGAAGACGCTCGGCAAGCTGTACGTGATCGCGACCGCGTCGCGGCCGGCGTCGGCCGACTGGGTGCGTTCGCTCGGTGCGGATGCGGTGGTCGACCATTTCGGCGACCTGCCGGCGCAACTGCGCGAGGCCGGCCATCCGAACGTCGACTATGTGTTGATCTTCAACGACACGGACCGTCATTTTCCTGCCGCGGCGGAAGTAATCCGGCCGCAGGGCGGCATTTGCACGATCGTCGAGAACGGGAAACCGGTGCCGGTCGAATTGCTGAAGGCGAAGAGCGCCGCGTTTCACTGGGAATTCATGTTCACGCGAGCCATGTTCGAGACGCCGGACATGATCGAGCAGCACCGGATCCTCGGCGAAGTCGCACGGCTCGTCGACGGCGGCACGCTGCGCACGACGCTTGGCGAACAGCTCGGCACGATCAATGCGGCGAACGTACGGCGCGCGCACCAGTTGCTCGAGGCCGGACGCTCGATCGGCAAGCTCGTGCTGAGCGGTTTCTGACGCCGTCACTCGCGTAAGGTTGCGACGCCGCGAACGCAAGCGGGGTAACACCCGATGCGTTTGCGGCGCATTGCATCCCGCTTGGCGGTAGACTGGCAGCGCATCATGCATCGAAAACCGCGCGGCACGCGCGTGCCGCCGCATTACAAGGAGGTCAGCATGAGCCAACGCAGCTTGTCGGTCGCCGCATCGTGGTCGGTCGTGTTCGCGGCGGCGTGCGTCAGCGCGAGCGTATTCGCGGCGCCGCCGGTCAAGGGCAGCCTGAAGGGCGGCGGTACGGGACAGCTCGAATACACCGTCAAGGTCGACTCGAAGACCTACGGCAATACGCAGGAGACCCGCAAGATCCGCTCGGGCGAGACGGACGATTTCAACTGGAAATCGGTGCCGCCGAGCGGCGCGGTCGCGATGCCGGACGGCTGTCCCAACGCGGACAACCTGCCGCGCGACGCGAACGGCGCGATGGTGCGCCAGACCCAGGTGCGGCTCGCGCCGTCGGTCGATGCGAAGGGCGTCGCCAACGTGCAGATGAGCTTCCAGGCGGCCGCGCCGAAGGGCACGCGCAGCGTGACGGCCGGCGGCAAGTCGCTGCAATGCCCGGACGTCGTGTCGGTGAGCCAGGTCAAGTGGGTGTCGATTCCGACCAATGGCGGGTCGAAGTCCGTGACGATGAGCGACGGCACCAAGGTGACGGTGTCGATCAAGCGCTGAGCGGCGCGCGCGGGCCGGCGTTGGGTCCGGTGCGCGCGCAACGGATTCGGCAGGCGGGGCGAGCAGGGCGGCACGTGAGCGATGCGCGCCGCCATCGCGAGATTTTCCCGCCGCCTTCTTCGCGGGACGGTGCCGCTGCCGTGCGGCAGCGGTGCGTGACGTCGTGCAGACGTCACGTTATGCTCGTCCGCATTCTTTCCTTTCCGTCACCCCATCCCGATGAAATTCCGAATGCGCGCGCTGCTGTCTGCGATTGCATTCGTCGCCGTGCACGCGCACGCGGCTGACGATTGCGGTTTCGTGAAGAAGGTCGAGCTGCCGACGCGGCAGCAGGTGGCGGTCGTATCGAGCGGCGCACTCGAACCGTGCTCGACCGGCAGCTACGCGGTGCGCGTGTACTCGACCGCGCATGCCGCGCCCGGCTTCGATACCGACGATTACGTGACGGGCGTGCTGCATGCGCGCGACGGCACGATCGCCGATGCGTATACGGCGGACCTCGGCGCACGTGCGCCGCAGGCGCTCGTCGTGACGACGCGTTCGGCAGGCAGCGGCGGCTATGTCGGTGCACAGGCCTATGTGACGACACCGCGCGCGGTGCGGCTCGTCGCGTCGGTCGACGGGCTCGCACCCGGCGCCGACATCGCGGCCGCGTTACGGCAGGCGATCGGCAAGCGACGCAGCGCGCACTGAGCGTACGCCGCGCACCGCCGCGCACCGCCGCCGCGTGTCAGTGCGCGCGCTCTTCGAGCCGCGATGCGAGAAAGCGGTGATCCGCCGAGAACAGCCGGCGATAGGTCATCAGCACCGCGCCGACGGTGCCGAGCGCGGACGCCGCGGCGATCAGGAACATGATCACGATCTGGTAGCGCACGGCCTGCAACGGTGACTGGCCGGCCAGTACCTGGCCCGTCATCATCCCCGGCAGGCTCACGACGCCGACGACGGCCATCTGGTTCAGCGTCGGCAGCATGCCCGCGCGCACGGCCTGCCGCGCGGCGTCCTGTGCGGCTTCCCAGCGCGTCGCGCCGAGTGCGAGCGCCGTTTCGACGCGGTCGCGGCGCGCCGTGAGTTCTTCCATCATCCGCTCGACGCCGAGCGACACGCCCGTCAGCGTATTACCGAGAATCATCCCGAGGATCGGAATCGCGTATTGCGGCGCGAACCACGGATGGATGCGGATCACGACGAACAGCCCGACCGCCGCGACGAACCAGCTGCTGAACCAGATCGACGCGATGCTGTCGATGCGCTGGCCGCGATACGTGCGCTTGCCGCGGCCCGCACCGGCGAAACCGGCGATCAGCGTCATCAGCGCGGTGAGCGGCAGCACGACGTACCAGTGCGGATGGCCGAACACCCAGCCGAGCACGTAGCCGATCGCGAGCAGTTGCACGACGGTACGTACCGCCGCGAGCGCGAGCTTGCGGCCGAGGCCGAGCGACAGCGCCGCCGAGATCGCACCGTTGACGGCGACGAGCGCGGCGGCGATGCCGACGTCGACGAGGCTCAGGTCCTGCAGTGCCGGGCTCATTGCGCAGCCTCCGTCGGGTTCGCAACATGCATGACGCTGGCCTGCATCACGAGTCGCATCGTGCCGATCCGCGCGGCCTGGGCTGGATCGTGCGAGATCCACATGTACGCTCGGGCGTCGGGCGCCGCGTCGAACCACGCGCCGACGAGCGCCTCGATCGCACGCGCCGATTCGGGATCGAGCGCGGAGGTCGGCTCGTCGAGCAGCAGTACGTCGGGATCGAGCTGCAGCACGCGCAGTAGCGCGGCGATCTGCGCTTCGCCGCCCGACAGGTCGCTCGCGCGTTTGTCGAGAAAGTCGGAACCGCGGCCCGCTTGCGCGGCGAGCGCTTCGGCGCGCGCGCGATCGAACGACACGTCGCGATAGATCGCGAGCGAATACGGATAGCGCAACTGCGATTCGACGGTGCCGTCCATCTGCGCGGGGCGCTGGCGCACGTACGCGACGCTGCGCCGGTAGCGCGGGATCGCGCTGCGCCGGATCCCGCGGCCGCGCCACAGGATGCGACCGCCGTCGAGCGGGTCGAGCAGCGCGAGCGCGCGCAGCAGCACGCTCTTGCCTGACCCTGACGGTCCGGTGATAGCAATTCGCGATCCCGCTGCGAGGCTGAAATCGGTCGGAGCGAGCAGGGTCTTGCCACTGCTGGCGTCGCGGCGGGTAATGCGCTGCGCATCGATGAGGCCGGTGGGGGCTGTCATGTCACAAATGAAAAAAAGCGTTAATAGCGCCGAGAGGTCGCCATGGCGTGCGTCATAATACCGATTGAAAAGCCGCGGGTGTCGTGTGCCGTTCGTCCACGCAAGCGGCCCGACATGGTGCGGCAACATTTCAGAACAACAACGGAACCGCCATGACGCTAACCCGAGCCATCGGCAAATCGGCTGCATGGATTGTCGGTATCGTCGCGGTGCTCATCGCGGCGGCCGGCGTCTTTCTCTTCACGTTCGACTGGAACCGCGCGAAGCCGTGGGTCAACGAACAGGTGAGTGCCGCACTCGGCCGCCCGTTCGCGATCAACGGCGATCTCAAGGTCGGCTGGCGCCGCCCCGACGGCGAGACCGGCTGGCGCGCATGGGTGCCCTGGCCGAGCTTTTCGGCCACCCAGCTCGAGATCGGCAACCCCGACTGGGCGAAGACGCCCAAGTTCGTCACGCTCGATGCCGCGCACTTCGATCTCGCGATCCTGCCGTTGCTCGCGCATGAAATCGTCATCCCGTCGATCGACGTCGTGAATCCGGCCGTCGACCTCGAGCGGCTCGCCGACGGACGCAACACGTGGACCTTCCAGTTCAAGCAATCGTCGCAGCCGTCGCCGTGGAAGGTGCGGCTCGACAGCTTCGGCTTCGCGAAGGGCACCGTCACGTATCGCGATGCGATCGCGAAGGCCGACCTGACCGTCGCGATCGATACGCTCGGCCAGCCGATTCCGCTCGGCGACGTGCTGAAGGAACAGGAGCAGACGTCGCGCGAGGCATCGGCGCAGCGTGTCGGCAAGCGCGGCGCCGCGCAGTTGAGCGCGAAGGCCAATGCGGAAGCCGCGTCGAGTGCTTCCGCGGCGCAGGCGGCGAGCGCGGCAGCGTCGTCGGGCGCATCGGCTGCAACCTCGGTTGCGTCGGCGGCTCCCGGTTCGCCTGGCTCGTCCGCTTCTTCGGTTGCTTCCGCATCGACGGCTGCCGGCGCAAGCGGCGCTGCCGCGCCTGCGAAGCCGTCCGGCCCGACCTATGCGTTCGGGCTGAAGGTCGACGGCCGCTACAAGAACGTGCCGATCAACGGGACCGGCAAGCTCGGCGGCGTGCTCGCGATCCAGGATACGTCGCGGCCGTTCCCGCTGCAGGCCGACGTGAAGGCCGGCGACACGCGGCTCGCGATCGTCGGTACGCTGACCGATCCGACGCATCTCGCGGCGCTCGACCTGCGGCTGTGGCTGCAGGGCACGTCGATGTCGCACCTTTACCAGCTCACCGGCATTACGCTGCCCGATACGCCGCCTTATGCGACCGAAGGGCGGTTGATCGGCAACTTCAAGCCGCACGCGAGCACGTTCCGCTACGAGAACTTCAACGGCCGCGTCGGCGGCAGCGATCTCGGCGGCACGCTCACGTATGCGCAGCGCGAACCGCGGCCGAAGCTGTCGGGCGAACTCGTGTCGAACCTGCTGCAGTTCTCCGATCTTGCCCCGGTGATCGGCGCCGATACGGCCGCAAGCAAGGCCAAGCGCGGCGACACGACGCGCCAGCCGCCGGACCGCGTGCTGCCGGTCGAGACGTTCCGTACCGACCGCTGGCGCGCGCTCGACGCGGACGTCAAGTTCACGGGCCGCAAGCTGGTCAAGAGTTCGAACCTGCCGATCACGAACCTGTACACGCACATCGTGATGCAGGACGGCGTGCTGTCGCTCGAACCGCTGCAGTTCGGCGTCGCGGGCGGCACGCTCGCGACGACCGCGCATCTCGACGGCAGCGGCACGCCGCTGAAGGGCCGCTTCACGGTGGCCGCGCGGCACCTGAAGCTCAAGCAACTGTTCCCGACGCAGAAGGTCATGCAGTCGGCGCTCGGCGAAATCAACGGCGACGCGTCGCTGTCGGCCACCGGCAACTCGCCGGCCGCGCTCGCCGCGACCTCGACCGGCGAAGTGAAGGCGCTCGTGACGGACGGCCGCATCAGCCGCCTGCTGATGGAAGCGGCGGGGCTGAACGTCGCCAACGTCGTCTACGAGAAGCTGTTCGGCAACAACGACGTGAAGATCAACTGCGCGGCGATCGACTTCGTCGCGACCAACGGCATGCTCAATCCGAAGGTGTTCGCGCTCGACACCGACGACGCGCTGATCAACGTCGACGGGCCGATCAACCTGCGCGACGAATCGCTCGACCTGAAGATCCATCCGCATACGAAGGGTTTCCGGATCTTCTCGCTGCGCTCGCCGCTGTATGCGAAGGGCACGTTCAAGAACCCGAAGGTCGGCGTCGACGCGGGCGCGCTCGCGCTGCGCGCAGGCGCGATGGTCGGGCTCGGGCTGATCAACCCGTTCGCGGCGCTGATTCCGCTGATCGCGCCGAGCAACAACCGCGACGTGCCGTGCTCGGAGCTGTTCGGGCAGATCAACGCGAAGGCAGCACAAAAGGCGGCCGCGAAGGCCGGCAAGTGACGGGCGTCAGCGGCCCGCGCGCACCCACAGCAGCAGGACGTCGACCTCCCGGCCGTCGAGCCGGACCGGTGCGGCGGGGCCGAGCTGCAGGCGATCGCCGTCGAGCACGGCGACCCGCTGCTGGACGTTGCCGACCCAGTTCGGGAACAGGCTGACGTCCATTTCGT
Organism: Burkholderia cepacia complex sp. TUM26381; assembly: GCF_057439935.1. Lineage (NCBI taxonomy): Bacteria > Pseudomonadati > Pseudomonadota > Betaproteobacteria > Burkholderiales > Burkholderiaceae > Burkholderia > Burkholderia cepacia complex sp. TUM26381. The sequence goes on along the minus strand of NZ_CM172006.1, from coordinate 1,969,854 downwards.
GGGTCAGCGTGCCGTCGTCGGCTACCTGAAAGGGGCCGGAATAGGCGATGTAGCCGCGGGCGGCCGCCGCGCACGCTTCGTCGCTACCGTGGTGCGGGTCGCCGTTCGCGTAGGGCGGCCGGCCGGCGGCCATCAGCTGGGCGGACATATAGCCGTCCGACGTATAGAGAATCCAGCCACGCGCATCGCGGCCGAGCGGATAGACGGCCGGGCTGCCGTCGCGCGGGCGGACTTCGTAGGATACGAGGCGCCATGCGCCGACGAGTTGTTCGCGAAGCGGGCTGGCTGGCATGCGGGATTCCGGTAGGCGGCGATGGGGCGCGTGTCGTCGTGTTGGCGGGCCGCCGGGCGGAGGGCCAGATGGCCTGGAATACGTTGCCCGGGCGGTGCGGTCGGCAGTTTCTCCGACACCTGCTAAAATACACGGTTTTCCGTCGATTTCTCTCTTAACGGGACCTGCCGTGCTTTCTACTGCCAACATCACGATGCAATTCGGGCCAAAGCCCCTGTTCGAGAATATCTCGGTCAAATTCGGCGAGGGCAACCGCTACGGTCTGATCGGCGCAAACGGCTGTGGCAAGTCGACGTTCATGAAGATCCTCGGCAGCGACCTCGAGCCGAGCGCCGGCAACGTCGCGCTGGAGCCGAACGTCCGCCTGGGCAAGCTGCGCCAGGACCAGTTCGCGTACGAAGACGTGCGCGTGCTGGACGTCGTGATGATGGGCCACACCGAAATGTGGGCCGCCATGACCGAGCGCGACGCGATCTATGCGAACCCGGAAGCCACCGACGACGACTACATGCACGCCGCCGAACTCGAAGGCAAGTTCGCCGAATACGGCGGTTACGACGCCGAGGCACGCGCGGGCGCGCTGCTGCTCGGCATCGGCATCGAGGAGAAGTTCCACAGCGGCACGATGAGCGACGTCGCGCCGGGCTGGAAGCTGCGCGTGCTGCTCGCGCAGGCGCTGTTCTCGAAGCCGGACGTGCTGCTGCTCGACGAGCCGACCAACAACCTCGACATCAACTCGATTCGTTGGCTCGAGCAAACGCTCAACGAGTACAACTCGACGATGATCATCATCTCGCACGATCGTCACTTCCTGAACTCGGTGTGCACGCACATGGCCGACATGGACTTCGGCACGCTGAAGGTTTGGCCGGGTAACTACGACGACTACATGCTCGCATCGGCGCAGGCGCGCGAGCGCCAGGCCGCGGCGAATACGCGTGCGAAGGAGCGGGTCGCCGAACTGCAGGACTTCGTGCGCCGCTTCTCGGCGAACAAGTCGAAGGCCCGCCAGGCAACGAGCCGCGCGAAGCAGATCGACAAGATCAAGATCGAGGAATTCAAGCCGTCGTCGCGCCAGAATCCGTTCATCCGTTTCGAGTTCGAGAAGAAGCTGCACAACGTCGCGGTGGTCGCTGAAGACATCACGAAGAAGTACGAGCGCACGATCTTCCAGAACTTCAACCTGTCGGTTCAGCCGGGCGAGCGCATCGCGATCATCGGCGAGAACGGTGCGGGCAAGACGACGCTGCTGCGTTCGCTGCTCGGCGCGCTCGCGCTGGAGCACGGCACGGTGAAGTGGTCCGAGAACGCGAATGTCGGCTACATGCCGCAGGACACGTACGAGGAGTTCCCGAACGACATCACGCTGATGGACTGGATCGACCAGTACCGCAAGGACGGCGACGACGAAACGATGGTGCGCGGCACGCTGGGCCGCCTGCTGTTCTCGTCGGACGACATCAGGAAGTCGGTGAAGGTACTGTCGGGCGGCGAGAAGGGCCGCATGATCTGGGGCAAGCTGATGCTCGGCCGCCACAACGTGCTGCTGATGGACGAGCCGACCAACCACATGGACATGGAGTCGATCGAGTCGCTGCAGATCGCGCTCGAGCAGTTCGAAGGCACGCTGATCTTCGTGTCGCACGACCGCGAGTTCGTGAGCGGGCTGGCGAACCGGATCATCGAAGTGAAGACGGACGGCAACCTGTTCGACTTCGGCGGGAATTACGAGGAGTTCCTGACGAGTCAGGGGCAGGAATAAGTGTCCTGAGTCGTACCTGAGCCGATGTATCCGGGAGCCCGCCAAGTTGTACTTGGCGGGCTTCTTCATTTCCGCTTGCAGCGATGCCCGCCCGCATCGCGCATTCCCGTTTCCTCTGCTCAATCGACTTCGGGTAAATTACCCACCGAACGCCAATCATCATTCCCCATTTCGACCCGGAGCCGCTCCTCAATGCCGGACCATCCTCTCCCGCTCGACCTGTCCGGCCTTGCGCAAAGCCTGTATGCGCAGGGCACCGAGGAAAGCATCCTGTCGCGCCTGATGGAGCGGATCGTGCCGACCAACCGCTTCTGCGTCGATATCGGCGCGAGTGACGGGCTGCGCAACAGCAACACCGCGCGGCTGCTGCGCGAGCAGGATTGGGCCGGCGTGCTGGTGGAAGGCAGCGCATACCGGTTCGGCAAGCTTGCCGCGCACTACGCAGGCGCGGAGCGCGTGCGCCTGCACCACGGCCGCATCCAGCCCGACACGGTCGATCAACTGCTCGCCGATGCGAATACGCCGCTCGACTTCGACCTGCTGTCGATCGATATCGACGGCAACGACTACTGGGTCTGGCGCGGCCTGCAGGCGTTCAAGCCGCGCATCGTCGTGATCGAGTACAACCCGTACTACACGCCGCCCGAGCGCTGGGTCATGTGCTTCAATCCGGACCACGAATGGGACGGCTCGACCTATTACGGCGCGAGCCTCGAATCGCTCGTTCGTCTCGCCCGGCAGAAGGGTTACGAACTCGTCTGCTGCGACGACATGGGCAACAACGCGTTCTTCGTGCGACAGGACCTGTATCCGCTGCTCGGCATCGCGAACAACGATCCTTCGGTGCTGTTCCGGCCTGCGATGTACAAGCTGCGCTATGTCGGGCACAACACCTTCCTGACCGGTCATCCGTATCGGCACGGGCCGGCGGAGCATATCTGAATGGGCTCGCTCGCCGTCACCTTCGACGAGATTCGCGATGCCTATGCGCTTGGCCGCCGCGCCGCGCCGCGCCGGGTCAGCGAACGCGTGTGGCATCTGCCGAATGACGGAGGCGGTGGTGTGGCGGTCAAGCTCTACGCGTCCGAACACCATGCACGCGCGATCAAGGAGGCCGCCGTCCTGGCGCACCTTGAAACGCACGTCGACGCACGGTTCCACGTGCAGACGCTGAAGCGCACGACATCCGGCGAACCGCTTTGGACGGGGCAGGGTTCGCACGCGATGCTGACGCGCTGGGAAGCCGGGCAGTTCAGAACGTACGACACGTTTTCGCCGGCTGAATGGGATGCGCTCGGCGCCAGTCTGGCCGCGTTGCACCTGAGCCTCGAACAGCTGCATCTGCCGTCGCTCGACACGATCCGTGCGCGGTTGACTGCGATCGACGCAGATGAAGTACGCCGCAGCCTGCTCGACGTACTGAATCGCGCACGCTCGAACGACAGCGCCGCGAACCTGTACCACTACGTCGACCTCGCGCTGCGCATGCTCGACCGCTACTACCCCGGCAGCATCGAAAGGTTTCCCGCCGACGATCCGCAGCACCCGATCCACAACGACTACAACCAGTTCAACTATCTGTTCACGGGCACGCTGCCGCCGCTGATCCTCGATTGGGAAGCGTCGATCGGCGCACCGCGCGAATACGAACTGGTGCGGTGCCTGAATCATCTGCCGCTGGAAGCGCCGCAGCTGGCGGAAGCGTTCGTGCGCGGATACCAGGGAGTGCGTTCGGTGAATCCCGCCCGCATCGCATGGGCGGTCGATGCCGCGTGCCTGCAGCACGCGCTCAAGCTCTGGATCGTGCAAGGCTGGCTCGACGATCCGTCGCGCTTCGCGTCGCACCTGAATGGCGCGGTGACGATGGCTTCCGCGATGGCGGACGCGCGCGACCGTCTGGTCGATTTCTTTTCCCGTTGCGTCGAAGCAGGAACCTGAAGTGAGACCTGAAGTGAGTGCGAATCCGAACACGATCCCGAATCCGCCGCCGTCCGGCGAGCGGCAGCATGTCTTTCCGCCGCCGCTCGATCGCGACTACCGCGTCGAAAATGGCCGCATCCGGACACGCTCGCTGGAAGCGCATATTGTCGATCACTGCAACCTGACCTGCGCGGAATGCTGCTCGCTGTCGCCGTTGCTGCCCGAGTGGCACGCGAGCCCCGAATCGATCGAGGCCGATCTGCGCATGGCCGCGAAGGTATTGAGCCCGCGCATGTTCAAGCTGGTCGGTGGCGAACCGTTGCTGCATCCGGCTCTCGTCGAACTGATCGAACGCGTGCGCGCGACGGGCATCGCGCCGGTGATCTCCGTCACGACGAACGGGCTGAAGCTCGGCGAGATGCCGGACGCGTTCTGGCAGGCGGTGGATGCGCTGACGATCTCGCGCTATCCGAAGCCGGCGCTTTCGCCCGACCTGATCGCGTATGTCGAGCGCCAGGCCGCGCGTTTCGACGTGCGCCTGAACTGGAAGGTGCAGGACGTATTCACGACGATGAATCGGGCGCAGCCCGGCACGGACCGCAATGAAGCGCAGCGCCTTTATCACGATTGCTGGATCCGCGAGCGCTGCCATATGATTCGCGACGGCATGTTCTACACGTGCACGCGTCCTGCGCATTTCCATACGCTCTACAAGGGCGAGAAGGATTTCCAGGCCGACGGCCTGCCGCTGAGCGACGACGCGGGCCTGCTCGACGCGATGCTCGCGTATCTGCAACGCGAGACGCCGCTCGAAGCGTGCCTGCATTGCCAGGGCGGCAGCGCACCCGTCGCGCCGCATCGCATCCTGAAACGCATTGAAGTGGACACCTTGAAGGCTCGTTATCCATGATCGTCGGCACCCGCGACCCGTTCGGTTTCGATCGTCTGCACTACCATCCGCGCAGCGGCGCGTCGGCGTCCGGCATCCGTGCCGTGCTGCGTGCGTCGGGGCAACCGGCCAGTGCGCCGGACACGGCCGCCATCGCGGGCTACCTGAGCGGCGAGCGCCTCGTTGGCCGCACCGTGCTGCGCGACGTGTTCGCGGTGCCGCCCGGTCACGCGCTGATCCGTTCGCCGCAAGGCCTGACGGTGCAGCCGGCACCTGAACGGCCTCGGCACGCCGGGCTGGACACCGTGCTGCACGCATCGCTGCAACGCGCGCTCGACAGCGGCAAGCGCGTCGCGCTGGCGCTGAGCGGCGGGCTCGATTCGGCGCTGTTGCTTGCGTTGCTGCGCGAACTCGGCGCACTGCCGCACGTGACGGCCTACATCCTTGCGACCGACATGCCCGATTACTGCGAACTCGACGCAGCGCTCGAACTCGCCACGCAGATGCAGGCGAACGTGAAGATCGTGCGTGCGAACGAGGCCGATTTCGTCGCGGCGCTGCCGAGAACGACCCACGCGGTCGAGGAGCCGATGTTCAACCTCCATCCGGTCGCGAAGCTGTTGCTGGCCGAGGCGATGGCGGCGGACGGCATCGAGGTCGCGATTACCGGCGACGGTGCGGATCAGGTGTTGCGCCGCGACCGGTCGGCCAACTATCTGCCGTTGTGTCATGCGCTGTTCGACGCAGCGTCGGTCGACCTGCATCCGCCGTTCGTCGATACGGCGGTCGTCGCGCATCTGACGAGCATCGCGCCCGACCCGAACAAGCAATGCCTGCGCGATCTCGGCGCGCGCCTGAACCTGCCGGACCGTCTCGTACACGGCCCCAAGCGCGGGCGGCTCGCACCGGCGATGGACCTCGCGTCGCTGCTCGATCGCGACCGCACGCAGGCGCTGGCCGACACGCTGGGCCTTGCCGTCCCCACGCTGCAGGCCGATACCGAACGCGTGCTGTGGACGACGCTGACACTGATCCTCGATCATCTCGCGCACCTTCACCTCGATGCCGCGCATCGACCGACCTGAACTGCTCATGAAACGCATCCTGTTCTGCGTGGTGCCCGAGAAGGGCCACGTCAATCCATGCATCGGCCCGGCCCAGCATCTGCGCGCGGCCGGCTGCGACGTCGCGTTCTACGCGCCGGCCGACATCAGCGCCCAGCTCGACGGCGCCGGCGATTTCGCGTTCGTCGGGCCGCGCGAAACGCCCGAACGCCACGACCTGTCGCGCGGCGCGAGCTTCGCCGCGAACATTCGCGATGCGGACTGGCTGCGGCACTGGATCCGCACGCTGCTGATCGATCTTGCCCCGTCGCAGGTGGACGGCATCCGCGCGGTGCTGCGCGACTGGCGGCCCGACGTGGTCGTGATCGATCCGTTGCTGTATGCGGCCGCGATTGCCGCCGAGCTGGAAGGGCTGCCGTGGGTATCGATGTCGAATTCGCTGAATCCGGTGCTGCCGGACGATCTCGATTCGGAACTGCTGCGCACGGTGCGATGGCTCGCGCCGGAACGCGCAAGCCTGTTCGCGCGCTACGGGCTCGATGCGCGCTTTCGCGGCTGTGACGTGCTGTCGCCGCACCTGACGCTCGCGTTCACGACCGATGCGCTGGTGGGTACGCCGCCGCCCGGTGTCGAACTGGTCGGCCCCGCGATGCCGTCGGGCCCGCGCGGCGACGAGACGGCGTTTCCGTGGGAACGTATCGACGCAGATCGCCCGCTCGTCTACATGTCGCTCGGCAGCCAGCTTTATTACCACCCGGATCTGTTCGCGAAGGTGATCGACGCGACGCGCGCGACGTCGGCGCAACTGGTGCTGTCGGTGGGCGAACTGGTCGATTCGGATCGGCTGCCGGCCGGCGACGCGCACGTGATCGCGGTGCGCTATGCGCCGCAACTGGCGCTGCTGCGGCGCACGCATGCATTCGTCAGCCACGGCGGCGCGAATTCGGTGATGGAGTCGCTCGCGTGCGGCGTGCCGATGCTGCTGTCGCCGTTCTGCAACGACCAGTTTCATTCGGCGCACTTCGTCGAGCGGGCCGGCGCGGGGTGCGTGCTCGACCTGCAGCAGGCGGGCGTCGCGGAGATCGCCGAGGCGCTCGAGCGCCTGTTGCGTCCCGGTTCGCTGCGCGAGCACGCGGCGCGGATCCGCGACAGCTACGCGCAAGACGGCTCGGCGCAGGCTGCCCGGCTGATCAGCGCACTCGCTTCAGGAAGCCGCCTGGCGACAGCGTCATGAGCACGCGGTCCTCGATGTCGTGGTCGATTTCGAACCGGTCGTCGCGGGAGAGAAACTCGTGTGCGGCCGTGGCCGGGTTGTTGCCGCGGCCATACGGCTTGCCGTCGAACATCGACTCGGGCAGGTACTCCATGATGGTATCCATCACGATCGCGTAGCTGCCGGGCGTCACGAGCGGTGCATAGCATTCGAGTTCGCGCAGCACGTGCGCATGCGTATGCGTGAGGTCGAGGATCGCCATCACGCGCGCGCCGTCGCCGATCTGCGCGCGCACCGATGCGAGCGTGTCGGCCGCGCACGATTCGCCTTCGATCAGCGTCATGCGATGGGCGAGCCGGTGCGCTTGCAGGCGCTGCCTGACTTCGTCGCGCAGGCGCGGCTCGATCGCGACGACGCGGCCATTGCCGCCCGCGAGTTCCAGCATCGACGCGGAGAACACGACACCGCCGCCCGCCGCGATGCCGGTCTGCACGATGCAGTCGGGGCGCTCGCGCCAGATCAGTTCCTGGAGCGCGAGCATGTCGCCCGGCAGGTGAAAGAAGCGCTCGCCGAGCCAGCGGGTCTGGAACAGATGATCGAATTCGGCCGCGCGGGTCAGCCAATCGATATTGATGTCCCGCATGCGGGCCGAAGGACGCTCTGACATGGTCAATGCAACGAGTAGGAGTGACGTGAAAACGCTGGAACCGTGGCTTCACCGGTACTGGAACATCGGGCCGGCGCGCATGCAGGCGCTGGCGTCGGGCCATACTAACAAAACGTACCTCGTCGAGTGCGATGCGGGGCGCACGGTGCTGCGCGTGTCGTGGTCCGGCAAGCCGGCCAGGCAGGTGGAGCGCGAGGCGTCGATACTCGGCGATCTCGGCCGTTCGTGCAACGCGCAGATATTGCCGGTGTTGCCGCGTCTGCGGCCGACCGTCGATGCGCAATCCGGCGTGCAGCTTCCCGACGGAAGCTGGCTGCATCTGTTCGAGCATATCGACGGCAATCCCGGCCTGCCGCACGACGCGCACGCGGGGGCGATCGATGCGATGCGCACGCTGGCGCATCTGCATGCGGCGCTGGCGGCCGTACCCGCCAGCGAATCGGTGCCGCTGGCGTGGTTGTCGGCGCGTCATGCGCGCGTCGCGGCGCGGGCGATGCCGTCGTTGCCGGGCGATCCGCGCCGCGACTACGACACGGTGATCCGTCGAATCGGCATGCATCTCGACGCGGCGTCGCCGTGGCTGACGGGGCCGGTGCATTGGCTGCACGGCGACTATCACGCGGGCAACTTGCTGTATGTCGGCAACGCGGTGAACGGCGTGCTGGATTTCGACGATGTGGGGCAGGGTGCGCAATGGCTCGAGGCGGCCTTTGCGTTGTTCGCGCTGTCGCGCGATGCGGGCCGCGACGATCGTTTCGTATTCGACCGGCGGCGATGGGACGCCGGCCTTCACGCCTATGCGGCGACGCGGCCCGACGCTGCGCCGGACTGGATGCGCGACAACCACGACGCGCTGATGCTGCTGTTCTGCGCGGATCAGACGCTGATTCATCTCGAAGCAGCGCAGCGCGGCCTGTGGATGCCGGGGCCCGGCATCGGATTCCTCGGCGGCTGGCGCCAGTTGCTGGACGCAGCGGTGCCCGCAAGCTAGCCGGTTGCCGCGTCAGCGCTGCCGGTTCAGGAACAGGCGCACGGCTTCGACCGTGTTCGGCCGCGCTGCGCCATGCCGCGATCCGTCGTGCATGCAGAACAGCACGTCGCGATGCTGCGCCAAGCTGGCATCGACATGCGCGCACATCGCGTCGCACAGCGCCTGCGGCGACGGCGCCGGCCGCTGCCAGTCATCCAGGATCGCGGTCCAGCCGGTGTGTTCGCGTTGCAGGCGCGCAAGGACGCCGGCGCGATGGTCGTCCGGCTGCAGCCCGTAAGGCAGGCGCAGCGGGATGTCGTCCGGCGCGGGCCTGCCGGCCCGGCGATACGCGTCGCGAATCAGCGCGTCGGTTGCTTCGATTTCTTCGATCAGTGCGCGATCCGCGAGTACGCCCGGCCTCGCGTGCGAATGCGTGTGATTGCCAAGCAGATGACCTTCGCGCGCCATTCTCGCTGCGACGTCGAGCGCCACCGCCAGGTGCTTGCCGAGCAGGAAGAAGGTTGCGGTGCACGAGGCAGCGTGCAGCACGTCGAGCAAGGCCGGCGTCGACGGGCCCGGGCCGTCGTCGAAACTGAGGCGGATGGACATCGCGTGTGGGGCGCGCCGTGTGAGTGAAACCCGAACGATAGCGCAATCCGGCGACGGGCTCTCCAGGCCACGACCATCGGCATGGCACTCGCGCATGCGCCCGTCACCGCGAGCAAGGCATTCGGACGAGCCGGCGGCCTGCATTCACACACGATGCGGTGTTGTTCCGCGCCGGCTCGACGCGCGTTACATCGTCGTGCAGCCGTCGGCTTTCTTGCGCGTCTTGTGATGCTTCGAACGGTTGCCGCGCTCGTCGGCGTATTCCGTCAGCATCGCGCGCAATTCGCCCATATAAACCGCCACATCGCGAGGATCCCGTATCCTTGACGCGACCCCGTCGTGGATCGCCTGCCAGTGCGATGCGTCGGTCACGCGGTAGCCCTTGCTCTTCAGCAGATGATGGACGGTGGATGCGTCGCGTTTGGCTTCCGAGGTATTCGGCTTGTTCAGGTGGCGATCGATGGCGTTGACGACCAGGCGGAAGGTGTCGGCCGTGCCGACGGCGGGGCTGCCGGTCCGTTCGGGGGCGACCACCTCGCGGTTGAATGCCGGTATGTTCTCGTTGACGAGATCGATGCCGACGTGCGTCGACGACGTGCGGTTGTCCGATCGCTCCAGCTTGACGTCGAGCAGGGCGCCGACGCCTTCTTCGATATCGTCCTGGTGCGCACGTACCTTGATCGATTCGCCCTCGTAGTGGAAGCGGCCGGACAGGTGCTTGATCGCGGCGTCGAGTTCTGCGGCCGATTGCATTTCGATGTCGACGTCCTTCGGCTCCTTCGGCGCGCCGTGAAGGTGGCTGGCGAGGCTGCCGCCGAGCTTGGGTTTCAGGCCCGCGGAGTAGAGTTGATCCATCGCGAACTTGGCCACGAACGCCTTGTCCGCGAGCTTCGTGCCGTCGGCGTCGGCACGCAGCGCATCGAGTCCGGCGAGGGTGCGCGTATAGCCGCGCTGTTCGATGGCCTGTCGCGTGCTCTGCGGGCGGTTCAGCGCTTCGAAGCGCTGATCGGCAAACGTCGCACGGCCACCCAGCTGGGCCTGTGTCGACAGGTTTGAATCGACGTCGGATTCGCTCGAACTCGAACTTGCGTTCGCGACCGATCCGCTGCCTGCTGCCCGTGTCGTCCGCATCGTGAGCTCCGTCAAAAACAAAGGACATGCGTGCAGGATAGGATGCGTCAGCGCGCGGAAACGGGGGCATGCGAACGAAGGCGCCGAAATACGAACGCGGCCGTGCCGGGCATGACACGGTCTTGGTTACGCGAAACCGCTTGCGTTCGAGCGTGGATCCGCTCGAACGTCGTCGGTGTCGCGCACCGCTGGGGGAATCGTCGTCGCATGCGCGTTGCGAACCGGCCGCCTATTCGACGGGGGCGATCGCCAGCGGGCAGGTGCCGGCCGGACGCAGCCGGGTGCCGGTCCATTCGTAGAAGAACCGGGCCGCCTTCGCGTTGCTGTCGTCGCAAGCGTCGTTGAAGCAGCCGGCGACGATCAGCAGCGTGCTGCCTGGACGGAAGTCGACGCGCTCGTCGTCGTTGCCCATCACCCCCGAGATGGCGGTCACGCCGGGCATCGTGTACGTCGCGCCCGTGTATTTGTCGACGATCGCGAAATTCCGGCAATCCGTTCCGCAACCCCAGATCGCCACGCGATAGTGACCGGCAAAATTGGCCGGTTGCGTGAATGCGTCGCGAATGACGGTGTGGTACAGGCGTGCTTCCTTGTCGGCGAGCCGGGGCGCCGCCGCCGGCTTGCGCGGCGGGCTGGCGGCGGGTGCCGGATAGCGGTCGAACGCAGGCGACGCGCATGCGGTCGCCGCTGCCGGGGGCGCCGCACCGGCGGCACCGGAGCCGGCGATCAGTGCGGCCGATGCACCGGCGATCAGCAGAAATCGATGGGCGAGCGCCACGCGAGCATCCTTCATGTTCGAGGTTAGACGGGGCCGGAGCGGCCGAACGGCCGGCGACGACGATTCTATGACGCTTCGTGCGTGCCGGCGACACGGAATGGCGAGCAAGCGCGCGCATTCGATCGCATTTCGAGCCCGCGTTGCCGGCCGGCACGCCGTCAAGCATTGTCAAATCGCCGCGATATCACGATGCCTGACGTTTCAGGCCGCCTGCGAAGGCTGTCATGCCCCGGTTGATTGAGTATCCTTGGATTCGATTCGCGGTAATTCGCGGTACTCACGCAGTCACAACCGGGAGGCTTCACATGAATGCACGTCTATACCGCGCGACCGTTGCCGGCGCGCTGATCGGATTGCTCGCACCGTTTTCGGTGGCCCATGCGCAGCTTGGCGATGTCCTGAAGCAGGTCGGCGGCGGCGATTCGGGCGGCAGCGCGGGCGGGGCGCTCGGCAACCTCGGTGGCCTCGGCGGTGCGCTGACGGGCGGCGGCGGCGCGTCGCTGACGCCGGGCAGTACCGGCAACGTCGCGGGCCTGCTGCAGTTCTGCATCCAGAACAACTATCTCGGCGGCGCGTCCGGCGGTGGCGCAGCGTCGGTGAAGGACGCGCTGATGGGCAAGCTCGGCGGCAATGCGTCGTCGGACAGCGGCTATACGAGCGGTGCGAGCGGGATCCTCGACGCGGGCAACGGCGGCAAGCTCGACCTGAGCGGCGGTGGCCTGAAGCAGCAGGTGACCAAGCAGATCTGCGACAAGGTGCTGACACAGGCGAAGTCGCTGCTGTAAGCACCGCGGCACGCATCGCGCGTGCCGGCACACCGGGGGCGGCGCGCGTGGACTGCCCCCGTCGGCCATTCAGGCCGTTACATCGGTATCAGCCGAAGCGGCATCGTGCCAAGCGATGCCGCGACCCGCGCGCACGCGGGGCCGTGGACGGCTCGAGCCTCAATCGGCCAGCCGCTTGTCCGCGAGCGCCTTGCAGCAGTCTTCGTACACCCATTGCACGAGTTTCGCGCGATAGTCGAGATCGTCGGTATCGACGATTTCCTCGACTGCGTCGCGCGCCCACGACGCGTCGACGAACCCCGCATGCCGCTTCGCGATGTCCTGCGCGAGCGCTGCGAGCTTCGCGACCGCGAGCCAGTCGGCCTGACGGTGATGGCGGTCGAGCCAGCGGTGCGCGGCCTGAACCTGGAACGTGGCGTCCGGCCACGATTCGTTGAGGTAAAACGCGCCGAGATTGCCGCAGGTGAGCCAGCAAAGCAGCTCCAGGCGGTCTTGCGAGCCGAGGGTATGGGGTGCGTCGGACATGGCAGCGCTCACGAGATGCGTCGATTCCGGGCGGCGCCGGCCGCAATGGCCCGGTGCCGATAATAAAAACATAGCACGATGCGGGCCCGGCCGCGCACCCGGGCAGATGCTGACGCGGCGGCGGGACGCGAATGCCGTGCCGGCGCGCGCGACCGGCGGCGAAGCGGCGGCCCGACGGCGTCCGGATCCTTTCGAAAGGCTGTCAATCGTCATACCGGGAAACCGAAACGCTCGCTAGAATGTCGGCTTCCCTGGAGGCGGAAAGCGATGAAAATCTACGACCAGTTCTACATCGACGGCGCATGGCGCAAACCGGCCGGCACCGGCACGATCGACGTGATCGACTCGGGCACCGAGGCCGTGATCGGGCGAATTCCCGAGGGCGTCGCATCCGACGCGCAGGACGCGATCCGTGCGGCGCGCGCAGCCTTCGACGCATGGGCCGCCACGCCGGCCGCGACGCGCGCGGGCTACCTGCGCAAGATCGTCGAGCATCTGCAGGCGCGCAGCGAGGAGCTTGCGCAATCGATCACCGGCGAAGTCGGGATGCCGATCAAGCTGTCGCGCGCGATCCAGGTCGGCGGCCCGATCTACAACTGGAAGGCGTACGCGAAACTCGCCGAATCGTTCGAATTCGAGGCACAGGTCGGCAACTCGCTCGTGGTGCGCGAGCCGGTCGGTGTCGTCGCGGCGATCACGCCGTGGAACTACCCGCTGAACCAGGTCACGCTGAAGGTCGCGCCGGCGCTCGCGGCCGGCTGCACGGTCGTCCTGAAGCCGTCCGAAGTCGCACCGCTCAACGCGTTCATGCTCGCCGAAGCGATACACGAAGCCGGGTTGCCGGCCGGCGTGTTCAACCTCGTGTGCGGGTACGGGCCTGTCGTCGGCGAAGTGCTGGCCACCGATCCGGACGTCGACATGGTGTCGTTCACGGGCTCGACGCGCGCGGGCAAGCGCGTGGCCGAACTGGCGGCCGCGGGCGTCAAGCGCGTCGCGCTGGAGCTGGGCGGCAAGTCGGCGTCGGTGATCCTCGACGACGCCGATTTCGCGACGGCGGTGAAGGGCACGGTCAACGCGTGCTACCTGAACGCGGGGCAGACCTGCTCCGCGCACACGCGCATGCTGGTGCCGGAAGCACGCTACGACGAAGCGCGCGAGATCGCGAAAGCGGCGGCCGAAACGTACGTCGCGGGCGATCCGCGGCAGGACGCAACCCGTCTCGGCGCACTCGCGTCGGCCGTCCAGCAGCAACGCGTGCAGGCGTACATCCAGCGCGGGATCGACGAAGGCGCGGAGCTCGTGACGGGCGGCACCGGTTTGCCGGACGGACTCGCGAAGGGCTTCTTCGTGAAGCCGACGGTGTTCGGCCGCGTCGATCCGAAATCGACGATCGCGCAGGAAGAAATCATCGGGCCGGTGCTGTCGATCATCACGTATCGCGATGAAGACGAGGCCGTGCGCATCGCGAACGATTCGCCGTACGGGCTCGGCGGCGCGGTGTGGGCCGGCAGCGACGAACGCGCCATGGGCGTCGCGCGCCGCATCCGCACGGGGCAGGTCGACATCAATGGCGGCACGTGGAACGGCGCGGCGCCGTTCGGCGGCTACAAGCAGTCGGGGCATGGCCGCGAGAACGGCGTGTACGGGCTCGAAGAGTATCTCGAGTACAAGTCGATGCAACTGAAGCCGGCGAAGCCTGCCTGAACGCTTCCGACGGCATGAACCGGAAACGGCACGCTCGCGTGCCGTTTTTTTATTGACGGCCGTCAAGGTGCGCGTCGGTGGATCGTCGATCATCGCGGTTCCGATGTTCCGACGAGGTTTCAGATGACCGTACGCAATTCCTTTCCGCCGCTGACGATTCGCGGCCGCACCTTGCTGCCTGTCGTGCAGGGCGGCATGGGCGTCGGCATCTCCGCACACCGGCTGGCCGGCAGCGTCGCGCGCGAAGGCGCGGTCGGCACGATCGCGAGCATCGACCTGCGCCACCATCACGCGGACCTGCTGGCACGCTGCCGCGCGCAACCCGATCGCGCGACGCTCGAAGCCGCGAACCTCGACGCGCTCGCCCGCGAGATCCGTCTCGCGAAGACTTACAGCGAAGGGCGCGGGATGATCGCGGTCAACGTGATGAAGGCCGTGAGCGCGCACGCGGATTACGTGCGTGTCGCGTGCGACGAGGGCGCTGACGCGATCGTGATGGGCGCGGGCCTGCCGCTCGATCTGCCCGACCTCACGCAAGGACGCGACATCGCGCTGATCCCGATCCTGTCGGACAGCCGCGGGATCGCACTGGTGCTGAAGAAGTGGATGAAGAAAGGGCGCCTGCCCGATGCGATCGTGATCGAGCATCCGGCGCATGCGGGCGGCCACCTCGGCGTCACGCAGATCGACGACATGCACGACGGCCGCTTCGATTTCGCTCGCGTGCTGGACGAGACCGCACAGGTGATGGCGTCGCTCGGTCTCGCACGCGAAACGATTCCGCTGATCGTTGCGGGCGGGATCAACAGTCACGACACGGTGCGTGCAGCGTTCGCGGCCGGTGCAAACGGCGTGCAGGTCGGAACGCCGTTCGCGGTGACCGAAGAGGGCGATGCGCATCCGCATTTCAAGCGCGTGCTCGCCGATGCGACGCCCGACGACATCGTCGAATTCGTCAGCGTGACGGGGCTGCCCGCGCGGGCTGTGAAGACGCCGTGGCTCGATCGTTACCTGCGCAACGAGACGCGCATCCGGACCAAGCTCGGCGCACTGAAGCAGCGCTGCCCGACCGCGCTCGAATGCCTGAGCGTATGCGGTTTGCGCGACGGCATCGAGAAGTTCGGCCACTTCTGCATCGACACGCGGCTCGCGGCCGCGCTGCGCGGCGACGTCGCGAACGGGCTGTTCTTCCGTGGCCGCGAAGCGTTGCCGTTCGGCCGTGCGATCCGCAGCGTGCGCGATCTGCTCGACCTGCTGCTGACAGGCTGTCCGGCCGAGCCTGCGGCAAACCGCCCCACGTTTACGCTGGCTTGACCAATATCAAGATGGCGAAAAGACCCTACAGGGAGAATGGAAACCATTCTTTGGGGGTCCGTACCATGCATAAAACGATTCGAACTTGTGTCACCGCTGCCGCCGTCGCGGCAAGCCTCGTTGCGATGCCTTCGCTGTCGCACGCGGCATCGCCGGGCGACGGCATCAACCAGGGTGACGTACTGGTTCGGCTTCGCGCGATCAGCATCCAGCCGAACGAGCGCGCGAGCGACACGCTCGGCGCAATCAACACGGGCGTGAACAACGCGATCGTGCCGGAACTCGACTTCACGTACATGATCCGCGATTACCTTGGCGTCGAGCTGATCCTCGGCACGTCGCGGCACCAGATGACGTCGAGCCTCGGCAATCTCGGCGGCGTGGGCGTGCTGCCGCCGACGCTGCTGCTGCAGTATCACTTCAACCATGCGGGCAAGGTGCGCCCGTACGTCGGCGCCGGGTTGAACTACACGTACTTCTACAACAACGGGCTCAACGTCGGCGGGCAGGGCGTGTCGATCAACAAGAGCAGCTTCGGCCCCGCATTGCAGTTCGGCGTGGACGTGCAGGTGACGAAGAAGGTGTTCATGAACGTCGACGTGAAGAAGATCTGGATGAGCACCGATGCGACGCTGGGCGACAAGGGCATCGGCACGCTGCACATCGATCCGTTGATCGTCGGCGTGGGCGTCGGGATGAAGTTCTGACGCGACGGGAATAGAACAGAGTTGGGGTTGGCGGCATGGCGGTCGGCATGCCGCTTTTTTTTGCGCGGCCGGTTTACAGCTTGTCGTACTGGAAGCGCATCGCGGTGCCTTCGCGTGTGATGCGTTCCCACACCGCATGTTTTTCGTCGTCGCTCAGGAACACCCAGTTCGACACTTCGGCGGCCGTGCGGCCGCAGCCCTTGCAGACTTCGTCGAAGAGGGTCGAGCACACGCCGATGCAGGGGCTGTCGGGCAGGTCGTGGAGATTGGAGGCCATTGGAAGGGTTCGCGCAGTTGAATCGTCAGCCGCCATTTTAATCCATCGCGGCGGCCGGCTCGGGCGGTGGCGCCGGCATGCTGTCCCGGTGCGGGAGCGTGACAGTACGGCGGGCCGTCCGGCGCAGGTGCCGGACGGCCCGCGCACGCAGTTTCGCCGCTGCCCGTTTTTCCCGGTGGACAGCGGCCGATTACCCGATAAAATTCCCCCGGAACACCCCGCCGCACGGGCGGCCCGACGGGCCAGTGGCGGGAATCTGTTCCGTTTGCGCGACACCGGCATGATTTTTTTGTGACGGGGCGCGAATGATGGTAGTTTTCGGGGTTTTCGAGGGGCGGCGCGCCAGAATGCGCCGCCGTGACGAGGCAGACGGCAGCCGGGCAACGCGTCCGGCCGGAGGGAGATCGGGATGAAAGCAAAGGTAGTGGGCCGGTTCGCAGCGCTCGCGCTGTGCGTGGGTGCGTCGGCGGCAGCGGCGAAGGATACGCAGCTCAATGTCTATAACTGGTCGGACTACATTGCGAAGGACACGATCCCGAACTTCGAGAAACAGACGGGCGTCAAGGTCCGCTACGACAACTACGACAGCGACGACACGCTGCAGGCGAAGCTGCTGACGGGCAGCTCGGGCTACGACATCGTCGTGCCGACCAGCAACTACGCGGGCAAGCAGATCGCCGCCGGCATCTTCGCGCCGCTCGACAAGTCGAAGCTGCCGAACCTCAAGTACCTCGATCCGCAACTGATGGCGCTCGTCGCCGGCGCCGATCCGGGCAACAAGTTCTCGGTGCCCTGGGCGTACGGCACGACCGGTCTCGCATACAACCTGACGAAGGCGCAGCAGGCGCTCGGCAAGGTGCCGCTCGACAACTGGGACATCCTGTTCAAGCCGGAAAACATCTCGAAGCTGAAGACCTGCGGCGTGTCGGTGCTCGACGCGCCCGACCAGATGTTCGCGGCGACGCTGCACTACATCGGCAAGGATCCGATGAGCACGAACCCGGCCGACTACAAGGCCGCGATGGAAGTGCTGAAGAAGATCCGCCCGTACATTACGCAATTCAACTCGTCGGGCTACATCAACGACCTGGTCGGCGGCGACATCTGCTTCGCGTTCGGCTGGTCGGGCGACGTCGTGATCGCGAAGCATCGCGCGATCGAAGCGAAGAAGCCGTACAAGGTCGAGTACTACATTCCGAAGGGCGGCGCACCGGTGTGGTTCGACGTGATGGCGATCCCGAAGGACGCGAAGAACAAGGATGCCGCGCTGCAGTGGATCAACTACATCGAGGATCCGAAGGTGCACGCGGCGATCACGAACGCGGTGTACTACCCGAGCGCCAACGCCGAGGCCCGCAAGTACGTGCGGCCCGACGTCGCGAACGACCCGGCCGTCTACCCGCCGGCCGACGTCGTGAAGACGCTGTTCCTGCTCAAGCCGCTGCCGCCTGAAATCCAGCGTCTGCAGACGCGTCTGTGGACCGAGCTGAAGTCGGGCCGCTGACGCGAGCCGAAGTGAACCAGCAGTCATGAAGCCCCTGGTGCCCCCGGGGGCTTTGTTCGTCTAACGCAGGAGAGAAGCAGCACATCATGAATAGCCAGTCGGGTGCGCCGGTTGCGGGCGCGCCGTTCTCCGTTTCCTCCTCCGGCGCCGATGCGCGCGCCGAGAACTTTGTCCAGATCGTCGACGTCGTCAAGAAATTCGGCGACACCGAAGCCGTGCGCAGCGTCAACCTGACCGTGCGCCAGGGCGAGCTGTTCGCGCTGCTCGGCAGCTCGGGCTGCGGCAAGTCGACGTTGCTGCGGATGCTCGCGGGCCTCGAGACGGTCACGTCGGGCAAGATCCTGATCGACGGCGAGGACCTCGCGCAGATGCCGCCGTACAAGCGGCCCGTGAACATGATGTTCCAGTCGTACGCGCTGTTCCCGCACATGTCGGTCGAGTCGAACGTCGCGTTCGGGCTGAAGCAGGAAGGCACGCCGAAGGCCGAGCTGAAGGAGCGCGTCGCGTCGGCGCTCGAACTCGTGCAGATGAGCAAGTACGCGAAGCGCAAGCCGCATCAACTGTCCGGCGGCCAGCAGCAGCGCGTCGCGCTCGCGCGTTCGCTGGTCAAGCGCCCGAAGCTGCTGCTGCTCGACGAGCCGATGTCCGCGCTCGACAAGCAGATCCGCCAGCGCACGCAGATCGAGCTCGTCAACATCCTGAACAAGGTCGGCGTCACCTGCATCATGGTCACGCACGACCAGGAAGAAGCGATGACGATGGCCAACCGCCTCGCGGTGATGAGCGAAGGCCAGATCGTGCAGATCGGCTCGCCGAACGAGGTGTACGAATACCCGAACAGCCGCTTCTCGGCCGAATTCATCGGCTCGACGAACCTGTTCGACGGCGTGACCGTCGAGGATGAACCCGACCACGTGTACATCGAATCGCCGGAGCTGCCGAGCCGGCTGTACGTGAGCCACGGGATCTCGGGCCCGCTCGGCATGCCGGTGACGGTGTCGGTGCGTCCCGAGCGGATCGCGCTCACGCGCAAGCCGCCCGAAGGCGCGTTCAACTGGGCGCGCGGCAGGATCAGCAACGTCGCGTACATGGGCGGCTATTCGCTGTATCACGTGAAGCTCGACGCGGGCAAGACGGTGATCGCGAACGTGTCGAGCCTCGCGATTTCCGAGCTCGACACGCCGGCGCTCGGCGACGAGATCTACGTGCGCTGGAGCGCGACGGCCGGCGTGGTGCTGACGTCATGACCGCGTTCAAGTCCCTGCTCGAGTGGCCGGTGCGGCGCTTCAACCTGACAGGCGCGTCGGCGGTCGTCGCCGGGCCGTTCACGTGGCTCGTGCTGTTCTTCCTCGTGCCGTTCGTGCTGGTCGTCAAGATCAGCTTCGCGGAGCTGCAGCTCGGTATCCCGCCGTACACGGAACTCGCGTCGTACACCGACGGCGTCGTGCACGTCGCGCTGAACCTGTCGCACTACGCGTTCCTGTTCACGGACAGCCTGTATTTCGCGACCTACGTGAACTCGGTGTGGGTGGCCGCGATCACGACGCTGCTGTGTCTGCTGGTCGGCTATCCGATGGCGTACTACATCGCGCGCTCGAATCCGGCGACCCGCAACCTGCTGATGATGGGCGTGATGCTGCCGTTCTGGACGTCGTTCCTGATCCGTGTGTACGCGTGGATCGGCATCCTGAAGAACAACGGGCTGCTGAACAACTTCCTGATGTGGATCGGCCTGACGCACACGCCGATCGAGCTGTACCGCACGAACTACGCGGTGTACATCGGGATGGTGTATTCGTACCTGCCGTTCCTCGTGATGCCGCTGTACGCACACCTCGTGAAAATGGACCTGCGCCTGCTCGAAGCCGCGTACGACCTCGGCGCGAAGCCGTGGAAGGCGTTCGTGCAGATCACGCTGCCGCTGTCGAAGAACGGGATCATCGCGGGCTGCCTGCTGGTGTTCATCCCGGCGGTCGGCGAGTATGTGATTCCGGAGCTGCTCGGCGGCGCGAATACGCTGATGATCGGCCGCGTGATGTGGAACGAGTTCTTCAACAACGCAGACTGGCCGATGGCGTCGGCGGTGACCTGCGCGATGGTGTTGCTGCTGCTCGTGCCGATGGCGATGTTCCAGCACTTCCAGGCGAAGGAACAGGGAGGCCGTCGATGAAGCCGAATCGCTATCTGCAGTTCGCGGCGCTGTTTGCCGGCTTCGCGTTCCTGTACATCCCGATCCTCAGCCTGATCGTCTATTCGTTCAACGAGTCGAAGCTCGTCACCGTGTGGTCGGGTTTCTCGTTCCGCTGGTACGCCGCGCTCGTGCAGGACGACGAGCTGCTGACGGCCGCCTGGCTGTCGCTGAAGATCGGCGTGCTGACCGCGTTCGCGTCGGTGTTCATCGGCACGTGGGCCGGTTTCGTGCTCGCCCGGATGGGGCGCTTTCGCGGCTTCGCGCTGTTCAGCGGGATGATCAACGCGCCGCTCGTGATCCCCGAGGTGATCCAGGGGATCTCGCTGCTGCTGCTGTTCATCGAGCTGGCGAAATGGATCGGCTGGCCGGCCGAGCGCGGCGTGTTCACGATCTGGCTCGGCCACGTGATGCTGTGCATCTCGTACGTCGCGATCATCGTGCAGTCGCGCGTGCGCGAGCTGAACCCGTCGCTGGAAGAAGCCGCGCTCGATCTCGGCGCGACGCCGCTGAAGGTGTTCTTCACGATCACGCTGCCGCTGATCTCGCAGGCGCTGATCGCGGGCTGGCTGCTGTCGTTCACGCTGTCGATCGACGACCTCGTGCTGTCGGCGTTCCTGTCGGGCCCCGGCTCGACAACGCTGCCGCTCGTCGTGTTCTCGCGCGTGCGTCTCGGCCTGAACCCGGAGATGAACGCGCTCGCGACGCTGTTCATCGTTGCGGTGACGGCCGGCGTCGTGATCGCGAACTTCGTGATGTTGCGTCAGGAGCGCAAGCGGATGGCGGGGCTCGCGGCCTGACGCTCAGGTTGTTGCAGCCACAATGAAAAATGCCCGGTGCCGACGACGAGTCGGGCCGGGCGTTTTGTCTGGCGGCGCGGATCGGCGGCGGCCGATGGCTTACGCGCCGAACGCCGCTTTCGCCAGCAGCCCGAGCGCAACACACACGAGCACGGCCGCGAAACCGGCCTGCACGTGCCGCGCGGCGAGGTGGCGCGACGCGCCGCGACCGGCGGCCATGCCGAGCGCGGTCGCGACGGTGAACCACAGCGTCACGTCGAGCGGCGCGCGCGTGCCGGACACGAGCGTCGCGAGCACGCCGCCGGTACCGACCAGCGCGATCACCATCAGCGACGTCGCGACCACACCGTGCATCGACACGTTCGTGAACTTGCGCAGCATCGGCACGATCACGAAGCCGCCGCCGACGCCGAGCAACCCCGTCATCAGGCCCGTCATCGCGCCGGTCGACGCCAGCGCGACACCGACCGGCCAGGACCACACGAGCCGGCCCGTATCGGGGTTCACGCGGCCGACGCACAGCGGCGATGCTTCCGCGTCGACGGGCCCGTGCCGCAGCGCCTGCCGCAGCAGGCGGCCGGCGACGACCAGCATCGTCAGCGCGAACAGCGTGAGCAGCAGGCGCTGCGGCAGGAGGTGTGCGAGCCGCACGCCGAGCGTGGTCAACGGCACGCCGGCCACGGCCATCAGCAGTGCCGCACGATAGCGCACGAGCCCGCGGCGGAAGCCTTCGAGCGCGCCGAGCGCGGCGCTGCCCGCGACCGCGACGAGGGCGACGGGCGTGGCCTGCTGCATCGGCCAGCTCATCCCGACGACGAGCGCGGGCACCGCGAGAATGCCGCCGCCGGCGCCGGTCAGGCCGAGCACGGCGCCGACGAAGCCGCCGAGTACGAGGGAAATCAGCATGACGTCATCGGGCTCCGGTCAACGTGCGACGGCGGGCTTCGCGAGCCACTCGCGGCCCTTGAGCATCGCCTTCCAGTAGAGCGGCGGCAGCACGCGTTCCTTGAGCAGCCACGCGAGCCGCGACGGGCGCTTGCCGTCGATCAGCCACGCGGGGAAGGTCGGCGCGACCTTGCCGCCGTACAGGAATTCGGCGAGCACGATCTTGCCGCGCTCGACGGTGAGCGGGCATGAGCCGTAGCCGTCGTATGCGGCATCGCCCTGGGCGCGGCCGAGCGACGCGAGCAGGTTGTGCGCGACGACGGGCGCCTGCTTGCGGGCGGCCGCGGCCGTTTTCGCATTGGTCGTGTTGGTGACGTCGCCGAGCGCGTAGATGTCCGGAAAGTGCTTGTGCCGCAGTGTTGCCGGATCGACGTCGATCCAGCCGGCCGCGTCGGCGAGCGGGCTCGACCGCACGAAATCGGGTGCCTTCTGCGGCGGCACCACGTGGATCATGTCGAACGCACGCACGACGGTTTCCTTGCCGCCGTCCGGCAGCGCGCGCACGAACGTCGCCTGGCGCGCGGGGCCGTCGATCGCAACGAGGTGGTGGCCGAACGACAGCGCGATGTCGTAGCTTTTCACGTACTCCATCAGCGCAGGCACGTAGTCGGCCACGCCGAACAGCGCGCCGCCCGCATTCAGGAACTCGACGTTCGCGGCTTCGAGACGGCCCGCGCGCCGCCAGTGGTCGCACGACAGGTACATCGCCTTTTGCGGCGCGCCCGCGCACTTGATCGGCATCGGCGGCTGCGTGAAGAGCGCATTGCCGCCGCGGAACGCGCGCACGAGCTCCCACGTGTACGGCGCGAGATCGTAGCGGTAGTTCGACGTGACGCCGTTGCGGCCGAGCGTGTCGGCGAGGCCGTCGATCGCCTGCCAGTCGAGCTTGAGCCCCGGGCACACGACCAGCTTGCGATAGCCGATGCGGCGGCAGCCGTCGAGCACGATCGCGTGCGCGTCGGGTTCGAAGCCCGCGACGGCGGCCTGGATCCGGTGCACGCCGCGCGGCAGCACGTCGGTCATCCGGCGTGCGGTGGTCTCGGGCTGGAACACGCCCGCCCCGACCATCGTCCAGCCCGGCTGGTAGTAATGGACGTCGGCCGGATCGATCACCGCGATGTCGAGCGACGCGTCGCGTGCGAGCAGGCTCGATGCGACCGCGATGCCGGCCGCGCCCGCGCCGACGATCACGATGTCGTGCCGAGCATCCACGGCCGGCGCGCCCTGGTGGCCGCCCTGCGCGACACGCGACGCGATCGGGCTCAGGTCGTAGCCGGCCGCGCCGGCCGTCGCGACGATGTCGTTCAGCGGATGCAGCCCCGCTTGCGACAACGCCCACAGCGTGGCCGAGCGCGTGCCGCTTCGGCAGTAAGCGAGCACGGGCCCGTCGAGCGATGCGACGAGCGCGCCGAACTGCGCGGCCTGGTCGTCGGTCACCTTGCCGGTATCGACCGGCAGGTAATGCACGTCGATGCCTAGCGGCGCGGCGGCCGCGCGGATCTCGGTGACGGTCGGCTGGTCGGCGCCTTCGCCGTCGGGCCGGTTGCAGATGATCGCGCGGATACCGGCCGCGTGAAGCGCGGGCAGGTCGGCCGCCGCGATCTGCGGCGAGACCGACAGCGCGTCGGTCAGCTTGCGGATGGTCATGTCGGGGTTCTCCGGATGGGGCGGGGCGTGCGGCTCAGATCGCGTCGAGCGGGATCTTCAGGTAGCGCACGCCGTTGTTCTCGGGTTCGGGCAGGTGGCCGGCGCGCATGTTGACCTGCACGGACGGCAGCATCAGCACGGGCATGTCGAGCGTCGCGTCGCGCGCGGTACGCATCGCGACGAAATCGTCCTCGGTCACGCCGTCCTTCACGTGCACGTTCGCGCGGCGCTGCTCGGCGACGGTCGTCACGAACTGCACGTCGCGGCCGCCCGGCTGATAGTCGTGGCACAGGTACAGGCGCGTGTCGGGCGGCAGCGCGAGCACGCGCGCGATCGAGCGGTACAGCGTGCGCGCATCGCCGCCGGGGAAGTCGCAGCGGGCCGTGCCGTAGTCGGGCATGAACAGCGTGTCGCCGACGAACGCCGCGCGCTGCGTCGCGTCGTCGACGCAGTAGGTCATGCACGCGGGTGTGTGGCCCGGCGTATGCAGCGCGCGGATCGTCAGCGCGCCGAGCGCGAGCGTGTCGCCGTCGTCGACGAGCCGGTCGAACTGGCGGCCGTCTTCCACGAAGCCGGAGCCCGCGTTGAACAGCGTGCCGAACACGCGCTGCACGCGGCGCACGTGCGAACCGATTGCAATCCGGCCGCCGACCCGTACCTTCAGGTACGGCGCGGCCGACAGGTGGTCGGCATGCACGTGCGTTTCCAGCAGCCAGTGCACGGTCGCGCCCAGTTCGGCGACGCGGGCGATCAGCCGGTCGGCGCTGGCGGTGCGCGTGCGGCCGGATCTCGGGTCGTAGTCGAGCACGCTGTCGATCAGCGCGCACGCGCGGCTCGCCGTATCGAGCAGGAGATAGCTGACGGTGTGGGTCGCAGGGTCGAAAAAGCCTTCGACCGACAGGGCGGGGGCATTGCTCACGGGGGTGTCCTCGATCGGGTTCTGCATCGGCAATCGGGATCTTTGACTCAAGAAGCGTGCCAGCCTGCGGCGCAGCCCCGGCCGATGTGCCAGGGACTTGATTCAGCGCGGGTTTTCGGGGCGCGGACGGCGCCGTGACGTTGTTGGCGGTATCGGGTTGCAGGCGATGTCTGCCACAACTGGCAGTGTCGTGGCAGAATTGGCAGTCTGCCTGGCAGTCCGTCCAGGCGCCTCTTTACCGAGCGAGCCGCCGCATGAATCCGCACGACACCATCCCGATCGTTCCCGTGCCGCATCGCGACGCGATGCCCGACGTGCGCGCGCTCGTCGCGTATCTCGAGCAGGACCCGCAACCGATGATCGTCGTCGATCCCGACTACCGCATCCTCGCGGCAAACGATGCGTACCGGCGCCAGTTCGGTGTAGCAGGCGTCGAGCATGTGGGTCGGCACTGCTTCCAGGTTTCGCATCACTACGACGTGCCGTGCGACCAGGCCGGCGAGCATTGCCCGATGAAGCAGGCGCTCGAATCGCGCGGGCTGAACCGCGTGCTGCACATCCATCACACGCCGCGTGGCCCCGAGCACGTTGACGTCGAGCTGCGGCCGATCTTCGACGCGGACGGCAACGTGATCGCGTATGTCGAGCGGCTGACCACGGTGCGCAGTGCGTCCGCGCAGCCGAGCGCGGAAGGGCTCGTCGGCGGCGCCGATGCGTTCAATGCGGCGCTCGGCGCGTTGCAGCGCGTCGCGCCGTCGACGCTGCCGGTGCTGCTGCTCGGCGAATCGGGCACCGGCAAGGAACTGTTCGCCCGCGCGCTGCACGAGGCGAGCGATCGCGCGATGGGGCCGTTCGTCGTCGTCGATTGCTCGGGGATCGCCGAGTCGCTGTTCGAGAGCGAACTGTTCGGCTACGAGAAGGGCGCGTTCACGGGCGCGAACCAGCGCAAGCCGGGCCTCGTCGAAACCGCGCAGGGCGGCACGCTGTTTCTCGACGAGATCGGCGACGTGCCGCTGCCGATGCAGGTGAAGCTGCTGCGGCTGATCGAATCGGGCACGTTCCGGCGAGTCGGCGGCGTCGAGGCGCTGCGCGCGGATTTCCGGCTCGTCGCGGCCACGCACAAGCCGCTGCGCGAGATGATCGACGACGGCCGGTTCCGGCAGGATCTCTACTACCGGATCAACGCATTTCCGATTCCGCTGCCGGCGCTGCGCGAACGGCAGGGCGATGTCGCGCTGCTGGCCGAATCGATCCTGCGGCGCATCGCGAACGCGCGCGGCAAGGCGGGCGACGCGAGTGCGCGGCCGTTCGTGCTGACCGAGCGCGCGCGTGCGTGTCTCGATGCATACGCATGGCCCGGCAACATCCGCGAGCTGCGCAACGTGCTCGAGCGCGCGTGCCTGTTCGCGGACGACGGGACGATCCGCGTCGAGCATCTGCCGGCCGAGCTCGTCGCGGCCGCGGCGGCGCCGCAGGATCGTACGGCGGACGCGCGAAGCGTGTCCGACGCGGAGCTCGTGCGTATCGCGCGTACGTTCGACGGCACGCGCAAGGCGCTCGCCGGGCAGCTCGGGTTGAGCGAGCGGACGCTGTACCGGCGGATGAAGGCGCTCGGGCTCGGCACGCGCGATCGGTGAACGGGCATGTCGCGCGCGGCTGGCTACGGCACGCGGCTTTGCCGATAATGCGCGTTCGATTTCAACGCCTTTACCGATGAAAAAACGCTTCCTTCCGCGTTGCCTGTTGCTCGCCGCCGCCACGCTTTGCAACCCGGCTCAGGCCGCCGACTACACGTGGACCGATGCGGCCGGCGCGCACGCGGTGACGCTCGCCAGAACCGCGTCCGGCGACGACGTCGAGCTCAAGGTGTCCGCGACGCTCGACGGCCGGCCGGACTGGACCGTGCGCGATTACGTGAAGGAATGCCCGGTCGACGTGATCCTCGACGTCGTGCCGAAGTCGATCGAAATGCGCGACCTGCTCGGCAACGGGCACAAGCAGTTCCTGTTCGCGTACAAGATCGGCTGCCGCGGCGATATCAGCGCCGATCAGATGAAATACTTCCTGATCGACGCCGGCACGAAATACGTGCTGCGCGGCGAGGAAACCGTGACGGTCAAGGGCAAGCTCATGGACGGCGGCGCGGCGCCCGTGCCGAATGCGGACCTGAAGGCACAGCCTGTGTTTCTGCGCTACATGACGAAGCGCTGGCGCGGGATCAGCGTGCGGAATTACGACTAGGCGGCCGCACGGCCGTTGCGCGCGATACGGCCGGGGTGGCGCGGGCATGAGCATGCAGCACAATAAAAAATCACGGCAAGACAACAATTAATTATCGTTTTACGATAATTATCGACGTACAATCGACGCTCGTTCATTCGTCGTCGAGGTCATGCCATGCATTCCGATCGTATCGCCCGTATCAGCCAGCAGATGGCCACCGTCACGCTGGGTTTCATCGTCGGCATGATGGTGCTGAACGCCGCTTGCTGGCTGTTTCCGTCGCTGAGCGCGGCCTCGGGGCCCGGTTTCGTGTTCGGTCTCACGGATTCGGTGCTGACGAACCTGCGTGTGGACGTTGCCGCGTTCCCGTGGTGGCAAAAGGCAGTCGGCATCGTGTTGTCGAGCGTCCCGCTCGTCGCGCTGGCAAACGGGCTCCGGCATCTGCGCGCGCTGTTCCGCACGTATGCGCGGCGCGACTACTTCTCCGCACGGGCCGCCGGCCATCTCGGCAAGACGGGGCGGGCGATCGGTCTGTGGGTGGTGCTGAGCCTGGTGTGCGAGCCGCTTCTGAGCGTGTGGGCGACGCTGCGCGAACCGGTCGGCCATCGCGTGATCAGCATCGGCTTCACCATGCCGTACGTGGTCGCGCTGTTCACGGCCGCCTGCATTGCGGTCATCGCGCACATTCTGCGGCAGGCGAGCGAGCTCGACGCCGAGCATCGGCAATTCGTCTGAGGCGCGCGATGACGATCGTAGTCAAGCTCGACGTGATGCTCGCGACCCGCAAGGTCCGCTCGAAGGATCTGGCCGCGGCCGTCGGCATCACCGAACAGAATCTGTCGCTGCTCAAGCAGGGGAAGGTGAAGGGCATCCGCTTCGCGACGCTCGAGGCGATCTGCCGCCATCTCGACTGCCAGCCCGGCGACCTGCTCGCGTTCAGCGATGACGGTGGCGGCGCGCCCGACTGACGCATCGCGGCCGCGCGGCGTCGGCGCTGCGGAGCGCGGTCGGCCGCGCATCGTCGCGCTGGCCGTTGCGGTGTCCGTGTCGATCCACCTGCTCGGATGGTTCGTGCTGCAACGGGGGGCGACGGCAACCGGCCGGAAAGCCGCGGCGCGGCCCCGGGTCGCGCTGCGCGTCGAGCTGATTCCCGCACGGCTGGCACCCGAGGCGATCGTGCGCGACGCCGTGTTGCCGACGAGGCCTTCGGCTTCGGCCGCAACGGCGCGCAGCGCGGCGCGTTCGCCCCGGGGTGAGCCGGGCGTTTTGTCCGTGCAAAGGGGGATGGGCGTCGGCGCAAGCGCGAACCGGAGCGACCACCATCAGGCGGTCACTGCAGGACCCGAAATCGACTGGCGCCGCGATCTGGGTGCGATCGGTGCGCGGCATGCCACGGCGCGCAGCCCTGCGCAGGCGGCGGTCGGTGCGCTGGGTGCGTCGTCGGGTGATCTGGCGCCGCGCAGTCGCACCGTCGACGAGCTCCTGGCCGGCGGCATGTCGGACGCCCGTCGCGCCGATTGCCGGAACGCCCACGCGAGTGCGGGCCTCCTCGCATTGCCGATGCTCGCACTGGATGCGGTGCGGGATACCGGCTGCAAATGGTGAAGCGGGCGGCAAGCGGGAATCCCGCCTGCCGCCCGCACTGTCACTGTCACCCGTTCAGCGCGCGGGCGCCAGCTGCGCCATCGCTTCGCGCACGAAACCGATCAGCGTCTCGTCGGTCCACGAATCCTTCGTCAGTGCCGGCTCGTTCACCAGTGCCTGGCGGAACTTCGCATGCGTGGCCGGATCGTGGCCCGCATAGCTGCAGAACAGCTCGAGCCAGCGCTGCGCGAGCGCGCGGCCCTGCGGCGAATCGGGCTTCGCGCCCGTCTCGATCGCGTCGCGCACGTCGCCCATCAGCTGCGGCCACTCCATCGCACGTTCACCGTAGTGCGCGCGCATGAAGCGGATCTCGTCCGGCGCGAGGTATTTCTCGAAGATCCGCATCTTCGTTTCCGACGACGCGCGCAGCACATAGTCGCGCAGCGCGGTCGAAATGCCGATCTTCGACTGCATCGCCGGTTCGTGCTCGTGCATCAGGTTCAGCTTCGCCAGCAGCCGCGGATCGTTGTTCGTGTCGCGCACGAGCAGCGCCATCCAGCGCGCGGCGAGCGTACGCGCGCGCTCGTCCTCGGCGGGCACGCCGGCTTCGTGCAACGCATGGACCTCGCCGACGAGCGCGATCCATTCCGCGTCGCCTGCCTGGCTTTTCCGGTACATCGGCATGCGCGCGAGTTCTTCCTCGGAGAAATATTTGTCGTACACGGTCATCAACTCCAGTGTGGTGAGCCAATCGGCCAGTTCCGGCTCCGTGCCCGCCGCGAGCTGCGCATGCAGGTTCACGAGCCGCTCGCGCAGCCGCGCGGTCTGCGCAAGCTGACGGTCGAGCAGCGCGATCTGCTTCGCGACGAGCTCGACGAGCGGGGTGCCGGGCTGGTTCAGGTGGTCGCCGATTTCGGTGAGCGACAGGCCGAAGCGACGCAACGCCTGGATCTGGTGGAGCCGGGCGATGTCGTGGCGGTCGTACAGCCGGTAGCCGTTGTCGGCGCGCGCCGAAGGCGTCAGCAGACCGATTGCGTGATAGTGATGAAGCGTGCGGACGGTCAGCCCGCTGCGTTTCGCCAGTTCTCCCACTTTCAGTCGCATTCGTTCCTCCGTTCGGTACGCACACTGGAGTCTCGAACGTTACGCTACGTGAGGGTCAAGCGGAAGATCGGCAATCTGCGACCGGCCGCGCGGGGGGGCTGCACGCGCGGCCGGTCGAGGGGCGGGTCATGGCGCCGAAGGCGCGGCGTCGGGCGTGGCGGCCTGTGCCTGCTGGCCGGTTGTGCTGTTGCCGGCGGAGTTGCCGGTTTGGCCGGCCTGGTCGTCCTTGCCGGCCGGCGGCGTGCCCATCGCCTGGTAAAGCCGCGCGGTATCCGCGAACCGCGCACCGGTCGCGCGGATCTCGTCGAGCCGCGCATTGCGGTACTGCAGCTCGCTCGCCCGTGCCGCCGACGGCGGCAGCGCGCCGAGCCGCACGCGGGCGGCCGCGTCGTCGTACGCGCCGCGCGCGGAAAGCGCGGCGCGCGACGACGCGTCGAGCGCTTCCGCATCGTGCTCGAGCGCCGCAAGCGAATCGGCGACGTTCTGGAATGCGCCGAGCACGGCCTGCTTGTACTGGTCAACCGCGGCCTCGTAGGTTGCCTTCGCCGCGCGGCGCTGCGCGAGCAGTGCGCCACCGTGGAAGATCGGCTGGCTCAGCGAGGCGCCGACGTTCCAGATCGCGCCGGCGCCCGACAGCATCGTCGGCCAACTGAAGCCGCCTTGGCCCATCGCCGCCGACAGCGACAGCTGCGGGAACATCTGCGCGGTCGCGAGGCCCACTTCGGCCGCGGCTGCCTTCAGCCCTGCATCGGCCGCCTGGATGTCGGGCCGGCTCTTCAGCAGGTCGGACGGCACGACGACGGGCACCTGTTCGGGCAGGTGCAGATCGGCGAGCGTGAGATCGGCCGGCGGCCGGTCGGGCGTGCGGCCGACCAGCACCGCGAGCGCATGGCGCGCCGAGTCGCGCTGCTGGCGCAGTGCGGGCAGGCTCGCCGCGAACGTGTCGGCGCTTTGCCGCGCGTTCAGCGCGTCGCTGCGGGACGCCGAGCCGAGCGCGTAGCGGCGTTCGGCATCGTGCGCCTGGTCGTTCGCGAGCGCGACGAGCCGCTCGGTCGTGTCGATCTGCGCGCCGAGCACCGACACGGTGATCGACGCGGTGACGATGTTCGCGGCCAGCGCGCGCCGCGCGGATTCGAGCTGGAACGCACTGACGTCGACGCGTTTCGCGAGCGCGCGGTTCGCGAAGCGCGACACGCCGAACAGGTCGATCGTGTAGCTCGCCTGCAGTTGCCCGACGAACGTGTCGTACAGCAGCGTCGGCGCGCCGAGCGCGGGAATCGGCACGCCGAGCGCACGCTGGCGCGTGGCCTGGCCGACCGCGTCGATCGACGGCAGCATCGAGCTGCCGATCTGTCCGCGCAGCTGTTCGCGCGCGGCATCCAGCGAATGCGATGCCGCACCGAGCGTCGGGCTGTTGCGCAGCCCTTCGTCGACGAGCGCATTCAGCGCATCGGAGCGGTACCGTTTCCACCAGTCGGGCACCGGCTGCGCACCGACTTCGAACTGTTGCGCGACACCTTGCGCGGATACGGTCTGCTGGACTTGCGGCACGGTGCCGTAGTGCGCGGGCGACGGCATCGCGGGCGGCTCGCCGCTCGGCGCGAACCACGCGCAGCCCGCGAGCGGGCCGGCGAGGCTTGCCGCCGCAAGCGCCCGCACGGCTTTCGTTTTCAGGTTCATCGATCGATTCATGGTCAGGCTCCCGACGGCGCGGCCGGCGTGCTGCCGCCTGGCGGCGGGCCGTCCTGCGGGTCGCGTTCGTCGCGCTTCACGCGGAACCACGTCGCGTACAGCGCAGGCAGGTAAAACAGCGTCAGCACGGTCGCACTCGTGATGCCGCCCATCAGCGCGGTCGCCATCGGCCCGAAGAAGTTCGAGCGCAGCAGCGGAATCAGCGCGAGCACGGCAGCCGCGGCCGTCAGCGTGATCGGGCGGAAGCGCCGCACGGTCGCGCCGATGATCGCGTCGATGCGGCCGTGGCCGACCGCAATGTCCTGCTCGATCTGGTCGACGAGGATCACCGAGTTGCGCATGATGATCCCGAACATCGCGATGACGCCGAGCATCGCGACGAAGCCGAACGGCTGGCCGAACAGCAGCAGCGTCGCGACCACGCCGATCAGCCCGAGCGGCGCGGTCAGCACGACCATCAGCACACGCGAGAAGCTCTGCAGCTGGATCATCAGCAGCGTGAACACGGCGATCGCCATCAGCGGCATCTGCGCGTTGATCGACTTCTGCGCCTTCGCGCTTTCCTCGACCGAGCCGCCGATGTTGATCTGATACCCGACTGGCAACTGCGCACGCAGCGCATTCAGCTTCGCGTCGACCGCATGGGTGACGTCGATGCCCTGTGCGCCGGCGCGCACGTCCGACTGCACGGTGATGGTCGGCTGGCGGTCGCGTTCCCACACGACGCCGTATTCGAGCGTCGGCTTGAAGCGGCCGAGCGAGCCGAGCGGCACGGGGCCGTTCGGCGTCGGCAGCGCGAGGCCCGCGAGCTTCGCCGGATCGACGCGATCGGCGCGCGGCGCGCGCAGGTCGACCGCGATCAGCTTGTCGCGCTCGCGGTACTGCGTGACGGTCGTGCCGGACAGCGTCATCGCGAGGAAGCTCGACACGTCCTGCGACGTGACGTTCAGCTCGCGCGCCTTTTTCTGGTCGATCTCGAAGCGCACCGAACGCTCGGCCGGCTCGTCCCAGTCGAACTGCACGTTGACCGTGCGCGCGTCGCCGCGCATCGTCGCCGCGACTTTCTCGGCGATCGAGCGGACCGTCGCGATGCTGTCGCCGCTCACGCGGAACTGCACCGGATAGCCGACCGGCGGGCCGTTTTCGAGCCGCGACAGGCGCCAGCGCACGGCCGGAAACTTGTCGCGCAGCGTGGTTTCGAGCCAGCTCGCGAGTTTCTCGCGATCCTCGACCGATTTCGCGGTGATCACGAACTGCGCGAAGTTCGGCAGTTGCAGCTGCTGGTCGAGCGGCAGGTAGAAGCGCGGCGCGCCGCTGCCGACGAAGTTCACCGAATGGTCGATCTCGGGGCGCTTGTCGATCACCTTCTCGAGGCGTTCGGTTTCGCGCAGCGTCGCCGCGAACGACGCGCCTTCGGGCAACCGCAGGTCGACCAGCAGCTCGGGCCGGTCGGAACTCGGGAAGAACTGCTGCGGCACCAGCGAGAAGCCCATCAGCGACACGACGAACAGCGCGCCGGTGATCAGCAGCACGACGACGCGCCGCTCGATGCACCAGTCGATCCAGCCGCGCAGCCGCCGGTAGAACCGTGTGTCGTAGATGTCGTGTTCGTGGTCGTCGGGCAGGTGCGCCTCATGCGCGTGCCGCTTGCGCTCCGGCAGCATGTGATAGCCGAGCAGAGGGATCAACACGACGGCCGCGAACCACGACGCGATCAGCGCGATCGCCGACACCTCGAAGATCGAGCGCGTGTATTCGCCGGTGCTCGATTTCGCGAGCGCGATCGGCAGGAAGCCCGACACGGTGACGAGCGTACCGGTCAGCATCGGGAACGCGGTACTCGTGTATGCGAACGCGGCGGCGCGCGCGCGGCTGTAACCCTGTTCGAGCTTCACGGCCATCATCTCGACCGCGATGATCGCGTCGTCGACGAGCAGCCCGAGCGCGAGCACCAGCGTGCCGAGCGAGACCTTGTGCAGCCCGATGTCGAACAGGTACATGAAGAGGGCGGTGACCGCGAGCACGACCGGAATCGAGATCACGACGACCATCCCGGTGCGCAGGCCGAGCGACACGAGGCTCACGACCAGCACGATCGCGACGGCTTCGGCGACGGCTTCGAGGAAGTCGTCGACCGAATGCGCGACCGCGTGCG
The DNA here is from genome assembly GCF_057439935.1 of Burkholderia cepacia complex sp. TUM26381. Classification (NCBI taxonomy): domain Bacteria; kingdom Pseudomonadati; phylum Pseudomonadota; class Betaproteobacteria; order Burkholderiales; family Burkholderiaceae; genus Burkholderia; species Burkholderia cepacia complex sp. TUM26381. Next base: position 1,936,486 of record NZ_CM172006.1, on the reverse strand, counting down.
GCATGCTCGACACCAGCGTCAGCTTGAGGCCGGCCGGCAGTTGCGCCTGCAGATCATTCGATTCGGCGTCGAGCGCCTTGCCGAGCCGGATCACGTCGCCGCCCGGTTGCATCGTGACGCCGATGCCGAGCACGGCTTTGCCGTTCGCGCGCATCTGCGTGACGGCCGGATCGTCGTAGCCGCGCTTCACGGTCGCGAGATCGCCGAGGCGGAACGTGCGGCCGTTGATGCGGATCGTCGTGTCGGCGATCGCGTCGACGTTGTCGAACTGGCCGCTCGGCCGCACGAACACGCGGTCGTCGGCGGTCGTCAGCACGCCGGTCGACGAGATGTCGTTCTGCGCGTTGATCGCCTGCCCGAGCTGCTGCGGCGAAATGCCGAGGCGCGTGAGCTGCGCGTTGTTCACCTCGATGAAGATCCGCTGGTCGGGGTCGCCGAAGTAGTCGACCTTGCCGACGCCCGGCACGCGCAGCAGCACGGTGCGCAACTGGTCCGCATAGTCGTGCAGTTGCGCGGGCGTGAAGCCGTCGCCTTCGAGCGTCCAGATGTTGGTGTAGACGTCGCCGAATTCGTCGTTGAAGAACGGGCCCTGCACGCCGGGCGGCAGCGTATAGCCGATGTCGCCGACTTTCTTGCGGATCTGGTACCAGGTTTCGGGCACGTCCTTCACCGGCGCCGAATCTTTCATCGTGAAGAAGATCAGCGATTCGCCGGGGCGCGAATAACTGCGCAGGAAGTCGATGGCGGGCGTTTCCTGCAGCTTGCGGCCGATCCGGTCGGTCACCTGTTCCTGCACCTGCCGCGCGGTCGCGCCGGGCCAGAACGTGCGGATCACCATCACGCGGAACGTGAACGGCGGATCTTCGGATTGGGCGAGCCGCGTGTACGCGAGGATGCCCGCGAGCGTCGCGAGCGCGATCAGGTAGACGACGAGCGCCTGGTGGCGCAACGCCCACGCCGACAGGTTGAAGCGGCCTTCTTCGTGGGGCGTACTCACGATGCGAAGTCCTCCGGATGCAGCGGCGCGATCGGTCGCACCTTCTCGCCCGCGCTGACCGTATGCACGCCCTGCAGCACGACGCGCTCGCCCGGCTGCAGCCCGTGCGACACGGTGACCGTGCGCTCGTTGAAGCGCGCGACGTCGACGCGGCGCAATTCGAGCGTGTCGTCCTTCGTGCGCACGACCCACACGGCCGGTTGCGCGCCGTCGTGGAACAGCGCGGTCGCGGGCAGCGTGATCGGCGCTGCGTCGCCGGCGGCCGGCGCGCCGTCGAGCGCGACGTTCGCGGTCATCCCGAGCCGGATTGCCGGATCGGGCGTGGCAAGCGTGAGCTTCACGCGATAGGTGCGGCTTTGCGGATCGGCGGCCGGCGCGATTTCGCGCACCTTCGCGGCGAACTGGCGGCCCGGCAGCGACGGCAGCGTGATGGTCGCCGCATGGCCGGGCGCAAGCGATGCAAGGGCGGCCTCGGGCACGTCGCTGACGACGTCGACGTCGCCCGACCACGCGAGCTGGTAGACCGGCTGGCCGGCCGACACGTTCTGGCCGGTGTCGGCCTGTTCGGCCGTGATGTAGCCCGCGTGATCGGCGACGAGCGTCGCGTAGCGGAGCTGGTTCTTCGCGAGTGCGAGCTGCTGTTGCGCCTGGTCGCGCTGCGCGAGCGCCGACGTGTAGCTGTTCTGGGTCTGTTCGAGCTGCGCGGCCGCGATCAGGTTTTCGCGGGCTTGCGCGCGATCGCGGTCGAGCTGCTGCTTCGCGAACGCGAGGCTGTGCGTCGCGGCGTCGAGCTGTGCCTGCGCGCTCACGGCGTTTTTCTCGACATCGGACGGGTCGAGCAGCGCGACGACCTGGCCGACCTTGACCGTATCGCCGAGGCGCACCTTGCGCTCGATGATCTTGCCGGCGATGCGGAACGACAGCGGGGTGGCGTAGCGCGGCTGGATGTCGCCGGGCAGCGTGCGCGCGGCCGCGGCGGTATCGGCCTGTGCGGGCAGCGCGACGACGGGGCGCGGGGCGGGTGGCGCGGATTCTTTCGGATGACAGGCGGCAAGGACGAGCGCGGCGCCGATCAGCAGCGCGGCGCGGGAACCGGAGCGATTCACGAAACCCCCAGATGAGGTGGAGCGGAACGAAGCCGGCAAGCGCGTCGGGCGCTTGCCCCAAGCAGCGCCGGCACGGGCGCGCGGACAACACATTCAGAAACTGTGGCGAATTCTAATACACACCTGTATCTGAATGCAAAGATGAATCCGAAAGGGAAAGGGTGCTAGACTGCGCGCCATGAAACCACAGCGCTTAACTCGCGAGCAGAGCAGGGACCAGACGCGCGAACGTCTGCTGAAAGCCGCGCATCGAATTTTTCTGAAGAAAGGCTATGTGGCCGCGAGCGTCGAGGACATCGCGGCAGCGGCCGGCTATACGCGCGGTGCGTTCTACTCGAACTTCCGCAGCAAGTCCGACCTGCTGCTGGAATTGCTGGAGCGCGATCACTCGGAGGTGCAGGCCGACTTCGAGGCGATTTTCGAAGGCGGCGGGTCGCGCGAGCAGATGGAATCGATGTCGCTCGCGTATTACCGCACGCTGTTTCGCGACGACGAATACTCGCTGTTGTGGGGGGAGGCGAAGCTGCAGGCGGCGCGCGACGCGAAGTTCCGCGTGCGTTTCAACCAGTTCCTGCACGGCAAGCGCGTGCAGATGGCCGAGTTCATCCAGCGCTTCGCCGAGCGCGCCGGCACGCCGCTGCTGCTGCCGGCCGACACGCTCGCGTTCGGGCTGATGTGCCTGTGCGATGGCGTGCAGTCGTACTACACGGCCGATCCGCAGCACGTCTCGGCCGACGTGGCCGAATCGGTACTCGCGGGGTTCTTCGCACGGGTCGTGCTGGGGCGTGCGCCGGACTGACCGGCGCAGCGGGGGTTGCGGCGCGCGTCAGCGCTCGCCGGTCATCCGCCGGTACGCGTCGAGCAGCGACGTCTTGTAGACGACACCCGCAAGCGTCGGCTCGGTTTCGCTTTCGATGACCGGCAGCCGTTCGCCCTGGAACGCCATGAAGCGTTCGAGCGCGGTGGCGAGCGGCATGTCGGGCGTGAGGAGCGGAAACGGCGTATGCGCGTAGTGCGCGGCCGTCTTGTCGGTCGTGTCACGCTTGTCGAGCAGGTCCGACGTGATGTCCTTCAGCGCGACCGCACCGCGGAAGCGCCCGGCTTCGTCGGTCACGTACAGGTACTTCACCGGATATTCGAGAAACACGCGCGTCATGTCGGCAACGCTCGCCGTGAGCGGGACGACCGTCTGCGCGGGCTGGATCAGCGCGCGCATCTGCGTGGTGCGCAGCCGCAGCCGCTCCTGCGCGTCCTGGTAGTGATGCTGCGTGATCTCGTACATCGACGTCGTGCCCGTTGCACGCGCGACGAAGTACGCGAACACGCACGACACCAGCAGCGGCAGCACGACCTGGTAGCTCAGCGTCATCTCGAAGATCATCAGGATCGCCATCAGCGGCGCCTGCGTGGCGCCCGCCATGAACGCGCCCATCCCGACGATCGCATATGCGAAATACGCGGACGTATGGCCGGGCCACACGGCTTCCATCGCGAGCCCGAACAGCGAGCCGAACACCGCGCCGACGAACAGCGTCGGCGTGAACACGCCGCCGATCGCACCCGAGCCGACCGTGGCGGAGGTTGCGATCACCTTGAACACGAGCACTGCGACCAGCGCCTGCCAGGTCCACGGCGAATGCAGGATCTGGTTCACGACGCTGTAGCCGTTGCCCCATACGTCCGGGGTCCACACCGAGATCACGCCGACGACGAGGCCGCCGAGCGCGAGCCGCACGGGCAACGGCACCGGCAGCCGCTTGAACTGGTTCTTCGACGCATCGAGCAGGTGCAGGAACTGCGGCGCGAGCACGCCGCACAGCGCGCCGAGCACGACGAACAGCAGGACTTCGGGGCCCGTGACGGCCGGAAACACCGGCATCTCGTACGGCGGCCGGTAGCCGGCGAATTCGCGCATCACGATGTTCGCGACGACCGACGCGACGACCATCGGCCCGAAGCTTTCCATCGCGATCGTGCCGAGCACGATTTCCGACACGAAGAACGCGCCGGCGATCGGCGCGTTGTAAGCGGACGTGATGCCGGCAGCGGCGCCGCAGGCGACCAGCAGGCGCAGGCGCGGCGGGTCGAAGTGCACGAAGCGGCCGACGAGCGACGCGGCGAGCGCCGCGAGCTGCACCATCGGGCCTTCGCGGCCGATCGAGCCGCCGCTGCCGATCGTCAGCAGCGACGACACGCTGCGCCACAGGCTCTGCCGCACGGGCACGACGCCGTTGCCGAGCGCGACCGATTCCATGTAGTCGGTCTTGGCGGCCTGCTTGTCGCCGCGGGTCGCCAGCAGCAGCACGCAGCCGGCGAGGAAGCCGCCTGCCGCCGGCATCCAGAACCGCACGTACCACGGCAGGCTCTTGGCCATCTGCACGAAGCTGCCGCTGTGCCCCGAGATCAGGTGCTGCATCAGGTCGATGCCTTCGCGGAACGCCATCGTGGCAAAGGCGCCGCCGACGCCGACGATGGCCGACCAGATCAGCATCGTATGGGCGTCCGACAGGCGGAACAGCTTTTGGGCGCGTGTGCGCAGCGTCAGCAGGAACGAGAGCACGGCTGAAAGAGGGCGATGGAAAACGACGCGAAGCATAGCACTGCGCCGCGCCCGCGGGACCATCCCGTCGGGCGCGGCGCGCGAAGTGTCACGGGCGGGCAACTCAGCCAAGCCAGTGCTGCACGGCCCAGGTGATCCCGTAGCCGCCGGCGATCAGCCACACGTACAGGATCAGGCCGGTCATCAGCGCACGCGGGCCGGCGGCGCGGATCTGCGCGACGCGCGTCTCGATGCCGAGCGCGGTCATGGCCATCGTCAGCGCGAAGGTGTCGAGCACGTTCAGCGTATGCGTGACGTCCGCCGGCAGCACGTTCAGCGAATTGACGATCACGAAGCCGAGGAAACCGAGCGCGAACCAGGGTACCGCCACCTTGCGCTTGCCTTGCGCGCCGCCGGCCGTTGCCCGCGCCGAGCGGGCGAGCCACCAGCCGAGCACCAGCAGCACCGGGACCAGCAGCATCACGCGGGTCATTTTCACGATCGTCGCGACGTGCGCGACCTGCGGGCTGATGTCGCTCGCCGCGCCGACCACCTGCGCGACCTCGTGGATCGTGCCGCCGAAGAACAGGCCGAGACCGGCCGGATCGAGGTTCAGCAGCCCGGCGTGATATGCGATCGGGTACAGGAACATCGACAGCGTGCCGAACAGCACGACGCTGCCCACGGCCATCGCGCTCTGGTGCGGCTTCGACTGCAGCGTCGATTCGAACGCGAGCACGGCGGCCGCGCCGCAGATCGCGCTGCCGGCGGCGGTCAGCAATGCGGCGTCGCGGTCGAGCTTCATCAGCTTCATGCCGGCCCAGGTGCCGATCACGAGCGTGCTGACGACGACCAGCACCGACACCGTGAGGCCCGGCAGCCCGACCTGCGCGATTTCCTGCAGGCTCACGCGCAACCCGAAGAACGCGACCGCGATGCGCAGCAGCTTGCGCGCGGAGAAGTTGACGCCGGCCGCCCAGCTGGCCGGCATGCCGTCGCGCAGCGCGTTGCCGTACAGCGCGCCGGCGACGATGCCGACGATCAGCGGCGACAGGCCGAGCCCCGCGATCGCGGGAAGCTGGGACAAGCTCGTGACGGCGGCGGCGAACAGCGCGACGAACAGCACGCCGTTCAACTGGCCGCGCACCGACGGCGCGGCATGGCTGAGATGGGGAGTCGGAGCAGTGGACATGGAAGCACCGTGATGGAGCGTGTGGCGATGGTGTAATCCTAATTTCGTTATATCGATATGAAAAATTGTGATTTGTGACGTAAACTATCCGGAAAGCCGATAATTTATCCCCATGACCCCGGATCAACTGATAACGTTCGCCGCCGTCGCCGAACACCTGAACATCAGCCACGCCGCCGTGGCGCTGCATCTGTCGCAGCCGGCCGTGTCGGGCCAGTTGCGGCTGCTGCAGGACGAATTCGGCGAGCCGCTGTACCAGCGCGACGGCCGCGGCATCCGCCTGACGCCGGTCGGCGAGCAGCTCGCGCAGTACGCGAAGGCGCAGCGCGACACGTTCGCGCAGGCGCGTGCGTTTCGCGACGCGGTGCGGGGCCTCGAGGCCGGCACGCTGCGCATCGGCGCGAGCACGACGCCTGCGAGCTACCTGCTGCCGTACCTGATCGCGGCATTCCAGCCGCTTGCGCCGCGCGTGACGATCCAGACGATGAGCGGCAATACGGCCGACGTGGTGGCCGCGCTGCCGTCGCTCGACATCGCGCTGATCGAGGGGCCGCCCGGCGAGGCGCTGCCGCCCGGCACGGCCGTCCATGCGTGGCACGAGGACGAGATCGTCGCGATCGTGCCGGCCGGCCATCCGCTGGCCGCGTCCGGCTACGACGCGGGCGTGACGCTCGACGCGCTCGCCGCGCACCCGCTCGTGCTGCGCGAGGCGGGCTCCGCCGTGCGGCAGCTCGTCGAGCGCGCGTTCGCGCATGGCGGCGCGCCGATGCGAGTCGCGTTCGAGATTGCCGGCGTCGAGGCCGTGAAGGAGGCCGTGCGCGCCGGGATGGGCGTCGGGTTCGTGTCCGCGATGTCGCTGCGTCACCAGGATGCGGCGCTCGTGCTGCGCTCGCTCGCGCCGGCGCCGCTCACGCGGCATTTCTCCATACTTGTGCCGCACGGCGGCGCACCGTCGCGGGTCGCCGCGCAGTTCCTCGACATGAGTCTCGCGCAGGACCTCGCGTAGGCGGCCGAAAACCGGCCCGGGAACGCGAGTTGCGCGCCGTCGTGCGCGCGTTCGCGTGAGGTCCGGTCTTAGGGATTTCCTCTATGGCGTGGCCCAGACGCGAAGCGCACCATCCGTCTCAAGCAAATGGAACCGGTTCCATTCCGGTAAAAAAGGGCAAAATGGCAGACATCGTGATCGTGGCGAGCGCATTCGGGATGGACCGCGTGCGTCAGGAGGGCCACAGCGCATTCGTCGCGACCGTGGCGGCATCCGGCGCGGCCGGTTTCGAGGTGCGGCGCGAACTGTTCGCGTCGGACGACGACGCGGCGCCCGGCGCGCTGGCCGCGCTCGGCGCGCAGATCGACGGCCACAAGCTGTGGTCGGTCTATTCGACACCGGCCACGCTATATACGGAAACGGGTGCGCTGGATGCCGGCGCATTGCGCGACGCGCTCGCGGAAGCCGACGCGCTCGGCGCGCGCTTCGTGAAATTCCAGCTCGGCGGCTTCGCCGGCGATGCGCACGCAGCCGACATCGTCGCGCTGTCGCGCGGTGCGAAGGCCCGCGTGGTGGTCGAGAACGGCCAGTTGCAGGTTGGCGGCGCGTTCGCGCAGTTCCGCGGGCTGTTCGCTGCACTGGCGGAAGCGGGCATGCCCGACGCGCTCGGCATGACGTTCGACATCGGCAACTGGCAGTGGCCCGGTGAAGCACCGCTTGATTGCGCGCAGGTGCTCGCGCCGCATGTGGAATACATTCATTGCAAGGCCGTCGAGGGCGAGGGCGCGCGTCGTTTCGCCGCCGCGCCGGCGCCGGATGATGCGCTCGTGACCGGCGTGCTCGCGGCGCTGCCGCAGCATGCGCCGCGCGGCATCGAATTTCCGTTCGACGCGGCCGACCTGGCAGGCGATGCCTGCCGGCGTGTCGCGTGGCTCGCGACCGCGTGACGGCGGCAGGATCCGAAGGAGTTCATTCATGAAAGCAGCACTCGATGTCGTGACCTACGGTGAAGCGATGGCGATGTTCGTCGCGACCGAGCCGGGCCATCTCGCGCACGCGGGGCAATTCACGAAGCGGATCGCGGGCGCCGACCTGAACGTCGCGATCGGCCTGTCGCGGCTCGGCTTCCGGGTCGGCTGGATGAGCCGCGTGGGCCGCGATTCGTTCGGCGGCTACGTGCTCGACACGCTGGCGCGCGAAGGGATCGACGCGTCGTGCGTGACCGTCGATCCGCGTTACCCGACCGGTTTCCAGCTGAAGTCGCGCAACGACGACGGCAGCGATCCGACCGTCGAATATTTCCGCAAGGGCTCGGCCGCGAGCCACCTGTCGTGCGACGACTACGTGGCCGACTACGTGCTCGGCGCGCGCCATCTGCACTTGACGGGCGTCGCACCGGCGATCTCCGCGACCTCGTGCGAGCTGGCGTTCCAGCTGGCGCGCGAGATGCGCGCGGCCGGCAAGACGATCTCGTTCGACCCGAACCTGCGCCCGACGCTGTGGCCGTCCGCCGACGTGATGGCGAAGACGTTGAACGCGCTCGCGACGCTCGCCGACTGGGTGCTGCCGGGCCTCGCCGAAGGGCGGCAGCTGACCGGACACGACACGCCGGCCGACATCGCGGGCTTCTATCTCGCGCAGGGCGCACGCGGCGTCGTGATCAAGCTCGGCGCGGAGGGCGCCTATTACCGCACGGCCGACGGCCGCGAAGGCACGGTTGCGGGCGAGCGTGTCGGGCGTGTCGTCGACACGGTCGGCGCCGGCGACGGCTTCGCGGTCGGCGTGGTCAGCGCGCTGCTGGAAGGGCGGAGCATCGAGCAAGCCGTCGCGCGCGGGAACCGGATCGGGGCGCTCGCGATCCAGGTGATCGGCGATTCGGAAGGATTGCCGACGCGCGAAGCCCTCGACCGACTCGAAAATGTCAGCAATCGCATCGATCGCTTAGAGGAAATCGTCACCGCGCAATGAGAGGCCGAACACGGCACAATCCGCGGATTCATTTTGTGCACGACGCACAATGGTTTTGTTCGAGGCCGGGCCGGCGCCAAAGCGTCATCTCCGGTCGACACCCCTAAAGGATGGGACCGGAGCGGGCGCCAGCGCGCCGATGCCGGTCGACATACGGAGACACGCTCATGGCAGCCAATCTCGCAGCCCGACGCTGGTGGACGATCATGCCGATCGTTTTCATCACGTACAGCCTCGCTTACCTCGACCGCGCGAACTACGGGTTCGCGGCGGCGGCCGGCATCAACCAGGACCTCGGCATCAGCAAGGGCCTGTCGTCGCTGATCGGCGCGCTGTTCTTCCTCGGTTACTTCTTCTTCCAGATCCCCGGCGCGATCTACGCGGAACGCCGCAGCGTGAAGAAGCTCGTGTTCGTCAGCCTGATCCTGTGGGGCGGCTGCGCGGCGCTCACGGGCGTGGTCAGCAACATCCCGTCGCTGATGGCAATCCGCTTCGTGCTCGGCATCGTCGAGGCGGCCGTGATGCCGGCGATGCTGATCTACATCAGCAACTGGTTCACGAAGAACGAGCGCTCGCGCGCGAACACGTTCCTGATCCTCGGCAACCCGGTCACCGTGCTGTGGATGTCGATCGTGTCGGGCTATCTCGTGCATGAATTCGGCTGGCGCCACATGTTCATCGCCGAAGGCGTGCCGGCCGTCATCTGGGCCGTGTGCTGGTGGTTCCTCGTGCAGGACAAGCCGGCCGACTCGCCGTGGCTCACCGCGCAGGAAAAGCGCGACCTCGACGCCGCGCTCGCGGCCGAGCAGGCAGCGATCAAGCCGGTGCGCAACTATGGCGAAGCGTTCCGCTCGCCGGCCGTGATCAAGCTGTGCGCGCAGTATTTCTGCTGGAGCATCGGCGTGTACGGCTTCGTGCTGTGGCTGCCGTCGATCGTCAAGAACGGTTCCGACCTCGGGATGGTCGCGACCGGCTGGCTGTCCGCGTTGCCGTATCTCGCGGCGACGATCGCGATGCTCGCCGCATCGTGGGCGTCCGACAAGGTCGGCTCGCGCCGCGGTTTCGTGTGGCCGTTCCTGCTGATCGGCGCGGGCGCGTTCGCCGCATCGTACGCGCTCGGCTCGTCGCATTTCTGGATCTCGTATGCGCTGCTGGTCGTCGCGGGCGCCGCGATGTATGCGCCGTACGGCCCGTTCTTCGCGATCGTGCCGGAACTGCTGCCGAAGAACGTCGCCGGCGGCGCAATGGCGCTGATCAACAGCATGGGCGCGCTCGGCTCGTTCGTCGGTTCGTACTTCGTCGGCTACCTGAACGGTGCGACCGGGTCGCCCGTCGCATCGTATGCGTTCATGAGCGCCGCGCTCGTCGCCGCGGTGATCCTCACGCTGTCCGTCAAACCCCAGGCGCGCGATGCGCATCCGCTCGCTGCGCCGCTGCAAGGAAAATGAAACGATGAAGCCCCGTATCGTCGCGTACAAGCCGCTGCCCGATGACGTTCTCGCGTATCTGCGCGAGCATGCGGACGTCGTGCAGGCCGATGGCGCCGACGCACTTGCCGCTGCACTCGGCGACGCGGACGGCGCGATCGGCGCGAGCCTGAAGGTCACGCCGCAGATGCTCGACCGCGCACCGCGGCTGAAGGCGTGGTCGACGATCTCGGTCGGCTACGACAACTTCGACGTCGCCGATCTCACGCGGCGCGGCATCGTGCTCGCGCATACACCGGACGTGCTGACCGAGTCGACCGCCGATACGGTGTTTTCGCTGATCCTGGCGTCCGCGCGGCGCGTGGTCGAACTGGCCGAGTGGGTGAAGGCCGGGAACTGGCATCGCAGCATCGGCCCCGACCTGTACGGCACCGACGTGCAGGGCAAGACGCTCGGCATCGTCGGGCTCGGGCGGATCGGCGGCGCGGTCGCGCGCCGTGCCGCGCTCGGCTTCCGGATGCAGGTGCTGTACGCGAACCGCTCCGCGCATGCGGAAGCCGAGACGCAGTACGGCGCACGGCGCGTGACGCTCGACGAACTGCTCGCGCAATCCGATTTCGTGTGCCTGCAGGTGCCGCTGTCGCCGCAGACGCACCACCTGATCGGCGCGCCCGAATTCGCGAAGATGAAGCGCAACGCGATCCTGATCAATGCATCGCGCGGGCCGGTCGTCGACGAAGCCGCGCTGGTCGACGCGCTGCGTGCGGGCACGATCCGCGGCGCGGGACTCGACGTGTTCGAGAAGGAACCGCTGCCGGCGGATTCGCCGCTGCTGCAGATGAAGAACGTCGTCGCACTGCCGCATATCGGCTCGGCGACGCACGAGACGCGCCACGCGATGGCGCGCTGCGCCGCGGAAAACCTGGTCGGCGCGCTGGCCGGCAGGTTGCGCACGAATCTCGTCAATCCGGACGCGCTGGCGCACGCCTGAGCGGCCCCCGGCATCCGGCCGGCGCGGTTAGAGTCGATGATCTTGGTGCGGGAGGGCTGGCTGCGTTATGATCGCCCGCTCTCGTCGCATCGACGGCCCGGCTACACTGCCGGTGGCGTCGGGCGGCGGGGATCCGCGCCAGGTCCGGGCGGCCGACTGCCGATGCACGCGACTGGCGGGCGCTGATCGACCGCGAAGCACGGGACCAGCGCAGGCGCAGAAGCGCTCAGACAGGGGAGGCCGCCGGATGGCTTACGTTTCCAACAACAAAGGTCCGTCTGCTCACGAAGCGGCGCGGATCGTACGTCGCGAGGCACGACAGTGACCGATTCGCAACCTTCCACGACGCGTCCGGCGACGATCAGCGACGTCGCGCGCGAGGCCGGCACGGGCAAGACCAGTGTTTCGCGCTACCTGAACGGCGAGACGCATGTGCTGTCCATCGATCTGCGCCAGCGCATCGAGGCGGCGATCGCACGGCTCAACTACCGGCCGAACCAGATGGCGCGCGGGCTCAAGCGCGGCCGCAACCGGCTGCTCGGCATGCTCGCAGCCGACCTGACCAATCCTTACACCGTCGAAGTGCTGCAGGGCGTCGAGGCCGCGTGCCATGCGCTCGGCTACATGCCGCTCATCTGCCACGCGGCGAACGAGGTCGAGATGGAGCGCCGCTTCCTGCAGCTGCTCACGACCTACCGTGTCGAAGGGCTGATCGTCAACGCGCTCGGCGCCGAGGAAGACGTGCTGCGCCCGCTGCGCGGTGCGGGGATCCCGGCCGTGCTCGTCGACCGGACGGTCGAGGGCTTCGAGGCCGACCTGATCGGGCTCGACAACGCCGACGCGATCGAGATGGCGCTCGAGCACCTGATCGAACACGGGTTCGACGCGATCCATTTCGTCGTGCAGCCGTTCGAGCGCATCAGCTCGCGGCGCGTACGCGAGGCCGCGTTCCGCGCGGCGCTGGATGCGCGCGGGCTGCCGGTGCCGCCGACGGTCGTGCTCGACCTGAACGAACCCGATGCGGCCGCCGCCGCGCTTGCCGACATCGACACCCGCATCGACGATGCGGCGCGACGTGGCGTACGTGCGGCGCTGTTCGCCGCGAATGCGCCGGTCGCGCTCTCGATCGCACGCCACTTGCGCGCGCGTTTCGGCGCCGCCTGGCAGCAGAAGGCAGCGCTGCTGTCGATCGACGATCCGGAGTGGGCCGAGCTGATCGGTATCACGACGATCCGTCAGCCGACCTACGAAATCGGCTACAAGGCCGTCGAATTCGTGCACGAGCGGATCGACGGCGCGGCGGGCGACGTGCGCGTCGCGATGCTGCCCGGCGAACTGTGTGCGCGCGCGTCGACCGCAAGCTGAGTATCATTCGGGGCACGCAGCGCGTCAGGTGCGCTGCCCCGAACAAGGAAATACATGACTGTCGCTCCCGTCACGCTGGCGCTGCTGATTGCCGCCACGCTGATCATCGCGCTGCTGCCGCTCGTCCTCTACCGCATCCTGCGCAAGCCGCTTGCGCTCAACCGCCGCGACACGATCGTCGGCGTCGCCGTCTTCACGCTGTTCGCGATGATCGCCGAGCGCGCGTTCCACGGGCTCGTGCTGAGTCACACGCCGGAGGACGGCTGGCTGACGCAGCCGCTCGCGTTCGTCGCGTACGGCGCGCTCGCCACCGCCGTGTTCGAGGAAATCGGCCGCTATCTCGGGATGCGCTTCCTGAACCGCCGCTATGGCGAATCGGCCGGCGACGGTCGCGGGGTCGGCTACGGGATCGGTCACGCCGGGGCCGAGGCGTGGTTCGTCGGCGTGCTCGTGTGGGGGCAGTGGTCGTATCTCGCATGGCTCGCGAGCCGTGGCCAGCTCGAGACGCAGCTGTCCGACCTGCCGGTCGACACCGTGGTGCGGCTGCACATGATGCTCGCGACGCTGTCGGCACAGTCGATCCTGCTGTTGCTGCTCGAACGCTGCGCGGCGTTCGCGGTGCAGCTCGCGCTGTCGGTGCTGGTCTGGCGCGGCGTGCGCGCCGGCCGGATGGCCGTGTTGCCGCTTGCGATCGTGCTGCATGCGCTCGCGGCGACGCCGACGCTGCTGTACCAGGTGCGCGTGCTGCCGGCCGCGTGGGTCGAGGCCGCGTATTTCGTGCTGGCCGCGGTCCTGGCCGTCGTGCTGGTGAAGACGTGCCGGCCGTCGCGTGCGGCGGCCTGACGGGGGAGCGGAATGGACGACTATCTGATCGAATGCCAGAGCGCGGAATTCGACGCGCTCGCGCGCGTGATCTGCGATCTCTTTCCGGAGCAGACACGCTTCGCCGAAATCAGCGATGCGCGCGGGCGCTGCCTGTCCGTACACTGGCTCGCGATGCGTTTCGGCGCGACGCCGAAGCGGATGACGCTCGCGATCCGCATCGTGCCGGCGGCATTCGCGCGCTATCTGGCGCTCAAGCCGATGCAGCGCGCGCGCAGTCACGCGGTGCTGCATGCGTATACGGAAGCGATGCTCGGGTCGCTCGAGGAGCGGCACGCGGCCGGCGAGGCCGTCGAACGTGACGCGGAACTCGAACTCGACGAAGACTTTGCGTGAGGACGGGCGCCGGCAGCGTGCCGGCGCGGCCGATTACGCGTCGCGGTAGACCTGCGCGAAGCGCTGCGCCTGCACGACGCCGTAGTCGCCAGGCGCGTACTGCATGACCCAGTCGCCGGCGACGCCGCGCAGCGTGTCGCCGTTTTCCGAGCGGGCGATCGTAAACGGTTCGTCCATCCGGCGGGCCAGCACGACGGCCGGCCGGTTCCGGTAGGCGCCCGGCGCGCCGTGGGCGAGCGCCGGATCGGCGGGCAGGTATTTGGCGTCGAAGCGCGCGCGCGACACGACCCAACGGTCGCCGGTCGAGCCGGTGATCAAGGCGTCGCCCGCCACATAGCGGTTCGGGCCTTCGAGGCTCATCAGTTCGCCGTCGGCCTCCGCGAAGGAAACAGCGACGGTTTCGTCCTTGACGACGCGACGGGCCTGCGGATCGATGCGCAGATCGAGTTGCTTGAGTTCGAGCATGGCGGGGAAGGGCGGGAAAGCGGGAAAGCCGGGAGCTTATCCCGAATTCGGCGCGCCGTGTGGCGCGCCGATCGCCGGCAGAGGCGCGGCGCCGTCAGGCCCGGGCGGGCCACGGCGCCGGCGGAGAGGGCCGTCAGGGTTGCGCGGGTGCGCTCGCGGCCGGCGCGGCGGCCGCCTTGCCTTCCTTGCCCTTCGCCTTGCCCTTGCCGCGGTGCTCGCCGCCGTGGTGCAGCCAGCTGCGGAACGTCGTGTCGGCCAGCGCCTTCTGCTCGGCCGGGAAGCTCTCGTAGAGCGGTGCGAAGGCGTCGGCGAGCTTCTTCGCACCGTCGGCGTTCGCCTGCGACAGTTCCGCATACTGCTTCATGTCGTCGAGCGCGGAGACGTCGTGCTTGGCCATCCGTTGGCTGTAGAGGCGGCCCATCGTTTCGCCGTTGTCGCGCATCGTATCGGCGAACGTCTTCCATTGCGGTTCCTGCGCCGACGTGATCTTCAACTGGTCGTGCAGGTACTTGATGCGCTGCTCGATACGCGCTTCGTGGCGTGCCGCGCGCTGCTCGGCGCTCGGGGCCGACGCCGCGGCCGTCGTGGCCGGGGCCTGGGCGGGCGCTTGCGGCTGGGCCGGGGTTTGCGCGAACGCGCTGGCTGCAACGGCGAGCGTAGCGAGGGTGAGCGAGATTTTCTTCATGGTTGGCTCTCCGGGGTGGTGTCGTGCGAGCGGGCGCGGCGGCCATTGCCGCAAGCACGCATCTCGCGTCGCACGCTATTAGTAGCACGTTGCGTGCAGCGCAGCAGTGAATGCGACACTTGCTTACATCCGATACGAATCGAAATTGAAAGGTTCGGACCGGATTCCGGCGATGCCGTTTGGGCGTGCCGGTGTTCGGCGCTATCATCGCGTCACCTTCCACTCGGCCGGCGCATCGCGCGTCGGCACAGCCTCATGCGTCCACCCCGCCTCGACCAACTCGACGATCTCGACCGGCAACTCGTCGCGCTGCTGCAAGCCGATGCGCGCGCCAGCGTCGCGGATCTCGCGCGCCAGCTCGACGTCGCGCGCACGACGGTCGTTGCGCGCATCGCGCGGCTCGAACGCACCAACGTGATCGCGGGGTACAGCGTCCGGCTCGGGCAGGACGTGCTCGACGCGAGCATTTACGCGTACGTCGGCATCATCCTCACGCCGAAGTTCGGCAAGGACGTATTGCGCAAGCTGGACCGGATGCCGGAAGTGCAGCTGCTGTGCGCGGTGAGCGGCGAGTACGACTACGTCGCGTGGCTGCGCGCCGATTCGCCCGAAAGGCTCAACGACCTGCTCGACCAGATCGGCACGCTCGAAGGCGTCGAGCGCACGACGACGTCGATCATCCTGTCGCGCAAGATCGATCGCGGGACGATCGGCGGCTGACGCCTGGTGCGCGCGTAGCGGGTCAATCGGTTGTCGGCCCGGTCGCGGGGCTGCGCTGCGCTGCGTTTGACGGGCGCACGAGCGGAATCCGCACCGACACGCGCAAGCCGAGCGAGGCCCGCTCGTCCGCATACGCGAGCGTGACGTCGGCGCCCATCCGGTCCGCGAGGATCTTCACGATCGACAGGCCGAGCCCCGAACCGATCTGCACGTTGCCGGGCACGCGATAGAACGGATCGAACACGCGCTCGCGTTCCTGCGGGGCGATGCCCGGCCCGCTATCGACGACCGACACGCAGGCATGCGTGTCCGTGGCTTGCGTCCACAGGTCCACGCGACCGCCGGCCGGTGTGTAGCGGATCGCGTTGTCGACCAGATTCATGACCAGCGACGCGAGTTCGAGCTCGTCGACGGGCACGCAGGTATCTGGACCGTCCTCGACGCCGATGTCGATCGCTTTCGCCTCGGCGAGCGGCATCAGGTCTTCCAGCACACGGCGATAGACCGCATGTACCGACACGGCGCCAGGCGCGGCGGCCGGCGCGCTTTGCGCACGTGCGAGCGCGAGGAGCTGCCCGATCAGGTGGCGGCTGCGGTCGAGCCCGCCGCGCAGGGCGGCGAGCCGTGCACGCGCATCGTCCGGCAGGTCGGTGCCGGCCAGGCGCTCAGCCTGCAGCGACATCGCGGTGAGCGGCGAGCGTAGCTCGTGTGCGGCATCGGCGACGAAGCGGCGCTGTGCGTCGACCGATTGTGCGACGCGCGCAAGCATCCGGTTGATCGCGACGACGAAAGGCCGCACCTCGACCGGCACGTGCTCGGCCGGCACCGGGCGCAGGTCGTGTTCGTCGCGCGCGTCGATCCCGGCCGACAGCATGGCGACCGGACGGAACAGCTTGCGCACGAGATCGGCGACGAGCAGCAGCAGGATCGGCACGAGGATCAGCAGCGGCAGCGCGGTGCGCCACGCGCTCTCGCGCGCGACGTCGTCGCGCATGCCGGCTTCCTGCGCGACTGCGATGCGCTCGCCGTTCGCGAACGTACGGACCATCACGCGATAGGCGCTGCCGCCGGCATCGACCGTGTGCAGCCCGTCGGCGAGCGTCGGCGGCAGCGCGAGCGTCGGCCCGCCGTCGGTGCGCGGTTGCGGATCGCCGCCGAGCGGCTGCACGATCACGCGCGACAGCTCGTCGCTTTCTCGCGCGGGGCCGGTGTCTGCTGCCCGCGGCGCAGGCGCACGCTGGCGATCGAGCAGCGTCGCGACTTCGCGCAGCACGTCGTCCTGCAATTCGTGCGCTTCGTCGAATGCCGATGAAAACGCGAACGCGGCCGCGACCGTGGCGACGACGAGGATCGCGGCCGACAGCGCGACCGACAGGCGAAACCCGATCGATTCGTTCAGGCGTTTCTTGAAACCATCCATCCCGCCCCCCTGACGTTCTTGATCACGGTGCTGCCGAGCTTGCGGCGCAGCGAATGGATCAGGAATTCGACCGCGTTGCTTTCGACTTCCTCTCCCCAGCCGTACAGGCGATCCTCGAGCTCGCGCCGCGACAGGATCGCGCCGGGGCGTACCAGCAGCGCACGCAACAGCGAGAACTCGCGGTTCGACAGTGCAACCGGCGCATGCCCGTCGACGGTCGCTTCGCGCGTCGCGGGGTCGAGCGACACGATTCCGTTGCTCAGCAGCGGCGCGGCCGAGCCGGCCCGGCGCCGGATCGCGACGCGAATCCGCGCGAGCAGCTCGGCCATGTCGAACGGTTTCACGATGTAATCGTCGGCGCCGCCGTCGAGGCCGCGCAGACGATCGTCGAGCCCGTCGCGCGCGGTGACGATCAGCAGTGGCGTGCCGGCGTCCTTCGCGCGGATGCCGGCCAGCACGTCGAGCCCGTCGCGGCCGGGCAGGCCGAGGTCGAGCAGGACCAGGTCGTAGGGCTGCGCGGCGAACGCGGTCAGCGCGCGCCCGCCGTCGGTGACCCAGTCGGTGGCGTACGACGCGTCCTTCAGCGCGGCATGGACTGCCTCGCCGATCATCGGGTCGTCCTCGACCAGCAGTATTCGCATGCGTGTTCTCCGTGCCGCGGGATCGCCGCCAGCGTATGCGATTCCCGGGCGCGCGTCACGTGCGGCGCGCCCGGCGCATCGCCGGTCTGCGCTTACTGGCTGCCGAATCGGTCGAATGCCGCGAGCAGGTTCTTCATCGCGGCGGCCGAATCGGCCTGGGTCGGATGGTCGGCGCGCAGCGCGGCGAGCGCCCGGTCGATCTCCTGGTCGACCATGTGCCAGTCGGCGGCCGCGCGCGGCTTGAGGCCGGCCTCGGCCGAATCCCACGCGATCTCCAGATCCTTGATGCGCGTTTTCGCGCCGGGCAGGTCGTCCTTGCCGACGAGCGTGTTCACGTCGGCGGCGATCGTGCGGAACTGCGACAGGTCGCCGAGTTTCGATGCGCGGGGCGCCGCGGACGACGAGGCGGCCGTCGAAGGCGCCGAGGTCGATGCGTTCGCATCCTGCTGTTTCGAGCAGCCGGCGGCGGCGCCGAGCACGGCAATCGCTGCCGCGGCCATGACGAGACGGGAAACGGAATTCGGAATGGGCATGGGATGTCCTCGATGCGATGAACGGAAGGAAAAGGGCGTCATTCGGCGGCGCCGGCGCGCGTCTGCGCGCTGCTGCCGAATTGCGCGACGGCGACGAGCAGCACGATCACGGTCAGGAACAACAGGCTCGTCCACGCGGCGCCGAAGCCGAGCCCGCCATAGGCGCGGGCCTGCGTGAGCAAATCGCCGAGCGACGCGCCGAACGGGCGCGTCAGGATGTACGCGATCCAGAACGCCAGCACCGCGTTGAAGCCGAACCGCCACATCGCGAACACGGCCGCGATCGACGCGCCGAAGGCCAGTGCGCCGAGCGTGAAGCCGAGCCCGAGCGCCTCGGTCGCGAGATCGCCGGCGGCGGTGCCCAGCGCGAACGTGCAGAGGATCGCAGCCCAGTAGAACAGCTCGCGCCGCGGCGTGACGATCGTGTCGATCGACAGCGTGCCTTCGACGCGATGCCATACGAAGAAGATCGCGGCGAGCGCGACGGCAAACGCGGCGGTGCTCGCATACAGGCTGACGTTCAGGCCGTCGGTGAGCAGGTCGGTGATCTGCGTGCCGACGATGCTGACCAGCACCACCGTGAGCCAGTAGATCCACGGCACGTAGCGGCGCGTGCGCAACTGCAGCCACAGCGCGATCGCGAGCAGCGACGCCATCGCGACGCGCGTGACGGTCTGGCCGAGGCCCGCGTTGACCGCGAGAAAGTCCGCGCCGGTTTCGCCGACCGTGGTCGACATGATCTTGATGATCCAGAACGACAGCGCGACGTCGGGCACCTTGTTCAGCCAGTGCGACGCGCGATGGACGGGCAGGGATTGCATGCGATGCCTCCTTGGAAATCGGGTGATCGGCATGCAGTCTGAATCGCGAAACTTAGGCCAGCCATAGCGGGCCGGCCGCGGGTGAAAACACGTCGTTTCGACGTTTCGACGAAATATGTCGTCGTTACGTCGAAATTATCGGTCGTTTCGCATCATTCTTCGTCTTGGAACTGATTTTGCGCGTCTCTAAACTGTGTTCATGGCTCAACGCCGTTCACAACACCAACCCATCATCAGGAGATAAGCGCATGAAAATCGCCATCGTCGGCGCAGGTCTGATCGGCCACACCATTGCTCACATGCTGCGTGAAACGGGCGACTACGAAGTCGTCGCGTTCGACCGCGATGCGGATGCGCTCGCGAAGCTGTCGCGCGAAGGCATTGCGACGCAACGAGTCGATTCGGCCGACGCGAATGCGATTCGCGAAGCAGTGAAGGGCTTCGATGCGCTCGTCAACGCGCTGCCTTACTACCTCGCGGTTAATGTCGCCGCCGCTGCGAAGGCTGCCGGCGTGCACTACTTCGACCTGACCGAAGACGTGCGTGCGACGCACGCGATCCGCGAACTGGCCGACGGCTCGGATCGCGCGTTCATGCCGCAGTGCGGCCTCGCGCCGGGCTTCATCGGCCTCGCCGCGCACGAACTCGTGAACGGCTTCACTGAAGTGCGTGACGTGAAGATGCGCGTCGGCGCGCTGCCCGAGTACCCGACCAACGCGCTGAAGTACAACCTGACGTGGAGCGTCGACGGCCTGATCAACGAATACTGCCAGCCGTGCGAAGCGATCCGCGACGGCCGCAAGCAGTGGGTGCAGCCGCTCGAAGGCCTCGAGCACTTCTCGCTCGACGGCACCGAATACGAAGCGTTCAACACGTCGGGCGGCCTCGGCACCCTGTGCGAGACGCTGTCGGGCAAAGTCGAGACGCTCGACTACAAGTCGGTGCGCTACCCGGGCCACCGCGACCTCGTCCAGTTCCTGCTGGAAGACCTGCGTCTGTCGACCGACCGCGACACGCTGAAGTCGATCATGCGCCGCGCGGTGCCGTCGACCAAGCAGGACGTCGTGCTCGTGTTCATCACGGTGACGGGCGTGAAGGACGGCCAGCTGGTGCAGGACGTGTTCACGCGCAAGATCTTCGCGAAGGACGTGTGCGGGATGCACATGAGCGCGATCCAGATCACGACGGCCGGCGCGATGTGCGCGGTGCTGGATCTGTTCCGCGAGAAGAAGCTGCCGCAGAGCGGTTTCATCCCGCAGGAAAAGGTGTCGCTGAAGGCGTTCCTGTCGAACCGCTTCGGCAAGCTGTACGAAGGCGGCACGATGGAGCGCGTGCACGCGGTCGCCTGACCATTCGCCAGCCTCGGGCACGAGGGCCGTACGACGCCGGGAGCGCAGCAGCGCTTCCGGCGTTGTTTTTTGGGGGAAGCGGGAAGGGCGCCGGGCGGCGCGCTCAGGCCGGTAGCGGCGGGACCATCGTCGCGGGTTGCGCAGGCGGCGCGATGCGGCACAGCAGCGCATCGATGTCCGCGTCGGATGGTGCCGTGTTGTCGAACATCACGATGCCGTCGCATTCGTGGCCGGTCGGCACGAAGCGGCGCTGCCGGTATTCGTCCCAGTGCGCGAGCTTGTACGCATCGTTCGGATTGCCGCGCGCGACGATCCGCTGGTGCGCGACGTCTTCCGACGTGTGGACCCAGACGACCGTCAGCGTGACATCGGGCGCGATGCCGAGCCACGTGCGATCGAGGATGCGCCGGTCGCGCACTTCGCGCGACAGCGGGCCGACGACGATCGCGCCGATGCCGAGCGCGAGATTTTCACGGGCCGTGTCGAGCAGGCCGTGGTATTCAGGATCGCGCAGGTGTTTCAGGTAGAGCGGGCTGTCGCGATCGTTCGGGTCTTCCGTGAGCGCGCCCATCGCGGCCGAACTGTAGCGGCCGTATAGCGTGTCCTTGTCGAGCAGGCAGAGCGCTTCGCCCGTTGCACGCATGAGCGGCCCGATGAGCCGCTTCGCGAGCGTGGTCTTGCCGGTGCCGGCGTGACCGCAGAAGAACACCAGATGCGTCACGAATGCGTGCTCCCCGACCCCTGGCTGGACGCGCCATTGCGCTTGTCGCCGCGCGAGAACACTTCCGCTTCGAGCCACATCGCGTTGATGATGCCGAAGCCGAGTGCCACGCCGATGCCGAGTATCCACGAGAAATACCACATAGGTCTGTCTCCTTGACGGTTGGGCCGCATGGCCGTTGCGCGTCGCACTACGCGGGTCCGGCGGGCCTGTCGAAGTACCCCGGTGTGCGTGCTGCGGCGCACGCAGCCCGATCATGACCAATATCGGCGTGCCGTGCAAGCCGGGCCGTCCGCGCAGCAAACCGGTAAACTGATGCGCAAACCGCAACATCACGGACAACATGCTGATCAACTGTGCTGCTTACCAGGACGGCCGCAAGCTGGCCGACATCGATATCGACGCCATCAGCGATTACGTGTCGAAGCCCGAGTGCTTCGTGTGGGTCGCGCTGAAGGATCCGACGCCCGACGAAATCGACCTGATGGGCGAGGAGTTCGGGCTGCACGAGCTCGCGCTCGAGGATGCCCGCAAGGGGCATCAGCGGCCGAAGATCGAGGAATACGGCGATTCGCTGTTCGCGGTACTGCATACGGTCGAACTCGACGAGGAAGGCGAATTCAAGGTCGGCGAACTGAACGTGTTCGTCGGCCCGAATTACGTGCTGTCGATCCGCAACCATACCGAGCAGGATTTCCGCGAGGTGCGCAAGCGTTGCGAGCGCGAGCCGCATCTGCTGCAGGAGGGGGCGGCGTTCGTGTTCTATGCGCTGATGGACCAGGTCGTCGACCGCTATTTTCCGATCCTCGAAACGCTCGGCACCGAGCTGGAAGAACTCGAGGACCGCATCTTCGCGAAGGCGACGCCCGCGTCGTCGCGCGCGGTCATCGAGGATCTCTATTCGCTGAAACGCCGGCTCGTGCTGCTGTACCAGCACACGGCGCCGCTGATGGAGCCGCTCGCGAAGCTCACGGGCGGGCGCGTGCCGCAGGTCTGCAGCGGAATGGCCGCTTACTTCCGCGACGTGTACGACCATCTGCAGCGGATCGTGAAGACGATCGAAGGGCGCCGCGAGATGGTCGTCACGGCGATCCAGGTCAACCTCGGGATGATTTCGCTGGCCGAGAGCGAAGTGACGAAGCGGCTCGGTTCGTTCGCCGCGTTATTCGCGATACCGACGATGATCGCCGGCATCTACGGGATGAACTTCGCGAACATGCCCGAACTGCACCTGAAATACGGCTTCTACGGCTGCATCGCGGTGATGGTCGTCGCCGACTTCGCGCTGTGGTGGCGTTTCAAGCGGGCAGGGTGGCTGTAGGCGTGCTGCGCGCCTAGCGCGGCGCGTGCTTGCCGATCACGACGCGCCACGGCCGTACGCGCCACGATTTCACGAGGCCGTTCTGCACGTATGGATCGGCGCGCGCGAACGACTCGGCCGCTTCAGGCGAATCGCCTTCGAACACGAGCACGGCCTGATCGGCCGGATCCGTCAGCGCGCCGGCGAGCACGAGTTCGCCGCGCTCGGTCGCGGCTTGCGCGAGCGCGAGATGCTGCGCACGGAACGGTTCGCGCCGCGACAGGTAGTCGTCGACGAGTTCGTAGATCAACTGGTAATGCATGGTGGCTCCGGAAGTCGGGTGCCGCCGCGGGATGACGGGCGGCCGGCTCAGTATAGGTCACCGGGCAAGCCCTTGGCGGCGCGGTTTGGCGACACGCCGGCCGACGTCTGCACGTCGGCCTTTTTTGCGGATGCCAGGCTGGTATCGTCCTGCTGGTTTCCTTAAAGTGCAACTAACGGTCTAGTGCTTCGGCATCCGCCTATTGATGGGCGCATACGCGCGCGAGCCTGCGAAGCGTCCATTCGTCTACAGGAAAAGAGGGTCTGCCAGGCGTATTCCGGGCCCGGATTTCACATGCCGAAGGGCGAGGGCGGCCGGACAGGGTGAAGACCGGAACCGGCTGCCGGGCCGCCCGGACGGACGTTACGCGAGGGCGTTTCCATTGGCCGGAATGCGACCTATGCTGAACGAATCCGGAGCGAACTCCGTTCGCCCGATTCGCCCAGACGAGGTGTGCCATGCCAGTATCAGCCACCCTGCAGGATTGCCTGCGCCAGAAGTCATCGCGGTACGAAGTCGTGTACCACCCCTATAGCCATACGAGCATGGAGACGGCCGCCGCGGCGCACATTCCCGGCGATCGCCTCGCGAAAACCGTGCTCCTTGAAGACGACGAGGGCTACGTCGCCGCCGTTTTGCCGACGACGCACGCCGTGCGCCTGTCGGATCTCTGGGTGAAGACGGGACGCCATCTCGTGCTCGCCCGGGAGGTCGAGTTGCGCGAGTTGTTCAAGGATTGCGACATGGGTGCGCTGCCGCCGGTCTGCATGGCGTACGGGATGAAGACGTTCCTCGAGGAACGCCTCGCGCAACAGCCGGAAGTCTATTTCGAGGCCGGCGACCACGAAGCGCTGATCCACATGATGCAGGACGAATTCCTGATGCTGATGGAGACGGCCGAGCGCGCGCATTTCTCGCACAAGATGCAAGGGATGATGTTGTCCTGATGCGGGCGGTTCGTGGTGACCGGTTGGAGATTGCGGCGATCAGGGGGATCGTCGGGGGTGGTTCGTGTCCGTGAAAGGGATGGCTGCGGACGGCCGGTGAGGTGCGATTCGGGCGTTGTCCGGCGGTGATTTCAGGGCGGTCACCGGGTAAATTTCATATTTGACATAATCATAATTATCGATAGTTTTTGGTGTAGTGGCTAGATTGAAATGTCCGCTTTCGTGCCGCGTAAGCTGTTCGGCCGCCGGGTGTCCGGCGCCGGAGGCTGCGATGGCTGCAACGGAGCGGATCACGATGACGATGCGCGAGCTGGACAGGTTCAAGGTCATTCAGGACGTCGCGGACGGCAAGCTCAAGCCTTGGCGTGCAGCGGAACGGCTGGAATTGACGACGCGGCAGATTCGCCGGCTGGTCGCCCGGCTTCGGGAATACGGCGCGGCGGGTTTGGTATCGGGACACCGATCGAAGCCCGGCAATCGTCGGCTGGACCCAGGAGCCGCCGACCGGGCGCTGTCGATCATCCGCGATCGCTACGCCGATTTTGGGCCGACGCTGGCCTGCGAGAAGCTCTGGGAATGTCACGGCATTCGGCTGGCCAAGGAGACGGTTAGGAAGCTGATGACGGAGGCAGGTTTATGGGTGCCGCGCCGGCAGCGACCGCCGAAGATTTATCAGCCTCGAGCGCGCCGGGCGTGCCTGGGCGAACTGATCCAGATCGACGGCAGCGACCATCGGTGGTTCGAGGAACGGGCGCCAGCCTGCACGCTGCTGGTGTATGTGGACGACGCGACGAGCCGGCTGATGATGCTGCACTTCACGCAGACGGAATCGACCTTCAGCTACTTCGAAGCGACACGCGCGTACATCGAACGGCACGGCAAACCTGGGGCGTTCTACAGCGACAAGGCCAGCGTGTTCCGCAACGTGAAGCCAGGCAAGACTGGCAATCGCGTGACGCCGTTCGGCCGGGCGATGTACGAGTTGAACATTGACACGTTCTGCGCGAACAGCAGTTCAGCCAAGGGGCGAGTCGAGCGAGCACACCTGACGTTGCAGGACCGATTGGTCAAGGAGATGCGATTGCGCGGCATCAACACGGTAGCCGACGCCAACGCTTACGCGCCCTCCTTCATGGCCGCCTACAACGCACGCTTCGCGAAGCCGCCGAAGAGCGACTTCAATGCGCACCGACCACTGCGGCCTGACGAAAGCCTGGACCTGGTGCTGACGTGGCGCGAGCCGCGGAAGGTAACGAAGTCGCTGACGGTGCAGTACGACCGAGTGATGTACTTGCTGGAGGACACGCCGGCCAACCGGAAGCTGATCGACCGGCAGATCGAGGTGTTGGAGTACCCGGATGGACGGATCGAACTCCGGGCTGACGACCGTGTGTTGGACTGCAGACAGTACGACCGACTGTCTGAAATCGATCAAGGTGCCGTCGTCGAACACAAGCGCTTGAGTCACGTGCTGCAGATCGCGCAAGCGCTTCAGGCGCAACGCGATAACAGTCGAATCGGCAAGGCCCCATCTCGAACGCATCGAGGCGACTCGACGCGGACCAACAGAAACGAGGCCGAGCCGGGTAAGAAGAAGCAACGCAAGATCACGCAGGCCGACGTCGAGCATGTGATCGTCGATCTGGCGCAACGTCGGCAAACCGCAAAGCCAGCAGACAAACCTGGCCGTCGGTCAGCAAAAACTGAGGAAGCAAACGCAAGCGCCCTGCCCGTTCAGGCGCCGACCTTCGACTCTGCGTAACGGTTAAAGCGAAGAAAGAAACGCAGCAAAACCAACCTTAAAACCGGACATTTTTAATTAGCTGGAAGGTGGACATCTGAATCCGGGTATGACATTGGTGTAGGTCCCAAGTTCAGATGTCGCGTTTCCGCTAAATAAAAATGCCGTGTTTTGGCTTGTAGGTTGATCGCCAACACCCCTCAGGGAGCGCCGGCGATGAACGCGACTGGGACGATCACCATGACGATGCGTGAAGTGGATCGGCTGAAGGTCATTGAGGCAGTGGCCGAGCGCCGGCTCAAGCCCGGTCAGGCAGCCGACCGGCTGAGTTTGAGCGTGCGGCAAGTTGAGCGCCTCATGTTGCGCTATCGTGCAGCCGACGTGGCCGGATTGGTGTCAGGCAAGCGTGGTCGCCCGAGCAACCATCAACTGCCTGAGGATCTGGCTCATCGCGCCCTGAGTCTGATTCGTGAGCGCTACGCCGATTTTGGCCCGACGCTGGCCTGCGAGAAGCTCTGGGAATGCCACGGGCTGCAGTTGTCGAAGGAAACGGTCAGGAAGCTGATGACGGACGCTGGGCTCTGGATTCCGCGCCGGCAACGACCGCCCAAGGTCTATCAGCCACGAGCACGCCGGGCCTGCCTGGGCGAACTGGTGCAGATCGATGGCAGCGACCATCGGTGGTTCGAGGAGCGGCCTGTACGCTGCTGGCTTGCGTTGACGGCCCTGCAGATTCGCCGGCTGGTCGGCCAGTTGTATGCGCACGGCCAGGCGGGATTGACGTGGGGACACCGGGCGAAGCCCGGTAACCGCTATCTGAATCAAGGGGCCGTCGACCGATCACGGTTCCGTTTCCGGAAGCCAGGTTGACGGAGCGATCAGACCCAACGCAACGGCTGGCGTGCTTGTCACACGCACAACAGCCCGAGGGAAATGGCCTTCGTCACCGCGTGACGACGGCCCTTGGCATTGAGCTTCCGAACGACATTGCCGATGTGAAAATTCACGGTTCGTTCCGTGATGCCGAGAATCTCGCCGATCTCCCAGCTCGTCTTGCCTGCGGAACACCACTGCAGGCATTGGCGTTCGCGCGAACTCATGCCGGACATCCGCGTCGCGCCCTGCCCTTTGGTCTCGCGCGCGATCATGGTGACCTTTTCCTCGATATACGCGCAAAGCAGACTGAGTTTCGCGGTCTGCCCGAGGTCGTGCGCAGGGATGCCCTCGGAGCCGTCGGAGGCGACGCTCAGCACGCCGATGTCACCCCGGTGGCCGCGCACCGGCAGGCTCAGGCCATGAACGAGACCGAAGCGACGGGCCTCCGCTTCGAGGCACCGCTGCTCTCCGGAACTGTACATCGCGCGCTCCCATCGCAGCGGCAGCGAGGACATGCGTGCGTGAGCGAGGATCGGGTCGATGTTCGCGTAGCGACGCTCGGCGTAGACATCCTGCCAGGCCGGACAGTTCGAGATGATGTGATTGACGCCCGTCTCGCCGGCGGACGCGGACGAGACAACCGCATAGATATAAGTTTGGTATCCGGCCTCGCGGCAGAAACTTCCCACGTGGGCCCCGAGCTCCTCCATCGTCTGCGATTGAAGGATAGGCATGAATTCGTCTACCAATTCAAACTCCGTATTGACTCTTCACTGATATCGAACGTAAGCACGCATCAAGTCGGACCTGCCGAAGTACACGACACCATCGGAAACGCCACGCTCGCCCGCCGACAAACGGCGACCGCCCGGGTCGATCCGGTATTTCCTGGCCGGTACTCGGGACGAGTCCGGCTTGTTCCAACGGTACGAGAGCGGTCAGCTGCCCGAGGCACTTTCGCGCAGCTCACGCACCTGCTCGACACGTTCATGCACGGCGGCCGATGCGACCGGCCCTGCCCTGAGCAAGACGCGATCCACGGTAATCGGCTGCAGGTCATTCCTGTCGACGACCACGGATTCAAGCACCCGGCCGCTCTCGCGGTCGATCTGCTGAACCGCGACACCGTCGTTGACGAGGTATTTGCTTCCCCAGTCGAACAGCACGACCAGCAGCGGAAACAGGTCGATGCCCATCTGCGTCAGCACGTACTCGTAACGCGTAGGTCGCGTCATGTAGCGCCGGCGCTCCAGCAGGCCTTGATCGACCAGGCGTTTCAATCTGCGCGTCAGCGTATTGGTGGCAATCCCGACACTGCGCTGGAATTCGTCGAAGCGTGTACACCCCTGTAACGCATCCCGCAGGATCAGGAGCGTCCACGATTCGCCGATGCAGTCGAGTGCGCGCGCGGTCGGGCACTCCATCGATTTAAAGCTGGTCGTTCTCATGGCGTGAAGGCTATCATTGAGACTTCTAATATGCAAGTGACTATCTGGACGGACGCCCTGTGATGTCAAGGGCGTGCCGGATGGGCGTATCCGGCACGCCTCGGGATCAGGCGTCCGCCGGCGGCGGCCCGAATATCAGCGCGGCGTTCGTTCCGCCGAACCCGAAGGAATTCGACAGTGCGTAACGCACCGGCCGCGGCTTGCTGCGGTTCGGCACGAGATCGAGGCCGTCGCATTCGGGCGCCACGCGATCGAGGTTGATCGTCGGCGGTGCGACCTGGTCGCGGAGCGCCAGCAGCGCGAACACCGCTTCGACGCTGCCGGCGGCGCCGAGCAGGTGCCCGGTCGACGCCTTGGTGGCGGACACCGACGCACCACCGAACAGATGCTCGCCGAACACGCGTTTCAACGCGGCGATCTCGGCCAGGTCGCCGGCGGGCGTCGAGGTCGAATGCGCATTGATGTAGTCGATGGCGTCCGGCTCGATGCGTGCGCGCTTGAGGGCGGCAAGCATCGCGCGGGCCGCGCCGTCGCCGTCATCCGGCGGAGCGACGATGTGATAAGCGTCGCCCGACATGCCGTAGCCGATCACTTCCGCGTAGATTCGCGCGCCGCGCGCGAGCGCATGCCCGTATTCCTCGAGGACGACCATGCCGCTGCCCTCACCCATCACGAAGCCGTCGCGGTCGGCATCCCACGGCCGCGACGCACGCTCCGGCGTGTCGTTGAACCCCGTGGACAGCGCTTTCGCAGCGGCAAAACCGGCGATCCCGACCTCACATACGGCGGCCTCCGCGCCCCCCGCGATCATCACGTCCGCGTCGTCGAGCGCGATCAGGCGCGCCGCATCGCCGATCGCGTGGGCGCCGGACGCGCATGCGGTGACCGTCGCGTGCGTCGGGCCGCGAAAACCGTACTTGATCGAAATCTGGCCGGCGGCCAGATTGATCAGGTTCGACGGAATGAAGAACGGCGACAGCCGCTTGCCGGGCGCGCGTTCGAGTTGTCGCGATCCCGCCTCGATCCCCGGCAGGCCGCCGATACCCGCGCCGACCATGACGCCGGTGCGATTCTGCAATTCCCGGTCGGCCGGATGCCATTGCGCGTCGTCGATCGCTTCCGTGGCGGCCGCGATGGCATAGACGATGAACGGATCCATTTTCTTGACCTCCTTCGCCTCGACCCATTCGGTCGCGTCGAAGCCGCCGTCGCGCGCGCTGCCCGCGGGAACTACCCCGGCGATCTTGCAAGGCAGATGCGACGTGTCGAAGCGATCGATGGTCGTGATGCCGCTGCGACCGTCGAGCAGGTTCCGCCACGTGTGTTCGACACCGACGCCGAGCGGAGTCACGAGGCCGAGCCCCGTCACGACGACGCGCCGCAATCCGAGCGGATGAGGCAGTTGGGGAGTGTTGGCATTCATTGAATTCTCCAGTGGGTTCGCGGTGAATGACCTTGATGGGGGTTCATCGACTGACCTCGAGTTCGACCGCCTGGTTGCAGAAGCGCCCGCCCAGCGCGCACGCCGCCACGAGCACCAGCGCGGACGCCGCGACCGGGAGGACGATCGAATGCGGCTGCAGCAGCGAGGTCACGATCGGGGCGACGCCCCAGGCGAGCGCATTGATCGACGACACGACGCCCAGCACCTGCCCCTGATCGTCGGCGGCAGCGCGGTTCGATGCGATGCTGAGCAGCGTGACATAGGAATTGGATACGGCGAGCGCGAGCAGCGGCACGGCCGCCCAGAGGCTGGCGGGGGCGTCGACCATCACCACCAGTGCGATCAGGACCGGTTGCGCCATCAGGCTGCCCATCAGGTTCTGTTTCAGGGAAAACGCCTTCGCCAGTGCGGGAATGATGAACATCAGCGACACGGCGAAGCATGCCGAGTAGAACGACAGCAACATGGCTTCCCAGAACGCGTCGAATCCATACCGCAACAGGGAAAAGGCGGACATGTAGTTGAAGAAGATGTAGTAACCGGTCAGAAACACCGCCAGGATGATGAGCGGCGGACGGAGCGCCGGCGATGCCGCATTCGCGAGGATGCGCCGCCATGCACCGGTGCGTCGCGCGCGCGCGACGCCGTCGCGTACGCGACGATCGGAGAAGAAGGCGGTCACGAAGGCGAGCGTGAGCGCTGCCAGGGCCGCGCCGATGACGAACGGCAACGCGAGGCCGAACGCGCCGCCGCCCGCGCCGGAAAACGCACCGCCGATGACCGGCCCGATCGCAAATCCCACGCCGTTCGCCGCCGTGATCATGCTCAGGTTGCCCGCCTTCCTGTCGGGCGCGCTGATGTCGATGACGGCCGCCTGCGCGACCGGCAAGCTTGCGGCGGTCAGGCCGCAGATGGCGCGGCCGATCAGCACCCACCACAGACTGCCGGCGTACACGCCGGCTGCGGTGCCGAGCATGCCGAGCGCGTTGCCGCCCAGGCACAGCAGCAACACGCGTTTGCGGCCGTACCGATCGGACATGTCGCCGAGCAACGGCGACGCGGCGAACATGGCCAGCGGATAGAGCGCCAGCACGATGCCGTAGATCTGATAGCGCGTGGCCTCGCTGACCGACGCGGCAAACAGGCCGGTTTCGTTGTTGAGCAGCATCGGCGTCAGCGCGGGGAACACGATGCCGATGCCGGCCGCATCGACAAAGATGGTCAGAAAGAGCGAAGCAATGGCAAGTTTGGATGTCTTCATGGTCAGAGTGCGGACGGACGAGGAGCCGTCCATCCGGGTTCAGGGAAAGGGATCAAAGCGCGGCGAGCCGGTCGAGGCAGTCTGCCGTCGTGTCGAGCAGCCAGCGGCTTGGGTCGTCGGCGGCCGGCATTTCCAGCCGGCCGAGTTCGTCGAGATACGCGGCATGCTCGACAGGCCGCCCGCTACCGCCGTCGCCGAGCGCGCTGTAAAGCGGCAACATCCTGAAGAACGGATCGGATTCGGGCGTCTCGTCGCGGGCGCGGGCGACCCAGTCGGCCGCCGGCATGCCGCGCAGTGCCGCCCCGTGGCGCAGCCGCGACACGATCGCGCGAAAATCCAGATCGTCGATATGGACATTGCGCACGGCCGACATCATGGTGACCTTGCTGCGACGGACGATGTAGCGCGCCACGTGTTCCGTCGGCATGACCGGCACCGGAATCGCAAGATCCGGATAAGCGCCCATCGCCACGCACTTGTTGCTGAACGCGACGAAATGGTTTTGCCGTTTCAGGTTCGGATCGCGGCCGTCGATCAGCAGCGGCAGCCGGTAGATCGACGCGGGATAGCCGTGCAGTGCCGCTTGCGCAACGCAGGCCTCCGCCACGAATTTCGAGCGTTCGTAGCCCGACGACAGCTCGCGGATTGCTGCGTGTTCGAGCCATTGCTCCGGCAGGGACCCGAGCTCCGTGTACTGCGTCGAAATGTAGTGCACGTGCGCGACTTTCGCGGCAGCCGCAAACGCCAGGACGTGCCGGCTCGCGCCGACGTTGCCTTCGCGCATGAATGTGTAGTCGGCCGCATGGTTGACGTGTGCGGCGCAATGCATGACCTGCGTGACGCGGGTCAGCAACTGCGCATGGCGGTCGTTGTCCAGGCCGAACTGCGGCAAGGTTGCGTCGCCCCGGCAGATGCGAACACGCGCGGCGGGCAGCGCGTCGCCGAACATGGCGCGGTAGCGTGCGTCGAGACGCGCGCGCGCGTCATCGTCGTGACTGCCGCGCACCAGCACATAGACGTCCGCATGCGTTTCCTCGAGCAGCATCCGCAGGAGCCAGACGCCGAGGTGCCCGGTTGCGCCGGTCAACAGATAGGCGTCCGTCGCCCTCGCCGCCGTACCCGTGAATGCCGGCAACGTCGCGGCAGCTGCCAGATCCGACGCATACGGTGCATCGTCCTGCCGGCCGGCGGCGGCGTCCGCCGTCGTCGAACCATCGGGCCGGCTCGCACAGGCGGCCAGGAACCCGTCGATCGTCGGGTTGGTCAGGAACAGGCTGAAGTCGACCTTCAGCGCGAGTTCGCGTTCGGCGGCGAGCACCATGCGCGTCAACGACAGCGAATCGCCGCCGAGCTGGAAGAAGTTCTCGCGGGTTCCGATCGAGGCCAGGTCGAGCTGCGCCTTCCACAGCGCACACAGGGCCGCTTGTTCCGGTGACAATGCGTCCGCCGCATCCGGCTGCCGCCGCGCGTCGGCGTCCTGCTCGATCCGGGCCAGCACGCGTTCCGTGAGCGCCTTCCGGTCGACCTTGCCGCTGCTGTTCGACGGAAAGTCCTCGAATCGCATCAGGCGCCACGGCACCATGTAATCCGGCAACCGTGTTTTCGCGGCGGCCAACACCGCAGGCTCGTCGAACGTGTCCGCAATGACGCAACCGACGATCTGCCGCCCGGCTGACGATGCGGCACCGACATCGACCACGAGCGCGGTCGCATGACGGACGCCCGGATGCGACATCAGCACATGCTCGATCTCGCCCAGCTCGACCAGCAGCCCCCGCAGCTTCACGCGGAAATCGTTGCGCCCGATGTAGTCGAGTTCGCCGTCGCGCCGCCATTTGACGATATCGCCGGTGCGGTACATGCGCGTCGCGTCGTCCTGGTACGGATTGGCGGCGAACGCGTCGGGCGCCTTGAGCGTGCCGATGTAGCCGCGCGCCACCCCGCTGCCGCCGAGGGTGAGCTCGCCGGGCACGCCCGGCGGCACCGGGCGGCCGCGCGCGTCCAGCACCCAGTAGCGCACGCCGTCGCAGGCGACGCCGATCGATGCGCCCGGCCCGTCGGGTACCCGGGTGCACGCATGATGGGTCGCATAGATCGTCACTTCGGTCGGTCCGTACAGGTTGTTGAGCGTCGTGGTCGTGCCCGACGCGAGCCATGCGCGCACCACGGGCTGCATCAACGCTTCGCCGACCGAAATCACGTGCCGCAGCGTCGGGCAGCGGGTGAGCGGCTCGAGCAGCAGGTTCAGCAGCGACGGCACGGTACTCATCATGGTCACGCGGTGGCGTACGCACACAGCGGCGTGGCCGGCCGGCCCGTCGGTCTCGTTCATCAGCACGACGACCCCGCCCGTCATCAGCGGCAGGCAGAATTCGGGCACCGAGATATCGAACGTCAGAACCGTCCCTTGCAGGAACCGGTCGCGCGCCGAGAAGCCGAAATGCCGCTCCATCCAGCGCAGGCGCTGGGTCAGCCCCAGATGCTCGACCAGCACGCCCTTCGGATTGCCGGTGCTGCCGGAGGTGAACAGCACGTAAGCAAGCCTGCCGCCCCGATCGGCATAGGCGCCGTTCGGCTCCAGTCGTGCGTGCTGCTGCACGCGCCCGGCGCGCACGACGTCGCAGTCGATCGCAGCGTCGTCCGTGCGCAGCACGACGTCGCACAGCCCCAGCGCATCGCGCTCGGCGAGCGCCTGTTGCACGCTGTCGGACAGCCGGTGCCGTTGCGTCAACACCATCGCGCATCGGGCCGTGTCGATCATGTAGCCGGTGCGCGCCGCCGGATGCTTCAGGTCGAGTGCGACGTAGGCGGCATCGCATTTCCAGATCGCGAGGATCGCGACGATGGATTCCGGGCACCCGAAGCGCGGCAACAGGATCCCGACGGTCGTCTCGCGGCCGACGCCCTGGCTGCGCAGCGTAT
This sequence comes from Burkholderia cepacia complex sp. TUM26381, assembly GCF_057439935.1. Taxonomy (NCBI): domain Bacteria; kingdom Pseudomonadati; phylum Pseudomonadota; class Betaproteobacteria; order Burkholderiales; family Burkholderiaceae; genus Burkholderia; species Burkholderia cepacia complex sp. TUM26381. The sequence goes on along the minus strand of NZ_CM172006.1, from coordinate 1,903,082 downwards.
CGGCCACCGTATCGGCGAGCGCATTCAATTCCCGGTAGGTCAGCCGGCGTTCGCCCCATTCGATGGCGACCGCGTCCGGCGTCTCTTCCGCGCGCCGTGCGAACTGCTCGTGCACGCATGCCGTGTCGCGCGGATCGACCTCCCGCATGTCGCGCGGAACCGGGCCGCACCCGGATGCCAGCAACTGCAATTGTTCGGCCGGCAGCATCGTGATCGAACCCACTTCGCGTTCGGCATGCCCGGGGTCGGACAACGCGACCAGCAGCGTGGCGAAATGCTCCGCAATCTGTTCGACCGTCGCGCGGTCGAACACGGCATCGGCGTACTTGAGGTCGATCGCCCAGTCGTGCTGACGCTGTGTCACCCACGCGCTCAGATCGAATTGCGCTTCCTGCTGCGTGATGTCGAGCGGCGTCGCGTCGTGCTGCGCGCCGACGTCGACCACCATCTCGGAGGCATCGAAGTAGTTGAAGTAGGTCTGAAACAACCCGGCCGACCGGCTGGCCGAACGCAGGCGTTCGTCGCGCATCAGCAATGCGAGCGGTACGTCCTGGTGGTCGACCAGCTCGAACAGCGCACGCCTGACGCGGTCGACTGCCGCCGTGACGGTCTGGCTTTCGTCGACTTCGCTGACGAGCGGCAGCACGTTGACGAAATGGCCGACCGTGTTGCGCCAGCGTTGCGCCGAGCGGCCATTGAACGCGACACCCGTGATCACGCGATTCTGGTTCGAGTATCGCGCAAGCAGCAGCAGCCATGCGGCAAGGTGCACGGCCGCGCGCCGTCCGCCCGGCATCGCGTTGAGCTGTTCGACCAGACGCCCGGACACCGGCACGCGCACCGTGCCGCCGGTCTTCGCGCCCTGCTCCGTCCGCACCCGATCCACCGGCAGGTCAATGCTGACGGGCACGCCGTCGCCGTCGATGATCCGCTCGACGAAGAAGGCGCGCGCCGCCGTCAAGGTCGTCGCATCGAGCGCCCGCTGCGCGCCTACGAAGTCGCGATACGGTGCGTCGGAGCCGACCAGCGGCGCCGTGGCGCCGCACATCGCCTGAAGGAGCTGGACGCCCACGATGAAAATGGTCGCGGCATCCATCACGAGGTGATTCGACGTCACGACCAGATACCATTCGCGCGGCGACACGCGCAACACGTTCACGCGGGTCGCGAATTCGGTCGCCAGGTCCGGTGAGGCGGCCAGCAATGCCTGGATCCGCGCGTCGACCTCGGCACCCGATGCGGCGTCGTCGATCGCGATGGCGCAACGCGAGAGCGTTTCGTCGAGCGGGTGAATCACGTATCCCGGCTCGTGCTCGACCTCGTCGAACGTCGCGCGCAGCAATTCGTGTTCGCCAAGCAGATCCCGCCACCGGGCCGCCAGCCGATCCAGGTCGAGCCCGTCGCCAACCACGCGCCAGCCGACTGCGCAGTTGTAGGCGCGGCTGTCGCGGTGGCGGATCTGCTCGTACCAGATCGCAAACTGGTTGTACGAGAGCGGCACGCGGGCCGGCGTCCCGCCCTCCTTCACGGGCGTTGCCTCGACGTGAGCAGGTGCCGCGGCCTTGCCCATCGATGCGACCAGCCGTTCGTGGATGTCCGCGACGGTCGCGCTGTCGAAGAACAGGCTCGCGGGCAGGCTCAGCCCGAGTCGCCCCTGCAGTTCGCTGCGAATCCGGATCGTGCCGACCGAATCGAGCCCGAGTTCGTCCAGCGTCGAGGTCCTTGAAATCTGGTGCGACGCATGCCCCGTCTCCGCTGCGATCAGCCCGGTCAGCAGCGCGAACGCGCCGTCGGCCGTCGTCGTGGCCGCGTCCCGCCCGATCGCCGGCGCGGCGGCGTCGCGTGTCGCGGCCGTGTCGCCGGATCGCGCGGGCGCATCCCGGACGACGCGATAAATCGCCAGATGCGCCCCGTGCGCGAGGCGCGCCATCGCCGCGATCAATGCCGCGCTGGCGGCTTTCGGGTCGAGCGGTTGCAGCCGTCGCAGCGAGCGCGACGGCGCGCGTCCCCCCACCCGCTTCAACATGCCGGTGTCCGCCCACGGCCCCCAGTCGACCACGATGGCCGGCAGGCCGAGCGACACGCCGTGCGCGGCCAGTCGTTGCAGTCCCGCGTTCGCGATCGCATACGAAATCTGACCCGGCGACTCGACGAACGACGCCAGCGACGAGAAATGCACGACGAACTCGATCGAGGGCTGCCCGTGCGCGTAGTCGTGCAGCACCGACGCACCGCGCAACTTGGCGCCGAGGACAGCGTCGAGCTGCGCCGAGTCGGTGTCCAGGATATTCCTGTCGGCGGTCGCGCCGGCCAGGTGGAAAATGCCGTCCAGCGCGCCCGCATGGGCGGTCAGCCACGCCCCGTCGACATCGGCGGCGGCCAGATCCGCGACGAGCAGCTGAATCGTCGCGCCGGACCGCTCCCGCAGGCCCGCAACCCACCGGTGATCCTCGTCGTCCGGCGTCAACGCGCGGCGACGCATCAGGACGAGGTTCCGGCATCCGCACGCGTCGACCAGATGTTCGACGAGATGTCTGCCCGCACCGCCGAACGCACCGGTCACGAGGTAACGGCCGTCGCTGCGCGGCTGAAGCGCCGGGTTGCCGTCGACTGCCGGCAAACCGGCCACGGTTTCGCGGCGCGCCAGCCCCGCGTCGTCGATACGCCACAGCGGTGTCGTGATCCGCCGCGGCGTCATGCCCGGCTTCGCGCCCCGTACCGCCACGATCGCGTCGACGACGCGTTCGCCCACGACGGCTACCTCGAGCTGTGCCGCGTCCAGCGCGGGCAGCTCGGCCTGCAAATGAACCGCGAGCGCCTGCATCGTCGCGGCCCCCAGCACGTCCGGCGCGGCATGACCCGTCTCCGTCACGAGACACACCTGCGGCGGTTGGCCCGGTTGCCGGTCCGACACCGTCTCGACGCTGCGCCGCACGTCGCGAACGAACGCGGCTACCGCGCCGTAAGACGTTGCCCCGGACAACCACCCGTGGGGCGCCCACACGACGATCGTGCGCACGCGCGCGTCATCGGCCAGCGGGCGGTCGATCGGCGCGCCGGCGCGGTGCGATTCGCCCGGCAACGCGAGCGAGCAGCTCGCTGCGCCGCGCCCGGCAAGAGCGTCGTGCCAGTGACCGGGCGCCGGCGCATCGGCCGGTGCGAGCAGCAGCCACGTTTCGCCGGTTAGCGGCGCGCCGGCCGACAGTTCCGGGACGCCGTCCCGCACCCATTCGACCCGGAAATGCACGTCATCGTGCTCGGCGGCCGGTTCCGGCAGGCTCACGCAGGTCACGCCATGAAGTGTTGCAACGTCCCGGCCGGATTCGTCCTGGACGTGCACGTCGCCGACCAGCATCGTGTCGCTCGACTCCCGAAGCACGGCCCGGCAAGTCAGCGCCGAAGACCAGCGCGCATCCGGATCGATCTGGATCGACTCGAGCGCAACGGGAGCGTAGGCGCTGTCCGGACGGCCGCGGCACACGCCGAGCGACTGGAAGCACGTGTCGATGAAGGCACTGTGACTGAGCGGCAGCTCGGGCTGCGTGTCGGGCGGTGCAATGCGGCAGCGTACTTCGATGTCGCTGACGCGCTGGTATGCAACGATCCGCTGGAATAGCGGGCCGTACTCGACGCCCCGGCGCGCATATTCGTCGAAGAACGCGTCCGGGCGCATCCATTCATCCGGCTGCTCGGCGAACGGACCGCTCGAAGGTGGCAGCGGCGCATGTTCCGGCGCAACGTGCACGCGTGCCAGTTCGGCATCGCCCTCGGCCGGCAGCCGGTACACGATCGCGTAGCGGCCATCGTGTGCGGGGCCGGTGATCTGGCAGGCCACCTCGTGCGTCGCGACCGCATCGTCGAATACGAGCGGCCGGCTGACCGTCAGATCGTCGAGCCGAATCAGGGCGCCGGCCGGATCCTGCCGGGACGCCCGCGAAATGGCCTGCATCGCGAGCGATACACCCGTCGACAGGTAGAACGCGCCGGGTACGATCGCGCGGCCGTGAATCCGGTGCTGATTGATCCAGTCCAGCGCGGGCGTGCCGGGGTCGACCTGCAAGGTCGCGCGAAAATCGATGGCCGACCACGCCGGCGTATCGCGCAATGCCAGCGCTTGCGTGCCGCCGCTGCTCGCGCGGGCGACGGCGTGCGGCCACGAAGCCGGCTGCAGCAGCGTGTGGTCGAACGGATATTTCGGCAGCTCGATGAACGGCTCACCGACCTGCGCATCGCCGAATGCCTGCATGGCCTTCCGGATGTCCAGTGCGCCGCCCTCGGCGAGGCGTCCGGCAGCACGCAGGAACGTTTCGTCGTCGGCGCCGCGCCGGTCGATGCTGGGCAGGCACGTCAACACGCGTTGCGCCGCGCGCGCGGTGGCTGCGACGAGGCCGCAGAGCACCGGGCGCGGCCCGATTTCGAGCACCGCGTCGACGTCGTCGCCGACGATCCCGGCGGCGGCGGCCGCGAAATCGACGGGCCGCACGATCTGTTCGGCCCAGTATGCCGGCGAACCCAGCGCCGCTTCCATGTGCGCGGAACCGACCCGCCCTTCGACGGAGCTCACGAACCGGACGGATGGGCGTTTCACCGCGATATCGCCGGCCAGGAGACGCGATGCGTGAGCGGCGAATTCGTCTGCCGCGGATTGCATCAGGGGCGTATGAAAGGCGCCCTGCGTGTCGAGCGGCGTGACCGTCAGGCCTTGCCGCTGCGCATGCTCCGCAGCGGCCAGCACGGCCGTATCGGAGCCGGCGACCACGGTCGATTGCGGCGCATTCAGCGCCGACAGCCAGAGCCCGGCCGACGGCAGGCCACGATTGACCTCGTCGATCAGGGCTTCGACGATCGGTCGCGGTGCGGCGATCGACAGCATCTTGCCGGGGGCAGCCGAACACGCTCGCTCCATGGCGTCGGCGCGCGCGAGCACGAGGCGCGCCGCCGTGTCGAAGTCGAATGCGCCGGCGAACCACGCCGCGGCATATTCGCCGACGCTATGTCCGAGCACCGCGTAGGGTCGGCAACCGAGTTCCTGCCAGAACTGCGCGAGCGCGCATTGCAGGACGAGCAGCGAGAGTTGCGACGCCCGCTGTTCGCGCACGAGCGGCAGCGAGGCGCCGGCAGCCGGCTCGGTGGCCAGCATGCGCGGCAGCAACGGCGTGTCCCAGCCGGCGATGCCGTCGACGCGACCGGCGAATTCCGTGAGCAGCTCGCGGAATCGCCGGTTGGCGTTGAACAGCCCGTGAGCCATGCCCGCGTACTGGCTGCCCTGCCCGGTGAAGACCATCGCCACGCGCTGCAGCCGCGTCGTCGGGCCCGGTGCGGCGCAACGTTCGCGCAACCGCTCGACCAGTTCGGCCGGGCTGCTGGCCGTGACCGCGATCGATGCGTGCGGCCAGACCTGGCGATTGGCCAGCGCCGCGTCGCACATGGCCTGCATGTCGATACCGGGCGATGCGTCGATGGCATTGGCATAAGCGTCGGCCAACGCCTGAACCGACGCCGGTGTGCGGGCCGACAGGAACAGCAGGCTCGCGCCGGTCCGGCGCGCTGCCGCCGGCGTGGCCGAGCGTTGCGCGCGCGGGTCGCCCAGCACGACGTGCGCGTTGGTGCCGCTCATGCCGAACGAACTGACCCCCGCGATCAGTCGCCCGTCCGGGTCGCCCGGCTGCCAGCGCGTGGGCGTCGCAGGGATCACCCCCTGAAAGCGCGCGAGCGGAAGATCCTCGTCGATATCGTCCGCCATGCAGTGCGGTGCGATTTGCCGCGCGGACAGGCACAGGGCCGCCTTGATCAGGCTCGCGATCCCGGCGCTCCCCTCGCAATGGCCGATATTGGCCTTGAGTGCCCCGAGATACAGCGCATGCGTGCGTGTGCCGAACACGTCCGCGATCGCGGACAACTCGATTCGGTCGCCGAGATCGGTGCCGGTTCCGTGTGTTTCGACATAGGAGACGTCGGCCGGCGTCACCGCAGCGCTCGCCAGCGCGTCTTCGATCACGCGCCGCTGGGCGGCCTGCGACGGCGCGGTGATCCCGTTGCTGCGGCCGTCGCTGTTCACGGCGCTGCCGAGCAGGTTCGCGTAAATTCGCTTGCCGGTGCGCACGGCGTGCGATTCGCGCATCAACACGACGGCGCCGACGCCTTCGCCGCGCGCAAAGCCGTCGGCGTGTCGCGTAAAGGTCTTGCAGCGGCCGTCGGCGGCCAGCATGCCGGCCTGCGCCAGATCCACGCTGTAGTCATGCGTCAGCATGAGCGACGCGCCGGCCACGATCGCCGCGTCGCATTCGCCCGCGGCCAGCGCGCCGAGCGCCTGGTGAACCGCCACCAGCGACGACGAGCAAGCGGTATCGACGACCAGCGCGGGTCCTTCGAGCCCGAGGTGATAGGCGATCCGCCCCGCGGCCATGCTGCCCAGCGCGCCGCGGCTCAGGAATCCGTTGTAGTCGCCGCTGCTTGCCATGCGGCGCGCATAGTCGAGCGTGCTGAGACCGACGAACACGCCCCAGCGCTGCTTCCTCAGTGACGACGGGTCGAGCCCCGCGTCCTCGATGGCGTGATAGCTCGTTTCCAGCAGCAGCCGATGCTGCGGATCCATGTAGATCGCCTCTTTCGGCGCGATCGAGAACACGGTCGGATCGAATGCCCACGGCGAGCGTGCCAGGAAGCCGCCGTGCAGCGCGTGCGGCGGCGTCGCGGCGCCGTCCGCGCCGAAGCGGCCGGCCGGCATCGGCCCGGTGGTTTCCCGTCCTTCCAGCACGACTGCGCGGAACGCGTCGAGAGAATGGGCGGCTCCGGGCAACTCGCATGCCATGCCGACAATGGAGATCTCCCCCGGTACCCGTTCACGCTGCTTCATTGCTCGACTCCGTCGTTTCGTTGTTCTGTTCCGTTCCGCTCTGCGCGTCGATCTGTTGCAGCGCGCATTGCACCGAACGGCAGGCGCCTTCGAAAAAGCCCTGCAGGTCCGAATACGCTTCGCCGCAGATGTGCACGCGCCGGTTGTCCGGATCGCTGCCGATACTGAACGCGGCCAGTTGCCGGATCACGTCCGCCGACCGGTAGCCGGGGCGCCAGAAATGCACGCCTGCGCCGAACGGCGCCATGCTCCAGTCGCGGATGCCCCATTCGAGGATGCGCGGCGTGTCGTCGCGGGAGAACGTCTGCTGCAGGGTCCGGACGAGCGCCGCCTTCAGGCGTTCGCCCCGGTTGCGATACGGGGCCGACTGCCAGCCGCGGCGGCCTTCGTCCGTGTCGATCAGGTTGGCCCAGTACTGATGCCACGGTTCATCGCTGTAGAACATCGCCATGCCGTACCGTTCGGGCTGTCGCGGGTGGACTTCGAAATGCGCGGCCCGGACCATCGCGCCTTCGCCGCTGCCCGGCGGGGTGTCGGCGGTCCACCACGGGTCCTCGACGACGCAGCATGCCCACGTGATCGGGAACGGGACGACGGCATCGAGGCTGGCGGTCACGGCCGGCGGCAGGCAGCGGGCCAGATCCCGGAGCGGGCGCTGCGGCAGCGCGAGCACGACGCGCCCGCACTCGACGACGACGCGGCGCCGCTCCGCAGCCGACACGTCTTCGATCGTCGCGGCGAGGGTGCCGTCGGGCTGCTCCGACAAGTCGACGAGCGCGCGATTCAGGACCACGTCGACGCCCAGCGCGCGCACCGCGCGGCTGGCGTGGTCGATCAGCGCTTGCATGCCGCCGACCGGCAGGTACGACGGACGCGCGAGCAGGCGCAAATCGAGCAGGGTCGCGATCCATTCCGCGGCATTCGGATTCGCGTTCTTGAAGTTGTAGAACGCCCCCTTTTCGCGCGTGAACTCGACCGCTTCATGGCTCAGCACGTTCGAGAGCACGTTCCAGATGCCCTGCTGGTAAAGCGGCATGCCGTCGAACTGCGCGTCCGTACGGAATCGTGCCAGCGCCTCGGACCGGCCCGGCCGGTCGAAACGGTCGCCGTCGAGGTCCCACTGGTCCGCGACGATCACGCGCACCGCATGCATCAGCAGCGCCCACGGCGGATCGTGCGCACGCGGATCTGCCAGCAGCGCGCGCTCGTCCTCGGTCAGCCGCTCCGCACACGGACGGATCGACGAACCCGCCTCATGCGACGAAATGGGTTGCACGGGTACGCCCAGCGCCTGCACGAACGCATCGACGAGCGGTTGAAGATCGGGTTCGATTCGCACGGCGCCATATTCGGCGCGAAATGCACCGGACAGCATCTCGTCGGTCTGCACCCGGCCGCCGACGCGCGACAGCATCTCGTACAACCGGACGCGCAGTTCGGGGCGACGCTTCTTCAGTTCATAAGCGGCATACAGGCCGGCCAGGCCGCCACCGGCGATCAGTACATCGGTATCCAAAAGAATTCTCCGTCTGGAAGACCCGGCGCCGCGTGCGGCGGCCGGTGTCGTGCTCATGCCGTTGCAAGCCGTGAGTGGATTTCGCGCGCAAGCAGGTCGATCGTGTAGTACTCGAACATGTCTTCAGCCCGGAGGGACACCCCGAAGGCGGCGCTGAGCCGTAGCGACAGCGCCTGCACGCCCAGCGAATCGAGCCCGATGTCCGCGAACGGCTCGTCCCGGTCGATCGGCGCATCGCTGCCCAGGCCGATCAGCTCGGCCAGCACGCGGCCGATTTCGGACTCGACGTCGCTGGCCGGCGCGTCCTCCGCGCGGGCGCGCTCGGTGGCCTGGCGGCAGAGGTCGACGAGCGCCCGCCGGTCGGCCTTGCCGCTCATCGCCTGACGGGGAATCTCCGCGACCGCGACCCAGTCCTTCGGCAGCCAGGCGGCCGGCAGCGTGTGAGCCGCGGTTTCGCTCAGTGCCCGCATCCACGCGGTGTCGTGGCCGTCGGCCAGGACCACGATCGCGGTCAGCCGGTCGCCGACCACGAGCGCCGTGGCATCGCGCACCATCGGCGAGCGCAGCACCGCGGATTCGATCTCCGCCAATTCCACGCGCTGGCCGTTGATCTTCACCTGGTCGTCCACGCGCCCCACGCAGTGGACCAGGCCATCGGCATCGACCCGGCAGACGTCGCCGGTCAGGTAGATGCGCGAGTACACCGCCAGGTCGCCGACCTCGAACAGCGGATTCGCGATGAAGCGCAGCACCGTTTCCGCGGCGTCGTTCACATAGCCGTTGGCCAGCGCCGCGCCGCTGATGCACAGCTCGCCCTCTTCCCCCGGCGCCGGGGGCACGACCGTATCGGTCACGCCGTCCGCCGCGGTTCGACGCAGGTAGAAGCGCGTGTGCGAAACCGGCGCGCCGATCGGCAGCGAATCCCGCGGCGCGTCGTCGTAAGGCCATGCGCTCGCCATGATCGTCGCCTCCGTCGGCCCGTACACGTTATGGACGACCGTGTCCGGCAGCAGGCGCCGTGCGCGTTCCGCGAGCGACGGACGGAAGACCTCGCCGCCGACGCAGATCGCCTTCAGGCTCGTGCATTGATCGAAGCCCGGCGTTTGCGTGATGAGGTTGAACATCGTCGGCACGGTCGTGATGTGCGTCGCCGCATGCCGCCGGATGGCGGCCACGATCTCGACGCTGTCGATCCGGTGCGTGCCGCCGAGAAAGCACACCGTCGCGCCGATCGTCAGCGGCGCGAGCAGCTCGTGCATGGACGGATCGAAGCACGGGTTGATACTTTGCAGCCAGCGATCGTCCTCGCGGAATCCCAGGTAGCCGATGATCCAGCTGAAGTGATTCCACGCAGCCGCATGCGAGACGGCAACGCCCTTCGGCAGCCCGGTGGAACCCGACGTGAAAATGACGTAGAGCGGATCGTGCAGTTCGGCATCGAGCCCGAGATTGTCGGACGACAACTCGCTCGCCCGCTTCAGCGCCACGTAGACGTCGCTTTGCGGCACGCCGCCGAGCTGCGTCATCGCGCGGCCTTCCAGGGCGGTCAGCACGAACGCGATTCGCGCGCGCTGGACCATGTGACGCATGCGGTCCTCGGGGCACGCCGCATCGACCGGCACGTAGACGGCCCCGCACTTCACGATGGCGAGCAACGCGACCAGCCTGACGGGATCGTGATCCGTGCACACGCCGACGGCCTCGCCGGCGCGGATGCCGACTTCATCGCGCAGGAAACGCGCGAGCCGGTTCGCGCGTGCATTCAGTTCACCGTAGGTCACGCTTTCGCGATCCGAGACCGCCGCGATGCGTTCGGGCCTCGCGGCCGCGCACTGTTCGAAGACCCGATGCGGGATGTGGGGTGAATAGATGGATTCAGTCATCGCAGGATTCAGGACGAAGGGATTGAACGATCGAAGCGACACATGCGACGTGCGGCTCCGAGAGCATTGAAAAGTGATTGCCGGGTACTTCGATGCCCTGCACGCGATGCTGGAGCGCGAGCGCATGCCAGTCGGGCAGCAGAGGCTCGCGCGCGTGCAGGCATGCCACGCGCGTGGCGGGCGCCGCGACGGTGCGATGGGACTTCAGCAAGGCCAGGCACGTCTGGCGCATGTCGAGTACCTCGCGCAGGCGGGCGGCGGGCATGCGCCGATGCAGGCGGGCGTCGATGTCGCCGTCGCTGGGTGATTCGGCGAGGAAGCGATCGGCTTCCGCCGGCGGAAACATCGCCTTGAGCAGCGTGATGCGCTCCGTGCGGTCGTTGCTCGCGCGTTCGCGTGCCGCGAGGGCCAGCGACGGATCGAGGCTGACCACGACGCCGAGGCGCTTGCCGCGCTTCTCCAGCAAGGCGGCCATTTCGCGCGCCACCACCGCACCGAAGGAGTGACCGCCGATCCAGTGGAACGGCCGGTCGTCGATCTCGCACAGGGCATCGGCATATCGGCGCGCGAGATCCTTCAGGTCGCCGGCCTGCGCGAGTTGCGCCGGCACACCGCGAAACGCGCGGACGCGGAACGGCAGCCGCGCGGCCAGCGGCGCGAACGGCACGACGCTGCCGTCGGCACCGTGGATCAGGGTCAGCACGGCATCGCCTGCGTCGCGCATCGCGCGCCCGGCGAGCACCCGTGTGACGTCGACGATCGGATCGACGCTCAACTGATCGGCGAGTTCGGATGCCGCGCGGCGCCACAGGTCGCCGGTGGCGGCCGCGAGCGCCGGAGCGCCGGCAACGTTGACCTGCCACGCGTTCGCCTGCATCGGGTCGTGCGGCCGGAGCACGACGGGGCCGTCCGCCGCGCCGTGGACCTCGAGCGCCCATTGATCGATGGCGGCGCCGGCTTCGGCGCCCCCCGCTGCGTCGAGGCGGTCGGCGACCCGTCGAACCAGCGTGCGCAGAGGCCCGGCAAGCTCGAGCGATCCGAGCGTGATCGTCGGGTCCGCGCCAACGACAGCCGAACGTCTGCGGATCGTGATGGTCGCGTCGTTGCCGCAATCGACGCCGCGCACCCCGGCACGGCACAACGCCGCGAGAAAACCGTAATGGAGCGGCGCTCCGAGAACCTGGGCCAGGCTGGCCCGCAGGCGCGGGGCAATATCGTCCGTCCGCATCATTCTGTATTTATCCGATTTGCAAACCGCGTGTTTCTTTGAACATGCTGAAAATATATTAATTTTTCAATAACTGTTGCGGTGTGTGATTAGACAATCAAAATCTTCTGACGTGAACCTGCAATATCTGACAGACATCCCTGACATAAACATCAGGTGTCGAGGAGGTAAATAAAACTGTCTGTTTTGACAGCAATCATTTCGAGAAAATACTCGATACAATCCCCCTCCGCGCCACCTGATACGTCATGAAAATCAATTAAATCAACATCGGACCATCGAGAGGTTTTAAATGGAAGTCAAAGCACCTGAGAGCGAATCGGCTCGTACGATTCGTCAAGAAATCGCCTCGTTCCTGCGCAGCAAAAGCAATCTCCCCGTCACCGCGGAACACGCGACGGAGAAGCTTCTCGCCAAATCGCTGGACCTGGACGAAATCACGCGCCGTCGCGAGGCCTTCGCGACTCACGCGGAGATCGACGGCACCGCGGTGCTTGCGAACTACGAACTTCTGCATGGCGTGAAATATCTGGATCGACTCATAAACTGCGAAAAGCAGCAGGTCGATGCAAAATGTATTGTCGCGATCCTCAGAGGGGCGGAAATCTGCCTGAATAACATTTCAGTCCTCGCCGACCGGATCATCGACGACGTCAGTCATTCACGCTTTGGCGACGTTTCGATCAAGATTACGTGGATGAATCATTTCAACGATTCGCTGCACCGCTTTTCGCAGTTGCTGGTGCAAACGGATCTCGGCCGCAATGGCGGGGACTTTCTGTCGATCGAGGATTCGTCCACCTATCAGGCTGCCGCGAAAAAGACCGAAGCGATGTACGAAGCGCTCAAAACGGCGCCGGAATCGGTCCTCGACCTTTCCGAGAAGGATCTCGACGATCCGCAACGCTTCACGTTCTTTCACACCTTCGTCAATACCAATTACGAAACGATCTGGCTGGCCGTGCTGCGCCATGTTCGCGTGCCGGGCGTGTTTCGCCACGAAGGCGAAAGCGCCGAGGCGTTCTATCAGCGGGTCGTGCAGAACGACGAGGTGCGCGATGCGGTCAACTGCGTCGATCTCAAGGATCCGACGTACCTGATGCAGTTTCGTGCGTACCACCAGATCAGCGAAGTCCTGGTGGGCCTCGTCAACGACGTCATCGCGGATTCGATTCTGGCACTCGTCGACGAAGCGAACGAATCGTTCGAACATGAAGCGACGTCGCTGGCGATGTGCAACAAATTGCTGCAGATCGTCACCGACAACATCAAGCCGATCGTGCGAACGCTCAGTCCGAAGGCTTACTTCGCGATCCGGCCGGCGCTTGGCATCACGAGCGGCTCGCATTCGCACAATCTCCGCAAGGGGCTGTTCCTGACGATCTACCCGCTGCTGGTACGCTCGCTCCGTCTGCGGCTGGTGCAATTCAACGAAACGGCCGCGCGCGACGACGACGCCGTGCTCGAGCAAGCGCAGCAGGTGCTGCGCCTGAACACGCAACCGGAACTCGCCGCGATGATTCGCCAGACGGTCTACGTGTACCAGTACGTGCGGACATGGCGTGACGAGCACATTCAGTTCGTCAAGACGCAGATCGGCGTGAGTCCGGAAGACAATACGCCGACCGCGTCGATTTCGGGCGCCGAAAACGCGGCCCAGACAGCGCACAACTTCCGCAGCACGCACCTGAACGACCCGATCGGTCCGCTTTACGAGGCCACGCTCGGCAAACGCCCGCCTGCCCCGTTCTCGATCGTCCATCCGGGACGTTTCGACGAGCACATGGCGTTCTTCACGGCGAATGCCGTCAAGGCGATGTACGCCGACGTGCAGCAACGCGCGCAGCGCAAGCGAGACCGCGCGGCCCGCGTGGGAGGCGCGTCGTGACGACTTTGCCGCTGGTGATGGTGACGGGCGCGAGCTCCGGTATCGGCGCGGCGGTCGCGCGTGCGTTCTCGGCACTGGGGCATCCGCTGCTGCTGGTGTCGCGGCGGCTGGCCGGGCTGCAGTCGCTCGATTTGCCCAACGCCGTATGCGTCGCGGCGGACGTGACCGACGAGCGTGCGGTGCGATCCGCGGTCCAGGCCGCGCAAGCGCAGTTCGGCGGTGTAGATTGTCTCGTGAACAGCGCGGGAACGATGTTGCTCGGCGAGCCGCTCGAGCAATCGGCCGACGAACTCCGGACCATGCTGGACGTGAACGTCGTCGGCACGATGAATGCGATTCACAGCGTGCTGCCGGGCATGGTCGAGCGGCGGCGAGGCAGCATTTTCAACGTCAGCTCGATCACCGGACGCCAGGCCTTTCCGTTTCATTCGGCCTATTGTGCGTCGAAGTTCGCCGTGCACGGGATGTCTGCCGGGCTCGGTGCCGATCTCGGTCAGCACAATATCCGCGTGTCGACCATCGCGCCCGGCGTGGTCGACACGCCCCTGCTCGACGCAACGACGTCGGAGTCCGCCAAGACCATGTTCCGTGAGTGGATGAGTTCGCTGGAATCGGTCCTGCATCCCGACGACGTCGCACGCACGGTGTGCTTCGCCTATGCGCAGCCGCAGCACGTTTGCATGCGGGAGATTTTCCTGACGTCCACCGCGCAAACGTCGTGAAGCAAGCCGCCTCGCGATGCGTCGCGAGGCGCCGGGCAGACTGGCCGGGTGCCGTTCGCAGCCATCGCGGCGGTACGGCGGCACGGCCGGCGGAGGTCGCCGGCTTGTCCGATCCCGCCCATCAAACAGCCGGTGTAATGAACTGCGCCCCAAAAGCTGGATATCGATCCGGCCTTTGGGGCGTTTGTCTTGACGCCCTGTCCGATCGAGCGCGGACATTCGAACCGCTCGCCTGCCTCGTCGCAAAGACGGCCCGCCCATCTCCGGCGAGCGATGAAGGTTGCGGCATGTCGCGGCGACCGGGATCGACGCGATTTCCGATTGGTCAGTTTGGAAATGAAATCATGATGTTGTGATAAGAAAAGTTATCCGGATAGATGCATCGTTTTATCCAACTGCGTGTTCCGCGACAGACTATCCGGTGCGTCATGCGGCCGGAAAATCGGTCCCCTCGGTGAGATCGCGCCATGCTTCGAAATTCGTGCGCAGCGCATCGAGGCGCTCGAGCGCAACGTCGAGCGCCGCCTTGCCGAGCAGCAGGCGCAACGGCGGCGCATTCGATTCCAGCGCGGCGATCACCGCGGCGGCCGCCTTGACCGGGTCGCCCGGCTGATGCCCCGATACCGCTCTCGTCGCCGCGCGGCGCTTGCCGGCCGTGGGCGCGTAATCGTCGATCACCGTACCGGAGGCAACCATCGAACGACCGGCCCATTCCGTCCGAAACGCGCCAGGCTCGACGATCGTGACCGCGATGCCGAGCGGCGCGACTTCATGCGACAGCGATTCGGACAACGCTTCGACCGCGAACTTCGTTGCGTGGTAGTAGCCGGTCGCGGCGAATGCGACGAGGCCGCCCATCGCGATATCGGGATATCGGCCGGCGAGGCTCGCCACGGCGTCGGGCTGCCGGACCGCCAGCACGACACGCCAGCCGCGTGCCAACGCCTGTTCCGCCAGCTCGCGGCCCAGGCCGGAGGAACTGCCGGTCACGAACCAGACCGAATCTTCAGGACATGCTGTCATCGTTGCACCCTCCTCTTTCGACGAAATGCAGGTGCAATGGTGGCGCCGCGGCGATCTCGCGCGTTAGTCCGTTAAGATCAAGGTCTTGCACGATCCTGCCAAAGTGCGTGTCGCGTGCATCCTTACTTCGGGGCCGGCCCTCCATGTCCGCAAACCAGCAGTCGGCGCTTCGCCGGATCGTACGGCGACATTGCAGGCAGCCACGTCAGGCGACGTCGTTGCCGAACGTCACGTTGTTCAACTGCCCTCATCCGACGAAGCCGGTGCGCAGCTTCTACGATCCGCGCCTGTGCGTGGTGCTTCAGGGCCGCAAGCGCGTGTTGCTCGGGCAGTCGGTGTACGACGCTGGGGCGTCGCAGTGCCTGATCGCCACGGCCGACGTGCCGGTGACGGCCTGCGTGACCGATGCGCATCCCGACCACCCGCACCTTGCCGTGACCTTGGCGCTCGACCGCCTGCGCGTTGCCGAGGTCTGGTCGACGATGCCGGCGCGGCCCGGATCGAAAGACCGCGTGGGCGGGCTGGTCACGGGCGCACTGGAGCCGGACCTGATCGATCCGCTGACCCGCTTGCTGACCATTCTCGACCGGCCGGAAGACGCCGCGGTGCTCGCGCCGATGATCGAGCGCGAGATCATTTACCGGCTGTTGCAAGGCGCGTTCGGCCCGGTGGTTGCCGGGATCGTCAACGACCCGAACCTCACGCGGATCAGCCGCGCGACCTGCTGGCTGCGCGAGCACTATCGTCAGCCGTTCCGGATCGACGAACTGGCGGCGCTCGTCGGGATGAGCGTGACCTCGCTGCATCGCCATTTCAAGGCGATCACGGCGATGACGCCACTCGACTACCGGCGCGAGATCAGACTGGAAGAAGCCCGACGGCGCATCCTGTCGGGCGGTGCGCGCGTGGGGGAGATCGGGATCGACGTCGGCTACGACAGCGCATCGCAGTTCAGCCGCGAATATCGGCGGCATTTCGGCCGGACGCCCAGTGACGAGGCCGAGCACGTGCCGCCGGACAACACGGCGGCGATGCCCGGCGTTTGAGCGTTCCTCCGTCGCTCACTCGCCCGGCCGCTGGACAGCCGTCCGCGAGGCCGGCCATCCGTTTTTCCGGATCAGCACGTCGGGCGTCAAATGGCTGCACCGCTCGACGCCGAGCATCGCCATGTTCCGGTCCACTTCATCGTGCAACAGGCCGATCGCGTGCAGCACGCCTGCTTCGCCGGCCACGGCCGCCGCGTAATTGAACGGCCGCCCGACGAATACCATGCGGGCGCCCATCGCGATGGCTTTCAGCACGTCCGACCCGCGACGAAAGCCGCTGTCGATCATCACCGGATAATCCGCCCCGAGCGCGCGAATCACGTCGGGCAGGATCCGCATCGGCGAGACCGCGCCGTCCAGCTGGCGGCCACCGTGGTTCGACAGGATGATGCCGTCGGCACCCGCGTCGCGGGCGATCACGGCATCGTCCACGCCGAGAATGCCCTTGATCACCAGTTCGCCCTTCCATTCCTGCCGGATCCGCTTCAGATGCGTCCAGTCGAGATGGTCGCGCGCGGAGAAATCCCGCAGTACCGAGGACGACAGGATCGGTGCGCCGCGTGTTGCGAAGGAGTTCTCGAAATGCGGCATGCCGTGCGCGAGCAGCGTCCGGGCGAAGGTGCCGGCCAGCCAGCGCGGGCGCGTGAGGCCGTCCCAGAACAGGCGCGCCCCGGGACGCAGCGGCGTGGTGAAGCCGGTACGCACGTTGTTTTCGCGATTGGCGGACACGGGGATGTCCACCGTGATTACCAGCGTCCGGTAGCCGGCACGCGCGACGCGTTCGAGCAATGCGGTGATGCGGCTCGGATCGCCTGGCAGGTACGCCTGGAACCAGGTGCCCGGCGCAGCGGCGGCGACCTCCTCCAGCGGGATGAGCGACGAGCCGCTCATGATCGATGCAATGCCCGCGCGCTGCGCGGCACGCGCCAGCACGATGTCGCCGCGATAGGCCGACAGCGCATGGATCCCCATCGGCGCGATGCCGAACGGCGACGCATAGCGCCGTCCGAACAGTTCGACCGTCTGTTGCCGCTGCGAAACGTTGCGCAGCACGCGCGTGGCAAACCCGTACTCGTCGAACACGGCGCGGTTGTCGTCGCGTGTGCGGTTGTCTTCCGCCGCGCCGCTGACATAGCCGAAGATCGGGCGCGGCAGCACGCGCCGCGCCGCCGCCTCGAAGTCGTGAAGGCTCAGCATGTTGCGCAGCGCGCGAGGCGGTCGCGTGTTTGCCAGGGGGCGGCTTGCTCCGGGAAGGGATGAGGCGGACGAGGTCATTTCTGCGGCCTGTTTTCGAATCGGTGCCGGAATTTTAGGTACGCGCGAGGCGCTTAAAAAGCGATAATCTTCCAATGAATTTGTTCGATAAAAGCGAAAGACAATGGCCACCCCGACTCTCAAGCAACTCGACGCGTTCTACTGGGCGGCGACCTGTGCAAACTTCTCGACCGCCGCGCAACGGCTGCATCTGTCGGTGTCGTCGCTGTCCAAGCGCATCAACGAACTGGAACAGGTCGTCGAGCGCACGCTGTTCGACCGGAGCGGCCATCGGGCCGTGCTGACCGACGCCGGCGAGGCGCTGTTGCCGGCCGTGGTGCGGGTGCTCGAGTCGGTCGCTGCGCTGCAGGAATCGGTCGCACGGGACGAAGGGTTGAGCGGCCGGCTGCGCTTCGGGGTCGGCGAGCTGTCGGCGCTGACGTGGCTGCCGCGCTTCGTCGCGGCGGTGCAGAAGCTGCATCCGAAGCTGGCGCTCGAGCCGTATGTCGACGTGGGCGCGGCGCTGGAGGAGAAAGTCGATGCCGGCGAACTGGACTTCGCGGTCATCGCCGGCCGGTCGTCGCGCGGCAGCGTGCTGTCGCAGCCGGTGGCGGAAGCACGGTTCGCGTGGATGGCGGCCGAGGCGCTGGTCGGCAGCACGCGCGTGCTGACGCCGGCGCTGATCGCCAGCCATGCGCTGGTGCTGCTGCCGTCCGGCTCGGGCGTGACGCGCATTCTCGACGACTGGCTGCTGGCGTGCGGCATCAATCATGCGCGCCGGATCGCATGCAACAACTGGAGTGCGGTCGCCGGCATGCTGGGCGAAGGCGTCGGCATCGGCTTCCTGCCCGTCGACTGGGCGCGTGCGCGGCTGGGCGGCAACCTCGTGGAGCTGACGAGCGAGCCGCCGCTGGCGCCGCTCCAGTATGCGTTCCAGTGGCGCCGCGGCGACGTGCGCGGGTTGATTCCGTCGATGCTGTCGCTGGTGCGGCAGTATGCGGATTTCCGCTGATGCGTGACGGCCGCCCGGCGTCAGGCGCGGGCGGCCCGGATGAAGCGTGCCGTCGTCACGCTTCGTCGATGCGCGAGACCCGCTTGGGATCGGGCATCCACAGGTAGCACAGCAGCGACACCAGCACGCATGCCGACACGTAGTAGAAGAACCACGCTTCGTGTCCGATGCTCTTCATCCACAGCGCGACATACTCGGCCGTTCCGCCGAACAGCGATACCGTGATCGCGTAAGGCAACCCGACACCCAGCGCCCGCACGCCGACCGGAAACAGTTCGGCCTTGGCCACCGCGCTGACCGACGAATACAGGCTGACGATCAGCAGCGCGACGACGATCAGCGCCAGCGCGCTGCCGGTCGTCTGGACCCCGCGGAGCGCCTGGAAAATCGGCACGGTGCAGAGCGTGCCGAGCACGCCGAACGCGATCAGCAGCGGACGACGGCCGACGCGATCGGACAGGCTGCCGAAGACCGGCTGCATCGCGACGAATGCAAGCAGGCTGATCACCGAGACCATCGATGCGTCGGCCTTGCTCATCCCCGCGCTGTTGACGAGGAATTTCTGCATGTACGTCGTGTACGCATAAAACGCGACCGTCCCGCCGAGCGTCAGCCCGGCGACGATCAGGCATTCGCGCTTGTGGTGAAACAGGTCGGCGATCGATGCGTGGCGACGCTTGCTCTGGCGATGCTGTTCGAACGATGCCGTTTCCTTCATGTTGCTGCGCAGGAAGATCGCGCTGCAGGCCAGCAGCGATCCGAGCAGGAACGGGATGCGCCATCCCCAGCTTTCGAGCTGCGCGGTCGTCAGGAAAAACTGCTGCAGCACGACCAGGACGCCCATCGCGAGCAATTGGCCGAGCGACAGGGTCGCGAACAGGAAGCTCGAATAGAAGCCGCGGCTGGACGGATCGGCCATCTCGCTCAGGTACGTCGCCGAACTCGCGTATTCGCCGCCGAGGCTCAGCCCTTGCAGCAGCCGCGCGAGGACCAGCAGCACGGGCGCGGCAATACCGATGGTGTCGTAGCCGGGTGTGAGCCCGATGATCAGCGAGCCGACGCACATGGCGAGCACCGAGACGAGCAGCGCGGCCTTGCGCCCCCGGCGATCCGCGTACATGCCGACGAGCCAGCCGCCAATCGGGCGCATGATGAAGCCGACGGCAAAGATGGCCGCGGTGTTCAGCAACTGCACGGTCAGGTTGCCGTTGGGAAAGAACGCTTTCGCGAAGTACAGCGAAAACGCCGAATAGACATACCAGTCGTAATACTCGATGAGGTTGCCGACCGATCCGCTGAAGATGGATCGGAGGTTCGCGAGGGTTCCGGTCGGCCGGGATTCCGTGGCCGTTGCAAGAGGGCTGACGCGCGACACGTAATGTCTCCGTTTCGATTGTGCTCGTTGTCCACGCAAGCGCTGGCCGCGGGCGGGCCGCTTGCGATCGGGTGCGGCAAGGTTAGAAGAGACGTTGCGTTGTAGAAAGCGAAATAATGACAAGGAACCTGTTCGCTTTATGGAAACCCCCCGGTTGGACGATTCCCCGCTCCCCCGCCACCTTCCCCGAATCGCGCCTCTTTTCTTGATGCCGGGCGATCAGGTTTTGTTCGCCTGAACGCCTTGTCCGGCAAGGCGCTACACACTCCAGATACATTGAAATACAAAATATCGCATGCGATTTAATCGAATGCGCTTGACGCGATCGGCCGCCGGGACCAAACTGCGTCGCATGCGATCGAATCGCATCTGATACAAACCTCAACTGACGGAGCAAATGATGAGCAAGATCGAAAAAGTGCTGTACACGGGCAAGACGCATACGACTTCCGGTGGCCGCGACGGTGCGGCCCGCAGTTCCGACGGCCGCCTCGACATCCAGTTGTCGTCGCCGGGCAGCGCCGGCACCGGCACCAACCCGGAACAGCTGTTCGCGGCCGGCTGGTCGGCTTGCTTCATCGGCGCGATGCAGCTTGCGGCGCGTGCCGCGAAGGTGACGCTGCCGGCCGGTCTCGCGGTCGACGCCGAAGTGGATCTCGGCACCGGCGGCAACGCGTACTTCCTGCAGGCCCGGCTGAACGTGAGCGTGCCGGGGCTCGATCGCGAGGTCGCGCAACAGATCGTCGACGCCGCGCACCAGACCTGCCCGTACTCGAAAGCGACGCGCGGCAACATCGACGTCGACATCCGTATCGCCTGAACTTATGTCGGGCGGCCGAGCGCTGCCCTGCCGAAGCTCCGATTCCTTTTCTATCGAGGTGAATGATGAAAGTCCAATTGATCGCTGCCCTGCTCGTCGCGGTATCAGCCGCTGTTGCCGCACCGGCGTTTGCCAACGAAACGACCGTGACGCGTGCGCAGGTGCGTGCCGAACTCGCGCAGCTTCAACAGGCCGGCTATCCGCTGAACCGTGCCACCGACGCGACCTACCCGAACGATCTGCAGGCCGCGTTGACGCAGATCCATGCCGACGATGCCGTCGCGGCCAACGTGCCGGTGTCCGGCTACGGCAGCAACGGCGCCGCCGCGACGCAATCGGGCCGCCGGCCTGCAGTCAGCGTGGCCGAGCGCTCGGTGTACTTCGGTCATTGAGCGTCGCGCCGGTACGTGCCCCCTGATTCCTTTCCAGTTTCCATTTTGTCGAGGTGAATGATGAAAACCCGCTTGATCGCTGCCCTGCTCGTCGCTGTTTCCGCTTCCGCTGCCGCACCGGCGTTCGCCGGCCAGGCCGTCGTGTCCCGCGCGCAGGTGCGTGCCGAGCTCGTCCAGCTCGAACAGGCCGGCTACCGTCCGGGCCGCGCGAATGATCCGCATTACCCGGACGACCTGCAGGCCGCATTGACACGCATTCACGCAAACGACGCCGTGGCGGCCGAACCTTCCGCATCGTCCGGTTACGGCCGCGACGCTGCCGCCACGACGCAGTCGGGCAGCCGGCCTGCGACGCGCATCGCCGAACGTTCGATCTACTTCGGTCATTGAATGAAACCGCGAACGGCGCCGATGGCCGGCGTGCGGTGCGCGACCCCCGAATGCCTGTTTCCCTGTCGAGGTAAATGATGAAGCCCCAACTGATTGCCGCCCTCCTCGTTGCCGTATCGGCCTCCGTCGCCGCACCGGCGTTCGCCGGCGAAAGCACCGTCACCCGTGCGCAACTGCGTGCGGAACTGGCCGCGCTGCAGAAGGCCGGCTACCTGCCGAACCGTCCCAACGATCCGAACTACCCGGACAATATCCAGGCGGCGCTGAACCGGATTCACGACAGCGGTGCCGTCGCGGCCGACACGCAGGCAGCCGGTTACGGCAGCGACGCCAGCGGCGCGACGCAGTCCGGCAGCAGCAACGTGGCTCGCACGGTCGAGCGCTCGGTTTATTTCGGCCATTGAGCGTGGCGCGACGAAACCGGTCGCCAACCGCCGTCAAATAAAGCGCATGCGATGTAATCGCATGCGCTTTTTGTTGTTGGAGGCGGCGGAATTTGAATCGACAGCGCTCCCTGCCCGGCCAATCCCGGTCTATGCTGTGCGCCACCCCATCTTCATTCGAGGAGCAGCCGATGCCGGATGCCACGACCGGAAACGCGACAGGCGAAACGCACGTGCTCGACCGCGTTGCCTGGAACGCACTCACGGGCAAGCAGCGCCGCTTTGCGCTCGGCAATGACCGCGCGTGGCGGTTTCCGGCGGCCATTGCGCCATTTGCCGCGATCGCCGACACGAGTGCAGCGTCGTTCGGCGCGCTGTCCGAACTGGTTGCCGCGCACGGGCCAACGGCCCTCGTCACGCCGGACGAGATCGAGCCGCCGGCGGGATTGCCGGTGATCCGGCGCGCGACGCTGTTGCAAATGGTCTGGCAAGGAACGCCCGATCCGGCGTATGAATCGGAGCATGTCACGCTCGGCGAAGCCGATGTACCGGACATGCTCGCACTGACCGCCGCCGCGCAGCCGGGCCCGTTCGGCCCGCGTACATTCGAGCTCGGCCGCTACATCGGCGTGCGCAGCGGAGGCCGGCTGGCCGCGATGGCCGGCGAGCGGATGCAGCTCGATGGCTACACGGAGATCAGCGCCGTGTGCGTGGACGCCGCGTTTCGGCGGCAAGGTCTTGCGGCGCGCTTGATCCGGTCGTTGATTGCGTCGATTGCCGCACGGTCGGAAACGCCTTTCCTGCATGTCCTCACGACGAACCAGGTTGCGATTGAGCGCTACGTCGCGCTCGGTTTCGACGTGCGCCGCGAGATGCGCCTGCTGGTGCTGGGCGACGCGCACGCATGACGACGCGGCCGACGCGACGTATGCGCCGGCCGCCGATGGTTCATCGGCTTATGCTTCGGTCGAACGGATCAGGTTGCCGCGCAGCGTGACGATCGCCTTCCGCACCTTCGCGAATTCGTCTGGCTTCAACCCGGTGGCTTCGACCAGATTCATGTCGAGCCCCTTCTCGCGCACGCGGCGGCCGCTCTTCGTCAGGCTGACGAGCACCTGGCGTTCGTCGGACGGATCGCGATGCCGCTCCAGGTAGCCCATTGCCTCGAGCTTCTTCAGGATCGGCGTCAGCGTGTTGGATTCGAGAAACAGCTTCTCGCCGAGCTGGCCGACGGTCTGGTTGTCCTGCTCCCACAGCGCAATGATCGTGATGTACTGCGTGTACGTGAGGCCGAGTTCGTCGAGGATCGGTTTGTAGGCCTTGCCGAACGCAAGATTCGCCGAGTAGATCGCAAAGCACAGGAACTCGGACAGCTTCGGCGCGGCGGGCGGCGGGGTTTCGGTCGGTTTCATGAACTTCCTCCAGCGACGCGAACGGTCGCAGACAACCGCATTATATATCGCATGCGATTTTATCGGAAGCATGTTAATCGGCCGCGATGCACCGGCCCGACGCGTGCTCAGCGCTGCGTGCGGCGCTTGCCGGCTTGCTGACGGCTGACCGACAGCAACGAGCATTGCACCGGATGCGCGATTTCGGTCGCGAGCCCGCCCGCGGCAAACAGCAGGATCATCAACCAGCGTTTCATGCGTCCTCCACGACCGAGAGGCTCGCGCCGTCGGCGACCGTCGCGTCGAGCGCATACGGATCGATGCCGTCGAGGCAGCCGAGATTGACGCGCCAGCATGCCGGGTCCTTGCGGGTCTGATGGAACGGATAGACGCCGCATCGGCTGCAGAAATAATGGCGGGCCGTGTGCGTGTTGAAGCGATAGCACGTCAGCGCGACCTCGCCTTCGACGATCGTCAGGCCGGCGGCGGCGAACATCGGGCTCATCAGCGCGCCGCGCCGGCGGCACAGGCTGCAGTTGCAGCGCACGGCTGGCGCAATGGCCGCTCTGACTTCGAACTTGACGGCCCCGCAATGGCAGGACCCCTTGAACCAGGTGGCAGACATGACACGCTCCGGAAAAGGTCATGCCTGCTTTATAGCGAACCCGCGCGCGGGCGTTGTATCGCGCTGTATCCGCCGCCAGCGCAGATACAGAACATTGCAAATCTGCGGCCGGCGCGATCAGTCCAGCGCGTGTTGCAGCCGTTCGATCGCCGCGCGCGTTTCGCGTTCGAGTGCGGCGAACAGCTCGGCGGCCGGCAGCGCGCGAACGAGCGGTGCCGCCTGCCCGGCCCATTGCGCGCCGTAACCGAATTCGCCCTTTGCCTTCGCGGCAGCATGCAGCGCCTTGCCCGCGTCGTACGCGATCGGATACGCGGGCGTGGCCGGTGCGTGCGGGTCGTCGCCGAGCGCGGTCAGCCGGTTCGCGATGCCGCGGGCGACCCGGCCCGAGATCGCGCGCGTGAACGTCGTGCGGCGCGCTGCGTCGCCAAGGATCGCGCGGCGATAGCCGTCGTCGATCGACGTCTCCGGGCACGCGACGAACGCGGTGCCGAGTTGCGCGGCCTGCGCGCCGAGCGCGAGCGCAGCGGCAATGCCTTCGCCGTCCATGATGCCGCCGGCGGCGATCACGGGCAGTGCGCATTCGCGCACGATCAGGCGCGTCAGCGCGAACGTGCCGAGGCGATCGTCGTGCGCGCTCGAATCGAACACGCCGCGATGCCCGCCCGCTTCGATGCCCTGTGCGACGATCGCGTCGATGCCGGCGGCGGCGATCTCGCGTGCCTCGTCGAGATTCGTCGCGGCGGCGAACAGCGTGATGCCCGCGCGCTTCAGCGCAGCGATCACGTCCGCGGACGGCAGCCCGAAATGGAAGCTGACGACGGCCGGCTTTTCTTCGACGAGCATCGCCTGCATCGCGTCGTCCGCGACGAAGCTCGTGTAGATCTCCGACAGCGACGCGGGCGGCGTTGCGCCGTATTCGCGGAACACCGGCGCGAGCCAGTCGAGCCACGCGCGTTCGACGGCGGCATCGGCATGGGCCGGACTGTGGCAGAACACGTTGATGTTGAACGGCCGGTCGGTGAGCGCACGCGTGTCGCGGATCATCTTGCGTGCGCCGTCGGCGTCGGTCGCGCCGACACCGAGCGAGCCGAGCCCGCCCGCGTTCGACACGGCGGCGGCCAGTGCCGGCGTGCTGACGCCGGCCATCGGCGCCTGGACGATCGGTGCGCGGATGCCGAGCGTGCGCAACAGTGTCCGGTTGTTGGTCGGTTGATTCATGTTGCCTGCCTCCTGTTGATGGCCGACGCGCGAGCTTGGCGGGTCGCATGGGCCGCACGTATCGCATTTCCGGTTTCACCCCTAGAATAGCGGACGGAGAAACCGCATCCAAGGCCGTCAGCGCGCAGCGTTCACCGAACGCTTCGCCCGACATTCATGCGGCTCCGCTGTCAAAAACCAACAACACCATCACAGCATTCATGAAAAGAAGAACATTCCTCGCGCTGCCCGCCGTGGCGGCGTCCGGCATGCTTGCCGCCTGCTCCGACGTCAATATCGGCCCGATCACCAATCGCATGATGAAGGATCCGGAATACCGGGAAACGCTGTCGGCGTTTCTGATCAGCGCCGACGGGAAGAAACTTGTCGTGATCGGCAAGCAGTACCACTACATCTTCGATGTGCCGCCGGCCCTCGCCGTCAACCTCACGGCGCCCTATCGCCCCAAGCTGGATACCGATTTCGACGATTTCGAGACGCACGGCGACAAGATCTCCGGGCGTTACATCCTGCAGCTTTCGAGCGAGGACGCCCCCCCCGGCTCCGAACTGCGCGCGCGGGCGCTCGCCGACGGTTTCAAGGACGAGCGCTACAAGCTGACCGAGCGCGGCACGATCAGCGGCAAGCGTTACCAGCCGAACGACGTTACGCCGTCGTCGATTCCGCAGGCGTTCAATCATTCTTACAACGTCAAGGTCATCGAGCGGCCGTCGCTGCTCGGCCAGGGCGCGAAGCTCGCGATGTCGCCGGTCACGATTGCGGCCGACGGCGCAGTGGGCCTGCTTGGCCTGGCGTTGTTCCCGATCGCGCTCACGGCATTCATCATCGTCGCGCATTGAGGCCGGCATCGATGATGGAATCGCTTGGCCGAAACCTGTTCCGGATGGGCTGCGTGGCCGCTTGCCTCGCATTCGCGCAACCCGCCGCAGCCGAAAGCGACTGGGACGCCGCACGCCATGTGCGTACCGACTGGGTGTTCGCGTCGATGAAGGAAAGCGACGTGCGGCCGACGCTCGATCGCACGTTGAAGGATCAGGTGCACTGGGCCGGCCTGCCGGGCAACACGCCCGATGCGGGCGCGTTCCAATGCACGAAGCTCGCGCTGCCGCCGCCGTCGGACGCTGCACAGGCTGCGTTCGATGCGGCGCCGTCATCACGCGGCCGCGACGCGGACAAGGCCTACGCAAAGGCCGCGTCGCTCGGCTCATGGCGTGCGGCCGCGCGTCTGGTGAACAGTTCGCTCGAGGACGAAGACTGGGAAGGCGCGCAGCCGGCGATTGCATGGTTGCTCGCGCATCACGTGCCGGCCGGCTACAACAAGCTTGCGGACGTGCTGCAGGCGATGTCGGGTTACGACGGCGAAACGCCCGGCGAGCGCATGCGCGGGATGATCGCGTCGCTGCGCTGGCGCGCGGCACGCGAAGGCGATCCCGTGGCGCAGATGGAGATGGCCGATCTGTTCGAGAAGCTGGGCAAGAACGATCGGGTCACCGCGCTGCGCGCGTGCGCGACACAGCAGAATCCGGACCTGAAATGATGCGCGTCGCCGGTACGCCGCAGTGACTTGCGGCGTACCGGCGCGCACCGCGACAGTGCCGCGTCAGACTTCGTACCGCACCGCGTGCGCTTCTGTCGGCAGCGGCAGATCCCAGCGCAGCAGCATCGCCTCGAGTGCACGGTTCGTCAGCGACGTGTCGCGCCGCGCATTGCGGCGCAACAGTTCCGCGCGCGGCTGTTCGAGGTAGACGAGCGTCACGTCGGCGCCGTACGCATACAGCAGGTCGAGCGTCTTCTTGCGCATCAGCGGCGACAGGTTCGTCGCATTCCATACGAATGGCCGCTGCTCGCGCAACAGCGCCTTCGCAGCGTCGACCGCATGGTGCGCGACCGCCCCCTCGTTCTGGCCGTGACGCAGCCCCAACGCATCGCGCGCATCGTCGAACGACACGACCGGCAGATCCGGATGATGCCGCGCAACCCACGTGTTCTTGCCCGATGCCGGCAGGCCCGACATCACGACGACCTGCGAGCCCGGCGTGCGGAACAGCGGATAGTCGGGATGCACGTCCGCACCTCGGAAGTAGCTGAGCGCCGTATGCGCGTCGGTGAACGTACGCGGCTGGCCGTAACAACCGTCCTCCCGCGCCAGCTCGCGCAACAGTTCGATGTTGTCGAGTACGCGTTGCGTGTCGTCGCAGATGCGCCCGCGGATGTCGGCTTCCGCGAGCAGGCACAGGAGCGGAATGCCGACCTGCCACGACAGCTCGCGCGCGATGAACTCGGGTGTGCCGCGGCGCGACCCGCTCATCGCGAAAAACGGCACCTGATGCACGGCGATCATTCGGCAAACCGCCTCGCGCGCCGCGAACGGCATGCCGGCGTCCCACAGCGCGATGCGCGCATCGATCGCCCCTTTGCGCGAGTGGCCGGGATGGCCGATCGCACCGGTGACGGGATCGATGACCGTCGTGCCCGCTTTCGCGATGTCGTGCAGCAGCGCGGCCAGGAACACGATTTCCCGGTCGGCGCGCGACGCGGCCTGATAGCCGGGCAACGCGAGCAGCGCATCGATCACCATCATCGTATGCGTCCACACGTCGCCTTCACCGTGATGCGCGGGCTCTTGCGGTGTCGTTTTCGCGTGTTCGAGCGCGGGAAACGCCGCGAGACACGCGCGATAGTCCGGCTGCCGGCCGGGCGCAGGCACGAGTGCCTGCAGCTGTTCGTACTTCATGATCAAGACTCCTTCCGAAACGGCGCGAGGCCGTCCCGTATTCATTTGTTCGGCCGCGCGGCCGGGGCCGATGGCCACGTCACCGTCGGATGCGGCGCATACAGGTCGACATCGGGTGCGAGCAGGTTCGGGATGAACGGCTGTTCCGAGTGATGGCGCGCGGACTCGAGAATCGCCTGCACGAAATCGTGGCGCACCCACTTCAGGCGCGCGGTCGTCGCGTCGTCGGTCTCGACTTTCACGTAGAGCCCTTCGGAGCGCTCCGACTTGTCGCACTGCTGCCAGGCGCGCGCGAGGTCGAGCCCCTGCCGCCGCACGGTTTCCTCGAATGCGCGGCGCCAGTCCGGCGTCTTCGCGAGCGACGGGCCGAGCAGCGCTTTCAGGTCGGCGAGCCGCGCCGGTGCAATGCCTTCGTACAGCACGGGTACCGACAGCACGGGCCCGTCGGCGAGCAGCGTGCGCCGCGCAGGCGTCGACAGGAAGCGATCCGTCGCACGGTCGAACACGTCGAATTCGAAGAAGTGATGCGGCAGCGCGTCGTAGAACACCGCGTGCTTCTTGCTCATCGTTTCGCCGTACATCACGTAGCGATCGCCGAGGCGCTCGAGCAGCCAGCCGGCATGGGCGGCCGCCCAGGTCTTCAAGAACCCGAATTGCCGCTCGCGGCCGCCGCCGGCCAGATAGTGGCCGCGCGACTGCAGCAGCAGTTCGCCGGCCGGACTGAAGCTGATGCCCGTGTTCGCGCCGTCGAGCTTTTCCTCGACGACGATGTGCGCGCCCGCGAGGGTGCGATACGGAATGTGGTCGTGACCTTCGTCGCCGTTCTGCAGGCGCGATCCTTCAAGATGCGGCGTGCGCGGGTAACGGGCGAGGTCGAGCGATTGCGCGTAGGCGCGAAAATCCAGCGTCATGGTCTTTCTCCGGAAACAGGGAAAAAGCCGACGACGTGAACGAACGGATGGGTGTGCGTTACGGTGTCAGTGCGAGTCCGGGCGCGGCCCTGCGATGACGGTTCCGGCGCTGCGAGGCAGACGGAAACGGGCAGGACGACACGCGGCCGGGACGGCAGTCGTCGGCGTATCAGGCGAAGGGACGAATGTTTGCGGGCACTTGGATCACCGGTTCGATGAGGGTTCTGGGATGAAGCAGGCGGATGCTACGAAACGGCTTATGTGCTGTCAAGCGCGACCGGACGCTCGCGTTGCGGTGGCCCGCAGCCGTTGAATGCCTGCAGCGGTACGTCACACGTACGATCGATGCGCGAATGATCCGGATTCCTATGTGTGTGTTTTTCGCCACAACGAGCATCGAATCGATCGGACGCATCGCGTCGCCCGCTTGCTGCGCCCGTTGTGTGCATGCTAGAGTCGCCGCCATTCCGATCAACCCCTCACTCGCAAGGAGAAGAAAATCATGACGACACGCCAACGCTTCTCCCGTCGCGGGTCGTAGTTCGGGTTTTTCGCGTCCGTTCGTTTCATCGTTCACGCTACGCAGCACCGCGCATCGCCGTCACGGCGATGCGCCGGATCGTCCCGATCCGGCCGTGCCGCCCTCCTCCCGACTTCCGATGTCGGGCAGCGCATGCGTGCGCTGCCCGCGCCATGGCCCGCCGTTCTTCCTTTTCATCGAACGGAAACCTCCATGGGCAATTCCATGCAATACCTGGGCGAGCGCATCACGTTGTGCGCTTGTCCGACCACCTGGATCGAAGGTGAGGCCATCCGGCAGCTCGAACTGGCTGCCACCCTCCCCGGCATGCGGCGCGTCGCCGGCATGCCCGATCTTCACCCCGGACGCGGCTACCCGGTCGGCGCGGCGTTCTTTTCGACGGGCCGGCTGTATCCGGCGCTGATCGGCGGCGACATCGGCTGCGGGATGGCGCTATGGCAAACCGCGCTCGATACGCGGCGCGTCGGCGCGTCGAAGCTCGCGAGCCGGCTCGGCTCGATCGACGCCGCGCCCGATGCCGGCTGGCAGCCGCTGATCGCGGCCGCCGGATTCGCGGATCATCCGTTCGCGGCGTCGCTCGGCACGATCGGCAGCGGCAATCATTTCGCGGAGGCGCAGCGGATCGACACGGTGTACGACGCCGAGGCGGTCGCGGCGCTCGGTCTCGATCGCGACCGCCTGTTGCTGCTCGTGCACAGCGGGTCGCGCGGCTTCGGCCAGTCGATTCTCGAGCAGCACATGCGTGAGCACGGCTACAACGGCCTCGACGAGACGGATGCTGCGTGCACGGCGTACCTCGCGCGTCACGATGCGGCGTTGCGCTATGCGATCGCGAATCGCGATCTGATCGCGCGGCGCATGCTGGCGCGCTGGCGCAGCGACGGCCGGTGCGTGCTCGACGTGAACCACAACCTAGTGAGCCGGGCGAGCGTCGACGGCGAACCGGGCTGGCTGCATCGCAAAGGCGCGACGCCGGCCGACTCGGGGCCCGTCGTGATTCCCGGGTCGCGCGGCGACTACAGCTACCTCGTCGCGCCGGTGCGGCCCGACGATGCGGCGAGCCTCGCGTCGCTCGCGCATGGTGCGGGCCGCAAGTGGGCGCGCGGCGACTGCAAGGGCCGCCTCGAGCGGCGCTTCACGCCGTCGCAGCTCACGCGCACGCCGCTCGGCAGCCACGTCGTCTGCGAAGACCGCGAACTGCTGTACGAGGAAGCGCCGCAGGCGTACAAGCCGATCGACAGCGTCGTGGACGCGCTCGAGGCGGCCGGGCTGCTGCGCCGGCTGGCCCGGCTCGCGCCGGTGCTGACCTACAAGACGTCCGGGGAGGGCTGCCGATGCTGATGCAGATTTCCTCGGCGCACGGCCCGCTCGAATGCCAGCTCGCCGCGGCTCACGCGTTGCGGCGCCTGCAGGCGGAAGCCGATGCGCGGCGTGTGGTCGTGACGGTGCTCGATGCACAGCCGGGCGAACGGCCCGGCACGCTGCGCTCGGCGCTGTTCGATCTCGATGGCAAGGCGGCGCAGGCGCTCGCGGACCGGTGGACGGGCACGCTGCAGTGGATTTGCGCGAGCCCGTACCGGTTGCGCCATCCGCGCAAGAACTGGTTCATCGGCGTCACGCGCTGTGCGGATGCGCAGCCGCTGCCGGACGGCGACGTGCGGTTCGAAGCGATGCGCGCACGCGGGCCGGGCGGCCAGCACGTGAACAAGACGAGCTCGGCCATCCGCGCGACGCATGTCGCGACCGGCCTGTCGGTGCGCGTGGAAAGCGAGCGCAGCCAGCACGCGAACAAGCGTCTGGCGCTGCAGTTGCTGCAGGTGCGCTTGCAGCAGGAAGCCGACTGTCACGCGTCGGACGCGCGCCGTCAGCGGCGGATGCAGCACTTTGCGCTGGAGCGCGGGAACCCCGTGCGCGTGTTTCATGGGCCGGCGTTCGTGCCGGCCGATTGAGCACGGCGGTGTGGCTGTCGGCGGCGGTTGCACCGGCGGCCACGCGACGGGCCTCATGGTTTTCCCGGCCAGTCAGGGTGCGCGGCGACGTACCGCTTCCGGTACGCCACCGCGTGTCACGCAGGCTGCAACGGCCTGCCGCGCGAATCCGGGCTGCCGCGCGTTCCCTACCCTTTCTGCCCGGGAAAGGACGCTTGAAACATCCGCAATTATCACGCGCCGCCGATTTGCCCACCATGTGTCGGACGATCGGCGCACCCCTCAAGGCCGGCCCTTTCACGGGCCTTGCCATGTCTGTCGCCGCGTCGTGCAGCCGGACGCACCACGCCGGCCGCGAACGGCCGGGCTGCGCGCCACGGCATATCGAAAATCAGGAGACACGATGAACAGCCAATCCCTCGATCTCGGCGGCAACGCGGGCGGACCCGCGTCCGCCCGACTGCCGGCCGCCTCTTCCGGCGTCGGTGCCGATGCGGCGGCCCTGCCCGCACGTCGCGTCACGCTCGGCGATTTCATGGACGACCTGCCGGTCGGCGCATTGCACCGGTTCGTCGTCTGGGTGATCGGCATCGGGCTGTTCTTCGACATGTTCGAGATCTTCCTCGTCAGCACGATCGGCTCCGCGTTGCAGAACGAATACGGGCTGAGCCGGCAAAGCGCCGATTTCAAGCTGCTGCTGGCCTCTGCTTTCATCGGCATGTTCGTCGGCGCGATGTGCCTCGGCAGCCTCGCCGACCGCATCGGCCGGCGCAAGGCGTTCCTGCTGACGCTCTTGTGGTACAGCGCGTTCTCGCTGGTCGGCGCGTTTTCGGTGAACGCCGACATGCTCGTCGCATGCCGGTTCCTGACGGGCATCGGCGTCGGCGCGATCTACCCGGTCGCCGACAGCTTCCTGTCCGAAATCCTGCCGAAAGACAAGCGCGGGCGGCTCGCCGCGTGGGCCTACACGACCTCGTATGTCGCGGTGCCGCTCGTCGGCTTCCTCGCGCTGTGGCTGAACCCGCTGCATGTGGCCGGCGTGGCCGGCTGGCGCATCATTCTCGCGATCGGCAGCCTCGGCGCCGTGTACGTGCTGCTCGTCCAGCACCGCCTGCCGGAGAGCCCGCGCTGGCTGCTCGCGCAAGGCCGCACCGCCGACGCGCACGCGGCGCTGCGCCGTTTCGCGGAGAGCGCGGGCGTGCGCGTGCCCGACCAGTTCGCGGAACCGGTCGAGCCGCAGCGGCCGCTCGGGCTCGGTGCGCGCATCGCGCTGCTGCGCCGCCAGCCATATGGCGCGCGCTACCTGATGCTTGCGGTCTTTCACCTGTTCCAGGGCTTCGGTTACTACGGGTTCGGTACGCTGGCCGGCACGGTCGTGAAGAGCCGCGGCTTCGACGTGACGGACAGCACGCTGTTCATCGCGCTGTCGTTCATCGGCTACCCGATCGGCTCGCTGCTGTCGATTCCGCTGTTGAACTGGATCGAACGCCGCACGCTCGTGATCGTGTCGATCCTGTCGATCGCGGTATTCGGGATGTGCTTCGCGTACTCGGGCAATACCGTGCTGATCGTCGGCTTCGGGTTCCTGACGACCTGCGCATCGAACGTGTTCAGCAACGCCTATCACGTGTACCAGGCCGAGATTTTTCCGGCCCGCGTGCGCTCGACGGCGATCGGCAGTACCTATGCGCTGTCGCGGATCGTCAGCGGCGCACTGCCGTTCGTGTTGTTGCCGGTGCTCGGCAGCTACGGGGCGGGCGCGATGTTCGGCGTGATCTCGGGCGCGCTTGGCATCGTCGCGGTGACGCTGCGCATGCTCGGGCCGCTGACCACGCGGCGGAGTCAGGATGAGATCAATCCGGTGTAATGCGGCGAGCGGCACGGGGGGCGCGCAAGCGTGCCCCGTGCCCCATGCGTCGTCGTTTCATCGCATTCAGCGGATTCATCGCATTCAGCGCGCCGACATGAAATCGAACAGTTTCGCGACGTCGGTCGTCAGCGCGGTTCCCGCCTTCACGCCGACCCACAGCGTGCGCGTGGCCCACGCATCGTCGAGCTTCACGACACCGAGCCGCGCCGCGCGCTCGCCCGTCACCGCATCGCGCGGCAGCACGCCGATGCCGAGCCCCGCCTCGATCATCCGGCTTACACCGTCGAAATTCGATACCTGGATGCGCAGTTTCAGCGAGCGCTCGGCCGCGAACGCGGCGTCGGTCATGCGCGCGAGCAGCGAACTGCCGTCGCTCAGGCCCACGTAATCCTCGTCGAGCGTATCCGCGAAGCGGATGCTGTC
This sequence comes from Burkholderia cepacia complex sp. TUM26381, assembly GCF_057439935.1. Classification (NCBI taxonomy): domain Bacteria; kingdom Pseudomonadati; phylum Pseudomonadota; class Betaproteobacteria; order Burkholderiales; family Burkholderiaceae; genus Burkholderia; species Burkholderia cepacia complex sp. TUM26381. Next base: position 1,869,653 of record NZ_CM172006.1, on the reverse strand, counting down.
GCGCGCGGCGAACCGGTGCGTGCGCGGCACCAGCAGCACCAGCTCGTCGCGCCGGTACAGCCGCCGTTCGATGCCGGGCGCCGGCACGTTGTCCGCGAACACGCCGAGATCGGCCTTGCCGGACGCGAGCGCGTCGACGATCTCGTGACTCAGTCGCTCCTCCAGGCTCACCTTGATGCCCGGATTGTCGGTGAGGAATGCAGCCAGATCGGCGGGCAGGAACTGGACGATCGCGGACGTGTTGGTCCACACATGAATGTGGCCGCGCACGCCGGCGACGTAGTCGCTCATCTCGTGCGCCATCCGGTTGACCTGCTCGATCACCTTCGCCGCATGGTCGAGCAGCGCGCGGCCGGCGGGCGTCAGCTCGACGCCGCGCGCATGCCGGACGAACAGTGCGCTGCCGGTCACGCTTTCGAGCTCGGCGATGCGCTTGCTGACCGCAGACAGCGTGAGCTGGCCGTGTTCGGCCGCCTTCGTCAGGCTGCCGTGCTCGGCGACGAGCGCGAACACGCGCAGCGACTGAAGATCGAAATGAAGCGGGTTCACCATGTCGGGGTCCTGGGAGGGCCATGCGGGTCGTGCGCCATCATCGCGCGGGCCTGACGCCGATCATACGCCGCCCGGCCGCGTAGTCGCGATGGAGCGCGGCTGGCGCGGCGCGATGGCCTGCAGCGCGGCAAGCATCGCGCCATCCGGCCGCGCGAGATCGTCGAGCACCGCGAAGTGCTGCATGCCGGGCAGCCACGTGCGTGCGATCCGTTCGCCGGCCGCTTCGCACGCCGCCGCGTACTCGTCCGCCTGGCGGATGAGTTCGGGCAGTTCGGCGTCGCCGACCGCAACGACGGTCGGCGCACCGGGCCCGACATGACGCAACGGGCTGCATGCGTCGACTTCGCGCGCGGTGAGCTGCAGCTTGTCGTTCAGGCAGCACAGCGAGATCGGTTCGAGATCGACGAGCGGACTGATCGCGAGCGCCGACACGACGGCCGGATGCGCGCGATGCAGGGCCGTCAGGTGCCCGCCCGCCGAATGGCCGCTCAGGTGGATCGGCCGGTGCGTAGTGCCGAGGCCATCGGGGTCGGCAGCGAGATGGTCGAGCAGCGCGCCGATCTCGGCGACGATGTCGGTCATCGTCGCGACCGGTGCGAGCGTGTATTCGGCCAGGATGACATCGAAGCCGTGCGCGAGCGGCCCGCTCGCCGCATACGCGAAATCCTCTTTCGTGCAGTGCTGCCAGTAGCCGCCGTGAATGAACACGAACAGCGGCGCGCCGGGTTGCCCGCATGACAACCAGTCGAAACGTTGCGCAGGGTGTGCGCCGTAACGCAGGTCGCGGCGGCCGGGCGTCGCATCGTACAGCGCCGCGCTGCGCGCCTGGCATGACGCGAGCAGCGCCGGGAAATCGGGAACAACCTTCGTGTTCAGGTACGCGGCGTCGAGCGCCGCGCGGTCCATGCCGCGATAGAGGATCGTCATTCCGGGAGCGCCTGGGTCGGGTTGCGGATGCGCAGGGCAGCTTCGCCATGCGTGTTGCGAAGGCGGCGACTGAGCCGGCGCCGTTGCACCATTATCCGCAGCACGGCCGCGGCCGGCTATCCGAAATCGGCGGGCGCGGCGCGCAGCTGTCCGCTTTCGGCGAAGGACTGTGAATGCCGTGCGCGCATGGGCACGCCGCCCGCTGCCGGTCAGATCGGCTCGGAGATCTCGATCAGGTTCAGGTCGGGATCGCGTACGTAGACCGAGCGGATCTTCTGCGTCGCGCCGGTGCGTTCGACGGGCCCTTCGACGATCGGCCATTCGACGCGCCGCAGGTGCGCGATCACGTCGTCGAGCGGCACCGATGCGATGAAGCACAGGTCGAGCGCGCCGGGCACCGGCACATGCGCTTTCGGCTCGAACTCCGCGCCGCGCACGTGCAGGTTGATCTTCTGGTTACCGAAGCGGAACGCGAGGCGGCCGGCGCCGAAGGCTTCGAGCTGCATCTGCAGCACCTCGGTGTAGAAATGCTTCGTCTTGTCCGGATCGACGCAGGTCAGTACGAGATGGTCGAGGTGGTCAATCAGCGCCATGGGATGGGCTCCTTTTTGTCGTTCACGAAAAAGCGCGTTGCGCGGGCATGTCGCCGGCGTCGGCGCGCGGCGGCGGGTGCAGGTCCGAGCGGCGCCCGGCCTTCAGGATCTGGCTCGGCACGTCGTGCCCGATCAGCGCGGGCAGGCGTGCCGATGCGGCCAGCACGGCCGCGAGGTCGATGCCCGTATCGTAGCCGTCGAGTTCGAGCATGTGGACGAGTTCCTCGGTGCATGCGTTGCCGGTCGCGCCCGGCGCATACGGGCAGCCGCCGAGACCGCCGAGCGACGCGTCGAAGCGGTCGATGCCGGCGTCGAGCGCCGCGAGCGTGTTGGCCAGCGCCATCCCGCGCGTATTGTGGAAATGCAGCGTGAGCTGCAGCGCGCGGAAGCGCGCGCGCGCGCGTTCGGACATATCGCGCACCTGCGACGGAAATGCCATGCCCGTGGTGTCGCACAGCGTGAAGCCGTGCACGCCGAGATCCGCGAAGCGCTGCATCCATGCCAGCACCGTTTCGGCCGGCACGTCGCCTTCCATCGGACACCCCAGCGCGGTCGACAGCGATACGTTGATCGCGACCCGCGAGCCGCGCACGGCGTCGATCACGTCGCGCAGCTGCGCGAACGATTGCTCGCGCGTCATCCGCAGGTTCGCGCGGTTGTGGCTTTCGCTCATCGACATCACGAGGTTCACTTCGTCGACGCCGCACGACAGCGCGCGCTCGGCGCCCCGCACGTTCGGCACGAGCACCGTATAGACGACGCCCGGTGCGCGCACGATGCCGTGCATCACGGCCTCCGCGTCGCGCAGGGCGGGAATCGCCTTCGGCGACGTGAACGACGTGACCTCGATCTTCGCGTAGCCGCACGCGCTCAGCGCGTCGACGAGCGCAATCTTGTCGTCGGTGTCGACGAATGCAGCTTCGTTCTGGAAACCGTCGCGCGTCGCGACTTCGTGGATGTAGAGCCGTTTGTGTGCTGTGCTCATGTCGTCTTCTCCCGAGTCCGGTTCAGATCACGCCGCGCGTGCGCCAGTCGTCGCGTGTCGCGGCACCGATGCCGAGCGATTCGAGTACCGCGTCGGTATCCGCGCCGAGCGCGGGCGCCGGACGCTCGATGCGCCCGGGCGTGGCCTCGAGTTTCGGCACGATGCCCGGCACGAGCACGGGCGTGCCGTCGGGCAGCGCGGCGTCGACGATCATGTCGCGTGCGCGGTAGTGCGGGTCGGCCGCGATGTCGGCCACGTCGTAGATGCGCCCGGACGGAATGCGTGCTTCGTTCAGTGCCGCGAGCACCGCGTCGAGATCGTGGCGCGCGCTCCACTCGCCGATCGCCGCGTCGATACGCTCGACCTGTGCGACGCGCCCGTCGTTGTGCGCGAGCGCGGGATCGTTGCCGAGATCGGGCCGGCCGATCAGTTCCATCAGACGCCGGAAGATGCTGTCGCCGTTGCCGGCGATCAGCGCGTACTTGCCGTCGCGGCAGCGGTACGCGTTGGTCGGCGCGATGCCGGGCAGGCTGCTGCCGGCCGGCGCGCGCACCGCGCCGAACGCCGAGTATTCGGGCAGCAGGCTTTCCATCAGGTTGAACACCGATTCGTACAGCGCGACGTCGACGACCTGCCCCTTGCCGCCCTGCTGCTCGCGATGCCGCAGCGCGAGCAGCACGCCGATCACGCCGTGCAGCGCCGACAGCGAATCGCCAAGCGAGATGCCGACACGCACCGGCGTGCGGCCGGGCTCGCCCGTCAGGTGCCGCAGGCCGCCCATCGCCTCGGCGATCACGCCGAAGCCGGGTCGGTCGCGGTACGGGCCCGTCTGCCCGAAGCCCGACACGCGCAGCATCACGAGCCCCGGATTGATCGCGGACAGCGCGTCCCAGCCGAGCCCCCAGCCTTCGAGCGTGCCGGGCCGGAAATTCTCGATCAGCACGTCGGTCTCGGCGACGAGGCGGCGCACGACGTCCTGGCCTTCGGGCGTGCGCAGGTCGAGCGTGAGCGAGGTCTTGTTGCGCGACTGCGCAGCCCACCAGACCGACGTGCCGTCGTGCAGCAGCCGCCATTTGCGCAGCGGGTCGCCGACGCCGGGCGGCTCCACCTTGATCACGTCCGCGCCGAATTCGGCGAGCATCCGGCCCGCGAACGGCCCGGCGATCAGTTGGCCGAGTTCCAGCACGCGAATGCCGTCGAGGGGTCGTGTCATGGCTGTCTCCGATCAAATCGTGTAGTCGATGACGGCGATCATGACGGCGTTCGCGCACCGCGAAAATCGATCGATGCTCAACCAGCCTTTCCGAAACGGAAAGGCACGCGCCGGGCGAGTGTCGCGTCGGCTGTCGTGCGGTGCGCCAGCCTTTCCATCCGGGAAAGCGCACTCGCGCAACGGTCAAACGACGACGGCGCGCGCCGCCGGCAGAATCGAAGCCGTTCCGCGCCACCGGGCGCCTGTCAGCGAGACCTGCCATGTTTTCCGTTTCCTCTCCCGCGAAGATCGTGTTTCTCGACCGCGCGACGCTGTCGCCGCAAACCGTGCTGAAGCCGTTCCCGTTTCCGCACGTGATGCAGACGTTCGACCGCACGGCCGCGCACGAGGTCGCCGCGCGCATCGGCGACGCGGACATCGTCGTGACCAACAAGGTGCGGCTCGATGCGGCCGCCTTAGCCGACGCGCGGCAACTGCGGATGGTCGCGATCGCCGCGACCGGCACGGACATCGTCGATCTCGATGCGTGCGCGGCGCGCGAGATCGTCGTGAGCAACATCCGCGGCTATGCGGTTCGCACGGTGCCCGAGCACACGTTCGCGCTGATTTTTGCGCTGCGCCGTAGTCTCCTCGCCTATCGCGACGCGGTGCGCGCGGGGCGCTGGCTCGACAGCGGACAGTTCTGCTTTTTCGATCATCCGATCCGCGACCTGGCCGGTTCGACGCTGGGCATCGTCGGCGACGGCGTGCTCGGCCGCGCGGTGGCCGGCATCGCCCGTGCGCTCGACATGCGCGTGCTGTTCGCGGCGCACGGCGATGCCGCAGGTGACGACCACGCGCCGCTCGACACGCTGCTGCGCGTCAGCGACGTGATCACGCTGCACTGCCCGCTCACGCCCGCGACGCGACACCTGGTCGATGCGGACGCGTTCGCGCGGATGGCGCGCCGGCCGCTGCTGATCAACACCGCGCGCGGCGGGCTCGTGGACGAAAGCGCGCTCGTCGACGCGTTGCAGTCGGGGCAGATCGCCGGCGCGGGGTTCGACGTGGTCACGCAGGAGCCGCTGCCGGCCGCGCATCCGTTCCACGCGATCCTGTCGCATCCAGCCTTCATCCTGACGCCGCATGTTGCGTGGGCGAGCGACGAGGCGATGCAGGCGCTCGCCGATCAGCTCGTCGACAACGTTGCCGCGTTCGCCGGTGGCGAACCGCGGCATGTCGTGTAGCGCTGCAAGCACAAACGGAACGGCCCCGCTCGATTGCTCGAAGCGGGGCCGACTGAATTCGGGGGCGGCTTACGCCGGCGACTCGGCGCGTAACGGGTTCGTGCATCAGCCCGGTCGTGAGGCTGGTTTCTGAATGCCTGTTGAGCGCTACTTTGGGGAATTCAGGCCGACGACGCGGTAGGGCTAATCCGGAAAGCCGCTCAGTACGCGGACATCTCGACGCAAGGATCGACCTTGGACGGCGAGCAGATCACCGAGTACTTGGCGCTCTCGCGCATCAGCGCTTCGCCTTCGTGCAGCGCGATCTTGATCTCGGGGTGACGCTCGTACGCGAGGAATGCCGAGCACATGACGGCGGACATCACGACGAGGGAAAACACAAATTTTTCAAGGGTTTGGAAACGTTCAGGCATGGTTCGACCTTTCTCTTAGGCCGTGATTATACCCTGAGATAAGGGTTTTCCCTATACGTCAGCCCGCATACCGAGGATGCATTCAATCGAGATCGGGCCAGGTGCTCGCGCCCCTTTTCCGACCAAGCCGCGAGACGGGGCGGCCTGCCAGGCCGGGGCCGCGTGCCGGGAGAAGGAGAAGAAGGCTGGCAGCCGGCGCGTCACTGCGGCGCCGACGCGCCGCTGGCCGCATTGCCCGGCCAGGCCTTGCCGATATGGTCGATCAGCGATTTCGCGGTGCCCGTCACGAGCGCCGCATCGACGCCCGAGGTCTGCCACGAGCCGTCGGCGGCCTTCACGAAGGTCAGGTTCGCGCGCGACGGCGAGTAATCGGCGTTGCGCCACGTGACGACGACGTCACACGAATACGTGCGATCGCCGAGCTTCTTGCAGTCGCCGTCGGGCTTGGCCGACACGACATCGGCCGATACGGGCAGCGGCTGGCCGAACAGCGCGTTCAGGCCGCCGTGATTTTCCGCTTCGAGCGCGCGGCGCACGGCCGCGTCGACGTCGCTCGATCCGGGACCGTCGTGGAGCAGGTTGCAGGCGGCCAGCAGCGTCGAGGCGCCGGCGAGTGTCAGCAGCGTTTGAAACTTCATGGATATCCGTCGATCGGGTGAACGCCGCGTAGTCTGCAACGTCCGCGTGCCGGGCGCGGTATCCATTTGTAACCAATTGCACGGATGGCCGGCACGACCGCGTGACGCCCTCGCCTATTGACGCTCCTGCTTCACGCGGCTGACCAGCTGCGTCGGGCTCACGAACTGCAACGCGATCACGACCCACACGAGCGTGATCGCCATGTAGATCATCGCCATCGCGTCGATCGACTGTGGCGCGCGCACGCCGGTCGAGAACACCGCGTAATACAGCGCGACGACGAGCGTCTGCGTGCTCGGCCCCGCGGTGAAGAACGTCAGCTCGAACATCCCGATCGTGCGCACCAGCACCAGCAGCCCGGCCGCGAGCATGCCGGGCACCAGCAGCGGCAGCAGCACGTAGCGGAAATAGCGCCACGTGTTCGCGCCGAAGATGCGCGCGGCGGCTTCGAGGTTCGGATCGATCTGCTCGATGAACGGCGTCATCACGAGGATCACGAACGGCAGCGCCGGCACGAGGTTCGCGAGGATCACGCCGGGCAGCGTGCCCGCGAGCCCGATCTTGTACATCACGGTCGCCATCGGGATCCCGTACGTGACGGGCGGCACCATCAGCGGCAGCAGGAACACCAGCAGCGCAAGGCGCTTGCCGCGAAACTGCACGCGCGCGAGCGCATACGCGGCCGGCACGCCGAGCGCGATCGACAGCAGCACGACCGCGCCGACGACTTCGACGGTCACCCACAACACGCTCGCGAGCTGGAAGTCCTCCCACGCCTTCGCGTACCAGTGCAGCGTGAAGCCTTGCGGCAGCGGCGTGCCGAACCAGCGCGTCGCGACCGAATTCACCGCGACGGTCGCGATCAGCAGCATCACGTTCAGCAGGAAGAACGCCATCAGCCCCCAGACGAGCGCCTTCCAGGCACGGCCGGCGAGGTTGCTTTTCATCCGGTGCGGTTTCCTTGCGTCGACGGGCCGCGCGTCGGGCGCGTCATGCTTCGGCGGCCAGGTGCGCGCGGCATGATTGTCGGTCGCCATCAGCCCTTGCCTCCCGTGACCGCGCCCGTATAGAAGAAGCGGCGCGCGCCGAGCATCGACGCGACCACCAGCAACTGCACGAAGCCCATCACGATCGCGATCGCCGACGCGAGCGAATAGTCGTAGCTCTCGAATGCGGCTTCGGCCGCCGCGATCGAGATCACGCGTGTCGGCCCGGCCGGCGCACCGAGCAGCACGGCCGACGGGAACACCGAGAACGCCTGCACGAACGACAGGCACGCGGCCATCGTGAGCCCCGGCACGAGCAGCGGCAGGTAGATCTGCCGGAACTGTTGCCACGGGTTCGCGCCGAGTGTCGCGGCCGCACGCGCGAGCGTCGGGTCGATGCCGCTGATGTACGACAGCATCAGCAGGAACGCGAACGGAAAGCCCGACACGATCAGCGACAGCAGCACGCCCCAGTAGTTGTGCGTGAGGCGCACTTCGTCGGTGTACAGGTGCAGCCCCTGCAGCGCCTGCGGAAACCAGCCGTTCGGCCCGAAATACGTGAGCATCCCGTCGGCGACGAGCACCGTGCCGAGCGTGACGGGAATCACGAGCAGCGTCGTGACGAATTTCTGGTACGGCGAATTGCGGCGCAGCGCGAACGCGACGGGCACCGCGATGCCGACGTTGAGCAGCGTCGCCGGCACCGCGAGCTTCAGCGTGACGAGCACGGTCGGCCACATCGCGGTATCGGTGAAGAACTGCACGTAGTTCGCGAGCGCGCCGCCGCCGTTCATCGGCTGGAACGACAGCACGAGGCCGTACGCGAACGGATAGATGAACAGCGCGACGATGAACGCAAGCGCGGGCGTGACGAGCCACGCCTTCGGGTCGCGCGGCGCGCCGGACGCGAGCGTGCTCATGCGGGCTCCGCGGCGTAGACGAGCGTACGCGACGGCGCGACGCGCAGCCTCAAGCGCTCGCCTTCCGCGAATTCGCCGGCGACACGCGCCCAGATCGCGCCGAACGGCGTGACCGCACGGATCAGCGAATCGCGGCCGCCGTATTCGACCGTTTCGACGGTCGCATCGAATGCGTTGTCGCCGCCCGCGTCCGCGCGCTCGATGTCGTCGGGACGCAGTGCGACCACGACGTCCTTCGCGTCGAAGCCGGCCATCGGTATCCCCGTGAGCCGTACCCCGCCGGCTGTGATTTGAACGCCATCGCCGGCCATCCCTTCGAGCGTGAACGGCAGCACGTTGCGATAGCCCATGAAGCGCGCGACATGCAGGTTGTGCGGGCGCGTATAGACGTCCTTGGGCGACGCGACCTGCTGCACGACGCCCTCCTTCATCACGACGATGCGGTCGGCCATCGACAACGCTTCATCCTGGTCGTGCGTCACGTAGATCGTCGCGCGTTCGAGCTGCGTGTGGATGCGGCGGATCTCGGCACGCATCTCGATGCGCAGCTTCGTGTCGAGGTTCGACAGCGGCTCGTCCATCAGCACGAGCGGCGGCTCGATCACGATCGCGCGCGCAATCGCGACGCGCTGCTGCTGCCCACCGGACAGTTGTCCCGGCAGCTTGCCCTCGTGGCCGACGAGCTGCACGAGTTCGAGCGCCTGCTGCGCGCGCCGCCGCGTTTCCTGTTTCGGCACGCCGCGCATCTTGAGGCCGAAGCCGACGTTGTCGAGCACCGACATGTGCGGAAACAGCGCGTAGTTCTGGAACACCATCCCGAAGCCGCGGCGCTCGGGCGGCAGCACGTCGATGCGCGCGTCGTCGAGCCAGATGCCGCCGCTCGACAGCGGCTGCAGCCCCGCGATGCAGTTCAGCGCGGTCGACTTGCCGCAGCCCGACGGGCCCAGCAGCGCGATGAATTCGCCGCGCCGGATCTCGAGGTCGAGCCCGTTCAGCGCGGCGACCTGCGCGCCTTCCGAGTTGGTGAAACTGCGGCACACGCCGTCGAGCCGTAACCGTTCGAAACTGTGCTTCATTCCGCGAACTCCATCGACGCGGGCGCCGCGGCGCCCGCCGGTTCAGGCGTCACTTCGACTTCTGCGAACCGATCTCGCGGTCCCACTTCTGGAACGCGGCGACCATCGCCTGCGCGCTGAGCGGCTGCACGTGCGGGCGATCGGCGAGCAGCTTCGCGTACTCGGGGCGGCCGAACTTGCGGACCACCTCCTGGCTGTGCGCGGGCGCCATCTCGAGCGTCACGCCCTTCACCGCGGGGCCCGGATAGAAATAGCCGTCGTCGTAGGTCATCGCCTGCTGCGCCGGTTCGAGCAGGAAGTTCATCAGCTTGAACAGCACGTCGAGCTTTTCCTTCGGCACGCCCTTCGGGATCACCATGTAGTGGGCGTCGTTGACCCACGTCATGTTGTCGAATGCCTGGATTTTGAACTCGGCCGGCACGATGCCGAGCGCGCGCGGGTTGAGGTCCCAGCCCGTGACGGTCACGGTCATGTCGCGCGTGCCTTCGCCGAGTTCCTTCATCACCGCCGACGTGCCGCCCGGGTAGTACGGCACGCAGTCGTTCAGCGCCTTCAGGAACGCCCAGGTCTTGTCCCAGCCGTTGACCGGATCCTGCGGATTCTTGTCGCCGAGCACGTACGGCAGCCCCATCAGGAACGTGCGGCCGGGGCCCGAATTCGCCGGGCGCGCATAGATCAGCTTGTTCGGGTGCGCCTTGCACCAGGCGAGCAGCTGGTCGGGCGTCTTCGGCGGGGTGCTCACCTTCGCCGGGTTGTATTCGAGCAGCGGGCCGGCCGGCATGTAGGTGACTTCGAGGCCGAAGCCCTGCGCGAGATCCTGCATCTTGCGCGGGCCGGGCGCGTACTTGTCGAGCACGCCGGGGAACGCGGCCGCGTCGTCGGGCAGGAGTTTCAACCACAGATTCTGTTCGATGCCCGCGGCCAGCGCGTCGGTGCCCGTCAGCACGAGGTCGATGTCGGAGCGCCCCGCCGCCTGCATCGCCTTGATCTTGCCCGGCAGCTGCGGCGCCGGCGCATTCGTGAACGTGACGTTCGACACGAGGGTCGGGTTCTTGTCCCGGAACGCCTCGATGGCCTTCTGCGTGAGCTGCAGGTTGCCTGCGACGTCGACGATGTTCAGTGACACGGGCGCTGCAACGGCCGCCGCGGCCGTCAGCGTGAAACCCAGTGCGAGTGCGATCCGGCGGACACGGCGAGCGATCGTGGTGGTGTTCATGTCTCCTCACTTCGGTCGGTGGATGGGACCTTTCTTTTCAGGAAATCATGACGGCGTTATACGATGTCGGTCAACAAAAAACCACGACGCGCGGGACGGGACTTTCCCTGACAAAAACCTTCCGTTTGTCAACGATTGGCGTGCTGACCGACATTGTGGAGCGGCGCGGCACCGAATGGGCGGCGTGTTAGGACGTCATATCTCGGTGAAAGGCGAGATGCGATCGGTTCGGGGCCTTATCACGGCTGAGGGTGACGGGAGTCGCGCCGGAACCCGGCCGGGCCGGCGCGTGGTGGAGAGATCTTCAGTCAGGCCGCGCGGAGCGCCGCCACTTCACCGATCAGCCGTTCGGCGTCATGCCACTCGCCATACCCGGACGCCGGGTTCAGGTGTCCGACCTCGCCGAGATCGACGAGCTTGCTGCCCCACCCGGCCGCGAACGCCTCGGCGCGCTCGAAGCGCGCGAGCGGATCGTTGCGGCTCGCGGCGACGATGCTCGGGAACGGCAGCCGTTGCGTCGGCACGGGCGTCCAGCCGTGTGCGTCGATTGCTTCCGGCGACGGATAGCCGGCGGGCATCGGCGTCTCGAGATCGGCCGGCGCCGCGAGCAGCGCGCCGTGGATCGCGCGCGTGGCCTGCAGCGCCCAATGGACGGTAATCATCACGCCCGCGCTGTGCGCGACGAGAATCACGGGGCCGTCGATCGCGGCCAGCGCCGCATCGAGTGCCGCAACGCGTGCGGCGCGGCTCAGCTTGTCGGCTTCGAGCGGTGCGACGGAGCGCGCATTCGGCAAGCGCCGTTCGAGATGCGTCTGCCAGTGGTCTTCGACGTGATCGCGCAAGCCGGGCACGATCAGGATGGTGGGCGCGGTCGCCAGGGTCATGCAGCCTCCGGGAGGGTTCAGGAAAGTTGAGACGCGCGCCGTTCGCGTTCGACGCGCGCGAGATCGGCCGCGTAGCTCGTGCGTCCGATCGCGAACAGCACGGCGGCCGCGAGCGGCACGACGGGAATCCATTGCAGTGCGCCGACGAGGCCGGCGCGATCGGCGGCCCACCCCGTCAGCAGCGGGCCCGGCGCCATGCCGAGCAGGTTGTTCGCGAGCGTGAGCGTCGCGAACGCCGACGCATGGATCGCGGCCGGCGTCAGGTTCGCGACCATCGCGCCCGATGCGCCGGACGCGCCCGCGCCGACCAGCATGCCCGCGCAGATCAACGCGAGCTGCAGCGGCCCCGGCGGCAACCGGAACGCGATCGCGAGGCAAACACCGGTGAGCACGCAATAGGCGATCGCGGTCAGCCATTTGCGCGAGCCGTCGGCACGCCCGACGCGGTCGGTAACGACGCCGCAGCCGACCATCCCGACGCCCGCGATCAGCACGAAGCCGGCCGCGAGCACGGCCGCACGGTCGGGCGCCATCGCGTAGTAGCGGTTCAGGTAGCTCGGCAGCCACGCGAACAGCGCGCCGGGCACGAACAGGTGCAGCCCGCTGCCGAGATACGCGCAGATCACCGAGCGCGACGCGAACAGCCCCGCCATCAGCGCGCGCACGCTGCCGCGCAGGCCGCGCGGCGCGTCGGCGTCGCGCCGGCACGGTTCGACGCGGCACGCGGCGAGCCGCCGCTCGGTCACCACGCAGCGATACGCGACGAGCAGCACGATGCCGAGCGCGGCCATCACGCCGAACGACCAGCGCCAGCCGAGATGCGCGCCGACCAGCCCGCCGAGCGCCATCCCGAACACCGAGCCGAACGCGCCGCCGGCCATGAACGCGCCGGTCAGCGTCGCGCGCAGCCGGGCCGGAAAGATGCTGAGGATCAGCGCGACGCCGACGCTGCCGTACGCGGCTTCGCCGAGCCCGACGAGGCCGCGCGCGACCAGCATTTCCGCGTAGTTGGTCGACAGCGCGCAGCCGAGCGTCGCGACGCTCCACAACGCGGCCATCAGCACGATGCTGCGCACGCGCCCGAAGCGGTCGGCGAGCACCGACAGCGGAAACGTCAGCAGGCCGACCAGCAGCGCAACGACGCCGGACAGCGAGCCGAGCTGCGTGTCCGACAGCGCCCACGCGTGCTTGAGCAGCGGAAACACCGCGTTGAGCACCTGCCGCGACATGTAGTCCGACAGCAGCAGCCCGACGGTCAGTCCGAACACGAGCCACGCATACGCGGGCGCGCGCCGCTCGGTGGCCGCCAGGTCCTGCAGCGACGGCTCGACGTGATGAATCAACATGCGTGTCTCCTCCGGCACCGGGGCGGCAATGCGCCGGCGCGGCTTGCGCGGCCCCGCTCCGTCCGGCGGAGCTTGCCTCGCGCGCCGCGCGAAGATGGGTGCCGCGCCACATCGATCGGCGGGCGGCGCTTGCGGGCCGCCCGGATGCGCTGCGCGTCAGGCCGCGCGCAGCGGCACGCTCAGCTGGCCCGGCCGGCGGTTCGGTGCCATGCCGAGCTGCGCGAGCGTTTCGTCGACGCCGTCGTACTGCACGCCGATCCGGTAGATCGCCTTCGCTTCCTTGCCGGTCGCGATGTCGCGGCCGAGTTCGCGCGCAATCCGCGCGCACTGCTCGACCTGCTGCACCGACGTCATCCGGTTGCCCTTCTGGTCGATGATCGTGTCCTCGATCCCGCAGCGCGGATGCAGGCCCAGCGCCATCGCGACCGTGTTGATCGGCAGCACGTTCTTCATCAGCGATTCGAGCGTGATGCACGCGCCGTCCGGGCAGCGCCGCACGAACTCCATGAAGTTGTACGGATTGGGGCCGTCGAAACCGCCGCCGATGCCGACCCACGTGACGTTCAGCGGGCCGCGGTAGACGCCGCGCCGGATGATCCGTTCGAGCGTTTCGAGCGCATGCATGCCGGTCAGCTGGAAATGCGGCTGGATGCCGGCCGCCTGCAGCCGGCGCAGATGCTCGTCGACCCAGCCCGGGCCGGCCGGCACCGTCATCTCGCGGTACGCGTCCCACAGCGCGGCTTCGTTCAGCGACGTGCCGGCGATGTCCTTGCGGTTCATCAGCTCGGTGATGTTCATCTGCACGGTGTTGATCGCGACCGTCACCTGGTCGGGCTTCGGCGTCAGCTCGGCGAGCATGTGGCGCGTGTCGTCGGACAGCCATTTCGCTTCGGCGCCGTCGCCTTCCGGCGCGAACGAGATCGAGCCGCCGACCTGCAGGATCATGTCGGGCACCGCTTCGCGCAGCCGGCCGAGCAGCTCGTTGAATTTCGACAGCCGCTTGCTGCCCTTGCCGTCGAGTTCGCGCACATGCAGGTGCAGCACGGTCGCGCCTGCGTTGTAGCAGTCGACGGCCTTCTGCACGTGCTCGTCCATCGTCACCGGAATGTCTTCCGGAAAATCGGCCGGCATCCATTCGGGGCCGTACGGCGCGACCGTGATGACCACCTTGTCCTGGTTTTCCGGGTGCAGCGAATCGTCGAGAAATTGCATGTCGTCCTCCAGTGGAAATCGTTGTATTTCGGGCGTACGGGCGTGCGTATCCCGCCGTGCCGGGCGGCGAGCCCGGCGCGTCGTATGTGGGATTGCGGATCGGTTAAGGTGCGGGCGCGCTCAGAACGGCACGTCGCCGACGATGCCCGCGCGCTCCATCCGGCGTACGCACGGCGGGTAGTCCATCACCGCGTAATGCTGCGTGCTGCGGTTGTCCCAGATCGCGACGCTGTTCTTCTTCCAGCGCCAGCGCACCTGGTATTCGGGGATCGTGGCCTGGCTGATCAGGTATTGCAGCAACTGGCCGGCGCCGGGGTTCGCGTCCTGGCCGAAGCGCACGCGGCCGGGCGTGTGGAAGTTCGTGAAATGCGTCGCGAACGCGTTCACGTACAGCACCTTCTCGCCGGTTTCCGGATGCGTGCGCACGACCGGATGCTCGGCATCCGGATACTGCGCCGTCAACGCGAGCCGCTTGTCGATCGGCATCGCCGCGCCGAAGCTCGCCTCGATGCTGTGGCGCGCGCGCAAGTCGGCGATCTGCTGCTTCACGTGGTCCGGCAGGTTCTCGTAGGCGAGCACCATGTTCGCCCACATCGTGTCGCCGCCAACCGGCGGACCCTCGATGCAGCGCAGCACACAGCCGAACGGCGGCGCCACGCGCCAGCTCGCATCGCTGTGCCACGCATTCTCGTAGCGGTCGTTCGGCTGGTCGGGCGACTTGTAGATCCGCACGAGCCCCGGGTGCTCGGGATCGCTGCCGGCGACCGGATGATCCTCGAGCTCGCCGAAGCGCCGTGCGAACGCAACGTGTTCGGCGCGCGTGATGTCCTGGTCACGCAGGAACAGCACGCGATGCCGCAGCAACTGCGCGCGGATTTCGGCGAACAGGCCGTCGTCGTGCACGGCGTCGGCGAGGCTCACATCCAGCAGTTCCGCGCCGAGCGCGCAGGTCAGGGGTTCGACTCGCATGCGCGTCTCCTCAGACGATGAACACCGACGAACCGGTCGTCTTGCGCGATTCGAGATCGCGGTGTGCCTGCGCGGCGTCCTGCAGCGCGTAGCGCTGGTTGATCCCGATCTTGATACGGCCGGCCGCGACGTGCGCGAACAGTTCGCCGGCCAGGTCGTTCTTTTCGGCCGGATCGGCGATGTAGTCGGCCAGCGCCGGGCGCGTCAGGTACAGCGAGCCCTTCATCGCGAGACGCTGCGGATCGAATGGCGGGATCGGGCCCGACGCGGTGCCGACGCACACCATCAGCCCGCGCCGCTTCAGCGAATCGAGCGAGCCTTCGAAGGTGTCCTTGCCGACGCTGTCGAACACGACGTCGACGCCTGCGCCGTTCGTCAGTTCGCGCACGCGCTTCGCGACGTCCTCGCGGCTGTAGTCGATCGCATGGTCGCAGCCGTGGGCGCGGGCGATCGCGGCCTTGTGCTCGCTCGACACGGTGCCGATGACCGTGAGCCCGAGCAGCTTCGCCCATTGCGACACGATCAGCCCGACGCCGCCGGCCGCCGCATGCAGCAGGATCGTGTCGCCCGGCGCGAACGCGTGGATGCGGCGCAGCAGATAGGCCGACGTGAGCCCGCGCATCGTCATCGCGGCGGCGGTCTCGCACGAAATGCCGGCCGGCAGCCGGACGAGCGGCGCGGCCGGGATCAACCGCTCGGTGCTGTACGCGCCAAGCGTGTTCAGGAAGCCCGTGTAAGTCACCCGATCGCCGACGGCGACGTTCGTCACGCCGGGGCCGACGGCCTCGACCACGCCGGCCGCCTCGACGCCGATGCCGGCGGGCAGCGGCACCGGATACAGGCCGCTGCGGAAATACGTGTCGGCGAAATTCAGGCCGACCGCTTCGTGCCGCAGGCGCACCTGGCCGGCGCCCGGATCGCCGACGTCGACTGCCTCCCAGCGCAGCACGTCGGGGCCGCCGGTTTCGTGGAATCGCACTGCATGTGCCATTTTGTTCTCCGTATGTTGTCAGTCCGATGCGCGTCGCGCATCGTCAGGTCCAGTCATGCCCGGCGGCGTCGCGGTTGCGCGGTCCGCCGGCGGTTCGTCCAGTTCGTTCCAGTCCGCGTCGCCCAGGTAGCGCCGCGCGGCCGGGAAAATCACGCCTTCCATCCGCCCCATCTGCTCGAACGCGCCGTGCGCATAGCGAGCCAGCGCTGCGTCGAACGCGGCCGACGGCAGCCCGTCTGCGGCGATCCGGGCGAGCGCGCCGAGCGCTTGCGCGTCGCGCTGCCGCTGGCGGTCGAGTTCGTCCAGTTCGGCCGCGACGCACTCCGCGCGGACGCGCAATGCCGCGAAGAGCCGCGCTTCGGTGGCCGTGCGGAAACGCGCGTCCTGCAGCGCGGCGAGCGAGGCCAGTGCACCCGGTGCGTCGACCGCTTGCCGCTGCAGTTCGTTCGCCGTTGGCCCGGACCCCATCAGCGCCTGCAGCAGCACGCCGGCCATGCGATGCGCATCGAGACAACGCGCCATCACGCGCGCCTCGGCGGGCGTCCGGTGCGACGTGCATACCAGTACCGGCACGGCGCTCGTCGCGAGCAGATGCTGCCGTTGCGTGCATTGCGCCGCATCGGCATCCGGCGGCAGTGCCGCGACGCCAATCAGGTCGCAACCGAGCTCGCCGGCAAGCGCGCCGGGCGATGCGTCGCCGCTGGCCGGGTGGCCGGCCCCCGCGATCGCATGGGACAGGCCCTGCGCCCGCGCGGCGGCTTCCACTTTCGCACCGTGTTCCGGCAGCCGCGCTCCGGATAAACACGAGTCCGGCGCGGCGGCGGGCAGGACGAACGTGACCCGCGCGCCGACCGCCCGCGCCAGTTCCAGTGCATGGCCGATCGCGTCGATGCCGCCGGGCACGCCGTCGACCGTCACGAGCAGATGGCGGTACATCGCGCCGCTCCGCTTATCCGGCGGTCGGCGCGCTGCGCCGTGTGCCGGTCGATACGATCTTCATGGGTGCCCTCCTCGCGGCGTTCGTCATGTATCGGAACCCATGCTATCGACGCGGCGCCGGTGCGGCCCCACTCGTCGCGGGGGGGATTGACGGGCGAATACGGTTCGGCCGATCCTTCCCCCCACGCCCACCCCGGACGCTGGCCCGCACGGCCCCGCCGGATTCCGACTGCTGCCCAGATGGCCCACCCACCCGATCGCGCCGACGCGCCCCCCACCGAACTGGTCCTGAAGACGACCGCGCCGCGCGTGCCGGCGCAGTTGCTCGCCCGCGCGCGGCTGAGCCTCGCCGCGCCGGCGTTCGACGGCCGGCCGGTCACGCTGGTACAGGCGCCGGCCGGGTACGGCAAGACGTCGCTGCTCGCGCAATGGCGCCGCGAAACCCTCGCGCTCGGCCGCGCGGTCGTGTGGCTGTCGGCCGACGAGCGCGACGACGCACCGCGGCTGCTGCAGGGGCTCGTGCAGGCCGTGCGCACCGGCTGCGCGCGGCCCGGCTTCGGGCGGCTGATCCCGGGCGGTGCGGCGCGCGCGCTGGACGGCCTGACCGCGTGGCTCGCCGAAGTCGCGCAACTGTCGATGGACGCGCTGCTGATCGTCGACGATGCCGAGCGGCTGCCGGGCGCCGGCCTCGACGCGCTGATCTACGTGCTGCACAACGCGCCGCAGAACCTGCATGTCGTCGTCGCCGCGCGGCGCGGGCTCGATCACGCGGCCGGCGATCTGCTCGCCGGCGGGCAATGCACGCTCGCGGGCCCCGACTGGCTGCGCTTCACGCTCGACGAGACGATCGCGCTGGTCGGTGCGCGCTTCGCGCAACGGGTGGACGCCGACGGGTGCGCGCGGCTGTTCGAACGTGTCGACGGCTGGCCGCTCGGGCTGCAGCTCGCGATGGCCGCGATGGCGCGCTCGGCCGATCCGCGCCAGGCGGTCGACGCGCTCGCCGCACGCATGGACGGCACGCGCGACCGGCTCGTCGAACTGCTGCTCGCGAACCAGTCGGCTGACGACACCGCGTTCCTGACACGCACGAGCGTCGCCGATCGCCTGCATCCGTCGTTGTGCGCGGCGCTGCTCGACGATGCGAACGCACCCGACCGGCTCGCACGGCTCGCGCGCGACACGCCGCTGTTCATTGCATCGGACGATTCGGACTGGTGCCGGCTGCATCCGCTCGTGCGCGACACGCTGCGCGACCGCCTGGCCACACGTTCCGACGCCGAGCGCAGCACGCTGCATGCGCGCGCGGCCGCATGGCTCGATGCGCACGGGATGAGCGAGGAAGCCGCGCGCCACGCGTACGCGGCCGGCCAGTTCGAGACCGCGTACGCGCTCGCGCAGCGCTGCCTCGAGGATGCGATCAAGCAGGGCCGTATCAACGATGTGCTCGACTGGCTCGCGCTGCTGCCCGACGCGGAACTCGACAAGCGCCCGACGCTACGGATCGCGGTCGCATGGGCGCTGGCGCTCGGCGAGCGTCATGTCGAGGCGCAGCGCCAGATCGCGGGGATCCTCGCGGATGGCGGCACGCCGGCCGCGATGCGCTACGAATGCGCGCTGATCCTCAGCGCGGCCGCGTATTACGCCGACGAAATCGACCGCTTCGTCGAGCTGTTCGAGCCGTGGGCCGACTTCACGCCGCCGGCGGCGACATGGCTCGCGCAGATGCACGCGAACCGGCTGTCGGCGCGCGCGATCATCGTCGGCGAACCCGCGCAGGCGCGCCGTTTCCAGCAGGCCGCACCGCGCGGCGAAACGGCGGCCGGGTTCGGCTATGTCGCTCGCTGGGGCGAGCTGATCGCGGGCCTGAGCTACCTGCGCGAAGGCCAGATCCGGCTCGCGGACGACGTGCTGTCGCCGGCGCTGGCGCGTGCGGAGGCCGATCTCGGGCGCCGCCATCCGCTGACCTGCATGTTCGCGGCGATGTGCGCGGCCATCGCGTACGAGGCCGATCGCGTCGACCAGGCGGCCGCGTTGCTCGCGAACCGGCTCGACGTGCTCGAACACGCGGGCACGCCCGATACCGTGCTGCTCGGCTATCGCACGGCCGCGCGCATCGCGCTGCTGCGCGGCGTCGAGCATCGCGCGATCGACCTGCTCGAAGCGCTCGACGCGATGGGTGTCGCGCGCCGGCTGCCGCGCCTGTCGGTCGCGAGCCTTGCCGAGCAGGTGCGCATTCACGCGGCGCGCTATCGCGAGGCCACCTGCCATGCGCTCGTCGAGCGGATCGACGCGATCGCCGCGGCGCAATTTCCGGCGCACGGGCCGTTGTGGCGGCGCCCCGTCGTGCTGCTGCAGGCGACCGCGCATGCGGGCGCGGCGCTCGCCGCGCGCCGCTGGGACGATGCGAGCGCGGCGCTCGACGAAGCGGCCGTGCTGGCCCGCGAAATGAGCATGGGGCGCGAGCGCATCGAGATCATGGCGCTCAGCGCGTTCGCGCTCGAACAGTCGGGGCATGGCGGCCGCACGCTGCTCGACGAGGCGATGAATCTCGCCGACATGTTCGGACTCACGCGCACGCTTGCCGACGCGCATCCGGCCGTCGCCGACTGGGCGCGCCGCGTCGGCGACGAGGCGCTCGCCGGCGACGGCCCCGCCCGGCACGCGCTGCCGCAGCCGCGGATCGTGCCGCCGGCCCCGCGCGGTGCGGCGAGCCCGCGCGCGGTGCCGAGCGTCGTGCTGACGCCGAAGGAGCGCGCGATCCTCGAGCTGCTCGCACGCAACCTGTCGAACAAGGAGATCGCGGTCGCGCTCGCCGTCGGCGAGGAAACCGTGAAATGGCACCTGAAGAACCTGTTCGGCAAGCTCGACGCGAGCTCGCGCAAGCATGCGGTGCGCCGCGCGCTGGTGCTCGGGCTGCTCGAAAGCGCGCCCTGAGATCGGCCTGAATCCCTTGCCCCTGGCCGCATAGCCGCCCGTCCCTCCCCGTTCGATTCTCCGCAACCCTGCCCCCCGTGCGTGGGGGGGAGCGGCTGCCCGCCGTTGCGTAGTCTTTCCGCACGGCTCGCACCGGCGCCGCTTGTCGCGCCCTCCCGCCTGCCTCGATGTTGCCCCGCTTTACCCGGACGGGCTCGATCCCGTCCGGCCCATGACAACCCGGAGACTTCATGAAGACGAAACTGGCCGCGCTCGCGGCGCTTGCCGGCTGTTCGGCCCTCGCGCACGCGCAATCCTCCGTCACGCTCTACGGCGTGATCGACTCGGGCCTGCTGTACCAGAGCACGTCGGCTGCGTCGTTCAGCCCGACCGCGCCGAATACGGGCAAGGTGTTCCGCATGAAGGACGGCGGCATCTATTCGAGCTTCTGGGGCATCCGCGGCAGCGAGGACATCGGCGGCGGCTACAAGGTCAACTTCAAGCTGCAGGGTTCGTTCGACAGCGGGACCGGCAAGCTGCAGCTGAGCGATACGCCGGGCGCCGTCGCGATCTTCAACCAGGTCGCGTCGCTCGGCGTGTCGGGCCCGTTCGGCTCGTTTACGGCCGGCCGCCAGATCGTGCCGATGATCTATGCGATGGCCGACACCGACGTGCGCAACGCGCAGTTCTTCGGCAGCGTGCTGACCGCATGGCTCGGCCTGAACACCGCCGCCGGCTGGCCGGGCACGAGCACCAACGGCGCGATCGGCGCGCTGTACGACAGCAATGCGCTCGTCTATCAGTCGCCGGCGTTCGCGGGCGCGACGATCGCACTCGAATACGCGCCGGGCGGCGTCGCCGGGCAGTTCCAGGGCGGCACGCGCGAGTCCGTCGTGCTCAGGTATGCGAACTACGGGCTGAACGCGTCGGCCGTCTACTACAACGGGCACGATACGAATCCGGCGCCGGGCGTCGCGCCGACCGGCGTCGACAACAATCGCTTTTTTTACGTCGGCGCGAAATACACGATCCACGACTTTTCGGTGTCGGCGTCGTACGGCAACGGCAGGAATCCGTCGCATGCGGACAAGGTGAACCTCGACATGCTGTCGGCCGGCGTCGGATACCGCTTCACGCCCGCGTTGCAGGTCACGTCCGCCGTGTACTACCTGAAGGATCGCAACCGCTCGGAGAACCGTTCGACGGCGGTTGTGCTCGCGGCCGACTACAGCCTGTCGAAGCGGACGATGGTCTATGCGCAGGTCGGCCGCGTGAACAACCGCGGCACGATGGACCAGATGCTCGTGTACGGGCAGCCGGTCGCGCCCGGCGTCGGCACGACGGCCGCGATGATCGGGCTGCGGCACAACTTCTGACGGCTTCGGGCGGGGTGGCGGCGGCCGGCCGAGGCCGGCGCCTGCATCGATTCCGGGGATCGGCTACAGTGGGCGTCTTTGGCGCGCGCCGGCCCGCCGCCGCGCCGCGGATCGTGCGCGAGCGCGGTGGCACGGACGGCGCGCGGATCCTTCACTTCGACGAGCGAACCTTCATGCCCGATCTGTCCGCCTTCCCGATTACGCACAAGTGGCCGGCCCAGCATCCCGACCGTCTCCAGCTGTACTCGCTGCCGACGCCGAACGGCGTCAAGGTGTCGATCATGCTCGAGGAAACCGGCCTGCCTTACGAGCCGCACCTCGTGCGCTTCGACACGAACGACCAGCTGTCGCCCGAATTCCTGTCGCTGAACCCGAACAACAAGATCCCGGCGATCATCGACCCGAACGGCCCCGACGGCAAGCCGCTGCCGCTGTTCGAATCGGGCGCGATCCTGATCTATCTCGCGGACAAGACGGGCCAGCTGATCCCGAAGGATCTCGCCGGCCGCTACGAGACGATCCAGTGGGTGATGTTCCAGATGGGCGGCATCGGGCCGATGTTCGGCCAGCTCGGCTTCTTCCACAAGTTCGCCGGCCGCGACTTCGAAGACAAGCGTCCGCGCGACCGCTACGTCGACGAGTCGAAGCGCCTGCTCGCCGTGCTCGACGCGCATCTCGCGAACCGCCAGTGGGTGATGGGCGATACCTACACGATCGCCGACATTGCGATCTTCCCGTGGGTGCGCAACCTCGTCGGCTTCTACGAAGCGGGCGACCTGGTCGGCTTCAGCGAATTCCGGCACGTCGCACGCGCGCTCGACGCGTTCGTCGCGCGCCCGGCCGTCGCACGCGGGCTCAACATTCCGGCACGCGGTTAAGCGACCGGGCAGCCGCGCGGGCGCGCCGTGTGCGGCCCGCGCGCTGCGCGAGCCCGCCGCATTGCGCGGCGGGCGTTTTTTTGCCCGCGCGACGCGCCCGCGTCACGCCTGCGGCGGCGCTACTTGCCGCCCGGCGCTTCCGGCGCAGGACTTTCCAGCCCCGTCAGCAGCTTGCCCAGCAATTGCGACAACTGGGCCTGTTCCGCGTCCGACAGCGCGGCCAGCAGCGCGCGCTGGTTGTCGATGTGCGCGACGACCGCGTCGTCGATCAGCGCGCGGCCGGTGTCCGTCAGCGCGACGAGCGTGCCGCGCCCGTCGGCCGGGTTCGGCCGCCGCTCGACCCAGCCGGCCTTCTGCAGCCGGTCGATGCGCGCGGTCATCCCGCCCGACGACATCATCAGCGCGTCGTACAACGCCGTCGGCGTCAGCGCGAACGGCGCCCCGCCGCGCCGCAGCGTCGCGAGCACGTCGAATTCGCCCGGCTGCATCCCGTAGCGCGCAAACAGCGGATTGAGACGGTCGCGCGCGATCACGAGCGCGGCTTCCTGCAGCCGCCCCATCACCACCATCGACGACGCGTCCAGATCCGGACGCTCGGCGCGCCATTGCGCGAGCGCATGCGCGGCTCGATCCATTAACCCTCCTCGGCTCACCAGTTATCTTGACGTCGAGATAAATCAGCATTTATCTTGATGTCGAGATACTTTACCTGAAAACGCACGGCGCCTCGTTGGCAGCCGTCACCGATATCGAGGGCCTCGCCGATGAATCGCTTCACTTCCCCCGCATGGCGGCTTGCCGCCATCGTGCTCGTCGGGCTGAACCTGCGGCCCGCGCTGGCCGCGGTTGGCCCGCTGCTCGACATGATCCAGCGCGCGACCGGTATCGGCGACGGCACGGCCAGCCTGCTGACGACGATCCCGATCCTGCTGATGGGGCTCGGCGCACTGGGCGCACGGCGCCTGCAGCGCGTGACCGGCATCGCGGGCGGCGTCTGGCTGGGTGTCGCGCTGATCGGGCTGGCCTGCGTGTCGCGGATCGGCGCGCAGCACGCGTGGCTGCTGCTCGCGAGCGCCTGCTGCGCGGGCGTCGGGATCGCGATGGTGCAGGCGCTGCTGCCCGGCTTCGTGAAGGCGCATTTCGCGACGCGCATCGGTGGCGCGATGGGCGTCTATTCGACGTCGATCATGGGCGGTGCAGTGCTCGCAAGCGTCGTCGCGCCGTTCGCTGCAGCGCGCTGGGGCTGGCTCGCCGCACTCGCGGGCTGGGCGCTGCCGGCCGTGGTGGCCGCGCTCGCGTGGCCGCTTGCCAGCCGCGGCGGCGACGGCTTTGCCGCCGCGCCGGCCTCGACGTCGAATGCGCAGCCGTCGCGCTCGCCGCGCGCATGGCGGCTCGCGCTGTTCTTCGGGATCGCGACGGGCGCCTACACACTCGTGCTCGCCTGGCTGCCGCCGTACTACATGCGGCTCGGCTGGTCGCCGACGGCGGCCGGCAGCCTGCTCGGCGGCGTGACGCTCGCGGAAGTCGTCGCGGGGTTGACGATCTCGGCGACGATCGACCGCCTGCCCGATCGCCGGCCTGCGCTGCATGCGGCGATCGTGTCGCTGTTGGCCGGGTTGCTGGTGATGCTGGCCGCGCCCGAAGCGCTCGCGCTGCCGGCCGCGCTGCTGCTCGGCGCGGGAATCGGCGCGCTGTTCCCGCTGTCGCTGATCGTCACGGTCGACCATGCGGCGACGCCGGCCGATGCCGCATCGTTGACGGGGTTCGTGCAGGGTGTCGGCTATTTGATCGCCGGATCGTTCCCGTTCGCGGCCGGTATCGTGCGCCAGCATCTCGCGGATTTGACGCCTGCGTGGATCGCGATGGCGTGCCTGTGTGTCGTGCTGTTCGCGCTGGCGGCCGGGTTTGCGCCGCGGTTGGCGCGGCAGGTTGCGCGCGCCTAGGCGACTGTCCTCGCGTTAGCCGTCAGCCGCCCGCTTCCCGCTCCGCGACGAACCGTCGGCAGGCCCGCCCGGACGGACGCCGCCGCAAGTCTCACGCACCTTCGTCGCACCGCCGGCACCCGCGGATCGCCTGTTGCAGGTTCCCCGTCGTCCGCATTGCCGCGTCGATCCCGATCCTCGGCGAGACGGCATCGCCGGTCCGTTTCGTCGGCGGCGCGATCACGATCGGCGCCGCGCTCGACACACGTCTGCGTGACCGGCACGCCGCGCCGCGCCGGTCACGGCGCGCGCGTAATCAGCCGGCGCTCGCGTACAGCGTCGAATCCGCGAACCCTTCGGCATCGAGCACGCGTCCGATCAGGATCAGCGCGGTACGCTCGATCTGCGTGCCCTGCACCCTGGCGACGATGTCCGCCAGCGTGCCGGTCACGCGCGCCTCGTCGGGCCAGCTCGCGCGATAGATCACCGCGACCGGGCAATCCGCGCCGTAATGCGGCAGCACTTCGTCGACGATGCGCGCGAGATGGCGCACGCCGAGATGGATGGCGAGCGTCGCGCGGTGTGCGGCGAGCGAGCCGAGCGCCTCGCCTTCCGGCATCGTCGTCTTGCCCGCGAAGCGCGTGAGGATCACCGTCTGCGCGACCCCGGGCAGCGTCAGCTCGACGCCGAGCGTCGCCGCGCAGGCGGCCGTGGCCGTCACGCCCGGCACGATTTCATACGGAATCCCGAGCGCCTTCAGCCGGCGGATCTGCTCGCCGATCGCGCCGTACAGCGATGGGTCGCCCGAATGCACGCGCGCCACGTCCTGCCCTTTCGCATGTGCGGCCGCGAGCAGCGCGACGATTGCGTCGAGGTCGAGTTCGGCCGTGTTGACGACCTGCTCCGCGCAATGACCGTCGAGCACGGCCGCCGGCACCAGCGAGCCCGCATACAGGATCACCGGGCACGTGCGCACGAGGCGCTGGCCCTTCACCGTGATCAGCTCCGGGTCGCCGGGCCCCGCGCCGATGAAATACACCGTCATCGAAAATTCTCCGTCAATTCGTTGGATGATCCGCTGCGCCGCGTCATGCGCGCGCGGCCGGATCGAGTGCGTCGAGCAATGCCGCGGCCGAGTCGAATGCGCGGTCGGCGTCGGGCAGCGGCGGCCGGCGCAGCATCACGACCGGCAGCCTGCGCTCGCGCGCGACGTCGAGCTTGGCCTCGGTGGCCGCACCGCCGCTGTTCTTGCTGACGACGACGTCGATGCCCGCCAGCGCGAACAGCGCCCGTTCGCCGTCGGGCGTGAACGGCCCGCGCGCGGCGATGATCTGCGCATGCGCGTTGCCGGGATGCGCGTCGAGGCAGCGCACGAGCCAGAACTGATGCGGCGGGATCGCATCGAGATGCGCGAGCGGTTCGCGGCCGAGCGTGAACAGCGGCCGCCTGAACGGTGCGAGCGCAGCTTCGATGCCGGCCCAGTCGTCGACCATCCGCCAGTCGTCACCCGGTTGCGGCATCCAGGGCGCGCGCCGCAACGCCCAGAGCGGCACACCGGCGTCGCGGGTCGCGGCAGCGGCGTTCGCGCTGATCTGCGCGGCATACGGATGCGTTGCATCGATCACGAGGCCGATGCCGGCGTCGCGAAGATACGCGGCCAAGCCGGCGGCCCCGCCGAAACCGCCGACGCGCACGTCGCAGCGCAGGTCGTCGGGGGTCTTGCCGAGACCGGCCAGGCTATAGACGTGATGCGGGCCGAGCGCGCGCGCGATTTTCAGCGCGTCGCCGGTGCCGCCGAGCAGCAGGATCCGCGCGCTCATCGCGCCTCCCCGACGAAGCGCCCCTGACGGTCGATCGCGAACATCTCGACGGCGACCGACGGCGGCACGATATCGCGTGCGACGCGCAACGCCTGTGCGCAGACGAGATCGCCGAGCGGCACGCCGTCGGCCTGTGCAAGCTTCAGCGCTTCCTGGCTCGTGTTCGCGGCGCGCATCGCGGCCTGCAGCGCATCGCTCGCGCCGGCGTCGGCCGCCCATTGTGCGAGCAGCGGCAGGTCGATGCTCGAATGGCGGCTGTGCAGGTCGAGGTGACCGGCCGCGAGCTTGCTGAGCTTGCCGAACCCGCCGCACATCGACAGGCGCGCGACCGGCGCGCGCCGCAGGTGCTTGAGCACCGCGCCCGCGAAATCGCCCATCTCGATCAGCGCCATGTCGGGCAGGTGGTAGTGCGCACGCATCGCGTCCTCGCTCGCGTTGCCCGTGCACGCGGCGATATGCGCGATGCCGTTTGCGCGTGCGACATCGATGCCCTGGTGAATCGACGCGATATAGGCGGAACACGAGAACGGCCGCACGATGCCGGTCGTGCCGAGGATCGACAGCCCGCCGACGATGCCCAAACGCGGATTCATCGTCTTCAGTGCCAGTGCCTCGCCGCCTTCGACGCCGATCGTCACGTCGAAGCCGCCCGCGTAGCCCTGTTCTGCCGCGAGCGCTTCCAGGTGGGTCGTCATCATCTGACGCGGCACCGGGTTGATCGCCGGTTCGCCGACGGGCAGCGTCAGCCCCGCGCGGGTGACCGTGCCGACGCCCGGCCCCGCATGAAAGCGCACGCCGGGCGCCGCCGCGAGCGCGACGCGCGCGAAGATCAGCGCGCCGTGCGTGACGTCCGGATCGTCGCCGGCATCCTTGATCGTGCCGGCTTCGGCGCCGTCGGCCGTGGTGCGGCAGAACTCGAGCCGCATCATCACGCGTTGCCCCTTCGGCAGCACGATCTCGACCGCGTCGTCCGCCTGGCCCGCGAGCAGCAGCCGCGCGGCGGCGAGCGACGTCGCGGTCGCGCAGCTGCCGGTCGTATAGCCGAAGCGCAGCGGCGCGGGCTGTTCGGGGGTTTCGTCGCGCATCACGCGTCCGTTGCGTTCGCCGGATTCGACGCGCCGGCCGTGGCGATCGCATCGGCCCTGTCGTCCGCGTCGGGCTTGCGCACGTCATATAGCGTGACCGGCAGCGGCTGACGCCACGTGTCGAAGCGGCCGAGCGGCTCCGCATGCGCGAGCGACACGCGCGTGAGCGTGCCGCCGTGCGCGTCGCGCCACGCGGCGAGCGCCATCTCGCCCTGCAGCGTGACCGCGTTCGCGACCAGCCGGCCGCCGGGTTTCAGCGACGACCAGCACGCGTCGAGCACGCCGGGCGCCGTCGCACCGCCGCCGATGAAGATCGCGTCGGGCGTGGCAAGCCCCGCAAGCGCATCGGGTGCGCGGCCCGCGACGAGTTGCAGGCCCGGCACGCCGAGCGCATCACGGTTGTGTTCGATGAAACGCTGCCGTTCCGCATGCGCCTCGATCGCGATTGCCTGGCAGGATGGATGCGCGCGCATCCATTCGATGCCGATCGAGCCGCTGCCCGCGCCGACGTCCCACAGCAGCTCGCCGGGCGCGGGCGCGAGGCGGCCGAGCGTCATCGCGCGCAGGTCGCGCTTGGTGAGCTGGCCGTCGTGGCGGTATGCATCGTCGGGCAGGCCGGGCGTGAGCGCGCGGCGCGGCGCGTCGGGGCCGGCCTGGCAGTCGAGCGCGACGAGGTTGAGCGCGGCCGTTTCGGCGACGGTCCAGTCCTGCGCGAGGCCGTCGAGACGCCGTTCGAGCGGGCCGCCCAGATGTTCGAACACGCTGATGCGCGTCGGCCCGAAGCCGCGTGCGGCGAGCTCGGCCGCGACGGCGGCCGGCGTGCGGCCGTCGGCGCTCAGTACGAACAGGCGCCGCCCCGGCAGCAGGTGCTGCGCGAGCGTCGCGAGCGGACGCCCGACAAGCGAGACCGCGCCGACGTCCTGCAGCGCCCAGCCCAGGCGCGCGGCCGCGAGCGACAGCGACGACGGCGCGGGCAGCACGCGCCATTCGTCGGGGGAAAGCTGGCGCGCGAGCGTCGCGCCGACGCCGAACAGCATCGGGTCGCCGCTCGCGAGCACACATACGGGCGAGCCGCGCCGCGCGAGCACGCCCGCGAGATCGAACGGCGACGGCCACGCTTCGCGTTCGGCACGCAGCCGTGCCGGCAGCATGTCGAGATGCCGTTTCGCACCGACCACGCGCATCGCGTCGAGCAGCGCGCGTCGTGCGCTGCGCCCGAGCCCCGCGTAACCGTCGTCGCCGATGCCCACTACCGTCAGCCACGCCGTCATGCACCCTTCCCCATCGTTCGATTTCCTGCCATGTGTTGCGATGCGCAGCCGCCGTGCCGCTGCGCGTTGTTCCGTTGACGGCCGCCGCCACCGCCTGCCCGGGCGCGGATGCGGCAGCGATTTCAGCCGCGCGGCATGCCGCCGAGATAGTTCAGCAAGGTCAGATACATGCCGGCGATCGATGCGACCAGCAGCCAGCCGAGCAGCAGCCACACGAGCGGCCGTACGCCGCCTCGCCGGAACAGCCAGGTTCCACCTGCCACGATCGGCACGACGAGGCCGGCGAGCCCGACATTCTTGGGCCACTCCGCGGACGGCGCAAATGGAATCAGCACGAATGCGAGCAGCATCCATGCGGGAATGGCCAGCAAGGCCAGCGCAATCCCCATGCCGAACAGCTCCGTCCTGCCGAGTTTCATCATTGCGGATCCCGGCGCGTCGCCGGTCGAATGCCGAGCCGCCAATCGTACCATCCACGCGACCGCTCGCAGTCCGCCACAGCCATGCTGCGACACGGTCCCGGCGCCAATCGCCGATGTCGGGCCGGTGCCGAAATCGGGTATCCTACGGCCGTTCGTTCGCCGGTGCCCTTCGGGGCCGAAGAGGGAACACAGGGCGCGTTGCGCGCCGCTGTGGCTGCCCCCGCAACTGTAGACAGCGAGCCGATCTCCCCCTCATGCCACTGGTTTCACCGGGAAGGCCGGGAGCCGGTGCCGACCTGTCAGCCAGGAGACCTGCCGGCCTGAAAGTGCGTGCGTGCCAGTCGGCGTCGGGCGGGGTGTACCGATGCGTTGGCCGCGGCGCGACACTGTCCCGGTATCCCGTTGAGTTCCGCCCCCGATTCGATTCCTGCGTCGCCCGCCGTGCGCCCGTCGGCTTGCCCGGGGCTCGTGCGCGTGGTCGCGGCCGCCGACGGCGGGCTGTGCCGGATCAAGCTGCCGGGCGGCCGGCTCGACGCGCGCCAGGCGCGTGCGATCGCCGCCGCCGCGCGTCAATACGGCTCCGGCGCGATCGACGCGACCAATCGCGCGAATCTCCAGCTACGCGGCATTCGCGACGGCGCTGCCGATGCGCTGACGCGCACCTTGCTCGACGCGGGGCTTGGCCCGCGCGTCGATGCGGCCGCGGACCCGGCCGCCGACACAGCCGCACTTGCTGCAAGCGACGACGTCCGCAACATCCTGCTCAGCCCGCTCGCCGGGCACGATCCCGCCGCGCTCGTCGACAGTCACGCACTCGCCCTTCCGCTGCTCGACATGCTCGCGCATGAGCCGCGCCGTGGCGAGCTGTCGCCGAAGTTCTCGATCCAGCTCGACGGCGGCGAATCGGTCGCGGCACTCGATCATCCGCATGACATCTGGCTGGCCGCATGGCGCCGCGCAGACGGTGCGGTACGCATCGCGGCCGGGCTGTCCGGCTGCCCGCCGGTCGCGGATGGCGACCGTCCTGCGTCGGTCGACGTGTCGCCCGACCAGGCTGTCGCGCTGGTCCGCGCACTGCTGCTCGCGTTCCTCGATCTCGCGCCGGCCGATGTCACGCGGATGCGTGCCGTGCTCGCGACAGCCGGCGAACGTGCGTTATTCGAGCGCGCACAGCACTACCTGCCCTTCCCGCTCGCGGCCGATCCCGCGCTCGCCGGCTGGCGGCGCATGCCCGCTCACCCGGCGCTGCGGTTCGGCGCGCACCCGTCGCTCGATGCGGCGCGCTGCAGCGTCGGCGTGCAATGCGTACTCGGGCGGCTCGACGCGGCGCAACTGGAACAGCTCGCCGCATTGGCCGAAGCCGACGGCGACGGCACGCTGTCGATGACGCCGTGGCAAGGCCTGTTTCTGCACGGCGTGCCGAACGAACGCGCACCGGCCACGCGCGACGCACTCGCGACGATCGGCCTCGTTTGCCAGTCATCCGACCCGCTTGCGACGTTCGTCGCCTGCACCGGCAGCGCGGGCTGCGCGAAAGCGCGCGCCGATACGAAACGCGACGCGCTCGCGCTCGCCGCGCACATCGGCCATCCGGTCGATGTGCACCTGACCGGTTGCGAACGCCATTGCGCGCTGCCGCGTCCCGCGACGCATACGCTCGTCGCGGTGGCGCCCGCGCATTACGACCTTTATCGGCGCGACGCGGCCGAGGGCCTCGGCGCCCCGCTCGCGCGCCATCTGACGATTGACCAGGCCGCAGCCCGTTTGGCGGGCGCGCGCCACAGCCAGGACACCACCGATGCTTGACTACATTCGCGACGGGCAGGAAATCTACCGGCAGTCGTTCGCGACGATCCGTGCCGAGGCCGACCTGTCGCAGGTTCCGCCCGACCTCGAGAAACTCGCGGTGCGCGTGATCCATGCGTGCGGGATGGTCGACGTCGTGTACGACCTGCGTTTTTCGGCCGGCGCCGGTACGGCGGGCCGCACGGCGCTCGCGGCCGGCGCGCCGATCCTGTGCGACGCGCGGATGGTCGCCGAAGGCATCACGCGCGCGCGGCTGCCGGCCGGCAACCGCGTGATCTGCACGCTCGGCGAGCCGGAGGTGCCCGACCTCGCACGGCACCTCGGCAACACGCGTTCGGCCGCCGCGCTCGAACTGTGGCGCCCGCATCTCGCGGGCAGCGTCGTCGTGATCGGCAATGCGCCGACCGCGCTGTTCCACCTGCTCGACATGATCGACGCCGGCGCCCCGCGCCCTGCACTGATCCTCGGCTTTCCGGTCGGCTTCATCGGCGCGGCCGAATCGAAGGCGATGCTCGACGCCGACAGCCGCGGCGTGCCGTACATCGCGCTGCTCGGCCGGCGCGGCGGCAGTGCGATGGCCGCCGCCGCGGTCAACGCGCTCGCGACGGAGGCCGAATGACGACCGCGCGTGGACAACTGTTCGGCGTCGGCGTCGGCCCTGGCGATCCTGAACTGATGACGATCAAGGCGCTGCGCGTGCTGCAGGCGGCGCCCGTGGTCGCGTATTTCGTCGCGAAGGGCAAGAAAGGCAATGCGTACGGCATCGTCGAAGCGCACCTGCTCGACGGGCAGACGCAGTTGCCGCTCGTCTATCCGGTGACGACCGAAGCGCTGCCGCCGCCGCTCTGCTACGAGACCGTGATCGCCGACTTCTACGATACGGCTGCCGAGATCGTTGCCGCACACCTCGATGCAGGCCGCGACGTCGCGGTGATCTGCGAAGGCGATCCGTTCTTCTACGGCTCGTACATGTACCTGCACGACCGCCTCGCGCCGCGCTACGACACCGAGGTCATCCCGGGCGTGTGCGCGATGCTCGGCGGCACGGCCGTGCTCGGCCAGCCGCTCGTCTATCGCAACCAGAGCCTGTCGGTGCTGTCCGGCGTGCTGCCCGAGCACGAGCTGCGCGAACGGCTTGCGCGCGCCGACGCCGCCGTCGTGATGAAACTCGGCCGCAATTTCGACAAGGTGCGGCGCGTGCTCGACGAGCTCGGGCTCGCGAAACGCGCGCTGTACGTCGAGCGCGCGACGATGGCGAACCAGCGCATCGTGCCGCTCGACCAGGTCGACCCGATGGCGTCGCCGTATTTCTCGCTGCTCGTCGTGCCGGGGGAAAAATGGCAAGGATGACGACTGCGCCCGCGATCGTGATTCTCGGGGCGGGCGCGCTTGACACCGCGCGACGCATCCAGGCGCGCTACCCGGGCGCAAGCGTGCACGGCCTCGCGTCGCGCGTCGACGCCGACGTGCCGTTCGACGAACTCGGCGCGCACCTGCGCGAACTCTATGCGCGCGGCTTGCCGATCGTCGCGCTGTGCGCGGCCGGCATCGTGATCCGCTGCCTCGCGCCCGCGCTCGCCGACAAGGGCGTCGAGCCGCCCGTGCTCGCGGTCGCGGAAGACGGCTCGGCCGTCGTGCCGCTGCTCGGCGGGCTGACGGGCGTCAATGCGATCGCGCGCGAAATCGCCACATGCGTCGGCGTCGCGCCGGCGATCACGACCAGCGGCGAATTGCGCTTCGGCGCCTGCGTGCTCAATCCGCCCGAAGGCTATGCGCTCGCCGATCTCGCGCAAGGCAAGCGCTTCGTATCCGACCTGCTCGCGGGTGCATCGACGCGTGTCGACGGCGCGGCCCCGTGGCTCGACGAAGTCGCGCTGCCGCGCGACGACGCGGCCGGGCATGCCATTCGCGTGACGCCCGCTGCGTGGCACGGCGCGCGCGACGAACTCGTGATCCATCCTCGCAGCGTGGTGATCGGTGTCGCCATCGATGCCGTGAACGCCGGGGAAGCCCTTGCCGCGCGCATCGAAGCCCTGCTCGCCGCGCAAGGTCTCGCGCGGCTGGCACTCGCGGCCATCGTCGCCCCGGTATCGGCGATCGGCGAACCTGCGCTGGAAGAAGCGGCGCAAGCGCTCGACGTGCCGCTGCGTTTCGACGCTGCCGACAGCAGCGCGCCTGCCGATGCGGCCACGCTGCTTGGCCGCACGTTGCGTGTCGCACACGCGCTGCGTCCGGCATCGAACGGCCTCGCATGCGCGGTCGCGTCGCATCCGGTCGATCCCGCCACGCTCGGCCGCGCACGCGGCCGCCTGACGGTGCTCGGTCTCGGCCCGGGCGGTGCTGCATGGCTCACGCCGGCCGCGCGCGCCGCGCTCGCGGAAGCGACCGACATCCTCGGCTACACGACCTACGTAACCATGGCCGGCCCGTTCCGCGACGACCAGCGCGTGCACGGCACCGACAATCGCGAGGAAATGCAGCGCGCGCGCCATGCGTTCGAACTCGCGGCCGAAGGCCGGCGCGTCGCAGTCGTGTCGTCGGGCGACCCCGGCGTGTTCGCGATGGCCGCGGCCGTGCTCGAAGCGCTCGACGAAGCGCGCGACCCGCAGTGGGCCGCGGTCGACCTGCGCGTGGAGCCCGGCATCTCCGCGTCGCTCGCGACGGCCGCGCAGGCCGGCGCACCGCTCGGTCACGACTTCTGCGCGATTTCGCTGTCGGACAACCTGAAGCCATGGGGCGTGATCGAGACGCGCCTGCAGCATGCAGCGCAAGCCGATCTCGTGATGGCGTTCTACAACCCGATCTCGCGCGCCCGGCCATGGCAGCTCGACCGGGCGCTCGACATCGTGCGTGCGCACCGGGCGGCCGAAACGGTCGTCGTGCTCGGCCGCGACATCGGCCGGCCAGGCGCGACGCTGACGACAACGACGCTCGGCGCGCTGCGCAGCGACCAGGTCGACATGCGGACGATGGTGATCGTCGGCTCGTCGACGACGCGGCGCTTTGCGATCGGCAACGCGCGCGAGTGGGTCTATACGCCGCGCTGGTATCGCTGATCGCGACTAGCGCGTGAGCGTGCCGTCGCGCGTGCCGGCAGGCGCGATGCCGGACGCGCCGACGGTTCGCCAGAACCGGTACACGAGCACGCCGACGATGGCCTGCGCCGCGACCACGAACGCGACGCAGCCGGCCCATCCCCAGCGATGCCAGCCGGGCACCGGCAGGATCGAGCCGAGACTGCCGCCGAAGTAATAGCACGACAGGTAAATGCCGATCGCCGTCGAACGTGCGCTCGACGCCGCCTGCGAGATGAACGTATTGGCCGACGCCTGTTCGACGAACACGGCGGTCGAGCTGAGCGCGAGACCGGCCAGGATCACCGGCACGCTGTCCGACAACGTCAGCAACGCTCCGCCGATCGCGAGCGCGGCCGCGGCGAGCGCCGGTGCGCGCGGGCCGCGATGCCGCGCGAGGCGGCCTGCCAGCGGCGTCACGACCACCGCGACCAGAAACACCGCATAGATCGCGCCGATTTCGACCGTGCCGAAGCCGAACGGCGCACGCGCGAGCCGCAGCCCGACGAACGTGAACGTCGCGACCTGCGACGCGAGCACGCAGGCGCCGATCGCGAACGACGCGAGCAGCGGGCCGCGCGTGACGATGCGCCACGACGAACCCGCCCGCGTGTCATTGCCGGACGCCCGCCGCGCGATCGCACCGGACGCCGGCAGGCTCGCGTAAATCGCGACGCCGGTGACAAGACACAGCGCCGCGACGACATCGAGCGCATGCCGCCAGCCCCACATCGACGTCAGCAGGTTGGTCACGAAGCGGCCGGCGAACCCGCCGAGCGTCGTGCCGGCGACGAACAGCGCGCTGATCTCGGCCGACGTGCCGCGATCGAAGCGTTCGCCGATATACGCGATCGACAGCGCAAAGACGAACGGCATGACCAGCCCGGCCGCAAAGCGCGCGCCGAGGAACGACGCGAATCCGGCCGCATGCGCGGACCACACGACCGGCAGCGCGACGGCCACCGCCGCGAGCGAGATCGCGACGCGCCGCTCGATGCGTGCGGCCAGCACGCCGACGAACGGCGCGATAATGGCGACGGCCGTCGTGGTTGCGCTCACGCCCTGCCCCGCGCGCTCCGCGCTGACGCCGAAGGCGGCCGCGAGTTCGTGCAGGATGCCCTGCGTCGCATAGAGATTGAGGAACGCGGCAAAACCGCAGAGAAAGAACGCGATGCGCGTGGTCCTGTCGTTCATCGGAAATGCCTTGTCATCGATGCCGACAGTCTGACGAGCGTGCCGCGCGCACGCCAATACCGTTTTCACCGCGATTGATACCGGAACGACAACAATGCTCGACTTGCGCCGCCTTCGCTATTTCGTGGTCGTCGCCGACGAACTGCACTTCGGCCGCGCCGCATTGCGCTTGCGCGTCGCGCAACCGCCGCTGACCCGCCATATCGCCGCGCTGGAAAGCGAGCTCGGCGTCCGGCTGTTCGAGCGCTCGACGCGCGCGGTGCGGCTCACGCCGGAAGGCGAACTGTTCCTTGAACATGCACGCAACGTCGTCCGCGCGGCCGACGAAGCCGAGGCGAGCGCGCGCAAGATCGCGCAGGGTATCGCCGGACGCATCGTGATCGGCTACGCGAGCTCGATCCCGATGTCCGGCACGTTCCCGGACGTGATTCGTGCCGCGAGCCGCACGATGCCCGACGTCGAACTCGCGTTTCGCGAAGCGGCGACCGCGAGCCAGCGCCAGCAGATCGCCGACGGCGCGATGGACATCGGTTTCGGCTGGGCGTGGGACGGTGCGCCCGGCGTGTCAGTCGCGTCGCTCGTCGTGTCGCGCGAACCGCTCGTCGCGGCCGTACCGGCCGGCAATCCGCACGCAGACCGTGCGAGCCTCGACGTCGCGGAACTGGCAGACGAAACCTTCGTGACCTTTCCGCCCGGTTACGGTTCGGCGTTGACGGCGGCGCTCGACGACCTGTGCGCGCAGGCCGGATTCGCGCCGCGGATCGGCGCAACCGCCGCGCAGATCACGACGCTCGTGTCGCTGGTCGCCGCCGAACGCGGGATCGCGATCGTGCCCGGCTTCACGGCGACGCTGCAGCGCCCGGGCGTCGTCTACGTGCCGCTCGCCGGCACGCGTGCAGTCGAGCAGATCGTGTCGTGGAACGAGCCGTTTTCGTCGGCGTGCGTCGAGCGTTTCGTCGCACTCGCGCGTTCGCTGGCGCAGCCGGCATCGGCATGACGCGACGCCGGCAACGCTCGCGCACCGGCATGCAATCGGTCGGGAAAATCACCCGCCCGATGTGTTGCGCAACGGTGTCGAATCGGCAAGATCGTTACGTATCGGGAATCAAATAACAAAAAGAACACCTAACCATTCACTATTCGGCGCGAATCCTCCAAGATGGGCACGCCGCCGGCCGGGCAGGCCCGGTCGCCCGTCCGGCGGCGATACGCAGGCCAGCGTATCCCTCTTCCACTTGGAGAACACAATGAACAACAATGTGTTGCCGCGTTTCATTCCGCGAGCACTTGCCGCGGGTTGTCTGCTCGCCGCCGCGAGCGTATCCCACGGTGCAGGCGTCTATGCGCCCTATGTCGACGTGACGCTCTATCCGACACCGCTCGTCGACCAGATCGGCGTCCGGCAAGGCATCCAGCAATTCACGCTCGCGTTCGTGGTCGCGGGCAACGGTTGCGTGCCGTCGTGGGGTGGCGTGCAGCCGATCGGCAACGGCGCGAGCGGCGGGCTGCTCACTGCGCTGTCGACGTCGATCGCGAGCTACCGCGCGAAAGGCGGCGAAATCGCCGTGTCGTTCGGCGGCGCGAACGGCACGCCGCTGATGCAGGCATGCTCGACGGTTCCCGCGCTGAAGACTGCGTACCAGACCGTGATCGACACGTACGGCCTCACGCATATCGACTTCGACATCGAGGGCGCGTCGCAGCAGGACACGGCCTCGGTTGCGCGCAACTTCCAGGCCGTCGCGCAACTGCAGTCCGACTATGCGGCGAAGGGCAAGCCGCTGCACGTCACGCTGACGCTGCCGGCAATGCCGACCGGGCTCACGCAGGACGGCCTGAACGTCGTCAACGCGGCGATCTCGAACCAGGCCGCGTTCGATGCGGTGAACGTGATGGCGATGGATTACGGCCCCGCGAACATCGACATGGGCGCCGCCGCGATCAGCGCCGCGCAGGCGCTGTACTCGCAGCTCGACACGGCGTTCAAGTCGGCTGGCCGGCCGAAGAACAATGCGCAGCTCTGGCAGATGGTCGGCGTCACGCCGATGATCGGCGTGAACGACGTACAGGGCGAAACCTTCACGCTCGCGAATGCGCAAAGCGTGCTGAATGCAGCGGTCGGCAACGGCTACGGTTTCTTCGGCAACTGGTCGGTCGGCCGCGATCAGGCGTGCCCGTCCGGCGGCACGTATGCGTCGCCGACCTGCTCGGGCGTCGCACAGCAGCCGTATGCGTTCGCGGCAATCTTCAAGCAGCTGGACGGCAAATGGGGCGCGGGCGTCACGCAGGACCCGAACTACGGCGGCGGCTCGGACGGCGGCACGCCGCAGCCGGGCGCGCCCTGGGCGGCCGGCCAGGTCTACACGGCCGGCGCGACGGTCACCTACCAGGGCACGACGTACCAGGCGCAATGGTGGACACAGGGCGACGTGCCCGGCCAGGCGGCCGTATGGAAACCGGTCGGCGGCGGCACGGCCACGTGGTCGGCGACGACCGCGTATTCAGGCGGCACCTGTGTGATGTACCAGGGCGCGAAGTATTGCGCGAAATGGTGGACGCAAGGCGACAACCCGAGTGCGGGCGGTGTGTGGGTGAAGTCGTGATGCCGCGTATCGGCCGTCGTTAGGCTCGCGGATCCATGGCCGTTCGCGGCGATCGCTGCCCGATCGCCGGCGGACGGCCTGCTTGCTGGCCCGCTTGCAGGGCCGTTTGCCGGCGCGCCTTGCCTTCCGTCAGCCGCGCGCGTGCTCGGCCAGCAGCTTGGCCTTCGCGTCGACGAGCAGCGCCGCATGCGTATCGCGATGCTGCCGGATCCGCTCGGTCGGCCCGACGACCGACAGTCCGTACCAGTCGCCGTCGAGCGTCAGCGCGACCGCGATCGCCGACAGTTCGGGCGCGCTCTCGCCGAAGTTCTCGGCCCAGCCGAGTTCGCGAAACCGCGCGGTTTGCGCGACGAGCGCCGGCAGGTCGGCCACCGTCGCGTCGGTGAAGCGTTCGAACGGCAGCTGCGCGCCGAGCGCTTGCTGCGCAGCGTCGGCGAGTTCCGCGAAGATCGCCTTGCCGATCGAGTTCGCGTGCAGCGGACGCAGCTCGCCCGGCTGGCGCGTGTAGCGGATCGCCTGCTCCGACTCGACGACGTCGAGATACGTGACCGACCCGCCCTGGATCTTGCCGAGCACGGCCGTCTCGCGGCTCGCGTCGCGCAGCGCGACGAGGTGCGGATGGACGATGTCGACGACGGGATCGGTCGCATCGATCGCGGCGGCGATCGTCTGCAGGCGCCGCGTCGGGTAGTAGCCGCCGCGTTTGCGCACTTCGTACAGATAGCCGCGGCTCACGAGCGTGCGCGCCATCGCGAGGCAGCTCGACGGCGGCACATCGAGCAGGCGCGCGAGTTCGGTGAGCGGCAGCGGCCGCCGTTCGGCGGCGAACAGCTCGAACAGGTCGAGCGTGCGGGCAACGAGTTTGACGTCCATGACGAGCGCTTGAATCGGAAACGGGAAACCGCGCGCCGGGCCGGCCGCCGGGTCGATACGGTCAATACGACTTCGGCAGCCCGAGCACCTTCTCCGCGATGTAGCACAGGATCAGTTGCGGGCTCACGGGCGCGAGCCTCGGAATCATACACTCGCGCAGGTAGCGCTCGACATGGTATTCCTTCGCGTAACCCATCCCGCCGAGCGTCGCGACGGCCGTCTGGCACGCCTGGAACGCGGCTTCCGCACCGAGGTATTTCGCCGCGTTCGCCTCCGCGCCGCACGTCTGCCCCGCGTCGTAGCGCGTCGCGGCCTTCATCACCATCAGCCACGCAGCCTCGAGTTGCATCCACGCCTGCGCGAGCGGATGCTGGATCGACTGGTTCTGCCCGATCGGCCGGCCGAACACGACACGCTCGCATGCGTATTGCGTCGCGCGGCGCAGCGCGGCCTGCCCGAGCCCGATCGCCTCCGCCGCGATCAGGATTCGCTCGGGGTTCAGGCCATGCAGCAGATAGCGGAAGCCGTCGCCTTCGTTGCCGATCAGGTCGTCGCGCGACACGCGCAGGTTGTCGATGAACAGCATGTTCGAATCGACCGCCTTGCGGCCCATCTTCTCGATTTCGCGCACCTCGACGTGCGAACGGTCGAGGTCGGTATAGAACAGGCTCAGCCCGTCGGTCGGCTTCGCGACCTGGTCGAGCGGCGTCGTGCGCGCGATGATCAGCATCTTGTTCGCGACCTGCGCGGTCGAGATCCAGATCTTGCGCCCGCTCAGCACGTAGTCGTCGCCGTCGCGACGCGCCTGCGTGGTCAGGTGCGTGGTGTCGAGGCCCGCGTCGGGTTCCGTCACCGCGAAGCAGGCCTTGTCGCGCCCGGCGATCAGCGGCGGCAGGAAGCGCGCCTTTTGCGCTTCGTTGCCGAACACCTGCACGGGATTCAGCCCGAAGATGTTCATGTGCACGGCCGACGCACCGGACAGGCCGGCGCCCGATGCGCTGATCGTGCGCATCATCAGCGCGGCCTCGGTCATCCCGAGCCCGGCGCCGCCATAGGCCGGATCCATCGCGATGCCGAGCCAGCCGGCTTCGGCGAGCGCCGCGTGGAAATCGGCCGGAAACCCGCCTGCGCGATCGCGCTCGAGCCAGTAGTCGTCGCCGAAGCGCTCGCAGATTTTCTCGATCGCGCTTTCGATCGCGCGCTGGTCGTCGGTCAGGTCGAACTGCATGGATTGCACTCCAGGAAAAAGCCGAGCGGCCGCGCCGCTCTCAAGAAAGCGCCAGGCGGCGCCAGGGTTGCCGCGCCGCGGAACGTCCCCTCGCAGGACTGCCCCCTCGGGGCACGGCCACGAAGCGGCACGTCTGGCGCGCTCACAACGGAAACACGCCAGCGATCACCGCGGCGAACACCATCAGCACGGTGGCGGCGAACAGGAACGGAATCGTGAATTTCTGATGCTCGGCAAGCTCGACGCCGGTCAGGCCGACGATCAGGAACGTCGCGGGCGTCAGCGGGCTCACGGGAAAGCCCGTCGTCATCTGGCCGAGCAGCGCGGCCTGCGCCATCTGGATCGGCGGCACGCCGAGCAGCTTGCCGCTCTCCGCGAGCACCGGCAGCACGCCGAAGTAGAACGAATCGGGATCGAACAGCAGGCTGAGCGGCATCGACAGCAGCCCGAGCACGAACGGCATGTGGCGCGCATGCTCGACCGGCACGTGCGCGACAACGACTTCCGCCATCGCCTTCAGCATCCCGGTGCCGGACATGATGCCGGTGAACGCCCCCGCCGCGAGCAGCACGCTCGCCATCATCAGCGCGGCCTTCGCATGCGCATC
This sequence comes from Burkholderia cepacia complex sp. TUM26381, assembly GCF_057439935.1. Classification (NCBI taxonomy): domain Bacteria; kingdom Pseudomonadati; phylum Pseudomonadota; class Betaproteobacteria; order Burkholderiales; family Burkholderiaceae; genus Burkholderia; species Burkholderia cepacia complex sp. TUM26381. The sequence continues at coordinate 1,829,494 of NZ_CM172006.1, read as the reverse complement.
GATCCGCTCGCGCTGCGCTTGCACGTCCGGGTAGTTGATGACGAGCGCGGCGACCGTGCCGAGCATGAACATCACCATCTGATCGACGATGCCCGACACCAGCGTGACGAGCACGACGAGCGTCAGCGCGACGTTGATCCCGAAACGGCCCGGCCGGCGCAACGCGCGTTCGGCGTCGGTCAGCTCGCGCGGCGCGATCGCCAGCGACGCCGCGCCGGCACGGTCGAGCCCGAGCCGCTTCGCCTCGCGCACGCCGAGCACGTACGCAGTGCCGAACACGAACACGAGCCCGACGATCTGTACCGGAATCATCGGCGTGAAGATCGCCGAGCCGGGAATGTGCAGCGCCGCAGACGCGCGCAGCATCGGCCCGACCCACGGCAGGAAGTTGACGCCGGCCGCCATCGACGCGACGCACGCGAGAATCCGCCGATCCATCCCGAGCCGGGTATAGAGCGGCATCATCGCCGGCAGCGTGACGAGAAACGTGACCGCGCCCGAGCCGTCCAGGTGGATCAGCAGCGCGAGCAGTGCCGAGCCCATCACGATACGCGGCGGATGGCAGCCGATCACGCGCAGTACGCCTGCGATGATCGGGTCGAGCATCCCCGCGTCGGTGAGGATTCCGAAAAATAGAATCGCAAAAACAAACATGCCGGCGATCGGGCCGATGTTCTGCACGCCGTGCACAATGAACTTGCCGGTCTGCAGCCCGAAACCGGCCGCGAGCGACGCGGCCACCGGCACGACGATCAGCGCGACGAGCGGCGACAGCCGCTTCGTGATGATCAGGCCGAACAGCGCGACGATGGCGATCGCGCCGATCCATGCGAGCATGATGCGTCTCCTCTTCTGCCGGTAGTGCGTCTTTCGCGCGCAAGCCGGCGTGATGTCCGAATGATGGTGTTCCGGCCCGCCGGCCGTGCGCCGCAGCGCGGCACGTGCCGGCGGCCACGCTGCCGGTCAGTTCCGGCGACCGTCGTTGTCGCCGCCGTCGGTAAACACCTGTGCCGCGTGTTCGTTCAGCGCGGGCGGCGGCCGCCGGTACGTCGCCGGCGTGCGGCCGAGCTTGATCGGCGACGCGATGCCGCGATGCCGGCCCAGCTCGACCTTCATCGCCCGATGTGCGACATGCGGATGGTCGAGCGCCGCGTCGAGCCCGAGCACCGGCGCGCACGGCACGCCGCGACGCATCAGCTGCTCGGCGAGCGCCGCACCGTCGTGGGCCGCCAGCGCTGTTTCGAGCAACGTGCGCAGCGCGGCGCGGTTCGCGCTGCGCGCACGGTTGTCGGCAAAACGCGGATCGTCGAGCCAGCCGCGCGTGCCGAGCACGTCGCACAGCGCCGCGAACTGCCCGTTGTTGCCGACCGCCAGGAAGATGTCTACGCCCGCCGTCGGAAAGCTGTCGTACGGCGTGATGTTCGGATGTGCGTTGCCGGTGCGCACGGGCGCGTTGCCCGAATGGAAGTAGTTCGGCGTATGCGGATGCAGGATCGACAGCGCGCAGTCGAACAGCGTCGACTCGACGAACTGGCCGTGGCCGCTCGCATCGCGCTCGCGCAGCGCCATCAGCACGCCGAGCGCCGCGTTCAGCCCCGTGACGAGATCGACGATCGGCACGCCCACGCGCAGCGGTGCGCCGCCCGCTTCGCCATTGACGCTCATCAGCCCCGCGAGCGCCTGCACGGCCGCGTCGTAGCCGGGCAGCCCGCCGAGCGGGCCGTCCGCGCCGAAGCCCGACACGCGGCAATAGACGAGGCGTGGAAAGCGCGCATGCAGCGCGTCGAAACCGAGGCCCCAGCGCTCCATCGTGCCGATCTTGAAGTTCTCGACGACGGCGTCCGCGTGCTCGAGCAGGCCGAGCAGCCGCTCGCGGTCGGCCGGTTGCGTCAGGTCGAGCGCGACGCCGAGCTTGTTGCGATTCACGCCGAGGAAATACGACGCCGTGTCGCCGTCGAACGGCGGCCCCCAGGTGCGCGTCTCGTCGCCGGACGGCGGTTCGACCTTGATCACCTCCGCGCCGTGGTCGGCGAGGATCTGCGTCGCGTACGGGCCGCCCAGCACCCGCGACAGATCGATGATGCGCAATCCCGCCAGCGCGCCCTGCTGCTCGTGTTCCGCCATGCGTCCCGCTCCTGGTTCCGGTTGATCGGACTGCCGGCTCCGGCGGCCTGGCGCCCCTGGCGCGCAGTCGGTCCGGATTCGACGAATATTTCTTGTGTGTGAATTTATATTCACATTCAGGAATTATGTTGTCAAGCCCGGATGCACCCGGCTGCCGCGCGGATAACGTCCCGGTGCGCAAGTGGGGACGACACCGAACGCGGGCCGGTTGCGGTGGCGCCCCGCCCTTCGCTAAGCTGGCGGACGACGTTCATCCTGAAAAAACAAGGCGGAGTATTCATGAAACGGTTGTGGCTGGCGGCCTTCGTGCTGGCGTCGATGCTGGGCGTCGGACACGCGCAAACCCAGACTTTCCATTTCGGCGAAGGACAGACGCAAATGCCCGCCGCGGCGCCGCGGGCCGGTGCATCCGCTGCCCGGCCCGCGCCTGCGCGCCGGCACGCGACGGCGCGATCGCCGCATCAGCGGCACGCCGTTCACAAGCGCCGTTCGCACCGCGCGAAGCCCGTGCGCAGCGGGATCTATACGCATGCGTGACACCGTGTCCGGCGCGCTGCGCTGTGCACGGAACTGTCACGAACGGCCGGTATCATCGATGCGGCTGCCTGTATGCCGTCGCGGCCTGGTGCCGCACAACCCGCAGCCGGCGCGCATTTTCTCCACGATTCAGCACCTGTTTTGCCGAACATGAGCATCGGGCCGGATACCCTCGCCGTCACCAAGGAACGCGCCACCATCGTGTGCCGCCAGCGCAGCAGCGTGCTGCTGGTCGCCCGCACGGCGTCGCGCTGGTCGCTGCCGGGTGGCACGATCCGGCGCGGCGAGACGCCGCTCGAAGCCGCGCAGCGGGAGCTTGCCGAGGAAACGCGGCTGGAGGGGCTTGTGCTCGACTACGCGGTGCAGTTCGGCGGGCTGACGAAGCTCCATCACGTGTTCGTGGCCGAGGTGCCGGCATACCTGACGCCGCGCGCGAACAACGAGATCGCCCGCTGCAAGTGGTTCACCGTCGACCGGCTCGACACGCTCCATGCGAGCGTGCCGACGCGCAAGATCATCGAACTGCTGCGTCTCGACTGTTTTTCGGCGATCGTCAACGGCCCGCTGCGTTGACGGCGGTGCTGCCCGCGCCGGTCACGCGCGCAGGAACGGGCCGGCCTTGCGTTCGAGCAGCGCGACGAGTTCGGGCTGCATGAACGCGTAGCGGTCGGGAATGTCGAGGCAGACGATCTTCTTGCCGTTCAGATGCGCGCCGAACAGCGTCGACAGCCTCGCCTTGTGCGCCCGCTCCATCACGAACACGATTTCGGCCCAGTCGAGCTGCTCGGCGGACAGGCGCGCGTCCGCGTCGGGCGCGAGGCCCGCGGAGTCGGTTTCGATGCCGGCCCACGCGGCGAACACAGCTTCGGCCGTCGGGCTGCGCAGCCGGTTGCGGCTGCAGATGAACAGTGCCCGTGTCATGTCGCTTCGCGAGCGCCCGTTGGCGGCCCGCTTACCCTTGCGGAATCGTGCCCGGCCGCACGTACGCGAGCATGTGCGGCACGTAATCGGCCTTGCCGAGCTCGACGCCGTGATGGCGCAGGATCGCGTACGCGGCGATCGCGTGGAAGTAGAACTGCGGCAGCGCCCAGTCGCGTGCGTACTGCTCGCCGGTCATGTCGAACGCGATCCCGTTCGGCAGCTCGAGTGCGATCGGCAGCGCCGTGCCGCCATCGAGCGCATCCGGCGCGAGTTCGCCGAGAAAGGCCAGCGTGCCCGCGATGATCGCCTGCGCGTCGGCGAGCGTGCCGGGCTGCGCATCCGCATTCCATCCCGCCTCACGCAAGGCCAGCAGCGCAGCCGGCAACGGTTCGCCGCGCAGCCGGTAGACGGGCTCCATCGCCTGGAAGCACGAGAAGCGCACCTGTGCCGCGAGCGGATACATGTCGGGCGCCAGCTTCAGCGTCATCGCCGCGTCGGGCGCGTCGGGCGCGTCGCCCGCAGCCTGCCGGTGCGCGACAGCCTTGTCGAGCCACGCGGTCTGTGCGCGCAGCATGTGGGTGAAGGTCGGGATGAGAAGTTGAGTCGGTGTCACGCGTACGCTCCTGGGTTGGATTGTCGTTTGCGCCACGATAGCAGCGTCGACGCAAACACGCACCCCGGCCCGGGCGACGAGCGCGATTCGATGCGGATCCGGCGGTCCGGCGGTCCGGCGATCCGGCGTTGTGGCGTTGTGGCGCGTGCGGGTCGCCCCACACGCGGGACGATCACGACGCGCGGCCGTCGCGCCCCGGCCTCAAGGCTTGCCGTGTCGCGCCAGGAACCGGTCGAGCTGCGATGCAAACGCCTTGCCGTCGCGCGCGCTGAACGGCGCCGGCCCACCGGTGTCGATGCCCGCGCTGCGCAACTGGTCCATCATCGCGCGGGTCGACAGGCGTTCCTCGATGTTCTCGCGGCTGAACCAGTTGCCGCGCGGGTCGAGCGCATGTGCGCCCTTGTCGAGGACGGCGGCGGCCAGCGGGATGTCGGCGGTGATCACGAGATCACCGGCCTCGACCAGCTCGACGATGCGTGCATCGGCCACGTCGAAGCCGGCCGGCACCTGGACGGCCTTGATGAACGGCGACGGCGGCGTACGCAGAAACTGGTTCGCGACCAGCGTCACGCAGATTTCGGCACGACGCGCGGCGCGAAACAGCATGTCCTTGATGACGGCGGGACACGCGTCGGCATCGACCAGTACTTGCATGGCGGGTTTTTCCAGTGGGCAGAAGCAGAAGCGGCGATCATATCGCACCGCCGGCCGGCCATCAGCCGGCGAGATCCGTGCGCAGCGCGTCGGCCGTCATCCACTGCGCGCCCCATGCGGCGGCGAGCCGTGCACCCTGCCCGATCCGCACGGCCGCATCGTCGAAGTCGACGAACACGACATGATCGGCCGCCGCGGGCCTGGCCGGCGTCTCGCGCGTGCGCCCGTCCGACAGCACCCACAGCCAGCGCTGCTTGCCAGGCTCGCGCCGCGCATCGCGCGCGAGCAGCTGCGCGGCGGCGGCGATGCCGTCCGCGAGCGGCGTGCCGCCGCCGCCGTCGACCGGTTCGAGCCAGCGCGCATTCCACCAGCGCGGCACGGCCGGGCCGAAGCGCCGCGCGGCGCCGTGGCCGCCGAAGCAGATCAGCGCGGTTTCGACACGGTCGCGCGCGGCCTGATCGAAATACGCGACGATCAGCCCCTTCGCGAGCGCGAGCCGCTCGTGCGACAGCATCGACGCCGAGCAGTCGAGCACGAAGCAATGCAGCGCATGCGGCGTGCCCGCGCGTTTCCGGAAGCGCAGCTGATCGCGATGCAGCCGGCCGTCGCGTTTCGCGGCGAGCGTCGCCGGCCATGCAACGGCCGTGCCGGCGCGTGCCGTGCCCGGTACGCGTGCGGCTGCGCCTGACTGCCATCGAGGACCGCGAACGGCGTTCGCGGCGGCGCCGGCTCGATGGCTCAGCGTTTTTTTAGCGGCAGCGGCACCACGCTTTTCACGTCGCGCAGCCCGGCCGGTTCAGGCGGCAGATAACCCCAGTCGCCCTGCGATGCCGACGCATCGCCGCGTGTCTCGCCCGGCCGGTTGTCGGGCCGCTGGCGTGCATCCGGCGGCGAACGATCGTCGTGCTCGCCACCGTGCTGCGACGATCCGTGCGACGGCGGCGTACCCGCATGGCGCCGGTGCCGCAACACCGCTTCGGCCACGCGTTCCACCTGCGATACCGTCACCGCGTCGGCCTGTTCCAGCGCGGCCAGTGCGCGCGCGGCGCGCAGCATCACCAGATCGGCACGCAACCCGTCGACGGCCGCGTCGATGCACAGCGCGCTGACGCGCGCATGCACCGCATCGTCGAAATTCAGCGCGGCCAGCCGCGCACGCGCCGCATGAATCCGGTCGCCGAGTTCGCGCTGCGCGGAGGCATGGCGCGTGCGGAAGGCATCCGGATCGAGATCGAACGCAAGTCGCGCCTTCACGATCCGCTCGCGCTGCGCGGCGTCGAAACAGTTCTCCAGTTCGACCATCAACCCGAAGCGGTCGAGCAACTGCGGACGCAGCTCGCCCTCCTCGGGATTCATCGTGCCGACCAGCACGAAGCGTGCGTCGTGCGCGTGCGACACGCCATCGCGCTCGACGATGTTCACGCCGCTCGCGGCGACGTCCAGCAGCGTATCGACGAGCCCGTCGGCGAGCAGGTTCACTTCGTCGACATACAGCACACCGAGGTGCGCACGCGCGAGCAGGCCCGGCCGGAAGCGCACGCCGTTTTCAGCGAGCGCATGCGCGAGATCGAGCGTGCCCGTCACCTGCTCGTCGCTCGCCGACAGCGGCAGCGTGACGAACTGCCCTTCCGGCAGTAGCTCCGCGAGGCCGCGCGCGGCGGTCGATTTCGCGGTGCCGCGCGGCCCGCTCACGAGCACGCCGCCGAGCGACGGGTCGATCGCGGCGAGCAGCAATGCCTGCTGCAGCGCGTCCTGCGCGACGAGCGCCGCAAACGGAAAAACCGCGCGCGCGCGGTGCGTCGTCGGATCGGTCATCGCCGTCCCCCTTCCTGGAGTTGTTCGCTCGCGAGCCAGACCGCTTCGATCCGCTCGCGATAGTCGCCCGGCTGTTGCCACAGGCCGCGCTGCATCGCTTCCACGAAACGTTCGCAGATGCCGTGCAGCGCCTTCGGGTTGTGTCGTTCCAAGAACGCGCGGGTGGCATCGTCGAACAGGTACGCGTCGGCGACGAGCGCGTACTGGTGGTCCGACAGCACGCGCGCGGTCGCGTCATAGCCGTACAGGTAGTCGACGGTCGCAGCCATCTCGGCCGCGCCCTTGTAGCCGTGCCGCTTCACGCCGTCGAGCCATTTCGGGTTGACGACGCGCGAGCGGATCACGCGCGCGATTTCCTCGCGCAGCGTGCGCATCTTTGGCGCGACCGGGTTCGCATGGTCGCCGTGGTAGATGCTCGGCTGCTGCCCGGACAAGTGCCGCACGGCCGCCGTCATCCCGCCCTGGAACTGGTAGTAATCGTTCGAATCGAGGATGTCGTGCTCGCGGCTGTCCTGGTTCTGCACGACGACGTCGATCGTCGCGAGCCGCTCGCCGAATACGTCGGCGGCCGCGTCGCCCGCGCTGTTCTGCGCATACGCATGGCCGCCCCACTGGCGATACGCATCGGCAAGATCGGCGTCGCTCTGCCAGCGGCGCTGGTCGATCAGGTCCTGCAGGCCCGCGCCGTAGCTGCCCGGCCGCGCGCCGAACACGCGCCAGCCGGCGCGGCGCCGCGCTTCGTCGGGCGCCACGCCCTGCGCGACCCATTTCGCACGTTCGCGCTCGATGCGCGCACGAACCGGGTTCAGTTCCTCGGGCTCGTCGAGCGCGGCGACAGCCTGCACGGCCGCATCGAACAGGTGCATCAGGTTCGGGAACGCGTCGCGGAAGAAGCCCGATACGCGTAGCGTCACGTCGATGCGCGGCCGGTCGAAGATCTCGATCGGGAGGATCTCGAAGTCGGTCACGCGATGGCTGCCGTGCGCCCATTTCGGCCGCACGCCGAGCAGCGCGAACGCCTGCGCGATGTCGTCGCCGCCGGTGCGCATCGTCGCCGTGCCCCATACCGACAGGCCGATCGCGCGCGGATAGTCGCCGTGATCCTGCAGATGGCGCTCGATCAGCTGCTGCGCGGATTTCAGACCGAGCGACCACGCGGCCTGTGTCGGCACCGCGCGCGTGTCGACCGAGTAGAAGTTGCGGCCGGTCGGCAGCACGTCTGGACGGCCGCGCGACGGCGAGCCGCTCGGCCCCGGCGGCACGAAGCGGCCGTCGAGCCCGCGCAGCAGCTGACGCATTTCCTCGCCGCCGCATGCGTCGAGCGCGGGCAGCAGCGTCGCGCGGACGCGCTCGATCACCGCGAGCGTATGCGGCCATTCGCCGGGCGGTGTCGAGTCGGTGGCAGGGGCGGCGCCGTTGGCTGCGCACAGCCCGTCCAGCCATTGCTGCGCGAGCCGTTCGAGCCGCTCGCGCGTATCGCCCGCATGGCGCCACGGCGACGCGTCGAGCGCCTGCAGGATCGCCGGGCGCGGGCCGGCCCACGGCGCGGCCCAGTCGGCCGCGAGCGGATCGAAGTCGTCGCCGGGCATCAGATCGCGCGCCAGCGCGCCGATCAGCCCCGCGCGCGCGCCCTTGCCGTCGCCGACCGGAAAGCGTGCGAGCGCGAGCAGCGTATCGCGGCGCTGGCGATCGGCCGGCGACAGGCCGAACACGTGCAGCCCGTCGCGGATCTGCGCTTCCTTCAGTTCGCACAGCCACGCGTCGACGCGCGTGAGCAGCGCATCCTCGTCGCCCGCATCGCGCGGCGGCGACACGCTCAGTTCGTCATGCAGACGATGCTCGGCGATCGTTGCGAGGATCGTCTTGCGCAGCAGCTTCGCGCGCCGCGCATCGACCATCAGCGCTTCGTAGTATTCGTCGACCTGCCGCTCGAGATCCTGCAGCGGGCCGTAGTTTTCCGCGCGCGTGAGCGGCGGCATCAGGTGATCGATGATCACCGCCTGCGCGCGGCGCTTCGCCTGGCTGCCCTCGCCCGGATCGTTGACGATGAACGGATACAGGTGCGGCAGCGGCCCGAGCGTCAGGTCGGGCCAGCACGCGTCGGACAGCGCGACGCTCTTGCCCGGCAGCCACTCGAGGTTGCCGTGCTTGCCGAGGTGGATGACCGCGTCGATGCGATACGCGTCGCGCAGCCAGAAATAGAACGCGAGATACGCATGCGGCGGTACGAGATCCGCGTCGTGGTAGCTCGCATAGTCGTTCTCGCCGCGCGAGCGCGACGGCTGGATGCCGACGAACACGTTGCCCGCGCGCCAGCCGGCGATCGTGAAACGCCCGTGCCGCAGCGTCGGGTCGGCTTCGGGCGGTCCCCAGCGTTCGTTCAGCGCGTCGCGCACGGCCACCGGGAGCCGCGCGAACCGCGCGACGTAGTCGGCCAGCGGGAAGCTCTGGAATGCCGGGCGCAATGCGTGCACGGCCGCGTCGTTGGTCACGCCTTCGGTGAGCCGCGCGATCAGCGCGTCGCCGTCGGGCGGCAGGTCGGCCACCGCGTAGCCCGCATCGCGCAGCGTCGCGAGCACGCGCAGCGCGGACGCCGGCGTGTCGAGCCCGACGCCGTTGCCGATCCGCCCTTCGCTTTGCGGATAGTTAGCGAGAATCAGCGCGACACGCTTGTCGGCGTTGTCGAGCGTGCGCAGCCGGCACCAGCCGCGCGCGAGCGCCGCGACGAACGCGATCCGCTCGGCGTCCGGCTGGTAGCGCACGACGTCGACCTCGGTGTGCGGGCAACGGTATGCGAGCCCCTTGAAACTCACCGCGCGCGTGACGATGCGCCCGTCGACTTCGGGCAGCGCGATGTGCATCGCGATGTCACGCGCATGCAGGCCCTGGTTGTCGGCCACCCACGCGTCGCGATTGCCGCCGGACAGGATCACCTGCAGCACCGGCGCGTCGCCGGCAAGCACGTCGTGTTCGGGGCTGTCGATCGCGCCGGCCGCGAACGCGGTCGTGTTCAACACGAGCGCGACGCCGTGCGTGTCGCAGAGCTGCGTGATGACCTCGCGGCTCACCGCATCCTTCAGCGACGTCACCGCGATCGGCAGCGGATTCAGCCCTTCCTCGACGAGCGCATCGGCCAGCGCGTCGAACACGGCCGTGTTCGCGGCCTGCCAGTGCGCGCGATAGAACAGGATCGCGACGACGGGCGCGCCGGGCGTCCAGCGCGGCTGCCAGTCGTCGACGCTCGCGCGGTCGCGCGCCGGGTGATACAGCGCGGCGGCCGGCAGCGGGCGCGGCAGCTCGGGGGCGTCGCCGAACCCGAGCGTGTGGAATGCAATGCTGCGCAGCAGCGCGTCGGCGTTGTGTACGCCGCCCTCGCGCAGATAGCGCCACCACAGCCGGCACAGATCCGGCGTGACGGTACTCTTCGCGACGAGGTTCGGATCTTCCTGCAGATCGCCCGAGAACATCGCGAGCTGCTGCCCGCGCTTCGACGCGAGCGACACGGCCTGCTCGATCCCGTACGGCCAGTACGCCTCGCCGCCGAGATGATCGATCACGACCGTCTTCGCGTGGCGCAGCACGTCGTCGACATAGAAATCGACCGACGCCGGCTGGCGCAGGAACGTGACGTTCGCGAGCCGCACGCTCGGGAAACCTTCGGCCAAGTGCGGCACGACGCTCGCGAGCAGCGACAGCGTCGTGTCGGCCGAACTCAGGATCACGATGTCGGCCGGCTGCTGGTCGATCCGGACGACACCCTGCGTATCGTCGACGAAGCCGCCCGGCGTGGTGCGCAGCAGATGCATCGTGCGTTACGCCTGTTGCAGCTCGGCCGCGCACGCGGCGTCGAACGCGCGTTGCAGTGCGGCCGCGTCGAGATCCTCGCCGATCAGCACGAAGCGGCTCGCGCGCGTTTCGCCGTCCTGCCAGCGACGGTCGAAATAGCTGTCGAAACGGCGCCCGACCCCCTGGATCACGAGCCGCATCGGCGCGCCGGGCAGCGCGGCAAAGCCTTTCGCGCGGTAGATCGTGTGCGCTTCGACGACGCGCTGCAGCGCGGCGATCGTCGCTTCGCGCGTGCCGGCGTCGCCGGACACGACCACCGAGTCGAAATCGTCGTGATGGTGATCGTGATCGCCGTCGTCAGCCGAGCCGTGATGGTCGTGACGCAGGTGGATCGTTTCTTCCGACGCCGATTCGAGGCCGAGCAGCATCGCGAGGTCGAGCTCGCCGCGCGTCGCGCGCACGATCTTCACCTGCGGCGGGATCTCGTCACGGATCGCGGTTTCGATCTGCGCAAACTCCGCGTCGCCGACGAGATCGGCCTTGTTCACGATCACCAGATCGGCCGACGACAGCTGATCGGCGAACAGTTCGTGCAACGGCGATTCGTGGTCGAGGTTCGGATCGGCGCGGCGCTGCGCGTCGACGGCCTGCGGGTTTTCCGCGAACTGGCCGCTCGCGGCGGCCGGCCCGTCGACGACGGTCACGACCGCGTCGACCGTGAAGCTGTTGCGGATCGTCGGCCAGTTGAACGCCTGCACGAGCGGCTTCGGCAGCGCGAGGCCCGACGTCTCGATCAGCACGTGGTCGATGTCCGCGCGGCGCTCGACGAGCGCTTCCATCACCGGATAGAACTCTTCCTGCACGGTGCAGCACAGGCAGCCGTTCGCGAGTTCGTACAGCTGGCCGGACGCTTCGCCCGGCGCGCCGTCGGCGTCCTCGCAGCCGATGCCGCAGCCCTTGAGGATCTCGCCGTCGATGCCGAGTTCGCCGAATTCGTTGACGATCACCGCGATGCGGCGGCCTTCGGCGTGTTGCAGGATGTGGCGCATCAGCGTCGTCTTGCCGCTGCCGAGAAAGCCCGTGACGATCGTGACGGGAAGCTTGCGTAGGGTCATGGAATATCCAGGGTCGTAAGGGAGAGTCAGGCCGAGATCGTCACGTCGATCTCGTCGTAGCGCTTTAACCGGTAGATCAGGGCCGACACGAGCCAGCATGCGAGGAACAGGCCGATCACGACATAGCCGAGCATGCCGAAGTGCGACGCCACCATCGACGCGAAGTCCCACACCGGGCCCTGCAGCGACAGCTTGTCCGCGAGCAGCGCGAGCACCTCGATGCCGCCGATCAGCGCGGCGACCAGCACCGACACGAAAGTGATCGTCATGTTGTAGTAGATCTTGCGGATCGGCCGCACGTACGCCCAGCGATACGCGCCCATCATCAGGATGCCGTCGGTCGTGTCGACGAGCGTCATGCCGGCGGTGAACAGCATCGGCAGCGCCATCACGGACCAGAACGACAGCCCGCCCTGCACCTGCGCCGCCGAGATACCGAACAGCGCGATCTCGGTCGCCGTGTCGAAGCCGAAACCGAACAGGAAGCCGACCGGATACAGGTGCCAGCTGCGCGACACGAGCCGGAACAGCGGGCGGAACAGGCGCGCGAGCACGCCGCGCTGGTTCAGCAGCATGTCGAGATCGGCGTCGACGATCGGCTCGCCGCGCCGCGCGGCGCGAAAGGTCCGGTAGACGGAAATCAGGATCAGCAGGTTCGCGATCGCGAGCACCAGCAGGAAGAACGCCGACACGCTCGTGCTGATCACGCCGCCCCACGCTTTCATGCTCTCGAAGCGCGCGAGCGACGCGGCCGTGAGCGTCACCACGACCGACATCACGATCACGACCGTCGAATGGCCGAGCGAGAAGAACAGGCCCGCGCCGAGCGGGCTGCGCCCCTCCTGCATCAGCTTGCGCGTGACGTTGTCGATGGCCGCGATGTGGTCGGCGTCGACCGCATGACGCAGCCCGAACACGTACGCGAGCAGCGCGGTGCCGAGCAGCACGGGCTGGACGTGGAAAGCGGCGAATGCCCAGATCCACGCGCCTGCGTTGAAGGCGATCAGCAGCGCATAGATCGCGACGATCTTGCCGCGCAACCCGGACGGACTGTCGTTGAACAGGCGAAACAACGAATCGGGCATGACGCTCCTTGGCGAACGGTCGACATGAAGAATGCCAACACGGCCGTCGCTACGCGGCCCCGCGCGGTCCGGCCCTTCATCGCACCGGAACATGCGCACTCGCGCAGGCGGCCGGACGTCGGGAATCGGGAAACGCTCGGGTGTCGGGCACGCTACGGTCGTGGACGATGCGCCGCCTCCCCGCGGCGCTGAACCCCAATGTTTAGGCCGGTATCCGGACTGACGAACACGCCGCTTCGCCTTCCCGGATGCGCAGGGCATCCAGTGGCGGTCGTCCGCATGCGGGCGGCATGCGGCGAAGCGGCGCTGCATCGCGGCGGGCACGATGCGTTCGCTTACCGTTGCGGGGGCAGCACAGGTTGGCTCGACTGCGACGCAGGCAGGCTCCCTGTTTCCCGTTTAACTGCGCACGCCGGAAGGCGCGCGCGAGCACCAAAACGCGTGCGAGTGTAGGCGGCGGGGGCAGGAGCGTCAAGGCGGCACGGGCCGCGGGACTGCGTTCCGCACCGCCCTCGCGCCGCGCCGGAGACCTTCCGTGGCCGGTTCGCGCGGGCGAACCGTGTGCTATCGTATGCGCCGCGTTCGGTGCTCGCATGCGCATTCCGCGCATGCAGTTAAACGGGAAACAGGAGGCGGATGACCGCCCGGCCTGTGCTGTCCCCGCAACGGTACGCCGCCTGCGCGACGCGCTCCCCGCGCACGCGCCCAGGCCGCCCGCGATGCCACTGCCCTTCACCGGGCGGGAAGGCTGCGGCCTGGCAAGCGGCCAGCCCGGATACCGGCCGACGCAAGGGGCGAGCCCGATGCTCGCCGAACGCCCGATCCGCGGGGGACGGATGGGGTGCGCATTCCGCCCGCGTTCGCGCGGGCTTCGCCCGATCCGTCATGCATTGCCTGTCCGCCGGCCGCCGATGTGCCGCCCGCCTTTTCTTTTCCACTGTTTCGACACGGTGCGTACCGTGCCGCGTGCGATGAGCCGCGCCTGGCTCATCGGTGCCGGCCCCGGCGACGCCGACCTGCTGACGCTCAGGGCCGCGCGCGCGATCGGCATGGCCGACGTACTGCTCGTCGACGATCTCGTGAACCCCGACGTGCTGCGCCATGCGCGCGCCGACGCGCAGATCGAGCACGTCGGCAAGCGCGGCGGCCATGCGTCGACGCCGCAGGACGCGATCGTCGCCGCGATGCTCGCGCATCTGCGCGCGGGCCGTAGCGTCGCGCGGCTCAAGGGCGGCGATCCGTTCGTGTTCGGCCGCGGCGGCGAGGAACTGGCCGCGCTTGGCGCGGCGGGTTTTCCGGTCGAGGTCGTGAACGGCATCACCGCCGGCATCGCCGCGCCGGCCGCACTCGGCATTCCGGTCACTCAGCGCGGCGACGCGCAGGGCGTGATCTTCGTCACGGGCCATGGCGCTGGCGCCGACGAGCCCGACTGGCGCGCGCTCGCGGCCACGCGCATGACGATCGTGATCTACATGGGCATCCGCCGGCTCGACACGATTGCAGCGGCGCTGCGCGAAGGCGGCCTGCCCGGCGATACGCCGTGCGCGGCGATCGAGAACGCGACGCGCCCCGAACAGCGGCACGTGCTTGCGACGCTCGACAGCCTCGTCGAACGCGTCGGCGCGACCGGACTCGGTTCGCCGGCGATCGTCGTGATCGGCCGCGTCGCGGCGCTCGCGGACGATCCGGCGGTGCGTGCGGCGCTCGGCGGCCGCGCATGATGCGTGTCGCGCTCGGCATCGGCTTTCGCGCGGACGTCACGGCCGCGCAACTCGATGCCGCGATCCGCGCAGCGTTGGCGCGTTACCCGGCCGCCGAACCGGCGCTCGTCGCGACGCTCGCCGACAAGGCGCGTGCCCGTGCGCTGCGCACGCTGTGCGCGCGACGCGGCTGGCCGCTCGTCGCATTCGACGCGATGCAGCTGGCGAGCCGTCCCGAACTGGCCGCGAGCGGTCCGTCGGACGCCGCGCTTGCACGCTTCGGTGTTGCGGGCGTGGCCGAGCCCTGTGCGCAGCTTGCAGCGCCGCGTGGCCGCCTGCTGGGCCCCAAGTCCATCCGGGACGGCGTGACGGTCGCGCTCGCCGGCCCGCTCTGAACCCTTTGTTTCGCTTTCGACAGGACGATTTCCGATGAAGACCGATGCCGAATCCCATCAGCGGATGACCGAACGCCGCCGCGCCGGCCACGAGAAGAAACAGGCCGCCGCCACCCACGAAAAGGGGCTGCTGATCGTCAATACCGGCAACGGCAAGGGCAAGAGCACGGCTGCGTTCGGCATGGCCGTGCGCGTGCTCGGCCATGGCATGCGGCTCGGCGTCGTGCAGTTCATCAAGGGCGCGCTGCACACGTCCGAGCGCGACTTCCTCGGCGCGGTTGCCGAATGCGATTTCGTGACGATGGGCGACGGCTATACGTGGAACACGCAGAACCGCGACGCCGATATCGCGACCGCGCGCAAGGGCTGGGACGAGGCGCGCCGGATGATCGAAAGCGGCGACTACCGCATGGTGATCCTCGACGAGTTGAACACCGTGCTGAAGTACGAATACCTGCCGCTCGACGAAGTGCTCGCGGCGCTTGCCGCGCGCCCCGATTCGGTCCACGTCGTCGTGACCGGGCGGCATGCGCCCGATGCGCTGATCGACGCGGCCGACCTCGTCACCGAAATGCGGCTCGTCAAGCATCCGTACAAGGAGCAAGGCGTGAAGGCGCAGCGCGGCGTGGAGTTCTGAGCATGCCCGCCTGCCCCGCGCTGTTCGTCAGTGCGCCCGCGTCGGGCCAGGGCAAGACGTCGGTGACGGCCGGCCTCGCGCGGCTGCACCGCCGGCTCGGCCGCCGTGTGCGCGTGTTCAAGACCGGGCCCGACTTTCTCGATCCGATGCTGCTCGAGCGCGCGAGCGGCGCCCCCGTGCATGCGCTCGACCTCGGGATGGTCGGCGAGGCCGGCTGCCGCGCGCTGCTTGCCGATGCCACGCGCGACGCGGACCTGATCCTGATCGAAGGCGTGATGGGGCTGTTCGACGGCACGCCAAGCAGTGCCGATCTCGCAGCCGCGTTCGGCGTGCCGGTCGTCGCGGTGATTTCCGCGAAGGCGATGGCGCAGACGTTCGCGGCGATCGCGTTCGGGCTCGCACGGTTCAGGCCGGGGCTGCCGTTTCACGGGGTGCTCGCGAACCGCGTCGGCTCGGCACGGCATGCGGAATTATTGCAACAGGCGCTGCCCAGCGACCTCCGCTGGCTCGGGCACGTACCGGCCGATGCGGGCATCGCGCTGCCGGAGCGGCATCTCGGCCTGCACCAGCCGGCCGACATCGACGATCTCGAGGCACGGCTCGATCGCGCGGCCGACGTGCTCGCGCAGACGGCGCTGGCTGAGTTGCCGCCGGCCGTCGCGTTCGCGGAACCGGACGCCGCGGCGCCGCTGCCGCGCGCGCTCGCCGGCAAGCGGATCGCGATTGCGCGCGATGCGGCGTTCTCGTTCATCTATCCGGCGAATCTCGCGCTGCTCGACGCGTTCGGTGCGCAGTTGCGATTCTTCTCGCCGCTCGCCGACGAACCCGTGCCGGATGATTGCGACGCGCTGTTCCTGCCGGGCGGCTATCCGGAACTGCATGCGGCGACGCTTGCGGCGAATGACGAAACGGCACGGACGATTCGCGCGCATGCGGCGGCCGGCCGGCCGATCGTCGCGGAATGCGGGGGGATGGTGTATCTCAGTGAATCGCTGACCGATGCGGACGGTGCGACGACGTCGATGCTCGGCCTGCTGCCGGGGCAGGCGACGATGCAGCGCCGGTTCGCCGCGCTCGGCATGCAGCAGCTCGATACGCGCACCGGACCGATGCGTGGTCACACGTTCCACTACTCGCGGCTCGCGACGCCGCTCGATCCGGTCGCGCATGCGGCACGCCCCGACGGCGTGCGGGGTAGCGGCGAGGCTGTCTATCGCCACGGCGCAATCGTCGCGACGTACATGCACATGTATTGGCCGTCGAATCCGGCGGCGGCGGCGGCGCTGTTCGGCGGCACGGCGTTCTGACCGAAAACCGGCGAGGTGCCGCGATGTCAGGGCTTTTCGCGGCCCGGCGCTTCCGAACGCGACGTGCGGATCACGGTGCCGTCGGGCGAGAAATGCGCGTTGAACATCGCGTCGCCCGATACGCCCCCCTCGGCCCAGTGCCAGCTCCACACCTCTTCATGGCTCAGCGCGTATTGCGCGATCTCGGTCGGCTTGCCGAGCAGTTGCCGCACGTCGTCCTTCGACATCCCGGGCACGACCTTCGCGATGTTCGCCGCCGTCAGTGCCTGCGTGATCGACACGAGCCGGCCGTCGGGCCCGAAATCGAGCATGTAGGTGCTCGTGCCGTATGGGCCGCGCGGATACTCGAACCGCTGCGAGCCGTCGTCGCCCTGCCTGACCATCTCGGGCTTGCCTGCCTGGCGGAGCACGTCTTCGGTCGTCGAGACGCCCTGCTGCAGATGACCGAACGCCATCGGATCGGGCTTGATCGCATTCACCGCGTCGGCCACTTTCCGGTCGTCGCACCCGGCCGCCAGAACGCCGACCGCACAAGCCGTCAGCACGGTCAGAAGCTGTTTTCGCATGTCATCCACACCTGTTTTCATCGAGCCGATCCGGCGTCGCGCGCAGCGTAGCACGCGACCGGTTCCGTCGATGTCAAGGAGCGTCAAATTCACGCGCGTCCTGTCGCGCCCCGTTTCACGGACGCACACGTCGAACGGCGGCGGCGACGCCGCCGCGCTTCTTCTTCAAACCAGGAACGCCTCGGCCAGCTTGACCCAATACGACGCGCCGGCAGGCAGCGCCGCGTCGTTGAAGTCGTAACCCGGGTTGTGCACCATGCAGCCGCCCTCCCCGTCACCGTTGCCGATGATCAGGTAGCAGCCCGGCCGCTTCTCGAGCAGGAACGCGAAATCCTCGCTGCCGGTGAGCGGCACCATCCCGTCGATCAGGTTCGCTTCGCCCACCCATTCGCGCGCAACACTGCACGCAAACTCGGTCATTTCCGCATCGTTGACGAGCACCGGGTAGCGGCGCTGGTAGTCGATCGTCGCGGTCGCGCCGTACACGGCAGCTTGCGCATGCACGACTTCCTTGATGCGCGTCTCCAGCAGGCCGCGCACGTCGGGTTTCAGCGCGCGCACCGACAGGCGCATCTGCGCGCGATCGGGAATCACGTTCGGCGCCTCGCCCGCGTGGATCGCGCCGACCGTGACGATCGCCATGTCGAGCGGCGACACGTTGCGCGACACGATCGTCTGCAGCGCCAGCACGATCTGCGCGCACACGACGACCGGATCGATCGCCTTGTGCGGCACCGCGCCGTGGCCGCCGCGGCCCTGCACGTCGATGACGACGGTATCCGACGACGCCATGAACGACCCCGGCAGGAAGCCGAACTTGCCGGTCGGGAAGCCCGGCATGTTGTGCATCGCGAAGATTGCGTCGCACGGGAACAGCTCGAACAGCCCTTCGTCGAGCATCTTCTTCGCGCCGCCGAGCCCTTCTTCCGCCGGCTGGAAAATCAGGTTCAGCGTGCCCGAGAAGCGGCGCTCGCGTGCGAGATGCTTCGCGGCCGCGAGCAACATCGCCGTGTGGCCGTCGTGGCCGCACGCGTGCATCTTGCCGGCGATCTTGCTCTCGTACGGCAGGCCCGTGGCCTCGTGGATCGGCAGCGCATCCATGTCGGCGCGCAGGCCGAGGCGCTGCGTGCCGGTGCCGACCTTCAACTGCGCGACGACGCCCGTTCCGCCGAGCCCGCGATGCACCGTGTAGCCCCACGACTGCAGTTGCTCGGCGACGAGGTCGCTCGTTGCGAATTCTTCGAAGCCGAGTTCGGGATGGGCATGGATGCGGTGCCGGATCTCGATCATTTCGTCGGCGAGGCCTGCGGGGATCACGCTGTGCGTCACGGTTTCGTCTCCTGTTTCTGCGGGGAATGTGCAGGCAAGGATAGTCGGTTCGCCGGCAACCGGGCAGACGGAAAGTCGTCACGGTAGCAACCTGCAGTTGCCGCTGGTGCGATGCCTGGTGCGCACGCTGAAAAGTGAACCGGGCACGACACGCTTACAGGTTGGCCCCGCCGTGCTCAGGCCGCCCAATCCTCGAGCGACAACCCCGCGACACGGCCGAATGCGCGGCCATTATGGGTGACGAGCACCGCGCCGGCCGCAATCGCATGCCCCGCGATCGACGCATCGTTCGTGCCGATCGGCGTGCCGCGCGCGGCGAGATCGGCACGAATCGCGGCCGTGGCATCGACGGCCGCCGTATCCCACGGCAGCACGCCATCGAGCCGCGAAACAAACGCCGTCACGAGTTCCGCGTGCTTCGGCGACGCCTTCTTGCCAACCGCGCCGAACCGCATCTCGGCGTAGGTCATGGCCGACACGACGATCCGGTGTTGCGCATTCACGCACGACTGCAACCGCGCCAGCATCACGGGGGGCCGCTCGCGCATGATGAACGAACAGATGTTCGTATCGAGCATGTAGAGCATGGTCACCGGTTGGACTCCGTCGGCGCGTCGGCGTCGGACAGGTCGAAGCGGCCGGACTCGATGACGGCCGGGCGTTCGGCAAGGAAATCGGCATCGGCCAGCGGTTCGTTCGCGAACGACAGCCACGTTGGCCGTACCGGCCTCAGCAGCAACGTGTCGCCCTCGCGGCGGATCTCGAGTTCCGTCACCCCCTCGAACTCCATGTCCTTCGGGATGCGGATTGCCTGATTACGGGCGTTCTTGAAAATGGAAACGGTGCGCATGAGCCACTCCAGCGGAGTACGATGCGTCCATTCTAGGCATATGTCGGCATATGTCAATTTGACGGGGTGCGAATCGGACGTCGCGCCCCACGCTGTCGCGGAGGTTCGGGTCATGTTGCCGGCCTGTCGTCGATGAAGAGTGAGATCGACTCTTCACGACGCAGGCCTCGCGGTCCATATCCCGAACGGCCGATGCCGGTGCGGCACCAGACCGCGCGCAACGTCGCACCGACGCTGCGCACCCGCGCCGTCACGGCAGCCGGAAAGTGTCAAAGAACGTGTCGCGCTCGATCACGGTGAGTGCCGCGCGCTTGTGCGGGAAGTCGAATTCCTTCAGCGTGTAGAACCCGAGCCGGTGCATGTACGCGATGTGCCGCACGTGATCGACGCGCGGCTCGCCGACGAGCCGTTGGGTACGCGGTTCGTCGACGAACATGTAGTGCAGCACCCCGCTCCACCACGCATGCAGCTTGCCCGCGCTCTGGAAACGCGAGTCGCCGATGAGCAGGTGCAGCCCGCGATCGTAGTCGTGCGCGTCGTAGAACGGCGCGAGGCGGTCCTCCTTCGCCCAGTAGAACTCGAAATAGCCGAACGGCGTGTCGTCGAAATAGCCGATCATCGGGTGCATGTGCGGATCGGCAAGCCGTTCGGCGAGATACGCCGCATGCTCGTCGCGCGTGCCGCGCTGGTCCCAGAAATGCGCGACGCGATCGAGGTTCATCCAGCCGCTGAACAGGTCTGCGTGCGCGTCGATGTCGACGGTGCGCAGGCTGAACGTCATCCCGACCTGCGGCATGTAGCGCGCATAGATTTCGCCGGCCGGCGACGGCGGGCGCACCGGGTGCCGGTGGCCGTTCGTGATCACGTGGCGCAGCGGCATCCCGCCCGACGCGGGGGCCTTCAGCCACGGCCGCGGGTTCTGCCAGAACGTGGTGCGCGATACGGTGAGCCGCAGCGTGTCGCCGGCCACCTGCGCGCCGTCGATCACGCCTTCGCGCACCGCGCGTGCGACGTACGACGCGACGGCCGCCGCATCGGCGCCGCCGAGCGGCACCGAGATCGTCGCCGCGTCATGGCGCGTATCGGTGTTGAACAGCGCGACGAACGTCGCGAGCAGCGCGTCCGGCGAAGCGTCGGGCCGCCATGTGTCGAGCGTATGCTCGACGAAGGCCGCAGCCTGCCCGTGCGCGGCGCCGTCCAGCGCGGCGGCCACTTCCCCTTCGACGGCGTCCGCGACGCCAGCCGGTTTCGTCAGCGTGTCTTCCATCACAGTGCTCCCGCGTCATGGCGGTCGGCGAGGACGTGCAGCCCGCGCTCGAGCGCCGGAAACAGGCTGCGCTGGAAGTTGTTCCAGCGCAGCTCGAGAATCGTGTCGTCCGGCGCGATCGGCGTGTCGAGCACGTCGCTGATCACCTCGCCGGAATCGATGCCGTTGTCGACGTAGTGAAACGACGCGCCCGTCATCGTCACGGGCTCGACGGACGACGTCGTGCCGTTCGCCCAGTCGACCCGTTCGCCGCGCGCGCCGTGCAGCGCGTCGAGCGTCGCCCACGCGCCGCGCCGCTGGTACGGCGAATCGTCGGCCGTGATGCCCGGGTGGATGTTCGCGATGCGCCGGTGAAAGCGCGCGCCGGGCCGCACGAGCTCGTCGAGAATCACGAGCAGCCCGTCGAGCACGACGATGTC
This sequence comes from Burkholderia cepacia complex sp. TUM26381, assembly GCF_057439935.1. Taxonomy (NCBI): domain Bacteria; kingdom Pseudomonadati; phylum Pseudomonadota; class Betaproteobacteria; order Burkholderiales; family Burkholderiaceae; genus Burkholderia; species Burkholderia cepacia complex sp. TUM26381. The sequence continues at coordinate 1,808,374 of NZ_CM172006.1, read as the reverse complement.
GGCGTCGAGTTCGAGCAAACGCTCGAGCAGGCGCCGCTCGAACGCCTGCTTGCCGGCCACGCGCTCGCGCGCGTCGCGCGGCAGCCGCCGGTACGTCGACGGAATCGAGCAGAACAGTTCGTCGACCGGCCGGCCCTGCACCGTCAGCCCTTCCGGCAGGATCCACGGGCGGCCCGGCGTGCGCGCGAAGCCGTAGTCGGCCACTTTCGCGCGGTCGGCCGGCGACCCGTCGTCGTCGTCGACGATCACGCCCTGGAGCGTATAGCGCTCGCCGAGCGGAGAATCGTTCAGGCGTTCGACGAGGAATTCGAGCGGCGCCTTCATGTAGCGCGTGCTGCCCTGATAGGCGACCGGCTGGCCGGCGCGATCGGCCGCGCCGTTGCGCAGCGACTGGATGTAGACGAGATTTTTCTTCGGCATGGAGGCGTCGTGGAAAAGCGGACGAAGGCGCCGCGGCCGGCCCGCGCCGGCCACGAAGGCCGGCCGGCGAGCCGCGGCGCGCGTCGTCACCAGTTGTATTTCGCGGTCGCGATCACGGTACGGTCGGTGCCGAACACGCAGACGTTCGACGACTGGCAACCGCTGATGTAGTGGCGGTTGAACAGGTTCGTCCCGTTCACGGCGAAGCGCCAGTTACGCGTGTCGTAGTGCACGCCCGCGTCGAACAGCGTGACGCTCGATACCGTCAGCGAGTTGTCGGCCGCACCGGCCGACGCGCTCTGGTAGCGAATGCCACCGCCGAGGCCGAAGCCCGCGAGCGGCCCCGTGTACCACGTCCAGTCGGTCCACAGCGACGCCATCTGGCGCGGACGCGGAATGTCGACCGGCCAGTTGTTCAGCGATACGTCGTTGGCCTGCACGTTCTTCACGTCCTGATAGACGTACGACGCGATCACCGACAGGTTCCGCGTGACCTTGCCGGTCGCGCTCAGCTCGATCCCGCGCGAACGCACCTCGCCCGTCTGCACCGACTTCGTGCCGGTGGTGTCCTGGCTCGGCAGCGCCGACGTGAGCACGTTGGTCTGGTTGATCTGGTAGATCGCCGCGTTCAGCATCAGGTTCTTGCCGGGCGGCTGCCAGCGCAGACCGGCCTCGATCTGCTTGCCGCGCGTCGGCTGCGGCAGCCCGCCGCCGAGCAAGTTCACGCCGATCAGCGGGTTAAACGACGTCGCGTAGCTGACGTACGGCGACAGTCCGTAGTCGCCCTGGTACGTGAGGCCGACGCGGCCGGTGAATGCCGTGACGTCCGCCTTCGTCGACGTGCCCGCCGCACGATCGTCCTGGCGCATGTTGACCCAGTCCTCGCGGCCGCCGAGCGTCAGCGTCCAGCGGTTCCACTTGATCTGGTCCTGCGCGTACAGGCCGAACGTGTTCATCGTCGTGTACGTATTGGTGCGGAACGTCGAGTCAGGCGTGAACACCGCCGTCGTGACGGGCAGGTAGACCGGGTTGTAGATGTTCAGCGGCGGCGCGGCAGCGAGCCATTCGCTGTCGGTCGCGGTCTGGCGGTTGTACTGGAACCCGAGCAGCAGCGTGTGCTGGAGCGGCCCCGTCGCGAAGCGGCCTTCGAGGTTGTTGTCGATGTCGAAGCGGCTGTAGTTCATCTGGAACACGCCGGCCCAGCGCGACACGTCGGTCGTGCTGCCTTCGACGAAGCCGTTGCCGAATACCGAGCCGTTGTCGAGCGACAGGTGCATCAGGCGCGTGTTCTGGCGGAACGTCCACGCCGGTGTCAGGTTCCGCTCGAACTGATAGCCGACCGACCACTGTTTCTTGCGGTAGTAGTTGAAGTTGCCGTCGCCCTCGTACACGTCCTTGTTGATCTGGCCGTTCGGGTTCGGCAGCACCGTGCCCTGCGCGGGCAGGAAGTTCGACGAAATGTCGCCCCAGTCCTGCAGGTACGTCGCGGACAGCGTCAGCGACGTATCCGCGTTCGGGCGCCAGCGGAACGACGGCGCGAGCGCGACGCGCTGGTCGTTGTTCGGGCCGGTCAGCGCATTGCCGTCGCGTGCGACACCGACGAACCGGTACGCGTACTTGCCGTCCGGGTCGAGCTTGTCGCCGACGTCGATCATGAACTGCTTGCGCGCGTAGTTGCCGATCTGCACCCCGGCTTCACGCACGCGCTCGCCGTCGGCGAGCTTGGTCTGCACGTCGATGATCGCGCCCGGATCGCCCGCGCCGTACAGCACCGAGGTCGGCCCGCGCAGCACGCTGATGCTGTCGATCATGTACGGATCGACGCGCCAGCTCGCGAGGTTGATCGTGTTCGGCACCTGCAGCCCGTTCACGTAGGCGGTCGGCGTGAAGCCGCGCAGCGCCGCGTACCAGTCCGAGCGGTTGTCCGAGCCATACGACGAGAAGCCCGGCACGTAGCGCAGCGCCGCGTTCACGTCGGTGGCGCCGGTCATCTCGATCTGCTGCGCGGTGACGACGTTGATCGTCTGCGGGATCTCGTTGAGCGGCGTGTCGGTCTTGGTGCCGCTCCTGCTGCGCTTCGCGACGAGCCCGACCGTGCCGTCGCTTGCCGAGGCCGCGTTGACGGTGATCGCCGGCAGCGTGCCGCTCTGCGCGCTGGTCGACGCACTGGCCGCCGCGCCGTTCGGTGCACTGCTGGCCGACGCCGCGGCGCCTGCGTTCACGGCCGGCGCCGTCTGGGCGTATGCGTGCCCTGCCGCCGCCGTACCGAACGCCACGCTTGCCGCGGCCGCGATCGCACGCAAACGCGTGCCTGTTGCCCACTCCATCTTTCTCTGCTCCACTTTTTTCATGCGGTCTCCGACCGCGCCTTTGTCAAAGAGCGAAAGCCATCCGGCCCGCGCTCACCCCGTTTTCCTGTCGTTTTTCGTGCGATGCCCGGGTTGCGCCTTCGTCATGGGCGGGCGCGATCCCGTCTTCGAGCGACGCGCAGATTTCGTCCGCGCGGCGCGCCAGTACCGACAGCAGCGTGTCGGACAATCCGTGGCTGTCTTCGCAGCAGCCTTGCAGGTAGATGCGCGGCGCGAAGTGCTCGGGCGTCGCGAGCAGGTAGTCGCGCGTGACGTCGCCGCGCGTGAGCGCATCGCCCAGGTGCGGCGCGAGCCCTTCGAGCAGCGCCGAATGCGTGTCGCGGCGGTAGCCGGTCGCGAGCACGAGCGCATCGAAACGCTCGACGCGCGTGGCGCCGCTCATCCGGTCGCGCAGCGTCAGTTCGATACGGCCGTCGACCGTGCGCACGGCGGCCTCGATCGCGCTGTTCGCGAGCAGCGCATGACGCGGCGTGCCGTCGATGCGCTGCAGGTACAGCATTTCGTAGATCTGCTCGATCAATGGCCGGTCGACCACCGCGTAGTTGGTGTCGCGATAGCGCTCGAGCAGCGCGCGGCGCGCGTCGTGCGGCTGCGCGTAGACGACGTCGGTGAACTCGGGACTGAAGATTTCGTTGACGAACGGACTGTCGTCGGCCGGCTTCAATGCGCCGGCGCGCATCACGAGGCTCGCGTCGACGTGCGGAAAGCGGCGTGCGAGATCGATGAACACCTCGGCCGCGCTCTGCCCCGCGCCGATCACCGCGACGCGGCGGCGCTCGCCGTCGGGCGATGCGACGAGCCGGTCGATGTCGGTCAGATACGACGACGAATGGATCACGCGGTCGCGGCCGAGCGCGGCGAACGCGTCCGGAATCGCGGGCGTGCCGCCGACGCCGACCGACAGCGCGCGCGTGACGCGCTGGCGCTCGTGGCCGGCCGCGTCGCGCGACAGCACGCGCAGCGCATCGATCTTCGCGCCGTCGCCGCGCACGGGCTCGATCGCCAGCACGGTTTCGCTGTAATGGACGCGCTCGTCGAACGCTTCGGCAACCCAGCTCAGGTAATCGTGGAATTCGACACGGGTCGGATAGAAGTTCTTCAGGTTGACGAATTCGTTCAGCCGGCCACGTTCGAACAGGTAGTTGATGAACGTGTAGCGGCTTTTCGGATCGCGCATCGTGACGAGATCCTTCAGAAACGAAATCTGCATCCGGCAATCGTCGAGCAGCATCCCGCGATGCCAGCCGAATTCCGGCTGGCGCTCGACGAAGCAATGGGCGAACGTGCGCGCGCCGCTGCGCTCCGCGAGGCGCACGGCCAGCGCCAGATTCGACGGCCCGAAGCCGACGCCGATCAGGTCGAATACGGTTTCTCTCTGCATGTCTCAGCTCCCTTGTCGGTGAATCCGGCCCGTCAGACGTGACGGCCGGAGAAGAACGTCTCGCGCAGCGTGCGCATCCACAGCGGCTGCGCGTCGGCCAGCGCCAGACGGCGCTGCCGCGCGAAGCCATGCCGCGCGAGATGGTCGGCAATCCGCGCGTGGCCGGCCGGAACGGCACAGCCGACCGCTTCGGTACGCGGGTCGTCGAGAAACAGGTAATGCACGACGGACGGCAGCCAGCCGGCCACGCAGTGCGGGCCGCGCCAGCGCGATTCGCCGACCAGCATCCGCAGCCCGCGGTCGTAGTCGCGCGCCGCGACGTGCGGCGCGAGCGCGTCTTCCTTCAGCCAGACGGCCTCGAAATACGCGAACGGTTCGCCGTCGAAGCAGCCGACGAGCGGCGTGACGTGCGGATCGGCTTCCGGTGCGCCTGCCGTGCCGCATTGCGCGGGCTGCGCACCCGGCCAGCCGTCGCGCACGCGTGGTTCGTCGAACCAGCGCGCGAGCCGTTCGGCGTCCTCGGCCGGCTGCCAGCCGCGCAGCGTGAAGCGCACGCCGAGCGCCGGCAGGTCGCGCGCGTAGACGTCGCCGCGCGGCGCGGGCGGCCGGCGCGGATGACGCCGGCCGCCGGTGAACGTGTGCAGCGTCGCGCACGGCAGATGCGGGCCGACAAGCCACAGGTCGGCCTGTTGCGCCCAGCCGTCGCGCAGGCAGCGCCCGCCGTCGGCGAGCACGCCGCTTGCGCGCAGCGCATCGAGCGCGACCGCGGGCCACGCGGCCGGGTCGAGCCGGATCGCCGCGTGGCGCGCGCTGTCCGAAAACGCCGCGGCCAGCGCGGCCAGCAGCGCACGCCGCTGGTCGGCCGGCGCCGCACGATGGTTGTAGGCGACGAGACGCAGTGCGCCATCGTCGCCGAGTTGTGCGCGCAGCAACTGCGCGCTGATGCCATCGCCCTGCGCGACGCGGATCTCGGCGCCGTCGCGCACGGCGAACAGGCCGTCCGCGAACGCGAGGCGGTACATATCGAGCATCGTGAATCCGTCCGGACGCACTTCAGCCAGCATGGCGCGCCTCCTGTCCCGTTTCCGCTGGCGCATCGCACCGCGCGCCGAGTGCCGCGAGCGTCGGCGATGCGAACACGTCGGCAATCGTCAGCGCGTGGCCGGCGCGGACCGCCGCGTCGATGAAGCGCACGACGTCGAACGACGTCGCGCCGGCGTCGAACAGGTCCGCGTCCGGCTCGGGGGCGGCCGTCGCAAACGTATCCGACCACAGCGCCGCGAGTGCGGCCGCGGCGTGCGACGGTCGGGCGTGCGCCCGTGCGTCGCCGCTTGCGAGTGCGCCGGACGCAGTGTGCATGGACGCATGCGCATCGGGCGCGCCGAGCGCCGCTTCGGACGCGCCGGCGAAACGCGCGACTTCGTCGTGATAGACATCGACAAGCGCGTCGACGAAACCGCGCTCGAGCAATTCGTCCGCATACGAGAACGCGGCGCTCACGCGGCCGTCCGGATGTTCGACGACGTCCAGTTCGAGCGTGAACACGACGCGATGACGCACGTCGTCGAATCCGGCCAGCGACAGGCCGGCCCAGTCGCGCGCGGCGGCACCGGTCGGACGCAGGTAGTTGAACATCACCTGGAACAGCGGATTGGCCTGTGCGGCCCGCGGCGTACGCAACGCGGCAACGACGTCGGCGAACGGCACGTCGGCGTGCGCATACGCGGCGAGCGCCGTATCGCGTACTTGCGCGAGCACGTCCGCGCGGCGCGCGGCCGGTTCGATCCGCGTACGCACGACGACCGAGTTGATGAAGAGGCCGAGCGCATCGCGGGCCGCATCCCCCGTGAGTTCGCGCGTCGATGCGAGCACGCCGACCGGCTGGTCGGCCGCGCCCGTCGCGCGGAACAGCGCGGTGTTGAGCGCCGCGTGCAGCAGCATCGGCAGCGTGGCGTGCGACGCCGATGCGGCGTCGCGCGCGGCGCGAATCAGCGATGCGTCGAAATCGAACGCGATACGTGCCGCGCGCCATTGCGGCACGGACGGCGCATCGTCGCGCTGCGGCAAGACACGCGACGGCAGATCGGCGAGCGCATCGCGCCAGTACGCGACACGTGCCGGATGGCACGGTGCGGGCAGCACGAGCGGCACGGCCAGTTGAACGGATTCGTCGGCCGGCACGGCGCTGCCCTGCATGCGGGCGACATAGCGTGCGCGCACGGCGTCGAGCCACAGCTCGATCGATTCGCCATCGGACACGATGTGATGGATCGTCACCGACAGCACGTGGTCGTCCGCGCCGAGCCGCAGCACGCGGGCGCGCCACAGCGGCGCGTCGGCCGCGAGGTCGAACGGCGCGAGTGCATCCTCGTCGGTCAGCGCGGCCGCGCGGGCAAGCGCATCGGCTTGGGCCGACAGGTCGATCACCGGCAGTTCGACGGCAATGTTCGCGTCGATCCGCTGGCCCGGCAGCGCGCCGTCGCGGGCAACGAGCCGCGCACGCAGCGCCGGATGCACGGCTGCCGTCGCCGAGAACGCGGCGCGCAGCGCATCGACATCGAGCGGGCCGCGCACGCGCAGCGCGACCGGAATGTTGTACGCGGCGCTGTCCGGCTGCGCGCGCCACAGGAACCACAGGCCGAGCTGCGCGGGCGACAGCGGCCACACGCCGTGTGCGTCGGGCTTGGCCACCGCGACACCCGGCGCTGCGGCGCCGGCCTGCGCGGCGCGCGGCGCATCGGCCACCTTCAGCGCGTACTGTGCGAGCACGGGCGCTTCGAACAGCGCGCGCACCGGCACGTCACGGCCCAACCGTTCCGCCACGCGCGTCGCGACGCGTACGGCCGCGAGCGAATGGCCGCCGAGATCGAAGAAGTGATCGCCACGGCCGACACGCCCGAGATTCAGCACGTCGCACCAGATCGCCGCGAGCGCGGCTTCGTCGCCGTCATGCGGCGCCTCGTATGCGCGTTCGACGCGCACCGGCGCCGGCAGCCGCGCACGGTCGACCTTGCTGTTCGCGTTGCGCGGCAGCGCGTCGAGCACGATCAGTTGCGCGGGCACCATGTAGTCGGGCAGCGTGCGGCGCAGGTGCGCGTCGAGCATCGCCGCTTCGACCGGCTGCACCGCTGCCTGCGCATCGGCGGTCAACTCGACATACGCGACGAGCTGCGCGAGCGCGCCCTGCCCGTGCACGACCGCACAGGCCTCGCGCACCGCATCGTGCGCGGCCAGCTGCGCCTCGATTTCACCGAGTTCGATGCGCAGCCCGCGCAGCTTCACCTGGTGATCGACGCGGCCGATGAAGTCGAATACGCCGTCCGCACGGCGTCGTACGAGATCGCCGGTGCGGTACAGGCGCGCGCCCGGCGCGCCGTACGGATCGGGCACGAAGCGCTCGGCCGTCAGCGCCGGACGGTCGAGATAGCCGCGCGCGACGCCGATTCCCTCGCCGCCCAGGTACAGCTCGCCGATCACGCCGACCGGCAACGGGTGCAGCCGCTCGTCGAGCACGTGCGCGGTACGCGCGCCGACCAGCGTGCCGATCGGCAGATAGGCGGCGTCGCCGAGCTTCGCCAAATCGTCGCCGGGGCGGAACATCCACAGCGTCGGCGTGATGACCGTCTCGGTCGGGCCGTAGCCGTTGACCACCCGCACGTTCGGCAACGCGCGGCGCAGCATCGCAAATGCTTCGCGCGACGTCGCCTCGCCGCCAACGGTCAACGAACGCAGCGTCGGCGGCGCACCGTGCGCGAGCGCCCATTCGGCAAGCTGGGCGGCGCAGCCGGGCGGCACGTAGGTCATCGTCACGCCGTCGCGGACCATCATTGCGCAGGTCTGCGCGGGCGGCCACAGCACATCGGCCGTCACCGACACGGCGGCGCCCGACATGTATTGCGAGAACCAGCCTTCGTGTGCGCCGTCGAAATTGACCGACTGGAACAGCAGGAACACGTCGTTCTCGCCCGCGCCGTAGCGCTCGGCGATCGCTGCGCAATGCAGCGCGAACGACGCATGGTCGACGATCACGCCCTTCGGCTTGCCGGTCGAGCCCGACGTGTAGATCGCGTAGGCCGCGTGGCCCGGCAGCACGTCCGGCAGCGCGACGTGCGCGGCTTCGTCGAGCGCGTCGACCGCATCGGCACGCCACACGCGCAGCGCCGGCAATTCGGGCAGCGATGCCGCGCTCGCACCGTCGGTCAGCACGTGCGCGATGTTCGCGTCGCCGACGATCTGCGCGAGCCGTTCGCGCGGATGCGCGGGATCGAGCGGCACGAACGCGGCGCCCGACTTCAGCACCGCGATCAGCGCGACCAGCAGGTCGACCGAGCGCTGCAGCGCAACGCCGACGCGCATCTCGGGCCGTACGCCGGCCGCCACCAGATGGCGCGCGAGGCGCGCCGCACGTGCATCGACTTCGCCGCGCGTCAACGCACGATCGATATCGGCGACGCCGCGTGCATCGGGCCGCGCCTGCGCATGCGCGGCGATGCGGGCATGCACGGGAACGAACGGCTCGGCGCCGGTCGCGCCGGCCGGCGCGTTCCATGCAAAGAGCTGTGCACGCTCGTCCGCGGGCAGCCAGTCGAGATCGCCGACCGGCATGTCGGGGCGTGCAAGCGCATCGGTCAGCAGCGTGACGAAGCGTACGGCCAGCCGTGAAATTGCGTCCGCGTCGAACAGGTCGAGCGCGTAAATGAACGCGGCGGCGAACGTGCCGTCCGGCGTCGCTTCGACGGACAGCGTCAGGTCGAACTTCGCGGACGGCGTGCCGGACGGCAGCAACGCCGCCGCCGCCGCGCCGAGCGCCGGCAACGCGCGGCGTTCGCCGTACGCGGCCATCACCTGGAACAGCGGATGGTGGCTCGCGCTGCGCGGCACGCCGAGCGCGTCGATCACCTGTTCGAACGGTACGTCCTGGTGCATCTGCGCGTCGACGAGCGCGCGCTGCGTGCGGGCGACCAGCGACGAGAAATCGCCGTGTGCGGGTACGTCGACGTCGATCGCCAGCGTATTGACGAAGAAGCCGATCAGGCCGGCGACTTCCGCGCGCTCGCGGTTCGCGGCCGGCACGCCGACGCAGATCCGCGCATCGCCGGTCGCACGCGCCAGCAACGCATCGAGCGCGGCCAGCAGCACGGCGAACGGCGTGGCGCCCGATGCAGCAGCAAATGCGCGCAGCTGCGCGCCGACGCGTGCGTCGAGCGAAAACACATGGCGCGCGCCGCGCGCACTGCGGCGCGCCGGCCTGGCCGTTGCGCCCGGCAGCGCCAGCACGCCGCGCTGCGGATCGAGCCGGTCGCGCCAGAACGCGAGCTGGCGGTCGCGCTCGCCGGCATCGAGCCAGCGGCGCTGCCACAGCGCGTAGTCGGCATACTGGATCGGCAGCGGCCCGAGCGGCACCGGCCGGTCGGACGCATACGCGCGATAGAACGCCGCGAGCTCTTCCAGCATCACGCCCGACGACCAGCCGTCCGATACGATGTGATGCACGGTCAGCGCGAGCCAGTGATGCGTCGCGTCGAAGCGCACCAGGTGTGCACGCACGAGCGGCGCCGCCCCGAGATCGAACGGCTCGGCCTCATCGGCCGTCGCGACGGCCTCCGCACGCGCGGCGCGCTGCGCGTCCGGCAACGCTTCCAGATCGGTCTCGCGCCACGGGCAGCGCAGCGGTGCGTGGATCGTTTGCGCCACGCCATCCTGCGCTTCGTCGAAGGTGGTGCGCAGCGCTTCGTGGCGCGCGATCAGCGCATCGCACGCGAGCCTCAGCGCATGCACGTCCAGCGCGCCCGTCAGCGCCAGGCGCTCGGTGATGTGATACGCGTCGGGTGCGTCGATCAGCCGTGCATGCAGCCACAGCCGCGTCTGCGCGAACGACGCCGGCACGCGGTCGCTGCGCGGCGTGCGCGGCGGAATCGGCAGCACACGGAAGTCGATGCCGGCCGCGCCGAGCTTGTCGATGAAGACCGCGCGCTGCGCGTCGGGCAGTTGCGCGAAACGCGTCGCGAGCGCAAGCCAGTCGGGTTGAACCTTCGTCATCCGTCGTCCTTATTGGGTTTCCAGTTCGCCGAGCAACGCGTCGATCGCGCTCGCCGCATCGGTCTCGCCGCGCGCCGCGCAGGCCGCGTCGATCGCTTGCGCGCAGCGCGCCAGCGTGCGGGTGTCGAACAGCGTGCGCAGCGGCAGCGCGAGCCCCCAGTGCAGGTTCGCCTGCGCGTGGGCCTGCGTCGCGAGCAGCGAATGGCCGCCGAGCAGGAAGAAATCGCCGTCGCGGCCGATCGTGTCCACATGCAGCACGCGCTGCCAGATTTCCGCGAGCGCGCGCTCGGTGTCGGTCGCGAGCTCGACGGCTTCGGCCGTTTCGCGCACCGGTGCCGGAAGCGCATGGCGGTCGCACTTGCCGTTCGGCGTGACGGGCAACGCGTCCAGCTCGATCAGCTGCGACGGCACCATGTACACCGGCAGTTGTGCGCGCAGTGCGTCGAGCAGCGCCGCACGGTCGAGCGGGCCCGCGTCGCCGCGGGCGACATAGCCGATCAGTTGCTCGTCGCGCACGATCACGACCGCATCGTTCACGCCGGGCGCCGCACGCAGCAGCGCCTCGATCTCGCCCGGCTCGATCCGCTGGCCGCGCAGCTTCACCTGCGTGTCGACGCGGCCGAGGTAGTCGAGCGCGCCGTCGGCGCGGCGCCGCGCGAGATCGCCCGTGCGGTACATGCGCGCGCCCGGCACGAACGGATCGGGCACGAAGCGCTCGGCGGTCAGCGCCGGACGGCCGAGATAGCCGCGCGCAAGACCCGCGCCCGCGAGATACAGTTCGCCGGTCGCACCGGCCGGCACCGGCTGCCACGCGGCATCGAGCACGTGAAGTTGCAGGTTCGCGATCGGATGGCCGATCGGCACCGCGACCGCCTGCGCGTCGTCGGGGCCGCAGGTCCAGTGCGACACGTCGATCGCGGCTTCGGTCGGTCCGTACAGGTTCACGAGCGTCGCGTGCGGCAGCAGCCGCGCCATCTTCGCGACGAGTTCGGGCGCGAGCGCCTCGCCGCTCGCAACGATCAGACGCACGCTGTCGCATTGCGCAGCGGCCGAAAAATCGTCGAGATGCGCGGCGAACGCGGCCAGCATCGACGGCACGAAATGCAGCACCGTCACGCCGTGCGCGTGGATCGCGGCCGCGAGACGCGCCGGATCGCGATGGTCGCCGGGCGCGGCGATCGCGAGCTTTGCGCCGATCGCCAGCGGCCACACGAATTCCCAGACCGACACGTCGAAGCCGAACGGCGTCTTGTGCAGCACGACGTCGTCGCGCGTCAGCCGGTATGCGTGCTGCATCCATGCGATGCGGTTCGCGAGCGCGCCGTGCGAGTTGCCGGCGCCCTTCGGCTTGCCGGTCGAACCGGACGTGTAGATCAGGTACGCGAGCTGCGCGTCGTCGATCGCGGCGGCTGCGTCCGTGGGCGTGCCGTCGGCTTCGCCGGCTTCATCGGCAAGCAGGTCCGCGACCGTCAGCAGCTGCGTGCCGGAGCCTTCGCCCAGCGCGGCCTCGACCTGCTCGCGCAGGTGAGCCTGCGTGATCGCGACGGCCGGCCGCGCGTCGCGCAGCAGGTAGGCAATACGCTCGGCCGGATAGTCGGGATCGACCGGCAGGTACGCGGCGCCTGCCTTCAGCACGCCGACGAGCGCCATCACCATGTCGAACGAACGCTCGACGCACAGCGCGACCGGCGTGTCGGGCTGCACGCCGCGCCGGCGCAAAGCGGCTGCAATGCGCGACGTGCCGGCATCGAGTTCGCGATAGGTCGCGCGATGCACGCCGCCGTGAACGTCCGCGTATTCGAGCGCGATCGCATCGGGCGCTGCCTGCGCCGCATCGGCGAATTGCCGGTGCAGCGGCTGGCGCTGCGACGCCGGCCATTCATGCGCGGTGTTCTGGGCGAGCGCCAGTGCGTCGCGAGTGGCGTCGTCGGCGATCGACAGCGTGCCGAGCAGCGCGTCCGGCGTACGGGCCAGCGCATCGAGCGCGCACGCAAATGCGCGGTGCCAGGTCTCGACCTGACGCGCATCGACGCGTGCGGTGTCGTAGCCGTAGTCGATCGTCAGTTCGGTGCCGCTCTCGATCACGAGCGTCAGCGCAAAATCGGTCGATTCGATGCTGCGTACACCGCTCAATGCCAGCGCACGCGGATCGGCATCGCGCACCGACTCGTCGACCGGGTAGTTCTCGAACACGACCAGCGTATCGAACAGTGCGCCGCCCGCTCCGCGCGCCCAGCGCTGGATGTCGGCGAGCGGCGTGTGCGCATGCTCGGCGGCGGCCGCATTCTCGCGCTGCAGCGTTTGCAGCCAGTCGGCCGCGCGATGCTGCGGCGCCGGTGCGGTGATGACCGGCAGCGTGTTGATGAAAAGACCGAGCACCGCGTCGACATCCGCGAGCGCATCGGGACGTCCCGCGACGGTCGCGCCGAATGCAACGGCCGGCTGGTGCGTCATCCGCTGCAGCGCGAGCGCCCATGCGCCCTGCACCAGCGTGTTGACGGTCAGCTTCAGCGCGCGCGCCGTCTGCACGACACGCGCCATCGTGTCCGCATCGAGCGTCGCGCGCCACGTGGCCATCTCGGCATCGGCGCGATCGGCCGTGCGCTCGGCAATCAGCGTCGGCGCATCCAGGCGCGCGAGGCGCTCGGTCCAGAAGCGCTCGTTGGCGCCGCGGTCGCGCGTGCCGAGCCACGCGATGAAGTCGCGATAGCGCAGCGCCGGGCGGGTCGCGAACGGCGACACGGCGTCCGGATCGCGATAGTCGCGCAGCACGTCGGCGAGCAGGCGCGCGGTGCTCCAGCCGTCGAGCAGCACGTGGTGACGCGTCCACACGACGCGCCATGCGTCGTCCGTCACGCGGATCAGCGTCAGCCGCATCAGCGGCGGCTCGCGCCAGTCGAAGCCGCGCGTGCGGTCGGCCGCGAGCCATGCGTCGAAATCGGTGTCGAACGTGGCGCCGCGCTCGCGCCAGTCGAGCTGCTCGACCGGCATCCGGGCATGACGATGCACGCACTGCAGCGGCGCGGCTTCGTCCGGCATCACGCTCGTGCGCAGGATGTCGTGACGCGCGACCGACGCGTCGAACGCGGCGGCGAGACGGTCGGCGTCGAGCGCAGTCGCGGTCGCGACGAGCTGGTTCACGTAGCTTGCGTGGCCGGGCGCGAACAGCGCGTGGAACAGGATGCCCTGCTGCATCGGCGACAGCGGATACACGTCGTCGATCGCGCGCCAGTCGAGCGGCGTGCGTTCGATCGCGGCCTGCGTGAGGCCGGCGGCCTGCGCGAGCGGGAAATCGCCCGGCGTCGCACCGGCACCGCGATGTGCAATGCGCGACGCGCACGCTTCGACGAGTTCGCGCAGCGCCGACGCGAAGCGTTCGGCGAACGCGTCGATCGTCGCGCGCTCGAATTGCGGCGCGCCGTAGACCCAGTGCACCTTCAGCGTACGTGCGCCGTCGCGATCCGTATCGAGGTACGCGTGGATCGCGAGCGCATTGCCGAGCGGGCCTTGCGGATCGCGCTCGACGCCGGTGCCGCCGAAACGCGGCACGAGCGTTGCATCGCGCGGCGCGTCGAACTGGCCGAGGTAGTTGAACGTGACGCGCGGGCGCGGCACGGCGGCCAGCGCCGCACGCGTCGTCGCATCGCCGTAGTGTGCGAGCACGCCGAAACCGAGCCCCTTGTGCGGCACCGCGCGCAGCGTGTCCTTGACGGCGCACAGCGTGTCGCGTGCGGTCGCGGCGACCGGCAGCAGCACCGGGTAATGGCTCGTCAGCCAGCCGATCGTCCGGCTCGCATCTGCGTCGTCGAACAGTGCTTCGCGGCCATGTCCCTCCAGCTCGACGCGGCACGATGCGGCGCCACGAGCGCCGGCGATTGCCAGCGCAAGCGCCGCGCCCAGCAATTCGATCGTCTGCGTGCGGTAGGCGGCATGCGCGTCGGTCAGCGCGGCGCGGGTCAATGCCGCATCGAGCGTCTGCACGACGACGGCTGCATCGGCGTTCGTCGCCGCTGCGTCGGGATGATCGGGTACGAGATCGTCGCCCTGCGCCATGCCGGCCCAGTACGCGGCTTCGCCCGCGAACGGCGATGCCGGTTCCGTCGCGGCGCGCGCGAGCCGCGCGGCCCAGGCGTCCGCGCGCAGGCCCGGTTGCGACAGGCGGACCGGCGTGCGTTCGCATGCGGCGCGGTAGGCCGAGTCCAGGTCGTCGAGCAGGATGCGCCACGACACGCCGTCGACGATCGCATGATGAATCGCGAGATACAGCTGCGTCGAGCCGTCCGGCAGCCGTGCCGCACACGCGCAGGCGAGCGGCCCGCGGCCGAGGTCGAGACGGCGCTGCAGCGCGTCGAAGCGTGCGAGCGCGTCGGCTTCATCGCGTGCGGCGACTTCGACGAACGGCAGCGCATCGTACGCGTTCGCGGCATCGCTCGCGTGCCACGTGCCGTCCGCGCGGCGCGCGAAACGCTGGCGGAATGCGTCGTGATGCGTCAGCAGCGCGTCGAATGCGCGCGCGAATGCGTCGGCGTCGAACGAACCGCGCACGTCGAACGCAACCGACTGGTTCCAGTGGCCCGGGTGCGGAACATCGAGCGCGAAGAAGCGTTGCTGTGCGGGCGTCAGGATCGACGCGGCAGCCGGCGTTGCCGCTGCGGGTGCGACCGCGTTCGCAGGCTGAGCGGCAGCGGCCGTGTCGTCCGTCTTCGCGATGCGGGCCAGTTCCGCGACCGTCGGGCCGTCGAACAGTTGCTTCGGCGTGAAGCGCACGCCGCGCTTGCGCGCACGGGCGATCACCTGCAACACGAGGATCGAATCGCCGCCAAGTTCGAAGAAGTTGTCGCCACGGCCGACGTGCGGCGCCTTCAGCACGGCCTGCCAGACTTCGGCGAGCACCGTTTCGACCGCGCCTTGCGGTGCATCGCCGGACGCGACCGCAACCGGCGCGGCCGCGACTTCACGCAACGCCGCGCGATCGATCTTGCCATTCGCCGTCACCGGCAGGCGCGCGAGTGCGACGAACTGCGCGGGCACCATGTAATCGGGCAGCTTCGCGGCCAGCGCCGTACGCACGGCGGCTTCGTCGAACGCCGCGCCATCGCGCATCACGACGAACGTCGCGAGCCGCAAGCGGCCGTCGTGTTCGATTGCAAGCGTCTCGGCCTGCGCGATCGGGCCGGCCGCGCGCACCGCCGCACTCACCTCGCCGGGTTCGACACGGTAGCCGCGGATCTTCACCTGGTCGTCGATGCGGCCAAGGAATGCGAGGCGGCCATCGGCGCGCAACCGCACGCGGTCGCCCGTGCGATACAGCCGCGCACCTGGCGTGAACGGATCGGGCACGAAGCGCTCGGCGGTTTGCGCCGGGCGGCCGAGGTAGCCGCGCGCGACACCCGGCCCGCCCAGATACAGCTCGCCCGTCGCGCCGGCCGGCACGCAGGCGCCGAACGCGTCGAGCACGAGCGCGCGCGCATTGGGCAACGGCTGGCCGAGCGGCACGCCGCTCGCGGGATCGCGTGCATCGGCGGCAATCGATGCCGTGTCGCAGGCGATCGCGCCGACCGTCGCTTCGGTCGGCCCGTAGTGGTTGATCACGCGGCAAGCCGGCGCGAGCGCGGCCAGGCGCGCGACGAGCGCCCACGTGAGCGTTTCGCCGCCCGTCACCAGCGCATGGCGCGGCAGCACGTCGGCCGGCACGCACGCGTCGAGCAGCGCCTGCAGGTGACTCGGCACGATCTTCAGCACGCCAACTTCACGGCGGCGCATTTCGCCGGCGAACAGGTCCGGATCGAACGCGCAGGCAGCCGGCAACAGGTGCAGCGTGCGGCCCGCGCACAGCGCGCCGAACAGCGTCGTATGGCCGAGGTCGGCCGCGACGGTCGACACCATCGCGAACGATGCGTCGGGGGCGAACGCGAGTTCGTCGAGCATCCCCTGCACGTAGTCGGCCAGTGCGCCGTGCGACACGACGACGCCCTTCGGCGTGCCGGTCGAGCCCGACGTATAGATCAGGTACGCGCCCTGTTCCGGGTGCGGCGCGACGCGCACACCGCCCGCATGGGCGAGCGTCGCATCCTGCGCGAGCGTGTCGACGTCGAGCGGCTGCGTGTCGATGCCGGCCGGCCACGCGTCCGTGTCCGCGACGAGCGCCCAGCGTGCGCCGCAATCGGTTGCCGCCGCGGCAAGCCGTGCGGCCGGTTGCGCCGGATCGAGCAGCACGGCGAGCGCGCCGGCCTTCAGCGCGCCGAGCAGGCCGACGACGAAACGCGCCGATCGTTCGATGCAGACGATCACGGACGCTTCCGCGGCCACGCCACGCTGCGTCAGTGCGCGGGCGATGCGGTTCGATGCGTCGTCGAGTTCGGCGAACGTCAGCGATGCCGATGCGTCGGCAAGCGCCACACGATGCGGATAGGCGGCCGCCTGCCGCGCGAACGCGGCAACGATGTCGGCGTGCTCGACGCGCAGCGCACGACCGTCGCGCGGCTGGCGCGAAGCAGCCGATGCATCGCACGGCAGCGCGGCCGTCGTGCGCTGCGGATCGTGCGCAGCCGCGCCGACGAGGGTCGCATAGCTGTCGAGCCACGCGCGCGCCGTCTCGGCGTCGATGCAGTCGGTCGCATAGGCTGCGACCAGTTCGATGCCGTTCGCGTCGTCGGTGAAATCCAGCGCGAAGTCGAAGCGCGCGGCGAGATCCGGCCCCGGCGTCGCGACCGCCGTGGCACCCGGCAGCACGCTGTCGTGCCGTGCGTCGAACTGCTGCGCGAACTTCACGCGCAGCCATTCGTCGCCACGCTTGACCGGCGGCTTCACCGCATCGACGACGCGCTCGAACGGCACGTCCTGGTGTGCGACCGCGTCGAGCGCCGCCGTGCGCGCCGCATCGACGAGCGCGCGGAACGGCTGCGTCGGCGCCACGTGCACGCGCAGCGCGACGGTATTCAGGAAGAGGCCCAGCAGCGCGCGCGTTTCGGGGCGCTGGCGATGCGCGACCGGCACCGCGACGACGACATCCGTTGCGCCGGTCAGGCGCGACAGCCACGCGTCTAGCGCGGCCAGCAGCACCGTGAAGACGGTGGCCTGCGCATCGCGCGCGAGTTGCCGCACGTCGGCCGCGACCGCATCGGGCAGGCGCACCGACACGCGCGCGCCTTGCAGCGTGCGCACGGCGCCCGGCTGACGGTCGACCGGCAGCGCGAGCGGGCCCGGCACGTCGCGCAATGCGCCACGCCAGTAGTCGAGCTGGCGCTCGCCCTCGCCGCCGGCCAGCATGTCGCGCTGCCAGTCCGCATAGTCGGCGTACTGGATCGGCAGTTCGGGCAGCGACGGTTTGTGCCCTTCGGCATATGCGCGGTACGCCCCCGACAGTTCGTCGAACGCGCAGCGCGAGCTCCAGCCGTCGGTGATCGCGTGATGCGCGGTCAGCAGCAGGCGGTGGCGATCGCCGGCGAACGCGACGAGCGTCGCGCGCAGCAGCGGGCCGCGTGCGAGGTCGAACGGTTCGGCCGCGTCGCGCTCGGCGAGACGCGCGGCTTGCGCATCGCGCGCGGCCGGCGGCTGGTCGCGCAGGTCGACATCGGCGATCGACACCGGCAGGTGCGCATGAATCCGCTGCATCACGACGCCGTCGTCGTTGTCGACGAGCGTCGTGCGCCATGCCTCATGACGCCCGATCACGTGATCGAGCGCGCGCTGCAGCGCGTCGCGGTCGAGCGCGCCATCGATCGTCCAGTGCGCGGCGATGTGATACGCGGCACTCGCATCACGCGTTTGCGCGAGTACCCAGAAGCGTTGTTGTGCGAGCGAGGCCGCGCGATCGACGTGCGGTGCGCCCGATGCAGCGGCGTCGGCCGGCGTGCGGCGCGCGCCGATGGCGGCCAGCGGTTCGCCGGTCTCGCGCTCCGCACGATCGACCTGCTCAGCCAGTTCGGCGAGTGCCGGATCGGCAAACAGCGTGTCGAGTCGCAGATTCACGCGCACGGCCGCACGGATCGCGGCCTGCAGTTGCATCGCGGCGAGCGAGTCGGCACCCAGCGCGAAGAAGCGGTCGTCGCGCGACGGCACGACATCGAGGCCCAGCAGCGTCTGCCAGAGGCCGGCGATCTGCTGTTCGGTCGGCGAGCGCGGCGCATCGCCGGTACCTTGCGTCGTGTCGCGCGCCGCGGCAATCCGCTCGCGCAGTGCTGCACGGTCGATTTTGCCGTTCAACGTATACGGCAGCGCGTCGCCACGCACGAACCGGTGCGGCTGCCACGCGGCCGGCAATTGCGCGGCCACGTGCGCTTTCAACGCCTCGTCGTCAGCCGCCGCGCGCAGCACGACGCACGCGATCAGCCGCGTCGGCCCGCTGCCAGTTTCGGCGACCACGGCCGCGTCGGCCACGGCGGGATGCGAGCGCAGGCACGCGGCGATTTCCGCCGGTTCCACGCGCACGCCGCGCACCTGGACCTGATCGTCGAGGCGGCCGAGATAGTCGAATGCGCCGTCGTCGCGCAGTCGTGCGAGATCGCCGGTGCAGTAGACGCGCGCGCCCGGCTCACCGTCCGCATCGGGAATGAAGCGTTCGGCCGTCAAGGCCGGGCGGCCGTGATAACCGCGTGCAACACAGACGCCGCCGAGCAGCAGCTCGCCCACGCCGTCGTGCCGGGCGCCGTCGATACGCGCGACGCGCGGGCCGATCACGCGGCCGATCGGCAGCGACGCATACGCATCGTCGGCGGCCAGCACGGGCGTCTCGCCCGGCTCGACCGGCCACAGCATCGGCGAGATCACGGCCTCGGTCGGCCCGTAACCGTTGATCAGCCGTACCGACGGGAACGTGCCGCGCACGAATTCGAATGCCTGCTGCGGCAGCGCTTCACCGCCGAACGCGAGCACGCGCAGCGCCGGCGGCACGCCTTCGCGCGCGGCGACGGCTGCGAATTCGCGCAGGTAGGCAGGCGGGAACGCGGCGACGTTGACCGACTCGCGCACCAGCAGCGCATGCGCGGCGTCCGGCGCGAACGGTTGCGGCGGCGCCACGACGATGCTTGCGCCGATCGCGAGCGGTGCGAGCCAGCATTCGTGCGCGGCGTCGAAGTTGACCGACGCGAAATGCAGCAGACGGTCGCCGGCCTCGATCGGCAGCGCGGCCGCAAGCGCGTCGCAATGCGCGGCGAGCGGCCCGTGCTCGACGACCACCGCCTTCGGCGTGCCGGTCGAGCCCGATGTATAGATCATGTAGGCGGCCGAACGCGGGTGAACCGGCACTTCTTCGTCGTCGGCGACGAGACCCGGCTCGCCGGTTGCTTCCGCGGCCGGATCAAACGCCTGTTCGAACGGCGTGCCGAGCGCTGCACGGCCGGCCGCGTCGACGATGCCGTGCCGCAGTTGCGCGTCCTGCACGATCCAGTCGAGGCGCGCGGCCGGATGGCGCGGATCGAGCGGCACGAACACGCCGCCTGCCTTCAACACGGCCAGCAGTGCGACGAACAGTTCGCACGAACGCTCGACACACACGCCGACCCGCACTTCCGCGCCGACGCCGGCCGCGCGCAGTTGCCGGGCCAGGTGCGACGCCCGTGCGTCGAGCGCGCCGCGCGACAGGCGCAGGTCATGCTGGAAAGGGACCGCGATGGCGGGTGCGTCGGGCGCGATGCGCGCCAGTTCGCGGATTCGGTGATGCAGCGCAGTCGGGAAACTCGTCATGTGCGTGAAGTCCTTCGGTCCGGCCGCTTCGGCCAAGTCTCGGGGCCGCTTGGGGCGGCTTCACTGGTGTGACGAACGACGCGGCCGATTTTTTACCGTTTTGCGCTCAAAGTGCTTGCGGCCGCTTTTTTTGACGGCGTTGCTAAATATTTGCGCGGCCCGTTCGTCTATCAGGGAGGAAAGCCGGAACGGGGCGCCGCCTCGCCCGCCGCTTTCGCGTCAGATTTGCCGTTTCCGCGTTTTTGCCTGCCTTCCCTTTACCGACGTTGCCGATGACAGCCGCCCACGAGCCTTCCTCCCCGCCGTCCCTCGACGCCTCCCCCGGCCGCCCCGCCGCGCGCCTGATCCTTGCGCTGTTGCGCGAAAGCCGCGTGTCGTTCACGCTGGCCCTCACCGCGTGCGTACTGAACGGTATCGCGAGCGTGCTGCTCGTCGCGACGCTGAACCGCGCGCTCTCTCAACCGGGCGCGGCCGATGCGTCGCTCGCGTGGCGCTTCGCGCTGTGCGCGGTGATCGCGCTCATCACGCGGATCGTGTCGGGCACGCTGTTCGCCCGCCTGTCGCAGGACACGATGGCGCGGTTGCGCGTGCACCTTGCGCGACGCGTTGGCGCCGCCGAATTGCGCGACATCGAGCGGATCGGCGCGGCGCCCGTGCAGTCGGTTCTGACCGACGACGCGACCAACGTGTCGATGCTGTTCTTCGCGCTGCCGAACCTGGTCATGCACGGCTCGATCGTGTTCGGCTGCCTCGGCTACCTTGCGTGGCTGTCGTGGCCCGTGTGCCTGCTGGCGCTGGCCGCGATCATCGCCGGCTCGCTCGGCTATCACACCGGCGACCGCCGCGCGATTGCGTCGCTCGAAGCGGCCGGCCACGCGCAGGACCGCCTGTTCGGCTATCTCGGCTCGCTGTTCTCCGGCGCGAAGGAGCTGAAGCTGCACGATGCGCGCGCCCGCCAGTTCGTCGACGGCCAGCTCGGCGCCGCGATCGGCGAAGTGCGCGACCACCGCCGCCGCGCGTTCAGCGCGTATGCGGTCGGGGTCGGCTGGATCATCTTCCTGTTCTACGTGTTCCTCGGCGTTGCGTCGTTCTGGCCGCAACTCGGCGTGCATGCCGACCCGGCCACCGCGGCCGGCTACGTCGTCGTGTTCCTGTTCATGCTCGTGCCGCTCGACGGCTTGCTGAACAACCTGCCGACCGTGAATGCGGCACGCGTCTCGCTCACGCGGATCGAAGGCGTGATGGCCGAGTTCGGCGCACTGCGCACGGTGCCGCCCGCGGCCGACGCCCCCGACGTGCCGCCGGCCGGCGCCGTCACGCTGCGCGGCGTCACGCACGCGTACTTCCACGAACGCGACGAACGGATGTTCAGCATCGGGCCGATCGACCTGACGATCAAACCAGGCGAGCTCGTGTTCATCGTCGGCGGCAACGGCAGCGGCAAGACGACGCTCGCGAAGGTGCTGACGGGGCTCTACGAGCCGGAGGAAGGCACGATCGAGGTGGACAGCCACACGATCGGCTGGCGCGAACGGGCCGCGTACCGGCAACGTTTCAGCGCGGTATTCAACGATTTCCACCTGTTCGATGCGCTGCTCGGCATCGTCGATCCCGACGATCCGTCGCGCGCGCAGGCCGATGCACGGGCGAACGCGCTCGTCGCGAAACTCGCGCTCGACCACAAGGTGAAAGTGGTCGACGGCGCGTTCTCGACGCGCGCGCTGTCGACCGGGCAACGCAAGCGGCTCGCGCTCGTCGTCGCGTACCTGGAGGATCGCCCCTTCTATCTGTTCGACGAATGGGCCGCCGACCAGGACCCTTCGTTCAAGGCCGTGTTCTACGAACAACTGCTGCCCGAGCTGCGCGCGCGCGGCAAGGCCGTGATCGTGATCACGCACGACGATCGCTACTTCGATCTCGCCGACCGGCTGTTGAAGCTCGACAACGGGCGCATCGTCAGTGACACGCAACCGGCGCGCCTGCGTGCGCAGGATGACGTCGATGCGCTGAGCGCTTGAGAGACGGTCGACAAAAAATCGCCGACGCGCTGCGATGGCAGCGCGTCGGCGATTTGCATTTCGGAAGGGATTATTGCCGATGCGCGGCGCGCCGGTCACGACGCCCTGCACGTCACGTCTTGCGTACGGCCGGCAGCTTCAGCATCGTGTCGGTCATCACGTCGGCCAGTTTCAGCGCCGACATCGGTCCGCCGAACCCCCAGATATTGCGTTCGATCAGCGCGATCCGCCGTTCCTTCATCGCGGGCACGAAGCGCCACACCGGCGAATCGAGTTTCGCGGACAGCGGCACGTCCATCCCCGATGCCGTCACGAACATCACGGCCAGGTCGCGCTGCCGGAGCAGATCGGCCGACGTCACGTACAGCGTGCCTTCCCGCGTCGGTTTCTTCGGCCACGGATCGAGCCCGAGCGCACGCGCGAGGCCCGCCGACGTACTGTTGCCCGTATAGGCCCAGTAACGATCGGGCAAGCCGAGATCCTGCAGCAGCGCGATCCGCTCACCCTTGCGCCCCGCGGCGGCGAGCCGCGCCGCATTGCGCGCGATCCCGGCGTCGAGCTGCGCGTCGACCGCCTGTGCGCGGGCGTCGCGCCCCGTCACTGCGCCAATGGTCCGGAAGATCTGCCGCATCCAGTCGAGCTGCGTGACGGGCACGCCGCCGTCGGACACGTTCGGGCTGAACTGGAACAGGATCGTCGGCGCGATCCGGTCGAGCGCGTCGAAGATCGGCGCATGGCGGAAGCCGACGCCGATGATCAGATCGGGCTTGACCGCCGCGATCGCCTCGAGCCCCGGCTCCTGCCGCGAGCCGATGTCGGTCACGTTCGCGAGCCGCTCGCTCTGGTAACCGAGCCAGCCCGGATAGAACGCCGTGTCCGCCATCCCGGCCGGCACGATGTCGAGCGCGATCACGCTTTCCGCGAACATGAAGTCGAGCGCGACCACGCGCTGCGGCCGCACGGGCATCGTCGCGCTCGCCTGCGACACGACGGGGTTGCCGGCCAGCGACACGGCGCCCTGCGCGCCGCGTGCATCGTTGGCAACGGACGCAGCGGCGACCGATGCCGGGAACGTGCCGCAACACGCGGCGCCGAGTGCCGCCGCGAGTACGCCGAGCGCATGCCGGCGGCCGGCGTGCGTCACCGGATCGCGTCCTGCTCGGCCAGCGCCGCGTCGTCCATCGTCAGTAGCAGGGGGCAGCTTCCACACAGTTGCGTTTCTCCAGGAATTTCATAGCGCAGGCAGCACACGCGGCGCGCGCGAAACGGCGTCGGCAGCAGCGCCGAGCGCGGCACGGCATCGCGCACGGGCTGGCGCAGCGGATTCGATTCGCCCTGGATACAGGTCGACCCGAACAGCCAGTCCGCATCGCGGACGGGATCGGCCGCGCACGGCAGCGAACGATACGTGTCGAGCAGATAGTCGAGCAGGTTGCCCGCATTGCTCCACAGCACGCGCGGCGTGACGCGGCCCATTGCCGCCAGCAGGTCGATCACCGCGCCGAGATGCGCGACGAGTCCCGCATAGCGGGGCACGGGATCGTCGCACGGCGCGCCGAGCGCGTCCGCCGCGAAATACAGCGCGGCCGGCATCCCGTCGTCGAGCGCGACGAACGTGCGCTCCGGGTTCATGTCGAGCGGCCGGCCGAGCGTCAGCGCGGCGACGACGCCGGCCGGCACCGCGCGGCCGAAATAGTATTTGCTCCATTGCGACATCAGCGCGCGTGCATGCTGCGCGGGATCGCCGCCGTAGTGGCCGACCATCGCGTCGAGCACTGCGTCGCGATGGGCTGGCAATGCGCTGACGGGTATGACGATGCGGCCCGGCGCACGTACGTCTTCGGGCATGCCGAGCCAGACAACGTCGAGATGTTCGGCGAACGGTTCCGGCGCGAACGCCGAAAAGCGCGTGGCGCGCGTATCGTCGAGCGCCGGCGTCATCGCCCTGCGCGCCGGGCGCGGCGCCCCTCGAGAATCAGCAGCCCGAGCAGGTAAGGCGCGCCGATCAGCGCGGTCAGCACGCCGGCCGGCACTTCGCGCGGTGCGACGACCGTGCGCGCCGCGAGATCCGCGACACCGAGGATCAGCGCGCCGCACGCAGCCGCGAGCCACAGCCGCGTGCGATGCCGGCGTGCGCCGAGCATCGTCGCGACGTGCGGCGCCATCAGTCCGATGAAGCCGACCGGCCCCACCGCCGCGACGGCCGCACACGCGGCGAGCGTCGCGATCGTCAACGCGAGCGGCCGCAGCGCGGCCACCGGCAGGCCGAGCGCGGCCGCCTGGTCGTCGCCGAGCGCGAGCATGTCGAGCGGCTTCGCGAGCCATGCGAACACGGGCACAGCGAGTACACACCACGGCAGCAGCATCGACACTTCGCCCCAGCTGCGGCCATAGGTGCCGCCGACGAGCCACACGACGAAGCGCGCGGGCTGCACGCTTTCCTGCGTGATCAGCCATTGTGCGAGTGTCGTCCACAGCGCGCCGATCACGATACCGGTCAGCGCGACCGCGAGCGGCGCGTAGCGATGCCGGTGATTCAGCGCGAGCGTGATCGCGAGCGACAGGCCACCGCCGATCAACGCGGCGGCCGCGAGCGTCACGTGCCCCATCAGCGGCCACGTCGACAATGCGAACAGCGTGACGAGCCCTGCGCCCTGCGTGACGCCGAGCACTTCGGGACCCGCGAGCGGATTGCGCACGACGCTTTGCATCGCGACGCCGCTGACGGCAAGCAATGCGCCGGCGAGCAACGCGCACAGCAGACGCGGCATGCGCAGGTCGATCAGCATCCGCGCGAGCGCATCGTGACCGGACAGCGCGGCGGACCAGCGCACGGGCGACAGCCATTCGGGGCCGGCCGACACGCCGCCCCACACCACGAGCGCGCCGACAGCGACGAACAGCGCCGTGCGCAACGGCCAGCCGAGCCGTTCGAGCCAGCCGACGAGCCGCGTCGACCCGCCGCCCGCCGCACGTTCGGCATCCGCATGGAGCACGCCCGACCAGGCAGCGCCGCGCCGGATCATCGCGAGCATCAGCGGCGTACCGACCAGTGCGATCGCGACGCCGGTCGACAGCGTCGCGTCGAGACCCGACGCGAGCACCGCGCTGTCGGTGACGAGCACGAGCGCGCCGCCGGTGAGCGCCGACAACGGCACCAGCACGCCGAGCCGAGCCGCGCGCGCGCCGCGCACCTGGCGCAGCAGGTTCGGCGCGACGAGGCCGACATACGACAGCGGGCCCGCGATGCTGACGGCCACACTGGTGAACGCAACCGCGACGATCGTCGCGGCCAGCCGCGTCGCATCGACGCGCACGCCGGCCGCGGCCGCTGCGTCATCGCCGAGGGTGAGCGGATTCAGCGGCCGGATCACGAACGGCAGCGCGATCAGCGGCACGACGAGCCAGCGCGCGGCGAGCGCGAGGCCCGTCGCGCCAGGCTGGTACAGGCTGCCGTTGGTCCACAGCGCGGCCCCCGCGATGTTCTGCTCGAAGAACGCGAGCACGAGCGTCGACAGCGCGGCGAACAGCAGCATGCACACGCTGCCCGCGAGCACGAGCCGCAACGGCGTCGCGCGCCAACCGCCCGCCGCAACGATCGCGCATGCGGCGGCAGCGAGCCCGCAGACGAACAGCAGCGGCACCGTCGCGACGCCCGCCAATGCCGGCACGAGCATCGCCGCGAGCAGGCCGAGCTGCGCGCCGCCCGTCACGCCGAGCAGGTCGGGCGACGCGAGCGGATTGCGCGTGAGCGACTGGAACAGCGCGCCCGCCATGCCGAGGCAGCCGCCTGCGACGAGCGCCGCTGCGACACGCGGCAGGTTGAGGTCGAACAGGAACACGTGTGCGAGCGACGCGGCATCGCTGCCGGGCACCGCGTCCCACCACACGCGCAGGTCGGGCGCGACGCGCAGCGCCGCGAAGATCGCGATCAACGCGACGAGGCCGAACGCGATCGCGCCGGCCCGTCCGGTGGCTGCCCCCTTCCCGGTCGCCGCGAGGCGCTTGCGCATCGCGAACGTCGTCATACGGCGAGATCCCGGTCGAAGACGCCGGCCGCCTGCGGCGCGCCGTCGGTTGCCGGACCGTAGGCCGGCACGCACATCGGTGCGCCCGTCTGCGGATGCGCGAGCTTCAGCATCTCGACGCCGAACGCCGCACGCAGCCGCGCCGGATCGAGCATCGCGTCGGGCGTGCCCTGCGCGACGAGACGGCCCGCACGCATCAACACGATCTCGTCGCTGTACGCGGCCGCCTGGTTCAGGTCGTGCAGCACCCACACGATCGTCAGCCCGCGCGTGCGATTCAGCGTGCGCAGTGCGTCGAGGATGTCGAGCTGGTGATGGATGTCGAGATAGGTCGTCGGTTCGTCGAGCAACACGATCGGCGCCTGCTGCGCGAGCGCCATCGCGATCCACGCGCGCTGGCGTTCGCCGCCCGACAGCGCGCCGACGTCGCGCTCCGCGTCGCCGGCGAGGCCGCTCGTGTCGAGCGCCTCGTCGATCGCCGCATGGTCGGCCCGCGACAGGCCGCGCAGGAAGCCGCCGTACGCATAGCGCCCGTAGGCGACGAGTTCGCGCACGGTCAGGCCCGACGGAATCTGGTTGAACTGCGCGAGCATCGTCAGCTCGCGTGCGAGCGCGCGACGGCGAAACGATGCGAGCGGCTGGCCGTTCACGTCGACATGGCCGGCACGCGCGGGCTGCAGGCCCGCGAGCGTGCGCAGCAGCGTGCTCTTGCCGCAGCCGTTCGGTCCGCACAGCGCGGTTACGCGGCCGGCCGCGATCGACAGGTCCAGCCCGTCGATCACGACATGGTCGCGATATCCTACCGACAGCCCGCGCGCGGCAAGCGCGGCGGTACTACGCGTCATCAAGCCTCCGTTCGGTCGCGCGGGACCGTATAACTCTGCGCCATCGCGACGACGACCTTGCGCGGCCCCTCGAACGGGTCGCGCGCATGCGCGGTCAGCATGTTGTCGAGCATCAGCACGTCGCCCGTGCGCCACGGGAACACGATGCGCTGCTGGTCGAGCACGCCGCGGATCTCCGCGAGCGCGCCGGCCTCGAGCGGTTCGCCGTCGCCGTAGTACACGTTGCGCGGCACGTTCTCGAGACCGACCGCGTCGACGAGTGCTTCCTGCATGTCGTCGTCGAGCGCCGACAGGTGAAACAGGTTTGCCTGGTTGAACCACACGCGATCGCCGGTGCGCGGATGGCGTGCAACGGCCTGGCAGCGTTCGCGCGTGCGCAGCAGCAATTCGCCGTCATCGTCGGTGCGCCACGTGCATTCGATGCCGCGCGCCGCACACATCCGTTCGACCTCGGCCGGCTCGTCGGTGCCGAACGACTGCTGCCACGGCAGATCGAGCCCCTGCCCGAAATTGCGCACGTACAGCAGCTCGCGTTTTTCGAAGCGCGCGACGAGCGCCGGATCGAGCGCGCGATACACCGCGCGGCTGTCCGCGATCGGCGTCGCCCCGCCCTTCGGCGCGGCGAGCGCGCAGTGGAACCAGATCCGCAGCGGCCATTCGCGCGTGTACGACTGCTCGTTGTGCAGCGGAATCGCGCGGTGCGGCGGGTATTCGGTCGACGTGTAGACGGCGCCTTCGACCTGGCTGCGCGGCGTCGACGCATATTCATAGCCGATCAACGGATCGCCGAACGATGCCGCGAACTGCTGAAACGCGTCGATCGACGGCACGTGAAAGCCCGTGAACAGTACGCCGCCCGCCCGTTCGAGCGTGTCGGCCGCGATCTCGCGCGCCAGCGGCGCGACGTCGTCGATCGACATCCCGTCGCTGCCGCGCGGCGACACGACGGTGGGCAGCCCCGGCTCGATACGCAGATCGTCGAGCGTCGGCAACGAAAGCAGGGTCATGCAACGTCCTCTTCAGGTGGCGCGCCGGATCGCGGCGCAGCAGGTCACGATGCGCGCGACGCGCGCTCGCCGTCCATCGCGCGGCGCAGGCTCGCGGGGCGCATGTCGGTCCAGACGGCCTCGATATGGGCGAGACAGTCGGCCTTCGGGCCGCTCACGCCGACCTCGCGCCAGCCGGCCGGCACGGGCCGGAACGTCGGCCAGATCGAATACTGTTCTTCGTCGTTGATGACGACCGTGTAGACGAGATCGTCGGTGTCGGCGGAAGGCGTCGGGGCTTGCGTCATGATCGGAAATCGCTGAGACGGTTGAAGGAGGCGAAGCGGCGGTTTCGGCCGCTCCTGTCTGATAGACGGTTGGCCGGCGCGTTTTTTTACCGCCGCCGCGCGCGGCCGCCCAGGAACACCGGGCACGCGACGCCGCGCTGGCATGCGTCGAGGCATTCCGCGCAATGGCGCTCCGCGTCGCGCACCATGAAATGCACGAGTGTCTGCGACACGTTCAGCGCGCGCGCCGCGGTCTGCAGCGTTTCCTCGCGCAGCCGCACCATCTCGAAGGCCGCGCGACTGCGGGCCGGCAGGTCGTCGAGCGCGGCCCACACGCGCCGCAGCGTATCGCGCGTCATCAGCGCGGCTTCCGGCGTCGGCTCGGGCGACGGCACGTCGAAACCGTCGTCCTCTTCCGTGTGATAGACGTTCTCGAGGCTTTGCCGGCGGCATGCGTCGATCGACGCATTGCGCACCATCCGCGTCACGTATGCGACCGGCTGGCGCACCGCATCCTGGTTCGGGAATTCGACGAGCTTCACGAACACGTCGTGCACGACGTCCTCCGCACGGCTCGCGCAGCCGACGAAGCCGCGCGCGACATTGACGAGCATCGAGCGATGAGAGATCAGCACGTCGAGCAGCGCACCCTGCGCACGGGGCTCCGCGGCCCGGCGCGCACGCGGCGGCAGGTCCGGATAACTGCCGAGGAACGGGTTTGCCGCTGCCGCCGCCGGTCGGTCAAGCACTTCCGCCATGGCCATCGATCTGCTCCGTCAAATTCCGAGATAGCGCAATTTAACGTAAACGCAAATCATTCTCAATCCGATTACCGGATGACCCTTTCAGTTGTCAGGATTTGTCTGAACAATTGACGAAATCGTTGTCGGGGCGGATGCGTCGCGTACCGGCCGTTGCGCACCGCTTGTGCCGCGTCCACGCATGCTTTCACGCATCTGACGAAACGCCTGCACCTGTCACGGGCGGTAGCAACTTCTTACCACGTGAAATTTTGGGGGCTCGTACGATCGACTTGCTGTTTCCAAGGGAGAACAACATGAAATCCATCGTGTTATCCGCAGTCATGGTTGGCGTGCTGTCGAGCGTGATGCTCGGCGGGTGCGTGGCCTACCCTGGCCCTGCCGAAGTCACGATCGGCTGGCATGGCGATCGTTACTGGGACGGGAATCGCTACTGGGAACGCCGTGACTGGGAAGCCCAGCATCCCGGCCCGCGTGACGAGCGCCGGGACGACCGGCACGACGATCAGCGGCCGCAGTGGTAATGCCGTCGCTCCCGCAATCCGCCATTCAACGACAGGACCTCAACATGAAGACGCTACTGAAAACCCTGACCGCCGCCGCCGTTGCCGCCGCCGTACTCGTGCCGGCGATTGCCGAAGCGCATCCGCACCGCGTGTGCCACTTCGAGCATCACCATCACAAGGTGTGCCGCTGGGTGCGCTGAGCGTTGCGCGGTAGAGGTGAAAAAGCGCCGGCTCGCCGGCGCTTTTTTTGTTCTTGCGACTCGGGCAGCGCAGGCGCTCGCGCTAACGCTGCCAGCGCTCGGGCGCCAGCCAGATCGGAAACGACAGGATCACCGCCAGTCCACGCCCATCGATACCGGCCGCCACGTCGACCGCCCCGCCGTGAGACTCGGCAATGCGCGCGACCAGCGACAGGCCGATGCCGCTACCCGGCTGCGCCGTACCCGGGACCCGGTAAAAGCGTTCGAAGATCCGCGCATGCTCGTCGACCGGCACGCCCGGCCCGTCGTCCGCGATACGCAACCTGACGCGCGCCCCGTCCGTGCCGGCCAGGCCGTCGCACGCGATCTCGACCCGCCCGCCTTCATGGCCGTAACGCAGCGCGTTGTCGATCAGGTTGCGCACCGCGATCGCGATTTCATCCAGATCGCCCCACACGCACACCGGCTCGACCGCCACCCGCACCGTCTGCCGGCGCGCATGCGCGGCCGCGTCGAAGTCGCTCGCGATCAGCGCAACGAGCCGCGACAGGTCCACCGGCCCGTGCTGCTCGGCGCGCGATCCTGCATCGAGCCGCGCCAGCTCGAGCAATTGTCCTGACAGCCGCGCGCTGCGTTCGACGCCCGTTGCCAGACGGCGCAGCGCGGCGTCCTTGTCCGCGGGGCTGTCCGCCCGCAACGCGACTTCCGCCTGCGCCGACAACGCCGCCAGCGGAATGCGCAACTCGTGCGCCGCATCGCCGATGAAACGGCGCTCGGTATCGACGGCCTGGCTCAGCCGCGCGAGCAGGCGATTGAACGACTCGACGAGCGGCCGGAGCTCGCGTGGCAGCGTCATCAGCGGCAACGGCGAGAAATCGAATGCGGCCTTGTGCTGGATCGCCCGCTGAACGTCGCGCACCGGCCCGAACGACCAGCGGATCCCCCACCAGATCGCCACGCCCAGCATGCCGAGCAGCACCGCCGTATTGAACAGGCCGAGTTGCAGCGCATTGTTCGCCTTCTCCTGCCAGGTCGTGGCCGGCCCGCCCGTCTGCACGCGGATCCGGCCCGCCGGATCCGACAGCGAATAGACCCGCCAGGTCTCGTCGTGCGCAACGCCGCGCCCGCTGCTCACCCCGTATCCGTCCCGCATGTCGGCCTTGAGCGCCGGCCCCGGCGCATCCGCGCTGTGCATGACGTTGCGGCCGTCGATCCAGATCTGGAACGCGACGTCGTATTTGCCGTACGCGCCTTTCGGCAACACCGCCTGGGCGCGGGCTTCGGGCAGGCGGTCGATTGCATCGGGCAGCGACAGCAGCAGCAGTTGCGCGGCGCCCTCGAGCAAGCCGTCGCGCCAGCCGCGCTGCTCGCGCCACAGGCCGACGCCGAGGACCGCGCCCCAGCTCGCCCAGAACACGACCACCGTCGCCATCACGGTGGCGAGCAAGCGCATACGCAGCGACCTCATGCCGTGCCCTCCCCGACGCGATAGCCGAAACCGTGCACCGTCACGATCAGTTCGTCGCCGAGCTTGCGCCGAAGCTGATGGATGTACACCGCGATCGTGTTGCTTTCGATGGCGCCGTCGTTGCCATACACGCGCGCTTCAAGCTGCGTCCGCGTGACGACGCGTCCTTGCCGTTCCATCAGCGCGACCAGCGTCCGGTACTCGTGAATGCTGAGCGCGACGGGTTCGCCGGCGCGCGTGACTTCCTTGCGTGACGGATCGACGTGGATATCGCGGTAGACCAGCCGCTCCGACACGCGGCCCTGGCTGCGGCGCGTCAGCGCGCGCAGCCGCGCATAGAGCTCGTCCAGCTGGAACGGCTTCACGAGATAGTCGTCGGCGCCGGCGTCGAGCCCGCGGATACGGTCGCTCAGCTGATCGCGGGCGGTCACGATCAATACCGGCGTCGCGTCGTAGTTCGCGCGCATCGCGGCGAGCAGCGTGAAACCGGATGCGCCCGGCAACTGCAGGTCGAGCAGCACCGCGTCGTAGTCGCGACCGACGAGCGCGAGCCGAGCCGCCGGCACGTCGGCCACCCAGTCCGCGCGCCAGCCGTTCTGGGCCAGGCCGGCCCGCACGGCGTCGGCCAGCATCGCGTCGTCTTCCACCAGCAGGATCTGCATCGGTTTCGCTCCTCGAATGGCGAGGTCGCCAGCCTGACGGACCGCGATTAAAAACTTCTTAAAGCCGGGGGGCCACGATGCGTGTCGATCGCCGCATTGCCGGTGCAATGCAGTTGGCGCTTTCCCGAGAGGCCCGCCATGACCGTGTTCTGTCCTTCGATTCCGTTGCTGCGATGCAAGACGGCACGGCGCGCCCGCTTCGCGCCGTCCCGGTGCCGGGCATTCTGGCATGAAAGGCCGCCCGCATTGCGTGCGTTGCGCGCGCGCCGCGCGGGAGCGGCGCGATGAACCAAGTCGCCGCGCTCGTCCCGTTCGGCCTCGCGCTCAGCCTGGCCGGCGCCAACAGCATCGCCTGCCTCGCCGGCCTGTCGCTGATCGAACGGTTGATCCCCGTGCTGCCCTCCCACGTGCTGCTCGCGATGATCGGTGTCGCCGGTGCGCAAGGCGCATGGACACTGCCGGAAGCGATCGTCGTCACGGCGCTCGGCAGTTTCGCCGGCTGCCTCCTTCATTACGCGCTCGGCAATCTGTGGCCTGAAGACAGCGTGCTGGCCCTGCTGCGCCGCGTCGCGCCGCTGGGCAGGCTGCAGCCCGCCAGAATGGACGCGCTGATCGAAGGCATCCGCGCGCGGCCCACGCGGCTCGCACTCTGGTCGCAACTGGTGCCGTTCGTCCGGCTCGTCGCGCCGGCGCTCGCCGGATTGCTGCAAACGAGCTTCGCGCGCTTCGCGTCGGGGGCGGCGGCCGGCATCGCGCTCTGGAACACGTTGTTCATCACCGCCGGCTATCTCGCCGCGCAAGCGGCCGGCTAACCGCGCCTGTCATTGCCCCCGATCGATCCCGCCAGGAGCCTGTCGATGCGTATCCCCGAATGGATGCTGTTTCTGCGTACGTGGTTGCGCAATCCGCGCCGGGTCGGCGCACTTGCGCCGTCCGGCCCGGCGCTCGCCGCGCTGATCACCGCGCATGTCCCGCGCGAACGCGCGTCCGTGATCGAGCTCGGCGCCGGCACCGGCGTGTTCACACGTGCGCTGCTCGCGCGCGGCGTCGCGAGCGACCGGCTCGTGCTGGTGGAAGCCGATCCCGCGTTTGCCAACGCGCTGCGGCATCAGTTCCCCGCGTTGCGGATCATGCAGATGGATGCGGCCCAGCTCGGGATGACGGGTGACTTCTTCGGCGGGGAACGCGCAGATGCAATCGTGAGCGGGTTGCCGCTCGTCGCGATGCCGGTCGAGCAGGCCGTCGCGATCGTGCACTGCGCATTCGCGCGCCACCTGGCCGCCGGTGGCGCGTTCTATCAATTCACCTATGTGCCGCGCTGCCCGATTCCGGCACGCTATCTGGAAGCCCTGCGCATTCGCGCCGTGCGGGTCGGTGTCGCGTGGATGAATTTTCCGCCGGCCGTCGTGTATCGGTTCGAACGATGCAGCGAGGCGGACGGCTGTCATCGGCACAACGCACGGCCGCTTCGCGAAGCCGTTGCCGACGCCCCTGCCTTGCACGGTATCGACGCAAGCCGATCGTCCCGTATCTCCGCACCCGGACCGTGCCATACCGGGCCGGCAACAGGTAGAAGTTCGCCATCCTGAATGTGATCGGAGGTCGGTTGCGATTCCGCCCGCCATGACTTTCCTGCTTCTTTCCGGCGAACAGCGAAACGAGGCGCCGGTTCCCCGACGCCTTTTCCGCGGCCCGCGTCGACGCTACTGGCGTGGCGCCGGCCGCAGCGAGGACAGCGCGATGCGTATCTGCCAGAACAACGGACGATAGTTGTCGTCCAGATACTCCTGCCCGGTGATCAGGCTGCCGTCCGGGCTGATCGCCAGCGTCGTATCCAGCCGCAGCCCGCCGCGCGATACGCCCGCGGCGTCCAGCAGCGCCGGCAGACTTCGCATGCCGACGCCCTGCGTCCAGATGAACGTCCTGACAGTGTCGCGTTCGGTGTTCCCCGACTGGCCCACCACGACGCTGCCGTCCGCATTGGCGTGTTCGGCATAGCTGTAGTTGTCGCCGTCGAGCATGCCGAGTTGTTCGATCGTGTTCCCGCCATTCAGCCAGCGGACCGCGACGGTGCCCTCCCTCTCGCCCCACGGCGACGGCAACGATCGCCCGGTCCCGGCATTCCCCACGACAGTTTGACCGTCGTCGCTTACACTGATAGCCCGGTCCATGAGCGCAGGAGCCGAGGAAATGGCCGGCAGCAGCCGAACGCCCGAGCGCACCGTCCAGACGAAAGCGCGCGAGCCATAGACACCGCCCACATTCCCGACGCTTCCTGCCACTGCGTCGCCGGGTTGATTCATGTGAACCGCGCTCGCAGCGAAGTCCTCATCGGTGGTGATACGGTTGAAACCGCTGCGACTGTCCCACAGAAACAGCGCATTGTGCCCGTCGGTCGTCGTGTAGCTACCCGCGATGCGCGAGCCGTCGCGATTCATCACGCTGGCGTCGCTGAAATACCGCGTTGCCGTTGACGGTGCAATGGGTTGCACGCTGCCGTCCCCGGGCCAACGGACAGCCGATACCGCATCGTTGCCATACGGACCGGGCTGGGCGAGCGACCCTACGACAACGCGCCCGTCAGACGACACGGCATTGGCTCTTGACGAGCGTTCATCGGACGGTGAAGCCAGCCGTTGCCAGCCAGTCTGCGCCGACCATGAGAATGCACGCCCCGGTTCGGCCGGATTCGTGTAACTGGAGCAAGAACCGACGAAGGTCTTGCCGTCCGCACTGACGCCGCTGACCTGGTTCGTACGATCCCGCATCCCGCCGAGATCGCCGAGCCGGGTCAGCGATATTGCACCGGGCACTTGTGCTTGCGCGTGGCCGCCGGCGAGCATCAGCGCGATCGCGATCGATGTTGCCACCACCCGATACCGCGTTTGCATGTGCGTCTCCTCCCTGGACTGAAACCCGAATGGTCATCCACCATCGTCGGGTTACGACGCAAGCCGTACATCCGTTGCGCGAGCCGACGACGGTGTCGCCGTCGATATCAATAGATGAACAACCGGATCGTCGCCGTCGCGTCGAACCGCCCGATCTTCGGCGGTCCGAACGACTTCAGCACCGCGTCCATCAATACGCTCTGGTTCATGACGTTGGACGGGAATTGCGCGAGGTTGAACTGTTCGTTGAACGGAATCGCCTTGCCCTGGCTGTCCTCGATGCCGATCCCGAAATTGCTGTCCTTCGCGGGCACCAGCAAGCCGTTCTGCACCGGGAAGCTGGTTTCGAAGTACCCGTCAACACGTACCGCGACGTTGCATTTCTTCGTCAGCGACAGCGAAAACCGCTTGCGCGGTACCGCGGGCATGAAGCCGTTGCCCACCGCCTGCACCTGTCCGAAATTGACGATGCCCGGCTCGGGCGTCACAAGCACGTCGACGAAGCACGGCGTCGGCTTGAGATTACGCAGGCCGCTCAGGCGGTACTGGAAGCTCGGGTTGTATGCGTTCAGCCCGAACTCGCCGTCGAACTGAAATACCGTGTAGATGTCGCTCGGCGGCTGGACCCAGTTGCCCCGCTTGCGCACCACGACCTGGTAGTCGATGCTGATTCGCGTCTGCTCGCAACGCCCTCGATCGAAGTCGTACTTGCTGCACGGTGGCACGGAATACCCGGTGAACACCCCGCCGCCTCGGTTGCTGGTCTTGTCGAAATAATCGATACCCTTGTAACGGATGCCGATCTCGAGCCCCCAGGCGGCAGGATTCGTGCGATTCGGATTCGCGTAGAAATAGATGTTGTCGACGACTTTCAGGCTGCTGTCGTCACCCAGATCCTTGTAGCAATACCCCGACGTCGTTCGCACCGGCGACACCCAGATCACATAGCCGTCGGGCGCGTCGGTCGGATACGACGCAACGCCGCCGATCGGCTCGGTCAACGAAGTCGCGCCGCTGTTGGTCAGACAGCGCAGTGCCCATGCCGGCTGCACTGCCGCGACCAGCAACACAAGCACGATCCAGCGCAGCCAAGCGGCCGGCGATCCCTGGTGGCGCATACCGCCGCTCATTTCTTCACGCTCTTGCAAGCACCGGCCTCGCACGCATACTCGACCGCCACCTGGCCGCCGTAATCGTCGATATGCGTGACGAACAGCGTCGCCGGCGTCGCGGCCTTGAACGGCACGTCGGCCGTGCTCATCGGGCTCACCATCACCGGCTCGATCGGCACCGGCGTCTTCTGCGCGCCCGCGCTCACGTCGACCACCGTCACGTGGTACGGCGTCGGATTGTCGAACACCAGCTTGTGCGCGGCCGCATCCACCCGCAGCGTCATCGGCAACGTCCAGTCCTCGTCGCGCGTGGGCTGCACGGCCTTCGGCCGGTAGAACAGCTTCATCTGCGTGTGCAGTGCGATCTGCAGCGTGTTCGGCGTATCGGTTTTCGGCGGCACTTCGCGGATGTTCAGGTAGAACACCGATTCGCGATCGGCCGGCAGCTCGGTGCCCGGCAGCTTCGCGATCCGCAGCACGTTGCGCTCGTTCGCCTCGACGCGCTGCAGCGGCGGCACGACCATCAGCGGCGACGTGATCTTGTTGCCTTTCGCGTCCTCGAGCCACGACTGCACGAGATACGGATACGTCGTGCTCTTGTTCGTGATCGTGACGATCGCGGCCTGTTCGCCTTCGTTGAAAATCACGCGCGTGCGATCGGGCACGATCGCCGCGTGCGCGGCGCCCGCGAGCAGCGCGCCGGCGGTTGCGAGCACGCACCACGCGCGTCGCCGAAAAGAAACGGAGAAAGTGTTTTTCATCGCTGGATCCGTGAAATCATCGTTCGGCCCGCGCGGCCGCTGCATGCGACTCGCCGGGCGTCTGGCACGTCACCGGAATCGGCGTGCCTTCGAGTTGGAGCCGGTTCGGCAGTGTGTCGACCGTGCAGAGCGTACGTTCGCCCGCCCGCACCGCCAGCGTCGACTTCGGCTGAACCTGGGTCAGGAACGCCGCGCCGCCCTCGCCGACGATGCCGAGTTCCTTGCCGTTCGCCGCGTCCTGCACCGATGCACCGAACGGCAGCGGCTTGCCGGCCGCGTCGGTCAGCGTCAGGTACAGGTTGCTGCCGCGCGCGGCGGAAAACTTCACGAAGCCGATCGCGCCGTCGGTCAGCACCATGCGCTGGATCGGGTTCGTGACCTGCACTTCGAGCGGCAGCTTCTCGACGTTGACGGTCGCGTCGTACACGTTGTACGGCGAGATGCCGTCGAGCACCGCATAGCCGCGCGAATCGGTGTGCGTGAGCGAGCCGGACAGCGGCACGTCGGGCACGCCGTCGGTCGACACCAGCAGGCGCGTATCGCCCGCATTGCCGTTCGCATGCGCGGACACGCCGTACTGCGTCGCGACGAACGAGCCGTCGACTTCGAGCGAGGCGGCCGCGTAGGCGTTCGCGAGGGTCGACGCCTGCGCGGTGAGCTGGTACGCCGTCGTGCGCTGGCGGAAGCTCGCGTTCGCCGACGCGCGGCCGTCGGTTTCGCCCGCGTTGACCTGGTAGGTGCGGCCGGCCGGATCGTCGTAGATGTAGCCCGCGTTCACGCTCGTGCTGCCGCTGCCCGTCGTCAGGTTCGACGTGACGGTGTGGCGGCCGCCGATCGGCAACGTCGCGGTAACCGAGAACTGGTTGCCGCTCGCGCCGGCGCTCTGCGTGCGGAATGCCGACACGCTGACGTTCACGTTGCGCAGCGTGCCGATCGAGAATGCTCGCGTCAGCGTGAGGCCGACGCGCTGCTCGGACGAACGCGCCCAGTAGGTCGTCTGGTCGTACGAAAAATAGGTCGACGTGTCGCCGAAGCGCTTCGACATCGTCGCCGAATAGCGCTGCTTGCTGTTGGCGAGCCCGTACGCGGTCGGGTCGCCCGAGAATTGCGCGAAGTTCGTGTAGTCGCGTTCGGAAAAGCGATAGCCGAAGAAGCGCACGTCGGCGTCGAGTCCGTCGAAGTGCTTCGAATAGTTGATCCGATACGAGTTGCCGTTGCGCGTCGCGCCGTTCCACCACAGCCGTGCACGCGCATGCGTGACGTCGGCCGACACCGCGCCCAATGCACCGAAATCGCGGCCGACGCCGAGCGCGACCGACGTATAGCCCGACGCGGCGATGAAGCCGCCGTACGCGGTGATGTCGAACGGCAGGCCGTATGCGATTTCACCGAAACCGAAGAACGGCGTGATGCCGGCGCCGCCGAACAGGCGCGGCTTGCCGACCGCGGCCTTGTAGCGCAATTGCCCGGTGCGCGCGAGGAACGGCACGGCGGCCGTCGTCACCTGGAAGCGCTGCACGCTGCCGTCCTCTTCCTCGACCGCGACGTCGAGCGTGCCCTGCACGCTCGTGTTGATGTTCTGCAAAGCGAAGGCGCCCGGCGACACGCGTGTCACGTACAGCACGCGGCCCGCCTGCGACACGGTCACGGTTGCGTTGGTGCGCGCGACGCCCGCGATCAGCGGCGCATAGCCGCGCAACGAAGGCGGCAGCATGCGGTCGTCGCTGCGGATCGACGCGCCCGTCAGCGCGAACGTGTCGAAAATGTCGGAGGTCAGGTAGTCGTCGCCGAACGTTACCGTCGACTGGATCGACGGCAACGCGCGAAATGCATACAGCCGGCTGAAGCGGAACGTGCGATCCGCGTACGCCGTGTTGCCCACGTTCGATTGCGCCTGGTAGTCGCCGCGAAAGCGCCACGCATCCCAGTTCGCACCGACCGTCCCGTAGGCCTGGATCGAATTCGTCTGGCTACCGCCCGCGCCGAAGTTGCGGTTCGTGTTCGCGATCACGCGATAGTCGAGCATCGCCCCCGGAATCCCTTCGGACCAGCGCTCCGGCGGCAGGTAGGTCGAATCGGTGAACTCGAGCGCGGCCTGCGGAATCGTGATCTTGAGCCGTCCGTCGCTTTTCAGGTAACGCACGGTTGCGCCCTCGATCGCGCCGAGGTCGACGCAACGTCCGCCCTGGAAGCGCGGCAGGTCCTTCGCAAGCGCCGGCTTCAGCCCGAACTGCGCGACGAGTTCCGGCCGCAGGCACGGCTTGCCCGCGCCCGACGCATCGATCGCGATGAACTCGATCGATTGCAGCCCGTAGAACAGGTCGTTGACCTGCACGTCGAGCATGTACTCGCCCGGCAGCGTGAAGTCCGCCTCCGAGAACTGCGACAGATCGACATTGTTCGTGCCGTCGATGTTCAGGAACGACGAATTGAATTCCGTCGCATGGCTCTGGCTGCCGACGACCAGCACGGAGACGCAAAGGAAGGAATGTCTGATTCGCACGCGGCGCTACCGGAAGTCCGAGGAGAAGGGAAAACGGGAGGACGGAAGAAGGAGGAAGGGCAGCACGCATCCCTCCTCCGGTACGGGCGCTTACTGGTAGCGGACCGTGAAGTTCGCGACGCTGTCGGCGGTACCCGGCGTCACGCCGGCTGCCGTCGCTTCGTACATGGCTGCGAAGCGTGCGATGTTCGTGCCGTTTTGCAGCACGGTCGGTGCCTTCTGCTCGGCGCCGTTGTCGAGGTATTCGCCCGACGCTGCCTGCAGGCGGATGCCGACGTTGGTTGCCGAACCGATCGTGGCGAGCAGCTTCGGCTGGCCTGCGCTCGACGTGCCCGTGAACGTGAAGTACGCGTTCTTCGCGATGCTCGTGTCGCAGTCGGTCAGCTTGATGTCGAAGTTGGTCGGCGTGGACTTGTCGCCAGCCTGCTTGAACACGTTGGTCGGCACCTTGCCGAGGTTCACGGTCTGGTTGACCGAGCCCGAATCGATGCCGCATGCGCCCGCGACGATCTCGCCCGTGAAGTTGATCGTGCCGGTGCCCGCTGCGAAGGCCGAGGTGGACAGGGCCGCGAGTGCGACAGCGGTCAGGATGGTTTTTTTCATGACGTTTCCCGTTAAGGACTGCAAATGGAGTGGACGACGTGGCGGACACAAACGGCAGCGTGTGCTGGCTCCCGTCCGACACGAGGCGGCATTATCGAGATAATCGTGAAAGATTTCTGTAAATCATTGTCAAACGCTTCTGACAATGTTCGATTTACCCCTCTAAAACCGCATTCTTTCTTCATGATTTTCAATCGCGGATATTTTGTCCGCAGTCCTTTTTTATTTTCCGGAACCAATTGAAGATTAATGGAATTTCTTGCCGATAACCATCGACACCTCGCCCTGCCTTGCCAGCACTGGCCCGGCAAAGATCCGTTACGCAAAAGACAAAATATTGTCCAACGCCGCCATCGTTGCCCGGCGACAACGCCCATATCAAATCATTTTCAACTGACAGGAAATTAAATGAGGCGTTTCGCCAATCTCGATTTGCCACGCAAACGATTGCGAAACGAATACAAACGTTTTACCGCGACACTTTGCCGCCCTCATTAATTCCAATTCATTGATTAATCCGATCTTCAATTCCCGATCGTGAATCTCACGCGTGCGCAGTCGCCGATACGAAATTTGCGAGCCTGAATGGCCGAGAGGAAACCACGAAGATGTGCGCACACGTTTGCGCCGGAGAGCAACACGACCGGTCGCCGGTCGCCGGTCGAGGGATGCGGGATGCCGCTTAGCGCGCACCGCCGCGAGAAAAAAAACGTCTGGATGGTTCGCTGGACAGCGAAAGGAAGCGCCGAACATGATCGGCGATACGGCGGGCAGCACGACTGGTGAACCGGCGGCCGCACGTCGAATCGTGCGGCCGCCGTTACGTCACCCGATGCACTGCGGCGCCAGGCAACGCGGCGCGCATCACGCGGAAGCTGCGGCCTCCGCCGATGCCGGCGACCAGCCGCCGCCGAGCGCACGGTACAACGCGATCGCGTTCGCGAGCCTGAGCTGCTTGAGCCGGATCAGCTCCTGCCCCGACTCGTACGTACTGCGCTGCGCATCGAGCAGTTCGAGATAGGTCGCGACGCCGCCGGCATAACGGCGCTCCGCGAGCTTCAGCCGCGCGCCGTCCGCCGCATACACGTCCTGCTGCGCGGCAAGCTGGCGATCGATCCAGTCGCGCGCGGCGAATGCGTCGGCCACTTCGCGGAACGCCGTCTGCACGGTCTTTTCGTACTCGGCCACCGCGATGTGCTTGCGCGCGTTCGCGACATCGAGGTTCGCGCGATTGCGTCCGCCCGCGAAAATGGGCAGCGTGATGCGCGGCGCGAACGTCCACACGCTCGTGCCGGCCGCGAACAGGCTCGAGAACGCGTCGCTCACCGAACCGTAATCGGTCGTCAGCGCGATACGCGGAAAGAACGCCGCGCGCGCGGCGCCGATCTGCGCGTTCGCGGCCTTGAGCCGCGCTTCGGCCTGCCGGATGTCCGGCCGCCGTTCGAGCAATTCGCTCGGCGCGCCCGGCGCCACCGGTGCGATCGACAGCGCGTCGAGCGCGGTTGCGTCGTCGGGCACGTTGCGCGCGAAGTCGCCCGCCAGCAGCTGCAGCGCCCGTACCGCCTGCGCATGCTCGCGCTGCAGCGCGGCCTGCGATGCGCGCGCGGACGCCACCAGCATCTCGGCCGAACGCAGCTCGATCGCGTCGCTCGTGCCGGCCGCGTAGCGGCGCTGCGTGAGCGCGGCCATGCGCTCGCGCGCGTCGAGCGTACGCTGCGCCAGCGCAAGCTGCTCGTGCAGCGAACGCTCCGATACGTAGGCGCCCGCCACTTCCGAGATCACGCCGATGCGAACCGCGCGCTGCGCATCGGCCGTCGCGAAATATTCGGCCAGCGCGGCATCGGACAGGTTACGCACGCGGCCGAACAAATCGAGCTCGTATGCACTGATGCCGACGCCCGCGCGATACAGTCCGCTGATCGCGCTTTCGCGCACGACGGGATCGTACTGCCGCACGCGTTCATAGCCGAGATTCGCGTCGACCGACGGCATCAGGTCCGCGCGCTGCACGCCATACAGCGCACGTGCCTCCTCGAGGCGGCCGGCTGCGATCCGCAGGTCGCGGTTGTTCGCGAGCGCTGCGTCGATCCACGCCTGCAGCGCCGGATCGGTGAAATACGCATGCCAGTCGTCGAGCTGCGCGGCAACCGGTTCGGCGGCTGGCGCCGTGCTGCCTTCAACCGGCGCATAAGTCGCCGGCACCGGCGCCGCCGGCCGCTCGTAACGCGGCGCGAGCGAGCATCCGGCGAGCGCGAGCGCGGCGGCCAGCGCGAGCTGAACCCGCAGCGCGGCGCGTGCATTCAGCGCGAACATCATTGCGAACCCTCCATCGTCGCCGGCTGCGCCCCGCCACGCCGGCGCGGGCCGACGTCGAACAGGCGGCCGACGATCACGAAAAACAGCGGGACGAGGAACACCGCGAGTACGGTCGCCGTGATCACGCCGCCGAGCACGCCGGTGCCGATCGCCATCTGCGCGCCCGACGCCGCACCCGACGCAAACGCGAGCGGCAGCACGCCGACACCGAACGCGAGCGACGTCATCACGATCGGCCGCAGCCGCAGGCGCGCGGCCTCGAGCGC
The DNA here is from genome assembly GCF_057439935.1 of Burkholderia cepacia complex sp. TUM26381. Classification (NCBI taxonomy): domain Bacteria; kingdom Pseudomonadati; phylum Pseudomonadota; class Betaproteobacteria; order Burkholderiales; family Burkholderiaceae; genus Burkholderia; species Burkholderia cepacia complex sp. TUM26381. The sequence goes on along the minus strand of NZ_CM172006.1, from coordinate 1,766,268 downwards.
CGCGTCGACGAGCGACATGCGCTGCGCAACGAGATCCTTCGCGACTTCGACGATCAGGATCGCGTTCTTCGCGGACAGCCCGATCGTCGCGATCAGCCCCACCTTGAAATAAATGTCGTTCGGCATCATCCGCAGCGTGACGCCGAGCACCGCGCCGATCACGCCGAGCGGGACGACCAGCATCACCGCGAACGGAATCGACCAGCTCTCGTAGAGCGCCGCGAGCGCGAGGAACACGACGAGCACCGACAGCGCGAACAGCATCGGCGCCTGCGCGCCCGACAGCCGCTCCTCGAACGATTGCCCCGACCACGCGAAGCCGATGCCGGCCGGCAGCTTCGCGGCGATCCGCTCCATCGCGGTCATCGCCTCGCCGCTGCTGTGGCCTGCCGCCGCCGAGCCGTTGATCGTGAACGACGGATAGCCGTTGTAGCGCGTGAGCTGCGGCGGCCCGAGCGTCCAGTGCAGTGTCGTGAACGCCGCGAGCGGCACCATCTCGCCGCGCGCGTTGCGCACGCGCAGCTTCTTCACGTCGTCCGGATCGAGCCGGTGCAGCCCGTCGGCCTGCACCATCACGCGCCGCACCTGCGTGCCGTGCATGAAGTCGCCGATATAGTCGGAGCCGAACATCACCGCGAGCGTCGTGTTGATCTCGTCCATCGATACGCCGAGCGCGGACGCCTTCGCGCGATCGATGTCGAGCTTCAGCTGCGGCGCGTCCTGCGTGCCTGCGAACATCAGGTCGGTGAGCGCGCGGTCCTTGCCGCCTGCCGCGAGCAGTTGCTCCCGCGCGGCGCTGAACGTCGCGTAGTCGAGCCCGCCGCGGTTCTGCAGCCGGAAGTCGAAGCCGCTCGACGAGCCGAGATCGGGCAGCGCCGGCGAGTTCATCGCGAACACCGTCGTGTTCGGCGTGCCCGCGAAGCGCTCGTTGATGCGCGCGACGATCGACTGCACGTGATCGCGCTCGGCCTTGCGCTCCTTCCAGTTCTTCAGCGTGACGAAGATCATCCCGCCGTTCGGCCCTTCGCCATACAGGTTGAAGCCGCCGAGCGCGAACGTATACGCGGCCGGTTCGTCCTTGCGGATATACGACTCGACCTCGCGCACGCTCTGCATCGTTTCCGCGAGCGGCGTGCCTTGCGGGCGGATCACCATCACCATGAAGTTGCCCTGGTCCTCGTCCGGCAGGAACGCGGTCGGCAGCTGCGTGAGCATCAATGCCGCGGCCGCGGTCAGCGCGCCGTACACGACCAGCCAGCGCACCGGCTTCTTCAGCATCGCGCCGACGCGCGTCGCATAGCGCTGCGTCGCACGTGCAACGAAGCGGTTGAACCAGCCGAAGAAGCCGCGCTTCTCGTGATGGTCGCCGTTCACGGGCTTGAGCAGCGTCGCGCACAGCGCGGGCGTCAGCGACAGCGCGAGGAACGCCGAGAAGCCGATCGACACCGCGAGCGACAGCGCGAACTGCCGGTAGATGTTGCCCACGGCCCCGCCGAAGAACGCCATCGGCACGAACACCGACGTCAGCACCACGGTGATCCCGATGATCGCGCCGCTGATCTGCTTCATCGCCTTGACGGTCGCGTCGTAGGGCCCCAGCCCCTCTTCGACCATCAGCCGCTCGACGTTCTCGACGACGACGATCGCATCGTCGACGAGGATGCCGATCGCGAGCACCATCCCGAACATCGTCAGCACGTTGATCGAGAAGCCCGCCGCATACATCACGCCGAAGGTGCCCGCGAGCGCGACCGGCACGACGAGCGTCGGAATCAGCGTCGCGCGCAGGTTCTGCATGAACAGGAACATCACGAGGAACACCAGCACGCCGGCCTCGATCAGCGTCGTGACGACCTTGTTCATCGATACGCGCACGAACGACGACGTCTCGTACGGGATCTGGTATTTCACGCCCGGCGGGAAGTACGCGGACAGCTCGTCCATCGTCGCGCGCACGCGCTTCTCGGTGGACACCGCGTTCGAGCCCGGTGCGAGCTTGATGCCCATGCCGGTCGCGACCTTGCCGTTCACGTACGACGGATAGTTGTAGTCGTTGCCGCCGAATTCGATCCGTGCGACGTCACGCAGGAACAGCGCGGAGCCGTCGGCCTGCGCGCGCAGCGCGATCGCGCCGAAATCGGCCGGCGTCTTCAGCGGCGCATCGGCGAACACGGTCGCCGCAATCGGCGCGCTGTCCGGCACCGCGCTGCGGCCGATATCGCCGATCGTCACGCGCGCGTTGTGCGCACGCACGGCCGATGCGATGTCCGATGCGGTGAGGCCGTGCCCGGCCATCTTCACCGGGTCGGGCCAGATCCGCATCGCATACTCGGCGCCCCAGAACTGCACCTTGCCGACCCCCTCGACGCGGCGCAGCGCCTGCACGACGTTCGCCGACGCATACTCGCCGAGCTGCACGGCGGTCATCCGGCCGTCCTCGGACGTCAGCGACACGACCAGCTGAATGTTGTCGGCGGCCTTCTCGACCTGGATGCCGTCGCGGCGCACCGGCTCGGGCAGGCGCGCATCGACCGTCTTCAGCCGGTTCTGCACTTCGACGGCCGCGAGATCGGCGTTGACGCCCTGCTTGAACGTCAGGTACAGCGACGCCATCCCGGCGCTGCTCGTCGCGGACGTGTACATCAGCCCCGGCGCGCCGTTCATCTCGCGCTCGATCAGCGCGGTCACCGATTCCTCGACGACCTGCGCGGACGCGCCCGGGTACGTCGCATAGATGCTGACGACAGGCGGTGCGATGTCCGGGTACTGCGCCACGGGCAGCGCGCGGATCGCGAACATGCCGCCCAGCATGATGAAGATGGCGATCACCCACGCGAAGACGGGGCGATCGATAAAGAAACGTGCCATGTTGGTTTAACCGGTCAGGTTTGACGGGCGGCCGCCTGCGAAGCGGCTGCTGCCGGCGCCGCCTGCGACGGCGACGCCTTCTCGACGGGCTTGACGGCCGAATCGGGCGCGAACTGTGCGGCGTTGTCGACGATCACGCGCTCGCCGCCCGCGAGGCCGCGCGTGATGCGCCAGTCATGGCCGCTCATCTGGTCGGCCGTGACCTCGACGTCCTTGACCTTGCCGTTCGTGCCGACCACGCGCACCGACGTGCGGTCGGTCGTGCGCAGCAGCGCGTCGCGCGGCACGAGGATCGCCCGCTGGTCGACCGCCGTGTCGAGCGCGATCCGCACGTACGCGCCCGGCAGCAACTCGCGCTCCGGATTCGGGAACAGCGCGCGCATCGCGACGGTGTCGGTGGTCGGATCGACCGCGAGATCGCTGAACAGCAGCTTGCCCTTCAGCGGATACGCGGTGCCGTCGGCGCGCAGCAGCGTCACCGCGACGTCGTGCTGCGCGATGCCCGTCGCACGTCCGCTCTTCACTGCGCGGCGCAGCGCATCGACATCGGCGGCCGGCTGCGAGAAGTTCACGTAAATCGGATCGAGCTGTTCGACGGTCGTGAGCGGCGTCGCCTGGTCCTGGCCGACGAGTGCGCCTTCGGTCACGAGCGCGCGCCGTGCGCGGCCCGCGATCGGCGCGGTAACGGTCGCGTAGTCGAGTTGCAGCTGCGCACGCGCGAGCTCGGCCTTCGCGGACGAGACTTCGGCCTTCGCCTGCGTGTCGGCCGCGACGGCCTCGGTGTGGTCGCGTTCGCTCACCGCGCGATCGCGCACGAGATCGTCGTAACGGCGGCGCTTGTCGCTCGCCGCGAGCGCGGCGGCCTGCGCCTTCGCGAGCGCGCCCTGCGCGGCATCGCGTGCGGCCTTCAGCGGCGCGGGATCGATGCGGAACAGCACCGCGCCCTGCTTCACTTCCTGGCCTTCCTCGTAAGTCCGCGCGGTGACGATGCCCGCGACCCGCGCGCGCACCTCCGCCTGCCGGTACGCATCGAGCCGGCCCGGCAGCTCGACGGTCATCGGCACGGCTGTCGGGTGCACCGTCACGACGGTGGCCTGCTTCGCGGTCTCCGGCGCGGCGTCCTTGTCGCCCTTTCCACATCCGGCCAGGGCCAGCACGGCCGCCAACGCGAACGGCGCCAGACCGTGGCGCGACAGGGAGCGATTGTTATTCATATAGACCTCGGATCGTTCGCCGCCGATAAAATGCGGCGGCTCAGGGTGGCCGATTATAATCAGTCACGACTGATTAAATACATGCGGTTTCAATCTGACCGCGACACTGTCTCCATAAAACGACAGCGAACTGTAAGGAAATTCACGACATGGCCCGCAAGACCCGGGAAGAATCACTCGCCATCAAGCACCGGATCCTCGACGCCGCCGAGCTCGTGTTGCTCGAAAAAGGCGTCGCGCAAACCGCGATGGCGGACCTCGCCGAGGCGGCCGGAATGTCGCGGGGCGCCGTCTACGGCCACTACCGCAACAAGATGGAGGTGTGTCTTGCGATCTGCGACCGCGCGTTCGCGCGCACGTCGGAGGGTTTCGACGCGGGCGACGGGTTGCCGCCGCTCGCCACGCTGCGACGCGCCGCATCGCATTATCTGCAGGAATGCGGCGAGCCGGGCCCGATGCAGCGCGTGCTCGTGATTCTCTATACGAAGTGCGAGCAGAGCGAGGAGAACGGCGCGCTGCAGCGGCGCCGCATGCTGCTCGAACTGCAGATGCTGCGGATCACGAAGGCGCTCTTGCGCCGCGCGATCGCGGCCGGCGAGATCGCCGCCAATCTCGACGTGCACCTGGCCGCCGTCTATCTCGTGTCGCTGCTCGAAGGCGTGTTCGCGTCGATGATCTGGACCAACCGGCTGCGCGGCAACCTGTGGAACGACGCCGAAGCGATGCTCGACGCCGGCTTCGATACCGTCCGCACCTCCACCGCGCTGCGTGTTCGCGCGCAAAAATTGCCAGACTGACGAAAAACGTCGTAACAAATGCTGATTTAACCCGATTTACCGCACTGCGAAACGAGTGAGCCGACCCCTTTTAAAATTTTTAACGTTTCGCGGAACATCGGTAGACTGACGCTGTCATCTTTCTTTAGCGTCTTCGTGATAACCGGGTTCGACCCGGTATGCACGCCGCCGTTCGAAGCGGGCCCGCCCCGTGTGTTGGGTCGAACGGAAACGACACAGGCCCCTGGCGGGGCCTGTTTTGTTGCACGCCCGCCACCCGCCCCGTCGCCGTTCGACGGATGAGCCGCCGGCGGCCCCTGCCCACACCCCTTTGAACCGCTTTCCTGGATGTGGACACCTTGGTCAACTCTGCCGCTACCCCTGCTTTCGCGCCCGGCCGCGCGCAGCGCGTCGTGCGCGCGCTCGTGCCGGCCGCCGTGCTCGGCGCCCTCGCCGCGTTCGGCCTCGCCGCCGCCCTGCCGGCCGTATCGCAACTGCCAGGCGCTGTCGACTCGGGCACGGCCGCGCTGCCGCAGCGCGTGCTGTCCGACACGCCGTTTCCCACCGCGCAGCATTTCGTGACGAGCGAACTCGCGCGCACGATCGGCGAGCGCAACGAACACGTCGAGCGCAACGACCGCAGCCTGCAACCGGGCCTGTTCGCGCCGCTCAGCGCGCACCGCAACGACATGCTCGGCTATGCGAGCCTGTTCCAGTTCGCGGCGCCCGAGAACCAGCAAGGGATGCGTGCGGGCGACATCGAACTCACGCTGTCCGATACGCTGAACCGTCTCGACGTGCCGCCTGAAGTACGCATCCAGCTCGGCGATCTGGTGACCGGCAAGGTCGCCATGCGCGCGAGTGCGCAACGCGGCGACTATTACCGCGTCGCGTTCGACACGAACGGCGGCACGCCGCGCCTCACCGCGCTCGAACTGCGCGTTGCCGGCCGCACCTTCGGCGCGATCTGGTTCCGCGCGCCGGGCGCCGAGCACGGCGCGTACTACGCGCTCGACGGCTCGCCGCTCGAAGCCGCCGCGTTCACGATGCCGGTCAAGTGGACGCGCATCAGCTCGTTCTTCGGCGAGCGCATCCATCCGTTGTCGCAGGCGATGGCGTTCCACACGGGCGTCGATCTCGCCGCGCCGAGCGGCACGCCCGTCGATGCGGCGGCCGACGGCGTCGTGTCGTTCGTCGGCACCGATCCGGGCGGCTACGGCCGCTACGTGATCGTCGATCACGCGGACGGATATTCGACCTACTACGCGCACCTGTCCGCGTTCGCTCGCGGCCTCAAGACCGGCGAAACCGTGAAGCAGGGCCAGCGGATCGGCTCGGTCGGGATGACGGGCGCCGCGACGGGCCCGCACCTGCATTTCGAGGTGCGCGTCGCGAACGATCCGGTCGATCCGCTCGTCACGCTCGCCAGCGCGCAGACGGCGCTGTCCGACATGCAACTCACCGCGTTCCGCCAGGAAGCCGCGCAATGGCGCTTCCGCCTCGCGTCGATCAGTACGGCGCCGTTTGCGTTCGCGCAGAACGACGGACCGCTGTGGGGCGACTTCGCCACCGACAAATCGACGCTGCGCGCAGTCTTCAACACGCACTACTCGGCGTCGTGATGCCCGCGTCGCCCGCCGCGGCCACGGTGCGCCGTTACCGCGCGGGTTCGGTGTACTCGGCGGCCGCCTGCGCGGCGCGCTCCGCGCGCGGGCGGCGCGACAGCAGCCAGCGCGCGGCGCCGTCGAGTGACGTGCACAGCACCAGATAGATCACGGCGACGAACAGGAAGATCGGCGCCGGATACACCATCAGCCGGTTGTTCACCTGCGTCGCGACGAACGACAGTTCCGGCACGCCGACGATATACGCGAGCGACGTGTCCTTCACGAGCGCGACCCACTGGTTGACGAACGACGGCGTCATGATCCGGATCGCCTGCGGCAACAGCACGTAGCGCACCGTCTGCCAGCGCGTGAGCCCGAGCGACAGCCCCGCCTGCCATTGACCGTCGCCTGCCGCGACGATGCCCGCATGCACCGCATGCGCGAGATACGCACCGCCGATCAGCGCAAGTGCACACACGACCGTTGCGAGTCCCGGCACATCCATGTGCAGCAGCACCGGCATCAGGAAATACGTCCAGAAGATCAGCATCAGCACCGGAATCGCACGGAAGAAGCCGATGAACGCGAGCAGCAGCACGCGCACCGGCCCGCGCGCGAGCGCCATCGCAACGCCAAGCGCCACGCCGAGCACGGCCGACGCGATGGCTGACGCGATCGCCAGCACCAGCGACAGCGCGGCGCCGCCGAGCGGGCCTTCCGGGAACGCGCCGACGAGCAGGTACGGCAGATTGGAGAAGAGCAGCGAAAGATCCATCGTCAGCGCCCCGCTCCGAGCCGGTCACGCCATTGCGTGGCGGCGTACGCACCGGCCTCGATCGCGGCCACCGCCGCGATGTACAGCAAGGTCGCGACGCCGAACGCGGCGAATGTCTTGAACGTCTCCGTCTCGACCTGCCGCGATGCATACGACAGCTCGGCCACGCCGATCGCCATCGCGAGCGACGAGTTCTTCACGAGATTCATGTATTGACCGAACAGCGGCGGCAACGCGATACGCACGGCCTGCGGCAGCACGACGTAACGCAGCGACTGCATCGGCGTGAGGCCGAGTGCGGCTGCCGCGTCATGTTGTGCCCGACGCACGCCGCGCAGGCCGGCTTCGCATTCCTCGGCGACGAACGCGGCCGTATAGGCACTCAAGCCGACCCAGCCCGCGACGAATTCGAACGACGGCCACGCGAGCGTGAACGGGCCCGCGCTCACGGCATGGCGCGCATTGAGCCACGCGATCCACGTGTCGGGCAGCAACGACGCGACGCCGAAATACCAGAACAGCAGTTGCACGAGCAACGGCGTGTTGCGAAATGCGACGACGTACGCGGCGGCGGTCGCGCGCGGGACGGTGCCGCGGGCGTGGCGCATGACCGCGAGCAACAGCCCGCCGGCCGTTGCGGCAACGGCCGACGCGGCCGCGAGGCCGAGCGTCAGCAGGAAGCCCTGCCAGAGCCAGGACAGATATTTGGGAGCCAACCCGAGCATGCTGGGGTGCGCGTGAGAAGCACGCGATCGGAAGAAAACGGAAAGCGCCGCGCAGCCGGTGTGCCGGCCCGTCGCGGCGCGCGTGCAGCGAAGATCAGGTCTTGTCGCCGATCCGGAAGATGCGCGTGAGCGGCGTCTTGGTCGTCGGCCCGAACCAGGCGTCGTAGATCTGCGTGGCGCGGCCGTTCGCCTCGAGCCCCTTCAGCGTGTCGTTGACGAAGCCGAGCAGGCGCGTCTCGCCCTTCGGCACGCCGACCCCCATGTAGTCGTTCGAGATCGTGAATGCCGGGATCTCGTAGTTCTGCTTGTCGGGCACGTTCGCCAGCAGGCCGATCAGCTTCGGGCCGTCCTGCGTGATCGCCTGCACGTTGCCGGCGCGCAGCGCGGCGAACGCGAACGGCGTGTCGTCATACGCGACGATCGTCGCCTTCGGGAATTTCTCGCGCAGCGTGATCTCGTTCGTTGTGCCCTTGTCCGCGCCGACGCGCAGGCCGTTCAGCTGCTCGGCCGATTTCAGCACGCCCTTCTTCGCGAGGAACTGCTGGCCCGACGAGAAGTACGGAATGCTGAAGTCGACCTGCTTCGCACGCTCGTCGGTGATCGTGAAGTTCGCGAGCACGAGATCGACCTTGCCGGACGTCAGGAACGGGATGCGGTTCGCGGGATTGGTCGGCTGCAGTTGCAGCTTCACGCCGAGCTTGTCGGCGAGCGCCTTCGCATAATCGACGTCGAGGCCGACGACGTGGTTGTTCTTCGCATCGACATAGCCGAACGGCGGGTTGCTGTCGAACGTCGCGACGCGCAGCACGCCGGCCTTCTTGATGTCGTCGAGCCGGTCCGCATGCGCGACGGTGCCGGCGGTAATGAGCGCAGCCCCGACGAGCCACGTAGCGAGAGTGTGGAATTTCATGAGCACGACCTGATTTGTTATGAAGGCCGCCGCGGATCGCGCGGCGGCCCGGTTCGAAGAACATCGCGACGGAGTGTGTCGTCGCGAAGCCGCTAACGTATCAGCGCGTGCAGCGAATCCGAACCAACAAATGGTGCTTTGCTCTGCGGGTTTCGTGATGAGCCGCGGCGGGCACGGGCGCGGCATCGCGCCGTGCCCTTCCCGCCATGCCCCGCTTCCTGACCTTTACCCGCCAAGCGCCGTCGCGGCCTCGTCGATCAGCGCGGCGACCGCCACCGGTTTCGATGCAAGCGACGCATGGCTCGCGTCGAGCGTGATGATCTTGCGCGCGTCCATCCGCGCCGACATCCGTTGCTGGTTCTCCGGCGCGATCATCCGGTCCTCGCTGGAGATCTGGTACCACGACGGTTTCGAGCGCCATGCGGGCGTGCCGATGGTGTCCGCGAACGTGCTCGCCAGCGGTGCCTTCTGCGTGACGGCCATCACGAGCGCTTCGTCTGACGATAGATCCTGGCAGAAGCTCTCGTGGAACTTGTCGGGCTTGAGCCACAGATAGCCGTCGCTGTCGGGCGCGAGATTCGGCGCCGCCACCGGCAGGTGTTCCTGCGTGATCCCGCCGGGGCTTTCGCCCGCGTCAGGCGCGAACGCGGCGATGAACACGAGGCCCGCGACATTCGGCAGGTTGCCGGCCTCGCTGATCACCGCGCCGCCGTAAGAATGGCCGACCAGCAGCACGGGGCCGGTCAGTTGAGCGACCATCTTGCGCGTGCGTTCGGCATCGTCGGCGAGCGACGTCAGCGGTACCTCGACCGCGTGCAGCGATGTATGGCCTTTTCGTGCGAGTTCGACGATTACTTTTGCCCAGTGCGCGGCGCCGCCCCAGAAGCCGTGCACGAGCACGATCGCGGGTTTGCTCATCGTGTATCTCCTTGACGTGGCATGTCATCGAACCGTCACCGGCCCGGCCGATCCGGACCGTCGCGCGGACACGCAGCAACCAGCATAGGCGAGCCGACGCGCGCCACCAACCCTGCCGGGGCCGGCGTGAGATGCAGCGCACAAAAAAAGACGCCCGCTGCACGCAGCGGGCGCGAATCCCAGTCAAGGAGGTGTCACACGAACTACAGGCCCAGATTAAGGAAATCGCCTGAAACGGACAACGAATCGATTTCCATATCGATATGACGGGACACGCTCACGCCGGCACCTCGCGGGTCGAACAGTGAATGCCGCCGCCGCCCGACGCGATGCCGAGAATGTCGACCTGCACGATCGCACGATTCCCCGCGTACGGCCGGATCGCGGCGACCGCGGCCGCGTCGGCCGCCGCGTCGTTGAACTTCGGCACGACGATCGCGCCGTTGCACGTATAGAAGTTGATGTAGCCGGCCGCGAAATGCGACATCTGCCGCTCGTTCAGCGTCGTGCCCGCCGACGTGCCGTAGCTGACCGGCGGCACGAGCTCGACGAGCTTCAGCGGCCGGCCGTTTGCATCGGTCTGGCCGGCCAGGCGTTGCCGGTTGGCGTCCGTCAATGCGCGTTCGCCGGTCGAATTCGACGCGTCGTAGCAGCACGCGACCACGCCGGGGGCGAGAAAGCGTGCGTAGAAATCGACGTGGCCGTTCGTGATGTCGCTTTCGCCGGCCGGTGTCGACGCGCCGCCCGCGCCACCGACGCCGCTGCCGCGCGGAAACGTCGCCGTACCCGGCAACCAGATGATCTTCCGCACCCCGAGCGTGCGCTGCAGTTCGGCCAGCACGGTATCGCGGGCCGTCGGCCGCAGCGTTGCGTTGGCGATCGCGCCGTTCGGGATGTCGAACAGTTGCGGATTGCGGTTCACGTGCAGCACGGACGATTCGGTGAGGATCGCCGTCCCGTCGCCATCGAATTCGATCGCGCCGCCTTCGAGCGTCAACGTGCTGCGGATCAGGTTTGCGCCTTTGGTTTGCGCCATCCAGCCCGCCACCCGGCTGTCCTGGCTGAACGCCTGGAAGAACTTGCCCGCTTTCGACCGGTTGCTCGCGGCCAGGAGCGCCGGCGGAATCGTCCCCGCACTCTGGCCGGCGCCGTCGGTGTTCGCGTTGCCCCAGCCGTTGAAATTGAAGCCGATCGCGTTCAGCGCATTGCCGTTCGTCGTATCCCTGACGAACACGCAACCCGTGTCGCGCACCCAGAAATCGTTGAAGCCGTCGGCGAGCGGCACGAGGGTGATCCCGCCCGTGCCTGCGGCGCGCGCCGCATAGCGCGCATGCAGGTCGGGATTCGCGGCGCTTGCAGTCGCGAGCAGCGCGCGGGCCGCGTCCAGATCGACCGGCAGCACCAGCATGTTGACCGGTTCGGTTGCGCCGATCGCCTTCGCGACGTCCATCAGGTCGGCCCGCACGCGGTCGATGCCGGCGTCCGTGCTCTGTGACGTGACGGGCGCCCAGATGCCGTCCACGCCGGACGCGAAGGTCATGTAGGTCAACGCGTGCGGCGCATCTTCGGCCGGCAGCCGGTATGCGGCCTGCCGTGCCGATGGCGTCAGGCCCGGCGTGCCCCCCGGGCCGGATACGCCGCCGCTGCCGCCGTCGCCGCCACCGCACGCGGCCAGGCTGCCCAGCAGCGGCATGCCGAGCCACGCAGCCGAACAGCGGATGAATCCGCGTCGGCCGGCATCCGGCATGGGCGACGCGTGCGGGTTCGTGCTCGCGTTGTTTCCTTTCTTCGTCATGTATTTCAACTCCATTGCGCGGACGGCGCGCAGGCGTGCGCGCCGGCTTCCGTCCCGTGGGACGGATTCCGCATTGTTTTCAGTAGTCCGGAAAGACTGGAAAATTGAAGCCGCATGCGGACCGGTCGCGTGGACCGGCCCGGGGCCGTGCTCAGGCCGGCTGCTGTTGCGTCGTGCAGTGGATGCCGCCGCCGCCCGCGGCGATGCCGTCGATGTTCAGCTGGATGACTTCGCGGCCGGGAAACAGGTCGACGAGCGTGTCGCGCGTATTGCGGTCGGCGCGGCTGTCGCCGAATTGCGGCGCGATCACCGCGCGATTGCACACGTAGAAGTTGATGTAGCCGGCCGCGAATTCCGCGTTCTCGTAGGTGTGCCGGACGGTCTTCGGCCCCGGCAGCACGACGACCTTCAGCGCTCGCCCCTTCGCATCGGTGGATTTCCGCAGGATTTCCAGATGCTGCCGCGTCACCGCGTGATCGTACGACGACGGATCCGTATCGAGCCCGGCCACCACGACGCCCGGGCTCGTGAAACGCGCGTAGAAATCGGTATGCCCGTCGGTGATGTCCTTGCCCGCGATGCCGGGCAGCCAGATGATCTTCTTCAGCCCGAGCAGACGGCTCAGTTCCGCCTCGCACTGGGCCTGGCTGACGCCCGGATTGCGGTTCGAATTGAGCACGCAGCTGCGCGTGATGATCGCCGTGCCCTCGCCGTCCACTTCGATGCCGCCGCCTTCCAGCACGAGCTTGGTGTCGATCAGCCGCGCGCCGGCGCGTTCGGCCACGAACGGTGCGACTTCCGCGTCCTGGTCGTGTTCCTGCTTGTTGCCCCAGCCGTTGAAATTGAAGCTCACGCCGCCGAGCTGGCCCGACGCGCTCTTCACGAACACGGGCCCCGTATCGCGCATCCACAGATCGTCGACCGGATGCTGGACGAGCTCGACCGACGAACCGCACAGCCGCGAGGCGATCGCATAGTCCTGCTCCCGCACCAGCATCTTGAGCGGTTCGTGCGCGGCGATCGCCTTCGCGACCGCGGCGAGATTCTCCCGCACCACGGGCAACAGCCGTGCGCCCCAGATATCCTCGCTCGGGCCGAACGCCATCCAGGTCGCCGTGTGCGGCGCGCCTTCGTCCGGCATGTGCCAGGCGGCGCCCTGCTGCGCGTGCGCGGCGCGGCCGAACAACCCGCCCATCGCGCTGGCGGCCAGCGCCGCACCCGATACGGACAGGCCGCGTTTCAACAGTTGACGTCGTGTGGTCATGGCATTCCTCCTTTGCTTGCCGGTTACTTCGAGTGTTGCAGGGCGGGCCGTCACGGCCGCGCGGTCTTGAAGCCGAGCCAGGTCCGGCCTTCCAGGCGCATCGCGGCCGGCGACTCGGCGATCGGCGTGAACAGTGTGCGCCGAGTCGCGTCGTCCGGATAGATGCCCGGATCGCGCACCAGCGCAGGGTCCATCAGCTTCAGCGCGCCCTGGTTCGCATTTGCGTAGCGCGTCGAGTTCGAGATCTTCGCGATCACGTCCGGACGCAGGATGTAGTTGATGAACGCATGCGCGTTGTCCGGATGCTTCGACGATGCCGGAATCACCATCGCGTCGAACCACATCAGGCTGCCGATGCGCGGGATGTCGTACACGATGTCGCGCTTCGGATCGCGCGCCCTGGCCTTCTGCGCGGCCAGGTTGATCGCGCCGGAGAAGCCGACCGTCACGCACAGCTCGCCCTCGATCAGCTCGTTGGCATCGGACGAGCCGACGAACTGGCGGATGAACGGCCGGACCTTCATCAGCATCGCCTGCGCGGCCGCGTAATCCTGCGCGGACGGACGCATCGGATCGCGGCCGATGTAGCGCAGCGCGAGCGGCAGCACCGTGCTCGCCGAGTCCTGCAGGCCGAGCCCGCATTTCGCGGCGACGCGCGCCGCGATCGCCGGGTTGAACAGCAGGTCGAGGCTGTCGGCCGGCATGTCCTTGCCGAGGATCGCGCGCACCTTCGCGCGGTCGTAGCCGACGCCCACGGTGCCCCACATGTACGGCACGCCGTACTGGTTGCCGGGATCGGATTGCGCCATCTGCTTCAGCAGCGACGGATCGAGATACTTCAGGTTCGGCAGCCGGCCCTTGTCGAGCTTGCGGTACACGCCGGCCTGGATCTGCTTGGCCATGAAGTCGTTGGTCGGCCACACGAGGTCGTAGCCGCTGTTGCCGGTCAGCAGCTTCGACTGCAGCGTCTCGTCGCTGTCGTACGCGTCGTAGCGCACCTTGATGCCGGTTTCCTTCTCGAACGCGGAAATCGTATCCGGCGCAAAGTAGTTGCTCCAGTTGTACAGGTTCAGCACCTTCTCTTCGTCGGCGCGGGCCGCACCGGCCAGCACGCACAGCGCGAGGCCCGGCGCCGCGACGCGCAGCCATCCTTTCCGTTTCATTGCGAATCCCTTATCGATAACAGGACGACACGCCGTCGCTGGTCAGCAACGTGCGATACATCTCCGGGCGGCGATCGCGGAAAAAGCCCCACGACTGCCGGTCGGCGCGGATCGCGTCGAGGTCGAACGTCTGCACCAGCACCGCTTCATCGGTACGGCTCGCCTCGGCCAGCTTCTCGCCGGTGTGATCCGCGATGAAGCTCGACCCGTAGAACACGCCCGTGAGCCCCTGCTGGTGCGGATTGCCGTTGCCGAAACCCGTTTCGCGGCCGATCCGGTTGGCCGCCACGACCGGCACCATGTTGGCCGCCGCGTGGCCCTGCATCGTGCGCTGCCAGTGGCCGGCCGAATCGAACTCGCTGCTGAACGGCTCCGAACCGATGATGGTCGGAAAGCACAGGATCTCGGCGCCCATCAGCGCGAGACTGCGCGCCGTCTCCGGATACCACTGGTCCCAGCAGATGCCGATGCCGATCCGCCCGAAACGCGTGTCCCACACCTTGAAGCCGGTGTCGCCCGGTGTGAAATAGAACTTCTCCGTATAGCCCGGCCCGTCCGGAATATGCGTCTTGCGGTAGACGCCGAGCACGCGCCCGTCCGCGTCCGCCACGGCGATCGAGTTGTACGCGGCATTGCCCGCGCGCTCGAAGAAGCCGATCGGCAGCACGATGCCGAGCTCGCCGGCCAGCGCCGCGAACCGGGCGATCTGCGCATTGCCTTCGAATGGCTGCGCGAGTTCGAGATGGCGCACGTTCTGGTCGAGGCAGAAGTACGGCATCGCGAACAGTTCCGGGCACAGCACGAGATTCGCGCCCTGGGCCGCGGCCGCCCGGATCAGGCGCTCCGCGGTGGCCATGTTGTCTTCGAGATTCCAGCTGCCCGACGCCATCTGCACGGCGGCGACGGTAATGTGTTTGGACGGCATTGCGTTGCTCCTCGGTGAGACCGGAAACCGCTGATGAAACGTCGCTCAGCGTGCGACGGAAGGTTGCTGCTGCGTCGAACAGTGGATGCTGCCGCCGCCGATCGACAGCGTCGGGATCGGCAGCATCTCCACCTTGCGCCCCGGGAACGCGCGACTGAAAGCGTCACGGGCGGCGTCGTCCTGCTCGACGCCGAACGCGGTCACGATCACCGCGCCATTCACCAGAATGTAGTTCGCATAGCAATCGCAGTAACGCTCGGAGCCGAAGCGTTCGCTGACGATCGGCGACGGCAGGTCGAGCAGCTCGAAACGGCGCCCCGCCGCATCGGTCGCGAGTTCCAGCGCGCGGCGGTTCTCGCGCATCACGCGGAAATAGTCGCCCTGCTCCGGCAGCGCGGTCTGGCACAGCATCCGGCCCGGCGCGATGAACGACGCGATGCCGTCCACGTGCCCGTTCGTTTCCACTTCGTCGGGGTTGCCCGGCAGCCACACGATCTTCTCGACGCCCAGCATGCGGCGCAGCTCTGCCTCGATCTCCGCACGGCTCAGGTGCGGATTGCGGTTGGGATGCAGCAGGCAGCTTTCGGTCGTGACCAGCGTGCCCTGCCCGTCGACGTAGAACGAGCCGCCCTCCAGCACCATGTGCGAATTGAAGATCTCGGCTCCGGCCGCGCGCGCGATGTCCTGCCCGGCCTGCTGGCAGCCGTCGTACGGCTGGTACTTCTCGCCCCAGCAGTTGAAGCGGAACACGGCCGCGCCGAGCCCGTGCTGCTCGCTGACGAGGAAGATCGGCCCGCAGTCGCGCAGCCAGTTGTCCTCGGCTGCGACCGGCAGCACCTCGACGCTCGCGCCCAGCAGTTCACGGGCGGCGTCGGCCTGGCTGTGGTGCACCGCGACCACGCAGCGCTGGTAGCGCGCGATCGTCCGCGCGACCAGCGCGAACTCGCGGCAGACCTGCGCGTAATGCGTTCCCCACAGATCCTCGCGGTCTTCGAGAACCGGCCATCCGAGCCACGTGGCATGCATGGCTTCCCATTCGGCGGGCATCCGGTAACCGCGCTGGCGAGCATCAAAGCGACCCATCGATCCGACTCCGTTGTGATTGATGAGCGATTGTCCGCCAGGTTAAACTTGATGAATATTGATATTTTTTGGCCAAATCAATCAATTCACCTCATACCTCGATGCAACGCGTTCCATCCCTTAAATTGTTGACCGGCTTCGAAGCCGCAGCCCGGCTGGGCAATTTCTCGCGCGCGGCCGACGAGCTGCACCTGTCGCAGTCGGCGATCAGCCATCAGATCCAGCAGCTCGAAGCGCAACTCGGGCAGCCGTTGTTCCGCCGGCGCGGCCGCGGCGTCGAGCTGACCATCGCCGGTGAGGTCCTGCAGCGCAGCGTGCAGCGCGCGATGGACACGTTGCGCGGCGGGCTCGACCGCATCGCGACCTACCTGAACCCGGGTCTCGTCGTCCTGGTGTGCCCCGCGCCGTTGCTGCACGGCTGGCTGCAGCCGCGCCTCGAGCAGTTGCAGCAGGTGCTGCCGGACCTGTGCCCGCTGCTGTCGACCGACGAAACCGCGCGCTATGTCGACGAGATCGACGTCGACATGACGATCGGCACGCGGCCGATGCTGCAGCCCGGCCTGGTCGATATCCCGTTCATGCGCGACGAATGGGTGACGGTATGCGCGACGCCGCTGGCCGAGACGCTCGCCCGCGTGCCGCGCGCCGAACACGCCCGGCATGCGGGGCTCGTCTGCCTCGAAGCGAGCCTGACCGACGAGCGTATGGCGACCGTCTTTCGCGAGCAGCTGTCGGGCTTCCGGATGCAGGCGATCTACGACGATCAGCGGCTCGTACTGGACGCCGTGCAGCGCGGCCGCGGCATTGCGTGCCTGCCGCGCCTCGTCGCGCAGGCCGGCCTCGACCAGCATGCGCTGACCGTGCTCGCCGACTACCCGCGCCTGCCCGGCACCACATGGTGGCTGTCACGGATGGAAGGCCCGTCGCGCTCGCCGATCGTCGAGCAGATGTTCGACTGGCTGGTCGAGCAAGGCATCCTGTCGAGCGCTGCCAGCCCGGCACCCGACCACGCAACGCCGCCGTCCGCGTAATCGCGCGCACAAAAAAAACGTCCCGCCGGTTGGCGGGACGTTCGTCATGTTGCCCATGCGCACGATGCGCAGCCGATCACGGCTCGTGACGCAGGTACCCTTCCTTGCTCGGGTCGCGCATCCGCCACGACACGATCAGCGAGATCGCGCACAGCACGGTCACGTACCAGTAGAAGGTTTCCTCGCTGCCGATCGACTTGAACCACAGCGCGACGTATTCGGCCGAGCCGCCGAAGATTGCGTTCGCCACCGCGTACGACAGGCCGACGCCCATCGCGCGCACTTCGGGCGGGAACATCTCGGCCTTGATGAGGCCGCTGATCGACGTGTAGAAGCTGACGATCGCCAGCGCAACCGTGATCAGCACGAACGCGGCCACCGGGCTCGTCACGTCCTTCAGCGCGTGCATCAGCGGCACCGTGCCGATCACCGCGAACGAGCCGAACAGGATCATCGACGTGCGGCGGCCGATCCGGTCGGACAGCGCGCCGAACACCGGCTGCATCAGCATGTAGACGAGCAGCGCGACGGTCATCACGTTGCTGGCCGTCTTCGCATGCATGCCGGCCGTGTTCACGAGGTACTTCTGCATGTACGTCGTGAACGTGTAGAAGATCAGCGAGCCGCCGGCCGTGAAGCCGACCACCGTGAAGAACGCCCCCTTGTGCTGCCACACGCCGCGGATCGTACCGGCGTCCTTCTTGTCGCGCGATGCACTGGTCGACGTCTCGTCGAGCGATTTCCGCAGGTACAGCGAGATCAGCGCGGCCGCCGCGCCGACCACGAACGGAATGCGCCAGCCCCACGCCTTCAGTTCGCCGGCCGACAGCGTTTGCTGCAGGATCACGAGCACCAGCAGCGCGCACAGCTGGCCGCCGATCAGCGTCACGTACTGGAACGACGCGAAGAAGCCGCGACGGCCCTTCAGCGCGACTTCACTCATGTAGGTCGCGCTCGTGCCGTATTCGCCGCCCACCGACAGGCCCTGGAACAGGCGCGCGACCAGCAGCAGCGCCGGCGCGAGCGCGCCGATCTGCGCGTAGGTCGGCAGCACCGCGATCACGAGCGATCCGCCGCACATCATCAGCACCGAGATCATCATCGCCGCGCGACGGCCGTGACGGTCGGCGATGCGGCCGAACAGCCAGCCGCCGATCGGGCGCATCAGGAAGCCGGCCGCGAACACGCCTGCCGTGTTCAGCAACTGCGTCGTCGTGTTGCCGCTCGGGAAGAACGCCGGCGCGAAGTACAGCGCGCAGAACGAGTAAATATAGAAGTCGAACCACTCGACGAGGTTGCCCGATGAGGCGCCGACGATGGCGAACACGCGCCGCCGGGTGTCATGCGCGGACAGCGCAGCTTGGTCGGTCTGGACGTCCATGGGTTGGTCTGTTCCTTTTAGTACTTTCTGGGCGAGACGGCTGGGGCCGCCGCATGCGGTCGCACGTGGCACCGGTTCCGGCGCACGGCGCTACGGGATTTTAGCGAAATGTAAAGTAACAAGCACTCCGGGTTCGTCCGGATGTAGAAAATTTTTCTCCTGCCACGCGTTCGTCATATGAAAACGCCAGCCTTCAGGCTGGCGTCCGATGCAAGCATTTTCGAAGACACCGGTCAAACGCGGATCTCCGGCGGCACGTAGCGGCACTCGTAGCGCTTGCGCACGGTACCGGCCTCGTCGACGCTTTCCAGGTACACGTCGAACTGCCAGAGCCGCGCCATGTGCTTGAGCACTTCGTCGCTGTCGTTCGACAGGTGGCGGTTGTCGGTCATGAAGTGGCGCAGCGTGAGGCTGCGGTCGCCGCGCGTGTTGACGGCCCACACCTGGATGTTCGGCTCGCGGTGATGGATGTCGTACTGCCGCGACAGCGCCTGCCGCACGTACTGGTAGCCGGAATCGTCGTGGATCGCCGAGACTTCGAGCGAATCGCGCATGTCGTCGTCGAGCACCGAGAAGAGCCGCATCTCGCGGATCAGGTTCGGCGACAGGTACTGTGCGATGAAGCTCTCGTCCTTGAAGTTGCGCATCGCGTAGTGCATCGCCGGCAGCCACGGGGTGCCCGCGATCTCCGGAAACCACTTGTAGTCTTCCTCCGTCGGCGCCTCGCAGATCCTTCGAATGTCGCTCATCATCGAGAAACCGAGCGCATACGGGTTGATCCCGCTGTAGTACGGCTTCGTGACGGGCGGCTGGTAGACCACGTTGCTGTGCGAATGCAGGAACTCCATCATGAAGCCGTCTTCCAGCTTCCCCTGGTTGTACAGCGTGTTCAGCAGCGTGTAGTGCCAGAACGTCGCCCAGCCTTCGTTCATCACCTGCGTCTGCCGCTGCGGATAGAAATACTGGCCGATCTTGCGCACGATGCGGATCACTTCCCGCTCCCACGGCTCGAGCAGCGGCGCATTCTTCTCCGCGAAATACAGCAGGTTCTCCTGCGGCTCGGGCGGATAGCGGTCTTCCTGCTCTTCCATCAGCTCGGGCTTCTTGCCCGGCAGCGTGCGCCACAGTTCGTTCACCTGCGACTGCAGGTACGCCTCGCGCTCGCGCCGCAACGCCGACTCCTTCGACAGCGACGGCTTTTGCGGGCGCTTGTAACGGTCGACGCCGTAATTCATCAGCGCGTGGCACGAATCGAGCAACTCCTCGACGCGATCGAGGCCGTAGCGCTCCTCGCATTCCGCGACGTAGTTCTTCGCGTACACGAGATAGTCGATGATCGCGTGCGCGTCGGTCCACAGCCGGAACAGGTAGTTGCCCTTGAAGAACGAGTTGTGCCCGTACGCCGCGTGCGCGATGACGAGCGCCTGCATCGTCATCGTGTTCTCTTCCATCAGGTACGCGATGCACGGATTCGAATTGATGACGATTTCGTACGCGAGGCCCATCTGGCCGCGGCGGTAGCTTTTCTCGGTCGCGAGGAAGTGCTTGCCGAACGACCAGTGACGATAGTTGACGGGCATCCCGACCGACGCATACGCGTCCATCATCTGCTCGGCGCTGATCAGTTCGAGCTGGATCGGATAGATGTCGAGCTCGTACTGTTCGGCAACCTGCGAGATGTGCGTGTCGTATTCCTCGAGCAGCTCGAACGTCCAGTCGGACGGGCACGGCAGCGGCTTGCGTTCGGCAACGTTCATACGCGCTTCCTTCTGCCCGGAACCGGGCAAGTCGGCGGCCGGCGGCGGCGGTTCGGCCTGCGCGCGTTGCTGCGCTGCGGCAGGACTGGCCGTGTCGTCGCCGGAAGGGCGCGGCGCGTAGCCGCGCGACTCGTTGTGCAGATGGCGGGTCGTCATGACGTTTCCACCTGCTTTTCGAACAATTCGCGAAACACCGGGTAAATGTCGGCAGCCGATTCCACTTTTTTCATCGCGAGATGCTGCTGCGACAACGCCAGCTGTGCGTATTCCAGCCACAGGTTCTGCTCTTCCGGCGCGACCTGGATATACGCGAAGTAACGCGTCTTCGTGAGGATATCCTCTTCCAGGATTTTGCGACACTTGGGCGAATCGTCGGTCCAGTTGTCGCCGTCGGACGCCTGCGCGCCGTAGATGTTCCACTCGGTCGGCGAGTAGCGCTCGTTCATCACCTTGCGCATCAGTTCGAGCGCGCTCGACACGACCGTGCCGCCGCTTTCGGTCGAATGGAAGAAGGTGTCCTCGTCGACTTCCTCGGCGCGCGTGTGGTGACGGATGAACACGACCTCGATACGCTCGTAGTTGCGCTTGAGGAACAGGTACAGCAGGATGAAGAAGCGCTTCGCGAGATCCTTGCGCTGCTCGTCCATCGAGCCCGACACGTCCATCAGGCAGAACATCACGGCCTGGCTCGACGGCTGCGGCTGCTTCACGCGGTTGATGTAGCGCAGGTCGAACGGATCGATGAACGGAATCCGCCAGATGCGCCCTTTCAGGTGATGGATCTCGGCCTCGAGCACCGCGATTTCCGCGCGGCGATCCTCGGGGTCGTTCTTCATCGCTTCGAGCTGCGCCTCGAGCTCGCGCAATTCGTTGACGAGCGGCGAGCCGAGCGCGATGCGCCGGCCGAGCGCGCTGCGCAGCGAACGCACGACGTCGATGTTGTTCGGCGTGCCTTCCGCCGACCAGCCCGCGCGCACGTTCTTCCAGCTCGGCACCGTCAGCAGGTGCGTCTTCACGAGGCGCGGCAGTTCGAGATCGTCGAAGAAGTACTGCATGAACTCGTCGCGCGACAACTCGAACACGAAGTCGTCCTGCCCTTCGCCCTCGTTGCTCGCCTGACTGCCCCCGCCACCCGAGCCGCCCTGCGGGCGCGGAATCTTGTCGCCGCGCACGTAGTCCTCGTTGCCGGGGTGCACGTACTCACGACGCCCGCCAGGCGCGTGCCGAAAATTCGGCTCCGCGATGTCCTTGCGCGGGATCGTGATGCTCTGCGTGCTTTGGATATCCTTGATGCTACGGTCGCGTACCGCGTCGGACACGGCACGACGAATGTAGTTCTTGACGCGACGCAGAAAGCGTTCGCGATTGGCGATGCTCTTGTTCTTGCCGGCCAGCCTGCGGTCGATGATTTGATGAAGCACTCCCGGTCTCCCGCTCGAAAGTCGATACGCCGGGACGCTCGCCGCACATGCCGTCTCCCGTCATGCGGGCGGCGTCTCTGAAAGCGCCCGTACGGACTCGCCGTACGGGCGCGGTACCGCGCGCGTCATGACGACTTGCGCACGCGCAGGTACCAGTCGCAAAGCAGCCTCACCTGCTTCGGCGTATAGCCCTTCGCGACCATCCGGTTCACAAAGTCCTCATGCTTGCGCTGCTCCTCCGCCGAACCCTTGGCGTTGAACGAAATCACCGGCAACAGTTCCTCGGTGTTCGAGAACATCTTCTTCTCGATCACGACGCGCAACTTCTCGTAGCTCGTCCACACGGGGTTCTTGCCGGCGTTCGCCGCCCGTGCCCGCAACACGAAGTTCACGATCTCGTTGCGGTAATCCTTCGGATTGCTGATGCCCGCCGGCTTCTCGATCTTCTCCAGCTCCGCGTTCAGCGCGGCGCGGTCGAAGCTCTCGCCCGTATCGTGATCGCGGAATTCCTGGTCCTGGATCCAGAAGTCCGCATACGTGACGTAGCGGTCGAAGATGTTCTGGCCATATTCCGAATACGATTCGAGGTAAGCCGTCTGGATCTCCTTGCCGATGAACTCCGCGTAGCGCGACGCGAGCACGTCCTTCACGAAGGACAGGTACTTCTGCTCGGTTTCCGGCGGGAACTGCTCGCGTTCGATCTGCTGTTCGAGCACGTACATCAGGTGCACGGGGTTGGCCGCGACCTCGCTCGAATCGAAGTTGAACACGCGCGACAGGATCTTGAACGCGAAGCGTGTCGACACGCCCGTCA
This sequence comes from Burkholderia cepacia complex sp. TUM26381, assembly GCF_057439935.1. Taxonomy (NCBI): domain Bacteria; kingdom Pseudomonadati; phylum Pseudomonadota; class Betaproteobacteria; order Burkholderiales; family Burkholderiaceae; genus Burkholderia; species Burkholderia cepacia complex sp. TUM26381. The sequence goes on along the minus strand of NZ_CM172006.1, from coordinate 1,743,841 downwards.
TCCCTTCGTCCACGCCCGCGTAGTCGCGATACTCCTGATACGACTTCGCCTTCGGATCGGTGTCCTTCAGGTTTTCGCCGTCGTACACCTGCATCTTCGAGAACAGGCTCGAATTCTCCGGCTCGTGCAGGCGCGACAGCACCGAGAACTGCGACATCATCTTCAGCGTGCCCGGCGCGCACACGGCCTCGGCCAGCGACGAGTTGCGGATCAGCTTCTCGTAGATCTTGGTCTCTTCCGACACGCGCAGGCAGTACGGCACCTTCACGACGAAGATCCGGTCGAGCAGTGCTTCGTTGTTGCGGTTGTTGCGGAAGGCCTTCCACTCCGACTCGTTCGAGTGCGCGAGGATCACGCCGTCGAACGGGATCGCGCCGAAACCTTCAGTACCCTTGAAGTTGCCTTCCTGCGTCGCAGTGAGCAGCGGGTGCAGCACCTTGATCGGCGCCTTGAACATTTCGACGAATTCGAGCAGGCCCTGGTTCGCGAGACACAGGCCGCCCGAGTAGCTGTATGCGTCGGCGTCGTCCTGCGCGTACTGTTCGAGCTTGCGGATATCGACCTTGCCGACCAGCGACGAGATGTCCTGGTTGTTCTCGTCACCCGGCTCGGTCTTCGCGATGCCGACCTGCCGCAGGATCGACGGGTAACGACGCACCACGCGGAACTGGCGGATGTCGCCGTTGTATTCGTGCAGGCGCTTGACGGCCCACGGACTCAGGATGCTTTTCAGGTAGCGGCGCGGGATGCCGTACTGTTCCTCGAGGATCGGGCCATCCTCGTCGTAGTCGAACAGCCCGAGCGGCGATTCGTTGACGGGCGAGCCCTTCAGCGAATAGAACGGCACGCGCTCCATCAGTTGCTTCAGACGCTCGGCGATCGACGACTTGCCGCCGCCCACCGGGCCCAGCAGATAGAGGATCTGCTTCTTCTCTTCGAGCCCTTGCGCAGCGTGGCGGAAGTACGCGACCACCTGCTCGATCACTTCCTCCATTCCGTAGAACTCACGGAATGCCGGATAGACCTTGATGACCTTGTTCGCAAAGATGCGCGACAGGCGCGGATCGTTGCGGGTATCGATGTGTTCAGGTTCCCCGATTGCTGCCAGCATGCGTTCACCAGCCGTCGCGTACGCGGATGGATCGTTCTTGCAGAGCGCGAGATACTCCTCCAGCGAGAGCTCTTCCTCTCGCGTTTTTTCGAAGCGGTTCGCGAAGCTGCTGTAAATATCCATGCTACCTCCCTCGCCTGAGTCTGAAGACGTGCCTGCCTTCGTACGACTGCGCAGAAGCAAGCGCGTTCGAATTCATCCTAAACCCTTTCTGTTTTTTTTTCACGAACTCTTCGTATGAAGTTCGTTATTCTCGACAACACCGCTTGGACAACGCATTTCGTCGTTTTACAATTGATCTCCCGAGCCGCAGAAACTGCATCCGCCGCGTCTCGTCGAACAACGGAACGTCTTGTGCGTTGGACACTTCCGACGTCGTCACTGCCTCCCCTCATCCCTATACGTTCGAGCAGCCGCGTGCGATGACACGCCGCGCGCACCGTTACAAATTTTTTTCGCAGCGCCCTTACGGAGATACCCGTACGACGAACGCGGGAACGTGATGCAACGCGCGTGCGCCCGTCCGTCGATGCGCGACGCGCGACGCACGTGACGATGTGCAATCGGATCGTTCGCACCGTCACATTTCGTCTGTCGCAGAAACGACAACGCCCGCAGGTCGCGGGCGTCGTTCGTCACCAAATGGGGATAGATACGCGGCGCGCGCGAATCAGAAAGTCTCCCAGTCGTCGCCGCCGGCGGTAGCGGCAGCCGGCGCCGCAGCGGCCGCGGCGGGCTTGCGTGCCGGCATCGCTGCGGCTGCGCGCTTCGGCGGCGCATCGCGCTCGTCGCGCGCAGCGGCCGGTACGGGCGCGGCAACCGCCGCGGAAGGCGCGCGCGACGCGTGACGCGCCGCCACCGGAGCGACAGCGCGTGCTGCCTCGTCATCGAGCTGGAATACCGCCGCCGTTTCACGCAGGCGCCCGGCCTGTTCGTCGAGCGACTGCGCGGCCGCCGCCGCTTCCTCGACGAGCGCCGCATTCTGCTGGGTGACTTCATCCATCTGCGCGACCGCGCGTGCCACCTGGTCGATCCCGCCGCTCTGTTCCTCGGACGCCGCCGCGATCTCGCCCATGATGTCGGTCACGCGCTGCACAGCACCGATCACGTCGCTCATCGTGCGCCCCGCTTCGTCGACCAGCGTCGAGCCCGTCCGGATACGCTCCACCGACGCGTCGATCAGCGCCTTGATTTCCTTCGCCGCGCTCGACGAACGCTGCGCAAGGCTGCGCACCTCGCCGGCCACGACCGCGAAGCCGCGCCCCTCCTCGCCCGCACGCGCGGCTTCGACGGCTGCATTCAGCGCAAGAATGTTGGTCTGGAACGCGATTCCCTCGATGATCGCAATGATGTCCGCGATCTTCGCCGAGCTGTCGTTGATCTCGCCCATCGTGCCGACCACCTGGCCGACCACCGTATTGCCCTTGTTTGCAATCTCCGACGCATTCGCGGCCAGCGAACTTGCCTGGCGTGCATTGTCCGCGTTCTGTTTCACGGTGCCGGTCAGCTGCTCCATGCTCGACGCGGTTTCCTGCAGCGCCGCGGCCTGTTCCTCGGTGCGCGACGACAAATCGATGTTGCCGGCCGCGATCTGGCGGGCCGCGGTCGCGATCGACTCGCTGCCGCCGCGCACGGTGCGCACCGTGTCGACCAGCCCGCGCTGCATCTTCGCGAGGCCTTCGAGGAGCTGGCCCATCTCGTCGCGCCGGTCCACGACGATCGGACGGCGCAGGTCGCCGGCGGCGATCGCGTCGAAGTGCGACAGCGCGTCGGCAATCGGGCGGCCGATCGCGCGGCTCAGCGTCAGCCACGACAGCAGCGCGGCGCCGATACCGGCCAGCAGCGCGACGATCGACAGCACGCGCAGCGTGTCGAATACCGATTCCGCCTGGTCGAAGCTCGCCTGCGCATCGGTGAACTGGAAATTGCGCAACGCTTCGCTGGACACCGCGAGGTCGTTGTAGAGCGCCTGAAGCTGCTTGGCGCCGTCGCCGATGCGATCGCGCTGGTCCGCCGCGAGGAGGCTCGAGAATGCGTCACAGGCGCGTTGCAGCGCCTGACGCTTCGCGGCGACGTCCTGCGCGAGCCGGTCTTCTTCCGGGCCGCGGGGCAACGCGAGGTACTTCTGCCACCATGCGTCGGACTGCGTGCGCATCCCGCGGCTGCGCTCCACGGCGGCCGCCGAGTCAGGCGTACCGGACAGCAGCGCCGCACGGTCGAGCGCGAGGCGTTCGCGCGCAGCGAACATTTCCGCGACTGCCACGTCGACCGCGCTCGGCATCTGGTTCGTGAAAATCTCGCGCGTCGAGTCGTTCGAACGCGTCATCCCATACACCCCGAGCACGCCGGTTACGCCCAGCAGCACCGCCAGAAACGCCATCGTCAAACCGATGCGCGCACGAATCGTCAGGTTCCTGAACACCATCATCCATCCTGTGTTGCGTCGTCATGAACGGGCCCGGCCCGTTGGCTCGAAGCATTGCTTCACCTGACTCATTTACGACCGTGCAACGCACAACTTGATGGATTTCAGCGCATTTTTTCGAATTATTCGTCTGTATATTACAAATACCTGAACAATCGATGCGAATTCGGGCCAGTTCGAGAGACGGGAGAATAGTCCGGCAATGCGCCGGCACATTGCCGAAAGGTCGGCCGGCCGTCTTCGGCGGAGGGCCGGCCGCGAGATGCGGCCGGAAGCCGGTGATCCGGGCCTAGCCGGCCAGTTCGGCGAGCGTCGGAATCGACGGCTGTGCGCCCGCGCGCGTGACCGATAGCGCGGCCGCACGTTGCGCGAAGCGGATGGCCGTATCGACGTCCGCGCCGGCGGCAATCCGCGCGGAAAAGCCGCCGATGAAGGTATCGCCGGCCGCCGTCGTATCGACGGCCTGCACGGCCGGCGCCGGATAGTGCCGCGCGGTGCCGTCGGCTGTCAGCGCGAGCACGCCGCGCGCGCCGAGCGTGACGAGCACGTTGCGCGCGCCGCCGGCCTGGAGCACGCGTGCAGCGGCTTCGGCCTCGGCCGGGTCGCGCACCGGCAGCGCGGTCAGCGCGGCCGCCTCGACCTCGTTCGGGATCAGGTAATCGACGAGCGGCAGCCAGCCGTCCGGCAGCGGTGCGACGGCCGGGGCCGGATTGAGCACCACGGTGCGGCCGAGCCGGCGCCCGGCCGACAATGCGGCGAACACCGCATCCGGCGGCGTCTCGAGCTGGCAGATCAGCACGTCGGCCGACGCCAGCGCGGCCTCGTGGCCCGCGACCGTGCCGGTCGTGACTTCGCCGTTGCCGCCCGCGACGATCACGATCGCGTTCTGGCTCACATCGTCGACGACGATCAGCGCGACGCCGGTCGACGCCGATGCGCTCGTCGCGAGCCCCGTGCAGTCGATCCCTTCGGCCTCGAGGCCCGCGCGCAGCGCTGCACCGTGCGCATCCGCGCCAACGCAGCCGATCATCGCGACCTGCGCACCGAGCCGCGCGGCGGCGACGGCCTGGTTGCCGCCCTTTCCGCCCGCCGCCTGCGCGAACGCGTGCCCGGCGAGCGTTTCGCCCGGCAGCGGCAGCCGCGGCGCCCGCACCACGAGATCCATGTTGAGACTGCCGACCACTGTCACGCGGCCGGCGCCCGCTGCGCCCGCCGTCATGCGCGACCGCCCGATGCGGCGGGCTCGCGGTAGATCGCCGTCGATTCGCGCAACACGAGGCGCGGCGAGACGACGCGACGGCGGCTCGGCACGGCCGTCGAGCCGCCGCCGATCCGTTCGATCAGCGTCTGCGCGGCCATTTCGCCGAGCGCGCGTACCGATTGCCCGACCGTCGACAGCGCCGGATACGTGTAGCGGGAAAACTCGATGTCGTCGAAACCGATGATCGAGCAGTCGTCCGGCACGCGCAGCCCGCGCTCGGCCGCTGCGCGCAGCGCGCCGACGCCCATCAGGTCGTTGCCCGCGAAGATCGCGCTCGGCCGCACCGATTCGAACAGCCGCGACGCCGCGTGATAGCCGCCGAGGCACGAGAAGTCGCTTTCCGCGATCGCGCCCGGCACGATGTCGACCCCGCGCTCGGCCATCGCGCGGATGAAGCCGTGCACGCGCATCGCGCTGACGGCCGTGTCGGTCGGCCCCGTGATGCAGCCGATCTTCGCGTGCCCGAGTTCGAGCAGGTGACGCGTCGCCAGGTAAGCGCCGCGCTCGTGGTCGATCTGCACGAGGTCGGCCGCGAGCCCCTCGATGTTGCGGTCGACGACGACGAGCGGCGCGTGGATATCCGCGAGCGTCTGCGCGAGCACCGCGTCCTCGCCGGCCGACGCGACGATCAGCCCGTCGATGCGCTTTTCCTGCAGCACGCGCAGGTAATTGCGCTGCTTCACGGGATCGTCGTCCGAGTTGCAGAAGAACACGCAATAGCCGTTGGCCGCGCACTGATCCTCGATGCCGCGCGCAAGCTCGGCGAAGTACGGATTCGTGCTGTTCGGCACGACGAGGCCGATGGTCGCCGTCGCACGCGCCTTCAGCGAGCGCGCGACGGCCGACGGCACGTAATTCAGCTCGCGGATTGCGCCTTCGACCTTCGCACGCACATCCGCTGACACCGGCCGCGAATTGTTCACCACGTGCGAGACGGTCGTAAACGACACGCCCGCCATGGCCGCCACATCCTTGATCGTCGCCATTTCCCGTTTCTCTCTGGTCTGTTCTGTCTGTCTTTCTACCGCGCGCGCGAGCGCCGGCTACGATACGTATCGAGCACGACCGCCACCACGATCACCGCGCCGGTGATGATCCGTTTCGTCGGCTCGTTCGCACCGATTTGCGCCAGCCCCGCGGCCAGCACGGAGATGATCAACACGCCGAAGAACGTGCTGATCACCGAGCCGCGCCCGCCCATCAGGCTCGTGCCGCCAATCACGACGGCGGCGATGACCTGCAGTTCGAGGCCCGAGCCCGCGTTCGGGTCGGCCGCCTCGAGCCGTGAAATCTGGAACAGCGACGCAAGCCCCGCGAGCGCGCCCATCAATGCGAATACGAGAATTTTATACGGCCGCGGGTTAACCCCTGCAAGTCGGACGGCTTCCTCGTTCGTGCCGATCCCGACCAGATAGCGCCCGAACACGGTGCGCGTCAGCACGAACTGGGCCGCGATCATCACCGCGACCGCGATCAGGAACGCCGGCGAGATGCCGAGCGCGATCGGGTTCGACAGGAAATCGAACGCGTCGCCGATGTAGGCCGTGCGCGAATTCGTCAGCTGGTACGCGAGGCCGCGCGCGGCCTCCAGCACGCCGAGCGACACGATGAACGACGGAATCCGCCAGCCGACCGTGACCGCGCCGGTCAGCGCGCCGGTCGCGGTTGCGACCGCGATCCCGATCAGCGCGGCGGGCAGCGGCCCCCACTGCCATTTCAGCGCGGCGACGCTGACCATCGACGCGGCGAGCGCGAGCACCGAGCCGACCGACAGGTCGATCCCGGCGATGATCAGCACGAAGGTCATCCCGACCGACATCACGACGAGATCGGGAATCTGGTTTGCGATCGTGCTGAACGTGTCGTAAGTCAGGAAATGCGAGCTCAGCACGGAAAACAGCGCGATCATCGCGGCGAGTGCGCCGGCGAGCCCGAGATAGTTCGACAGGCCGAGCCGCGTGCCGGACAGCGTGCGCGCGCGGCGCCCCGTCACGTCCTGCTGGGCGCCGGCGCCGGTCGGGGATACGGGAGGCTGGGTCATTGCTGTCGTCCTGTCGTCGAATTGCCCGGAGCGGCGCCTGGCGCCTGCCCCGCGGCCGGATGCGGCGCGCCGTCCGCCGGCGTCTCGCGGCCGAAGCCGGCGAACGCCGCGGCCAGCAGCCCATCCTGGGTCCAGTTGCCGCGCTCGAACACGGCGGTCATGCGGCCGGCCGACATCACGCCGATCCGGTCGCAGATCAGCATCAGCTCGCGCAGGTCGCTCGACACGACCACGAGTGCGCGGCCTTCACGTGCGAGCGCGCCCATCAAAGTGTAGATCTCGAATTTGGCGCCGACGTCGATCCCGCGCGTCGGTTCGTCGAACAGCAGCACGCCCATGTCGCGCGCGAGCCAGCGGCCGATCACGACCTTCTGCTGGTTGCCGCCCGACAGTTCGCCGACCGCCTGCGCCGCGCCGTGCGTGCGGATCCGCAGCGCGTCGATCTGCTGCTCGGCGAGCGCCGTTTCGCGTGCGGAATCGACGACGCCACCACGCGCCAGCCGATCGAGCTGGCCGAGCGACACGTTCGCGGTGATCGACTGCGACAGCAGCAGCCCTTCACCCTTGCGATCCTCGGTGATCAGCGCGATGCCCAGCTTCACGGCATCGACGGGCGACGCGATCTGCGCCGGCTTCAGCGGCTGGCCGACCGCGATCATCCCGGCATCCGGCGTATCGGCGCCGTAGATCAGGCGCAGCAGTTCGGTTCGCCCCGCCCCGATCAGCCCCGAGATGCCGAAGATCTCGCCCGCACGCACCTCGAGCGACACGTCGCGCACGGCCGTCCCGCGCGTGAGGCCCGACACGACGAGCCGCGGCGCGCCGAAATGGCGCTCGCCGAGATCGATGTGCTCGCCGATCTCGCGCCCGACCATCAGCGTGACGAGCCCGTCGGACGTCGTCGCCGCCATCTCGCCCGCGTGCACGAGCCGGCCGTCGCGCAGCACTGCGACGCGCTCGGCGACCCGCGCGAGTTCCTCGAGCCGGTGCGAGATGTAGACGATCGCGACACCGCGTTTCTTCAGATGATCGATCTGCTCGAACAGCAGCTCGACTTCGCGCGCAGTCAGCATCGCGGTCGGTTCGTCGAGAATCAGCACGCGGCAGTCGCCGATCAGGTTGCGCGCGATCTCGACCATCTGCTGGTGGCCGATGCCGAGCGCGCCGACCGGCGTATCGGGATCGACCGCGTCGAGCCCGACCTGCGCCATCGCGGCGCGCGCGTCCTCGCGCAACCGCGCGCGGTCGATGATCCCGAAACGCCGCGGCAGGCGATTCAGGAACAGGTTTTCGGCAACCGTCAACGTCGGCAGCAGGTTCAGTTCCTGCATCACCATGCGCACGCCGAACGCCTCGGCCTGCGTGCGGCTCGTCGGCGCATACGCCTGGCCGCCGAGCTGCATCGTGCCGGTCGTCGGATCGACGAGCCCGCCGATGATCTTCGACAGCGTGCTCTTGCCGGCGCCGTTCTCGCCCGTCAGCGCGAGCGCCTGGCCCGCCTCGAGCGTCAGCGTGACGTCGGCGAGCACGGGTTCGGCATAGGTCTTGCCGATGCCGGATACGGACAGCACGGGGTGGGCTGAACGGGAGGGTTGGAAGGTCGGTTCCATCGCGATCCTGGTTGCGGCCGCGCGCACGCGGCGCGCGGGTGTGACGCTCACAAGTGCATGTGCATGCAGTGGCCGTGATCGCGCTCACTCCGGATAACGGCCGCCACGACGGATTCTTGAGGGTGGCGACCGGATCGGCGCGGCGTTACTTCGTCACGAGATCCACCGGCGTCTCGACCACGCCGGACATGTCGGCCTGCTTGCGATGCTCGGCGATCGCCTTGAGCGCCGTGTCGATGCCGAACACGGCCTGCTTCGCCGCGTACTGGTCGGCAGTCGCGATCACGCGGCCATCCTTCAGCATCGGCTTGATCGCGTTGATGTTGTCATAGCCGACCACGAGCACCTTGCCCTGCTTGCCAGCCGCACGTACGGCCGACACGGCGCCGATCGCCATGTTGTCGTTGCCGCACAGCAGCGCCTTCAGGTTCGGGTATTCGTTGAGCATCGCGGCAGCGACCGCATTGCCCTTGTCGATTTCCCATTCGCCCGACTGCACCGACACGACCTTCATCCCGCCCGCCTTCATCGCGTCCTGGAAGCCCGCCGTGCGCTGCTGCGCATTGGTCGTCGTCGACACGCCTTCGACGATGCCGACCTGGTCGCCCGCCTTCAGCCGCTTCGCGAGGTAGTCGCCGATCTTGCGCGCGCCCTTGCGGTTGTCGGGGCCGACGAACGGCACGTTCAGGTTCTTCGACTTCAGCACGTCGGGATCGAGCCGGTTGTCGATGTTCACGACGATGATGCCCGCGTCGACGGCCTTCTTCACGACCGGCACGAGCGCCTTCGAATCGGCCGGCGCGAGCACGATCGCGTCGACCTTCGACACGATCATCTGCTCGACGATGCGGATCTGGTTCGCGGTATCGGTCTCGTCCTTGATGCCGTTGGTGATCAGGTCGAACTGATTCGCGTTGTGCTTCTGGTATTCCTTCGCGCCCGTTTCCATGGTCAGGAAGAACTCGTTGGCGAGCGACTTCATCACGAGCGCGACCTTCGGCTTGGCCGCAGATTGCGCGTGGACGACCGGTGCAGCAGCGACCGCGACGGCGGCAAGCGCGGCGGTCAGGAAGCGACGGCGAAAGCGGACATTCATACACATCTCCTGGCGACTGGCCCGTAGGCCGGACTGTTGTTTGACTGTTGTTTTAATGTGAGCAAACGTTTGCGCCACACTACCCGGGCAATGGCCATCGATGCTGCTGTCGGTACCACGGAATGGAAGCAAGGCAGACGGCCGACTGCCTGGCGCGTGCTGTCGTTGACGCGCCGCCGCCGGCGTGACGCCGGCAGAGTGAGGGCTATGCTGTACCGATTCGCTTCGGCGCGCAACCTGTCTGATCAATATTTAAGGGTTTATTCGGAGCGCGCGATCGTGCTGCACGACGCGCAAATACGACACTCGCATGGGCGCCGCGCATCAGGCCGGATTCTGCGGCGCGGGTTCGTCTTCATCGACCGTCGGCGGCTCGCCGAAGCGGTTCGCATGCGACGTACCGGCGATGAACCCGTTCATCACGAACAACGCGATCGCACCGACGACCGGCACGCAGATCAGCAGCATCCACCATCCCGACTTGTCGATGTCGTGCAGCCGCTTCACGGTGACCGCAATCCACGACCACATCGCGACGACGGCGATCGCAACCGCGACGAGCAGCACCAGCAGCGGCAGGTCGTCGTTCGACGAACCGCGCGAACCCGCATCGAAGAACGCGCCGATCAACCCCGAAACCAGCGAGTAGATCCACCACGGCAGGCGCCCGGTCCGGCCTTTGAAGGAAAAGAGAAACCATTTCAGATTCATTGTTCGCCTCTTCGTCGTGCGGCGCGAATGGCCGCCATCGGACAATGCGCGCATTGAATCATATCTTCCGAGAAATGGCCCGGCGGGGATGGCCGACACCGGATCGAAACGTCAGCATGTGCCGTCTTGTTTTTCTGTTGGCACGAGAACGTGTGTCGATCGCCCCACGCGGGGAAGAACCGGGCCAGGAGCGGCGGCCGCACCCCATGGCTCGCTGAATCAGGCAACCGTGACGGCGGCCATTGCGCGGCCGCCGCCCGGCGCATGGCTTCGTGCGCGCGCATCGCGCCATCCGGGGTAACGGCCCGGACGGCGCCCGATGCGCACTGCCGTCAAACGGCTTCGCGCAACAGCCCCGCGATTTCCGCTTCGTTCAGGTGCGGCGCGAACATCTCGATCAGCCGGTACGCATACGCACGCAGGAATGCGCCCTTGCGCAGCCCGACGCGCGTCGTGCTCGCCTCGAACAGGTGCTGTGTATCGAGCGCGACGAGCCCGGTGTCGCGCTGCGGATCGTAGGCCATCGCCGCAACGACGCCGATCCCCATTCCGAGCTCGACGTAGGTCTTGATCACGTCCGCGTCGATCGCGGTCAGCACGACGTCCGGCACGGCGCCCGCCTGCGTGAACGCCTGGTCGATGTGCGAGCGCCCCGTGAAGTCCTGGTCGTACGTGATGATCGGATACTCGGCGATTTCCTCGAGCGTCAGGCTCTCGCGGCCGACGAGCGGATGGCCCTTCGGCACGACGACCGTGTGATGCCACGAATAGCACGGGAACGTAACGATGTCCGGATAGCGGTCGAGCGCCTCGGTCGAGATGCCGAGATCGGCCTCGCCATTCAGGATCATCTGCGCGATCTGCTGCGGGCTGCCCTGGCGCAGCGCCAGATGCACCTTCGGGAACACGTCGGTGAACTGCCGGATCACCTTCGGCAGCGCATAGCGCGCCTGCGTGTGCGTCGTCGCGACGACGAGGTGGCCACTGTCCTGGTCGGCGAACTGGCGCGCGACGCGGCGCAGGTTCTCCGCGTCGAGCAGCATCCGCTCGATCAACTGGTGCACGGCCTTGCCGGGCTCCGTGAGCCCCGTCAGCCGCTTGCCGCGCCGGATGAAGATGTCGACGCCCAGTTCATCCTCGAGATCCTTGATCTGCTTCGACACGCCCGACTGCGACGTGTACAGCACGTTCGCGACTTCCGTCAGGTTCATGTTCTGGCGCACCGCTTCGCGCACGAACCGCAATTGCTGAAAATTCATGGGTATGCCTCTTAGGCTGTCGTTGTTTGATTGTCGATCTGGAGCCTGTTCCGCCCCCTGCCCTGCATTTTCTCGTCAATGCGCGGGAAACACACGCACCGCGCGCGGCACGGCCGTCGCACCGTCACCGACCTGCAGCGACAGCGCACGCCATGCGTCGCGATCGAGCTCCGCCTCGAGCGCACCGCCCGCGCGCGCCTCGAGCTCCACGCGCACCGACCCGCCGAGCGGGATCACGCGGCGCACGTCCACCGCGATGCCGTCGCGATGCCCTTCGCCCGCCGGCCACAGCTGCAGATCGTGCGGCCGCACATAGGCATTCGCGGGGCCCGCGAAATCGGCGTCGACCGCGATCGGCGCAGCCGCGCCCTCGGCAACGAAGCCACGCCCGGCCACCGTGCCCGGCAGCCGGTTGGCCGCGCCGAGAAACTCGTACACGAACGCGCTCTGCGGATGATCGTAGACGTCCTGCGGGCTGCCGACCTGCTCGACGTGGCCGCGGTTCAGCACGACGATGCGATCCGCGACTTCCAGCGCCTCCTCCTGGTCGTGCGTGACGAAGATCGTCGAGATGTGCAGGTCGTCGTGCAGCCGGCGCAACCAGCCGCGCAGCTCCTTGCGCACCTTTGCGTCGAGCGCGCCGAACGGCTCGTCGAGCAGCAGCACCTTCGGCTCGACCGCGAGCGCGCGGGCCAGCGCGATGCGCTGGCGCTGGCCGCCCGACAGCTCGGACGGATAGCGCTGCGCGAGCCAGTCGAGCTGCACGAGCTTCAGCAATTCGTGCACCTTGTCGCGAATCACGGCTTCCGACGGCCGCTCGCGGCGCGGCTTCACGCGCAGCCCGAACGCGACGTTCTCGAATACGGTCATGTGACGGAACAGCGCGTAGTGCTGGAACACGAAGCCGACCTGGCGGTCGCGCGCGCCGACCGACGCGACGTCGAGCCCTTGCAACACGACCTGGCCGGCGTCCGCGTGCTCGAGGCCCGCGATCACGCGCAGCAGCGTGGTCTTGCCGCAGCCGGACGGCCCGAGCAGCGCGACCAGCTCTCCCGGCGGAAAATCGAGCGACACGTTGTCGAGCGCGGTGAAATCGCCGAAGCGCTTCTGAAGGTTACGGACGGTGATACCCATTCTGGTTGCCTCTTTACGATTTCGACGAAACGGCGGCGACGGGGCCGGCATGTGCGGGAACGGCGTCACGCGCGCCGGCCAGTTCGGCGGCGAGGTGACGCTCGGCGATCAGCTTCAGCGCGAGCGTGACGAGCGCGAGCAGCGCCAGCACCGACGCCACCGCGAATGCGGCCGCGAAGTTGTATTCGTTGTACAGGATCTCGACGTGCAGCGGCATCGTGTCGGTCTGGCCGCGGATATGGCCCGACACGACCGACACCGCGCCGAATTCACCCATCGCGCGCGCATTGCACAGGATCACGCCGTACAGCAGGCCCCACTTCACGTTCGGCAGCGTCACGCGGCGGAAGATCTGCCAGCCCGACGCGCCGAGCACGCGCGCGGCTTCTTCCTCGTCGGTGCCTTGCGCCTGCATCAGCGGAATCAGTTCGCGCGCGACGAACGGGAACGTGACGAAGATCGTCGCGAGCACGATGCCCGGCACCGCAAAGATGATCTGCACGTCGTGATCCTGCAGCCACGGCCCGAGCCAGCCCTGCGCGCCGAACAGCAGCACGTACACGAGGCCCGAGATCACCGGCGACACCGAGAACGGCAGGTCGATCAGCGTCGTCAGCAGCGCCTTGCCGCGGAATTCGAACTTCGCGATCGCCCACGACGCGCACACGCCGAACACGAGATTCAGCGGCACCGCGATCACGGCGACGGTCAGCGTCAGCTTGATCGCCGACCACGCATCGGGATCGGCCAGCGATTCGAGATAGAAGCCGACGCCCTTGCGCAGCGCCTCGACGAACACCGCGGCGAGCGGCACGACGAGGAAGAACGCGAGGAACGCCAGCGCGATGCCGGTGAGCAGCCAGCGCACGACGCGCGACTCGCTGACGGGGTCGAGCCGTTTCGCGGCCCGCGCGGCCGGCGACGGGGTTTTCAGCACGACGGTGGCCTCCTGGCTCATTGCTGGCCTCCTGCCGCGACGGCGGTGACGGTGGCGGGCGCGGGGCCGCTGGCGCCCTTGCTCGTGCGGCGCTGCAGATACCACTGCAGCGTATTGATCAGCAGCAGCATCAGGAACGACACGACCAGCATCACGACCGCCAGCGCGGTCGCGCCCGCGTAGTCGTACTGCTCGAGCTTCGTGATGATCAGCAGCGACGTGATCTCGGATTTCATCGGCACGTTGCCGGCAATGAAGATCACCGAGCCATATTCGCCGAGCGCACGCGCGAACGCGAGCGCGAAACCGGTGAGGAGCGCCGGCAGCACGGCCGGCAGCACGACGCGGCGGAACGTCAGCCAGCGCGACGCGCCGAGGCACGCGGCCGCTTCTTCCTGCTCGCGCTCGAAATCCTCGAGCACCGGCTGCACGGTACGCACGACGAACGGCAGCCCGATGAAGGTCAGCGCGACCAGCACGCCGGCCGGCGTGAACGCGATCTTGATGCCGAGCGGCGCGAGATACTGGCCGACCCAGCCATTGGTCGCGTAGACGGCCGCGAGCGAAATGCCGGCGACCGACGTCGGCAGCGCGAACGGCAGGTCGACGATCGCATCGACGAGGCGCTTGAACGGGAACGTGTAGCGCACGAGCACCCACGCGACGAGGAAGCCGAACACGGCGTTGATCAGCGCGCCGCCAAGTGCGGACGTGAACGTCAGCCGGTACGACGCGAGCACGCGCGGCGACGTGACGGCGGTGACGAACTGGTCCCACGACAGCGTCGCGGTCTTCAGGAACGTGGCGGCGAGCGGGATCAGCACCACGAGGCTCAAATAGGCCACCGTGATGCCGAGCGTCACGCCGAAACCGGGCAGCGCGCTCGGCTTGCGAAAGGTGTACGTCGTCATCGGATGCTCTTGCTGGGTCGATGCTGCTCATGGGTCCGACGCAAACGCCGGCGCAGTGAATCGCGCCGGCGGCCAATCGGGGATGCGGCGCGCTGTCGTGGCGCGCCGCTGTCGTTATGGCGTTACTGCGGCTTGTAGATCGAGTCGAACACGCCGCCGTCCGCGAAATGCGTCTTCTGCGCACTCGTCCAGCCGCCGAACGTGTCGTCGACCGTGTACAGCTTCAGCTTCGGGAACTGCTTCGTCAGTTCCGCCGGCACGTTCTTCGAACGCGGCCGGTAGTAGTTGCGCGCCGCGATTTCCTGGCCCTGCGGGCTGTACAGGAAGTTCAGGTACGCGTCGGCCAGCTTGCGCGTGCCCTTCTTGTCGACCACCTTGTCGACCACCGCGACGGGCGGCTCGGCCAGGATGCTCACCGACGGCACGACGATCTCGAACTTGTCGGTACCGAATTCCTTCACCGACAGGAATGCCTCGTTCTCCCATGCGATCAGCACGTCGCCGATCCCGCGCTGCACGAAGCTCGTCGTCGCGCCTCGCGCGCCCGAATCGAGCACGCCTGCGTTCTTGTAGAGCTTCGTGACGAATTCCTTGGCCGTCTGCTCGTTGCCGCCCGGCTTGTGCACCGCGTACGCCCATGCGGCCAGGTAGTTCCAGCGCGCGCCGCCCGACGTCTTCGGGTTCGGCGTGACGATCGAGATGCCCGGCTTGGTCAGGTCGTCCCAGTCCTTGATCCCTTTCGGGTTGCCCTTGCGCACCAGGAACACGATCGTCGACGTGTACGGCGACGCGTTGTCGGGCAGGCGCTTCTGCCAGTCCTTGTTGACGAGCCCCTTGTTCGCGAGCGCGTCGATGTCATACGCGAGCGCCAGCGTGACGACGTCTGCCTGCAGGCCGTCGAGCACCGAACGCGCCTGCGCGCCCGACCCGCCGTGCGACTGCTTGAAGTTCACGGTCTCGCCCGTCTTCGCCTTCCACTCCTTGCCAAACGCCTGGTTGAAGTCCTGATACAGCTCGCGCGTCGGGTCGTACGACACGTTCAGGAACGTCGTATCGGCCTGGGCATGCGTCGCGACGCCCAGCGCCGCCGCCGCGCCCAGCGCGAGTGTTGCGATCAGGCGGCCCACTCCGCCCACCAGCCCCGTATTGCGCTTCGCCATCCTTGGTTCTCCAGTGTTGTCGGTGTTGCGATGTCGGGCCAGTCTAACGAACGGGTTACATGATTAAAAATAATCGTTCTTCATTTTTTAATACTCAAAAGTGCTAACGCAGACGGGATGGACGGTTGCGGCAGATAAACCGCCGTCCGGACGTCGCGAAATCACGCCGGAACCGGCGTGATCGCGTCGAACCTCACGTAACACTTGAAATTCGCGAAGTACTGTATAAAAATACAGCTCACTGTCTATCCATACAGTTGAGCCATGACCAAACTCACCGCCCGTCAGCAGCAAGTGTTCGACTTGATCCGTCGCGCGATCGAGCGCTCCGGATTCCCGCCCACCCGCGCCGAGATCGCGGCCGAACTGGGTTTCAGCTCGCCAAATGCGGCCGAGGAGCACCTGCGCGCGCTGGCGCGCAAAGGCGTGATCGAGCTGGCGGCCGGCGCGTCGCGCGGCATCCGCCTGCTCGGCATCGAAGATGCCCCGCACCAGTTCACGTTGCCGCACGCCGGCCTGATGCAGTTGTCGCTGCCGCTCGTCGGCCGCGTCGCAGCCGGTAGCCCGATCCTCGCGCAGGAGCACATCTCGCAGCACTACGCATGCGATCCCGCGTTGTTCACGAGCAAGCCCGACTACCTGCTGAAGGTGCGCGGCCTGTCGATGCGCGACGCCGGCATCCTCGATGGCGATCTCCTCGCCGTGCAGAAGCGCACGGAAGCGAAGGATGGCCAGATCATCGTCGCGCGTCTCGGCGACGACGTCACGGTCAAGCGCCTGATGCGCCGGCCGGGCGGTCTCGAGCTGATCGCGGAGAACCCGGATTACGAAAACATCTTCGTCAAGGCCGGCAGCGCCGAATTCGCGCTGGAAGGCATCGCCGTCGGGCTGATCCGCTCGGGCGAACTCTGACATTCCGTCTCGCTGAGGAGAACATCATGGAACGCCTTGCCCGTCTGCTGCCTTTCCGTCAATTCGGCCGCCTGCGTCATCTGCGCGGCCGCACGCCCTGCGCACCGCTGTCCGCGGCCGCGCCCGTGCAAGAAGAAGTCGCAGTCGAACGGCAGGCGTCCCTGCTGCCGTCAGCGCTCCCCGCGTTCGCCCGGGTATCGCTGAACGCCGGCCTGAATCACGCGGAACCCGCGCGTCGCGCACCGGTGCGCGTCTATCACGGCCGGTCGCGCCTGATCATGGTCGGCACGATCGATGCCGTGTGCCGGATGATCGATCGCTGCATCGCGGAGGAACGATCGGCTACGCCGGGCGGTCTCTGATTGCGGAACATCCCCGCACCGGAGGCAACGTGACTGGATCGCCGAGCCGCGCATGGCGACTCAAGCCCCTGCTGATCGTCGCGCTGATCGTCGTCGTCATTGCGGCGATCGGCTATGCGTACGCGTCGCCGTACGTCGCGCTCGGTCGCCTGAAATCGGCGATCGATGCGCGAGATGCGCAGGCGATTAGCGAGTATGTCGATTTTCCGTCGCTACGCATCAGCCTCAAACAGCAGGTCACGGAAGAGTTGATGCGCCGGATCGACGCTGTGAAGAAGAACAACCCGTTTGCGGTGATCGGCGCGCTGATCGGGTCCGCGTTGATCGGCCCGCTGGTCGATGCGTACGCGACCCCGGAGGGCGTGGCCGCGCTGATGAGCGGATTGCCGCCGCGCGGCAATCCGGGCGAGCGCCCGCCTGATTTGTCGAATCTGCCGCAAGGCAATACGCCGGGCGGCGCACCAGCCGCCACGCCGGCCAATCCGGCGCCGGCAAGTGCCGCCGCTGCGAGCAGTAACGCATCCGCTGCGACCGCGTCGTCAGCGGCGCCCGCGCCTGCCACGCCGGCGAGCCCGAGCGAGGCGACGCATCCGCAGCAAACCAGCGCGGGCTACCGGAATATCGAAGAATTCGTCGTGACGTATCAGCGCAGCGCCGACGGCACGCGCTATGCGGCGGTATTCCACCGCTTCGGGCTGTTTTCGTGGAAATTGTCCGCGATCGACCTGCACGCATAACAGGCCGCGCTCGACGCCCGCACCGCTGAAGCGGTGCGGCGCCTGACCGGCACGCATTGCCGACCAGGCAACCATCGCGTCTTTAGATCATTTGCCGTTCGCCGTGGCCGCTTCACGCTCGCGCGCGATTTCGGCTTTCTGCTCTTCCGCCGACGAGCACGCCACCAGAATGCTGCAGTTCACGCGGTCGAGCAGTTGCGTATTGCCCGAGCCCATCCACCATCGCGACAGTCCGCTGCGGCACCGGTGGCCGACAACGACGAGGTCGACCTTCAGTTCCGACGCAAGATTCGCGATTTCGTCGATCGGATAACCGAACGCGAAATGGCCTTCGGCCTGCACGCCACGCTCGCGCAGCCAGTTCACCCCTTCCTCGAGGATTTCGCGCGCGGTTTCCTCGAAGCGGCCGCATGCGACGTCGGTCAGCAAACCTGCACTTTGCGCAATGCTCGAACGCATGTCGACGACCGACAGCAAGTGCGTTTCGGCCTTCAGGTCCATTGCGAGATTAGCGCCGCAGCGCAGTGCCTTGCGCCCTTCGAGCGTGCCGTCGTAACACAGCAAAATCTTGTTGTAGCTAGCCATGAAACCTCCCTATCGCGACAACGAGCCTACGCATTCATCATGGTGCGCCGCAATTCAGGACGCAAGGGATGGAAAACGCTGATTCGCCCCGCGCAGCGCGTGCGCGATGATGCAGTGCACGATCGGTGCGCGCATACATCGCACCGTGCAGGCATGCCCTGAAGAGACGCAGCCGATGCACTAGAATGGCTCGTCCGTACTCCAGCGGGTCATATCGCGCCGGCGGCGTTCGCTTCGGTCATGCCCATGTGACACGCATTCGTCCGATCCGTTCGCCAACCGGCCAGCCGGCGGGCAGCGGAACGCGCCCGCTCACAACGACAACATGCCCATGTCCGTCGCACCGATCGATTTCCGCAACGTCGAAAAGCGCTATGGCGACAAGCTCGTCGTCAACGGTCTGTCCTTCAACGTCCAGGCCGGCGAATGCTACGGCCTGCTCGGACCGAACGGCGCCGGCAAGACCACCACCCTGAAAATGCTGCTCGGCCTCACGCACCCCGATGCCGGCACCATCTCCCTATGCGGCGAACCGGTTCCATCGCGCGCGCGGCATGCACGCCAGCGCGTCGGCGTCGTCCCGCAGTTCGACAATCTCGATCCCGACTTCACCGTGCGCGAGAACCTGCTCGTGTTCAGCCGCTACTTCGGGATGTCGGCGCAGGCCGCACGCGCACTCGTGCAGCCGCTGCTCGAATTCGCGAAGCTCGAAAACAAGGCCGATGCGAAGGTCGGCGAGTTGTCGGGCGGCATGAAACGCCGCCTCACGCTCGCCCGCGCGCTCGTCAACGATCCCGACGTGCTGGTGCTGGACGAGCCGACGACGGGCCTCGATCCGCAGGCGCGGCATCTGATGTGGGAGCGGCTGCGTTCGCTGCTCGCGCGCGGCAAGACGATCCTGATCACCACGCACTTCATGGAAGAAGCCGAACGCCTGTGCGATCGCCTGTGCGTGATCGAGGAAGGCCGCAAGATCGCCGAAGGTGCGCCGCACGCGCTGATCGAATCGGAGATCGGCTGCGACGTGATCGAGATCTACGGGCCCGATCCGGCCACGCTGCGCGACGAGTTGTCGGCATTCGCGAAGCACACCGAGATCAGCGGCGAGACGCTGTTCTGCTATGTGACGGACCCCGAACCGCTCAGCGCGCGACTCAAGGGTCGTACTGGGTTGCGCTATCTGCATCGCCCGGCCAATCTGGAGGATGTGTTCCTGCGGCTCACGGGCCGCGAAATGCAGGACTGATCGATCATGGACGTGCGCAACTATTCCGCCGCCACACCGTCCGCGCCGCCGCGCGCGTCACGCTTCGCGATCGCGATGCCCGCGAACGCAATCAACTGGATCGCCGTCTGGCGGCGCAACTATCTCGTCTGGCGCAAGCTCGCGCTTGCGTCGATGTTCGGCAATCTTGCCGATCCGATGATCTATCTGTTCGGGCTGGGCTTCGGGCTCGGGCTGATGCTCGGCCATGTCGACGGCGTGTCGTATATCGCGTTCCTCGCGGCCGGCACGGTCGGGTCGAGCGTGATGATGTCCGCGAGCTTCGAGTCGATGTATTCGGGTTTCTCGCGGATGCACGTGCAGCGCACATGGGAAGCGATCATGCATACGCCGCTCGCGCTCGGCGACATCGTGCTCGGCGAGATCGTCTGGGGTGCCAGCAAGGCGATGCTGTCGGGGGTCGCGATCATGCTGGTCGCGGGTGCGCTCGGCTATGCGCAGTTTCCGTCGATGCTCGTGGCGCTGCCCGTGATCGCGCTCGCGGGCCTCGCGTTCGCCAGCATCGCGATGATCGTCACGGCGCTTGCGCCGTCCTACGATTTCTTCATGTTTTATCAGACGCTCGTGCTGACGCCGATGCTGCTGTTGTCGGGCGTGTTCTTCCCGATCACGCAGCTGCCGCCGGTCGCGCAGCACGCGGCGCAAGCGCTGCCGCTCGCGAACGCGGTCGAGCTGATCCGGCCCGCGATGCTCGGCCGGCCGGCGACCGACATCGCGCTGCACGTCGCGGTGCTCGCCGGCTACGCGGTCGGCGGATTCCTGCTGTCCGCGTGGCTGTTCCGGCGGCGGATGATGCGCTGACGGCCGGCGCACCGGGCGCCGGCTCCTGCGACGACGTTACTCGTCGTCGTCGCTCCACGGGATCTCGACGTCGGTCAGGAACGCGACGGTCGCGAGCGGGCCGCCTTCCTGGCGACCGAGCTTGCCGTCCGCGCGATGCCATTCGACGCGGAACTGCGTACCCGGATCGTCGGCCACCAGATAGACCGAGCGCAGCTCTTCCTTTTCGGCCTCGTCCACCGGGCCGTCGAACGACACCAGCATCTTCTGCGGCCACAGGCCGTTGACGGGATCGTAAATGCGGTCGCCCTGCGGGATTTCGATGCTGGCATCGACACCGATCGTTGCGGAGGCCTCGATGATCATCGTGCCGAGTGCGTTCAGCACGGCAGTCGCCCGCGCGGAATTGGCCTGGCGGATCGCGAGATCGCCGCGCGTCAGCGCCTTTTCGAGTCGAGGATGAATCTTCGGTTGGGTCATGCGTTTTCCTGTTTGCTACTTGTAAAGGGCGCCGCACGCGTAAAGCGGCGGCGCCGGATGAATATGGATACGGCTATCGAACCGGGCCGGCGCGCGTCAGAACCCGAACGCGATCGCGAGCAGGCCGCTCACGATCCCGAACACGACGACGAGCGTCGCAACGATCGCCAGCATGTAAGGCTTGAACGAACGCGCGAGCATCGCGAGCGACGGCACGCTGATCGGCGGCAGCGTCATCAGCAGCGCGGCGGCCGGGCCAACGCCCATGCCGAGCGACAGCATCGCCTGGATGATCGGCACCTCGCCGGCCGTCGGAATCACGAACAGCATGCCCGCGACCGCGAATGCGACGATCCAGCCGAGATGATTGCCGATGTCCGGACCGATATGCGGGAACAGCCATGCACGCGCCGCGCCGAGCAGCAGCACCAGCACGATGTATTCGGGCACGAGCCGCACGGCCATGCGCGCGAGCAGCTTCACCCAGCGGACGAACGGATTGCCGGCCGCGGCCTGCTCGGCCGCCAGCGCGGCGAGCTGCGCGTCGTCGATGCGGCGGTCTTCAGGACGCGCAATGCGGTTCAGCAGATAGCCGATCCCGAACACCATCGCGATGCCGAGCACGAGGCGCAACGCACTCCAGTGCCAGCCGAGCACGAAGCCCATGAACACCAGCGCGGCCGGATTCAGCACCGTGTTGCCGAGCCAAAACGCGACCGCACCGCCCGGCGACGCATGGCGCGCACGCAGGCCCGCGACGACCGGCGCCGCGCAGCACGTGCACATCATTCCGGGCAGCGACAGCAGGCCGCCCGCGGCGACGCTGCCGAACCCGGTACGGCCGAGCGCACGCGCGACCCAGTGTGCGGGCAACAGCGCCTGCACGGCCGAGCCGAGCAGCAGGCCGAGCACCATCGCCTGCCAGATCGCCTTGCCGTACGCCCATGCGTAATCGAGCGCAGCCTTCAGCGACGGCTCGGGGGCGGTCGCCGACGTGCCCATCAGGATCGACTGGCCGATCGAATGGTGCTCGGCGGCGACGAACGCCTTGTTGTAGTACGGAAACCATTTCACATAGAACAGTCCCGCGACCGCGATCAACAGGAAGGTCATCCAGCCGAGGGCCGGACTGGGTTGGGTGCGTGTGGTCGTCATCGTGTGGTCGTCGATTGGTCTGTGTCGGTTGCGGATTTCGCGCCTGCGGCAAGCGCGGCCGATGCGGGCAATCCGGTTTGCGCGAGTTCGGCCAGCAGTGCGCGCGCCTGGTCGCGCACGTCGGCCGCGTTGGGCCGGAACGTGAACGTCAGCGCCCGGTTCGGCTTGTTATAGGCCGTGCGATAGGTCCGCGCGTAGGCGGGATCGTAATGCTTGTCGATCAGCTCGGAGAACAGTTCGGCGCGCGCGTTCGCATCGATCAGCGCCTTCCAGTGTGTCACCTGTTCGCGGCTATGCAGGCCGATCAGCCGATGGAGCTGCGCCTTGAACGCGTCCGGTTCGTCGAACAGGTGCGCGTAATCATCGAGAAGAAACGCGATCCGCTCGTCGTGCGCCGCGTCGACATGCACCCACGGCCCCGCGTGAAACGCTTCGATCAGCGCGATCGGCAACTGCACGAGCCCGATCCTGCGGCTTTCCGATTCGACGAACACCGGCCATTCAGGGTCGAAACGTCCAAGCGTTTCGACGAGCCCGGAATCGAACCCCTTCTGCGCCGGCTGCGGCTTGCCCGGCAGCGCACCGAGCAGCGAGCCGCGATGGCATGCGAGCGCCTCGAGATCGAGCGTCTGCGCACCCACGTCGTGCAGCGCGTTCAGCAGGCGCGTCTTGCCGCAGCCCGTATGGCCGACCAGCGCGACGTAGCGAAAGCGCGTCGGCAGCGAATCGAGCGTCGCGCACACCGACTGGCGGTACGCCTTGTAGCCGCCGTCGAGCTGGCGCGCCTTCCAGCCGATCAGGTTGAACCAGGTCGTCATCGAGCCCGAGCGTTTGCCGCCGCGCCAGCAGTAGATCAGCGGCCGCCAGTTGCGTGGCCGGTCGGCGAACGTCGTGTCGAGGTGGCGGGCGATGTTGCGCGCGACGATCGCCGCGCCGACGCGCGTCGCCTCGTACGGCGACACCTGGCGGTACATCGTGCCGACGAGCACGCGCTCTTCGTTGCTGAGCACGGGCGCGTTCAGCGCGCCGGGAATATGGTCCTCGGCGAACTCGAGCGGCGTGCGCACGTCGATGATCTCGTCGAACTCGCCGGCGCGATCGAGGGTGACAATCAGGTTCTTCAATTTGGCGTCGAACAGGGGCGATGCGGCTCGATGAGCCGCATGGACACGGAAGGCGGATTGACGATTATCTCACGGGCGGGCGTCTCGGGCCGCGCACGGCAGTCGGCGGCACCGATGCGACCTGCATCGCGTCGATCAGGTGATCGCGGAACGCGCGTACCGACGCGGGCAGATCGCGCCCCGCCATCGTCTGCACCTGGATGCTGCGCTCGCGCAGTTGCGGGTTCGTCACGGGCACGACGACGAAGCCGTCCGCATCGAAACGGTCGCGCACCGACAGCAGCCCCGTGAACATCACCGCGCCCGTGCGCCGTGCGTAGCCGTACATCGCCGCGGTGTTGTTGCTCGTCAGTTCGGGCTCGAGCAGCAGCCCGTCGAGTGCGCATGCAATGTCGATCAGCTGGCGCACCGTCGTGCCGGCCTCGGGCAGCACATGCGCGTGCCGTGCGACATCGGCGAGCGAAACCGCGTCGCACGCCGCGAGCGGATGATCGTGCCGCACCAGCGCGAAGACCGGCGCACGCTCGGTGTGCTCGACGCGCACCCCCTTCTCCGGCGCGAGACTGAAGGTCAACGCGATGTCCGCATCGCCGTCGCGCACGCGCCGCGTCGCTTCCGCCGGCGACACCACCCACACGGTGAAATCGACGCCCGGATGGCGCGCCTTGAAGCGCGCGAGCGCCCCGGGCAGAAAATCGATCGCGAACCCTTCGGAGCAGGCGATTTTCAGCAGGCTGCCGTGCAGCGCGTCGAGCCCGCCGATGTCCTTCATCACGTGCTCGGCTTCCAGCAGGCTGCGCTGCGCGAACGCCAGCAGCCGCTCGCCGGCCTCCGACAGCGCCATGCCGCGCGGCCGGCGCTCGAACAGCGGCGCACCGAGTTCGCTTTCCAGCTTCGCGATCTGCCGGCTGATCGCCGACACGGCCACGTGCAGCCGCGCGGACGCGTCGCTGATCGAGCCGGTGCGCGCCACTTCGACGAAATACCGCAACGCCAGACCATGCAGGAAAGCCGCCATCGTTCTGTCCCCGGGCCACATCTGGCCGCTCTGCTTTGCCTTTTCGGCAAAGAAAGGTTCGAAATTCGATCATTGTGACAAAAAAAACGGCTTTCTAGAATCGATCGCACTTCACGTTGCGTGCGCGATCCGCGCGCGGAGCGCCCCCCGTCAGAGGAGACACGACTTGAGCCGTACCGCCGCCATCCAGCACGCGCTGAACCAGTTCGAATCCGGTGCGTTCTTCACGACCCTGAGCCGCCGCGTCGGCCTGCGCACCGAAAGCCAGGACAGCGGCAACGAAGCCGCGCTGCGCGCCTATCTGACCGACGAGATCGCGCCCGAGGCGGCCCGCCTCGGCTTCACGTCGCGAATCGTCGACAACCCCGTCGACGGCGGCGGCCCGTTCCTGCTCGCGTCGCGCCATGAAGACGACGCACTGCCGACCGTGCTGATCTACGGCCACGGCGACGTCGTGCGCGGCTACGATGCGCAGTGGCGCGCACCGCTGTCGCCGTGGACGCTGACGGCCGACGGCGACCGCTGGTACGGCCGCGGCAGCGCCGACAACAAGGGCCAGCACACGATCAACCTGGCCGCGCTCGCCAGCGTGCTCGGCGCGCGCGCCGGCCGGCTCGGCTTCAACGCGAAGCTGCTGATCGAGATGGGCGAGGAAACCGGGTCGCCGGGCCTGGACGCGTTGTGCCGCCAGGAACGCGACGCGCTCGCGGCCGACGTGCTGATCGCGTCCGACGGCCCACGCATCGCCGCCGCACGCCCGACCGTGTTCCTCGGCTCGCGCGGGTCGGTCAATTTCAAGCTGAGCCTGCGCGCCCGCGACGGCGCGCATCACTCCGGCAACTGGGGCGGACTGCTGCGCAATCCGGCGATCGTGCTCGCGCATGCGCTTGCGAGCCTCGTCGATGCGCGCGGCGCCATTCGCGTCGAGGGGCTGCGCCCGCCGCCGATCCCGGCCGCCGTGCGCGACGCGCTCGCCGATCTTGTCGTCGGCGGCGGTCCCGGCGATCCGGCGCTCGACGCCGATTGGGGAGAGCCCGGCCTGTCCGCGGCCGAGCGCGTGTTCGGCTGGAACACGTTCGAAATCCTCGCGTTCAAGGCCGGCAATCCCGAGCACCCCGTCAATGCGATCCCGCCCGTCGCGTATGCGCACTGCCAGTTGCGCTTCGTTGTCGGCACCGACTGGGAAGCGCTGCCCGCACACCTGCGCGCGCACCTCGATGCGCACGGTTTCTCCGACATCGAGATCGACGTCGAACGCGGCGCCCCGGCAACGCGCGTGCCGCCGGACGATCCGTGGGTCCGCTGGGCCGTTGCGTCGTTGGCGCGCACCACCGGCAAGAAGCCCGCGATCCTGCCGAATCTCGGCGGCACGCTGCCGAACGAGGTGTTCGCCGACACGCTCGGGTTGCCGACGCTGTGGGTGCCGCACTCGTACCCGGCGTGCTCGCAGCACGCGCCCGACGAGCACCTGCTCGCGAGCGTCGTCAGCGAGGGGCTGCAGATGATGGCCGGCCTCTTCTGGGATCTCGGCGACGACGCGCCGCCCGTTCGCCGCGCGGCACCCGCCGCGGCCGGCGCCGCCCTGTAACGCGCTTCGCCCCTTTTACGGGACCTGCACATACGATGAACACGACCACCCTGACCTCGCAGGACGCCGCGCGTCCCAGCGCCGCGAAGATCCGGCGCCTCATCTTCGCGGCGTCGATCGGCAATGCGCTCGAATGGTTCGACCTGATCGTCTACGGCTTCTTCGCGGTGACGATCGCCAAGCTGTTCTTCCCCGCGACGAGCGAAGCGACGTCGCTGATGCTGACGCTCGGCACGTTCGGGCTGTCCTACCTGATCCGGCCGATCGGCGGCTTCGTGCTCGGCGCGTACGCGGACCGCGCGGGCCGCAAGGCATCGCTGCTGCTGTCGATCGCGATGATGATGGTCGGCACGCTGCTGATCGCGCTGATGCCAACCTACGCATCGATCGGCATTCTCGCGCCGCTCGGGATCATGCTGTCGCGGCTGATGCAGGGCTTTTCCGCCGGCGGCGAATTCGCGAGCTCGACTGCGTTCCTCGTCGAACACGCACCGCAGCGACGCGGCTTCATGTCGAGCTGGCAGTTCGCGAGCCAGGGCCTCGCGACGCTGCTCGCATCGGGCTTCGGCGCGCTGCTGACGGCCACGCTGACACCCGCGCAACTCGAAAGCTGGGGCTGGCGCGTGCCGTTCCTGTTCGGTCTCGCGATCGGTCCGGTCGGGCTGTATATCCGCCGCTACGTCGACGAAGGCGTCGAGTTCAAGACGCAGGCGCGCTCCGAAGCACCGGTGCGCGAGCTGTTCGCGGAACAGAAGGTGCGGGTGCTGCTGTCGATCGGCGCGCTCGTGATCTCGACCGCGATCAACTACATGATCCTGTACATGCCGACTTACGCGATCAAGCAGCTCGGACTGCCTGCGTCGACGGGCTTCGCCGCGACGCTTGCGACCGGCTTCGTGCTGACGCTCGTCACGCCGATCGTCGGCCACCTGTCCGACAGCACCGGACGCATCCGCATGATGGCGGTCGCGGCACTGCTGATGCTCGTCACCGTGTGGCCGACGTTCGCGTGGCTGACACGCCACGCGTCGTTCGCGACGATGCTCGCCGCACTGGTCTGGATCGGCGTGCTGAAGGCGATGTACTGCGGTGCGCTGCCGGCGCTGATGGCCGAGCTGTTCCCGTCGCAGACGCGCGCAACGGGGCTCGCGGTCAGCTACAACACGGGCGTCACGCTGTTCGGCGGCTTTGCGCCGTTCGTCATCACCTGGCTGATCAGCACGACCGGCAACCGGCTGTCGCCGGCGCTCTATCTGATGGGGTGTGCGGTGCTGAGCCTCGTCGCGCTGCTGGTCGCGCGCACGCGGCTCAAGATGCGATAACACCTGAAGCGACGGCGCAGCGATGCGCCGCCGGTGCGGCCCGTCGCGGCATCGCTGCCGCGCGGGCCGTGCGCCGCTTACGGCGCCGGGTTCGGCTGACGTTCGTGCAGCACGTCGATCTCCGCGAGGATCTCGTCGGACAGCTTCACGTCGATGCTGCCGATGTTTTCCTTCAACTGCTCGAGCGACGTTGCGCCGATCAGGTTGCTGCGCACGAACGGCCGGCTGTTGACGAACGCGAGCGCGAGTTGCGCAGGCGACAGCCCGTGACGCTGCGCGAGTGCGACGTAACGCGACGTCGCGTCCACGGCCTGCGGCTTGCTGTAGCGCTGGAAACGCTCGAACAGCGTGATGCGCGCACCGGCCGGACGCGCACCGCTCTCGTACTTGCCGGACAGCCAGCCGAACGCGAGCGGCGAATACGCGAGCAGGCCGACGCCGTCACGATGCGTGAACTCCGACAATCCATTCTCGAACGTACGGTTCAGCAGGCTGTACGGATTCTGGATGCTCGCGATGCGCGGCAGCCCGAGCGTCTCGGCCGCGCGCAGGAACTGCGCGACGCCCCACGGCGTTTCGTTCGACACGCCGATCGCGCGTACCTTGCCGGCCTTCACGAATTCCGCGAGCACGCCGAGCGTTTCCTCGATCGGCACCGTGTACGCGTCGTCGACCCACGGATAGGCGGGACGGCCGAACGTGGTCGTGCTGCGATCGGGCCAATGCAGCTGGTAGAGGTCGACGTAGTCGGTCTGCAGGCGCTTGAGGCTGCCGTCGAGCGCTTCGGTCAGGTTCTTGCGGTCGAACTGGTTGCCTTCGCCGCGAATATGACGCGGATTGTGCGGCTGCCGCGCCGGCCCGGCGATCTTCGTCGCGAGCACGATGCGGTCGCGCTGTGCACGATGCTGCGCGAGCCAGGTCCCGATGTATTGCTCGGTTCGCCCCTGCGTGTCGGGCTTCGGCGGCACCGGATACATCTCCGCGGCATCGATCAGCGTCACGCCCTGCGCAATCGCGTAGTCGATCTGCTCGTGCGCGTCGCGCTCCGAATTCTGCTCGCCCCACGTCATCGTACCGAGACCGATCAGACTGACCTCGATGCCCGAATCGCCGAGTGTGCGGTATTCCATGCTGTTCCTGTCGCGTCGGTGGAAAGCAGAGACGCTATCACATTGAAGCGGTCGCTTCAGACAGGCGCCGCGAACGCTTACAGGCGGCCTTCGGCCCCGCCCCGGACGGCCACGCTCCAGCCCACGCGGCGACGTTGCCGCCGTTACTGCGGCCGCTGGATGAAGCAGGTCGCCGATGCGTGCGCGACGATCTTGTCGTCCGGCGTCTTCAACGTGCCCTCCGCGACGCCCAGCGAACGCGACAGGTGAATCACGCGCCCTTCCGCGACCAGGTCGACGTCGCGCGGCACGGGCCGCAGCATCTTCACGTGCAGATCGACGGTGCCGTAGCCGATGCCTGCGTCGAGCATCGAATGCACCGCGCACCCCGTGACTGAATCGAGCACCGTCGCAGCGAACCCGCCGTGCACGCCACCCAGCGGATTCAAGTGCCTGCCGTCCGCCCGCGCCGAAAACTTCACATAACCGAGCTCGACGTCGAGCGGACGCATCGGAATCGTCTCGGAAATCGACGCCAGCGGCGCATCGCCCGACACGGCGGCGCGCAGCAGATCGAGGCCAGACAGGGAAAGCGGATTCATCGGGTTGTCTCCGGGTTGAAAGCGCGTCGCCGCGCGAGTAAGTTCTAAATTGGAACTCATTATTGTCAACGATACCGGTGGTTGTCAACGCGGATTGGCCGGTTGCGACCGAAGGCGGGTTCTATAATCGAACCCGCTATTTCGCTGAACCGCCGCAAGACCGCCGCAACAGGCAAGAGACTCGACGATGAAATGGGATGACATCGGCACGCTGAACTGTTCGGTCGCGCGCACGCTCGCCGTGCTCGGCGACCGCTGGACCATGCTGATCCTCCGCAACGCATTCCTCGGCTGCCGCCGCTTCGATGCGTTCCAGACCCAGCTCGGCCTGACGCGTCACGTGCTGGCCGAACGGCTCGCACGGCTCGTCGAAGAAGGCGTGCTGGTCAAGCGTGCCTATCAGGACCGCCCGCCTCGCTTCGAATACCGGCTGACGGAAAAAGGCCTCGACCTCTACCCGGCCCTGCTCGCGCTGATGGCGTGGGGCGACCGCTGGAAGGACGACGGCCAGGGGCCGCCGGTGCAATTGCGCCATCGGACTTGCGGCCAGCTGATGCACGCCGTCACCGTATGCTCGGCCTGCGGCGAACCGCTCGACGCCCGCGACGTGCAACCCGAGCCGGGCCCCGGGTGGGTCGCCACCGGCGAAACCGGGGCACCCGCAGTCACGGATTGATGTGCAACATGCGGATGATCGGCCGACGCCTCCGAATCGCCTGTTGCGCGCGCTTCGACTGCGGACCGTTTCGAGTCGAGTCCGCCCGACTGCGCGCGTACTGATCGCACGCCGATGCCCTGCAACGGCAAACGCAATCGCACCGCCTTCACCTTCGCCTACATGCTCCGTTGATCGCCCCGATCGCACCCGCGGACCGCACAACGCAACTTTGCGTCACCCCCGCCACTGCGGCCAATCCTCGCGCGAGCAATCGCTTCGCATCCGCGCGTGACCGGGCCACTGCGTGTGCGTTACACTCACGGCCCGCTGTCTCGAAATTGTTCGCTGTCCACGATGTTGTCGCGCAATCGCCTCGCCGCTGCCTGTCTCGCCGCTTCCCTGCTCGCCACACCCTTCGCCGCCTTCGGCAAGACGCAAAGTGAATCGCTGCTCCAGCAGGCGATCGACCTCGTGTCGCGATGGCTGCCGGCCCCCACTCACGAAGCCCCCGCAACCCAGGTCGTCGAATCGGCGTTCTCGCCCGACGGCGGTGCCGAGGCGCTCGTGCTGAAAGCGATCGGGGCTGCGCGCAGCTCGATCCGCGTCGCCGCCTATTCGTTCACGTCGCCACCCGTCACGCGCGCGCTGCTTGACGCCAAACGACGCGGCGTCAATGTCGCGGTGGTGGTCGACGACAAGGGCAATCGCGCGAAGAGCAGCAAGCAGGCGCTGAACCTGCTCGTCAATGCGGGGATCCCGACGCGCACGATCGACGCGTATGCGATCCATCATGACAAGTACCTCGTGATCGACGCCGAACACGTCGAAACGGGTTCGTTCAACTACAGCGCGTCGGCCGCGAGCCGCAACTCCGAGAACGTCGTCGTGGTCTGGAACAATCCGCAACTCGCGTCGCGCTATCTCACGCACTGGCAAAGCCGCTTCGACCAGGGCACGCCGTACCGCTCCAGCTACTGACGCACGACACGCGCGCTCAACCGGCGCCCGACCGGCCGCATTCGATCCGCCCTGTCGCAAATGATCGGCGAGCGTGGCGCGGCGTTCAATTCGGCCGAATGGCCAGCGCACCGCACCGCGGATTGCCCGTCGCGCACGACGTCGCTGCATTCAATGGATGTCAGGCGCCCGCCCGGTCGCGGCGCCGGCATGTGCCGACGGCGCGCAGCGGTTCGCGTGCCCGTCCGCGCCGCTTGCCGAGTTCGCAGACAGGCCGTGAGCGCCTCCCGGCAGCACGTTGCTCACGCAATCGGTGCTGAATGCCAGCGCGCTCTGGACCATCGGGTAAATGAGATACAGCGCAAACGCGAGATAGCCCGCGTACAGAATTCGAACCATGGTGCGATGGGATGCGATGAACGATTGGACTCGCCCTATTTACGGCACGGCGACGACCACCTTGAGGTATCGCGCATCCGATTCCGCATCGGAACGAAACGTGGACCGATGACCACCGCTTCTCACCGCATCTTCACCGATCCCGACGGAGCCGATCCACACCGCGGCGAGACGCGCGACGTGGCGAGGCATCGACAAATGCGCGATACTTGTCCGACATACGATCCCGTGACCGGCGATGCAGCCGGGACAAGGCCAGGCCCATGCAAATCGCACCGAAACCGGCCAACGAGGCGGCCCGGCTCGATACGCTTCATTCGCTGTCGATCCTCGACACGCCGCCCGAAGAGCGTTTCGACCGCCTGACGCGTCTCGCACGCAGGCTGTTCGACGTACCGATCGCCCTCGTCAGCCTCGTCGACGAGAATCGCCAGTGGTTCAAGAGCCATGCAGGTCTCGACGCCGCGCAGACGTCGCGCGACGTGTCGTTCTGCGCTCACGCCCTGCTCTCGGGCGACACGATGGTGATTCAGGACGCACTGAACGACAACCGCTTCCACGATAACCCGCTCGTCACCGGCACGCCCGGCATCCGCTTCTACGCCGGCCGGCCGCTCGCCGCGCCGAACGGCGCGCCCATCGGCACGCTGTGCCTGATCGACACGCGGCCGCGCTCGCTCGAACCCGAAGAGCTCGCGCTGCTCGGCGATCTCGCCCACATGACCGAGCGCGAAATCGCCGCGCTGCATTTCGCGACCACCGACGAACTCACGCAACTGACGAACCGGCGCGGCTTCGAGATCCTCGCCCGCCACGTGCTGAGCCTGTGCGATCGCCTCGGTCGTCACGCCGTGTTGCTGTTCTTCGACCTGAACGATTTCAAGGCGATCAACGACCGCTTCGGCCATGCCGAAGGCGACCGCGCGCTCAAGGCGTTCGCCGACACGCTGACGGGCGCGCTGCGCGACAGCGACGTCATCGCACGGCTCGGCGGCGACGAGTTCGTCGTGCTGTTGAGCGCCGCCGATCCGGCCGACGTCGCCGAGCCGGTCGAACGCGTGACGCAGGCGCTCGCGTTGCGCAACGCTGCCGACGCACGCGGCTATGCGATCCGGTTCAGCGTCGGGCACGTTGCCTACGATCCTGCACGCCATCACACCGTCGCCGAACTGCTGGCATCGGCCGATCGCCTGATGTACGAAGACAAGCAGCGCGGCAAGACAGCCGGCGCATGACCGTGATCGGTCCGGGCGCGCGCGGCGGCCCGGGCCGCCGCGCAGTCGCTCGACCGCGGCTACGCGACTGTGTGACCGCGTCAGTTCAGCTCCCGCACGGCGGCGCGCTGGCCATTGCCACCGCGATCTGTTCGGGTGTCAGGTCGCGCTGGTGCGTCGCGAGCGACCAGCGATGCCCGAACGGATCCTCGACCTGTCCGTACCGATCGCCCCAGAACATGTCGGCGGCCGGCATCGTGACCGTCGCGCCGGCCGCGACCGCCTTCGCGATCGCCGCATCGGTGTCCGGCACGTACAGGTGCAGGCAGACCGACGTGCCCTTCAGCGCCTTCGGCCCGAGCGCGCCGTGCTCGGGCATTTCATCCACCAGCATCAGTGTCGAATCGCCAATCGCGAGGCACGCGTGGGCGAGCCTGCCGTCGGGCATCGCGAGGCGAAACAGTTCGCTCGCATTGAATGCGCGCTTGTAGAAATCGATGGCTGCGGCCGCGCCCGCACAGATCAGATGCGGTGTCAGCGTGCGCATCCCTTCCGGGATCGGCTTGACGGACGTGGACATGGTGTCGCTCCTTCAGTCGGTTGTCGTATCGAAAATCGGGACGGACGCGCGATGCGCACGCCTCCGATGCTACGACGGACGACCCCGACGGAAATCGACATGGCACCCTGGATTTTTTTTGTTTTCTTGAGTGCCGCGGTGCGCGGCGCGCAGTGCGGGCCTCATCGGCCCGTTCTGTCAGTCTCGTCGTCCTGCCTTCCGAACTGACGGCAACCGGCCCATCGACGCGGCGCCATAGCAGAGTACCGCGCTCGCTTGCACGGATCAGGCTCCGCTCCGCCGACGCCGGTCAATTACATACCTTGACGGTGCCGTTGCTCGTGCATTGACCGACGGCCCAGTGACTCTGCCCTGCCAGAGAAGGGGCCAGGCCGATGCCGCGAATCGTCGCGGCCGGCGACGACGCAGGAACGGTCGCCGACGCGGTTTCGGGCGACGGTTGAACGGGCGCCCGCTCGGACGCGGCCTGGCAGGCGGTAGCGCCAGACACAGCGCGAATGCTGATGGGCCGATGACGGATCGGAGCACGGTTGCGTGCGCGTTGGCGCGATGTGCGTCGGGTACCGGCTCGCCGTCAGATCTGCGGCAAATCGCGCAACGTGCGCGACTCGCTCGTTGCATCGATGTCGAGCTCGATGCCTTCCGACGCATCGCGATACAGCACGCGTTTCAGTCTGGGCCCGATCGCGGTGGCGTCCGATGCCGAGAAGATCGCGCGAACATCGTTGCCGGACGCGAGTGCGCGCGCCACGTCTGCCACCGGCGCTTCGCTCGGCGCCACCGCCCACGAGCGATCGGCCGGATTCACGGCCGCCCAGCGCACGTGCGTCACACGCGCGCTGAGCGGATCGATTCGGACACCATTCACTGCAAACGTCGACATCGGCATCTCCCTTGAATTTTTCGCGGTCCGCCGCACACCGGCGGCGAATCGCGGACAGCCCGGAACGCGCAGACCTTACCCGCACGGCCCGCGATCATGCGCGCTGCTCCGGCCAACGCGATTTTCGATGATACATTGGGACGCTTTGCAACCGTCAACAGACAATCGTGTACGGGAGAAACACATGAGCGACGCCTGGGGAACCTTCCCTGCCAGAATGGGCGACCATCAGGCCTTCATCAGCTTCAATCACGGCTTTGCGGAAATCGCCGAAGGCGATCCGCGCACGTCGCTGCTCAGCGTCCGCGTGCCCTTCGCGCATCCGTCGCCCGAAGGCCTGCCGACCGGCGACGAATTCGCCGATCTCGCGAAGATCGAGGATCTGCTCGATGCCGCGATCACCGCGAAAGGCGGCGTGCAGGTCGGCCGCATCACCGTCGACGGCAACCGGGATTTTCTTTTCTACGTGCCGTTCGACGAAGAGGCCGCGGCGGAGATCGTCGACGCGCTGGCCGACCAGACGACCTATGCGCTTCAGTACGCCCATCAGGACGATCCGGACAAGGCAACCTACTGGCAGACCCTTTACCCGACCGACGACGACTGGCAGATCATGCGCGACATGCGCGTGCTGGATGCGCTGCGCCAGCAAGGCGATGCCGGCGACGTGAGCCGGCGCGTAATGCACTGGGCGTACTTCCCGGACCCGAGCGACGCGCACCAGTTCGCGGACTGGGCCGAAGCGAAAGGCTATCCGGTCGAATCGGTCGCGCCGACCGAAGACGGCAAGTCGGCCGTGCGGTTTTCGCACGAAGGCGCGACGACGCTGGCAGACATCACGCGCCATACGCTCGCGATCAATCGCGAAGTGCGCGCGCTCGGAGGGGACTACGACGGATGGGAAACCAGCGTCGAACAGACTGGTTGAACGAATCGGCATGACCGCTGCGCACGGCACGATCCCATGCATGCGGCGCAAAAAACATCCCGGCAGCGTTGCTACGCGCCGCCGGGATCAAGGCATCGCCGGCCGAAACCGGCGACGGGCCTGAGGGTTCGCTCAGGCACGAGGAAAGCGATTCGTGCGGGTCAGGCGATCGGATGCCCGGGCGCGCAATCAATACCGTTGTGCAGCCTGCCGAACGCCTGCCCGGTTCCCCCGACGCAGCCTTCCGGCGTCGGGCGGGCAAAAAGCCCCCGCTCCTGCGCGAGCGAGCGGGGAAACGGTTGACCGGGCCGGGGAAGAACGGTCAACCGTTCGGATTGTGATCGCGGGTCGCGCGACGGTCTGTGCGGCAACTCACCCTTTGGTGACAAGGTGACGGCAACCGGCCCGCTCGCGTGCCGCCAGGGAACGTCATGGCTCGGGCGCGACGCATGTCTTGCCGCTTTCGCTGACGACGACCGGCATCGCAGTGCAGCCTGTCGGCAGCGCCCTTCTTTTCATTTCATTTCCGGCAGTACGCGTTGTTTTAATTCGAGTGGATTTTTCAGCCCCGCGCGCAGTGTCGGATAAGTCACCGGCACTGTCAAAGCAGGATTATTCTATTTTTTGAGCGATGCAATTCCAGCTTCATTCATTCGTGCCGAATTTCGCGAATACAATGACTTTCGTCATGAAAACCCGCTTTTTCATTAAGACAAACCACTGGAAAACCAGTCGGCAACCATATCGATCCAGTCGAGATCGCTAACGATTTCAATGACGGTCTCGCCGACGATATCGGCAGTCGACGAGTCCGTTGCCAGCGCCCCCGAAGCAACCGCACTCGCCTTCCCGATTTCGGCCGATGCACCAGACCTCGGATCGGCAAGCCGCTCCAGCCAGTCGACGATATTGGCACGCGCATCCTCTTCGTCGGCGAAATCATTTCGTTCGAGAAAGCGGTCGAACACGAGCCACGCGAGCGTCTTGCTTCGCGCATCGGATGCGAGCTGCCAGTCGACAACGGCGGTACGGCCGGACGCCCTGATTTCGAGCGCCGCGGTGAAACAGTAATCGAGATATTCGATCTCAAATTTCGATGACATCGCTTTCCCCGCTCAATCTGCCCTCTCGGTTCTAATGAAGCCCGGCGCTTGCCGCACTTCGCGGCACAGTGTGAATCTTGCATGAATGTCACGCAACGCGTCATTCCCGCTGGCAGTATCACGATATCCGCGTGGCCTGTCGATATGGATTGCAACCGCATGGCCGCATCCGTCCGTTCCGCGCTTCCGGTTCCGCTGCAGGTCGCTCCGCTTTCCTATTTCCGGTATCGACCTGCTCCGCAGCGTTAATCGCACTGCTAAACTCGGACCACCGAGACCGCTTGCGCCACCAGAGGAAATAATGACACTCGCCCACGCACAACAGAGCGGCGTAGATGTCTGGATCATCCAGCTTCCCGGCCATACCCCCTATGCCTATACGCACCTCAAGCGGGTATTCTCGTCCGACGACTCGCGACACCGGGTCGTGACGATCGACCTGAAGAAGCTGCTGGCGTGCGCCGACCGCGATACCACGGACTATGTGCTGCCATCGGTTCAATACTGGGCCCCTGGAAAAGCCGCGGGCATTCGCGAATTCCTCGATCCGGACCAGGATCGGATTCCGGACATGCCATTCATCACGTTTCGCGAGACGAGAGCGCGCACGCTGCTCGGCATCCCCGGCCTGTCGAAAATCGGCGTTGCGTCGTTCCGTAACGGCCAGCATCGCGCGCGCTATCTCGCCTATGCCGGCGCGACGACCTTGCCCGTCGAAATCCACGAAACCGAGGCCGATTTGCTGATGCGGTATTGCGGCGAGTAACGGCCAAATGCGCTCGGCTTTCGCCCTGCATGGCGGCTGGGCGCGGGTGCATTCGCCGCCGCCGCTCGCGCCGATGCCGGCAGCCCTTCAAGCCTGTATCGCGTAAATCCGGTCGGTGACTTCCGTCTGGCCGATGCGGCTCGTTTCGACGGTGACCAGTTGCCAGCCGTTGTGTTCGTAGAAGCCGATCGCACGGACATTGCCGTCAAGCACTTGCAGGTGGACCTTGTCCACGCCGAT
Organism: Burkholderia cepacia complex sp. TUM26381; assembly: GCF_057439935.1. Classification (NCBI taxonomy): domain Bacteria; kingdom Pseudomonadati; phylum Pseudomonadota; class Betaproteobacteria; order Burkholderiales; family Burkholderiaceae; genus Burkholderia; species Burkholderia cepacia complex sp. TUM26381. The sequence continues at coordinate 1,707,398 of NZ_CM172006.1, read as the reverse complement.
CGACCGTGCCCACGCGCGCACGGCTTCGATCATGCGCTTGCCCGTGCCGCTGCCATGATGCGAAGGATGGACGTGCAGGCAGTCGAGCAGCACACCGAGCGCCGGATCGACGGGACGCTCCGCGCTGACGAAGCCAACGGGTTCGCCATTCGATTCGGCGATCAGCACGAGGCCCCACTCGTCCTCATTGCGATCGAGATACTTGCGCCACCGGACCGCGTGTTCCGTCGGCACCTCGTCGGACAGATAGGCAGCCGGCAGGATATGGCTGTAGGCGGTTTGCCAGCTCAGCGTGTGCAGGCGAGCGATGTGGCTCGCGTCGCGAGGCGTCGCGGTGCGCAGTGTGGTCCGGGTGTCCGGCATCGGTGGCAACTCCTTCTGCTGGTGCTGGTGCTCGGTATGTCTCGTCGCACAATATACCGTGCTTTGCGGCATACCTTTCGCAGTGGCTCGCTGCCGGGACATCGACGCGCAGGAGGCACAGGCAAAAAAAATCCCGACACCTTCTCCGGTCATCGGGATCGAACGGCCCTGCAAAGCATGAGGGCACGAGGAAGGCAATACATTACACCAACGTAAGCATGTTGCGCTTTGTCGGTTCGTGCCAAGTCCCTGCTCGATTCCGCCAATCACGCAACAACGGGCCGCGCTAAACGAAAAAAGCCTGCTCGCGCGAAACGCGAGCAGGCAAGAAAACGGATCAGCATTCGAGGCACGAGGGCTGTCCAGGGAAGATAACGGCACGGCGCGGGCAAACCTTAGGCAGGAGAAGAAGTGCCGCAGGCGAATGGGTGTGAACGTTGCTGGCGCAACGAAAAGGAAACGCGGCGCGAATCGGGCTCGGGCCTTCTTTTGCCTCCGCGCCATCCACATTGCAGAGTTCAAGGAAGTGGGGCTATCGATTGATGTCGCGCACGATCGCGCGCCCAATTTCGAAGCCTGCCCGCTTCGCCTCTTCCGAGGTCTCGTACTCGGTGTCGAAGTCATATCGTCTGGGCGATTCGACTCCGTCTTTGCGAACCCGAACGTTCGCCATCCACGTGCTGCCGGGTGCCGGCTGCACGGACTCGACGATGATTTCGCAACCATCGAATTCGTCGAAATGGCATTCGATTCTTTCGTGCATATGGTGTCCCCGCACATTCGCCCGATGTTGCTGTCGGACAAGCGGCTTTACGAAGCCGCTCTTTTGAAGATCAACGCCGAAACTACGCTGCGCTCGATGAGTTGAATGCGCACATACAACTTCGTCAAAGACGCCCTGACGAAAAACCACTACGCCGTGCCTGCGTCCGAGCGCCAGAAAGCAAAAAGCCCGGTTCGATGAACCGGGCTTTTTGCTTGAATTTGTTGGGGTGGCTGATGGGACTCGAACCCACGACGACAGGAATCACAATCCTGGACTCTACCAACTGAGCTACAGCCACCACTGATACTGCTTGCTTCTCTTCGCTGTTTTGTTTCAGCAGCGAAGAACAAGATTATACGAAGTCTTTTGAATCTTGCAAAGCCTTTTTTTCAAAAATTTCTTCGGCTTCGATCAGATGCGCGCGCGCCTCGTCGAACACGGCCAGATCGCCGCGTGCGAGCTTCTTGTTGTCGGACAGCACGCGACGCCAGCCACGCGCGCCCGGCATGCCGCGATACAGCCCGAGCGCGTGACGCACGATCGCACCGAGGTAAGTCCCGCGCTTCAGTTCCGCCGCGCAGTATTCGATCAGTTGCGCTTCGGCCTCTTCGCGCGTCGGCACCGCGGCGGTCGATCCGTAGAAGCGCGTATCGACTTCGGCCAGCACAAACGGGTTGTGATACGCCTCGCGGCCCAGCATCACGCCATCGACGTGCTCGAGATGCTGCGCGACTTCGTCGAGCGTCGTGATGCCACCGTTGATCACGATCTCCAGAGACGGAAAATCGCGCTTCAACCGATACGCATAGTCGTACTTGAGCGGCGGAATCTCGCGATTCTCCTTCGGCGACAGCCCCTTCAGGATCGCGTTGCGCGCATGCACGACGAACGTTTCGCAACCGGCTTCGGCCACCGTGCCGACGAAATCTCGCACGAACGCGTAATCCTCGACCGCGTCGACGCCGATCCGGTGCTTGACCGTCACCGGCACCGACACCGCGTCGCGCATCGCCTTCACGCCGTCGGCGACGAGTTGCGGTTCGTTCATCAGGCACGCGCCGAACGCGCCGCGCTGCACGCGCTCGGACGGGCATCCGCAATTCAGGTTGATTTCGTCGTAGCCCCACTGCTCGCCGAGTTTCGCGGCGCGCGCGAGATCGTCACGCTCGCTGCCGCCCAGTTGCAGCGCGATCGGCGATTCGCTCGGCGTGAACGCGAGATGCCGCTGGGCATCGCCGAACAGCAGCGCGCCCGTCGTGATCATCTCCGTATACAGCCACGTGTTGCGCGTCAGCGTACGGTGGAACGACCGGCAATGACGGTCGGTCCAGTCGAGCATGGGCGCGACGGAGACGCGGCGGGGAGGAAGCGAGGACGGAACGGACATGGAAATCGGGCAACAGGCCAGGCGGCACGGAAACAACCGGATATTTTACCGCAATACGGGCCGTGCCTGCCCGGCGAGCGCGCTACGCGTCGCCCAGCTCCGCATCGACCGCCCGGCGCGCCTCGTCGAACACGCGCTCGAGCACGCGCCGCTCGGTCAGCAACATCCCGTCGACCTTGACGAGCCGCCAGTCGATCCGCACGGCATCGCCCTGCAGCACGCGGTAGTGCGCATGCTCGCCATCCCAGACCTGCTCGGTCTTCACCTCGATCTCGAAACCGCGGTACGGCTCGCTGAAATCGCCGAGGTCGCTGCCTCTCGGTTCCATCGCACGCTCCGTGGCGACGCGGCGCCAGGCCGCCCGTGCAGCCGGCGCCGTGCGCTCAATCGTATTCGTTGGACAAAAAGGATTTGCCATCGGCCGTCAGGTCGACCCGGTCGGCCGTCGCCTGATAGATCAGCCCCTCGTTCAGCAACGCATAGACGACGTCGTCGAACGCGGCGGGAACCGGCCGGCTTTCGCCGAACTGGTCGATCCACTTCAGCGCCTCGATGGCTTCGGGGGAAAGGATGGGGGTCATGCGTTGGCCTCCGGCGTCGGTGTCGCTCCATCCTAGCACTTCGTCCGGAGGTCGAATACCGAGGCAAACGCGCCGATGAAATGCCGGTGCGGCGTCAACGGGCACACCGCCCGCCGACACCGCACCGGCGCAGGACATGCGCGCTCAGAGACGCGCGATCGAAACTTCCGTCGACTTCACGAGCGCGACGACTTCCGCGCCGACCTTCAGTTCGAGTTCGTCGACCGAACGGGTCGTGATTACCGACGTGACGATGCCGAACGGCGTCTCGACGTCGACCTCGGACACCACGGAGCCGCGAATGATCTCCTTCACCTTGCCCTTGAACTGATTACGTACGTTGATTGCAGTGATGCTCATCGGGATGATCGCTCCGAAGAAAAAAGTCTCAGAACGGGCGGCCGGAGCCGCCCGGAATTAAACGGCCCAGCGGATCTGCCCGACCGGTCGAACGTTGTCTGCTTCATGCTCCGAGTACTGATCGGCCGCGCCAGGGCCGCCGGCGAGCACGCGCTTCAGCACGCGATCCTCCAGCGCCGCAAATGCGGCCGACGCGCGGGCACGCGGCCGGTCGAGCGGCACCGGCTGGTCGAGAGCCACACGCCCCTGCTCGATCAGCAGGATGCGGTCGCCGAGCGCGACGGCCTCCTGCACGTCGTGCGTGACGAGCAGCGCTGTGAACCGGTGCTCGCGCCACAACCGCTCGATCAGCGCATGCATCTCGATGCGGGTCAGCGCGTCGAGCGCGCCGAGCGGCTCGTCGAGCAACAGCAGTTGCGGCCTGTGCACGAGCGCCCGGGCCAGCGCGACGCGCTGCCGCTGGCCGCCCGACAGTTGCGCGGGCCAGTCGTTCGCGCGCTCCAGCAGGCCGACTTCATCGAGCACCGCACGCGCCTGGTCGCGTGCACCGCGCCCGAGGCCCAGCATCACGTTCTGCAGCACCGTTTTCCACGGCAGCAGGCGCGCATCCTGGTACATGATCCGCGTATCGAGCACGCCGCCGCCCTCGCCGCGCGTCACGAGCGCGCCGCTGCTCGGCTGCTCGAGTCCCGCGACGAGACACAACAGCGTCGATTTCCCGCAGCCGCTGCGGCCGACGATCGCGACAAAGCTGCCGCGTGCGATGCCGAGCTCGACGTCGTCAAGCACCGTGCGGGCGCCGAACCGCTTGCTGACGCCCGACAGCGTCACCGCGTCGTCGGGCGCCGGGCTGCCCGCGCGCCGCCGCGCAAGCGGCACGACCGATGCGCCGCCGTCACGTTCGAGGATCGCCGCGTCACGCGCGTCGCCGTCCGTGACGCGCGCCTGCGCCAGCTCGACCTCGAGGTCTGCGCCGGCGAGCGGGCCGTAGGCGGCCGCCGAAGTCGTCGCATTCATGCCTTTGCTCCAGATTGATACGCGGGGTGCCAGCGCAGCGTCACGCGCTCGAGCCATTTCGCCAGCACATCGGCCAGCTTGCCGAGCACCGCGTACAGCAGGATGCCGACCACCACCACGTCGGTTTGCAGGAATTCACGCGCGTTCATCGTCATGTAGCCGATGCCCGACTGCGCGGAGATCGTTTCCGCGACGATCAGCATCACCCACATCAGCCCGAGCGCGAAGCGCACGCCAACGAGGATCGACGGCAACGCGCCGGGCAGGATCACGTCGCGGTACAACGCGAAACCGCGCACGCCGTAGCTCTTCGCCATCTCGATCAGGTTCGAGTCGACCGAGCGGATCCCGTGATACGTATTGATGTAGACCGGGAAGAACACGCCGAGCGCAACGAGGAACAGCTTCGCCTTCTCGTCGATGCCGAACCACAGGATCACGAGCGGAATCATCGCGAGCGCCGGGATGTTGCGGATCATCTGGATCGTCGAATCGAGCGCCACTTCGGCCGCTTTCGACAGGCCGGTCGCGAGCCCCAGTGCGAGGCCGACGCCGCCGCCGAGCGCGAAACCGAACAACGCGCGCCACGTGCTGACCTTCACGTTCGCCCACATTTCGCCCGACGTCACGAGCGACCAGGCAGCGCGCACGACCGCAACCGGCTCGGGCAGCACGCGCGTCGACAGCCAGCCGGTGCGCGCACCGACCTCCCATACCACCAGCAGCGCGAGCGGCACGAGCCACGGCGCGACGCCGCGCCACGCGCGGGCCGCCACGACGGCGCCCGTCGTCGACGTTTTCGTTGTCATCGCAGGCCTCCTCACGCTCAGCTCTGGCTCGCCTTCGGCAGATAGCTGTTGCCGACGATCTCGCCGAACGGCCCCGACAGCGGGCCGGTCGCCTTCTCTGCGCCCTTGCCCTTGATCAGCGGGAACACGAGCTCGGCGAAGCGATACGACTCCTCGAGGTGCGGATAGCCGGACAGGATAAACGTCTCGATGCCCAGATCCGCATATTCGCGCATGCGTTCCGCGACCTGCTCGGGATTGCCGACGAGCGCCGTGCCGGCACCGCCGCGCACGAGGCCGACGCCGGCCCACAGGTTCGGATACACCTCGAGCGCATCGCGACCGCCGCGCTTGCCGCCGTGCAGCGCCGCCATCCGGCGCTGGCCTTCCGAATCCATGTTCGCGAACGCCTGCTGTGCCCGCGCGATCGTGTCGTCGTCGAGACGGCTGATCAGGCGTTCGGCGTCACGCCATGCTTCGTCCTCGGTCTCGCGCACGATCACGTGCAGGCGGATGCCGAACTTGATCTTGCGACCGCGCGCTTCGGCGCGGGCCCGGATGTCGGCGATCTTCTTCGCGACGGCCTCGGGCGGCTCGCCCCAGGTCAGATAGGTATCGATGTGATCGGCGGCAATCGCGTGGGCGGCCGGCGACGAACCGCCGAACCACAGCGGCGGATGCGGACGCTGCACGGGCGGATAAAGCGCCTTGCCGCCTTTCGACTGCAGGTGCTTGCCGATGTAGTCGAAGCCGCCGTTGTCGTGCGATGCGGCCAGCAGCCCGCGCCAGATGTTCAGAAAATCGTCGGTGATCTCGTAGCGGGTGTCGTGATCGGCAAACAGGCCGTCGCCTTCGAGCTCGGCCGCATCGCCCCCCGTCACGACGTTGATCAGCAGGCGGCCGCCCGACAGGCGGTCGAACGTCGCGGCCATCCGCGCCGCGAGGCCCGGCGACGCGATGCCGGGGCGCACGGCGACCAGGAATTTCAGGCGTTGCGTCGCCGGGATAAGGCTCGACGCGACGACCCACGCATCCTCGCAGGAGCGGCCGGTCGGCAGCAGCACGCCGTCGTAGCCAAGCGTGTCGGCCGCTACCGCGACCTGCTTGAAGTAGTCGTAATCCGCGGCGCGCGCGCCTTCGGCCGTGCCGAGATAGCGGCTGTCGCCATGCGTGGGAATAAACCAGAACACGTTCATCTGCTGCTCCTGCTTGACTGTCACTGCCGAAATTTTGAAAAAACATCGCCCTGCTCGCGTCGCGGATGCGCGGCGCATGCATGGTGTGCGTTCGAATCGGGATGGCTCGCCGGTCAGGCCGTGCAGCGGGCGAGGACGCGATTGCACGGCTGTTTCTGGGAAATCAGTCTAGGGATCGGTGCAGGGCTTTGGAACGATTTTTTTGAGCTTAGGTTTTCCGCTTTCCTGATTAGCACGACGCTGGAGCGAATATCGCCGCGGCCGGGCCCTATAATGACGCACCTATCCGAATAACTCCGCGTGTACGGCCCCGGCCGTGCGCGCCTGCGGTGCACTCATCGATGCAGAAAGTCATCCTGCCATTCCTGTCCGGCTTCCTGGCCGCCCTGTTCTTCCGCGAGGCGACGCTCGCCCTCCTTCACACGGCCGATCTGATCGCCGCAACCGGCTTCTCGACGCAGCCGTTCGCGCCGCTCGGCATTCCTGAATTTGTCGCGAATGCGCTGATCAGCGCGTGCTGTGCCATCCCGATGGCGTGGCTGCTGCGCGTTTCGCCTGAGCGCGAGGCCTCGTGGATCGGCGCACTCGTGTTCGGCGGCATCGTGCTGACGGCCGCCCGCGTGTTCGCGATCGATCCGCTGCGCGGCATCTGGCCGTCGGGCAACATGATGCCCGTGCTCGCGGCCGGCTTCGCCGCGAATGCGGTATGGGGCTTCGGCGCGCTCGTGTTCATGCGTGCGTTCATGTCCGACGACGCGGGCGACGAATAACGCTCGCACGGGCACCAAGCCCTTCGGCCGCGGACCGGTCGACCTCCGCAAAAAAAGGCCGCCTGCATCTGCAGGCGGCCTTTTCGTTTCCGTCTCGCGTGCCGGTCAGCCCGGCCGACGTCAGTCCTTCAGCTTCCGCAGCGGATGCGTATCGGGCGTCCACGGGCTGTCGAACATCGCCGCCACGTCTGCGCGCTGAACGTCGGCCGCCGACTTGAAGCGCCACACGGGCTGGTGATCCTTGTCGACGATCAGCGCGCGCACGCCTTCGATCACGTCGCCGCGCGCGAACGTCGAGCGCGTGAGATCGAGATCGCGTCGCAGGCAATCGGCCATCGTCGCGCCGCGCGCGCGTTCGACGACTTCGAGCGACACGGCCATCGACAACGGCGACAGTTGCTCACGCATCGCGTGCGTCGCCTTCTCGACCCACCCGTCGACGGCCGCGCAATCCTGCTCCGCGTCGAGCGACGCGAGGATCGCGTTGAGGTCGGGCTGCGCAAAATGCCGGTCGATCCCGGCGCGCGCATCGGCCAGCGCCGACGTGTCGGGCGTCGGCACGACCTTGTGCGCGGCCGCTGCATCGGCGACGCAGGCGACGGCCTGCGCGCCGCTGTCGATCGGCGCGCTGCGCAGCGTGTCGAGCAACGCCGGCAGCGCGGCATCGGGGAGATAGACGTCGGCGAGTTGCGCGTACAGTGCGTCGGCCGCGCCGAGCGCCGCACCGGTCACCGCGAGATAGCGGCCAAGCGCACCGGGCGTGCGCGCGAGAAACCAGCTCATCCCGACGTCCGGGAACAGGCCAATGCGCGTTTCGGGCATCGCCATCTTCGTCGAGTCGGTCACGACGCGCAGGCCGCCCGTATGCCGGGCCGCCTGAGAAATGCCCATGCCGCCCCCCATCACGACGCCGTGCATCAGCGCGATATACGGCTTCGGAAAGGTAAAGATCGCATGGTTCAGCGTGTATTCCTCGATGAAGAACGTGTCGACCGCGTCGCGGTCGCCGCGCTGCCATGCATCGTGGAAGAAGCGCACGTCGCCGCCCGCGCAGAACGCGCGCGGGTGCGGGCTGTGCACGACGACCGCGACGACATCGGGATCGTCGCGCCACGCATCGAGCGCCTGCTGCATCAGCCGGATCATGCCGACCGACAGCGCGTTCAGCGCCTTCGGCCGGTTCAGTTCGAGAAAGCCGATGCGGTTCGCGACATAAGCACGCACATCGGGCTGGGCGAATTCGGCGGAGACGGCAGCGGAAGTGGAATCGGTCATGAGAGTCATCCGGCAAACGGCAGTCGCACGCTCAGTGCGCCTGCATCTTCGAGAACAGGTTCAGCACCACGACGCCCGAGATGATCAGCCCCAGGCCGATCACCGCCGGCAGGTCCGGCACCTGACGATAGAGCAGCATCGCGACGAGCGTGATCAGCACGATGCCGGCGCCTGACCAGACTGCATAGATGATGCCGACGGGCATCGTGCGCAACGTGAGCGACAGGCAGTAGAACGCGATGCCGTAACCGGCGACGACGAGCGTCGACGGCCAGAAGCGCGTGAAGCCGTCCGCCGCGCGCAGCGCGGACGTGCCGACCACTTCCGCGACGATCGCGATCGCGAGCCATGCGTAACCGGGCAGTTGCATCGCTCAGCTCCTGGCGAGAGACAGTACGGCATAGTCGTGGCCGAGTTCCGCACACAACGCCTCGACGACGAATTCGTGATCCGCGCGCTGCGGCAGCCCCGACGCGGTGATCGAGCCGATCACGCCGGCGCCGGCGACGGTCAGCGGAAACGAGCCGCCATGCGGCGCATATTCGGCGATCGGCAACCCGTGCTTGTCGGCGAGCGTAGTGCCGGCCTGCTGCATACGCAGGCCGATCGCATACGAGCTGCGGCGGAAATGCGCGACGACGTTGCGCTTGCGGCGCACCCAGTCGGCATTGTCGGGCGTGGCTCCAGCGAGCGCCGCGTAGAACAGCGGCTGGCCGAACGTGACGATGTCGATCGCGACCGCATGGCCGCGCGACGTCGCGAGCGCATGCATCCGGTTGCCGAGCGCCCACGCGCGGGCCGGGTCGAAATGGGGAAACACGAGCGCCTGTTCCTGCGCGCCGATCGATTGCAGATCGTGAGCGATGTCCATGAATCCGTCGATGCAGTGATGAGAGTCGCAACGGGGCCGACGCGATCGCGCATGGCCCCGCTGAATAGGAGACGAAACAAACCGCTTGATTCTAGCGCACGTACCCGCCGTACCGGCCCCACAAGCAGCGACAAGAAATTGTCAGAAAGCGCTTGCACGCATTCGGGATAACCCATATAATTCATTTCTTCGACGGACGCGGGGTGGAGCAGTCTGGCAGCTCGTCGGGCTCATAACCCGAAGGTCGTAGGTTCAAATCCTACCCCCGCAACCAACCGTCCAGAATTACGCAAAAAGCCCGGCCCAGCGCCGGGCTTTTTGTTTTTCCGCGCCCGAGCGCCGCGCCCTCTTCGCGCATGCGCACCTCCGCTTCGCACGTCGTGCCGCCTGCATGCGCTGGCGTTCAAGAATGCCGCGCCCCGGTGATACACTCGCATCACCTCGTCCCTTCCACTCGACATGAAATTCTGCTCCGTCTGCGGTCACGAAGTCATCGCGCGCATTCCTCCGGGCGACAACCGCGAGCGCTTCGTCTGCGATCACTGCGGCACGATCCACTATCAGAATCCGCGCAACGTGGTCGGCACGGTCCCGGTCTGGGGCGACCAGATCCTGCTGTGCCGCCGCGCGATCGAACCGCGCTACGGGTTCTGGACCCTGCCGGCAGGTTTCATGGAAATGGGCGAGACGACGGCGGAAGCCGCCGCACGCGAAACGCTCGAGGAAGCCGGCGCGCGCGTCGAAGTGCAGAACCTGTTCACGCTGCTCAACGTGCCGCACGTGCACCAGGTCCACCTGTTCTACCTCGCACGGCTCACCGATCCGGCGTTCGAAGCCGGCGAGGAAAGCCTCGAGGTGAAGCTGTTCGACGAAGCCGACATCCCGTGGGACGAGATTGCGTTCCCGACCGTCAGCCAGACCCTGCGATTCTTCTTCGCCGATCGCGCCGCGGGCGACTACGGCGTGCACACCGGCGATATCTTCCGCTCGCTGCGCAACGGCTGAGCCCCCGCCCCATGGTCCCCTGGCTCGGCCCGGACGATCCGTTTCCGTCCATCGAACGCGCGCTCGGTCCCGCGACCGGCGCGCCCGGGCTGCTCGCCGCGAGCGCCGACCTGCTGCCGTCGCGCCTCATCGACGCATACCTGCGCGGCATTTTCCCGTGGTACTCGGACGGCCAGCCGGTGCTGTGGTGGAGCCCCGACCCGCGCATGATCCTCGTGCCGGCCGAATTCAAGGTGTCGCCTTCGCTGCGCAAGACGCTGAAGCGCGTGCTGCGCCAGCCCGAATGGGAAGTACGCGTCGATTACGACTTTGCCGGCGTGATGCGCGCCTGTGCGCAGGCGCCGCGGCGCGGGCAGCGCGGCACATGGATCACCGCCGAGATCATCGACGCCTATACGTCGCTCTACCGCTCCGGCAACGCGCACAGCATCGAGACGTGGCATGACGGGCGTCGCGTCGGCGGCCTGTACGGCGTGTCGTTCGGGCGGATGTTTTTCGGCGAGTCGATGTATGCGGACGCGACCGACGCCTCGAAAATCGCGCTGGCCACGCTCATCGCGCACCTTCGCGGGCAGGGGCTGGAGATGATAGACTGCCAGCAGAATACGTCGCATCTAGCGTCGCTCGGCGGCCGCGAGATCGCACGCAAGGCCTTTGTCGCTCACGTGCGCAGCGCGGTAGCCGAACCGCCGATTCCGTGGCAGTTCGACAAGCGCGTGCTCACCGCGCTGACGGGCCCCGCCGAAACGGCGGCGCCCTCCGGGACCGAGCGCTAGCGCGGCACTCCTTCCCTGCATCGAGAGCTGCCCATGACTCACCCGACTGAGCTGCCGCTTTCACCGCTTTCGGCGCTGCAATTCTATGCAACGGCGCCCTATCCGTGCAGCTATCTGGACGGCCGCATCGCGCGCTCGCAAGTCGCGACGCCGAGCCACCTGATCAATTCCGACATCTACACCGAACTCGTGAAGGCCGGCTTCCGCCGCTCGGGGGTCTTCACGTACCGTCCGTACTGCGACGGCTGCCGCGCATGCGTGCCGGTGCGCGTGCCCGTCGGCGAGTTCGTGCCGTCACGCACCCAGCGCAGGATGTGGAAACGGCACCGCGCGCTGATTGCGACGGTTTCGCCGCTGCACTACGACGAAGAGCACTATGCGCTCTACATGCGCTACCAGTCCGCGCGCCACGCGGGCGGCGGCATGGATCGCGACAGCCGCGACCAGTACGAGCAGTTCCTGCTGCAGAGCCGGATCAACTCGCGTCTCGTCGAATTCCGCGACCTCGACGCGCCGGGCGGCGAGCCCGGCAAGCTGCGCATGGTCAGCATGATCGACATCCTCGGCGACGGGCTGTCGTCGGTCTACACGTTCTTCGAGCCCGACGACCAGCACACGAGTTACGGCACCTACAACATCCTGTGGCAGATCGAACAGGCGAGAAGCCTCGGCCTGCCGTACGTGTACCTCGGCTACTGGATCCGCGAGAGCCCGAAGATGGCCTACAAGGCGAACTTCCATCCGCTCGAGGGGCTGATCGACGGCCGCTGGAAGACGCTCGATCCGGACCGCATCGACCTGCCGCCGGTCGACGCGGCGCTGGCCCGCGCGCCGCTGCCCGGCGGGCATTCCGGCTCGGGTTGATGCACGCCGCGGCGGCTACGAAGCGAAGCACGCCCCTGCCGCCCAACTCCCGGTAAAATAGCGGGTTGTCATTCATTCCGGCCGTCCGCCCAATTCCCGTGTTCAGTTCCCTCTATCCGCTGGCCCGCGCATCCCTGTTCAAAATGGATGCGGAAGACGCTCACCACCTTACGCTGCGCGCGCTCGGCGCGGCCGGCCGCACGGGCCTCGCCTGCGCGCTGTCGGCCCGCGTGCCGGACGCGCCGCGCACCGTGATGGGGCTCACGTTCCGCAACCCGGTCGGCCTCGCGGCCGGCCTCGACAAGGACGGCGCGGCCATCGACGGCCTGGCGGCGCTCGGTTTCGGCTTCATCGAGGTCGGCACGGTCACGCCGCGCGCACAGCCCGGCAACCCGCGCCCGCGGATGTTCCGCCTGCCGCAGGCCGAAGCGCTGATCAACCGGATGGGCTTCAACAACCACGGCGTCGACCAGTTCGTGAAGAACGTCCAGGCGGCCCGCTATCGCGGCATCCTCGGCCTGAACATCGGCAAGAACGCCGACACGCCGATCGAGCGCGCCGCCGAGGACTACCTGTACTGCCTCGAGCGCGTGTACCCGTTCGCGAGCTACGTGACGATCAACATTTCGTCGCCGAACACGAAGAACCTGCGCCAGTTGCAGGGCGCCGGCGAACTCGACGCCCTGCTCGCCGCGCTGAAGGACAAGCAGCAGCGCCTCGCCGACCTGCACGGCAAGCTCGTGCCGCTCGCGCTGAAGATCGCGCCCGATCTCGACGACGAACAGGTCAAGGAAATCGGCGACACGCTGCTGCGCCACAAGATCGAAGCGGTCATCGCCACCAACACGACGCTGTCGCGCGCGGCCGTCCAGGGCCTGCCGCATGCGGACGAAGCCGGCGGCCTGTCGGGCCGCCCCGTGTTCGACGCGTCGAATGAAGTGATCCGCAAGCTGCACGCCGAAGTCGGCAACGACGTGCCGATCATCGGCGTCGGCGGGATTTTCTCGGGCGAAGACGCCCGCGCGAAGCTCGCGGCCGGCGCGGCGCTCGTCCAGCTTTACACCGGCTTCATCTACCGCGGCCCGGCGCTCGTGTCGGAATGCGTGAAGGCGATCGCCCGCGAACGCACCGCGTAATATAGACATAAACAAACTGTATTTAATGGTCGATAGCGTTTTTGCTATCATCGACCTTACTACCAGAATCATTGACCCGGACAGGGCAAGGACACACACGATGAAATTTTCGCTGCTGAAGAAGCTGCTGGTCGCCGGCCTGATCGGCACGTCGTTCGCCGCCGCGACCGCGCATGCGGCCGACCTCCTCGACCAGGTCAAACAGCGCGGCACGCTGCGCATCGGCCTCGAAGGCACGTTCCCCCCGTTCAACTCGAAGAACCCGCAAGGCGAACTCGTCGGCTTCGACGTCGACATCGCGAAGGCTGTCGCGGCAAAGCTCGGCGTGAAGGCGGAATTCGTGACGACCGAATGGAGCGGCATCATCGCGGGCCTGCAGGCCGGCAAGTTCGACGTGATCGCCAACCAGGTCGGCATCACCGACAAGCGCAAGGAGACGCTCGACTTCTCGCCGGCATACACGTACTCGTCCGCGCAGCTGATCCAGCGCAAGGACGACACGCGTGAGTTCAAGTCGCTGGACGACCTGAAGGGCAAGAAGCTCGGCGTCGCGCTCGGCACGAACTACATGGACATGGCGAAGTCGGTGCCCGGCATCGACGTGAAGACGTACCCGGGTGCGCCCGAGTACCTGCGCGATCTCGCGGCCGGCCGCCTCGACGCAGCGCTCAACGACCGCCTGATGCTCGCGTACCTGACGAAGAACTCTCAACTGCCGCTGCGCCCGGGCGCGAACGTCGGCTCGGCAAACCCGTCGGGCATCCCGTTCAAGAAGGGCAACCCGAAGTTCCAGAAGGCGATCGACGACGCGATGGCGCAACTCGAAGCCGACGGCACGTTCACGAAGATCTCGGACAAGTGGTTCGGCATCGACGTGACGAAACCGATCAAGTAAGCACGCCTGCATTTCCCGCCTGACGGCGGGCCGGAAAGGGCGGCATCCTCAACGATGCCGCCCTTTGTTTTATTGGTCCGGTTTATGATTGCGCTTTCGCGCACGCATTCGATTCGTATTCCATGTCGACAACGTCCCTGCTCGTTCAATCGCTGCCGGTACTCGCTCAGGGTGCCGTGCTGACCGTCAAGTTTGCCGTGCTGTCGATGGTGTTCGGCCTGCTTGGCGCCGTCGTGCTCGCGATGATGGGCATCCGGCAGAGCGAAGCCCTCGACGGCTTCGAGCGCATCTGGGTCAACGCGCTTGCGTGGCTCGCGCGCGCATACGTGAGCCTGATGCGCGGCACGCCGCTGCTCGTGCAGATCTTCGTCATCTATTACGGGCTGCCGAGCCTCGGCATCTCGCTCGACCCGACGCCGGCCGGCGTCATCGCGCTGTCCGCGAACGTCGCGGCTTACATGTCGGAAAGCATGCGCGGCGCGATCAACGGGATCGCGCGCGGCCAATGGCTCGCCGCCTACAGCCTCGGGCTGTCGTGGGGGCAGACGCTGCGTTACGTGATCGGCCCGCAGGCGCTGCGCATCGCCGTGCCGAGCCTGTCGAACAGCCTGATCAGCCTGATCAAGGACACGTCGCTCGTGTCCGTGATCACCGTGACCGAACTGCTGCGCAGCGCGCAGGAAGTGATCGCGGCGACCTATCAGCCGCTGCCGCTCTATCTCGCCGCCGCGGCCGTGTACTGGATCCTGTGCCAGATCCTCGAGTGGGTGCAGCGCTGGTACGAAAAGCGCCTGTCGCTGCCGTCGCGTCACTGAACCGCGTGGTGCCGCCGGGCCGCGCTCGCGCGCCCGGCTTCCTCCTTCCCGCTTACTCGCCCGAATAGCGCACGCCGAGCACGGCTCGCGCCGCGTCGGTCATCGCGATCATCTGGCGCGAATGGTCGTGCGTCATGATCGGGCTTTCGGTCTTGCCCGCGCGCAGCAGGTCGCAGAAATGCGCGGTTTCGTAGTTCAGCCCGCCGCCGTCGACCGGTGCGTCGAGTTCGACGGTGCGTCCGTCCGCGTAGCGGATCGTCGCACGCGCGGGGTTCCACCACTTCTCGTGAATCGTCACGTGGCCGCCGGCCGCGGCGATCAGCGCGTCGCCGCGCCCCATCACGTCGAGCCCGCAAAAGAGCTGCGCGATCCCGCCGTTCGCATGCACGCTGTTCAGGCTCGCGAACAGGTCGACACCCGTCGTACCGACGCGGCCGAGCGTCTGCACGTCGAGCGCCGCGCCGAGCCAGTCGACGGCAAGAAACGTCTCGTAGATCCCGATGTCGAGCAGCGCGCCGCCCGCGCGATCGAGACGATAGACGGCATGATCCTCCGGTACCGACGACGACGCGCACCCCGCCCGTACGAGCCGGATCTCGCCGATCGGATCGTCATGCAGATGCGCACGCAACTGACGGTACAGCGGGAAGAACGGCGGCTTCATCGCTTCCATGAAGAGCAGCCCGGCATCGCGCGCCGCCTGCAGCACGGTGTCGAGTTGCGCCGCGTTCAGCGTCGCCGGCTTTTCGCACAGCACGGCCTTGCCGGCGGCCAGTGCGGCCAGCGTGTACTGCGCGTGACTGTCATGGAGCGTCGCGATGTATACCGCATCGATATCGCTCGCGAGGAGCGCTTCGAGGCTCGCGGCAGGCGTGCCGCCGCAAGTCCCGCAAAAGGCGGCCGCGGCGTCGGCGCGGCGGGCCCATGCACCGGCGAGCGTGGCGCCCGGCACGTGCGCGAGGCTTTGCGCGAAGCGGCGCGCAATGCTGCCTGCGCCGACGATGCCGAAGCGCACCGGGCGATGGTCGTTGTCGTTCATCCTGATCTTCCGTGTCGGTCGTATGGCGATGGCCGGCACGCTGCCGGCCGGCCGTCATGATAAACGGCCTGGCGGCACACGGATGAGCGACACGTGCCGCGTCAGGCTCGCATCGGCACGTCGACCGAGAAATCGCGCGAAATCTCGTCGGCGCTGAAATCGATCAGCGCGAGCGATGCCGCTTCGGCTTCACGCGGGTCGCGCCGCTCGATCGCGTCGACGACACGCGCATGCGCCTTCACCGCGATGTCGTGCGCGCCTTCCTTCTGCACGACGCGCGGATTCACGAGGCGCACTGCACCGCGCACGATCGCCGCCATCTGCTGGAAGAACTGGTTGCCGCTCGCCTGGACGATCCGGGTATGCAGCAACTCGTCCGCGGTGTCGTAGCCGGGGTCGCCCGGCTGCAGCACCTTGAACGCATCGAACGCTTCGCGAATGCCCGCGATGTCGGTCGCCGTCGCACGCACCGCCGCCTGCGCGGTTGCACGCGGTTCGATCAGCATCCGGAATTCGATGACGTCGCGCATGAACTGCGGGTCGGGTTTTGCCCGAAATCGCCAGCTCACGACATCTTCGTCGATCATGCGCCAGTCACGCATCGGCCGCACACGCGTGCCGACCTTCGGACGCACGTCGAGCATGTCGCGCGCAAGCAACATCGACAATGCTTCCCGCATCACCGTACGACTCACATCGAACTCTTTCGACAGCACGTCCTGTGGCGGCAAGATGCCGCCGTACTTGTCTTCGACGATACCCGAGACAAGCCCATCCATCACTTTGGCGACCAGTGACCGGTCTTTGCCCTGCTCCATGACACCTCCCCGTGCGTCGATTTGCGAACACCTGCTCCGCAGTTCCGCCGGCCCTGGTTACTACTGTTCTTATGATCTATAAGTTGATGAGTTCGACGATATTTCGCTATCTGGTAAACACCTGACAGGGTTATCCCTCTTTTTGACGGGGTGATTTATACGGCTAAAAAAAAGGCCCGGGAAGCGCGCTGCGCCTGCCGGGCCCCGATTTCCACAAGATTTAAACATTCAGTCCATTACAAGCGATTTCGCGCCATTACGGACTGCTTCTCATTCAGATTCAGCCAGCCGGATAGACGATCGTTTCAACGCCGTTTTCCGTGCCGAGCAAGCACAGATTCGCACCACGTTCGGCGAACAGGCCGACCGTCACGACGCCCGGCCATGCGTTCACCTGCGCTTCGAAGCCGCGCGGATCGGCGATCTGCAGCCCCTTCACGTCGAGGATCTCGTTGCCGTTGTCGGTGATGTACGGTGCGCCGTCCTGGGTCACGCGCAGCACGGGCACGCCGCCGAGCGCGGTCACGCGCCGGCCGATCGCCGTGCGCGCCATCGGCACGACTTCGATCGGCAGCGGGAACGCGCCGAGCACCGGCACGCGCTTGCTGGCATCGGCGATGCAGACGAACGTGTCGGCCACCGACGCGACGATCTTCTCGCGCGTCAGCGCGCCACCGCCGCCCTTGATCATCGCGCCGCTCGCGTCGATCTCGTCGGCGCCGTCGACGTACACCTGCAGCGAGTCGACCTCGTTCAGGTCGAACACCTTGATGCCGTGCGATTTCAGACGTTCGGTGGTGGCCACCGAGCTCGACACGGCGCCGCGATAGCGCGTCTTGACGACGGCGAGCGCGTCGATGAAGCAGTTGGCGGTCGAGCCGGTGCCGACACCGATCACGGCGCCTTCCGGCACGTTCTGGATCACGTAATCGGCGGCGGCCTGGCCGACGAGGCGTTTGAGTTCGTCTTGAGTCATGGAGTGATGATGCTGCGGGATTGCGGGAAACCGCCAGTTTACCGGAGTCGGCGGACGGCCCGCGTTTTTCGGCGTGCGACGTGCCGCGCGCTCAGGGCGCGCCGGCCGCCGGTGCGCTGTCCATCGGTTGCGTGCCGGGAAAGTACTTGTCGAGCAGCGCCTGCGCAATCGCGTCGCTTTCCGCGTCCGGATTGCCCGCATAGTCGGACGGCCGGAAATGCATCTGGAACGCCGCGAACACGTGGCGTGTGCGTGCGTCGAGCACGCCGTCGGTCGGCACGTCGTAGCCGTAGCGCGCGAGCTTGAGCTGTAGCTCCCGCACGTCGACGGGCGCGTGCGGATCGCGACCACCGAGCCGCGCAGCCACGGTCGCATCGTCCGGCCACGCACCGACACCGGCCTGCGCGAGCGCATGCCACGGAAACAGCGGCCCCGGATCGATCTTGCGTTGCGGCGCGATGTCGCTGTGCCCGACCACTCGCGTCGGCGGAATCCGGTAGCGCGCGACGATGTCCTTCGACAGGCGGGTCAATGCGTCGACCTGCCCGGGTGGGTAGGGCTGCCACGTGCGATTCTGCGGATCGAGCGGGCCGCGGTTCACGTTCTCGATGCCGATCGACACCGCGTTCAGCTCGGTCGCGCCCTGCCACGCGCTGACGCCCGCGTGCCATGCGCGTTGCGCTTCCGGAACGAGCTGGTAGACAACGGGCATGCCGCGCTCGGTGCGCGGCTGCGGCGGGATGACGTAATGCACGCTGACCGAATCGCCCGTCAGCGTGCGCAGCGATTTCGCCTCGTCGCTTTCGGTGTAATGCATCACGAGAAAGCGGATCCGCGAATCGGCACCGCGCGCGTGCAGGCCGGTGTCAGCGTAGTAGGTGCCGCGTTCGACGAGCGACGGCGACGTACAGGCCGCCAGCAGGCACAGCACGGCGCACGACGCGCCAATTCGGAACAAGGTCATCGGTCGCGGGCTCCGGGGAGCCGCGTGCGGCATCGCATCGCCGCACGCGTCGTTCGGATCATCGAGGCCCGCGCGTGTCGCGCGGGACAGGTTGCGTCAGCCCTTCACGCGCCGCTGGCGCACGGCTTCGTACAGGCACACGCCGCTGGCGACCGACACGTTCAGGCTCTCCACGCTGCCGGCCATCGGGATGCTCATCACTTCGTCGCAGGTATCGCGCGTCAGCCGGCGCATGCCTTCGCCTTCCGCACCCATCACGAGCGCGACGGGGCCGTCGAGCTTCGTTTCGTAGAGCGTCGCCGACGCCTCGTCCGACGTGCCGATGACCCACACACCGGCTTCCTTCAGCTCGCGCAGCGCGCGGGCGAGGTTCGTCACCGTGATGTACGGCACCGTATCGGCTGCGCCGCTCGCGACCTTGGCCGCGGTCGCGTTCAGGCCGACCGCACGGTCGCGCGGCGCGATCACTGCATGCGCGCCGGCCGAATCGGCGACACGCAGGCATGCGCCGAGGTTGTGGGGATCGGTGACGCCGTCGAGCACGAGCAGCAGCGCGGGACCCTGGATGCCGTCGAGCAGTTCCGACAGGTTCTGCGCGAGCGGCACGTCCTCGACGCGTGCGACGACGCCCTGATGGCGCTCGGTGTGCGCCAGGCCCCACAGGCGCGTTTCGTCGGCCGCGATCAGCCGCACGCCCGCTTCCTTCGCGGTGTGCAGGAAGTCCTGCATGCGGCGGTCGCGGCGCGTCTGGTCGTACAGCACCTCCGCAACCGTCGATGCATCGTGCCGCAAACGTGCGGTCACCGCATGAAAACCGTAAAGAACCTTCAGACGTGACATGACTGGAACAACCTTCGATCAAACGTGCGGCCGCACGACGTGCGCAGCCGCGATCCATGGAAAAGGAAAGCGCCGCGTGGCCGGCCGATGACCGGTGACGCGGCGTCTCTCGATACTGCAGGGCATGCGCGTGCGCCGCCCCGAACGCTCAATACTTCTTGCGGGCGTGCGTCTTCTTCGCAGTCGGCTTCGCCGGCGCACCGCCACCGCCGCCGCCGCCGCCGCCCTTCTTCTTCGCGGCGGAACGCGCGGCGCGCGCGTCCTTCACCGCGACGCTCGGCGCGCTCGCGGCCTTCTTGCGACGCGGAGCGGACTCCTCCGCCTGCGGCAGCGCGCGCACGCGCGGACCGTTGCCGTTACCGCTGCCGTTACGCTCGGCGCCGGCGGCAGCCGGCGCAGGCGACGGACGCGGCGCCTTCACCGGCGTATCGCGCACGAGACGGAAATCGATCTTGCGCGCATCGAGATCGACGCGGCTCACCTGCACGCGCACGCGATCCGACAGGCGATAGCGGATCCCCGTTCGTTCGCCGCGCAGCTCGTTCTTGATCTCGTCGTACTGGAAGTAGTCCGAGCCGAGTTCCGTCACATGCACGAGCCCTTCGATGAACAGCGTGTCGAGCTGCACGAAGATGCCGAACGACGTCACGCCGTTCACCATCCCGCCGTACTCCTCGCCGAGCTTGTCGCGCATGAAGTAGCACTTGAGCCACGCTTCGACGTCACGCGACGCTTCGTCCGCACGACGCTCGTTCGCCGAGCAGTGCAGGCCGAGCTCTTCCCAGATCGCCGTGTTCGAACGCGAGCGGCCGCGCGATTCGTCGTCGGCCTGCTGCATTGCGCGCGCGCGCGGCGACAGCGCCGTGTTCAACTCGAAGCCTTCCGGCGCCTTCGGCACGTACTTCTTGCCGGACAGGATCGCGTAGATCGCACGGTGCGTGAGCAGGTCGGGATAGCGGCGGATCGGGCTCGTGAAGTGCGCGTACGCCTCGTAGGCGAGACCGAAGTGGCCGATATTGTCCGGGCTGTAGACGGCCTGCTGCATCGAACGCAGCAGCATCGGCTGTAGCATCTGCGCATCGGGCCGGTCGCGGATCTGCGCCATCAGCGCCGCGTAGTCGCTCGCATGCGGCTTGTCGCCGCCGCCGAGCGACAGGCCCATGCCGCGCAGGAAGGCGCGCAGGTTCTCGAGCTTCTCCGGCGTCGGCCCCGCGTGCACGCGGTACAGGCCCGGATGCTTGTTGCGCTTCAGGAAATCGGCCGCGCAGACGTTCGCGGCCAGCATGCATTCCTCGATCAGCTTGTGCGCATCGTTGCGCTGGCGCGGCACGATCTGTTCGATCTTGCCCTGCGAGTTGCAGACGATGTAGGTCTCGGTCGTGTCGAAATCGATCGCACCGCGCTTCTGGCGTGCAGCGAACAGCGACTTGTAGACGCCGTACAGGTCCTGCAGGTGCGGCAGCAGATCGGCGCGACGCGCGGCCTCCGGCCCCTTCGTGTTCGACAGCACGGCGGCGACTTCGGTGTACGTCAGGCGCGCCGCCGAATGGATCACGGCCGGATAGAACTGGTACGCCTTGATCTCGCCGCGCGCGGTGATCACCATGTCGCACGCGAGCACGCAGCGGTCGACGTGCGGATTCAGCGAGCACAGGCCGTTCGACAGTTTTTCCGGCAGCATCGGGATCACGCGGCGCGGGAAATACACCGACGTGCTGCGCTCGAGCGCATCGGCATCGAGCCCGGTGCCCGGCTGTACGTAGTGCGACACATCGGCGATCGCGACGATCAGCCGGAAGCCGTCGCCGCGGCCGACCTTGACCGGCTCGCAGTAAACGGCGTCGTCGAAGTCGCGGGCGTCCTCGCCGTCGATCGTCACGAGCGGCACGTCGCGCAGGTCGACGCGGAAACGCAGGTCGGTCGGCCGCACCTTGTCGGGCAGCGCAGCGGCTTCGTCGAGCGCCGGCTGGCTGAATTCGTGCGGCACGCCGTACTTGCGCACCGCGATCTCGATTTCCATGCCCGGATCGTCGATGTCGCCGAGCACTTCGACGACACGGCCGAGCGGCTGCGAATGACGGCTCGGGAAATCGGTCAGCTCGACGACGACGACTTGACCGACCTTCGCCTTCTTCACGTTCTGCGTGATCAGGATGTCGTGGCCGATGCGCTTGTCTTCCGGCGCGACGATCAGCGCGCCGTTCTCGTTGAGCAGACGGCCGATCACGCGCTTGTTCGCGCGCTCGGTGACTTCGACGACATGCCCTTCCGGACGACCGCGGCGATCGTAGCCGACGATCCGCGCGAGCACGCGATCGTTGTGCATCACCTTCTGCATTTCGCCGTTCGGCAAAAACAGGTCGTCCTGACCGTCGTCGCGGATCACGAACCCGTAGCCGTCGCGATGCCCCTGCACGCGCCCGGCGACGAAGTTCGACGGATGAGTCAACTGGTAATGGCCGCGCTTGTCGAGGCGGATCTGGCCGTCGCGTTCCATCGCGGCGACACGCCGGAAGAACCCCTCGCGCTCCTGACGCTTGATCGACAGTGCTTCGGCGATGTCGTTGGCGGCCAGCGGCGCGTCGCTCGTACGCAGCACGCCGAGAATTTCTTCACGGCTCGGAATGGGGTACGGATATTTGCTCAAGGGTTTGTCGATGGTTGTTCTCGTTGCGTTGATTGATGGTGCACGGCATCAACATAGAGGTGTCCGTCAGACAGTTCTATATTGACGGCGGCGGCCCATTCTATCACCCGCCTGTGTCGCCAAATGACGGGAATGCCGCCGGCAGGCGCGATGGCAGCCGGTTTACGATGCATCGCAAAAAAGTGTTGACACGAATAATTGGGGCGCTATAATTTCGCTTCTTTGCAGCAAGCAGCTCACTGCAAAACGTGCCCAGGTGGCGGAATTGGTAGACGCACTAGGTTCAGGTCCTAGCGGTGGCAACATCGTGGAGGTTCGAGTCCTCTCCTGGGCACCATCTGTATTTTGAAAAGGTCGGCTTCTAGCCGGCCTTTTTTCATTTCCGCGCCCGCATCGCGATGCGGCCGTCATCGGCCTTATGTCCGCCGTTCCGATCGATAGCAGAATTAATCGGTTATCAATCGCCCTTCCCGTTGTTACGTTAGCCGCCTTGCTTGCAACGTATCCAACGAGGAGCACGCTTCATGACGTCGATGAACCGCCGCGCGTTCGCGCGCGCGATGCTGGCCGCAGGCCTCACCGCCGCAGGCGTCCGGGTGCACGCCGAAAATGCGCCTGCCGCCCTGCGCATCGGCTATCAGAAGTCGTCGACGCTCATCACGCTGCTGAAGACACGCGGCACGCTCGAACAGGCGCTGACACCGCTCGGCCTGCGTGTGTCATGGCATGAATTCGCGAGCGGATTGCCGCTGACCGAAGCACTCAACGTCGGCGCCGTCGACTTCAGCGCCGACGTGGCCGATACGGTTCCCGTCTTTGCGCAAGCCGCACATGCGCGCTTCGTGTACGTCGCGCAGGAAGCACCTTCGCCGAAGGCGCAGGCGATCGTCGTCAAGCAGGACAGCACGCTGCGCACTCTCGCCGACCTCAAGGGCAAGCGCATCGCGGTCACGAAGGCGGCCGGCAGCCATTACCTGCTGCTTGCCGCACTCGCACGCGCGAAACTCGCGCCCGCCGATGCCGCGATCCACTACCTGACACCCGCAGACGGCCGCGCCGCATTCGAGCGCGGCAGCGTGGACGCATGGATCACCTGGGATCCTTATGTCGCATCGGTCGACAGGAATCCCGACGTTCGGATTCTGACCGACGGCGACGGACTCGCGTCGTACCAGCGCTACTACCTTGCATCGAGCAGTTTCGCTGCTGCGCGGCCCGACGTCGTCCAGATCCTGTTCGACCAGTTGTCGCAGGCCGGCACGTGGCTGCGCGACCATCCGCAGGAGGCCGCGGAAACGCTCGCGCCGATCTGGGGGCTCGACGCTGCGACAATCGCACGCGCGAACGCGCGACGCAGCTACCTCGTCCGCGCCGTGGCCGCGCAAAACTTCGGCGAACAGCAGAAGATCGCCGACACGTTCCTCGCGGCCGGACTGCTGCCCGCCCGCGTCGATACCGGCCAGGCGCAGCGCTGGAATTTCACGGCGAAACGTGCGGAGCCGGTCCGCGCATGAAGGCCCGCCACGCACGGGCGCCATATTTTTATCGATTCGGATGAAATTGTGTTGACAGACTCCGCCGACACGCTAGAATAGCGGTCTTC
Source organism: Burkholderia cepacia complex sp. TUM26381 (assembly GCF_057439935.1). Classification (NCBI taxonomy): domain Bacteria; kingdom Pseudomonadati; phylum Pseudomonadota; class Betaproteobacteria; order Burkholderiales; family Burkholderiaceae; genus Burkholderia; species Burkholderia cepacia complex sp. TUM26381. The sequence continues at coordinate 1,683,646 of NZ_CM172006.1, read as the reverse complement.
GCACTGCAGCAAGCGAAACGTGCCCAGGTGGCGGAATTGGTAGACGCACTAGGTTCAGGTCCTAGCGGTGGCAACATCGTGGAGGTTCGAGTCCTCTCCTGGGCACCACTCGATTGAGAAAAAAGGTCGGCTTCTAGCCGGCCTTTTTTCATTTCCGGCACCGGAATCGATGTGCATGCGCGCACCGACATCGATGACTTACGTTCGCCGCCACGCGCTTGCACGCACTGCCCGCCCCGCCCGAACACGCCCGACCAATTATTTTCGTTCGCGACCTCAAATAGTGTTGACAGCCTCGATAGACGCGCTATAATTTCGCTTCTTTGCAGCAAGCAGCTCACTGCAAAACGTGCCCAGGTGGCGGAATTGGTAGACGCACTAGGTTCAGGTCCTAGCGGTGGCAACATCGTGGAGGTTCGAGTCCTCTCCTGGGCACCACTCGATTGAGAAAAAAGGCCGGCTTTTAGCCGGCCTTTTTTCATTTCCGGCGCCAGAATCGCACCTCACCCCGATCACGCGCACCGCGTGCCGGATGCCGCCTCTCGCCATCTTCGCGTACGGACATACCGCTTCGGTTTCCGCGACCAGCGCACGCGCGTCATCAAGATCGACGCCCGGCATGCCGACCTCGACATCCAGTTCGATCTCGAACAGGCCATCCGACGGATCGCGCTGAAACGTTGCGCTCGCCGAGATCGCCAGATCCGTCGGCAAGCGAATCCTGCGCTTCATCGCGACCAGCGTCAGCGCACCGTGAAAACATGCCGCAAACCCGGCGGCAAACACCTGCTCCGGGTTCGTGCCGCCGCGCGCACCACCCAATTCCATCGGCAAACGCAACGACAGGTCGCGTTCGCTCGATGCCACGCGCGCGCCCGGACGATCGGCCGTGCGCCGATTCGCCACCGGTGACGACGACCGTCGTCGCGTAAAGCAGCAGCGGCTCGCTGCCGGCAAGCGATCAGGCAACGACACTGAAGGTCGTGTCGTGCGTTGCATGGGTTTCTCGCGGAAGAAGACACGGCGCGATCCCGATCGCACCATACCGGATGTTCAAGAGCGATTCCGAACCGTACGATCCGGCACCGCCGGGCTTCGCCTCGTGCGGGTTACGGCGATACGTGCAATCCCGCGGGAAATCGTGGCGTGCTGGTCCATCCCGGCTCATCAGACGAATGCCACATTTCCCGATTTCCAGGCACTCGCGATCGATCCCCGGTTCCCCATGCCGGCACGTACCCTCCCCGTCACAAGACAAAACCGGGATTTCCCTAGGCTGACATGCCGGCGCTCACGCGGTTAAATAAATCAACGTGATTTATTTAATGCGCCGCCAAGCGGTGCGACATGGAAGGAGACGCCATGAGAAGCCCGCACTTCGGCCAGGGAAGCAATTCGGCCAACGTGCGCCGTTACAACGAGCGCCTGCTGCTGAAGACGCTGCGCCGCGTGGGCAGCGCGTCGAAGGCCGACCTCGCCCGTCTCGCGAACATGACGGGCACGGCGGTCGGCAGCATCATCGAATCGCTCGCCGACGCGAAGCTGATCGAATTCGCTGGCCGCACCGAAGGCCAGCGCGGCCAGCCCGCCTCATTGATCCGCCTCGACCCGCGCGGCGCGTTCGGCATCGGCGTCCATCTCGACCGGATGCGCATCGAGACCGCGCTCGTCAACTTTGCAGGCGACGTGCTCGGCCGCCGCTCGCACGACACGCTGCTGCCGCCCCCCGCCGACGTGCTCGAAATCGTGCGTCACGACATCGGCGCGATGCAGGCCCTGCTCCCCGACCATGAACGCGCGCGCCTGACCGGCATCGGCGTCGCGCAGCCCTACAACCTCGGCGCGTGGATGCGCGAGCTGGGCCTCGCGCCCGACACGTTCCGTACATGGGAAGACGTCGATTTCGCGGCCGACCTCGGCCGCACGCTGTCGCTGCCCGTCTTCGGCGAAAACGACGGCAACGCGGCCGCGATCGCCGAACTGTTCTACGGATACGGCCGGCAGTGCGACGATTTCGTCTACCTGTTCATCGGGCCGGCGATCGGCGGCGGCATCGCGATCGATGGCGACTGCCTGCGCGGCGTGACCGGCAATGCGGGCGACATCGCCGTGATTCCGGTACCGCCGAGCCGGCTCGCCTCCGCGCCGCCGCCGCGCGGCCCGTGGGACATCCTGCTCGCGCGCGCGTCGCTGCATGCACTCGTGCGCCATCTGCGCCATCACGGCGAGACGGTCGACAACCGCGCCGATCTCGAAGCATGCATCGCCCGCGGCCTGCCGGCCGTCGACGAATGGATCGACGATTGCGTCGACGCGCTTGCGCCCGCGTTGCGCGCGGTGCTGTGCGTGGTCGATGCGCCGGTGGTCGTGCTCGACGCCGACACCGATGCGGGCCTGCTCGACGCGGTCACGACGCGCCTGCGCTCGGCGCTGGTCGCCACCGCGCCCGAAGCGCGCGGTACGCCGACGCTCGTACGCGGTACGTTCGGTGCCGACGCCGGCGCGATCGGCGCGGCCACGCTGCCGATGTTCTTCAACTTCTCCCCGCGGGCCGGCATCCTCAAGGGCGCCCGCACCGACTCGCAGGAGGTCAACCATGTCGCGATCTGAGTCGCCCCGTCCTTTGCTCGAGATGCGCGGGATCAGCAAGACGTTCCCGGCCGTACGCGCGCTCGACAACGTCAGCCTGACCGTCTATCCCGGCGAGATCCATTCGCTGATGGGCGAGAACGGCGCGGGCAAATCGACGTTGATGAAGATCCTGTCGGGCGCGTATCGCGCCGATTCCGGCGGCGAGATCCTGATCGACGGCGAACGCATCGACATCGACAGCCCGCTCGCCGCGCGCGATGCCGGCGTCGCGGTGATCTACCAGGAGCTGTGCCTGTCGCCGAACCTGACCGTCGCGGAAAACATCTACATCGGCCGCGAACTGCGGCGCGGCAACCGGCGCTGGGGCACGATCGACCGCGCGGCGATGGCGCGCGGCTGCCAGGACGTGCTCGCGCGCCTGGGTGCGCCGTTCGGGCCCGACACGCTCGTCGATACGCTGTCGATCGCCGAACAGCAGCTCGTCGAAATCGCGCGCGCCGTGCACACCCGCGCCCGCATCCTCGTGATGGACGAACCGACCACTCCGCTGTCGTCGCGCGAAACGGAACACCTGTTCAACCTGATCCGCCAGTTGCGCGAGGAAGGCCTCGCGATCATCTACATCAGTCACCGGATGGCGGAGATCTACGAACTGTCCGACCGCGTGTCGGTACTGCGCGACGGCGCGTACGTCGGTACGCTCGAACGCGCCTCGCTGTCGGCCGATCGGCTCGTCGCGATGATGGTCGGCCGCGACATTTCCGGCTTCTACAAGAAGGAGCACGCGCAGTACGACCCCGGCCACCTGCTGCTGTCGGTCCGCGACATCGCCGACGGCGCACGCGTGCGCGGCTGCAGCCTCGACCTGCACGCCGGCGAAGTACTCGGCGTCGCGGGGCTCGTCGGCGCGGGCCGCACGGAACTCGCGCGGCTGATCTTCGGCGCCGAACCGCGCGTGCGCGGCGACGTGAAGCTGGGCGACCGCACGTTCGGCGCACACTCGCCGCGCGACGCGATCGACGCGGGGCTCGTCTACCTGACCGAGGACCGCAAGCGCCAGGGCCTGTTCCTCGACATGAGCGTGCGCGACAACATCAACATCTCGGTATGCAACCGTGACGCCCGGCTCGGCGCACTCGACCTCGCACGCGGCGCCGAACGTGCGCGCGACGCGATCGCGTCGTTGTCGATCCGCGTCCCCCACGCGAACGTCAACGTCGGCGCGCTGTCCGGCGGCAACCAGCAGAAAGTGCTGCTGTCGCGGCTGCTCGAGACGAAGCCGCGCGTGCTGATCCTCGACGAACCGACGCGCGGCGTCGACATCGGCGCGAAATCCGAGATCTACCGGATCATCAACGAACTGGCCCGTGCCGGCGTGGGTGTGATCGTGATCTCGAGCGAGCTTCCGGAAATCATCGGCGTCGCGGATCGCGTGCTCGTGATGCGCGAAGGCGAGATCGCAGGCGAACTCGGCGGCCACACGCACACGCCCATCACGCAGGAAGCGATCATCGCGCTCGCCACCGGCTCGCAGGCCGAACTCGCGGACGCGCACTGAGCCCGCCCCTTCATTTCACTCTTACATTCAGGTTACCGAAATGATCAACCCGACCAAGCAGCGGAACCTCGCTTCCGCGACGGCCCATCCGGTGGCCAACCGTACGCCCCTGATGCGCGGCGCCGATCATCGCGCCCGCATGCAATCGCTGATCCGCACGGCCGGCATGCTGCCGGTGCTGCTGATCCTGTGCGTCGGCTTCGGCTTCCTGACCGACGGCTTCTTCACGCTGCAGAACCTGTCGATCGTCACGCAGCAGGCATCGATCAACATCGTGCTCGCGGCCGGCATGACCTTCGTGATCCTGACGGGCGGCATCGACCTGTCGGTCGGCTCGGTGCTCGCCGCTGCGGCCGTCGCCGCGCTGCTCGCGTCGACGATTCCCGGCTGGGGCTGGCTCGGCGTGCCGTTCGCACTCGTCGTCGGCCTCGTGTTCGGCGCAATCAACGGCGGGCTGATCTCGTTCCTGCGCCTGCCGCCGTTCATCGTCACGCTCGGCGCGATGACGGCCGTGCGCGGCGTCGCGCGCCTGATCGGCAACGACACGACCGTGTTCAATCCGCAACTGCCGTTCGCGTTCATCGGCAACGGCTCGATCCTCGGCGTGCCGTGGCTCGTCGTGATCGCATGCGCGGTGATCGCGATCTCGTGGTTCATCCTGCGCCGCACGGTGCTCGGGATGCGGATCTATTCGGTCGGCGGCAATCCGGAAGCCGCACGCCTGTCGGGCATCAACGTGCGGGCGATCCAGATGTTCGTCTATGCGGCGTCGGGGCTGCTGGCCGGCCTCGGCGCGGTGATGTCGGCCGCGCGGCTCTATGCGGCCAACGGCCTGCAGCTCGGCCAGTCCTACGAACTCGACGTGATCGCCGCGGTGATCCTCGGCGGCACGAGCTTCGTCGGCGGCGTCGGCTCGATCGTCGGCACGCTGATCGGCGCGCTGATCATCGCCGTCCTGACGAACGGCCTCGTGCTGCTCGGCGTGTCCGACATCTGGCAGTACATCATCAAGGGGCTCGTGATCATCGGCGCCGTTGCGCTCGATCGCTATCGCCAGCGCGATTCCGCACGCACCTGACCCCTTCCCGTCGATTCCACCTTGCGGCGCAGGCCGGACCGCCTGCGCCCGTTCGCCAACAAACCTCACGGAGACACCACGACATGTTCAAGCACACCGCCGCCCTGACCGCCGTCGCCTGCGCGCTCGCCTTCGGCGCTGCCGCCGCCCATGCGGCCGACAAGCCGCTCAAATCGATCGGCGTCACGGTCGGGTCGCTCGGCAACCCGTACTTCGTCACGATCGTCAAGGGCGCCGAAGCACGCGCGAAGCAGCTCAATCCGAATGCGAAGGTCACGGCCGTCTCGGCCGACTACGACCTGAACAAGCAGTTCACGCAGATCGACAACTTCATCTCCGCACACGTCGACATGATCCTGCTCAACGCAACCGATCCGAAGGCGATCGAACCGGCGGTGAAGAAGGCGCAGGCGGCCGGCATCACGGTCGTCGCGATCGACGTCGCCGCGGCCGGCGCGAATGCGACCGTACAGACCAACAACGTGAAGGCCGGCGAACTCGCGTGCGACTACATCGCGAAGAAGCTCAACGGCAAGGGCAACGTGATCATCGAGAACGGCCCGCAGGTATCGGCCGTGATCGATCGCGTCAACGGCTGCAAGACCGTGCTCGCGAAAAACGCCGGCATCAAGCTGCTGTCGAGCGATCAGGACGGCAAGGGCTCGCGCGAAGGCGGGATGAACGCGATGCAAGGCTACCTGACGCGCTTTCCGAAGCTCGACGCGGTGTTCACGATCAACGACCCGCAGGCGATCGGCAGCGACCTCGCCGCGAAGCAACTGAACCGTCCGGGCATCGTGATCACGTCGGTCGACGGCGCACCCGACATCGAAGTCGCGCTCAAGTCCAACACGCTCGTGCAGGCGTCGTCGAGCCAGGATCCGTGGGCGATGGCGCAGCAGGCCGTGAACGTCGGCTACGGGATCATGAACGGCCAGAAGCCGGCCAATCCGATGATCCTGATCGAGCCGACGCTCATCACGCGCGACAACGTGAAGACCTACAAGGGCTGGAGCACGCCGCGCTGATCGCGCCGCCCCGCTGCCCGCCGAACCCGGGCGGTGCGGGGCCGCGCGCCATGCGCGACGGCCCGCACTGCCCGCTTTCTTGGATCAACCGCCGTACGGCCGTGCGCAACGCCACGGCACAAGGTTTCGACATGACGACGACGTTCCCCCGCCTGATCGTATTCGGCGAAGCGCTGACCGATTTCATCCGCGACGACGCACAGCACTGGCACAGCGTCGCTGGCGGCTCATGCTGGAACGTCGCACGCGTCGGCGCGCGGCTCGCCGTGCCGACGGCCTTCGCCGGCACGGTCAGCCGCGACACCTTCGGCGACGAGCTGATGCGCAAGAGCGCCGACGCCGGGCTCGACATGCGCTTCATCCGGCAGGTCGACCGCGCGCCGCTGCTCGCGATGGTCGTGTCGAAGCAGCCGCCCCACTATTTCTTCATCGGCGAGAACAGCGCCGATCTCGCATTCGATCCGGCCGACCTGCCCGCCGGATCCTTCGACGCGGCAGAGATCGTGCACGTCGGCTCGCTCGGCGTCGTGCGCGAGCCGCTCGCGTCACGCCTGATCGAGCTCGCACAGGCCGCGCGTGCGGCCGGCAAGCGGATTTCGTTCGACCCGAACTTCCGGGCGCCGATGGCTGCGCCGTCGTATCGCGACACGCTGCGCCGGCTGGCCGCGCTCGCCGACTGGATCAAGGTATCCGACGAAGATCTGCGCGGGCTGTTTCCCGAACTCGACGAGGCGGCCGCGCTCGCGCAACTGCGCGAATGGGCGCCCGACGCGACGATGCTCGTCACGCGCGGCGCATCGGGCATGCAACTCCTGCATCGCGACACCGTGCTGTTCCAGCCCGCATTCCCGACCGAAGTCGCCGACACGGTCGGTTGCGGCGACGCGAGCGTCGGCGGCTGGCTCGCGAGCCAGCTTACGCGCCCCGATGCGACGGCCGTCGAACATCTGCGCTACGCGGCCGCCTGCGCGTCGGTGGCCTGCGCGCATGCAGGCGCCTATGCGCCGACGGCCGGGGAAGTGGCCGGCATGATCGATCGCACGGCCAGCGCCGCCGCGCTTTCGCAATAGACGGCGCCGTCGCGCCACAGTGTCAGGCGGCGGTCGTTCCGCCGCTGCCGTCCGACGGCATGCCTGCCGTCAGCAGTTGCAGGCTCTCGTCGACGCTCAGTTCCGACATCGCGTCGTCGTGCAGCGTATCGTCCGCCGCGCGGCGCAGCGCATGCAGCGCATGCACCTTGAGCCGGACGATCGCGAGCCGCAATCCGCGCGCCGCGCATTCGGCCGCAAAGGTACGCAACGATTCGATCGTCGTACCGTCGACATCCGGCGTTTCCTCGAGACTCAGCATCACGGTATGCGTGTCCGGCGCGGCCTTCATCAGCGCACGCACGCGATTCAGCATCCGGTCCGCATTCGCGAAGAACAGTTGCGCCTCGGGCCGCACGATCAGCACGCCCGGCACCGGCTTCGCGTCGGCATGGCTCGCGACGTCGACGAAGTCGTGGCTGTCGCGCAGCCGGCCGAGCACGCTGACGTTCGGTTCGGACAGCTTGCGCAGCGTCAGCAGCAGGCTCACGCCGATGGCCGCGAGCAAGCCGTGCAGCACGCCGAGCACGAGTACCGCGAGCAGCGCCGCGATTACGACGAGCCGGTCGCGATGCCACGCCCAGTACGGCCGGAACACGGACGGATGCAGCGAGTGGCTGACCGCGAAGATCACGATGGCGGCAAGCACGGGCTCCGGCGTGCGCGCGAGTTGCGGCAGCAGCAGCCAGACGATCAGCGCGACCACGCCGGCCGCCCACAGGCCGGCAAAGCGCGACTGCGCGCCGGCCGCCTCGTTCGCCGACGTCGCCGAATAGCCGGCGCCCACCGGCATCCCGTGCAGCAGCCCCGACACGAGGTTCGCGCAGCCGAGCGCCACGAGGTCGCGGTTCGGCGACACGGTATCGCCATGCTTGAGCGCAAAGTTGCGGATCGAACCGTACGACTCCGCGTACAGGATCAGCATCAGCGCGAACGCGAGTTCGACCGTCTGCATCCACGCGTTGCGGTCGAGACGCGGCAGGCCGAATTCGAGGTGCCGGAAGTCGATATGGCCGACGATCGCGATCCCGTATCGCTGCCAGTCGATCGCATAGCCGGCCGCGATCGACAGCACGATCACGACGAGCGTCGCGGGCACGCGCGAGCGGCGCCCGAGCGCGAACAGCAACGCCAGCGCGAGCGCACCGAGCACGACGCTCGCGAGGTTCGCATGCGGCGCGCCGGTGATCAGGTCGAGCGCGACGCGCGGCGCATCGCTGTGCTGCACGGAAATCGCGAGGATCTTCGGCAACTGCTTGATGACGATCGTCAGCGCGAGACCGAACGTGAAGCCGCGCAGCACCGGCCGTGCGACGAAATCCGACATGCCGCCGAGCCGCGCGGCGCCCGCGAGGATGAACAGCACGCCCGTCATCGCAACGAGCGCCGCCGCGAGCGCGAGCTGCGCGGCCAGCGCCATCCCCGATTCGGCGAGCACGGTTGCCGCGAGCACCGCAGCCGACGACGACGTCGACGACACGATCGCGAAGCGGCTGCTGCCCGTCAGCGCATAGACGACGAGCCCCGACAGCAGCGCGATCAGGCCGGCCTGCGGCGGCAGGTTGGCGAGCCCCGCATACGCGACCGCTTCGGGAATCAGCAGCCCGGCGATCGACAGGCCGGCCAGCGCATCGAGGCCGATGCGCCGCCTGGGCGGCGGCGAAGCCGCATCGAGCGCGGCGAAATGGTCCGCATGCTGCGGGCCGGCGTCGGGGCGGATCGGGGCAGTCGTCATGAGCGGTCGGCGCCGTGCGCCGGTCAGGGTTTGACGGCGATGACGCCCGACCAGCCGGGCAGATAGCGCGCATCCTGCTCGTGTGCGCGATGCAGCGCGACGTCGAGCGCCTTCGCGAAATTCTTGCGGATCTGGTCGAGCGACACGTGCTGGCGCAGGTAATCGGCCCACAGGAATTCGCTGAACGGCGTTGCGTCCTTCGCATAGCCGCCCGCCGTGCGCAGCTCGCCGGCGAGGCTGCGGTACGGATCGTCCTCGAGCCCGGTCAGCGCCTTCGGCAAGTGCGCATAGTCGCGCCGCGAGCCGTCCGCGCCGAACGGATGCACCCACTGGTTGTGTTCCATCATCCGCCAGAAGATCGTGTCGTCGAGCCACGACAGATCCTTCAGCAGCATCGCGTTCACGCGCGACTCGCCCTCCTCGATCAGCGCGAGGCCGAGGTGGTGATGATCGGTGATGTAGTGCATCCCGTCCGGGCCGAGGATCGCCGGGAACCAGTGCGATTCGATCGCGGCCTTGCGCGCACGCTTGTCGAGCGCCTTCCAGTGCTTGCGCTTCGCCTTGACTTCGCGATAGCCGACCGTCATCTGCGTCGGACGCAACGCGTCGAGCCGGACGGGAATGAGATGAACGTCGTTGCCGAGTGCCATGGTCGTACCCCATGTTGCGAAATTCCGGCAACGATACTCCTGATCGCGCGAGCCGTTAATACGTCATGACCTCGATACGCGTGCGGTTGACGATCTCTGACACCCGCCGCGCGCACGACGCGGCGCTACGTGCGCAGATCGTTGCGTTCGAGACGATGGCGAATGTAAGGAATGCCGTCGTTCACGACGCTCACGCGGCGCATCCCGAGCTTGTGCGCAACGTTCAGCGAGCCGCTGTTGGCTTCCGCGATGTCGGCGATCACGCGCGGCAGGCGCACGGTGTCGAACGCGTGCCGCACGACGGCCTGCGCGGCCTCGCTCGCGATGCCGCGCCCCCAGGTCGCGCGCACGAGCCGCCAGCCGATCTCGACGTCGTGCGCCCCGTCCACATAGTCGGGAATCAGCAGGATCCAGCCGACGAATGCATCGGGCGCCGTCTTCTCGAAGATCGACCAGTAGCCGAGGCCCGGCGGATAGTCGCGCGTGATCCGGTGCATGACGAAGCGGCGATGCTCGACGGGGTCGTGCCACGGGCCCGCGATGTGCCGCGTGACCTCTGGATCGCGATCCATCGCGAGGCACGCATCGAGATCGGCCAGCACGCGCGGACGCAGCCACAGCCTGGCTGTTTCGAGCACGGGCAATTCGGCGGCGGAACGTTCATTCATCCGGACTCCTGATTCGGTGACGATGCGCATCGAACGCATTACAGAATTGATACAAAAAGCCTTCCGGAATGATACAGACACCTGTCGCGGGTCTCGCGCGGCCCCGTTTCCGTTTCCGAAACAGTTCATTTCGTAGGGATTATTCCCGATTCGGGGGTATCGCGCCCCGCATCGCGCAGCGCGGACGCCTACACTCGATCCATGCCCCCGCGCCGCGCGCCGGCCGGGCCGGCATCCGCATGCACAATCCGCATGCACATCGTGCGCGCACAAGCCAACGTGGAGACCTCGGACATGAGCTGGACCCGCGAACAACGCAACGTCACGATCGCCGCCTACCTGGGCTGGACGCTCGATGCGTTCGATTTTTTCCTGATGGTTTTCGTGCTGAAGGATATCGCCGCGGAATTCGCGTCGACGATCCCCGCGGTCGCGTTCGCACTCACACTGACGCTCGCGATGCGCCCGCTCGGCGCGCTGATCTTCGGCCGGCTTGCCGACCGCTTCGGGCGCCGCCCGACACTGATGGTCAATATCGCGTGCTACTCGCTGCTCGAACTTGCGTCGGGTTTCGCGCCGAGCCTCACCGCGCTGCTCGTACTGCGCGCGCTGTTCGGCATCGCGATGGGCGGCGAATGGGGCGTCGGCTCCGCGCTGACGATGGAGACCGTGCCGACCCATGCGCGCGGCTTCGTGTCGGGACTGCTGCAGGCCGGCTACCCGAGCGGCTACCTGCTCGCGTCCGTCGTGTTCGGCCTGTTCTACCAAACCATCGGCTGGCGCGGCATGTTCATGGTCGGCGTGCTGCCCGCGCTGCTCGTGCTGTACGTCCGGGCGCACGTGCCCGAATCGCCGGCGTGGAAGCAGATGGAGAAGCGCCCGCGCCCGAGCCTCGGCGCCACGCTGAAGCAGAACTGGAAGCTCACGATCTACGCGATCGTGCTGATGACCGCGTTCAACTTCTTCTCGCACGGTACGCAGGATCTCTATCCGACCTTCCTGCGCGAACAGCATCACTTCGATCCGCATACCGTGTCGTGGATCACGATCGTGCTCAACATCGGCGCGATCGTCGGCGGCCTGTCGTTCGGTGCGATCTCGGAGCGGATCGGCCGGCGCCGCGCGGTCTTCATCGCCGCGTTGATCGCATTGCCCGTGCTGCCGCTGTGGGCGTTCTCGAGCGGCCCGGTTGCGCTCGCAGCAGGCGCGTTCCTGATGCAGATCTCGGTACAGGGCGCGTGGGGCGTGATTCCGGTTCACCTGAACGAGATCTCGCCCGACGAAATCCGGGCCACCTTCCCCGGCGTCGTCTATCAGCTCGGCAACCTGCTCGCGTCCGGCAACGCGACGATGCAGGCGTCGCTCGCCGTTTCGAACGGCAACAACTACGGCTTCGCGCTCGCGCTCGTGGCCGGCATCGTCGCCGTTGCGATCGCCGTGCTGATCCTGTTCAGCCGCGAACGGCGCGGTATCGACATGACGCAATCGGTCAATACGCGTAGCACGGTCGGCTGAACCCGCACCTTGCGGCACCGCATCATCGCGCGCGCCCCGTCCCGCCGGGGTCGCGCACCGCACTTTCCGCATTCGCACATCGAACTAGAGGAATTTGTCCAGATTCCCCGCTTGCCCGCTCCGCCCGCGATTTTTTATCTTAATAAAAACGACTGTTTGAATCAGATAATCAAATCACCTGTTCGCGGCCGGGAAACCGGCATGGGAGGCGGAACATGGCAGTAAGTCAGGAGGGGCGGCCATCCGCGGGACGGCCGTCCGGGGCACGGTCATCCGGCACTCGGCAGACCGGCGGGACGAAGGCGCGCATCCTCGATGCGGCCGAGGATCTCTTCATCGAGCACGGCTTCGAAGCGATGTCGATGCGGCAGATCACGTCGCGCGCGGCGGTCAACCTCGCGGCGGTCAACTACCACTTCGGCAGCAAGGAAGCGCTGATCCACGCGATGCTGTCGCGCCGGCTCGACCAGCTCAACCAGGAACGCCTCGGCATCCTCGACCGCTTCGATGCGCAGCTCGGCACGCACATCACCTGCGAGCACGTGCTCGGCGCGATGTTCATTCCCGCGCTGAAGGCGTCGCGCAATCCCGAGCGCGGCGGGCCCGGGTTTCTCCGGCTGATCGGCCGCGCGTACACCGATCCGTCGCCGTTCGTGCGCAACTTCCTGACCGCGCACTACGCGAGCGTCGCGGGCCGCTTCTTCGACGCGTTCCAGCGCGCGTTGCCGCATCTGCCGCGCACCGAGCTCGGCTGGCGGCTGCACTTCGCGATCGGCGCACTGTCCGGCGCGCTCGCGGGCGCCGAAACGGAAAGCCTGATCGACGAGTTCTCGCAAGGACGCACGATGAACGACGTGCAGATGATCGCGCGGCTGTCGTCGCTGATCGTCGCCGCGCTGAAGGCGCCGATGCCCGACAGCGCGCAACTGTCGATCTTCGCGGCGGTACTCGACGACGCGGGTGCGAGCGAAGCGTTCGGGTTGCCGCAGTCGGGCGCGACGACCGCCGATACGGCGACGCTGCATTCCACGAACTGAGCGCGCGAAGCCACGCGCGGCTTCCTGTTCACGATTTGATTGATACGCGCGGTCATGCAGGGCGTCGAGGCGCCCGCACCGACCGGCCGCGAAGCACGGGGCATGGGCAGGCGCCGAAGCGCCCGCCTGCCCTCGCCGAGAGCCAAGACCGGAGACACGTCATGTCATCTTCCGCAGCAACCACCGCGGCCCAGGTTCCGCCGAACACCGACGGCATCTGGTACGCGTCGTACCCGCCCGGCGTCCCGCACGAAATCGACGTCGCGCAATACGCGTCGCTCGTGCAGTTCTTCGACGAATGCACGACCCGCTTCGCCGACCGCGTCGCGTACGTGAGCGCCGGCGCGTCGATGACCTATCGCACGCTCGCCCGGAAGGTCGACGCGTTCGCGTCGTACCTGCAAAGCCTCGGCGTGAAGCCGGGCGACCGCGTCGCGATCATGCTGCCGAACACGTTCCAGTATCCGGTCGCGCTGTTCGGCACGCTGAAGGCCGGCGCGATCGTCGTCAACGTGAACCCGCTCTACACCGTGCGCGAACTCGCGCACCAGCTGAAGGACAGCGGCGCGCAGACGATCGTCGTGTTCGAGAACTTCGCGCGCACGCTGCAGGATGCGCTGCCGGAAACGCAGGTGAAGAACATTGTCGTCACCGCGCTCGGCGACCTGCTCGCCGACGGCTTCAATGCGAAAGGACGCCTGATCAATTTCGTCCTGAAGTACGTGAAGAAGCTCGTGCCCGCCTATCACCTGCCGCAGGCCATCCGGCTGCGCTCCGCCCTCGCGCTCGGCGCACGCGGCAAGCCGCAGCGCGTGCAGACGACGCGCGACGACCTCGCGTTCCTGCAGTACACGGGCGGCACGACCGGCGTCGCGAAAGGCGCGATGCTCACGCACGGCAACCTGATCGCGAACCTGCTGCAGGCAAAGGCCTGGATCGCCGACCAGGTGTCGGGCGACGTCGAAACCGTGCTCACGCCGTTGCCGCTTTATCACATCTATTCGCTGACGGTGAACGCGTTCATCTTCATGGGACTCGGCGGGCGCAACATCCTGATCGCGAACCCGCGCGACATGAAGATGGTGATGAAGATCATCCGCAACGAAACGTTCACGGGGATCACGGGCATCAACACGCTGTACAACGCGTTCCTCGACAACGAGGAATTCCGCAAGCGCGATTTCTCGAAGCTCAAGCTCGCGATGGCGGGCGGGATGGCGATGCAGCGCGCGGTCGCGGAGCGTTTCCAGCAGGTGACGGGGCGGCCGGTCGTCGAAGGCTACGGCCTCACCGAATGCTCGCCGATCGTCACGATGAATCCCGTGGACCTGAACGACATGGCCGCATTCAGCGGGTCGATCGGCCTGCCCGCGCCGTCCACCGTCGTGCGCTTTCGCCGCGAGGACGGCACCTGGGCCGCCATCGGCGAGCCGGGGGAGCTGTGCGTGCATGGCCCGCAGGTGATGCGCGGCTACTGGCAGCGCCCCGACGAGACGGCCAAGGTGATCGACGCCGACGGCTGGCTCGGCACCGGCGACATCGGCGTGATGGACGAGCGCGGCTTCATCCGCCTTATCGACCGCAAGAAGGACATGATCCTCGTGTCGGGCTTCAACGTGTATCCGAACGAGATCGAGGAAGTGCTCGTGATGCATCCCGGCATCAGCGAAGCCGCGGCAATCGGCATTCCCGACGAGGTACAGGGCGAACGGATCAAGGTGTTCGTCGTGCGCCGCGACCCGTCGCTGACGGTCGACGACGTGCTCGCGCACTGCCGCAAGAACCTGACCGGCTACAAGATGCCGAAATTCGTCGAGTTCCGCGACGCGCTGCCGCAGACCAACGTCGGCAAGATCCTGCGCCGCGCGCTGCGCGACGAGGAACTCGCCAGGATCAAGGCCGCGAAGCAAGGCTGAACGATCCATCGCTCCGGGAGATGCTGTCGATGAACGAAGGAATGAAGCGCCGTACGCGGCATGCCGCCACGGCAGCCGCTTGCGTGCTGTCGCTCGCACACGCGGGCCTGCATGCTCAGGAAACGGCCGGCGCCGCGAGCGCGGCACAGGAAGTCGCGCTGCCGGCGGACCTCGCGAAGGTCACGCACGAGCCGCTCGTGCAACAGGCGCGCTGGTTGCGCACGGCAGCCCAGCACGGCACGCTCGCGCAGCTCGACGACGCGACGCTGACGGCGCTCTTCAAGGCGCTCGATCCGCTCGCCGTGCCGCTCTACATCCGTAACGGTCCCAACGGCTATCCGTCGTACCAGTTCACGATGGTGCGCCAGGAGCGCATCAGCGGAAAATGGTCCGACACGCCCGACCGCATGCTCGTGAAGACGACCCGCGAGCCGCTGCGCGTGTATGCGAAATGGCTGCCGGGCGGCGCCCATGCCGGACAGGAGACCATCTACGACACGACCCAGCGCAAGGACGAGATGTACGGCCATCTCGGCGGCCTGCTCGGCAAGATTCCGCTGTGGACGGCGATCGACGGCGCACTGGCGCGCGCCCAGTCGAATCACCAGGTGAAGGATCTCGGCACCGAGTTCATCACGAACCTGTACCTGACCGAAGGGAAGAAATACCTGGAAGCCGGCGTGCAGCGGCCAACCAATGTGGAAGTCCGAACGATCAGCGGCGTACGTGTTGTCACGCTCACCTACGAAACGCCGACCGGCCGGCCGCAGTTCTATGCGAAAAAGGAAATCCTCGGGCTCGACCTGCACGCCCCGTATTTCCGGACCGTCGAGTCCTATGACAACGACGGCAAGATCTTCGAGCGGATCGTCATCGAGAAAATCGCGCCGGCGACCCTCGACGACACCGCATTCGACCCGAAAAACCCCGACTACGCGTTCTGATTCGCGCCGCCGGTGCGGGCCTCGGGTTCAATCGTCATCGTCGTCGCCGTGGTGCTTGCGCCAATGCTTGTAGTAGTGCTTGCGCCACTTCCGGTAACGATCGTCGTCGTCATCGCCGTAGTAGCCGTATCCGTAGCCCGGATAGGCGACGACGGCCGGCTGCGGCGCCACATAGACCGGTGCCGGCTCGACATAGACCGGTGCGACCGGTACGCCGATGCCGACCGACAGGTCGACATGCGCCATTGCACTGCCGGAAACAAGCCATGCCATGCTCCCGATCACCCCTGCCACTTGTCTCTTGTTCATGCTGCGGATCCCTGACAAGCCGGCCCGCCCGGCTCACGCAAGCAATATAAGGATGGCGCCCGTGCCGAGGTGATACCGCGCTGCGAGAGTCGTAACGCAACGTAACGAAACGGCTTTGGCCGTTCGGCCGAATCGCGAAAATGCGCCGGAACGTCTATAGTGGGTTACGGTTCGACACAATCACGACTGCGCGCTTGCCTATCGAACAGGGTAGAATCCCGCCAAACGCCTTGTGGACGAACACGCCACACACACGCACAACATATTCTCTGACGCAGGCTCCTGCCGCACCTCAATGGCCAATCCCGCAGAATCCCATCCGCAAAACGACTTCATCAATTCGGCGCGCAAGGAACGTAAGCGCGTTGAAATCTATCTCGTCAACGGCATTCGTCTGACGGGGTGTATCGAGTCGTTCGACCAGTATCTGGTGATGCTGCGCACCCCCGTGGGTCTGCAAGGCATCTACAAGCGTGCGATTTCCACGATCCAGCTCGACACCGGCGGCTCGCGCCCGGGCGGCAGCGGCCCCCGCGGGCCGCGCACCGGCGGTCGCCCCGGCGGCCGTGAAGGCGGCGGTCACAGCCCGTACGGCTCGCACGGCGGCTCGCGCGAATCGCGCGGCGACGGCGGCTACGGCTCCCGCGAACCGCGTGAAGGCTATGGTTCGCGTGAACCGCGCGAGGGTTACGGCTCGCGCGAGCCGCGCGAAGGCTACGGCGCACCGCGCGAACCCCGTGAGCCGCGCGAAAGCTACGGCGCGCCGCGCGACACCGGCGATGCATCCGGCAACACGTCGTCGCCGGATTCCCGCGGCGGCAACGGGCCGGTGATCGTGACGCGCCGCCGGCGAATCGTGCCGGACGGCCAGTAAAACCAAAGGGCAAGCCAAACGGCTTGCCCTTTTTACTTGTACGGCCGGCGCGGCATGTCGCCGCACCGCCGCCGACACTCAGCGCGCCGTCGCCGGCAGGCCCGCGTTGGCCTCGCGCTGCAGCGAGCGCACCTGCTGCTGCAAGGCGCGCAGTTGCGACTGCAGTTCGGCCTGCTGCGCCTGCAGCGCAACCGTCTCGCTGCGTACGCTCTTCTGGCGGTCCGAAACGGCCGCCTGCTGCTGGCGAGCGATCGAGATGTCGGCCTGCAGACGCCGCGCACGGTCCTGCGTGACCTCGATCTGCTTGTCCGTCTGCGCCTTCTGCGATTCCAGCTTTGCCGCGCGCAGCTCGTTGACCGCCAGCCGCTCGGCCTGGCGCGAGAAATCGCGATAGATCGCTTCCGCGCGCGTTTCGTCGTACGTCTTGATCACGCGCCAGAACGCCTTCTGCTGGAACAGCGCAACGAAGTACGCGCCGTCCTTTACGTTGAACAGCAGGCTTGCGCCATAGCTGCCGTTGTAGCTCGTTCGCATTTCCGTCAGCGAGTGCGCCTGGATCTGGCGCTGCAGGTCGTCGACCGTGCTTTGCCCCGTCGTCTCGCCCGCCTGCGGCTGCACCGACGCCTGGACCTGCGAATCGATCACCGGAATCGCAGCCACCGGCGCAGACGCCTGCTGCACTGCCGACGGATCGCTGCCTGCCAGCCCCTGTGCGAACGCGCCCTGCATGCCTCCCACCATGGCGAGCAACACGCCCACCCGCCCCAACCCCGTCATATGGCTCATGAAGTTTTATTCCCGCCCGAGTCGTTGTAATTCAGCGCGATTTTATCTCATTAATTACTCGCTTTCGCGTGTCTCGGGCTCTTCGTCGAAGATCTGATATTTGCGCATTTTTTCCCACAGTACCTTGCGGCTGATGCCGAGCTGCTGCGCCGTGTCCTGACGCCGCCAACCGTTTGCGTCGAGCGCCGCGATGACGCGGCTGCGCTCGTTCATGTCCCACTTGCTGCGATCGACGAAGACCTCGGCCGCACTTTCGGCCGGCACCGGCTGGGCCGAGTTGCGTGCGTGTGCGATCAGCCGCTGCAGCCGCGCGGCATCCCACCCGCCCGTCTGCCGCACCGTCACGCCGACGCGCTCCGCGAGGTTGCGCAGTTCGCGCACGTTGCCGGGGAAATAGCTGTCCGCGACCGAATCCGTCAACCAGTACGGCAGATCGGACAACTCGGCGAGCCGCTCTTCGCCGACCACCTCGGCGACGAACGACTTGAACAACGCGATCTTGTCGACCGCGCCGCGCTCTTCCAGCGACGGAATGCTCAGCTCGATCACCGCGAGCCGGTAGTAGAGATCGGCGCGAAACAGCCCTTCCTTCACGAGCTGCGGCAACTTCTTGTTGCTCGCCGCGACCAGGCGGAAATCGACCTTGACCGGCGCCGTCGCACCGACCCGCAACACCGCGCCATCCTCGAGCACGCGCAGCAGCTTGACCTGCTGATACAGCGGCAGATCGCCGACTTCGTCGAGGAACAGCGTGCCGCCGCCAGCCTGCTCGAAATAGCCTTTATGCGCAACAACCGCGCCGGTGAACGATCCTTTCGCATGCCCGAAGAACAGCGATTCGAACAGGCCGTCGGGAATCGCGCCGCAGTTCACCGGCACGAATTCGCCGTGCCGGTAGCGCGAGTGCTTTTCGTGCAGCAGTTGCGCGATGCGCTCCTTGCCGACGCCGGTTTCTCCATGCAGCAGCACGTTGGTGTCGCAGTCGGCGAACGTATCGACTTCGTGCAACAGCGCCTGCATCGATTCCGAATGCGCGACGAGTTCGGACGGCTGCAACGTTTCGGCCGCGTGCGCGCGCAGTTGCGTGACGAGCTTGCCGATCATGCCGCGCAGTTCGGCACACGTGAAGTCGAGCGGCAGGACGTGCGAATACTCGGGCGGATACTGCGACGCGTCGTGATCGCGCGCCGCGCCGACCCAGACGACCGGCATGCCGATGTTGGCCTGCCAGTCGCGCAGGAATGCTGCGCCGCCTTCGATCATCGTCACGCTGATGATCGCCAGCGACCGCCGCATCGCGGCGCGCTCGGGCGAGACCACCGCGTTGTCGGCGCGGATCACTTCGACGTCGAAGCTCGCCATGCACCGGGCGACGCGGTCGACGATGTCCGCCTTGCCTTCCCAGACATACAGGTCGAGCTCTTCGATTGCGGGCGTATTTCTCATCTGATCTGCTTCTTCAGTAAACCGTTTGGGCGACCCCGCAATTGAGCGAGATCTGATGGACCGTCGCCGCGCCAACCTGGACGCCGAGGAGATTCAGCAGCGGAACGAGGACTGCGTCAAGGCTCGACAGGAGCGGCCCGAGCAGACCGCTCAAAAAGCTGA
Organism: Burkholderia cepacia complex sp. TUM26381; assembly: GCF_057439935.1. Lineage (NCBI taxonomy): Bacteria > Pseudomonadati > Pseudomonadota > Betaproteobacteria > Burkholderiales > Burkholderiaceae > Burkholderia > Burkholderia cepacia complex sp. TUM26381. The sequence continues at coordinate 1,664,260 of NZ_CM172006.1, read as the reverse complement.
GCAACGTGGAGACGAAGTTCCCCGGAACCGTCAGGATGCTGGCGCCGAACAGGCCGACGTTGACGGTGATATTTGCGGCCGCGAGTTGCGTCAATGCCGAACTGAGCGCCGAGCCGAGCGCATTCGAGTTCACGGTCCAGTAATTCGCATCGATTCCCGGTACGCCATTGAACGTATGCGATTGGGACGCGCCTTGCACCTGAACCGAGATGTTGGACATGGAAGCCGTCAACTGGGCAATCCCGAGAACATTGGCGTTGATGATCTGAGCCGGCGATGTACAGCTGTAACTCGACGACAGGCTGATCTGGCCGGACGCATTGAGCGGAGGCTTGCCGATGCACAGATTGGCCACGCCCGGTTGTGCGGTAATGACGACCGTGCTTGCCGCCTGCGTGGAGGCGCATTGGGTCGAGTTCAACGTCGCAGTGCCGGTACCTGCCTGCAGATAAATCGGCAGATTGACGTCGACATTCACGCTCAGCAAAGTCAGCAAAGCGCCAAGCAGCGGCAGCTGCGCCGTGCCGAGATCGACATTGAGATACACGCCCACCGCCGCGGTCGACGCCTTCGTGCGCCACGTTCCCGTCGACGGATCGATCCCGCCCTCGCCGATGCCGATCGACGGCGGGCTGATGATCTGCACCTGCAACTGCGTCCCCGTCAGCCCGCCGAGATTCAGCGACGGCACATTGACCGTGACCGCCGGCTTGCCCGTTGCCGCGATCTCCGCGCCGACGAGCAGCAGGTCGAGCAGATCCACCTGCGCGTTGAGCGCCGCCTGCGTATCTGCGAGCGCGACGTTCAGCAAGCCGCCGGCGCCGCCGAGGCCGATCGTCGTCCCCGGAATGTTGGCGCTCAGGATCGCCTGCAGCGTGGCGAGGCTCGCCTGCAGGTTGGCGTTCGCGACGGCCGTCTGCGTGGCGGCGTTCACCATCAACTGGACCAGTTGCGGCAACGTGAGCTTCAGCGCGAGCAGTTGATCGACCGTGCCGACGCCCGCCGCCACGACGAGATCGCCGACCGTCACGTTCGTGCAGGCCAGCGATTGATACGACCCGATGTTCAGGTTCAGGTTGGCGCCGAGCAACCCGCCGATCAGTCCGTTGACGAGCCCCGGATTGCCGGACACGGGCGCGGATCCGCCCGCGCAACCGACGCCGCCGAGCGCCGCGAGGGTCGCCCCGACCGAGAACGTATCGATGTTCGTCGAACGCGCGGTCGATACCGCCGACACCGTCTGCGGCGGTCCGACGAAGAAGAACGGCACCTGACGCGTGACGATCACCTTCGCCGCGTTCAACTGCGTGGTCCCCGGAGTCGCAGTCGCGTAGTAGCTGGGTTTCGGATTGACCGACGTGTCCCAGCGGCCGCATTCGATGCTGATCGTGTCGCCGTTCGACGCATTGAGCCCGTTCGACTGCGCGTTGCTGGTCGCCGTGGCGGTCGGTTGCGAACAGGCATCGTCCATCCGCTGCACGGCCGCGAGCGCGGCCATGTCGGCAATCCGCTGCACGTCCCGGCGCTGGTAAAAGAGGTTACCGACGCCGATCGCGCCAAGCGTCGTGATGGCGATCAGCGTCGCGATGATCGCCATCACCGAGAACGCGCCGCGCTGTCGTGACGCGCGGCGGATTGCGCCGCCACTGTGCCGGGTATTCACCGTTTTGCTCCGTCAGCGCGCGAGGTCGCCACCGGACGATCCGCCGCTGCCGCCGCCACTGCCGCCACTGCCGCCGCCGCCCGCCGTCGACATCGTGCCGAACCACTGCGGAATCGGCGTCTTGAACGTGTCGATGTAGCGCTGATAGGCATACGTGCCGGCCGCGCCGTCGATCGGCTGAGGCGTGGCGGCCGCACGATTCGAACGCTGCAGGTCGAGCAGCGCGTTCGTCGCATGACCGATCTCGGACGCCGGCGTGTCGCTTTGCGCGTGCGCGATGCCCGCACCCAGCGCGCATGCGAACGCGACGCACACGGCCCGCACGCGGATTGAGGAAAGGTGAAACATGATGGCCTCCGTGAATATCGTCGTTATCGCGCGAAACGCTGCAGCAGCGGCACGGCGAGATCGAAGTTGTCGCTGCTCGCCACCGCCGGCGCGGACGTCGTGGCCGGCGCACGGGCAATCGCGCGCTGCTGCGCGCGCACCGCGGCCGCGACCTTCGTCTCGTCGTCGTGAATCTGGCTGCGTACCGCAGGCGAAAGCTTCTGCTGATCCATCAGCCGCCGCGCGTCCTTCGCGTGACCGGTCGCGAGCAGGTACAGCACGAAGTTGCTGAGGATTTTCGGGTTCTTCTGCTCGAGTTCGGCCGCCTTCAGCAGCGGCACGCGTGCGCCCGCCAGGTCGCCTTCGCGCATCCGCGAATACGCGAGATCGGACAGCGTTGCCGCATCGGTCGGCGCAAGCGCCGTCGCCTGTTCGAGTTGCTGCGCGGCAAGCGCAAAATCGCCGCGGGCGCCGGCGGTCAGACCCAGCCCGCGATAGCCGCGCGCGGCAAGCGGCGTCGTCAGCAGCTTCGTATAGGCGGCCACGCCCGCGTCGTACTGGCCGGTCGCGCGCAATGCGTCGGCGCGCAGCAGGATCGTGTCCGGCGAGGCGCCATATTGCTTCTCGTACTGATCGATGTGCGCGAGCGACGCGAAATACAGCCCCTGCGCCTGCATGCGATCGATCAGGCCCAGATACATGCCCGGCGTATCCGGCTTCGCATTCTTGTCGGCGGCGGCCTGCATCAGCGCACCGCGTTCGGCCTGCGCACCGATTCCGTATCCGGACTCCTTGAACAGCGAGCACCCGCTGGCAAGCAACGCGAACGCCGTCGCGCCTGCGATCGTGCCGATCCAACTCAATCGATTCATCTTGTGTCGCTCCTTCCCTTCATGCCGCATCAGCGCTGAATCGCAGCGAGCGCGGACAGCACGGTCATGATGCCGGGCCCCGCGGTCACGATCAGCAATGCCGGCAACAGCGTAATGATCATCACGCCGGTCATCTTCACCGTCAGGCGGCCGATCTGCTCGCGCAGCGTCGCACGACGCCCTTCGCGCAGACGGTCGCCGAACTGCTTCAGCGGCTCCTGTACCGCGCCGCCATGCTTGTCCACCTGAATCAGCAATCGCACGATCGCCCGCAGATCCTCGTTGTCGAAACTGTTCGTCAGGCGTTGCAGCGATTGCTCGCGCGTGCGTCCAGCCGCGAACTGCCGCTGCGCGACGCCGAGCTCCCACGACAGCACCGGCAGCATGGTCTGAAAATCGTGCGTGACGACCTGGATGCTCTGGTCGAGCGACAGGCCGACGCCCTGCAGCAGCCGCAACATGTCGACCAGCAGCGGCAACTCGGCCGCGATGCTCTGCCGGCGCGCGGTGGCGCGACGGCGCACGTAGATTTTCGGCAGCATGTAGCCGGTCACGAGCGAGACGGTGAGCCAGAGCGGCCAGCGCGTCCCGTGTCCGCGGCCGACCAGTATCAGCAAGGTGAGCGCCGGCAGCAGGATCGCGCAGACGATGCGCGCACTGACGAACAGCGCGCGCGCACGAACGTCGACGAAGCCGCACTGTTCGAGCAACTGGCGATCCTCGTCGGCGATCAGGTAGCGGCTGAAGCCGGTCTCGAGCCACCGCATCCCGGCGTCTTCGAAGCGTGCGCGCAACCCCGCGAAACGGGGGCGCGACACTGGCGGCGGCGCCTCGCGCACCGGCTCTGCGGCGCCGGCGCGCGCGGCGGCCGCTTCGATGGCCGCGGTCCGACGTTCGAGCGCGTTCACCAGCGCGCGCTCGGCACGCTGCACGAGCACGACGCGCACGATCGCGAGCGCGGCCAGCAGCAGCACGCCGACCGATCCGAGCACCAGCGCCAGTGCGCCTAAACGGTTTGCATCCATCGATTCACCTCAGCCGCGCGAGCCGGTACAGCCAGAAACCGCCCATCGCCTGCAGCGCGAACGCCAGATAGATCAGCTGACGCCCGGCATCGTCGTTCCACATCACCGTGAAATAGCGCGGGCTCGTGGCGATGACGAAGCTGCCGACCGCGATCGGCAACAGCGCCAGCACCCAGGCTGACAGCCGGGTCTCGGCCGACATCGCGGACAATTCGCGCTCCGCCTGCTCGAGATCGCGCATGAACGTCGACATCCGGTCGAGCATCACGTCCGCCCGCCCGCCGTAGCGGACCGACAGACGCAGCACCGCACCGACCAGTTCGAATTCGCGGATCCGGTACGTGTGCGCGATGTGCAGCATCGCGCGATCGATCTCGACGCCGGAGCGCAGCATCTGCGACACGTCGTCGAGGCAGCGGCGCAGCGGCATCTCGGCCGTCTGCAGCGCCGACTGGAACGCCGCGGGCACGCTGTTCCCGAGGGTCACGAGCCGCACGATCCCGTCGAGAAACGACGGCAACTGCCGGACGATCTTCAGGCGGCGCCGGCCGATGCGCGACGTGATCCACAGCACGACGAGCACCCCGCCCGCAACGATCGCAGCAACCGCGGCGAGCACCCCGCCGGCCACGCCGGCCCACAGCGCGAGCAGCGCAACGATCGCGACCGCCAGCACGAGGCCCGCGCGCACTTCGTCGAGGCCCGCGCGGTCGGACAACACGCTCCACGCTTCGAACACCGACGCACGCCAGCGCGCAAACCCTTGTGCCGGTTCCTGCGCATTCGCCGCACCGGCCGCCGTGGCACGCACGGTACGCGTGTCGCCCGCCGGGGCGGCGGTGCGCGCACCCTGTCCCACCTGGCTGTCGAAGAACCGTTGCGTATGCGCGCGCCCTTCCCGCACCTGGCTTCCGCGCCACAGCAGCAGCCCGGCCGCCGCGCAGATCAGCGCGAACATCAGCGCGAGCAAGGTGGCGCTAGACATTGAAGCCCCCGCCTCGCCCGAAGTTGCCGCCGAACCCGCCGCCGCTCGACACCAGCGTGTTGCGGAAACGTGCGAGCTTCGGCGAATGCGGATGAATGCCGAGCGATTCCCAGTGATCGATCTCGTCGCCCTCCGGCGTGACGCGCGCCTCGTAGCGATACAGTTCCTGCGTCGACACGATGTTGTCCGACATGCCGGTGACTTCGGTGATCGACAGGATCCGCCGGCGACCGTTGGACAGCCGGCCGATCTGGACGATGAAATCGATCGCATTGGCGATCTGCCGGCGCAGACTTGCTTCGGTACCCTGAAAACCGGCGAAGCCGGCCAGCATCTCGAGCCGGTACAGGCACTCGCGCGGCGAACTCGCGTGCACGGTGCCCATCGATCCGTCGTGACCGGTATTCATCGCCTGCAGCATTTCGAGCACTTCGCCGCCGCGCACTTCGCCGACGATGATCCGGTCCGGCCGCATCCGCAACGTGTTGCGCAGCAGGTCGCGAATCGACACGACGCCGCTGCCGTCAAACCCGCCGGGACGGCTCTCGAGCCGCACGACGTGCGGGTGATTCAGCGACAGTTCGGCCGTATCCTCGATCGTCACGACGCGTTCGGCCATCGGGATGTGGAACGCGAGCGCGTTCAGCAGCGACGTCTTGCCCGAGCTGGTGCCGCCCGACACGAGTACGTTGCAGCGCGCCTCGACCGCGGCCTCGAGCAGCCGGCCGATTTCCTCGTTGTAGGTACCGTTGCCCAGCAGGTCCTCGGGCTTCAGCGGATCCTTGCGGAACTTCCGGATCGACACGACGGGGCCGTCGATCGACAGCGGCTCGATCACGACGTTGACACGCCCGCCGTCGGGCAGCCGTGCGTCGACCATCGGATTCGATTCGTCGAGCCGCCGGCCGACCGGCGCGAGAATCCGTCGCACGATCCGCAGCAGGTGCGCGTTGTCGGTAAAGCGGATCGGCAGCTTCGACAGGATCCCGTGCCGCGACACGTAGATGTCGTTGTAGCCGTTGATCAGGATGTCCTCGACGTGCGGGTCCGCCAGCAGGTCCTCGATCGGCCCGAAGCCGGCCAACTCCTTCGTCAGCGCCTCGGCAACCGCACGCACCTCGCTCTCGTTGAGCGGGATCCGCCGCAGCCGCACGAAGCTGTCGATCTCGAGATCGACGAACTGGTTGATCGCCTGCCGCGACCAGCGGCCGAATTCGGCACCCAGCTCCTCGATCCGCGTGAGCAGATGCTCGTGTGCGGCATTCTTGATGTCGTGGAACTGTTGCGTTTGCGAGAACGGCGCTGCGCCGTCGGCAAATTGAATGTCGTGTGCCATCGCTTACGACCGCTTCGTAGAGGATTGAATGATTCGCCTGAGCGCCGAGAGGCCGCCGGCCGCACGCTGCGCCGCTCCCGGCGCCGGCGCGCCCGCGAGGCGCTCGACCAGCGGCCCGAGCGCGCGGACGTACGGATCGCGTTCCGCGACCTCGGCAATCAGCTTGCCCTGGTTCGCCGCATGCCCGATCGACACGCGCCGCGACGGCAGCGTCGCGACCAGCGACAGTTCCAGCCGTTCGGCGATCTGCGCGGGCAACAGCCCGAGCTCGGCGTCGAACTGGTTGACCACGAGCCGGATCCGTTCGGTCGCGGCGCCTGCCTCGCGCAGCCCGTCCAGCATCTCGACCGCCGATATGATCGATGCCACCCCCTGGTCGCACACGAGCCACGCTTCGTCCGCCAGGTTCACGACCTGCGCGATGAATTCGCGATTCGGGAAGCCGCCGAGGTCGACGATCTGGTGATCGAAGAACGCGCGCAGCCGGTTCAGCAACGCCGCGCACGACGCCGTCGCCACCTCGCGCAGCTCGGCGAGGTTCGGCGGCAGCGTCGTCAGTGCGACGCCGCTCGAATGGCGCGCGAGCGCGGTCGTCACGAACGTGCGGTCGATCCGGCGCAGGTTGCGCACGGCTTCGACGAAATGGAATTCGCAGCGCGTATTCAGGAACAACGCGCCGTCGCCGGCCGGCAACCCGAGATCGAGGAGCGCCGCCGTGTGCGCGGGATCGGCGGGCCGCCGCTGCATCAGCACCGACAGGTTCGCGGCGAGCGTGCTCACGCCCATCCCGGCGCGCGCGCCGAGCAACGCGGTGACCTTGCCGTGACGGTTCACCGGCTCGTCGACGTTGTCGAGCAACACGCGCGTGATCCGCAGCGCCTCGTCGGCCGGGGCGGAAAAATCGACGAAATCGCGCACCCCCGCGCGCAGCGCGGCAAGCGCGCCTTCCGGTTGCGCGAGCGAGCCCAGCGCGACCACCGGCACGCCCGGATGCGACACGCGCACCGCCGCGACCACCGTGCTCGCGGCCGTGCAGTCACTCGAAAAATCGATGAATACCAGTGCCGGGTTCAACACGCCGATACGCTGCGACAGCGCCGCGCCGTCGAGCGGCGCACCCTCGACCGCGCCGGCGGAAAGCAGCGACTGCGACAGCCAATGCACGTGCTCCGCAAGCGAGGATGCGCATACGAAGTGGTCGGTGACGGCGGGCTCAGCCAAAGAATAGGTTCTCGCATTCATCTTGGATACTCCCAATGAAGCAAGGCATCGCGTTGTGCGCGACGGCCTGCGCTGTCCCGTAACGATTCGGCGCGCTCATTTCGAGAACCCCGGTCCTGCATCCGGCGATGCCATGCCGCCCAGGTACGAACGCCACACCGGACCGTCGCGTTGCTCGGACAGCTCGCCCGGCGTTGCCGGCAGCGGCGCGCCCTGCGCGATCGGTGCGACGAGATGCGGCGTCACGATGATCACGAGTTCCTTGTCGTTTTGCTGGTAGCTCAGATTCTTGAAGAACGCGCCGATGATGGGCAGATCGCCCAGGAACGGCACCTTGTTGACGTTGGACGTGGTTTCACGGTCGATCAGGCCGCCGATCACGAAGCTTTCGCCGTCGCCGAGCTCGACCGTCGTGTCCGCGCGCCGCGTCGTCAGCGCAGGCACCTGGACGCTGTTGATCGTGATCGAATGCACGAAGTCGAGCTGGCTCGACTCGGGCGCGACCTTCAGCGCGATCCGCCGCGGGCTCAGCACGGTCGGCGTGACCGTGAGCCCGACGCCGTAGGGTTTCCACTCGATCGAGATCGTGCCGAGCGATTGCGGCACCGGCACCGGAATTTCCCCGCCCGCGAGGAAGTTCGCGCTCTGGCCGGACAACGCGACAAGCGTGGGCTGCGCGAGCACGCGGGCCAGATTGTTCGCCTCGAGAATCGACAGGTCTGCGAACAACCCGTGCGACACCGAATTGACGACGAGGTTGAACGCCGACGAAATCGGCACGCTCGTGTTGTAGGTGAGCGAACCGCCCGGCGTACCGGTAATCGATGTCAGCCCCGTCGGCGCGAATGCGCCGAACGAGAAGCCGTTGCTCTGCTTGAAGAAGTTGAGGCCCGCCTGCTTCAGCACCGAACGGCTGAATTCGACGACGCGCACGTCGACCTGCACGACGTTCTTGCCGGAGATCGTCGACGCATCGACGGTCGTCGCGTCCTTGCCGCCGACCGACTTCGCCGCATGAACCGCCCGCTGGTGCCCTTCGAGCGTCCCGGACGCGCCGCCGATCACCGTCGTGCCCCCGTACGTATTCACGCTCGGCGATCCGCTGTCGAGCAGCGCCCGCGCCGCGCCGCTCGTGACGTTCACGTTGTAGACGGTCGGTTCGTCGCGGCCGCGCTCCCAGATCATCACGTTCGTCGCGCCGGCGTTCTTCGCGATCAGCAGCACGCCGCCGCGCCCGCCCTTCACGACGAGCACGTCGGCGACCGACGGATCGCCGACCGCAACCCGTTGCAGCGTACGCCCCGTCGCAAGCTGCCGTTGTGCGCCGATCGCCAGGCTGATCGTCCCGCTCGTGTCGGCCGCGTCCGACAGCGGCGGCATCGCCAGCGCGCTCAATGCAATAGCCAATCCAATCAGTTTCTTTTTCATTGTTTTGGAGGCATCGGTCCGCCCCCCTTCTCTGGTTGTCGTCTTCGTCCCGCTCAATAGGCGACCGTTTCGGCCCGCCCACCCCGAATCACTTCGATGCCGCCGCCGCCCGGATGCCGCGTGACCACCCGCGGCGCCGCACGCGGTGCCGGGCTCGTCGCGCTCTTCGACAGATCGCCCAGCATCACGCCGGCGGCTGCAAGCGCCGACGGGGTCTTGTCGTCGCCGGCACGAACCGCGACGGTCTGCGCCGCGATATCGTCGTCGCGCGGGTTACGCAGCGCGAGCACGAGCCGGCCGCTCTGCTCGGCGAGCGTCAGCGCGTCAACCTGCGCGGTCGGCACGGCCAGCACCGCGGTCCGCATCCCGACCACCGAGCCGTTCGAGCTGTCCCGCTCGGTCGTGGCATCGCCGAACGACAGCACGCGAACCTTCGACATCAGCAGCCGTGCCTGCGTATTCGCGATCTCGGCCGTCGACGTTCCGCCGATCGCCACGCCGGTCCCGTCGCGCTTCAGGTTCAGGAACACGTCGACATAGTTGCCGGGCCGTACGCGGTTGCCGACCGCGTTGGTCTCGTCGACCTTGATCGCGACGGCGCGCTCTCCCGGGGCGATCTGCTCGGCAAGCCCGGACGACAATGCGCTGGCGACGACGGCCGCCTGCGCGGGAATGTCGGCTGCCGGAATGCGGCCGACCAGTTGCAGCGGATCGGCAAACGCCCCTTGCGGCGCGGCGGCCGACTGCTGCACCTTCAGCGCATCGGCCGGGATCGGCTGGCCGGCCTGCAACGGCCGTGTCGCCACGACGACCGGCACGCTTTGCGTCGCGACCGTCGCCCCAACCGGCGCGACGTCGGCCGGCTTGCGGCCGAGCATCCATGCATAGACGCCGAGCAGGACCGCGATCGCGATCAGCAAGCCGGCAATGATCTTGGTCAGGTTGTTGGCCATGGTGTTGTTATGTTTCCCCGCTACTCACGATTGAATTCTCCGCGCAACCTTGCCGGCCGGGCGCCCTCCACCCGGCACGACGCGATCGCTGCCGTTTATATGATGTTGACCGGGCTGATCTGCACCATCGCGGTTCCGGTGAGTGTCGACGGCACCGGCAACAGCGCACCGAGCAGCGGGAACGACGGGATCAGCGGGTTCTGCGAATATGGGTAGGTCAGCGTGATCTGCACGCACAGCATCGTCGCGTCGTACGAACAGCTGCCTTGCTGCGTCGGCGTGCACGTCGATCCTTTCAGCCACGTGGTCAGGTTCGTTGCGGCCGTGCAGGCGGCCTGGGCCCGCGCCGCAAGCGCGGCCTGCTGTGCCGCCTGCACCGATGCGGCCGCTCCGACCTGCTGATAGTTCAGCGCGGCGCGCGCCCTCCGTTGCCGCCAGCGTCAGGTTTTGCTGCGCGGCGAAGATCATCCCGTACGTGACGATCGCGTACAGGATCAGGAAGAACACCGGCAGCATCAGTGCAAATTCGATGGCCGTCGCGCCACGCTCGCGACGCCGCCAGCCCGACACGGGACGAACGGCCGTCATTGCATCCCCCCGGTGGCGATCCGGTACAGGCACCACAGTGCTGCCGGAATCACGAGAAACGCGGCATACGGCGATGCCCGGAAACCGGCGATCTCCATCGTCGGAGCATGCCGCTGCCACAACGCGGATACCGGCGTACGGGTAGCGAAGACCAGCGTACCGGCATGCGCGAATGCAAGCAGGCTCGCCACGATCCAGAGCCACAGCAGCGCATGCGGGCCGCACCACGCGCCCAATACCGCGAATACCTTGACATCTGCGGCGCCCATGACGCGCAGCACGAAAAACGGAAAAAGGCTGACAAAGCCGATCAGTACGCCAATGAGCGCCTGATTCACGGAAACGCCGAATGGATTATGTCCGGAGAGCAGAAATGCAGATACGAATCCACCGATCACCAGTGAATTCGGTATACGCCTATGACGGATGTCCTCGAGCGCGACAAGCACCGCCCACGCGAGGAAAACCCCGACGCCAGTTAGCAGGATCATTTACGCCCCGAGCGGCAAAACTTACCGCGCGGATTGCCGAAGCAATCCGCGCCCCTAACAACAGGGAGTGAGCAAAAGCCCGTTCGTTATGCCTTCGGCAGCTGGTTCGCGATGTAGGTAAACGCCCCCGAGATACCGCCCGTCAACGTGCCAACGGCAGTGACGAGGGCAACGGCGACCAGCCCGGCGATGAGTCCGTACTCGACTGCGGTAACCCCGTTTTCTTCTTTAAGGAAACGCTTGATGATTGCTTTCATTTTATTCCTCGTGCCTGTATTTACGTTTTTTGGCCTTTTATACGTATACGTCCCCGCATATCCGGCCCTTGCCCCGAGCCGTTCGCTACATCTGCTGTAACGACAGTCGGGTGCGCTTTCTTTATAGGTCGCCCCGAAGGGCATGGCTCACAATTTGATGCAAGTTAACATTCGCGATAGTGACCCTCCTCGAACGTTGTGTACCGAACCGTACATTTCCTTACATCTGCTCCGGATTCTATATCCGATCCTATTTAAGTTCCAACCTCTTTAGCGACTCTGTCGGAAAAAAAATCTTCAGGAGCACAACGTATTTGTACGGCGTTTCGGTACGACTTACACATAGGATTTACGATAGGTTAGATGTGCACGCCTAATCCACCAGTAAAACAATTGCCTCGTCCACCAAGCCTGCATGGGCCCCACGTTACGCCGCACGCGTAACGCCAATGTTGTGACGTTACGTTACGAAACGGCCGAAACCGTTCTCATTCGTCTGCACTTAAACAGATTCAACAATCTTTCAATTTCCATAACTTCCTTTTCCGACAAGGAATTGCCTCGTTTAAAACCTGTTGTCGAACCGTCGGGCATCGGAATGGCACGACTGTTGCAGAGTAGTCCTCGCACCACTCAACACAACGCAGTTCACAACACATCTTTAATGCGAGGACAAAATGGACATTAAGGTTATCCCTCATGGCGTGTTCCGGACGACTCTGATCGCGGCCACCGTTGCAGCCATGCTTTCCCTCTCCGCGTGCGGCGGTTCCGGCTCCATCAGCCAAGGTCTCGGCGGCGGCTCGAGCTCGGGCGGCGGCGATTCGATCTCCACGTCGGGCGGCAACTCGTCCGGCACGAGCGGTACCTCGGGGACGAGCGGCACGTCGGGCACCAGCGGCACGTCGGGTACGAGCGGTACCTCCGGCACCAGCGGCACCTCAGGCACGAGCGGTACCTCCGGCACCAGCGGTACCTCGGGCACGAGCGGTACGTCCGGCACCTCGGGTGTGTCGTCGAACCCAGTGGGAAATGTCCTCGCAAACAGCAGCAATATCGTCACGGGTGTCGGCAGCACCGTCTCGGGTCTCGGCTCCGTCATCGGCAGCCAGAGCCTGCCGGGCGTCAACCCGGCCACCACGCAAGCCGCCGGCGGCATCGTGCAGAACGTGGGCGGCGCCGTCACCGCGCTGGGCAACGGTCTCGGCAACGGTCTCGGCCAGCTTGGCGCAACGAAGGATCCGCTCGGCACCACGCTCGCCAGCACGGGCGGCGTGGTCAATCAGCTGGGCGGCGCAGTTACGCAAACGGGCAACCTGGTCACGAGCCTCGGCAGCGGCCCGCTGTCGCCGCTCGCCCCGGTCACGGGTGCCGTCGGCGGCCTCGTGTCGACGCTCGGCGGCGCCGTCGCGAACGGCGGCAACACGCTCACCAACGCACTGTCGACCGGCCCGATCCAGCAAGTCACGCAAACCGTCAGCTCGGCCATCACGCCGATCACGACGATGGTCGGCCAGACGACCCAGACGATCGGCTCGGCGACCGGCCTCGGCGCGCCGGTCAACACGCTGCTCGGCACGATCGGCAACGGTCTGAACCAGGCCGGCGCGCTGCTCGCATCGACGGGCGGCAACCCGGTCACCACGGGCCTCGGCAACACCGTCTCGTCGACGGGCAACACCGTGAAGGCCGTCGGCGGCCTGCTCACCGGTGGCACCGGCGGCGTGACCAACCCGCTCGCCCCGCTCACGGGCCTCGTCTCCACGGTCACGGGCGCACTCGGCGGCGCAACGGGTGGCGGCAGCGGCCCGCTCGCACCGGTCACCGGCCTCGTCTCGACCGTGACCGGCGCACTCGGCGGCGCGGCAGGCGGCAGCGGCGGCCCGCTTGCCCCGGTCACGGGCCTCGTCTCGACGGTTACCGGCGCACTCGGCGGTGCAGCAGGCGGCAGCGGCGGCCCGCTCGCCCCTGTCACGGGACTCGTCTCGACGGTCACCGGCGCACTCGGCGGCGCAGCAGGCGGCAGCGGCAGCCCGCTCGCCCCGGTCACGGGCCTCGTCTCGACGGTCACCGGTGCACTCGGCGGCGCGGCAGGCGGCAGCGGCGGCCCGCTCGCTCCGGTCACGGGCCTCGTCTCGACGGTCACCGGCGCACTCGGCGGCGCAACGGGCGGCACGAGCGGCGGTCCGCTCGCACCGGTCACGGGCCTCCTCGGCGCAGTCACGGGCGCACTCGGTGGCGCAGGCGGCGGCAGCCCGCTCGCCCCGGTGACGAACGCGGTATCCACGGTCACGAGCGCGGTCGGCGCACCCGCACTGAGCGGCGGCACGGGCGCCGTCACGAACGCGGGCTCGTCGTCGAATCCGCTCGCGCCTGTCACGTCGCTGATCGGCGGCCTGCTCGGCGGCACGCACGGCAAGTAATCCGGTATCCATTCATCGACAAGACAGCGAGGAGTCCATCATGTCCCAGCAACGTTCGATCACGACGGTCGCCCTGCGCCAGTGGCGCGTGCCCCTCACCGCCTTCGCCGCAGCCTGCCTGCTGGCCGCCTGCGGCGGTGGCGGCGTGAGCTCGCCGCCGGCCAGCAGCAACAACAACAATCCGAGCACGAGCGGTACGCCCAGCACGAGCGGCACCAGCGGCTCGCCGACCGGCACCAAGGGTGTCGTCAGCACGGTCGGCCAGACGGCCACCGACCTCGGCAGCACGGTCGGCAACATCAGCCTGCCCGGCCTCGGCGACGGCGTGACGAAGGGCGTCGGCAGCACGCTCTCCAGCACCGGCACGATCGTCGGCGCGGCGGCCGATGCCGTCAGCAACGGGCTGGGACAGATCGGCTCGACGAAGGATCCGGTCGGCACGACGGTTGCCGGTCTCGGCAACGTGGTCGGCGCGACGAGCAACACGGTGTCCGGCCTGAGCTCGACGGTCAAGGCGCTGGGTACGGGCCCGCTCGCACCGCTCGCACCGGTCACGACCCCGGTCGGCACCGTGCTCGATACGGTTGCCAACGGCCTGACGGCCGCCGGTACGACGATCGGTTCGACGCTGTCGTCCGGTGCCGTGCAGCAGGTCACGCAACCGATCAGCTCGGCGATCACGCCGCTCGTGATCACCGCCGGCCAGGTCACCCAGCAGGTCGGCACGACGACCGGCCTCGGCCAACCCGTCTCGGGCCTGCTCGGCCAGATCGGTGGCGCGATCAGCTCGGCCGGCAAGCAGGTCGGCGGCACGTCGAGCCAGCCGCTCGTCGGCGACGTCGGTCAGCTCGTGACCGCGGTCGGCAACACCGTGACCAACGCGGGTGGCCTCGTCAACCCGAACGGCCCGAACGGTGCCGCGCCGATCCCCGGCCTGATCACGAGCCTCGTCGGCGGCTCGACGGCGACCGTCCAGAACGGCACGTCGTCGGGTTCCGGCTCGACGAACCCGCTCGGCGGCCTGCTGTCGGGTCTCGGTTCCACGCCGCTCGGCTCGCTCACGGGCGCCCTCGGCGGTGCAACGGGCGGCTCGGGCAGCGGCCCGCTCGCACCCGTCACGGGCCTCGTCTCGACGGTCACGGGCGCACTGAGCGGCGCGGCAGGCGGCAACGGCGGCCCGCTCGCCCCCGTCACGAATCTCGTGTCGACGGTCACGGGCACGCTGGGTGGCGCAACGGGTGGCGCAGGCAGTGCAAACCCTCTCGCGCCGGTCACCGGATTGCTGAATACTGTCACCGGAGCAGTGGGCGGTGCATCCGGGGGCTCGAGCCCGCTCGCGCCGGTCACGTCGCTGGTCGGCAGCGTCACGGGTACCGCATCGTCGGGCGGCGGTTCGACGGGCCTGCTGGCACCGGTAACGGGGTTGCTGGGTACGCTGGGTAGCGTTGGCAAGTAAGGAGGACGGTCGCACTATCGCAGCCGGAGCGGATGGCGCGGCCGTACACACACAACCGGCATGGCGGCACGCGGCGCGCGACACCTGGGTGTCGCGCGCCGGCATTACAAAGAAGACACAAAAGCAAGGCCTACGAGGAAGAACAATGAAATCCAGACTCGACAGATGGATGATGCTGCTCGTCATCGCGGCGGCAGGCACGGCACAGGCACAAACGCGCGTCGGCGGTAACCCGCTCGACTCCCTTCCCCAGATCAACGCACCGAAGACAGGCCCGAACGTCACCGTACAGGTCGCACCGCAAGCGCCGCAGTTGCAGGAGCTGCTGTCGCGTCACCTGACGCCGAAGACGTTCCAGGTCGAAGGCGTGAAGTCGATTCCGTTCGAGGAAATCACGCGCCGCTTCACGCCCCTCGTCGGCAAGGACATCACGATCGGCGAACTGATCGAAACCGCCAACGACGTGACGAAGCTGTACCAGGAGCGCGGCTTCGCGCTGTCGTTCGCGTTCGTTCCCGCGCAGACGTTCGAGAACGGCGTCGTGCGCATCACGGTTGTCGAAGGCTACGTGTCGGATGTGAAGGTCACCGGCAAGCCCGGCGCGATGGAATCGAAGATTCGTGCGATTGCCGCGCATATCACGGCCGACCGCCCGCTGCGCCGCGCGACGTTCGAGCGCTACGTGAACACGTTCGGCCTGCTGCCCGGCCTCACGGTGAAGGCGAATGTCCCGCCGCCGCAAACCACCGACGGCGCCACGACGCTCGATCTTGCGGTCGACCGCAAGCCGTTCAACGTCAGCACCGGGATCGACTTCAACCACCCGGGCGTCCAGGGCCTCATCACCGCGACCGAAAACGGCCTCACGTCGTTCGGCGAGCAGTTGAGCATCTCCGCGCTCGCGCCGCCGGGACGCGACAAGCAGACCTACTTCGCGTTCAGCGGCGCGGTGCCCGTCGGCAGCAACGGCCTGATCACGCGCCTCGATGCAAGTACGTATCGCGGCAAGCCGACCAACAACCCGGGGTTGCCGTCATCTGTCGAGCGTACCGTGAAGAACGAGAAGCTCGGTCTTTCGGCATCCTACCCAATACTGCTGAACAACCAACGCAGCTTGCTCGGCACGGTATCGGGCTACGCAGCGCATAACGAAGACCGCTATCAAAGCCAGATCAACGGCAATACGCTCGACAACCGGTCTCAAGTCCGCGTGCTGCAACTGCAACTCGACTACACCAGTGTCGAACCGAAGCAGGTGCGAAAACTGAGCGTCAACGTGGCCAAGGCGTTCGACATCCTCGGTGCCTCGAAATCACAGACCGGCCTGGTTAACGGCGTGGGGGTCACGTATGCCGATCCGACTTCGCTGACCTTCGTCCGCACCGGCGCGACTGTCACGCAAACCAACGAATGGCCGTTCCGGATCGGCACGTCGGTTTCGCTGACCGGCCAATACAGCCCCGACTCGCTGCCGACGTCCGAACAGATCTCGTTCGGCTCGACGCGCTACGCGCTCGGCTATCAGCCTGGCGAAGCGTCGGGTGACTCTGGCTGGGGGATGTCGCTGGAGGTCAACCGCGGCTTCACGCCGGGCTGGACGTATCTGAAATCGATCACGCCGTACGTCGCGTACGACATGGCGCGCGTATACCTGCACTCGGGTACGCCGTCACCGAACCGCATGTCGTCGGTCGGCATCGGTGTGCGGTTTTCCGACAGCCGCTTCTACAGTCTCGACCTGAACGTCGCGAAGCCGATCGGCGATGCGCCGGTCGAAAGCGCATCGCGCAGCCCACGCATCAACGCCGCATTCTCGTATCAGCTCAACTGATCGGTCACCCGACAGCCCGCGCCACGCGGGCTGTTTCGATTAGAGTCCCCTCTATCAAACGTGGCGCGCGGTTTCACGTATTCTGGCGAAGCTCGCAACATGCCCGCCCCATGCAGACGGTCGTGCGGGCGAATCGAACACGACATGCAAAACAAGGAGGATGACAATGATTCAACTGACCCGCCCGTTGCGTGCAATCGCCATCGCCGGCGCCCTGCTCGCGTGCGCAGCCCCCACGTTCGCACAAGCCGACAATCCCATCGGCATGTGGCAGACGATCGACGACAACACCCACCAGCCGAAGGCACTCGTGCAGATCGCGGAAGACGGCGACGGCGCGCTGACGGGCAAGGTCGTCAAGGGCCTCGGCGCGAACGATACGCCCGATCGCCGCTGCACCGCCTGCACGGACGAGCGCAAGGATCAGCTCATCAAGGGCATGACGATCATCAAGGCGATGAAGAAGGAAGGCGACCACTGGGACGGCGGCAACATTCTCGACCCGGAAAACGGCAAGGTCTACAAGTGCAAGATGACGCTTGAAGACGGCGGCCAGAAGCTCGTGGTGCGCGGTTATATCGGCGTATCGCTGCTCGGCCGCTCGCAGACCTGGGTTCGCCAGCAATAACGCAGCACGCGCCGACTCGCGCGGCTCAATGAAAAAATCGGCCTGCGACGAAGTCGTCAGGCCGATTTTCTTTGGGTGCGGACGCAACGGAAACCGATCAGCATCACGCAGCATGCTTCAGCGAATCGGGCGGATAGTCGCCGGTGGACCGATACGCGGGTGCCGCGTTGCTACGCGCCTCTGCCGCCTTCGATTGCGCGTGCTTGCGCATCCGCGCGGACAATTCGTTGCACAGATTCATGCCGGCATCGCCATAAAGCGCACGCATCACATTCATCAGCGTGCCCGTCTCGTGCCAGACCTTGAAGCGGCGATGGCATGTCTGATACGACGGGTAACGGCGCGGTATGGCCGACCATGTTGCGCCGCTGTAGATCACCCAGAGCACGCCGTTCAGCACGCCCCGCGTATTGGCTAACGGACGGCCGCGCAACTCGGTGCGCGGCTGCATTTCGGGCAGAAGCGGCGCAACGCAGCGCCACTCGTGGTCGGTCAGATCGCGATACGGTGTCATGGACATCTCCAGCCTTAGTAACCATGACACAACGATATCGGCTCACCTCAACGATGAATATAAGACAAATCCGAAAATACCCCGAGATTGCGTGAATTTGACCGGAATTGACGTTTGAATCCCGTCAATTGCCAGAAAGCGCAATCAGGTCAGCGACGTATCGACGATGCGACGCGGCGTTTCGATATATTCCTTCGACTGCATCTCGACGATGCGCGACACCGTGCGCGCGAATTCGTTGGCCATCGGACCCTCGATGTACAACTGCTCCGCCGGCACCGCCGCGGACATCAGCAGCTTGACCTTGTGGTCGTACAGCACGTCGATGAGCCACGTGAAGCGGCGCGCCTCGGACGCCATCCGCGGCGACATCTGCGGCACCTCGGACAACACGATCGCGTGGAAACGGCTCGCCAGTTCGAGATAGTCGTTCTGCGAACGCGGGCCGCCGCACAGCGTTGCGAAGTCGAACCAGACCACGCCGTCCGCCTTGCGCAGCGCCTTCAGCTCGCGCTTCTCGATATGCAGGATCGGGCTTTCGTCCGGCACCGCGGCGAGCTTGCCGAACGCGTGACGCAGTTCGCGATCCGCATCCGCGCCGAGCGGCGTGTGATACATCTTCACCTGCGCGAGCGTGCGCTGGCGATAATCGACGCCCGCGTCGACGTTCAGCACGTCGAGCCGGTCCTTGATCAGCGCGATCGCCGGCAGCATGCGGTCGCGATGCAGGCCGTCCGGGTACAGGTCGTCGGGATCGTAGTTGGACGTCATCACGAACTGCACGCCGTTGTTGAACAGGCGGTCGAGCAGACGGTACAGGATCATCGCGTCCGCAATGTCCGACACGTGGAATTCGTCGAAGCAGATCAGGCGGTAGCGCTTCGCGATGCGCCGCGCGAGTTCGTCGAGCGGATCGGCCTGCCCTTTCAGTTCCTCGAGTTCGCGGTGCACTTCACGCATGAACTCGTGGAAATGCAGGCGCGTCTTGCGCTGCACGGGCACCACCGCGTAGAAGCTGTCCATCAGGAAGCTCTTGCCGCGGCCGACCCCGCCCCACATGTACACGCCGCGCGGGAGATCCGGATGATTGATGAGCTTCTTGAACGCGTTCGAGCGGCGCGCCTTGTATTCGACCCATTCGTCGAAACAGCGCTGCAGGCGATCGACGGCCGCACGCTGAGCGGGATCGGATTGATAGCCGCGCGTGGTCAGTTCGCGCGCGTAGTATTCGGTGACGTTCATCGGGCAAACCAGAAAGAACGAAGGCGAGCGGGAAACCCCGCCCGCCTTCGTCATGAGACGGCTGCGCCGGCCGATGGCCGGCAGGCGCTAGTCCGTGCTCAGCTGTTCAGCGAGCGCTTGTCGACGGCGAGCGCCGCTTCGCGCATCACTTCCGACATCGACGGGTGCGGATGGCAGATGCGGGCGATGTCTTCCGACGCCGCCTTGAATTCCATCGCCACCACGGCTTCCGCGATCAGGTCCGACGCGTTCGCGGCGATCACGTGCACGCCGAGCAGTTCGTCGGTCTTCGCATCGGCGATCATCTTCACGAAGCCGTCCGGTGCGTTCATGCCGAGCGCGCGGCCGTTGATCGAGAACGGGAACTTGCCCGTCTTGATCTCGCGGCCTTCCGCCTTCAGCTGCTGCTCCGTCTTGCCGACCCATGCGATTTCCGGGTACGTGTAGATCACCCACGGAATGCAGTTGTAGTCGATGTGCGGCTTCTGGCCGTCGATCACTTCCGCGACCAGCACGCCTTCGTCTTCCGCCTTGTGCGCGAGCATCGGGCCACGCACCACGTCGCCGATCGCGTACACGTTCGGCACCGCCGTACGGCAGTGGTCGTCGACGTCGATGAAGCCGCGCTCGTTCGCCTTCAGGCCGATTGCCTCGAGACCGAGGTTGTCGGTGTTCGGCACGCGGCCGACCGACACGATCAGGCGGTCGGCGTCGAGCGTCTGCGCGTTGCCGTCCTTGTCCGTGTAGGCGATCGACACACCGTTCGCGGTCGCCTTCACTTCGCCGATCTTCACGCCGAGATTGATGTCGAGGCCCTGCTTCTTGAACAGCTTGGCCGCTTCCTTCGCGAGCGCTTCGTCCGCTGCGCCGAGGAATGCCGGCAGCGCCTCGAGCACCGTCACTTCGGCACCGAGACGGCGCCACACCGAGCCGAGCTCGAGGCCGATCACGCCTGCGCCGATCACGGCGAGCTTCTTCGGCACCGAGTCGAACGTCAGCGCACCTTCGTTGTCCGACACGATCTTGTTGTCGACCGGGACGCCCGGCAGGTGACGCGCCTTCGAACCCGTCGCGATGATCACGTTCTTCGCGGTGACGACTTCGGTTTCACCTTCGCCGCTCACTTCGATCTGCACGCCGGCATCGGTCTTGCCGGTGAACTTGCCATGGCCCTTCAGCCAGGTGATCTTGTTCTTCTTGAACAGGAACTCGATCCCGCTCGTCATCTTCTCGACGATCGCATCCTTGCGGCCGAGCATCTTCGCGACGTCGATCTTCACGCCGTCGACCGTGATGCCGTGGTCGGCCAGGTGATGCGACGTGTTCTCGAACTCTTCCGACGATGCGAGCAGCGCCTTCGACGGAATGCAGCCGACGTTCAGGCACGTGCCGCCGAGCTTCAGCGCGCCGGCCGGGTTCTTCCACTTCTCGATACAGGCAACGGTCTTGCCGAGCTGCGCGGCGCGGATCGCGGCGATGTAGCCGCCGGGGCCGGCACCGATCACGACGACGTCAAATTCCTTGGACATGACAATCCTTTCTACTTGTACGTCCGCAGGTTCGCGCGCGTGCGCGAACCTGCGGAACGGGTCAATGCAGTGAGACTCGGCTTACAGGTCGAGCAGCAGACGTGCCGGATCTTCCAGCGCATCCTTCATCGCGACGAGCGACAGCACGGCTTCGCGGCCGTCGATGATGCGGTGGTCGTACGACAGCGCGAGGTAGTTGATCGGGCGGATCACGATCTGGCCGTTCTCGACAACCGGGCGCTCCTTCGTCGCGTGCACGCCGAGGATGGCCGACTGCGGCGGGTTGATGATCGGGGTCGACAGCATCGAGCCGAACACGCCGCCGTTCGAGATCGAGAACGTACCGCCCGTCATTTCCTCGATCGACAGCTTCCCGTCCTTCGCCTTCTGGCCGAATTCGGCGATCTTCTTTTCGATCTCGGCGAGGCTCAGCTGATCCGCGTTGCGCAGGATCGGCACGACGAGGCCACGCGGCGAGCCGACAGCGATACCGATGTCGAAGTAGCCGTGGTAGACGATGTCGTTACCGTCGATCGACGCGTTCACGAGCGGGAACTTCTTCAGCGCGTGCACGGCCGCCTTCACGAAGAACGACATGAAGCCGAGCTTCACGCCGTGTTCCTTCTCGAACTTGTCCTTGTACTTCGAGCGCAGGTCCATGACCGGCTGCATGTTGACTTCGTTGAACGTCGTCAGGATCGCGTTGGTCTGCTGCGATTCGAGCAGACGCTCGGCGATACGCGCACGCAGACGCGACATCGGCACGCGCTGTTCCGGACGGTCGTTCAGCCAGGTCGTTGCCGACGCGGGCACCTTCACTTCCGGCAGCGACGGCTTCGCGGCAGCGGCCTTGGCCGGTGCGGCGGCCGGAGCGGCCTTCGGTGCGCTGCCGGCGGACAGTGCGTCGCCCTTCGTGACGCGGCCGTCGCGGCCCGAACCTGCGACGTCGCCCGCCGACAGGCCCTTCTCGGCCAGCAGCTTCGAGGCAGCCGGCGATGCGGTTGCCGACGATGCCGTTGCGGCGGCCGGCTGTGCGGCCGGTGCGGCGGCAGCAGGCGCTGCGGCCGGCTTGACTTCGGCGGCGCCAGCCGCTGCTTCGGCAGCACCTGCCTTCGCTTCGGTGTCGATCGTCGCGATCAGCTGATCGGCAACCACGGTGTCACCGTCGTTCTGCAGCACTTGCGCGAGCACGCCCGCTGCCGGTGCCGGCACTTCGAGCACGACCTTGTCGGTCTCGAGTTCGATCAGGATTTCGTCCTGCGCGACTGCTTCGCCCGGCTTCTTCTTCCACTGCAGCATGGTCGCTTCCGAAACCGACTCCGAAAGCTGGGGGACTTTGACTTCTACGATAGCCATGTGATTTTCCTGGATGCTTAATCTGGGTAATGACGAGGTTCGTGCGATTCCTTCGGCCGGTGCGGCGCGCCACGCGCCCGGCAGGCCAAAAGAGACGGGAAAGCGCCGCGCGCCTTCCCGTTTCGCTTCCGTCGGTTATTTCGCGATCGATCCGCTCTTCAGGCGGCCGAAAGCACCTTCGATCAGGGCCTTCTGCTGCTCGTAGTGCTTCGCGTAGTAGCCAACCGCCGGCGAGGCCGAAGCCGGACGGCCGCTGTATGCCAGCTTCTGCCCTTCCTTCATGCCTTCCTTCAGATGGTGCTCGACGTAGAACCAGGGGCCCTGGTTCTGCGGCTCGTCCTGCACCCAGACCACTTCAGTCGCGTTCTCGTACTTCTTCATTTCGGCTTCGAACTGCTTGTGCGCGAACGGATACAGCTGCTCGATACGAATGATCGCGACGTCGTTCGCCTTCGCTTCGCGGCGATGCGCGACGAGGTCGTAATACACGCGGCCCGAGCACGCCAGCACGCGCTTGACCTTCTTCGCGTCGATGCCGCCGTCGGTTTCGCCCAGCACCGGCTGGAACGAACCCTTCGCCAGTTCCGACAGGTCCGACACCGCTTCCTTGTGACGCAGCAACGACTTCGGCGTTGCGACGATCAGCGGCTTGCGGAACAGGCGGATCATCTGGCGGCGCAGCAGGTGGAAAATCTGCGCCGGCGTCGTCGGCTGAACGACCTGCATGTTGTGATCTGCACACAGCTGCAGGAAACGCTCGATACGCGTCGACGAGTGTTCCGGACCTTGCCCTTCATAGCCGTGCGGCAGCAGCATCGTGAGACCCGACACGCGGCCCCACTTCACTTCGCCCGACGAGATGAACTGGTCGATCACGACCTGCGCGCCGTTGACGAAGTCGCCGAACTGCGCTTCCCACAGCACGAGCGTGTTCGGCTCGGCGGTCGAGTAACCGTATTCGAAGCCCAGCACCGCCTCTTCCGACAGCACCGAGTCGATCACCGTGAACTTCGCCTGGCCTTCAGCGATGTTCTGCAGCGGCACGTACGTACCGTCGTTCCAGCGCTCGCGGTTCTGGTCGTGCAGCACCGCGTGACGGTGCGTGAACGTGCCGCGGCCCGAGTCCTGGCCCGTCAGGCGCACCGAGTAGCCCGATGCGACGAGCGACGCGAATGCGAGGTGTTCGCCCATGCCCCAGTCGAGCGGCTGGTCGCCGCGCGCCATGTTGCGGCGGTCGTTGATCACGCGCTCGACGAGCGGGTGAACCTTGAAGTTTTCCGGGACCGTCGTGATGCGTTCGCCGAGGCGCTTCAGTTCGGCGAGCGGCACGGCCGTATCGGCTGCATCCGTCCACTTGCGGTTCAGGAACGGAACCCAGTCGACTGCGTACTTGCTCTTGTAGTTCGACAGGACCGGGTCGACCGTGTGGTGACCGTCGTCCATTGCCTTGCGGTACGCCTTCACGTAGTTGTCGGCGTCTTCCGCGGTGATCACGCCCTGCTGCACGAGCTTCTCGGCGTACAGCGCACGGGTGCCCGGGTGCTGTGCGATCTTCTTGTACATCAGCGGCTGCGTGACAGCCGGCGTGTCCTGCTCGTTGTGACCCAGCTTGCGGAAGCAGACGATGTCGATCACGACATCCTTGTGGAACTGCATCCGGTAGTCGATCGCGATCTGGATCGCGAGCACGACAGCTTCCGGATCGTCACCGTTCACGTGCAGCACCGGCGCTTCGATCATCTTGACCACGTCGGTACAGTACAGCGTCGAGCGCGCATCGCGCGGGTCCGACGTCGTGAAGCCGATCTGGTTGTTGATGACGATGTGCAGCGTGCCGTGCGTGCCGTAACCGCGCGTCTGCGCGAGGTTCAGCGTTTCCATCACGACGCCCTGGCCAGCGAAGGCCGCGTCGCCGTGGATCTGCACCGGCAGCACCTGCAGGCCGTCTTCGTCGCCGCGACGGTCCATCCGCGCCTTCGCCGAACCTTCGACCACCGGGTTCACGATTTCGAGGTGCGACGGGTTGAACGCGAGCGACAGGTGGACCGGGCCGCCTTCCGTCGACACGTCCGACGAGAAGCCCTTGTGGTACTTCACGTCACCGGCCGGCAGGTCGTCGACGTGCTTGCCTTCGAATTCGGCGAACAGGTCGGCCGGCATCTTGCCCAGCGTGTTGACCAGCACGTTCAGACGGCCGCGGTGGGCCATGCCGATGATGATTTCCTGCACGCCGCTCTTGCCCGCGTGCTGGACGACTTCGTCCATCGCCGCGATGAAGCTTTCGCCGCCTTCGAGCGAGAAGCGCTTCTGGCCGACGTACTTGGTGTGCAGGTAGCGTTCGAGACCTTCCGACGCCGTCAGGCGATTCAGGATGTGCTTCTTCTTGTCGGACGAGAATGCCGGCGTCGCACGGGTCGACTCCAGGCGCTCCTGCCACCAGCGCTTCTGCTCCGGATCGCTGATGTACATGTACTCGGCGCCGATCGTGCCGCAATACGTGTCGCGCAGACCCTTGACGATGTCACGCAGCGAAGCCTGGTCGAAACCGAAGTACAGGTTGCTTGCGCTGTACGTCTGGTCGAGGTCGCCTTCGGAGAAGTCGTAGAACGCGGGTTCGAGTTCGGGAATGGCGGGACGTTCGCGACGCTTCAGGGGGTCGAGATTGGCCCATTGCGAGCCGAGGAAGCGATAGGCGCTGATGAGCGACTGAACATGGACCTGCTTGCGCGCGGTCGCGAGGTTGCTCGTGCTTTCACGCGGGATGAAGGCATTGGCCTTCGCACGCTCGGCGAACGATTCGACGATCGGGAAATGAGCGACGTCATTGGCACTCGAGCCGTCCGTTGCAGGCACATTCTGCAGCGCGTCGAAATACTCTCGCCAATTCTCCGGCACCGACGCCGGATTGTTGAGGTATGCATCGTACAGTTCTTCAACGTACGAAGCATTGCCGCCGAACAGATAGGAGTTCAGCTGAAACTGCTTCATTACATCTGACATTTTACGCTCACCTTTCTTCGAGCTTCTCGAGAAATAGCGGGTTACTCAACCTTCCGCGACACGGCCTGACCGTTTAGCGGATTGCGAATCAAGTCTTGCTTGGAAGGACCTAAAACTTGCGTGCGCGCAGCATATCACAGAACCGATACCGGAGTTCACGGCGAAATGTGCCTGAAAGCACCGCGCGACGGGGTTTTGCCGGATTGCCACGACCTGCGGGAACAGTGTTTTGCAGGTCATCCGGTTGCACATCGCGCAGGTGCAAAAAAGGCTGCCCGAAGGCAGCCTTTTCCGTGATGCAGCGAACGGTCGAAATGCTTAGTCGACCGCGCCTTCGCGGCTCGCGCGGCGACGCTCGTGCTCCTTCAGGAAGCGCTTGCGCAGGCGGATCGACTGCGGCGTCACTTCGACGAGCTCGTCGTCGTCGATGAATTCGACCGCGTATTCCAGCGACATCTGGACCGGCGGCACGAGACGCACGGCTTCGTCGGTACCCGAAGCACGCACGTTGGTCAGCTGCTTGCCCTTGATCGGGTTCACGACGAGGTCGTTGTCGCGGCTGTGGATGCCGATGATCATGCCCTCGTACAGCGCATCGCCCGGCTTCACGAACATGCGGCCGCGATCCTGCAGCTTCCACAGGGCGTAGGCCACCGCTGCGCCGTCGTCCTGCGAGATCAGCACGCCGTTGCGGCGCTCGAAGACCGAACCGTCCTTGACCGGTGCGTACGAATCGAAGATGTGGCTCATCAGGCCCGTGCCGCGCGTGAGCGTCAGGAATTCGCTCTGGAAGCCGATCAGGCCACGTGCCGAGATCTTATATTCCAGACGCGTACGACCACGGCCGTCCGACGCCATGTCGAGCATTTCGCCCTTGCGGCGACCCAGCTCTTCCATCACGCCGCCCTGGTGTTCGTCTTCGAGGTCGACGGTCAGCAGCTCGAACGGCTCGTGACGCACGCCGTCGATTTCCTGCATCACGACGCGCGGACGCGACACGGCCAGCTCGTAGCCTTCGCGACGCATGTTCTCGACGAGAATCGTCAGGTGCAGCTCGCCGCGACCCGACACTTCGAACACCGTTTCGTCGCCCGTATCCTTCACGCGCAGCGCGACGTTGTGGTTCAGCTCCTTCATCAGGCGGTCGCGGATCTGGCGGCTCGTCACGAACTTGCCTTCGCGGCCCGCGAGCGGCGACGAGTTGACGAGGAAGTTCATCGTCAGCGTCGGTTCGTCGACGGTGATCATCGGCAGCGCTTCCGGCGTGTCGATCGCGCAGATCGTCGCGCCGATGCCGACGTCTTCAATACCGTTGATCAGCACGATGTCGCCCGCTTCGGCCGACTCGACCTGCACGCGCTCGAGGCCCTTGAACGACAGCACCTGGTTGATCTTGCGGTTCAGCACGTCGCCTTCCGGGCCGAAGCGCATCACGACCGGCTGGCCCGGCTTGATGCGGCCGCGCGTGATACGGCCGACGCCGATCCGGCCGACGTACGTCGAATAGTCGAGCGACGTGATCTGGAGCTGCAGCGGCGCTTCCGGATCGGCCGGGCGAACCGGCACGTGCTCGAGGATCGCCTCGAACAGCGGGCGCATGTCGCCATCGCGCGCAGCCGGGTCGAGCGACGCATAGCCGTTCAGGCCCGACGCGTAGACGATCGGGAAGTCGAGCTGCTCTTCGGTCGCACCGAGCTTGTCGAACAGGTCGAACGTCTGGTTGATCACCCAGTCGATACGCGCGCCCGGGCGGTCGATCTTGTTGACGACGACGATCGGCTTCAGGCCGAGCGCCAGCGCCTTCTTCGTGACGAAGCGCGTCTGCGGCATCGGGCCTTCGACCGCGTCGACCAGCAGCAGCACCGAGTCGACCATCGACAGCACGCGCTCGACTTCACCGCCGAAGTCCGCGTGCCCCGGGGTGTCGACGATGTTGACGTGCGTGCCTTCGTATTCGACCGCGCAGTTCTTCGCGAGAATCGTGATCCCGCGTTCCTTTTCGATGTCGTTCGAGTCCATCACACGCTCGGCGACTTGCTGGTTGTCGCGGAAGGTGCCGGACTGGCGAAGCAGTTGGTCGACGAGCGTCGTCTTGCCGTGGTCGACGTGAGCGATGATGGCGATATTGCGAAGGGCGCGGGTCATAGAAACCTGGAAATCGTTTGAACGCGCAAACGCGCCCGCTCGTTTTCACGGGCGCGCGCTGTTGCAGCTTGGAAAGCCACAAATTATAGCACGTGAGAATGTCGAGAGCTGACCGACACGATGTAACGTGCCGAGACGGACTGCTCCGCCCTCCCCCGAAACCGGCAACCCATCCGGCCCCGCCGCCCGCAGCGACGCCAAAAACCTTATCGAGACAAGGGATTCTCGAGCGACGAAGCACGCCCTTTGCCGTTCGATTAACATTTGCCGCGGCAAGCAATTGTGCCTATACTGCTGCCTAGTCAACTATTGCAGCTTCAGGGTTTTATGTCGGATTCTCCTACCCAACCGCCCGTATCGCCACTGTCCACGTATCAGATGAACGACAGCGTCGGTTATCTGATGTCGCGCGTGAAGTCGGTGATGACCAACCTCGTCACGCAACGCACGCAGGAAGAGCTCGGCATCACGGGCACGCAGGCGAGCATGCTGTTCATGATCGCGGTCGGCAAGTGCTCGACGGCCGCCGAACTCGCCCGCGAATACGGGATCGACGCAAGCGCGGTCACGCGCCTGCTCGACCGGGTCGAGAAACGCGGCTTGCTGTCCCGCGTCCGCAGCATCGAGGACCGGCGCGTCGTGCGCCTCGAACTCACCGACGAAGGCCGTGCGCTTGCCGAACGGCTGCCGCCGATTTTCCGCAGCGTGCTCGATCAGGTGCTGGACGGGTTTACGCCGGAAGAAGTCGGGTTCCTGAAGAGCATGTTGCGCCGCATTCTCAGCAACTATTGCGAGACGGCTGGCGCCAGCATCGCGTAATAGTTGCCATAACAATTACTTTTGACAGATTAATGTAAGGAAATCCTTGCAGTGTCCATCATTCATTCCGAGTCAGGGGTTAGCGCGATGAAATCCTCCCCGTTGTCCGAGCGCGCCGGATCGCGCCGCGCCGCCGTCGCCGCCGCGGTCGCCGCACTGGCGCTGGCGGGCTGCGCGAACTACTTCGGCATCAAGAGCGACAAGCAGATCGCCCCGGCGTCGCAATTCGAATCCGCCCAGAGCCTGCCGGCCCAGGGTGGCCAGTGGCCGGCGCTCGACTGGGCCAACCAGTTCGGCGATCCGCAATTGCCGAAGCTGATCGACGAAGCGCTGCAAGGCAATCCGTCGATTGCGCAGGCGCAGGCACGCATCGCGAAGGCATCGTCGTACATCGAATCGTCGCGCTCGAACCTGATGCCGAAGGCCGAAGCCAGCTATTCGTGGACACGCGAGCTGTACTCGTCGAACGCACTGTTCCCGCCCCCGTACGGCGGCCAGTGGTACAGCGAAAACAACGCGCTTGCGAGCGCGTCGTGGGAACTCGACCTGTGGGGCAAGAACCGCGAACGCCTGCACACGGCCGTGTCGCAGGAAAAGTCCGCCGAAGCCGACATGCAGCAGGCGCGCATCACGCTCGCGTCGTCGGTCGCGCGTAGCTACAACTCGCTCGCGCAGCTCTATGCGCTGCGCGACATCGCGCAACGCGAGATCACCAACCGCGAGACGGTCGGCAAGATCACCGACGGCCGCGTGTCGGCCGGCCTCGACACCAACGTCGAACGCCAGACGGCCCGCGGCAACATCGCGACGACCCAGGCTTCGCTGTCCGACCTCGACGGCCAGATCACGACGGTGCGCTACCAGCTCGCCGCGCTGCTCGGCAAGGGGCCGGATCGCGGGCTGCAGATCGCGGCGCCCGTGATGAACCCGAGCGGCGAAGTCGCGCTGCCCGGCAACCTGCCGGCCGATCTCGTGTCGCGCCGCCCCGACATCGTCGCCGCGCGCTGGCAGGTCGAGGCCGCGATGCACGACGTGAAGGAAGCGAAGGCCGAGTTCTACCCCGACGTGAACCTCGCGGCCGGTTTCGGCTTCGATGCGTTCGGCTGGGGCAAATTCCTGAACTTCGCGAGCCGCCAGGCGCAGTTCGGCCCGGCGATCCACCTGCCGATCTTCGACGCCGGCGCGCTGCGCGCCCAGCTCAAGGGCCGCTACGCGGACTTCGACCTGTCGGTGGCGAACTACAACCAGACGCTGATCAGCGCGCTGAACGACGTCGCGACGCAGGTCGCGTCGATCCGCGCGGTCGATCGCCAGATGGGCGACGCGCAACGCGCACTCGACGCGTCGACGCGCGCCTACGATCTCGCGGTGATCCGTTACAAGGCCGGGCTGTCGCCGCAACTGCAGGTGCTGACGGCGGACAGCAACCGCCTCGCCTCGGAGCAGACGGTGACCAACCTGAAGATGCGCCGCCGCGACATGCAGCTCGCACTGATCAAGGCGCTGGGTGGCGGGTTCGATGCGACCGGTACGCCGCTCGCCGCGCCCGACACCACCAAGCCGACAAAACAGGCCGCCAACTGATCCGGCGCCACCACTACGCAGACACTCGAAATAACGGACGGAGAAAATCGCCATGAGCGACCAACAAAACGCCGCCAGCGCGCAGCCGCAGGGCAACGGCAAGCGCAAACGAATGATGACGCTACTCGTCGCGGTCATCGTGATCGCGGCCATCGCGTATGGCCTGTACTACTTCCTCGTCGCACGCTTCCATGAAGGTACCGACGATGCGTACGTAAACGGCAACGTCGTGCAGATCACGCCGCAGGTAACGGGCACCGTGATCGCCGTGAAGGCGGACGATACGCAGACGGTCAAGGCCGGCGATCCGCTGGTCGTGCTCGACCCGGCCGATTCGCAGGTCGCGTTGCAACAGGCGGAAGCCAACCTCGCGCAGACGGTGCGCCAGGTGCGCGGCCTGTTCGTCAACGACGACCAGTACCGCGCGCAGGTCGCGCTGCGCCAGTCCGACCTGTCGAAGGCCCAGGACGACCTGCGTCGCCGCATGGCCGTCGCGCAGACGGGCGCCGTGTCGCAGGAAGAAATCTCGCACGCACGCGACGCCGTGAAGGCCGCGCAGGCATCGGTCGATGCCGCCCAGCAGCAGCTCGCGTCGAATCGCGCGCTGACCGCGAACACGACGATCGCATCGCACCCGAACGTGATGGCCGCCGCCGCGAAGGTTCGCGACGCCTACCTCGCGAACGCGCGTAACGTGCTGCCGGCGCCGGTCACCGGCTATGTCGCGAAGCGCTCGGTGCAGGTCGGCCAGCGCGTGTCGCCCGGCAACCCGCTGATGTCGGTGGTGCCGCTGAATGCCGTGTGGGTCGACGCGAACTTCAAGGAAGTCCAGCTGAAGCACATGCGCATCGGCCAGCCGGTCGAAATGACGGCGGACATCTACGGCTCGTCGGTCACGTACCACGGCAAGGTCGTCGGCTTCTCGGCCGGCACGGGCTCGGCGTTCTCGCTGCTGCCGGCGCAGAACGCGACCGGCAACTGGATCAAGGTCGTGCAGCGCCTGCCGGTGCGGATCGAACTCGATCCGAAGGATCTCGACAAGCATCCGCTGCGCATCGGCCTGTCGATGCAGGTCGACGTGGACATCAAGGACGAACGCGGCGACCAGCTCGTCAACGCGCCGAACACCGTCTACGAGACCAACGTGTTCGCGAAGTACGGCGACGAAGCCGACGCCGAAATCGCACGCGTCATCGCCGAGAACGCAGGCGGCAATGCGCCGGCCCCGGCCGCGGCGAAGCAGAACAGCGCCGCGAAAATGATGTAACCGTTCCGACTCCGGAAAGACAACCGACATGGCACAGGCTCCTGTCTCGTACCCGCCCCTGCAGGGCGGGAAACTTTTGCTCGGGACGATCGCGGTATCGCTCGCGGTGTTCATGAACGTGCTCGACACGTCCATCGCGAACGTCGCGATCCCGACCATCTCGGGCGATCTCGGCGTATCGTCCGACCAGGGCACGTGGGTCATTACGTCGTTCGCGGTCGCGAACGCGATCTCGGTGCCGCTGACGGGCTGGCTGACCGATCGCTTCGGACAGGTCCGCCTGTTCCTCGCATCGATCATCCTGTTCGTCATCTCGTCGTGGATGTGCGGCCTCGCGCCGAGCCTGCCGTTCCTGCTCGCATCGCGCGTGCTGCAGGGCGCGGTCGCGGGGCCGATGATTCCGCTGTCGCAGTCGCTGCTGCTGTCGAGCTATCCACGCGCGAAGGCGCCGATGGCGCTGGCGCTGTGGTCGATGACGACGCTGATCGCACCGGTCGCGGGCCCGATCCTCGGTGGCTGGATCTCGGACAACTATTCGTGGCCGTGGATCTTCTACGTGAACATCCCGGTCGGCATCGCCGCCGCGCTCGCCACGTGGTCGATCTATCGCACGCGTGAATCGACGATACGCCGCGCACCGATCGACGGTGTCGGCCTCGCGCTGCTCGTGCTGTGGGTCGGCTCGCTGCAGATCATGCTCGACAAGGGCAAGGATCTGGACTGGTTCTCGTCGACGACGATCGTCGCGCTTGCGCTGATCGCGATCATCTCGTTCGCGTTCTTCGTGATCTGGGAACTGACCGCCGAGCACCCCGTCGTCGACCTGTCGCTGTTCCGTCGGCGCAACTTCACGGGTGGCACGGTCGCACTGGCAGTCGGTTACGGGCTCTACTTCGGCAACCTCGTGCTGCTGCCGCTGTGGCTGCAGACCCAGATCGGCTACACGGCGACCGACGCCGGCCTCGTGATGGCACCGGTCGGGCTGTTCGCGATCCTGCTGTCGCCGTTGACCGGCAAGTTCCTGCCGCGCACCGATCCGCGCTACATCGCGACCGCCGCATTCCTGACGTTCGCACTGTGCTTCTGGATGCGCTCGCGCTACACGACAGGTGTCGACGAGTGGTCGCTGACGCTGCCGACGCTCGTACAGGGTATCGCGATGGCCGGATTCTTCATCCCGCTCGTGTCGATCACGTTGTCCGGCCTGCCCGGCCACCGCATTCCCGCGGCGTCCGGCCTGTCGAACTTCGTGCGGATCATGTGCGGCGGCATCGGTACGTCGATCTTCCAGACCGCGTGGGACCACCGCAACAACTTCCATCACGCGCAACTGGTCGAGCAGACGAACGTGTACAACCCGACGTTCAACCAGGCCGTCACGCAGATGGGCAACCTCGGGCTGACGCAGGACCAGGCGCACGGACTCATCAACAACCTGGCGACGCAACAGGCCGCACAGCTCGGTGTGAACGATCTGTTCTACATCTCGGCGGCGATCTTCGTGCTGCTGATTGCGCTGATCTGGATCACCAAGCCCGAACGCTCGGGCGGCGGCGATGCCGGAGCGGCGGCATCCGCGGCGCACTGAACGCCGTCCGACCGCAGCGCCGCGCGATCACACGCACCAAACAAAAAACCCGGTCGATTTCGACCGGGTTTTTTTATGCTACCGAGCGCTTGCGCCGCCGCATCATGCAGCCGTCACGACGAGCCGCTCCGGTGCGAGCACGCCATTCGCCTTGCGTGCCACGCCGAGCAACCGCGTTGCGTCGTACACGCGCACGCGCTCGCCATCAGCCGCCTCGATCGGCCCGAGTTCCGACAGCGGCAGGCGCTGGCCATGCAGGAACCGCTTCGCGGATGCCTCGTCGAGACGAACGGACGGAAACGTCGACAGCAACGCATCGACCGGCTGCAGCCATGCATCGCGAGCCGATTCGGCCGCATCCGACAGCGCGTCGAGCGTCACCGCATGTTCGAGCGTCAGCGCACCCACGCCCGTGCGACGCAGCATCGTCAGATGCGCACCGCAACCCAGCGCCTCGCCGATATCCTCCGCGAGCGTGCGCACGTACGTGCCCTTGCTGCAGGTCACGCGAAACGTCACGTCGGGCAGTTCGCAAGCGAGCAGCTCGAGTACATGGATCGTCACATTGCGGCCTTCGCGCTCGACGGTCTGACCCGCACGCGCGTATTCGTACAGCGGCTTGCCATCGCGCTTGAGCGCCGAATACATCGGCGGGACCTGCACGATCTCACCCGTGAAGCGCACGAGCGCGACTTCCACCGCCGCCTGGTCGCATTCGACGGGCCGCGTGTCGATCACGTCGCCTTCCGCATCGCCGGTGGCCGTGCGCTGGCCAAGACGCATCGTCGCTTCGTAGGTCTTGTCGGCCTCGAGCAGATCCTGCGAGAACTTCGTCGCCTCGCCGAAGCACAGCGGCAGCAGGCCCGAAGCCAGCGGATCGAGCGTGCCGGTGTGACCGGCTTTCTTTGCGAGAAGCAGGCGCTTCGCGCGAATCAGCGCGTCGTTGCTCGACAGGCCGACCGGCTTGTCGAGCAGGAGGACGCCGTCCAGCACGCGCCGGGGCACGCGCGGACGTTGGGGTGCTGCATTCGTCATAGGCCGGTCGAGCTCAGTCGTCCTTGGCCGGCGCGTCGGCCTCGTCGTCGTCCTTCGCGCGCGTCGAGTTCGCTTCCTTGATCAGGCGCGACATCTCGACGGCCTTCTCGATCGTCTGGTCGTAGTGGAAATGCAGCGTCGGCACCGTATGAATGTGCAGACGCTTGAACAGCAGGTTGTGCAAGTGACCCGACGCATGATTCAGCGCCTCCTGCGTCTTTTCAGGATCGCCGGTGAGCGCAGTGAAATAGACCTTCGCATGCGCATAGTCCGGCGTGAGCTCGACGCTCTGGATGGTCACGATGCCGATACGCGGGTCTTTGACCTCGCGCATGATGAGTTCGGACAGATCGCGCTGAATCTGGTCGGCGATCTGAACGTTGCGATTGGGGGAAGTACGTTTCCTGGACATGATCGATCCGTGATCCGTTTATCAGGATAAAGCGGCGGCCACGATTGGCACACCACCATGAAAATGGGCGGGACAGGCCCAAGCCTGCCCCGCCCATGAGCCGATGCGCGACGATTACAGCGTCCGCGCGACTTCGGTCACTTCGAAGACTTCGAACTGGTCGCCTTCGACGATGTCGTTGAAGTTCTTCACCGACATACCGCACTCGAAGCCTTGCTTCACTTCCTTCACGTCGTCCTTGAAGCGCTTCAGCGATTCGAGTTCGCCCGTGAAGATCACGACGTTGTTGCGCAGCACGCGCACCGACGACGAGCGCTTGACGATGCCGTCCGTCACCATACAGCCGGCGACCGCACCGATCTTCGGCACCTTGAAGACCTGGCGCACCTCGACCATGCCGGTGATGACTTCGCGCTTCTCCGGCGCCAGCATGCCCGACATCGCCGCCCTCACCTCATCCACTGCGTCATAGATGATGTTGTAGTAGCGGATATCGATGCCGTTCGATTCGGCCAGCTTGCGCGCCTGTGCATCCGCACGCGTGTTGAAGCCGATGATGACCGCCTTCGATGCCGTTGCGAGGTTGACGTCGTTTTCGCTGATGCCACCCACCGCGCTGTGCACGATCTGCACGCGCACTTCGTCGGTCGACAGCTTGAGCAGCGACTGCACGAGTGCTTCCTGCGAACCCTGCACGTCTGCCTTGATGATGAGCGGCAGGTTCTGCACTTCGCCTTCGCCCATCTGCTCGAGCATGCTTTCCAGCTTCGCGGCCTGCTGCTTCGCAAGCTTGACGTCGCGGAACTTGCCCTGACGGAACAGGGCGATTTCACGCGCCTTGCGCTCGTCCGGCAGCACGATCACTTCCTCGCCCGCGCCCGGCACTTCCGACAGACCCTGGATTTCGACCGGGATCGACGGGCCGGCTTCCTTCGTCGGCTTGCCGTTCTCGTCGAGCATCGCGCGAACACGGCCGTAAGCCGTACCGGCCAGCACGATGTCGCCGCGGTTCAGCGTACCGGACTGCACGAGGATCGTTGCGACCGGGCCTTTGCCCTTGTCGAGCTTCGCTTCGATCACGATGCCCTTGGCCGGCGCTTCGACCGGTGCCTTCAGTTCCAGCACTTCGGCTTGCAGCAGCACGTTCTCGAGCAGATCGTCGATACCCGCGCCCGTCTTCGCCGACACCGGCACGAACGGCGAATCGCCACCGTACTCTTCCGGCACGACGCCTTCCGCGACCAGCTCCTGCTTGACGCGATCGAGGTTCGCATCCGGCTTGTCGATCTTGTTGATCGCCACGACGATCGGTACACCACCCGCCTTCGCGTGGGCAATGGCTTCCTTCGTCTGCGGCATCACGCCGTCGTCGGCTGCCACCACCAGCACCACGATGTCGGTCGCCTTCGCGCCGCGTGCACGCATTGCCGTGAACGCTTCGTGACCCGGCGTGTCGAGGAACGTGATGACGCCACGCGGCGTATCGACGTGATAGGCGCCGATGTGCTGCGTAATGCCGCCCGCTTCGCCAGCGGCAACCTTCGCGCGGCGGATGTGGTCGAGCAGCGAGGTCTTGCCGTGGTCGACGTGACCCATGACCGTGACGACCGGCGGACGCGGCAGTTGCTCCGCATCGGTACCCGTTTCGCCTTCGACGAGCAGCGCTTCCGGATCGTCCAGCTTCGCGGCAACCGCGCGGTGGCCCAGTTCCTCGACGATGATCATCGCCGTTTCCTGGTCCAGCACCTGGTTGATCGTGACCATCTGGCCCATCTTCATCATCACCTTGATGACTTCGGAGGCCTTGATCGACATCTTGTGCGCGAGATCGGCAACCGACACGGTTTCCGGCACGTGCACTTCACGGACGATCGGTTCGGTCGGCGCCTGGAACGTCGAACTGTCCTGGTGACGGCCACGGCCCTTCGGGCCGCCGCGCCAGCCGCGGTCGACGCCGCCGCTCGAATCGCCGCGCGTCTTGATGCCGCGGCGCTTCGACGCGTCGTCCTGCCAGCCGCCCTTGCCTGCGCCCGGTTTCTTGTTGCGGTCGCCCGCGCCTGCCGGCGCCTGCGTCGTTGCCGGGGTGGCAGCGCCGGCCGGCTTCTTGACGGCCGGACGCGCCTGCGCGCCTTCCGGCTTCGCCGGCTTGTGCAGCGTACCCTTCGCTTCGGCCGGCTTCGGCGGCTCGACCGGCTTCGGCGGCTCGACCGCCTTGACCACGGCCTTGCGCGGCGTGTTCATCATTTCGCGGATCGCGCGCGCCTCGGCTTCTGCCGCCGCACGACGCTTGCTGATCTCTTCCTGCTCGGCGCGCGCCTTGTCCGCCGCCTCGCGGGCTGCGTCCTCGGCCTTCTTCGCCGCTTCACGCTGGGCCGCACGTTCGGCGGCCGCGCGCGCTTCGTCCTGCGCCTGCGCGGACTGCGCCTGGGCGGACGGTGCGCTTGCCGTTTCCTGCTCGGCCGCGGCGGCCTGCTGCGCTGCTGCCTGCTGCTGGGCCGCAGCGGCTTCGGCCGCGACACGCTTCGCCGCCGCTTCTTCCTCGGCGCGACGGCGCTCCGCTTCAGCCGCTTCCTCGCGGGCGCGGCGTTCGGCTTCCTCGCGCTCCAGGCGTTCCTGGCGCTCGCGCAGTTCCTGCGCTTGCTTCTCGAGCAGCTCGGCCTCGCGGCGCGCTTCTTCCTCGCGACGCTTCAGTTCTGCATCGTCGTCCGCTTCGGCGACCTGCGCCTGACCCTGTTCCGCACCCTCGCTCACGTCGTCGCGCTTGACGAACGTACGCTTCTTGCGGACCTCGACCTGAATGGTGCGAGCCTTGCCCGTCGCGTCAGATTGCTTGATCTCCGACGTATGCTTGCGGGTCAGCGTGATCTTGCGCTTGTCGCCGTCGGTTGCGCCGTGCGACTTGCGCAAATGATCGAGCAGACGCGCCTTGTCCGTTTCGGACAGCGCATCGTCTTCACTCGCTTTCTGGACGCCCGCTGCCTGCAGCTGTTCGAGCAGCACACCAGCAGGCATTTTCAGTTCCGCGGCAAATTGGGCTACGTTGTTACTCGCCATTCATTCCTCTTAGTGCAAGGACCGATTCCTTGCTGTTAGCATCGGGTCAGGCCATACGGCCGCCATCAAATCAGTGCGCCATGGTCATTTCTCACTGGAACCAATGTTCACGTGCTTTCATGATCAACGCCTTAGCGGCATCCTCTTCCATTCCGGTCAGGTCGACCAGTTCATCCACTGCAAGCTCGGCGAGATCGTCTCGCGTCTGCACACCGTGTTCGGCCAGCTTCGCGAGCAGCTCCGGCGTGATGCCGTCGAGGCTCTTGAGATCCAGCGCTGCGTTCTCGACTTTTTCTTCGTTCGCGATAGCCATCGTCAACAGCGCATCGCGTGCGCGGTTGCGCAGTTCGTGCACGGTGTCCTCGTCGAACGCTTCGATCTCGAGCATTTCGTTGAGCGGCACGTAGGCGATCTCTTCGAGGCTCGTGAAGCCTTCGTCGATCAGGATGTCGGCAACTTCTTCGTCGACATCGAGACGCGCCATGAACAGTGCACGCAGCCGGTCGCGCTCTTCACCCTGCTTCAGGGCGGATTCGTCCGGCGTCATGATGTTGATCTGCCAGCCGGTCAGTTCACCGGCGAGGCGAACGTTCTGACCGCTGCGGCCAATCGCGACAGCCAGTTCGTTCTCGTCGACGACGACGTCCATCGAATGCTTTTCTTCATCGACGACGATCGACTGGACAGCTGCCGGCGCGAGCGCGCCGATCACGAACTGGGCGGGATCCTCCGACCATAGCACGATGTCGATGTTTTCGCCACCGAGCTCGTTGCGCACGGCCTGCACGCGCGAACCGCGGATGCCGACGCAGGTGCCGATCGGATCGATCCGCTTGTCGTAGGCGATGACGCCGATCTTCGCGCGCACGCCCGGGTCGCGGGCAGCCGCCTTGATCTCGAGCAGGCCCTGCTCGATTTCCGGCACTTCCATCTCGAACAGCTTCATCAGGAACTCGGGCGCCGTACGCGACAGCTCGATCTGCGGGCCGCGCGCGGTGCGGTCGACCTTCGCGATGTACGCACGCACACGGTCGCCCACGCGCAGATTTTCCTTCGGGATCAGCTGATCGCGGCGCAGCAGCGCCTCGACACGGCCCGATTCGACGATGAAGTTGCCCTTGTCGAGGCGCTTCACCGTACCGGTCATGATCTTTTCGCCACGCTCGAGGTAGTCGTTCAGGATCTGCTCGCGTTCCGCGTCGCGCACCTTCTGCAGGATCACCTGCTTCGCGGCCTGCGCGCCGATGCGACCGAACTCGATCGACGGAACGGGTTCCTCGACATACTCGCCGACTTCGACGTCGGCATTCTGCTCACGTGCTTCGAACAGCAGGATCTCGCGATCCGGCTCCTGCAAGCCTGCCTCGTCGGGCACGACGAGCCAGCGACGGAAGGTTTCGTGCTCGC
Source organism: Burkholderia cepacia complex sp. TUM26381 (assembly GCF_057439935.1). Taxonomy (NCBI): domain Bacteria; kingdom Pseudomonadati; phylum Pseudomonadota; class Betaproteobacteria; order Burkholderiales; family Burkholderiaceae; genus Burkholderia; species Burkholderia cepacia complex sp. TUM26381. The sequence goes on along the minus strand of NZ_CM172006.1, from coordinate 1,625,824 downwards.
CGCTTTCGCGATCGATATGGACGCGGATTTCGGCGCCTTCGTCGAACAGCTTCTTGGAAGCGGAAGCGAGCGCAGCCTCGAGGGCGCCCAGCACCACATCCTTGTCGACGTTTTTCTCGCGCGCCAGCGCATCCACCAGCATCAACACTTCGCGACTCATTATTTGCGGCTCCTAAAGTCAACTTGCGGAATCAGGCGGGCTTTATCGATATCGGCCAGCGTGAAATCCAGCATGGCTGCCTCGCCCTTCTTCCCCTCAAATTCCAAACCGATCGTTTCGCCATTCGGCGCGTGCAGAATGCCCCGGTACGTCTTGCGCCCGTCCAGCGGCTTTTTCAAGGTCACGGAGACTTCGCTGCCAGCGAAGCGCTCGAAGTCGGCCAGCTTCTTCAACGGGCGGTCGAGCCCCGGGGACGAGACTTCGAGCCGTTCGTAATCGATGTTTTCGACCGTCAAGACGTGCTGGAGCTGACGCGTGACCTTTTCGCAATCTTCGAGCGAGATGCCGGCAGGCTGATCGATATAGATGCAAAGCATGCCGCGCCCGGTGCGCTCGAGATCCACCAGCTCGTAGCCGAGCCCGGTGACCGTGGTTTCTATCAGTTCCGTCAGTTGCACTGTGTCCTCTCAGGTGTTCGCGCCCGCCGCTCGCGATTCACCCGCGGGCGCGCGCCTTAGCCGGCGCAGGAAGCGCTACCCGAGATGCCTAACCGTTTCAGCAAAAAAAAATGGGCGGAACGCCCATCTTCTTACTGGTGGTCGCACCTGAGCCGCACATTGAATCCGTACGCCCAGCGACTCCGCGATTATAGCGATTTTTGGCGCAAACGCCAAGCCAGCCGGTAAAAGCAGCGCGTCGCGCGCCTTTACGGACCCAAAATGCGAAATCGGGTTATCCGATCAGCCGGCCCCTTCCTGCCAGGCCGGAGATCGGCCATGCCCGCTGCGGCGCAGCGGCACGCGACATATATATAGTCGAAAGCGATCGGCGCAATGCGGCGCACCGGCAAAAATCGGCCAGACGCCGATCGGGCCGGCATGCCGGCGGCCTTGCGCCGCCGTGCGCCGATACGCGTTTAGCGGCTGCGCGGGCGGCTGCGCTGCGGACGTTGGCCGCCGCGCGGGCCGCCACCGCCGTTGCCAGCACCTTCAGCCCGATTGCCGTTCGGATTGCGATTGCCGCCAGCCTTGCTGCCACCACGCTTGCCGCCCGCGCCTTCGCGCTTGGGGCCCGCGCCGTACGATGCGCGATTGCCGTCGACGTCGCGGCCGCCACCAGGGCGGTTGCCGTCACGGCCACCCGCGCCGCGGTTGCCATCACGAGCGCCACCGGCACGGTTACCGTAGCCCGACGGCGAAACCGGCAGGCTGCCGTAGCCGCTCAGGCCCGGCAGGCCCGGCCCGCCGCGCCGGCCGCCACCGCGACGCGGCTGGTCGAGCTGCCCGTGCGTCGTCAGCACCGGCTCACGACCGATGAAACCCATCGACGTCTCCATCGGATCGGGCTGGCGGCGCTCGACCTGGCCGGCACCGCCGCGCTTGCCCTTCTCCTCGGTCGGCGCCTTCAGGCCGACGGTCGCCATCAGCTTGCGCACCTGCGCATCATCAAGCTCCTCCCAGCGGCCGCGCTTCAGGCCGCGCGGCAACGGGATCGGGCCGTGACGCGTACGGATCAGGCGGCTCACCATCAGGCCGACCGCCTCGAACATCCGGCGCACTTCGCGGTTGCGGCCTTCGGCCAGCGCGACGTGATACCAGTGATTCGTCCCTTCGCCGCCGCCATCGCGGATGCGCAGGAAATTCGCCGGACCGTCGTCGAGTTCGACGCCGTGCAGCAGCTTTTGCCGCATGCCTTCGGCCAGCTCGCCGACGACGCGCACCGCGTACTCGCGCTCGACGCTGTAGCGCGGATGCATGAAGCGGTTCGCGAGGTCACCCGAAGTCGTCAGCATCAGCAGACCTTCGGTGTTGAAGTCGAGACGGCCCACTGCAAGCCATTTCGCCGTCTTCATCGGCGGCAGGCGATCGAACACCGACGGGCGGCCTTCCGGATCCGCGTGGCTGACGATCTCGCCCGTCGGCTTGTGATACAGCAGCACGCGCGGCGGCTTGTTCGGCAGCTTGCGCTTGACCGGCTTGCCGTTGATCCGCACCTGGTCGGTCGGCATGATGCGCTGGCCGATGTGCGCGGGCTCGCCGTTCACCGACACGCGGCCGGCGACGATCAATTCTTCCATTTCGCGGCGCGAGCCCATGCCCGCTTCCGCCAGCACCTTGTGGAGCTTCGGCGCATCGTCGTCCGGCGACAGCACGCGCTTGTTCGCCGGCTGGTTGCGGCCGCGACGCAGCATCGGCGCACGCACGCCGCTACCGCCCGCGGAGTTGTCCGCGTCGAATGCGGGCGACGTCACGTAAGCGAACAACTCGTCCTGGGACGCCTCGCCTTCCGCCTTCGCCGGAGCGCCTTCAGCCTTCGGAGCGCCGCGTCGGCCCTGCCCGCCCTGGCCAGTCTTCGCCGCGCCTTCGCGCTTGCCGGCCGGCTTGCGGGCACCCTTGGCCGCACCTTCCTTGTTGCGCGGCGCGCGCGCCGGCTGCGCTTCGGCCGCCTCGGCCGGCTGCGCATCCGCGCCTTCGCCGCCCGGCTGCTCGCCTTCGGCGCCCTTCGACTTGGCTGCCGCGCGACGCCGCGCGATCAGGCTGCGCGGGCCTCGCCGCAAACCGCGGCGGGGACGCTCGTCGCCACCGGCCGAAGCGTCCTGCTCCGGCGCATCGTCGGCGCGCGCTGCCTGCACGGCAGGCGCGGACGATTCAATATCGTGGATATCTGTCAAAACAACCTCAAAATGTCAGGTCTCGCGCCCGGCGCGGGCGCGGCAAGAAGTTGGCCGCGATCAGGCGCGACGCTGTTTGGGTTCTGCTTCGTCGTCCGGCAGCGCGTCGGCGCCGATGGGCGCACTGGCGCTTCGTACGGCATCCGCGAGACTGTCGGACGTGTCGTCCAGCATCTCGTCGTCCGCGGGACCGGAACGGGAGGCGTTGGCCTGGCCAACCTCGCCGGGCATGTCGCCGGCCGCTTCCGCTCCGTCTCCGGCAGCCGCTTCGGCGGCCGGCTTGCGATCTTCCTCGCTCCAATCCGCGCGCAGCGGCTCGGGCTGTACACCGGTCGGCACTGCTTCGGCGCCAACCTGTTCCGTTTGTTCCGTTTGCCCGCGATCAGCCTCGAGCGTATCGCGGCCCGCGATTTCCTGCGTCGACGCGACGTCGGCCGCCCCATCCTCGCCCGGCAATTCGGCCGACTGGCCGGCGGGCACTTCACCCGTCAGCGTCTGCGGCACGTCGCCCGCTGCGTCGTCGGCAACCGGCATGTCGCCGTCGAAATCCATTGCCTGCTGCGCCAGCAGCGCAGCCTCGATGTTCGCAGCCGGCTCTTCGAGCGCCGGCAGGTCGTCAAGCGCCTTCAGGCCGAGATCGTCGAGGAACTGCTTGGTCGTCGCATACAGCGCCGGACGCCCCGGCACGTCGCGATGACCGATCACCTCGATCCAGCCACGATCCTCGAGCTGCTTGACCACCTGCGTATTGACCGTGACGCCGCGAATCTCTTCGATGTCGCCGCGCGTAACGGGCTGCCGGTACGCGATGATCGCGAGCGTTTCGAGCACCGCGCGCGAATATTTCGGCGGCTTCTCGGGATGCAGGCGATCCAGATAATGACGCATCGCCGGCTTGCTCTGAAAGCGCCACCCGGTCGCCAGCGCCACCAGTTCGACGCCGCGACCGGACCAATCCTGTTTCAGATCTTCGAGCAACGTGCGGACCGTGTCAGCCGACACGCCGTCGGCAAAGAGCTTGCGCAAATCGCCGAGCTTCAGCGGTTCCTGCGCGCAGATCAAAGCAGTCTCGAGGACGATCTTCGCCTCTTGGGTATTCATGCAGCTAGGCCAGACCCTGTGGTCAAACGAACCGGATCAACAAACAGACGAAAGGAACGGAAGACGCGCTCGCCCGATTCTGATCGGTCATATTGATGGGAGCACGAACCGGGGGCGGCGAACCAACTCAAGGCCAGGCCCAGACCGGACGGAACAGCACGGCTCAACGACGGAACCGCGTGACTGAGCGCCATATTACGCAAAATTGCCCGGTGCGTAAAGATGAGCCGAGCAGGCCACCGCCCGTGCGGCGCGTCCGCTCCGGCCCTGCTTCAGCGGCCGGCTGCGCCGCGCGCGAGGAACCGGCGCAGCCGCTCGACGCCCGCGTCGAGTCGCGCCGGATCGCAGGCATAGCACCAGCGCACGAACCCTTCCCCCTCCGGGCCGAATGCGCGCCCGGCAGGCGCAGGAACAGGTACATCGCACCCGGCGGAGGCGGCACCTCGACACCCGGCAGCGTCCGCAGCGCGGCGACCAGGTGATCGCGCGCGTCATGCAGCGCCGCGACGAACGACCGCACGAACGGCTCGCCGTCGCGCAACGCGACCTCGCCAGCGGCCTGCACAAAGCCCGGCGCACACGACGTGTTGTATTCGACAAGCTTCGACAGGTCGCCCATCACCGCTGCCGGCGCAATGAGCCACCCGAGCCGCCAGCCCGTCATCGCCCACGCTTTCGAGAATGAATTCACGACCACGACCCGCTCGTCGCGCGACGCGATATCGAGGAACGACGGCGCACCGCCCTCTTTGAACGCAAGCCGCTCGTACACTTCGTCCGCGACCAGCCAGATGCCGTGACGACGGCAATGGGCGAGCACGGCCTGCTGCTCGTTGCGCGACATCGTCCAGCCGGTCGGGTTGTTCGGCGAGTTGATCAGCAGCATCCGCGTATCGGGCGTCAGCGCCTCGAGCAGCCGGCCGACATCGAGATGCCAGCCCGCGTCGCCATAGCCGAGCGGCACGCATTCGACGTGCGCGCCGAGAATCTTCGGAATCTCCACGAGGTTCGGCCACAGCGGCGTGACCGCGACGACGCGATCCCCCGGACCGGCCACCAGCTGCGCAGCCAGCATCAGCGCGCTCACCCCCGAACTCGTCACGGCGACCGTATCGGCCGCCGTCGCGCCGTGACGCGCGCCAACGTAGGCTGCGATCGCATCGCGCAGCGGCGCCGTGCCGAGATTGTGCGTGTAGAAGGTCGCGCCGTCGCGCAGCGCCGCTGCGGTGGCGTCGCGGATGAAATCCGGCGTCACGCGGTCGGATTCGCCGAACCAGAACGGCAGCATGTCCGGCACGCCGAAGCCGGCGTTCGCCACTTCCCGGATCAGCGACGGCCGCAGCGCATGCACCGCGGCGCGCGCCGCCGGCTCACCGGTCATCGGAAGGAAATCTGCAGAATGCGTCATCGAGAACCACCGCCGAGGAACACGATCCGCGTAGTGTACCGGCCGGCAAGCCGGGCCGGCGCATGCCTGCGTGCGTCAGTCGAGATCCTCCGCCCTCGCCGGCATCTGCCGCACCAGCTCCCAGATCGCCTGCGCCGCGGGCGACAACGACCGGTCGCGGCGGCGCACCAGCTCGACGGTGCGTTCGGTGCGCGGCGTGAGCGGCCGTGCGACGAGCGTCGAGCCCGCCGGCAGCGGCAGCGACAGCCACGGCTGCACACTCACGCCGACGCCGGCCTCGACCAGCCCGAACACGGTCGCCGAATGCCCGAGCTCCTGCATGACCGTCGCGTTGACGCGATGGGTGGCCAGCGCCGCGTCGATCAGCGGCCGGCTGCCCGACGCATGATCGAGCAGCACGAGACGTTCGCCGTCCAGCGCCGTCCACGGCACCTCGGCACGCGCGGCGAGCGGATGGTCGGCGCGCGCGACGAGGCAAAACGAGTCGGTCATCAGCGGCTCGCACACGAGATCGGCGACCGTCAGCGGCCCGATCACGACGCCGAAATCGACTTCGCTCGACTTCACCTTGCGCAGCACGTCGCTCTGCACGTCGTCGCGCAGGCCGAGCGTCACGAACGGGAACTGGCGTTCGCACGATGCCACCACGCGCGGCATCAGCCTGCATGCGATCGTCGGGCTCGCCGCGACGATCACCCGCCCGCGACGCTGCTCGCCGATCTCGCGAATCTCGCGCAGCGTGTCGTCGAGATCGTCGATCAGGCGCGACACGCTCGCGATCAGGTTCGCACCGACGTCGGTCAGCTGCACGTCGCGCGTCGTGCGATCGATCAGCTTCAGCCCGAGTTCGGCCTCGAGCTCACGCACGCAGCGGCTGACCGCGGACTGCGTGAGCCCGATCTCGTCACCCGCGCGGCTGAAGCTCCTGAGCCGCGCGACCTCGATGAATACGCGAAGCTGACGCAGCGTGACGTTCATCCCCTGACCTCATCAATCGTCGATATCGATGCAGGATTGTAATGCGCGAATCGGGCCTCGGCGGCCGAATCCGGCACCTTCCGCGAATGTTTCGCTGCGGTGCAATACATTCGCAAACGCACGTGGTACGGGCGAACTGCACAAGATTGGTGATTGTCCCGATTTGCTGCCAGGTTATTTTGGCGTCTTATACGCCCCTAGCTGACTTAGCCGTTAGCTCGCTGCCAAGCGGCTCTCGAGGGATTGGCCTCCGACATGGCACGCTTCGTGCATTACCTGGCGCACAGGGCGCAGGTTTCGTCGGACGGAAGAGCAGAAACGCCGCTGCCGGCCAACCGGACGCCCCCACCCGGCACTCAATGATCGAGTGCTTGAAGAGTGCGCGGCGCAGGGCAGCGCACCGGAGTTAGCTTCGCTGAGGTGAGGACATGATGCTGTTCGACGATTTGAGAGATAACGAGTGGGCGCTGGTCGAGGGTCTGTTTTGCTCGGAACCCGCACGGAGTGAGCGGCGCGGCCGTCCCCGCGTGGAAGCCCGCTCGGTGGTAAACGCCGTGCTGTGGGTGCTGTCGACGGGTGAAGGCTGGTCGAAGCTGCCGGGCCGCTACCCGTCGCCGCCGACCTGCCGCCGCCGTTTCGACGAATGGCAGGCGGACGGCACGCTCGCCGAAATCGTGAAACGACTCGGCACGAGCGGCCGGCAGATCTCGCTGCGCGGACGCATCGGCGCAAGCGCCGCGAAGCCGCCCGCACCGCCGAGCCGCGACCGGCTGCGCGGCGCCTTCTGGACCAATCCGGAATCCTGGCGCGCGCCCGTCAAGATGGCGTAACGCATGCTCGATCGGGCGGCTTCGGCCGCCCGGTTGTTTTCTGCGACGCGACTTTTTCGCGACGCCTGCATTGCCGTTCATTACCGTTGTCGTGCCGCGATACATCTATTTACCAATATTTACAGCAAGCCTGCACTCCCACGCTTACCTTAGCGACATATCAACAGGCCGCGCCGACGGCTTGAAGGGAGCCCCGCCATGAAACCAATGTCACTGCTCGTCGCATGCGGCATTGTCGTTTCCATGGCGCTGACCGCCCCTGCCCACGCCGACGATCGCGCGAAGCCGCCCCATCGCCAGCAGGATCACCGGAACACCCTTCGCCAGCCGCCGTCCGCAAATGCCTCCAGCCGGCAAACCGTGCCGCGCGGCGACCTGCGCGGCGACATCGCCAGCAACGCGCGGGCGCGCATCGGCTCGCAGCCGTCCGACGTGCCGCGTCATCCGTAGTCCCGCCAATTTCAGGAATTCGCCAAAGAAAATGCCCGCTTTCGGGAACTGCGCCGCATACGGCGAGTCACATCCGTTGCCATGAGCACAGCGTGGCAACAGCAAAAGTATCCGGTACGCCCGTATCCTCGCGATACGGGCTTTTTTTGCATCGCCGGCCTGCGCGACGATGCACGGGGCGGGATGGTGCGGGCGCTACAGGCGGCTTTCGAGAATCGCCACGGCGCTCGCTTCGCTCAATGCGTAGTCGTCCATACGGCGATCAGTCCAGGAAAGTAATTTCTCGTCGCGCTCGAGGCGCGAGAATTCGGCTCGACCACTGTCGGTCAGTATGGCGATGTCGACCGGAGCATGAAAACCCGGCGCGGGGGCAACGGTCTTCTGCCTGACCGTGTCCATCAACCCGAGCGAACGGAGATACTCGAACACGCCCGGGCGGCGTGCCCACGGTACCTGGCGGTACTGCACTCGTCTCAATGCGTCGAGCACCGCTTCGTTGGAATACGTGGCCATCTCGATTCTTTCTTAAAGTGCAGCGACAATGCGAAGCGGCGCGCCGGGCGGGGTTTCCGCCCGCCGAAACCGCCACCGATTCTGGAGGCCGACGTTCTTCGGCGTCGCGTCAGGGCCGGATCGTCAGCCGTCCATAAAAAGACACCTTACCCCAATCAAATTGATTCTGTTCGATTCATTTGTACTTCTCTTCATCTGTTTCATGCTCTGCCGCAAGCAGCGTCGAACCATTTCGATCGTCGCCGTTGCGCTGTTCTGGCTGCTTGCGACAGGCTGGCTCGCAGCGCCGCTGATCGCCTGGACCGAGGCCGGCGTCACGCCGGTCGAGCACCCGGACATGCACGGGCGGACCACGCTGATCCTCATCGGCGCCGGCACACGCCGCACCGACACGGGGCTGCAACCGCCACCCGACGGCGTCGCGCGCATCCACACGGTTGCCGCGCTCTATCGCACGTGTCTGCAGCGGGCCGAGCGCTGCACCGTGGTGATGTCGGGCGGCGACCCGCAGCATCACGGCGAAACCGAGGCGGCCGTATACGGGCGCCAACTCATGGCGGAAGGCGTTGCCTCCGCCGACCTCGTGCTCGAACCCAACAGCCGCACAACCTACGAAAATGCGAAATTCACTGCGTCTATACTACGCTCACAGTATGACGACGCACGCATTCTCGTCACGTCGTCGTACCAGATGCGCCGCGCCCTGCTCGATTTCCACCGTTTCGGCATCGATCCGCAGCCTGTTTATGCGAATCTCCGACGCGCGCAAACGGGCTGGCTGCCGCGCTGGCGCAATGTGGCCAACGCCGAACAGGCACTGCACGAGCTGGTCGGCATCGCACAATTCCACGTCTATCGATGGCTTGGATGGTTTTGAAGACAGCGCGAAAACGGGCGCGGAAACAAGCGCCCCGCCCCGGATGGCACGCGCGTGACGAAGTGCAAGAAGTGTTGCGCGACTTCAACGGGGCCTTGCATCGCGCCGCGATCCGGTGCACATTGATCCGTCACTTTTGTTACACTCGACACGCACTCGATTGCAGTCGCCAGACTCAACGGCAACACTCGGGTTCATCACCACTTAGCGGAGGTAAAGCAATGAAGAAGACGTCCCTGGCTATCCTGGTAGCGATGTCGGCGCTGACTGGCGCAGCGTATGCGCAAGAGAGCACGCAGATCCAGACCATCACCGATCCGGCCAAGATCGCCGAGATCGAGCAGCGCGCACAAGCGCTGCAACAGCAGCAAGCGGCCGAAGCCGCTCAGCCGGCGATGCAGGAAGAGCATCACCACGGCAAGAAGGCTGCTCATCACAAGGCAGGGGCGAAGAAGGCCGGCAAGAAGACTGCCAAGGCTGCAGACGCTGCCAGCCAGTAAGTTCGGCGGCACCGCACATGCGAAAAGCCGAATCCGGGCAACCGGGTTCGGCTTTTTTGGTTGCGGCGCCCGCGCGCTGTGCTAAAGTCGCGCACCGAAATTTTCCACCCGTGCGCACCCCGGTGCGGAGGACAGCATGAGCAACATTCAACTCGATATCGAGTGGACCGAAGCCGCCACTCGCCAGATCAAGCAACTGATGCCCCGCGGCTCGACCGACGCGTTCCTCGCGCTGCCGCCGATCGAGTGCCTGCCGATGGAGGGCGACGTGCTGTTCCTCGGCCCGCAAGGCAAGCAGCAACCGTTCATCGTGGCCGAGCGCCAGTATCACCATGACGGCGACGCCGACTGGACGATCATCCTGATCCTCGACGTCCCCAGCGCGTCGCACTGACGCGCCGCTGCGACCGGACACGTCCGGTCGCCCCCATCCGGCTCAGACGAGCTTCGACAGCACGCGGATTTCGGAACGTTCGATCCAGTCCGCGGCCGCTTCGCGATAAGCGAGGATGCGCGCAGAACGCGCATGGACGGCCAGCGCCTCCTCGCTCTCCCAACGCTCGACGAATACGAATCGCGCGGGCTCCCTCAGATCCCGATGCAGGTCGTACTGCAATGCGCCGGCTTCGTTGCGGGTCGGCTCGACGATCCCTTCGAGCGCAATGCGCAGCTTTTCCTCGGCGCCCGGCTTCGCCACGATCAGCGCCACGACTGCAATTTCCGCCATTCCCGCCTCCTTCATCCGAAAAAGTTCGAGAATACGCGAATCACGCATCGCGCATCGGCCGCGCAGATAAGACACGGCACGACGGCGGCCCGCCAAAAAAATAGCCCGCGCTTCAGAGAAGCGCGGGCGAAACCGTCGCCCTACGAGGATAGGCGACGGGGCCATCGAGATCCGCACGCTGGCGCGGATCGTCATCGGTTGCGCCGACGCATGTCGCGCCGGCATGTGAAGACGCCGATACCGTTGATCCGGCGCTCGCTGCGCACGCCCGGTATCTGACGTCATCCTCCCTGTTTCAACAATTCCAACATATAAAGCAGGTTGCGTGCCAGCCAACTCATGCCGATCATTTCGTTGATTTAAAAGGACATTTTTTAACGTCGGCGACAATGTGACAGGTGTTCTGCCGTCGTAACGCGCGGATGTTACGTAACGTCACGAGCAGGAACCGAACGACCCGGACACGCACATGCGCCGGCGAACGGCCATGAAAAAAGCCCGCCGAAAGGCGGGCTTTTTCAATGATGCGGAGAAGTGCCGGGATCAGCGAAGCTGATTCACTAGCAGCCCCATGATCTGGCGTGCCGCCGACGACGAGTCGATCCCGCCCGCATCGTCGACGATTGCAACGCGCGTCTGGTCGGCCGTCAGCGCCTTCACGTTGACACGGTACTGCTTCGCCTGCTTTTCCTTCTTGCCATGGAACAGCTGACTCCAGAAACCCTGCTCGGCCGAGGTCAGATCCTTCGGATCGACGTAGCGCACGAAATACAGGCCCTTCGTGCGATCGCGATCGTCGACCGTGAAGTTCGCGCGATCGAGCGCGAGGCCGACGTGCAGCCACGACCGGTCGTACGGCTCGCCGACCGTGACTTCGGACGGCACGGCCGCGTCAGCGGCATCGTTGCCTTGCGCCGACGTACGCGTGACGTTCTGCGCCGCAATCGCTGCGGCAGCCTTCGACGATGCGTCGGCGTCGGCCTTCTTGTCCTTCGGTACCGTGTTGTCCTTGATGTTCGCGACCGGCGGCTCGCCGTTCTTCGCGCGCTGCTCGTTCTGTGCGAGCACGGCCATCAGCCGCTTCAGGTATTCGGTCTCGAGCGCCGGATCGTTCGGCTTCGGCTCCCACTTGCTCGAATCGTTGTTCGCGCCGGTGATCGCCTCGCGCATCCCCTTCTGGCTGATGAACACGTAGGTGCCGCCGTTCGGCGCCGTATCGAGACGCGTGCGGTACTTGTTGCGCTCGGCCGTCACGTACGAATTGCCCATCGCCTTCGAGATCACGCTACGGATCAGGCCGTCGTTGATCTGCGGATGGGTTTCGTTCCAGTCGGTTTCCATCACGCCCTTGTCGCGCTGGTCGACGACGAGCAGGAAGCCCTGCTCCTGCCAGAAACGGCGAACCTGCGGCCAGATCGAGGCCGGCTGCTTGCCATCGATCACGAGCCAGCTTTCGGTGCCGTCACGCTGGATATGCATGCCGGCTACAGCCGGTGCGACGGTGTCCAGCGCAGGCGCTGCCTGCTGGACCTGCTGAAGCGCGGACAGGGAAGTCGCGCCGCCCTGGGGCGGCAGCGAACGCTGATCGGCCGTCTCGTCGAGCATGTTGGGCGGCACTGCGAGCGACGCTTCCTTCGATTTCGAATCGCTCTTGTAGTCCACTTTCGTGGGCGACGACGTACCGCAACCGGCAACGAGTACGCCGGTGGCGAGCACTGCAGCGAACCGCATGGTAAGACGAAGATCAGTCATGTTCGGGGAATCCTCTTCCGCTAAATCACGGCGCTTTCCGTGGATCAACCTTGCATTTTACCGGGGCCGCGCCGCGATGTGCAAAAAAGCGACGGGCAAGAAAAAACCCGCGCCAGCCTGAGCTGACGCGGGTTCTTTGTCTGGTCGGGGCGAGAGGATTTGAACCTCTTCGAACCTACAGTGGAATAAGGCTCTCCGGGCAGTGCGTCAGTCAAAACCGCCGTGCCGATTGACACAGTTCGATGCAGCGTAGCATGGGCGAGCGCAGAAGCCCGTGCTGGCAGTCTGGCAAGTCTCTTACAAGGAGCGTTAAGGAGCGTTCGTCATCTCAAGGGCGGGGCGCTTGGCTCCTCCCCAAGCGTAGACAATGTCGAGCAAGAAACAGGGCCACTACGAGTGCGAACCAAATTGAAGGCAGTCAATCGTTCGGCGCAGGCTGCGCAATCAGGACCGCACCACAAGTTGTTTTATGCCCCTCCAACGCCATCGGCTGCCCAAAATCCTCACACCCGTCCTCCCCTTCGGCAATTTCAAACAGATGCGGCGCACAAAGCGGGCAAGTCACTTGATCCCCCTTGCGGGCAATGGGAATCTTCGCTGTGCCCCATGTCGAAGATGGACTACCCGAAATCACCTTGCCGCCGTGGCTTGTCGCATCACCAACCACAATCTGCGCCCGTCCGTGCAAATTTGCTCGTTGCATCAATTGCCCCTCCGGATCAATGAGCGGCACCCGCCCCGGCCGAAAAGTCCGGAGCCTCGAACGGCGGAGCCTGATACGTCGTGTCGATCGTGTAGCCGGAAGCTTTCAGTTCAGCTTCTTTCTTTGATCGCTCGTTCCCTGCCGGTTTCAACTCGTTAGATATGAGTTTCTTCCAGTTTCTTCTGCGTTCAACACTATCTGTAAAGTATGGGGTGTAGTGATCAGATGCAGTACTGACTTGAATGTCGGTCAAATAGTATCCCATTCCAGGGGATCCGGATGGTTGATGGGATAACGATAAAGTAAGAAACACTCCATCAGCATAGAAAATCCATCGTGGCTCAACGGTAATCAAGCCCTTCCATTCTTCCATCGTCGGTATATAGGTGGAATCCAATGAGTAGAGAGTTCCGGATTCTGAGGTGGCATACTTCATGGCCTCTCTACCAATGAGGCGAGGGGATGCGGCATATATATACCTTTTCCATCCGGCGGCTCGCAGTTTGCCAAGCAGGGACATGATTTTTTCGCGCCCCTCTTCATCTGAAATTGTTTTTGATGATGAGATATTAAAATTTACATCCCAATTATCAACGCCATCCTCGGGGCTATCTTTGTCGCCCAAGCCAGTTACAATCATGGCGTTATCGATATCGAAGGAATAAGGGCCTTGAATATATTTTACCGATCCGAGTTTCTCTGTGCCATCCCAGTGCATTTGGTATGCATACACACCAGATGGATGATTCATAACAGAAAAACCCTGATTCTGGGCATTGGATTTCCCGTCGGCCCCGAACTTTATCGTGACAACTTGAGGCGTCATTGGTTTGTCCTTTTTCTCTTGAATGTTCATCAATGCAATAATTGCGAAACATGCGGAAAGGACCGCTAAAGCGTATACAAATATTTTCATCGGCTTTCGCATGAATGGCTCGAATAATGGTTCGCGATCAGTAGGCCAATCATGTCAAGCCGCCCATTGCGGCAATTGCCTTTAGTTCACTTAGCATGTAATTGCGCTGCTTTTGCATGAGAAAATGAAATAATTTCCCGGTGTCTTTAATCCACGCCATTCGTTGCTTGTAATCTTCAAGGATTAGATCCTTCGGGGCGTTGGAGCGATACTTCATGTCGGACGTTTCATCTTGGGCCGTGAAGCTCAATTGCAAAGGTGGGATTAACGCGTGGAACGCACGCGCCGGCGCAGCCAACCACTTTTCCGAGCTGGTCGCTTGATCCATAGTTCGCTGAAATTTAAGCTTGCCGATGAATTTCGTGTCATTATATATCAGTCCTTGCAATACTTCGCCCTGCTCATGTTGTGCCATTACCCAAAGATGATTGAAGGCAAAGTTGTTTTTAAAGGTACTGTCGGTCGTTTCTTCCCATTGCTTGACCAAATTGAAGCCGATGGATACTCGCGGAGTCCATTTGAAATATCCGGGATTCTCCGAATTGGAGCCAAGGAATTTACCGGATCCCGCATCGTCCATTGAGGCGCTGGCTTCATTGATCACCGGACACTTTGGAACCACGTCGGCCGCCCACTGCTGTCGCATCAGGTTCTTCTGCACGGTGGGATGGTATTGCCGACTATCACGTTGCTTGGCGCAATCCTGGAACGCCACTGGGTCCGCCGCATATCCGTAGCACCAGACGAGAAGATCGTTATAAATCCACAGATTACCTTTTCCCAATCCTTCATGGACGATACCCATGCCGGGCATCTTGTCTACCTGCCAACTTTCCAAATTAGCTGAAACCTGTTTGGCCGCAAACGCACCTAGACCAGTCCAATAAAACCGACCAAGCTTGTCCTTTTCTCCGAGATGAAAATCCTCAAGAAACATGCGTGCGTAGCTTGATGCCACCCGACGGGCTCTTGCCCCATAGTTTTTTCCGACAAACGATGCATCGCCGGGTTCAATCTTGGTTTCTGAAATGGAATGTGAACTGAATCGATAATCGGGCGTTCCATCCTTCAGGACGGGAGTGCGCGTATCCAGTTGGGCCATCGCATATTGATGGGCGAGCGACCAGATGATTTTGCAATCACAATTCGCGTCAATGCACGTATTGCTTTTTGGGTTGGTAGTATCTTCTGCAAGATTGGCCATTTTTCAACCTTTACTTATCTGCGTCCGTGAAGAATTCGTCCCAGTGAATGCCAAATTTAACATTTTCTTTCTGAGCTGTATTCAAGGTTGCCGACCGGCCGAGATTATTGGTCTGGAAAACATGCTCTCCGGAGTCGGACGTCATTCGATAGGCAACACCCGGCAGAGATCGCCCTGAGGGAGTGAGCATTCTGAAAGTTTGGTCGTTCGCCTCAACGGCGGGTGTACCGTTCGACGCAACCCCCATCGGCTTGGGCGGCATGTTGCTTACTTGAGCGTTAACCTCATAAACGCCACCACCCACCGTAATCTTGCCGCTTTTCAGGCTGATATAGCTGTCGCCGCCGTGCAACATCACTTCGTCAGTTGCTTTGATCGTGATGCGGTTCGCGGTCTGCGTAATTTCGAGCTTCGCAAGCAGATTGAGGTTTTTCTGCAGCGCCTTGAGATCAATGTCTCCAGCGTATGACACCATTCGAATGCCAAGTTTGTACGCAAAGAAACGAATCGCGTTGCGGGCAGTGGCCAGCAGATTGCTGCCGCTGCTGACACTGACATGTGCGCCACTCGTGAACGCCATATGTTCACCGCTTGCAAGATGGGTACTGCCTGCTGTCGTCGCCTCAATTCCTGCCGGTGATGCGAAAACCAGATGGGGCCTCGACAGTTCCGGAAACGCGTCGCTCCCTTGTCCACTACCCGCCCCTCTGACTTCGTCGCTCTGCTTCCGAAGTGCCTTGGCAACCTCGGGCTGATCCTGCGCATCCTGCGCTTGCGCTTGGACTGCCGCGTTGGCAAGCGTATCGTGCAAGTCCCTCGCTTGTACCAAACGCTGCACCGTCTCGCCCATGTCCTTCACTGCGGCCGCCGCACCCGAGCGAGCCTCTGTTGTCACCAACATTCCTTGGTTCGCCCGCAGCACGCCCCACGAGTCGGTGGCCAGTTCCCAACCGATTCCGCGTGCTTCCCCACGCCCTTCATTGCCTTCAATGCGCGTGTTGTACCCGACCACTAGGCGAGACCGCTCATGATCGCTCGCGACTTGCACTTGAAGTTTGCCCGGCGTGTCGTCGGCAACGATATGGTTCGCCATCGTACTGGCCAAATCTCGCGAACGTAGACCAGACAAGGCTTGGTTATCCGGGAGCTTCCACTGGACAAAATTGACGCCGTTCGGCACGCGGCCCGTGATAAGGGGGCGATCGGGGCACCCATCCAAGAATGACACGACGACTTCATCGCCGATACGCGGGACGTGGATCATTCCGAATCCCTGTCCCGCCCACGGATGACTCACGCGCACCCAGCACGAACTCCGCGTATCGCGTTGGCCGACTCGATCCCAATGGAATTGGATCTTGGATCGGCCTAACTCATCGGTATAAATACTCTGCTCTCGCGGACCAACCACGGTCGCGGTTTGCATCTGCATAACGGGCTTCTGGTGCTCAAACGGGCTGCGGAAAGGCACGGATTTACGTTGCGCCTCCAACTCAATCAGAAAGAACCCTTCGGAGCCATCGTGATGGGACACGCGGGACGGACGTGCTCCGTCTTGATTCGCCAACGCCTCTGCCAATTGGCGTTGCAAACTCCCAGGGAGATTTGCATGATGGATTGAAACCGGAAGATTATTCTCGACCATCCAAAGCACTTCGATAGTGGCAAACTCGTTACGCTCCGAGGAGTCAGGATCGTGTTGTGGATGCCCAACAAGTGTAAATGACCGTCCCGCATCAGCGCTGCGCAGTCCGCCAGTGCCGCAAAACCGCTTGGCACGAGACTCCCACTCTTCCATGCGAATTTTAGAGAGGTGATCCCCACGCTCCTGCTCAAGATACGTATACGGACCGGTGTACTCGTACATCTCCAACTGTTCCGGTAGTTCATGGGACATCGTCGGGATGTTTGTACCCTTCGGATTCGCGAGCGGTGCGGGACTCTTGTAGTCGAACGTGCGAGTGGTCAGCGCAGCGCTATGGAGGGTGCGCAGGCCGGACCAGTGGATCAATCCATCGACCTCGCTATTCACACCATCGCGCGAGAACTGCACTGAACGCACGACAAGCGGCTCACACGAATCCAAACGATCCGTGATTGTCAGGGTATGAGATTTTCCGTCACTGGCCTGCGTCCAAATGCTGAACAGCCCCTCCTCCTCCATCAACCGATGAACGAAATTCCAATCGTCCTCATACTGAGTGCAATATGATTTCGGCGGAAGCGGCTTCGAAAGTGCAAAACGGAATCGGCCTCTCGCTTGCGAATGTGTGTTGAATACGTCCCGGAGGATTTCATCCACCGGTTTGTCCTGCCAGATACGTTGATCGCGACGAAATTTCAGAAAATGCATCCACGAGGCGAAGCTGATTTGGAGGCTGGTTAGCCCGCCTTCCGACCCCAGCCGCCGCACTGCATAAACGTAACCGTGCCGTGGAAGGTAGGAGTGGTCGGCCTGCTGGAGCCATAGAGTTATGGGCTGGCCTATCAGCCTCGTCAGCTTGAGATCGCTGCGCGTCGACGCCACATCGAGCGTGAAATCGTAATGTCGTCCAATTCTGGACCGGCCTACAGTGCGCGTAGGCAGTAACACATTGTCCCCGAGCGGGGTGTCGAGTTTCAGCAAGCGATCTTGCTGGATCGGCCCGCCTTGAATCGCCCTCATGATGTCTTGCACACTCATCCCGATCCTTTTTATTACTTTTAGCTTACTTGTCGCCAAGATAGCCCAGGTTCTCTCGCCGGGTATTCCAAAGCCGAATAGCTAGTGCTTTCCCTTACTCGCGCCTCGTTTCCGTCAACCAATGCAAACCCATGAAAGGTTTTCAATAGCATCAGCACTGCCATCACCGATGTGCGCCCCCATGTCACTCCCATCAGTTCCGTCAGCCCCTTAGAACATCTGTCGGACTATTAGACGGGAAGACACGCCCATCCCGCAACGGAATGGCGGAAGGTGCCGCGGGCGCGGGGTCAAAGGCGATAGTCCCGCTGGCACGGCGAACGCCAACCATCAGCATTCCGAGGCCAACGCAAACCGCATTGGTCCCCAGTGACGGACCTCGTCGGAATCCTTTACATATGTTGCAGCCGCTCGTGCCAGAACTACTCGCGTTCAATGAGTATGCCGCGATGTTTCACCACGACACCTCGGGCGGTCACACGCGAACCGATGTCAACGATGGCGAACTGCGCCACTTCGCCTCCGCAGGACTTCGCTTCATCCAAATCGGCAAGCTCTTTTGAGAGATGTATTTCTCACGATGTGACCGCTTCCCGAGAACGGTTAGTCGGGTTAGCAACAATCAACCAGTGACTTTGTTGCCGCCCCAAAGGCCACAAAATATTGGCGCGCATCGGCGCTCGGCAAACTATCGTCGCGTGGTGAGGTTCACCATCGAGCGGAATGTAGGCATCGGCCCCACGCTTAAGCGTCACGAATGGGGCGGGTGTGCTCTTATAGCCCTGAGAACATCAAACCGCCGCCGGCAATCGGCAATCGGCAATGATCTCGTGCGCTCTCGTGCCGGCCTCGGCTCGATTGCTTGTCCTGAGGCTTGCCCGGAAGGCATCGGTCTTCGGTTTGCCCGTCTTTGGATTGCGGAAGTGTTGTTGCAGGTCTTTGGACACGCCGATCCGGAGGTGGAACACGGACGAGCCGGGTCGCAAATAGACGCCGGTGGGAAGGGTTGCCAAGTCAGTCATCTCCGCATCGTTGTACGACGGGATTGACACACCAGGAAAAAGGAAAGGCCTGGAAAGCTACGTCAGACAAGGAAACCCTTTACTGACAAGCCTTCCAGGCCTTGATTCCTGGTCGGGGCGAGAGGATTTGAACCTCCGACCACCTGCACCCCATGCAGGTACGCTACCAGGCTGCGCTACGCCCCGAAAGAAGAAAAGTATAACAGACACTTTTCAGATTTAGAATCGGGTCGCATGCATTTTGTGGATGTTCTTGTGAAATTTTTTGGCGTGACGGCAGGCGGACGCGCGAATGCCGACCACCGGCATCCGCATCGCACTCACCGCTTGCGCGCGACACACATGACCGTCAGGCCGGCGACGCGATTAAAGCGGAACATCGGCAATTCGACGCGGCAGACCGCCTTGAGCAGGCCATTGACGAACGGATGGTGGCGTCGCAATTGCGACGCCGGCTCGCGCGGATGCGAGCGCGCCCGCTCGCCCAGCCGCAATGCGGCCGCAAGCGGGAACGTCAGACCGAAATAATAAGCGCCGTGCTCGACGTCGAGCCCCGCACGCCGGACCACGTCCTCGAGGCCGCCGAGCGTATACCTGCGCTTGTGCTCGAGGAAATCGTCGTGGCCGCTCCAGAGGAACTGGAACGCGGGAACCGTGATCAGGAACCGGCTGCCGGAAGGCGCCCCCATCACATACTGCGACAGCAGCCCGACATCGTCGTCGACATGCTCGAGCACGTCCATCAGCAAAACGAGATCGGCATCGAATCGATCGACGGACCGCCGGAAGTGAATGGGCTTGCCGGCCGTCTCGCCGTCACTGTCGTCGGGGTAGCTCGTATCGACACACCACGCTTCCGTCGCCTGCGTGCGTTCGAGCAGATGCTTCGAAAAAAAGCCGGAGCCGGCACCGACGTCGAGTATCCGGTTCGCGCCCGACGCGCCGAGGAACCGGCGGATCGCGCTCGCCTTCGACGCGTAGTACCAGTGATCGCCCACCCCCGCACCCAATACGTCGACTTCCTTCAGATCCATGGCGCTTCCCCGTGATGGCTACCGTGCTGTGTTCGATCCAGCCACTGATGCCGATCTTACTCGCCGCCGCCGCCGATCGTCACCGTCAACGATGCGCGGCCCATGACGGCAACCCGCATTCCTCCCTAATCGAAAAGGACGATGGCCGCTTCGCCGCACATCGCTACCGTGCGGTTACCCGGCGCGACATCGACGCGCACGGCGAACCGTCCGGCTGCGTGCCGATCGACCCGGGCCGCTCCGGCTTTACCGCGTCGCACGCGATACAGCGAGCGGCTTCGATCATCGACGAGGTCGCGACTTCTTGTAACGGTCTTCGACAAAGGGCATCGAATGAAACAGAAAAGCGAAATATCCCGTCGACATTTTTTGCGGCTGGGCGCCGGCACGATCGGCATCGCGCTGGGGAGCACATCGCTGTTGTCGGCCTGCGGCGGCGACTCGATCGCGGTCGCGCCGGTCACGACACCGCGACTCGGGTCGGCGCCGAATTTTCGCGACACGGCGGGACCGGACGGAACCGGCTACGTGACGACCAGCGGCGCCACGATGAAGAAAGGCGTGATCTACCGATCGTCCGCACTGGCGCTGTCGGCCACCGACCTCGCCACGGTCGATACGCTCGGCATCACGCAGGTCCGCGACCTGCGCACGACGTCCGAGATCCACTCGCAGCCGGATGCGACGCTGGCCGGCGCCACATGGCAGAACCTCAATGTGCTGGGTACCGCGGAAATCGGCCCCATCCCGACCACCGGCGCGACCGCCGTGGCATTCATGCAGGCGATGTACCCGACGTTCGTGACGCTGGAAACCGCGCATGCAAGCTATCGCGCGCTGTTCACCGACTTTGCGGCCGGCAGCGGAAACCTCGTGTTCCACTGCACGGCCGGGAAGGACCGCACCGGTTGGGCAACCGCCGTTCTGCATACGATCCTCGGTGTACCGGCGCAGACGATTTTCGCCGACTACCTGCTCACCAATACCTATAGCGCTGCCGAGATCGCCGCCTCCGTCGCCCAGGCACGGAAAAACGGCGGCCAGAATGCGGCAGACATGATGGCGGCGCTGCAAGGCGTGCAGACCGCCTACCTGCAGGCGGCGTTCGACCAGGTGAGCGCCTCGTACGGTTCGATGACGTCGTATATCGCCAACGGCCTTCAGCTCGACCAGGGTACGCAGGACGCAATCCGGCGGCGCATGCTGATCTGATCGGCCCGACGAACGAGGACGCCCGCGCCGAAGCGCACGCGGCACGAGCGGACGTGCGCCGAAGCGCGACGGCAACCGGAGCCGGCCGCGGCCGGCTCCGCGCGTTCCGGCCTGCGGCCAGCCGGGCGTCCGGGTTCCGCCGAAAACCAAACGACCGTTTGAACCGGCCGTCCGTCCCTCCCGAATCCATTGTCCCGCAGCCCGCCGGCATGCCCCGCCCAGGCGTCCATTGTTTGGTAACGCCGCTCTAGCGCGCTATGACACACTGCACGGCATCGACGCTCGCGCCGTGCAGTGGCGCGCGCCGCCGTCGATCACGACAAGACATGGAGACAGACGATGCGGAATGCGGTCCGGCGCGGCCATCGCTCGCCTTTGGCAATTTTCAACTGGTTTTCCGGCCTGCGGCGCACGCCCGGTCCGGTGTCGCACTCGCCATCCCGCGTGTTCGGCTGCGGCGCACTGGCGCTCGCGCTGCTCTGCGCAGGCTGTGCGGAATCGGCCGCGCAGCGCGACGGCAACCCGCCGGCCGCATCGACGAAGATCGAACGCACCAAGGCCGAACGCCTCGCACGCGAGCAGCAGGTCGCGCGCACCGTGCCGTCGCTCGCATCGATCAGCCTCACGCAACCGCGCCCGTTCACGCTGCGCGACTCCGGCCAGAACGGTGCGATGACGTTCCTGCGCGACGTCGATTTCCGCATCGTCAACAACCTCGGCTTCTTCATCCATCAGCTGTCGGCCACGCTCGTGCCGACGCAGGCCGGCGCGCCCATCGTATTCGACGATCCGACGAGCTTCCAGATCGACGTGCACGAAGGCACGGTCACGCTCGACAACGCGAAGCTGACCGCCCTCTTCAACACCTACATCTTCGGCTACCGCAACGCGCCGCTGCGCAAGCTGGCCGTCTCGGCCGGCGACGGCGTGATCCACCTGCAAGGCGAGATGCAGCGCGACGGCTGGGTGCCGTTCTCGCTGACCGGCACGCTCGCGATCCGCGACGGCAGCCAGCTCGTGTTCCACCCGACCGGCGTGCGCGTGTCGGGCATCAACGCGCAGCCGGTGATGCGCGCGGCCAACGTGAAAATGGCCGACCTGCTGAAGGTCCAGACGCCGATCGCGCAGCTCGCCGGCGACGATCTCGTGATGGCGGTCGACAAGCTGATGCCGCCGCCGCGCCTGAAGCTCACGATCACAGCGCTGCGCGTAACGCCAGCCGGCCTCGACCTGAAGCTCGACGACGGTACGCATGCCGGCTTCGCGATGCCCGCGAACGCGCCGCAGCAGGCGATGTACATCCGCGGCGGCGACGTGAAGTTCATGCGCTCGATGCCGATGAACGCGGACATCCTGATCGGTCCGGTCGATCCGTCGAAGCGCGACCAGACGTTCGTGTTCGACCTGTATCACTATCGCGACCAGGTGTCGGCCGGCTACTTCAATTTCGACGAAAGCGGCGCGATGGCGATCCGGATGCCTTCGTACACGGGCCCGGCCAGCGGCGCACTGCTCGGCAATGCGGGGGCGCGCCTGAACGACAGCTTCCTCGCCGCGCAGCAGACGGCGCTGCGCGACGTGCGCCAGCACTGGGAAGCCTACGCGCTCGCGGCGGACGCCGTGCGACCCGGCATGCAGAAGGTCGCGATGCGGCGCACGTCGACCACCCCGTTCAACGAACGGCACGTGTCGAACCGCAACCCGACGATCCATCTGCGCAACGTCGACTTCAACCTGTCCGGCGATATCGGCTTTCATGTCGAGGATCTCGACGTCGAACTCGTGTCGAAGCGGCCCGGCGAGCCCGTCGATCTCGACGATCCGAACCAGTACGACATCCGCATACTCGGCGGCACGGTCGTTGAGTCGTGGAAGGCGATGTCGGCGCTGTTCAACAA
Organism: Burkholderia cepacia complex sp. TUM26381; assembly: GCF_057439935.1. NCBI lineage: Bacteria > Pseudomonadati > Pseudomonadota > Betaproteobacteria > Burkholderiales > Burkholderiaceae > Burkholderia > Burkholderia cepacia complex sp. TUM26381. The sequence goes on along the minus strand of NZ_CM172006.1, from coordinate 1,603,185 downwards.
CTACCTGCTCGACTACTCGCCGCGCTCACTGAACGATCTGCAACTGAGCGCGGATGGCCCTAACCTGCGCGTCCAGGGCGGCATCAAGCTGTGGAATCACGTGCCGGGGGTCTGGCTGCCGACCGACATGAAGGGCTCGCTGACGGTGCTCGACGACCGCCACCTCGCGTTCAAGCCGTCGCAGGTGGCGGTGCTCGGCATTCCGCAGGCGAAGCTCTTGCGCTCGCTCGGCATCGAGCTCGCGTCGCTGACGCCGCTGCAGCGGCGCGGCGCGGAACTGCGCGGCGACACGCTCGTGCTCGACCAGTACACCGTGTTCCCGCCGCCGATGCTGAACGGCAAGCTCGGGCAGGCGACGGTCGAACGCGACGGACTGCGCCTCACGTTCCGGCGCGCGGCGGGCGCGCCCGCAACGAAGCCGCCGCAGATCGATGCACCGAGCTACATGTGGATGGAAGGCGGCGACATGAAGATGTTCAACGTGCTCGAACTGAACGTGCGCGCACTGATCCGGAATTCGGCCGAGGCCGGCCCGATGCGTTTCGACCTGTACGGCTACCGCAGCCAGGTCGCGCAAGGCTCGGTGCGGATGCTGCCGGACGGCACGCTGGTCGTCGACATGGGACAGAAGAATCCGCTCGCGTCGCGCTGATCATCGTGTGCGGCCCGCATGAAAAAAGCCCGGTGGCGCACTGCCAACCGGGCTTTTTTCATGCATCTCGTTCGAGCTGCGCGCTCAGTCGTGCTTCAGTCCGTCGAGCACGTCGAGCAACGCCTGCCGCAACGCAATGACGTCGACGGTTGTGCCCGGCTTGCCCGGCACACGCGTATCGACGGCAGCCTGCCCGTCGGGCTCGACCCGCTCCGCCGCGGCCCGCTGGCCACCCGGCGAATCGAGCCGGTTGCGCGCACCGTTGATCGTGAACCCCTGCTCGTACAACAACTCGCGAATCCGCCGGATCAGCAGGACCTCGTGATGCTGGTAATACCGGCGATTGCCGCGCCGCTTCACCGGCCGCAGCTGAGTGAATTCCTGTTCCCAGTAACGCAGCACATGCGGCTTGACCCCGCACAGTTCGCTGACTTCACCGATCGTGAAGTAGCGCTTCGCGGGAATCGGAGGCAAGACGACTTTCTCAACCGTAGTGGTCATCGTCGGTTAACCGTCGGTAAAGGGTGCGCGGCGGCCGCGCGGGGGCATCAGCGCGAGGAGCTTACTCCGTGCCGTTTTCGACCAGTGCCTTCAGTTTCTGGCTCGCGTGGAAGGTTACCACCCGGCGGGCCGCGATCGGAATCGCCTCGCCCGTCTTCGGATTGCGGCCCGGACGCTGCGGCTTGTCGCGCAACTGGAAGTTGCCGAAGCCCGACAGCTTGACGCTTTCGCCATTCTCGAGCGCGTCGCGGATCACCTCGAAAAACGCCTCGACCATGTCCTTCGCTTCACGCTTGTTCAGCCCGACGCTGTCGAACAGCAGCTCCGCCAGCTCCGCCTTCGTCAGCGTGGGCGTCTCGGTGGACGCCGGCGCCGAAGCGTCGCGGTTCATGGCGCTGCGTTGCGCCGTCAGGAGGGCTTCGAATTCACTCGAGGTCATGTCGTTCATATCTGCCATACAGCGCGTTGAATCAAAACTTACGATGGGGAAAAGCCGCCCGCGAACGGGCGGATCCTCTCCTTAGCCGCGCAGGCGCGCACCAGCACGAGCCATCCGCTCGACCAGCGTCTGGATCGCCTGATCGACGACCTCGTCCTGTAGCGTGCCAGCCGCATCCTGCAGCGTCACGCGGAAGGCAAGGCTCTTCTCGTTCGCGGCAAGACCACCGGAAGTATTTGATTTTGCACGAAATTCGTCGAAGAGTACAACCTTCTGAACGAATCGGCAGGCCTCTTCGGCAAGCGCCTTCTTCATTTCGTCGAAAAGTGCCTGAACCTCGACCGCCTGATCGACGACAACGGCGATATCGCGACGCACCGGCGGGAATTTCGACACGTCGCTCGGTGCCGGCAGCGCACGCGCGATCAGCGCGTCCGCGTCGATTTCGAACATCACCGGTGCGTGCGGCAGCTCGTACTTCTGCATCAGGCGCGGATGCAGTTCGCCGATCCAGCCGACCGCACGGCCATCGACCTCGATGCGTGCGCTGCGGCCCGGATGAAGGGCCGGATGCTCAGCCTTCACGAAGCGTGCGGCCGCCGGCGCAAGCAGCGCCTCGAGATCGCCCTTCACGTCGAAGAAATCGACCGCGCGGGTGGCGACACCCCACTGCTCGTCGACTGCCGGACCGTACGCCAGCGCGCCGACACGCTTCGGCTGCGCATGACCTTCGACCGCCAGTTCGCCGGCCTTCACCGATGAATCCGTGAGGAACACGCGGCCCGATTCGAACACGCGCACGCGATCGGCGCGGCGATTGAGGTTGTGGCGCAGCACGGCGATCAGGCTGCCGAACAGCGTCGTGCGCATCACCGAAAGCTGGCTCGCGATCGGGTTCAGCAGCCGGATCGGGTTGTCGTTGCCCGCGAAATCGCGCTCCCACTCCGCATCGACGAAGCTGAAGTTGACGGTTTCCGCGTAGTCGCGCGCAGCAAGCGCGTGACGGATGTCGTGGATCGAGCGCCGCGTCTCGTTGGTCGCGCGCATTTCGCTCGTCGCGACCGGCGGACGCGCCGGGATCTTTTCGAAACCGTAGATGCGCGCCACTTCCTCGATCAGGTCTTCCTCGATCTCGATGTCGAAGCGGTGCGACGGCGGCGTGACGAGGAACGCGTCGTCTTCACGCTCGAACGGCAGGCCGAGGCGCGTGAAGATGCTGGCGATCTCGTCGGCGCCGATCTTCACGCCGATGATGCGGTTCGCGCGCGACACGCGCATCTTCACCGGCGCACGCTGCGGCAGGTTCACCGACTGATCGTCGACCGGGCCTGCCTTGCCGCCGCAGATCTCGAGAATCAGTTGCGTGATGCGCTCGACGTGCTCGACGGTCGTCGCGTAGTCGACGCCGCGCTCGAAGCGATGCGCCGCATCGGTCGAGAAGTTGTACTTGCGCGCGCGGCCGCGGATGCTGTCCGGCCACCAGAACGCAGCTTCGAGATAGATGTTGGTCGTGTCGAGCGTGACGGCCGTGCTGTCGCCGCCCATGATGCCGGCCAGGCTCTCGACCTGGCGGTCATCCGAAATCACGCCGACCGTTTCGTCGAGTTCGACCGTGTTGCCGTTGAGCAGCTTCAGCGATTCGCCGCGCTTGCCCCAGCGCACCTCGATGCCGCCGTGGATCTTGTCGAGATCGAACACGTGCGACGGGCGGCCGAGCTCGAACATCACGTAGTTCGAGATGTCGACGAGCGCGGACACGCTGCGCTGGCCCGAACGCTCGAGGCGCTCGACCATCCACTGCGGCGTCTTCGCGTGCGCGTTCACGCCGCGGATCACGCGACCCGAGAAACGGCCGCACAGATCCGGCGCGGCGATGCGCACCGGCAACGTTTCGTCGAGCTCGACGCGCACCGGACGGATGTCGACCGGCGTCAGCGGCGCGCCGGTGATCGCGGCCGTCTCGCGCGCGATACCGAACACGGACAGGCAGTCGGCCTTGTTCGGCGTCAGCTTGATTTCGAAGACCGTGTCGTCGAGATTGAGCGTCTCGCGGATGTCCTGGCCGACCGGCGTGGCTTCCGGCAGGATCAGCAGGCCGCTGTGATCCTCGGACAGCTTCAGCTCGCGCGCCGAGCACAGCATCCCCTGGCTCTCCACGCCGCGCAGCTTCGACAGCTTGATCGCGAACGGCTTGCCGCCCTCTTCCGCCGGCGGCAGTTCCGCACCGACCAGCGCGACCGGCACCTTGATGCCGGGCGCCACGTTCGGCGCACCGCAGACGATGTTCAGCGTCGCGCCGGTACCGGCGTCGACCTGGCAGACATTGAGCTTGTCCGCATCCGGATGCTTGACGACTTCGAGCACGCGGCCAACGACGATCTTCGACGTCGGCGGCGCAGCCTTGCTCAGCGATTCGACTTCGAGCCCCGCCATCGTCAGCGCGTGCGACAGTTCGTCGGTCGTCAGCTGCGGGTCGACAAAGGTTCTCAACCAGGATTCAGGGAATTGCATGGATGTCTACGTTCGAAACAGGTTAGATCGACGCCCGGGCCCCGTCGGATCGTCCGTCGGGGCGTGCGCGGGCACAGGTCGGCGCGGCGAGCGGCGTTATGCGAACTGGCGCAGGAAACGCAGGTCGTTCTCGAAGAACAGCCGGAGATCCTGGACGCCGTAGCGCAGCATCGTCAGACGCTCGAGGCCACTGCCGAACGCGAAGCCGATGTAGCGCTCGGGATCGAGGCCCATGTTGCGGATCACGGTCGGATGCACCTGCCCCGAGCCGGAGATCTCGAGCCACTTGCCCGCGTTCTTGCCTTGCTCGAACATCATGTCGATCTCGGCCGACGGTTCCGTGAACGGGAAATACGACGGACGGAAGCGCACGAGGATGTCGTCGCGCTCGAAGAATTTTTTCAGGAAGTCGGTATAGACGCCCTTGAGGTCGGCGAAGCTGATGTTTTCGTCGATCCACAGCCCCTCGACCTGATTGAACATCGGCGAGTGGGTCGCATCGCTGTCGACGCGATACGTGCGGCCCGGCGCGATCACCTTGATCGGCGGACGGTTCATGCGCGCATAACGCACCTGCATCGGGCTCGTGTGCGTGCGCAGCAGCAGCTGGCGGCCGTCGGCATCCTTGCCTTCGACGTAGAAGGTGTCCTGCATCGAACGCGCCGGATGGTTCTCCGGGCTGTTCAGCGACGTGAAGTTGTACCAGTCCGTCTCGATTTCGGGGCCGTCGGCCACATCGAAACCGATCGAGCCGAAGATCTGTTCGACCCGCTCCCACGTGCGCATCACGGGGTGCAGGCTGCCTGCGCCGGCGCCGCGGCCCGGCAGCGTCACGTCGATCGCTTCGGCAGTGAGGCGCTGATTCAGCAGCGCGTCGGCCAGTGCCTGGCGACGGGCGGTCAGCGCGGCTTCAACCTGCTGCTTCACGACGTTGATGCGTGCGCCTTCGGTCTTGCGCGTTTCGGGATCGAGCTTGCCGAGGCCCTTCAGCAACTCGGTCAGCGCACCCGACTTGCCGAGAAATCGTGCTTTCTCGTTTTCGAGCGTGGTGATGTCGGCAGCCTGTTCGAAGGACTGCTGCGCGTCGGCGACAATCTGGTCCAGATCCATAGATCCCATCATTTCCAACGTCATTCGGTCTTGGCGAGCGAAACTGCTCCACCAAACAAAAAAGGGGCTCGGAAGAGCCCCGTTTTCGCTGCAGCGGCCGAGACTACCGGAACATCGCTGCAACTAACCACGCAGTGCTAATTTCGCAATTAGGCTGCAACGGCGGCTTTCACCTGCTTGACGATCGCAGCAAAAGCAGCCTTGTCGAACACCGCCATGTCAGCCAGCACCTTACGGTCGAGTTCGATCGACGCCTTCTTCAGGCCGTTGATGAACACGCTGTAGGTCATGTCGTGCTGACGAACTGCCGCGTTGATACGCGTGATCCACAGTGCGCGGAACACACGCTTCTTGTTGCGGCGGTCGCGGTACGCGTACTGACCAGCGCGCATCACCGCTTGCTTGGCGATGCGGTAGACGTTATTGCGGCGGCCGCGATAACCCTTGGCCAGGTTGATGATCTTCTTGTGGCGGGCCCGTGCGGTTACCCCACGTTTGACTCGAGGCATGTTTCTCTCCTTAGAGTATCAGTTGAGGGGTTACGCGAACGGCAGCATCGCGCGGACGGAGTTCAGATCGGAATCATGAACTGCCGTTGCGCCGCGCAGGTGACGCTTGTTCTTCGTGGTTTTCTTGGTCAGGATGTGGCGCTTGAAGGCTTGACCGCGCTTGACGGTACCGCCCGGACGCACCACGAAGCGCTTTGCAGCGCTCTTCTTGGTCTTCATCTTAGGCATGACGAACAACTCCAGTTTATTAGATGGCGATGGGTGTGCGGTTGGCTTGCGCCCTTGACCCGCCCTTCGAAACCCAGTCCACTTGTGTACGGCGTGCCGCTTGCGCAGCCGCCGTCATTGTTGGCGCGCCGCCCTGACCGGGCAACGCGCCGAACCACTGTCGAACCAGCGCGCAACGCGCGCGGGCCCGTTACTTCTTTTTCTTCGGCGAGAGCACCATGATCATCTGGCGCCCTTCCATCTTCGGCATCTGCTCGACCTGGCCGACTTCCTCGAGATCCGTGCGCAGACGCTCAAGCATCCGCATACCGATCTCCTGGTGAGCCATTTCACGGCCGCGGAAACGCAACGTGATCTTCGTCTTGTCGCCCTCTTCGAGGAAGCGCACGAGGTTGCGGAGCTTGACGTTGTAGTCACCGTCATCGGTACCCGGGCGGAACTTGACTTCCTTGACCTGGATGACCTTCTGCTTCAGCTTCGCTTCGTGCTGCTTCTTCGATTCCTGGTACTTGAACTTGCCGTAATCCATCAGACGGCAAACCGGGGGAACCGCTTGCGGCGCGATTTCCACCAGGTCAACATCCAGTTCTTCCGATTTACGGAAAGCATCAGCGAGTTTTACGATACCGAGCGGTTCGTTCTCGATCCCGACCAGGCGCACTTCCGGCGCAGTGATTTCACCGTTGATGCGGTGCGACGACTTATCAGTAGCGATGTTACGTTTCCTCTAAAAATTAAAAAAACGAGCCGCGCTGCCAGGGCGGTTACTTGAACGAGCGCAGGTCTTCCTGCAGACGCTCAACGAAGGCTTCGACCGGCATTACGCCAAGATCGACGCCGCCACGGGCACGCACGGCTACCGTTTGCGCATCACGCTCCTTATCGCCCACGACGAGGAGATAAGGCACCTTTTCCAGCGTGTGCTCGCGTATTTTATAGCTAATCTTCTCGTTGCGCAAATCGGCCGCCACTCTAACCCCTTGTTTTTGCAACGTTTGGGCCAGAGAGTGCGCATATTCGGCCTGACTTTCGGCGATATTCAGCACAATTGCCTGGAACGGCGCGAGCCAGGCGGGCATTGCACCAGCATGGTGCTCGATCAAAATGCCGAGGAATCGCTCCATCGAACCGACGATTGCGCGGTGCAGCATCACCGGCCGGCGGCGGCTGTTGTCCTCCGCCACGTACTCGGCGCCGAGGCGCTCCGGCAGCACCATGTCGAGCTGCAGCGTGCCGCACTGCCACGAACGGCCGAGCGCATCCTTGATGTGGTACTCGATCTTCGGGCCGTAGAACGCGCCTTCGCCCGGCAGCTCTTCCCACGTGAGGCCGCAGGCCGTCAGTGCGTCGCGCAGGCCCTGCTCCGCGCGATCCCACGTCTCGTCGGTGCCCGCGCGCTGCTCCGGACGCAACGACAGCTTGATGTCGATGTGATCGAAACCGAAATCCTTGTACACGCTCATCGCCAGCGTGTTGAACGCGATCGATTCCGAGATGAACTGGTCTTCCGTACAGAAGATGTGCGCATCGTCCTGCACGAAGCCGCGCACGCGCATCAGGCCGTGCAGCGCGCCCGACGCCTCATTGCGGTGACACGAGCCGAACTCCGCGTAACGCAGCGGCAGATCGCGGTACGAACGCAGACCATGCTTGAACACCTGGACGTGGCCCGGGCAGTTCATCGGCTTGATCGCGTAGTCGCGCTTCTCCGACTCCGTCGTGAACATGTTCTCGCGGTAGTTCTGCCAGTGGCCCGACGCTTCCCACAGCGACCGGTCCATGATCATCGGCGTCTTGATCTCGAGGTAGCCGGCGTCGTTCACGCGGCGGCGCATGTACTGCTCGACCTGCTGCCACAGCGCCCAGCCCTTCGGATGCCAGAACACCATGCCCGGCGACTCTTCCTGCATGTGGAACAGGTCGAGCTGCTTGCCGAGCTTGCGGTGGTCGCGCTTTTCCGCTTCCTCGAGCATGTGCAGGTACTGGTCCTGGTCTTCCTTCTTGGTCCAGGCCGTGCCGTAGATGCGCTGCAGCTGCTCGTTCTTCGAATCGCCGCGCCAGTACGCACCCGCGACCTTCATCAGCTTGAAGACCTTCAGCTTGCCGGTGGACGGCACGTGCGGGCCGCGGCACAGGTCGGTAAAGCCGCCGTGCGAGTACAGCTTGATTTCGTCGCTTTGCGGAATCGATTCGATGATCTCGGCCTTGTACTTCTCGCCAATGCTGCGGAAGTAACCGGCCGCCTCGTCGCGCGACACGACGCGGCGCGTGACGGGCTCGTCCTTCTTCACGATCTCCTGCATGCGCTTTTCGATCTTTTCCAGATCTTCGGGCGTAAACGGGCGGTTGTACGAGAAGTCGTAATAGAAGCCGTTGTCGATCACCGGGCCGATCGTCACCTGCGCATCCGGGTACAGCTCCTTCACCGCGTAGGCGAGCAAGTGCGCCGTCGAGTGACGGATGATGTCGAGACCGTCGGCATCCTTGTCCGTGACGATCGCGAGCGATGCGTCGCGGTCGATCACCGTCGACGCGTCAACGAGCTCGCCATCGAGCTTGCCACCAAGCGCAGCCTTTGCAAGGCCGGGACCGATCGAGGCTGCAACCTCGGCAACTGTCACCGGATGCTCGTATTGTCGAACTGAGCCGTCAGGCAAGCGTATCGAAACCATAGCAATCTCCGTGATGCCGACAGTGGGCGGCAGACCAGGTACGCGGAATGAAAATCACGCGTGAAAATTTCGCGACAAAAAAAATGCGGCCCCGCTTTCGAGGGGCCGCATTCGATACTTCACTCAAACTGAAAGGGCGAAAACGTTCCTCGACTAGCGTCGCTCCGAAGTAGTTTCGGTCAACGTTCGCGGTGTCATAACCGTATTCGCCTTGTTCGCGTTGAGTAATTTACTGCATCGAACACCCGGAGGCCGGGCATTCTCAATTCGTTGGTAGGCTCGATTGGACTCGAACCAACGACCCCCACCATGTCAAGGTGGTGCTCTAACCAGCTGAGCTACGAGCCTAGAGAAGCTAAGATTATATGGAGCTGCTACAGGTTTGGCAAGCGTTTTTATGCGGTCGCAGCAAAATAATGGGGCGCCAACCCCATCATGACTTCCGCCCCGCCCGCACCACGCCCTGCACCTCGCCGAGCAGCGTGCACGCGCGCTGCACCTGCGCCGAATTCGACACCTCGACCGTGAACTGCATGAATGCCGCATTGCGGCGGCTCTGCGTCTTCACGCCCACGACGTTCATCTTTTCGCGCGCGAACACTTCGGAGATGTCGCGCAGCAACCCTTGCCGATCGCTCGCCTCGATCATCAGGTCGACCGGATAGACGGACGCACCGCGCCCGCCCAGCACGTCGGCCGACCAGGTCGTCTGCAGCACGCGTTCCGGCGCGCGCTCGACCATCCGGCGGAACGTCGGGCAGTCGGTGCGGTGAATCGACATCCCCTTGCCGCGCGTGACGAAACCGCTGATCGGATCGGGCGGCGCCGGACGGCAGCAGCGCGCGAGCTGGGTCAGCAGCGCGTCGACGCCCACCACCAGCACACCGGTGGACGCGCCGTGCGCCACGCTTGCACCGCTGCTGCGCTTCTCGAAATCGGCTGGCGCCTCGGGCGCCGGTTCCGGCGGCGGCGCATCGGACAGTGCGTGCTCGACGTTGCGCAGGCTGAACTCTTCCTTGCCGACGACCGAAAACAGCTCCTCGGGCGACTTGAAGCCGAGCTTCGCGGCGAGGTTGTCCAGGCTGACCGACGTCTTGCCTTCGCGCTGCAACGTCTTTTCGACGAGCGCCCGGCCGTGCGCGACGTTTTCTTCCTGCTCGATCGAGTTGAACCACGCACGCACCTTCTGCCGCGCGCGCGGGCTCTTCATGTAGCCGAGCTGCACGTTCAGCCAGTCGCGCGACGGTCCGCCCTCCTTCACCGCGACGATCTCGACCGTCTGGCCGTTCGCGAGCGACGTGTTCAGCGGCACCATCACGCCGTCGACACGTGCGCCACGACAACGGTGGCCAAGCTCGCTGTGCAGGTGGTACGCGAAATCGACCGGCGTCGCGCCCTGCGGCAGCGCAATCACGCGCGCCTGCGGCGTCAGCACGTAGATGTGGTCGTCGTCGAGCGACGTCTCGCGCAATTGCGCCCACGCCTGGTCGCCCGACACCTCGGTGCCGTCCTCGACGTCGTCCTTCCACGCCAGCAACTGGCGCAGCCACGCGATCTTCTCGTCGTACTTGTCGCTTGCCGAGAACTGGCCGCCGTACCCGCGCGCGCCGGCCTCCTTGTAGCGCCAGTGGGCGGCCACGCCGTACTCGGCGAAACGATGCATCTCCTGCGTGCGGATCTGCACCTCGAACGCACGACCGTCGTCGCCGATCACGACCGTATGCAGCGACTTGTAGCCGTTCGGCTTCGGCCGCGAGATGTAGTCGTCGAATTCCTTCGGCACCGGCTGCCACAGGTGATGCACGATGCCGAGCACCGCGTAGCAATCCTTGATGTCCGGCACGATCACGCGAAACGCGCGCACGTCGTACAGCTCGGAAAAATCCAGTTCCTTGCCGCGCATCTTGCGCCAGATGCTGTAGATATGCTTCGGCCGGCCGCTCACGTCGGCCTGGATGTTCGCTTCCGCCAGCTCGTGCTGCAGCCGCCCGATCGCCTGCGTGACGTATGCCTCGCGCTCGATGCGCTTCTCGTCGAGCAGCTTCGCGATCCGCTTGTAGGTGACGGGATCCTCGAAGCGGAACGCGAGATCCTCGAGCTCCCACTTCAGTTGCCAGATACCGAGACGGTTCGCGAGCGGCGCATAGATCTCGAGCGTCTCGCGCGCAACGTCGGGCGGCGGGTCGATCTTCATGGCCGCGTAGTAGCGCAGCGACTGCAACCGCGACGCGAGCCGGATCAACACCACGCGGATGTCCTGCGCGAACGCGAGCAGCATCTTGCGCAGCGCCTCGATCTGCGTGCGCCGCTCCTCCGCCGCGTCGCGCCCGGCGTCGGGCACGGCATTCTGCGCGGCACGCAGGCTGACCGTGCCGAGCCTCAGCAGCTTGCGCACGTCGGACACGAGCCGCGCCACTTCTTCGCCGAAACGCTCGGTGAGCTCACGCTCCGGATTGCTCAGGTGCGGCGTCAGCACGAACAGCGCGGCGGCCTGCATCGCGGACGGATCGACGTTCAGCGTGCGCATGATCGCCGCGGTACCCGCCGAGTGATCGGCGAGCAGCTCACCGGACGACAGGCGCGCGTCGCCGGCCCGCTCGCGCACGAACGCGAGCACGTCGTCGAACGACGGCGCCGCGACGGGGGAAGCGGAAACGGACTCGGTCATTGCACGGCCTGGCGGAATACGGTCATCGTCGGGTAACGCCCAGTTCAGCTCCGCTGCGCGGCGACCACCACGATTTCGACGAGCAGCGCCGGATCCGCGAGCTTCGCCTCGACGGTCGCGCGCGGCGGCGTGTTGCCCTGCGCGACCCATGCGTCCCATTCCGCATTCATGCCGTCGAAGTTCGCCAGATCCGAGATGTAGATCTGCACCGACAGCAAATGCGCCTTGTCGCTGTTCGCTTCGGCGAGCAGGCGATCGATGTGGCCGAGCACTTCGCGCGTCTGGCCCTTGATGTCCTGCGTGGTGTCTTCGGCGATCTGGCCGGCCAGATACACGGTACCGTTGTGGATCGCGGTTTCGGAGAGACGGGCCCCGACGTGGTGACGAATGACTGCCATGGAATGTTCCGGTCGTGAATGGGTAAGGAAATCGGACGGCAGCACGGCCCGCGTGCCGCCGAACCGCATATTATGACGCGTTTATGCGTCGCCTTCGACGAAAAACCGCCGTGCGAGCGCAATCTGGTCGGCGCTGACGAATGCCGGCGCGTGGCCGGCACCCGGAATCTCCGCGTGCGTCACATGCCGGCCGCGACGCACCATGTCGGCCACCGTCTCGCGCGACAGCAAGTCGGACGTCTCGCCGCGCACGACGAGCAGCGACGCCTCCGTCGTCTCGATGGCATGCCACAGCGCGGCCTCGCCAAGCGCGGCCAGTTCGGGCGTTGTCGCCTTGAACGGCTCGGCGATGCGCGGATCGTAGCGCATCGTCCAGCCGCCTTCCGGCAGCTCGCGCAGCAACGGCCCGTTGATCTCGCGCCACTCGTCGGCACTCAGCGCGCCGAACGGCAACGACAGCGACGTCAGATAGTCGATGGCCTCCTGCTCGGTGTCGAAGCGCGGCTGCACGCCGAGATATTCGCCGATGCGCGTCAGCGAATCGTGCTCGATGCGCGGACCGACGTCGTTGACGATCATCCGGCGCAGCGGCGAACCGGGCAGCCCCGCGAGCGCCATGCCGATCAGGCCGCCCATCGACGTGCCGAACCAGTCGACCGATTCGACGTCGAGCCGTGCGATCAGCGTCACCATGTCGGCCACGTACTGCGGAATCGCATAGAGCCGCGGATCGGCCAGCCGGTCAGACCGGCCACGTCCGGCGACATCGGGGCAGACGACGCGATACGTATCGGACAGCGCGGCGGCGAGCCGGTCGAAATCACGCCCCGAACGCGTCAGGCCATGCACGCAGACCAGCACACGCGGATTGGCGGGATCGCCCCACTCGGTATAGGCGATGCGATGAAGGCCGGCGGCACTCGCACACTGCACGCGCCGCTGGCGGGGAACCGGAGGATTCGCTGGGGTCGTTGGCATCGTTGGCATCCTGTCGAGAACGGGGGGCGACGCGCGGGGCAACGCTTGCGACGCCCGATGCCAACGATTGTAAACCGCTTCCGTCGCACGGGTCGGCTCATCGGCCCCCGAACCGGCGTCCCGCCGAGGCGCAATGACAAACGCCCCGCCTGCCGTCGGCCGGCAGGCGGGGCGTCGAATCCGCGCCGATGCGCGGCGGGTTTATGCGACCGCGCTGACGTCGAGCGGCGCGCCCGTCTTCGCCTGGATCTCGTCGGCGCTCACGCCGTCGGCGAGCTCGAGGACCTTCAGGCCGGCCGGCGTCACTTCGATCACGCCGAGATCGGTGATGATCAGGTCGACCACGCCGACACCCGTCAGCGGCAGGTTGCACTCTTCGAGGATCTTGTGCTGGTCGCCCTTCGCGACATGCTCCATCAGCACGACGACACGCCCGACGCCCGCGACGAGGTCCATCGCGCCGCCCATCCCCTTGATCATCTTGCCCGGGATCATCCAGTTCGCGAGGTCGCCCTGCTTGCTGACCTGCATCGCGCCGAGGATCGCGAGATTGATGTGGCCGCCGCGAATCATCGCGAACGAGTCGGCCGACGAGAAGATCGACGAGCCCGGCAGCGTCGTGACGGTCTGCTTGCCGGCGTTGATCAGATCGGCGTCGACTTCGTCTTCGGTCGGCGACGGGCCGATGCCGAGCAGGCCGTTCTCCGACTGCAGCCACACCTCGACGCCTTCCGGCACGTGGTTCGCGACGAGCGTCGGCAGGCCGATGCCGAGGTTCACGTAGAAGCCGTCTTGCAGTTCCTTCGCCGCGCGCGCGGCCATCTGGTCACGATTCCAGGCCATGTCAGTCTCCTTTCGCGCGTACGACGCGTTGTTCGATGCGTTTTTCCGGCATCGCGTTCAGCACGATGCGCTGCACGAAAATCCCCGGCGTATGGACCTGGTCCGGATCGAGCGCGCCATTCTCGACGATCTCCTCGACCTCCACCACGGTGATCTTGCCGGCCATTGCGCACATCGGGTTGAAGTTGCGCGCGGTGCGGCGGTAGATCAGGTTGCCGGACTTGTCGGCCTTCCACGCCTTCACGAGCGCGACGTCGGCCGTCAGCGACGGCTCGAGCACGTAGTGGCGGTCGCCGAACTGGCGCGTTTCCTTGCCTTCCGCGATCACGGTGCCGTAGCCGGTATTCGTGAAGAAGGCGGGAATGCCCGCGCCGCCCGCGCGCAGCTTCTCGGCGAGCGTGCCTTGGGGCGTGAATTCGAGCTCGAGTTCGCCGGCCAGGTACTGACGCTCGAACTCCTTGTTCTCGCCGACGTACGACGAGATCATCTTCTTGATCTGGCGCGTTTCCAGCAGCAGACCGAGGCCGAAGCCGTCGACGCCCGCATTGTTGCTGATGCAGGTGATGCCCTTGACGGCCGAATCGCGCAATGCCGCGATCAGCGCCTCGGGAATCCCGCACAGGCCGAAGCCGCCCACCGCGAAGGTCTGTCCGTCGCGGACGATCCCTTCCAGCGCGGCAGCCGCGCTTGGATAGACTTTGTTCATCAGTTGTCCCTTCCTCTATGGAAACCAGCAAAACCGGTTCACGCGCCCACCTGGGCCGCAAGCCTGCCGCATCATTCTATGCATGCGCGGCAGTGCCTGCGTCGAAGCGCGCTGTTTTTATGTCGCGGCAACCCGCCACGAGATGCCTGAAAGGGTACGATGCGGCGCGGATGCGGCACAATACGCAAAAATACATAAGCGTTTGCCTCCGCTTGCCCGCGCCATGCCCGCTCTCGATTACCAGACTGCCTTCCACCTCGCGCCGCTCGGTCTCGTGCTGTCGCGCGACCGCGTGATCGAGGATTGCAACGACGCGCTCGCGTCGATCTTCCGCTGCGCGCGGGCCGACCTGATCGGAAAATCGTACGAGGTGCTCTACCCGTCGACGGACGAATTCCAGCGCATCGGCGAGCGCATCGCGCGCGTGATGGCCGCGAACGGCATCTACTCGGATGACAGAATCATGAAGCGCGCGGACGGCGAGCTGTTCTGGTGCCACGTGACGGGCCGCGCACTCGACCGCACCGCGCCGCTCGCGGCCGGCGTGTGGACCTTCGAGGATTTGAGCGCGACACGCCGCGTCGCGGTCGAGCTGACCCCGCGCGAGCGCGAGATCGCCGCGCAACTCGCCACCGGCAAGACCAGCAAGCAGATCGGGCGCGTGCTCGACATCAGCTCGCGCACGGTCGACATCTACCGCGCACGGCTGATGCGCAAGTACGGAACGAGCAATACGCCGGAGCTGCTGCAGCGCCTGCTCGGGCAGTGAACGCGCAATGGATGGCGCGCCCGAATGACGATCGGCCGCGCATGGCGGCCGATTCGGGTGACAACAGGCATGGCGACTCACCGGCACGCCGTGCCGACGTCACCGCATCGGCACTCAGCCGACCTTCGCCGCGAGCGCGCGCTCGATCGTGTCGCGCAGCAGGCGCGGCAGTTCCACCGACTTGCCGAGCGCGTAATCGACCCACACGCAACGCGCGTTGCCACGCGCATAGACATGCTGCGGATCATCCGCGCGCGTGAGTTCGAACCCGGTGTCGAAACTGCTTCGGCCCGGTTTCGCGGCCGACATCTTCGCGATCACGTCGCCCGGATAGTGCAGTTGCTTGAGGAATTCCATCGACGCCGTGACGATAACGGGCCCCTGCCCCTCGCCGTTGCCGCCGGCGATGCCGAGCTGCTCGAACCACGAAATCCGCGCCTGCTCCATGTAGCGGAAATAGACCGTGTTGTTCACATGGCCGAACGCATCCATGTCGCCCCAGCGGATCGGCATCGACATCTCAAAAACGGGGGAGTAATCGCTTGTTTCACTCATTGCAGTCTTCTTTGTTGCTGAATGTCATCCGCTCAGGCGAGGCCGAAGCCGTCATCGGCGGAGATAATCGAGCCATTGATGAACTGCGACTCGTCGGCCGCGAGCAGCAACAACAGCCCGTCGAGATCCTGCGGCTTGCCGACGCGCCGGCGCGGCAGTATCGACTGCAGCTTCTGGCCCTGCTCGGATTCCCACAGGTAATGATTGATTTCGGTATCGATATAGCCCGGACAGATCGCGTTGACGTTGATCCCGTGGCGCCCCCACTCGAGCGCCATCGCGCGCGTCATCTGCACGACCGCGGCCTTGCTCATCGCAAACAGCCCGATCTGCGGGAACACGCGCAACCCGGCCACCGACGCGATGTTGATGATCCGGCAAGGCGGCTTGCCGTTGCTGCTCCCGTTCGCGCGCATGATCATCCGCTTCGCGACTTCCTGTGCGACGAAAAATGCGCCGCGCGTGTTCGTATCGAACACGGACTCGAAATCCTCCGGCGTCACGTCGACGAGCTTCTGCATCGTCGAGACGCCCGAATTGTTCACAAGGATGTCGATTGTGCCGGCTTCCGTCTCCGCATGCGCGACGGCCGCCTTGATGCTCTGGATGTCGGTCACGTCGAGCGACACGACGTGCGCGGCGCCGCCGGCCGCCTCGATCTCCGCGCGCAGTTCCTTCAGGCGCTCGACGCGGCGGCTCGCGAGCACGACCTTCGCGCCGGCCTGCGACAGTACCTGCGCAAAGCGCTGACCGAGGCCGCTCGACGCGCCCGTGACCAGCGCAACCTTGCCTTCCAGATTGATCGATCGACCCATTTGCACATCCCCTTTCGATGTCGTTTCACCCGCCCGGGCGGCACAGCCCAGGCAGCCTTACCCTAGCACAAAAATAGAACGATCGTGCTAATCTGCCCGCATGTTGTTGCGGCAAGCGTTTCGTTTCGCAGACAATACGCTCCCGAATAAAAGCATTCTAACGGTTAGAGGAACGCCAATGACCCCCGCAAGCCTCATCGAGCAATACGGCCCGCGCGAATCGATGGAATACGACGTCGTGATCGTCGGCGGCGGCCCCGCCGGGCTGTCGGCGGCGATCCGGCTCAAGCAGCTGGCCGCCGAGAAAGGCACCGAGATCGGCGTGTGCGTGCTCGAGAAGGGTTCCGAGATCGGCGCGCACATCCTGTCGGGCGCGGTGATGGACCCGCGCGCGATCAACGAACTGTTCCCCGACTGGAAGGAACGGGGTGCGCCGCTCGACGTCGAGGTGACGGAAGACCGCTTCCTGTTCCTGTCCGAGAAAAGCGCGGTCACGACGCCCAACTGGGCGCTGCCCGCCAACTTCCAGAACCACGGCAACTACGTGATTTCGCTGGGCAACGTCACGCGCTGGCTCGGGGCACAGGCCGAAGCGCTGGGCGTCGAGATCTTCCCGGGCTTCCCGGCCGCCGAGATCCTGTACAACGACGACGGCTCGGTCAAAGGCGTCGCGACCGGCAACATGGGCGTGGGCAAGGACGGCGAGCCGACCGAGAACTTCCAGCTCGGCATGGAGCTGCACGCGAAGTACACGCTGTTCGCCGAAGGCTGCCGCGGCCACCTCGGCCGCCAGCTGATCTCGAAGTTCAAGCTCGACGCGAACGCGGAGCCGCAGGCGTACGGGATCGGCATCAAGGAACTGTGGGAAATCGATCCCGCGAAGCACAAGCCGGGCCTCGTGATCCACACGGCCGGCTGGCCGCTGAAGTCCGATACGTACGGCGGCTCGTTCCTGTATCACATGGACAACAACCAGGTCGTGGTCGGCTTCGTGGTCGGCCTCGGCTACACGAACCCGTACCTGTCGCCGTTCGAGGAATTCCAGCGCTACAAGACGCATCCGTCGATCCGCGCGTTCCTCGAAGGCGGCAAGCGCGTGTCGTACGGCGCGCGCGCGATCACGGCAGGCGGCCTGCTGTCGCTGCCGAAGACGGTGTTCCCGGGCGGCGCGCTGATCGGCGACGACGCGGGCTTCCTGAACGCATCGCGGATCAAGGGCAGCCATGCGGCGATCAAGACCGGCATGCTGGCGGCCGACGCCGCGTTCGACGCGGTGCAGGCCGGCCGCCAGAGCGATGAACTCAACGCGTACCCGGACGCGTTCAAGCAGTCGTGGCTGTACACGGAGCTGTATCGCGCGCGCAACTTCAAGCAGTGGATGGCCAAGGGCCTGTACCTGGGCACGCTGATGGTCGGGCTCGAGCAGAAGGTGATGGGCGGCAACGTGCCGTGGACGCTGCACCACAAGCATGCGGACCACGAGATGCTGAAGCCGGCGTCGCAGTGCGAGCCGATCGAATATCCGAAGCCGGACGGCAAGCTGACGTTCGACCGGCTGTCGTCGGTGTTCATCTCGAACACGAACCACGAAGAGAACCAGCCGGCGCACCTGACGCTGAAGGATGCGAACGTGCCGGTGAACGTGAACCTGCGCACGTACGCGGGGCCGGAGGGGCGTTTCTGCCCGGCGGCGGTGTACGAGTTCGTGAAGAACGACGACGGCAGCGATCGCCTGGTGATCAACGCGCAGAATTGCGTGCACTGCAAGACCTGCGACATCAAGGACCCGACGCAGAACATCGTGTGGGTCACGCCGGAAGGCGGCGGCGGGCCGAATTACCCGAACATGTAATCGGACCACCGCCGATCCGCCGGAACGCGCCGCCACGAGCGGCGCGTTTTTTGGGGTCGCTGAAAACGAAACGGGGCGCTGCCTGAAGCAGCGCCCCGTTTTGCATTCCCGGCACGTCCGCCAGGCGACGCGCCCCGCCCGTTTGCGTCAGGTCGCGCTGCCGGCAATCTTCGGCGTCGGCGTCTCGACGTCGCCGCACTGCGCGCGATGGCGCAGCGCATGGTCGATCAGCACCAGCGCGAGCATCGACTCGGCGATCGGCGTCGCACGAATACCGACGCACGGATCGTGACGGCCGAACGTTTCCACCGTCGCTTCGTCGCCGGCCTTCGTGATCGAACGGCGCGGCGTACGGATGCTCGACGTCGGCTTGATCGCGATCGACACGGTGATGTCCTGCCCCGTCGAAATCCCGCCGAGCACGCCGCCCGCGTGATTGCCGACGAAACCACCCGGCGTCAGTTCGTCGCCGTGCACCGAGCCGCGTTGCGCGACACTGTCGAAGCCCGCGCCGATCTCGACGCCCTTCACCGCGTTGATGCTCATCATCGCCTTCGCGATATCGGCATCGAGACGGTCGAACACCGGCTCGCCCCAGCCGACCGGCACGCCCGACGCGACGACGTCGATGCGCGCGCCGATCGAATCGCCATCCTTGCGCAGCGCATCCATGTACGCCTCGAGTTCCGGTACGACCGCCTCATTCGGCGAGAAGAACGGGTTCTCGTGCACGTGCGACCAGTCGACGAACGGCACGTCGATCTCGCCGAGGCCGCTCATGTAACCGCGCACCTCGACGCCGAAGCGCTCGCGCAGCCACTTCTTCGCAACGGCACCCGCACCGACGATCGGCGCGGTCAGGCGTGCGGACGAACGGCCGCCGCCGCGATAGTCGCGGATGCCGTATTTCTGCCAGTACGTGTAATCGGCGTGACCGGGACGGAACGTCTCGACGATGTTGCCGTAGTCCTTGCTGCGCTGGTCGGTGTTGCGGATCAGCAGCGCGATCGGCGTGCCGGTCGTCACGCCTTCGAACACGCCCGACAGGATCTCGACCTCGTCGGCCTCCTGCCGCTGCGTCACGTGCCGCGACGTGCCGGGCTTGCGGCGATCGAGCTCGACCTGGATGTCGGCTTCGGTCAGCCCCATCCCCGGCGGGCAGCCGTCGATCACGCAGCCGATCGCGGGACCGTGCGACTCGCCGAAGGTCGTGACAGTGAAAAGCGTGCCGAGGGTATTGCCGGACATGATGGAACCGCCCAAAGTGAAATGGGCAAACCGATGCGCTACCCGGGCCGCGGGCAGGTCGATCGTTTGCCGGTCGAGAAAAAGAGGTAAGCCGCTATTATGCCAGCCGTCCCGGGCCCGCGGGCCGCATGACATGCCGGCCGGGCGCACGACACGTACACGGGCAGCCCGGCCAGTGCCGCCCGACGGCCGTTCCGGCCCGGCGGCCAGCGGATGCCGGCACGGAACCGGCCGGCGCCCGCCTACTTCCGCGCGCCGCGCAGCTCGGTCACCGCCGCCTGCAGCGACTCGGGCGTCGCGACCGACGCCGGGACCGGCTCGCCGACCGCCAGCGTCAGACGGCTCATCACGCCGCGCTTGATGGGGCGCGGCATCCGTGCGTCGGAATGCCGCGAGAAATAGCTGCCCCACAGCCCGCGCAGCGCCATCGGGATCACCGGCGCCGGCGTGCGGCCGAGGATCTCGGTGATGCCGTGGTGGAACGTGTTGATGTCGCCCGTCTTCGTCAGCTTGCCCTCGGGGAAGATGCACACGAGTTCGCCTTCCTTCAGCGCGGCTTCGCACAGGTCGTAGGCGCGCGCGAGCATCGCGGGATCCTCGTGGCGCGGCGCGATCGGGATCGCCTTCGCGTGCCGGAACACCCAGCTCGCGAAGCGCGTCTTGAAGATCCGGTGATCCATCACGAAACGGATCGGGCGCGGGCTCGCGGCAGCCAGCACGAGTGCGTCGACGTAGCTGACGTGGTTGCACACGAGCACGGCCGCCCCTTCCGCGGGAATCCGCTCCCCGTGGACGAGACGGATCCGGTAGAAGGTGTGCACGAGCACCCACGCGACGAAGCGCAGCAGGAACTCGGGCACGAGCAGGTAGATATACGTCGCGACGATCACGTTCAGCAGCGCGGTGACGAGGAACAGCCCCGGGATGTCGACGCCGGCCTTGGTCAGCCCCATCGCCATCACGGCCGACAGGATCATGAACAGCGCGTTCAGGATGTTGTTCGCGGCGATGATCCGCGCGCGGTGCGTCGGCGCACTGCGGCTCTGGATCAGCGCGTACAGCGGCACGCTGTAGAAGCCGCCGAACATCGCGAGCAGGAACAGGTCGGCCAGGATGCGCCAGTGGCGCGCGCCGGCCAGGAATTCGCCGACCGACAGCAGGTGGCCGGGCGACGGCAGCGCGTGGCTCGCGAAATACAGCTCGATCGCGAACACGCTGATGCCGATCGAGCCGAGCGGCACGAGGCCGATCTCGACGCGCCGCTGCGACAGCCGCTCGCACAGCAGCGAGCCGAGGCCGATGCCGACCGAGAACGTCGCGAGCAGGATCGTGACGACGTCGGGGCTCGCGGACAGCACGTCCTTCGCGAAATTGAAGAACGACGTGAGGAACGTCGCGCCGACGAACCACAGCCACGAGATGCCGAGCAGGCTCAGGAACACGGTGCGGTTCTGGCGCGCGAGCGCGAGATTGCGCCAGGTCTCGCTGACCGGATTCCAGTTGATCACGAGATCGGGCTGCGGCGCCGGCGTCGACGGCACGCGCTGCGCGACGAGCCGCCCCGCCAGCGCGATCACGACGACGCTCACCGCGAGCACGCGCTCGCCGGCGCCTTCGATGCCCGCGGCCGCGCCGCCGATGATCGTGCCGATCAGGATCGCGATGAACGTGCCCATTTCGACGAGGCCGTTGCCGCCGACCAGCTCATGCTCGCCGAGATGTTGCGGCAGGTACGAATACTTGACGGGCCCGAACAGCGTCGAGTGCATCCCCATCATGAACGTGCACAGATACAGCAGCGTCGCGCTGTGCGTGACGAAGCCGGCCGCGCCGACCAGCATCAGCACGATCTCGAAGCTCTTCACGAAGCGCGTGAGGGTCGCCTTGTCGTATTTGTCGGCGATCTGGCCGGACGTCGCCGAGAACAGCACGAACGGCAGAATGAAGATCGCGGAGATCAGGAACGCGGCCGTCTTCGCGTCGACGCCGGAGAACCGCGCGGTGTGATAGGTGACGAGCGACGTAAAGCCGATCTTGAAGACGTTGTCGTTCAGCGCACCGAGGAACTGGGTCGTGAAGAACGGTGCGAAACGGCGCTCGCGCAGCAGGTCGAACTGCGACGCGTGGGCACGACGTTCGTCGCGCCGCTCCGAAGAAGCTTGCGTTTGATCGCTCATGCGGAATACGCGCGCATCGTCTTGGCGAAGCTGCGCGGGCCTTGTGTTGTCGTTGAAAAAAAGGCGGCGCAGGACAAGCCTGCGCCGCCGTGTGCCGGATGGCGGCGCCCATGCATCCAGGTGCCGGGCGCGGCGTGGTTCACGGCTTGTGCGCTTCGGCTTCCGATTCCGACTCCGGCCAGTCGCGGATGTACGCCTTCAGCATGCGGTTCTCGAAGCTCTGCGCCTCGACGACCGTCTTCGCGACGTCGTAGAACGAAATGACGCCCATCAGCACCTTCTTGTCGAGCACCGGCATGTAGCGTGCGTGACGCTCGAGCATCATCCGGCGCACTTCGTTGACGTCGGTTTCCGGCGTACACGTGAGCGGCTCGTCCATCACCTTGCGCACCTGGACGTCGCCGATCGCGCCGCCGTTCACGTGCAGGCGCAGGATGATCTCGCGAAACGTCAGCATCCCGACGAGATCGCCGTACTCCATCACGACGAGCGAACCGATATCGTGTTCGGCCATCGTATCGACCGCTTCGCGCAGCGGCTTATCGGGCGTCACCGTAAACAGCGTGTTGCCCTTCACTTTCAGAATATCGCTGACGCGCATCGTAGTCCCCTCATGCTTGAATGCAAAATCTCTTTCGATCCTATCGGAAAGCCTGTCAAAAGGAAAGCGCGGCCCCGCGCGGCGGCCCGCCCCCGCTTGCGGACACGGGCCGGCCGCCGCACAATGGCCCTATCGACGGCGGCCCGAGGAGACGGCCATGGCGCATACGCATTCCGAGCAATTCGCCAGCTTCGCTGATTTCTACCCGTATTACCTGAACGAACACCAGAACCTGACGTCGCGGCGGCTGCATTTCATCGGCTCGCTCGGCGTGATCGGCTGCGTCGCGATGGCGATCGCGACCGGCTACTGGCTGTGGCTGCCGGCGGCGATCGTCTGCGGCTACGGGTTCGCGTGGGTCGGACACTTCTTCTTCGAGAAGAACCGCCCGGCCACGTTCCGGCACCCGATCTACAGCCTGATGGGCGACTGGGTGATGTTCAAGGACATCTGCACCGGCAAGATTCCGCTGTAGCCGCCGGAATCCGCCTTCACGCAGGCCGCGGCGGCCGCGCGTGCGGGTCGGGCACGGCGTCCGGCGCCTGCCCGGCGATCCCGGCCGGCTGTGCGCCCGCGAGCCGGTGCGCGGCGATCAGCGACGCGAGCGACACGTCGAACCGGTCGCTCGACAGCACCGCGAGCAGCGCCGCGCCTTCGACGTGGCTGCGGCGCCGCTGCAGTTGATAGGTCAGTTCCGTGCGGTCGATCACCAGCACGTCGAACAGTTGCGCGAGCGTCAGCTGCTCCGGATTCGCGAGCAGGATGTAGCGCGGCGTGGTCTCGCCGCCGCCGTCGAGCCGCGCAATCCATTCCCGCTCCTCCATCGTCGTCAGCAACCGCTGCGCGGTTTCCATGTCGCAGCGCAGCATCGTCGCGAGCCGCATCGCCGTATAGCCGCGCTTGCCGGCCGCGCGCGCTTCGGCCAGCCGCGCGAGCAGCTCCAGCGCGTCGAGCAGGTCGCTGCCCGGATAGTGGATGCGGTGAAACTGCCCGACGCGGATCGCCGGCAGCGCCGACGCCACCATCGCGCCGAGGAGCGCGATGAACCAGCTCAGGTACACCCACAGCAGGAACACGGGCAGCGCCGCGAACGCGCCGTAGACGGCCGTGTAAGTCGGAATGCGCCGCACGTAGTAGCCGAAGCCGCGCTTCGCGAGCTCGAACGCGACGGCCGCGAACAGCCCGCCGATCACCGCGTCGCGCCACGCGACCGCGCAGTTCGGCAAGTACACGTACAGCAGCGTGAACGCGAGCACCGTCAGCGGCAGCGACGCGAGCGCGAGCAGCCACTCGACGATCGACGTGGACGGCCCCGCGCCGGTGAACGCGAGCGACTGCGTGAACAGGTACGACGAGATCGACAGGCTCACGCCGAACAGCAGCGGGCCGAGCGTGATCAACGCCCAGTAGGCGAGCACGCGCTGCGCGAACGGCCGCGGCTTGCGCACGCGCCAGATCAGGTTGAACGCCGATTCGATCGTCATCATCGTCATCACCGACGTGACGACGAGCACGATCAGGCCGGCCGTCGTCAGCCCCTTGGCCTTCGACGCGAACTGGTTCAGGTACTTGAAGATCTGGATGTTGAACTGCGCGGGCATCAGGTGGTCCGCGAGGAACCCCTGCAGCGAGATCTGGAACGACGCGAACATCGGGAACGCGGTGAACAGCGCGAACGCGACCGTCACGAGCGGCACGAGCGCCAGCATCGTCGTGAAGGTCAGGCTGCCCGCCACTTGCGGGATGCGATCCTCGGCGCTGCGCCGGGCCGCGAACTGCGCGAGGCGCTTGATGGTGTCGAGATCGACGCTCAACTTCGGCAAACGGCTTCTCCTTCTCGATGCCGCGCGCCTCACGGCGCGCCGCCGCCGCGCTGCGCGACGGCTTCAGCCCCTATAATAGCCGCTCGATTCCAGCAGGGGCCGACTGCACCGGGCACGCGCGCGGCCGCACGCGGCTCCGTCGCCCATGAAAGACATCCTCGTCCTCTATTACAGCCGCCACGGCGCCACGCGCGATCTCGCGCTCGCCATCGCGAACGGCATCGACAGCGTGCCGGGCATGCAGGCGCGCATCCGCACCGTGCCGCCCGTATCGACCGTCTGCGAAGCCACTGCCCCCGACATCCCCGCCGACGGCCCGCCTTACGCGGAACTGCGCGACCTCGAGGAATGCGCGGGCCTCGCACTCGGCTCGCCGACCCGCTTCGGCAACATGGCCGCATCGCTCAAGTATTTCCTCGACGGCACGACACCGCAATGGCTGTCGGGTGCGCTGACCGGCAAGCCCGCGAGCGTGTTCACGTCGACGGGCAGCCTGCACGGCGGCCAGGAATCGACGTTGCTGTCGATGATGCTCCCGCTGCTCCATCACGGGATGATGATCGTCGGGATCCCGTACACCGAATCGGCACTCAGCACCACGCGCACCGGCGGCACGCCGTACGGCGCGTCGCATGTCGCGCACCACGATCGTACGGCGTCCGGCGGGCTGTCCGCGGACGAGAAGGCGCTCGCGGCCGCGCTCGGCGTGCGGCTTGCGCGCGCGGCGGCCGCCCTGTCAGCCGCCCAAGGCGCCGAGGCCGCATGAACGCCCCCGCCCGCCCCGCCGTCGCAGCCCGGCCGCGCTACGCGCTGGCCGCCGCCGCGTGCCTCGTCGCGTTGATCGCCCTGTCGCTCGCCTGGGAGCTGTGGCTCGCGCCGCTGCGCCCGGGCGGCTCCGCGCTGATGCTCAAGGCCGTGCCGCTCGCGCTCGCACTGCCCGGCGTCTGGCGGCGTAACATCTATACGATGCAGTGGGCGAGCATGCTGATCCTCGTCTATTTTGCCGAAGGCATCGTGCGCGGCATGTCCGATCGCGGGCTGTCCGCGACGCTCGGCTGGTGCGAGACCGCGCTTGCCGTCGGCTTCTTCGTGGCGGCGCTGGCATACGTCGCGCCGTTCAAGCGCGCGGCCAAGCAGTCGCGCGCCGCGTCCTGACCCTTACGCCACAAGGTGATGATGTCCTCCGAAGCTTTCGTTTCCGCGTGCCGCGACGCGATCGGCGCCGACTACGTGCTGACCGCCCCGCACGATACCGAACCGTTCCTGACCGACTGGCGCCGCCGCTACAAGGGCGCCGCGTGCGCCGTGCTGAAGCCCGCGAACACCGCCGAAGTCGCCGCGCTCGTGAAGCTGGCCAACGCGCACGGCATCGCGCTCGTGCCGCAAGGCGGCAACACGGGCCTCGCCGGGGGCGCCACGCCCGATGCGAGCGGCAGCCAGGCCGTGCTGAGCGTCGCGCGCCTGAACCGCGTGCGCGCGCTCGATCCGCACAACAACACGATCACCGTCGAAGCCGGCGTGATCCTCGCCGACGTGCAGGCGCGCGCCCGCGAAGGCGGCCGGCTGTTCGCGCTGAGCCTCGCGGCGGAAGGCAGCTGCACGATCGGCGGCAACCTGTCGACCAATGCGGGCGGCACCGCGGTGCTGCGCTACGGCAACGCGCGCGAGCTGTGCCTCGGGCTCGAGGTCGTGACGCCGCAGGGCGAAATCTGGGACGGCCTGCGCGGACTGCGCAAGGACAACACCGGCTACGACCTGCGCGACCTGTTCATCGGGGCGGAAGGCACGCTCGGGATCATCACCGCAGCCGTGATGAAGCTGCATCCGCTGCCGGCCGCACAGGTCACGGCGCTCGCCGCGCTCGAATCGCCGCACGCGGCGCTCGACTTCCTGTCGCTCGCGCAGCGCGCGGCCGGTCCGCTCATGACCGGCTTCGAGCTGATGTCGGATTTCTGCATGCAGCTGGTCGGCAAGCACTACCCGCAGCTGCGCTACCCGTTCGCGCAGACGCATGCGCA
The DNA here is from genome assembly GCF_057439935.1 of Burkholderia cepacia complex sp. TUM26381. Classification (NCBI taxonomy): domain Bacteria; kingdom Pseudomonadati; phylum Pseudomonadota; class Betaproteobacteria; order Burkholderiales; family Burkholderiaceae; genus Burkholderia; species Burkholderia cepacia complex sp. TUM26381. The sequence continues at coordinate 1,577,112 of NZ_CM172006.1, read as the reverse complement.
GACGGTGCTGCTCGAGCTGTCCGACAACGAAAGCGAAGCGCATGCGCGCGCGCTGTTCGAGAAACTGATGGAAGAAGCGTTCGAGGCCGGGCTCGTGGTCGACGCGGTGGTCGCGGAGAACCTCGCGCAGTCGCGCGCGTTCTGGGACCTGCGCGAGCACATCCCGCTCGCGCAGGCCGACGAAGGGCTCAACATCAAGCACGACATCGCAGTGCCGATCTCGTCGGTCGCGCGCTTCATCGACGAGACCGACGCGGCGATCCAGCAGGCCGCGCCGGGCGCGCGGATGGTCACGTTCGGCCACCTCGGCGACGGCAACCTCCACTACAACGTGCAGATGCCCGAAGGCGGCGATGCAAAGGCATTCCTCGCCGCGTTCCAGGTGCCGATCAACCGGATCGTCTACGACAACGTGCACCGCCATCACGGCACGATCAGTGCGGAACACGGTATCGGCCAGTTGAAGATCGACGACGCGCAGCGCTACAAGTCGCCGGTCGAAACGACGCTGATGCGCATGCTGAAGACCGCGCTCGATCCGCGCGGCCTGATGAATCCCGGCAAGGTCCTGCGCTGAAGCCATCCACTCCGGAGCCCCGCCCGTGAAAGTCCGCGTCCTGTCCGACCTGCACCTCGAAAGCAACCAGCCCGACGTGATCGCGCATGCCGACGCGGATCTCGTCGTGCTGGCCGGCGACATCCACAATCACGCGGAAGGCCTGCGCTGGGCCGCCGAAACGTTCGACCCGGCCGTGCCGGTGGTCTACGTGCCGGGCAACCACGAGTATTACGACGGGGAATTCGGGGCGCTCGAGACGGCAATGCGCGACGCGGCGCATGCGCTCGACAACGTGCATTACCTGAACAATGGCGTCTACGTCGATCCCGGGCAGCGCTTCCGCGTGCTCGGCACGACGCTCTGGGCCGATTTTTCGCTGTTCGGCAACGACGACGCCAGCGTGGCGGGCGCAATCGAGGCCGCGCTGCGCGTGATGCTCGATTTCAAGGGATTGATCCAGGTGACCTGGCCGCACGACGCGGCGCTGCATGCGGCGCCGGGCACGCCGGAACGGGATTTCTCGCCGGCCGATGCGATCGCGCTGCACCGGCAAGGCCGCGCATGGCTGGAAGCGCAACTCGCGACGCCGTTCGCGGGCAAGACGATCGTCGTCACCCATCATGCGCCGCACCGGCGTTCGCTGGCAGAACGCTATGCGGAAGATCTCGCTTCGGCGGGGTTTGTGACGGACATGGCGGAACTGGTGCGGCCGCCGGTGGATCTGTGGCTCCACGGCCACACGCATACGTCATTCGACTATGTTGCGGACGGCGGCACGCGCGTGGTGTGCAACCCGCGCGGCTACATCCACCGGCGCACCGGCGAACGGGAAAATGCCGCGTTCGCGTGGGACAAGGTCGTCGAGCTCGGCTGAGCGCCGGCCCGGGCGGCCGCGTTGCGCGGCCTTCCCGACCTGAAGCGTGACGGCAGGATCAGCGGCCCGGGCGGCGCGGCTCGCGCACGCGCACCGGAACCGGCTTCATCTGCGCCTTCGCCTTCATCGCACGCAGCAGGTCGCGGGTCGCCGCGGCGGCGGCGGCCGCGCCCAGCAGAACGCCAAGGCCGATCATCAGGTGCGTATCCATTGCTACTCCGGTGTGGTGTATCTCGTTAATTCCCACAGTATCAAACTGTCTGACACACGTTCGTAAAAAAATGTTGCGTGAAGGACAAATCTCGTCAGATTGCCGCCAACCGCGCTGTCATGTCGCACGCGTGTACTGCTCGAGCGCGGCTTCGTCCGCTTCGAGCGTGGCCGGCAACTCGTCGCGCAGGAAATCGACCCAGGTGCGAATTTTCGCGTCGAGGTACTGGCGCGACGGATACAGCGCGTAGATGTTCATCACGTGCGACCGGTACTCCGGCATCACGCGCACGATGTGCCCGCTGCGCAGCCAGCCGATCGCCGAATAGAGCGGCAGCCCGCCGACCCCCATCCCCTCCCGCACGGCCACCGCGAGCGCCTCGGCGACGTTCACGCGGAACGGCGGCGCCGTGATCGGCACGACCTCGTCGCCGTTCGGCCCCGCCAGCGCCCATTCGTCGAAGTGAAAACCCGGCGCGACCATCCCGAGGCACACGTGCTGCGCGAGATCGGCCGGCCGCTGCGGCACGCCGTGCGCCTCGACGTAGCCCGGCGACGCACAGACGACGCTGTAGCTCTCGCCGAGCCGCTGCGACACGAGCCCCGAATCGGGCAGGTCGCGGCCGACGACGATCGCGACGTCGTACCCCTCGTCGAGCAGGTCGGGCATCCGCTGCGCGAGCGTCAGCTCGACGTGCACGTCCGGGTAGCGCTCGCGGTAGCGCGCGATCGCCGGCACCAGGTAGTGCTGGCCGAGGCTCGTGAAGCAATGGACCTTCAGCTTGCCCGACGGGCGCGCATGCGCGTCGCCCGCCTCGGCTTCGGCCTGGTCGACGTACGCCAGGATCTGCTCGCAGCGCTGCAGGTAGCGCTCGCCGGCTTCGGTCAACGCGATCCGGCGCGTCGTGCGGTTCAGGAGACGCGTGCGCAGGTGCGCCTCGAGATCCGAGACTGCGCGCGACGCGTAGGCGGTGGTCGAATTCATCTGCTGGGCGGCCGCGGTAAAGCTTCCCGCGTCGACCACGCGGACGAACACCCGCATGTTTTGTAACGTATCCATCCCATTACCCGTTTGAATCCGGAGGGATTGTTGCACAGGGGCCAACAAATATTATCTCAGGATTCGTAAAAATGACTTGCACCGTTGTCCATTTATTCAGGAATCACTGAAAAATATAATCGCATCCGACTCATCTATATCCGAAAGGGAGAAAATCGTGCAGTCTCCGGCGACAAAAGGGACGCTCGCACTGGCGGTTCTTGCAGTCTCATTAATAATGGCCGGCTGCGCGAGCATGGGCGACAACAACAAGCCGCAATCGGCCCGCATCGAGGCGAACGCGCTCGACGCCGGCGCCGCGATCCGCGCGGCCGACCGCGACGCGGGCTGGCCCGCGGCGGACTGGTGGCGAGCCTATCGCGATCCGCAGCTCGACACGTGGATCGCCGCCGCCCAGGCCGGCAACCCGACCCTCGCGGCGGCCGAGGCGCGCGTGCGCGAAGCGCAGGCGATGGCGCGCGTCGCCCGCTCGGCCGAACTGCCGCAGATCAACGGCAACCTGTCGCTGACGCGCGAGCACTGGCCCGACAACGTGTTCTACGGCCCGGGCCCGCTCGCGAACGCCGACACGTGGAACAACACCGGCACGCTCGGCCTGTCGTATCACCTCGACCTGTGGGGCAAGGACAAGAACGCGACCGAACGCGCGCTCGACACCGCGCATGCGACCGCGGCCGATGCACGAGCGGCGAAGCTCGAGCTCGAAGTCAACGTCGTGCGCGCGTATGTCGGCATGTCGATGAACTACGCGCTGCTCGACCTCGCGCATGAAACGTTCGAACGCCAGCGTTCGCTCGCCGATCTCGCGCGCAAGCGGCTGCAGGCCGGCCTCGGCACGCAGCTCGAAGTGAGCCAGGCGGAATCGACGCTGCCCGACTACGAGCGCCAGATCGACAGCTATGAGGAAGCGGTCCAGCTCGCGCGCCACCAGCTCGCCGCACTGGCCGGCAAGGGCCCGGGCGCCGGCGACGCGATCAAGCGGCCGCAACTGTCGCTCGATGCGCCGGCCGGGCTGCCGTCGGCAATGCCGGCCGATCTGCTCGGCCGCCGCCCCGACGTCGTCGCGGCGCGCTGGACGGTCGACGCGCAGGCCCGCGGCATCGATGTCGCGAAGGCGTCGTTCTACCCGAACATCGACCTGCTCGCGACGGTCGGCGGCTTCGGCGTGACCGCGCCGTTCACCGACTTCCTGCGCGCGATGAACGGCGGCTGGACGGCCGGCCCCGCGCTGTCGCTGCCGATTTTCGAAGGCGGCCGGCTGCGTGCGCAGCTCGGCGCGGCGAACGCGGGCTACGACCAGGCGGTCGAGCGCTACAACCAGACGATCGTCGGCGCGCTCAAGGACATCGCCGACCAGGTCGTGCGGATCCGCTCGCTCGATACGCAGAAGAAGGACGCCGCGCGCTCGGTGGCCGCCAACGACCGCAGCTACCAGCTGTCGCGCGAAGGCTTCCGCCGCGGGCTGACCGATTACGTGAACGTGCTGGTCGCGCAACAGCAGCTGCTGCGCGCGCAGGAGACGGCCGCCCGCATCGATGCGGAACGCCTCGCCGCGCATGCGCAGCTGATGGCCGCGCTCGGCGGCGGAGTCGAGACGGGCACGGACGTACCGAAGGACGAGACGGCCGGCGCCGCCGCGCCGGCTGCCGCGTCGGGCACGAAGCCCGTGGCCGCCGCCGCCCGGCCCGCGCAGGTCGCGACCGCCGGTGCGTCCGGCGCAACGGCCGCACGGTAACGCGGAGCGCCGCCATGTCAGCCTCCTCCCCCGCTTCCACGCCCGCCGGCGGTCCGGTCGCGGCCTGGTATGCCGCATTCGGCGACTGGGCCCGCACCGACGGCGCCGCGTGGCTCTACCTGTTCAAGGCGCTGCTCGCCGCGTTCATCGCGACCGGCGTATCGATGCGGCTCGACCTGCCCGCGCCGAAAACGGCGATGACGACGGTATTCATCGTGATGCAGCCGCAAAGCGGCGCGGTGCTCGCGAAGAGCTTCTACCGCGTCGCCGGCACGATCTTCGGGCTGATCGCGACGCTCACGTTCGTCGGACTGTTCCCGCAGCAGCCGCAACTGTTCCTGCTGGCGGTCGCGCTGTGGGTCGCGCTGTGCACGGCCGGCGCCGCGCGCAACCGCAACTTCCGCAGCTACGGCTTCCTGCTGGCCGGCTATACGACCGCGCTGATCGGGCTGCCCGCGTCGCAGCACCCGGACGGCGCGTTCATGAGCGCAATGACGCGCGTGGCCGAAATCATGGTCGGGATCGTGTCGGCCGGCGTGGTCAGCGCACTCGTGTTTCCGCAGACCACCGGCGAGCAGATGCGCACGACGGTACGCAAGCGCTTCGGCAGCTTCGTCGACTACGTCGCATCGGCGCTGTCGGGCTCGCTCGACCGCGCGCATATCGAAACCATCCACACGCGCTTCGTCGCGGACGTGGTCGGGTTCGAGGCCGCGCGCAGCATGGCCGTGTTCGAGGATCCGGACACGCGGATGCGCAGCGGCCGCCTCGCGCGGCTGAACAGCGAATTCATGAGCGCATCGAGTCGCTTCCATGCGCTGCACCAGCTGATGAACCGGCTGCATGCGGCCGGCGCGCAGGCCGCGATCGACGCGATCGAGCCGTACTTCCGCGAAATCGCCCCGCTGCTGCTGACGCCCGCCGGCGAACCGGTGCGCTCGTCGACCGATGCGGGCCACGCGGCCGAGCAACTGCTCACGTGGCGCGATGCGCTGCCGCGCCGCATCCGTGCGACCCGCGCGGCGCTCGAAACGCAGCCGGACTTTCCGTTGCTCGATTTCGATACGGCCGCCGAACTGCTGTACCGCTTCATCACCGACCTGCACGAGTACGCGGCCACCTACGCGTCGCTGTCGACCGCGACGCACGAGCGCGAACGCTGGATCGAGCGTTACGAGCCGCGCACCAACATGACGGCGATGGTGATCGCGGCGATTCGCACCGCGACCGTGATCCTCGTGCTCGGGTGGTTCTGGATCGAGACCGCGTGGCCGAGCGGCGTGACGCTCACGCTGACGGCGGCGGCCACCTGCGCGCTCGCGTCGTCGACGCCGCGTCCGACCGCGATGTCCGCGCAGATGGGCATGGGCACCGCGCTCGCCGTCTGTACGGGCTTCCTGCTGACGTTCGGCATCTATCCGCACATCGACGGTTTCCCGCTGCTGTGCGTCGCGCTCGCACCGTTGCTCGCGATCGGCATCTACATGACGCTGAAGCCGAAGCTCGCCGGCTACGGGATGGGCTACCTGATCTTCTTCAGCTTCCTCGCCGGCCCGGACAACATCACGCACTACGATCCGACCAGCTTCATGAACGATTCGCTCGCGCTCGTGCTGTCGATGCTGGTGTCGGCGATCGCGTTCGCGGTGCTGTTCCCGCCGACCGCGCCGTGGCTCAAGAAGCGCCTGTTCGCCGACCTGCGCCACCAGGCCGTCGCGGCCGGCCACGCGCGGCTCGCGGGCTTGCGCACACGCTTCGAAAGCGGCGCGCGCGACCTGATGTACCAGGCGCACACGCTGTCGGCCGACCAGCCCGACGTGCAGCGCGACGCGCTGCGCTGGATGTTCGCGGTGCTCGAAACCGGCAACGCGACGATCGACCTGCGCCACGAGCTGGCGACGCTGCCGCCCGACTCGCGCTATGCGCCGGCGATGCCGTGGCGTCGCGCGATCGAGTCGATGCGCAGCGCGCTGTCTGCGCTGTTCTCGAAGCCGAGCGCCGCGCGTTTCGATGCGACGCTCGCCGCGACCAATGCGGCGATCGATGCGACCCGGCAGACGCTCGACGCGTTCGAGCCGTCGCGCGAAGAGCGCCACCGGCTGCAGCGCATCCTGAGCCACCTGCATTTCGTGCGTACCGCGCTGCTCGATCCGGAATCGCCGCTCGAGCCGCTCAACCGCAACCGCCCCGTGCGTCCCCAACCAGGAGCCTCGTCATGATGCCGCGTGAAATCGCCATTCTCGATGCCTACATGCCCACGGTGGTCCTGATGTTCGTCCTGGGCGCGCTCGCGACCTGGGCCGTCGACCGCCTGCTCGCCTACACGGGCCTCTACCGTCTCGTCTGGCACCCGTCGCTGTTCCGGGCCTGCCTTCTCGTCTGTATTTGCGGCGGACTGAGTCTCGCCGTCTACCGTTGATTCCGAACCATCATGATTCTCAGAAAACTCTTCGGCTTCGTCGCGACCGCCGTCATCCTTCTCGTCGCGATCCTGATCGGGCGCTCGCTGTGGGTGCACTACATGGACGATCCGTGGACGCGCGACGGGCGCGTGCGCGCCGAGATCGTCAACGTCGCGCCGGACGTGTCGGGCGCGATCGTCGAGCTGCCGGTGCATGACAACCAGCTCGTGAAGAAAGGCGACCTGATCATGCAGATCGACCCGTCGCACTACCAGATCGCGGTCGAACAGGCACAGGCGGCCGTGGCCGCCCGCCGTGCGGAACTGCAGATGCGCCGCGACGACGCGGCCCGCCGCGCGGACCTCGATGCGCTCGTCGTGTCGAAGGAAAACCGCGAGAACGCCGCGCACAGTGCGTCGAGCGCCGATGCGCAGTACCAGCAGGCGATCGCCGCGCTCGACGCCGCGAAGCTCAACCTCGAGCGTACGCGCGTCGTCGCGCCGGTCGACGGCTACATCACGAACCTGCAGACGTTCAAGGGCAACTATGCGGTGGCCGGCCAGGCGAAGCTCGCGATCGTCGACAGCCACTCGTTCTGGGTCTACGGCTATTTCGAGGAAACCAAGCTGCCGCGCGTGAAGATCGGCGCACCGGCCGAAATGCGGCTGATGAGCGGCGGCGTGATGAAGGGCCACGTCGAGAGCATCTCGCGCGGCATCTACGATCGCGACAACCCGCAAAGCCGCGACCTCGTCGCGGACGTGAACCCGACCTTCAACTGGGTGCGCCTCGCGCAGCGCGTGCCGGTGCGCATCAGGATCGACGAAGTGCCGGCCGACGTGGTGCTGTCGGCGGGTACGACCTGCACGGTCATCATCGATCCCGACAAGCAGAAGAAGTCGTAAGCGCATGACGGCCGGGCGGCACGCCGCCCGGCTGCCTTATTCCCAGAAAAACCGGTAAGGCAGGAACGGTGACGGGCCGAGCCCGTATTCGCCGAGCATGTTGCGCAACCGCATCGCGAAGCCGATGGCGCCGATCGTGACGAGCGCGACGATCACGTGCGCGCGCCGCCCCCCCGGCACGCGCAGCAGCGGCACGCACTGGCAGCCCATCGCGAACAGCACGAGCCACTGGAACCGCAACCCCGCATAGCTGACCCGTGCGAGTGCGAAGCTCGCGAGCTCGCAGACGAACAGGAACGCGAGCGTGCGCGGCAGGCGCGCAAGCAGCGCCCAGCCGGCCGCGAACGTCAGCAGCGCCAGCACAAGCGGCGCGCTGCCCGACATCTGCGCGGGCGGCGTGAAGGCTGAATAGAGGCCGACCTTCGCGAGCAGCGCGTCGTGGTGCATGGCGAACAGCACGCCGCCGACCGCAGCCGCCAGCCCCGCGTAGCGCAGCACGCGCAGCCGCCGGACCTGCAGCAGCACGACGAGCAGCACCGCCGACACATGCAGGCTGGCCGCCACGGCCGCCAGCGCGATCGACGCGCCGTGCCGCCTGCGCGCCCAGATGTCCGACGCACCCTTCGCCGCACAGAACGCGAGGCCGTAGCGCAGCCCGCTCATCGCCATGTCGTAGAAGAACAACGGAAAGATCAGCGTGGCGAACACGCAAGCATCCTCGGCGGTCCGCCCGAACGCGACGACACATGCGATGACGATCAGCAGCGACAGGATCGCGATCGCGATGCGCGGATCATGCCCTGCCCATTCGAGCGCACGCACGAGCCACACGAAGCCGGGCTCGAGCGTGCGCGGCACGACCTTCAGGTTGCCGCCCCAGATGCCGGCCACGATGTTCTGGTAAATCGCCGTGTCGGTGCCCGTCCGGCCGCGCAGCACGGCGAACGTGGCGGCCGGTGCGATGCCCGCCGCGAGCCACCGCCACGCGGCGATGCGCGCACGCATGCCGATCGCGGCGGAAACGAGCATGCACAGGTATCCGCTCAGGTAAATCGTCGATGTCATTGTTATGGATGACCCGCTCGGCGTGCCGCACCTGTGTGGATGCGCACGCACCGCGGGTTCTGGCCCCCAGCTGTGTGGAAGCGCATTGTAGGGGATTGCGCGGCGGGCGGCTGCCGGTTTCGTCATCGATCGGTCGGCAGCCGGTGACGTGCGCGCGTCGCGGGCGGCCGGCCCGCGACCGTGCGGCGCTCAGGCCGCGATGCGGAAACTCCCGACCAGCGACTTCAGCGCCTGCGCCTGTTCGTCCAGGGCATTCGCGGCAGCGGCCGCCTGTTCGACGAGCGCCGCATTCTGCTGCGTGCCGGCATCCATCTGCGTGACCGCGCGGCCGATCTCGTCGATCCCGGCGCTCTGCTCGTCCGATGCCGCCGAAATCTCGCCGATGATGTCGGTCACGCGCTTGACCGCGCGCACGACGTCGCCCATCGTGCGGCCCGCGTCGTGCGCGAGCGCCGCGCCGTTCGCGACGCGCTCGACCGACGCGCCGATCAGCGCGCGGATTTCCTTCGCCGCCGTTGCCGCGCGCTGCGCGAGCAGGCGCACCTCGCCCGCGACCACCGAGAAGCCGCGCCCCTGTTCGCCGGCGCGCGCCGCCTCGACCGCCGCGTTCAACGCGAGGATGTTGGTCTGGAACGCGATCCCCTCGATCGTGCCGATGATGTCGCGAATGTTCTTCGCGCTGTCGTCGATCTCGCTCATCGTCGCGACCACGCGCCCGACGACTTCCCCGCCCGTCTCCGCGACTTCCGACGCACTGGCCGCGAGCGCGCTCGCCTGGCGCGCGTTCTCGGCGTTCTGCCGCACGGTCGACGTGAGTTGCTCCATGCTGGCCGCAGTGCGTTCGAGCGCGACGGCCTGCTGCTCGGTGCGCCGCGACAGGTCGAGGTTGCCGGTCGAGATCTCGCCGGACGCAGCCGCGATGGCCTCGGCGCTGACGGCGATCTCGCCGACGGTCGCCGCGAGCCCCGTCTGCATCTCGGCCAGCGCACGCACCATGCTGTCGCGGTCGTGCCGGCCGAGCGTGATTTGCCGCGTCAGGTCGCCGCGCGCGATGTCCGCCGCGATCGCCTTCGCATGAGCGGGCTCGCCGCCGAGTTGCGACGCGAGACGCCGCACGACGCGCTCGGCGATCACGATTGCCAGCACGATCAGCGCGGCCGTCATCGCCGCGATCATCGCGAACGACGACGAGAAGATCGTGGCGGACGCATCGAGCGTCGCCTTCGATTTTTCGCCGCGCGTCTTCACGAGTTCGGCGACGAGTTTCTCGAGCTTGCCGGTTTCGACCAGCAGCGACACGTCCTGCGTGCCGACCTGCCAGTTCATCTGCGACAGGTCGAGCGGTTGCGCGCGCACGAGCGTGACGAAATCGCGCAGATGCGCGCTCCACGCGCCGACGGCCGTCGAGAATGCGCGCAGCCGCGCCGAATCGCCGGCGTCGGCCGGATCCGCGTAACGCTGCAGCGTGCCGAGCGCCTGGCCGATCGACGCGAGCCCCGCGCCGACCTCGGCGCCGAGTTCGTCGCGCTCCTTGGCGGTGGTCGCGGTCAGCAGCATCTTCTGCGCGCGGCTCGCCCGCAGCACCTCGGCCCGGACCTCCTGCGCCGCACGGCTCGCGACGTGGCCCTGCTCGTAGACCGACGCGATCGACGCGTTCAGCCGGCTGATCTGCCACAGCGAAAACACGCCGATCGCGAGCGTGCCGGCCAGCAGGATCGCGAATGCGGCGCGCAACGTCGCCTTGACGGTCCACGGCCGGCGCTCGCGCCGCGCCGCACGCGCGCGCCGTGTGGCGCGACCGGCGGCAACGTCGGGTGCGGCGGCGGCCGCACCCGGCCGTGGATGCAAAGATGCTGCTTTCATCGATCTATCCCCGTATGGATCACGCTGCCGGAAAGGTCGGTCCCGGCATTCCCGCGATGGCTGGCCATGCCGTGCGTCCTGCGCCCTCCCGGCGGGTAGCCGGGGCCGGACGCGGCGCACCTGTTGTCATTGGGTCGTTCTACGGCCGCCACCGCCGTTTCTTGAGTCCGGTAAAACACCCACCGGGCTCCGGCGCGGCCCGCCGGCGGGCGGACGCGCCGCCAGCGTTATACCCGTCCAAAAAAACAGGCACCGGACGATCCGTCACATGAATGTCCGATTCGCGATAAAACTTGGCCTGACATTCTTGATACGCCACATTACACTTCTTTGACGCAGCAACGAATCAACACGCGCCGCCCCCAGCAGAGCGCGCCCGCCACCTCAACTCGTTCAGCTCACATGGAAACCAGTCTCGACACCGGATCCGCCGGCGCAGCCGCCGCGCAGCCGTCCGCGCCCCCCGCCACTCGCACCGTGTATCCGGTGCTCGGCGCGATCAGCTTCTCGCACATGCTCAACGACATGATCCAGTCGTTGATCCTCGCGATCTACCCGATGCTCAAGAGCCAGTTCGCGCTGTCGTTCGCGCAGATCGGCCTGATCACGCTCACTTACCAGATCACCGCGTCGCTGCTGCAGCCGCTCATCGGCCTCTATACCGACAAGCGTCCGAAGCCGTATTCGCTGCCGGTCGGCATGGGCTTCACGCTCGCGGGGCTGCTGCTGATGTCGGTCGCGTCGAATTTCCCGATGCTGCTGGTCGCCGCGGCGCTCGTCGGCTGCGGGTCGTCGGTGTTCCATCCCGAATCGTCGCGCGTCGCGCGGATGGCGTCGGGCGGCCAGCACGGGCTCGCGCAGTCGGTGTTCCAGGTCGGCGGCAACGCGGGCTCCGCGCTCGGGCCGCTGCTCGCCGCGCTCGTGATCATCCCGCACGGCCAGCACAGCATCGCGTGGTTCTCGGCAGCCGCGCTCGTCGCGATGATCGTACTCACGCAGATCGGCCACTGGTACAAGAAGCATCCGTCGATGAAGAAAAAAGCCGTGGCGGCCGGCCATCCGACGCTGTCGCGCGGCCGCGTGATGGCCGCGATCGGCGTGCTGGTGCTGCTCGTGTTCTCGAAGTACTTCTACCTCGCGAGCATCAACAGCTATTTCACGTTCTACCTGATCGACAAGTTCCACCTGTCGGTGCAGGCCGCGCAGATCCACCTGTTCGTGTTCCTCGCGGCCGTGGCGGCCGGTACGCTGATCGGCGGGCCCGTCGGCGACCGGATCGGCCGCAAGTATGTGATCTGGGTGTCGATCCTCGGCGTCGCGCCGTTCACGCTGCTGCTGCCGTACGCGAACCTGTTCTGGACGAGCGTGCTGACCGTGATCATCGGCATCGTGCTGGCGTCGGCGTTCGCCGCGATCCTCGTCTACGCGACGGAACTGATGCCCGGCAAGGTCGGGATGGTCGCGGGCCTGTTCTTCGGCTTCGCGTTCGGGCTCGGCGGAGTCGGCGCGGCCGTGCTCGGCCAGCTCGCCGACGCGACGAGCATCACGTTCGTCTACAAGGTGTGTTCGTTCCTGCCGCTGATCGGCGTGCTGACGGTGTTCCTGCCGAACCTCGAAAGCAGCCGGCGCAAGAAGGCGTGACGAACCGGCCGCGGCGTGCGCGCCGCGGCCGGCCGACAGGCTGGAAGGGAGCGTACGACGGCGGCTTCAGGCCGCCGTCGTCGCATGCAGCGTCAGGAAACGCTTGAGGATGCCGGACGAATAGCTGCTCGCGATCGCCGACAGGAAGTGCGAGAACGATTGCGTCGCGTGGTCGTCGGCCGTATCGGAGATCGTGCGCACGATCGCGAACGGCACGTCGTGCTCCGCGCACACCTGTGCAATCGCGGCGCCTTCCATTTCGACCGCAAGCGCGTCCGGCAGCGCGTCGCGCAGCGCGACGACCTCGCGCTCGCTCGACACGAAGCGGTCGCCGCTGATGATGAGCCCCGCGTGCAGCGCGGCGCCGGCGAGCCCGAAACGCTCGGCGAACTGCGCGCCCTCTTCCTCGACGAACAGCGTGCACGCAGCCCGCAGCCGCGCCGTCAGCACCGCGTCGGTCGCGAAGCGCGTGATGCCGAGCAGCGGCACCTCGTAGCGCGGAAAGAGCGGCGATGCGTCGAGATCGTGCTGCAGCAGCATATCGGCCACGACGACGTCGCCGACCCGCACCGTGCGCGACACGCCGCCCGCGACGCCGGTAAACACGACGCCCGACACGCCGAACACGTGGATCAGCGCGCTGACCGTCGCGGCGGCCGCGACCTTGCCGACCCGCGCCAGCGTGACGACGCAAGCCGCGCCGTGCACGGTGCCGACGTGATAATCGCGGCGGCCGAGCGTGACCGTCTTCATCGCGCCGTCGGCGCGCATCGCGGCGATCAGGTCGCCGAGTTCCTCGGGCAGCGCGGCCAGAATGCCGAGCGGGCGGCCCGAAGGCGTAGCAACCCCGTCGATGCCCATCATTCCACCGCCTGCAGTTTCGCGACCGCGAGCGCGAGCCATTTCTCGCCGTGCCGCTTGAACTTCACCTGCGCCTTCGCATCGGTGCCGCTGCCTTCGAGCGCGGTGACCGTGCCTTCGCCGAACTTGGTATGGAACACCTGCTGGCCGACCCGGAAGCCGGCGCCGGCCGCGCGCTGCTTGTCCGCGAACGCGGGCAGCGGCGCCGACACGGCCGCGTCGACGATCTGCTCGCGGCTGCCGCCGCCCGGCCGCGCGAACCAGTCGCGCCCGTACCCGGCGTTGTCCGAACGCCCGCCCCAGCGCGACCCGGCCTCGACCTTCGGCGTCAGCCACTTCAGCACGTGCTCCGGCAGTTCGTCGAAGAAGCGCGAGCGCACGTTGTAGCGCGTCTGGCCGTGCAGCATCCGGCTCTGCGCGAACGACAGGTAGAGCCGCTCCTTCGCGCGCGTGATCGCGACGTACATCAGCCGGCGCTCTTCTTCGAGGCCATCGGATTCGAGCACGCTGTTCTCGTGCGGGAACAGCCCTTCCTCGAGACCCGTGATGAACACGGCCGAAAACTCGAGCCCTTTCGCCGCGTGGACCGTCATCAGCTGCACGGCGTCCTGGCCGGCCTGCGCCTGGTTGTCGCCGGCCTCCAGCGACGCATGCGACAGGAAGCCGGCAAGCGGCGTCATCGTGTCGGGGTTCTGCGCAGGGTCGGCGGGCGACGCCGGATCGAGCACGTCCACCGCCGGATCGTCCGTCGCCGTACCGAGCTCGGGCGCGGCGATCGCGCCTGCGCGCAGCGGGATCGAGCGGGCCGGCGTATCGAGCCCGTAGCCTTCCTCGGCGATGAACGCCGTGGCCGCGTTCACGAGTTCCTGCAGGTTCTCGAGGCGGTCCTGGCCTTCGCGCTCGCCCTGGTAGAAATCGGCGAGACCGCTGGCGCGCACGATGTGCTCGACGGTGTCGGGCAGGTTCATGTGCTGCGTGTCGGCGCGCATCTTCGCGACCAGGTTCGCGAACCCGCCGAGGCTCGTGCCGGCCTTGCCGGTCACGTACGGAATCGCGGCGGCCATCGAGCAGCCGTACAGGCGCGCGGCGTCGGCGAGCTGCTCGATCGAGCGCGCGCCGATCCCGCGGGTCGGGAAGTTCACGACCCGCACGAACGACGTGTCGTCGTTCGGGTTGTCGATCAGGCGCAGGTACGCGAGCGCGTGCTTCACTTCCTGCCGCTCGAAGAAGCGCAGGCCGCCGTACACGCGGTACGGGATGCCCGACGACATCAGCGTGTGCTCGATCGAGCGCGACTGCGCGTTGCTGCGGTACAGGACGGCCACTTCGCTGCGCGCCATCCCGGTGTTGATCAGCGAACGGATCTCCTCGACGATCCAGCCGGCTTCCTGCGAATCGGTGCTGGCTTCGTACACGCGCACGGGCTCGCCGTGGCCGGCGTCGGTGCGCAGGTTCTTGCCGAGGCGGTGCGCGTTGTTCGAGATCAGCTGGTTCGCCGCGTCGAGGATGTTGCCGTGCGACCGGTAGTTCTGCTCGAGCTTGATCAGGTTGCGCACGCGGAATTCGTCTTCGAAATCACGCATGTTGCCGACGTTCGCGCCGCGGAACGCGTAGATCGACTGGTCGTCGTCGCCGACCGCGAAGATCGCGTTCTCGCCGCCTGCCAGCATCTTGAGCCACGCGTACTGCAGCTTGTTGGTGTCCTGGAACTCGTCGACGAGGATGTGCCGGAAGCGCGCCTGGTAGTGCGCGCGCAGCGGCGCGTTGTACGCGAGCAGCTCGTAGCAGCGCAGCAGCAGCTCGGGGAAATCGACGACACCCTCGCGCTGGCACTGCTGGTCGTACGCCTGGTACAGCTCGACGAACTTGCGGTTGAAGTTGTCGGTCGCGTCGACCTTGTCCGGGCGCAGCCCCTGCTCCTTCGCGTTGTTGATGAAGTACTGGACGTTCTTCGGCGGGTACTTTTCGTCGTCGACGTTCGCGGCCTTCATCAGCCGCTTGATCGCGGACAGCTGGTCGGCCGTGTCGAGGATCTGGAACGTCTGCGGCAGGCCGGCGTCGCGCCAGTGCGTACGCAGCATCCGGTTGCACAGGCCGTGGAACGTGCCGATCCACATCCCGCGCGTATCGATCGGCATCATCGCCGACAGGCGCGCCATCATCTCGCGCGCGGCCTTGTTCGTGAAGGTGACGGCAAGCACGGTGGGCGGCGACGCATAGCCCTGCTGGATCAGCCACGCGATGCGCGTGATCAGCACGCGGGTCTTGCCGCTGCCCGCCCCTGCAAGGATCAGCGCCGGTTCGTTCGGCAACGTGACGGCGGCGAATTGTTCGGGGTTCAGATTGGCGAGCAGATCGGGCATGGAGCGGCAGCGGACGGGCGAGAAAAATGCGGACCCGACATTATAAGTCGGCCGCGCGATGCCGTTCCCGATCCGTTCGACCGCGCGTTGCGGACGCGTTGCCGGCAGGTTGCGGCCCCGTCGCGACAGGCCCGTGCCGGCAAGGCGATGGCTGGCCGATGGGCATCCATTTATAATTGTCAGATTCGGCATCCAATTCACGCATTTTTCGGCAGATTTCCAACATGAGCGACAACACGCTTGCGAAGAGCTTCGAGCCCCACACCATCGAGTCCCAATGGGGGCCGGAGTGGGAAAAACGCGGCTATGCCGCCCCGGCATTCGATCCGTCCCGCCCCGATTTCGCGATCCAGTTGCCGCCGCCGAACGTGACGGGCACGCTGCACATGGGCCACGCGTTCAACCAGACGATCATGGACGGCCTCGCCCGCTACCACCGGATGCTCGGCGAAAACACGCTGTGGGTGCCCGGCACCGACCACGCGGGGATCGCCACGCAGATCGTCGTCGAGCGCCAGCTCGACGCGCAGGGCGTGTCGCGCCACGACCTCGGCCGCGCGCCGTTCGTCGAGCGCGTGTGGGAATGGAAGGAGAAATCCGGTTCGACGATCACGGGCCAGGTGCGCCGCCTCGGCGCGTCGACCGACTGGTCGCGCGAATACTTCACGATGGACGACAAGATGTCGGCCGCCGTGCGCGACGTGTTCGTCACCCTCCATGAACAGGGCCTGATCTACCGCGGCAAGCGCCTCGTCAACTGGGATCCGGTGCTGCTCACCGCGGTGTCGGATCTCGAAGTCGTCAGCGAAGAGGAAAACGGCCACCTGTGGCACATCCGCTACCCGCTCGTCGACGGTTCGGGCTCGCTGACGGTGGCCACCACGCGCCCCGAAACGATGCTCGGCGACGTCGCGCTGATGGTCCACCCGGAAGACGAGCGCTATGCGCACCTGATCGGCAAGCTCGTCACGCTGCCGCTGACGGGCCGCGAGATCCCGGTGATCGCCGACGACTACGTCGACCGCGAGTTCGGCACGGGCGTTGTGAAGGTCACGCCCGCACACGACTTCAACGACTACCAGGTCGGCCTGCGCCACTCGCTCGCGCCGATCGAGATCCTGACGCTCGACGCGAAGATCAACGACAACGGCCCCGAGCAGTATCGCGGCCTCGACCGCTTCGACGCGCGCAAGGCGATCGTCGCCGACCTCGACGCGCAGGGCTTCCTCGACTCGGTGAAGCCGCACAAGCTGATGGTGCCGCGCGGCGACCGCACGGGCGTCGTGATCGAGCCGCTCCTGACGGACCAGTGGTTCGTCGCGATGACGAAGCCGGCACCGGAAGGCACGTTCCATCCGGGCAAGTCGATCACCGAGGTATCGCTCGACGTCGTGCGCGACGGCCAGATCAAGTTCGTGCCGGAAAACTGGACGACGACCTACTACCAGTGGCTCGAGAACATCCAGGACTGGTGCATCTCGCGCCAGCTGTGGTGGGGCCACCAGATCCCCGCATGGTACGGCGAGAACGGCGAGGTATTCGTCGCGCGCAGCGAGGAAGACGCGCGCGCGAAGGCCGCCGCGCAAGGCTACACGGGTGCGCTGAAGCGCGACGAAGACGTGCTCGACACGTGGTTCTCGTCGGCGCTCGTGCCGTTCTCGTCGCTCGGTTGGCCGAACGAAACGCCTGAGCTGCAGCACTTCCTGCCGTCGTCGGTGCTCGTCACGGGCTTCGACATCATCTTCTTCTGGGTCGCCCGGATGGTGATGATGACCACGCACTTCACGGGCAAGGTGCCGTTCCACACCGTGTACATGCATGGCCTCGTGCGCGATGCCGAAGGCCAGAAGATGTCGAAGAGCAAGGGCAACACGCTCGATCCGATCGACATCGTCGACGGCGTCGACCTCGAGACGCTGGTCGCGAAACGCACCACCGGCCTGATGAACCCGAAGCAGGCCGCGACGATCGAGAAGAAGACGCGCAAGGAGTTCCCGGACGGCATTCCCGCGTTCGGCGCCGACGCGCTGCGCTTCACGATGGCGTCGATGGCGACGCTCGGCCGCAACGTGAACTTCGACCTCGCGCGCTGCGAAGGCTATCGCAACTTCTGCAACAAGCTGTGGAACGCGACGCGCTTCGTGCTGATGAACTGCGAAGGCCACGACTGCGGCACCGACAAGCCGGAAGTGTGCGGCGCGGGCGACTGCGGCCCCGGCGGCTACCTCGATTTCTCGGCGGCCGACCGCTGGATCGTGTCGCTGCTGCAGCGCACCGAAGCCGACATCGCGAAGGGCTTCGCCGATTACCGCTTCGACAACATCGCGACCAGCATCTACAAGTTCGTGTGGGACGAGTACTGCGACTGGTACCTCGAACTCGCGAAGGTGCAGATCCAGAACGGCACGCCGGAACAGCAGCGCGCGACGCGCCGCACGCTGCTGCGCGTGCTGGAAACGGTGCTGCGCCTCGCCCACCCGATCATCCCGTTCATCACCGAAGCGCTCTGGCAGAAGGTCGCGCCGCTCGCCGGCCGCTATCCGCAGGGCAAGACCGACGGCGAAGCGTCGCTGATGACGCAGCCGTATCCGGTCGCGAACCTGCAGAAGCTCGACGAGGCGTCCGAACAGTGGGCAGCCGACCTGAAGGCGATCGTCGACGCATGCCGCAACCTGCGCGGCGAAATGAACCTGTCGCCGGCGACCAAGGTGCCGCTGCTCGCCGCCGGCGATGCCGAGCGCCTGCGCTCGTTCGCGCCGTACGTCCAGGCGCTCGCGCGCCTGTCGGAAGTGCAGATCCTCGCGGACGAAGCGACGCTCGACAAGGAAGCGCACGGTGCGCCGATCGCGATCGTCGGCCCGAACAAGCTGGTGCTGAAGGTGGAAATCGACGTCGCGGCCGAACGCGAGCGCCTGTCGAAGGAAATCGCGCGCCTGACCGGCGAGATCGCGAAGTGCAACGCGAAGCTCGGCAACGAGGCGTTCGTCGCGAAAGCGCCGCCGGCCGTGGTCGAACAGGAGCAGAAACGCGTCGCGGAATTCCAGAGCACGCTCGAAAAACTGCGTGCGCAGCTCGATCGGTTGCCTGCGTAACAAAGGGTAAGGTCGTTTGCGTTCACTATAATGCGAACGTGAACATAGACCGTCTGACAAGTCGATTACAGGAATAAAGGTTCGATCATGTTGAAAGTCACCAAGGCGGTATTCCCCGTTGCCGGTCTCGGCACGCGGTTCCTCCCGGCAACTAAGGCGAGCCCGAAGGAAATGCTGCCGGTCGTCGACAAGCCGCTGATCCAGTACGCTGTCGAGGAAGCGATCGCCGCCGGCATCACCGAGATGATCTTCGTCACCGGGCGCAGCAAGCGGGCGATCGAGGATCACTTCGACAAGTCGTACGAGGTCGAGGCCGAACTCGAAGCGCGCGGCAAGGAAAAGCTGCTCGAACTCGTGCGCAGCATCAAGCCGAGTCACGTCGACTGCTTCTACGTGCGCCAGCCGGAAGCGCTCGGCCTCGGCCATGCGGTGCTGTGCGCGGAGAAGCTCGTCGCCGACAACCCGTTCGCGGTGATCCTCGCCGACGACCTGCTCGACGGCAACCCGCCGGTCATGAAGCAGATGGTCGACGTGTTCGACCACTATCACAGCTCGGTGATCGGCGTCGAAGAGATCCCGCCGTCGGAAACGAAGTCGTACGGGATCGTCGACGGCAAGGAATGGGAAGAGTCGATCGTCAAGATGTCGGCGATCGTCGAGAAGCCGGCGCCGGAAGTCGCGCCGTCGAACCTCGGCGTGGTCGGCCGCTACATCCTGAAGCCGCGGATCTTCGAGCACCTGCGTGCGCTGAAGCCCGGTGCGGGCGGCGAGCTGCAGCTCACCGACGCGATCCAGGCGCTGCTCGCCGACGAACAGGTGCTGGCCTACAAGTATCAGGGCACGCGCTACGACTGCGGCAGCAAGCTCGGGTACCTGAAGGCGACGGTCGAATTCGCGCTGCGCCACCCGGAAGTCAGCGCCGAATTCGACGCGTACCTGCGCACGCGCGGCGGCACGCAACCGGCCGCCTGAACGCGGCAAGGGCTCGCCCCGGCGGGCCCGCCCTCACCACACCGGCCGGCGCTCAGCGCGTTTCGGCCGGCTTCACCGAGACGACGCCCGGCATCCCGCCCGCGTCGTCTTTTTTCGTCTTGACGAGCCAGCCGCTGCCGTCGCCGAACGGCAGCTTCGCGAGCGCGCTCTTCACGAGCGCGGGCGCGGCCTGCTGCGTGCCGGGGTCGCGATCGCGCAGCGCGGCCGACACGCGATAGACGTCGGCGCCCGATTTCGCATCGACGAAACGCAGCGTCAGCACATGGCGGTACACACGGCCCATGAACGGCAGCGCGAACGGCGCCGGCCCGTCGACCGTCACGCAGGCGCTGCTCGCGGCGCCGCACCGGTCGGCGCTCGTCGCGACCGACGCCGGCTGCGTCGCGTAAGCGATCGACAGCCGGTAGCGTGCGTCCTTGAGCGACTGCGCGTCGAAGCCGCGGTGCGCGAGTTCGTCGCGCACCAGCGTCTCGATCTGCCGGTACTCGGCATCGCCCGCCTGCGCGGCCGTCCGCGCGAATTCGTAGCCGTGCGCACCGGATGCAAATGCATTCGGCTGCCCGACCGCGCTCACGCCGCTCGTCACGCCGGCGCAACCCGTCAACAGCGACACCGCCAGCGCGGCCGCTGCCCATTCCTTTCTCATGGCTTTCCCCAAATGCCTGCCGTCGTGCCCGGCCCTGTCAGGCGGACGGCTCGTCGATCGCGGGCAGCGACACCGTCACCGCGGTGCCGACACCCACTTCGCTGTCGACCGACACGCTGCCCCCATGGCGCGTGACGACCGTCTTCACGAACGCCATGCCGAGCCCGGAACCCGAAATTTCGGGCCGCTCGCCGGCATGGAATCGCTTGAAACGCTCGAACAGATGCCGCTGATCTTCCGGCGCAATGCCGTATCCCTGATCGCGAATCGTACAGAACAACCGCTTCGACGCGTGCTCGACCGTCAGCGTACACGTGATCACCGTGTCGGACGGACTGTATTTGACCGCGTTGTTCAGCAGGTTCACAAAGGCGCGCGTGATCAGCGAGCGGTCCGCGCGCACCCAGCACATGTCGGTGCCGACGCCGGTCTCGACGCGGATATGCTTCGCCTGCGCCTGCGGCCACACCTCGTCGCTCGCATCGATCAGCACGTCGACGAGGCTCGTGATCTCGAGCTGGTAGACCTGCGACTCGGCGCGCGCCAGTTGCACGAACTCGTCGGCAAGCGACAGCGCGCGATGCGCATAGCGCTCGATCCGCGCGAGCAGCGCGCGCACCGCATCGGTCTCGACGCGGTCGCGCTCGATCTCGACGAGCGCGAGGATCGACGACTGCGGCGAGCGCATGTCGTGCGACAGCAGGTGCAGCGCTTCCTCGCGCTGCCGCTCGGCCGCGTGCAGCTCGGTCACGTCGACGAGGCCGGCGATCCAGCCCGTCACCCGGCCCTGCGCGTTCGTACACGCCGCGTAGCGTAACAGATGGTCGAGCCCGTCGCGATCGCGCACCTCGATGCCGCGCGCCATCGCATCGTGCTCGGCCTCGAGCGTCGGGTCGAGCACGGCCGGCCAGTGCTCGCGAATCGCCGCGTCGTGCTCGGCATTGCCGTCGACCGTCTTCATGAACGTCAGCTCGCCGAGCGCGGTGCGCAACGGCCGCCCTTCCGGCAGCGGCAGCGCGAGCCGCGAGCCGTAGCGCTTCGCCGCATGGTTCGCGATCAGCACGGTGCCGGCGAGGTCGGTCACGAAGATCGGCTCGGGCATGCTGTCGAGGCTGTCCCACACGAAGCGCTTCATGTCCTGCACGCGCTGCGCGGCCTGTGCCATCAGCGCCATCTGCCGCTCCAGCACATCGCCGCCGACACTGCGCGTGCGCGGCGCCTCGGGCAGCAGGTGCGGCTCGTCGGCGAGCCGCTGCAGCTCGCGGCGCAGGTACGACATCGTCATCTCGAGGCGCCGCCAGTTCCAGATCGGGTAGACGGCGACCAGCCCGAAGATCGCGGGGGCCGGCGACAACCAGATGCGCGCCTCGAACAGCAGCGCCAGGCTCGCCACGACGGCAAGCGCGGCCAGACTCAGGGTCAGCAGCAGCGAGCGCCACGGCGACAGCATCAGGAAGCCGCCGAGCAGTACGGCGAGCGGCAGCAGCGACGCGATGAACAGCCCCACGCGCGATGCAGGCGAGATCGCGCTGCCGGTCGCCAGCATGTCGAGCACGTTCGCATGGATATAGACGCCGGCAAGCGGGCCGAACTCGCCGGATACCGGCGTCGCGAAGCGGTCGTACAGCCCGGACGCCGTCACGCCGACGACGACGATCTTGCCGCGCAGCGCGTCGGGCTTCACGCGCCCTTCGAGCACGTCGTCGAACGACAGCGTCGGATACGCGGGCGTGTTGCGGCTGAACGGAATCAGGTAGCGGGCTTCGCCGGCCGCGTCGCGCGACAGGTCGTGCGCGTTCGGGCCGGGCGTGCCGCCGACCGGATGCAGCCGGCCGGCCTGGATTGCGCGGTACACGGGCACCATCAGTTGCGGCCAGCGCACGCGGCCGTCGCTTTCGAACAGCGCGACACTGCGCACGATGCCGTCGCGATCGACTTCGAGATTGATGTGACCGAGCCCCGTCGCGCGCGCCGCGAGCGCGGCGACCGGCGGATCGACGGACCGGGTGCCGTCCTCCTGCTCCGGGCTCAGCAGCACCGGCAGGAAGGTCGGCACATGGCTCATCGCGTCCGCGAACGCGCGATCCTCCGGCGACGGTTCGGTAAACAGCACGTCGTAGACGACCGCCGCCGGCTGCGCGCGCGCCAGGGTGTCGAGCAGCCGCGCATGCACGTCGCGCGGCCACGGCCAGCGGCCGAGCGCGGACACGCTCTGGTTGTCGATGTCGACCACCACCACGTCGGGCGACAGCGGCAGGCTGCGCAGCATCAGCAGCCGGTCGTAGATCAGCCCGTCGACGCTCGACGACAGCCGGCCGAGCGCGCACACGAGGATCACCGCGATCCCGAGGCAGCCGATCGCGATCCACTCGATCAGGAAGCGGCGGCCGAGCCGCCGCCGCGGGGAAACGGAGTCGGGTTTCATGCGCCGCGGGTCAGCGCGACAGCGTGAACGCGCTGACCGGACTGGTCTTCTCGTAGAACTTGCCGCCTTCGAATTCCTCGACGGTCACGGCCCAGAAATAGTCGCCCGGCGGCAGATGCGCGACGGTGAGCTGGCGCGCATGCAGGCCGACCTGGTCGACGACCGGCGCACTCAGGTCCTTCGAGCGCGACAGCACGAACCGGTAGCGCGCATCCTTGCCCGAACCGTTCGGCGACCAGCGGAACTCGTATCCGCCGGCGCCTTGCGACGCGCTCGCATCGAGGCCCATCACACGGCGCTCGAACGCGTAGGTCCGCGGACGCCCCTCGAGGCCGTTCGCATCGATCGCGGCGATCCGCACGAAGTAGTTCCCGTTCGGCACGTCGCGGAACACCGCGCGCGGCGAATCGGTGCGGGTTTCGCGGAACAGGTCGAGCAGCCCCGCGTCGTGCGCGAGCTGCACGCGATAAGCATGCGCCTGCGCGAGCGGTGCGACGTCGAACGCGACGTCGGGCTCGTCCTGCACCTTGTCCGGATGCGCGAGCGCGGGCGCGGCCAGCAGCTCGACGGGCGCGCCGACCGCGCCGGACGACGTCGCGACGCTGCCGAAATTCGCGTGCACGAGCGTCGGATCGGCCGCCTGCCGGCCGCCTGCGACGCCGACGGTGCCGTCGAGCACTTCGACGCGCGTCAATGCATTGCCGGCCGCGTCGTAGTTCACGCGAAAGTGCGTGCCGCGCACGCCGGCCACGACCGACGGCGAGCGGATCTGGAAGCGGTCGTCGCGTTTCTTCAAATGGGTGACTTCACTGTCGACCGAGCCGCGCGTGAGTTCGAATTCGCGATCGAGCGTGCCGGTCAGCACGGTGCGGCGCAGCGACTTCAGGTCGAGCTGGCTGTCGGGCGGCAGGCTCATGTGCGTGCCGTCGGCCAGCTCCAGCGTCACGAAGCCGTTCGGGCCCGTGCGCACGCGATCGCCTTCGGCGAGCGTCGCATCGTTCGCGAGCGGCGCGTAGGCGTCGCCGGACGCGCGTTCCGCCGTGCCCTGCACCGCGATCACGCGCGCGGTGAGCTTTTCCTTGCGCAGGCGCGCGACCGGCAGCTTCAGCGCGATGCCGGGCTGCAGGTGCTTCGGCGCCGGCACGCCGTTGATCTGCTGAAGCAGTTGCCAGTCGTCCGCACCCTGCAGGTAGCGCGCGGCGACGTCGTACAGCGTGTCGCCCGCCTGCGTGCGATAGACGACCATCTTGCCCGCGGCGGCAGGCGGCTGTGCCGCGGCCTGCTGCGCGGCGAACGCAACCGCGACCGCGCACGCCGCGCGCAGCGCCGCCGTGCGCAGGTTTGCCGTGCGCTGCGTGATTCGCGTGGTCACTCCGGTTCTCCCTGGCCGACCCGTTCGAGCCGGTAGCCGTACCCGTAGATCGGCGCCAGACGGTAGCCGTTCTCGGGCCGCAGGCCGAGCTTGGTGCGCAGCATCGAAATGTGCGTATCCATCGTGCGCGACGGAATGTCGGTCGCCTGCTTCCACACGAGATCGAGAATGTGCGCGCGCGACAGCGGCCGGTCGAGATGCTGGAACAGCAGCAGCGCGAGTTCGAATTCCTTTTGCGTGAGGCTCACGGCCTTGTCGCCGACGTACGCCTGCTTCAGGTTCACGTCGAAACGGAACTGATCGAATTCGCGGACCGTCGCCTCGGCATTGACCGGATACGCGCGACGCAGCAGCGAGCCGATGCGCGCGCGCAGGATCGGGCCCGACACGGGCTTGACCACGTAGTCGTCGGCGCCGGCGTTGAGGATCTGCGTGATCCCCGCCTCGTCGTCGCGGCTCGTCATGAAGATGATCGGCAGGCTGTGCTCGGTCTGGTTGGCACGCACCCACTTGAGCACTTCCTCGCCGGACATGTCGGGTACGTTCCAGTCGAGCACCAGCAGATCGAACGTCTCGCGCTGCAGACGCTTCTTCAGGGCCTTGCCTTCCTTGAACGCATAGCACGTATGGCCAACGGCCGTCAGCGTTTGACTGACGAAATCCGTCTGGGCCGGATCGTCATCCAGTACAGCAATTCTCATAGCACCCCGCAAATCGAAAGCGATTCGTCCATTCAGCTCCCGCGCCTGCCCCCGGCCGCGCAGCACGCACGCGGCATCCGGATATCGGCCGGCGAGCCGTCGTTCGCCGTTCGCGCCACCTGCGCAAACCGGCGACCCCGGCTAAATATCTCAAAAACGGGGCACGGACGAACCGGCGATTTCATCATAGTAGTATGAAATTCGCCAAGAAATTGCGCGGACTATCGTCCTTTCTTCGAATAATCCTTTCTGTTGCGCAATCGGACGCCTAATCGGCACCCGCGATGCCGGCCACCGGCTCGGCAAAATCGTCGGACGGCACGCGTGGCGACGGCGGCTCCGGCAGCGGCGGTTGCGCAAGCATCCGCTGCAGCTGGCCGCGCACCCGTTCCCACGCGCCGGCCGCGTAGTCGGGCTGGCCCGCCGCCCACGCCTGCGCCAGATCGAACACGCGTTCGACCGTCGCACCGCAGTAGGTCAGGCCCGAGCCGTCGTCCTGCGCGGCATCGCGCAGCCGTTCGTCGAGCCACTCGGCCAGCCACGGCATCTCGGCCGCGGCCGAATCTGCATACGCCTCCAGCGCGGCACGCGCGTGGCGGTCCTGTTGCGGATCGAGCTCGATCCGGCTCAATTCCGATCTGCGCGCGGGCGCAATGCTTTCCGCTCCGGACGGACTTCGAAGGGTCCCTGGTCTGAAGGACATGTCCTCTCCCCGTTGTACGACGGTAGCGTCAGGCATGGCCCCCGTGCCCGCCTTGCGACGTACCGTGGCCGGCGCCTCCGCTGGGAGCGGACGACCGGCCGGGTCAGTATACGCAGCCCGTCGCATGGCGAGGTTTAAGAATTGTCAGAGAGGCCCGGCCAGCGCGCGGGCGCGCGGCATGACGGACGATGCGGCCGTCAGCGGCGGCGCATCAGGAACACGAAGGTTTTGTCCTGCGTCGTCGATTCGACGATTTCGTTGCCGGTCTGCTTCGCGAACGCGGCGAAATCGCGCTGCGAGCCCGGATCGGTCGCAAGCACCTTGAGGATCTGTCCGCTTTCCATATCGGCGAGCGCTTTCTTGGCACGCAGGATCGGCAACGGGCAATTGAGCCCGCGCGCATCCACTTCCTTGTGAATCTGCATCGGCTTTCGACCTTCGAATGACGCGCCACACATGGCGCGGGAGGAAGCCGCGATTTTACCGCAGCGCCGCCGCGCCTGCCCGGGCCGCCCGCGGCCCGCGGCCCGGCGCCTGCGGGCGCCGCGCTCACGCGCCCGCGAAACCGCCCGCGAGCCGTTCGCGCAGGTGCCGCACGAGCGCGCGCACCGCGCTCGGCACGACCGGGCTGTACGGGCGGATCGCGAAGATGTGATCGCCGAACGCGCCCGACGGCCGCCAGCCGTCGAGCAGCGCGACGAGCCGTCCGGCGTCGAGATCGCGCTGCGCGCTGAAATCCGGCAGCAGCGCAATGCCGAGCCCGCCGAGCGCGGCCTCGCGCATCGCCTCGCTGTTGTTCGCCGCGAAACTGCCGCGCACCGGCACGCTCACGCGCTCGCGCCGCCGGCCGTGCAGCTCGAAGCTCCAGGCGGCCGGCTCGTTGTCGCGCAGGTAGCACAGGCAGCTGTGGTCGACGAGTTCGTTCGGATGACGCGGCGCGCCGCGCGCGTCGAGGTAGTCGCGGCTCGCGACGAGCAGCGAGCGCGTGTCGCACAGCTTCCACGCGACGTGGGTTTGCGGCGCGGTGGTCGTGTGACGGATCGCGAGGTCGAAGCCTTCCTGCGTCAGCGAATGCAGCCGGTCCGACAGGTCGAGCTCGATCTGCACGCCCGGATGCTGCCGCAGGAAATCGGGCAGGTGCGGCACGACCTGCTGGCGCCCGAGCGCGACCGGCACCGTCACGCGCAGCAGCCCGCGCGGCTCGCCGGCCAGATCCTTCACGCGCGCGAAGTGCTGGCCGATCGACTCGAACGCGTCGCGTGTGCTGTCGACGAGCGTCTGGCCCGCGTCGGTGAGCCGCACGCTGCGCGTCGTGCGGCGCACGAGCGGCACGCCGGCCGCCTTTTCGAGATCGGCGATGCGCTGGCTCATCGCGGCCTTGCTGATGCCGAGCCGCTGCGCGGCCGCCGTGAAACTGCCGGCCGCGGCCAGCACCGTCAGCGAATGGATATGCGGCCAGAGCGCCTGGACATTTTGCTGATTCATCCACTGATTATTCAGAATTCTGAACAGTGAATCAAGTTTCGCGGCCTTCTCCCGCCCTGCCGGTTTCCCTAGACTGGGTCCTGTTCCCCCCTCACCCCCAGGAGACACGATGAATCCGGTTCCCGCGTACACGTCCGACGCCGACGTCGGCCACTATGTCGACGGCGCGCCCGTTGCCGGCCGCAGCGGCCGCTTCCAGGACGTGCTCAATCCGGCGCTCGGCCGCGCGGTACGCCGCGTCGCACTCGCCGACGACAGCGAAGTGCAGCAGGCCGTCGCATCGGCCCACGCCGCGTTCCCGGCCTGGGCCGCGACGCCGCCGATCCGCCGCGCACGCGTGCTGCACCGCTTCCTGCAGCTGATGAACGAGCACCGCGACACGCTCGCGGCGATCATCACGGCCGAGCACGGCAAGGTGTTCTCCGACGCGCAGGGCGAAGTCGCGCGCGGCATCGACATCGTCGAATTCGCGTGCGGCGTGCCGCAACTGCTGAAGGGCGACTTCACCGACCAGGTCAGCACCGGCATCGACAACTGGACGATGCGCCAGCCGCTCGGCGTCGTCGCGGGCATCACGCCGTTCAACTTCCCGTGCATGGTGCCGTGCTGGATGTTCCCGGTCGCGATCGCGACGGGCAACACGTTCGTGCTGAAGCCGAGCGAGCGCGACCCGTCGGCCGCGCTGTTCATCGCCGACCTGCTCACGCAGGCCGGGCTGCCGGCCGGCGTGTTCAACGTCGTGCAGGGCGACAAGGGTGCGGTCGACGCGCTGCTCGACCACCCCGACGTGCAGGCCGTCAGCTTCGTCGGCTCGACGCCGATCGCAGCCTACGTGCAGCAGCGCGCGGTGCAGTCGGGCAAGCGCGTGCAGGCGCTCGGCGGCGCGAAGAACCATCTGGTCGTGATGCCCGATGCGAACATCGAACAGGCCGTCGACGCGCTGATCGGCGCCGCGTATGGCTCGGCCGGCGAGCGCTGCATGGCGATCAGCATCGCGGTGCTGGTCGGCGATTTGGCCGACCGGATCGTGCCGGCGGTGGCCGAGCGTGCGCGCCAGCTGGTGATCGGCGACGGCATGTCGCCGGAAGTCGAGATGGGCCCGATCGTCACCGGCGAAGCGCTGAAGCGCATCGAAGGCTATATCGAGCAAGGCGTGAACGAAGGCGCGCAACTGGTGGTCGACGGCCGCGGGCTGCGCGTGCCGGGCCGCGAGGCCGGCTTCTTCACCGGCGGCACGCTGTTCGATCACGTGACGCCCGACATGCGGATCTACAAGGAAGAAATCTTCGGGCCGGTGCTCGGCTGCGTCCGCGCGAAGGATTTCGGCGAAGCGGTCGACCTGATCAACGCGCACGAGTTCGGCAACGGCGTCGCGTGCTTCACGAGCGACGGCGGCATCGCGCGCGAATTCGCGCGGCGCATCCAGGTCGGTATGGTCGGCATCAACGTGCCGATCCCGGTGCCGATGGCCTGGCACGGCTTCGGCGGCTGGAAGAAGAGCCTGTTCGGCGACATGCACGCGTACGGCGAGGAAGGCGTGCGTTTCTACACGCGCCAGAAGTCGGTGATGCAGCGCTGGTCGTCGAGCATCGGCAAGGGCGCCGAATTCGCGATGCCGACCGCGAAGTAAGCCGGCCGGTGTGCCGCCCGCCGATCGGGGTCGCGGGCGGTACGCCGGCAGTCAAGGTCAACCGGCTTTCGAGCCGTGCGCGCCATCGGCGGTCGGCAGGTACGACAGTTCGAGCCGGTACGCGAGCGCGACGAACAGGCTCTGCGCGAGGCCCATCGTGGCCGTCAGCGCGCGAAAGCCGAACGTCTCGCTGTCCTGCACCATCAGCGTCACCTCGGCCTCCCGTGCGAGCGGGCTCATCCGGCTGTCGGTAATCGCGATCACGCGCGCGCCGCGCTGCACGGCCTGCTGCGCGACCTGGACGGTTTCCTCCGCATACGGCATGAACGAGATCACGATCATCACGTCGCCCTCGCGCACCGAGCGGATCTGCCCGAGATGCATGCTGCCGAGCGCGCTGAACAGCCCGATGCGCTTGTCGGTGTGCTGCAGCGCATAGTCGAGATACACGGCGATCGGAAACGCGCGCCGCGAACCGGCAATCCAGATCGCCTGCGTGTTCGCGAGCAGGTCGACGGCCTGCGCGAGCGCCTGCGAATCGAGCGTCTGCCGCAGCTGCTGCATGCCGGCAATGCTGCCCTTGATGAATTCGTCGGCGATCTGTTGGGGCTGCAGGCTCGACGAGCCCGCTTCGATCACGTCGCGCAGCCGCAGGTTGTAGGCACGCCCCGGCGCGATCTGCTGCGCGAGCCCTTCGCGGAACAGCCGCTGCATCTCCGAGAACCCGGAGAAGCCGAAGTGCTTTGCGAAACGCACGACGGCCGACGGCTGGACGCCGCACGCCTCCGCGAGCGACTGGATGCCTTCCAGCCCAAGCTGGTCCCGATGCGTTTCCACGTGGCGCGCAATCACCTTCAGGCGATTGCTGAGGCCGTCGTATTCCTGCGTCAGATGCTGCAGGAACTGCTCGACGGTGGCGGGAGGTTTCTCGGATGAACTCATCGGATAGCGCGAAGTTGACGGCCCCGATGCGCGCGATACTGGCAGGCGCGGCCCGGGACTCGACTGGATACATGCATGAAGGGCGAATTTAATCACGTTTGCGGCACGGCCCGCGCCGCGCGCTCGCTCCCACGCGCTCGATCATCACTTGCACACGCTCCACGGCAAGACTGGAAGCGATTGTCCAACGCTCTCGCGGCGTCGTAAAGATTAGGGTGTGTACCGAGGCCGGCTGTCGGCGGGCAACCTGGCGTCGCCCGCGCAGCCGGCCTGCCCTGCTCACCGATAGTCGACCCACACGCTGCCCGCGTCGGCGGAGCGCACGCAATTCTCGACCCAGCGGACACCTTCCACACCCGCATGAACGTCCGGATAACGGATCTGCTTCAATGCGTCGACGTCACCGCGATCGGCCGCATCCATCGCGAGCGCGAAGCGCGCGTAGAGATTGGACCACGCCTCGAACAGCCCTTCCGGATGCCCGGCGCCGATGCGGTCCTCGCGCAGTGCCGCCGGGTGCAGGTAGCCCATCCCGCGATCGAGCACCTGCGCGGGCTGCCCCTGCACTTCGTAGCGCAGCTGGTTCGGGTGCTCGTCCCACCATTCGACGCTCGCCTTCGAGCCGATCACGCGCACCTTCTGGCTGTGCATCGAGCCCGCGTTCACCGCGCTCGACCACACATAGCCGACCGCGCCGGTGTCGTATTCCATGATCGTGAACGCGTTGTCCTCGAGCGGTGCGCGGCTCTTCACGAAGCTCTGCCGCGAACACATCAGCCGCCGGATCTTCAGCCCGGGCACCATCACCTCGGAGATGTACAGCGGATGCGTGCCGATGTCGCCGAGCACGTAGCTCGGGCCCGCGAACTTCGGGTCGACGCGCCAGCGCGCGGCCGCGCTCGCGGCCTCGACGCCCTCGCTGTGGAACCCGTGTGCGAACTGCATCTGCACGATGCGGATCTCGCCAAGATCGCCGCGGGCGATCATCTCGCGCGCCTGTTCGATCATCTGGTGTCCGGAATAGCCGTACGCGACGCCGACGATCCGGTTCTTCTCGACCGACAGGCGCTGCAGCGCCTCGGCCTCCTCGGTCGTGAAGCACAGCGGCTTCTCGCAGACCACGTGCAGCCCCGCATGCAGCGCGGCGCGGCAGATCTCGAAATGCGTGTTGTTCGGCGTCGCGATCGACACCGCGCGGATACCGTCCGGGCGGCGCGCCTCGGCGTCGAACATCGTCGCGTAGTCGGGATAGCAGCGCTCGGCCGCGACGCCGAGCTTCACGCCAAACTGGCGGCCGCGTTCGGGGTCGATGTCGAATGCGCCGGCGACCAGCTGGAAGCTGCCGTCGCGCAACGCGGCCGACCGGTGGCTGTAGCCGATCTGGCTGCCGAGCCCGCCGCCGACCATGCCCCAGCGAATCGAATGTCCAAGCAGAATCTGTCCGTCAATCATGATGGTGGTGTTCCTGGTGCGGGTTCAGGGGTCATGCAAAACCGGCCGACGCGAGAAACGCGCGGCTCGCGGCGACGTCGCGCAGGCTCGTGCCGGCATTGCGCGGATCGCGCTCCTGTTCGATCGTGATGTATCCGGCGTAGCCGATGTCGTCGAGCGCCTGGCGGATCGAACGGTAGTCGAGCACGCCGGTGCCGATCGGGCACATCACGCCGCGCGCGCATGCGGCGAAGAACGCGATGTGCTCGCCCATCACCGTGCCGTACACGGCCGCGTCGATATCCTTGAAATGCACGTAGTCGAGACGCGCCGCATGGCGACGCAGCCACGTTTCCGGGTCCATGCCCGAGTAATGCAGGTGGCCTGTGTCGAGACAGAGGCCGGCCGTGTCGGCGGGAATATCGGCGACGATCCGGTCGATCTCGTCCGCGAACTCGATGTAGCCGCCCGCATGCGGATGGATCACCGCGCGCACGCCGAATTCGTCGCGTGCGATCGTCGCGATCTGCCGGATATGGTCGACCATGCCCGCCCAGCGCTCGCCGGACAGCCGCGGCGCGCGATCGGCATGACCGGCCGCGTAGTCACGCTCCTCGTGCCCCCAGTCCATCACGACCAGGTATGGCGCCGCGTAACGCTGGCCATCCTGCGTCGGCAGCTTCGGCAGCCGCGTGATCAGCGCGCAGATGTCGCGCGTCTGGCGCAGCAGGTTCGGCAGGTTCTCCGGCGACACGAGATCGTCGAAGATCGTGCCGGCGGTGATGCTCAGGCGCTGCCGCTCGAGTTCCGCGCTCACCACGTCGAGTTCGAGCGGAATATAGCCGTACGGCCCGAGCTCGATGCCCGAGTAGCCGGCCTGCGCGGCCTCGGCGAGCACATGCCGCCACGGCGGCAGATGCGGGTTCTTCACGTCGTCGACGCCCCAGCAGCACGGGGCGCAACCAATCTTCATCGTCATGTCGGTCTTCCCGGCAGGTCAGCGGCGCGCGGCCTCGGGTCAGCCGCGATAGAACGCGGGACGCTCGGCCATCGCGATCGGCTCGACCGCGCCGCTCTTTTGCGCCCGCACGCAGGCGTCGGCCGCGACCGCCGCCGCGTAGCCGTCCCATGCGGACGGCCCGGTGAGCGCGCCCTGCCGCACGCCGTCGATGAACGCCTGCAGCTCGACGTCGTACGACGCGATGAAACGCTCCTTCCAGTCGGTCATGATCTCGACCGACTGCCGCGCCGCATGCTTGAGCCCGACGGCCGGCGGATCGGGCAGCTTCGCGATGCCCTGCTCGCCGACCACCTCGCACTGGATGTCGTAGCCGTACTGGCAGTTCACGAAGATCTCGACGTCGATGCGCACACCGCTCGCGGTTTCCAGCAGCACGATCTGCGGATCGGCGAGATGCGCGGACGCATGGCGCGTCTTCTTCGGATAGACGACCTGCGTGCTCGTGTAGTCCTCGCCGAGCAGCCAGCGCAGCACGTCGAGTTCGTGAATCAGCGTATCGGTGATCGCCATGTCGGTCGTGTAGCGCTCGCCGACCGACTGGTTGCGGTGCGCGCAATGCAGCATCAGCGGCGCGCCGATCTCGCCGCTGTCGATCACGCGCTTCAGCGCGCGATAGCCGTCGTCGTACGGCCGCATGAAGCCGACCTGCACGAGCCGCTTGCCGTGCGCGACTTCCGCTTCGACGATCCGCATGCAGCCGTCGGCCGTCACCGCGAGCGGCTTCTCGCAGAACACGGGCTTGCCGTGCGCGATCGCGTCGAGCACGAACGCTTCGTGCGTCGGCCCCCACGACGTGACGAGCACGGCCTGCACGTCGGCAGCCGCGACCACTTCATGGCCGTCGCCGTAGATCTCGGCATCGAGGCCGTATTTCGACACCGCGTCGCGCGCCTGCTGCGGATCGATGTCGTTGACGGCCACGACGCGTGCACCGGACAGCGTGCGGGTCAGTCTGCGGATATGGTCCTGGCCGATCGCGCCGCAGCCGATCACGCCGATTTGCAAGGTCATCTACGAGTCTCCAGTCGTTCATCAGCGGCGCGGCCCGTGCCGCGCCGGTCAGCATTGGGTCAGCGCGCGGTGCGATCGAAATGACGATCGACGTAGCGCTGGATCGTGTCGCGCATGTAACGCGACGACACTTCCGCGCGGTCCTCCCACGCGAACACGCACGACGACATCACGCCGTCGAAGCCTGCCGCGCCGAGGGCGCCGAAAAACAGGTCCCAGTCGATCTCGCCCTGCCCGATGTCGAGATGCTGGTGCACGCGGATCTGGGTCGAGCCGGGCGGGTTCACGATGTAGCGCAGCTGGCTGCTCTTGCGGTGGTCGAAGGTATCGGCCACGCGCACGTGCGCCAGGATCGGCGCGGCCTGCGCGATCATCACGGCCATGTCGTCGCCGTAGTAGAACGTGTGCGGCGCGATGTACGACAGCTTCAGCGACGGCGAAGCGAGATTCGTGACGATGTCGATCGCCGGCTGCAGCTGCTCGATCCAGTCCTCCGGATGCGGCTCGACCGACAGCACGATGCGTTCGCGCTCGAGGATCGGCAGCAGCTCGTCCATCGACCGGAACCACGCGGCCTCGCACAGCTCCTTCGGGTTCGCGCCCGGCCGCTCGCCGACCGAACGCTCGGGCGACGCGCCGCGCCCGAACTCCGACACCATCAGCGTGCACTCCATCTCGACCGCCACTTCGATCGCCTTCTTCCAGCACCGTACGGCCCATTGCCGCTCGTCCTCGAACGGGCTCGCCCAGCGGTACATCGGCTGCAGCGACGCAAGGCCGACGCCGCTCGCACGCATCGCCTGACGGAACGCGGCCATGCGCTCGCGCGTCGCGCGCGGCATCACCCACCAGTCGAGAAAGTCGCTGCGCGGCGACAATTCGATCTGGTCGTAGCCGAGCTCGGCCACCGCGTGCGGCAGCCGGTCGAGCGGCAGGTGGCGAATCATGTAAGGGTCCAGCGCGATCTTCATCAGGCTTCCTTCGCGAATGCGGTTACCGGCTCGACGCGTGCGTCCGCTCAGCGGCGCGTCTTCTTGTTGCGGTACTGGTCGGCGATCACGGCCGCGACGATGATCGCGCCCTTCACCATCTCCTGGTAATACGCGTCGATGCGGATGAACGTGAAGCCCGACGTCATCACGCCGAGGATCAGCACGCCGATCACGGTGCCCGTCACGCGGCCGAGGCCGCCCGACAGCGACGTGCCGCCGATCACGACAGCCGCAATCGCATCGAGCTCGTACATCACGCCCATGCCCGACTGGCCGGAGATCGCGCGTGCCGCGGTCACGGTGCCTGCGATACCGCTCAGGAGGCCCGCGATCGCATAGACGAAGATCAGGTGGCGCGTGACGTTGATGCCCGACACGACGGCCGCGTGGCGGTTCGCGCCGATCGCATAGGTATACTTGCCGAAGCGCGTGTAGCGCAGCACGACGTGGAAGATCGCGGCGATCACGAGGAAGATGATCACCGGATTGGCGCCCGCGCCGATCGCCGCGAACGGGTCGGTCAGCATCGACACCGGCATCCCGTTGGTGAACCACTTCGCGAAGCCGCGCGCGGCGACCATCGTGCCGAGCGTCGCGATGAACGGCGGGATCCCCGTCATCGCGATCAGCGTGCCGTTCAGCAGGCCGACCAGCAGCCCGACGCACACGCCGGCCAGCACCGGCCAGATGATCGGCAGGTCGGTCAGGTGCGGAAACACCGCGCGCGGGAAATCCGACACCTGCGCGAGACTCGCCGATACGACGGCAGCGGCGGCAACGACCGATCCCGACGACAGGTCGATCCCGCTGGTGATGATCACGAGGTTCACGCCGACCGCGATGATGCCGATCACGGCCATCTGCAGCACGATGATCTCGAGCCGCTCGGCGTTGAACAGGAAGCTCTGGCCGACGACGATCCAGCCGACGATCTCGAAGAACAGGCTGATGCCGACCAGCACGAGGAAGATGCTCAGCTCGGGCGGCCACTTCGTGTGCCGCGACTTGAGTGTCATGGTCTGCGCATCCGCGACCGGGTTCAGGTTGCCCATTTCAGTTGTCTCCAATCTTGTTACGGCTCAGCGCGACGCGAGATCCATGATGCGGACCTGGTCGGCGTCCTTGCGATCGACGATGCCGGTCATGCGCCCTTCGTGCATCACCATCACGCGATCGCTCATCCCCAGCACTTCCGGCATCTCCGACGAGATCATCAGCACCGCGACGCCCTTGCCGGCGAGCGCGCTGACGAGCCGGTGGATCTCTGCCTTCGCGCCGACGTCGATGCCGCGCGTCGGTTCGTCGAGGATCAGGATGCGCGGCTGCGTGAGCAGCCAGCGGCCGATCAGCACCTTCTGCTGGTTGCCGCCCGACAGGTTCTGGATTTCCTCGTGCAGCCCCGGCGACTTCACGCGCAGCGTCCGGCTCATTTCCTCGCAGTCGCGCTTCAGTTGCGCCTGCTGCACGAAGTTGAATTTCACGTAGCGGCTGCTGAGCACGGCCGCTTCCATGTTCGCGAGCAGGTCGAGATTCAGAAAGCAGCCGCTGTCCTTGCGATCCTCGGTGAGGAACGCCATCCCATGCTTCATCGCCTGTGCGGGCGTCGCGATCCGCACCGGCTTGCCGTCGATGCGAATCTCGCCCGACGTGGCCGGCACGACGCCGAACAGCGCCTCCGCGACGTTCGAGCGCCCGGAGCCGACGAGGCCCGCGACGCCGAGGATTTCTCCGGCGCGCAGCTCGAAGCTCACGTCGCGGAACACGCCGTCGACGCCGAGATCCTTCACCGACAGCACGACATCGCCGATCGGCACTTCCTCCTTCGGGAACATCTGCGTGATTTCGCGCCCGACCATCATGCGAATGATGTCGTCGCGCGTGACGTCGCTCGAGGCATGCGTGCCGATGTACTTGCCGTCGCGGAACACCGAGAACTCGTCGGCGATCTCGAACAGCTCGTTCATCTTGTGCGTGATGTAGACGATGCCCTTGCCCTGCTCGCGCAGCTGGCGAATGATCCGGAACAGGTGCGTGACTTCCTTGTCGGTCAGCGCGGAGGTCGGCTCGTCCATGATCAGCACGTCGGAGTCGAACGACACGGCCTTTGCGATCTCCACCATCTGGCGGCTCGCGACCGTCAGCGTGCGCACGTCGGTTTCCGGATCGATATCGATCGACAGCCGCTCGAACAGCGCGGCCGTGCGGCGGCGCAATTCGGCGTGATCGATCAGGCCGAAGCGGTTCTTCGGTTCGCGGCGGATCCAGATGTTCTCCGCGACCGTCATGTACGGCATCAGGTTGAGTTCCTGGTGGATCATCGCGATCCCGCGGTCGAGCGCATCGAGCGGGCCGTTCAGCACGACCGGTTCGCCGTTGATCAGGATCTCGCCCTGGTCGGGCGTGTAGACGCCCGCGATGATCTTCATCAGCGTGGACTTGCCGGCGCCGTTCTCGCCCATCAGCGCATGAACGGTGCCTCGGCGCACGCGGAACTGCACGCCGTCGAGCGCGACGACGCCGGGAAAGGACTTGCCGACGCCGCGCACCTCGAGCACGCAGTCGGCCGCGGAAGAAGCCGGCGCACCGGACTGGCCGGCCGCGCCGGACGAAGCGGCCGGCGCGTCGCCGCCGGCCATCGGGCGCGCGACTCTGGCTGTAAACATGGACGTTCCTCGACAAGTCGCGCGCGAACCCTGCCGTGCCGGGCCCGCGCAGTTCAACGGATCACCGGTCAGTGCTTCGCGTACTGGCTCATGTTCTCGGGCGTCACGAGCTCGAACGGCACGTTCACGTAGCGGTCGACCGGCTGCTTCTTCGCGAGCTTGAGCGCGGCGGCCACCGCCTGCGCACCCTGCCCGGCCGCATTCTGGTAGACCGACACCTTCAGCTCGCCGGCCTTCATCGACGCGAGACCGTCCGGCGTCGCGTCGATACCCGCGACGACGGTTTTCGGCGTCAACTTGCGCGCGGCCTTCAGCGCATTGATCGCGCCGATCGCCATTTCGTCGTTGTTCGACACGATCGCGTCGAACTTCGTCCCGGAGCTCAGCCAGTTCATCGTGATGTCCTGGCCCTGCGTGCGGCTCCACTTGCCTTCGCGCTTGTCGACGATCTTCATGCCCGAGCAATCCTTCGTCGCGATCACGTCCTCGATGTCCTTGGTGCGGGCGCGCGCCGATTCGTTGGACAGCTCGCCCATCAGCACGAGGAGGTCGCCCTTGCCGCCGAGCAGCTTGCACACCTGGCGCGCCTGCAGCGTGCCCGACTGCTTCTCGTCGGACGCGACGACCGCGACACCCGCCGGCAGCTTGTCGAAGTCGACCGGCTTGCGGTTCACGTAGACGAGCGGAATCTTCGCGGCGGTCACCATCTTCGTGATCTTCGGCGTCGCGTCGGTATCGACCGCGTTCACGATGATCGCGTCGACCTTCTGCGCGATCATGTTCTGGACCTGGCTCAACTGCTTGCCGACGTCATTGCCGCCGTCCTCGATCTGCACCGTCGCGCCGTCCTTCTTCGCCGAATCGGCGATGCTGTTGCGCAGGATGGTCAGGAACGTGTCGT
The DNA here is from genome assembly GCF_057439935.1 of Burkholderia cepacia complex sp. TUM26381. NCBI lineage: Bacteria > Pseudomonadati > Pseudomonadota > Betaproteobacteria > Burkholderiales > Burkholderiaceae > Burkholderia > Burkholderia cepacia complex sp. TUM26381. Next base: position 1,539,566 of record NZ_CM172006.1, on the reverse strand, counting down.
CGAACGATGCCATCGTCACGCCGATCTTCTCGGCATGCGCGAGCGGCGCAGCCAGGATCGCGGCGGCCGCGACGGCCATCAGCTTGGTCTTCATGATCAATCTGTCTCCTCATCTCCGGGGGGCGGAAGACGGCGCGTTGCGCGCCGCCGGGCCGAGTCCGATACGGACTGAAGCATCCGGATGAAACTGTAGATCACTTCCTTGAAAATTTGGAAATTTATTTCTACGTGATTTCACCTAGGGAACTGGATTTCCAAAAAGTCTAGACTGCGTTCGTAGCCCGATTTCCTGCGGCAGGCAGTCCCGCGTCGTGCAGCGCACGTTGCGGACCGTGGCCACAGGATCGGTCCCCTAATCTGCCGGCAGCGCCGAACGCCGGCCGCGAGCGTGACACGTGATATGAGCCTGCTGAACTTTCCGAGTGACCGCCCCATCGATCTCGCCTGCCTCGGCCGCGTGGCCGTGGATCTCTATGCGCAGCAGTACGGCAGCCGCCTCGAAGACGCGCGCAGCTTCCAGATGTATCTCGGCGGCTCGTCGGGCAACGTCGCGTTCGGCGTCGCCCGGCTCGGGCTGAAGACCGCGATGATTTCGCGCGTCGGCGACGAGCAGATGGGCCGCTTCCTGCGCGAAACGCTCGAGCGCGAAGGCTGCGACACGAGCCAGCTGCAGACCGACCGCGAGCGCCTCACCGCGCTGGTGCTGCTCGGGCTGAAGGATCGCGACACGTTTCCGCTGCTGTTCGTGCGCGAAAACTGCGCGGACATGGCCGTGCGCGCCGACGAGATCAGCGAGGATTTCATCGCCGGTTGCCGCGCGCTGGCGATCACCGGCACGCACCTGTCGACACCGGCCACGCGCGAAGCGTCGCTGACCGCGCTCGGCTATGCGCGCCGCCACGGCGTCGTGCGGATCCTCGACATCGACTACCGCCCCGTGCTGTGGGGCCTGACCGCGCGCGGCGCGGGCGAAAACCGCTACGTGCCGGACGCGCAGGTGACGCGGCAACTGCAGCAGGTGCTCGGCGAATTCGACCTGCTGGTCGGCACCGAAGAGGAATTCCTGATCGCGGGCGGCGTGCCGCACGACCTGACCGGGTCGTTGCGAGCGGTGCGCGCGATCACGAACGCGACGCTGGTCGTCAAGCGCGGCGCGCTCGGCTGCTGCGTGATCGAAGGCGGCATTCCGGCCAGCATCGACGACGCGCCGACCTTCCTCGGCGAACGTGTCGAGGTGCTCAACGTGCTCGGCGCGGGCGACGCGTTCCTGTCGGGCCTGCTGTCGGGGCTGCTGCGCGGGCGCGACTGGGGCGAATCGACGCGCATCGCGAACGCGTGCGGCGCGATCGTCGTGTCGCGCCATGCGTGCTCGGCCGCGATGCCGACGCCGGCCGAACTCGCGCACTGGTTCGACGGCAGCCGCAATCCGGTGGTCGACGCCGACCGCACGCTCGCGCACCTGCATCGCGTGACGGTGCCGCGCCGCGAATGGGACGACCTGTGCGTGATGGCATTCGACCATCGCAGCCAGTTCTACGAACTCGCGGTGCAGGCCGGCGCGGACGAAGCGCGGGTCAAGACGCTGAAGCGGCTGCTCGTGCGTGCGGTCGAGCAGGTCGAGCGCGATCGTCATATCGAAGGCCACGTCGGCGTGCTGATCGACGGCGGCGCCTACGGCAGCGACGCACTCGCGTCGGCCACCGGGCGCGGCTGGTGGGTCGGCCGCCCGGTCGAGCTGCCGGGCTCGCGGCCGCTGCGGTTCGACGAAACGCGCTCGGTCGGCTCGTCGCTCACGCACTGGCCGACCGAACAGGTCGTGAAGTGCCTCGTCCACTATCACCCCGACGACGACGTCGACCTGCGCGTCGAACAGGAACAGCGCGTGCTGGAACTGTGGGAAGCCACGCGGGCCAGCGGCAACGAACTGCTGCTGGAAATGATTCCGCCGCGCGCGGTCACGCCGGCCGGCACCGAGGACGACGCGGTGCTGCGCACGGTCGCGCGCTTCTACAACCTCGGCGTGAAGCCCGAATGGTGGAAGCTCACGCCGCTGAGCGCGGACGGCTGGACACGGCTCGCCGCGCTGATCGCGGAGCGCGACCCGCACTGCCGCGGCGCGGTGATCCTCGGCCTGAACCAGCCGCTGCAATACCTCGTCGACAGTTTCCGCTCGGCGACCAACCCGATCGTCAAGGGCTTCATGGTCGGGCGCACGCTGTGGGCCGATGCGTCGCTGAACTGGTTCGCCGGCCGCATCGACGACCAGGCGCTGATCGACGAAGTGGCCGGCAATTTCGCGCAACTGGTCGACGCGTGGCTCGGCCGCCGCGCCGCCGCGCGCGCCGCCGCAGCAGCCTGATGACCGTGCCCGTGACGACCACCCGATTCCTCTCTATCGACCGACGATGACCACCACCGTGAGACTGACCGTCAGCCAGGCGCTCGTGCGCTACCTGGCCGCCCTGCGCGCCGAAGTCGTCCAGCCCGACGGCCGGACCGAAATCCTGCCGTACTGCGGCGGCGTGTTCGCGATCTTCGGCCACGGCAACGTGGCCGGGCTCGGCGAAGCGCTGCATGCCGAGCAGGACCGGCTGCCGACGTTCCGCGCACACAACGAGCAAGGGATGGCCAACGCGGCCGTCGCGTTCGCGAAAGCGAATTTCCGCCAGCGGATGATGGCCGCGACGTCGAGCATCGGCCCCGGCGCAACCAACATGCTGACGTCGGCCGCGCTGGCGCACGTCGGCCGGCTGCCGCTGTTGCTGCTGCCCGGCGACGTGTTCGTGTCGCGGCTGCCCGACCCGGTGCTGCAGCAGGTCGAGGATTTCGAACAGGGCGACGTCAGCGCGAACGACTGCTTCCGGCCCGTGACGCGCTACTTCGACCGCATCACGTCGCCCGAGCAGCTGCTCGTCGCGCTGCCGCGCGCGATCCAGGTGATGACCGACCCCGCGCAGTGCGGCCCGGTGTGCCTCGCGCTGCCGCAGGACGTGCAGACCTTCGCATACGACTGGCCCGAGGATTTCTTCGCGCCGCCGGTGATCCGGATGCGCCGTCCGCCGGCCGACGCGCTCGAACTCGCCGACGCGCTCGACGTGCTGAAAGCCGCGAAGAAGCCGCTGATCGTCGCTGGCGGCGGCGTGCTGTACAGCCAGGCGTGGGACGCGCTGCGCGCGTTCGCCGACACGCACGGCGTGCCGGTCGCCGAATCGCAGGCCGGCAAGGGCAGCCTCACGTGGGATCACCCGCTGAACCTCGGCTCGATCGGCGTAACGGGTTCGCCCGCCGCGAACCGCGCGGCCGCGCAGGCCGACGTCGTGTTCGCGGTCGGCACGCGGCTGCAGGATTTCACGACCGGCTCGCATGCGCTGTTTGGCAACGCGACGCTGCTGAGCCTGAACGTGCAGCCGTTCGACGCCGGCAAGAAACGCGGCCGGCAATTGATCGCCGACGCACGCACGGGCCTCGGCCAGCTGTCGGCCGCGCTGGCCGGCTGGCATGCCGACCCCGCGTGGACGGCCTCGAATCGCGACCAGGCCGCCGCGTGGAACGCGCGCGTCACCGAGCTGACGACGCGCATTCCGGCGGACACGCTGCCGTACGACGCGGAAGTGATCGGCGCGGTGCGCGACTCCGCGGCCGACGCGGGACGCGACAGCGCACGCGACGATCTCGTCGTCTGCGCGGCCGGCACGCTGCCGGCCGAATTGCACAAGCTGTGGCGCAGCGGCGTGCCGGGCAACTATCACATGGACTATGCGTACTCGTGCATGGGCTACGAAGTCGCAGGCGGCCTCGGCGCGAAACTCGCGCGGCCCGAACGCGAAGTGATCGTGATCGTCGGCGACGGCTCGTACATGATGCTCAACGCCGAACTCGCGACGTCCGTGATGCTCGGCCGCAAGCTGATCGTCGTGATCCTCGACAACCGTGGCTACGGCTGCATCGAGCGGCTGCAGCTGAACTGCGGCGGGGCGAGCTTCAACAACATGCTCGACGACTGCGTGCCGGAAGGCGGCGAGCGCTCGACGATCGACTTCGCGATGCATGCCCGCGCGATGGGCGCCGAAGCCGTGCACGTGCGCGACATCGCCGAGCTACGCCGGGAAATGACGCGCGCCCGCGCAGCGAAGAAGAGCCAGGTGCTCGTGATCGACACCACGCACCGGCGCACGACCGACGACGGCGGCGCGTGGTGGGAAGTCGCGGTGCCGCAGGTGTCCGAACGCACCGGCGTCGACGCCGCACACCGCGCGTATCTCGACGCGAAGACCCGGCAGCGGCGTTGACTACGAACGCTGTCCACGAACCCGCCCCGCACACCCCATCATTCGAACCAAGGAAGCACGTCATGAGCTGGAACGTCCGCATCGGCATCAATCCCCTGTCGTGGATGAACGACGACCTGCCGTCGCTCGGCGGCGAGACGCCGCTCGAAACGGCACTGAAGGAAGGCGCCGAAATCGGCTATGCGGGCTTCGAGCTCGGCAACAAGTTTCCGAAGACGGGCCCCGAGCTGAAGGCGAAGCTCGCCGAGTTCGGCCTCGTGTGCGTGTCCGGCTGGTATTCGGGCTTCCTCGCGGAAGTCGCGCCGGGCATGAGCGACGCCGACGCGGTCGCGGCAGAGATCGAGCGCTGCCGCGCGCACATGACGAAGCTGCAGTTCAACGACGTGAAGGTCGTCGTCTACGGCGAATGCGCGGGCACGATCCAGGGCAACATCGAGACGCCGGTCGCGAAACGGCCGCGTTTCGTCGACGACGCAGCCTGGCAGCGCTACGCGGCGCGCCTCGATGCGTTCGGCGCGCACCTGCTCGACACATACGGGATCAAGCTCGCCTACCATCACCACATGGGCGCATACGTCGAGTCGCCGGACGACGTCGACCGGCTGATGGCGTTGACCGACCCGGCGAAGGTGTTCCTGCTGTTCGACACGGGCCATGCGTATTTCGGCGGTGCGACCGATCCGGTGACGCTGCTGAAGAAGCACGTGTCGCGTGTCGCGCACGTGCACTGCAAGGACGTGCGGCCGCAGGTCGTCACGCAGGCGCGCAACGACGGCTGGAGCTTCCTGAACGGCGTGATCAACGGCACGTTCACCGTGCCGGGCGACGGTGCGCTCGATTACGACGCGACGCTGCGCACGCTGAAGGACGCCGGCTACGAAGGCTGGCTCGTCGTCGAGGCCGAGCAGGATCCGGCCGTCGCGCCGAGCTATGCCTATGCGAAAAAGGGCTACGAGTCGCTGCGTGCGATCGTCGACCGGTTGAGCGCGTGAGCGCGTGAGCCCTACCCTATTGCGGAGCCCCTCCCCATGACGATTTCTCCCCTGCTGGTCAAGGCATCCGCCGACCGCGAAATCTGCAACGTCACGCCCGAATCGGCCGGCTGGAAGCATGTCGGCTTTCGCGCGCTGCGCCTGAAGGCCGGCGACGCCGAAACGCTCGACACCGGCACGCGCGAGCTGTGCGTCGTCGTGCTGACGGGCACCGTGCGTGCCGAAGTCGACGGCGCAACCTACGATGCGCTCGGCAAGCGCGACAGCGTGTTCGAGGAGGTCTCGCCGGACGCGCTGTACGTGCCGGGCGGCAAGCGCGTCACGCTGGTCGCGACGCGCGATGCGGAAATCGCGCTGTGCACCGCGCCGTACGCGAGCGGCGACAAGCCCGTGCGGCGCCTCGACGGCGAACGGATGCGCCGCTCGGTGCGCGGGCAAGGCACCAACACGCGCTACGTGTGCGACATCCTGATGGGCGACAACCCGGCCGCCGACCGGCTGCTCGTGGTCGAAGTCGTGACGCCGGCCAGCCATTCGAGCAGCTATCCGCCGCACAAGCACGACCGCGACGCCTCGCCCGACGAAACCTCGCTCGAGGAAACCTACTATCACCGGATCGACCCGCCGCAGGGCTTCGCATTCCAGCGCGTGTACACGGACGACCGCAGCCTCGACGAAGCATGCGCGGTCGAGAACCACGACGTCGTGATGGTGCCGCGCGGCTACCATCCGGTCGTCGCGCCGCACGGCTACAACCTGTACTACCTGAACGTGATGGCCGGGCCGAGCCGCGCGTGGGCGTTCAAGAACGACCCCGCGCACGAGTGGATGCTCGACGCGGCGCCAAAACGCTGACATGCCGCAGCACTGAACGGACGACGGGCCCGCGCGCGGCCCGTGACGATGCGACGCCCGGCACGCGCACACTGAGCCGGCGACGCCACGGAGCCGCCATGGTGACGACCCTCTTTCGCCTCGAACCCCATCCCTTCGACGACGACGCGTCGAATCCGGCGCTGCCGCGCTTCAATGCGGCCGTCGCACGCCAGATCGGGGAAATCGCGGTCAACCTCGCGACGCGGCGCGGGCTGCCGATCGCGGTGAGCATCGTCGGCGAGGAGGCGCCGCTGTTCTACTGCGCGCTCGACGGCAGCGATGCAAACGACAGCGACGCGATCCGCCGCCGGCAGAACACGGTGCTGCGTTTCGGCCTGAGTTCGCTCGCGGTCGGCGCGCGCTTTCGCCGCGCCGGCTGGTCGCTGCAATCGCAGGGCTTGTCGGACGACGACTATGCGCTCGACGGCGGCAGCGTACCGTTGCGGATCGCCAGCGCAGGCATCGTCGGCGCGATGACGATCGCAGGGCTCGATTCCGAAGACAATCACGCGCTCGTCGTCGAGAGCCTGCAGTGGCACGTCGGCACGAACGCGCTGGCGATGCTCGCGTAACGGCGCGATCGGCGCACGCGCGCCGATCGCGCAATCCCGCCGGATCAGTTCAGCCCGCCGCTCACGACGAGGTGCTCGCCGGTCAGCCAGCGGGCATCGTCCGATGCGAGGAACACGGCCACCGACGCGATGTCGTCCGGCTCGCCGAGGCGGCCGAGCGGCGTCTCGCTGCGCACCTGCTTGTCGAGATCCGAGCCGATGAAGCCCGCGCTGTGCGTGCCTTCGGTCACGATCATGCCGGGGTTGATCGCGTTCACGCGGATCTTGCGCGGGCCGAGTTCGAGCGCGAGCACGCCGGTGATCGCGTCGACCGCGCCCTTCGTGCCGCTGTACACGGCGCTGGCCGGCGGCGTGATGCTGGTCACCACCGAGCTGATGTTGATGATGCTCGCGCCTTCGCCGAGATGCTTGACGGCCGCCTGAGTGGTCAGCAGCACGCCGAACACGTTCGTGTCGAACTGACGGCGATAGTGCTCTTCGGTGATCGCTTCGATCGGCGCGAATTCGTACACGCCGGAATTGTTGACGAGCACGTCGAGACGGCCGTACGTGTCGATCGCCGTATCGACGATGCGTTGCGCGTCGGCCGCCTTCGACACGTCGCCACCGACCGCGACTGCACGGCCGCCCGCTTCGACGATCGCGCTCACGACCGCATCGGCGCCCGCCTTGCTGCTCGCGTAGTTGACGACGACCGACGCGCCTTCGACGGCCAGTGCCTTCGCGATTGCCGCGCCGATGCCCTTCGATGCGCCCGTGACGATCGCTACCTTGCCTGCCAGCTTGCTCATGATTTCATTCCTCGGTCAGAAGACGTTCGATGGTTGGCGCCGGCTGCCGCGCTGATGCGGCGCCATGGCAACCGGCCTGACTGGAAATTTACTTTGCGGCACCGCAGCGATAAAGCGGCCCGAAGCGAATTGACTGGCGGAGTTTGCCGAACAATCGGTCGCGCGCCGTCACCCGGCGCTCAGCCAGGCATTGGCGACTTCGCCGCCCAGGCCGTCGAGCGCGCCGTCGTAGACGATCCGTCCGCGCCCCATCACCGCGACGCGCCGCGCGAGCCGCGGCGCGAACTGCAGCCGCTGCTCGATCAGCAGGATCGCGACACCGTCGGCCTGCAACGCGGCGAGGCACGCGCCGACTTCGTCGACCGCGAGCGGCGCGAGCCCTTCGGCCGGCTCGTCGACGATCAGCACGCGCGGGCTGCCGGCCAGGGCGCGCACCAGCGCGAGCACCTGCTGCTCGCCGCCCGACAACCGCCCGGCTTTCACGTCCGCGCGCGCGGCCAGCAGCGGAAAGCGGTCGAACAGGCGGTCGAGCGCCGCGCGTTCGGCCAGGCCGCTAGCGCCGCGCAACCCGAGCCGCAGGTTGTCACGGACCGTCAGCAGCGGGAACACGTCGCGGCTTTCGGCCACGTAAGCAACGCCGTGCCGCGCGATCTCGAACGTCCTCGCGCCCGCGCATTCCGCACCGGCGATGCGCACCGAGCCGGCCGTGCGCACGAGCCCCATCACGGCCTTCGCGAGCGTCGAACGCCCCGAGCCGTTGCGGCCGAGCAGCGCGAGCGTCTCGCCCGGCGCGAGCGCGAGATCGACACCGTCGAGGACGGGCTGCAATCCGTACCACGCACGCAGGCCGCGAATGTCGAGCAGCGCGCTCATGCGCGGCCCTCGCCCAGATACGCGGCCCGCACGCGCGGATCGGCACGGATCGCATCGGGCGCACCGGTCGCGACCACCGTGCCGCGCACGAGCACCGTGATGCGTTCCGCGAAGCCGAACACCGCGTCCATGTCGTGCTCGATCATCAGCACCGTGCGACCCTGCGTCGTCGCGCGGATCAGCGCGATCATCCGCGCCGCCTGCGCGCGGCTCATGCCGGCCGTGGGCTCGTCGAGCAACAGCGTGCGCGCGCCGCTCGCGAGCGCGATCCCGAGATCGAGCGCGCGCTGTTCCGCATAGCTCAGTTCGGCGGCCGGCGTGTCGCGCCGCGCGTCGAGACCGATGTCGTGCAGCACGCGCGCGGCCGCGAGATCGACCGACGCCGATTCGCGCAGCCGGTTCCACCAGCGCCGCCGTTCGGCCGGCGCATGCAGCGCCGCGCAACGCAGGTTGTCGAATACCGTCAGCCGCGCGAACGCGCTGGTCTGCTGGAAACTGCGGCCGATGCCGAGGCGGCTCGCGACGACCGGCCCGCGTCCGCGCAGCTCGACGCCATGCAGCACGACACGCCCGCGCGTCGGCCGCGTCGCCCCCGCAATCACGCCGAACAGCGTCGACTTGCCCGCGCCGTTCGGCCCGATCAGCGCATGACGCTCGCCGGCCGCGATGCTCAGCTCGACACCGTCGAGCACGGTCTGCGCGCCGAAGCGCTGCACGACGCCATGCAGCGCGATCGCGTTGCCGTTCATCGCGCATCCTCCCGCTTGCCGGCCTGCCCGCCCTGCACGAACCGGGCGCGCCAGCCCCACAGCAGCGTGCCGATGCCGGCCGCCGAGCACGCGACGGCCCAGCCGGCCGGCGTATCGGCGTCGATGCCCCATGCGCCGAATGCGAGGCCCGTGCCGTCGTCCTGCGCGAAGCGCCACGCATAGCCGAGTTCGGCCGCGCAGACGATCGCGACGGCCCAGAACACGCACGCGCCGACCGCGCACAGCATCCGCCACCGCTCGGGCGCCGGGGCATCGCGCCGCATCGCCCGCGCGAGCGCCTGCGCGATGCCCGCGAGCCCGCGCGGCGCGGCCACGACGATCGCGACGAACAGCACGCCGAGATACAGCGCCCACGCCCGCGACACGCCCGCGACGCCGATGCTCAGCGCGGTCAGCACCGCCGCGCCGGCGGCCGGCCCGAAGAACGCGCCGGTGCCGCCAATCACCGCGGCGATCAGCACGGTTGCCGAGCGCGCCATCGACACGCTGTCGGGCGTCGCGATCTCGATGTCGATCAACGTCAGCGTGCCGGCGATGCCCGCGAAGAACGATGCGCACGTGACCATCGCAAGCCGCACGCGGCGCGGATCGGTGCCGAGCGCGGCGACGCGTGCCGGGTTGTCGCGCACCGCGTTCGCGAGCCGCGCGAGCGGCGTGCGCGTCAGCGCGTGCATGGCCCACGCCGACACGACGCACCACGCGGCGATCACCGCATACGCGTGCGCCGGCGCGCCGAAATGCCAGTTGCCCCACGGCGTGCCGCTCGCGCGGTCGATCGGCACGCCGCCGAGACCGCCGAACCACGCCGGTACGCTCCACGCGGCCGCCGCGACGCATTCGCCGAGCCCGAGCGTGATCATCGCGAACGCGGTGCCGGAACGGCGCGTCGCGAGCAGCCCCGCGACGAACCCGAATCCCGCGCCGGCCACACCGCCGACGAGCGGCAGCAGCGGCAACGGGCCGCCCAGATGGTTGAACCAGTGCGCGGCCGCGAACGCGCCGAGGCCCGCGAACGCCGCGTGACCGAACGACAGCAGCCCGGTCGTGCCGAGCTGCAGGTTGTACGACAGCGCGAGCACGACGAGCGCGGCCGTCTGCGCGAGATAGCCGAGCACCGCGCCATGCGGCCACAGCCACGCGGGCAGCGCGAAGCACGCGGCGAACAGCGCCCAGCGCACGCATCCGGCCAGCATGCGGCTACGCATCGGCACGTTCTCCGAACAGTCCGCGCGGCCGCGCGACCAGCACCGCGACGAGCAGCAGGTACGGTACCAGCGGCGCGAGTTGCGCGATCGACACCGCGGCCACGCTGTCAGGCAGCGCGATGCCGGCCCATTGCGCGAGGTCGCGCAGCGACGTGTCGCTCGCGGCCGCGAAGGTCTGCGCGAAACCGACCGCGAGCGACGCGACGAACGCGCCGCCGAGCGAGCCGAGCCCGCCGATCACGACGACCGCGAACACGACCGACCCGACGGTCTCGGCCAGCGCGGGTTCGATCACCGCGAGCGGCGCGCCGATCACCCCGGCCAGCGCGGCGAGCGCGGTGCCCGCGCCGAACAACGCCGTCATCACGCGCGGCACGTCGTAGCCGAGCGCCTCGACGGCCGAGCGATGCGTGAGCGACGCACGCACGACGAGCCCGATGCGCGACACGCGCAGCAGCGCGCCGAGCGCGACCAGCATCGTCGCGGACATCGCCATCATGAACAGCCGGTAACGCGGCAATGCGAGGCCGAAGACGGTCACGGGTGCGCCGTCGAACAACCGCGGCACGGGCGCCGGCAGCGGCGCGAGGCCCCAGACGAGCTTCGCGCCCTCGCCGATCAGGTACGCGAGACCGAAGGTCAGCAGCAGCTCGCTCGTATGACCGCGCGCCTGCACGCGGCGCAGCAGCGCGCGTTCGCAGCCGGCGCCGAGCAGCCCGACCGCGAGCGGCGCGAGCACGAGCGCGGGCCAGAAGCCCGCGTGGGCTGCGATGCTGTAACCGACATACGCGCCGAGCATGTAGAAGCTCGCATGCGCGAAGTTCAGCACGCCCTGCACGCTGAAGATCAGCGTGAGGCCGGCCGACAGCATGAACAGCAGCAAGCCGTAGCTGAGGCCGTTGAAGGCCTGGAGCGCGAACGCGTGCACCGCGAGCCGTCAGACCGTGAGCGGCTCGAGCGCGGCGCGCAACGCATCGGGCAGCGGCACGGGGCGGCGCGTCGCGCGATCGACGTACACGTGCACGAAATGCCCTTGCGCGGCGGGCGACGCATCGCCTTGCGCGAACAGCCCGACCTCGTAGCGCACGCTCGACGTGCCGAGCTTCACGACGCGCAGCCCCGCGTCGACCGACTGCGGGAACACGAGCGGCGCGAAATAGTTGCACTGCGTCTCGACCACCAGCCCGATCGTCTGCCCGTGCTCGACATCGAGTACGCCCGCGCGGATCAGGTACGCGTTCACGACCGTGTCGAAGTAGCTGTAGTAGACGACGTTGTTCACGTGCCCGTAGACGTCGTTGTCCATCCAGCGGGTCGTGATCGGCAGGAAGTTGCGATAGGCGTCGCGCGGACGCGGCTGCGGCTTGTCGGACATGGCGATGGCGGTCAGGACGATGGGAGCGATGAGGACGACGCGCGGCGGCCGTAAGGCGCGGCACGGCGGCGGGAAACGCGCCGCCGTGCCGCGATCGCTCGCGGTGCGGCGGATGAAACCTTGCGGGCAGGCCGGCCCGTCACTGGCCCGGCCGGTCGACGAACTCGAAATCGAGGCCGCGCGCGCGCATCCAGTCGGCGAGCGCGATACCCGTCCCGGCACGCCACGGGCGCAGCAACGGCGGATCGACGAGCTTGTATTCGAGCAATTCCGGCGACAGCGACACCGAGCCCGACGCACGCACGTGGTACGCGATGATCAGCTCGTTCTTGCGGATGAATTCGTACACGCCGACGAGCGACACGTGCTCGGCCTTCAGCGCGGTTTCCTCGAACACCTCGCGCGCGATGCCGTCCTCGGGCGTTTCGCCGTTTTCGAGGAAACCGGTGATCAGCGCGAACATCCCTTCGGGCCAGGCCGCGTTGCGTGCGAGCAGGATCTTGCCGTCGAGCTCGACGATCGCCGCGACGACGGGCAGCGGGTTGTTCCAGTGCACATAGCCGCAGGTGTCGTCGGGACATGCCTGGCGAATGCGGCCGCCTTCATGTTCGGGATCGGCGCGCTCGGTCAGCGGGCTCGCGCAGCGCGGGCAAAAGCGGTAGTCGGCGGTGGTCATCGATGGGGATCTGGCGAGCGCCGGACGGCCGCCAGCCGGCTGCCCGCGCACCCGCTCGGCGCGGGAAAGGCTTCATTCTAGCGAGTTTGCCCGCGCCGCAGACGATCCGGCCCCGCCGGCGTCAGAATTGCCGGCGCCCGCGTGCGGCGGTGGCCGCGAAGCCGGCCGCGCCGGTCAGCAACGCGGCCACCGCGACCCACAGCGCGGGCGTAAACGACCCGGAATGCGCGGCCAGCGGCGCTGCGACGAGCGGCCCGAGTATCTGCCCGACACCGTACGAGGCGGTCGCATAACCCATCAGCCCGGCCGCGCGCTCGCCGTGCAGGCGCCGCGCCTCGCGCATCGCGAACAGCGTGATCGCGGTGAACGGCAGGCCGAGCAGCGCGCTGCCGACCGAAAAGCCGGCCGCATTCGGCCACACGATTCCGGCAGCGATGCCGAGCGCCTGCGTCGCGCAACCAGCCGCCAACAACAACCGGTTGTCCCAGTGCCCGGGCAGCCGCGCGGCGGTGATCGCGCCGACGATCAGCGCCGCGCCGAACATCGGCCAGAACAGGTCGGGCCACGGCGAACCGGCCGGCAGTGCGGCGCGCGCGATCACCGGCAGGAACGTCGCGGTGATGATGTAACCGAAGCCCGGTGCGCCGTACAGCCCGACGAGCCATGCGGCGTCCGCGCGATGGTTTCGCATGCCGGCGGCAGGTGGCGTTGAAGGGCCCGTCGAAGCGGCCGTCGCGCCGGCGGCCGCATGCGGCGCGGCGGCAGCCGGCGGGGCCGCGTTCGCCCGCGTCGTGCCGAACGTGCGCCAGATCGCGACCGACAGCACCGCCGACAGCGCCGCGAAACCCAGCCAGCCCGCCGCCGCGCGCTGGCCGGCCAGCGCACTGCCGAGCAGCCCCGTCACGACGATGCCGACGCCCGGCCCCGCGTAGATCACCCCGCTCCACTCCGGCGCATACAGCTCGGCCAGGCGCCGCAAGCCCCATTGCGACACGAACACGAACGTCCACGCACTGACGACGCCCGCGACGAACCGCACCGCGAGCCACACCGGCAGCAGGTGGCCGACGCCCATCGCGGCGGTCAGCAGCACGGTGGCCGCGAGCCCGAAGCGCACCATCCGCGCGGGCGCGACGCGCACCGCCGCGCAACTGACCGCGCCGGCGAAGTAGCCCGCATAGTTCGCCGACGCGAGCCAGCTGCCGGCCTTCAGGCCGATCGAGCCGTCCGCAAGCATCAGCGGCAACAGCGGCGTGAACGCGAAGCGGCCGACGCCGAGTACGACGGCGAGGCCGATCATGCAGGCCAGCGCGGCCGCGCGGGCACGGCGGTCGGCCTGATCGGACGAAAGCACGCCGGCAGCGGCGGTCGGGACATCGAAGCGGGACATGGCGGCAGCGGCCGGCACTCAGCGCGCCGGCCGGATCGGAAATCGGAATGTTTGCATCGTAGCTTGACCAAACGTTCTCGAAAAATGAATAATTGAGAATCGACTCATCCTCTGGAGAGAATCATGGATCTGGCCGCGCTGGCGATATTCCGGGCGGTCGTGCGCGAGAACGGCGTGACGCGTGCGGCGGCCAAGCTCAATCGCGTGCAGTCGAACGTCACGACGCGCATCAAGCAGCTGGAGGAAGAACTCGGCGCGGCACTGTTCGTGCGCGACGGCCGCCGGCTCGTGCTGACGCCGGCCGGCCACACGCTGCTGCCGTACGCAGAGCGCCTGCTCGCGCTCGCCGACGAAGCGCGCGACGCGGTGCGCGAAGACACACCGCGTGGCCGCCTGCGGCTCGGCACGATGGAAAGCACGGCGGCCAGCCGGCTGCCGACCATACTTGCGCACTATCACCACGCGTGGCCCGACGTATCGCTCGAACTGCTGACCGGCACGACGGGCTGGCTGATCGACCGGGTGCGCGACTTCGAGATCGACGCCGCGCTGTTCGCGCGCCCGCCCGAGCCGGCGTCACTGCCCGACACGTTCGAGACGGTGCCGATCTTCCGCGAGAACCTCGTGTTGCTGACGCCGCGCGGCCATCCGCCGGTGCGCACGCCGCGCGACGTGATCCTGCCGACGCTGATCGCGTTCGAGCGCGGCTGCACGTATCGCAAGTACGTCGAACAGTGGTATGCGGCACACGGCGTGAAGCCGGCGCGCGTGCTCGAACTCGGCTCGTATCACGCGATCGTCGCGTGCGTCGCGGCCGGCGCGGGCATCGCGGTCGCGCCGCGTTCAGTGCTCGATCTGCAACCCGAGACCGGCAACATCACCGCGCACACGATCCCCGACCTCGAAGGCATCGACACACTGCTCGCGTGGCGACAGGGCTACGCGTCGGCGGCGCTCGCCGCGCTGCGCGATGCGCTCACGGAAGCCGCGCGGCCGCCTGGCGACGCGACGAAGCCGCCGGTGACCGTGACGGCCTGACCCGTGTTCGCGCGTCGCCGCACCGATCGACGCGCACAAACAAAACGACCCGACCGGCGCCTGCCGATCGGGTCGTTTTTCCATTCAGGCGATGCCGTCAGTGACACGGCATCGCATCGATCGCGTCACGATCAGAGCCGCTCTTCGACCCAGCCCTTCACGCCAGCCAGCGCGCCCGGCAGGTTTGCAGGCTCGGTGCCGCCTGCCTGCGCCATGTCCGGACGGCCGCCGCCCTTGCCGCCGACCTGCTGCGCGACGAAGTTCACGAGCTCGCCGGCCTTGACCTTCTTGCTCGCATCCGGCGTGACGCCCGCGATCAGGCTGACCTTGCCGCCTTCGACGGCCGCCAGCACGATCGCCGCGCTCTTCAGCTTGTCCTTCAGCTTGTCGACCGTTTCGCGCAGCGTCTTCGCGTCGGCGCCGTCGAGCGTCGCGGCCAGCACGTACACGCCGGCCACTTCGACTGCCTGCTGTGCGAGCTCGTCGCCCTGGCTCGAGGCGAGCTTCGACTTCAGCGCGCCCAGCTCCTTCTCGAGCGACTTCACCTGGTCCTGCACCTGCGCGATGCGCTGCGTGAGTTCCGACGGCTGCGCCTTCAGCGCGGCCGCCGCTTCGTTCACGCGCGCGTCGAGTTCCTGCACGTAGCGCACCGCGTTGTCGCCGGTGATCGCCTCGACGCGGCGGATGCCGGCCGCGACGCCGCCTTCGACGACGATCTTGAAGAAGCCGATGTCGCCGCTGCGATGCACGTGCGTGCCGCCGCACAGTTCACGCGAAAAGCCGAGGTCGAGCACGCGCACTTCGTCGCCGTATTTCTCGCCGAACAGCGCCATCGCGCCGCCCTTCACCGCTTCGTCGTACGGCATCACGCGCACGATGCCCGGCGCGTTGGCCAGGATCTCGTTGTTGACGATCTGCTCGACACGACGGATTTCGTCGTCGGTCATCGGTGCGTTGTGCGCGAAGTCGAAGCGGGTCTTCTCCGCGTCAACCAGCGACCCCTTCTGCTGCACGTGCGCGCCGAGCACTTCGCGCAGCGCCTTGTGCATCAGGTGGGTGGCCGAGTGGTTGCGCTGCGTGCGGGCGCGGCGATGCGCGTCGATTTCCGCGCGCAGCACGTCGCCGACCTTCAGCGCGCCCTGCTCCAGCGTGCCGTGATGGCCGATCACGTCGGCCTGCACCTTCAGCGTGTCGGCCACCGCGAAGCGCGTCGCGGCGTTCGCGAGCACGCCCTGGTCGCCGACCTGGCCGCCCGATTCCGCGTAGAACGGCGTGTGGTCGAGCACGACGACCGCATCCTGGCCGGTCTTCACCTCGTTGACCGACGAGCCGTCGACGTACAGCGCGACGACCTTCGCGTCGTCGAACGCGATTTCCTCGTAACCGTGGAAGGTGGTCTTCGCGCCCGTGTATTCGAGGCCCTGTGCGGCCTTGAACTTGCCGGCCGCGCGCGCCTGCTCGCGCTGACGCGCCATCGCGTCGTCGAATGCCGGCTCGTCGACCGTCATCCCGCGCTCGCGGCACACGTCGGCCGTGAGGTCGAGCGGGAAGCCGTACGTGTCGTGCAGCTTGAACGCGAGTTCGCCGTCGAGCACCTTGCCGCCCTTCGCCTCGACGTCGGCCAGCGCGCCTTCGAGGATCGACATCCCGTGCTCGATCGTCTCGAAGAAGCGCTCTTCTTCCTGGCGCAGCACGTCGGTCACGCGTTGTTCGGCTTCCTTCAGCTCCGGATACGCGACGCCCATCTCGGCGACGAGGTCGGCCACCAGCTTGTGGAAGAACGACCCCTTGCGGCCGAGCTTGTAGCCGTGGCGGATCGCGCGGCGCACGATCCGGCGCAGCACGTAGCCGCGGCCTTCGTTGCCGGGAATCACGCCGTCGACGATCAGGAACGAGCATGCGCGGATGTGATCGGCGATCACCTTCAGCGAGTTGTTCGTGAGGTCGCTGATCTCGGTCACGCGCGCGGCGGCCTTGATCAGGTTCTGGAACAGGTCGATCTCGTAGTTGCTGTGCACGTGCTGCAGTACCGCGGCGAGGCGCTCGAGGCCCATGCCGGTGTCGACCGACTGCTTCGGCAGGCGCGTCATGTTGCCCTGCGCGTCGCGGTTGAACTGCATGAACACGAGGTTCCAGATCTCGATGTAGCGGTCGCCGTCTTCTTCGGGCGATCCCGGCGGGCCGCCCCACACGTCCGGGCCGTGGTCGTAGAAGATTTCGGTACACGGGCCGCACGGGCCGGTGTCGCCCATCGTCCAGAAGTTGTCCGACGCGTAGCGCGCGCCCTTGTTGTCGCCGATGCGGATGATGCGCTCGGTCGGCACGCCGACTTCCTTCGCCCAGATGTCGTATGCCTCGTCGTCTTCCTGGTAGACGGTGACCCACAGCTTGTCCTTCGGCAGCTGGTAGACCGTGGTCAGCAGCTCCCACGCGAACTTGATCGCGTCGTGCTTGAAGTAGTCGCCGAACGAGAAGTTGCCGAGCATCTCGAAGAACGTGTGGTGGCGCGCCGTGTAGCCGACGTTCTCGAGGTCGTTGTGCTTGCCGCCCGCGCGCACGCTGCGCTGCGCCGTCGTGGCGCGCGAGTACGGGCGCGGGTCCGTGCCGAGGAAGACGTCCTTGAACTGGACCATGCCCGAGTTCGTGAACATCAGCGTGGGGTCGTTACCTGGCACGAGGCTCGACGAGCGGACGATCGTGTGGCCCTTCGATTCGAAGAATTTGAGGAATTTCTCGCGGATTTCGGCAGCTTTCATGGCGTGCGGGGACAGTCTGGCAAAGACGGCTTCAAACGCCGGCGCCCTTGGTGGGCGCTCGACGGCATGGATTCGGAAACGATCGATTATACGGGATCGGGGCCGGCTTCCGGGCAAAGCGCCGGCAAAGCGGCTCGGCCATCCGGACGGCCCGGCTGGGCCACCCGGATGGCCGATTCGCCTTAAGATGCTCGGCATGCCAATCGGCCCTGCCCGACAAGGCAGGCCAGCCATGAAAGGAGACGATTCGACGATGGGTGCCCTGAGCCATATCCGCGTGCTGGACCTCACCCGCGTGCTCGCGGGCCCGTGGTGCGCGCAGACGCTTGCCGATTTCGGTGCGGACGTGATCAAGGTCGAGCGCCCGGGCGCCGGCGACGACACGCGCCACTGGGGGCCGCCGTACCTGAAGGACGCGGACGGCGCGGATACCGCCGAGGCCGCCTACTATCTCGCGGCGAACCGCAACAAGCGCTCGGTGACGATCGACATCGCGACGCCCGAGGGCCAGCAGATCGTGCGCGAACTCGCCGCGCAAAGCGACGTCGTGCTCGAGAACTACAAGGTCGGCCAGTTGAAGAAATACGGGCTCGATTACGACTCGCTGCGCACGGTGAAGCCAGATCTCGTCTACTGCTCGGTCACCGGCTTCGGCCAGACGGGCCCGTACGCGCACCGCGCGGGCTACGACTTCATCGTGCAGGGAATCGGCGGCTTCATGAGCATCACCGGCGAGCGCGACGGCGAGCCGGGCGGCGGCCCGCAGAAGGCAGGCGTCGCGATCGCCGATCTCGCGACCGGCCTCTATTCGACGATCGCCGTGCTCGCCGCGCTCGCGCACCGCGACCGGACCGGCGAAGGCCAGTACATCGACATGGCGCTGCTCGACGTTCAGGTCGCGCTGCTCGCGAACATGAACACCAACTTCCTCGCGAGCGGCAACCCGCCGGTGCGCTGGGGCAACGCGCATCCGAACATCGTGCCGTACCAGACGTTCCAGACGAGCGACGGCTGGATCATCGTCGCGGTCGGCAACGACGGGCAGTTCCGCAAGTTCGTCGAGGCCGGCGGCCGGCCCGAACTGGCCGACGACGAGCGCTTCGCGACGAACCCGTCGCGCGTGCGCCATCGCGACACGCTGGTGCCGATCCTCGCGGAGATGGTGAAGACGCGCGGCAAGGCCGACTGGATCGCCGTGCTCGAAGCGGCCGGCGTGCCGTGCGGGCCGATCAACGATCTCGACGAAGTGTTCGACAACGAGCAGGTGATCGCGCGCGGGATGCAGGTGTCGCTGCCGCACCCGTGCGGCGCCGACGTGAAGCTCGTGCGCAACCCGATCCGGATGAGCGCGACGCCGCCGGACGCGCGCACGGCCCCGCCGCTGCTCGGCGCGCAGACCGGCGACGTGCTGCGCGACATGCTCGGCTACGACGACGCGCAGATTGCCGCGCTGAAGGCGAAGCAGGCGATCTGACGTGCCAGGCTCGCGCGGTGGCGGACGGCCCGCCTACCGCGCGAGCGCGTCGAGCCAGCCGCGCGCGGCCGGCCAGTCGCCGAGCCCGCTGTCCGCGTTGATGTGGCCGCGCGGGCCGATTTCACGGAATTCACTGCCCCACGCGTGCGCGCAGCCGCGCGCGAACGCGAGCGAACCGTACGGATCGTCGCTGCTCGCGACGACGCAGGTCGGAAACGGCAGCCGCTCGTGCGGCACCGGGCCGAAACCGTGCGCGCCGGCCGGAAACGCCGGCCCGGCGGGATCGGGCAACGCGACGAGCAGCGCGCCGCGCACTTTCGCGAGCGCGGCCGGGCGCGCATAGCGCGTCGCCCACCATGCGGCGGTCAGCGTGCCGAGGCTGTGGCCGGCAATCAGTACCGGCCCGCGCGCGGCTTCGACCGCGCGGTCGAGCGCGAGACACCAGCCGTTGCGGAACGCGCGGTCCCAGTCGGGCATCGAGACACGCGAAAAGCGCGCATCGGCGCGCTCCCAGCGGCTTTGCCAGTGAAGCGGGCCGGAATTGCCGTAGCCCGGCAGGACGAAAACGAAGGGGTCGCTCATGGAGGGTTCGTCGACGAATGGAATCGTGATGTGGCGTCGACGAAGTGTCGCACACCCTCCTCTCCCTGATGCTGCCTGTCAAAATCCGGGGATGTGCGTGAAATTCATGCGGGCCGTGACGCGTTCAGACCGGCGTCACGACCGGCCGGCGTTCAGCGGCGCCCGCGTCGCGGGCATCCGCCGGCCTGGATCAGCGTACGCCGGCGCCGACCAGGCCGCCTGCCGCCGCACCGGCGACCGTGCCGACCGGGCCACCCGTGATCAGGTAGCCGAGCGCGCCGCCCGCGGCCGCGCCGATACCGGCATTACGTTGCGTATGCGTCATCGCGCATGCGCCGAGTTGCGACAGGGCCGCGACGATCACTGCGGTACGAACGAGAAAAGTGGTCTTCTTCATCATGGTTATTGGCTTCCTTCCGCCCGGAAAAAAATACGACTGGCGGCGTTGTATCGGTAAAGCCATCATAGGAAAACCCGAACGGCGCGGGCAATCCGATTTACGTCGTGTTACAGCCGACACAGACTCGATATATTGCGTTACGCATTGCGAACGCAGGGTGCCGGACCCGCAACCCGCGCGGGACGGACCCCGGTCAGGTAGAATTACAGGATTAAACCGGCGCGACGCGCCGACACAACCTGACGCCAACCGCATGAGCACCGAACGCAACGACGCCCCCGCGGCTTCCAATTTCATCCGCAACATCATCGACGACGACAACCGCACCGGCAAATGGGGCGGCCGCGTCGAGACGCGCTTCCCGCCGGAGCCGAACGGCTATCTGCACATCGGCCATGCGAAGAGCATCTGCCTGAACTTCAGCGTCGCGCGCGACTACGGCGGCGTGTGCCACCTGCGCTTCGACGACACGAACCCGGAAAAGGAAAGCGTCGAGTACGTCGACTCGATCGTCGACGCGGTGCGCTGGCTCGGCTTCGACTGGCGCAAGGACGCGGTCGATCATCAGTATTTCGCGAGCGACTACTACGACAAGCTGTACGAGTTCGCCGAGCTGCTGATCAAGCGCGGCAAGGCGTATGTCGACAGCCAGAGCGCCGATGAAATGCGCGCGAACCGCGGCTCGCTCACCGAAGGCGGCAAGCCGTCGCCGTTCCGCGGGCGCACGCCGGAAGAAAACCTCGACCTGTTCCGCCGCATGAAGGCCGGCGAGTTCAAGGAAGGCGAGCACGTGCTGCGCGCGAAGATCGACATGGCTTCGCCGAACATGAACATGCGCGACCCGGTGATCTACCGGATCCGCTACGCGCACCACTACCGCACCGGCGACGCATGGTGCGTGTATCCGATGTACGACTACACGCACTGCATCTCGGATGCACTGGAAGGCATCACGCATTCGCTGTGCACGCTCGAGTTCGAGGATCACCGCCCGCTGTACGACTGGGTGCTGAACGAACTCGCGGAAGCCGGCATGTTCACGCGCCCGCTGCCGCAACAGATCGAATTCTCGCGCCTGAACCTCACGTACGCGATCACCAGCAAGCGCAAGCTGCTGCAGCTCGTCACCGAAGGCCACGTCGACGGCTGGGACGACCCGCGGATGCCGACGATCGTCGGCGTGCGCCGCCGCGGCTTCACGCCGGAGAGCATCCACCTGTTCTGCGAACGGATCGGCGTGACGAAGATCGATTCGTGGATCGACATGAGCATCTTCGAAGGCGCGCTGCGCGACGACCTCGACGACAAGGCCGCGCGTACGGTCGCGGTGCTCGATCCGCTGAAGCTCGTGATCGACAATTATCCGGAAGACCTCGAGGAAGCGTGCACGGCGCCCGTGCACCCGCACCACCCGGATCGCGGCGTGCGTACGTTCCCGATCTCGCGCGAGCTGTGGATCGAGCGCGAGGATTTCGTCGAAAACCCGCCGAAGGGCTATTTCCGCCTGTTCCCGGGCAACAAGGTGCGCCTGCGCTACGGCTACGTGATCGAGTGCACGGGCTTCGACAAGGACGCCGAAGGCAACGTGACGGCCGTGCACTGCAACTACTTCCCGGACAGCAAGTCGGGCACGGAAGGCGCGAACACGTACAAGGTCAAGGGCAACATCCACTGGGTCAGCGCGAAGCATGCGCAGCCGGCCGAAGTGCGGATCTACGACCGCCTGTTCAAGGAGCCGCATCCGGACGCGGGCGGCGCGAACTTCCTCGAGGCGCTGAACCCCGATTCGAAGAAGATCGTGCAGGCGTACGTCGAGCCGGGCAACGGCGACATCGCGCCGGAAACGCGCCTGCAGTTCGAGCGCCACGGCTACTTCGTTGCCGACCGGGTCGATTCGAAGCCGGGCAAGCCGGTGTTCAACCGGATCGTCGGGCTGCGCGACAGCTGGGGCAAGCCGGCCTGACGGCCTGCTCCGCACGGCGGCGGGCGGCTTCGACAGCCGCCGTCGCGCGACCATGAAAAAACCGGCCCAAGGGCCGGTTTTTCATTGCGTGCATCGAAGCGGAACATTCACCCGCCCGACAACCGCCGATGCAGGTCCGCCAGCGACAGCTTCGTGCGAAACAGCCGCGCGAGGCTGCGGCTCGCATACGCGTCGATGTCGGCCAGCACGGTCCAGCGGTACGCATCCATCTCGGGAATCATCGAGCCGTCGCGACGGCTCGGGAACAGCGACGTGCACGTGCACTGCGCGGGATCGATCTCGCCTTCGGCCACCTGCACCGCGAACAGGTGCAGATCCTTGTCGTGCCGGTACGCGAAGCGGCCGAGATCGAGCAGCCGCGCGGGCGCGAACTCGATGCCGGTTTCCTCGAGCAGTTCGCGCAGCGCGGCGTCGGCCGGCGTCTCGCCGGGCTCGCCCTGCCCCTTCGGGATATCCCAGTGCGTGGTATCCGTCGCGTGCGCGAGGAACACGCGACCCGCCGCGTCGAGGATCACGACGCCGCACGACACCGTGCGCGGCGCGCCGCCCCGCTTCATCGCACGCGTGCTCAGCGCTTCTGCAGCTGCCACTTGCCCGCGCCCGTCTTGCAGTAGACGGGCTTGAGGGTCATCGTCTGGCCCTTCGCGGTGACTTCGGTGGTGATTTCGCGGCAGGTCTTGCCATCCGTCTCGGTCGTGGCCGGCGTGAGCTTCGCGTCGATCTGCGTGCCGCGGCCGCTGCTCTGCCACGTCGTGACTTCGCCGTCCTTGCCCTCGTCGCGCGCCTGCACGACTGCCTTCGAAAGCGACGCACGGTCGGTCTTGCTGAAATAGCTGATCGGCGTGTCGTTCAGGAAGTTCAGGTTGTTCTGCGCATGGGCAGGCAGCATCGCGGCTGCGCACGCGGCGCCGGCCAGCACACGCGTGACGACGGAAAGGGATGCACGCATCGACATGTTGTTCTCCTTGGATGTTCGGTCGAACGGCGCGGTGCAGGCCGGCGAACCGGCACGCACCGCGCCCGTCAGCGAGCGAGCATAGCATGCGTGCTGCAATGTCTAGTGCCCGGCCGGCGCGGCCGTTTGCGGATATCCGTCAGTCAGCGTGCCGAGGAACGCGATCACGTCCTTGATCTCGGCCGCGTTCAGCGCCGGCGGCTCGCCGCGCTTGCGGTCGAACGGCGCTTCGCGGTTGATGTTCGGCCAGTAGCGCTTCGGCAGATCGTCGTAGATCTGCACCTTGCCATGCACGACCGGGTAGAACTTCTCCGGGTGGATGTCGCGCTCGACGTAGAAGCGCATCACGTCCTCGAGCGTGTGATACACGCCATTGTGGAAGAAGGTCTTGCGCAGCGCGACGTTGCGCAGCGACGGCGTGCGGAACAGTCCGCAGAATTCGTCGCGGCCCTTCAGGTCGGTGCGCTCGGGGCCGCACGCGCCGAGATCGAAGAAGCGCGGGTCGCGGTTGACGGGCAGCGCGCGGTTGCGCGGCACCGCGATCGCGATCAGCCCGAAATCGCTGAACTGCGGCGGCGTGCCGTCGAGCGCGCGCTGGCTGATGTGGCAGCTCGCGCAATTGCCCTTCTTCTCGTCGTTGAACAGCTGCAGCCCGCGCAGCTCGGCCGGCGTGAGCTGCGCACGGCCCGCGAGATACGCGTCGTACTTGCTCGTATACGGCGAGAACAGCTCGGGCGTCTGCTCGAACGTTTCGAGCGCGCGCAACACGGCCTTGAACGTGGCCGCGTCGTCGTCGAGCACCTTCACGCCGAACACCGCCCGGAACTCGTCCGCATACGGCGCAGCCTTCACGGCCTGCACGACCGTCGCGGGCGAGCTGTTCATCTCGAACGGCGACGTGAGCGGAATGCGCGCCTGCTCGGCGCCCGTATCGACGCGACCATCCCACGTGAGGCCGCCCGTCGGGCCCGCGTCGACGCTCTCGTCGCCTTCGTCGTCGGAATCGTGGAAGTGCTCGGTGAACTGCGGCACGCCCTGCAGGTACTTCAGCGACGGCACCGCACGAAAGCCCGGCCGCTTCATGTCGTCGCCGCCGAACTGCACGGCGAGCGCATTGGGCGGCCCGAACGCGTGATCGGGGCTGTGGCAGGACGCACACGCCAGCTTGCCGGAACCTGACAGCGTAGGGTCAAAGAAAAGTTGCTTGCCGAGCGCCGTCATCCGGCGCACGCCTTCGTAAACTTGTGCCCGCGTCTGCGGCTGGTTCGTCGCGACCACGGCGCCGCTCGCGGCAACCGTTGCGGACGCAACCAGGCTCGCAGCGCCCGGCGCACTCGCCGCGCTGGCGGCTTGCGCGGACGGCGTGCCGGCACCGGGCTGTCCGTCACAGCCGGCAAGGGTGACGAGCGTGGTGGCCAGCGCGAATGCGCCGGCGAGATGCAGCCACGAACGCGCGAACGCGCCGGCTGTCGGTTGGCGAGGCTTCATCGATTCGTCGGAAAGTGGGTTCATGAGCGGCCGGAGTTTATGTCAGCCGCATGACCGTTACATGACGCCTCGCCGACAGCTAATCGAAAGGACGCCTACACCCGCCTGTCAAATCGCACCCTCAAAATGCGTGCAGCCGGACATGCCACGGTCACCTCGCGAACCGGCGGTACACGAATGCGCCGGTTCCCCACGCGACAAGAGAGAGATAGAGAGTACAACGGATGAAAAACCACGCCTGGATTCGCTTTACACCGATCGCCGTAGCCGCGGCCGCCGCCCTCACCGCCTGCGGCGGAGACGACGTGCAGCAGCAGGGCCTGTCGACGGTGAAGAACGTCGTCGTCATCTACGCGGAAAACCGCAGCTTCGACAACCTGTACGGCAACTTCCCGGGCGCGAACGGTCTGCAGAACGTGACCGCGGCCAGCGCGCAGCAGAAGGACCGCAACGGCCAGCCGCTCGCGACGCTGCCGAAGGTCTGGGGCGGCCTGACCGCGAAGGGCGTGACGCCGGCCGTGACGGAAGCGATGACGGCGAACCTGCCGAACGCACCGTTCGCGATCGACGATCCGAGCGGCTTCAACACGCCGATGAGCGTGACGACGCGCGACCTGTATCACCGCTTCTACGAGAACCAGATGCAGATCAACGGCGGCAAGAACGACATGTTCGCCGCCTGGGCCGACTCCGGCGGCCTCGTGATGGGCCACTACACGCCCGACGCGACGAAGCTGCCGCTGTGGAAGATCGCGCAGCAGTTCACGCTGGCCGACAACTTCTTCATGGGCGCGTTCGGCGGCTCGTTCCTGAACCACCAGTACCTGATCTGCGCCTGCGCGCCGTTCTACGCGAATGCGGACAAGAGCCCGGCCGCGGGGTCGATCTCGGCCGTCGCCGCCAACGGCAAGTCGCTGCAGCTCGCGACCAACTCGCCGGCGTCCGCACTCGACGGCATTCCGAAGTTCGTGAACTCGGGCAACCTGACGCCGGACTTCTACGCGATCAACACGATGCAGCCGCCGTATCAGCCGAGCGGCAACAAGGCGGCTTCCGGCGGCGATCCGAACCTCGCCGATCCGTCGGCCGCGTCGACGCTGCCGCCGCAGTCGCAGCAGAACATCGGTGACCTGATGACCAACGCCGGCGTGTCGTGGGCATGGTACGGCGGTGCATGGAACCAGGCACTGCAGGCCGCGCAAAGCGGCACGGCCAACGTGATCTACGGCCCGAACATGACGGCGCCGAACTTCCAGCCGCACCACCAGCCGTTCAACTACTACGCGAATCAGGCGCCGGGCAGCACGAGCCGCGCGCAGCACTTGCTCGACGGCGGCACCGACGGCAGCGAGTTCATCAAGGCGATCGACGCGGGCACGCTGCCGCAAGTCGCGTTCTACAAGCCGCAGGGCAACCTGAACGAACACGCGGGCTACACGGACGTGTCGAGCGGCGACCAGCACATCGCGAACCTGATCGCCCACCTGCAGGCAAGCCCGCAGTGGAAGAACATGGTCGTGGTCGTCACGTACGACGAAAACGGCGGCTTCTGGGATCACGTGTCGCCGCCGAAGGGCGATCGCTGGGGCCCGGGCACGCGTATTCCGGCGCTGATCGTGTCGCCGTTCTCGAAGAAGGGTTTCGTCGACCACACGCAGTACGACACCGCGTCGATCCTGCGCTTCATCACGCGCCGCTTCTCGCTGCCGCGCCTCGCGGGCCTGCAGCAGCGCGACGACGCGCTGAAGGCGAACGGCGGCCAGCCGATGGGCGACCTGACGAACGCGCTCGCGCTGTCGCCGAACCTGTAACGGCATCGCGACGAACGGGCCGGCGGCATCGCCGGCCCGAGCGCACGAAGGGCGGCCTCCGGGCCGCCCTTTTTCATGCGCACGCGTGCCGGTTACCAGCCGTACTTGAGCTCGACACCGACGTAATCGGCGTTGTGCCCGCCCGCCTGCCGGATCGCATCGCCGACCTGGAAATGCACGGCCTCGATCGCACCGATCAGGTTCGCGGCGATCGTCCAGTCCGCGCGCAGCTGCACGTACATCCCCGTCCACAACCCGCCCTTGCCTGCCGTGCCCGGCACCACCGCGTTGCCTTGCTGGTAGACGGCGTCGCCGGTCGTCTCGCGCCACTGGAAGCCGAGCGCGCCGAGCAGCGACAGGTTCGGCGACGGCTTCAGCGTCACGGACGGCTTCACGTGGATCAGGTTCGAGTAGCCCGTGAAGCCCGCCAGCGTGAAGTAATAGCCGTTCGGAAACAGCGGGTTGAAGGTGCCGACGCGGCCGTCGTGCGGATTGCGGTCACCCGACGCCGCATCGACCTGCAGCGCGACGCGCGGCGACCACGGCGCGTCGAGCCGGTAGCCGGCGATCGAGCCCACTGCCCACGCGCGGATCGAGCTGCTGCCGACCGTGCCCGTCTGCAGCATCGTTTCGAAGTCCCAGTCGAAGCGGCCCTGCGTACCGGTGTAACGCACGTCCCATACGTCGCGCCGCTCGGCACCGCTCGCGTCGAGAAAGCGCGCGTTGCTGCGGTTGTAGCGCGACCAGTAGCCCGACAGGTCGCCGGGCCCGACCGACTGCCGCTCGAAACGCACGCCGCTGAACGTGAGGTCGCGGTTCGACACGTCGTCGAATGCGGACACGGTGCGGTTCTGCACCGGCTGCGTCGCATACGCGATGAAACGCCACTTCTGGTACTCGTAGTCGGCCCACACCGCATCGAACGCCTGCCGCACGTTCGGGCCGTCGCGCGCGGCGATGAAGCGCTGCAGGTCGAACGCCATCTCCTGGCGGCCGACGCGGAACTTGAACGTGCCGCCGCCGAGCGCGCCCGTGTAGGTCGCGAACGCCTGTTCGAGATCGAGCGGATTCCTGTCGACCGGCGAGATGGTGTTCTTGCCGTACGCGCGATCGTCCTGCAACTGCACGAAGAACTGCCAGTGCTGGCCGAGATGCGCATCGGCATGCACTTCGACGCGCTGGATCAGGTACGTATCCGATTGAGCGGAGCCGATGCCGAACAGCGGCGCGTCGTTCGTTTCGAGGCGCTCGCGCAGGTTCACGCCGAGCGACAGATAGGAGGCCGGATCGTTGCCGAGCGGAATGTACTTCAACCCGTCGAGCGGCGCGCGCGGCACGCATGGATTCGCGAGCACCGACCAGTCTTCCTGCCAGCGGTTGAACAGTACGGTCGGCCGCTTGGCCGTACACGTCGACGCGGTGCCGTCAGAGGCCGGCGCCGCTGTCGTTGCCGTTGCCGTTGCGGTGGCCGCGAACGCAGCATCAGCCCCCGCGATCAGCAGACCTGCGACGACCGACGCGCGTGCCGCACGGCCGAAGCGGCGCGCGCGGCGATTCCGTTCCCGCCACCGGCTCATGCGCGCTCCTGCTTGACGGTGACGGCCCCTTGCGACGCGCACAGCGCGAGCGCCGCCAGCGCGCAGACCGGCGCGAGCAGCGCCAGAAACCCGACGTAGCGGAACCCGAGCGCACCGCACGCCGCGCCGAGCGCGAACGCGACGATCGCCGGCAGCATCTTCGCGAAGCGCGCGCGTGCGGCCGCGCGCACGTTGTCGGCCGTGCCGGCGGACAGCATGTCGACGACGTCGAGGATCGCCTGCGTGACGTTGCCGGTCATCACGGTGTTCGGCACGCCGGCACGCGGGATCACGCGCGGATGCGCGTTCTGCACGCCCATCGCGAACGTGCCGACGATACCGGCCACGAGCGCCGGCAGGCTGTCGGGCTGCGTGACGGGCGTCGCCCACACGCCGGCCGCGCAGAAGCCGAGCAGCAGCACGGCCTGCACCGCATGCAGCGCACGTGTGCCCTGCCACGCAGGCCGCGCGGACATCGACCGCGCGATCAGACTGCTCGCGATCACGCCGCACACGAATGCGGGAAACACGCTGAGCTTCAGCACGACACCCTGGCCGAAGCCCGCGATGCCTGCGCCGATCAGCACGAAGTTGCCCGTCACGTGCGCGGTGAACAACCCGAACAGCGCGACGAAGCTCAGCGTGTCGACGAAGCCGGCCACCGCGGCAAGGATCGTGTCCTCGTGCTTCATCGCGCTGCGCCCGCGTGGATCTCGGCGACGTAGCCGCCCGGGAACTGCACGAGCGCCGCGTCGCGGCCGGCCGACGTGAACGCCGGCACGAGCACGGTCACGCCCGCGGCCTGCGCCTTCTTCAGCGTCGCGGCGAGATCGGGCACTTCGTACCCCGTCATATCGCGGCCGAACGGGTAAGGCAGATGGCCGTCGGTGGCGAGCACGGTCATCTTGCCGAAGCCCGATTCGATGCGGATGCGTCGGTACGTGTCGTTCGGCCGGCCGATCTCGACACCCGGCGCGTTGCGCACGTCGGACACGACCTTGCCGTGCGAGAACGCGACGAAGTCGCGCACGAGCGTGTCGGCGCTTTCCGGCGACACATACACGCGGTTCTCGGGCACCGTCTCCAGCGCGTCGTAGTGCGGCGCTTCGGTATGCCAGTACAGCTGCATGTTCACGCCGCCCGGCCAGCGGATGATCGCGTCACGCCCGATCGGATCGGGGAACGTGTCGACGACCACGTCCGCGCCGTGCGCGCGCGCCGACGTCACCGCGACGTCGAGATCGGTGACGAGATAGCCGGTGCGCTCCGCACAGAACGGATACGGGATCGGCGTCTTGAAACCGAACACCGAGATCGTGCCGACCGGCGTGAGCACGAGCTGCGACATCGTCTGGCTCGGCGTCGGCGTGACCTGGAATACGCCCTGCTTCGATTTCTTGCCGCCGAACGTCGCGACGAAGCTGTCGGTGAAACGGTCGAAATCGTCGGGCGACACGCACACGTGCGTCGTGTCGTACTGCGGGCCGACCGCGACGGCCGGTGTCGTGACGGCCTTTGCGACCGGCGTCTTCGCGAATGCGACAGGCGCGACGGCGAGACCGCCCGCGATCATCGCGGCGAGCAACACGGAACGAATGATTTTCATGAAGGGGTTTCCTGGTTGTTTTATCGTCATCGAGTGGTGCGGCCGTCGCCGGCCGCGTGCTTCGTATCGGCAAGCAGCGTCGCGAGCACGAGTGCCGCGATCAGTCCGAGATGCTCGAAAAAGCTGTTGAGCGCCATGAAGTGCTCTGCGCCCGTGCGGTTCCAGAAGTCGTTCGCCACCGCCATCGCGACCAGCGTCAACATGCCGAGGCTGCCGGCGCCGAGCCACGTGAAGCGGTTGAACACCACGCACAGCGAGCCGGCGATCTCGACCGCGATCGCGAGCGCCGCCCACAGCGCGGCCGGATGCAGACCGAAATGCGCCTGCTCCGCAACCGCGCCGTCGAAGTCCAGCGCCTTCGCGACGCCGCCGATCAGGTACGCGGACACCAGCGCCAGACGCACGAGCGGCAGGACCGCCGGCCGCGCCAGCAGCATGCGCACCCACGCCGGGTTGCCGACGCCGACGGAATGGGTCGGAGTCGCCATGTCAGACCGCCCAGCACGAACAGCCGAACGCGCCCCAGAAGCCCTTTGCATCCGACGTCGGCAACGCACGCCCCCACGCACCGGCATGCGCATGGCCGTGCACGTTGCACGCGCTCGCACAGCCGCACGCGGCGGCCGCCGCTGCTGCACGCTGCAGCGGTGCGCCGTTGCGCCGCGTCGCCCCCCAACCGCCGTAACCGCCATACTCGCGCACCGGCGACCAGTCGGGCATCGCGGGCGGAATCGGCGCGTCGTGCGATGCGAACGGCCCCGCGCCCCACACGATCTTGCCGCCGACCACCGTCAGCAGCGCGGACGTGTCCACGATATCGTCCTCCGCGCATGTGAAGAAATCGCGATCCGGGACCATCAGGTCGGCAAGCTGACCGACCGCGATCCGCCCTTTCTTCCCCTCCTCGTTCGAGAACCACGTCACGTACTCGGTCCACATGCGCAGCGCGGTCTCGCGATCGAGCAGGTTGCGCCGCGGATACATCCGCAAGCCCCCGACCGTCTTGCCCGTCACGAGCCACGCGAGCGACACCCACGGGTTGTACGACGCGACACGCGTCGCGTCGGTGCCGGCCGACACCTTGAGCCCCTTGTCGAGCATCTTCGCGACGGGCGGCGTCGCCTCGGCCGCCTGCGCGCCGTAACGCTCGACGAAGTATTCGCCCTGGTATGCCATCCGGTGCTGCACCGCAATGCCGCCGCCGAGCGCGGCGATCCGGTCCATCGATTGATCGGAAACCGTCTCCGCATGATCGAAGAACCAGTTCAGTCCGTCGAGCGGAATATCGCGGTTCACCTTCTCGAACACGTCGAGCGCGCGGCTGATCGTTTCGTCGTACGTCGCATGCATGCGCCACGGCCAGCGGTTCTGGGCGAGCACGCGCACGACGCCTTCGAGATCGTCTTCCATCTGCGCGGGCAGATCCGGCCGCGCGACACGGAAATCCTCGAAGTCGGCCGCCGAGAACACCAGCATCTCGCCCGCGCCGTTGTGGCGGAAGTAGTCGGTGCCGTCGTGATACGTGGCGCTCTTCGTCCAGTTCACGAAGTCTTCCTTCTCCGCTTTCGGCTTCTGCGTGAACAGGTTGTACGCGATCCGCACCGTCATCTCGCCCGCGTCGTGCAGCTTGCGGATCACTTCGTAATCGTCGGGATAATTCTGCGAGCCGCCGCCCGCATCGATCACGCCCGTCACGCCGAGCCGGTTCAGCTCGCGCATGAAGTGGCGCGTCGAGTTGTACTGATAGTCGAACGGCAGCTTCGGTCCTTTCGCGAGCGTCGCGTAGAGGATCGTCGCGTTCGGGTTCGCGAGCAGCAGCCCGGTCGGGTTGCCTGCTGCGTCGCGCAGGATCGTGCCGCCCGGCGGCTCGGGCGTGTCCTTCGTATAGCCGACCACCCGCAGCGCGGCCGCATTCAGCAGCGCGCGGTCGTACAGGTGCAGGATGAACACGGGCGTATCGGGTGCCACCGCGTTGAGTTCGTCGATCGTCGGCAGGCGCTTCTCGGCGAACTGGTGCTCGGTGAAGCCGCCGACCACGCGCACCCACTGCGGCGCGGGCGTGATCGCGACCTGGCGCTTCAGCATCTCCATCGCGACCGCGAGCGAACGCACGCCGTCCCAGCGCAGTTCGAGGTTGTAGTTCAGGCCGCCGCGAATCACGTGCGTGTGGTTGTCGATCAGGCCCGGCAGCACGGTGCGGCCATCGAGGTCGACGACCTGCGTCGCGCGGCCTGCGAGCGGTACGATGTCCGCGTTGCCGCCGACCGCGACGAAGCGGCCGTCCTTGATCGCGACGGCCGTCGCGACCGGGTTCGCACGATCGAGCGTCGTGATGCGCCCGTTGTGCAGGATGAGATCGGGTTGAGTATCGGTTGCGCTCATGAGGTGTCCTCGATGCGGTCAGAAGCCGAGCCAGTGACGGACCGGCGCAATCGCCTGCGCGCCGACCAGCATGCCGGCCAGGCCCACCAGTGCGATCAGCGGCGGTGCGGGCGAGCGCACCTTGATCACGCTGTATACGACGCCGATCAGCACGCCGGCGCCCAACGAAAGTAGATAAGATTCCATAACGATTTTTCTCCCGGCCGGATTAGAATCACCTGCACCGCGCGCCCGCCTTCGCGGCACGTCGCATCCGTTTCGCTTCCCTGCCATTCATTCCGACCATGCAACTCCTTCCTGATCTCGAAGCCTGGGCCATCTTTGCGCGCGTCGCGGAGACCGGTTCGTTCGCGAAAGCCGCCGACCTGCTCGGCGTGTCGCAGCCGACCGTGTCGAAGGCGATCGCGCGCCTCGAAAAGCGTCTCGGCGCGATGCTGCTGTACCGCACGTCGCGCAAGCTGTCGCTCACGCCGACCGGCGAACTGCTGCGCGACCGCGCGATCCGCCTGCTCGCCGACGCGGAGCTGATCGAGAACGAAGCGTCCGCGCAGGCGCTCGAACCGCACGGCCTCGTGCGCGTGAACGCGCCGATGTCGTTCGGGCTACGCCACCTGTCGCCGGTGCTGCCCGCGTTTCTCGAACGCTATCCGCGCATCGACATCGACCTCGTGCTCACCGACCACATCGTCGACATCGTGTCCGGCGGCTTCGACGTCGCGATCCGCATCGCCGAACTCAACGATTCGTCGCTGCGCTCGCGCCGCCTCTGCGCAGTACGCCGGCCGCTCGTCGCGGCCCCGGCTTACCTCGACCGGCGCGGCCGCCCCGCGCACCCGCGCGACATCGAACAGCACGTGTGCCTCACCTACACGAACCTGCCGACACCCGAGCACTGGCGCTTCCGTCACCCGGCCTCGGGTGACGAAGTCGGCGTGTCCGTCCATGGACGGATTCGCACCAACAACGCGGACGTGATCCTTCCCGCGCTCGTCGCCGGTCACGGCCTGGCACTGCAGCCCGAATTCCTCGTGTGGGATGCGATGCAGCGCGGCGAGCTCGAGGAAGTGATGAACGACTGGAAGATCGCCGATATCAACGTGAACCTCGTCACGCCGCCCGGCATGCTGCGCGCCGCGCGCGTGACGGTGTTGCTCGACTTCCTCGCGGAGCACTTCTCGCACGCGCCGTGGGCGCTGCCCAACACCTGATCGCGCGATGGCCGATGGCAGGCGATCGCCGCATCCCGCGCGACGATCGCAGCCGGCGGCCCGTTACTTCGCCGGGACTGCCGCGAGCGACTCGTGCGGCGTCGCGGTGCGCTGCGCTGCCTTGTGGACCATCGTGTATGCGTAGTCGACCCCCATCCCGTACGCACCCGAGTGCTCGCGCACGAGCGACATCACCGCGTCGTACGTATCGCGGCGCGCCCAGTCGCGCTGCCACTCGAGCACGACCTGCTGCCACGTGACGGGCACGACACCGGCCTGCACCATCCGCTGCATTGCGAAATCGTGCGCGGCCTGCGACGTGCCGCCCGATGCGTCGGCCACCATGTAGATCTCGTAGCCGCCTTCGAGCATCGCGCACAGCGCGAACGTCGTATTGCAGACCTCGGTCCACAGGCCAGAGACGATCACCTTCTTGCGGCCGTTCGCGGCGAGCGCATCACGGACCTTCTGGTCGTCCCACGAGTTCATCGACGTGCGTTCGAGCAGCTTCTGGTTCGGGAACACGTCGAGCAGCTCGGGGAACGTATGGCCCGAGAAGCTCTCGGTCTCGACCGTCGTGATCGTGGTCGGAATGTTGAACGCCTTCGCGGCTTTCGCGAGCCCGACGACGTTGTTCTTCAGCGTCTGGCGATCGATCGACTGCACGCCGAACGCCATCTGCGGCTGCTGGTCGATGAAGATCAGCTGGCTGTTCTGCGGCGTCAGTACTTCAAGTTTCGGATTGCTCATGGCGCAAGGTGTCCTGTGAACGAAAAAAGGGGGGCCTGCCTCGACCGTGAAAACGGGAGGAGCCGGGGTACGTCGGCGCCGGATCGTCATCCGGCTCGAAATATTTAATCCGCAAACGCGCGGCGCGAACACCCAAGAAACGGAATCGATCCGATTCCGGAATCGATGCCCGATCGGGGCGCCCCGCCCTTTTTTTCTTCACGCAAACCCGATACGCTTTCAAGACCTTGACGACGTGCACTGCGCCGCTCGTCCGCCATCACGGGAGGCTCACCATGAAACCGTATTTCCTGTCGCTGCTCGCCGGCATCCTCGCCGGCGTCATCTACGGCGCACTCGGCGTGAACTCGCCGGCGCCGCCGATCATCGCGCTCACCGGCCTGCTCGGCATGCTGGCCGGCGAACAGATCCTGCCGGTCGCGCGCCGGATGCTGTCGGGCCACCGGCTGAATACCGCATGGCGCGACGCGCAGTGCAGCCAGCACATGTTCGGCGCGCTGCCGGGCGGCACGACGAACGACCGCAAGCCGTCGTGATGCCCTCTTTCACGACCCGCCGCGCATGACCAACGTCGAACTGTTCCATTACCTGCTGTTGTTGATTTGCGGCGCGGGCGCGCTCACGTGGCTCGCCGAACGGATTTCGATTCCGCCGGCCGTCGTCCTGCTGCTCGGCGGTTGCGTGATCGCGATCGCCGGCAAGCGCGTGCCCGACATGGACCCGGCGCTGCTGCTCGCGGCCGTGCTGCCGCCGCTGCTGATGTCGAGCGGGTTCTACACCGCGTGGAAGGAATTCCGGGAGCAACTGGCATCGATCGCGTCGCTCGCGCTCGGCGCGGTGGCGTTCACGACCGTCGCGGTCGCCCTCGCGGTGCATGCGGCGAACCCGGCGTTGCCGTGGGCCGCGTGCTTCACGCTCGGCGCGATCGTGTCGCCGCCCGATGCGGTCGCCGCGAAGGCGATCCTGCAACGCCACCCGCTGCCCGCACGGCTCGTCGCGGTGCTCGAAGGCGAAAGCCTCGTCAACGACGCATCGGGCCTGCTGCTTTACCAGATGGCCGTATCGGCCGCGCTCGCGGTGTCGATCACGGCCGCGAGCGCCACCGGCCTGTTCTTCTCGCTCACGCTGATCGGCATCGCGGTCGGCCTGGCGTGCGGCCATGCGATGAGCTGGGTGCTACCGCGCTTGCGCGACCCGATGCTTGGCATCGTCGTCACCTTCGCGATGGCGTGGGGCAGCTACGGGATCGCGGAGGCCGTCGACGGCTCGGGCGTGCTGTCGGTCGTCACCTGCGGCCTCGTGCTCGGCGTGCGCCAGCATCGCGTGTTCGACGCCGACATGCGGATCAAGGCGAAAGCGACGTGGGAAGCGATCGTGTTCGTGCTCGACGCCCTCGTGTTCATCCTGATCGGTCTCGCATTGCACGCGATCCTCGCGCGCGTGAACCACGAAGGCGCGGTGCTGATGGCCGGCCTGCGCGTCGCGCTGCCCGCCACCGCCGCCGCGATCGGCGCGCGTGTCGTGTGGGTATTCGTCGCGATGTGGCTGCCGGGCCGCCTGCGCGCGCCGCGCGCGGGTCACACGCCGTGGTCGTGGCGCGAAGCCGTCGTGCTCGGCTGGTCGGGCATGCGCGGCGTCGTGAGCCTCGCGGCCGCGATCGCGCTGCCGGGCAACTTCCCCGGTCGCGACCTGATCCTGTTCAGCACGTTCCTGTTGATCATCGCGACGCTCGTCGTGCAGGGCGGCACGCTCGCGCCGCTGATCCGCGTGCTGAAGCTGCGCCCGGCCGCGCGCCACACGATGTCCGAGCATGCGGTGCGTGCGCACACGTTCGGCGCGGCGCTCGCCGAACTCGACGCGCGCGAGCAGCGCGGGTCGGATCTCGAACGCCAGTCGCTCGACCGCCTGCTCGCCGAATACCGCAACCGCGTCACGTTCAACGAACGCGCGCACCGGCAAGGCGCCGAGCCCGCCGGCGTGCGGGCCCGCATGCTGCGCGTCGAGCTCGAACTCGTCGGCGTGTCGCGGCGCGCGCTGCTCGACCTGCATCGCGACGGCAAGGTCGACGACGCGACGCTGCACCGCATAGAATCGGAACTCGATTTCGAGGAACTGCGGCTGCAGCGGCTGCTCGAACCGTAACGCCCGGTCGGCCACGCTGCCGGCCCCGCCCCCTTTCCCCACCTGGAACTGCAATGAGCGAACTGTCCGTCGAAGCGAGCATCGGCTCGGTCGATTACCTCGTCCACTTCAGCGATGGCGTCCACCAGTGGCGCGCCGACGAACCGGCGTCGCTCGGCGGCGGCGATGCCGCACCGACGCCCGTCGCGCTGCTGCTGTCGAGCCTCGGCGCATGCACCGCGATCACGCTGAAGATGTATGCGCAACGAAAAGGCTGGCCGCTCGCGGAAGTGCACGTGAAGCTCGCACACGAATCGGGCAGCGCGGGCAGCACGATCGTGCGCCGCATCACGCTCGACGGCGACCTGACCGACGAGCAACGCGAGCGTCTGCTGCAGATCGCCAACGCATGCCCGGTGCACAAGATCCTCACGCACCCGATCACGATCGACACGGCGATCGCCTGACGCTTTCCGCACCGACCACAAAGTCCCCATCATGTCCGCCTCGATCAAGACCCTGCTCACGCCGCGCGAAAGCGACATCGGCAACCTCGTCGTGCGCCGCGTGCTGCCCGCACGCGCCGCGCGCCTCGTCGGCCCGTTCATCTTCTTCGACGAAATGGGCCCGGCCGTGCTGCCGGCCGGCCGCGGCATCGACGTGCTGCCGCATCCGCACATCGGGCTCGCGACCGTCACCTACCTGTTCGACGGCTCGCTGATGCATCACGACAGCCTCGGTTTCCGGCAGAAGATCGTGCCGGGCGACGTGAACTGGATGACGGCCGGTCGCGGCATCGTGCATTCGGAACGCTCGCCCGACGAAGACCGGCCGCACGATCAGCCGGTGCACGGGATCCAGACCTGGGTGGCACTGCCGGTCGAGCATGAGGACACGACGCCCGCGTTCGTTCATCATGCCGCCGACACGCTGCCGTCGTTCACGCGCAACGGCGTAAACGTGCGCGTGATCGCGGGCACCGCGTTCGGGCTCACGTCGCCGGTCGCCGTGTTCTCGCCGACCCTCTACGCCTATGCGGAATTTGCGTCGGGCGGGCAACTCGCGCTCGATGCGGAGCACGACGAACGCGGCATCTATCTCGTCGACGGCGATCTGAGCATCGACGGCACGCCGCTCGCCCCCGCGACGATGGCCGTGCTCGAACCGGGCGCGACCGTGGCGCTGGCGAGCGCGAACGGCGCGCGCGTGATGCTGCTCGGCGGTGCACACCTGCCGGGCGAGCGGTTCATCGAGTGGAATTTCGTCTCGAGCGAGCGTGCCAAGATCGACGCGGCGCGTGCTGCCTGGGCCGCTCAGACGTTCGGCAAGGTACCGGGCGAAGAAAACGAATGGACCCGCCAGCCGGAACGCAAGGCGCAGTAAGCGGGGGCGCCCGCCCCACCGAAGACGGCCGGCACCCACGCCGGCCGTCGTTCGTTTACGGCGTCAACCCCATCAGCTTCGCGAGCGTCGGCCAGCGGTCGAGCGACTCGACGAATGCGCGGCGCGCCTGCTCGTCGACATAACGCTCGGGATCGAGCGCGGGCAGATGCCGCGCGAGACCGATCACGTCGTTCGGTTGCGACAGGCGATCGAGGTCGCCGTCGCCGGGAAGGATTACTGTTCGTCGATCCATACGCCGTCCGGAGTTTTCACCGCGTAGCCCGCGGCCGTCTGCATCGTCACCGTGCCCTCGTTCTCGCCGACCATCCGCGTGCGCGGCAGGTCCGCCGCGTATTGCGCGAGGGTCGTGCCCGGCTTGAACGGACTGTTCGATACCAGGTTCGACAGCAACTGCGACAGCGCGAGGAAGCTGGTCGGCTGGTCGATCACGGTCGTCGCGCCGTGGTTGCCCGCAAAGCCGACGAGCCGCACGCCGACCGGCCCGTGCACGACGCGCGGCGTCGGGATCTCCCGCAGCCCCGCGACCTGGTTCTTGTCGCCGCGCAGCGCGGCACCGTGCTCGGGCACGAACACGATCACCGCACGACGGCCCGATTGCGCGATCAGGTCGGCAAGGTGGTCGAAGTCGCTCATCAGCTTCGTCGCGCGCTGCGGATACGAGTCGATACTCGTCAGCGAGCTGCCGACGACACGGTTGCCGTCGTGCAGGCTGATCGTGTTGTAGTACAGCGCGACGGGCCCCGGCACCGACGCGCGCTGCGCGTACCAGTTCGCGAGCGTCGAGTAATCGTCCTTGATCGCCGAGCCGTCGAATGCGTGCATCGCGACGGGCGCGGCCGCGTTCGAGATCAACGGCGCATCGGGCACGCCGATGTTGTCGTGGATCACCTGCAGGAAGTTGTCGAAATGACCGTCGTGGTTCAGCAGCGACTGCACCGAGTAGCCGGCGCGCGCCAGTTGCGAGAAGAGATAGCACTGCTGCGGCGCGGGCTTGTACAGGTCCGCGTGCGCTTCCTGCCCGCAGCTCGCGCGCAGCACGCGGATCGCTGCCGGGCCGCTGTAGCTCGCCGCCGTGCTGAAGTTCGTGAACAGGTAGTCGAAGTGGCTCAGCATCGGGTGGTTGCGCACCTTGGCCGCATCGAGGTCGTCCCACGACAGCGAGCAGATGTGCAGCACGATCACGTCGAACTGCGCGGCCGGATCGTCGCCGAGATGACCGAACGCAACCTGCCGCTGCGACTCCTGTGCACGGAATGTCGCGAGCGCCGCGTTGTGATCCTCGGGCTGGTCGGCGCGCGTGGCGCCCGTTGCGTTCGCCTGCTGCTGGGCCGGCGCGACGACGCGTGCCATCAACCCGCTGCCGGCCTGCCACAGCGGCATCACGATCAGCACGGCCAGCACGAACGTCGCGACGCGCAGCCAGCGGTTGACGATGAAATAGACGATCAGCGCGCCGACGACCGTGAGTACCAGCAACGGCGGCAGCAGACGCGGCAGCAGTTCCATCCAGTAGTCGAGGCGGAACGTGCTCACTTCGCGCGCGGCATCGACGAGACGGGCCAGCGGCGGCGCATGCATTTCGCGCGCGAGCAGCGGCACCGCGATCGCGATCGCCACGACCTGCCGGACGATGCGCCACGCGCGCTGCCGGACCGGCGCGCTTGCCACGAGCGCCACCGCGAACGCGAGGTTTGCGAGCCAGAACGGCTGCAGGTGCCCGGTCGCGAACAGCGCGAACTTCAGGATGAAATACAGATTCCAGAATGTCATCTAAACCGCTCCATGATGAGCGCCGCGTCAGTCGCGCGCCCGATCGAGTTTCGGCGCGAGCATCGCCTGCACGCCGCGCGCCGCACCCTTCCACATCCGTACGTAACCGTCGAGCCCGATCCGCAGCACTTCCTTCAGCCCGCCGAGCGGCGTGTCGAGACGCTCTCCTTCGTGCCAGTCGAGCCACGCATCCGCGCGGCCGAACGTGCACTGCACGAGCTGGCGTTCCTGTTCGAGCGTCAGTTCCTCGAAGCTCACGCCGACATGGGTCGGTGTCACACGGGTCACGCGGACCGGGAACGGGAACGCCCGGTCGCCGCGCGTCACGCACACCGTCACCGTGTCGCCGACGGCGAGCGGCAGCCCCGGCACCGCTTCGAGGCCGAGGCCACCGGTCGAATAGTCGCTCGTGAAGCACGCGGCGGTCGACCCGTCGGCGAGCACCAGCATGGCCGGCACGCGCATCGCGATCCGGTGCGTGACGCGCACCTGCTTGGTCTCGCGCGCGACGGCCAGCGCCGCGCCGAGCATCGCGAGGTTGTACACGGTCCAGCCGAGCGTGATCAGGATCGTCGACGCCTCGTCGCCCTGGTCGGCCACCAGCCGCCACAGGCCGGCGAGGATCGCGAGCACGTTCAGCCCGAACAGCACCAGATACGGTTTCGACGTCGACCAGTCCACATAGCCTTCGTCGATCTTGCCGCCCTTGTCGGTCACGTTGAACTTGCCATGCTTCGGGCTGAAGAACGCAACGGTGGTCGGCAGCGCGATGTACCACGCGAGCACCGATTCGTAGACCTCGGCCCAGAACGAATGGCGGTAGCGTCCCTGCATCCGCGAGTTCGCGACGTTCGCGAGCACGAGGTACGGGATCACGTAGCTCGCGAGCGCAAGCGACGACGCGTTGATGAAATACAGGTGGAAGAACAGGTACGCGAGCGGGATCGTCAGGAACACCAGCCGCGGAATCCCGTAGAAGAAGTGCAGCATCGCGTTGCCGTAGCAGATCCGCTGGATCAGGCCGAGCCCGCGCCCGAAGAACGGGTTGTCGATGCGGAAGATCTGCGCCATCCCGCGCGCCCAGCGCGTGCGCTGCTTCACGTGGCCCGCGAGGCTTTCGGTCGCGAGGCCGGCCGCCTGCACGGTCGGCAGGTACGCCGACGTATAGCCGCGCCGGTGCAGCTTGAGCGCCGTGTGCGCGTCCTCGGTCACGGTCTCGACCGCGACGCCGCCGACCTCCTCCAGCGCGGTACGCTTGAGCACCGCGCACGAGCCGCAGAAGAACGTCGCGTTCCACAGGTCGTTGCCCGACTGCACGAGGCCGTAGAACAGGTTGCCCTCGTTCGGGATCTCGCGGAACGTGCCGAGGTTGCGCTCGAACGGATCGGGCGAGAAGAAATGGTGCGGCGTCTGCACGAGCGCGCACTTCGGGTCGCGCAGGAACACGCCCATCGTCGTCTGCAGGAACGAGCGCGTCGGCACGTGATCGCAGTCGAAAATCGCGATGTATTCGCCGTGCGTCTTCGGCAGCGCGCGGTTGATGTTGCCGGCCTTCGCGTGGCGGTTGTCGTCGCGCGTCAGGTAATCGATGCCCGCCTCGGCCGCGAACGCCGCGAACTCGGGGCGCCGGCCATCGTCGAGCAGGTACACGCGCAGCTTCGCCGTCGGCCAGTCGATGCTCTGCGCGGCGAACACCGTCGGCTTCACGACCGACAGCGGTTCGTTGTAGGTCGGGATATAGATGTCGACGGTCGGCCAGGTGTCGGGATCGTCGGGCAGCGGCACGATCGGCCGGTCGAGCGGCCACGCGGTCTGCACGAAGCCGAGCAGCAGGATCATCCACGTATAGGCTTCGGCGCCGTACAGCAGGTAGCCCGCGACGGCCTCGACCGGGCTGCGGAAATCGAGCGTCTGCGTCGTGCGCCACCATACGTAGCGCACCGTCGCGAGCAGCGCGAGCGACGCGAGCGCGAGCGTCGGCAGGTGGCCCGGCAGGCGGCGCAGCGCGAGCGCCAGCACGGCGACGATCGCGAAGAAGGCGAACTGCGCACCGGGCATCAGCGGCGACATCCCGGCCGCGGCCCACAGCACCGCACCGGCCACGAGCAGCAGCGGCGCGAGCCAGCGGTGCCGGCCGACGCCGTTCGCGCGCGCATCGAGCCACCCGCCCCAGCGCACCCACGGCAAACGTTCGAGCAGCGCGTTGATGCGCCGGGCGACCGCGCGCCCGGCCACGTAGACGGGCACCACGTATTTGTCGAACCACGCGAGCGGATCGCGCGCGGGCCGGCCGTCGGCCGCGCGCGGCGCACGCACGATCGCACGCCACAGCCATTCGCGCACGCTGAGCGGCTGCAGCACGCCCCAGTCGTGCGCGAGCCGCAGGAACCCGACGCGCACCCAGCGGCGCACGTGATCGGGCCGGCCGGGCGGCGGTGCGTGGAAGAACAGCCGCACGAGCCAATCGACCAGCGTACGTTCCGCCGGCAGCCCAATGCCGCGCGCGCACCAGTCGGCCGCACGGCGGCCGAGCGTGCGCAGTCGCGACGCGAACGCGGCCTTCATCGCACCGCTCCGGTGCGGCCCGCGGCGACGGCCGTCAGCCACGCATGGACCCAGTTCGCGATGCCGTTCAGGTCGTGCGACACCTGCGAATACGGGGCGTCGTCGAAGATCCAGCTGCCGCGCGCTAGTGCTTCGGGCACCGCCGCATCGACGTGGATGCGCTGCTCGAGCATCGATGCCGGCCCCGCGACCGCGCGCAGCATCGCGAGCGCGTCGCGCTGCATGTCGCGCGCCGGGTTCAGCCGGTTCACGACGATCTGCAGTTCACCCGCGCCGGCCCGGAGCGCACCGAGCCGCGCGGCCGTCGTCGCGCAGGCGATCGGCTCCGGCGGCACGACGACGAGCGTCAGGTCCGCGCAGCGAATCGCCTGCTCGGCCTGCGGCGACGGATAGCGCGCGGTGTCGACCAGCACGACGCCGTCGGCCGGCAGCCCGATCTCGTCCAGCGCGCGCGACAGCCACGCGGGATCGGCCACGAGCCGCGCATCGCATGCGGCCGCACCGGCGGCATCGACGTGCCCGTACGGCACGAACAGCACGCCGTCGGCATTACGCCACGTATGCGCATGCCACGGCTCGGCGCCGCCGAGCACGCTCTGCGCGAGGCCGTGTTCGGCCAGCGTGTCGAGGCCGAGCGTCGCGCCCATCAGGTTCTGTGGATCGAGTTCGACGGCGACGACCGGCCGGCCACGGCGCGCGAGCAGCACCGCGAGCGCGGCCGCAAGCGTCGTGCGGCCCGCGCCGCCGGTCGTCGACGTAATGGCAATCGTCTTCATCGCGCCGCCTTGTCGGCGCCGGCGCCGGGCAGCAACCGGCCGCGCAGCGCGACCGGCACGAGTTCGCACGGCACCGCGCCGTGCCGGTCGATCCCGCGCGGGGCATGGAAACCGCGGCCGATGCCGAGGTGCTGCGCGACGATCCACACCGGCACCGCAACCACGATGCCGACGATGAAACCGGTGACGAGTACGGCAATCATGCGCGCTCCTGCTTGCGCAGCGGCATCACGCTGCGGGTGGCGCCGCGCGCACGCGCGGCGGGAATGACGGGATGCGGCGCCGGCGCGTCGACGGCTTCGGGCGCCGGCGTCTCACCGATCGCCTCGAGCGCGACGATGGCATCGATTGCTTCGATCGCCTCGCTTGCTTCGGCCGGCGTCACGCCGAGATCGGCGCCCGCGGGCGGCTTGCGCACGCTGCCCGCCGGGTGCGTCGCCGCGAACAGGTCGCTGTAGTCGGCGATCGGCGCACGCCGGTTCTCGGCCTTCAACGCATCCAGCTCGGAGTTGATGCTGCCCTGCCCAAGGCACACGACGCGGTCGGACAGCGTATCGACCGGCACGTCGAAGATCCGCGCGAGCGCGTCTTCCGCGTCGACCGGTTCGCATGCGAACAGGAACACGAACAGGTGCCCGGGATCGGCCGTCACGACGTCGCCCGCGCGGCGCGGGCGGCAGTGCCGCAACGCGTCGACGTGCGACACGCCCGGCAGCAGCGTGATCTTCGCGAGCGTGTGCGGCAACGCGAGCACGGCGCCGCGATCGAGCACCGCGCGAATGCGCAGGCAGAACGCGCCGACCGGCAGATAGCCGAGCACCGAGTCACCGAGCGCGGCCGCGAGCGCCGCGCGATAGTCGGGTGCGACAGGCCGCGCGTAGAGCTGGCCACGCAGCGCATGCACG
This sequence comes from Burkholderia cepacia complex sp. TUM26381, assembly GCF_057439935.1. NCBI lineage: Bacteria > Pseudomonadati > Pseudomonadota > Betaproteobacteria > Burkholderiales > Burkholderiaceae > Burkholderia > Burkholderia cepacia complex sp. TUM26381. The sequence continues at coordinate 1,496,205 of NZ_CM172006.1, read as the reverse complement.
GCGGCCTGCATTCGCGAGACCGGCAAATCGCGCGCGACGACGCGGTTCGCGCCGACGCTCAGCACGAGCATCTCGAACTGCTGGCGCAGCACTTCGCCGCGCTCGACGACCGCGATCTTCAGCGCACCGCCGCACTGCCGGCGCAGCGCATGCACGTCCGCGCACAACGCCTCGAGCTGCGCATGCGAGCGGAACGCGAGCACCGCGGTTGCGGCCTGGGCGTGCGCGCAGGCCGCGACGACGGCTGCGTTGTCTTCGACGACTTCCCAGTCGCCGGGCATGCGATTCGTGCCGTCGAGTACCGCGCGGCTGACGATGACACGATCCTCGTCACTCGCGAGCTTCATCCGGTGCGCCGGTTCGGTCGCACCGCCGTCGATGCTCGCCGACAACCGGCCGCCCGGCGCAAAGCGCAGCGGCCGCACTTCGCCGGCCGCGAGCGTGTCGCCCGCCCGCCAGAAATCGACGATCCACAGCAGTTCGCCGTGCGTGCGCTGCAACTGTGCGACGCCCGAGCAGATGCCGTGGAAGCCGCTGCGCGGCGTCCGGTCCGCATCGCGCACGAGCGGCGCATCGTCGGTGCGCGCGTCGTCGCCCGCACGCGCCGCTTCGGGGTCGAGCAGCAGCACGAGCGCGATCCGGCGCGTGCGGCACCAGTCGGCCAGCGCGTGTGCTTCTTCCGCGAGTGCGACCGGATCGTCCCAGCTGAACCAGCGCTGGGCCCCTTCCACGAAATACAGCGAACGCGCGCGAAAACCGTAGCGCTTCATCGCGCGCAGGCCGCCGGTCAACCGCGCGAACGGGCCCGGTGCCGCGCGGCGCGGCGCGGCGCCGGTCGTGCCGGCGCCATCGTCGGCCGGCTCCGCGGCCGGCGGCATCGCCAGCACGTTCAGGTTGCGCGGCCAGCCGGCCGGCTGCGCGCCGCCCGCGAATCCGAGCGCTTCCATCTGGTCGGCCACGCGTGCCGCATCGCGCGCGAGCACGACCGTCACGTCGCGCGTGCGCGCCTGCCGCGCGCTTTCCCAGACGAGCGCATCGCACGCCGGCGTGCCGCCGGCCGCATAGATCGCGTACAGGCCGCCCGCCTCCAGTTGCGTCCAGGTGTCGGGCAGGCCGTCGATCGCGAGCCGGCTCAGCGTGCCGATGCGGCCGCCGGCCGGCCCCATGCGCAGCAGCGCGCGCAGGCGGCCCAGCAGGCCGGCGGCGCCGAGCGCGGGACGGGTGGCATCGATTTCCGTATTCACGACGTTCCCCTAGGGTCTGTTTCCATCTGGAACACCCATGCGTTGCCGCGAAAACGGCCGCTCGCGCGGCGCGTGACGCCACGAATACCGACGTATTCGCAAGGCGCGCAACGCGGCGAGCGGCCGTTCTCGCGGCAACCCCTGATCAAAAAATTCATTCCGCGGGAAAGCCCGAAATCGCCCGTATGGCGGCGTCGCTCGTCGCTTGTTTGGCGCGGCCAACCGGCGCGCCTCACTTCCTGCCTTACGCCCCGCCGGAAGTCCCGTTGCGGGACGAGCGATTTCGGGCATTCGCATGTGTGTTCCATACGGAAACAGCCCCTAGTAATCCGAATAAAGCCGCACCGGCGTCGGCGTGACGAGCCAGCTGCGCTGCGCGCGCGCCTCGAACGCATAGCGCAGGTACACGAGCGCCGAGCTCGGCGCATAGTCGTGCGACCGGTCGATATGCAACTGCGCGCCGACACTCAGGTGCGGATTCACGCGGTACTCGACGATGCCGTTGAAGCCGTACGAGAACGACACGCCGCGCGTCGAGCTGCCCGCGTACACGAACCCGGCCGCGACCTGCTCGGCCCGCAGGTCCTTGAACGTCGGGTAATACAGCGAATCCTTCTCGTAGCTGTTCGAGATCCCGCCCGTGAAAGTCAGGTCCCACGACAGCGCATCGTGGCGCCCCGCCCATTCGATCGGCACGCCGAGCGACAGGTAGCGCTGCGGGCTGTAATAACCGCCCTGCCCGTACGTGTAATAGCGCAGGTTCTGCGCGTAGTGCCACGCGTTGCCGACGAGCCCGGTGCTGACCTTCATCGTCGCGCGCTCGTACACGGGCACCGTGAAGCCGGTGCGCAGCGTGACTTCCGCGTTGCGTTCGACGTTCCGGCCAGACAGCACGCCCGCGCCGAGTTCCGCGAACAGGTTCGTGCGGCCGACGTCGACCGACGCGCGCAGGTTCACGCCGTCGCGGCGCACGCCGCCCCAGACCGCGCCCGACCACGGGTCGCGCAGCCCCGCATACGACAGCACGCTGCTCGTTTCCGGCCGCCGCGACGCATTCACGCTGAAGCTCGCCGGGCCCGCTTCAAAACGGTAGCGCACGCCGCCGACGAGGTAGTGCACGGGAAACCCGAGCGGCGACGTGCCGAGATCGAAGCGCCATGCGTCCGACAGGTAGCCCGCGCCGAGCGCGACGCCCGTCATCGACTGGTGCAGCGAGCCCGGCGGATTCGCAATCAGGGCGGCGGCCGGCTGATTCAGCTGGAATGGCGGCGGCAGCCCGTTCAGCCCCTTGAGCGCTGCGTAGGTGCCGAACGTCTGCAGCGAATACGCGTTCGGGTCGCTCGTGTCGAGCGTGCCCGGATCGAGATGCACGGTGTCGATCTGCGCGAACACGTGCCCGTCGTAACGGATCGGCATCTGCAGGTAGATCGGCACCTGCTGCGCGCGATACGACGAGATGCCTTCGTCGCCCGACTTGTACGCAGGCGTCCAGCCGGTTTCGATCTCGGGATTGCGGCGCTGCTCGAGATCCGCGAACGCGGCCTGCGCGGGCGTGAGCCCGTCGCGGCCCGGGCTCACGCCCGTCGCGCGTTCCTGCGACTGCGACAGCCGGTACAGCGACGCCGCGTCGTCGTAGCGGCCCCGTGCCTCGGCCACCCGCCCGGCCGCGACCGTCACGTCGGCGCGCTCCGGATACGCGGCGTGCAGCCGGTCGGTCACCTGCGCGGCTTCGTCGGCGCGGCGCAGCGCGTTCAGGCGGCGCACGGCCGACAGTTGTGTGTCGACGTCGTCGTCCGGCGTGCGTGCGAGGACCGCCTGCACGCGTGCCACCGCGGCGGCCCGGTGGCCGCTGTCCTCGTCGATCCGTGCGAGCGCGAGCTGGGTATCGGCGTCGTCCGGCGTGCGCGCAACGACCGGCGCGAGCGCATCGCGCGCCGCGCCGTAATGGCCTTGCGCGCGTTCGAGATCGGCCCGCTCGAGCGCATGGCGCTTGTCCGCGCGGCCGGCCGGGCTCGCGCGATCGAGCAGCGTGCGCGCCCGTGCATAGTCCCGCTGGGCGATCGCGTCGTCGGTCTGCCGCAGCACGAGCCGCAGCGACTGATCCTCGAGCCGCGTCGTCTGCGCAGGCGTCAGCGACGGGTCGCGGCGCAGCGTATCGAGCCACGCGGCGAGCGCGTCGTCGCGCCCCGCGCTGCCGAGCAGGTCGCCGTAGCGCAGCCGCACGTCCGCATCGGCTTCGCGCGGGTGCGCGGCGATCCAGTCGTGCAGCGGTGCAAGACCGCGATCGGGTTCGCCCGCGTCGATCCACTGTGCGCCAATCGCGGCGAGCATGTCGGGATCGTCCGGCGCGCTCGCCTGCGCCTGCGCGAGCGACGCGGCAAAGGCCGTGCGGTCGCCGCGCGCGAGCGCGCCGCGTGCGTCGGCCAGCGCGCGTTCGGCTGCGAGCTTGCGCGCCAGCGCCCGCATCCCGTCCGAACGATGCGCGTCGTCAACGGGAGCAAGCGCGGCCTGCGCGCCCGCGACATCGTCGAGCGAATTGCGGTACAGCGCGGTCGCGTAGCGCATCTCGGGCGTATCGCTCTGCGCCAGCCCGTCGTCCATCACCGTGCGGCCGAGCTGCGGCAGCCCCATGTCGCGATAGAGGCGCGCGAGTGCGAAGCGCGTCCACGCCGCGTCGGGCGCCGCGCGCACGGCCGCTTCGTAGCGTTGCGCGGCGGGCCCGCGCTCGCCCTTGTCGGCCAATGCGCGCGCCTGGTTCGCGAGCAAATCGGCCCGCAGGCCGTCGAGTGCGCGGCGATCGTCGTGCCCGGTCACACGCCCTTGCAGCGCGTCGAGCAGCGGGCCGATCCTGTCTGCGCGGCCGGTGTTTTCATACAGCGTAGCCGTGCCGCGGATGGCCGACAGGTTCGGCGAACGCGCGGCCAGCAACTCGCGCAGCAACGGCTCCGCGTGCGCCCAGTCGCGCTGGGCGAGCAGCGCATCGGCAAGCTGCAGCTTCGCGTCCGGGCTGCCCGGTTGCATCGCGAGCGCCGCCCGCGCTGCGCGTTCGGCATCCTGCGGACGTCCCGCATTGGCCGCTTCGCGGCCTTGCGCGAGCAGTCCCCAGAACTGCGCGGTACGCGCGAGGCTTTGCCATTTGCCGCGCTGGTCGGTCGCGAGCGTCGCGGCCCGCGCGAACAGCGTGCGCGCTTCGTCGTGCCGCCCTTCGCGCAGGCGCAGCAGGCCGAGCCCCCCGACCGCATCGGCATCGTCCGCGCGCGTCCGCGCGGCCCGCGTGAGCAGCGGATCGGCGGCGGCCAGGTCGCCGCGCGACAGCGCCTGCAACCCGCGCTGCTGCGCAATGTAGTCGGGATCGCGTTCAAGACGGCGCTGTGCATCGTGCTGCCGATCCAGTGCCGTGATGCGGTCGCGGAATTCGGTATCGTCCGGCACGAGCGCGAGATACGCGCGCAACGCATCGAGATACGCGGGATCGTTGCCGGCCGACTGCAACACGCGGCGCCACAGCGCCATCGACTCCGTATGGTCGGCATCGGCGCGCTGCGCGAGCGACCATGCGATCCGGTTCGCTTCCGGGCGCGTGTCGGCGCGCTGGTTCAAGAGCCGCGCGAGCGCCATCGACGCGCTCGTGTCCTGCGGATCGGCCGCGACCGCGCGACGCAGCGCGGCGATCGCCGGCTCGCGGCCACCCGGCCCATTCGACACGATCTGGTAGTACTCGGCGCCGAGCGCACCGGACGGCGCGCCGTTCGGAAACAGCGCGACGATCCGCCGGGCCGCCTCGTCCGCACGGCCGCTGCGCGCGAGCAGGCGGATCTGCGCCATCTCGCCGCGCCCGCTCGTCGCGACGCGGTATTCGTCGGCCACCCGCCGCGTGGCGGGCGCATTCGGCGACTGCGCCTGCAGACGCGCGAGCGATGCCTGCGCGCCTTTCGCGTCGCCCAGCCGCAGCAGCACGCGGACCTGTTCGGCCAGCAATTCGGGATCGCCCGGCGCGATCAGCAGCCCCTTGCGCAATGCATCGCGGGCAAGGTCGTCGCGATGCTTGGTGCCCCACATCCGCGCGGTGTCGAGCTGACGCAGCGCGTCGGCGGAAGCGGAGGTCGCCGGCGCCGCGGGGTTCGCCATCGCCGTGCCGCCGGATGGGGTGCCCGGCGCCGCCGCGCACACCGACGACGCGAGCCACGCGAATCCCGCGACGTGCGGCACGGCGCGTTTCAGCGGGCGGCGCACGAGCGGCCTCCCCAGCGCGTGTCGAGCGTGCCGTCCGCGCCGAACGTATAGCGTCCGTCGCGCCAGCCGAGGCCGAACAGCGTCAGCACGCTCGTGTAATAGCCGGGCGCCGACTGGCGCGCGAGCGTCTCGACGCGGGCCGCCTGCGCATCCGCGAGCGCACGCTGGCCGCGCGCGTCGAGGAACGGCACGGCCGCCGCCGAAAACCCGCCATTGCCGTCGTTCGGCCCCGCGACGCCCGTCGTCGTATCGACTTTCTCCGGCGGTGCGCCATGCGCGGCAATGTAGTCGGCGAACGGGGCGAAGCGTGCGAGCAGCGGCGCGGCAAGCGGATCGGTGCGATCGAGCATGCCGGCCCACAGGTACACGCGGATCGCGTTGTACGCGCTCTCCGCATGCGTTTCGGGATCGGGCCCGAAGCCCGTGCCCGCGCGATACAGCGCCCAGTCGGGAGAAAAACCCTTCGGCGCGGTGTCGAGCAGCACGCGCCCGGTGCTGGCGACCAGCGCGGCCCAGCGCCGGTCGTCGGGCAGGCGCGCGCCGAGCGCGCGAATCACCTGCGGCGGCGAATAGCTCGGATTCACGCGGAACTGGCCGTTGGCGAGCTTGAACCCGGTCGGCCCCGGCAACAGCGTGAGGCCGAGGCCCGGCACGGCCGCCGTCTCGTCGTCGAGCACGCGCTTCGCGAGCAGCGCGCCGCGTGCCGTATAGCTGCGCTCGCGCCACAACCGCCCGGCCTCGACGAGCGCATACGCGATCCACAGATCGGCGTCCGATGCCGCGTTCGCGTCGAGCACGCGCCACGCGCCGTCGGGCGCGCGGCCCCACAGCCACGCGGGCAGGTGCGCGCTCAGGTCGCCCTGCGCGAGGTTGTTCTCGGTCCATGCGAGGATCGTGTCGAACATGCGCCGGTCGTTCGCGACCAGCGCGAAGAAAAGCCCATACGCCTGCCCCTCCGACACCGTGCGCGAATCGGCCGAACCGACGTCAATCACGCGGCCGTCGGCCGAGATGAAATCGCGCTTGAACGCGTCCCAGCGCGGCCACGCCGCGCTGCATCCCGCATCGGGCGCGGCGGCGCCCGCGGCGTGCGTGCGCGTGGCCACGCCGGCCGCCGCGCACGTCACCGCGACCGCGAGCGCGAGTGTCGCGCCGACACGCCGCGCCGGCTGCGCTGCCCGTCGCTTCGTCATTGCCCGCGCCATCCGTTACATCCCCCGTCGACGCGCAGCGATTCTCTGCAGCACGCTGAACACGCCGAGCGCGAGCAGCAGCCCCGCGACGACGCCAACCGCGCCGAGCGCGACCGGATGCCGCGCCGCATGCGTCCATACGCGCGCATACCACGGCACGAAGCCGACCACGTACGGCTCGCCGACCCGCAGGCTGTCGACCTGCCCCGGCCGCACCACCGCGAGGTCGCCCTGCAGCTGCGACACGAGCCCGGCGTTCTCGAACACGTCGAGCAGATCGCCGAGGCGCGGCTGGTCGGTCGCCGTCAGCGCGACGACGCTGCGGCCACGGCTGCCCGGCAGCTCGAAACCGGCGAGCGCCGCGAGCGGGCCGCTCTGTTCGATATGCGCGCCGCCGTCGGCAAGCCCGACGCCGTTGCGCCAGCGCTCCTTCACCGTGAACGCGACGCGCGTCGCGCCGCCGCCCGCACCGCCCTGCTCGCCGATCGCGAGCGGCAGCGCCGAGCGCCAGTGCGCAAGCAGCGGCGACGCAGGCGAGCCGTCGATCACGAGCAGGTCCTTGCTGCCCGCCAACGCGGCAACGTCGCCGGGGCGCGCGACCTGCACGCGCAGCGCCGGGAAGCCGGTCCATTCGCCCATGTGGCCGAGCATCGTCAGGTAGGCCTCGAGCTCCTGCGGCGACGGCCGGTCGGGCAGCACGACGGCTGTCTGCGACAGGTCCGCGAAGCGCGTGAACGGGAAGCCGCTGTTCGCGAAAAACGCGAGGTTCGGCAGTTGCGCGTAATGGACGAAGTGCGAGAAGTCGATCGTCGAATCGGGATCGATCGCCGCGCGCTGCGGCTCGGTGGCCGTGCTCGAACACAGGCCCGTCTTCTGCGAATCGAGCGTGAAGCGGAACTGCAGCTGGTTGCCGCTGCCGACGCGGAACGCAGGAATGTCGACATCGCTCGTCACGCGCCCTTCCGGCACCGACAGCAGCGGCAGCTGCATGCGGCCGCGCGCGTCCTCGGCCTGGGCCGGCCCGAGCCGGTACGACTTCACGAGCTGGTCGTTGATCTCGACGGCGAGCGTCGAGTTGTCCTGCACGGTCGGCGCCGTGTAGCGGTAGCGCAGCGTGATCGGCACGCCCGCGCCGTTCCACGAGTGAAGGTCGGCCGGCACGCGCAGGTTCAGCCGGATCGCATCGGGCGTCGTGCCGCGCACTTCCAGCTGACGCGGATCGTTCACGAGCTCGCGGAACGTGATCGGCCGGTTCACCGGCAGCCAGCGCGGCGCGTCGTACGGCTTGCGCGGCGCGCCGAGATCGACGTGCGCGACCGTGGCCGCCGGCCCCGACAGCGCCGCGCGGCCGAGCACGAGTGCCGCCACCGCGTCGTCGACTTCGGCCGCCGTGCGGCCCGTGACGACCAGCAGCTTGCGCCCCGGTGCGGCCGGGTTGTCGGCGACCGCGAGCAGCGGGCCGTTGACCGACGGCAGCGCGAGGCCGGCCGGCAGCGTCGCGGCGGTGCCGACCACCACCGCCTGATCGTCGGCCGGCAGCCCGGACGACACCGGGAAGCGCGCATGCCGGTAGTCGGCCAGCGCGCCGAACCACGACGCGAGCACGCCCGCGCTGCGCAGCGTCGCCGAATCGGGCGTGGCCGGCAGCACGAACGGCAGCCGCACGCGACCGTTGTCGCGCCGGTCGAAGAATGGCGCAGGCAGCAGCGCGAGATCGTTCGGCAGGCGCACCGGCGATTCGTCGAGGATCAGTTCGCTCGTCGGGCTCACGTCGGCCCACAGCGCCGAGTTCGCCGGATCCTCGCAATGGTCGAGCGTGTAATGGGCGATCAGGCGCAAGCCGAGCTGGTTGAAATCCGAGAAGTAGCGCGGATCGATCGGGATCTCTTGCGTGACCGTGCGGCCCGCGCGCGCGGCGTCGAACGGGACGGTCGCGATCACCTCGCCGTTCACCGACACCTTCAGGTGCGACATCGGGAATATCAGCGACGGCGAATACGCGTAGGTCAGGCGCAGCCGCGCGCCCGTGACCACGCGGTCGAGCCGCACGCCGGCGTTGATCGTGCGGGCGTCGTCGGCGCCGCGCAGGCGCAGCGGATCGAACGCGCCGAGCGACGCGAACGGCAGACGCACGGTCGTGGCCGGCAGGCCGGCGGCCGGCGCGCTGGCCGCCGGCGGCGCAGCCGCGAGCGTCGGCGCGGCTGCCTCGGCAGGTGCCGCCGCTTGACCGGGACCGGGACCTGACGCGACGGCCGGCACTGCCGGCATCGGCGCGGCCGACAACGCGGCCGTGTGGAAAGCGCCAACCATGGCGACCGACAGGACGAGCAGCGACGCGGACGGCTTCATGCGCCCCTCCGTTTCGTCTGGCTGATCCGGTCATCAAGCGTGTCGGAACCGACGCGCGCTAAGCAGCTATGCCCGTGAGTGCACATCCCCACTGCTTCCCCTCATATGGCGAACTGGCCTGATGCATTTATCGAAACGACGCGGCAAATCCTTTCATGGCCGTCGTCGTGCTCCGCGCGCCTGGCACTGGCGCACGCGCATTCGTCACACTATCTCAAAAATGGGACAAAACTAACGCCGCTTCGCGACGGCGAAGCGAAAAAAACCTCAATCCGGTCGGAAATGCTGCGCATGCGGTACGAATGGTAAGAATTGCGCCGTTGTCGCCAGACGGGTCGAACGGCATACTGCCGGCGCGGTGCGGCGGTCCGTTGCAGACCGCCCGGAACGCGCTGCCGCGGAGCGGCGCGTATGCTACCGCAAACCCGCGACGCCGGACGTGCTTTCTTTCACGGAAAACTGACTTGAATCAAATCATCGACCCCGCCCCCCCTTCCTCCGACACGCTGCTGCGCATCATCGCGACGCAGACCGAAATCGCGAAACTCGGTCTCGACCTCGGCAGCGTGATGGCCTACGTGGCCGAGCAGGTGCCGCAGCTCACCGGCGCGAGCGCCGCCGCGGTCGAATTCGCCGAAGGCGACGACATGGTGTACCGCGCCGCGTCGGGCACGGCTGCCGGGATGCTCGGGCTGCGGTTGCGGCGCTCGGGCAGCCTGTCGGGCCTGTGCGTGCAGCAAGGCGAATTGCTGCACTGCGTCGATTCGGAAATCGACCCGCGCGTCGATCGCGACGCGTGCCGCCGCGTCGGCCTGCGCTCGATGCTCGTGATGCCGCTCACGCATGCCGACACGACGGTCGGCGTGCTGAAGGTGATGTCGCCGAACGTCGACGGCTTCTCGCAGGCCGACGCCGGCACGCTGCGGCTGATGGCCGACCTGATTGCCGCCGCGATGTTCCACGCGGCGCGCAACGAGGCGAACGAGCTGTACCTGCGCGCGACGCACGACGCGCTCACGGGCCTGCCTAACCGCGCGCTGTTCTACGACCGCCTGCGCCAGTCGATGCACACGGCGCTGCGCGCAAACGGCCGGCTCGGCATTCTCAACATCGACATGGACGGACTGAAGCCGATCAACGACGGGTTCGGCCACCGCGCGGGCGACGCCGCGCTGCGCGAGATCGCTACGCGGATGCAGGGGGTGGTACGGCGCTCGGACACGGTCGCGCGCGTCGGCGGCGACGAATTCGCGGTGATCCTGCCGAACATCGGCACCCGCGACGATGCGCACGCGCAAAGCACGCGGCTCGCGCGGCAGGTCGGCGAACCGTTCGAATTCGAGGGGCACGCGCTGCGGCTCGGCGTCAGCGTCGGAATCGCGATGCTGCCGGAAGACGGCACCGACATGAACGCGCTGATCGAGCACGCCGATCAGGCGATGTACGAAGCCAAGCGGACGCGGTCGCAGCGCACCGCGCACGCGTAACGCCTGACGGGCGACGCTAGCCGGTCAGCGGCACCGCGAGCGCGATCCCGACCACGAGCCACTGCACGATCGCGACGAGCACGCCGGCACGGCACAGCCCGACCGCACCGCGCACGCGCGCGTCGAGCGCGCGCCCGGCCTTCGTCGCGTCGATCCAGCCGAGATCGGTGAGCGCGCGGTCGAGCGCCTCGAGCCCGTCGTCGAGCGCCCCGTCGCCCGCGGCCGCCCGCGCGAGCGCCGCGAACAGCCGGCGGTCGATCGCGATGCGCACCGCGTACCACAACGCCGCAATCCCCGACCCGGAGCTGACGACGGCCAGCAGCCCGCGGGCGAGCGTCGCCGGCGCCCAGCCCGCCGCGATCCACCAGCCCGCGCCGGCCGCGGCCAGCGCCGCCGCGATCGCCCATGCACCCGCATCGAGCGCGCCGCGCGCGGCGGCAATCCTGAAGGGAGCGGACGGATCGCGCATCACGCCCGTCCCATGTCGCGACGGCGATCGATCCAGTCCTGCAGCACGCCCACGCCGTCATCCGACCACACCGCATGCGGCCGCACCGCGCGCACCGCCGCCAGCGCGTCGCGCGCATCGCCCAGCCCGCGCCGCGCGGCGAGCCACGCGGCCGCGCACAGCACGCTGCGCCCATAGCCTAGCGCGCAGCAGACCAGCACGTCGCGCCCGTCCCCGTGCAGGCGTTCGAGCGCCGCGACGGCCTGCGCGAGCTGCGCCGGCGTCGGCGCGACCAGATCGAGCTGCGGCACGGACGCATACGCGAGCGACGCATCGGCCGCCGCCCAGCGCGGCATCTCGGCAGTCAGGTCGACCAGCGCGGTGAAACCGTGGCGCCGGAGGTCGCGCGTCGTCGGCGTACGGCCGATCGACACGCGTGCGTCGATCCGCACCGGCGCCGGCTGCCGGAACGTCCACAGCCGCGAATTGACGAACGCACCGGCAATCGTCGGAGCGAGCAGCCAGCGAACGAAGACCGGCAACCGGCCGTGCGCATCCTTCTGGAATGCGCCGGGCGCGCCACGCCGGTAGACCCATGCCACGCACGCCAGCGCCAGCGCGATCCACCCTGCCGCCAGCGCCCAGCCCGGCGCGCGCGGCACGCACCACAGGGCCGCCAGCGCCACCAGTGCGGCGCCGAGCGCATAGCGCCGCGCGAGCGCGCGGCCGGCCGCGCCCGGCGACGCGTCGGCGCCCGGCAAGCGGCCCGCCGCATCGCGCAGCGGAAACAGGAACAGTGCGAGACAACCGACGGCCGCGCCGGTCGGCACGTCGATCGCGTGGTGCTGGTAGGTCGTCAGCACCGATACGCCGATCGCCGCGAACCACAGATGCAGCACGGCGCGCGCGAACGTGCCGCGCAGGTGCTTCGCGTAGACGGCCCACAGCACGACGAGCAAGCCGATATGCAGCGACGGCGCCTGGTTGAACGGCTTGTCGAAGCCCATCAGCAGCGTGAACAGCGTGCCGGCCACGCCGCCCGCGTCGGGCCGCTCGAACCCGAAACGCAGCGGCCACACGATGAAGCAGCCGACCGACACCAGTTGCACGGTCAGCAGCCGTTTCACGTGATCGAGCAGATCGGCGCGGCGCGTCCAGAAGAAGAACGACAGCGCATACAGCAGGTCGATCGACCAGTACGGCACGATGGTCCACGGCACGAACGGGATCGCATGCTCCCAGCCGAACGCGAACGTCGGCACTGCCGCGCGGCGCGCGGCGAGCCAGTTCGCGAAGCCGTACGTCGAGAAGAACACCGCGCCCATCGCCGCGAGCCAGCCGAAGCGCAGTGCGAACGACGCGTCGCGCGCGCCGGCCGCCGGTTCGGCAAGGCCGCCCGCGCCGCCGCCGAGCGCGCTCATGACGCGTCGACCCGCTGCGCGAGGCTGACCGTGAAGATGCCCATCTCGTCGATCCGCTGCTCGAGCTTGCGGAAGCCTGCGCGCGCGACGAGCTCGTCCATCTCGGCCTGCGAACGGCGGCGCATCACCCAGGTCGCCTCGCCGCGGTGGTTGTTCAGCGCGCGCGCAATGAATTCGAGCTGCGGATGCCACGGCTGCCCGGTATAGACGAGATAGCCGCCCGGCGGCACGGCCTGCGCGAGCCCGCGCAACGAGCGCTCGATCAGCGCGTTCTCGCCGAACAGCTCGTACAGGCCCGACACGATCGCGAGTGTCGGGCGCGGCTCGAGCGTCGCGAGCGATGTCTCGTCGAATGCGTCGCCGCGCTCGAAGCGCGCGATCGGCTCGAGGCCGCGCTGCGCGATCAGCACGCGCCCGGCCTCGACGTTCGGCGGGCTGTAGTCGCGCAGCGTGATGTCGTCGGGCGCCGCGCCGTCGCGCTCGGCGGCCGACGCGATCGCGTCGAGCACATAGCGCCCGTGACCGGCCGCGATGTCGACGATCCGCACCGGCGAGCCGTGCCCGCGCAGGCGGCCGATCGCCGTGCCGATCAGTTCCTGCAGATGCACCTTGCGCTGGCGGATGCCGATCCAGCCCGGCGAATCGAGATACGTGCGGTCGATCAGCGCGCCGACGCCGAGCCGCCCCTGCGCACGGTTGCGGTACACGTAGTCGAGCGTCGAGCCCGAATCGAAGCCGAGCCGCAGCCCGAGCGCGATGCCGTCCGACAGCGCGCCGCCTGCCTTCAGGCCGGCGCGCGTGAGCGCCCAGTACGCCCGCGCGAATACGTTCGCGGGCGGCCGGCCGAGCGCCGCGTATTCGTCGTGGAACGCGCCGCGCCGGTCGGCATCGGCGAGCGACACGCGCGGGCTCGGCGCGTCGAACTCGCGCAGCACGAACGCGCGCAGCGGCGCGAGCGCCTGTGCGCGGTCGCGTTCGCCGAGCGTGTCGTGATAGAAGCCCGGCAGTACGATGCGCTCCTTGCGCGCCGCGCCGAGCCGTTCGAAGAAACGATCCTGCGGGCCGCGATGCACGACCCAGTCGGCGCCCGAGATCAGCAACTGCGTCGGCACGGTGATCGCGGCCGCGTCGGCGACGATCCGCTGCGCGGTGTCGTGCAGGTCGAGCAGCATGTTGACCGCGATCGGCCGCGTGATCAGCGGATCGGACGCATAGCTCGCGATCCGCTCGGGATCGTGCGTGAGGAATTTCGGCTTCACGTAGCTGTTCACATAGAACAGCCCGCGCAGCTTGTGCATCAGCCGCAGCCCCGGCCGCGCGAACGGCACGTAAAGCTTGATGTGGAATGCCGGCGACGCCACGACGAGCGCGCGGATCGGCGGCGCATAGTCGTGCGCCCAGGTGGCCGCGAGCACCGCGCCGACGCTCTGGCCGACGACCGCCATGTCCTCGATCGCGATGCCGTGCGTGTCGCGGATATGTTCGACGAAGGTCTGCAGGTCGCGCACCGACGCGGCCGCGCTCGGGCTGTAGCCGCGCGCGCCCGGCGAGCGGCCGTGACCGCGCGCGTCCCACGCGAAAAATGCAAAATCCGGCAGGTCGAGCTCGTCGACGAGGTGCGCGACGCGCGCCGAATGTTCGTGGCCGCGATGCAGGAGCACGACGGCGCCGCGGCAATGCGGTGCCGTTGCGGGCCAGTGCCGATAGAACAGCGTTTCGCCGTCGTGCGTGATGAAGTCGGCCTCACGTGCCGTGCGTGCGCTCATGCGATTTCTCTCGTTTCGTTATTCGAATTGTGTGGCGCCGCCCTCCGGCGCCCGGGCCATCAGCCGCCCGCTTCGGCGATCCCGGCCCGTACGCGCCGCACCGCCGTCACGATCGACAGCACGATCAGCAGCCGCCACAGCCACGCGGCGACGCTGCCGACCGGGAATCCGAGGCCGATCCACAGCGCGAACGCGCCGAGGGCCAGCGCCCGGTCACTCTTGCCGAACGGGCCGTCGTAGCGGCGCGTCGCGCCGACGAGCGGGCCGATCAGCCCCGCGCATTCGACGATCACCGCCGTCAGCGCGAACAGCCAGACGTCCGCCGGAGCGAACGCGGACATGGCGAGGAACGGCAGCACGAGCGCGACGTCGGACACGATGTCGCCGAGCTCGTTCAGGTACGCGCCGAGCGTGCTCTTCTGCCCGTGCTCGCGCGCGAGCATCCCGTCGATCGCGTTGAGCGCCATCCGCGCGAACAGCCACAGCGGAATCAGCAGGAACAGCGCACGGGCGAACACGCCCAGGCCGGCGAGCGCGCCCACGACGATCGAGCCGCCGGCCGCGAACAGCGTGACCTGGTTGGCCGTGACGCCGCGTTCGGCGAGCGAATTCGCGAACGGGCGCAGACGGTTCTGGAATTTGGGTTTGAGTGCGTAGAGGCTCATCGTTTTATTTGCGCGGCACAGTCGGATACGTTTCCCGCCGCCATGCCCCGGGCGGCGAAACGGCCTTCGTCAGCCTTCATTGGACGGCCCTAATCGTCGCCGAGCGGCCCCGATGCGTCAAGCCTGCGGCCCGGCACGCCCGCGCGGCGCGAATCTGGCGTTTTTCAGCGAAACTCGCGATAATCCGCTGGCCCGATCGCGGTGAGATCCATTCGAACTGCAGACGGGCACTCGTGCAACAGCCGATTATCACGCCGCCGACCGGCGCATTCGCCGCGACGCAACAGCGTGCGACGGCGAATCGTCCGATTATCGCGGACCTGCGACAGGCAGCCACGAATTTGAAAAAATTTAAACAAGAGCCGTCCGGCGCGCATCCTGCCGCGCCGGCATTCCGGGGTTCCGCCCGCCGCGCTTGCGCAGCGGGCCGGGCATGCAGGCAGGAGGCACCGTGCCGATGAACATCCTCAATGTCTGGCAGCGCGACTTCCTGCTGTCCATCGTGCGACTCGTCGCCGGCGCGTATCCGGTCTGGCATCAGGCGCCGCCGTCCCCGACGCAGAAAATCTATTTCTCGAATCACACGAGCCACATCGACACGCTCGCGATCCTCGCCGCGCTGCCGCGCAACGTGCGCGCGGTCGTGCGGCCGGTCGCCGCGCGCGACTACTGGGACAGCAGCGACATGAAGCGGCACATCGCGCAGAAGCTGCTGAACGTCGTGCTGATCGACCGCCACCGCGAATCCGGCGGCGACCCGCTCGACCCCGTGCGCGACGCGCTGCGGCAGGGCCATTCGATCATCATCTTCCCGGAAGGCACGCGCGGCGCCGAGGTGCTGCCACAGCCGTTCAAGAGCGGGCTGTTCCATCTCGCGACCGAATTCCCGGACGTCGCGCTCGCGCCCGTCTACCTCGAGAACCTGCAGCGCATCATGCCGAAGGGCGCGATCTGGCCCGTGCCGCTGATCTGCAAGGTGCATTTCGGGGCGAACGACGCGCTCGGCGACCAGGAAGAGAAGCCGACCTTCCTCGCCCGCATGCGCGACGCGGTCGTCGCGCTCGCGCCGCCGCAGCGGCCCGCCGGCTGAACGCGCCGCCCTTTTCTCCCTTTTTCCGGATACCAACAACAATGCGAACCATCTTCTGGGAACTGGTCGCGGGCGTCACGGGCGTGCTCGTCGTCGCGACCGTGATCGGCGCGATCCTCGGCGCGCGCAGCGGCGGCCAGAGCTCGACCATCGTCAACCTGAACCAGCGCATCCGCGCGTGGTGGGCGATGATCGCGATCATGGCCATCGCGATCGGCCTCGGCAACAACGTCACGTATCTCGTGTTCGCGCTGCTGTCGTACCTGACGCTGCGCGAATTCATCACGCTCACGCCGACCACCGCGAGCGACCATACGACGCTCTTCATCGCGTTCTTCGTCGCGATCCCCGTGCAGTACCTGCTGCTCGGGATCAACTGGTACGGGATGTATTCGATCTTCGTGCCCGTACACCTGTTCTTCGCGATGTCGCTCGTCTCGGCGCTCACGCAGGACACGCGCGAATTCCTGAGCCGCAACGCGAAGATCAACTGGGCGCTGATGGTGTGCGTGTACGGCCTGAGCCATGCGCCGGCCGTGCTGATCCTCGATATTCCGCGCTACGCGGGGCAGAACGCGCTGCTGCTGTTCTTCTTCCTGTTCGTCGTGCAGATCAGCGACGTGCTGCAATATGTGGTCGGCAAGCTGTTCGGGCGCCGCAAGATCGCGCCGCAGCTGTCGCCGTCGAAGACGATCGAAGGCTTCGTCGGCGGCGGTTTGCTGGCCACGCTGTGCGGCGCGTCGCTGTATCGCGTGACGCCGTTCAGCTTCGGCGCGGCCTTCGGCATCTCGCTCGCGATCGTGATCGCGGGCTTCGTCGGCGGGCTCGTGCTGTCGGCCGTCAAGCGCTCGCTCGGCACGAAGGACTGGGGCTCGATGATCGCGGGCCACGGCGGGATGCTCGATCGCGTCGACTCGATCTGCTTCGCCGCGCCGGTGTTCTTCCACCTCGTACGCTACCTGTACGTGTGATGCACGGGCGGCGCCACGCCGCCCGTTCCCGCGCGCGACGGCTCAGTAGCCGTCGCGCAATGCCTTCGGCACGACGTAGCGGCCGCGTGCCGCATCGAACGTCACCGTATGGCGTGCGCGGATGGCCTTGTCGCCGCGCGTGCCCGTTTCGCTGACCGTCAGCGGATAGACGTCGCCGGTGCCGGTCAGGTCCGGCACGATCTCGAAGCGGCGCTCCTCGCAGCGAGCGTGCGCGTTCGCACATTCGGTCGACTCCGCGTTGTCGAGCGCCTCGTCGATGCGCGCCGCCGCCTGCACCAGCGCGTTGCCGTACGGCAGCCAGATCGAGCGGAAGCTTTGCGTATAGCCTTGCCGCATGTCGCGTTCGCCGATGACGAACCCGAACACGTGCGGCCCGAGCCGCTCGATGCGCACCGTGCCCGGCTCGCCGCGCGTGCCCGACGCGATCTCCGTTTTCTTCACGACCGGCTCGAGCGTCTTGCCGTCGGCCGTCGGCTTCAGCACGTACAGGTCGATCGTGCCGGTCGACGCGTCCGCATCCATGCCCGGCGTTCCGTTCTGCACGGCCGCTTCGGTTTCGCCGCACACCGCGAGCAGCGTGCGCGCGCCGTCCGCGGTCGCGACGCGCAGCGAGCCACACGGCGCGTAGATGAAATCGTCGCCGTCCGCCTGCCAACCCTTGCGGTCCGCACGCCAGTTGCCGTAAGTGTCGTGGATGAAGGTCTTCAGTTGATGGTCGGGCTGGGCCGGCTCGACGGCATAAACGGGCGACAGCGCGGAGAGCGCCGTCAGTACCGCGAGTGCACCCAGTGCAGCAAGCGAAGCCGCGAGCGGCTTGAGACGTGTGTTCCGGTGCGGGACTGTCATGACGAGGTTCGTTCTGGTCGGAAGGATGGGCGGTGAATGGTTGCGGGCGCGCCCGATCACGGTTGCCGTGGCGCGATGCCGGTGCCGTCCGGCTTCAGCCGCGCGGTTGACACCCATCCCTCGGCCATGCCGCGCGTGCGCGGATTCAGGTAGACAATCGACGTGAAACGGCCATATTCGGTCCGCGCATCGACGTGATCGTGCTCGACGATGAACAGCCCGTCGATCCGGCATGCGTCGTCCGGCGCGGAAAAGAACGGCAGGCGCCCCTTGCCGGTGACGACACGCCCGGCGTCGCTACCCGTCACGAAATCACCCTGCCCCTGTGCGCGGCGGTTCAGCGCGTCGCAATCGACGGCACCGCGCACCGGCGCAGCCGGCGCATCGCACGCCGACACGGCACGCGACAGCGCGCGCCGGTCGATCTTCAGCACGTCCGGCCGGTCGGGATCGCATGTGATGTCGAGTGCGCGCATCGCCTGCGTATCGAGCGTCACCCAGCCGATCGTCGCTTCGCGATTGGGCGTGCCCGGGTGGTCGGGCACCGTGAACAGCCGGATGCGGTAGAGATGGCCGTTGCGCTCGTCCACGTCGGCATGGATGTCGCGCCGCGCCATCGCGGTCTGCCGCAGCGCCGGTACGATCAGCGCCGTCAATTGCGCGTTGCACGACGCCGGCGGCGCAGCGGCCGCCGATTGCGCAGCCAGCACGCCCGCGCACGCCAGCCCGGCGCCCACGGCGAGTGCCGCGCACCGGCCGCGACGCATGGCCTCGCCATTCGCGCCGGCCGGCGTTACGATCTCGTTCTTCACTCCAGGCTCCGTTCGATGCACGCGGGAATCGGTCCGCGAGGCCGTAGCGTACACGCACGGCGCGGCACCGCAAGCGTCGAATCGCCGGCCCGACATGGACACACGCATGAACCTGACCTTGCAGGACGTCGCCTGGCACCGCTCGGTCGGGCGGCTCATCGAGTCGCTCGACCAGCCGGGCTTCTGGCTGTCGCTGATCCGGCTGATCGAGGAATACGTCGCGGTCGACAGCTGGGTGGCGCTGATGTTCGGCGAAGGCCGCCCGCTGGTGTTCGCCGAATGCGCGTACGAAGGCGGCGGCCCCGACCCGCTGTTTCGCGACTACGTGCAGGGCCTGTACCTGCTGGATCCGTTCTACATCGCGAACCGCGATGCGCCGGCCAGCGGCCTGTTCCGGCTGTCCGACGTCGCGCCCGAGTGCTTTCGCGACACCGAGTACTACACGCGCTATTTCACGCACAACGTCGTCGAGGACGAGGTGCAGTTCAACGTCGTGCTCGACGACACGCGCACGCTGTGCCTGTCGCTCGGCAGCAAGCGGCGCTTCAGCCCCGAACAAGTGGCACTGCTCGACCTGGTGCGGCCGTGGATCGTCGCGCTGATGCGCCAGCGCCTCGCGTACGAGCGGACACCCGCCGAATCCGCGCCGTCGCGCCCGGCCGGCGCCGGTGCTGACGCGAGTCACCGCTTCGAGCACGCGATGGCCAGGCTCGGCACCCCGCTCACCGCCCGCGAACTCGACGTGATCCGGCTGATCCTGAGCGGTCGCTCGAACAAGGAAGTCGCAAACAAGCTGGAAATCTCGGCGGAAACCGTCAAGGTGCACCGGCGCAACATCTACGCCAAGCTCTCGATCAATTCGCAGTCGGAACTGTTTTCGCTGTTCCTGAAGGCGCAGACCGATGCGTGATGCGCAGCGCCGCCGCGATCTGGCCCAGACGCGGGCAATCCCCGGCTGACGTCCGCACGCCGCTCGCGTAAGGTTCGCGTATCGTTCAGCCTCCCGGGCACCCCGCGATGCACCTCTCTCCACCCGCTTCACCCGGCCACGCCGGTCCTGTCATCGGCGTGCGGCCGCAGACACTCGGCAATACGATCCGGGCGGCCGGCACCGCCGGGTTCGCCGATGCCGTCGCCCGCTTCGTCAACGAGAGCCTCGTCACCGACGCGATCCATCTCGAACGCTGGCGGCCCGACCCGGGCGCCGCGTCGGGTTATCTGATCGAATGGCTCGGGAGCTGGGGTGACCGGTATCAGGAGCTGTGCGCGCTGATGGATGCGTACTATCTGGATTTCTGGCAAACCGATCCGCTCATCGAGCCGGTGCGCGGCACGACCGGCACGCTGCTGCTGCAGCGGCACGTCGGCGGACTGCCCGACGGCGATTTCCGCCGGCGCTTCTTCGACGAACAGCGCGTCACGCAGGAATGCATGCTCGTGCACGGCAATGCGAACGTCCAGTATGCGCTGTCGGTCACGCGCTCGACCGGCCAGGCCGCATTCAGCCGCGACGAGCTGTTCCACCTGCGGCAGATGGCCGACCTGCTGTTCCCGTTGCTCGAAATGCATGCGCGCTCGTGCGCCGCGCGCCGCATCGCGCCGGCGGCCAGCCACGCGCCGTCGCATCACGGCTTCGACACGCGCATCGCGCGCCAGGACGTGCGCCTGTCGCGCCGCGAGCAGGAAATCTGCAAGCTTCTGCTGAGCGGCCGCTCGGTGCCGGAAGCCGCAACCCTGCTCGACATCCGCCACTCGACCGCCGAAACCTACGTGAAGCGCGCGTTCGCGAAGCTCGGCGTGCGCACGCGCAGCGCGCTGTTCGACTGGGCGCTGATCGACGGCTGAGCGTTTCGCGCGCCGATCCCGTCTATCGACCGCGCCGTCCGGGCGTCCTTGCGGATTCGGTCGGTACTCGCCCATTCACGACGCCCTCCGGCAGCCACTGATTTCCGTATCCGTTCACGCCCCCGTCGATACCTGTCGCGAGTTCAATACCCCCGACGGGTTAACGCGTCGGCGGGATGGGAAACCGTAAGGATCGGCGCATACTAGGCCCTGTTTCCAACCGCTCCGCCGCGTGTCGCGACGGGCCACTGCCCCCGAAACCGCCCATGAAACTGAAGCTCGACATCGTCCAGCTCGCCGGCCGCGACGGCGACACGCACTACAACCTGCAGCGCACGCTCGACGCCATCGCGACCTGCGCGCCCGGCACCGACATCGTGATGTTTCCGGAAGCGCAGCTCACCGGCTTCCTCGATCCGTCGAATCTCGCGGAAGTCGCCGAGCCGCTCGACGGCCCGAGCGTCGGCGCGGTCATTGCGGCTGCGCGCGCACGCGACGTGGCGGTTGTGGTCGGGCTGATCGAGAACGACGGCGGACGCTTCTACAACACGACCGTGTTCGTCACGCCGGACGGCATCGCGCTGCGCTATCGCAAGACGCATCTGTGGGTGAGCGAGCACGGCGTCGTGCTGCCGGGCGACCGCTACGCAACGGTCGAATGGCGCGGCGTCCGGATCGGCTTGCTGATCTGCTACGACAGCGAATTCCCGGAAACCGGCCGCGCACTCGCCGCGCTCGGCGCCCAGCTGATCCTCGTGACCGACGGCAACATGGAGCCGTACCGCAACGTCCACCGCACGTCGGTGTCGGCGCGCGCGATGGAGAACCAGGTGTTCGCGGCAGTCGCCAATCGCGTCGGCGACAGCACGCACGACGTCGTGTTCGCGGGCGGCAGCCTCGCGGTCGATCCGTACGGCAACGTGATGTTCGAAGCCGGCAACACCGAATCGCGTCATGCGCTCGAACTCGACTTCGACCAGCTCGCCGCATCGCGCGCGGTCTACGACTATCGGCGAGATCAGCGCCTGCATATCGCCGGCGAACGCATCGAGCACGCGAACGGACGTCGCGAGCTGCTGATTCCGTGACCCGCACCTGCCTGCCCGCGGCGGCGACGCCACGCGTCACGCCGGATCGGGCACCTCGATCGCCAGCAGCGCCGAACTGACCGACTTGCCGTGCGCGTCGAGCGCGAGCGAACGCGTCACGCCCCCCCCGAGCGCATCGCGCAGCACGAAGTTGAATGCACCGAGCGCCGGCAGTTCGTAGCGCACGACGTCGCCGTGCACGATGCCCGCGAGCCATGCCTTCACCGCTTGCGCATCGAGATGCGCGCGCAGATGATCGAAATGACGCGGATCGCGGCAGATGACCGATACGTTCAGCGTATTGCCCTTGTCGCCGGTGCGCGCATGCGCGAGTTCACGCAGTTGCATCATGCCTCCACGAATGAAAACGACGGTGTCACGGCCGCACGCGGCAGCAGCACCGACTGCACGGCGATCACCTCGCGTGCCGACTTGAACGCGCCGCCGCCGCCGGCCGGCCCGTTCGTATAGAGCGTCTCGACTTCATTGCCGATCCGCGCGGCTTCGGCAGCGCTCGCCGTACGGCCGGCCACCCGCACGCGCACCTCGGCCGGCTCGCCGCGCTCGGCCGGCGTTGCGTCGCCATACAGGGAATCGATGCCGATCAGGTCGAAGCGCCACTCGGTCGCCGCGACGCCGGTCAGCGCCAGCCGTTCGCGGACGATGTCGCGCGCGAGGCGCGCACGTTCGAGCGCGCCCGGCCCGCCGTACGAAATCTGGCCTTCGCCGATCCAGCCGTCGACGTAAGCAACCGACACCTTCAGCGTATCGGGTCGCGCGCTTCCACGGCCGCCCGTCACGCGCACGCGGTCGGCCGCCTCCTCGGCAACCGCCACATGCGTGAAATCGGCGACGACATCGGGTTGCAGATAGCGCGCCGGATCGTGAATCTCGTAGAGCAGCTGTTCCTTGCAGGTCGCCGCGCTCACGCGGCCGCCCGCGTGCGGCACCTTCGTGATCACGACCGAACCGTCAGCCGCGACTTCGCCGATCGGGAAGCCGAGCCGCGCCAGGTTCGGCACGTCCTTGTAGCCGGGATCCGCGAAATAGCCGCCTGTCACCTGCCCGGCGCATTCGAGCAGATGGCCGACGACGGTCGCCTGCCCGAGCGTGTCCCAGTCGTCCATCCGCCAGCCGAACGCGTGGATCAGCGGCGCGGCAAACAGCGACGGATCGGCGACCCGCCCGGTCAGCACGACGTCCGCGCCTGCCGAGAGCGCGTCGACGATCGGCGCGGCGCCGAGGTACGCATTCGCGGACACGATGCGGTCGCGATACGCGGCGACTTCGTCGCCCGACTCCTCGAAACGGAACGCGCCGCGCAGCACGACGTCGAGCACGTCGTCGCCTTCGACTGCCGCGACTTTCAGCCCCGCGATACCGAGCGACTGCGCGATCTGCGCGGTGTGCCGCGCCGCCGCGCGCGGGTTCGCGGCGCCCATGTTCGACACGATGCGCACGCGTTTCGCCGCCGCGACCGGCAGCACGGCGTGCATCCGCGCGTCGAGCAACGGGTCGTAGCCGAGCGCCGGATCCTTGCGCCGCGCCTGCTGCGCGATCGCGATCGTGCGCTCGGCCAGGCATTCGAACACGAGATAGTCGAGTTGCCCGTGTTCGGCCAGCTCGACCGCGGGCTCGATCCGGTCGCCCGAGTAGCCGGCGCCCGCGCCGATGCGCACGCGCCGTTCAGGTTGCTTTGCTGTCATGTCCGTCCCGTCGTCCGGCGGCTTGCGCCGCCGGTAAAAATCAAAAGATGCCCAGCACGACGCATGCGATCGTCATCACGATCGACGCGCCGAACAGCAGCGGAAACGTGAATTTCTGGTGCTCGGCCAGCTCGATGCCGCACAGGCCGACGACGAGGAACGTCGCGGGCGTCAGCGGACTGACCGGGAACCCGGTCGTCATCTGGCCGAGCAGCGCGGCCTGTCCGACCTGAACGGCCGGCACGCCCAGCTGGCCGGCCACTTCCGCGATGACCGGCAGTACGCCGAAGTAGAACGAATCCGGGTCGAACAGCATGCTGAGCGGCATCGACGCAAGGCCGAGCACCACGGGAATGTGGCCGGCCATCGACGGCGGCACGAAGCCGACCGCCGCCTGCGCCATCGCCTTCAGCATCCCGCTGCCCTGCATGATCCCCGTGAACACGCCGGCCGCGAGCAGGATGCCGGCCATCATCAGCGCGGCGCGTGCATGCGCGTCGATGCGCTTTCGCTGCATGTCGACGTCCGGATAATTCACCATCAGCGCGATGCACAGCCCGACCATGAACATGATCGCGGGCGGGATCTTCTCGCCCATCACGACCATCGTGCCGAGCACGACGAGCGTCAGCACGAGGTTGAACCAGAACAGATGCGGCCGGCGCAGCGCCAGTTCGTCGGGCGTCAGTTCGCGTGTCGGCAGCGGGATCGACGCATCGCCGCGCGACAGGCCGAGCCGCTTCTCCTCGCGCCGCCCGAGCCAGTACGCGACGCCGAACACGAACGCGAGCCCGATCGCCTGCACCGGGATCAGCGGATTGAACAGCGCCGACACCGGCAGGTGCAGCGACGCCGACGCGCGGATCATCGGCCCCGTCCACGGCAGGAAATTGATGCCCGCCGCCATCGACACGGCGGCGGCCAGCACGCGCCGGTCCATCTTCAGCCGGTCGTACAGCGGCAGCACGGCCGGAATCGTCACGAGAAAGCAGACGGCGCCCGAGCCGTCGAGGTGGATCAGCAGCGCGAGCAGCGTCGTGCCCATCACGATGCGCGTCGGCCGCGTGCCGACCGCGCGCAGGATCCGGTCGATGATCGGGTCGAGCGTGCCGGCATCCGTAATCGTCCCGAAATACAGGATCGCGAACACGAACATCCCGACGACGGGCGCGAGACCCTTCAGCCCGTCGATGACGAACTTGCTGGTGTGCAGCCCGAAGCCGCCGATCAGCGACGCGGCGATCGGCACGATGATCAGCGCGACGAGCGGCGACATCCGCTTCGACAGAATCGCGGCCAGCAGCACGACGATCGTGCCAAGCCCGAGTAACGGCAGCATCCGTGTCTCCTACCTTGTCTTTTGTTGGAGACGAGCGTAAGGTCGGCGCAGCGATAGCACAATTGAAATGATTTGATCGCAGCAATCACGAACCGTTATGGATCTGAATCTTCGCGACATTCGCGCGTTCGTCACCGTCGCGCAGGCCGGCAACTTCACGCGCGCGGCCGCGCGCCTGCACCTGTCGCAGCCGGCGCTGACCGTGCAGATCCGCCGGCTCGAGGAAATCGTCGGCGCGCGCCTGTTCGACCGCAACAGCCGCAGCGTCGCGCTCACGCAGACCGGGCGCGAACTGCTGCCGCTGCTGCAGCGCTCGCTCGACGACATGGAGCGCGTGCTGCGCGATGCGCGCGCGCTCGGCGAAGGCACGAGCGGCACGGTGCGGCTCGCGTGCCTGCCGACCTTTGCATCCAGCATGCTGCCCGAGCTGATCCAGTCGTTCCGGCGCGACGTGCCGCGCGCGGGTTTCGAGATCCGCGATGGCGTCGCGAGTCTCGTCACCGCGCTCGTGCGCAACGAGGAAGCCGATCTCGGGCTGACCGGCGGCGACACGTTCGATGCGTCGCTGGAGGTGCTGTATGCGGGCACCGACCGGCTCGTTGCCGTGTGCCCGAAGGATCATCCGCTCGCGCGCAAGCGGCGCGTCACCACCGCCGACGTCGCCGGCGTGCCGCTCGTGCTCACCGCGCAAGGCACCAGCGTGCGCAGCGTCGTCGATGCCGCGCTCGAGGCGGCCGGCTGCACCCCCGACATCGCGTGCGAACCGACCTACATGATGACGGCCGTCGCGATGGTGCGCGGCGGCCTCGGCGTGACGATCCTGCCCGCGACCGCGCGCGAGGTGCGCGCCGAGCCCGAGCTGGTCGCGAAGCCGATCGACGATCCCGCGTTCGTGCGGCCGATCGCGCTCGTCACGAAACGCGGGCGCACGCTGCCGCGCGTCGCGCAGGCGTTCGCCGAAACCATGCTCGCGGAATTGAAAAAGCGCGCGTGAATCGCGCGCCCTGATGGGGAATGGCCGGTCGCCCGGCGCTTACTGCGCGTCCGGATCGACGTGCAGCGATTCGCCGATCGCATAGAAATTGCCGCCCGCGATGTAGTGCAGGCTGCGCAGCGCGGGATCGGCCGATTCGAAATACCAGTGCCCGTCGCGGAACACGCGCGTATCGGACCATGCACCAACCACTTCGCCGATGAACAGGTCGTAGGTCTGCTGGTTGTGCGGCTCGGGAATCAGCTTGCATGCGAGCCAGCCCGAGCAGCCGGCGACGAACGGCAGGTCGTGCCCTTCGACGTCGAACAGCGTGACGCCCGCTTCGCGCAGCTTGTCGGGCCGCTCCGCGAGGCTGTGGCTGCCGACCGCATGCGTGAGCTGCAGTTGCGCGGCCGTCGGCACCTGGATCACGAACGTGCCGCTGCGCTCGACGAGCTCGCGCGTCTTCGCGGACTTGTCGAGCACGACCGTCAGCTTCGGCGGCAGGAAGTCCAGCGCGCACGCCCACGCGGCAGCCATCACGTTGTCGACGCCGCCGTGACGGGCCGACACGAGCACGGTCGGGCCGTGGTTGAGGAGACGGTAGGCTTTCTTCAGCTCCACCGGAGCGATGTGACGGTCCATACGGGTTCCTTGGAGAACGGCGCGCACGGACGGATGCCGTGCGGCGCGGCGTCGGCCGGCGCGCCTGCGCACGCCCATGCCGGAGGCCGCATTCTCGCACCCAACGTCAATCGGCGCTGACGGCCACGCCGGTCACTTCGCGAACAGCTGGCCGATGTCGCGAAACGCCTTGAATTCGAGGGCATTGCCGCACGGATCGAACAGGAACATCGTCGCCTGTT
Organism: Burkholderia cepacia complex sp. TUM26381; assembly: GCF_057439935.1. NCBI lineage: Bacteria > Pseudomonadati > Pseudomonadota > Betaproteobacteria > Burkholderiales > Burkholderiaceae > Burkholderia > Burkholderia cepacia complex sp. TUM26381. The sequence continues at coordinate 1,469,842 of NZ_CM172006.1, read as the reverse complement.
CGCCGACCTGCCCCTGAAAGCGCACATACGGCTCGATCACGAAGGTCACGCCGAACGAGCGCAGCCGCTCCGCCAGCGCTTCCCAGCTCGGCCAGTCGAGCACGATCCCGAAATGCGGCACCGGCACGTCGTGCCCGTCGACCGCATTCGTGTGCGCGCCTTCCTGCGACGCGGTCTTCGGATGCGCGTGGATCACGAGCTGGTGCCCGTAAAAGTCGAAGTCGACCCACTGCGCGCTCGAACGCCCCTCTTCCAGCCCGAACACGCGGCCGTAGAAATCGCGCGCGGCCGGCAGGTCGTAGACCGGAATCGCCAGGTGAAACGGGGAAAGACTCATGGTTGCCTCGTGAAGGAACGCTCGCGTGGCGCGAGGACGGCACCATGGTAGACAAGGTCAAGCAAAAATTAAATCAATATATAATTTCGCGATTCACAAACGGAATTGATGAATGATCCGCGAGCTGAAAACCCTCGTCGCCGTCGCCCGGGAAGGCACGTTCGCCGCCGCCGGCAATCGTATCGGGCTCACGCAGGCGGCCGTCAGCGCGCAGATGCAACGCCTTGAGGCCGAGCTCGGCTTCGCGCTGTTCGACCGGCAAGGCCGGTCGGCGCGGCTCAACGAGATGGGTCATCACGTGCTCGACCAGGCGCAGGCGCTGATCGGCCTGTACGAGAACCTGAGCTCGACGGCGCCCGGCTCGCCCGCCGCCGTGCGCGTGACGATCGGCGCGATCGCGTCGGTGCAGAGCGCGCTGCTGCCGGCCGCGCTGGCCGATTTCCATCGCCGGCATCCCGCGTGCCGGACACGCGTGATCCCGGGGTTGTCGATCGAGCTGGTCAACCGGGTCGATGCGGGCGAGATCGACATGGCTGCGATCATCCGCCCGCCGTTTTCGCTGCAGAGCGACCTGCACTGGACGACGCTCGCGCAGGAACCGTTCCGGCTGATCGTGCCGCGCGGCGTGAAAGGCAAGGACTGGGCCGAGCTGCTCGCGAGCGAGCCGTTCGTCCGCTACGACCGCGCGTCGTTCGGCGGCCGCCAGGTCGATCGCTTTCTGCGCAAGATGCACATCGCGGTGCGCGACACCTGCGAACTCGACGAACTCGATGCGATCGTCAAGCTGGTCGAGAACGGCGTGGGTGTCGCGATCGTGCCGCAGACCGCCGTGTATCGCCGCTGGCCCGCCGGCGTCCGCGCGATCGACCTCGGGCATCACACGTTCCACCGCGACATCGGGCTCGTGCATCGCGCGCGGCGCACGATGTCGGAACCTGCGCAGCAGCTGGCGCAACTGATCGAAGACGCGTCGCGGGTCGGCGCGCCGCCGCGGCCGGCCTGACCTGCGCGTGGCGGCTCAGCGCCGCCCGGCCGCCCAGTCGAGCACCGCGTCGAACAATGCGACGCCCGCCGGCGACAGGTTCGTGAACGTGTCGTTGTCGAGGAAAAACATCACGCGCCGCGCCGGCGCGAGTGCTTCGTAGTCCATCGTCGCGCCCTTCTCGTACGCGAAGATCGCGGCCTTGTCGGGCTGCCCGTACACGGTCGCGATCGTGATCGCGCCGAGCCCCGGCTTGCCCCAGCTCATCGGCGCCTGCTTGCCGTACACGTTGATTGCGCCGGCCGGCAAGCCGGCCGCAATCGGATGCGGCGCATTGACGAGCCACAGGTAGCGCTCCTTGCCGGTTTCGCCGAAGTCGACGTCGTGCCGCTTGCCCGTCATCGCGAGATCGTCGAGCAGGTCGTTTTCCCAGGTGACGAGCGGCTTGTCGAGCGTGCGCCAGCCGGGCCGCACGTTCTTCGACGATACCGTCGACGAGATCACGATCACGTCGGCGTCGCGCGCCGCATCGGGCGTGGCCGACTCGTCGATCAGGCGCACCGCGTAGCCGCGTTCGCCGAGATGCTGGCTGATGCGTTCGTCGACCTTCAGGTTCGGGCCGCGCAACTGCACGAGCATCGCGACGCGCGTAACCGCCGGCGGCGCATCGGCGGCGCACGCGGGCGTCGCGACGCCGGCGCCGAGGCCAGCGGACAGTGCGAGCACCGAGCCCGCGATCGCGCGCAATGCGCGGCGCCGTGCGCCGTCGGCAACGGCAACGGCGCGCGCGGCGCCGGTCTTCATCTTCAGGTTCATCAGGGGGTTCTCCGACGCCGCGCGCCGGCATGGCGGCCGCGCGGCAAGTGCATGGTCAGAACTGCAGTGTGGTCAGCAGCGACACCTGTCGCGCGTCGCCGATCGCGACGAAGTAACGGTTCGCGCTCGACGGGTAGTAGGTGCGGTTGAACAGGTTCTTCACGTTGAGCTGGAACGACAGCTTCTGCTTGCCGATCCGCGTGTCGTAGGTCGCGAACGCGTCGGCGAGCACGTACGACGGCAGCGTGAAGCTGTTCGCCGAATCGCCGGGCCGTGCGCCGACATAGCGCGCGGCCGCACCGATGCGCAGGTCGTCGCCGCCGGTCACCGTGCCGAAGTCGTAGACGGCCGCGAGCGACGCGGTGTGGCGCGCGACGTTCCACAGCTGGTTGCCCGCATACAGCGGATCCTCGGTCGTTTTCGCGTCGATGTATGCATAGCTCGCGATCACGTTCACGCGTTCGCCGATCTTGCCCGACACGTCGAGCTCGACACCGCGCGAGCGCGCCTTGCCCGACGTGCGCCAGTCGGTCAGCTTCGTCGCGTCGTTGTACTGCGACACGAGCACGTTCTTCTTGTCGATGTTGAACAGCGCAAGCGTGCCGGTCATCCCGCCCGGCAGGTCGAGCTTGCCGCCCACTTCCCACGCGGTCGCTTCCTCGGGCGGCGTCGCGCCGTCGATGATGTAGCCCGTCATCGGCGCGATCGACGACGACGGCTTCAGCGACTGCGAATAGCTGCCGTACAGCGAGAACGCATCGGTCCACTTGTAGACGATGCCCGCGCGCGGCAGCCACTTCGAGCCGCTGAGGTCGGTGTTCGCCTTGAACGGCCGGCCGCGCCCCGCGACCTGGTTGTACGTGATGTAGCGGATCCCGCCCGACACGATCCACTTGTCGGTCAGGTGAACGGTGTCCTGGAAGAACGCGGACGCATCGTGCAGCGTGTCGGTCTGGTCGCTGTCGCTCGCGGACACCGTGCTCGACGGCGGCAGCAGCCCGTACACCGGATCGACATAGCTGAACGGCGTCTTCACGGCCTGACGCAGCATGTCCTTGCGATAGATGCGGCGGTATTCGGTATCGAAGCCGACCTGCACGTCGTGCCGCATCCCCGCGAGCGTCAGCTTGCCGTTCACGTAGCCGATCCCGTAGCTGTCGGTGCTGAGCGAGCCGTGCGTCGCATCGTTGCTGCGCGTCATCGTGCCCTTCACCGGATCGACGCCCGTCGTGCGCAACTGGTTCGCGTCGTAGGTTTCGCGGTTGTAGCTGTAGCCGAAGTGCGCGCTCCAGTCCGCGTTGAACTGGTGATCGACGGTCAGTTGCGCGAGATGCGATTCGCCGTCCATGTTGTTGAACGGCTCATCGATCCGCCGCCGCGCGGGAATGTCGAGCGGCGCATTGGTGCGCGGATCGAGCGCGGTGCCGCGATCGAACGGCGAATGGAACTTGCGGTACTGGTAGGACACCGCGACCTGCGTATCGCGCCCGTACCATGCGAGCGACGGCGCGACGAAGGTCTGCCGGTTCTCGCCGAAGTTGCGCCAGTACTGCTCGTTCGACTGGTCGACGATCAGCCGGTACGCGAGTCGCGAATCGCCGACCGGCCCGGTCGAATCGAACGTCACGCTGCCGCCGTTCTTGCCGTGCCCGAACGTCGACGCGCCAAGCGAAATCGCGTTGTAACGCTTGAGCTGCGGCTGCTTGGTGACGACGTTGATCATGCCGCCCGGATCCATCAGCCCGTACAGCAGCGACGTCGGCCCCTTCAGCACCTCGACGCTGTCGACCGCCGCGTTGAACGCACGGCCCTGCACGAGCGGCATGCCGTTCTGCATGATCGAGCCGTCGCGGTTGCCGCCGAAGCCGCGCTTCATGATCGTGTCCTGCGTGCCCGCGAGCGTGTTGCCCTGCGTGATGCCGCTCACGTTGCCGAGCGCGTCGTCGAGATTGCGCGGCCGCTGGTCGCGCAATACCTGCGCGGGCACGATGTTGACGGCCTGTGCGGTGTCGAGCAACGGAATCTCCGAGCGCAGCACGCCGGCTTCCTTCGGCGCGCGATAGCTTTCGGCGCGCAACGCGCTGGTGCGCACGTCGATCGCCGGCAACTCGGCGGCCGGCGCGGCGCCCGCCGCCACGGGCCGGGCCGCCGAACCGCCGGCGCGCGTCAGCGTGTAACCGCCGCCGGGCTGGCGCAGCGCGACGAGCCCCGTGCCGGCCAGCAGGCGGTCGAACGCGCCGTCGACGTCGAACCGGCCGCGCACGCCGCCGCTCGTCAGCCCGGCCGTCATCTCGGCCGGAAACGCGAGCAGGATGCCCGCCTCGCGCCCGAACCGGTTCAGCGCCGCTTCGAGTTGGCCGGCCGGAATGTCGAACGCGCGGCGTGACGCAGGCTGCGCGGCGGGCGCCGCGTCGGCGCCGGTGTCGGCCAGCGCGGGGAGCGGCAGCAGCGCCGACAGCAGGACGGCGCCGGCCAGTCGGCATGCAAGACGGCCCGGCGCGGCCGGGCGCGATGCGCGCGGCAGGTGACGGGCGGGCGCCGGACGGCGCCGATACGTGAGGCGGATGGAAACCATGATCGAAGAGTCGGTGGGCGATGGGCCAGTGCTGCTTTCAATACCCATGTCACGCGAACATCGAGAAACAGCTCAGGCCGGCGAAAGTTTTTTTCGATGAGCTCACGAACGGGCCGGCACGACGGTCGCCCAGTAACGCGTCAGGTAGGTAACGTCGATCGGCAGCGTCGCCTTCAACGTGTCGAGCACGCGTGCGGGATTGTCGAGCGGAAAGGTGCCCGACACGCGCAGGTCGGCCACGGCAGCATCGCAGCGCAGGGTGCCGCGGCGATAACGGTCGAGCTCGGCGACGAGATCGGCCAGCCGCATCCGCGACGCGACGAGCATGCCGCCCGTCCACGCGGACGCATACGGATCGAGCCGCGCCGGTGCATCGATCGCGTCGCGCGTGAACTCCGCGCCCTCTCCCGCCGCGATCACGCGCGCGCCAGCCGCACCGTCGGCCGGCTGTACGCGCACGGCGCCGGCGAATACCTCGATGCGCGTCGCATCGTCGCGCTGCCGTACCGCGAAGCGCGTGCCGAGCGGCCGCAGCTCGCCTTGCGCGGTCGCCACGACCAGCGCCCGCGCGGGCACGCGATCGTCGTGGCCGCTCGTCACCATGATCGTGCCGCGCAGCAGGCGCAGGTGGCGCGCTGCGGCGTCGAAACGCACGTCGAGCGCCGTGTCGGTATCGAGCACGACGACCGTGCGATCCGCGAGCGTCACCGTGCGCCGCTCGCCGACCGCCGTGCGCAGGTCGGCCGGCCAGATCGCCGCACGCCGCGCGGGCTCGGCCATCCACGCGGCGCCGCCCGCGAACAGCAGCACGGCCAGCGCCTTCACGGCCGCGCGGCGGCGGCTCGCACGCGGCGGCAGCAGCGCCGCGTGCGCGGCCTGCGGGTCGAGCCCGGCCGCGAGCCGGCCGAAGCAGCCCTGCATCGTTTCGATATGACGCCAGGCCGCGTCGTGCGACGGATCCTCCGCGCGCCAGCGCGCGAGCGCCGCGGCGAACGCTTCGTCCTGACGGCCGGACTGCCCGTCGACCCACCATTCGACTGCGCGACGCGCGACGTGCGGCGGGACCGCCGGCGCTCCCGGGGCGGCCATCGGTCAGGCCGCCATCGCGAAGAAACACTGCGTGCCGGCCTTCACGAGATAGCGCTTCACCGTCGCGAGCGACACGCCGAGTTCGCGCGCGATCTCGGCCTGCGTGAGCCCGTCGAGCTGCGCGAGCAGGAACGCGCGCTTCGCCGCGAGCGGCAGGCCGTCGAGCAGCTGGTCGATCTCGAGCAGCGTCTCGAGCACGACAGCCCGCTCTTCCGGCGACGGCGCATACGTCTGCGGGCGCTGCGCGAGCACGTCGAGATACGCACGCTCGATCTGCTCGCGCCGCCAGTGATTGCTCAACACGCGCTGCGCGACCGTCGTCAGGAACGCGCGCGGCTCGTCGGCGCCGATCGGCTCGTCGCGTGCAAGCAGGCGCATGAAGGTGTCGTGCGCCAGATCGGCCGCGCGGTGCGCGCAACCGAGCTTCCGGCTCAGCCAGCCGCGCAGCCACGCGTGATGGCCGGCATAGAGGGCGTCGATTTCTCGATGGAGAGACAGCTTGTCAGCGGACATGGCCGGGTTCCGGGGTGCGCAGGCGTCAACGATTCTGTAAATGAGAATGATTATTATATACAAAAGTAAGCTTGCAGCCCGGGTTTCGGTGCGCGACGACCACGAGGCGGCGACCGATCACGACGACGCGATGCCGCCGGCGGTCGCGCGCGGCGCGCGTTTATCACATTCGTTACAGCCTGGCCAATTCAATTCATTAAATAATGATTTGACGGATCAATAACAATATTCCGCCGACGGCAATTCCCCCGAAAATCACCCGGAATTATCACGCGCGACGCAAAATGCCCTGAGAAAATCGCGAAATGAAAACCAATTGATACGCGATCGTCAATAATTCAAATCCCTCAATGGTGAATTTCGAAGAACGTCTCCGTCTGCATCAGACCACACCGGAGAATTTCATTTTTGCCGTTTTATTCCGGCTCTGTAGTCTCCTGCCATTCCGGATCACGAACACAAGCCAATGCGCAAGGAGATGAAATGAAACGCACGACCCTCTCGCTGATTTCCGTCGCGTCGTTCGCGGCGATACCCGTCGCGCATGCGCAGTCGAGCGTCACGCTGTATGGCGTGATCGACACGTCGATCACCTATGTGAACCACGCGCAGGGCAAGGACAACGCGTGGATGCTCGGCAACAGCAGCGCAGGCAACCTGGCCGGCAGCCGCTGGGGCGTGAAAGGCACCGAGGATCTCGGCGGCGGGCTGAAGGCGCTGTTCCAGCTCGAGAACGGCTTCGACCCGAGCAACGGCCGGCAAGGCCAGGGCGGCCGCATGTTCGGCCGGCAGGCGTTCGTCGGGCTGACGAGCGACCGCTACGGCACGCTCACGTTCGGCCGCCAGTACGATCCGCTCGTCGATCTCGTGCAGGGCATCACCGCCGACAACTATCTGGGCAGCGTATTCGCGACGCCGGGCGACGTCGACAACTACGACAACAGCTTCCGCGTCGACAACGCGGTGAAGTACACGTCGGCCGTCTATTCGGGCCTGCAGTTCTCGGCGATGTATTCGTTCGGCGGCATTGCCGGCAGCACCGGCGCCGCGCAGTCGTACTCGGCTGCCGTGTCGTACAACAACGGGCCGTTCAGCGTCGCGGGCGGCTACTTCCATGCGACCAACAGCCCCGCGTCGAGCGGCCTGCGCAACGGCTGGACCAGCTCGTCGGACGGCACCTTCGACGGCCCGATCAACAACGGCTATGCGAGCGCCCACTCGATCGGCATCGCGCGCATCGCGGGCCAGTACGTCGCCGGCCCGTTCACGTTCGGCCTCGGCTACAGCAACGCGCAGTACCGCCGCGACGCCAGCTCGGTGTTCGGCTCGAACGAGCACTACAACACGGGGCAAGGCTTCGTGAACTACCAGGCGACGAATGCGCTGCTCGTCGGCGTTGGCTACAGCTACACGCGCTCGGGCGGCGACACGTCGGCGACCTATCACCAGGTATCGGCCGGCGCCGACTACAACCTGTCGAAGCGCACCGACGTCTACCTGACCGCGGCCTATCAGCACGCGAGCGGCCAGACCGGCGACGGCAAGGGCGGCTCGATGGCCGCGCAGGCATCGATCGGCTCGTACGGTTACGCGGGCACGAGTTCGCAGACGATGGTCAACCTCGGCCTGCGTCACCGCTTCTGATGTCGAACGGCCGGCTGCGCGGCGCGCGGCCGGTCGAATCCGCATTGCGCACACGGCGGCTTCGGCCGCCGTTTTTTTATATCGCGTGCGTTCACCGCGCCAATCGCCGCCGGGCGATTTCCCTTTCGCGCGATTCGTCGCCGGCTTCACCCCACGACTGACGTAACGCGTCAGGTTTCGGTCGCCGCCATCGTATTGGCGCTCGCGCCAAATACCGGCCATTTTTACCGGCCGGAGATCGTCGCACCGCATGATCCGGCGCGATAAAAAGGCGCGACGAACGCCCGGGCAAATGCAAAGGAAAGTTTGACGCGAGCCATTTGTCTGCTCGCTATGGCACACTTCGCGTCTGCGTAATTTCCTTGCACCGGGCGGCCGGATTCCGCCCCATCCTGCCATGCCGCGTCATACCACCTGTTCGATCAGCCGCGAAACACTGAAAATCGCCTCGACGATTGCGATGTCGTGCGCGCTGCACGGTGTCGCGCGGGCCGATTGCCTCGACGACGCGGCCACGTTCCAGCACGTGAGCGTCAGCCTGATGCGCGGCATCGCGCAGGTCGAATCGGGGATGAATCCGAAAGCGGTCAACACGAATACCAACGGCACGGTCGACATCGGGCTGATGCAGATCAACAGCACGTGGCTGCCGACGCTCGCGCGCGAGGGCATCACGCGGGAAAGCCTGTTCGATGCGTGCACGAACGCGTATGTCGGCGCGTGGATCCTGTCGCAGAACATCCGCCAGCTCGGCCCCAACTGGAACGCGATCGGCGCGTACAACTCCGCGTCGCCCGACAAGCGCCTCGCGTATGCGCGCAAGGTCTATGATGCAATCCGGACCATGCCGGATTCGCCGGATACCCCCATGCCTATCCTGCCCCCTTCCTTTACGCCGCCGCAACAGGCACAGGCGTACAACCCGTTCGCGAGCCTGAGCGTGCCGGCGTCGACGGTCACGCGCCCGCGCACGGTGTCTCCGGCCCCGCCGCCTCCGCCGCCGCAGGGCGGCCCCGCCGGTCCGGCCGGCACGTACAACTTCGGCTGGTCGGTCACGGGCGCCGACCAGGCCAAGCCGACCCAGGTGTTCGACGACGGTGCGCGGATCTACGTGCAGTTCAGCGACATGAAGCACGTGCCGGCGATCTTCACCGAGACGTCGGCCGGGCGCGTGCTGATGTCATGGGAGCTGCAGTTTCCGTATGCCGTCCTGACGCGTCCCGCGCAAACGTTAATCTTCCAGCTCGGCGCGTTCGAAGCGCGCGCGCAGCGCAGTGCAGCGGCCGCGGGCATGACCGCGCAGGCCGGTACGGCAGGTGCGACCCCGGCCGCGGCATCGAAGAAGCCGGCCGCCGGTACGGCGACGAATGCGGCCACGAACACGGCAACCGGTACGCCGGCGAAACGCACGGCGTCGGCCGACGCGCTGTGGTATCTGAATACGCCGTCGACGTCGGGCACGACGGCGGCCTCGCCATCGACGGCGAACCTTCCCGCCACGCTGCCGACGGCGATCACGTCGAACACGCCGCCGCCCGCACCGGTCCAGGCGCCGGCTGCGGCCGCTCAGCCCGCACGCGTCAGCACGGACGCACTGTGGTACATCTCGAAGTGACGCGCCGTCGATCGCGCGCGTCGCGCGGCGATCATTGCTGCGCAGTCGGCGGCAGCTCGGGCGCGTTCATGTCGTCCACCCACTGCAGTTCGGCCGTGCCGTTGTTCCTGAAATACACGCGCAGGTAACGCGACGTCGCCGATTCCGGCTGTGGAATCGTCACGTCGATCGTCTTGTGCTCGGCCGGGATACCGCGCTGAATGTCGTCGAGCGGCTGCGCGAATAGCCAGGACAGCTTCACCTGCTGCCCCGGCGTGACCTTGCAGCCGCAGGCGAACCCGCCACCGCCGCCGAAGGCCTCGCCCGCATCCCGCGCCGACGGATTGCCGAAGCATCCCGACCGGTGCTCGTTGTCGAGCCAGAATTCGTGAAGCTTGCGGTCGTACTCGTTGTATCCGGTGATGCATACGGTGCGCCGCGTCGCCGCCGTTTCGCCATCATGCGGACCGCACGCGGCGAGCACGCCCGGCATCGTCAGCGCCAAAGCGAGCGCCCCTGCCCTGACACTCATCGACGGCCCCGCACGACCCGCGGGGCCGGGCGGCACGTGCCCGGCGACGATACGCACAGGCGCGTCACGCCGGCAGCCGCCGTCACCCGCGCCGCACCCAGATCACCTTCCCGCCGCGAATGCCGAGATTGCGGCGCTCCGGCCGGTAATCCATCGTGCCCGGCAGCGACTGGCCATCGCGCTCGAGCACACGCCACAGGCAGCCGTCCAGTTGCGCCTTCGCATCGGCCTCGGTCCTGCCGACCAGCGCATCGTCCGGCCCGGCGTCCGCCTTGCAGGCTTGCGCCGCGCCCGCCGGCCCGCCATTCGCCGGCGTGCCGCCCGCGCTCGAGATTTTCGTGTTCATGTCCGCACATCCCGCAAACGTTGCGCTCGCAACCAGCGCCGTCATCATCGCGATCGTCTTCTTCATCGGTTTCTCCCTTTCGCGCCCGGCGACACTGGTGCGGCGTTCCTCGCCGAGCGGGCGTTGCATGCATGATCGGTTCCGCGCCGCCGGCCGTTTCCGGAAGATGCCGGCCGGCCAACCGCAGCCTCGCGCGCGCCGGCCGCGCCGATTCGGCGCACCGCAGCCGCGGGTTCGGCCTGCTGCCGAAGCCGCCTGCATGTTACCGCACGCCATGCAGCGCGACCGCGCATGCACGGCGATTGCGCCGGGTCACGCCTGCCGCGGCAGCACGCTCAGAACGTGTAGGTCACGCCTGCAATGCCGTAGTAGTTGCTGCGGGACTGGACGATCGGGCTGTCGCCGGCACGGCCGAGCAGCCGCGTCACACCGCCGGTCGCGAGCACCGACCAGTGCTGCGACAGCGTCCAGTTCCACGCGACCGCCATCGACGCGCTGTCGATTCCGCCGCTCGCCGAATACGGCCGGAACCGGCTCGTCATCGACTGTGCGTCGGTCACGCCGTAGAACGTCTGCATGTAGCGTCCCGAGCCCGCATGCACGGTCCCCGTCACGACGATCTCGTGCTGCGACGTCTTGAACACCGGCACCGCGAGATCCATGTGCCCCGACACGCCGCGCGACGTGTGCGTCACCGGGGAATCGATCGTGACGCTCAGCTCGGCTGCATTGAAAAGCGTCACGCCTGCACGCACGCCGACGAGCACCGAGCCCGGAATCCGGCCCATGCCCTTCAGGTAGTCGGAGCCCGGCAGGTCGAAGCGGTTCTCGTCCGCGCGGCCCGCGTCGTAGCTGACGGCCGCCGACACGAACACCCCATGCGGCAGGTCCAGCCGATAGCCGGCGCCCTGCGTGCCGTCGATGAAGAAGCCGTTGCCGAACTTCGCGGAGAACGACGGCGCAACGACGCCGCGATACTGGTTGCTGCCCTGGTAGCGCGGTGCGAAACCGCCGCCGAGCGACAGCGAATACTGGTTTTCCGCGTGGGCGGCGGCGGCGAGGGTCAGGCCGGCGAGCGGCACGCAATAGCGGTAGCGGCGAAGTAATGGGCGCACAATATTGAGATAAGAGTGACGGAGCCCGCAGTCTAGGTGCCGCCCTGCCCCAAGACTGTCCAGAATCTGCGGAGAATCTGTGCTCAATTGTGTTCGATTGTTCGAGATTGTCGTGCCGCTGTCCCCGCCTCCGGAACGCCGGATAGAATTCGCGTGCCACGCCGCGCAACAGCCTGCCGGGTGTGAAATGGCGCGTGCATCCTGAGGAGACCATGAACGACAATCCGCTCAAATACCGTGTGCTGCTGATCGAGGACGACGACCGCCTCGCGCAGCTCGTCCGCGAATACCTCGACGGCTACGAATTCGCGGTGACGGTCGTACGGCGCGGCGACCTCGCCGTCGCGGCGGTGCGCGAGCACCAGCCGGCCCTCGTGATACTCGACCTGATGCTGCCGAATCTCGACGGCATGGAAGTCTGCCGGCGCATTCGCGCGTTCACGAATATCCCCGTGCTGATCCTGACCGCACGCGCGGACGTGTACGACCAGGTTGCGGGCCTCGAGACGGGTGCCGACGACTACGTGACGAAGCCGCTCGAACCGCGCGTGCTCGTCGCGCGCGCCCGTGCGCTGTTGCGCCGCGCGCAGCCGGCCGCGATCGAAACACCCGTTGCCGCGCCCGACGCGCTCGTGTTCGGCGAACTGACGATCTCGCCGCCGAACCGCACCGTCACGTGGCGCGGCGAGCCGGTCGACCTGAAGACGGCCGAATTCAACCTGCTGCTGATCCTCGCGCGCGCAGCCGGCACCGTGCTGAGCCGCGACGACATCCTGAAGCAGTTGCGCGGGATCGAATTCGACGGGCTCGACCGCTCGGTCGATTCCGGCATCTCGAAGCTGCGCCGCCGCTTCGAGGACGCGTCGTCGGAGCCGCACAAGATCAAGACGATCTGGGGTCGCGGCTACCTGTTCAGCCCTTCCGCGTGGGACGAATAAATGCTGCGCCCGTTGATCAGGCTGTACCTCATCGTGATCGTGTGCGTCGCCGCATCGATCGTCTTCATCCAGCTGGCGTTCGACCGGATCTTCTACGAGCGGGTCGCGCAGGCGCAGCGCGACTCGCTGACGACCTATTCGTTCGTGCTGAACGACTACCTCGAGCGCCATCCGGGCGCGCAGCGCGCGCTCGCGCTGCGCGAACTCGCGCTGCACGGCAACGAAGGGTTCGGCTTCATGTCGATGGCCGACGCGCGCGCGCAACTGAACGGCGCGCCGCTGCGCGATCTCGATGCCGGCAGGATCGCGATCAGCTACAACGGCAAGGATTACTACATGCCGCTCGCGGACGGCTCGGTGCTGCATGCGCGCCCGATCGAGCCGCCGGACCTCGACATCCGGATCTATGCGTACATGCTGCTCGCGCTCGCGACGTTGTTCGCGGTGGTGCTGTGGATTCACTATCACTGGCGCGACATTCGCAGGCTGCAGGAAGCGGCCCGCACGTTCGGCGCCGGCACGCTGTCGACGCGCGTGAAGCTGTCGGGCAAGTCGAACATCTACGACCTGTCGCAGCAGTTCAACGACATGGCCGCGCGCATCGAGGCGTCGATCAAGCAGCAGCGCGAAATGATGCACGGTATCTCGCATGAGCTGAAGACGCCGCTCGCACGGCTCGAATTCGGGCTTGCGCTGCTTGCCGAGCCCGACGAAACGGGACGGATGCGCGAGCGCCGCGATGCACTGCGGCGCGACGTGCGCGAACTCGACGAACTCGTCACCGAACTGCTGACGATCGGCCGGCTCGAACAGGGTGCGAGCGAGCTCGCGCCGATGGAAATCGTCGTCGATGCGCTGATCGACAGCGTCGCCGGCAACGTCGCGAACGACGTCGCCGATCGCGGGATCACGCTCGACGTCTCGGCGCTCGGCGCGCCCGCGACCCACGTGTGCGACCCGAAGCTCGTCGCCCGCGCGCTGCTGAACCTGATCCGCAACGGCGCACGCTACGCATCGCACAAGGTCGTGCTGGCCGCTGCCAGCGACGCGACCGGCGCGCTCGTGCTCAGTGTCGACGACGACGGCCCCGGCATTCCAGCCGCCGAACGCGCGCGCGTGTTCGAGCCGTTCCAGCGGCTCGACTCCAGCCGCGACCGGCAGACCGGCGGTTTCGGGCTCGGGCTCGCGATCGTGCGGCGCGTCGCGCAGGTGCACGGCGGCGACGTGCGGCTCGAGGATTCGCCGCTCGGCGGCGCACGCTTCGTCATCACGCTGCCCCCGCTGACACTGCCGGACAGCCTCTTCGACGTGGCGAGCATCGATTCACGTGCCGGCACGCCCGGCGACGGCAAGCGCACGGCCACGCCGTCGCGATGAGTTGCACGGCGGGCGGCCGCCCCGCCGTCGCCCACCGGATCTGACGGGATTGCGCCGCTCAGCGGCGGCGCAGCAACGCGACGAAGAACAGGCTGCCGAACATCGCGGTCACGATGCCGATCGGCAAATCCTCCGGCGCCGCAAGCGTGCGGGCCGCGACATCGGCCCACACGAGCAGGATCGCGCCCGTCAGCGCGGCGACCGGCAGCAGCCGGCCGTGCTCGGCGCCGACGACGCGACGGCACAGATGCGGCGTCACGAGCCCGACGAAGCCGATCGCGCCACTCACCGCGACCATCGCGCCCGTCGCGAACGATGCGACGACGAACACCTCGCGCCGCATCCGCGCGCTCGGCACGCCGAGCGACGCCGCGGCGACATCGCCCGACATCAGCGCATTCAGTTCCCGCCGGCGTGCGTACAGCGCGCCGCCGGCGAGCGCCGCGCATACGGCCGGCACCGGCAGCAGATCCCAGCGCGCGAGCCCGACGCCGCCGAGCATCCAGAACAGCACCGACGACGCGGCGCGCTGGTCGCCGAGATACAGCAACAGGTTGCCGAACGCGGCCATCATGAACGACACCGACACGCCCGCGAGCAGCAGCCGGTCCGATTCGAGCCGGCCGCCCCGATGCGCGAGCGCGACGACGCATGCGGTTGCCGCGAGCGCGCCGGCGAACGCGGCGGCCGACAACGTGAACGGGCCGAATGCCGCGCCCACCACCACCGTGACCGTGACGGCGCCGAGCATCGCGCCTGCGCTCACGCCGAGCAGGTGCGGATCGGCCAGCCGGTTCGCGGTCGCCGCCTGCAACGCGACGCCGACCGCCGCCAGCGTCGCGCCGACGATCGCGGCCAGCAGTGCGCGCGGCATCCGGATCAGCCACACGATGCTGTCGTCTCCCGCTCCCGGCGCAAATGCACCGGCCTCGCCGAATGCCGACGCGACGTGCATGGCGACGATCCGCACCGCATCCGGCATCGCGACCGGCGCCGGACCGAACGCGGCCGACACGACGATCGACACGCTCAGCAGCACGGCCAGCACCGGCAGCGCCACGCGCATGCCGGGCCGCGCCACCCGCCCGCCCACGCTCATCGCGCCGGCCCGGCGAATGCGGCCGGATACAGTGCGCGCGCGAGCGTCTCGACCGCCGCGACGTTCTCGGGGCCCGGCGTCGCCGCATCGTACGGAATCGCGACGAAGCGCCGGTCGCGAATGGCGGCCACGCGCGCAAGCGCCGGCTGACTCAGCAGGAACTGCTGCTTCTGCGCGGCCGTCACGGCCGAATAGTCGACGATCACGATCACCTGCGGATCGCGCGCG
Organism: Burkholderia cepacia complex sp. TUM26381; assembly: GCF_057439935.1. Taxonomy (NCBI): domain Bacteria; kingdom Pseudomonadati; phylum Pseudomonadota; class Betaproteobacteria; order Burkholderiales; family Burkholderiaceae; genus Burkholderia; species Burkholderia cepacia complex sp. TUM26381. Next base: position 1,454,657 of record NZ_CM172006.1, on the reverse strand, counting down.
ACCACGCTCTCCCAACTCACCTGCGTCCAGCTGCGCGGCAGGTCGTCCATCACGTTGCGCGCGCCGGCCGCCGCCAGCAACGCGGTCGGCATCGCGAGCCCGCCTGCCGTCATCGGCTTGTCGGTGCCGCTGTCGTAGACGAACACGCGCAGCGGCGCAGGCTGCCCGATCGCGCGCGACACCGCCGCGAGACGCGTCCGCATCGCGGCGACCACCTGCGCGGCACGCGCATCGACACCGAAGATCCGGCCGAGCGTGTTCAGGTCGCGAAACACGTCGTCGAACGACGCGGCCGATTGCTTCATCACGTGCGAACACGACTCGGTCAGCTCGTACGTGCGGATGCCGAACGGCGCGAGCGTCGCGGGCGTCACCGGGCCGCCGACATGCATCCCGTAGTTCCAGCCCGCGAGATAGAAGTCGGCGCGTGCGGCGACCAGCACCTCGAGCGACGGATACTGGCTCGCCAGCTCGGGCACCCCGCGCAATGCGTCGCGCACGCGTGCGGTGCCCGTCTTCCAGCCGCCGATGCCCGTATAGCCGACGAGCCGGTCCTTCAGGCCGAGCACGAGCATCATCTCGGTCAGGTTCACGTCGTTGCTCACCGCGCGCGTCGGCGCGCGATCGAACGTCACGTCGCGGTCGCAACTGCGCACCGTGACGGGATAGGCGCCCGCGCGAGCGGCGGCACAGCCGAGCACGGCGGCGGCAACCAGCCGGCGTGCAACAGAGGACAAAGGAAACGGCATGGCGGTCATTCCGGATGAAGCGGCGTGATGCGCGGCCGGCCCGTGACGGGATGGCGATCGACGAGCGCGGCGACGCCGAACACGTCGCGCAGCAGCGCTTCGGTCAGCACGTCGTCCGGCACGCCGGACGCGACGACCCGGCCGTGCGCGAGCACGTGGAGCCGGTCGCAATACGCAGCCGCGAGATTGAGGTCGTGAATCGTCGCAAGCGTCGCGATGCCGAGGCGGCGCACGCGTGCGAGCAGTTCGAGCTGGTGACGCAGGTCGAGATGGTTGGTCGGTTCGTCGAGCAGCAGCAGTTCGGGCTGCTGCGCGAGCGCACGGGCCAGCAGCGCGCGCTGCTTCTCGCCGCCCGACAGCGACGCGAAGCGTTGCGCGCGGCGCTCGACGAGGCCGACGTCGTGCAGCGCGGACTCGACGATCCGGCGATCGTCGGCGGATTCCGCGTCGAACGGCCGCTTGTGCGGCGTGCGGCCCATGCCGACCAGTTCGTCCACCGTCAGCCCGAAATCGTCCGGCGCCTCCTGCTGCAGCACCGCGATGCGCTGTGCGACCGCGCGCGGTCGCATGCGCCACACGTCCTGCGCATCGAGCGCGACACGGCCCGCGTCGGGCCGGGCGTAGCGGAACACGCAGCGCAGCAGGCTCGTCTTGCCGCTGCCGTTCGGACCGACCAGCCCGACGAACTCGCCGGCGGCAACGGTCAGCGCCACCGAATCGAGCACCGTGACCGCACCGCCGGGCGACCAGCTCACGCGCTCGATGTCGAGCATGCGGGTAACGGGATGCACGTCGCGCCGCATCAGAAGCGCATCGTCGCGACGAGCTCCGCCGAACGCGACGGACCGAGCAGCCATTGCTCGCCGCCGTTCGACGTCGTCACCGCATACGTGCGGTTCGCGAGATTGCGCAGGTAGAGCGCGAGCTCGGTGCGCGACGTCGGCTGCCAGCGCAGCGATGCATCGAACACCGTATACGACGGCACCTGCACGCGGTTCGCATCGTCGCCGTAGGTCGCGCCGACGTAGCGCACGCCCGCATTCGCCTGCCAGCGCTCGGCGAATGCCCAGCCGAGCCACAGGTTCGCCGTCTGCTGCGGCACGTTGGACGGCACGTTGCCGGCACGCGACACCGTCGCGCCGCCGGCCGTCTGGTTGAACGCGTCGTAGCGCGCACGCAGCAGCGCGACGTTCGCATCGATCGTCCAGCCGTGCGGCAGCCGCGCGCCGCCCGTCAGCTCGACGCCGCGCGACGATTGCCGGCCGACCTGCTGGCGCAGCGCGGGATTGAACGGATCGGTGCTGAGCAGGTTGCGCTTCGTGATGTCGTACACGGCGAACGTCCAGTACGCGCGAGCGTCGAGCAGCGTCTGCTTGAGCCCGGCTTCCCACTGTTCGCCGGTCGCGAGCCGGGTGTTCGCCTGCGATGCCGACAGCGTCACGAGCGAGCCGAGCCCCTCCGCGCCCGTCGTGTACTGCGCGTATGCGCTGAGCGTCGGCGCAACCTCGAACACGAAACCGGTGCGCCAGCCGACGTTCGCGAATCGCTTGTCGAAGCCCGCCCCGGTCGCCGCCTGCTCGCGGCTGAACGCGATGTGGTCGTAGCGCAGGCCGCTCACCCACGCGAGCCGCGGCAGCACTTCGAGCCGGTTCTCCGCGAACACCGCGGCCTGTCGCGCCCGCGTGCTGAATTGCGGCACGGTCGGATCGGGGCTCGTGAACACGCCAGGATCGAAGCCGTGCGCGGCCACCGTCGATGCGCCGCCGTACGGCGAGTTGTTGGTCCCGCTGAACGTGATCTGGCTGAACTCCGTGCCGATGACGAAGCGGTTCGCGCGGCCGAACAGCATGCCGTCGAAGCGCGCGCTCAGCCGGTCGCCGATCTGCCGCTGGTGGTGGCCGATGTCGAGATAGTCGCTGCGCGTGACACGTCCCGTCGCCGGATCGAGCGCATACGATTCGGCATTGCGCCAGTGGCGGTTCGACGTCAGGTAGTAGAGCTGGTTGTCGATCGTCACGCCGGCCGTGGGCCGGTAGCTGGCCGACAGGCGCGTCCACTGGTCATAGTACGAAATCGTCGCATCGCCGACGGTGTAGTTGAGCTTGCGCAGCGACGGATCGAGCACGCCGTTCGGCGCCGGTACGCCATAGTACGTCGCCGGCATCTGGCGGCCGTAGTCGTAGTCGAGCGTCAGCGTGAGCTGCGGGCTCACGTCGAATTTCAGCGCGCCGCCGATTGCCGTCGTATGCGTATCGGCCCGTTCGGCCAGCCCGTTCGCGCGCGCATCGCTCGCATAAAAGCGGTACGACAGCCGCGGGCCGAGCGCGCCCGTCGTATCGAACCCGAAGCGCTTCGCGCCGTCGGGGCCGACGCCGGCCTGCAGCGTCGTCTCCCTCTCGCGCTGCGGCCGCTTCGGCACGACGTTCACGACGCCGCCGATCGCCCCTTCGCCGTACAGCACCGACGCCGGGCCGCGCAGCACCTCGATGCGCTCGACCGACCACGTATCGAACGGAAACGTGATCGTGCCGGCCGCCGGCATCAGCCGCACGCCGTCGAGCAGCGTCATCACCGATTCCTGCCCGCTGAAGCCGCGCACGCTCAATGCGGTGCCGCCGGTGCCGGGCGCCATCGCGCTCGAAAAGCCGGCCGTGCGCGTGACCGCATCGAGCACCGTGCGATCGCCGCGTGCTTCGATCGTGTCGGCCGTGACGGTTTCGACGCTCGCGGGTGTATCGAGGCTTGCCAGCCCGAGCCGCGAGCCCGTTTCGAGCGGCTGCGTCAGCGGATCGGCCGGTGCGGATGAAGCCGTGACGTTGATGGCCGGCAGCGCGCGCCGGTCGTCCGGCGCGGGGGCCGCGGCTTCGGCGGCCAGCACGCCGGACGTGGCCATTGCACAGCCCAGCAGCGTCGTGCAGCTGCGCGCCGCGCATGCACGCCAGGCGCCCGTGTTCCGGCGCGGCGCGGCATGGTGCCGCTCCCCGCGCGCCGGGTGGTTTCCGGATTTCGTCACGTCGTATCGATCTTCGTTGGATGTCGTCGCCAGCCGCCGGCGACGAAAACCTCTGATGATACATTATATCAACTTGATTCGTCAGGGTTTTGTCAGCTTCCCCCTTCACCGCGCGCTTACAACGGGAAACTGAACTGCACCCACAGCTTGTCGCCCTGCGGCCGGTTGCGCACCGCGAACTCGTGCTGATACTTCACGATCACGCCCGACGCCGGCCCCCACATGTAGCGCAACTGCGGACCGATCGCGACGGTTTGCCCGCGAAAGCCGTCGGAGCCGACCTTCACGCCGTCCTGCGTATCGTCGGTGAACTGCTTCAGGAACGTGCCCTGCACGCCCACTTGCACGCGCCGGCCGATCGAATAACCGATCAGGTAGTCGAGCACAGCGACCGCGCCCGAGTGGTAACGCGTCGCGTGGTTCGGCGAATTCAGCTCCACCAGCGTGGTCGTCGACATCTCCCAGTCGCGGCCCGGCAACCACGTCGTGCTGAGATACGGCAGGAACGCATACGTGTTCAGCCCCGGATTCGCGATCCGGTTCACCGAGTACGCACCGCTCGGCACCGCGAACGACGGCGAGAAGAACGCGAAGAACGTCTTCGACGCATTCGCGTAATTGACCATGAAGGGCTCGAGAATCACGTCGCCGAGCGACGTGCGGTTGCCGGTGCCGCCCGGCGTCGACAGATGCAGGTGCACGATCGGCACAATTGCGCTGCTAGACAGCGAGAACGGCCCGAACGCCGCGCCCCAGGTATGCACGACGCGCGGCGTTTCCGCGACGACGCTCAGGTGGAACCCCGGCACCGCGCTGCCGCCGTCCGGCCCGGCAAAGCGGTTCGCCGAGTAATACAGCGAATAGTTGAAGTACTGCGTGTTGCCGGGCGGCGGCAGCAGCCCGTTCAGCACCGTGTTGACGCCGAACGGATAGCTGATCTGGCCGCCCTCCGTGGCCAGCGCCGGCACGTGAATGGCCCCGGCGATCAGGAGTGCCAACGGCACTCGTCGCAATGCATGTTTCATGTCGTCTCCAGACCGGATTGTTATCGTGTAATCGCGAGCCGGGCGCTGCTGGCCCGGGGAGACGCAATGTAAATCGCACGACAGCGGCGAAAAAGACGACGATCGGGAGAACAGTTCTCCGTCATGCGGAGAAATGCGCGACAGCGCCGGGCCGGCTTGCGATCAGCGGCCGACTTCCTTCCATTTGCGCGCGAGCCCGAGGCGTTCGAAGCGCTCGATCAGGAACTCGGTGAAGACACGGATCTTCGCCGGCTGATGGCGGCGGCTCTGGTACGCGATGTTGACGGTGAGCGCCGGCAGTTGCCAGTCGGTGAGCACGGGCACGAGTTTCCCGGCGACGATGTCGTCGTGGACGATGTAGAGCGGCTGGATCAGGATGCCGAGCCCGGCGAGCGCCGCCGCACGGATCACCTGCCCTTCGTTCGCATCGAGCACGCTCTTGATCGTGACCGACTGCGTCTTCGCGCCGTGACGGAAATGCAGCACGTACGGATCGTTCGCGAGGTTGTACACCAGCAGCCGGTGGTCGCCCAGCGCATCGGGCGTCGCCGGCGCGCCGTGCTTTGCCAGATACCCGGGCGACGCGGCCAGCACGCGCCGCGTCTCGGCGAGCTTGCGCACGGTGATGCCCGAATCGGCCTCGTGCTCGCGCGTACGGATCGCCACGTCGATGCCGGCCTCGATGAAATCCGGGTAGCGGTTTGCCGCGATGATCTGCACGTTCAGGTTCGGATAGCGCCGGTGAAACTCGGGCAGCGCGGGCGCGATGTAGATCGACGCGAACGACACCGACGCCGTCACGCGCAGCGTGCCGGCCGGGTTGACGCTCGCCTGGTTGACGGCCGCATCGGCTTCCGACAACTCCGTCAGGATCGCGACGCACCGCCGGTGGTACTCATGCCCCGCGTCGGTCAGCCACAGCCGGCGCGTGGTGCGCTCGACGAGCCGCGCGCCCAGCCGCTCTTCCAGCGCATTCAGGCAGCGGCTCGCCGCCGCGCTCGACATGCCGAGCCGTTCGGCGGCCTTCGACAGGCTGCCCAGCTCGGCCACCTGTACGAAAAACTCGATCTGCGTCCACTTGTCCATGCGTTCGATTCTTCCACCTGGCGGAGAACAAAACTCCTCCAAATCATCTTTTTTACGATCCCGGGAGGAATTAATGTTACGTCAACGCGCCATCGAACGACATCAGGAGACAACCCCTATGCGCAATCTCAACGAAGACACCATCACGCAGGCCGTGATCGCGTCGCTCTCCGGCTGTCGCGACGAGCGGCTGCGCACGGTCATGACGAGCCTCGTCCAGCACCTGCATTCATTCGCCCGCGAAACGAAGCTCACCGAGGCCGAATGGCAATCGGCGATCGGCTTTTTGACGGCCGTCGGCCACATCACCGACGACAAGCGCCAGGAGTTCATCCTGCTGTCCGACGTGCTCGGGCTGTCCACGCTCGTCACCGCGCAGAACCACGCGAAACCGGCCGGCTGCACCGAGGCGACCGTGTTCGGCCCGTTCTACGTCGACGGCAGCCCCGAATTCGCGATGTTCGACGACATCGCGAACGGCGCATGCGGCGAGCCCTGCTTCGTGTCCGGCCATGTACGCGGCATCGACGGCACGCCCATCGCGCACGCGTCGCTGGAGGTCTGGCAAGCCGACGAGGACGGCCACTACGACGTGCAGCAGCCGGCCCGCGACGGGTCGGTCACGCATCGCGCGCGCGGCCGGCTGCGCAGCGGCGCCGACGGCCGTTACGCGTTCCGCTCGATCCTCGCCGAGCCGTATCCGATTCCGCACGACGGCCCCGTCGGTGCGATGCTCGATGCGCTCGGCCGCCACCCGTGGCGCCCCGCACACCTGCACTTCATGATCCAGGCACGCGGCTACGAAACGCTGATCACGCACGTGTTCCGCGACGGCGACCGCTATCTCGACTCCGACGCGGTATTCGGCGTGCGCTCGACGCTCGTCGCCGACTGGGTCCGGCATGCGCCGGGCATCGCGCCCGACAGATCGCGGATGGACACGCCGTTCTACACGCTCGACTACGACTTCGTGCTGAATCCCGCGGAGCGTGCCGCATGATCCGGCACGTCGTGATGTGGAAGGTTGCCGGCGCAACCGACCTCGAGCGCGCCGAGGCGCGCGCCAGCGTGAAAACTGCGTTCGAAAGCCTGCGCGGCCGGATTCCGGGAATGACGCACCTCGAGGTCGGCGCGGATTTCAGCGCGACCGATTACGCGTGCGACCTGATTCTCGTCGCCGATTTCGAATCGCGCGAAGCACTGGACGGTTACGCGGCGCATCCCGAACACGCACGCGTACGCGACGCACTGACAGGCCTGCGCATCGCGCGCCATCAGGTCGACTACGCAACGGAGTAACGACGACATGAACTTCATCTACCAGGCACGCCCCGCACGCGTGATATTCGGCGCGGGCAGCCTCGACCACCTCGAACGCGAAGTGCTGGAACTGGGCGCGCAACGGGCGATCGTGCTCTGCACGCCGGAGCAGCGCGAGCTCGCGCAACACATCGTCGAGCGACTCGGCGCGCGTGCCGCCGGGCTGTACGACCGCGCGACGATGCACGTGCCGATCGAGATCGCCCGCGATGCGCAGGCGTTCGCCCGTTCATGCGACGCCGATTGCGCGATCGCGATCGGCGGCGGCTCGACGATCGGCCTCGGCAAGGCGATCGCGCTCGAAAGCAGCCTGCCGATCCTCGCGATACCGACGACGTACGCCGGCAGCGAAATGACGCCGATCTACGGGCTGACCGAAGCCGGCCTCAAGCGCACCGGCACCGACGCACGCGTGCTGCCGAAGACGGTGATCTACGATCCCGCGCTCACCGTGACGCTGCCAGTCGAGCTGTCGGTGACGAGCGGCCTCAATGCGATCGCGCACGCAGCGGAAGGCCTGTACGCGAACAACGCGAATCCGGTCATGAGCCTCGTGGCCGAGGAAGGCATTCGCGCGCTGGCGCACGGCCTGCCCGGTGTGCGGCGCGATCCCGCCGATCTCGTCGCGCGCAGCGACGCCCTCTACGGCGCCTGGCTGTGCGCAATGGTGCTCGGCAACGTCGGCATGGCGCTGCACCACAAGCTCTGTCACACGCTCGGCGGCAGTTTCAATCTGCCGCACGCGCCGACCCACACGGTCGTGCTGCCGCATGCGCTCGCATACAACGCGGCGCACGCGCCTGACGCGATGCAGCGGATCGCCCGCGCGATCGGCACGAACGACGCGGCGCGCGGCCTCTACGCACTGGCGCTCGACAACGGCGCACCGGTTTCGTTGAAAGCGATCGGCATGCAGGAAACCGATCTCGATCGCGCGGCCGATCTCGCGGCCGCCAATCCGTACTGGAACCCGCGCCCGATCGAACGCGACGGCCTGCGCGCGCTGCTGCAGGATGCCTTCGACGGCAACCTGCCCGGCTCGACCGCGCACTGAGGCGCCCACACGACACACCAACAAACGAACCCGTCATGGAGACAACCCACATGAATACCGAACCGAGCGGCCAAGGTCACGGTGCCGTCGAGTCGTGCGACGTCGCGATCGTCGGCTACGGCCCGACCGGCCTCGTCGCCGCATCGATGCTGGGCCGCGCCGGCCACCGCGTGATCGTCCTCGAACGCTGGCCGACGCCTTACGGGCTGCCTCGCCTCACGCACATCGACGGCGAAACCGCGCGCATCGTGCAGGCCAGCGCCGACGTCGATCATGCGCTGCGCAACGCGAAGGCCGTCGATACCTACCACTACCGCGACGCGAACGGCGACCTGCTGCTCGAACTGAACTGGACCGGCCGCGCATGCGGCTACCCCGCGCACATCTCGATCTACCAGCCCGACATCGAGGATGCGATCGATGCGCGCGCCAGCACCTTCCGGAACGTAACGATCCTGCGCGGCTGGGAAGTCGACACGCTGCAGCAGGACGACGACGGCGTGACGCTCACGGCACGCCCGTGGCGCGGCGGCCAGGATGCGCAATGGACCGGCCAGCCGCGCACCATGCGTGCGCGCTACCTGATCGGCGCGGACGGCGCGAACAGCCTCGTACGCCGCACGCTCGGCATCGAACGTTCCGACTTCGGCTACAACGAGCGCTGGCTCAATCTCGATTCGGAAAACAAGCGCGATCTCGGCGACGGCTGTGCGCGCACGACGATCTACTGCGATCCGGCACGTGCGTACATGCACATGCCGATCGGCACGAAGCGCACGCGTTTCGAGTTGCGCGTGCTGCCGGACGAATCGACGGCCGAATGGGAAACCGAGGCAGCCGGCTGGAAGTGGCTGAAGGACCACTACGGCTACGGCCCGGACGACCTGAAGCTGCTGCGCCATGTCGTCTACACGTTCGAGACGCGCATGGCCGAACACTGGCGCTCCGGCCGCGTGCTGCTCGCGGGCGATGCCGCGCACACGATGATGCCGTACATGGGGCAAGGCGCATGCTCGGGCATGCGCGACGGCATCAACCTCGCGTGGAAGCTCGATCTCGTGCTGACCGGCCGCGCATTCGCCGACCTGCTCGACACGTACGAAGCCGAGCGCCGCCCGCACGTGACCGCGATCACGCAGATGTCGCTGTTTCTCGGCCAGGTCGTCAACGAGGACGATCCGCGCAAGGTGGCCGAGCGTGACGCGGCATTCCGCTCCGGCAACATGCCGCCGATGCCGCCGTTCCCGAAGCTCGGCCATGGCATCCTGCACGCCGAAGCCGACGGCACGCTGCTGCCGACGACCGGCGCACCGGCACCGCAAGGGCGCGCACGGCGCGGCGCGGCCGACGGCCGCTTCGACGACGTGGTCGGCCAGGGCTTCCAGCTCGTCACGCGCGAGCACCCTTGCCGCCATCTCGACGACGCGCAGCGCGCGTTCCTCGCGCAGCTCGGCTGTCACGTGGCCGTGCTGGCCGACGACGTGTGCGCGCCGGATGCGGTGATCGATCTCGACGGCGAACAGCGCGCGTTCATGGATGCGCACGGCATCGGCGCGTATATCCGGCGGCCCGATTTCCTCGTGTTCGGTTCGGTGGCCGACCTGCGCGATCTCGGCGCGCTCGTCGATGCGCTGCGCGACAAGCTGCATTGGTCGGCGCCGTCCGGCGAACCGTCCGCCGCCATGGCCACCACCGCACACGCCTCGTAACGGAGATGCACGCATGACGACCGAACTGTCACCATTCGCGCTGTCCCTGCAACGCGCGATGCCCGTCACGCGCCTGCTCGATTGCGGAATGGACTACGCGGACGCGATCGCACTGCACGCACGCACGTCGGCCGGCGAGCCCTGGGATGTCGCGGCCGAGGCGCTCGCCGACGCGCAGCTCGCGCGCGCCACGCAGGCGGCTGATGCCGGCCATCTTGTCACCGCCGCCGACGCGCAGGCGATGGCCATCGCCGGTCTGCTGTTCGCGCAGATGGCGTTCAACCACGACGTGCCGCGCAAGCGCGCGCTCTATGCGCGGCTCGTCGACGCGTCGTACGGACTCGCGCGCTGGTCCGACAAACGGATCGAACGCGTCGAAGTGCCGTTCGGCGATGCCCGCCTGATCGGCTGGCTGGTTCGCCCGCCGGTGGAACACCTGCGCGGCACCGTGATCGTGTTCGGTGGCCAGAGCGGCTGGGGCTTCGCGTACTGGCCGATCGCACGCGCGCTCGCGTCACGCGGCATCGCCACGCTGCTCGCCGAAGGGCCCGGCCAGGGCGAAACGCGGCTCGAACAGCGGATCTTCGTCGACGTCGATATGAGCGCGGCGTATCGGCGCTTCGTCGATCACGTCGCCGAACGCGTGCCCGGGCCGATCGGTATCTGGGGCAACAGCATCGGCGGATTGTGGGCCGCTTCGACCGCGGCGAGCGACCGGCGGATCGCGGCCTGTTGCGTGAACGGCGCGCTGGCGGCGCCGTCGCTGCTGCCGTTCCGCACGTTCGTCGAACAGGCCGCGGCGATGCTCGGCAACGACGATCCCGACGCGGTGGCGGCGAACTTCGCGCGGATGAGCTTCTCGTCCGGACGCGACCGCATCGCGTGCCCGCTGCTGGTGCTGCACGGCGGCGAGGATCCGCTGATCCGGCTCGACGACCAGCAGCCGTTTCTCGATGCGGCGACGGGCAGCGATGCGACGCTCGAGGTCTGGCCAGACGGCGAGCATACGATCTACAACCACGCGTCCGAGCGCACCGCGTTCGTGTGCGACTGGTTCGTCGAGCGGCTGACGCGGGCTTAACGACAGGCGGCGGCGGGCCGGGCGACACGGCAGCCGCCGCCCCGCTCAACCGCCGATCTTGAACGTCGGCAACTGCTGCCCGAGCCGCGCGCCCATTTCCGCGCCGAGCGCCTGCAGTGCATTGAACGGCCGGATCATGACCTCGAATTCGACGATCAGCCCGTCGTCGTCGAAGCGGATCATGTCGATCCCTTTCAGCGCCTTGTCGCCGACGGCCGCGCTGAACTCCAGCACCACGCTCTTGCCGTCGTCGGTGACGAACTGGCGGTGATACGTGAAATCCTGCAGGATCGTGATCACCGTACGCAGCGCCATCAACAGCGCGGGCGCGGGCCCGTACGGCTTGAACGCCATCGGCGAACGGAACACGGCATCCGGATGGACGATCGCATCCAGCGCGCCAAAGTCCTTGTTTTCGATCATCGCGTGCCACGCGTCGAGCGATTTCGCAACAGCGGGATGAACATTGAGCGGTGCGTGCGTCATCGAAGTCTCCTGTATCGTCGGATGGAAAAGAAACGAGCGGTCTCAAAGGGTCGCGGCGAGCGTCGTGCCCTGGTGAATCGCACGCTTCGCGTCGAGCTCGGCGGCCTCGTATGCGCCGCCGATCACGTGAACCTTGCATCCGGCCGCCTCCAGTTGCACGGCCAGTTCGCGCAACGGCTCCTGCCCCGCGCAGATGATCACGTTGTCCACCGGCAGCGTCTGTTCGACGCCGTCGATCGTCACGTGCAATCCTTCGTCGTCGATGCGCCGGTACGTCACCGCCGACGACATCCCGACGCCGCGCGCTTTCAGCGCCGTGCGGTGAATCCAGCCGGTGGTCTTGCCGAGCCCGTCGCCGACTTTCGACGCCTTGCGCTGCAGCAGATGCACCTGCCGCGCAGCCGGCTCGGGTTGCGCACGGCCCAGGCCGCCGGCATGCGCATAGGACCGGTCGACGCCCCATTCGCTGAAGAACCGGTCCGCGTCGCCACGCTCGCCGCCGTCGCGATGCACGAGATACTCCGCGACGTCGAAGCCGATGCCGCCCGCGCCGACGATCGCGACACGGCGGCCCACGGCCTTGTCGTCGCGCAGCACGTCGAGATAGCCGAGCGTCTTCGGATGCCCGGCGCCGTCGATCGGCGGCGTGCGCGGCACGATGCCCGTCGCGATCACCACTTCGTCGAAAGCGCCCTGCAGCAGCATCTCGGCGGTCGCGCGCGTATTGACGTGCAGCGTAATGCCGCGCAATTCGATCTGCCGGCGGAAATAGCGCAGCGTTTCGTTGAACTCTTCCTTGCCGGGCACCTTCTTCGCGATGTTGAACTGGCCGCCGATCTCGGCGGCGGCTTCGTACAGCGTCACCGCATGACCGCGCTCGGCCGCCGTGACCGCGAAGCCGAGGCCCGCCGGCCCGGCGCCCACCACGGCGATCCGCTTGCGCTGCCGTGCGGGGCGGATCACGAGCTCGGTTTCATGGCATGCCCGCGGATTCACGAGGCAGGACGTGATCCTGCCGCTGAACGTGTGGTCGAGGCACGCCTGGTTGCAGCCGATGCACGTGTTGATTTCGTCCGCACGCCCTTCCCGCGCCTTGCGGACGAATTCGGCATCGGCGAGAAACGGCCGCGCCATCGACACCATGTCGCAATAACCGTCGGCAAGCAGTTGTTCGGCGACTTCCGGCGTATTGATCCGGTTCGTGGCGACGAGCGGGATGCCGACCTTGCCCATCAGTTGCCGCGTCACCCATGCATACGCGGCGCGCGGCACCTTGGTCGCGATGGTCGGGATGCGCGCCTCGTGCCAGCCGATGCCGGTATTGAGGATCGTCGCGCCGGCCGCCTCGATCGCCTGCGCGAGCCGGATCACCTCGTCGAGCGTCGAACCGCCTTCGACGAGATCGAGCATCGACAGTCGGTAGATGACGATGAAGTTCGTGCCCACGCGCGCGCGCACGCGCCGCACGATCTCGACCGCGAAGCGGATCCGGTTGTCGTACGCGCCGCCCCACGCGTCGTCGCGATGGTTCGTGCGCGCGGCGATGAATTCGTTGATCAGGTAGCCTTCGGACCCCATGATCTCGACCCCGTCGTAGCCCGCATGCTGCGCGAGCGCCGCGCATCGCACGAAATCGGCGATCGTCTCGTCGACTTCGTCGCTGCTCAACGCATGCGGCGTGAACGGGTTGATCGGCGCCTTCAAGGCGCTGGGCGCCGCCAGCGCCGGGTGATACGCGTAGCGCCCGAAGTGCAGGATCTGCAGCGCGATCTTGCCGCCCTCCGCATGCACCGCGCGCGTCACGACGCGATGACGTTCGGCTTCCGCCTCGGTCGTCAGCATCGCGCCGCCCGGCGCCGGACGGCCGCGCTCGTTCGGTGCGAATCCGCCCGTGACAATCAGGCCGGCCTCGCCTCGCGCGCGCTCGGCATAGAACGCCGCCATCCGCTCGAAGCCGTTCGGCGCTTCCTCGAGGCCAACGTGCATCGACCCCATCAACACGCGGTTCCTGAGCGACGTGAAGCCGAGTTCGAGCGGGGTCGTCAAATGCGGATAACGGGGTGTCATCGGGGGGCTCCATTTTTTATGCAACAAGTTGCACAGATGGTAGTTCACCGCCCTCGTTTATGCAACACGTTGCATAAACATGATCCCTGGCTTGTACTGTGGCCCCGATATGGCAAGATGCGATTCATTCCGCGGCCTCCTCCGATCCGACATGTCCCTGCCTCACGCACTCCTCACCGCACTCGCCGAACGTCCCGGTTCGGGGTCCGAGCTCGCCGACCGCTTCGATCGTTCGATCGGCTATTTCTGGCAGGCGACGCATCAGCAGATCTATCGTGAGCTGGGGCGTCTCGAGGAAACGGGCTGGATCGAATCGCTGCCCGCCGAATCGGGGCGTGGCCGCAAGCGCGCGTACCGGATCCTGCCCGCCGGCAAGAAGGAGCTTCGGCGCTGGATCGCCGAACAGGAAGATCCGACGCCGCTGCGCGAGGCGTTGATGGTGCGCCTGCGGGCAGAAGCGGTACTCGGCCCGTCCGGCCTCGAGGACGAAATCAGGCGGCGCATCGCGCTTCACCAGGAGAAGCTCGACCTGTATCTGCAGATCGAGGCGCGCGATTTTTCGGCGCCCGACGATTCGCGCGCGAAGCGCCTGCAGCATCTGGTGCTGCAGGCCGGCATTGCGAACGAGCGGTTCTGGGTCGAGTTTTCGCAGGACGCGCTCGACACCTTGCGTCTGCCGAAGGATTGAACCGGCTTGGCCCCTGCCGTGCAGGGCCTGCGCGGTTCAACCGGACAGCGGGTTCGCCCTGCGCGCGGCCGGTTCGCCCCGACCACACATGCGGGCCGGCCCGCTCATGCCGCCGCAGCGACACGCAATGCGGCACGTGCGTTCCGTGCGTCGAGGCTGAATGCGCCCGCGCCGAAGTACGCGATCTGCAGCAGGCCGCCGGCCATCATCACGTTCTTCAGGAAGTGAATCATCTGGTTCTGGTCGGCGAAGTTGTGGTGGAAGAACACGGCCGTCACGAGGCTGAACAGCGCCATCGCCAGCGCCACCGGGCGGGCCCGGTAACCCGCCATCAGCAGCAGCCCGCCACCCGCCTCGACGAGCACCGCGACCACGAATGCGAGCGATGGCGCCGGCAGGCCGACGGAGGCGATGTAGCCGACGGTGGTCGCGTGCGCGGCCAGCTTGCTCAACCCGCTCATCAGAAACGGCGCGCCGATCAGAATGCGGCCGAGCAGCGGAAGATACGTGTAACGATTCATGATGCACTCCTGAAATGAAATGATTCGGCAGACTAAAAAAAATCAAGGCACTCAGCCGGCGTCCACCATCACCAGCTCGGAATCCTCGAGCGCGACGATGTCGAGCGCGGCCTCGTTCGTGATCGCGACCCCGTCGAGCGATCCCACGCGTTCCCCGTTCACGTCGATGCGCCCCGATGCCGCAACGAGATACGCGCGGCGCGATGCGCCCAATGCGTGTCCGACCCGCTCGCCCGCCCTCAGCGTTGCGCCGAGCACGCGCGCGTCGGCACGGATCGGCAGCGCGCCGTCGTCGCCGGCGTAGCCGCTCGCCAGCACGACGAAACGCCCGGACCGGTCGCCCTTCGGAAACGGCTTCGTGCCCCACCCGGGCGCGCCGCCATTCGCTCGCGGCAGCAGCCAGATCTGGTAGACCTTGAGCGGTGTGTCGCCGCCGTTGAACTCCGCATGCCGGATGCCGGTGCCCGCGCTCATGACCTGCACGCCGCCCGCGCGGATCGTGCCTTCGGAACCCAGCGTGTCGCGATGGCCGAGCACGCCTTGCCGCACGTACGTGATGATTTCCATGTCGCGGTGCCCGTGCATCGGGAACCCGCTGCCGACGGCGATCTCGTCGTCGTTCCATACGATCAGCGGGCCCAGCGGCGCGTGCCCGGGCGTACAGTCGGCCGTCACCGCGAAATGGAATTTCGCGCGCAGCCAGCCGTGATTCGCCGTATCCAGCGATGCCCAACGCCGATGCGTCAACATGTTCGACTCCTGTTCCTGCTGCCCGGACGGCGGGCGGTTGCCTGGCGGTGCCTTGCCGGTTTCTGCGCGGCACCGAACGTGGAATGAATGCTAATTTCGCAAAGATCGATCGCATATCTCCTGAATGGCAACGTATCATTGCCCCCAGTAGAACGATCGATTCGAACGGAGCCGCCGCCATGAACCCCATCGCCGACCTGAACGATCTCCGGCTATTCGCGGAAGTGGTGGAACACGGGAGCTTTACGGCGGCCGCCCGCAGCCTCGGCGCGCAAACGTCGAAGCTCAGCCGGCGCATTCGCGCGCTCGAGGAAGAACTGGGCGTGCGGCTGCTCAATCGCACGAGCCGCAGCCTGTCGCTGACGGAAACCGGGCGGCAGTTCCATCAGCATTGCGTCGCGCTGGTCGCCGAATCGAAAGCCGCGAAGGACATCGTGGATCGCACGCGCACGCAGCCGCAGGGCACCGTGCGCATCAGTTGCCCGGTCGGTTTGCTGAGTTCGGGTGTCGCCGCGATCGTCGCACGCTACATCGAGCGCCATCCGCAGGTTCAGGTGCGGCTCGATGCAACCAACCGGCGCGTGGACGTGATCGAGGAAGGGCTGGATTTCGCGATTCGTGCGCGGGTTCCGCCGCTGGAGAACACCGATCTCGCCGTTCGGCAGTTGGGACTGTCGTACCGGATTCTCGTTGCGAGCCCGGCACTGGCCGCCCGCTTTCCGGCGCCCGAGTCGATCGACAGCCTGAAGGACTGGCCAACGGTGTCGACTGCCGGCAGCGGCGACCGGTTCGTGTGGAGCCTGACGGACGCCGACGGGCGCGCCCTCGCCTTCGCCCACCGGCCGCGACTGGCGACCGACGATCTGGCGACCCTGCGCCTTGCCGCGCTCGACGGTATCGGCGTCGCCGAATTGCCGCGCGAACTGGTGAACGCCGACCTTCAGGCCGGCCGGCTGCTCCACCTGCTGCCCGCGCTGTCGGCACCGACGGCGCTCGTCCACGCGATCTTCCCGACCCGGCGCGGGATGGTGCCCGCCGTTCGCCATCTGCTCGACGCGCTCGTCGTGGGCTTCGAGGAACTGAACCGGGTCACGTAGCGGCCGCCAATGCAGCCGCACGCGCGCCGCAACTGCGCGCGCCGTCACCGCACGCGCGACGCGCATCGCGCCGCCGCGCACCGGGCCCCGATCATGCGCCGGGCAGGATCACCACCTTGCCCTTCACGCGCCGGTTTGCGATCCGTGCGATCGCATCGGCGGCACCGGCCAGCGACACGCGCTCGGTAATCGCCGGACGCACCTTGCCGGCCGCGAACCATTCGGCGAGCAACCGCATGTTCGCGACATGCTGCGCCGGGTCGCGGCGCATCGCATCGCCCCAGAACACGCCGAGTATGTCGCGCTCCTTGAGCAGCGCGAGGTTCAGCGCGATCTTCGGGATCTCGCCGGCCGCAAAGCCGACCACGAGGAACCGGCCGCGCCACGCGGTCGCGCGCAGCGCCGCTTCGCTGCAAGCACCGCCCACCGGATCGTAGACGACGTCGGCGCCGCGCCCGCCGGTCAGTTCGTCCACGCGGCGGCGCAGGTCTTCGGCCGCATAGTCGATCGTCTCGTCGGCACCTGCTTCGCGGCACAGCGCCAGCTTGTCCGCGCTCGACGCCGCCGCGATCACGCGCGCGCCAAGCGCCTTCGCGATCTCGATCGCGGCGATCCCGACGCCGCCCGCCGCACCCAGCACCAGCAGCGTCTCGCCCGCTTGCAGGCGCGCACGCTGCTGCAACGCGTGCAGCGACGTGCCGTAGGCCAGCACCAGCGCCGAACCCTGCTCGAACGCCATTCCCGGCGGCAGCGCGGCGATCTGGTGCACGTCGGCCACGCACTGCTCGGCGAACCCGCCGTGCCCGGTGAATGCAACCACCGAATCGCCGGGCCGCCATGCGGTGACGCCCTCGCCCACCGCGTCGATCACGCCGGCAAACTCGGCGCCCGGCGAAAACGGCAACGCCGGCTTCACCTGATACAACCCCTGCACGATCAGCGCGTCGGGAAAATTGAGCGACGCGGCTTTCACCTGGATCCGGACCTGGCCGGCAGCCGGTTCGGGAATCGCCACATCTTCGATACGCAAGCTGTCGATCGGGCCGAATGCGGTACACAACAGGGCTTTCATGCGCTTCTCTCTCCTTGCGCGGCATGGCCGCGCCTCGGTGCGGCCGGCGGGATACCCCCGCGCGGCCGGTTCAAGACGAATGTCCGACGGTCACCGGAGGCGGCGTTCGCGACATCGTCAGCATTCCGGAATGTCGGTGCGATACCGTTCAGAACCACGCGTCGTGCATGTCGAGCGGCGTCGTGTCGACGCTCGACAACAGATCGAGCTGCGCATCCACCTTCGGCAATTCCCAGCGGGAAAAATAGCGGGCCGCTGCACGCTTGCCGTCGTGGAAATCATCGTCGTGCCCGTGCGCGGCGAGCGTCACGTCGAGCCAGAGCCATGCAACGACGAGATGGCCGAACGCTTCGAGATAGACGCTCGCGTTCGCCAGCCGCCGCTGCGGATCGTCGATCGTGCCCAACTGCTGCGTGACGTCGCACAACCGCGCCCAGCGCCGTGCCAGCGCATCGGCCTGCTCGCGCGTGCCGGCATCCAGCGGCCGCGCGCGTTCGACGGTCGCGCCGATCCGCCCGCCCAGCGCGCGCAACAGCGCGCCATCGTCCTGCGCGACCTTGCGGCCCAGCAGGTCGAGCGCCTGGATGCCGTGCGTGCCTTCGTGAATCGGATTCAGCCGATTGTCGCGGTAGAGCCGCTCGACCGCGTAGTCGCGCGTGTAGCCGTAGCCGCCGTGCACCTGGATCGCGAGGTCGTTCGCGGCGAGACACCACTGCGACGGCCAGCTTTTCGCGATCGGCGTGAGGATGTCGAGCAGGCGCGCGGCATGGGCGCGCACGTCCGCATCGTCGTGCGCGCGCGCTTCGTCGACCAGCTTCGCGCAGTACAGGATCAGTGCAAGACCGCCTTCGACATAGGCCTTCTGCGCGAGCAGCATGCGCCGCACGTCCGGATGTTCGACGATCGGTGCCTGCGACGCGGCCGCATCCTTGCCGGCCGGCCCGAGCGGGCGCCCCTGCGGCCGGTTGCGCGCGTAGTCGAGCGCGTGCAGATAGCCGGTGTAGCCGAGCGCCACCGCGCCCGCGCCGACACCGATGCGCGCCTCGTTCATCATGTGGAACATGTAGGCGAGCCCCTGATTCGGCTTGCCGATCAGGTAGCCGATCGCGCCCGCGCGCCCTTCCGGACGATAGCGCGTGCCTTCGCCGAAATTCAGCAGGCAATTGGTCGTGCCGCGGTAGCCCATCTTGTGGTTCAGCCCGGCGAGCACGACGTCGTTGTGTTCGCCCTGCGCGCTACCGTCCGCTCCCGTCAGGAACTTTGGCACGATGAACAGCGAGATGCCGCGCGTACCGGGCTGCAGCCGGCCGTGTTCGTCGGGAATCTTCGCGAGCACGAGGTGGACGATGTTCTCCGCCAGCTCGTGTTCGCCGCCGGAAATCCACATCTTGTTGCCCGTCAGCCGGTAGCGCGGCCCGAGCGGCGAGTCGCCCTCGAAATCCGCGCGCGTCGCGATGTCGGACAGCGACGAGCCCGCTTGCGGCTCGGACAGGCACATCGTGCCGAGGAAACGCCCTTCCAGCTCCGGGCGCGCGAACGCGTCGACCTGCGCGGGACTGCCATGTGCGACGAGCAGGTTCGCATTGGCGACGGTCAGGAACGGATAGGCGGCCGTTGCGATGTTCGCGGCCTGGAAGAACAGGAACGACGCGGCTTCGACGAGCTTCGGCAACCGCATGCCGCCGAGCGCTTCGTCATGGCCCGCGGCGATCAGCCCGGCGTCCGCGAACGCGTGCACCGCCGGTTCGACTTCGGGGATCAGCGTCACGCGCTCGCCGTCGAAATGCGGTTCCTCGCGATCGCCGCGCGCCGCATGCGGCGCGAACAGATCCTCGGCAATCCGCGCGCTGGTATCGAGCACCGCGTCGAAGGTCTCGCGGCTGTGCTCCGCGAAGCGCGGCAGCGCGACGAGCGATTCGGCGTCGAGCCAGTCATACAGCAGGAACGCGAGATCGCGTCGCGACATCAACAGGCTCATCGTGCTGCCTCCCGGGGTGCCGGCTTTGTCAGCCGAATGAAGGGTTCCGTGACCGCAAGTGCTGGCAGGAATTTAGCACGGTCGTTCGCAAACGACAACGGCAGGCAAGCTAGTCCGCGTAGCCGGGATTGCGTCGATCGAGCCGGCGCAGCAACCCGGGCCAGACGAGCGCGCCGGCGCCCATCCCGCGCGTGACCGCCGCGATCTGCTGCCTGATGCCGTCGAGAATCGGCTGCGCGATCGGCCGCAGCGCCGAGCCGCCGGCCTGCGCGCGGACCTGGATCATGCACGCCGCCTCGAAGAAGTACATCGCAACGAACGCGTCGGCCGGGCTCGCGCCGACCGTCAACAGCCCGTGGTTGCGCAGCATCAGGTTCGTGTTGCCGCCGAGGTCGTGCACGAGGCGCGCCTTCTCGCCCTCGTTGAGCGCGATGCCTTCGTAGTCGTGATAGCCGAGCGACGCCAGCACGCCGAGCGACTGCTGCGACAGCGGCAGCAAGCCCGCTTCCTGCGCCGACACGGCGACGCCGTTGATCGAATGCGTGTGCATCACGCACAGCGCGTCGTCGCGGGCCGCATGCACCGCGCTGTGAATCGTGAAGCCGGCCGGGTTGATCTCGTACGGCGATTCGGACACCTTGCGTCCGTCGAGATCGATCTTGACCAGCGACGACGCCGTGATCTCGTCGAACATCATCCCGTACGGGTTGATCAGGAAATGGTGTTCCGGGCCGGGCACGCGCACGGAGATATGGGTGAACACGAGATCGTCCCAGCCGAACAGCGCGGTGAGGCGATACGCGGCCGCCAGGTTGACTCGTGCATCCCATTCGGCGGGAGAAACCGTCTGCTTCACACTGACATCGGATGAGGCCACGTCACACTCCTTGTTCAGGGGTCGATGCGGACCGGGCCGCACGATGCGGCCCGGCGCGGGGGATATTGTGCGTCAATCCGCCGGCGGCTTCGCGAGCTGATCGGCAACCGGCAGGCTGCGGATGCGCGTGCCGGTCGCCGCGAAGATCGCATTGGTCAGCGCCGGCGCCACGGGCGGCAAGCCCGGTTCGCCGACGCCGCCGAGCGGCGTCGCGAAGTCGTCCGGCGCGACGAGATGCACGCGGATTTCACGCGGCGCCTCGTTCATTCTCAGCACCTGGAAGCCGTTGAAGTTGCGCTGTTCCGGATGGCCATCCTTGAACGTGATCTCGCCGTGCAACGCGATGCCGAGCCCCATCACCACCGCCCCCTCGAGCTGCGAGCGCACACGCTCCGGATTGACCTGCGGCCCGCAATCGATCGCGATGTCGACGCGCGGCACCGTGATCTTGCCGTCCGCGCCGACCTGCACCTCGCACACCGCCGCCGTGTACGACACGAAGCTGCGATGCGCGGCGATCCCGAGCCCGTGCCCCTTCGGCAGCGTGCGCCCCCAGCCGGCTTCGCGCGCAACCGTCTCCACCACCCGCCGCAGCCGGCCCGTATCGACCGGATACAGCGCGGGATCCTCGCCGTAGTTCACGTTCTTCACCGCAAGGTGCGGCTCGAAACGCCGCGCGGGCCCGATCAGCTCGAGCAGGAAATCCTTCGGATCGCGGCCGGCCGCATGCGCGAGCTCCGACACGAAACTCTGGATGCCGAACGCGTGCGGAATGTTGTAGACCGAGCGAAACCAGCCGATCCGCGTGTGCGCTTCCGCGGCCGGATTCTCGATCCGCACGTTCGGAATCGCGAACGGCAGATCCACGATCCCTTGCGCGAGTTCGCCCGGCTGCTCGTGCACGACGCCCGCCCGGAACGTCGACTGGATCGACGGCGCGACCGTGCGATGCTGCCACGCGACTACCTTCCCCGATGCATCGATCCCGCCGTCGAATGCTTCGAGCGACACCGCGTGGAAGTAGTCGTGCGCGATGTCGTCCTCGCGCGTGAACGTCAGCTTCACGGGCGCGCCGGCCGCTTTCGACAGCAGCGCGGCTTCCACCACGTAGTCTGGCTTCGACTTGCGGCCGAACCCGCCGCCGAGCAGCGTGACGTTGACCGTCACGCGTTCGGCCGGCAACCCGAGCGCCTTCGCGATTTCGTCACGCGTGGTTTGCGGCGCCTGCGTGCAGGTCCACACTTCGCAGCGGCCGTCGGCCACGCGCGCGACGGCCGCGGGCGGCTCCATCGTCGCGTGTGCGAGATGCGGGATGTAGTACGTCGCACGCACGCGTTTCGCGGCGCCGGCCAGCGCTGCCGTCGCGTCGCCGTCGTTGCGGATCACGTCGCCCGGCTGCGCGGCGGCCGCTTCGAGCGTCTTGCGGTATTCCGCCGAGTCGTAGTTCGCGTGGGGTCCGCGCTTCCAGTCGAGCTTCAACTGCGCGCGGGCCTGAATGGCCGTCCACGTGTCGCGCGCAATGACGGCCACGCCGCCAAGCGGCTGGAAACCGGACGGCAGCGGCGTCGATGCAAGCTGCACGACCTTGACGACGCCCGGCAGCTTCTCGGCCGCCGACGCGTCGAACGACGCTACCGTGTCGCCGTACACCGGCGGTCGCGCGACGACCGCATACAGCATGCCGTCGAGCCGCGTATCGATCCCGTAATGCGCGCTGCCGCCGACGATGTCGCGTCCGTCGATCAGCGCCGTCTTACCCTTGCCGATGTAGCGGAATTCGGCCGGCGCTTTCAACGGGAGGGTCTTCGTATCGGGCGCCGGCAGCGCGGCGGCTTGCGACGCAAGCTCGCCGAAACCGAGCTTGCGCCCGCTCTTCGTATCGACGACCTCGTGCACCGTCACCTTGACCTGCCGGACATCGACGCCCCACGCGGTGGCGGCAGCCTGCTCGAGCATCGTGCGTGCAGCCGCACCCGCGCGGCGCAGTGCGGCAAAGCTCTGGCGCAGGCTGCGCGAACCGTCGGTGTTCTGGTTGCCGTAGCGCGGTTCGTCGCCGACGGCCTGCGCGACCTTCACGCGTGCCCAGTCCGCGCCCAGTTCGTCCGCCACCACGAGCGCGACACTCGTGCGCACGCCCTGCCCCATCTCGGAGCGGATGCAGGTAATGGTGACGGTGCCGTCCGGTGCAATCGCAACGAACAGGTTCGGATCGTCGCGCAACCCGTGCGGCATTCCCGCGCCGCCATACTGCGGATTCGCGCTGACGGGCGGCTGCACCGGCGCGGCCGCACGCGCAAGCGACGGCACGCCGAACGCGAGCAACAGCCCGCCGGACGCGAAGCCGAGCAGCAGTGCACGGCGGCTTTCGTTGCGGGCGGAGAGTTCGGGCGCGCTCATGCGGCACCTCCGCGACGCACGGCCAGCCGGATCGCCGCGCGAATGCGCGTGTAGGTGCCGCAGCGGCAGATGTTGCCGGACATCGCATCGTCGATGTCGGCGTCGGTCGGATGGGGATTCGTCTTCAGCAGCGACGCGGCCTGCATGATCTGCCCGGACTGACAGTAGCCGCATTGCGCGACGTTCAGTTCCTGCCACGCCTGCTGCAGCGGATGCGTCAGGTCCGTCGACAGTCCCTCGATCGTCGTCACGCGCTTGCCGGCAGCCGCTGCGACCGGCGTGATGCACGACCGGATCGCCGCGCCGTCGAGATGCACGGTGCACGCGCCGCACAGCGCCATGCCGCAGCCGAACTTGGTGCCGGTGTGGCCGAGGACGTCGCGTAGATACCAGAGCAACGGCATGTCGGGATTGCCGTCGAAGTGCTGCTCGCTACCGTTGATGGTCAGCGTAATCATCGTTCACCTCTTGGTCGAGGCGCCCGCGTCGCACCACGGGTGCCGTGTGGGGATTCGTACGGTGCCGGGCGCGTTCGACTGCGCCGCTCCGGCACCGCCTGGTGGACTGCTGTCAATGCGTGATCGGTGCTGCAGCGTGCCGGGGACCACCGTATCGGGCGCGCCGGGCGCACGACTCCGCTCGAAAGCGGGCGCCCCGCGGGCCCGATTCTGCCCCATGCAACCCGTCACGCAAGCAACGCGCCCCTGTCCGGGCTGCCAGAAACGGCGCGCCGGACCGCCGGCACCCGCGCGCGACGTCCCGCCGACGCGGCTTCGACCGCGCCCGGACGGGCGGAATCGTATGGGGAATGAGCCGGACTCCAACTTTAACTGATGTGCTGCGGTTTTGCGCCGCCGCACCGGATGCGCCCCGATGCGGGGTGTCACACGCGTCGATCGCTCCCGCTATCCGACGCGCACCACCGGCTTGCCGGAAAACTGCCGCTGCTTGAGCCCTTCGAGTTGCACGGGCAACGTGTCGAAGTCGCCCGTGACGCGCGCTTCGGGTTGCATCCGGCCGTTCGCGATGCAGGCCAGCAGCATGCTGCCCGCCGCGGTCGTCTCGAGCCATGCTGCGTCGTCGCCATACACGTGCAACGCGTTCAGCGCGACCTCATGAAGCGACACGCTCGATGTAAACGGCGGCAGCGGCGGCGCGTCGAAGCGCCCCTGGATACAGACGATGTGCCCGTTGGCGGCAACCGCCGGCGCCCACCGGGCAGCGTGTTGCGCATCGACGCTGTCGAACACCGCATGGAAGTGCCGCGCCAGTTCATGCGTCGCGCCGATCGCTTCATCGCCCGGGCCGCTCAGGAATCGGCTTGCGCCGCGCGCGCGCAGGCGCTCCCAATGGCGCTCGTGACTCGACACCGACACCACGAACCCGCGCTCGGCGGCAAGCTGCACCAGATAGTTGCCGACCGCGCCCCCTGCTCCGCTGACGAGGATTTCCGTCGACACGCGACACGGGACTTTCTCGAGCGCCTGCCAGGCGGTCAGCGCCGGGCACGGCACGCTCGCCGCCGTTTCGAAATCCAGCGATTCGGGCACCGTCAACAGCACGGACGCGGCAATCGGCGTGTATTCCGCGAAACTCCCGTGCTCGCCGAGCGCCTGGTGATACGCCACCCGACGGCCCAGCAGATGGTTCATCGCGTCGTCCGCGACCGCGACCACCATGCCTGCGCCGTCGACGCCGGGCACATGCCCGGGATGCCAGGTCACCAGCGCACCGCCGAGCACTTTCCAGTCGACCGGATTGAGGCCGATTGCGTGGTTGCGGACCAGTACCTGGCCGCGCTTCAGTACCGGCATCGCCCGCTGTTCGAGACGCAACTGTCCGGGGTGCTCGCAGCCTTGCCAGGTCCACGCCCGATAGCGGGCCGGCAACGAAGCTTGATGATTGGATCGAGTCATGGAGATTGGGATGAAGTGAGACGCGGCAGGCGTCGAGGCCGCGCCAGTGCCGTCCGCGTCGCCACGGACGATCGGCGCTCGCGTGCAAGGAAACCCCGGCATCGCGCATTTGGTCGTCAATGCGATGTCCGGAAGATGCGGGGTGGATATCCGCTGAAGTATCGGTGCACGGCATCACACCGGAAAAGGGACTTTCCGCGAAAACACTTTTGAATGCGTCGGGAGAATTCGTTCCAGGTCGCATCAATGAAACGATCCGGCCGGCCTTGCGGCCGGACCGGATCCTTGTACGTCCGACTCCGGGTCGAATGCCCCGGAAGGCGCTACCGCGCACGCCCCATCACGGCGACCGCAACGCCTGCAGCCCCAGCGTGAGCGCGTTGAACGGCATCTCCGCTGCCCCCATCGAGAAGCTCGTCGTCTTCGTGGTCACCCCGGGCGTACGCATCAGCGCGTGAACGATCCGCTCGCTCGCATGACCGTCACCGTACGGATTGCTCGCGCGCGACATTTCCTCGTAGGCACTCTCGCTGTCGAACAGGCGCGATGCCTCCCACACGATCCGCTCCTGGTCGGTACCGACGAGCCGCGCGGTGCCCGCCTGGATCGCTTCGGGCCGCTCGGTCGTCTCGCGCGTGACGAGCACCGGCTTGCCCAGCGCCGGCCCTTCTTCCTGAATGCCGCCCGAATCGGTGATGATGAAATGCGCACGGGACATCAGGAATACGAACGACAGGTACTCCTGCGGCTCGATCAGGTAGATGTTCGGCACGCCGCCGAGCCGTGCGCGCGCCGGCTCCCTCACGTTCGGATTCATGTGCAGCGGATAGACGAACTGCGCGTCGCGATAGCGGCTCGCCAGCGTGCACAGCGCCTCGCAGAAATGCTGGAACGGTTCGCCGAAACTTTCGCGCCGATGCCCGGTGATCAGCACGACGCGCCGCGACGGCTCGAGAAACGGAAAATACGCGGCAACCTTGTCCGAGAGCGCACTGGTACGGTCCAGCATGCGTTTGACCTCGTGCAACGCATCGATCACGGTGTTGCCGGTCAGCGAGACCGCCCCACCCGGCACGCCCTCGCTCAGCAGGTTGTCGCGTGCCTGCCCGGTCGGCGCGAAATGCCATGACGACACCGCGTCGGTCACACGGCGATTCAGCTCCTCCGGCCACGGCGACCAGATGTCGCCGCTGCGCAAACCGGCCTCCACGTGGCCGACCGGAAGATAGCGATAGAACGCCGCCAGGCTGACCGCGAGCGTGGTCGTCGTATCGCCGTGCACGAGCACGACGTCCGGACGCAAGTCGTCGAAGACCATGCCGATCGCCTGAAGAATGCCGGTCGTCACGTCGGTCAGCGTCTGGCTTTGCCGCATCAGGTTGAGATCGTAGTCGGGCTTGATATCGAACAGCGTCAGCACCTGATCGAGCATTTCCCGATGCTGGGCGGTCACGCACACCCTGGCGTCGACATCCGCTTGCGCCTTCAACGCACGCACCAGCGGTGCCATCTTGATGGCCTCCGGCCGAGTCCCGAACACAAGCAAGATCTTCTTCATCGTTATCCTCGTTTAGCCACTTCGCGCCGGACGACCCTGCACGCGGCGCGAAGCATGTATTCAGGCGGCGCTTCCCGTACTCGCACGCGGTCAACACGCGGCAGTGTCGCGGGGCGAGCGCGCCGTCTTGTCCGCGCGGTCTGGGCCACGCGAATCGTCGTACTACCGGCGTCCCGTTGCACGGATCCATCACGTCATGAGTCGTTCCTCGCTGTGTCGAGCGTCACGTCAGTTCGTCACGCACTCCCACTACAGCAATATTCAAACCAGCCGCCCCGGATCCGGGCCCGCTTCATTCGACGCGCATCGCACACATAAGGTGCGTTACGGAATGTTTCACAACTGCTACGGGCTGTCGCATCGCACGGCGAGCACGACAACGATAAACAGCCGGCCGCTCGCGCGATCCGTCTGACGACGTCGTCCGATGAATGACGCAGGAATGCCGGTGTTCGATCGTGCCTCGAATCGCGTGCATCTTTCGAGGCGCTTTACGTCGCCTCGATTCGCCACTTTTGTCTGTGCAGCGCAAGCCGCGCGCCCGGTTGCCTGTCGCGGCCGCGCACGCCGGATTTCCCGGGCATGCGGCGGCGTTTGCGTCACACGAATCGATGCGCGGGAAATGTTGCGAATGTGTAACGCGGATCCGGAGCGGGAAAATACATCGGAGTCCGGTCTATTTTTCGCATGAGACGGCGTGACGCGCGCCGGCATTCTGGCCGACACACATTCGACGCACGACGCGCGATGTCGCGTCACGCAAGGCCGCGTCCGGCAAAGCGGCATGGACTCGTCAGACAAACGGCCCGCCGTGCGACGTATTCGATGCACCGCGCCGGCCGCTCGGGGTCGGATGTCGTGCGCAAACGCTGATTCGTCAGTGAATCAAAACACGTCGCCGCCGCTGCCGCGGCAACCGTGCTCCGCGCCCCGCTCCTTGCTGCGCGGGGCATCGCGGCCGATGGCTCACGCCTTGCTTAATGTCAGACAGGTGCGTCCCGAAGCACTCGCACGGCAGCAGACAGACGGGGACGCCAAAGCAACGAAGCCGGAAAGCGACACGACGCGTCGGTCCGGGGCGGCCGACATCCGCCCCAGCGCGACAAACGCGCCGCCGCTTTCCATTGATATCCGCGCGATCCACGGAGCGCCTTCAGCTCTCATCGGTCGTCGTCGCGGACACGGGGATCGGAACATGACGAAAACGCGGACGGCGTCACTCTGCGAGCAAGGCATTCTGCTGCTGATCGTGCTTGCCTGCTCGCTGATCGTGCGCGACACCGCATTGCAGGCGGCCGTCGAACCGGTCCGGCTCGTCATGCCTGCCGCAAACGCCGCGGTCGCGGTGGAACGCACCGCGCTCGACAGCGCCCCGCTCTCGATCCCCATGCAGGCCTCGCCCGCCGCCGATGCTTCGCTCGAGCTGCCGCCCGCCGTCGCACCGGGTATCGCGCTCGACCCCGACCTGCTGCTGATACCCTGCGTCGCCTACCTGTGGCTGTTCACGCTATTGACGTGCGTGTACGCCGCGCGGCATTACGCGTTCAGCCTCGACCGCCTGTTCAAGCCGCAACACGCGCCCTACCGGACGATTACCCACGGCGAATGGCCGCGGCTCACGGTCTTCGTCGCCGCCCACAACGAGGAAGCCGTCGTCGTCGATTGCCTGATGGCGCTGCTGGCGACGACCTACCCGCGCGACCGCCTGACGATCATTCCGGTCAACGACCGCTCGACCGACAACACGCGTGCGCTGATCGACGAGGTCCGGACACGCGCGCCCGACCTCATCCAGCCGTTTCACCGCGAATCCGGCAAGCCGGGCAAAGCGGCCGCACTGAAGGATGCGTTGCAGTTCATCCGCGGCGACATCATGGTGGTGTTCGACGCCGACTACCTGCCACGTCCGGGGCTGCTGAAGGAACTGGTCGCACCGTTCTTCGATCCGGAGGTCGGCGCGGTGATGGGCCGCGTGGTGCCGCAGAACGCCGACAGCAACCTGCTCGCGCGGCTCCTCGATCTCGAGCGCGCCGGCGGCTACCAGGTCAACCAGCAGGCCCGCAACAACCTCAGCCTGGTACCGCAGTACGGCGGTACGGTCGGCGGCATCCGCAAGGGCGCACTCGACGCGGTGGGCGGCTGGCGCGACGACACGCTCGCCGAAGATACCGACATGACCTACCGGCTGCTGTTGAGCGACTGGCGCACGGTCTATCTGAACCACGCCGAATGCTATGAGGAAGTGCCGGAACGCTGGGCCGTGCGCGCCCGGCAATTGACGCGCTGGGCGAAGGGCCACAACCAGACGCTGCTGCGCTATCTGGTCCCGGTGCTGCGCAATCCGCTGATCTCGCGGCGCTGCCGGCTCGACGGTGCGCTGCTGCTCGGCGTGTTCGTGATGCCCGCGCTCCTCGCGATCGCATGGAGCGCCGCGCTCGCGCTCTATCTGTTCAACGGCGTCAACTCGACCGCGCTCGGCCTGATCGTGTCGCTGTTCGCGCTGTTCTCGTTCAGCACCTTCGGCAACTTCGGCGTGTTCTTCGAGATCGTCGTCGCCGCGCGGCTCGACGGCCGCGCGACGCGCCTGCGGCTCGTGCCGGTCAATGTTGTCGGCTTCTGCGTGACGATCGCCGCGGTCGTCTCCGCGCTATGGGGGCTCGCGCTCGACGCTGCATTTCGCCGCGAACTCAAATGGGACAAGACCGAGCGTTTTCGCCGGCAACTGAAACCGGAGCGATGATCGATGACGACCTTCAATGTGATGGTGCCGGTGGCCGGCGTACTCAGCCTGCCGTTCCTGCCGATGCTCCATGAACTGATCCGGCGCAGCGACGTCGCGGCCCTGCCGATCGGCGACGGCCCGTTCGTCGACCAGGCGCTGCTCGCCGCACGATGGCACGACGCGCTGCGCGCGCACGTGGCCGGCGAGCCGCCGGCCGATCCTTCCGCCGCACTGCCCTGGCAGGTGCTCGGGCTCGCCGTGCAGCACGCCGATGCGATCCACGTCGCACGCGACGAGCATCGCGACGACGTGCTCTACGCTCATCGCGCGATCACGCTCGACGACGGCGCCCGGGCCGCTTATGCGTTCGCCGACGAGCGCATCGACATTCACGCCGGCGCGACGATCGGCACGCTCGCGCACGCGCCGCAGATCGACATCGACGGCGCGGTGCTGCGCGGTGTCGTGGTCGGCAACACGGTGCACCTGCACGGCGCCGGCGGCTTCTCGTGCCTGTATGGCGAACCGGTCGTCTTCGGCGCGGCGCCGAGCGCACGGCCGGCCGGCACGCCTGCCGCTCCGCGTCGCGCAATCTCGCTCACCCGCCATTTCGCATCGCTACCGCATCGCTTCCTGCACGGCCGTTACCTGCTGAACTGCGACGTTCGCCTGCCCGCGCACACGGTCGTGCAAGGCAACCTGATCGTCGACGGCACGCTTGTACTCGGCGAAGGCTGCGTGCTGCGCGGCAGCGTCAAGGCGCATCGTGTCGAACTCGAACGTCACGCGTTGCTGCACGGCGCCGTGTTCGCGCGCGACGACGTGCTGCTCGCGAACGCGAGCTGCATCGACGGCGTCGTGTCGGCCGGTGGCCTGCTGCGGCTGACGGGCGCGCGCATCGGTGTCGCCGGTCACCCTGTCAGCGCATGCGCGCGCGACGTCTCGGTCGTCGGCCATGCCTGCGTGCACGGCGACCTCGTCGCGTGGCGCAGCGGCTGGTTCCACGCATCCCGTTAAGGAGCGCCCTCATGTCCGATCGCCCCTGCCATCGCGGCCCGCGCGTGCCGGTTGCCGCCCTCGCGATGCTGTGCGGCGTCGCCTTCGGCGCGCCCCCGGTACTGGCGGCACCGCAGGACGACGCCGCCGCGATGCCACCTGCGCAATCGCCGGACGCCGGGACCGTCATTACGCCACGGCCGCGCGACGAGTCCACATTCGTACGCGTGAGCGCCGACGGCCTCCCGGACGGCGTATCGCTCGCCGAGTTCACGCCGGACGATACGAACCGGCCACCGCTGCCCGATGCAGTCGTCACACACGTGCAGGCGCCCAAAGAGACGCATACCGAACTGTCGCTCGGCTATTCGAGCGCACACCTGACGCACGGCTACGGCGACTGGTACGGCGTGCATCTGCGCGGCGTCTATCAGGATGGCGGCCGCACCGTGCTCGGCGAACTGGCGCAACTGCACCGCTTCGGCGAGAACACGCAGCTCGGCGCGCTGACCTACGTGCAGGACATGGGGCCCGACTGGTTCGGCGGCATCGGCTTCGCGGGCACCACGTCGGGGACGATCCTGCCGAGCGCACGCGTCGACCTGTCGATCAATCGCAAGCTATTGTCCGATCGTTCGCTGGTCGTGTCGCTGGGCGCCGGCTACGCGTGGAACCGCAGCGGCCACCGCGATCAGCTCTATCACGCCGGCGTGATCTGGTATGCGCTGCCGAAGTGGATTTTCGAGGCGGGCACGAACTACACGGTCGATTCGCCCGGTTCGGTGAAGGCGCCCGCCTACTATGGCGCCGTCACCTACGGCGAAGTCGGCAAGAGCGTGATCGTGCTGCGCGGCGGGTTCGGCCGCGAGGCCTATCAGGTCACCGGCTCCGGCTCGCAGATCGCCGATTTCCGCAGTCACGAGATCGAAGCGAAATGGCGCTACTGGTTCACGCGCAAGTGGGGCACGCAGGTCGAATTCGACTACTACCACAACCCGTACTACTCACGGATCGGCGGCGAGCTGAGCGTGTTCTATCGCTGGTAACCGGGCGGGCGCCATGCAGACGCATCCCGTCCGTCCTCCCGTCGATCGCTCGCTTCGCATCCACGCGTATCCGCAGCGCTGGCTGTCGTCGATTGCACTGCTGACGCCCGCGCTGTATGCATCGCTGTGGTTCGGACTGCCGCTGGCCTGGCGCTACTGGCGCGCGGTCATGGTCTGGGGCGCGCACCAGATCGATCCGGCGCTCCATGTGGTCGTGATCGGCTATCCGCCCGACGCGCCACGCGTGCCGCTGCTGTCGATCGACGTCGCGGCCCGGATGCCAGGCGGCGTGCTGCTGGCCGTCACCGCCGCGCTCTGCGCGGCCGGCTTCGCCGCGTCGTTCATCCGGCGCACCAACTGGCTGCCCGTTGCATATCTGTTACGTATCGCGAGCTTCACCCAGTTGCTGATTTGCGCATACTTCTGGCTCTCGCCCGGCACGTTCCCGTATGTCCCGCTGCTGCACCTGCGCGACATGTTCGTGCTGAACGGCGCGGCGATCGCGCTGATCCCGCTGGTGATGGCCGCGTTGTACTACCCGCTCGATTTCTCGCTGCTGCAAAAGACCGCCGCATCGCTGCTGGTGCTCGGCTACTTCGTGCTCGCGCTGCCGTTCGTGATGCTGCTGCACGCGATGATCATCCATCACGGCTCGCTGCTGTTCTTGCCGTTCTGCTATTTCCTGCTCGGCGGGCCACTGCTGATCGGCCTGCTCGTCACGCTCTACACCTACTGCGCAAGCTGGCCCGGCGCACTGACGCGCGACCGCGATTCCGTCTGCTGATATCGCGTACAAACGCGCCGTATCAGCGATGAAACGAATCCGTTGCGTTTGCGACCACCGCATCCGCCCCGCGCCGCAAGAAGCCAGCAGGACCGGGCTTCCACGGCAAATGGCACGTTGTTCGCTTCTTTCATTTCGTCGCATCGAGTCCTCTCATCGGCGAAGGCAGCGCGGCAAACGTGCACGTTTGCGCATGTCCGGCTGCTTTCGACAAGCACCGCTCGATGCCCGACGAACCGGACAGCCGCACACACTTACGGGGCAGGATTGGACGACCTGGCCGCACGCGCATCACGGTTGCCGCGCGCCCCCATCCCTTGAGCGAGGAGCACACCATGTTGGCAAAGTCAGGCAAGTTCTTGCGGATCCTGTTCGCGTTGTTCGCGCTGGCGTTCGCATTCAGTCCGGGCGGCGTTCAGGCGGCCACCAACCAGCTCATCCTGCTGGTGCCGAATACGCTGACGCTGCCCGATCCGCGTGTGTCCGCATGGCTCGACACCGCGCAGGAGGAAGGGCTGCAGATCACGGTCATGACCGACAGCCAGTTCATGGCGGCCGGCGCGTCGCTATCGCAGTATCCCGGCCTGATCCTGCCGGACCAGGTGCACACGACGGCCGACGACACGCTCGTCACGGCGATCCAGAACTACGCGCTGAACGGCGGCAAGGTGATGCTCGTCTACGATTTCGGCGTGCTGAATTCGGCCGGCTTCTACGTGAGCCCGAAATCTCGTTTCAGCAACATGGTCGGTGTGGACTACGTACTGTATGACCAATTGGGCGGCAACATGATCGGTCTCGGCAACGTGACCGGCATGAGCAGCTGGCTGCGCACGCTCCAGGTGCCTCCCGGCAAGTCCATGACGTGGACCACGACGGCTTCGACCACGACGACCGCCAGCGTCATGGCCGCGGCGACCACCAGCAACTCGAAGTCGAACAACTCGTCGAAGCCGACGACCGGTACCGCGCTCTATCTGTCCGGCAGCCCGTCGAACCCCGGTGGCCTCGCCAACTACAACCACGGCGCATGGTTCCAGTACGACACGTCGCCTGCAGGCAGCGGCGTGCTGAACCAGACGGCCCCGAAGCTGAACGGCGTCGCGAACGGCAAGCTCGTGAAGTCCGGCACGTATAGCGCCAACTCGCTCGTCAGCACGACGACCGGCAAGGCGGCCACCGCGCTCGCGTCCACGATGGCGACGACCACCGACACGCTCGAAGGCATCTCCGGCTACGTGTACGGCTTCCTCACCTATCCGAGCTTCGTCACGCAGGGCACGTACACCGGCACGACGATCCTGACGTCTCCGACGTTCGGGCTCGTGTCCGGTTACAACACGTACGGCAACGGCGGCGTGCTGTTCGTCAACCTGCCGCTCGCCTACCTCGACGGCCAGACCGACGGGATGCTGATCCACGGCTACCTGCATTATTTCGGCACGCAGATGCTGAACCTGCCGTCGCTGTCGCCGCTGCCGAAGGCGATGGCCGGATTGGTGTTCAACTGGCACTTCTGTGCGGGCGACCAGATCCAGCCTGCGCTCCAGCTGAAGAACCTCGGCGTGTGGAACAACGGGCCGTTCTCGCTCGTGATCACGGCCGGCCCTGACGAAGCGGCCTTCGGCGACGGCGACGGCGTGAACCTCGCCAACAACCCCACCGCGCAGAGCCTCGTGAAGTACTTCCTGAGCAAGGGCCATCACGTCGGCAGCCACGGCGGCTGGATTCACGACTACTGGGGGGCAAATGCCAGCGAAACGAACGCGAGCACGTTCACGCAGTATCTGGTGATGAACCATCAGGCCATCCAGGCAGCGACGGGCCAGCCGGACGTCGAATACGCGGCGCCGGAAGGCAACACGCCGACCTGGTCGGTCAACTGGCTCGAAGCCAACGGCTTCAACGGGTACTACTTCACCGGCCACACCGGCTCGGCACCGACCCGCGCATACCGCAACGGCGCGCTGCTGAACCCGGGCCTGTGGGCTTACCCCGTGATGCCGTTCGGCAAGTACGCGACGTTCGAGGAGTTCCAGCAGTATGCGGTGCCGACGAGCGACGTGAACAACTGGTACGCAGCCCTGATGAACTTCGTGGTCGCAAACCGCACGAGCCGGCTGATCTATGCGCACCCGCTCGGCGCTTCGTCCTACACGTCGACACTGTCCGCGATCTTCTCGCAAGCCAATACGCTGAAGCTGCTCGGTCAGTTCAAGTGGTACACGATGAGTGACATCACGATCTTCGATCGCGCACGCCTGAACGTCACGTGGTCGGCCACCGACACGGGCAGTAGCTGGTCATTCGCCGCCAGCCACCCGACGAGCCTCGCGAACATGACCTGGTTGCTGCCGAAGAAGGGCTTCGCCCTGCCCGTCATCACACAAGGCATCGGCAGCGTCGTCATCACCGACTCGACATACTGGCTCGTCACCGCGAACAGCGGCACCAGCATCAAGTTCACCAGCGCCAAGGTGAACTGAGCCGCAACGTCGACCCACCCGCCGGCGCGCGACGCGGCCAACGCCGCGCCCGGCGGGATTTGCGCAGGACCACCGCGCAGGAGCCCCCGATCATGAACCGGCCCGCGCTTTTCCCGGCCGCACGCGCACGCCTGGCGGCCACCGCCCGGCTATGCCGTCTGTGGTGCGTTGCCTGCTGTGTCTCGGCATTCGGCTTCGCGCTGCATGCGAGCGCCGCCGAACTCCAGCTCAACGGGCTGTACCAGCGCCCCGACGGCGCGATCACCGTGCGCCTGAATGGCGCCGGCATCGATCCGTATTTTGCGGCGAAGGCGCTGCTCGCCGCCGCCGACGCCGGGCTCGACGCCCACCAGGCCGCACTCGCGTGGATCGCGTGGCTGTTGCCGCGTCAGCGCCCCGACGGCGGCTTCGATCGCTACTGCGTGAAGAGCGGCCAGTACAGCACATGCGCGGAAGCCGACGCCGACGACTCGATGATGGCGACGTGGATCGAGCTGCTCTCCCGCTTCGCGCCGCCCGACGGCATGCCCGCCGCGTGGGAACTCAGCCTGAACCGCGCGGGCGCGCATCTGGACACGCTGCTCAGCAAGCCGGCCGGCGTCTATCAGATCTCGTCGACCCTGCACGTCGCGCTGCTGATGGACAACGTCGAGGTACACAGCGCGTTCCAGGCGCTCGCCGCGTACTACGTCCGGCATGCCGACTACACGCATGCGGGCCCGTGGAGCCAGCGCGCCGACCGGCTCTCGTCCGCGATCCTGAAGGTGTTCTGGCGCGGCACGCAATCCGGCTTTCGCGCGAGCACGCAACGCATCAGCGATACGAGCTTCTACCCGGCGAAAGTCGCGCAGATCTTCCCGCTCCTGTCCGGGATTCGTGTTCCCGACCAGTCGAACGAGACGATCTACGCGCAGTGGATGCAGAAATACGGCAAGACCTGGCTGCAACTCGCCGGCAGCGATTACCCGTGGGGGCTGATCGCACTGGTCGCCTTCAAGATGAACGACTGGAGCACGGTCGCCTGCTGGCATGCGCGATCGGGCCCGTACCGGCACGGCGCGCACTGGAACGTACTGGAGGAATCGCTTTATCTCGCATTCGAAAGCAGGATGGCCGACCCCGTCGCGCCCGCTCAATGCGGCTTCACGACGGCGGAGGCAACGGAGACTGCGTCGCGCTGACACAGCGTGCATGGGGTCCAACAGGATTGACAGGGAAGGAGACGTGTCATGTGTGGCATCGTCGGCGCGGTCGCGCAACGGGACATCGTTCCGATTCTGATTGAAGGTTTGCGCCGCCTTGAATATCGCGGCTACGATTCATGTGGGGTGGCGACGGTCGTCGACGGCCAGGCGCGCCGCGAACGAAGCATGTCGCGCGTCGCCGATCTCGACGCGCACGTACGCAGCGCCGGCCTGACCGGCAGCACCGGCATCGCGCACACGCGCTGGGCAACGCACGGCGCACCGGCAACCTGCAACGCGCACCCGATCTTTTCGCGCGACGAGATCGCACTCGTGCACAACGGCATCATCGAGAACCACGAAACGTTGCGCAAGCAACTGTCTGACGAGCACTACGAATTCGACGGGCAGACCGACACCGAGGTCGTCGCGCATCTGATCCACAGCAAGTATCGCGGCGACCTGCTCGCCGCCGTGCGCGATGCGACGTCGCAGTTGCACGGCGCCTACGCGATCGCGGTGTTCAGCAAACACGAGCCGCAGCGGCTGATCGGCGCGCGGGCCGGCTCGCCGCTTGTCGTCGGCGTGAAGGACGGTGAGTGCTTTCTCGCGTCCGATGCGCTCGCGCTTGCCGGCATCACCGACCGCTTCATCTTTCTCGAGGAAGGCGACATCGTCGAGTTGACGCCAGGTGGCGTGCGGGTGCTCGATCGCACCGGCGCGCCGATCGAACGCGCGATACAAACCGTTTCATCCGCGCAGGGTGTGGTCGAACTCGGGCCATACCGGCACTTCATGCAGAAGGAGATTTTCGAGCAGCCGCAGGCGGTGGCCGCGACGATCCCGGATGCTGGGTTGTTCGATCCGGCCGTATTCGGTCCTGATGCGGCGCGTGCGTTCGAGCAGATCGACAACGTGCTGATTCTCGCGTGCGGCACGAGTCATTATTCCGGCCTGGCCGCGCGCCGCTGGCTCGAAACGATCGCACGCATCCCTGCTCAGGTCGAGATTGCGAGCGAGTACCGTTACAGCGATGCGCTCGCGATGCCGAACACGCTGGTGGTCAGCGTGTCCCAATCCGGCGAAACCGCCGACACGCTCGCCGCGCTCAAGTACGCGCAGGCGCTCGGCCATATCGATACGCTGGCGATCTGCAACGTGCCGACCAGCGCGATGATGCGCCAGACCGGCCTGCGCTTCCTGACGCGGGCCGGCCCGGAAATCGGTGTCGCGTCGACCAAGGCATTCACGACGCAGCTCGTCGCGCTGTTCATCCTCGCCGTGACGCTCGGACGGCTGCGCGGCTACGTCGACGACGCACAGCTCGCGCGCTACACGATGCAGTTGCGGCGACTGCCCGGTGCGCTCGAAGACGTGCTCGGGCTGGAGCCGCAAATCGAGCGTTGGGCGGCGGAATTCTCGCAGCACGAAAACGCGCTGTTTCTCGGGCGCGGGCTGCACTACCCGATCGCGCTCGAAGGCGCGCTGAAGCTGAAGGAGATTTCGTATATCCACGCGGAAGCTTATCCGGCCGGTGAGCTGAAGCACGGGCCACTCGCGCTCGTGACGCATACGATGCCCGTCGCGACCATCGCGCCGAACGACGCGCTGCTCGAAAAGCTCAAGTCGAACATGCAGGAAGTGCGGGCGCGCGGGGGGCAGCTTTATGTGTTCGCCGATGCGGATACGCGAATCGACAACAGCGAAGGCGTGTCGGTACTGCGGATGCCGGATTACTACGGCCTGTTGTCGCCGATCCTGCACGTCGTGCCGTTGCAGTTGCTCGCGTATCACGCGGCGTGCTTGCGCGGCGCGGATATCGACAAGCCGAGGAATCTGGCGAAATCGGTGACGGTGGAGTAAAAGGCCAACAAGGTGTCGGACTCGATTGCGGATACCTGATGGGATCCTATTTTGCAGCGACCTTCGCCTTGGTTGGCCGTTCGACCGGGACATCAAGCGGCAGTGGCTTGGCAAGGACGCCGGAGATGATCCCGTTGATGGTTTCGTTCGTGCTACCCCCGATGTTGTTGTAGACGCCGACCACACGCGGCTCGACATGGGTTTTGGACGTGTCGTACAACTTGGCTTTCATTGTGCCGAGTGCCTGGATCGCACTTTGAATCGAGGCGAGACTAATATCGGATGGAATGGGCAATGCAGTAGAGATGTTCTCTCCCGTCAGGCCAAGTGTCTGCACGACGAGCGTTCCTGACAATTGGCTGGCTTGCGCAGCGGCACCGATCGCGATCAGGTTGCCAAGGTTAACCCCGGCTTTCGTGGTATTGAGCGTCGCCGTTACGCGCAATCCCACACCGATATAGACAGGCACGGCGAGGTCAGCTAGCTTTCCATCGTCAACGAAGGTGGCGCGAAATGACCCGTCCGGACGTGCGTCGGTCTTCTTTACGAACAGCGGATAGGTATTGGATTTTATGTAGTCGACCGTGACGATATATCTACCATTCTCGACACTCATGCTCACGGGGCCGTAAGTTACATTTCCATTTACGTCGATTTGTCCAACGGCGAGCCTCATCGTTTCGTCGGGCAAGGCATTCAGAATGTCTTCTGGCTTGGCAGCCTTCCCGCCGATGGGCCTGACCGCTACGGGAGCTGGATCAAGGGGCTGATATCCAGAGGGTGGAGATAGCTTGCTTGCGTCGAAGTCGGCTGCGGCGCCTGCAGATAGAGCCGAATTTCGTGGATTGCCGTCGGAACTGGAAGACGCCTGCGGCCTGACGATAAACGAGGAAGCACAGCCCGACAGAAACACCACTGCAGATGCGACAACAGCAAGTGATGTGCTCGAGCATCCCTTCTTGATATTGATATTCATTATTTTCCCCGTGCGATGCCATGTTTGGACTAATCGCCAGATCTCCGGGACCGAGACTACACGTCGCGCGAATGCTGCGCAATAAGTCAAATCAATAAGAAACTGCCGCAAACCAACACTCGAATTCATCAGACGAAACGGCGCTCGACGCGAAGCATTAGAGCTTGAAATTTCGCGATACCTTCTGCCGCTCAATACACGACGGTGCGTAATGTCGCACTGGGCTCATTGAGCACACTGCATGACCAAAGCACCGCCGATACATCGTTTGCCGCGAGGTATACGCAGGATCAGTGACCGCCGTACGTCGTGCAGTAGCGGTTGAATGTATTCCCTTTCGAATTGACACCGGATATCGATCGATTTCCGTTTCCGAAATTCTGGACGGTTTCGTTTCAGCTCTGTCCGTTCGCGGCGGTCGGTGCCATTGATCGTAGTCGTGTTGCCACGCGTGCTCGCCGTCTCACGCCACGAACTGCCCGTCTGCCCGTTGTAACCGCTCACGGCCGTCAAGCCGCCCAACCTGTCGACGCTATATGAGTTACCGCTCTGGCCCGTGCATGCTTGCAAACTCGGACAGCTGATGCAGGTCGAGTACGCCGAGCAAGATGTCGCGAGAGTGACACCACGAATTTCGGCCCTGATTGTCTTTTTCATAACGGCCTCTCCAGCAACAGGCAAGAGAGAGACCTTGGGAATTCCAAACGAATTCAGACTCCAGCTTGGATCACGCGATATTTTTATGGATAATCGGCGTGATCTCACGCGCGACGGATTGCACAAACGCCATTGACCACTCTCGCCGTCGCTCTTCCGAACGACACACCCAATGCAAAGCACGACAACCCCGTCAGTTTTTCGGACACTGCTGAATCGAACCCGAAGCTGGATTCGGCATCACACCCGCGACTTCAAACGTTCGGACTTCTTGCCCCGTTGCGCTTGGAAGCAAGCCGCCATTGTTCTCGCAGCTTGGACGCTACCAGCCATAACCGGAGTAGTCTTAACTGACTGGCTCGGTAGCCATCGATCAGTCAAATATCTGCAAACAGCAATCCAGGAAGGCATCGGGCCACATATCTGGAACGTCTTTGCGGTGCTTGGGATGATCCTTGTCGGCCTGCTGATTGCGCTTCCTCGTCAGAGGTGGCTTGCGATCGCCGCATATCAGGTGCTACAGAATACCTACGCACTCGGGGCGTTGATGCTCGGGCTTCTTCTCGGCCAATGGATTTGCTTCACCGCCCCGCAGGATGCCAGCACACTGCACACCTATGTGCGTGTGACGGTATCAGGCCTGATGTTCGCGATGGCGTTCTGCTTGAATTTCTTGATCTGGTACACATCCTTTCTCATATCGCCGGCCCGCCTGAACACCGGCTTCATGCACGCAACCGTGCGGCTCGCTCCACGGTTCCGCTTGCTCATGGCCGCGGCGATAATGGCAACCGCACTTGTTTCACTCTATATCTATCTGGATAAGTAAACACGCGTCTGTTGCTCACCGATCCATGAGCTTCCGGCAGTTTGCCGGAATCGCGTGGATCCATGCGCGGCGGTTCAGCAGGTCAACTTGCGCCCCCAAATTCAGCCGGTTCGCGTAAAGCAGTTTCCCCCGGGTTTCGAGATGCGCCCGCCATTTTCCTCGTCGGCGAGTCAAGAAAAAGTCTGCAATAAGCAGCGTCGTTAATGCGAATCGCGTCGCTTGTGGTGGGCCAGGGTCTGTTGACGGCGTCTGATTTGCGCGTGCTCGAACGGCTCGCCGAAAACTTCGCTGCAGAGGTGCAATTACGCGAAATGCCGGATCGCGAAGGATGGGCAATTTCAACCGGGACGAACGGTAGCAACGCGCATCGGACGCTACGCGCAGTGAGCGATGCACGAGAAAGCCACCGGCCTGCCCGACGCATTTGGCATGAGTCCGCGCGGCCAGCACGCTATCGACGCGCCGCCGTTGCCAACAGAAAGTCCCTACACAGCGTTCGCTAAGCCGACGCGCACTAGCTCGCGTTGATCGAAATGCCGACACGACGCTTACACGACAACATGCGTTGAATCATCGCGGGAAGAAAACCGCCGCAACCCATTGATCTGACTGGCCCGCCCTACACGATTCGAACGTGTGACCTACGGCTTAGAAGGCCGTTGCTCTATCCAACTGAGCTAAGGGCGGTCGGGGAGAAAAGACACGGCCTGACGCGGACCGCATTCGGCGTCGGGCATTCGAGTCGCGCGTAAAGGCAACCGCACCACCTCACTCGAAGCCCCGAAACAAAACGGGCCCGGTATGGAACCGAGCCCGAAATTATACCCGATCATCGCGCCACATCACGCGAGGCGAGCCATCCCACCCTTAAAGCGGCTGCGGATGCAGCATGAACCAGCCGAGACAGAACACGCCGGCGATCACGCAATACACGCCGAACGACGCGAGCCGGCCACGCCCTTCGAAGTAGCGCATCAGGAACCGCACGCTCAGGTACGCGGCGATCGCCGTCAGCACGCCGCCGAGCAGCGCATCGGCGAGCTGGCCGCGCGCATGAAACAGCTTCGGCAGTTCGAGCACACCCGCCGCGAAGATGATCGGCGTGCCGAGCAGGAACGAGAATTCCGCGGCCTTCTCGGCCGTCAACCCGGCCGCATTGCCGGCGATCATCGTCAGCCCGCTACGCGAAAAACCCGGAATCAGTGCGCCGATCTGTGCGAGACCCACGAAGAACGCCTGCTTGAAGGTCATTTTTTCGGGCGCCTGGTGCGCGCGGCTGCGCTGGATGCGATCGCCGAGCCACAGCAGCACGCCGTTCACGATCAGTGCGATCGCGACGATCCGCAGGTCGTGAAACACGCGTTCGATACGCTTCTCGAGCAGCAGCCCGACGATGCCGGTCGGGATCGTACCGATGATCAGCGCCCACATCAGGTGCCCGTCGTCGTTCTTGCGGCCGCCGAGCTGCGCGAAGAAGCCGCCGATCAACGCGATCCAGCGCGCACGGAAGTACCACAGCAACGCCAGCGCGGTGCCGAGGTGAAGAGCGACGAGGAACGGCAGCAGTTGCGGCGCGTGCTTGTCGATATGCATGCCGAACAGCGCCGGCACGAGCAGCGTATGGCCCAGACTGCTGACGGGAAAGAGTTCGGTGACGCCCTGCAGGACGCTCAGGAATACCAGAAACCAGAGACTCACGCGTCGGTCCTTTTAGTCGAGATTAAGCGGGAAGAAAGACGGACGACGCGATGCGCGTCCGAAAAAACGCGCCCCGATTATGCCGAGCCAGGATTACTGCGCCAAGGCATTTGGCAGGTTATTGCGGCAATGCACACAAACGCTTGCAATTTGTAAGCATGTAGAAAGCAAAAAGCCCGCCATTTGCATGGCGGGCCTGTCGACTTCGGCAGGAATTGCCGTCAGCGGCCGAGCTGATAGAAAAATAATACCGTGCTGCCGGTGAACATCCCGAACAGTGCGATACCCATTGCCATTGCCAGATCCATGGCCCCCTCCTCGAAGTGTCATGACCCGGCAACCTCACCGGTTTAGAGGCATTATCCGGACCGTTGACAATGTTAAAAACTCGCAATTTCCCGAGAAGGGTTTTCCCCGAGCCGTCGCGGCC
The DNA here is from genome assembly GCF_057439935.1 of Burkholderia cepacia complex sp. TUM26381. NCBI lineage: Bacteria > Pseudomonadati > Pseudomonadota > Betaproteobacteria > Burkholderiales > Burkholderiaceae > Burkholderia > Burkholderia cepacia complex sp. TUM26381. Next base: position 1,412,542 of record NZ_CM172006.1, on the reverse strand, counting down.
CGATAATGGAACGCGCGTTGCTCCGTCCACCCGCCCAACCCGATTCGCCATGCCGACTTTCCAGCAACACGATATCCACGAACTTCACGCCGGCCCGTCGCTCGTCCGGGTCGCTCCGCAATTCGGCGGCCGCCTGCTGTCCTGGCACGTCGACGGCGAACCGGTCATCTTCTGGCCGGAAACGGCCGACTGGAGCAACCTCGCACGCGTACGCGGCGGCAATCCGCTGTTGTTCCCGTTCCTCGGCCGCCACCGCGTCGACGGCGAACTCGGCCGCTGGCGCGACACCGCCGGCGTGGTCCGCGACCTGCCGATGCACGGCTTCGCGCGCGACCTGCCGTTCGACGCGCACCCGTCGACCGACGGCGCCGCCCTGTCGATGACGCTCGACGCAACCGACGCGCTGCGCGCGAGCTATCCGTTCGATTTCCGGTTCGAGACGACCTACCGGCTGGCCGACGCGCACACGCTCGACGTCGCGCTGACGACGACCAATCGCGGCGACACACCGCTGCCCTACTACGCCGGCCACCACTTCTATTTCGCGCTGCCGCACGGCGAACGGGCCGACACCACGCTCGAGCTGCCGCCGACCCGCCGTTGCCAGCAGCGCCCGGGCGGTTCGATCAGCCCGCTCGAACCCGGCGAAGCGCACTACCGCCTCGACAATCCGGACATCCTCGACCGCTTCCACTGCCTCGACGGCGAACCGTCCACGCCGGTGCGCATCGTGATGCCGGGCCGCCGCCGCACGATCGAGATCGCGCTCGACGTACCGGGCTCGATCCCGTGGTACGCGGTCACGACCTGGACCGAAAAACCGGAGTCGGACTTCTATTGCGTCGAGCCGTGGCTCGGCCTGCCCGACGCGATCCACAACGGTCTCGGGCTGCGCATGCTCGCGCCGGGCGCGACCGAAACGGCCGCGCTGCGGATTCGCGTGACCCCGCTCGCGGGCTGATTTGCCGCGCGCCGAACCGGCACGCGACGGCCCCGGCAACGACCGAAACTGCGGTGCGCGGGTCGAACCCGTTAAAATCGGACGTTTTGTGTTGCCTGCCGCGTCACGCGCGGCAGGGTTTTGCGAGGTTCAATGTTCGGAACAACAACGAAGCGACTCTTCGCAGCCGCCTGCGCCGCCCTGCTCGCCGCGTGCGGCTCCGCACCCGTCGGCCCCGGTTTCTATCGCGTCGAACGTGGCGACACGCTCTACAAGATCGCGCGCGACAACCGCACGTCGGTACAGAACGTCGTGCGCTGGAACCAGATGGCGAACCCCGACGCGATCGAAGTCGGCCAGGTGCTGCGCGTCGCGCCGCCGCCCGGCACGACCACTGCATCGACGCCGTCGACCACCGGCACCGGCAGCGCCGGCCGCGCGCGCCCGGCACCTTCCGCGCCGGTCGAATCGGCCGTCAAGCCGGCCACGAGCATTGCGCTGATCTGGCCGGCGGCCGGCAATGTGGTCCGCACGTTCGACGGCTCGAAATCGAAGGGGATCGACATCGCGAACGCGCCGGGCACGCCGGTGGTTGCGGCCGCGCCCGGCGTGGTGGTCTATGCCGGTAACGGGCTGCGCGGCTACGGCAACCTGATCATCCTGAAGCACAACGCGGATTACCTGACCGCCTACGCGCACAACCGCGCGCTGCTGGTGAAGGAAGGCCAGTCGGTTACACAGGGGCAGTCGATCGCGGAGATGGGCAACAGCGACAGCGAGCGCGTCGCGCTGCATTTCGAGCTGCGCTACGGCGGCCGCTCGATCGACCCGTCACGCTACCTGCCGGCGCGCTGAGCGCCCGACAGGCGACACGCGATGCCGGCGCGCATCGCGTGCCGTCGCGGCGAAAAACGGGAAAAGTTGAGTCAGCGCTTGCGCAGACGTCCGGTGAAACGGCCGGACAACGGATCGACGTGACGAGCAAACGCCACCAGCACACCGATTCCGATCAGGCTGAACCCCGCAGCTATCAGAAGCAAATCCATGGTCACATCACTGTTTTGTCGTGATCTTATGCGTCATTGTGGAATCGTGCACTGAGCCTTGGCTATTGGACGAGTCCGAACATTCCCTATCAGCAGACACCATTGTGGGTTCGTCTGCGTGAAACGCTGATGTAAGCCGCGCGACCGACGCGACGTTCGACACCCAGGAGACAACGCGATGCTGCCCGACGCCGACCGCTACGACGACCTGCTCTCCCGCTTCCAGTGGGACATTCCGGCGCGCTACAACATCGGCGTGGACGTCTGCGACAAATGGGCCGACGGCAGCGGACGCCTCGCGCTGATCCACGAAACGGCGCAAGGCGACGTTTTTCGGATCACGTTCGACGACCTGAAGAATGCTTCTAACCGGCTCGCGAACAGCTTTGCGCGAGCCGGCCTGCGACGCGGCGACCGGATCGGCATCTTTCTCGCGCAGGGTCCCGAAACGGCCATTGCGCACCTCGCCGCCTACAAGCTCGGCGCGATCGCGGTGCCGCTCTTCACGCTGTTCGGCGTCGATGCGCTCGAGTACCGGCTCGCGAACAGCGAGGCCGCCGCGCTCGTGACCGACGCGGCCGGCTACGCGAAAATCGCGCCGCTGCGCGCGCAACTGCCGGCGCTGCACACCGTCTACTGCATCGGCGACGACGCGCCCGACGCACCGGGCGTACAGCGCTACGACACGGCGCTTGCCGCCGAAACGCCGGACTTCGTGCCGGCCGATACGGCCGCCGACGATCCGGCGGTGATCATCTACACGTCCGGCACGACGGGCAAACCGAAAGGCGCGCTGCACGCTCATCGCGTGCTGCTCGGCCATCTGCCGGGCGTCGAGATGTCGCAGCAATGCTTCCCGCGCGACGCGCGCCTGTTCTGGACGCCCGCCGACTGGGCATGGATCGGCGGACTGCTCGACGTGCTGCTGCCGTCATGGCATCACGGTGTGCCGGTGCTCGCGCGCCGCTTCGAAAAATTCGACGGTGACGCAGCGTTCGCGCTGATGGCGCGTCACGGCGTCACCCACGCCTTCCTGCCGCCCACCGCGCTGAAGCTGATGCGCGCCGTCGAGGCACCGCGCGAACGCTACGCGCTGTCGCTGAAATCGGTCGCGAGCGGCGGCGAATCGCTCGGCACCGAGCTGACCGCCTGGGGCCGCGACGCGCTGGGCGTGACGATCAACGAGTTCTACGGGCAAACCGAGTGCAACATGGTGCTGTCGTCGTGCGCGGCGCTGTTCGACGCGCAGCCCGGCGCGATCGGCAAGGCAGTGCCCGGGCACGCGGTCGCGATCGTCGATGCGGACGGCACGCCGCTGCCGCCCGGCATGGAAGGCCGCATCGCGGTGCGCCGCCCGGACCCGGTGATGTTCATCGAATACTGGCGTAACCCGGACGCGACGCGCGACAAGTTCGCGGGCGACCACCTGCTCACCGGCGATACGGGCACGATCGACGCCGACGGCTTCGTGCGCTTCGTCGGCCGCGACGACGACGTGATCACGAGCGCCGGCTACCGGATCGGCCCGGGGCCGATCGAGGACTGCCTGCTCACGCATCCGGCGGTGCGGATGGCGGCCGTCGTCGGCGTGCCCGACGCGACGCGTACCGAAATCGTCAAGGCGTTCGTCGTGCTGAACCCCGGCCACGCCGGCGACGACGCGCTCGTCGGCGCGCTGCAGGCGCATGTGCGCACGCGGCTCGCCGCGCACGAGTATCCGCGCGCGATCGCGTTCGTCGACAGCCTGCCGATGACCTCGACCGGGAAGATCGTGCGCCGCGCGCTGCGCGACGCGTGAGCGGCCCGCCGCACGCTCGGCCTGCCCGGCCGGATGGTTTATAGTGGCGCCACGCAGTCTTTCCAAGAATCCGATGTCCTCCGAACACCACGCCGCCGCGGGCGCGTCGCACAGCCCGCTCTACGCCAAACTCCTCGGCGAGACCGCCAAGATCGACTGGTGCGATCTCGAACGCTTCTTCGCGCAGGGCAAGCTGCTGTCCGTCGCGCGCGACCTCGATCTCGTCAGCGTCGCGGAAGCGGTCGCCAGCGACGATGCCGAACAGGTCACGCGTTGGCTGTCGGCCGGCCTCGTCGCGCGCATGCCGTCCGAAACCGCCGCCGACTACGCGGCGCGCAACCCCGAGCTGTGGGCGGTCGTCGTCTCGCCATGGGTCTGCGTGCAGGAACGCGCCTGACGCGTCCGCCATGTCCGAATCCGCGTTACCGCACGGGGCCGGCACCGGCTCGGCCACCGTCACGCACCGGCGCGTCCTCGCGCTCGCGTTCCCGATCGTCCTCGCGAACCTGACCCAGCCGATCCTCGGCGCGGTCGACACGGCCGTCGCCGGCCACCTCGACGGCGCGCAGTACCTCGGCGGCGTCGCGCTCGGCGGGCTGTTCTTCAATTTCGTGTTCTGGGGTTTCGGCTTCCTGCGGATGGGGACGACCGGCCTCGTCGCCCAGGCGCACGGCGCCGGCGACGACGCCGGGATCCGCCTGAACCTGCTGCGCGCGCTGATCGTCGCGTTCGCGCTCGGCGCCGCGGTGCTGGCGCTGCAGGTGCCGCTGCTGTCGTTCGCGCTGTCCGCGCTCGGCGGCAGCGATGCCGTGCGCGCGACGGCGCTCGCGTACAGCCATGCACGGATCTGGAGCGCACCGTTCGCGCTCGCGAACTACGTCGTGCTCGGCTATCTGCTCGGCATGCAGCGCGTGCGGCTCGCGCTCGTCGCGCAGGTGTTCATCAATGCGGTGAACATCGGCGCCGTGCTGCTCTACGTGTACGGCTTCGGCTGGGGCATCGCCGGCATCGGCGCCGCGACCGCCACCGCGGACGCATGCGGCTTCGCGCTCGGCGCGTGGATACTGTGGCGGCTGCGCCCGCGCGGCCTGGCGCCGCTCGCGGTACGCGCGCTCGCCGACCGCGTCGCGCTCAAGCGGCTGATCGTACTCAATCGCGACATCTTCCTGCGCACGCTGTGCCTGCTCGGCGCCTTCGGCTGGTTCGCGCACCTCGGCGCGAAACAAGGCGACGCGACGCTTGCCGCGAACGCGCTGCTGCTGAATTTCCAGACCTTCATGGCGTATGGCCTCGACGGCTTCGCGCATGCGGCCGAGGCGCTCGTCGGCGCGGCAGCCGGCGCGCGCGACCGTCGCGCATTCCGGCAGGCCGTGCGCGTCACGCTGTTCTGGTCGGCACTCGGCGCGCTGCTGTTCGCGCTCGTCTACTGGGCGGCGGGCGGCTGGATCGTCGCGCGCCTGACCGACCAGGCCGAGATCCGTGCCGTCGCGCTGCGCTACCTGCCGTGGGCCGCGATCTCGCCGATCGTGTCGGTCTGGGGCTTCCTGCTCGACGGCGTGTTCATCGGCGCGACGCAGACGCAATCGCTGATGCGCGCGATGGTCGTGTCGTTCTCGATCTTCATCGCGGCCACGCTCGCCGCCGTCAGCACGCTCGGCAATCACGGACTCTGGTTCGCGCTGCTGCTGTTCATGGCCGCGCGCGGCGCAACGCTCGCGTGCTACCTGCCGGGGCTGTTGCGGCACATCGGCGCCGACGCGCATGCCGCGTCAACGGCACGCGCCTGACACCGGGCCCGGCGAGCGTTACTGCACCGGCTTCGGCGGCGGCGCGTCGAGCATCGACGGCGGCGTCATGTCGGTCGGCACGCCGTGATAGTCGGCCGGATCTTCCGGCGGGTGGCCACGGCGCGCCTGACGAGGATCGCTGGTGCAGGCGGCAAGGAGGGATGCGGCCAGCACGGCCAGCATGAAACGGGTCATCGGGTATGGCTCCGGAAAGCGGCGTGCCTTATCGCGCGCCGGACCGCGCCGAGTCTAGCGGAAATCCGGTTTCAGGGTCGCGCCGCGCATGTCCTACTATGTACGCATGGCGCTGTGCCGTGGAAAGGAGGCTGCCATGTCGTCTGAGGAAATTGCAGGCCTGATCGGCCTGTTCATCGGCCTGATGGTGCTGGTCGCGCTGTCGTACTTCGAGTCGCGCGAATACAAGCGGAGCCATGACGGCGAAGGGATGATCCACCACTGGATGGCGGAGCATCACCTGCTCGACTGGCGGCGCAAGCACTGAGCGAGCCGCGCTGCGGTCCGGCCCGTCCTCGGGCCGTTCGCAAACGTGCCGTCCTGCGGCACGATAGCGGCTGCGTATCGCGGAAATTAACGGGGCCCGATACGCGCTCGCCAACCGGATACACGAACGCCGCCGCGCGGCACTGACCGCGCGGCGGCGTTCGCTTGCGCGCGCCACGACGGGCGCGACGCGATTCGGACGGCTCAGCCCAGGAAGTGGCGGGCGTAGCGCGCGTTGATGTCCGACAGGCGGAACAGCGTCAGGAAATCCGCGCAGTTGAAATCGGGATCCCAGGCCGGTGCGCCGCAAATTTTCGCGCCGAGACGCAGGTAGCCCTTGATCAGCGGCGGCGGTGCGACGACGGTGCCCGTCTGCAGTTCGTCGACCGGCAGCGCCGTGTGCGGGAACGCGCGGTACTCGGGCGCCGTCAGCGACCCGGCCGACAGCGACTGGTACAGGTTCGCCGCATAATGGCCGCCGTCGGCCATCGACACGCTCGCGCAGCCGAGCATCGTCTCGTAGCCATTCTGCATCATGTACGCGCCCAGACCGCCCCACAGCGCCATGATGACGGCGCCGCTGCGGTAATCGCTATGCACGCACGAGCGGCCGACCTCGACCATCTTGCCGCGCAGGTGCGTAAGGCGCGACAGGTCGAATTCGCCTTCGGCGTACAGACGGCCGACACGCGCCGCCTGGTGCGGCGGCAGCACGCGGTACGTGCCGACAACCTTCAGCGTGTCGAGATCGCGAACCAGCAGGTGGTCGCAGTACGCGTCGAACGGATCGACGTCGAGACCGGAGGGGCCACTGACCTGCGCGCCCATCTCTTCGGCGAACACGCTGTAGCGCAAGCGCTGGGCTTCCCGCAACTCGTCTTCCGTACGCGCCCATGCGGCGCGCAGGCGATACTCCGATGTGACGGTTTCACTGGCGCGCGGCAGGTGGCGCCGCGACGTGTCGAGGGGCAGCGAGGCAAAAGGGAGCGTAGGCGTCGGCAGTTCTCGCATTAGGCTTTCCTGGTCGTAAGGAATAAGGCGACATGCCCGCCAATGTAGTAATCGGCCGTGACCGTTATGTGGCACGACCGTGTCCTTTCAATGACGTGTCGCCGAAATGACTTTAGCAGAAAGCTTGCGAAACCGTATGATCAATCCCTTCAAACCAATTCAGCCGGGCTTCACACCAGTTCGGGCGTCAATACCGCCCGCAAAACGGCCTGCCGGCTGCCGTCGCGCGTGCGGCTTGCGAGCCACACAATTCCGCCCTTCCTGACGCTCCAGCTGTCGTCGCCGCCGGCGATCAGCTGCGCGGCGACGCTGCCGAGCGTCGGCTGGTGTCCGACGATCACGACCGTCGGTGCGATCCCCTCCGGCCAGCCGGCCGCCGCCAGCACGTCGTCGACGCTGCCGCCCGGGGCGAGCGCGTCGACGGTCCGGTACTGGTCGGTCAGCGCCTCGACCGTCTGCACGGTGCGGGCCGCCGGGCTCGCGAGGATCACGCTGTTCGTTTCGAGCCGGCCGCGCAGCCATTTGGCCATCGCCTGCGCGTCCTTGCGGCCACGGACGGTCAGCTGGCGCGCGAGATCGCTCGTCGCGTAGTCTTCGGCTTCGGCATGGCGCCACAGGATCAGGTTCATCATGATGTTCTCCTTGCTTCGGCGAGCGGCCGCGCGCCGATGCGCACGGGCCGGCCGATCATCCGGTGGATTGTCGCAAATTGCGGCCAAATCGCGGCCGGTTCGCCGCCGCGGCATTTACCCGCAGACGGTGATTGACCGAATCGGATATGTACCGATATAATCTTTGGCTCGTCGGAGCGTAGCGCAGCCTGGTAGCGCATCTGATTTGGGATCAGAGGGTCGTAGGTTCGAATCCTATCGCTCCGACCAAGGAATCAAGGGGTTACGGTTAAACACCGTAGCCCCTTTTCCGTTTCTGGGCCCTGAACCACCCGCACGGATTCCCGGCTCGCGCACTTCAATTCATTGTAGGGATTCATTGGGGCGCCGACGCGACAACGCACGCGCCTCTGCCCGCAACCCGCGCGCGGCACTTTCGGGAACACGCGATAATGCGCGTGAACAACCCGCACCCGCGCATGAAAAACAACATTCTCAAGACCGCCCTCTGCGCGTCGCTGCTCGCGCTGGCGACCGCCGGCCACGCGTCGGCCAAGGCGCTCGACGATGCGCTCGACTGCCATTCGACCGGCCACAAGTTCGTCGCGCCGCTGCTCGCCGCCGGCGACATCCAGTCGGAGCCGATGCACGTCGAATCGAATTCCGTGAACGCGTTCCGCACGAACCGCTCGCTGACCGCATACGGTTTCGGCGTCTATGTCGTGCTGGGCTATCAGGCGAACGACCCGATCTTCCGCCCGGGCGACGGCACGCCGATTGGCGACTGGGCCTACGGCGTCGTGGTGCGCGGCACGAAGAGTTCGGTGGAAGAAGCCGTGCGCAAGGCCGGCAGCGACGCGACCGTCAAGCAGGCGTTCCCGTTCCTGACCGCGATCGTCTGCTCGTCGGATTGAGCGCGCCGTCAGGACGGCCGTGCGGCACGCCTGAGGGCGCCGCCACCACCCTTCCGTTCAACGGCCTCGCGGCCCTGCAATCGGCCCGTTACGCGCCCGTGTACACCACGCGATACGGGATACCGACCTTCTCCCACTCCGCCGCCTCCTGGCTGAGGCTGTAGTCGGTCAGCGGGTTCTGCTCGACCCATGCGCTCGGCAAACGCACTTCATACCCGCCCTTCTTCATCTGCGAAACGGAAATGTCGGGCAGCCCCGCATCGGTCCGGCGCCGGCACAGCAGCGCCGCGAGCCGCAGGCAGAACAGCAGCGGCCACTCGACCTCGCGCGCCTGCGACAGCTTGCCGAGCTTGCCTGCATGACCGAGCACGAGCGCGGCGAGCCGCGCCTGGTCGGTACGCGAAAAACCCGGCATGTCCGCGTTGCTCGCGATATAGGCAGAATGCTTGTGATACGCGCTGTGCGAGATCGACAGGCCGATCTCGTGCAATGCGGCCGCCCAGCCGATGAACATCCGCCCTTCCTCGCGCGCCTCGTCGTCTTCCTCGAGCTCGTCGTAGAAACGCCCCGCGAGCGCGCCGATCCGCTCGGCCTGCGCACGATCGACGCCGTAGCGGCGCGTGAAGCCCTCGACGGTTACGGCGCGCATGTCTTCGTGCTGCGTCCGGCCGAGCAGGTCGTATAGCACGCCGAGGCGCAGCGCGCCGTCGGTCGTATCGACATAGTCGACGCCGAGTTCCTCGAACACCGCGAGCATGATCGCGAGGCCGCCCGCGAGCACCGGCACGCGATCGGGCTTCAGCGCGATCAGCTTCAGCCGGTTGACGTTCTCCGACTTGATCAGCGCACGCTTCAGGCGCTCGAGGCCGCCGCGCGAAATGCCGTGCGTGATGCCCGGATCGTTGAAGCCGTTCGCCTCGACGAGTTCCGCGAGCGCACGCGCGGTGCCGGACGAACCGATCGCCTGGTCCCACCCCGCCTTCTTGTACTCGCTCGAAATGATCTGGATCTCGCGCTTGGCCGCGAGTTCGGCCTGCCGCATCGTGTATTCGTCGACGTTGCCGGCCGGAAAGAACGTGCGGCTGTGGCTCACGCAGCCGATATACAGACTCTCCATCACGATCGGCGTGTAGTGCGAGCCGATGATGAATTCGGTCGAGCCGCCGCCGATGTCGACGACGAGCCGCTTGCCGGCGCTCGCCGGCACCGAGTGCGCGGCGCCCGCATAAATCAGCCGCGCTTCTTCGCGGCCCGCGATCACTTCGATCGGGAACCCGAGTGCCGATTCGGCCTCGCCGAGAAATTCGCCCGCGTTTTTCGCGACGCGCAGCGTATTGGTCGCCACCGCGCGCACGTGGTCGGGATGGAAATCGCGCAGGCGCTCGCCGAACCGCTTGAGCGCCTCCCAGCCACGCTCCTGCGACGCGCGATCGAGCATCTTGTCGCTCGACAGGCCCGCGGCCAGCCGAACGGGCTCGCGCAGCGCGTCGACGGGATAGATCTGGCTGCCCGCCGGCGTTTCCTCGACGCGGCCGACGATCAGCCGGAAGCTGTTCGAGCCGAGATCCACGGCAGCCAGCAAGTGGGGAGTTGTAACCATCAGAAGGGGGCTCCGTGCGCGTTCACCCGCGGCAGCCGGACCGGCAGCCCAGGGCGATCAATCAAAGGCGACATTTTAAGCGTGGAACGCTTGCCGTTGCCACGCTTCACGGGCATGCACACTGCTTGATTCCATATCGCCGAAACATTTATGAGACGAAAGGGTTACAGCGTAGAATTTGCCGATATAAAACCATTATTGTCATCAGCACGTCATCGTACCGTGAGAGTTTCCGAGCGTCCTTTCGAATCATCGCCTGAATCACCCCCTACTCTGCCGATGTCCGTCCGTTACCCGCTTCTCAATCGTGAACTCGGCATCCTCGGTTTCAACGAGCGCGTGCTGGCCCAAGCGGCCGATCCTCAAGTCCCGTTGCTCGAGCGCCTCCGCTTCATCTGCATCACCAGCAGCAACCTCGACGAATTCTTCGAAGTCCGCATGGCCGGCCTTCAGGAGCAGATCCGCGACAACCCCGGCGCGCTGACGCCCGACGGCATGTCGTTACAGCATGCTTACGACCTCGTCGTCGAACGCGCGCAGCGGCTCGTCCATCGACAGTACACGATGCTGCACGAAACCGTGCTGCCCGCGCTCGAACAGGAAGGCATCTACTTCCACGCGAGCGACACGTGGAACGACGAGCAGCTCGAATGGGCGCGGCACTACTTCCTCGACGAGCTGCTGCCCGTACTGACGCCGATCGGCCTCGATCCGGCCCACCCGTTCCCGCGCGTGCTGAACAAGAGCCTGAACTTCGTCGTCGAGCTCGAAGGCCGCGACGCGTTCGGCCGCCAGGCCGTGATGGGCATCGTGCAGGCGCCGCGCGCGCTGCCGCGCGTCGTGCGCATGCCGCATGCGCTGTCGGGTTTCGAGCACGGCTTCGTGCTGCTGAGCTCGTTCATGCAGCGCTTCGTCGGCGAACTCTTCCCGCAACTCGTCGTGAAGAGCTGCAACCAGTTCCGCATCACGCGCAACAGCGAGCTGTTCGTCGACGAAGACGAAATCACGAACCTGCGCGTCGCGCTGCAGGGCGAATTGCCCGCGCGCCACCTCGGCAACGCGGTGCGCCTCGAAGTGTCGGCCGACACGCCGCCGCATATCGTGCGGCGCCTGCTCGAGGAAAGCGAGCTCGGCGACAAGGACTGCTATCGCGTGGCCGGGTCCGTGAACCTCGTGCGGCTGATGCAGATTCCCGATCTCGTCGACCGCCCCGACCTGAAGTTCACGCCGTTCACCGCGTCGATTCCGGCCGCGGTCACGAACGCGCCGACGATGTTCGACGCGATCGACAACGGCGACGTCCTGCTGCACCACCCGTACGAGAGCTTCCAGCCCGTGCTCGAACTGCTGCAGCAGGCCGCGAAAGACCCGAGCGTCGTCGCGATCAAGCAGACGATCTACCGCACCGGCACCGACTCGCCGCTGATGGACGCGCTGATGGAAGCCGCGCGCAACGGCAAGGAAGTGACCGTCGTCGTCGAGCTGCTCGCGCGCTTCGACGAGGAAACCAACATCAACTGGGCGTCGCAGCTCGAAGCCGTCGGCGCGCATGTCGTGTACGGCGTGGTCGGCCACAAGTGCCACGCGAAGATGATGCTGATCGTGCGGCGCGTCGTTCAGGCCGGCAAGGCGTCGCTGCGCCGCTACGTGCACCTCGGCACCGGCAACTACCATCCGCGCACCGCACGCCTCTACACCGACTTCGGGCTGATGACGGCCGACCAGAAGATCTGCGAGGACGTCCATCACGTGTTCCAGCAACTGACGGGGATCGGCGGCGAGCTCACGCTGCACGAGCTGTGGCAGTCGCCGTTCACGCTGCATCCGCGCATCATCGACGCGATCCGCGTGGAGATCGACAATGCGCGCGCCGGCAAGCGCGCGCGCGTCGTCGCGAAGATGAACGCGCTGCTGGAGCCGTCGGTGATCGCCGCGCTGTACGAAGCGTCGCAGGCCGGCGTCAAGGTCGACCTGATCGTGCGCGGCGTCTGCGCGCTGAAGCCCGGCGTGCCGGGGCTGTCGGAAAACATCACGGTGCGCTCGATCGTCGGCCGTTTCCTCGAGCACCACCGGATCTACTACTTCCACGCGGGCGGCGCCGAAGACGTCTATCTGTCGAGTGCCGACTGGATGGACCGCAACCTGTTCCGCCGCGTCGAAGTCGCATTCCCGATCCGCGAGCGCAAGCTCAAGCGGCGCGTGATCGCCGAAGGGCTGTCGGTGTGCCTCGGCGACAACCAGTCGGCGTGGCAGATGCACAGCGACGGCCACTACCGCCGCCGCCGCGCCGGCAAGACGATCCGCAACGCGCAACTCGGGCTGCTCGCGAAATTCTGCTCGTAATGCGGCCGCGGCGCGCCGGTCGCGCGCCGCACGGCCATCGAAAAAAAAGCGCAGCCCGCGGGCTGCGCTTTTTTGTTGACCGGACATGCCGCTACGCAATCATGCTTCGTAAGCCGCCGGCCGGATCGCGATGATGCGCGAACCGGGGAACCGCGCGGTGAACGTACTGCCGCGTCCTTCCTCGCTCTGCACGTACAGATGCGCGTCGTGCCGCTGCAGCACGTGCTTGACGATCGCGAGCCCGAGGCCCGTGCCGCCCGTATCGCGCGAGCGGCTGCGATCGACACGGTAGAAGCGCTCGGTGAGCCGCGGCAGGTCGGCGGCCGGAATCCCGAAGCCGCTGTCCGTGACGGAAAACACGCCCTGCGCGCCCTCGCGCCGCCACGTGACGACGATCTTGCCGCCGTCCGGCGTATAACGGATCGCGTTCGTGACGAGATTCGCGAACGCGCTGAACAACTCCGTCTGCGCACCCGTGACGCCGAGCGTCTCGTCGATCGAGAACGCGATGTCGTGATGCCCGTTCGACAGCGTCTGCGCGTCCTCCTTCAGATGATCGAACACGGCGCGCATGTCGATCGCGCGATCGAGCGGCGGCTTGCTCTCGCCTTCCAGCTTCGCGAGCACCAGCAGGTCGGTCACGATGTGCCGCATCCGCGACGCCTGCTGCTCCATCATGTCGAGATAGCGCGCGCGGTCTTCCTCGTTCAGCGGCAGTTCGCGCATCGTCTCGAGGAAGCCCGACAGCACGGTGAGCGGTGTCTTCAGCTCGTGCGACACGTTCGCGACGAAGTCGCGCCGCATCGCGTCGGTCCGCTCGAGCTCGGTGATGTCCTGCGTGAGCAGCAGCTTGCGGTTCTCGCCGTACGGGAACACCTGCACGGCCAGCACGTTCTGTCGCGAATCGCCCATGCCGCGCATCAAGAGCGTCTCGTCGTAATGCTGCGCATTCAGGTAGCGGACGAAATCGGGATGGCGCACCAGGTTCGTGATGTGCTGGCGCAGGTCGCGCTTCGCATCGAGGCCGAAATGAACCTCGGCGATCGCGTTGCACCACTCGATCTGGTCGTGGTCGTCGAGCATCGCGACGCCGTTCGGCGACGCCTGGATCGCCTGGATGAAGCGCGAATGCTGCTGTTCGACCTGCCGCACCTGCGCATGCCACTGCTTCGCGAGCTTGTGCAGGCGATAGTAGATCTCGCCCCAGATGCCCGGCGCACTCGGCACTTCGCCGTAGACCGGCGCGTCGAGCAGGCGCCACAGACGCTGCGTATGGAAGGTGCTGAAAAAGCCCTGCGCGATCAGCATCACGACCACGAACACGAGGCCCGCGGTCGGGCCGGCGAAGACGCCGACCAATACGCCGATCAGCACGAGCAGCACGAGCGACACCAGAAAGCGCGCCCAGATGATGTTCATGATTCAGCGTCCGAAAGAATGAACGGCATGCCGCGGCACACGGCATGTCCGGATACGTTACGCGTGCTTGGCGAGCCGGTAGCCGCTGCCGCGCACGGTCTCGATCATCGCATCGCAACCGGCCGGTTTCAAGGCCGCGCGCAATCGTTTGATGTGCACGTCGACGGTACGCTCCTCGACGAACACGTGGTCGCCCCACACCTGGTCGAGCAGTTGCGTGCGGCTGTGCACGCGTTCCGGATGCGTCATGAAGAAATGCAGCAGGCGGAACTCGGTCGGACCGAGATCGAGCTTGATCTCGCTGCCGTCGCCGTGCGCGGCGACGCGATGCGTGGCCGGGTCGAGACGCAGGCCGTTGATCGACACGACGTCCTCGGTCAGCTGCGGCGCGCGGCGGCGCAGCACGGCCTTGATCCGCGCCATCAGCTCCTTCGGCGAGAACGGCTTCGTCACGTAGTCGTCCGCGCCGATTTCGAGGCCGAGCACCTTGTCCTGCTCGTCGCCGCGAGCAGTCAGCATGATGATCGGAATGTGTTTGGTCCGTTCGTTGTTGCGCAGGTCGCGCGCGAACGCGATACCGGACTTGCCCGGCAGCATCCAGTCGAGCAGCACGAGATCGGGCAGCACATCGCTGATCAGGTTCTGCGCCTGTTCGGCGTTGTACGCACGGATCGGGCAGTGACCGGCGTGCTGGAGATTCACCGAGATCAGTTCGGAAATCGCGGGCTCATCTTCAACGACGAGAATGTTGCTGGGCATCGGCACCTCTTTTTTCCTGTGCTGGGTCGTGTTAACTATTGGCTTCACGGTCGAGCGTGTCGCGCGGCTGGTGCCGCACGTCCGTGCCCTTCACGATGTAGATGATGAATTCGGCGATGTTCTTCGCGTGGTCGCCGATCCGCTCGATCGCCTTCGCGATGAACAGGTACTCGAGACCGACCGAGATCGTGCGCGGATCTTCCTGCATGTACGACACGAGCTTGCGCACGAACGCGCGAAATTCGAGGTCGATCTCCTTGTCGTCCTTGACGATCTGCGCGGCCGCGACCGTGTCGAGGCGTGCAAACGCGTCGAGCGCGCGGCGCAGGATCGTCACGGCCATCTCGCCCGACACCTTGATCTCGGCGATGTTGACCGTGCGCGCGGCCGGCTCGTCGACCAGGCGGCGCACGCGCTTCGCAATTTTCTCGGCTTCGTCGCCGGCGCGCTCGAGGTTCGTAATCGTTTTCGAAATCGACATCAAAAGGCGCAGGTCACGCGCAGCAGGCTGCCTCCGCGCGATGATGTTGCCGCACTCCTGGTCGATGTCGACTTCCATCGTATTCAGGATCTCTTCGTTCGCGATCACCTTCTCGGCGGCATCGCGGTCGAATTCGTTCAGCGCGTGCATCGCGCCGACGATCTGCGACTCGACGAGCCCGCCCATTTCCAGCACCTTCGACGACACGGCATTCAGGTCCGCGTCGAACTGGCTCGACAGATGTTTATCCGACATGGCTGTTGTTCTCCGTCATCAGCCGAAACGGCCGGTGATGTAGTCTTCCGTTTCCTTGCGTACCGGCTTGATGAAGATCTTTTCGGTTTCGCCGAACTCGATCAGTTCGCCCAGGTACATGTAGGCCGTGTAATCCGAGCAGCGTGCGGCCTGCTGCATGTTGTGCGTGACGATCACGACCGTGTAGTCGCTCTTCAGCTCCGCGATCAGCTCTTCGATGCGGCCCGTCGAGATCGGGTCGAGTGCCGAGCACGGCTCGTCGAGCAGCAACACTTCCGGACGGATTGCAATGCCGCGCGCGATGCACAGACGCTGTTGCTGGCCGCCCGACAGGCCGTAGCCGCTCTGGCCCAGCTTGTCCTTCACTTCGTTCCACAGCGCGGCCTTCGTGAGCGCCCACTCGACGCGATCGTCCATTTCCGAACGCGTGAGCTTTTCGAACATCTTCACGCCGAACGCGATGTTGTCGTAGATCGACATCGGGAACGGGGTCGGCTTCTGGAACACCATGCCGATGCGCGCGCGCAGCAGCGAGATGTCGCGCTTCGTCGTCAGCAGGTTCTCGCCGTCCATCAGGATTTCGCCTTCGGCGCGCTGCTCCGGATAGAGCGCGAACATCTTGTTGAACGTGCGCAGCAGCGTCGACTTGCCGCAACCCGACGGACCGATGAACGCGGTCACCTTGCCGTCCGGAATGCGCAGGTTGATGTTCTTCAGCGCATGGAACTTGTTGTAGAAGAAGTTGAGGTTGTTGACCTCGATCTTCGCGTTCAGCGGCGCGAGCGGGCGATCGTTCGCCGCGTCATGCGTGCCGGCGGGCGCAGCGGTGCGCTCGACGGGATTCAGGTGGCTCTCTGCCATATTCATCGGATTGCTCCGCCGTTACTTTTTCGAGAAGATCGAGCGCGCCAGGACGTTGAGTCCGAGCACCCCGAGCGTAATCAGGAACACGCCCGCCCATGCGAGCGACTGCCATTCTGCGAACGGGCTCATCGCGAACTTGTAGATCGTGACGGGCAGGTTCGCCATCGGCTGGCTCATGTCCCACGAGAAGAACTGGTTCGACAGGGCCGTGAACAGCAGCGGCGCCGTTTCGCCGGCAATCCGTGCGACCGCGAGCAGCACGCCCGTCACGATCCCGCCGACCGATGCGCGCAGCGTAATCTTCAGCACCATGCGCCACTTCGGCGTACCGAGCGCGAAGGCCGCTTCGCGCAGCGCGTTCGGCACGAGCTTCAGCATGTTCTCGGTCGTGCGGATCACGATCGGAATCTGCAGCAGCGCGAGCGCGATCACGCCGGCCCAGCCCGAGAAGCGCCCCGACTTCGCGACGACGATCGCGTACACGAACAGGCCGATGACGATCGACGGCGCCGACAGCAGGATGTCGTTGATGAAGCGGATCGTGCTTGCCAGCAGGTTCTTCTGGCCGTATTCGGCGAGATAGACGCCCGCGAGGATGCCGATCGGCGTGCCGACCAGCGTGCCGAAACCGCACAGCAGCAGGCTGCCGACGATCGCGTTCGCGAGACCGCCGCCTTCCGTGTTCGGTGCCGGCGTCGATTCGGTGAACAGCTGCAGCGACAGACCGCCGATACCGAGGTGGATCGTCGTGTAGAGAATCCACACGAGCCACAGCAGGCCGAATGCCATCGCA
Source organism: Burkholderia cepacia complex sp. TUM26381 (assembly GCF_057439935.1). NCBI lineage: Bacteria > Pseudomonadati > Pseudomonadota > Betaproteobacteria > Burkholderiales > Burkholderiaceae > Burkholderia > Burkholderia cepacia complex sp. TUM26381. The sequence continues at coordinate 1,395,420 of NZ_CM172006.1, read as the reverse complement.
CCGAGCGCCGCCGCGAGCGCGATCGCGTTGACGGCCTTGCGCTTGCGCTGCAGGCGGTTGCGCATCGCTTCGAGCACGGCGCCGTCGGCCCCCGGGAAATTCATGATGGGCTCGCTCATTTCTTGCCCTCTCCCTTCTCGAGACGAAGCAACAGCAGTTTGGAGATGGACAGCACGATGAACGTGATCACGAACAGGATCAGGCCCAGTTCCATCAGCGCGGACGTATGCAGGCCCGGTTGCGCTTCGGCGAATTCGTTCGCGAGCGCCGACGTGATGCTGTTGCCCGGCGCGAACAGCGACACGCTGTCGAGCAGGTTCGTGTTGCCGATCACGAAGGTCACGGCCATCGTCTCGCCGAGCGCGCGGCCGAGGCCGAGCATCACGCCGCCGATCACGCCGGTCTTCGTATAGGGCAGCACGACCTTCCACATCACTTCCCAGGTCGTGCAGCCGATCCCGTACGCCGATTCCTTCAGCAGCACGGGCGTGACCTCGAACACGTCGCGCATCACCGACGCGATGTAAGGGATGATCATGATCGCGAGGATCACGCCGGCCGCGAGGATGCCGATGCCGATCGGCGGGCCGGACGTGAGCGGACCGAGCACCCAGACGTCCTTGAACAGGCGGCCGAGCGGCTTCTGGAAGTATTCGGCGAAGATCGGCGCGAACACGAGCAGGCCCCACATGCCGTACACGATCGACGGAATCGCGGCGAGCAGCTCGATCGCGATGCCGAGCGGACGGCGCAGCCAGACGGGCGACAATTCGGTGAGGAACAGTGCGATGCCGAAGCTGACCGGCACCGCGATGACGAGCGCAATGACCGACGTCACGATCGTGCCGTAGATCGGCACGAGTGCGCCGTAGACGTCCGAGTTGGGATCCCACTCGGATTGCCACAGGAAGCCGAGGCCGAACTTCTGGATGGTCGGCATCGACGCAATGATCAGGGAAACGATGATCCCGCCCAGCAGCAGCAGGGTCACGATCGCGGCGAGCCGAGCGAGGCCGCCGAACAGGACATCCCCGAGACGGCTCGGCGCGTGCTGCGCACCGTCGGGCGATCGGGAGGACGTGTAGGAAATATCAGACATGGGTGCCTGCTTTTGATTGCCGGGCGCCATAACGCCCGGCTTTACCGCACACACTGCCCGACCGGCACGGCCGGGCAGCGAACCGCTGCATTGCTTACTCGGCGGCGACCGGCTTGCCTGAAGCGTCCGTCACCTTCGCCTTCCACTGCTTGCGGATTTCCGTCTCGACAGCCGACGGCAGCGAGATGTAATCGAGGCTGTCAGCAGCCTTCTCGCCATTCTTGAACGCCCAGCTGAAGAACTTCAGCGTTTCGGCGCCCTGCTCCGGCTTTTCCTGCTTCGCGTGCAGCAGCACGAACGTCGCGCCGACGACCGGCCATGCTTCCTTGCCCGGCTGGTTCGTCAGGATCTGGTAGAACGACTTCGACCAGTTCGCGCCTGCAGCAGCGGCCTTGAACGTTTCCGTCTTCGGCTCGACCACCGTGCCCGTCGAGTTCTTCAGGGCCGTGTAGACCATGTTGTTCTTCTTCGCGTACGCCCATTCGACGTAGCCGATCGCGCCCGGCAGGCGCTGCACGAAGGCTGCGACGCCGTCGTTGCCCTTGCCGCCCGTGCCCGTCGGCCAGTTGACCGTCGTGCCTTCGCCGATCTTCGACTTCCACTCGTCGTTGACCTTCGACAGGTAGTTCGTCCAGATGAAGCTCGTGCCCGAACCGTCAGCGCGGCGAACCACGGCGATGTCCGTATCCGGCAGCTTGACCTTCGGGTTCAGCGCGGCGATCGCCGGGTCGTTCCACTTCTTGATCTTGCCGAGGTAGATGTCGCCGAGCACCGGGCCCGACAGCGTCAGTTCGCCGGCCTTCAGGCCCGGCACGTTGACGACCGGCACCACGCCGCCGACCACCGTCGGGAACTGGAACAGGCCTTCCTTCGCGAGCTCGTCATCCTTCAGCGGAGCGTCCGAACCGGCAAAATCGACCGTCTTCGCGACGATCTGCTTCAGGCCGCCCGACGAGCCGATACCTTGGTAGTTGACCTTCGAACCGCCGGACTGCTGGTAGTCGGCAGCCCATTTCGTATAGATCGGCATCGCGAACGTGCTGCCTGCGCCCGTGATGTCGGCAGCGTGGGCGGCGACGGCGAAAAGCGCGCCAGCCAGGCCGGCAATCGCGGTTTGCATCAATTTCATGAGACCTCCAGTGTGTGAGCGGATGACTACGGCACCGCGAAGGTTAGGGGCTGCTCATGACGGTAATGTGACAATCGATGAAACTGGCGTGACAGTAACATGACTGGTTGAAAGGGAGTAGCGGGCGCTGCGCGGGCGCTGTCTGGACGGCGGCGAAGCGGCAATGGCGGCAAGAATTGCCTGCCCGGGAAGGACGTCGCGGGCACCCGTTTCGCGGGTGCGCCGGCGGATCGTAGCGCAGCGTCGGCAGCGCGGGAAGCCCCCGCCGGCAGCGGCCGGAGATTCGGGGTCGGAGTATTTATCTGGTCGAACGAATGCGTGCGTGGAAACACGCTTCTATTAATATCGCAAACCTTTGCGTCTGACGAAATGACGGCGCCTCGAGGGCGCCGCTTGCCGTCTCGCGAGATGCCGGTGCGCGGGCGGCAACCCCACCCCGCACCGGCAACCTGCTTCAGGTTGTCGCAGCGCGCACCGCGTCCGCGATCGTCTCTGCGTGGCGCACCGCATCGGCGGCCTGCTGCGCTTCGACCATCACGCGCAGCACGGGCTCCGTGCCCGAGGCGCGGATCAGCACGCGGCCGCTGCCGGCGAGCGCGGCTTCGGCTGCATCGATCGCCGCGCGAATCGATGCGCTGCCCTTCCAGTCGGCACCCGGCTTCATCCGCACGTTGATCAGCTTCTGCGGGAACAGCGTGACGCCGTCGAGCATCTGCGCGAGCGTGCGGCCGCTGCGCTTCAGCGCGGCCAGCACGAGCAGCGCCGACACGATGCCGTCGCCGGTCGAGTGCCGGTCGAGCGACAGGATGTGCCCCGACCCTTCCGCGCCGAGCTGCCAGCCGTGCTCGCGCAACTGCTCGAGCACGTAGCGGTCGCCGACCGCCGCACGGACGAACTTCACGCCCTCGCGCTGCAGCGCGACTTCGACGGCGAGGTTCGTCATCAGCGTGCCGACCGCGCCGTCGACCTTGCCGTCGGTCGCGATCCGGTCCTTCACCAGCACGTAGAGCAGCTCGTCGCCGTTGTACAGGCGCCCTGCCGCGTCGACGACCTGCAGGCGGTCCGCATCGCCGTCGAGCGCAATGCCGAGATCGGCGTGGTTCGCGCGCACCGCACGCACCAGCGCGTCCGGCGCGGTCGCCCCGACGCCGTCGTTGATGTTGAAGCCGTTCGGCGCGACGCCGATCGGGATGACATCCGCGCCGAGTTCGTGGAACACGTGCGGCGCGATCTGGTACGCGGCGCCGTGCGCGCAATCGATCACGAGCTTCAGCCCGCGCAGGTCGAACGCGGCCGGGAACGTGCTCTTGCAGAACTCGATGTAGCGTCCGGCTGCGTCGTCGAGGCGGCGCGCCTTGCCGAGACCGTCGGACGACGCGCATTCGAGCGGCTTGTCGAGCCACGCTTCGATCGCGGCTTCGGTGTCGTCGGGCAGTTTGTTGCCGTCAGCCGAGAAAAACTTGATTCCGTTGTCGTGATACGGGTTGTGCGACGCGCTGATCACGACGCCGGCCGACAGGCGCAGCGCGCGCGTCAGATAGGCGACGCCCGGCGTCGGCATCGGGCCGGCCAGCATCACGTCGACGCCGGCCGCCGAGAACCCGGCCTCGAGTGCGGCTTCGAGCATGTAGCCCGACACCCGCGTGTCCTTGCCGATCAGCACGGTCGGACGCGAGCCTGCCGCGACGTCGGCCGAGCCGGCCAGTACCTTGCCGGCCGCATAGCCGAGGCGCAATACGAAATCCGGCGTGATGGGCGCGTCGCCCACCGTGCCGCGAATGCCGTCCGTGCCGAAATATCGACGTCCCATGGGGTCCTTCCTCCTTCGTTTTCTGACTTATCGTTGCCGCGCGGCTTCGCGCACGGCATTCCAGACTTTCAGTGCATCGACCGTCGCCGCGACGTCGTGCACGCGCACGATCGCGGCGCCACGCGCGACCGCGCACAATGCGGCCGCGATACTCGCCGCGACGCGCTCCAGCGGCGGCTTGCCGCCAATCACCGCGCCGAGCATCGACTTGCGCGACATGCCCGCGAGTATCGGATACGCGCGCCCGTCGGGCCGCGCAGGCGCCGTGTCCGGCAACGCGGCCAGCAGCGCATAGTTGTCGTCGACCACTGCCTTGCCGAACCCGAAGCCGGGATCGACGCAGATCCGCTCCGCCGCCACCCCTGCATCGCGCAGCGCCTGCGCGCGCTCGGCGAGAAAGTCGCGCACGTCGGTCACGACGTCGCCGTAGTCGGGTTCGCCGATCTGCATCGTCTGCGGCTCGCCGAGCATGTGCATCGCGCACAGCCCGCTGTTGCCGTCGCGCACGGCGTCGATCGCGCCCGGCTGGCGGAACCCCCAGATGTCGTTGATCAGGTCCGCGCCGGCGGCCAGCGCCGCGCGCATCACGGCCGGCTTGTAGGTGTCGATCGACAGCGGCACGTTCAGCGGTCGCAGCGCCTCGACGAGCGGGATCACGCGCGCGAGCTCCTCGTCGAGCGGCACGGGCGGCGCGCCGGGGCGCGTCGATTCACCGCCGATGTCGAGGAGGTCCGCACCTTCGGCAATCATCCGCTCGGCCTGGCGCAACGCATCGTCGCGCGCAAGGAAGCGGCCGCCGTCGGAAAACGAATCGGGCGTAGCGTTGAGAATGCCCATCACGAGCGGGCGTTCGAACGTCAGCTCGAAGCGGCCGCACTGGAGTGGCGCGGGAATGGACGGGGACACTGCGGAATCGGACACGAGCGACTGGCGTGGATGAATGCAAAACGGGCCGGTGTGAAGCCACACCAGCCCGTGAACGGTGCTAAAGCGGAGGGATTACGCCGCCGGCGAAGCCGGCGCCGGCGCGTTGCCGGGCTTGACCTCGGCGCTGCTGCCACCGCCCGACGAATCGCCGCCAACAGCCGGCGAACTCTTCGGCGAGCGCGGCGGACGGCCTTCCATGATGTCGTTGATCTGATCGGCGTCGATCGTTTCCCACTCCATCAGCGCAGCCGTCATCGCTTCGACCTTGTCGCGGTTTTCGTCCAGCAGGCGCCGCGCAAGGCTGTACTGTTCGTCGAGCACGCGGCGGATTTCCGAGTCGACCTTCTGCTGCGTCGCTTCCGAAATCGTGCGCGTGAAACCACGGCCGAACGGCGATGCGTCGTTCTCGTCGTCGACGTAGACCATCGGCCCGAGTGCATCGGTCATGCCGAACCGGGCGACCATCGCACGCGCCGTCTGCGTTGCCTTGTTGAAGTCGTCCGACGCGCCGGTGCTGACGAGGTTCATGAACAGCTCTTCCGCCACGCGGCCACCGAACAGGATCGCGAGGCGATCCATCAGGTAGTCCTTCGAGTACGTCTCGTTGTCATGCTCCGGCAGCTGCCACGTGACGCCCAGCGCACGGCCGCGCGGAATGATCGTGACCTTGTGCACCGGGTCGGCCTTCGGCAGCAGCTTCGCGATCACCGCGTGGCCCGACTCGTGATAGGCGGTTGCGCGCTTCGCTTCCTCGCGGATCACGGCCGACTTGCGTTCCGGACCCATGAAGATCTTGTCCTTCGCGTCCTCGAAATCCTGCATCTCGACGATGCGCTTGCCACGGCGTGCGGCGAACAGCGCTGCCTCGTTCACGAGGTTCGCGAGATCGGCGCCCGAGAAGCCCGGCGTACCGCGTGCGATGACTGCGGCATCGACGTCGTTCGAGATCGGCACCTTGCGCAGGTGCACGCGCATGATCTGCTCGCGGCCGCGGATGTCCGGCAGGCCGACATAGACCTGGCGGTCGAAACGGCCCGGACGCAGCAGCGCCTTGTCGAGCACGTCGGAACGGTTGGTCGCGGCGATCACGATCACGCCCGAGTTCGCCTCGAAGCCGTCCATTTCGACGAGCATCTGGTTCAGCGTCTGTTCGCGTTCGTCGTTGCCGCCGCCCATGCCGGCGCCGCGATGACGGCCGACCGCGTCGATTTCGTCGATGAACACGATGCACGGTGCATGCTTCTTCGCCTGCTCGAACATGTCGCGCACGCGGGCCGCGCCGACGCCGACGAACATTTCGACGAAGTCCGAACCCGAGATGCTGAAGAACGGCACCTTCGCTTCACCCGCGATCGCGCGGGCCAGCAGCGTCTTGCCGGTACCCGGAGGACCGACGAGCAGCACGCCGCGCGGAATGCGACCGCCCAGCTTCTGGAATTTCTGCGGATCGCGCAGGAAGTCGACGAGCTCGGACACTTCTTCCTTCGCTTCGTCGCAGCCCGCGACGTCGGAGAAGTTCACCGCGTTGTTGTTCTCGTCGATCAGCCGCGCACGCGATTTCCCGAACGAGAATGCGCCGCCTTTGCCGCCCCCCTGCATCTGCCTCATCATGTAGAACCAGAACACGATGATCAGGATCGTCGGCCCGAGGTAGTACGGCGCGGACATCAGCGCGTTCGGCTCGTCGTCGGCCTTGCCGCTGACTTGCACGCCGTACTTCATCAGATCGCCAACCATCCAGATGTCGCCGGGCGACACGATCTGGTATTTCTGGCCATCAGCCGGAGTGACGGTGAGGTTACGCCCCTGAACGATGACGTTCTTGACCTTGCCGCTCTTGGCGTCGTCCATGAACTGCGAATAGGACACGCCTTCCTGGACGCGGGGCTTGTCGAACTGCTTGAACACCGTAAACAGCACCAGTGCGATCACCAGCCACACCGCTGCCTTCGAAAACATATTGTTGTTCAAAGCACCACTCCTTCACTCGTAGACGAGCGCCTACATTTTCCTTGCGGCGCCCCTCGGTCATTCTAATCCAGTCCGACCACCCTCGCCATAAGCATTGACAACCGGCGCGATAGCGCTTCGCTTGTCTGGCAAGGGCCGGAGCCCGTTTGCGGCATCGTGCCCCGCATCAACGCGGATGCTTCAGCTGCCGACCCAAAATGAACGTTTCGGACGATTTGTCGCGGGATGCCTTGGGCTTGCGCGGCGCGACAACCTTAAACTGCTGCTTGAACTTCTCGACGATCTGGCTGTAGCCGCTGCCGTGAAAGCATTTCACGAGCAGCGCACCGTCCGGCTTCAGATGGTTCTGCGCGAATTCGAGCGCCAGATCGCAGAGATGCTCGATGCGCGCCGCGTCTGCCGAGGCCACGCCGGAGAGGTTGGGGGCCATGTCGGAAATAACAAGGTCCACCTCGCGCCCTTCGAGCACTTCCTCGAGTTGCTGGAGGACGTCGTCCTCGCGGAAGTCGCCCTGGAGGAAGTGAACGTCGGCGATCGGCTCCATCGGCAGGATGTCGAGCGCCACGATCGTGCCGTCGATGCCGCCTTCGCGCTCCGCGTCACGCTTCTTGCCCTGCGCGAGCTTGTTGCGGGCATACTGGCTCCAGCTGCCCGGCGTGGCGCCAAGGTCGACGATCACCTGGCCCGGACGGATCAGCTTGTCCTGTTCGTCGATTTCCTTCAGCTTGTACGCGGCACGCGCGCGATAGCCCTCCCGCTGCGCCATTTTGACGTACGGGTCGTTGATGTGGTCGTGCAGCCAGTGCTGGTTGAAGCGGTTTTTTGCCATTCGAGAGAGAGATTGCTGCCAATTGCTTCGTGAAGCCGCGCTTTTAGCGGATAATACGCGTCTTCTTCGCGCGGCTGCGGCCCCTTTTCGGGCCCAAGCCGCGATTTTACGTGGTTTCGGCGCACGGCTGACGCGGTAACTTCCCGCAATCGCCATTCAGTCAGCGCGCCCTTATTTAGATTTCGACATTTCCATGCCCGCCCTTTCGCTTTCTCCCGCCGAGCGCTCCGCGCTGCGCTCCCAGGCCCATGCGCTCAAGCCCGTCGTGCTGATCGGCGCCGAAGGGCTGACCGATGCCGTGCTGAAGGAAATCAAGGTGCACCTCAATGCGCACCAGCTGATCAAGATCCGCGTGTTCGGCGACGAACGCGACGAACGCATCGCGATCTACGACGAGATCTGCGACCGTCTGAGCGCGGCGCCGATCCAGCACATCGGCAAGCTGCTGGTGATCTGGAAGCCGGAAGCCGCCGCAGCGGCCCCGGCCCGCGGCCGTCGTGCCGGCACGCTGCCGAGCGCGGCCGAAGCCGTCGACGACAAGAAAGGCCGCGCACCGCGCACGGTCAAGGTCGTCAAGGTGTCGCCGAACGCGAGCCCCGTGCGCCGCCCGAAGCCGACGAAGGTCGTCGTGCGCGGCAACGAGCGCGTGACGGCCGGCGGCACCGTGAAGCGTGCGAAAAAGCGCCAGGCCAGCACCAAGCGGCCGTTCCAGGACAAGTAATCACGCATGCGGCACGGGGCATCCCGTGCCGCCCTGCCCGCGCGGCGCTCAGGCGTCGCGCGCCGGCAGACGCCAGATCAGCATCAGCCCCAGCACGCTCTCGACGAGATAGAACACGCTCGAGACGCCGTGCAGCATCCCGAAGCGGCTTGCATACGGCGAGTTCGCGATATCGGTGCCCGCATCCATCGCGGCCACCCGCAGCGCGTTCATGAACGGCTGCAGCGCAAAATACCCGACCAGCACGCACACGACCATCGCGGCAACGACCCAGCGCACGCGGCGATATTCGCTGCTGCCGCGCCGCACCTGCTGGTTCGACAACGCGAGCAGCAGCACGCCGCACACGACACCGAGGATCGCCTCGATACGGAACAGCTGGGCGGCGACCGATCCGGCCGTCATCCGCTCCAGCGTCTTGAACAATACGGGCGCGACCGCATACCCGATCGTCAGCAGGCTGCCGACCCACACGGCCGACAGCAGACGGAACACGCGATGCGGCATCACGTCGCCCCGTCTCAGACGTAGCTGACCGAAATGATTTCGTACTCGCGCACGCCGCTCGGCGCCTGCACGGCCGCGACGTCGCCTTCGGACTTGCCGATCAGTGCGCGCGCGATCGGCGAGCTGACCGAGATCAGGCCGTGATCGATATCGGCTTCGTCGTCGCCGACGATCTGGTACTTGACGGTGTCGCCCGACTCGAGATCCTCGAGTTCGACCGTCGCGGCAAACACCACGCGGCCATCGGCGTCGAGCACCGTGGGATCGATGACTTGCGCGGCGGACAGCTTCGATTCGAGTTCCGCGATGCGACCCTCGATGAAGCCCTGCTTTTCCTTCGCGGCATCGTATTCGGCGTTTTCGGACAGATCGCCCTGTGCGCGTGCCTCCGCGATCGCGTTGATCACGGCCGGCCGCTCGACGGACTTGAGGCGCTGCAATTCATCGCGCAGTTGCCCTGCGCCACGCTTTGTCAACGGAATGGTGCTCATAAACGGCTCAATCGCTAAAAACGGCTTTAAAAAAAATCACCGCGATTAAGCGCGTTTCCGATGCACTGGAAACACCGCCTAATCGCGGCACGTGTTGCTTCGACAGGTAACTGACTGCTTAGTTTAGGCGAGCGTGAAGACCTTGTAAATCATAGACTTCCAGATCCTTCAGGTAGCGCAAACCTTCGACAGCCGCGCGCGCGCCCGACATCGTCGTGTAGTACGTGACCTTGTGCGCCTGCGCGCTCATGCGGATCGAACGCGAATCGGCGATCGCCTGGCGCGTCTCGTCGACCGTCGTGAACACGAGGGCAATCTCGCCGTTCTTGATCATGTCGACGATGTGCGGACGGCCGTCCTTCACCTTGTTCACGACCTTCACCGGCACGCCGGCCGCTTCGATCGCGGCAGCCGTCCCCTTCGTCGCGACGATCGGGTAGCCGAGGTCGTGCAGCATGCGCGCGACTTCGACGGCCTTCGGTTTATCTGCGTCCATCACGGTCAGCAGCACCGTGCCCGACTCCGGCAGGCGCGAACCGGCCGCGAGCTGCGACTTGAACAGCGCTTCGCCGAACGTCTGGCCAACGCCCATCACTTCGCCGGTCGAACGCATTTCAGGCCCGAGGACCGGATCGACGGTCGGGAACTTGACGAACGGGAACACGGCTTCCTTCACGCTGAAGTACGGCGGCTCGACTTCCTTCGTGACGCCCTGCTGCGCGAGCTTCTGGCCGACCATCGCGCGCGCCGCGATCTTCGCGAGCGGCAGGCTGGTTGCCTTCGACACGTACGGCACCGTGCGCGACGCGCGCGGGTTCACTTCCAGCACGTAGATGATGTCCTGCTTCGAACCGTCCGCCTGCGGCACCTGCTGGATCGCGAACTGCACGTTCATCAGGCCGACCACGTTCAGCGCCTTCGCCATCGCGCCCGTCTGGCGCTTCAGCTCGGCCACGGTTTCCTTCGACAGCGAGTACGGCGGCAGCGAGCATGCCGAGTCGCCCGAGTGGACGCCAGCCTGCTCGATGTGCTCCATCACGCCGCCGATGAACACGGCTTCGCCGTCGCAGATGCAGTCGACGTCGCATTCGATCGCGTCGTTCAGGAAGCGGTCGAGCAGCACCGGAGAATCGTTCGACACCTTCACGGCCTCGCGCATGTAGCGCTCGAGGTCGCGCGGCTCGTGGACGATTTCCATCGCGCGGCCACCGAGCACGTACGACGGACGCACGACGAGCGGGTAGCCGATTTCGTCTGCCAGCGCGAGCGCTTCGTCTTCGGCGCGCGCGGTGCGGTTCGGCGGCTGGCGCAGGCCGAGGTCCTGCAGCAGCTTCTGGAAGCGTTCGCGGTCTTCGGCCGCATCGATCATGTCCGGCGACGTGCCGACGATCGGCACGCCGTGCGCCTCGAGGTCGAGTGCGAGCTTCAGCGGCGTCTGGCCGCCGTACTGGACGATCACGCCGACCGGCTTTTCCTTGTCGACGATCTCGAGCACGTCTTCGAGCGTCAGCGGCTCGAAGTACAGGCGGTCGGACGTGTCATAGTCGGTCGACACCGTTTCCGGGTTGCAGTTGACCATGATCGTTTCGTAGCCGTCCTCGCGCATCGCGAGCGCCGCGTGCACGCAGCAGTAGTCGAACTCGATGCCCTGGCCGATCCGGTTCGGGCCGCCGCCCAGCACCATGATCTTCTTGTTCGTGGTCGGCTGCGCCTCGCACTCTTCCTCGTAGGTCGAGTACATGTACGCCGTTTTCGTCGCGAACTCGGCCGCGCAGGTATCGACGCGCTTGTAGACCGGACGCACGTTCAGTTCGACGCGGCGCTTGCGCACGTCTTCCGGCGTCGCGCCGAGCAGCTTCGCGAGGCGGCGGTCGGAGAAGCCGCTCTGCTTCACGTAGCGCAGCTCGTCGAACGTCAGCGACGCGAGCGTGCGGCCCGACAGCGCCTTTTCCTTCAGGATGATCTGCTCGATCTGCTCGAGGAACCACGGGTCGATCGCGGTTTCCGCGAAGATTTCCGCGGCCGTCATGCCGATGCGGAATGCATCGCCGACGTACCAGATGCGGTCCGGGCCCGGCTCGTGGATCTCGATCGCGATCTCGTCGCGGTTGGTCGACTTCTCGTCGAGACCGTCGACGCCCACTTCGAGGCCGCGCAGCGCCTTCTGGAACGATTCCTGGAACGTGCGGCCGATCGCCATCACTTCGCCGACCGACTTCATCTGCGTCGTCAGGCGCGAATCGGCTTCACGGAACTTCTCGAACGCGAAACGCGGGATCTTCGTGACGACGTAGTCGATCGTCGGCTCGAACGACGCCGGCGTCTGGCCGCCGGTGATTTCGTTCTTCAGCTCGTCGAGCGTGTAGCCGACCGCCAGCTTCGCGGCGACCTTCGCGATCGGGAAGCCCGTCGCCTTCGATGCGAGCGCCGACGAACGCGACACGCGCGGGTTCATCTCGATGACGACCATGCGGCCGTCCTTCGGGTTGATCGAGAACTGCACGTTCGAGCCGCCCGTATCGACGCCGATCTCGCGCAGCACCGCGAGCGATGCGTTACGCAGGATCTGGTATTCCTTGTCGGTGAGCGTCTGCGCCGGCGCGACCGTGATCGAGTCGCCGGTGTGCACACCCATCGGGTCGAGGTTTTCGATCGAGCAGACGATGATGCAGTTGTCGGCGCGGTCGCGCACGACTTCCATCTCGTATTCCTTCCAGCCGAGCAGCGACTCTTCGATCAGCAGCTCGCGCGTGGGCGACAGGTCGAGACCGCGCTTGCAGATCTCCTCGAACTCTTCGCGGTTGTACGCGATGCCGCCGCCCGAGCCGCCGAGCGTGAACGACGGACGGATCACGACCGGGTAGCCGCTGCCGCCGGTGAGCGCCATGATCTCGGCGTGCACCTGGGTCGCTTCTTCCAGCGAATGCGCGATGCCCGACTTCGCGGAACCGAGACCGATCTTGGTCATCGCTTCCTTGAACTTCTGACGGTCTTCCGCCTTGTCGATCGCTTCCGGCGACGCGCCGATCAGTTCGACGCCGAACTTCTCGAGCACGCCGTGGTGGTGCAGGTCGAGCGCGCAGTTCAGCGCGGTCTGGCCGCCCATCGTCGGCAGGATCGCGTCCGGGCGCTCCTTCTCGATGATGCGCGCGACGACTTCCCACGTGATCGGCTCGATGTAGGTCACGTCGGCCGTGTTCGGGTCGGTCATGATCGTCGCCGGGTTGCTGTTGACGAGAACGACCTTGTAGCCCTCCTCACGCAACGCCTTGCAAGCCTGCGCGCCCGAATAGTCGAACTCGCACGCCTGGCCGATGATGATCGGGCCGGCGCCGATGATGAGGATGCTCTTGATGTCTGTGCGTTTTGGCATGGCTTGTGAATTCAATAAGTAATCGTTGTCGTGGGTCGGCCGGCAGCGCTCAGCTCATGGTCGCGAGCGCAAGCTTCACCGAGAAACCGATGAACAGGCCGCCCACGCTGCTCGCCGCGCCTGCCGCAAGCTTGCGGCGGCGGCGGAAATGCTCGGCGAGCCGCGCGCCCGCGAAGATCAGCGTGCTCAGGTACAGGAAGCTCGCGCATTGCGCGATCGCCCCGAGCACGACGAACGACAGCGCGGGATGCGGAAATGCCGGGTCGACGAACTGGATGAAGAACGAGATGAAGAACAGGATCGCCTTCGGATTCAGCAGGCTCACGATCAGCGCCTTGCGGAACGGCCGTTCGCCGTCCACCGCGGGCGCTGCCCCGGCCGGCGCATTCGCCGGCGCGCGCAGCTTCTGCCACGCGCTGCGCAGCATGCCGATGCCGATGTAGAGCAGATACGCGGCGCCGCCGTACTTGACGACGGAGAACAGCAGCGGGTTCGCCTTCAGCAGCGACGCGACGCCCGCGGCGGACAGCACCATCAGCACCGTATCGCCGACGAACACGCCGCAGGCCGCGCGATAACCGGCCTTCACGCCGCGCTGCGCCGCGAGCGACAGCACGTACATCGAGTTCGGCCCCGGCAGCAGGATGATGAAGATCACGCCGAACACGTAGGTCCAGATATCCGTGATGCCGAGTGCGTGGCCGAACATGATGCGAATCTCCCGTCCTTCGGTTGCGTCAGTGACTTAAGCGTTGCGCTGCTTCGCCGCGTCCATCAGCGCGGTGAAACGGTCGAACAGATAGCCGATGTCGTGCGGGCCGGGCGACGCTTCCGGGTGGCCCTGGAAGCAGAAGGCCGGCTTGTCGGTCAGCTCGAAGCCCTGCAGCGTGCCGTCGAACAGCGACACGTGCGTCACGCGTGCGTTGGCCGGCAGCGAATCGGCGTCGACCGCGAAGCCGTGGTTCTGCGACGTGATCACCACGCGACCGTCGCCGAGATCCTTCACCGGATGGTTCGCGCCGTGGTGGCCCGTCTTCATCTTCAGCGTCTTCGCGCCGACGGCGAGGCCCATGATCTGGTGGCCGAGGCAGATGCCGAAGGTCGGCACGCCGCGTTCGATGAACTGCTTCGTGGCCGCGATCGCGTAATCGCACGGCTCCGGATCGCCGGGGCCGTTCGACAGGAAGATGCCGTCCGGATTCAGCGCGAGCGCATCTTCCGCGCTGGCCTGTGCCGGCAGCACCGTCACGTGGCAGCCGCGCTCCGCGAGCATGCGCAGGATGTTGTACTTGACGCCGAAATCGTACGCGACGACGCGGTACTTCGGCGCTTCCTGCATGCCGTAGCCGCCTTCGAGGCGCCATTCCGTCTGCTTCCATTCGAACGGCTTGGCGGTCGACACGACCTTCGCGAGATCCATGCCCGCGAGGCCCGGGAACGAGCGCGCGAGCTCGATCGCCTTCGCTTCGTCATCGGAGCCCGCCAGGATGCAGCCGCTCTGCGCGCCCTTGTCGCGCAGGATGCGGGTCAGCTTGCGGGTGTCGATGCCGGCGATCGCGACGATGCCTTCGTCGCGCAGGTAATCGCCGAGCGTGCGGTCCATGCGGAAGTTCGATGCGAGCGTGGGCAGATCACGGATGATCAGGCCGGCGGCATGGACTTTCGTGGCTTCGACGTCTTCGGCGTTGACGCCGACGTTGCCGATATGCGGGTAGGTGAGCGTGACGATCTGGCGCGAGTAGCTCGGATCAGTCAGGATTTCCTGATAGCCGGTGATCGCGGTATTGAACACGACTTCGCCGATCGTGTGGCCTTCGGCCCCGATCGAATAACCACGAAAGACCGTGCCGTCGGCGAGTGCAAGCAAGGCGGGAGAAAAAGACGGCAACACGGGAGGCTCCTTGGGGAACACCCTGCTGCCGACCTGTTTACCCTGCCGCGCGAGCGCCGCGCTGCGTGGGCGCGCGTGGTCGCTTGCTGGACGCGGCCTGCGCTGTCGAGTCGCGAACCCGGCGCGTGGCGCACGAGGCTTCGCGGCATCGCCCGGCAGGCGGCGTGCGGCGGATGAACGGGATGAATGAGGTAGGCGCTAGGGTGCGAGGTTGATCAGCACAAACTTTCAAATTATAGCCTGAAAATGGCCTTATCTTCAATCGATATGGCCGTCCGATCATGCACGCGCCGCGCGGCGCAACGCGCTGCGGCCCCGTTTCCGCGGCCGCCCTACCCGTCAGCGTACCGCCGGATCAGTGCGCTTGGCCAGTGCCGCGCGCAGGCCACACGTACCAGACCGCGCTCGCGAGCTGCAGCGCGAGCAGCACGCCCCATGCGGTGAAGTGCGCGGCGGCCGGATAGCGGCCGTCGACCGCCGGCCAGTGCGACAGCACCGCGCCGACACCGATCTGGAACGCGAAAATCAGCAGGAAGATCACGAGCGTGAGCGTCGTGTTCGCGCGGCCGATCAGGTGAGCGGGAAAGTGCCCGGCCATCACCGCATAGGTCAGTATGCCAACCCCGCCGAACATCCCGTATGCCGCCCACAGCACGGCCGGCGGCAGCGGCACGCGCGCGACGATCGCGACCTGCGTCGCGACGAACAGCGCCATCCCGACGCCGCAGAATGCGTAGACCGACACGCCGCGCCGCTCGAGCACGCGCGCCGCCGCGCCGAAGCCGACGCAGCCGGCCATCATCGCGAAGCCGAGCACCGACACGAGGCGCGCGGCGTGCGGCGCATCGAACCCGGCGACATCGCGCAGATACGGCCCGACCCACAGCGACTGCATCGCATAGAACACGCCCTGCGTGACGATGGAGAACGACGAAATCCTCCAGAACGCGCGGCTGCTCAGGATGTGCCACGTGCCCTTGAACTGGCTGACGAGGCTGCCCTGGTGGCGTACCCGGGGCGCCTCGGGCGCAGCCAGGCCGATCGACGCCGCGACGACCACCGTCAGCACCGCGAGACCGAAACAGATCGCGCGCCAGCTCGTCCAGCCGAGCAGCCAGGTCAGCGGCGAGCCGACCATCACGCCGCCGAGGCCGCCGACGGCCATCACGAGACCGTTGACGAGCGGCAGCCGGCCGACCGGGAAATGCTGCGCGAGCGCCTTGAACGCCGCGCCGAGGCACACCGACACGCCGACACCGATCAGCAGCCGGCCGACCATCATCGTGCCGAGACTGTGCGCGGCGCCGAACACCGCCGCGCCGGCCGCCGCGAACAGCAGCATGCCGGCCGTCACGCGGCGCGGGCCGAAGTGGTCGAGCATCACGCCGGCCGGAATCTGCGCACCCGCGAAGCCGAGGAAATAGAGGCTGGTCAGCAGGCCGAGATCGGCAGCCGACAGCCCGAGCTCGTGCGTGACGAACGGCGCGAAGCCCAGATTGACGCCGCGGAACACATACGACACGAAATACCCGACCGAAAACAGCGCGAGCACCCTCACCTGCACCGACGACATCACTTCCCCTTGTCATATGAAGACGCGCGACGCGGCGCCCCCGCGCCGCGCACAAACGAAAACGCCGTCACCTCGGTGACGGCGTTTCGTCGCAATTCGTCGGATGATAGCGCAATTGCGGGAACCGGACCGGCCGGCCGCTGCGCGTGGCCGCCGCGTTACTTCTTCTTGCCCTTGTGGGTAGCAGCCTTGGCCGGCGCTGCCTTCGCCGACTTGGCGGCCGGCTTTGCAGCACCGCGCTTCGCGCCGTGCGACTTGCCGCCCACTGCCAGGCTTGCGCGCTCGATGTGCGCACCGCCGGCCGATGTCGCGATCCGCTCCGGACCGGGTTCCGCCGGCACCGAACGGCCGACCGGCACGTGCAGCACGAGCGCCTGACCCGGCATCGCGAGATCGCGGTGCGTGCGGTTCCACGCCTTCAGCTGACCGACCGACACGCCGTAGCGGCCGGCGATCGCCGCCATCGACTGCTTGCGGCGCACGCGGATCAGCATCTTGCGCGTATCGGGTACGTCGGGCTCCATCGCGAGCGCGCCGTTTTCGGCGACGTCTGCGCTGATGTCCTCGTCGTCGTCATCGCCGCGCGGCACGACGATCGTCGAGCCCGGCTTCAGGCGCATGCCCGCCGGAATCTTGTTGACCGACATCAGCGTATCGGCGTCGACGCCGATCTTTTCGGCAATCGCGGCCGGGCGCGCACGTTCGCTGACCGTATAGGTGGTCCACGTCGACAGCTGGCCGTTGTAGGCCTTCAGGCCCTTCTCGAACGCGGACGCGTTGTCGAACGGCAGCAGGATCTGCGGATCGGTCGCACCGAGGATCACGGGCTTCGAGAACGACGGGTTCAGCGAGCGGAACTCGTCGAGCGACAGGTTCGCGAGCTTCGCAGCCACCGCCACGTCGATGTCGCGCGACGTCGTCACCGTCACGAAGTACGGGTGGTTCGGGATATCCGGCAGCGCCAGCCCGTACTGCTGCGGGCTGGCGATGATGTTCTTCACCGCCTGCAGCTTCGGCACGTAGTTGCGCGTCTCGTTCGGCATCCGCAGGCTCTGGTAGTCGGTCGGCAGGCCGGCCGCCTGGTTGCGCGCAATCGCGCGCTGCACGTTGCCCTCGCCCCAGTTGTACGCGGCCAGCGCCAGATACCAGTCGCCGAACATGTCATGCAGGCGCGACAGATAGTCGAGTGCGGCGCTCGTCGACGCGAGCACGTCGCGGCGCTCGTCCTGCCACATGTTGCGCTTCAGGTTGTACGTGCGGCCCGTGCCGGGCATGAACTGCCACATGCCGGCCGCCTTCGCGACCGACAGCGCCTGCGGGTTGTACGCGGACTCGATGAACGGCAGCAGCGCGAGCTCGGTCGGCATGTGACGCGCCTCGAGCTCCTCGACGATGTGATACAGGTACTTCTGCGAGCGCTCGGTCATGCGCTGCACGTAATCGGGCCGCTGCGTGTACCAGGTCGTCTGCATGTCGACGAGGTCGCTCTGCAGGTCGGGCATCTGGAAGCCGCGGCGGATGCGCCCCCACAGATCGGAGTCGGCACTGGTCAGATCGCCGACCGATTGCTTGTCGACGTCGACAGTTTCTTTGGCGGTGGCTGATTTACGGAGGTAGTTGGACGTCGCCTGCGAATCGGCGGCGTTGTTGGCGACAGGGGCCTGGCTCGCACAAGCGGCGAGTAGCAGGACCACCATCGCACTCAATATAAGTCGCATGAAAATCTCGGCTTCCGACGGCTGGAAATTGCAGGCGATACTACGGAAGTGCGTGCTTCACGTCAATAAAAACACCGAAAACTCAGCGAAATCCTACATTTGGAGCAATTTTTACAGACACCGCTTGAGCTTTGGAGTCCTCCGGAAATCATCATCGGAACCGGTTTTTCCACTCGCGCATCAGCGTGAATGCCGCCAGACGATCCGGCACTGTTTCGTGCAGCTCGGCCTCGAGCGTGGCATGAATGGCCGCGCTGTCCGCCCGCATGAACGGGTTAACGGCACGCTCGTGTGCAATCGTAGTGGGCAGCGTCGGCACGCCGCGCGCGCGCAGCGCCTGCGCTTCGTCGCGCCACGCGGCAAGCGCCGCATTGCCCGGCTCGCACGCGAGCGCGAAGCGGATATTGGACAGCGTGTATTCGTGTGCACAATGCACGCGCGTGTCGCCCGGCAGTGCCGCGAGCGCGTCGAGCGAAGCGAGCATCTGGGCGGGCGTGCCCTCGAACAGGCGGCCGCAGCCGCACGAGAACAGCGTGTCGCCGCAGAACACGTGCGGCGCCGCGTTGCGCTGCCCGGCCGCCTGGAAATAGGCGATGTGGCCGCGCGTGTGACCCGGTACGTCGAGCACGTCGAATTCGACGGCCGGTGCGTCGAGCGTCACGCGATCGCCGCCCGCAAGCGGCCGCGTGACCACACCGATCGCTTCGGCCGCAGGGCCGTAAACGGTCAGCGGAGCATTGTCCGGTTGGCTATTGCGCAGCGCCTCGACACCGCCGACGTGGTCGGCGTGGTGGTGCGTGAGTAAAATAGCGGTCAACCGCCAGCCACGTTCGGCAAGAACCCGGCGTACAGGCGCGGCTTCACCCGGATCGACGGCGATCGCATCGCGGCCGTCCGAGACGAGCCAGATATAGTTGTCATCGAATGCCGGAACCGGCACGTATTCCAGCTCGTTCATGGGCGCGCAATCATCGTTATGTCTGATCGTCAAATTATAGACTGGCCCGCCTGGACCGACTCGCCTCCCGGCCGCTACGTGCTGGACTGGGAGCAGGCGCAGCTCGACCGGATCGTGTCCGACGTCTTCGGGTTTCATGCGCTGCAGCTCGGCCTGCCGCAACTCGACGCGCTGCGCGAGAACCGCATGCCGTATCGCGGCCTCGTGCTCGATCCGGCGAGCGGCGCGAGCGCGCCCTACCAGTTTCCGTGGGCGCGCGAGGCGCACGCGGCGGAGCACGCACCCGCCGATCGCAGCACGACCTGGTGCGACCTGCTCGACCTGCCGTTCGAGTCGCAGAGCGTCGACCTGATCGTGATGCCGCACACGCTCGAATTCACGTCCGATCCGCACCGCCTGCTGCGCGAGGCCGAGCGCGTGCTGATGCCGGAAGGCCAGCTCGTGATCACCGGCTTCAACTCGCTCAGCCTGTGGGGCATGCGGCAATCGTTCGGGCGCATGGCGAACCGCCCGTTCGTGCCGGCCACGCGCGACCAGATCGCGTTCATCCGGCTCAAGGACTGGATCAAGCTGCTCGGCTTCGACCTCGAACGCGGCCGCTTCGGCTGTTACCGGCCGCCGCTCGTCACCGACAAGTGGCTGGGCCGCTACGGCTTCATGGAGGCCGCCGGCGACCGCTGGTGGCCGATCTTCGGCGCCGTCTACATGGTGACGGCCGTCAAGCGCGTGCGCGGCATGCGTCTCGTCGGCCAGATCAAGATGAAGAAGCCCGTGCTCGCACCGGGCCTGACGCCGGCGGCTTCCCCGACTACCCATCAAGAACATTCATGACTACCGATACCATCGACATCTATACCGACGGCGCCTGCAAGGGCAACCCCGGCCCCGGCGGCTGGGGCGCACTGATGCGCTACGGCAACCAGGAGAAGGAACTGTTCGGCGGCGAGCCGAACACGACCAACAACCGCATGGAGCTGATGGGCGTGATCGCTGCGCTCGAAGCGCTGAAGCGGCCGTGCCAGGTGGTCGTGCATACCGACTCGCAATACGTGCAGAAAGGCATCAGCGAGTGGATCCACGGCTGGAAGAAGAAAGGCTGGGTCACCGCGGCGAAAACGCCCGTGAAGAATTCCGACCTGTGGAAGCGGCTCGACGCGCTCGTCGCGCAGCACGAGGTCGAGTGGCGCTGGGTCAAGGGTCACGCGGGCCATCCCGAAAACGAGCGCGCGGACGCGCTCGCGAATCGCGGCGTCGAATCGCTCACGGCCTGAACGCCGGCCGCTCCCCTGTTTTCTTCGTTTCCCCCGACATGCGCCAGATCATTCTCGATACCGAAACCACCGGCCTGAACGCCCGCACCGGCGACCGCCTCATCGAAATCGGCTGCGTCGAGCTGCTGAACCGGCAGCTCACCGGCAACAACCTGCACTTCTACGTGAACCCCGAGCGCGACAGCGATCCGGGGGCACTGGCCGTGCACGGCCTCACGACCGAATTCCTCAGCGACAAGCCGAAATTCGCGGAAGTCGCCGACCAGATCCGCGACTTCGTGAAGGACGCCGAGCTGATCATCCACAACGCACCGTTCGACCTTGGCTTCCTCGATGCCGAATTCGCGCGGCTCAACCTGCCGCCGTTCACCGAACAGTGCGGCGGCGTGATCGACACGCTCGTGCAGGCCAAGCAGATGTTCCCCGGCAAGCGCAACTCGCTCGACGCGCTGTGCGACCGCTTCGGCATCAGCAATGCGCACCGGACGCTGCACGGCGCACTGCTCGACTCGGAGCTGCTCGCCGAGGTGTATCTCGCGATGACGCGCGGCCAGGAAAGCCTCGTGATCGACATGCTCGACGACGCGGGCGCGGGCGGCGGCGCCGCGAGCGGGCAGCGCGTATCGCTCGCCGCGCTCGACCTGGCCGTGGTGGCCGCGAGCGACGACGAGCTCGCCGCGCACCAGGCGCAGCTCGACGAGCTCGACAAGTCGGTCAAGGGCACCTGCGTGTGGCGCCAGTCCGCCGACGCGGGCGCCGCCGAATCGGCCTGACGCCCGCCGCACGCACTGCGGCCGCGCTTACGCGCGCGGCTGCAGCGCGATGACGGCCATCCCGCCGAGCGCGAGCACCGCGCCGGCCACGTCCCAGCGGGTCAGCGCGACGCCGTCGACCACCCGCAGCCAGACCAGCGCCACCGCGATATACACGCCGCCGTACGCGGCATAGGTGCGCCCCGCCGCACTCGGGTGCAGCGTCAGCAGCCACGCGAACAGCGCGAGCGACAGTGCGGCCGGCACCAGCAGCCAGACCGGGCGGCCGCCCTTCAGCACGAGCCACGGCAGGTAGCAGCCGACGATTTCGGCCAGCGCGGTGGCGGCGAACAGCGCCGCGATCTTCATCAGTTCGGTCATCCGGTTTCTCGCGAATTCGCCCCCTGCTCCCGGGGGCCGCACGGCCCCGCCGCGCGCCGCCGATCATACCCGAGCAGGCCGCGCCGAACGCCCCGCCAGACGGGCGTTTCCCGGCAATTTGCACGATCATCCGTCATCGTGCTATCATGTCGCCTGTTTCAACATTCAATCTCTGTCTATTCGATTTCGAGAGAAGTCCGTCCGCGCGTTGCGGGCCGGCGCTTCGACCGAAATTGCATCCACAGGAAAGCCCGCCCGACAGGCCCGCTTTTCTCGTTTCGTTGCCCCTCCGGGGCGTTGCCGGAGCGCCGGACACATCGTCCGCACCGGCATCTGCCGCCTGCATCACGCGGCCCATTCTTCATGAGCGCACTGTCGCGACGGCCCATCGGGCCCGCGTCGAAGCAGCCCCTTACGGCCCTTTACCGCCCGTTGTGCAGTAAGTGCTTAAAGGTTTGCCCCGACGCGCAGCACGCGACACCGCGCTCGCCGGCAAACCGTGTCGGACGGCCCGCCCGTTCCGGCGCAGTCAAAGGAGTGCATGACCTTGACCGCAACACACGTCAGCCCGACCGCTGCTTCTTCCTCCGCTTCGCCGTCCGGTGAAGCTCCGCTCGCCGCGGACGACATTACCGTCGTCGACCAGAGCCTGCTCAAGCGCGCCGTCAGCGCGATGGCCATCGGCAATGCGATGGAATGGTTCGACTTCGGCGTCTACAGCTACATCGCCGTCACGCTCGGCAAGGTGTTCTTCCCGTCCAGCAGCCCGTCCGCGCAGTTGCTCGCGACCTTCGGCACGTTCGCGGCCGCGTTTCTCGTGCGCCCGCTCGGCGGCATGGTGTTCGGCCCGCTCGGCGACCGTATCGGCCGCCAGCGCGTGCTCGCCGCGACGATGATCATGATGGCCGTCGGCACCTTCGCGATCGGCCTGATCCCCAGCTACGCGTCGATCGGCATCATGGCGCCCGTGCTGCTGCTGGTCGCCCGCCTCGTGCAGGGCTTCTCGACCGGCGGCGAATACGGCGGCGCGGCCACCTTCATCGCCGAATTCTCGACCGACAAGCGCCGTGGCTTCATGGGCAGCTTCCTCGAATTCGGCACGCTGATCGGGTACGTGCTGGGCGCCGGCGTCGTCGCGCTGCTCACCGCGTCGCTGTCGCAGGAAGCGCTGCTGTCGTGGGGCTGGCGCGTGCCGTTCCTGATCGCGGGCCCGCTCGGCCTGATCGGCCTCTACATCCGGATGAAGCTCGAGGAAACGCCGGCGTTCAAGCGCCAGGCCGAAGAACGTGAAGCCCAGGACAAGGCCGTGCCGAAAGCGCGCTTCCGCGAAACGCTGATGCGCAACTGGCGTGCACTGCTGCTGTGCGTCGGCCTCGTGCTGATCTTCAACGTGACCGACTACATGGTGCTGTCGTACCTGCCGAGCTTCATGTCGTCGACGCTGCACTTCGACGAATCGCACAGCCTCGTGCTCGTGCTGATCGTGATGGTGCTGATGATGCCGATGACGCTGTACGCGGGCCGCCTGTCGGACAAGATCGGCCGCAAGCCCGTGATGCTCGCCGGCTGCGTCGGCCTGCTCGTGCTGTCGATGCCGGCGATGATGCTGATCCATGCGGGCACCACCGCGTCGGTGTTCGGCGGTCTGCTGATCCTCGGCGTGCTGCTGTCGTGCTTCACCGGCGTGATGCCGTCGGCGCTGCCCGCGCTGTTCCCGACCGAGATCCGCTACGGCGCGCTCGCGATCGGCTTCAACGTGTCGGTGTCGCTGTTCGGCGGCACGACGCCGCTGATGACCGCGTGGCTCGTCGACGTGACGCACAACCTGATGATGCCCGCGTACTACATGATGGGCGCCGCCGTGATCGGCATCGTATCGGTCGTCGCGCTCGCCGAAACCGCGCGCCAGCCGCTGAAGGGCTCGCCGCCCGCCGTCGCGACGCGCCGCGAGGCGCACCAGCTTGCGCGCAAGCTGCGCGAAGAGGACGACGCGCCGGAGATGTATGGCGTCGCGACGCCGGCACGCGCCTGAGCGCCGCCCCATGAAAAAGCCCCGGCCGAAGCCGGGGCCCGATCGAACCCGATCCGCCCGACCGGCTTGCGCCGGCCGGGCATTTTTTTATCCTTTCGACGCGAACGCTTTCACGCGCGCACTTCGCAATGACGGCAGAAGATCAGCGCGCGCGAACGCGACACGGCCGCCTGGGCGCCGCGCGTCACCATGATCAACCCGACCTGGCCGAGATTGAAGTCGCGCTCGACCATCAGCTGTGTCAGCGCGGCAAGCGGCAACACGACGGACGGGTGGTACAGGCTCGATTCGATCAAGGCTTTCATCATCGGCTCCATCTGGCAAGGCGTGATTCGATGGAGTGGATTTTAGGGACCGGCCGCTTCCGGATAAACAGCGCGAATGCGAAGTCACTTGTCAGCCGCTGCGAACAATCGGCAGCGGCCTGCCGGACAAGGCCGGACGGACGACGAAACGCGGCGTGGCGCGGCATTGCGCCGCACTGCAGCGCCTAGACGAGCGGCGTTTCGACGAATGCCGGCAGCGCTTCCGCCCGCGCCGAATGTGCGGCGAGCGCCGGATAACGGGCCGGATCGATCCGCGCAAGCACCGGATAATCGGCCGCCATGAACTGCGTGAAACGCCAGGCCACCGCGACCGTCACGTCGGATTGCAGCAGCCGCGCGCCGCCGAACCAGCCATCCGCGGCCGCGACGAGCGGCTCCAGCGCGCCGTACGCGCCTTCCAGCTGGCTCAGTACGCGTTCGATCCACGGCGCGTGCTGCTTGTCGGACGGGCGCAGCGCCTGCTCGTAGACGACCTGCACGGTTTTCTCGGCGGCCGCCAGCGCGAAGCCGACCGGCACGAGCGCTCGCAGCCGCGGCTCGGCGGCGTCCGGCAGCAGGCGCCGCTCCGGCGCCACCAGGTGATCGAGATAGTCGACGATCAGCGACGAATCGATCAGCGTCGCGCCGTCGCCGGTCACGAGCGTCGGCGCCTTGACGACCGGGTTGACCGTCCTGAACTGCTCGAAATGGCGAAACACCGAGATCGACTCGTGTTCGAACGGCAGGTCGAGCAGCTTCGCCGAAATGGCGACGCGGCGCACGAACGGGGAATCCAGCATGCCGATCAGCTTCATCGCAAACGCTCCGCTTGAGGAGAATGGGACCGACGACTGTAGCAGCGTCGCGCGGTGCCGCCTAGGGCCTCATCCGGCTCCCGCTGCCCGGCCACAGTGACCATAATGCAAGTTCACGCCCCTTCCGCCCCAAGGTCCGCCATGTGGTATGCCCTCGTCGAGCAGCAGCGGGAATGGATGCGCGCCTGGCGCGCGGCGACACGGTACGCCTTCGATGCGTGGCCCGCGGCCTCGCTGCCGCACGCCGCGTCGTCGTGCTACGACGACCTGTTCGAACCGCTGCTCGGGCCGCCGGCCGCCCCGCCGTGCTTCGACATCGACTGGCCCGCCATCGGCGAGCGGATCGTCGCGCATACGCCGTTTTGCGACCTGCGGCGCTTCGCGCACGCCGATGCGCGCCGCACGGTGCTGCTGTGCGCGCCGCTCGCCGGGCACGCGGCCGTGATGATGCGGGAAACCGCCGAGACGCTGCTCGCCGACGGCGACGTCTGCGTGACCGACTGGCGCAATGCGCGCGACGTGCCGCTCGCGGCAGGCCGTTTCGGGCTCGACGAATATGTCGCGATGCTCGACGGCTTCGTCGACGCACTCCAGCACGACGGCCGGCCGCTGCACGTCGTCGCCGTGTGCCAGGCAACCGTACCGGCGCTCGGCGCACTCGCACTGCGTGCCGCGCGCGGCCTCGCGCCGCCCGCGAGCGTCACGCTGATCGGCGGCCCGCTCGATGCGCGCCTGAATCCGAGCGCGCTCGGCACCGCCGCCGCCAGCCATTCGCTCGACTGGTGCCGGCGTCATCTGATCGACATCGTGCCGCCCGGCTTCGCGGGGCACGGCCGCCACGTGTTCCCGACCTATCTGCAGCAGGGCGAGATCGCGCTGCTGTATCCGAAACGCTTCCTGACGCTGATCGAGGCCTACGCGCTGGCCGCATCGCGCTTCGACCTGGCCGGGCTCGCCGGCGCGCGGCGTGCGCTGCTCGAATACACGGCGCTGCTCGACATGCCGGCCGACTATTTCCTCGATACGGTCGACATCGTGTTCCAGCGCATGCGTCTCGCGACCGGCACGTGGGACGTGGGCGGCCGGCGCGTCGAACCGGCCAGGCTGCGCGGCGTCGCGCTGCTGACCGTCGAAGGCGCCTGCGACACGGTCACGGGCGCCGGCCAGACGCACGCGGCGCTCGACCTGTGCAGCGGCCTGTCGGCCGGCGAGCGTCACCGTATCGACGTCGACGATTGCGATCACTACGGGCTGTTTATCGGGGCGCGCTGGCACGGCACCGTCCATCCGGCGCTGCAGCGCGTGTTCGCGCTGGCCGAGGCCGGCCGGCCGCGCCCGCGCCCGCGCCGCATCCGGCGAACGTGACGACGCGTCAGGACCGGGCCGCGTCGAGCCATGCGCGCACCTCGTCGTCGCTCGTCTGCTCGAAGCGTGCGTAGAACTGGCTGATCCCGAAGAACCGCAGCGGCTGCGACACCGTGACGAACGCGTCGGCCAGGCCGTCGAACACGTGCCGCGTACCCGCCGGCGCAACCGGCGCAGCCGCCACGACCCGCGCGGGGCGCCGCGCGCGCAATGCCTGCAGCGCGACGCACATCGATGCGCCGGTCGCGACACCGTCGTCGACGACGATCGCGATGCGCCCTTCCACCGGCAACGGCGGCACGGCGCCGCGATACAACGCTTCGCGACGATGCAGTTCGACCGTTTCGCGCACGATCACGTCGGCGAGTTGCGAGTCGGAGACCCCCATCGAGCGGAGCACCGAACGTTGCAGGTGAATCGCGCCACCCGTGGCGATCGCGCCCATCGCGAGCTCGGGATCGTGCGGCACGCCGAGCTTGCGCACGACCAGCACGTCGAGCGGCGCGCGCAGCGCGCAGGCGACCGGATACGCGACGGGCACGCCGCCGCGCGGCAACGCGAGCACGACGACATCGCTGCGCCCCGCGTATTCGCGCAGCGCGTCGGCCAGCTGGCGGCCGGCATCGGCGCGATCGGCAAAATATTCGGTCACGATCGGCTCCCTGCCGTTGCGCCGGATGCGCGGAACCCGCGCCGGCGCCTGTCATCGAGCATGGTTCATCGGCCGCGCCGATGCAAGCAGGGTCACACCGGCGCAGGACACGCCGCAGGCAAGGGTCAGAGGCCGCCGGCCTGCCGGTATAGCCGCCAGAAAGACTGCGCGTAGGATTGCGCGAGTTCGGGGGCACGCCGGAACACGTTCACCGTCTCGGCATGCGCGGCCGCGCCGTCGGACAGCGTCGTCAGCGCGACGCTGTCGTCGACGATCACGAAGCGCGGTGCGGGGTCGCCATGCCGCGAATCGATCGCGACGTCGATGCCCGCGGATTTCAGATAGCCGGCGCCGCTGTACCGGCCCGCGCGCGGCGTGCGCACGAGCACCACGCGTACCTCGATCCCGCGCGCGCGGGCCGCGCGCAGCGCGCTCGCGACAACCGGCGGCACCTGCGTATAGCCGGCCAGCAACACGCGGCGCTGCGCCTGTTCGATCAGGTCGACGGTCGCGTCGGCCGCCGCGTTGTCATACGAAAAGTACGTGCCGACCGATGCGGCGTCGGACGGAATCTGGCTCGCGTGGACGCTCGTCACGCAGCAGAACACGGCGAAAAAGAAGGCGGCTGGTCTCATGGCGGGCGCCATTGTAGCGGCGCCAATTCGCGTGGCAAGGGGCGCCTGCGACGCTGCTGCGCCGGCGCAACACCCAATGCGGAACGAGGGCCTGGCGGCTGTGTTCCGGGCCGTATTTCAGACGGTCGATCAACCGGCCGCGACGCGCGCGAGCCAGCTCGTCACGCCGTCGACGGACCGAAAATCCGCGAGGCTGCGCGCGGGCAACGCGGGATACGCGCCGCCGGCCATCTCGGCCAGCGCCCGCCCGGGGCCGAGTTCGAGAAACGCGGTGGCGCCGGCCTCCACGCAGGCGGCGAGACAGGCCGCCCACTCGACCGGCTCCGCGATCTGCCGCGCGAGCTTGTCGAGGCCCGCGTCGATATCCAGCACCGACGCGCCGTCGATCCCCGAGAACAGCCGCGTGCCGGGCAACGGCCGCCGCACGTGCGCCGCGGCGAGCGACGCGTGAAATACCGGCACGGCCGCCGCGAGCCGGCGCGTGTGCGACGCGATCCGCACGCAGACGGGCGCCACGCGCTGTGCGCCGGCACGCGCCGCGTCGTCGGCCACTGCCTCGACATCCGCGTGCCGCCCCGCGACCACGAACGCATCGCCGGGGTTCGCGATCGCGATGGCCGCATCGCGGCCGTCGCACAGTTGCGCAAGCTGCGCGCGCGTCAGGCCGCGCACGAACACCATCCGCTCGTCGCCGCCGCTTGCGGCATCCATCGCGCGTGCACGCGCGTCGGCCAGATCGAGCGCGTCGTGCGGCTCGATCATCCCCGCCACACTCCAGGAGCCGACCTCGCCGACGCTGTAGCCCGCGACGCAGCGCCGGCGCGGCCACGCCGCGTCGAGCAGCGCGGCGGCCGCGAGCGCCTGGACCGTACAGAGGATCTGCGCAGCGCGGTTCTCGCACAGCGCGTCCGGCCCGGCCTGCCGGACCCATGTGCGCGGATCGTCGCCAAGGAGCCGGCCGGCGTACGCGAACAATGCATCGGCCTGCGGCGCGGCCCCCGTCAGGTCGAACATGTCGGCGCGCTGCGCGCCTTGTCCTGAACAGAGGATGGCCAGCGTCATCGCGGGCCCCCGTCGGCTTCGAGCGCATCGACGAATACGCTCATCGCAAGCAGGTCGGCCGCGCCGCCCGGGCTCAGCCGGCGCGCGACGAATGCACGGTGCGCGGCGGCCGCGCGCAGCCGCCAGTCGCGCGCCCGCACGCCGCCGCGTGCGACGAACGCGCGAGCGGTCGCCCGCGCGAAATCGAGGCCACCCTGCCCGCCCCGGTGCAGCAGATTCGTGTCGTCGAGCGCGGCGATCAGCGCAAAGCACGCTGCCACGCGCGCGGCCTCCGGGTCGTCCGGCAGATCGCGCTGCGCGCGGCGCAACGCGGGCAACCCGACCGCGTACACGGTCGCGAAGCCGTCTGCCGCTTCACGACGCGCGCCGCCGACGCCGTAGCGGTGGCTGGCCCGCTCGCCGTGGCTGTCGGGCAAGCGCGGGCCGCCGAGAATATCGGTGCCCCAGCGGCCGGAGACGAACGCGCCGAGCGTCGTCCCGTCCGGTACGGCGCCCGGCATCGCGCGCCGGCCCGCGGCCGCGCACAGCAGCCCGAGCCCGAAGATCGCGCCGCGATGCGTATTGACGCCGCCGGTCGCGGCGAGCATCGCGTGTTCGGCACGCAGGCCGATCTTGCGCAGCACGGTCATGTCCGCGTCGCGCGCGCCCGCGTCGGCCAGCTCCGCGAAGTACGGCCGCAGCACGGCGGCGCTGCGCGCGAACGTCGCAGCGTCCATGTCGGTGTGACTGCCGCTGTCGACGTGACTGACGAGGCCCGGCTTCGGAAAGGTTTCGATCTCGAGCACGAGGCTGCGCTCGGCCAGCGCGGCGATACGCTCCGCATCGGACGGCGCCGGTACGCGACAGGCAGCCCATGCGCTCATCGTGCGGCTCCGGTGAATGCGTCGGCCGTCATCAATTCGACGCCGATCGCGGTCTTCACCGCGACGTCGGGCAGCCGCGCGTGCAGTTCGCGCCAGTTGACGCCCGCGCCGTCGGCGCGCAGCAACTCGCCGTCGATCCGCATCGGCGCACGCGCGTCGATCGCCGCGAGGCCGTCGAGCAGCGCGGCGAGCGACTCGGCGGCCGGCAGCGGAAACACGATGTCGAGATCGGACGATGCGGCCAGGTACGGCTCGCCCGTCAGCGCCTGCCACGCAAGACTGCCGAACACGCGGCCCGGCACGCCGCAGCGCGCGCCGAGCGCGTCGAGCGCGCGCAACGGCACGTGCCATGCGTCGGGCGCGGCGGCGAGCACGCCGGCCAGCGCGGGCAGCGGGCCGACCGTCGCGAGCGCGTCGGCGGCGACGTTCAGCGCAATGCGCCGCTTGCCCGCCGCAGGCGGCAGCGGCAGGCCGAGCGGCACGCGGCCGGCATCGGCTTCATCCGGCGACGCACGGCGCACGATCAACGGCCAGCCGCGTTCGGCCCATGCGCGCACGAGCGGATCGCCCGCAAGTGCAGGGTCGCGCGCGAATGCCGCGCCCCACCCGGCCGCCGTCAGCGTGACGAGCGTGTGACGGCGCAGCGGCGGCTCAGCGTGCGGCACGCGCGAGTGCCTCGACGCGCTGCGCGACGTCGGTCGCAACCGGCCGGCCGCGCGACGCACGCCGGTCGACGCGATCCAACGGCTTGCCGAGCCATTCGCCGACCTGTGCGTCGAGCGCGCGGGCCGGATCGAGCACGGCGTCGACAGCGCCCATCTTCACGAGGTTGTCGAGCCCCGGCGCGAACACCGGCGTCGAACGCGACATCTCCTTCAACACGTCGATCGGCAGCTTGGTCACGCGCGACATCGACGGCAGGTCCATCACCTCCGGCTCGGCGCCCGGCACCGCGAGCAGCGTGCGCGTCGCGAGTGCGGTCGCGATGAACGCGCCGGCCGCCGTATGGCCGTACAGCACGCCGATCGTCCGGTGCCCGGCGAGATCCGCGTGCATCAGGCACTTCGCGAGGTGCGACAGCCCTTCGTTCAGGCCGAGCAGTTCGTCGCGCTTGCTCATCCGCTGGCTGTCGCTGTCGACGAGCACGACGATCGGCGTGTCACCGCCGCGCGCGATCGTGTCGAGCACGCGCGACGCGAGCGTCAGCGCTTCGTCGATGCCGAACGGCAAGCGGTCGGTGACGCCGATCACGTCGACGCGCGTGCCGGCCAGTTCCGCGTGGCCGGTCAGCAGGCCGCCATCGCGCGCGATCGAATGACCGTTGGGAAACAGCGAATTCAGGACTTCATCGAGCGTCATGCTGCGGCTCCTGTAACTGGTCGGCGAGCTTCGCGAATGCGTCGTCGGGCATGCCCGGGATCGCTTCCGGCTTGTCGGCCCCGAGCGTACGCCACACGTCGCGCGCATCCTTGCACGCGCCGAACCGTTCGACACGCGCTTCGAGACGCGCCTGTTCCGCGCGCAGCATCGCCGCGTCGAACGCCGGCGCGCGGCCGATCAGGTCGAGCGCCGCCGCACGGAACGCGTCCGGCGTATCGGCCACGTAACGATCGGCACCGCCGATCAGCCGCCGGTGCTTGCCGCCCATCGTGCGCCAGATCAGCGCGCGATCCTTCGAATCGAATTCCTCGACGCCGCGATTGGTCTCGATCACTTCGGGGCCCGACACGCTGATGCGCCCCTGTTCCGACACCGCGAGCGCCGAACAGCACGCGGCGAGCAATCCGCCGCCGCCGTAACAGCCCGCACGCCCGCCGATCAGCCCGACCACCGGCACGCCGGCTGCCCGCGCTTCGACGAGCGCACGCATGATCTCGGCGATCGCAAGCTCGCCCGCGTTCGCTTCCTGCAGCCGCACGCCGCCCGTATCGAACAGGATCAGCACCGGCTTGCCGACTTCGCGTGCGGCGCGCAGCAGCCCGGTGAGCTTCGCGCCGTGCACTTCGCCGAACGCGCCGCCCATGAAGCGGCCTTCCTGCGCGGCGACGAACACCGGCCGGCCGTCGAGCCGGCCGTGGCCGACCACCATCCCGTCGTCGAACTGCTGCGGCAGGTCGAACAGCGGCAGGTGCGGGCTCGTCACGCGCTCGGCCGGCCCGAGGAATTCACTGAAACTGCCCGCGTCGAGCAGCCCGTCGATGCGTTGCCGCGCCGACGCTTCGTACCAGCTCGCGCCGTTCGCGACGAACGCCGGCGCGTCGTGGATCACGTCGCTCATCATGCCTCCCCCTCGATCGCGCGCACGGCCTGCGCGAGCCGCAACGACACCATGTCGGGCCGCGCGCCGCCGTCGTTGATCGACAGCTTCAGGCCGCCCGGCGTGCGCCGTTCGACGAAATCCGACACGACGGCCTGCCATACCGCGCCGAAACCGACCGCCGCGGTGCGGATGTCGATCTCGCATTCGTTGCCCGGCAGCACGCGCTCGACGAGCACCTCGAGATTGCCGGACGCGACCACGCCGACGAGCGCCGCGGCCTGCTCGCCCTTCGCGCGTTCGCGCGCGGTGAAGCGATAGTTCAACTGTTCCATGCCCTCTTCCTCACCAGTTGCGGAACCGGGCCGGCGGCGCGTAGAGCCCGCCCGACCAGTGCACGAGATCCTTGATCGAACGCGCGGCGAGCCAGCGGCGGTCGGCGTCGAGCGGATCGATGCCGAGATCCTCCGGGCGGCGGATCACGCCGCGCTCGCGCAGGCGCTCGACCATCTTCCGGTCGCGGCCGCGGCCGACGTCCGTATAGCCGGCGACGCCGCGGATCGCATGCTCGCGTTCGTCCTTGTCGCGGCACATCAACAGGTTCGCGATCCCTTCCTCGGTGACGATGTGCGTGACGTCGTCGCCGTAGACCATGATCGGCGCGAGGTCGAGCTGCAGCTTGTCGGCAAGCTTCAGCGCGTCGAGCTTCTCGACGAACATCGGCACGTTCTTGTCGCCGAACGTCTCGCCGATCTGCACGACGAGCTTGCGGCCGCGCCGCAGCGCCGCCGGCGTGTCGGGGTCGGCTTCCGCGCCGGCCTTCAGCCACGGCTCGCTCGGATGGCGCCGGCCGCGTGCGTCGCTGCCCATGTTCGGCGCGCCGCCGAAGCCCGCGATCCGCTCGGCCGTGACCGTCGACGAATGGCCGCACAGGTCGATCTGCAGCGTCGAGCCGATAAACATGTCGCACGCATAGAGGCCGGCCGTCTGGCAGAACGCGCGGTTCGAGCGCAGCGACCCGTCGGGGCCCGTGAACCACACGTCGGAACGTTCGCGGATGTAGTCGTCCATCCCGACCTCGGAGCCGAAGCAGTGGATCTGCTCGACCCAGCCCGACTCGATCGCGGGAATCAGCGTCGGGTGCGGATTGAGCGCCCAGTGCGTGCAGACCTTGCCCTTCAGCCCGAGCTTCTCGCCGTAGGTCGGCAGCAGCAGCTCGATCGCGGCCGTGTTGAAGCCGATCCCGTGGTTCAGGCGCTTGATGCCGTAAGGCTGGTAGATGCCCTTGATCGCGAGCATCGCGGTGAGGATCTGCGTTTCGGTGATCGCAGCCGGATCGCGCGTGAACAGCGGCTCGACGTAGAACGGCCGGCCGGCCTCGACGACGAAGTGCACGCGGTCGCCCGGGATGTCGACACGCGGCACCTTGTCGACGATGCGGTCGACCTGCGCGATCACGATGCCGTCCTTGAACGCGGTGGCTTCGACGACGGTCGGCGTGTCCTCGGTGTTCGGGCCCGTGTACAGGTTGCCGTCGCGATCGGCGCTGACCGCGGCGATCAGCGCGACCTGCGGCGTGAGGTCGATGAAGTAGCGCGCGAACAGCTCGAGATAGGTGTGCACCGCGCCGAGCGCGATCTTGCCGCCGAACAGCAGCTTCGCGATGCGCTGCGACTGCGGGCCCGAATATGCGAAGTCGAGACGCTTCGCGATGCCGCGCTCGAACACATCGAGATGCTCGGGCAGCACGACGCCCGACTGCACCATGTGCAGGTCGTGGATCTTCGCGCTGTCGACGTCGGCGAGCGCCGTCGCGAGCAGGTCGGCCTGCTTCTGGTTGTCGCCTTCGAGGCAGACGCGGTCGCCGGGCCGCAGCACCGCTTCGAGCAACGCGACGGTGTCGCGCGCATCGACCCGCTTGCCCTGCGCGTAAGCCGCGCCGGCCGCGAGCCGTGCATCGCGCGCCTGCCGCGCGTGATTCCATCCCGTCATGAACAGTTCTCCCGCTTCGATGGTTCAGCGGCATTCTAAGCCTGGCGCCGCCGCCGATTGATGATGTTGACGAATGCGACTCAGAGGACGCCGCGATGGATGCGGCCCGCACGCGCAGGCCGCACCGCCTGGCCTCATGCGCCGACCAGCGCGCGCGTCGTGAAGTACAGCACCGACGGGCCGAGCAGGCAGCCCACGCCCGTATGGAACGTCGCGACCAGCGCGCCGTACGGGACGAGCCGGCGGTCGGTCGCGGCGAGCCCCGCGCTCACGCCGCTGACGGTGCCCGCGAGGCCGCCGAAGATCATCGCGGAACGCGGCGTCTTCAGGCCCATGAAGTTCGCCGCGACCGGCGTGCCGACCATCACGATGATCGCCTTCACGAGCCCGGTCGCAATGCTCAGCGCGATCACGTCGGAGCTCGCCCCGATCGCCGCGCCCGTGACGGGCCCGACGATGTAGGTGACGGCGCCCGCGCCGATCGTCGTCATGCTGACCGCATCGGTATAGCCGAACGCGCGCGCGATGCACGCGCCGACGATGAACGGCAGCACGGTGCCGAGCAGCAGCGACACGACGCCGACGAGCCCGGCCTTGCGCGCCTCGGCCGGCTGCACTTCGAACGCGGTCGCGACGATCGCGAAATCGCGCAGCATCGCGCCGCCCATCAGGCCGACGCCCGCGAACAGCGGCACGTCGGCGATTCCCTTCTCGCCGCCGGTGAACGCGCCGCCGACGTACGCGAGCACGAGACCGATCACGATCGCGATCGCGGAGCCGTGCACGCGGCCGAACGTGAGCTTGCGCGACGCGATCGACGACAGCCACATGATCAGGCCGACCAGTGCGAACGACGCGACGAGCCCGTTGTGGGCGACGGTTTTTTCGAGCATCTGCAGCATGGCGGCCTCCGTTACTGTTCTTCGAATTGCGGCACGCCCGCGAAGGCCGTGTCGTCGCGCCCGGTGCGCACCAGTACCGCGATGCAGCATGCGCAGATCGCGATCGCGCCGACCGCCGCCAGCAGCGCGACGGGGCCGCCCTTCAGCGCGGCGACGACGTTCTGGTTCGCGGCCATCGCGACGACGACCGGGATGTACATCGCGCCCCAGAAACCGACGCCGGCCTCGGTCTCCTTCGGCATCCAGCCGCGCCGGTGCAGCCACAGGCGCAGGCAGATCAGCAGCAGCATCGCGATGCCGACGCCGCCGACGTTGGTCTTCACGCCGATCGCGCTGCCGAGCAGGTCGCCGAGGAACAGTCCGGCCAGGTGGCAAAACGCCAGCAGCGCGGTTCCGTAGATGATCATGAGTCGTCTCCAGTCTCTTCGTGACGGGCGCCGGACGCGTGCAGGAACCGGGCCCGCACGCCGGTCCCGGGCGCGGACTTGTCTCCTGCGGCGGTGCGCCGCGGCCCGGCGGCCCGTCTGGCGGGCCCGTTCTCGGGCGGTCGATGGGATGATGCGGTTTCGGCCCGGACGCCGGATGCCGTAGACTGAACGAAGCAGCCGCCGGCACGACGCGGGCTACGCGTCCGGTACGCCCCGCTGCGGGCACGCACCGGCGCGTGATCCGATACTAGCGCCGCCCAATCCGGCCATTTATGAAGTTGTCGAAACCGATTCAGTGGATTTAGCAATGCGCCCGTTACCGCCCGAGCTGCTGCGCAGCTTCGTCGCCGTCGCCCAGTCCGGCAGCTTCACCGCCGCGTCCGAGCGCGTGAGCCTGTCGCAATCGACCGTCAGCCAGCACATCCGCCGCCTCGAGGAGCTGCTCGACCGGCCGCTGTTCGAGCGCGACACGCGCAACGTGCACCTGTCGCAGCACGGCGACGCGCTGTTCCGCTACGCGGTGCGCATCCTCGAACTGATGGACGAAGCCGTCACGTCGGTGTGCGGGCCGCCGCTGTCGGGCAAGGTGCGGCTCGCGATGTCGGAGGATTTCGCTTCGGCGCACCTGACTGCCGCGCTCGCGAGCTTCGTGCAGCGCAACCCGGACGTCGAGCTCGCGATCTCGACCGGGCTGTCGGGCGACCTGTTCGACGCGCTCGACGAAGGCCGGCACGATCTCGTGTTCGCGAAGCGCATCGCCGGCAGCCGGCGCGGCCGCGTGATCCGCAGCGAACCGCTGTACTGGTGCACCGGCCCCGAATCGCGGCTCACCGGCCATGAGACCGTGCTGCCGCTCGCGATGCATCCGGAACCGAGCGTGTCGCGCCGCCGCGTGCTCGAATCGCTCGAGGCCGTCGGACGGCCGTACCGGATTGCGGTCGTGAGCAGCAGCGTCGCGGTGTTGCGCGCGGCCGCGAGCGCGGGGCTCGGGGTCAGCGCGTTTGCCGGCTACGTGATCCCGGCCGGGCTCGCGCGGCTCGACGCGGGGCTGCCCGAGCTCGGCGAACTCGAATACGTGATCGACCGGCCGGCGGCCGCATCGCGCTCCACACTCGCGCTCGAAGCGACGCTGATCGCGGCGGCGGCCGAATTGTGACGACACCGGGCGCCGCACGCCTGCGCGGCCGCGCCCGCACCTGACAGCTTTGCCCGGAACGCGTCATCGTCCGCGCAGCACCCGCTCGCGACAATGGGACCCATCGGAATGCACGGCAAACCGCCGCGCACCTCCGGTTCCCCGTCCCCTTGATCGGAGCCCGCCATGAACGTTTTGCGATTCGCCGTCGCGACCGCCGCAGCCGCCCTGCTGTCCCCCGCCTTTGCCCAGACCGACGCCGCTGCGTCCGCGCCGGGCCTGACCCGCGCGGAAGTCATCGCCCAGCTCAAGCAGGCCTATCTCGACGGCGAGCTGCCGACGAACGACAGCAACTACCCGCCGAATGCCGCGACGCGAGCACGCAACCGCGAACTCGTGCAGGCCGCGAGCCCCGCGTGGCTGGCCCAGACGCCGCCCGCGCCGCAATCGACGTCGCAGCAATAGCCGGACCGCTGACGCTCCGGCGCGCTCAGGGCAGGAAGCTGCGGCGCCGCGCGTCGATCAATTCGACGAGCAGACGGTCGCGCTCGGCCGCCAGTTCCTGCATCGAACGCTCGCCCTGGATCGCGCGCAGTTCGTCGTTCAGCCTGCGATCGACGTCCGGATCGAACGAAGGCGTGCCGAGGTCGTCCCACCAGCTCGTGATCGGCCCCGACAGGTGTTCGAGGAAGTGCGCGATCCCGCCCGCGCCGCCGCCGAGGTGGTAGGTCAGGCACTGCCCCATCAGCCCCCAGCGCAGGCCGGGCCCCCACGCGACGGCCTTGTCCGCATCGGCGACACTCACGACGCCTTCGCCGACGAGGTGATACACCTCGCGGAACAGCGCGGCCGCGAGCCGGTTCGCGACATGGCCGGTCATCTCCTTGTTGAGGACGATCGTCTGCTTGCCGAGCGCATCGTAGAAATCCTTCACGCGCGCGATCACGTCCTGGCCGGTCGCATCGCCGCCGACCAGCTCGACGAGCGGAATCAGGTGCGGCGGATTGAACGGATGCGCGATCAGACAGCGCTCCGGATGCTTCGCGCACGCGGTCTGGATGTCGGACATCTTCAGCCCCGACGAGCTCGATGCGATCGGCACGTGTGCCGGCAGCACGTCGTCCATCTGCCGGTACAGCGCGCGCTTCAGATCGAGGCGCTCAGGGCCGTTTTCCTGCACGAAATCGACGCCGGCGAGCGCGCGCACGAGATCGGCGTCGAACGACAGCCGCGCGGAGAGTTCGGCGGCCCGCTCGCCGAGAAACGCGGCCAGCGCGTCGCGCAGCCGCGCGTCGGCTTGCGGCGCCGGATCGGTCGCGACAACGTCGAAACCCTGCGTCAGGTAGAAAGCCGCCCAGCTCGCGCCGATCACGCCGGCGCCGACGATCG
Organism: Burkholderia cepacia complex sp. TUM26381; assembly: GCF_057439935.1. Taxonomy (NCBI): domain Bacteria; kingdom Pseudomonadati; phylum Pseudomonadota; class Betaproteobacteria; order Burkholderiales; family Burkholderiaceae; genus Burkholderia; species Burkholderia cepacia complex sp. TUM26381. The sequence continues at coordinate 1,358,187 of NZ_CM172006.1, read as the reverse complement.
CGATACGTCGAATGTCCATGGTTGTCCCGTGTGGTTGGTCTGCAGATATCTCGCGGCGATTGTCGCATCGAATCCTGTGCGCATGCGTTGACGCAGATTGCAGATTCCCTCTTGAAATACGCGGCAGCGGCCACTAATTAACCGTCGTCGGGCCGTGCTTCATCTCTTGCAGCGCCCCCGTTTCGATCCAGTGGAGCCACCCGTCGCGCCCGCCGCAGGCGTCGCGCCGTCACGTCTCCCGTGTTCCCTGTTCAGGAGGACCAACATGAGCGGTATCCATTTCGGCAACGACCTGTTCGACGAATTCGCCCGCGTGCAGCGGCAAGTGGCGAACCTGCTCGGCGAGCGCCCGTCCGGCATCCGCGCGGTGCGTCCGGGCGCCTTTCCCGCACTCAACGTCGGCGCCACCGACGACGCGATCGAGATCGTTGCATTCGCACCCGGCATGGCCGCAGGCGATTTCGACGTGTCGATCGACAAGGACCTGCTGACGATCAGCGGCGAGCGCAAGCCGGTGCCGCGTACCGAAGGCGAAGACGTGCGGACCTACGCGCAGGAGCGCTTTCACGGCGCGTTCCGCCGCGTCGTCGAACTGCCTCGCGACGCGAATCCCGACCAGGTCAGCGCGCGCTACGAAAACGGCTGCCTGCTGATACGCGTCGGCCGGCGCGAAGCCGCGAAGCCGCGTGCGATCACCGTTCAGTAATCTTCAGGATACCGACATGAATACGAACCCGACCCTGGTCGAGCGCCACACGAACACCGTTCACCCTGCTGCTGCCGAAGCCGCGCACCGGCCCGCGATCACGCCGGCCGTCGACATCGTCGAGAACGATCGCGGCGTCACGCTGCGCGCCGACCTGCCCGGCGTGCCGCGCGAGAACCTCGACGTGAAGGTGCACGACACGACGCTGACGATCGAAGCCGGTACGCACCTCGATACGCCGGAAGACCTGCGCGTGCGACACGCCGAAATGCGCTCGACACGCTATGCGCGGTCGTTCGTGCTCAGCGCCGATCTCGACACGTCGCGGATCGACGCGAACCTGCGCGACGGCGTGCTGACCCTGACGATTCCGCGCCGCGAGGAAACGCGTCCGCGCCGCATCGACGTGACGGCCGGCAACGCGTGAGCGTTGGTGCGGGTCGCGATGTGACGTGTCGCGACGCGCATGAAAAAGGCCCCGCCCGGCATCGCGCCGGGCGGGGCTTTTTTATCGACCGGCGCGCGTGCAGGCACGCCGTATCCGGATTCAATCGAAGTCAAACAGGTCGAACACCGACTTCTTGCGCCGCTGGCCGTCGTGCCGGTGACGATCGTCGTGCGAGCGGCCGTCGCGCCCCCAGCCATCGTCGCGACCGCGCTGCGCCGGTGCGTTGTGCTGCGTCGGCGAATCGTCGCGGCGGGCCGGCGCATCGCCGGTTTCGCGGGCGATCAGCTTGTCGAGCTCGCCGCGATCGAGCCACACGCCTCGGCACGTCGGACAGTAGTCGATCTCGATCGACTGGCGCTCGGCCATCAGCAGGTCGGGCGTCTTGCAGACAGGGCATTTCATCGCGTTTCTCCTTTCCGTGCGAATTTCGTCTGGATTCCGTACGAGGCGCGCGAGCCGGCCGCCGCGGCGGCCGGCGTCACGCGCAGCGGCTCAGTCACCTTCCCCTTGCGCCGCACGCTTCGCCTTCGCGCGCCGCGCCAGCATGTTCATGCCCTCGACGAATGCCGAGAACGCCATTGCCGCGTAGATGTACCCCTTCGGCACATGCGAACCGAAACCTTCGGCGATCAGCGTCATGCCGATCACGACCAGGAACGACAGCGCCAGCATCACGATGGTCGGGTTGCGATCGATGAAGCGTGCGAGCGGCTGTGCGGCAAACAGCATCACGGCCACGGCGACGATCACGGCGACGAACATGATCGGGATGTGCTCGGTCATGCCGATCGCGGTCACGATGCTGTCGATCGAGAACACGATGTCGAGCATCACGATCTGGCCGATCGCGGCCCATACCGTCAGGCTGGCCGCGCCGCTCGCCCCGCCCGCGCCGCCGTCATGCGACACGTGGTGATGAATCTCGGTGGTCGCCTTCCACACGAGGAACAGGCCGCCCGACAGCAGGATCATGTCGCGCCACGAGAACGCGTGGTCGAACAGCGTGAACACGGGTTCGGTCAGGCTCGCGATCCACGCGACGCTGCCGAGCAGCGCAAGACGCATCACCAGCGCGAGCGCGATGCCGAGGCGCTGCGTGCGGGCGCGCTGCGCCTCGGGCAGCTTGTTGCTGAGGATCGAGATGAAGATCAGGTTGTCGATGCCGAGCACGACTTCCATCACGACGAGCGTCAGGAGCGCGGCCCAGACGGCGGGGTCGGCGGCAAGCGTCAGCAGGTAGTCCATGAAATGGGCCGATACGAAAGTGGAAAGCCAGATGATATGCCGCCCCGAACTTCGTAAAAATCAGAGAGAATCTGACTTTAAGTTCGGTTTTTTCGATATATCGATCCGATGCTCAATTTCCGACATCTGTACTACTTCTGGGTCGTCGTGAAGGAAGGCGGCTTCGCGCGCGCCGCCGGCCGGCTCGACATGGCCGTGCAGACGATCAGCGCGCAGGTGCGCGAGCTCGAGAAATCGCTCGGGCACCAGTTACTGCGCCCGGCCGGGCGCGGCGTCACGATGACCGACGCGGGCCAGGCCGCGTTTGCGCGTGCGGAGGTCATCTTCGAGATGGGGCGGCTGATTCCCGACGACGTGCGCGCGGCGGCCAGCCAGCCGACCGTGCGGCTCGCGGTCGGCCTCGCGGACGGCATCTCCAAGCTCGCCGCGCATGCGATCCTAGCACCGGTGCTCGACACGCCCACGCTGCGGCTGCTGTGCCACGAGGGCGAACACGATGCGCTGCTCGCGGAGCTTGCGCTGCATCATCTGGATCTCGTGCTGGCCGGCCAGGGCGCGCCGTCGGGGTCGAACCTGCGCGTGACGAGCGAGCGGCTCGTCGCCTCGCCGGTCGACTGGTACGGGCCCGCGGCGCTCGTCACGCCGGCGGCACGGCAGCGCTTTCCGCAGTGCCTGGCCGATCTGCCCGTGCTGCTGCCGACCGCCCACTCGGCGCTGCGCGCACGCCTCGACCTGTGGCTGGAAGGCGAACGGATCGTCCCGCGCGTGGCCGGGGAATTCGAGGACAGCGCGCTGATGGCCGTGTTCGCGGCGCGCGGCCTCGGCGTGTTTCCGCTGAGCGAGCTCGGCGCGAACGACGCGTCGCTGCTGCGTGGGCTCAGGCGGCTCGGGCGCGCGGGCGACGTGACCGAGGAAATCCACGCGATCCGCTCGCGGCGCGGCGAACATCATCCGCTGACGTCGCAATTGCTCGCCGCGGCGCGCGGCGCACCGGCCGACTGAAGCGAGCGCGACATCAAACGAAACTATAATGACGCCCCGGCCTTACGAGATGTGCACGCGCATCACCCCAGGCACCGCCCTTGCGCAGCCTCTCGCCAAGCCTTCTGAAAGACGCCATGCACAACCGATTTCGCCTGTTTTCCGTTTCGTGCGCGCTCGCGGCCGCGACCGTGCTGGCGGCGTGCTCGTCGCCGCCCAAGCCGATCTACCAGCAGGAACAGTTCGACGCGACGAGCAGCCCGTACGCGCACACGTTCCACTCGAAATCCGACGCGGCCTGCGAGGCCGCGCGGCGGGCGCTGCTGAGCCAGGGCTACGTGGTGTCGTCGTCGCGCAACGATGCGGTCGACGGCAGCAAGAATTTCCAGCCGAACAACGACATGCACGTCGTGATCGAGTTTCACGTCGTGTGCGCGGATGCGAACGCGGACGGCTCGTCGAGCATCGCGTACGTGAATGCGGTGCAGGACCGCTACACGCTGAAGAAGTCGAATACGTCGGCCAGCGTCGGCTTGAGCGTGTTCGGCTCGCTGTCGCTGCCGATCGGGTCGAGCGACGATGCGCTCGTCAAGACCGCGAGCGAGACGATTCCCGCCGGCGTGTTCTATGAACGCTTCTTCAATCTCGTCGACCATTTCCTGAAGATCGACCCGGCACGCCGCGATCGCGCAACCGTGAAGGCGGCCGAGAAGGAACCCGTCGCGCCGCTGCCCGAACCCGCGCCGACGCCGCAAGGCGAACCGATCAAGATGACGACGCCGGTCGTGCCGACGCCGCCCGCGGCGCCGGTGCCGCTTTCGGTGCCGGGTGTGGCGCCCGAGCCGGGCGCGAACGCCGTGCCGGCCGCGGCATCGGCTGTCGTCGTGCCGGCCACGGTGCGCGCGGCCGCGCCGATGGCGGCGTCCGGTTCCGCGTCGGTGCCGGTTGCTGCTGCGGTCCCGGCTTCGGCCTCCGGCGCCGCGCCCGCACCGGCTTCGGCACCCGCATCGACTACCGGTTCGTCGCCCGCGCCGGCTGTCGCGCCTGCGCCCGTGTCGGCTGTCGCGCCTGCGCCCGCTTCGGCACCCGTGTCGGCCTCCTCCGGTCAGGCTCCCGCGCCGGCCTCGGCCCATTCGCCGGCTGCCGGTTCGACGGTCGCACCGGCGGCCGCACCGGTTTCCGCGCCCGCCTCGGTTTCGGGTCCGGCGGCACCGTCGGCCCCAGCCACCCCGGCATCGGCCACGCCGGCGCCTTCGTCGGCAGCCTCCGCGCCTGCATCAGCATCGGCACCGTCGAGCGCGTCGCCTGCCGCCGTGAACCCCGTCGCATCTTCCGCGCCTTCCGGCGCGAGCGCGCCAGCCGCGAACTGATCGATCTGTCGTATCGCCGCGCCCGGCCGCACCGGGCTCAGCGCGGCGATACGCGTCCCCTCCGCGTCATTTCCCCAAGCCATGTCCGCGCATCCGGCCATCTGACCACGCCGTGATGACGGACCAGCAACGCCGACGCCGCTCGGCAGGCCCGACACGGCCGATTCCCTAAGCTCCGCACGCGACGATCGCAAGCCGCCCGGCCATTTCCCGACCGCCCCGCCCGCTTTCCTGCTTTCCTGCTTTCCTGCTTTCCTGCTTTCCTGCTTTCCTGCTTTCCTGCTTTCCTGCTTTCCTGCTTTCCTGCTTTCCTGCTTTCCTGCTTTCCCGCTTTCCCGCTTTCCCGCTTTCCCGCTTTCCCGCTTTCCCGCTTTCCCGCGTTACCGCGTTACCGCAACGTCGCGCGCAGCGTCTGCAGATACTCGACGGTCGCTGTCACGCCGCCGCAGACGATCACGGTGATGTCCGACGCCGACGCCAGCACCGGCACCGGCCGCTCGAGTGCGGCCAGCGCCGCGCCGCACGCGGGCTCGACGACGATCCGGTGCTCGTCGAGAAACCGCAGCGACGCAGCCACCGCGTCGGCATCGGACACGACGACGGGATGGATTTCGTGGCGCGTCGCCCACTCGACCGCCGCGTCGCACGGCCGTTTCGCGCCGAGCGACGTGGCGATGCTCGCAATCGCCGGCAATTCGACCGGACGCCCCTGCGCAACCGAACGCGCGTAGCAGTCGGCGCCTTCCGTTTCGGCCGCGACGACCGGCACGTCGTGCCAGCCGTTGCGCGCAAGCCCTTCGAGCACGCCGCACAACAGCCCGCCGCCGCCGACCGCGAGCACGACCGCGTCGGGCTTCGGACCGGCCGCCGCCATCTCGTCGATCATCGTCGCGTGGCCCTGCCACAGCACGGGATCGTCGAACGGATGCACGAACGCATCGTGCTCGCCGAGCGCCGACTGGGCGAACGCGTTCGCCTCGGCCCAGCTCGCACCGTGCACGACGAGTTCCGCGCCCTCGACCTGGATCAGTTCGCGCGCGCGGGCCGATGCGCTTTCCGGCACCACGACTCGCACCGGCACGCCAAGCTCACGGCCGCAATACGCGACCGCGATACCCGCGTTGCCGCCCGACGACGACACGAACCGCCGCGCGCCGGCCGCATGCCGCGCCTCGCAGACGGCACCGATGCCGCGCAGCTTGAACGAGCCCGACGGCTGCAGCGCATCGAGCTTCAGCCGGATGGTCCTGCCGAGCCGGCGGGACGCGATTTGCGAGCGGATATAAGGGGTCGGGATATGAAGCGGCATGGGACGGAACGCTGTGGAAACGGAGGGAAACGCACGCGACTCGTGAGCACACGCGTGCGGCAGGGACGGTTATCGTACGGCAGGCTCGTCATGCTTTCCAATACCATCGAATGGCGTTTGCTATGCTTGACAGGCATATCAACAAACCGGAACGGACACCGCATGCGCCAGATCGAATTGCGTCACCTGCGCTACTTCGTCGCCGTCGCACAGGCCGGCAGCGTGATGGCTGGCGCCCGCGCGGCCGGCATCGTCCAGCCTGCACTGTCGCGGCAGATCCGCGAGCTCGAGGACGCGATCGGTACGGCGCTGCTGATCCGCCGCACAACGGGCGTCACGCTCACGGCGGCCGGCGCGAGCTTCCTGCAGGATGCGACCGGCCTGCTCGCCACGCTGCAGGACAGCCGCGAGCGCGCATTGCGCAGCGCGGCCGGCCAGCTCGGCGAACTGCGGCTCGGCGCGCTGCCGAACTGCCTGCCGCTGCCGATCGTCGCGAACGTGCTCAAGGCGTTTCGCGACGCATGCCCCGATGTGAAACTGTCGATTGCGCCGATGCTGTCGGCCGAACAGGCGAGCGCGCTGATGCGTGGCCAGCTCGACGCCGGGATCATGGCCTGGCGTCGCGACGAGGCGCCGCACCTGTCGGGTGTGCGGCTGCTGAGCGACCGCTTCGTGCTCGCGATGCCCGCGCCGCCGGGCGGCGGCTTCAACGCGCCGCGCACGCTGGCCGATGTCGCAAACGAACCGTTCGTCTGGTTCGACGCACAGCGCTCCGCCGCGCACCACCGGTTCCTGATGGCGCAGTGCCAGCAGGCCGGCTTCACGCCGCGCATCGCGCAGGTCGGCAGCGACATCCCGACGCTGATCGGCCTCGTGGCGGCCGGGATGGGCTGTGCGTTCGTGCCCGAAAGCGCGTCGCCGACCTGCCCGCACACGGTCCGGCTCGTCGCGCTCGACGAGCTTGCGAGCCGCTTCGACATCGAGTTCGTGTTCGACGGCGCGGCGGCGGCACCGTCCCCCGTCGTCGCACGGTTTCTCGCAGCCGTACGCGATGCGGCCGGCGAACCGGGCTGAACGGATGCCGGGGGCGCGTCCGGCACGCAATCGGGCAACGCGGCTTGCAACTCGGGCCGGCGAGCGTAACCGCCCCTCCGCCATACCGTCGCTCCGGCTGCTTCGGCGCGTTGAACGACACCGTCGAGCCCATAAAAAAGCTTTCAAAAAACTGACGCACGACACTGCGGCACCGGAATTCTTAAATTGACACCCAAAACGGCCGTTTAACGCCGATTCGAATTGTCACGGGCCGAAATATACTGCGCCCGCATCCAACCCTCGTGCCAAAGAGAGGATGCTTTTCCGCCCCGGTCACGGTCCCCCTGTGGTCGGGGCTTTTTTGCGCTTTCGCCTTGCGGGGAAAGGGTTTCCGGCCAACGCACGATGTCCGCCACCGGCGCTCGCCGATACCTGGGCCGCGCGCCCGGACCACCCGGCTGCAGGTCGCCGCACGGCGGTCGGACCGCGCCCGGCGCATCGCCCCGGGCGGCCGCCCATTCGCCGCACACCCTCACCGGATCGCGGCCGCGCGACCGCAGGCTCCGCCCTTTCATCTTACGAATATCTTTCGCCAATCCCAGCCTCGTTCGGCAGCCCCCGCCGACGCATCATCCACAAGCCTCGCGCGCATGTCGCCGCTGCTCCGCATTGTTGACATGAAATCAAGATAATTTCGCCCGCATGCGGCTTTTTCCGCAAAAGTAATGCAGGCAAACTTCGCCCTGTCCTCAACGGTCCCGTGCCGTTGTCCTTCGATTAACAGGAGCCCATCGCGTGAACCCCACGACTTCCTCTCGTTCCCGCCCGGGCGGCAGCGCCGCGCTGCCGCTGCTGGCGCTCGCCGCCGGTGCGTTCGGCATCGGCACGACCGAGTTCGCGCCGATGGGCCTGCTGCCCGTGATCGCCGACGGCGTGCACGTGTCGATTCCACAGGCCGGCATGCTGATCAGCGCGTATGCGATCGGCGTGATGGTCGGCGCGCCGTTGATGACGCTGCTGCTCGCGCGCTGGTCGCGCCGTTCGGCGCTGATCGCGCTGATGTCGATCTTCACGATCGGCAACCTGCTGTCGGCCGTCGCGCCGGACTACACGACGCTGCTGCTCGCCCGCCTCGTGACGAGCCTCAACCACGGCGCGTTCTTCGGGCTCGGCTCGGTGGTCGCGGCCAGCCTCGTGCCGCGTGAAAAGCAGGCGAGCGCGGTCGCGACGATGTTCATGGGCCTCACGATCGCGAACGTCGGCGGCGTGCCGGCCGCAACCTGGCTCGGCCAGATCATCGGCTGGCGCATGTCGTTCGCGGCAACCGCGGGCCTCGGCCTGATCGCGATCGCCGGCCTGTTCGCCGCGCTGCCGAAGGGCGAAGCCGGCAAGATGCCCAACCTGCGTGCCGAACTCTCGGTGCTGACGCGCCCTGTCGTGCTCGGCGCGCTCGGGACGACGGTGCTCGGCGCCGGCGCGATGTTCACGCTCTACACGTATGTCGCCCCGACGCTCGAACACCTGACTGGCGCGACGCCCGGCTTCGTGACGGCGATGCTCGTGCTGATCGGCGTCGGTTTCTCGATCGGCAACATCGCAGGCGGCCGCCTCGCCGACCGCTCGCTCGACGGTACGCTGACCGGCTTCCTGCTGCTGCTGATCGCGACGATGGCTGCGTTCCCGTTGCTCGCCAGCACGCATGTCGGCGCCGCCGTCACGCTGCTCGTGTGGGGTGTCGCAACGTTCGCGGTCGTGCCGCCGCTGCAGATGCGCGTGATGCGCGCCGCCCACGAAGCGCCGGGCCTTGCGTCCGCCGTCAACATCGGTGCGTTCAACCTCGGCAATGCGGTTGGCGCGGCTGCCGGCGGCGCGGCGATCTCGGCAGGCTTCGGCTACGCAGCCGTGCCGCTCGTCGGCGGGCTGATCGCCGCGGCCGGACTCGCGCTCGTGGTGCTGCAGGTTGCGCAGCGCCGCCGTGCACCGGCCACCGCGAATTCGTAATCGCAATAATCCGGGCAATCCGACGTACCGACGCTCACGGCCGCGCAATGCGGCCGTTTTCGTTTTCCGCCGCCAATCCGGATTCGCCGATTCTTCAATCGGGATAAATCCCGAATATCACCCCTCCTCCTTCTACACCCGAATTGAAAATTGAATCCACTCACGGATTACCGGGATCGATTCAATGCCCTGAAATGATTCGACGCATGTCATTTCCAATTCACCACACACCGCAATTATCCATTCCGCACCGGTCGATTCAATCCGCCACGCCAATCTGAAAATCGAGTCGCACCCCGCATAAGCCCCTCAGCCACTTGTGCTCCGCAAGAAAATATTTCGCCCGATGCGCCGGACAAAATCGAAAAGCGCAATGCTTACCGGTTTTATTCAATCATTAATCGATCAAACTGTAACAAAATGAAACAGCCAAAACTTTAAGATTGAAAGACTCCTCGATTCGTATCAGCATTCAAGCGGCCGTGGCGCGCGGAGCGCGGCATAAATCCAATGAAAAACCGACCGGGGAGGATTCAGAGTGAAAGTCGCCATCGCTTCCACGACATTGTCGCTCGCGCTGTCAATCGGCCTTTCGACACCTGCCGCCGACGCCGCTACCTATTCGAACGGCACCGCGACCGCCACCTTCAACGTCACGCTGACACTGCAGCCGAACTGCATGATCACCGCGAACCCGCTGGCCTTCGGGACCAACGGCGTGCTCTCCGCCGCGATCAACCAGCAGACGACCGTCAGCGTCACCTGCACCAACACGACGCCGTACAACGTCGGCCTCGATGCCGGCACGGTCACGGGGTCGACCGTCGCGAGCCGCCTGATGGCCGGCACGGCGACCGGCAATACGACGACGACCGTCGGCTTCCAGCTGTACCAGGACGCCGGCCGCACGACCGTATGGGGCAACACGCAGGGGACGGACACGGTCGCCGGTACCGGCACGGGCGCCGCGCAGGCGCTGACCGTCTACGGCCAAGTGCCGACGCAGGCCACGCCGAAGCCGGACACCTATCAGACGACCGTCACCGCAACGGTCTACTTCTGACCGGCGCCGCCACGCATGATCGCATTACGTCGAACGCTCGCCGCGCTGCTGTGCGCGGCCGGCGCCGCGCACGCCGCGTCGCTGCAGATCTCCCCCGTCACGATCGAATTCGGCGCCGACGACACGGCCACCGGCATCACGCTGCGCAATCCGGGCGATCGTCCCGTGTACGGACAGGTGCGCGTGTTCCGCTGGGACCAGGCCGACGGCCAGGACACGCTGACGCCCACGCAGGACCTCGTCGCGAGCCCGCCGCTGATCGAGGTCGGCACGCAGTCCGACCAGTTGATCCGCGTCGTGCGCGCGTCGCGCACGCCATCCGGTGTCGAGCAGAGCTACCGGCTGCTGATCGACGAGCTGCCGCCGCCCGGCGAAGCGCCGACCAACGGCGTGTCGATCCGGCTACGCTATTCGATTCCGGTGTTCGTCGAACCGCCGACCAACGGCGCGCCGCAGCTGGACTGGGCGCTCGCGCGCCAAAACGGCGGCTGGGTGCTGCGTGTACGCAACGTGGGCGCACGCCGCGCGCAGCTGGCATCGGTCGAGCTCGTGACCGGCGACGGTCGCGCGTACCCGCTCACGCACGGGCTGCTCGGCTACGCGCTCGCGGGCCGCACCGGCCAGTGGAGCGTGCCGCTGCCGGCCGGCCTCACGCTCGGCGGCAAGGTCACGGTGCGCGCGGCCGTCAATTCGCAGCCGGCCAGCGCGGTCGTCGCGGTGGAGCCGCCGGGCTAGACCGCCGGTGCGCCGCCCGGCCCCTTCCCCTTCGCCACGCGCCGGCACGTTTCCGGTCAACGGACACAGAACGTCGCGACGTGCCCGGCGCATCGTGCTCGTCGCCGTCGTGGCCGGGCGCCTGCTCGTGCACGGCGCGGCTCGCGCGGACGAACCGGCGGCGCTCGTGATGGCCGACAGCATCCACGACGTCATCCTCGAAGTCAGCATCAACGGCGAAAGCACGACGCTGCTCGCGCATTTCCGCGAACGCGACGGCCATCTGTCGGCGAGCGGCGCCGACCTGCGCACGATCGGCTTCGCGACCGACCGGCTCGGCATCGCCGACGCGGCGACCGTCGAGCTCGACACGATTCCCGGCCTGCGCTATCGCTACGACGCCGCGCACCAGCGTGTCGACCTGGCGATGGCCGACACGCTGCGCCGTCCGTACGCGGTCGACAGCCGCGCGTTGCCGGCCACGCAGGCGGCCACCGCGTCGCGCGGGCTCGCGATCAACTACGAGGCGTACGCGCAGACGATCGGCGACCGGCAGTTCTCGCTCTACACCGGCGTGCGCTACTTCGATCCGAACGGCGTGTTCAACACCACCGGCACCGCGTATTTCTACAACGGCCAGCGGCGCTACACGCGCTTCGATACGTCATGGAGCCGCTCGGACCCGGCGCGGCCGAGCACGACGCAGATCGGCGACGCGATCTCGGGATCGCTCGCGTGGACGCGCTCCGTGCGCCTCGGCGGCTTCCAGTGGCGCAGCAACTTCGCGCTGCGGCCCGATCTCGTGACGTTCCCGATTCCGTCGCTCGCGGGTTCCGCCGCAGTACCGTCGGCGGTCGACCTGTACGTCAACAACGTGCGCCAGTACACCGGCAACGTGCCGAGCGGCCCGTTCATCATCCACGACGTGCCGGGCATCACCGGCGCCGGCCAGGCGACCCTCATCACGCGCGACGCGCTCGGGCGCACCGTCGCGACGTCCGTGCCGCTCTATGTCGACACGCGCATGCTGTCGGCCGGGCTGTCGAGCTATTCGTTCGAGGCCGGCTTCCTGCGCCGCAACTATGCGCTGCAGTCGTTCGACTACGACGCGCGGCCGGCCGTCAGCGGCTCGATGCGGCGCGGCGTCAGCGATACGCTGACCGTCGAGGGGCATGCGGAAGCGACGGGCGGCGTGCTCAACGCCGGCGTCGGCGCGCTGATGCGGCTCGGCTATGCGGGCGTGGTGAGCGGCGCGGTCGCGGGCAGCGTCGGCCGCTATCCGGGCACGCAGGTGAGCGTCGGCTACCAGCTGATCGAACCGCGCTTCTCGATCAACGCGCAGACGATCCGCGCCTTCGGCCGCTACGGCGACCTGGCATCGCGCGACGGTTCACCGGTGCCGTCGGCGACCGACCAGGCGACGCTCGCGCTGCCGTTCATGCACCGCCAGACGCTGTCGCTCAGCTATATCGGCTTCCGGCTGCCGCAAGGCCCGAGCGCGCGGATCGGCACCGTGTCGTACACGCTGAGCCTCGGCGATCTCGCATCGCTGAGCGTGAGCGCCTACCGCGATTTCGCGCAGCAGGGCGCGAACGGCGCCTTCGTGTCGCTGAACATCGGGCTCGGCCGCAACACGTCGCTCAACGCGACCGTCGGCCGCCAGCGCGGCCAGTCGAACTACACCGTCGACGCGAACCGTCCGCCCGACTACGACGGCGGCTGGGGCTGGGGCGTGCAGACCGGCGGCACGGGCGCGGTGCCCTACCGGCAGGCGCAGGTGCGCTATCTCGGCCGCGCGGGCGAGGTCATCGCGGCCGCGCAAAGCATCGACCGTCAGACCGGCGCATCGCTCGACGTGAGCGGCGCGCTCGTGTTCATGGACAGCAGCCTGCAGTTGTCGCGCCGCATCGACGACGGCTTCGCGCTGGTGTCGACCGACGGCGTCGCGGGCATCCCCGTGCTGCACGAGAACCGCGTGATCGGCACGACCGATCGCGCCGGGCATCTGCTCGTGCCCGACCTGAACGCGTACCAGAACAACCAGGTCGCGATCGATTCGATGAAGCTGCCGGCCGACGCGCGAATCGCCCGCACGTCGATGACGATCGTGCCGCAGGCGCAATCGGGCGTCGTCGCGCATTTCGGTGTGTCGCGCTATCGCGCCGCGTCGGTGATCCTGCGCGACGCCGCCGGGAATCCGCTGCCGGCCGGTGCGCGCGTGCATCACGCCGAAAGCGGCGCGGACACGATCGTCGGCTATGACGGGCTCACGTTCATCGACGGGCTGAAGGACGACAACCATCTCGCGATCGACTACGGCACGCAACGCTGCGCCGTGGCATTCGCGTTCACCGCGCCCGGCGACGGCACGCTGCCGACCGTCGGGCCGCTCACCTGCCGGGCGGCGCCATGAGAATCGTGCTGCTGCTCGTCCTGGCGCTCGCCGCGTGGTGCGGCGTGCCGCGTCACGCGCAGGCCGAGACCTGCACGGCCACCGCATCGACGGTCAGCTTCGGCTCGGTCAGCCCGATCTCGCTCGCGCCGGTCACCGCGACCGGCACCGTCAGCATCACGTGCACGTGGTCGGCCGTCTCGCTGACGCCGAACGTGCTCGTGTGCCTGAATCTCGGCGGCACGAGCCCGCGCAGCCTCGTCAACGGCGCCAACGCGATGCAGTACGACCTCTATCTCGACGGCGGGCATTCGGTCGCATGGGGTTCCGTGTATTCCGGCACCACACCGGCGTCCGTCACGCTCGCCAAACCCGCGCTCGGCACGAGCGCGAGCGCGACGGTCACGATCTACGGACAGATCACGTCGAACCAGCCGACCGTGCCGACAACGGGCAACAACACGACGACCTACTCGCAGACGTTCGGCGGCAACACGACGTCGCTCAACGCCGGGTTCTACCTGCTCGGTGCGCCGACCTGCGCGTCGTTGACGACGTCGAACGGTACCTTCCCGTTCAGCGCGACCGCGAACGTGATCAACAACTGCAACATCAGCGCGACCAACGTCAGCTTCGGCACCGCGAGCGTGCTGTCCGGCACGCTCACGGCAACCGGCTCGATCACCGCGCAGTGCACGAACGGCGACGCGTGGAAAATCGCGCTGGACGGCGGCAGCACCGGCAACGTGACGGCACGCGGGATGCAGCGCAGCGGCGGCGGCGGCACGATCAATTACGGGCTTTACACGGATGCCGCGCGCTCGATCGCGTGGGGCGACGGCACGGGCGGCAGCTCGACGGCCACGGGTGTCGGCACGGGCACGTCGCAGGTCGTGACCGTATATGGCGCGGTGCCGGCGCAAACCACGCCCGCGCCCGGCAACTACAGCGACAAGATCACCGCGACGATCAGCTTCTAGCGGGAATGACGGGAGGTCAGAACGTGACGGTCCATGCGGGCGGCACGCCCGCGCCGACGCTGCGCGGCGCCGATCGCAGGTCGGGCAGCGGTGCGTGGCTCAGCACGAACGGCGTGCCGTGCACACAGCTGACGCTCGGCATGTCGGCGTCGGCGGCCCCCCGTGCGCGCGAACCGATCGTGCAGATTTCCGGAATGATGAGACTGACGCGCAGCGGAATCGACGGTTCCGCTGCGTGCGCGAGCGACCCTGTGCCCAGCACCGCGAGCGCGAGCGCACCGCGTCTGATTTGGCCGGCTGTCATCGTGCGGCCCTCCTTCATGCATCCATTCAGCATATGCGCGAATTATCGGCGTACGCGCGGAAAACTTGAAGCCGCGCGCACGCGATCCGGCCCCGCTGAAACGGTCAGCGTGCGGCGGCGAACCCGCCGAAGAACGCACGTGCGTTCGCATCGAGGCTGTCGAGGTGATAGCCGCCCTCCTGCACGATCACCGTCGGCAACCCGAGCCCGCCGATCGCGCCGCCGAGCCGCCCGAACCCGTCGGTCGTGACGGCAACCTGCGATTGCGGATCGTCCTTGTAGATGTCGAAGCCGAGCGCGAGCACGAGCGCATCGGGCTGGAACCGCGCGAGCGCGCGCAACGCGTCGTCGAGCCGCGCGAAGAATGCCGATTCCGGCGAACCGTGCGGCATCGGCAGGTTGAGGTTGAACCCGTCGCCGGCGCCCGCCCCCGTCTCTTCCTCATAGCCCGCGACGACCGGGTAGAAGTTGGTCGGATCGCCGTGGATCGATACGTACAGCACATCGTCGCGGCCGTAGAAGATCTCCTGCACGCCCTGCCCGTGGTGCATGTCGGTGTCGAGGACCGCCACGCGGCGATGGCGGCCCAGCAGCGACTGCGCGGCGATCGCCGCATTGTTCAGGTAGCAGAAGCCGCCGGCCGCATCGCGGCGCGCGTGATGACCGGGCGGCCGGCACAGCGCGTAGGCCTCGCGTGCGCCGTCGTTGACGTCCGCTGCGGCCGCGAGCGCGTCCTGCGCGGACCAGTATGCAGCGCGCCACGTGTTCGCACCGACCGGGCAACTGCCGTCGGCGAGGTAGCGCGCGGCTTTCGCGAGCACGCCGCGCAGCGGATTCGGGTCGCGCACGAATACGTTCGACATCACTTCGTCGCCCCAGTCGTCGGGCATCTGCTTCCAGTCGCGGTGCGCCTCTTCGAGAAAGCGCAGGTAGTTCATGTCGTGCACGGCCGCGATCGGCGCGGTGCCGCGGTCGGCCGGCTCGCGCACGTCGAAGTCGAGCGCACGCACCGCCGCGACGAGCCGCGCCGCGCGTTCGGGCACTTCCTGCGGCTCGCGCATCTGGCCGCGCGACAGGTAGCTGCGCGGATGGTGCAGCAGTTGTTCGGGATGGAAATAGGTTTTCATCGTTCGTCCTCGTCGATTCGCCGCGTCACGCATCGTGCGCGGTGGCCGCCGCTTCGACGCGCGCTGCGATGCCTGCGCGCGCCAGCACCGCATGGAGCAGCACGTTCGTGCCGCGCGTCACGTCGTCGGGCAGCGCGTCCTCGGCCTCGTTGTGCGACAGGCCGTCGACGCACGGGATGAACACCATCGCGGTCGGGACGCGGCGCGCGAGCAGGATTGCATCGTGGCCGGCGCCGCTGACGATCCGCTCGTTCGTGTAGCCGAACGCTTCGGTTGCCTGCGCAACCAGTTCGACGCAGTCACGGTCGAACGGTGTCGCCGGGCTGCGCCAGCAGGTGTCGATCGCGACCCGCACGCCGCGCGCGGCGGCGATGCGTGTGCACGCATCGCGCAGGTCGCGCTCCATCGCGTCGACTTCGGCATCGTCGTGATGACGCAGGTCGACCGTGAACGTCAGGTCGCCGGCAATCGTGTTGCGCGACGCATTGCGGATCCCGACCTGCCCGATCGTCGCGAGCCCGCGCGGCGCATAGCCGGCGACGATCCGTTCGAGTTCGAGCGCGATCTGCGCGCTCGCGAAGCATGCGTCCTTGCGATACGGCATCGGCGTCGTCCCCGCGTGCGCGGCCACGCCCGTCACCGTCACGTCGAGCCAGCGGATCGCCTGCCCGCCCGTGACGATGCCGATCGTCGTACCGTTCGCTTCGAGCACGGGCCCCTGTTCGATATGCGCTTCGAAATACGCGTCGACCGCGCCGCCCGTTGCGCGCGTACCGCGATAGCCGCACGCGTCGAGTGCCGCGCCGAGCGCGACGCCGTCGGCGTCCTGCTTCGCGAGGGCCTCGTCGAGCGGCAACGTGCCCGTGAACACGGCCGAACCGAGCATCGCCGGCGCGAAGCGCGCGCCCTCCTCGTTGGTCCAGGACACGATCTCGAGCGGCTTGCCGGTCGCGATTCCTGCATCGTTCAGCGTGCGCACGAGTTCGAGCGCGGCGAGCACGCCGTAGACGCCATCGAAGCGGCCGCCTTCGGGTTGCGTGTCGAGATGGCTGCCGATCAACACGGGCGCCGCTTGCGCATCGGCGCCGTCGCGCCGCGCGAACAGGTTGCCGACGGCATCGACGCTCACCGTCATTCCCGCGTCGCGGCACCATTGCGCGAACAGGTCGCGCCCGCGCCGGTCGTCATCGGTAAGCGCGAGGCGCCGCACGCCGCCGCGCGGCGTCGCGCCGACGCGCGCCATGTCGGCCAGGCTCTGCCACAAACGGGCGCCGTCGATTTCCAGCAGGTCTTTCATGTGCACTCCGGATGAATTCGTTCGTTGAAGTTCAGTGCGAGCCGAGCGCTTCGGCGGCGGCCGGTTGCGCCGCCCGGCGCGCGTCGAGCGCGACGATGCAAAGCAGCGAAACGCCGGCGAGACACGTGTAGAACACCGCGAGCGGCCACCATTGGCCGGCGAAGCGATGCGCGAGCCACGTGCCGACGAGCGGCGTCAGGCCGCCTGCGATCGCGCCGCAGATCTGATACGCAAGCGAGATCGCCGAATAGCGCACGTGTGCGGGGAATACGTCGCTGACGAAGCCCGCGATCACCGAATAGAAGCCCGCCATGCAGACGACGGCGAGCGCGATGCCTGCAATCAGCGACGCGGACGTGCCGCCCTGCACGAGCATGAACATCGGATACGGCGACAGCATCGCGAGCAGCGCCGCAATCTTCAGGAAGCGCGCGCCGCCGATCCGCTCGGCGGTCCATGCGGCGATCGGTTGCGCGATGAACTGGATGATTGCGACTGCGAACAGGCTGTCGAGGATCAGCGAGCGCGAGACGCCGACGTACTGCGTCGTGTACGCGATCATGAACGTGTTGGTGAAATAGACGCCCGCGATGCCGATCGTGTTCGCGCCGATGCAGAGCAGCACGAGCCCCGACGCGGAACGGAACACTTCCGCGACCGGCAGCTTCACCGTGCGGTTGGTTGCCTTCACCCGCGCGAATTCCGGCGATTCGTTCACGCCGAGCCGGATCAGGATGCCGACCACGAGCAGGACCGAACTCGCGAGAAACGGCAGGCGCCAGCCCCACGCGAGGAAGTCGGCCTTGTCCATCGACGTGACCGCGCGAAACGCGATCAGCGACAGGATCAGCCCGGCCGGGCTGCCGAGCTGCGCGAACGACGCGAAGAACGTGCGGCGCCCCTGCGGCGCATGCTCGCCCGCCATCAGCACCGCGCCGCCCCATTCGCCGCCGACCGCGATCCCCTGCACGACGCGCAGCGCGACGAGCAGCACCGGCGCGAGCATGCCGACCTTCGAATAATCGGGCAGCAGCCCGACGCACACGGTCGCGACGCCCATCATCATCAGCGTCGTCATCAGCGCCTTCTTGCGGCCGATGCGGTCGCCGAGGTGACCGAAGATCACGCCGCCGAGCGGCCGCGCGAAGAAGCCGACCGCGAACGTCGCGAACGACGCCATCGTGCTGACGAAGCGGTCATGCGACGGGAAATAGAGTTCGCCGAACACGAGCGCGGCGGCGGTCGCGTAGATGTAGAAGTCGTACCACTCGATCATCGTGCCGATGAACGCGGCCGTCGCGGCGCGTCCCGGCTGGCGGGCGGAAGGAAGGGACTGGGTCATGCGGGCTCCTGACGCGCGCCGCTGCGGGCGACGCGCAATATCGTGTGACGGCCGTCTGTCGCGGCCTCGCGCCGCACGCTGCGGCACCCCTCCTTTATCGGCGACCGCAAATCATTAGTCAAATTTCAAGTTATTATTCGCCGTATAAATTCAGCTAATGACTACCCTGACGCCTCGCCCG
This sequence comes from Burkholderia cepacia complex sp. TUM26381, assembly GCF_057439935.1. Taxonomy (NCBI): domain Bacteria; kingdom Pseudomonadati; phylum Pseudomonadota; class Betaproteobacteria; order Burkholderiales; family Burkholderiaceae; genus Burkholderia; species Burkholderia cepacia complex sp. TUM26381. Next base: position 1,339,692 of record NZ_CM172006.1, on the reverse strand, counting down.
GAGACCCGATGCGCCCCGACCTCGCCCCGTTCCTGAACGACCGACTCGACTGGAACCTGTTGCGCACCTACCTGGTGATCATGCAGGAGCGCAGCGTGAGCCGTGCGGCCGCGCGCCTGCACGTGACGCAGCCGGCCGTGAGTCAGGCGCTGCGGCGGCTCGAGGAGACGCTCGAACGCCGGCTGATCGAGCGGCGCGGCGCGCACTTCGCGCCGACGCCGGCCGGCGAAGCCGTGTACCGGATCGCGAGCGACATCTACGGCGGCATCTCGCGCCTCGAAACGGAAATCGACGACAGTACGGCCGACCTGACCGGGTCGATCCGGCTGCTGACGGTGAGCCGCATCGAATCGCCCGTCTACGACGAATTCCTCGCGGAATTCCACCGCGCGTATCCGCGCATCGACCTGCAGATCGAAGTGATGCGCTCGTCGGACATCCTGTCGTCGCTGCTGCAGAAGACGGCCACGGCCGGGCTCGGCCTCTGCCGTACGCCGCACGACAAACTGGAGATGCGCTGTTTCCTGCGCCAGCGCTATGCGATCTACTGCGGCCGCCATCACCGGCTGTTCGGGCAGACGCAACTGCGGATGGACGATCTGCTCGCGGAGAATTTCGTGTCGTTCACGAGCGACCAGATCGGCGACAGCCTGTCGCCGCTCACCGTGTTCCGCGATCAGAAGGGTTTCACGGGGCGCATCGTCGCGTCGTCGCCGAGCCTCGAGGAAGTGCGGCGATTGATCTTCGCGGGCTACGGGATCGGCTGCCTGCCCGAGCACATCGTGCGCGACGACATCGCGCAGCAGCGGCTGTGGCGGCTGCCGCCCGACGACGGGCTCGTCGATGTCGACGTGTTCCTGCTGTGGCACCGCGACCGCAAGATGAATGCGGCCGAGCATGCGTTTCTCGACGCGATGGAACGCTGCATGCAGCGCTATTCGCTCGCGCAGCGGCTGGGGAAGTAACGGCGCGAATGCGCCGCCGAAGGAAAGCGCCGGGCGCACACGGTCCGGCGCGTCGCACGCGTCAGAAGCGATGCACGATGCCGAGCTGCACGCCGCGCGCATTCGCGCCCGGATACGCAAGCGGCAAGCCGGGGTTCGCCGCGCCGGCGAGCGTGTAGCCAGCCTGGTTGCGGTTGCGCAGGTACGACAGCGCGCCGTAGAAGCTCGTGCGCTTCGACAGGTCGTACTCGTACATCAGCCCGAGCTGCTCCGCGTTGTTGCCCTGCGACGACTGGTCGTGCAGATACGCATAGCCGAGCGCGACGGTGTTCGCCGGGTTGAACTGGTATTTGACCGACAGCCCGTACACGCGAGAATCGATCCCGAAGTCGGCCCACTTCACCGCCGAGAAGCCGCCGTACACGGTGGCCTTGCCGATCTCGTAAGACGCGCCGGCCATGATCGTGCGATCGGTCGTGGCCGCCGTCGCGTTCTTCAGCCACTGGCCCGCGACGAACGCGCCGAACGGCCCGTGTTCGTAGGTCAGATCGAACTGCTGGCTGGAACCCGCCGAGCGCACGCCGCCCGCGTCGCCGAATCCGAAGTACAGCCCGCCCTGGAAACCCGCGATCTCCGGGCTCTGGTACGACAACGTGTTGCTCGTGCGGAACGCGAACACGGTCAGGTTGTCCATGCCGGACCCCTGCGTGACACCGCCGAACGCGTCCTGCCCGCCCTGGTCGTTGAACAGCGGCGAATTCTGGCGGCCCGCACGTACCTTGCCCCACTGCCCTGCGAGGCCGACCCACGCCTGCCGGTTGAACATGCTGCCCGCACTCGCGAGCGAGCCGTCATTCGGGTTGAAGCCGTTTTCCAGCGCGAACTCGATCTTCTGCCCGCCGCCGATATCCTCGCCGCCCTTCAATCCGAACCGGCTGCCCCACTGGCCGCCCGAGTTGATCGCCGCCGTATAGCCGTTGCCCGTATTCACGTACTGCGCGAATTCGTCGATCACGCCGTACAGCGTCACGCCGTCCTGCGCGAGCGCGGTGCCCGATCCGGCGAGGCAGGCAACCGCGACCGTCATGCGAAGCCCGGCGTGCACCGGCCGCACGCTGCAATCTCTGCCGCGCGCTTCAATTTGTTTAGTCATACTATTCAATAGTCCAGGAATGAAACGACACCGGGCGCGGTGTGCATGCCGCACCGGTATCGCGGGATACGGGATCGTGTTGACAGAGCCGGGCGCAGGCTGCGCCGGGCTCGACGCTCAGGCCGGCGGCTTGCCGGCCCGATGCGCGAGACGTGTCGTCAGTGGTGCACTTCGCCGCGTTCGAGCGGCAGGATCAGGCGTTCGGGGATGCTGCGACGCGACGCGCGCGCGCCGATGTAATACAGCACGGCCGGCACGATCAGCCCGAGAATCCACGAGATGTCGGTGCCGCCAAGGGCATCGACGAGCGGCCCCGTGTAGATGTGCGTCGACATGAACGGCAGCTGCACGAGGATGCCGACCACGTAGATCGTGATCGCCATCGCATTCCAGCGGCCGTAGCGGCCGTCCGGATCGGACAGCGCCGGCACGTCGTAGCGCGAGCGCGTGAAGCAGTAGTAGTCGACCAGGTTGATCGCGCTCCACGGCGTGAAGAACGCGAGCAGGAACAGGATGAACGCGGTGAACTCCTTCAGGAACGAATGACGGCCCGCAAGCGCGATCAGCGTCGATACGCAGATCATCCCGAAGATGTACACGAGGCGGCTCTTCGACGACACCGCGCCCTTGCCGCGGAAGCCGCTGACGATCGTCGCCATCGACATGAAGCTGCCGTATGCGTTGAGCGCCGTGACCGTCACCTTGCCGAACGCGATGCTGAAGTACAGCAGTGCGGCCACGGCGCCCGTCGAGCCGAGCCCGACGATATACGCGACCTCATGGTGCGCGAACTGGCCGCCGGCCAGTGCGGCCGCGAACACGCCGAACACCATCGCCGCCTGCGCACCGATCACCGAGCCGAGGCCAACCGCGAGGAACGTCGCGACCGACGACGTCGAGCGCGGCAGGTAGCGCGAATAGTCGGCCACGTACGGACCGAACGCAATCTGCCACGACGCGGACAGCGACATCGACAGCAGGAAGCTCGCGAGCGAGAAATGGCGGTTGGCGAGCAGCGCGCCGACATCGTGGTTCGCGAACAGCTGCGTGAACATGTAGACGAACGCGACGATGCCGACCACGCTCGCGATCCGGCCGACGAAGTGGATCGCGCGATAGCCGAACACGGTCAGCACGACGATCACGGCTGCGAACAGCAGGATGCCGGCTGCGTCGTCGACGTGCAGCAACTGCGCGACGGCCTGCCCGGCCAGCACCGAGCCGCTGGCGGAGAAGCCGATGTACATCAGGCACACGAGCACGATCGGGATCATCGCGCCGTACACGCCGAACTGCACGCGGCTCGAGATCATCTGCGGCAGCCCGAGCTGCGGCCCCTGCGCGCCGTGCAGCGCCATCACCGCGCCGCCGACGAGCTGGCCGAGCAGCAGCGCGACCAGCGACCAGAACACGTCGCCGCCGAGCACGACCGCGAGCGCGCCCGTGACGATGGCCGTGATCTGCATGTTCGCGGACAGCCACAGCGTGAACTGGCTCAGCAGGCCGCCGTGTCGCTCGGCATCGGGAATGAAGTCGATCGAGCGTACCTCGATCAGTCCGCCGGCTTTTCCACTGGAATTCGTTGACACGAGTCAATCTCCAAAATACTCAGGACCACACATGGTTTAAACGGGACAGGATGCTGCGAGCCGCCCTTTCGGCTCTGCGGGTGCGGGGCGCCGTGGATCGCCGGCATGCGCCACGCACGCACGGTCTGCACGCTGGCGCGCAAGCGGCACGACGTGCGCCGACATTGCCAGCGGATAATCTTGTATATACAACTTGTGAGATATCGGTGATTACCCGGTATCGACCGGCTTTCGAAATTGTCCGAATAATCGCGACACGGCCGGTCGTTTTGCCGCAAGCCGGACGTCGGAAAAATGAAAGGTCAGGTGGCGGCCGGCGGTGCCTGATCGGGCGCCGCCGTCATGTCGCCGGCGGGGAGCAGGTTCAGCATGCGCCGTGCGGCCTCGATGTCGCGCCCGTGCAGCCATTCGTCGTAATCGTCGTGGCGCAGGATCACGACGCCTCGTTTCTCGTCGCCGGGCCGATGCATCCGCGCGAACAGCGGGTGATCGTCGGCGTTTACCGTGAGCATCGTCATGCCGATGCATGCGCGCCCGTCGCTGTCTTCGTAGCGGCGCCAGATACCGGCGACGCAGTACGGCTGCCAGCCGTCGACGCCGATCCGGTGCCACACATTGCGGCCGGTTTCGTAGCACGGCTCGCAGATCCAGCGCACCGGAATCAGGCAACGCTGGCCATTGCGCCAGGCCTTGCCGTAGAGCCGCGACGAGCCGACCGTTTCCGTGCGCGCGTTCACCGTATCGAGCTTCTTTTTCTTCCGGCCGTGCTCGTCGAGCCGCTCGGGTTGCATGAATTTCGGCCAGAAACCGAACACGGCCCCCACGACCGCAAGGCTGTCGCCTTCGGCGCATGCGACCGGTGCCGCGTAGTCGGGATACACGTCGGGTGCCCACGGGTCGCGGCGATACAGATCGCCGATGCCGATCTTCAGTTCGCTGATGCCCGGGTCTTCGCCCGGAGCGCGGTAGTGAGTGCACACGGCTCGGCTGACGATGGAAGCAATGTTTCCATCGTAGATCAGCGAGCACGCCGCCATTGATCTATTGTTTTGTATGACGAAACAGTTTTACGGACCGCGTGAAGTGCCACGATCGGGACAACGCATGCCGTCAGGTGCTCGAGCCGACCCGGAGCGTGAGAATTTCATCGCCGGCCTCGTCCAGCTGCCCGGTCGGAATCCAGCCGAGATGCCGGTAGAACCCGTACGAGCGCGACGCGGGGTCGGTCGAACAACCGAGAAACAACGACGTGAAGCCGCTTGCCGCGAAATCGTCGATCACGCGCCGCAGCAGCCGCTTGCCGATCCCCGCCCCTTCGTACGCAGGCAGCATCGCGAGCACGACGATCTCGCCCGAACCGGTGTCGCCGAAGCAGTAGCCGACCATGGTTCCGTTCGCAAAGCAGACATGGCCCGAAAACAGGCCGTCGCGAATTCCGGCGTCCCAGCTTTCGGCCGTGATGCCGAGATCGCGCAACTGCGCTTCCGTCAACGCGTTCTCGCGCGTCCGCCCGCGCAGTGCGATGCACGCGGCCGCGTCGCCGGGTACGGCCTTGCGCCAGATGAGGTCATCCATCGATCGAAGCTTCCCTGGTTTGCCGCCGGCGCGATGCATACAGGCAGATCAGTTCGAGTGCGATCGTCGCGCCGGCCAGCGATGTGATTTCCGCATGATCATACGGTGGAGACACTTCGACCACGTCCATGCCGACCAGGTTGATGCCGTCGAGGTGGCGCAGGATCTCGAACGCCTGATGGCTCGACAGGCCGCCCGACACCGGCGTACCGGTGCCCGGCGCGAACGCCGGATCGAGACAGTCGATGTCGAACGTCAGGTACACCGGATGATCGCCGACGCGCTCGCGAATCCGTGCGGCGACCGCAGCCGGCGTCGACGCATGCACGCGGCGCGCATCCTGGATGTCGAATCCCATCGGCTCGTCGTTGGTCGTCCGGATGCCGATCTGCGCCGACCGTTCGGGCACGACCCACCCTTCCCGCGCCGCGTGCCAGAACATCGTCCCGTGATCGATGCGCTTCACGTCGCGGTCGGGCCACGTGTCGGTGTGCGCGTCGAAATGCACGAGCGACAGCGGGCCGTGCACCTTCGCATGCGCCTTCAGCAGCGGATACGTGATGAAGTGATCGCCGCCAAGCGTCAGCATCGCGCAGCCGCTCGCGAGGATCGCATCGGCATGCCGCTCGATCGCTCCCGGCACCGATTCGGGCTGGCCGAGATCGAACGCGCAATCGCCATAATCGACCGCAGCCAGCACGTCGAACGGATCGAACGACCACGGCCACGGGCGCTCCCATGCGATGCCCGTCGATGCGATCCGCAGCCCGCGCGGGCCGAATCGCGTGCCGGGCCGGTGCGACGCGGCGGAATCGAACGGCACGCCCGTGATCGCAAGATCGACGCCGTCGAGATCGCGGCTGAAGCGCCGGCGCATGAAGCTCGTCGCGCCCGCGAAGGTCGGTTCGGCCTGCGTGCCGTAGAGGCTGTCGCGCGTGAACGCGAAATCGTTCTGGCTCATCGTCGGAATCCTGTCTGAAGGGGGACACGGCCGCGCGGCTGGCGACCTCGAACCCGATTCTGCCCGCGCGGCATCCGACGAAAAATATGAACTAACATAAGCCAACTTCACGAAATGCGATGTATCGCCATGCTGACCCGACTCCGAGACATGGATCTGCAATTGCTGCGGCTCTTCCTGACGATCGTCGAGAGCGGCGGCTTCAGCGCCGCGCAAGGCACGCTCGGGATGGCGCCGTCCACCATCAGCACGCAGATGGCCAAGCTCGAGACCCGGCTCGGGTTCCGGCTGTGCGATCGCGGCAAAAGCGGCTTCCGGCTGACGCCGAAGGGCGAACGCGTGCTGCAGTCGACCCGCCGGCTCCTGCAGGCAATGGACGTGTTCACGCGCGATACGCAACACGTATCGGACACGATGCTGGGCGAGTTGCGCATCGGCCTGTCCGAGCGGCTCGCGCCCGACGTCGTCGAATCGATCGCAGCGGCCGTCGGCCGTTTTCGCGAACAGGCACCGGACGTGCTGATCGAGATGATTGCGATACCGCCCGACGAACTGGAGCGCCGGCTGCTGAAAGGCGAACTGCAACTCGCGATCGGCTATTTCTCCGGCCACCAGGCCGGCCTGCACTACGCACCGCTGTTCGTCGAACACCAGTCGCTGCATTGCGGCGCACGCCATCCGCTGTTTGCGAAAAAAAGCGTGTCGGTCAACGACATCGCGCGCACGAGCAACGTCGCGCGGCTCTACAAGACGAACACGTCGGGTGCGGCGCTGCGCAACGCGCAGCCGACCGCGTTTTCGGAAAACGTCGACGCCGACGTGATCTTCATCCTGTCCGGCGCGCATGTCGGCTTCCTGCCCGACCACGTCGCGGCGCCGTGGGTCGCCGCCGGAAAGATGCGCCGGCTGCTCGCGAGCAAGCTGAGCCATACGGTCGAATTCCAGCTCGCGACACCGAGGAACTGCGACGGCAGCGAAGCGCTGGATGCGTTCACCGCTGCGCTCGCCGAACAGTTCGGCGAGCTTGACGGGTGCGCAGGCGGATAGCCAGGCCGGCCCCCTGCCCGTGCCGCGTCAGGCGAGCCGGTCCGATGCGACGACGTGCACGCCCGGCCGCGCGTCGATCGCGGCATCGACCAGCGCACGCGCGATCCGCGACGCCGGATTCACGCGCCACTTCGCCGGCAGCATCGGCCCGGCGGCGTTCAGCGCGAACACGAACAGCCGCTCGCCGAACCTGAATTCGTCGCGGCTGCCGCCGATCAGGCCAGGCCGCACATACGTGAGCGACGCGAACCCGATACCCGCCAGCGCCTGCTCGACCTCGCCCTTCACGCGGTTGTAGAAGATGCGCGACGCGGCGTCTGCACCGAGCGCGGAATTCAGCACGTAGGTCGGCGTGCCGTGCCGGTGCGCGAGCCGCGCGACCGCGAGCGGATAGTCGTGATCGACGCGCCGGAAGGCCGCTTGCGAACCGGCGGCCCGCATCGTGGTGCCGAGCGTACAAATGACCGCATCGGCCCGCCACCCGTCGGCCGCGGCGGGCAACTGGTCGAAATCGACCTCCAGCGCGCGCATCTTCGGATGCGGCGACAGCGGCCGGCGCGCGAGGACGACCACCTGATCGACCCGCGAATCGGCGAGCGCGACTTCGAGGACGTGGCGTCCGACGAGTCCGGTCGCGCCGACGAGCAGCAGTTTCATGTCCGGTTCTTCCGTGAGGAGCCTGCGTTGGCGGGCCCGATGCGGCCCGGTTTCCGGCTATCGACATGATCGTCGGCCGACCTCGCGCCGACAACCTTCCTGCATCTCGAAAAATTACAGATCGCGCTCACTACATATCTCGAATTTACCCACGCCAGCTTCTGCTCGCAGGTTCACCGATGCAGCAATTCGTCGCACCTTTTCACGCATTTTCGCTATTTTCATCGCACCCTATCTCTCTAAACGTCGATTTATTCGATGTTTATACGACAAATAATGTAAAACAGTGCAAGAAAACGCATTCATTTTTCGTTGTTTTACATTACAAATACATTTCATTCTGTAAGATTCATCTCATTCGTTATCTCCTAATTCACCCGGGAACGCCCATCCAGCTGTCTTAATTCTTCAAGTCATCGTATCGCGGTGCGGCGTCCTCTTTTTTCCGAGACAGTCTATGAACCGCACTTTCCGTACGATCTGGAACGACGCACTGGGCGCCTGGGTCGCCACCTCCGAAACCACCCGCGCCAACGGCAAGAAAACCTCGAGCAAGGTCTCGGCTTCCGCACGCGTTGCCGCCACGCTCTCCGTCGCCGCCGCAGCCCTGATCCCCCTCGACAGCCTCGCCTACGTCTCCGTCGGCGGCGACACCGGCTACCCCTGCTCCGGCACGTGGGCAGCCTGCGCCGACTACTGGTCCGTCGCGATCGGCGACGAAGCCACGGCGACGCAAACCGGCAACCGCGCCGGCGCAACGACGGCCAGTTTCCTGACGTCGGTCGGCTCGCGCTCGAAGGCAACCGGCGGCACCTATGCCGCGGCCTTCGCTGCCGAGGCCAACGCCACCGGCGAAGGCTCGCTCGCGATGGGCGGCAAGTCCACCGCATCCGGTCACGGCGGCGTCGCCGTCGGCTACCGGTCGAACGCAAGCGTCGCCAACGCGGTCGCGCTCGGCCAGGGTTCCATCGCCGACCGCACCGGTTCGGGCACGGAGCGCTTCTCCGATGCGGCCGTCGCATCGAACGGCGTCGTGTCCGTCGGCAGCGCCGGCGCGGAACGCCAGATCACCCGCGTCGCCGGCGGCACGCAGGACACCGATGCCGTCAACGTCCGGCAGCTGGCCGCCGTCGACGCAGCGGCATCGACCGGCCTCACGTCGCTGTCGACCGGGCTGAGCACGACCGGCACCACGATGACGTCGCTGTCGACGTCGGTCGCGACCGGCCTCACTTCGCTGTCGACGTCCACGTCGGCCGCGATCGATGCCGCGACCACGCGCTACTACAGCGTCAACGACGGCGGCACGGCCGGCGCGAACTACAACAACGACGGCGCCACGGGCCTCAACGCGCTCGCGGCCGGCGTGAACGCATCGGCAGCCGGCCAGGCGGACGTCGCAATCGGCGCGGGCGCGGCCAGCAGCAGCGGCTCGACCGGCGCCGGCAACGTCGCGATCGGCCAGGACGCCAGTGCGGTCACGACGGGCGGCGGCTTCGGCGTGATCGCGCTCGGCGCGGGCGCGAAGGCCGGCACGGGCGGCTACACCGGCGCCACCGCGATCGGCTACAACAGCTCGGCCACGGAGAACAGCATGGCCATCGGCGCCAACGCGTCGTCGAGCCACACGGGCACGGCACTCGGCCGTGCGGCGGAAGCCACCGCGCGCGGCGCGCTGGGCGCCGGCTCGTCCGCCGCCGCCACCGCAACGAGCGCGCTCGCGCTGGGTGACCGCGCGACGAGCTCGGCCGCCACCAGCGTGTCGGTCGGCACGCAGGCCAACGCCAGTGCACAGGCGGCGAGCGCGATCGGCCCGCGTGCCATCGCGTCGGGCGCCGGTGCGGTCGCGCTCGGTGCGAGCGCAACGGCTGCCGACGCCGGCGCGGTCGCACTGGGCTCCGGCTCCGTGACCGCGGCGGCCATCGGCACGAGCGGCGCGACGATCAACGGCACCGCGTACGATTTCGCCGGCACCGCCCCCGCCTCGACCGTCAGTGTCGGCGCGGCCGGCCGTGAACGTACCGTGACCAACGTCGCCGCAGGCCGGCTGGCCGAGAAGAGCACCGACGCCGTCAACGGCTCGCAGCTGAACGCGACCAACGTCGAACTCAGCACGGTCGGCTCCAATCTCGCGAGCCTGTCGACCTCGACCGAATCGTCGATCGCGTCGCTGTCGACGTCGACGTCGACCGGCCTCTCCAAGACGAACGACACGCTCACGTCGCTGTCGACCTCGACCGCCGACAGCCTGCGCATCGTCGACAGCAACATGGCTTCGCTGTCGACCGGGCTGAGCACGACCGACAACACCGTCGCATCGCTGTCGACCGCCACGTCCACCGGCCTGTCGACGACCCGCAACACGCTGGTTTCGCTGTCCACATCGGCATCGACCGGCATCGACACGCTCGGCAAGAACCTGACGTCGCTGTCGACCGCAACGTCGACGACCGCCGGTTCCTTGTCCACTACGATCAGTACAACGAATGACAATCTGGTCTCGCTGTCGACCTCGACGTCGACCGGCTTCGTGTCGCTGTCGACCGGCCTGAGCACGACCAACGACACCGTCACGTCGTTGTCGACGTCGGCCTCGACCGGCTTGTCGACGACCAACAGCACGCTCGCGTCGCTGTCGACGTCCGCATCGACGGGCATCCACTCGCTGTCGACCGGCCTCAGCGCGACCGACAGCACGATGACGTCGCTGTCCACGTCGACCTCGTCGGGCCTCGGCTCGCTGTCGACGAGCATCAGTTCGGTCACCGTCAACACGACGAACCTCGGCAACAGCACGGCCGACGCGCTCGGCGGCGGCGCCACGTACGATCCGGCGACCGGGAAGATCACCGCGCCGTCGTACGTGACGTACAACAACGACGGCACGACGACGACCCACACCAACGTGGGCGACGCGATCGACAACCTCAACGCGAAGGGAGCGAAGTACTTCCACGCGAACTCGACCGAAGCCGACAGCCAGGCCACTGGCGCGAACAGCGTCGCGATCGGCCCGAACGCGGTCGCCAACCTCGACAACTCGGTGGCGATCGGCAACCGTTCGGTCACCGGCGCGGCCGTCGGCGTGTCGTCGTCGACCATCGGCGACCTGCGTTTCGGCGCGTATGCGGGCGCGAACCCGTTCGGCGTGTTCAGCGTCGGCGCACCGGGCCAGGAACGCCAGATCCAGAACGTCGCGGCCGGCCGCGTGAGCGCCGACAGCACCGATGCGATCAACGGCAGCCAACTGCATGCGACCAACCTGAACGTCGCGTCGCTGTCGACCGGGCTCAGCTCGACGAACAGCAACCTCGCGTCGTTGTCCACGTCGACGTCGACCAGCATCGGTTCGCTGTCGACCGGCCTGTCGTCGACCAACGAAGCGCTGGGCTCGCTGTCGACGTCCACGTCGACGAGCGTGACGTCGCTGTCAACCGGCCTGTCGACGACCAACGACCGCGTGTCGTCGCTGTCGACCAGCGTGACGAACATCAACGCGCAGATCAACAACCTGTCGACGTCGGCATCGCGCAACACGGGCATCACCGCGGACATGAACGGCTCGGGCACCGATGCGCCGACCGTCACGGCCGGCTCCAATTCGGTCGCGATCGGCGCGAACTCGAACGACGGTGGCCGCTCGAACGTGGTCTCGGTCGGCACCGCCGAACAGCAGCGCCAGATCGTCAACGTCGCACCGGGCACGCAGGGTACCGACGCGGTCAACCTGAACCAACTGACGACGGCGACGGAATCGGCGAACCGCTACACCGACCAGCGGGTCGGCGCGATTCAGCAAGGCGTGAACGATCTCGCACGCAACGCGTATTCGGGGATCGCGATCGCCGGCGCGCTCGCGGGCATGCCGCAAGTCGATCCGGGCAAGGTCGTCTCGGTCGGCGCCGGATTCGGCAACTACGGCGGCTATACGGCGATCGCCGTCGGCGGCAGCGCGCGGATCACGCAGAACACCGTGATCAAGCTCGGCGTCGGCACGGTGAACGGCTCGCGCATGATGGTCAACGGCGGCATCGGACATTCGTGGTGATGCCGCGCGGGCCGCAGCGGTACGTGCCGGCCCGCTCCGCCGCAAAACGGAAAAGCCCGTGAACGTCAGATCGTTCACGGGCTTTTTTCATCGGCGCAGTCGTGCCGGATCGCGTGCTACGCAGCGGCCGCTCGAGATGCGCGTGTTCGAACGTGGGCGTACTGGCAGGCTGGCCGTACCGGATCTTCGCGCCGAACACCATCTGTTTCGCTTCGGTGCCGGCGCCGGCGTCGTACGCCAGGTCGAACGTCGCGAGTTCGAAGGCGCTGCCGATCACGTCGCGCAATACGCGGCATGTCGCCCCCATCGCACGTTCGACGAAGAAACGCTGCACGTTGGCAGCAAGCTCCGGCGATGCGTCGAACCGAATCGCATCGTGCGGCCCGACGCGGCGGAACGTCATCCCGACAAACGTATAGGTCGGCGCCAGATAGCGGCCGGCCAGCGCGACGGCGTTCATGCCCGTCGCGCTGCTCAACAACCCATAGCCGAGCAGCCCGCATGCCGGCAGGCCGACCTTCAGGCCGATACCGGCCTCGCCGGCGGTCAGGTCCAGCAGGTTCGACGCGACGGCCAGCTCCTGCGCAGCCAGCACCGTGAAATCCGGATCGGCAAGCTGCTTCAGCCGGTGCGCACATTGCGCACCGGCGGCTCCGTTTCAGGCAAACCGCACGTCAGACGTGCAATGCATGCCCGAGCGCACGCAGCGCAGCCTCCTGCAGTGCTTCGCCCAACGTCGGGTGCGCGTGGATCGTACCGCCGATGTCCTCCAGCCGCGCGCCCATCTCCAGCGACTGCGAGAACGCGGCAGCCAGCTCCGACACACCGCGCCCGACCGCTTGCCAGCCGACGATCAGGTGGTTGTCGCGCCGCGCGACAACGCGCACGAACCCCTCGGTCGCCTGCAACGTCATCGCGCGCCCGTTCGCCGCGAACGGAAACGATGCGCTCAGGCAATCGACGCCGGCCGCGTGCGCATCGTCCGGCGACCAGCCGGCCGTCACGATCTCGGGATCGGTGAAGCACACGGCCGGAATCGACGCAGGCACGAACTGGCGGCGCCGGCCGGCAATCAGCTCGGCCACCATCTCGCCCTGCGCCATCGCACGATGCGCGAGCATCGGCTCGCCCGCGACGTCGCCGATCGCCCACACGTTGCGCATCGACGTCCGGCATTCGTCGTCGATCCGCAGCGCACGGCCGTTACGATCGAGCTGCAGCGTCTCGAGCCCGAAGCCGTCGACGCGCGGCCGGCGGCCGACGGCAACCAGCACGCGATCGGCCGGCAGCGTCTGCTCCGCGCCGTCGGCGGCCTGCACGCGCACCGCGCCATGCTCCGCCAGCCCGAGCACCTTGTGGCCGAGCCACAGCCGGACACCGAGCCGCGCAAGCGAATCGGCAACCGGCCGCCCGAGTTCCGCATCGTACGCAGGCAGCACGCGCTCGGCCGCTTCGACGATGCTGACGTCGACGCCAAGCTTGCGATAGACGGTCCCGAGTTCGAGCCCGATATACCCGGCCCCGACGACGACCAGCCGCTTCGGCAGCGTCGCGGGCGACAATGCCTCGGTCGATGACACGACGTGCCCGCCGAACGGCATCGTCGGCAGTTCGACCGGCTCGGAACCCGTCGCGAGCAGCAGGTGTTCGCAACTGATCCGCACCGAGTGCCCGCCGGTGACGACGTCGACGGTCTTGCCGTCGACCACGTGTGCGTCGCCATGCAGCACGCGCACGCCGTTCTTCTTGAGCAGCGCGCCGACGCCGCGCGTCAGCCGGTCGACGATGCCGTCCTTCCACGCGACGCTTTTCCCGATGTCGATCTCGGGCTTGTGCACGCGGATCCCGAGCGCGCCCTCTCCCGCATGACCGCACGCCTGTTCGAATGCGTCGGCCACGTGGATCAGCGCCTTCGACGGAATGCAGCCGATATTCAGGCACGTGCCGCCGAGCCGGTCGCGCTCGACCAGCACGGTCGGAATGCCGAGCTGGCCGGCGCGGATCGCGGCGACGTAGCCGCCCGGGCCGCCGCCGATGACGAGCAGTGTGGTGTGTTCGTTCTTCATCGCGCTCACTCCACGAACAGCAGTGCCGGGCGCTCGAGCACCGCACGCACGGCCTGGATGAATTCGGCCGCATCCGCGCCATCGACGACGCGATGATCGAACGACGACGACAGGTTCATCATCTTGCGCGCGACGATCGCGCCGTCGCGGATCATCGGGCGTTCGACGATCCGGTTCACGCCGACGATGCCCACTTCCGGATGATTGATCACCGGTGTCGACACGATGCCGCCGAGCGCGCCGAGGCTCGAGATCGTGATCGTCGATCCGCTCAGCTCGTCGCGCTGCGCGCGGTTCGCGCGCACCGCGTCGGCGAGCCGCGCGATTTCCGCCGAGATCGACCACGCGTCGCGCGCTTCGGCATGACGCAGCACCGGCACCGTAAGGCCGCCGTCCGTCTGCGTTGCAACACCCATGTGCACCGCGCCGTAGCGCGTGACGACGCCCGCTTCGTCGTCGAAGCGCGCGTTGATCTGCGGGAAGTCGCGCAGCGCGATCACCATCGCGCGGATCAGCAGCGGCAGCGGCGTGAGCTTGCCGCGCGTATCGCCGTAGCGGCGATTCAGTTCCGTGCGCAACGATTCGAGCTCGGTGACGTCGATTTCCTCGACGTAACTGAAGTGCGGAATGCGGCGCTTCGCTTCCTGCATCTTGCGCGCGATCGCACGCCGCAAGCCGATCACCGGCACTTCGGTTTCGTCGTTGCGTTCGTCGTAGCCGTGGGCGTGCGACGGTCGCGCCGCGCCGCCACCCGTGCCCGCATACGCATCGAGATCCGCATGCAGGATCCGCCCTGCTTCACCGGTGCCCCGCACATAGCGCAGCTCGATGCCCATGTCCCACGCGCGCTGACGCACGGCCGGCGACGCAAGCGGCCGTTCGCCCGGCGCGAGCGCCGCGCGCGGCTGCGTCGCAGGTTCCGCACGGCTCGGCTTCGCCGGAGCGTGACTCGCCGCCGGCCGGACAGGCGGTTCGGCCGGCACGTCGGCCACCGGCTTCGACGGCGCCGCCGCGACCGGTGCGGTTTCCACCTTTGATTCTCGCACCGGTGCACCGGCCTTCAGATTGCCGCCGCCTTCGACCTCGAGGCGAATCAGCTCGCTGCCGACCGCCATCATCTCGCCGATCCGGCCGCCCAGCTCGATCACCTTGCCCGTCACCGGCGACGGAATCTCGACCGCCGCCTTGTCGGTCATCACGTCGGCGAGCGGCTGGTCTTCCTTGATCATCTGCCCGACTTCCACGTGCCAGGCCACCAGCTCGACCTCGGCAATCCCTTCGCCGATATCCGGCATCTTGATGACATGAATCCCCATCTCACGCCTCCATCACGCGTCGCAACGCTTCACCGACCCGGGCCGGGCCCGGAAAGTACGCCCATTCCTGCGCATGCGGATAGGGCGTGTCCCAGCCCGTCGTGCGCTCGACCGGCGCTTCGAGGTGGTAGAAGCAGTGTTCCTGAACCAGCGAAACGAGTTCCGCGCCATAGCCGCAAGTGCGCGTCGCCTCGTGCACCACGACGCAGCGCCCGGTCTTGCGGACCGATGCGACGATCGTGTCGAGATCGAGCGGCCACAGCGTGCGCAGGTCGATCACCTCCGCATCGATGCCCGTCTCCTCGGCCGCGGCGAGCGACACATGCACGGTCGTGCCGTACGTCAGCACCGTCACGTCGTTGCCGGGCCGCACGATGGCGGCCGTATCGAGCGGCACCGTGTAGTAGCCCTCGGGCACCGCGCTTGCCGGATGCTTGAGCCACGACGTGACGGGCCGCTCGTGATGGCCGTCGAACGGCCCGTTGTACAGCCGCTTCGGCTCGAGGAAGATCACCGGGTCGTCGTTCTCGATCGACGCGATCAAGAGCCCTTTCGCGTCGTACGGATTCGACGGCATCACCGTGCGCAGCCCGCACACCTGCGTGAACATCGCCTCCGGGCTCTGGCTGTGGGTCTGGCCGCCGTAGATGCCGCCGCCGCACGGCATCCGGATCGTCATCGGCGCGATGAACTGGCCGGCCGAGCGATAGCGCAGCCGCGCGCCTTCCGACACGATCTGGTCGGACGCCGGGTAGAAATAGTCGGCAAACTGGATCTCGCACACGGGGCGCAGCCCGTACGCGCCCATCCCGACCGCCGCGCCGACGATCCCGCCTTCGGAGATCGGCGCATCGAACACGCGCGACTTGCCGTATTTGTTCTGCAAGCCTTCGGTACAGCGGAACACGCCGCCGAAGTAACCGACGTCCTGCCCGAACACGACCACGTCGCTGTCGCGCCCGAGCATCACGTCCATCGCGGAGCGCAGCGCCTGGATCATCGTCATCGGCTGCGTCGCCGTATCTGTCTCGTGTTGCGCCATGATCACGCTCCCAGTTCCTGGCGCTGACGGCGCAGGTGCGCGGGCAGCTCCTTGTATACGTCGTCGAACATCGAAGCCGGCGACGGAATCCGGTCGTCGGCCAGCGTGCCGTATTTCTCCGCTTCCTTCTGCGCGGCGATCACCTCGGCTTCGAGCTCGGCCGTCAGCGCGTCATGGGCGCTGTCCGACCAGATGCCCTTCACGATCAGGTGGCGCTTGAAGCGCTCGATCGGGTCGCCGAGCGGGAAATGGGACCAGTCGTCGCTCGGCCGGTACTTGGTCGGATCGTCCGACGTCGAATGCGCACCCGCGCGGTACGTCACCCACTCGATCAGCGTCGGGCCCAGATTGCGGCGCGCGCGTTCGGCCGCCCAGCTCGACGCCGCGTAGATCGCGAGGAAGTCATTGCCGTCGACGCGCAGCGACGCGATCCCGCAGCCGACGCCGCGCCCGGCGAAGGTCGTGCCTTCGCCGCCCGCGATCGCCTGGAACGTCGAGATCGCCCACTGGTTGTTGACGACGTTCAGCACGACCGGCGCGCGATACACGTGCGCAAACGTGAGCGCGGTGTGGAAGTCGGCTTCTGCCGTCGCGCCGTCGCCGATCCACGCGGACGCGATCTTCGTGTCGCCCTTGATCGCGGACGCCATCGCCCAGCCGACCGCCTGGATGAACTGCGTCGCGAGGTTGCCGGAAATGGAGAAGAAGCCGGCTTCGCGGTCCGAGTACATCACCGGAAGCTGGCGGCCCTTCAGCGGATCGCCTTCGTTCGACATCAGCTGGCAGATCATCCGCTCGAGCGACACGTCGCGCGCGATCAGGATGCTCTGCTGCCGGTAGGTCGGGAAGCACATGTCGCCGTCGCGCAGCGCCATCGCGTGCGCGGTGCCGATCGCCTCTTCGCCGAGGCTCAACATGTAGAAGGAGATTTTCTTCTGGCGCTGCGCGATCATCATGCGCGCGTCGAAAATGCGGGTCTTGAGCATGGCGCGCAACCCGGCGATCAGCCGCGCATCGTCAAGATCGGGGGCCCACGGGCCGACGGCCTTGCCGTTGTCGTCGAGCACGCGCACGAGGCTGCGGGCGAGATCGGCGGTGTCCGCCGCGGCTACGTCGATCGGTGGGCGGCGGACTGCGCCGGCCGGCGATAGATGCAGATAGGAAAAGTCCGTCTTGCAGCCCGGGCGCCCAGTGGGCTCCGGCACATGCAGACGCAATGGCTCTGACAGGCTCATCGTGTCGTCTCCACGCTCGATTGTGTCTCACGCTGTTTGGGAACGCGCGACCGGTTGCCGGCCTGCGCGCGGGCTGACGCGCGGATAGGCGCGTCAACCTTGGAAATCTATGCCTTGCCGCGCCGGACGTCGATGCCCAAGCCGCTCGATTGCGGTGAGCAGATTTGCCATGGCGGGTACGGGAGGGCCAGCGGGCCGGGTTGCCGCGGCGGGCGGACACGTGTTGCCGTGCGGCTTCGAACCGGGTCCGGGCGGGAATGCGCGGGCGGCCGCGGTCGCTACCGGATGCGTCGGACGAAATCGGCGGCCGGCCCCGCAGCGGGACACAGCCGGTCCCGGGCGGGATGCCGCGCCCGGAGGATCGCGATCGATCGGGCCCGCGTCATGCCGGTCACGCGCGGAGGCGCTTCACGTGAACGCAACGCGCGCTGGCCGGGGGCATGCGTCCCCGCATCCCCCGGCGCCTGTCGGCTTTCAGTGGTGCCCAGCGGGCGTGAACACGCCGCGAAAGCGCATCTTCCCCGACGCAAGACGGTCGTACGCTTCGGTGGCCTGGTCGAGCGCAAACGTCTCGACGATCGGCTTGACCTTGCCCCTGGCGGCAAGCTCGAGCACCTCGCTCAGGTAGCGCAAGCCGCCGTGCGTCGACCCGATGACCTGCTGACGCATCATGTGGAACGGTTTGCGCTGCGACGCGATCGAGAATGGCTTGCTGAAGTCGAGCCCGCAGAGGATCACCCGGCCGTCGACCCGCAATCCGGCCATCGCTTCCTCTGCAGTACTGAACTCGTTGGTCGTGACGAGCAGCACGTCCGCACCGCCCGCCTCGCGAAGTTCCGCGCCGTTTGCGACGACCTGGTCGGCGCCCAGCCGGATCGCCAGGTCGCGCTTGTCCGCCGAGTGCGTGATCGCGATGGTCTCGAAGCCGCACGCGCGTGACAGTTGCAGCGCCACGTGCCCCAGTCCGCCGATGCCGAGCACGGCGACCTTCTCGTGCGGTTGCGGCGCCGCATCGCGCAAGCCGCTCCACGTCGTATAGCCCGCGCACATCATCGGCGCGGCATCGACGTACGTCAGCCCGTCGGGCAACAGCACCGTCCCTTCCGCCGCCACGGCGATGTACTCGGCATGCCCGCCCTGCGACGCAAACCCGGTGGTCCGCGGCGTGTCGCAGTTCACGGCCGTCTGGCCGGAGAGCGGGCGATTCTCGCGACAGTACGCGCAACGACCGCATGCGGACTGCACCCATGTCGTGCCGATCCGGTCACCCACCCTGCGCGCATGCACGCCCGCGCCCACTTCGACGATTTCGCCGACGACCTCGTGGCCGGGCGTCTGCGGGTAAATGTCGCCGCCGAAGCCTTGCGTGGCCCAGACGTCCGTGTAGCACATCCCGGACGCATGAATCTTCACCAGCACCTGCCCCGGCCCGGCTACCGGAACCGGCACTTCCTGCACTTCCCAGGGCCGATTGGCGCCAGTCATCACGACCGCCTTCATCTTCATTGCTTGCTCCTTGTTCAACCGAACGTCGGGTTCATTGCGCAGTCCGTCAGCCCGCGCAGCCGCTGCGTCGCCGCGACCGCGGCCGGCCGTTGCAATGACGAACGCCCTAGTCTAGAAAAGGCGCATTATCATGACAATCTCGCCAATCTTTACGCCCAGATGAATTCAGCTCATCAATTGAAAAGCGGCGATCTGTTCTCGCTCAACGTGTTCCTTGTCGCGGCAACGCACCTCAGCTTTCGCGCGGCATCGATCGAGCTCGACGTCACGCCGTCGGCGATCAGCCATTCGATCAAGAGCCTCGAGCAGCGCCTGGGAGTTCGCCTGTTCAACCGCACGACCCGCAGCGTGTCGCTGACGGATGCCGGCGAGCGGCTCGTCGAGAAGCTCCGCCCCGCGATTTCGTCGGTTGCCGACGCGATGCTCGCGGTCGACGGAATGCGCGACACGCCCAGCGGCACCGTGCGCATCAACGCCAGCGAAGGCGCGATCCGCATGGTGCTGAAGCCGGTGCTCGCGCGCTTCCTGCGCGACTATCCGCAGGTCCATCTCGACATCGTGACCGACGGGACACTCGGCGACATCGTCGCCGGCGGATTCGATGCGGGGATCCGGCTGGCCGAGGCCGTGCCGCAAGACATGATCGCGGTGCGCGTGTCCGAACCGGTGCAGTTCGCCGCCGTCGCGTCACCGGCCTATTTCGCCGCGCGCGGGCGCCCCGCCGTGCCGCAGGATCTGCATCGGCACGACTGCATCCGATTTCGCTTCGACAGCGGCGCGATCTACCGCTGGGAGTTCGAGCGGCGCGGCGTCGTCGAAACGGTGAATGTCGGCGGCCCGCTCACGCTGACCGATCAACCGTTGATGGTCGACGCCGCGATCGACGGCATCGGGATCGCGTTCGTGCCCGATCATCTCGTCCGCGCTGCGCTCGACGACGGACGGCTCGAACGCGTATTGACCGACTGGTGTCCGGTCATGCCGGGACTGTGCCTGTACTACCCCGGGCATCGTCATGTGTCCGGCGGGCTGCGTGCGCTGATCGAGACGTTGCGGGTTCGATCGGCGGGCGCCGATCCGGCACTTGCGCGGTCGGGGCAATGAACCGCACGCACACCTAACGATGCCCCACATCCAGCATGTAGCCTTCCCCGCGAATCGTGCGAATCAGGCGCGGCTCCTTGATGTCCTCGCGCAACTTCTGACGCAAGCGTGATATCTGCACGTCGATGCTGCGGTCGAACGTGTCGATCGACTTGCCGCGAGCGGTATCCATCAGGTATTCGCGGCTCAGCACACGCCCCGGCGCGGCAAGGAAGGCGTTGAGCAGGCGAAACTCCGCGTTCGACAACGGAATGACCGTATTGTCGGCAGCAATCAGGTGACGGCCGATTTGATGCAGCCGCCATCCGGCGAAGCGGCTTTCCTCCTGCGCCCGCGTCCGGCCTTGCGTTTGCGCGCGTACGCGGCGCAGGATCGTCTGGATGCGCGCGACCAGTTCACGCGGCTCGAACGGCTTGACGATGTAGTCGTCGGCCCCCAGTTCCAGCCCCACGATCCGGTCGGTCATCTCGCCGCGCGCGGTCAGGATGATCAATGGAATTTCCGAAGTCGCACGAATCTCGCGGCAGAGATTGAGGCCGTCGTCGTCCGGCAGCATCAGGTCGAGCACCACGAGATCGAAGCCGCCCTCGCCGAGCGCGAGATGCATTTCCGTGCCGGTGCCGGCTTGCGCGGTCGTCATGCCGAAGTCTGCAAGGCAGTCGCACAACAGGCTGCGAATCTGCGAGTCGTCGTCGACGACGAGAATACGAATCGCTTTGTTCACGGCGTCTTGTCTCCGATGTTGCGGCGGTGAGGTGTGCCCCGCACTCATTATTGCCCGCCAATATAAGGGCTATTTGCACGAATTGTTGCGGCCTTGAAATAATTGCCCCCGCACCTTGCCCCGCAAGGTCATGCGGAGAAATCGGGACGCCTGACGAGGATTCACGTCATGGATAACCCGCCCGGTATTTTCCCGGAGACGCGCTCCCGCGCGTCGTCCGCCTGTGCCGCCCCGTCTGGTTTTGCGCGTCGTGCCGCGATATTGCCCAACCGGAAAGA
The DNA here is from genome assembly GCF_057439935.1 of Burkholderia cepacia complex sp. TUM26381. Lineage (NCBI taxonomy): Bacteria > Pseudomonadati > Pseudomonadota > Betaproteobacteria > Burkholderiales > Burkholderiaceae > Burkholderia > Burkholderia cepacia complex sp. TUM26381. Next base: position 1,318,447 of record NZ_CM172006.1, on the reverse strand, counting down.
CTTTGTGTCAGCGCGGATACAAAGCCGATATGAAACAGAAATGCCCGGGTTTTAACGTGGCTCCCAAGTCATCTCGACGCAGGAGACACGCGGGACATGAACTACGCACAACCCAAGCCACCGGTCCGGCGCATTGGCGGCATCGCCTTCGTGGTCGGATTGCACGCGGCGATCGTCTACGCATTGCTCACCGGTCTCGCGACGAAAGTCGTGGACGTGATTCGTCAGCCGATCGAGACGCGAATCATCGAAGAGATCAAGCCGCCGCCCCCACCACCGCCACCGAAGCGGATCGCGCCGCCACCGCCGAAGCACGTCGCACCGCCGCCGCCGTTCGCGCCGCCGCCCGACGTGCATGTCGCCGCGCCTCCATCGCCGAACGCGATCGCCACGCAGTCGGCCACGCCTGCGCCGTCAGCCCCCGTCGCGCCGCCGGCGCCGCCCGCCGCTGCCGCGCCGGTGTCGACGAGCGTCGGCGTGGTGTGTCCCAACTCGACACAAGTCCGCGCCGCGATTCGCTATCCGCGTGAAGCGCTCAAGGACAACCTGACCGGCGACGTCGTCGTGACGTTCGTGGTCGGCACCGACGGCAACGTCAAGGACCTGAGCGTGACCCAGTCAGCCGCGCCCGTTCTCGACAGGGCAGCAGAAAACGCCGTTCGACAGTTCCACTGCGTCGCTCAGGGCGAGGAAGTCCGCGTGCAAGTGCCCTTCTCTTTCAAGCTCGATTGAAGGCGCCCGCGACCGCCGTTCCTTTTTTCATGCCAACGCATTTCAGGAGACATTCATGATCAACCGTACCCGCAAGGCCGCCTTGGTGACGGCCCTGTTCCTCGCGGCCAGCGCCGCCCACGCCGCCACCGATACGGTGACGAACCCCTACGGCCTCGATGCGCTCTGGAAAGGCGGGGACTTCATCGCGCGCGGCACGCTGCTCATTCTGGTCGTCATGTCGATGGGCAGTTGGTACATCATCGTCGCGAAACTGCTCGAGCAAACGCGGGTGCTGCGCCGCGCGAAGGCGGCAGAGAAGGGTTTCTGGAAGGCGGCCAATCTCGGCGAAGGCACGCGTCAACTGGACACCGGCAGTCCGTTCCGCTTCATCGCCGAAACAGGCCTCGCAGCATTCGACCACCACGAAGGCGCGCTGCTCGAACAGGTCGACCTCAACCATTGGGTCGCGGCCGCCATCGAGCGAGCGACCACGTCAGTCTCGAGCCGCTTGCAGGACGGCCTCGCGTTTCTCGGCACCGTCGGTTCGACCGCGCCGTTCATCGGCCTGTTCGGCACGGTGTGGGGCATTTATCACGCGCTGACTGCCATCGGCATCGCGGGCCAGGCCTCCATCGACAAGGTCGCGGGGCCGGTCGGCGAAGCGCTGATCATGACCGCGATCGGCCTGGCCGTCGCCGTGCCTGCCGTGCTCGGCTACAACTGGCTCGTGCGCCGCAACAAGGCCGTGATGGAACGCGTGCGCGGGTTTTCGACGGAACTGCACATCGTCATCCTGACCGGCACGACCACGGCCGGGGCCGCCGCCGCGACCAAGGCCGCTGCCCTCTCCCGCGTGGGGTGAACCATGGCCATGACCATAGGATCCCGCGACGGCGACGATCACGACGAGACCATGTCGTCCATCAACACGACGCCACTGGTCGACGTGATGCTGGTGCTGTTGATCATCTTCCTCATCACGATTCCGGTGGTATCGCACACCGTGCCGGTCACGTTGCCCAAGGAGACCGTGCAGCCGCTGCAAACGACCCCGCAGAACGTGATTCTCGCGGTGACGAAGGAAGGCGACGTGTTCTGGGACGAACGGCGCGTGCCCGACGCGGCAACGCTCGTCGAGAAACTCAAGGCGGTCGCGGTGCAATCGCCGCAACCCGAAGTCCACATCCGCGGCGATCTCGACGCGCGCTACGCCGCCATCGGCCGGGTCGTGTTTGCCTGCCAGCGGGCGGGCATCGTCAAGGTCGACTTCATCACCGAACCGCCACCGCGCCAATGATCCATCCACACCGACAAGGAGTCCCGAGATGGCAATGACGATGCCCACCGGCAGCGCCGACGAAGCCGACGTGATGATCGAGATCAACACCACGCCGCTCATCGACGTGATGCTCGTCCTGCTCATCATGTTGATCCTCACCATTCCCGTTCAGACGAACGCGGTCAAGCTGGACATGCCGTCCGGCACGCCGCCGTCGCAACGGCAGACACCGCCCGTGGTGCAGATCGATATCGCGGCCGACGGCGCCATCGCATGGAATGGCGAGACGCTGGGTTCGCGCGAGCAACTGGAAACGCGATTGCGCGACGTGGCCGCCAACCCCGCGCCGACCGAACTGCATTTGCGGCCCGACAAGGCGGCGCCTTATCGCGCTGTCGCAATGGTCATGGCGTCCGCGCAGCGGCTCGGCGCGACCCGCATCGGGCTCGTGGGTAACGAGCAGTTCATGCAGTAACCGCTTCCTCATCACAGAGCCCTCATGTTCGACTCCAACCTCGACGTGCCCGCCCCCGTGGCGGGCCAACACCCGCCGTCGGATTCACCCGCCGGGCCGCTCGCGTGGTTCGGTCTGGCGATTCTCGTGATCGTGGCGTTCTTCGCGTTCGTCGACCGTCAGATGCTGATCCTGCTGACGGAGCCTATCCGCCACGATTTCGGGTTGACCGACACGCAAATCGGCCTGATGCAAGGCGCGGGCATCGCGCTGTTCGCGGGCGTCGCTTCGTTGCCGATCGGCTGGGTCGCCGATCGCTTGGACCGCCGTGCGGTGCTGGCAGCATGTGTTCTCGTCTGGACCGCTGCCACCGCAATCTGCGGCATGACCACCCACTTCTGGCAGTTGTTCATCGCCACCGTCGGGCTGGGGATCGGCGAAGCCGGACTGGTGCCGGTGATCTACGGCCTGATTCCCGATCTTTTCCCTGCCCGCCAGCGGGTGCTCGCCAATGCAATCTTCGCGCTCGCCAACCTGTTGGGCGCAGGGGCGGGGATGGCGCTCGGCGGCGCACTGATGCACGGCATCGCGGCGGTGCACGGCGCGTTACCGGCCGGGCTCGCCGATCTCGCGCCGTGGCGGCTCGCGTTTTTTGCCGTTGCGTTGCCTGCCCCCGTACTGGTCGTGCTGATTCTGCTGATTCGACCCGGAAGGCATGGCGACACGGAAGCATCCGCCGGTCGTCATCGGCCTTCCGCGCCGCTGCCGTCCGCACCGGTCTACTTCCGGCGTGAAGCCATCATGATGCTCAAGTTCTTCGGCGCCATCGGGCTGGTCAATCTGTCGTTCGGCGGCGTGGCGACGTGGATGCCGGTCGTGGCGGTGCGAACCTTCGGCGCGACGCCGGCCGAAGCCGGCGGCGGCATGGGCGTGGCGGCGATGGCCGGCGGCATCGCGGGTTGCGTGCTCGGCGGCCTCGTTGCCGGCCGCATGAAAGCGCGCTTCGGCGTGCTCGCGCCACTGCGTGTCTGCGAATGTGGCGCGCTGGTCGCCGGTGGCCTGTCGTTCCTCTATCTGGCCGTGGGCTCCCTCACGCCGGTCTACGCGCTCTTCGGCGTGCAGCTCGCCTGCATGGTCGCAGGCATGGTGCTGTTTCCCACCATCATGCAGAACATCTGCCCCGCGCACCTGCGCTCGCGCGTGGCGGCGATTGGCGCGCTGACGTCGATCGTCGTGCAATCCGGCAGCCCCGTGTTTATCGGTTTCATGTCGGATCGTCTGCATGCGTTCAGCCAGGGCTTGCTGTGGTCGATCGTCTGTGTCGCGGCGTTCGGCTTCTTTGCCGCCTGCATCCTGATGCGCGCAGCCGGCCGCGGTGTCCGCGAGGCAATCGAACGCTATGCGTAACGCTCATCTTTCTCCCGCTCCCATGCCGCCCCGCACGCTCTCCCTCTCGCTGCGCATCGAACGTTGGCCGTTGGCTGCGCCGTTCCATATCACCGGCCACGTCATCGACGCCGCCCGCCTCGTGAGCGTGACCATCGACGACGGACGCCACGCCGGCAACGGCGAAGCCTCCGGGGTCTTTTATCTTGGCGAGACACCCGAATCCATCGTCGCGCAAATCGAAAGCGTCCGAATGTCGATCGAAGCGGGCATCACGCGCACGCAGTTGCTCGACGTATTGCCGAACGGCGGCGCGCGCAATGCGATCGATGCGGCATTGTGGGCGCTCGAATCGCGCCAGCACGCCATGCCGGTCTGGCGCATGGCCGGCCTCGCCGCGCCTCGCCCGTTGCTGACCACGATGACGATCGGCGTGGACAAGCCGGACGCAATGGCCGCGGCCGCGCAGCGACTGCCCCACGCCAGGGCGCTGAAGGTCAAGCTGGACGGCAGCGCCGCCGACGCCGCGCGCCTCGCGGCAATCCGTGAGGTGCACCCGGACGTACCGCTCGCCGTCGACGCGAATCAGGGCTGGTCGCACGCGCACTTCGACGCGATGATCCCCGTGTTGCAACAGCTTGATGTTCGCATGCTCGAACAGCCGTTTTCGATCGGTGCGGACGCCTGTCTCGAGCAGATCGATTGTCCGATCCCGCTCGCGGCCGACGAATCGTTTCAGGATCTCGGCGACCTGCCCGCCGTCGCGCGCCGCTACGACATCGTCAACCTCAAGCTCGACAAATGCGGCGGCCTGACGCGCGCGCTCGACCTGGCCGCGCGGGTACGCGAAGCGGGCTTGTCCGTGATGGTCGGTTGCATGGCCGGCACCTCGCTGGCGGTCGCTCCCGCCTTTCTGCTCGGGCAACAGTGCGATCACGTCGATCTCGACGGACCGATCTTCCTCGCACGCGATCGCGAGCCAGGTGTCGCGTACATCGACGGCCTGCTGCACTGTCCGCCCCAGGTCTGGGAGCACGCGAGCGCCACGGATTCCTCACGCTGAGCCATCGACATGACCTCGGATTCACTCACCACCACGATGCAGCTCGACGCGCTGTTCACGCGTTATCGTCGCGCCGATGCCCCCGGATTGATCGCCGGCATCGTCCATCGCGGCCAGTTGCTGTATCGACGCGGTTTCGGCATGGCCAGCCTCGAACACGGCATCGGCAACACACCGGCCACGCGCATGCGTATCGGCTCGGTCAGCAAGCATTTCACTTGCCTCGCCGTGCTGCTCCTGTGCGAGCACGGCGCTCTCGACGCCGACACCCCCATCGGCGCGTATCTGCCCGAACTGCCGCCGGCCGCCGGCCTGCCGACGCTGCGGCAGTTGATGTCGCATCGCGGCGGGCAGCGATGCGCACTGGATCTCGCACTGCTGACGCAAGGTCTCGCCATGTCGCCGCATGGCGCACTCCTGGCCTCGCAGCAACGTCAACGCGACGAAAACTTCCCGCCGGGGGAACGCATGATGTATTCGAACGGCGGCTATCACCTGCTTTCGCTTGCCGTCGAACGTGCGAGCGGGATGCCGTTCGACGCCTTCCTCACGACGCATGTCTTCAACCCCATGCTCATGCGCGACACCGCGTGCGTGCCCAACGACATGACGATCGGGCACGGTATCGCGACCATGCATGTTCCGGACGGCAACGGCGGCTTCCGGCGCGGCATCTTTCCGTCATGGGACGTGCTCGGTGAAGGCTCGATCGTGTCGACCGTCGATGACATGCTGCGATGGACTGCCCACCTGCGATGCAGCAACAAGATTGTCGGCAACGCCGATACGTGGATCCAGATGCTGGCGTTGCCCGTATTCTCCAGCGGTCAGCGCAGCCAATACTCGCTGGGTCTCACGCAGAGCCGCTATCGCGGTGTCGAGCTGATCCACCATTCCGGCGGTGTCGTCGGCGGGACTTGCCAGATGCTCGTGTCGGCGGCGCACGGGCTCGACGTCATACTGCTCGGCAACGGCGCGCTCGACGCGCCGCTCGAACTGTCGAAGCGTGTCGTCGACATCGTGCTCGCGGATGAGCTTGGCAGCGATGGCCCACCTGTCGCGGCGCGCGCCGCCGACCATGTCGCGCGCCTCGGCAGCTACCGGTCGTCCAGCACCAGCGCCGTGTATGCACTGGAAGATCGTGAAGGCGCCCTGGTATTGACGGGACCGCTTTGCCCCAGGCCGTCGATGACGCTCTACGATAGCGCCGATGCGCTGAACGATGTCCAGGTCGAAGCGGGCGGAGACGGGCCGTTGGCAGTGCGCTGGGGATCGTCTTGCACGCCGAACGATCCCGCCAGCCTGCGCATCGTGCATTGCGGCCATGTCGAAACGTTCGTACGACTCGACGAAGCGCCGGAGGTGTCGCCGTCGCTCGTCGCCGCGATGTCCGGCACATTCGCAAGCCACGACGCGAATGCCCGCGCGGTCATTCGACTCGACAACAACGCACTCTTCCTTCGCATGCACGGCGCTGTGGGCCGTTGCGACTACCGCCTCACGCCGCTCGCCCACGATGTGTTCGGGCTGGTACCGGCCGATCCCATGGACATCATGACCGGGATCGTCACGCTGACGCGCGACCCGACGCGCGCAGACATCACCGGCCTGCGCGTCGATACTCCGCGTACCCGGCATCTGGCCTTCACACGGGTGCACGCCGACGCCTGATGCGTGCCGGCGCCGAACGGCGCCGGCCAGGTTTCACATCCCCGTCGCAAACGGATTCGACACGCGCGGCCAGTAGTTGAGATCACGATGCCGATAGTCCAGTCCGGCAAAATCCGTCGAGAGCGCACCTGGCGCAGCGATATGAAATACGGCCTTCGCGCGCGGCGCGAAATCGGTTTGAAAATGCTGCGTCGATTTCACGATCACCAGCTTCTTGCCGGCGAAGTCGATGCCAAGGCCAGTGAATGCGTCCACGCCCAGCACCTGGGTGCGAACCGATATCAGCGCGATGTCGAGCCCGTTGTCGGCCTCTACCCACACCGCGCGGCCAAGCGGCTGCTCGAGACCCATGATGCTTTGCGCATGATGCTCGACCACACCGCGCACGGTGACGCGCAGGTCCACCGGGTCCCCGGAGTACACACTGCATTTACCGCCGATGCGCAGAGTCAGCGTTGCCCCGACACCGGCGTCCTTGCAAATCTGAATGGCACCGAGATCCCAGAAGCACCCGATCGCGACATCGGCAATCCGTCGCTCGACCACGCGACGCAGGATGAACGTGCTGTCGCACGGCGCGCCACCGCCGGGATTGTCCGCGACATCCGCCAGCACGACCGGGCCGCCCTCGACGGCCAGCGCACGATCCAGTCCGGAATCGATATCGAGCCATGCGGGGGCGGTCGCGTCGCGCAGTTCCCAGAACTCGCGCGCCAGTTGCGCCGCCAGCGCCTCGGCCTTGACGGGATCGTTGTCCGTCACCACCCAGAGTTTCGCGCCGGCTTCCGGCACGTCGCCCCACGGGAACCCGTGGCCGAGCGACACCGACAGCACGCCGTCGTGTCCTTCGAGCGACTGCATGCGCCGGACGAACCCCGCCATCGGTTCGCTCGTCGTGTGCCAGGCGCCGACCATCCGGCAGTCGGACACGCCGATCGTCGGACGGATGCGTCCTGCCGCCATATCGAGCGCCAACCGGTAGGCGTCGCGCGCCCGGTCGATGGCGTCGATATGCGGATACTCCTTGTAAGCAATCAGGACATCTGCCGATGCCTTCATTCGTTGCGTGAAATGACAGTGCGGGTCGAGCGTGACCAGCACTGGAACGTCCGGTCCGACAACCGCGCGAACGCCGGCAAGCAGTTCACCCTCGCAATCGTCGTAACCCTCGGCCACCATCGCTCCGTGCAGCAGCAGGATCACGGCATCCAACGGCAACGCGGCCTTTACGCCACCGAGAATTTCGTCCCTCAGGGACTCGTAGACCGCACGAATCGTGCGGCCGGACGGCTGGGCTTCGGCACACAGACCTTCAACGATTTCATGGCCGTCACCCTCCGCGAGGCGCCGCACTTCCGCGAGCACGTGACCCATGCCGTCAGGCTCGCGCACACTCGCGTCGCCGTGAAAGACGGTGCTCTCTTCGAAGCCGCCCCAACCGGTGGGGCACGGTGCGAATGTATTGGTTTCGGTCGAAAGCTGGGCCGTATATAGCTTCATGGTGAAGTCTGCCGAACAGGATTGAAGGACGTGAAACGACTATAAGCACGCGCTGTTTCCGCTTTGTGAGCAATCTGTATCAAGCGTGAAACAGAGCTGCGCCGACGGCCGCCCCGGCCGCCCGCCCTATCGACGCGGCAACGTGACCTGTGCCACCAGCCCGCCTTCCGTCCCGTTGCGCAACACCAGTTCCCCGCCGTGACGTTTCACGACGTCGTTCGCGATGGCAAGGCCCAGCCCCGTCCCGCCCGTGTTCCTGTTGCGAGAACTTTCCACCCGGTAGAACGGCTCCAGGGCCCGCTCCAGTTGCGACTCCGGTATGCCCGGGCCGTGATCGGCTATCTGGATGCGCACACACGACGGTGCGTCGAACAGACGGATGTGCGCGTCCTCGCCGTATCGGATCGCATTGGCAACCAGATTCGTCAGGCAGCGTTTGAGGCCGAGCGGTTGAGCGGATATCGGCGGCACTTCGCCGCTGATCGTCACCTTTTGACCGTGTTCGGCCGCATCCTCCGCGATTGCATCGACCAGTGCATTGATGTCGACCGGACTGAACGCCTCGACCACTTCTTCATTGCGCAGAAACGACAGGGTCGCCTCCAGAAGCTGCGTCATCTCGTCGATGTCGTCTCTGAGCCGCTCACTCAATTCGGTATCCTGAGCGGATCGAAGACGCAGCTTCATGCGTGTCAGCGGGGTACGCAGATCGTGCGACACGGCGGCAAGAAAGCGGTTGCGCTCACTCATTTGCCGCCGCAGCGACGCCTGCATCGTGTTGAACACGCTGGCGGCCTGACGCGCCTCGACAGGGCCGATTTCCTCGATGGGCGGCGCATCGATATTCCTCGACAACTCGGCGGCCCCTACGGCCAGCGAGCGGAACGGAGCGGCCAGCATGCGCGCGCCGATCCATGACGAGATCAGTGCCGGCATGACCTGGATCATCACGGCGGCGCCCCACTGCAACGATGCGCTCATCCCGGGAGGCGGTTTGAACGGAGCGGTGCTGTAGAGCTTGAAGAGTAGCAGGCCGGCACTGATCTGCATCACGAGGATGATCGAGATCATCACGAAAAACAGGCGGTAGAAGGCTGAATCGAAGCGGGGTCTGTGCATGGTCCTGGCCGACAGCGAGCGATAGTTTCAATTATTACCGGTGAATGTAGGCGCCATGTGTGCCCTTTATTGCAAACCCGAAACAAGTCGTCGTCCCGGGTCCGCCCCGTCTGCCTGCCTGTCCGCTCTTCGCCCTCCCCGATCGTTTGTATCAGCGACGATACAAACGCCACATGAACCAGAAATAACCGGCACTTACCGTTCACCCTGAGTTGCGCGACGCGGCACCGCGTTCAGTAGATCGCAAAATCAGGAGGAGACAATGGTGAAGATGAAAAACCGGACGAAGCACACGGCGGTTTCGGCAACGCTACCGCTGCGGCACGGCGGGCGTTACGCCCCCCTCTTCGTCGGACCGGTATTCGGGCTGGTATCGTTGGGCGTCCACGCGCAGGAACAGGCGCAAACGCCCATGCAGACTCAACAGATCGCCGCGCCCGATGCGGCGTCCGCTGCGACGCCTGCCACTGCGTCCGGCACCGCGGTGCCGAATGCCCCTGCAGCCGAGATGTCGAAGGCGCAAGGCAAAGGTGGCGCGACGCTCAATACCGTCGTGGTTACCGCGACACGCCGACGTGAACCGGCTCGCGAAGTACCGATGCAGGTCAATGTGCTTTCGGCCGACGAACTGCAGAAGAGCGGCGCGAAAACGATGTCCGACTATCTGTCCTCGGAGCCGGGTGTCGACTTGAACGCCAGTGGCGGCAGCGGTTCCGGTCAGGTCAGTATCCGCGGCGTGACGACAGGCATTCAGACAGGGCCGACGGTCGGCATGTATATCGACGACGTCGCGTTCGGCGGCAGCACCTTGTTCTCCCAGAGTGCAACGTTCGCGCTCGACATGAGCCTGCTCGACCTCAATCACGTTGAAATCCTGCGGGGTCCGCAGGGCACGTTGTATGGCGCGGGTGCGATGGGCGGCCTGCTGAAATACGTGACCAACGAACCGGACTCGGGGCAATTTTCCGGGCAAGTCGGCACCGGCGTGTCGGGAACCGCGCATGGCGGCGTGAGCGGAACGGCCAACGCAGCGTTGAATATCCCGCTGAAGACCGACGTTGCTGCGCTGCGCGTTTCCGTCTTCGGGCAGCACGACGGCGGTTATGTCGACGCAATGGGCCCCGTGGCCGGCTCCCACATCGATCGCGGCGACACTTACGGTGCCCGCGCGTCGTTGCTACTGACGCCGACCAGGGATTTGACGGTCCGGTTGACCGCGGTCTCGCAAAACATCAACCGCAACGATCCGAACTACGTTGAATACGGCCCCGACGGGCAGCCTGTCCGCGGGGACCTGACAACGCAACAGTTCGCCCCGCAACCCTTTCACCAGAACATTCAACTCTATTCGGCCGGGGTGGAATACGAACTCGGCTGGGCGCGCCTGAACTCGATCACGTCGTATCAAAGAATCAACTCGAGCGCGCCGCAAGACCTGACCGGCGTCTATGGGCCGCTGTTTGCCGCCCAGGGGCTGAACCTGGGCTCGGTGGTGGCGAAGGATGTCGCCACCACGAACAAGGTTACCCAGGAGTTTCGCCTGACCTCCCCGGGCAACCGGCGGCTCGAGTGGCTGGCCGGACTCTTCTATACGCACGAGCGCAGCACGTTGAACGAGGGCTTTCTGACGACGTTGCCGGACGGCACGCCCGGCCCCAACCTGTCGGAGATCCAGGCGCCCAGCACGTACAACGAGTACGCGGCATACGGCGACCTGACTTATCACCTCACGCCGCGTCTTTCGCTGACCGGCGGCGTCCGGATCGCGCACAACACCCAGACCTATGACCAGACGACCTCCGGTACGCTTGCCGGCCCGACACAGACCGTCTCGGCGCCGTCGTCGGACACCAGCAAGACCTACATGTTCACCGCGCGCTATGCGCTGACTTCCAACAGCAATGCGTATGTCCGCATCGCCAGCGGATACCGGCCCGGTGGCCCGAATGCACTGCTGATCGATCCCCTCACCGGCGTACGCGCGGCGGGTAGCCCGACCTTCGCGCCCGACACGCTGTGGAGCTATGAGGCCGGCTACAAGGCCGATCTGTTCGACAAGCGGCTATCGCTGGAGACGTCTGTCTACGACATCGAGTGGAAGAATATCCAGCAGCTCGGCACCGTCGACGGCGTCAACCAGGTCATCAACGCCGGCAACGCGCGAATCAAGGGCCTGGAGTTCTCCGGCACGTTCCGCCCCGGCCCGCATTGGAACTTCAGTGCGAACCTGTCGCTCATCGACGCCAGCTTGACGACAGGCAATGCCAGCGCGGGTACGACTGCGGGCGCGCCATTGCCGAACTCGGCCAAGTTCGCCGCGACACTCTCGGGCACCTATCTGTTCACCGCACACGGGTATCCGTCGTATGCGGGTATTACCCAGCGCTTCGTCGGTCGGCGCCATAGCGGGTTCGACGCCAGCTCCGGCCGGCCGGACTACCCGTTGCCAGGCTATGCAATCACGGATCTGCAAGCGGGTGTGGACTTCAAGAAGTTCAGCCTGGCGTTCTATGTTCGCAACCTGCTCGACCGTCGCGCGTTGATCGCGGCCGGTACGTCGCTGATGCCGCTCGGCGGCCCGGCGCTCGTCAGCGTGATTCAGCCCCGCACGATCGGCGCGGCGCTTACCGTTCCGTTCTAATTCATATGGATAACTTACAATGAAACAAGAATCGCGCGACATCGTGAAGCAACTGGATGCCCTGTTCGAACGTTTCAACAAGTGCGACGAACCGGGCCTCGTCGTGGCCGTGGCCCATCGCGGCGAAGTCCTCTACCGGCGAGGCTTCGGCATGGCAAGCCTGGAGCACGGCGTCGCCAATACACCGGCCACACGCTTGCGCATCGGCTCGACGAGCAAGCACTTCACCTGCCTCGCCGCACTCCTGCTCGCCGAAGACGGCAAGCTCGACATCGACGCCGGAATTCGCACGTACGTGCCCGAGCTGCCGCCGCTGGCAGGCGTCCCCAGCTTGCGCCAACTGATGACGCATACCGGCGGCTACCGCTGCTATCTCGACCTCACGCTGCTCGCGCAAGGCGTGGCGACGCTGCCGCGCGGTGGCGCGCTGGCGGCGGAAGTCCGGCAACGCGACGTCAATTTCCCGCCGGGCGAACGGATGATCTACTGCAACGGCGGATATCACCTGCTGTCGCTCGCGATCGAACGGGTCAGCGGCATCCCCTTCGAGACGTTTCTGAAGGAACGCATCTTCAATGTGATCGGCATGGCCGATACGGAGTCGGTCGCCGATGATATGCAAATCCGCCCGCGCATGGCGACCCAGCATGTGCCGGATGGAAACGGCGGCTTCATGCGCGGCCTCTTTCCGACATGGGAAGTGCTCGGCGAAGGCGGGATCGTGTCGACGGTCGACGACATGCTGCTCTGGCTCGCGCATTTGCGCAGCCCCAAGCGTCTCGGCAGCGAAGCAAGCTGGCGCCAGATGCTGGCCAAACCGCACTATTCGAGCGGTGCGGAAGGCGTCTATGCCCTCGGGCTGATGCGCACGCCCCATCGCGGCGTGGAGCTGCTGCATCATGCCGGCGGTGTGTTCGGTGGCGCCTGTCAGATGTTGACCGTGGCCAGCCACGCACTGGATGTCATCGTGCTCACCAACGGCGCCGCGGCCAATCCGGTTGAACTGGCTACGCAGATCGTCGATATCGTTCTGGGCGATGCGATCCTTGGCGCGAAGCTTGCCGCGCCCCTGCAAACTGCCGGGCACGAAACCTTGCTCGGCAAGTACCACTCGCGCGCGTCCGGGACGTATTGCGTGATCGGCGATCACGACGGGCAGGTCATCGCGAGCTTCCATCACGTCAAGCAGATGCCCCAGCCGCTCATCGAGACGGAGGCCGGGTTGCGGGTTGACGACGGGGCCGGCGGCGCGCTGCTGATCAAACCTAGCGCGTCGACGGCAGCGGCACGCGTGACGGCGCTCGAATTGGTGGACTGCGGCCACGCGGAGACGCTCGAGCGCTTGCCCGATCACGCACCGCCATTCGCCGATGCGTCGGCAGGCCTGGCCGGTACGTATCGCAGTCACGATGCTGCGGCACGTGCGACGATCGCCGTGACGAACGGCGAACTCACCATGACCATGAACGGCGTCGCTGGCAGTGTCGGTTACCGGCTGGAGCCCGTCGCCGACGACATTTTCACGTTCGACCCGGCCGGTCGGCTGGCCGTCATGCACGGCGTCTTGACGGTGGAACGCTCGGGAAACGAGGTGACGCGCTTTCGCATCGACACGGCGCGCACGCGCAATCTGAACTTCATGCGCGAGCGGTGTGATTCATAGACATCGCGCCGCATCCCGGCGTGCCGTTTTCGTTGAACGGTGGGACTCGCGGCCCCGTCAGGAGGCGCAAGTTCCACCACGTGCCGGTAGTGTTCGCCGAGGGTGGTGCCGACGCGCCATTCGCGTTGCCGGCTCCGCTCCCTCGTTTCGCCGCAAGCCATCCCCACCTCGTCCGCAAGAGACGTGATTTCGCGCGGCTCCGCAGTACGATCGACAGGCGTCTTGCCATCGAGTGCGCGATGAAGGCCCAGGCCAGCGCGTCGCGCTGCACACCTGTGAGTTCCGCACTCCCCCGACCTACACCGGGTAATCGATGCCATGCGCAACCCCGTGCGCAATGCTGGGGGAGCTTGGAGAAAGCGTTGTGCGGAAACCGGAAGGCACAGCCCGCCGATAGTTGTTGAATCCTTGATGGACAAGGATCTCGACGCTCGATGTCGATGCGCGTGGATAGTCGTGGTGCCGGGGACCGGACTTGAACCGGCAAGCCAGTTAAGGCGGCGGATTTTCGTCACACTGCTTCTTTCAAAGCCGGCGTCGCGTAAGCGTAACCGTTCGTGCGCTGGACTATGCCTTCACCGTCGCGCGCGGGCGTGACCGCTGCCCGTGCGCCTTAGGCGCCCCCCGTCTAGTCTCTACACCTTCCTCGCGTGTGCCGCGAGGCTTGGCTCGGCGTTGCCTCGATGCGCGCATCAGGGGTTTCACCGAATTTGAAGGGTTCTGCACCGACCGTTTCCGACCGGGCACTCAATCGTTTAAGTCCGCTATGTTTACCAATTTCATCACCCCGGCAAGAGGGCGGACGCGATTCTACCATTGCTTGCGCATGCGTTCCCTTATTCTGCGCCGCCGCATCGCGACACCGGCCGCCGTCGCACGGATTCCGCCCGCGGATTCGACACCGATACGACACCGCCAGCGATTTCCTCCCGCGCCGCACCATCCCCGATACAATCGAGTCCGCGTCGTCCGGCGGCCCCAACCGTCAGACGTTTGTGTCGTGCTTTTTGCGAAACAAGCGTCGCGTGCGTCATCGCGAAGTCACAAACGTTTTCGATAATTTTCCAGCCGAAAACGTTTACATCGCGTTATTTCATGACCTCGACCATCAAGGATGTCGCTGCCCTCGCGGGCTTCTCGATCGCCACCGTTTCACGTGCGATCAATGCACCGCATACCGTCAGCCCCGCCACGCTGCAAACGATCCGCACCGCGATCGACACGCTGCAGTTCCGCCCGAGCCCGCTCGGCCGCCAACTGCGCGGCGAGCGTACGCGGCTCGTCGGCGTCGTCGTGCCGACGCTGTCGAACCCGGTGTTCGCCGACTGCCTGCAAGGCATCGACGAGCTCGCGACCGCGGCCGGCTTCAAGCTGATCCTGATGACGACCGAGTACGACGCGGCGCGCGAACGCCACGCGATCGAGACGCTGCGCGAGCAGCGCGTCGAAGGGCTGATCCTCACCGTCGCCGATGCGGATACGCACCCGCTGCTCGACATGCTCGACCACGACGGCCCGCACTACGTGCTGATGCACAACGACACGCAGCGCCGTCCGTCGGTATCGGTCGACAACCGCCGTGCCGCCTACGACGGCGTACGGCTGCTGACCGCGCGCGGTCACCGTCGCGTGCTGATGCTGGCCGGCTCGCTCGCCGCGTCGGACCGCGCGCGCCAGCGCCATCTCGGCTATGCGCAGGCACTCGAGGAAAGCGGCGTGGCCACGCTGCCGCCGGTCGAAGTCGACTTCAACGCACCTGAACTGCCCGACGCGGTGCTCGCGCATCTCACCGCACATGCAACGCGCCCGACCGCCCTCTTCTGCAGCAACGACCTGCTCGCGATGGTCGTGATGCGCGGCCTGCGCCGCGCGGGTTTCTCGATCCCGGACGACCTGTCGGTGCTCGGCTTCGACGGCATCGCGATCGGCGAACTGCTCGCGCCGCCGCTCGCGAGCGTCGCGACACCGAACCGCGACATCGGCCGCCACGCATGGCAGCGTCTCGTCGAATGCATCGGCGGAACGGCGATCGAACGCACGTCGATGATCCTGCCGCATGCGGTGCGCGACGGCGCGACGGTCGCGCCGCCGGCCGCCGAGCTGCACCTGCGCGAGGCCTGAACGCCGGTCGCACCGCTACGCACACGAACAACCACGCCACCACACCAGCGCTACACCCACTCGCTCGGAGACCCACCGTGTCCTTTCGCCTGACCTCGCTGCTGCGCGCGCTCGCCGCGCCGCTCGCCTGCGCCGCGCTCATCGCCGGCGCACCCGCCGCCCACGCCGACGAAACGGCGATCTGCTACAACTGCCCGCCCGAATGGGCCGACTGGGCCGCGCAGATCGCCGCGATCAAGCAGAAGACCGGCATCCGCGTGCCGTTCGACAACAAGAACTCCGGCCAGTCGATCGCGCAACTGATCGCCGAGCAGAAGAGCCCGGTCGCCGACGTCGTCTACCTCGGCGTGTCGTCGGCGTTCCAGGCGAAGGACAAGGGCGTGATCGCGCCGTACAAGCCCGCGCACTGGAACGACATTCCCGCGAACCTGAAGGATCCGCAAGGCTACTGGTTCGCGATCCACTCGGGCACGCTCGGCTTCTTCGTGAACAAGGACGCACTCGACGGCAAGCCGGTGCCGCGCTCGTGGGCCGATCTGCTGAAGCCCGAATACAAGGGCATGGTCGGCTATCTCGATCCGTCGAGCGCGTTCGTCGGCTATGCCGGCGCGGTCGCCGTCAACCAGGCGCTCGGCGGCAGCCTCGACAACTTCAAGCCGGCGCTCGACTGGTTCCGCAAGCTGAAGACAAATGCGCCGATCGTGCCGAAGCAAACGGCGTATGCGCGCGTGTTGTCCGGCGAGATTCCGATCCTGCTCGACTACGACTTCGATGCGTATCGCGCGAAATACAAGGACAACGCGAACGTCGAGTTCGTGATTCCGAAGGAAGGCACGATCGCCGTGCCATACGTGATGAGCCTCGTGAAGGGTGCGCCGCACGACGCGAACGGCAAGAAGGTGCTCGACTTCGTGCTGTCCGACGAAGGCCAGAAGCTGTGGGCCAACGCGTACCTGCGTCCGGTGCGCGCGCAGACGCTCGGCGCCGACATCGCCGCGAAGTTCCTGCCGGCAAGCGAATACGCGCGGGCGAAGTCGGTCGACTTCGGCAAGATGGCGGCCGGCCAGCAGGCATTCGGCCAGCAATACCTGCAAGTGATGCAGTAAGCGGCAGGACGCAACCGATGCTCGACCTGACTTTCCCGCTGCGCTGGCGCGTCGCGCTCGTCGCGCCGGCGCTTGCGGTGTTCGCCGCATTCTGGCTGCTGCCGATGGCGGCGCTCGTGCAGGTATCCGCCGACGGCGCGTTCTTTCCGCACTATGCGGCGCTGCTCGGCAATGCGCGCTACATGAAGAGTCTCGGCGAGACGGTCGCGCTGTCAGCGGGCGTCACGCTCGCGACGCTCGCGCTGTCGACGATCTCCGGCCTGCTTCTCGCGCGCCGCGAGTTCGCAGGCAAGCGCGTGCTGCTCGCGCTGCTCACGTTTCCGCTCGCGTTTCCGGGCGTCGTCGTCGGCTTCATGGTGATCATGCTCGCCGGGCGCCAGGGGCTGATCGGGATGCTGTCGGCGAAACTCACCGGCGACAAGTGGGTCTTCGCGTACTCGGTTGCGGGCCTGTTCATCGGCTACCTGTACTTCTCGATTCCGCGCGTGATCGTCACCGTGATCGCGGCCGCGTCGAAGCTCGACGCGTCGCTCGAGGAAGCCGCCCGTTCGCTCGGCGCCTCGCCGTGGCGCATCTTCATCGATATCGTGCTGCCCGCGCTCGCGCCGGGCCTGATCGCGGCCGGCGCGATCTGCTTCGCGACCGCGATGGGCGCATTCGGCACCGCGTTCACGCTCGCCACCGACCTGAACGTGCTGCCGATGACGATCTATACCGAGTTCACGCTGAACGCGAACATCGCGACGGCGGCCGGCCTGTCGATCGTGCTCGGCATCGTCACCTGGGCCGTGCTCGCGCTCGCGCGCCGCTTCACCGGCCACACCGCCGCCGCCGCGGCCTGAGGATTCCCGCATGCCATCGCTTTCCGGCTCTTCCGCGCCGTCACCGGCGCCCGCTCCCGCCCCCGCGCAGGCACACGGCGCCGCACGTCGCGCGCCGCGCGTCACGGGCGCGCGCGCGATCGCCGCGCTGCAATGGGGCGTCACGCTGCTGCTGTGCGCGTTCCTGATCGTGCCCGTCGTGATGTCCGTGCTCGCGGGCCTGACCGTCAACTACTTCCGCGGCGTGTCGAGCGGCCTCACGCTGCGCTGGCTCGAACAGGTGTGGCAGCAGTATCACGGCTCGGTCGCGCTGTCGCTCTACGTCGCGTTCGCGACGCTCGCGATCGTGCTCGTCACCGGCGTGCCGGCCGGCTATGCGCTCGCGCGCAGCAAAAGCCGCGTCGCGCGTGCGATCGAGGAAGCGCTCGTGCTGCCGGTCGCGCTGCCCGGCCTCGCTTCGGCGCTCGCGCTGCTGGTCGTGTACGGCGGCTTCACCGCGTTCCGGATGAGCCTGTGGTTCATCGTCGTCGGCCACGTCGTGTTCACGCTGCCGTTCATGGTGCGCGCGGTCGCAGCCGTCGCGGCCGGCGCCGACCTGCGCACGCTCGAGGAAGGCGCGGCGAGCCTCGGCGCATCGTTCGTCACGCGCTTCGTCACGATCGTGCTGCCGAACCTGCGGCCCGGCATCGTCGCCGGTGCGCTCGCCGTGCTCACGCTGTCGATCGGCGAATTCAACCTCACGTGGATGCTGCATACGCCCGACACCAAGACGCTGCCGGTCGGGCTCGCCGATACCTACGCTTCGCTACGCCTCGAAGTCGGCAGCGCCTACACGATCCTGTTCCTGCTGATGACGCTGCCGCTGCTCGTCGCAATGCAGTGGCTCGGCGTCGACCCGTCCGGCACGCGCGCGCTCAAGAAGCGCTCGCGCTGAACTTTTCGCAGACATGAAACTCGATTCCACCCCCATCACCCTGACCGGCTGCGCGAAGACGTTCCGCGGCACACGCGTGCTCGAACCGCTCGACCTGTCGATCGGCGCCGGGGAAACGCTCGTGCTGCTCGGGCCGTCGGGCTGCGGCAAGACGACCACGCTGCGCCTGATCGCGGGCCTCGACACGCCGGATGCCGGCGGTACGATCGCGTTCGGCAACGACGACGTCACCGCGCTGCCGATCGAGCGCCGGCAGGTCGGCATGGTGTTCCAGAACTACGCGCTGTTTCCGAACCTGACGGTGCGCGGCAACGTCGGATACGGGCTGAAGATCCGCAAGACCGAGCCACGCGCGTTGCGCGAACGCGTCGACGAGCTGCTCGCAATGATGCGGCTCGATGCGCATGCGGACAAACCGGTCGATCAGTTGTCGGGCGGCCAGCGTCAGCGTGTCGCGCTGGCGCGCGCGCTCGCGGTGCGCCCGCGCGTGCTGCTGCTCGACGAACCGCTGACCGCGCTCGACGCAAAGCTGCGCGACGTGCTGCGCCGCGAGATGAACGCGCTGCTGCGCGAACTCGGCGTGACGACCGTCTACGTGACGCACGACCAGGCCGAAGCGATGGAGCTCGGCGATCGCATCGTCGTGATGGGTGCGGGCCGCATCGAGCAGATCGGCACGCCGCGCGACATCTACTACCACCCGGCGAACCGCACGGTCGCGCAGTTCATCGGCACGCTGAACCGGCTGGCGGGACAGTGGCGCAATGGCGCGCTCGAAACGACGGGCGGCGCGATCGTCACGCCGCATGCGGCCGACGAATGGTTCTTCCGCCCCGAGGACGCACAGCTCGCCGATCCCGCGCATGCGCCGCTGCGCGGCGCGGTCGGCGCATGCGCATTCCTCGGCGAACGCACGCGGCTCACGATCGAGCATGCGGCACCCGATGCACTCGTGATCGACGTGCCCGGCCGCGTCGCGCTCGCGCGCGGCACGGCGGTCGGCCTCACGATCGCCCCGGAAGGCCTGATCGCGCTCGGCGCGTAATCCGTCGTTCGGGCATCATTCATGCAGACCCCACCGCGGCGCACGACGACGCCGCGACAACAACCAGACAATTCCGAGGAACGACGATGCTGCTTGCTCAAATCAGCGATCTCCACATCAAGCGTCCGGGCCAGCTCGCGTACCGGCGCGTCGACACGGCGGCCGCGCTCGCGCGCTGCATCGCGAAGCTGAACGCGCTCGCGCCGCGTCCCGACGCCGTGCTCGTCACGGGCGACCTGACCGACTTCGGCCACGATGAAGAGTACGGCAACCTGCGCGGGCTGCTCGAGGCGCTCGAGATCCCGTACTACCTGATGATCGGCAATCACGACGACCGTGCCGGGCTGCGCCGCGCGTTTGCCGAGCGCGCCGAGCTGCAGAACGGCGAATTCATCCAGTACGCGCTCGACGTCGGCGCGGTGCGCGTCCTCGCGCTCGACTCCCAGGTGCCGGGCGCAAGCCACGGCGACCTGTGCGACGCACGGCTCGCGTGGCTCGCCGCGCAGCTCGACGCCGCGCGCGACCGGCCCGTGATCGTCGCGCTGCATCATCCGCCGTTCGTGACGGGCATCGGCCATATGGACAAGCTGCGTCTCGCGCCCGCCGCCGCCGAGAAACTCGATGCGCTGCTGCGCGGGCATCCGAACGTCGAGCGCGTACTGTGCGGTCACGTGCACCGCACGATGTTCGCGCGCTTCGGCGGCACGCTCGCGTCGGCGGTGCCTTCGCCTGCGCACCAGGTCGCGTTCGACCTGCGGACCGACGCGCCGTCCGCATTCCGGCTCGAACCGCCGGCGTTCGCGGTTCATCGTTACACCCCCGATACGGGGATGACGTCGCATCACGTATATGTCGATGAAGGCGCCGGCCCGTATCCGTTCTACGAACCGACGGGCGAGCTGGTCGACTGACGGCTTGCGGCTTGCGGCTTGCGGCTTGCGGCTCGCGGCTCGCGGCTCGCGGCTTGCGGCTTGCGGCTTGCGGCTTGCGACTTGCGACTTGCGGCTTGCGGCTTGCGGCTTGCGGCACGCGGCAGGCGGCAGGCGGCACGCGGCTCGCGGCTCGCGGCTTGCGACTTGCAACTTGCGACTTGCGGCTCGCGGCTCGCGGCTCGCGGCTCACACGATGACGGGCGGTGGCCGGTTCGCCGCACGCCCGGCAGGATTCACGTCGCTCCGGTATGATCGGCAGCCTCGACCGGCGCCCGGCCCGCCTGCGCCTCCCGGCGCGTGCGCCGCTTGCCACGCCGTCCCACTTCGTCCGCGCAGCCATGTCCACCGCCTCCACCGACCGTCCGACCGACGCCGCCTCGCCCCACTACTCGCGCAGCCTGTTGTTGCTGCTCGCGACGATCGCAGGCGTGTCGGTCGCGAACATCTACTACAACCAGCCGCTGCTCGACAGCTTCCGCGCGGCCTTTCCCGACGGCGCATCATGGATCGGCGCGGTACCGACCGCGACGCAGCTCGGCTATGCGGCCGGCATGTTCCTGCTCGCGCCGCTCGGCGACCGCTTCGATCGCCGCGGGCTGATCCTGCTGCAGATCGCCGGCCTGTCGGTCGCGCTGATTGTGGCGGCCACCGCGCCGTCGCTTGCCGTGCTCGCCTGCGCGAGCCTCGCGATCGGCATCCTCGCGACCATCGCGCAGCAGGCCGTGCCGTTCGCCGCCGAAATCGCGCCGCCTGCCGAACGCGGGCATGCGGTCGGCACCGTGATGAGCGGCCTGCTGCTCGGCATCCTGCTCGCACGCACGGCCGCCGGCTTCGTCGCCGAGTATTTCGGCTGGCGCGCGGTGTTCGGCGCATCCGTCGCGGCGCTCGTCGCGCTCGCCGCCGTGATCGTGATGCGGCTGCCGCGCAGCACGCCCACGTCGACGCTGCCGTACGGCAAGCTGCTTGGCTCAATGTGGCACCTGGCCGTCGAACTGCGCGGGCTGCGCGAGGCGTCGCTGACGGGGGCCGCGCTGTTCGCCGCGTTCAGCGCGTTCTGGCCGGTGCTCACGCTGCTGCTCGCCGGTGCGCCGTTCCATCTCGGTCCGCAGGCAGCCGGCCTGTTCGGGATCGTCGGTGCGGCGGGCGCGCTCGCGGCGCCATACGCGGGCCGCTTCGCGGACACGCGCGGCCCGCGCGCGATCATCTCGCTCGCGATCGCGCTGCTCGCGCTGTCGTTCGTGATCTTTGCGTTGTCGGGTTCGAGCATCGTCGGGCTCGTGATCGGCGTGATCGTGCTGGATGTCGGCGTGCAGGCCGCGCAGATTTCGAACCAGTCGCGCATCTACGCGCTGAAGCCCGAGGCGCGCAGCCGCGTGAACACGGTGTACATGGTGTGCTATTTCATCGGCGGCGCGCTCGGCTCGTCGGCCGGTGTCGCCGCATGGCATGCGTTCGGCTGGATCGGCATGTGCGCGGCCGGGCTGCTGTTTACCGCGCTCGCGGGCTGGTTCCACCATCGCGGCGGCCGGCGCGGCTGAGCGCGTCCGGCCACGGCGGCGTCACGCGTCGGTGCGCGACGCGGCCGGTTGTTCGACGGGCGGCGGCGCAAAGGCCGGTGCCGGGTCGATCACCGCAGCGGGATCCATCACGGCCGCCGGCGTCGGCACCGCCAGCGGAACGGCGGACGGCGCGAGGATCGGCGCCGCTTCGGGAATCGCAATCTGCTCGGGTGCGGACGCAACGTCCGCCGTCTGCGCCGGCTCGGCCGCCACTGCCGCCGCACGCGCCGCCGGTCGACGCGCCGGATCGAATACGAACGACAATCCGACGCTGCCGAGAATCGCGACGGTCGCGACCACGGTCGCCATCGTCACCGGCTCGCCGAGCAGCAGCGCACCGAGCGCAACCGCGACGATCGGGTTCACGTACATGCAGCTGCTCGCGATGATCGGGCTCGTGTGGCGGATCAGATAGCCGTACGCGACATACGCGGCCATCGTGCAGAACACCATCAGGTACAGGAACGCGAATACCGGCCCCGCCATCACGTGTTCGATGCGTTCGCCGATCAGCCAGGCGACGAGCGTCGACATCAGGCCGCCGAGGCCGATCTGGAGCGATGTCGACAGGAACAGGTCCGACGGCAGCTTGAGCCGCGTCGCGAGGTGCGCGCCGCCTGCCCAGAACAGCGCGCCGGCCAGCACGCAGATCGTGCCGAGCGCCGAATTCTGGGCGGCCGCGCCCCCCGAGTTCAGCACGACGATACCGACCATCCCGAGCGCGACGGCCGCCCACTCGCCCTTCGTCACCGGCCGGCCGGCCACCGCCGCGATCACCGTCGCGAACAGCGGCACCGTGGCCACCATCACCGCGGCCGAGCCACTGCTGACCGAGCTGATCCCGAGCGCGATCGTGCCGGACGACAGCGCGACGAGCATCGTGCCGACGATCCCCGCGTTGCGGATCTCCAGCAGCGTCGGCCATTCGGGCTTGCGGCGCAGCGCGAAGATGAACAGGCCGATCCCGCCGAGCAGGTTGCGCAGCCCCGACAGCAACAGCGGCGGGAACGACTGCAGCGCGAAATGCAGGCCGCTGTAGGTCGAACCCCAGACGAAATAGATGAACACGAGCGCCAGCGCGACGCGGCCGCCGCGGCTTTGCGGCAGGCGGATCCGGAACGAAAAGCGGGCGAAGAAATCGAGGAGGCGGTCGAGCGGGGTCATCGTGCAACCCGCCCGCACGTCGCGCCACGTGCTCCGCTGAGAGACGCCGGCGATGCCGGCAAACGGTCCTGGCGGGACCGGGAAGGCAGAGCGAACGTGCGGAACGACATGGCAGTGCGAACGGCGACGAAAGAGAACCGGCAAGCGGCGGCAGAGGGACAAAAAAAATGCGCGCAACCGCTTCGGCTGCACACGCTCGGCATTATGGCATCAAGGATTCGAAAGCATCGTCAGACCTGTCTGAAAGGATAGCGACTGACGTTTCGGCGCGACATTTTTCGGCCGGCGGGCTTTCGGTCGGCGGGCCGGTGAAATCCGGGGCCGGATTCACAATGCGCGCGCGTTGCCGGCGTCGGTGCAGCTTCCACACGCAATCCATCGCAATCCGCCCCGACCGAACCAACCATCGGCCGGACGGCCAATCAAGCGCGCCGGCCGCTGCTTCGCGCTTATCGTGACGGGCGACACGCCCTGTTCTAGCGGTCCACAGCCGCCCTTCGAAACCCGTACCACCCATACAAAATTTTGTATGATTCAACGCTCCTTCCGCCGAAGCCGGTTGTTTTCGTCGGCAGCGCACCTGACGATCGTCGTGGCTTTCCGCTGCCCGCGCGGCGCGACACCGGCCACCAGATCGACCAGGTACAGCGCGGCCTTGCGCCCGACGACTGGAAGCCGATGCGCGCCATCGGCGCCGGCGTGCGGGAAATTCGCCTGCGCGATGCGAGCGGCGCGTTCCGGATCGTCTACGTCGCGACATTCGCCGATGCCGTCTACGTGCTTCACTGCTTCCGGAAACAATCGGCACGCACGAGCAAACCCGATATCGGCCTGGCCGCCCGGCGTTATCGCACGCCGATGATGGAGTTGAAACGATGACCGATGAACGCTACACCAACGTCTGGGACGCAATCGAAGGCCAGCCGGCCGAAGCCGAGAACATGAAGCTGCGCTCCGAACTGATGATCGCGCTCAAGCAGCGCATCG
Source organism: Burkholderia cepacia complex sp. TUM26381 (assembly GCF_057439935.1). Classification (NCBI taxonomy): domain Bacteria; kingdom Pseudomonadati; phylum Pseudomonadota; class Betaproteobacteria; order Burkholderiales; family Burkholderiaceae; genus Burkholderia; species Burkholderia cepacia complex sp. TUM26381. The sequence continues at coordinate 1,294,288 of NZ_CM172006.1, read as the reverse complement.
CGCAGCTCGAGCTCAGCCAGGTCCAGGCAGCGCAACGGCTGGGTGTCACGCAGCCGCGCGTCTCCGACCTGCTGCGCGGCAAGATCAACCTGTTCGGGCTCGACGCGCTCGTGAACATGGCGGCGGCCGTGGGCCTGCGCGTCGATCTCCAGGTGCGCGAATCGGCGTGACGCGTGAGCGCGTCACGCGCGCCGCTTACGATCCGCCGAACCAGTTGTACCCCTGATCGACCCAGTAGCCGCCCGGATACGTATCGGTCACGAAGATTTCCATGATGTGCTTCGGGTTCTTGTAGCCGAGCTTGGTCGGCATCCGCAGCTTCATCGGGAAGCCGAATTCCGGCGGCAACCGGCGGCCGTCGTACTCGAGCGCGAGCAGCGTCTGCGGATGCAGCGCGGTCGGCATGTCGATGCTCTCGTAGTAATCGTCCGCGCACTTGAAGCCGACGTATTTCGCCCGCGTGTCGGCGCCGGCACGCGCGAGGAACGCGCCGAACGGCGTGCCGCCCCAGCGGCCGATCGCACTCCACCCTTCCACGCAGATATGCCGCGTGATCTGTTCCGCATGCGGCAGCGCGCGCAGTTCGTCGAGCGTCCACACGCGCTTGCCCGTTACGCGGCCGGACAGCACGAGGCGGTACGTCGACTCGTCGACGTGCGGCACGTCGTCGATCCCGTAGTACGCGTTGAACGGGAACGGGCGCGTGATGTCGGCTTCGGTGTAGGTCGGCGCGAGCCGGTCGGAACTGAACAGCCAGGCCTGCACGCGATCGTTCATGCGCGACACTTTCTCGAGGAACGTGTTGACCGACGCGTCGTCCTGCAGCGTGCAGCCGGTCAGCATCGCGAGGCCGCCGAGCGTCAGCACGCGCCGGTTGAAGAGGCGCCGAGACGGCATCTCGAGCTCGCGGCGCACATCGAGTTCGAGCGACTTCCGGTCGAGCGTCCAGCGCGGCTCGCCGCGCCTGTTTTCGGATTCCGACATGATGATTTCCTTCGCTCGCGGCTTGCGGGTCAGCGGCCGCGCAGCATCGCGAGCAACGAGCGCGGCACCAGCAGCGCCATCGCGACATGAACGACAAAGAATGCGACGAGCAGCGACATCGCCCAGAAATGCACGACGCGCGCGTTGTCGTAGCCGCCGAACAGTTCGCGCAGCAACGGGAATTGCACGGACTTCCAGATCGTGAGTCCCGACAGCACCAGCACGACGAGATCGACGATCGCGGTCAGGTACGCGGCACGCTGCACCGCGTTGTAGACGCTCAGGTCGTTGTGCGACAACCGCCCGCCCAGCGCGGCGCGCACGTCGCGCCACACGGACGCCGGCGTGACGGGCAGCATCTTGCGCGCGAAGCGCCCCGTCGCGATCGACATCGCGAGGTAGAACAGCCCGTTGACGACCAGCAGCCACATCGCCGCGAAATGCCATTGCAGCGCACCGCCGAGCCAGCCGCCGATCGTGATGCCATGCGCGAACGTGAATGACGGATAGATCGGCGACGCGTCGTAGATGCGCCAGCCGGACAGCGCCATCAGGATCGCCGCGAGCGCGTTGAGCCAGTGGCTCACGCGCACCCACGGCGGATGGATCGGGCGTGCCGGTGGCGTCGCAGGCGCGCGATCCGTTGCAGGAACGGTTTGCATGATGAAGACTCCGGGGTGATGCGACGGGACGCGATGCGCGCGTGCAGCCGGCTGGCCGCGCCCCGCACGCATCCGTCAGTTCGACGGGCTCATTGCGTCCTTCTTCATCGCGTCGCCCTTCGACATCGCGTCGTGGCCCATCGCGTCTTTCTTCATCGCGTCTTTCTTCATCGCGTGCTTCTTCATGCCGTCCTTCTTCATCGCGCCATCCTTCGCCATCGCGTCGTGGCCCATCGCGTCCTTCGACATCGACGTGCCGTCCTTCGACATCGCATCGTTCTGCGCATAGGCGCCCGTTGCGAACGTGGCAAGAGCGGCGACGCAAGCGGCAATCAGTACGTTTTTCATGACATCTCTCCGAAACATGGGTTTGAGGAGCCGAATAGACGGACGACGTCGCGGGAAATGACAGCCGCTCTGAAAATATTTTTTATGCAGGCCGGACAACCCGTCATGCTGCACCGCTCGGCCGCCGCCGACCGGGCTGCCGGACCGATCGGCAAAGGCATGTGCTGCGGTGCACCCGGCCTGCCGCGCCGCCCGCCATGTTGCGGCTGCACCGGGATAACCACTCTACGCCCGGTTGAAACCGCCGCAAACCCGGTGTATCGTGTGCCCTTGCTAACGCGGGGGTCCTGCAATGCGTTCGGTCAAACAACCGGCATTGCGGGTGAGAAATACCCTTTGAACCTGATCTGGATAATGCCAGCGCAGGGAAGCGTACGGATTTCGCCGCCTTCCTTCTGACGAAATCCGCCGCCTCACCAAGCCTCGTCTCCTGCTTAGCTCGAGCCCCACATACGTCAAGGGCTCCGGGCAAGCGCCGACGCGCCTGTCCGGCGCTCACACAGGAGATTGCATGAACGCCAATCCGAAGTTTCTGTCCGCCGACGCTCACGTCGACGCCGCCGCTGTCGCGCCGCTGCCGAATTCGCGCAAGGTTTATGTCACCGGCTCGCAGCCCGACATCCGCGTGCCGATGCGCGAAATCACGCAGGCAGACACGCCGACCGGCTTCGGCGGCGAAAAGAATCCGCCGATCTACGTGTACGACACGTCGGGCCCCTACACCGATCCGGAAGCCAAGATCGACATCCGCGCGGGCCTGCCCGCGCTGCGTCAGGGCTGGATCGAAGCGCGCGGCGACACCGAAGTGCTCTCCGGCCTGTCGAGCCGCTACGGCCTCGAACGCGCGGCCGACCCGGCCACCGCCGACCTGCGTTTCCCGGGCCTGCACCGCAACCCGCGCCGCGCGCAGGCCGGCAGGAACGTCACGCAGATGCACTACGCGCGCCAGGGCATCATCACGCCGGAAATGGAATACATCGCGATCCGCGAGAACCAGCGCCGCGCCGAATACCTCGAGAGCCTGAAGTCGAGCGGCCCGAACGGCGCGAAGCTCGCCGCGATGATGGGCCGCCAGCACCCGGGCCAGGCGTTCGGCGCCGCGGCCTTCGGCGCAAACGCGCTGGCCGAGATCACGCCCGAATTCGTGCGCGACGAAATCGCGCGCGGCCGCGCGATCATCCCCGCGAACATCAACCACCCGGAATCCGAGCCGATGATCATCGGCCGCAACTTCCTCGTGAAGATCAACGCGAACATCGGCAACTCCGCCGTCACGTCGTCGATCGGCGAGGAAGTCGACAAGATGACGTGGGCGATCCGCTGGGGCGGCGACACGGTGATGGATCTGTCGACCGGCAAGCACATCCATGAAACGCGCGAGTGGATCATCCGCAACAGCCCGGTGCCGATCGGCACGGTGCCGATCTACCAGGCGCTGGAAAAGGTCAACGGCAAGGCCGAGGACCTGACCTGGGAGATCTTCCGCGACACGCTGATCGAGCAGGCCGAGCAAGGCGTCGACTACTTCACGATCCATGCGGGCGTGCGCCTGCAGTACGTGCCGCTCACCGCGAACCGGATGACCGGCATCGTGTCGCGCGGCGGCTCGATCATGGCGAAGTGGTGCCTCGCGCATCACAAGGAAAGCTTCCTGTACGAACACTTCGAAGAGATCTGCGAGATCATGAAGGCGTACGACGTGAGCTTCTCGCTCGGCGACGGCCTGCGTCCCGGCTCGATCTACGACGCGAACGACGAAGCGCAGCTCGGCGAACTGAAGACGCTCGGCGAACTCACGCAGATCGCGTGGAAGCACGACGTGCAGGTGATGATCGAAGGCCCCGGCCACGTGCCGATGCAGTTGATCAAGGAGAACATGGATCTCCAGCTCGACTGGTGCAAGGAAGCGCCGTTCTACACGCTCGGGCCGCTGACGACCGACATCGCGCCGGGCTACGACCACATCACGTCGGGCATCGGCGCCGCGATGATCGGCTGGTTCGGCACCGCGATGCTGTGCTACGTGACGCCGAAGGAGCACCTCGGCCTGCCGAACAAGGACGACGTGAAGGAAGGCATCATCACGTACAAGCTGGCCGCGCACGCCGCCGACCTCGCGAAGGGTCACCCGGGCGCGCAGGTTCGCGACAACGCGCTGTCGAAGGCACGCTTCGAGTTCCGCTGGGAAGACCAGTTCAACATCGGTCTCGATCCGGACAAGGCGCGCGAATTCCACGACGAGACGCTGCCGAAGGATTCGGCGAAGGTCGCGCACTTCTGCTCGATGTGCGGCCCGCACTTCTGCTCGATGAAGATCACGCAGGACGTGCGCGAGTTCGCGGCGCAGCAAGGCGTGTCGGAAACCGAAGCGCTGAAGAAGGGGATGGAAGTGAAGGCGGTCGAGTTCGTGAAGACCGGCGCCGAGATCTATCACCGTCAGTAAGCACCCGCGGCGATCCGCACCGGAATCGCCTCGCGATGCACGAAGCCCGCTTTCGAGCGGGCTTTTTTGCGCATGTCGTGTGCCTGCCGATGCACGGGAAACAATTGATTACGAAACCGCGCGAGCCTTAACAAGTCCTTACAGCAGCCCCGCCAGGCGGCGCGTAGATTGGGGGCATGCGTGGCCGCCAGCCGGTCGCGCGCCCTCCATTCACTACCACAAGGACAACGATCATGATTTCGATTCGGCGTATTGGGGTATGCGCTCTCCTCGTCACGACGGTGGCCAGTCTGTCGGCCTGCGATTCGATGACGAGGCGTCAGCGCGACACGGCAATCGGCGCGGGTGTCGGCGGCGTCGCCGGCGCAGCGATCGGCGGCAGCGCGCTGTCGACGCTGGGCGGCGCGGCAGCCGGCGGCATCATCGGTAACCAGGTCGGCAAGTAAGCCGCCGGTCACGGTCCGCCGCGCAATGCGCGGCGGCAGCCTGGCCGGTCCAACGGCGTTTCCGCGATGCGGAAGCGCCGTTTTCGCATGCGGCACCGCAATATGCCCGCCCGCGCCCGGAAATGATCCGTTACCGTTTTGCACACCGTGTCATCGGCGCGCGGCCTAAGCTTAAGCATCTGCCGATTGCCGGCTCCGCCGGAGAGACATCATGAACAGGACCCTCGTCGCCGCGGCGCTCGCCTGCACGACGCTCGCCGGCTGCTACTACCCGTACGGCTACTATCCTGGCGGCTATTACACGGCCGCACCGGTGCCGGTGCAGCCGGCGCCCGTGTACGTCGACCCCGGCCCCGCCTACTACTATCCGGCCCCCGCGTATGCACCCGCGTGGGGCGGTTATTGGGGACCGGCGCTGTCGCTCAATTTCGGCTTTGGCGGGCGCGGCGGCTGGCGCCATCACTGACCGGGCACGGCCGTCGACGGACGGCCGCCCGGCCCCCGCAACCGGCCCCATTCCCGTTTCTTGTCGTTTCATCCCATTGTGAAACGACGGCGTGGTAACGCGGTGTAAGATTCTTCGCATCCCGTCCCCGCCCTCGCCAAACGATGTCGCCCAAGAATGCTTTCCTGCTGACCGTGCTCGCTGCCCTGTGGGGCGCATCATTCCTGTTCATCCGGATCGGCGTGGTCGATTTCGGCGTCGCGCCGCTGATGGCCCTGCGCGTGGGCATCGGTGCGCTGTTTCTCACCGGCTTCGCGCTCACGCGCTTCAAACCCGCCGACCTCGGCACCCGGTTGCGCCGTCACGTGTGGCCGCTGTTCGTCGTCGGCGCGCTGAATTCGGGCATCCCGTTCTGCCTGTTCGCGTTCGCCGAACTGACGCTGTCGGCCGGCCTGACGTCGGTGATCAACGCGACGACGCCGCTGTGGGGCGCGCTCGTCGCGTACCTGTGGCTGAAGGACAAGCTGTCGCTGCCGCGCGCACTCGGCCTCGTGATCGGGTTTGCCGGCGTGCTCACGCTCGTGTGGAACCAGATCGCGAACGCGCACGGCGACACGGGCGCCAGCGCGACCGCGCTCGCCGCCGCCGCGGCGCTCGGCGCGACACTGCTGTACGGCATCGCGGCCAATTACACGAAGCGCAAGCTCAGCGGCGTCGATCCGCTCGTCAATGCAGCCGGCAGCATGATCGGCTCATCCGTCCTGCTGCTGCCGTTCGCGATCGCCACCTGGCCGCCCGCGCCGGTCGGCGTGCACGCATGGGGCTCGGTACTTGCCCTCGGCATCGCGTGCACGGGCATCGCGTATTTCATCTTCTTCTACCTGATCGCGCATGTCGGCCCCACCCGCGCGATTACCGTGACGTTCGTGATCCCCGTATTCGGGCTGCTGTGGGGCGCGCTGTTCCTGGGCGAACACGTGTCGGCCGTGATGATCGAAGGCTGCGCGATCGTACTCGTCGGCACCGCGCTCGCGACCGGCGTGATCAAGCGGATTCCGGGGATCCGGCCGCGCGGCGGCGAAGCGACCTGACGGTCCGCGTGCGCGCATCGTCGCCCGGCGTACAGCGATGGCGATGCGGCACCGGTCTGCCGACGCGCCGCGAATGGCACCGCAGCGCATCGGCATTCGTCTGACGGCGACGCCCGGCCGCCGGGATTTCCCGCATCACCCGCACATCCAGCGCCCGCAGCACCCGCAGCGCACGGTCATGTCACCGGCATTGCGCGGGATTGTCATCGGCCGCTGCAGCGCCCTTCGCTTCGTGGCGGTCATGCAAGGCGCGCACGCGTGCGGCGCGGATCGCCGCTGCGCACGGGCCGGGATGGCGCGGTGTACCGTTTGCGTCTGGAGTTTCCCTGATACGCGCGCCGCCGCAATCCCGTTACACTCGGGAAACCTATCCGCAGAAGGCGGTCTCGATGCCTCACGTTCTCTCGCGCCCGCCTGCGCATGCGACTGCATCAGCGTGGTGGGGCGCCGCCGCTCGCTCCCGGGCACCGTTGACATGAAGCCCGCCCGCGACCTATCGCTCGACTCCCTGCTCGAACGCCTCACGCCGACGCCCGGCGGCTGGGTCGCCACCTATCGCACGACGACGCTGCGCAGCGTATTCCAGCCCGTGCTGTCGATCACGCACAAGCGCGTCGTCGGTTACGAGGCGCTGCTGCGCGTCGTCGACGCGAACGGCGCGCTGATATCGCCCACCGCCCTCTTCGACCGGACGCGCGCCGACGCCGACGCGCTGCTGCTCGACCGGCTCGCGCGCTGCCTGCACACGGCCAACTTCGTTGCACAGGGCATCGGCGACGGCTGGCTGTTCCTGAACGTGACGCCACGCGTGCTCGATACGGGCCTCGTGCAGCGCGAGTTCGTCGAGGCGCTGTGCCGGCATTTCGCGCTGCCGCCGAACCGCATCGTGCTGGAAGTCGTCGAACAGCCGGCGCGCGACGAAGCCGCGCTCGCCCGCACGATCGACATGATCCAGCATCGCGACTTCCTGATCGCGATCGACGATTTCGGCACCGGTTTCTCGAACTTCGACCGCGTGTGGCGGGCACGGCCCGACATCGTCAAGCTCGACCGCTCGCTCGTCGAGCGTTCGACCGGCTCGGCCGACGACCGCCGCATCATGCATCACCTCGTGTCGATGCTGCACCAGGCCGGCGCGATGGTGCTGGCCGAAGGCGTCGAAAGCGATGACGCGCTGCAGGCGCTGATGGAAGCCGACATCGATTTCGTGCAGGGTTTCCAGTTCGGCCAGCCCGATGCATCGATCGCGCACGCGAGCGCGGCAGCGCCCGCGATGCTCGACGCCGCGTGGCGGCGCTTCATCGCCCGCCGGCACACGCCCGTCGTCGCCGAGCAGCCGGGCTTCGACGCAATCGAACGGCTGGTACTCACCGGTGCGGCCGCGTTTTCGGCGAGCGGCAACCTGCAGGATGCCGCGCAACGCGTGTTCGCGGTGCCGGCCGCGCGTCGCGTGTTCGTCACCGACGAGATCGGCGAGCAGTTCCTGCCGTCGATCGGCGCACCTGCCGACGACAACCAGGCGAGCGTCACCCGCCTCGCGCCGCTGTTCCCGGAAACCCACAGCAACTGGTCGCGCCGCCCATACTTCCAGCGCGCGATCGCCGCACCCGGGCGCGTCGCGCTGATGGGCCCGCACTTCTCGCTGACGGAAGGCCGCGACTGCTATACGGCCGCCGTCGCGATCCGCGCACAGCGCCGGCTCGTCGTGTTCTGCGTCGACTTCGTGCTCGACAGCGCGGGGACCGTGATGCGCTAGCCGCGCAGGCGGTGGACGCCGGCCTGCGAGGGCCGCCGGCCATTCGCTCGTCAGTCGACCACTTTCCCTCGTCCCGACTTCACCACGCTACGGCGCGACTTGTGCTCGAGCCGCCGCTCCTTCGACGCACGCGTCGGCCGCGTCGCCACCCGTGCGCGCGGCGTATACGCGACGCCGCCGATCAGCGCATCGAGCCGCGCGAGCGCGGCCTCGCGGTTCTTCTCCTGCGTGCGATATTCCTGCGACTTGATCACGACGATGCCGTCGCGCGTGATGCGCTGGTCCGACAACGAGAGAAGCCGCTCCTTGATGACCGGCGGCAGCGACGACGCGCGGATGTCGAAGCGCAGATGAATCGCACTCGACACCTTGTTCACGTTCTGCCCGCCCGCACCCTGCGCGCGCACGGCCGTCCATTCGACGTCGGCCGGATCGAGCGTGTAGCGGATCATCATCGCGATGCCTCCTTGCGGCGCCGTGCGAGCGCCTCGTCGACGCGTGCCGCCAGCCCCGAATCGCGCTGCGTGCGCGTCGCGACCGCCTGCGCCAGCACGCGCCGCGGCCCGATCACCTGCACGCGCGTGCGGGCGCGCGTGACGGCCGTATAGACGAGCTCGCGCGTGAGCACCCGGCCGAACGATGCCGGCAGCACGAGCGCGGCTTCGTCGAATTCCGAGCCCTGCGATTTGTGCACCGTCAGCGCAAATGCCGTTTCGTGCGGCGGCAACGCAGCGGGCGACACCGTGCGCGCGGTGCCGTCCGCGCGCCGGAACCACACGCGCAGCACACCGTGCGCGTCGGGCAGCGCGATGCCGATGTCGCCATTGAACAGCCCCAGCGCATAGTCGTTGCGCGTCACCATGATCGGCCGCCCGGTGAACCAGTGCGCCCCGACCGCGAGCGGCACGCGCGCCGCATGCCGCACGTGCGCGGCCACCAGCGCATTGACGTGTTCGGCGCCGCGCGAGCCGCTGCGGGTCGCGCACAGGATCCGGAACCGGTTGAGCGCATCGAACAGCGGCAGCGGATCGGGCACCGGCGCGGCCAGCGCGTCGCGCAATGCGTCGAGGTATGCGCCGAATCGCCGTGCAAGCCGCTCGACCGTCGACGACGCAAGCGTATCGCCCGCATCGTCGTGGAAGGACGCCGCGGCTGCGTCGTCCGCGGGCAGTGCATCGAGTGCGGCCTGCACGTCGCCGCTGCGGATCGCCAGCGACAGCCGCCCGATCGGCGAATCGAGACCGAAGCGGTAATTGCGCTCGAGCCACACGACGCAGTCGGCGAGCGGCGCCGGAGCGAGCACGATGCCGGACGCGGCGGCGGCTTCGTCGGTCGATGCCGATGTGGCTGCCGTGACCGACGCAAGCGCCATATCACCCGCGTCGAACGGCGGCAGTTCGACGTCATCGAGCCAGGCGAGTTCGTCGACCTCGATCCATGCGGGTGTGCCGCCTGCTGAAACGGCGCCGCCGATATCAGCCGGCGCCGTTACGGCGAGCGGTGGCGATACCGTCCCGGCCGACGAACCTTCGTCATCCTGCGGTTCGTCGTCGAACAGAGATGCCTGTCGCGGATCGGCTTTCGGCCGGGACGCCGGCATGCGTGAAACGGAAGCGGAAGCAGACGCCGATGGCAACGCCGGCGCGCGAACGGCTGCGGCAGCCGGACTCGCAGCGGGCGCCATCGCCGGCGCAGCTTCGTCCGGCACCGGCAACGCCGCGGCGAACGACGCGTCGTCGATGCCGAGTGCCTGCGCGATGCGCGCGCGCGCCGCAGCGGTGAACGTCGGTCGCGCGCTCAGCTCCGCAAATACGGCGCCGGCCTCGACCGCGGCCAGCTGATCCTTGTCCCCAAGCAACACGAGCCGCGCGCCCGGCGCGAGCGCGTCGAGCAGATGCGCGGCGAGCGCGACGTCGATCATCGACGCCTCGTCGACGACGATCAGATCGTACGGCAACGGATTGTCGCGATGATGCCGGAAGCCGGCCGCCCCGCCACCGCCCAGCAGCCGATGCAGCGTGTACGACGTGTCGGGCAGGCGCGCCGCGAGTTCGGGCGGCAGATCGCCGGCGCGCGCATGCAGCGCCTCCTGCATCCGCTGCGCGGCCTTGCCGGTCGGCGCGGCCAGCGCGACGCGCAGCCCCGGGTGTGCGTCGAGCAGACAAGCCAGCACGCCGACGACGGTCGTCGTCTTGCCCGTGCCGGGACCGCCGCTGACGATCGTCACGCGCCCCGTCAGCGCGACGATCGCCGCCACGCGCTGCCAGTCGACTTCGCCGGTGGCCGGCCCGAAGTATCGTGAGAGGCTGTCGCGCAACCGGTCGGGCGACAGGCCTTCGTCGGGCGCGGCAACGCCGGCCTGCGCGACGAGCGCATCGGCCAGACGCCGTTCGTAATCGAAATAGCGCGACAGGTACAGGTGATCGTGCCGGTCGACGATCAGCGGCCGCTCGTCGCCGCGCGCGAGCGTGCCGAACGCAACCACGCCACTTGCCGCGAGCGCGGCACGCACCTCGTCGAGCGGCGCTTCGTAGCGCTGCGCGAGTGCGCCGAGCGCGACGCATACGTGGCCGCCCGCGGTCGCGCGGCTCGTCGCGAACGCGGCGCGCGCCGCCCAGCGTGCCGACGCGGACGGCGCACCGGCACGCCGCGCAAGATCGCCGATGCGCCGTGCAAACCCTTCCGCGAGCGCGATGCCGAAATCGGCCGGCTCGGGCAGCCGTGCGACGAGGCCGCCGGTGAATTCGAGCATGTCGTCGGACGCATTCATGCGCGGCCCCCTTCCATCATCCGGTCGAGTGCGTCGACGAGCGCGCGCGCGGGCCGCCGCGCATGCACGCCGGCCGGCTCGCCGCTGCTGCGCCAGCCCGGCCGCACGCCGCGCACGAACAGGTACAGATAGCCCGCGATGTGTGTGTCGTAGTCGTAATCGGGCAGCCGCCCGCGCAGGTAGCGATGCAGCGCGACCGTGTAGAGCAGCGCCTGCAGGTGATACGCGTGATCGGCCATCGCGACGTCGAGCGCGCGCGGGCCGTAGGCATCCGGCGTCGTGCCGAGATGGTTCGACTTCCAGTCGACGATCCAGAAACGGCCGTCGTGTTCGACGATCATGTCGATGAAACCCTTGATGAAACCGGCGAGCATGCCCGCCTCCAGTGCAACGTCCGGATAACCGTGCGCGACCAGCAGCCGGCGCAGCGCCGTCAGGTCGAGCGACGGCGCCGGGAACAGGAAACCCATTTCGTCGAGCCGCTTCGCCGGATCGAGATCGACGAGCCGCATGCCCGGCACGAGCTCGGTGTGCACGACATCGTCGACGAGCTGCGCCATCATCGCCGGCAGGCGCGTCGCGAGCTCCGGTTCGGCCTCGACCGGCCGGTCGTGCAACGCGCCGAGCGCGGCCTTGTGCCACGATTCGGGTTCCGTGAACCGGCTGAGTTCGAACAGGCGGTGCAGGCATTCGCCGGCGGCCGCTCCTCGCGGGAACACGAGGATGTCGTCGTCCGGCGGCTCGGCCACGACCGGGTCGGCGAACAGCCATTCGCCGTCCGGCGTCACCTCGGCAAGCGCATCGTGATCGGGCCGCAGCTCGTCGTCGGGTACCGCCGCAACACCCGCCTCCTCGCGCGCCATCGACGCGGTCAGCGAGCTGAAACTCGCCATCCGCCACGCATCGCGCAGCACGCGCGTCGCATGGCGCGCCGCGAGCGTCTGCGAGGCGTCGTGCCCGGCCGCGAGACGCTCGCGGCGCGCGGGCGCCGGCAGCGGCGCGACGCACACGGGGCCGCCTGCGAGCGCCTGCCACGCCGCGTCGAGCGCAGCTTCGTCGGGCGGTTCGTCGAGCCACGCATCGAACGACTGGCCGGCGCCGGCGACAAGCCAGTTGAGCACGCTGCGCCGCGCTTCGCGCGTCGAACGCGACGACAGGTACGGCCCCGCGACCACGTAGCAGCGATAGACCGCGCGCGTGAGCGCCACGTAGACGAGCCGTGCACGTTCCGCGGCCTGCTCGCGCAATGCCTGCCGCGCCGCATGCGCGGCCGCCTCGTCGTCGCATCCGTAATGCAGCACCGCGTCGCCCGCATCGTCGTGATACTCGCGCGCATCGGGCAGCGCGGACGAAGGCGGCTCGCGCAACCCGCCGTCGTTCAGGAACGGACAGAACACGACCGCGTATTCGAGGCCCTTCGATTTGTGCACGGTCACGATCTGCACGAGGTTGCGATCCGATTCGAGCCGCAACTGCGCCTCCTCGCCGCCACCGTCGAGCCGTTGCGCGGCGAGCCAGCGCAGCGTCGGCGCGATACCCGGCTGCGCGGATGCGCGCGCTTGCGTCAGCTCGGCCAGATGGTTGATGTCCGTCACGCGACGCTCGCCGTCCGCACCGGCCATCAGCCGTTCGGCGATCCGCAGCTCGCGCGTGAACGTGCGCCACATCACCGCGAAACCGCGTTCGCGCCACAACAGCCGATACCGCGAGAAGCGCTCGACCCAGCTCATCGCATCGGCGCCGTCGGCCGCCGACGCGTCGCGGGAGGCATCGCCGTCGCCCTGCTCCATGCGCCACAATGCGCCGGCATCGAGGCCGAACCAGTCGGACGCGAGCGCCGCGCGCAGACGCCGCAGGTCGCCCGGCGCATCGATCGCCGCCAGCACGCGCTCGAGCTGCTCGGCGTCGCCGGTGGAAAACACCGACGCCTGTGCCAGTTCGACGCTGCCGATGCCCCACGTGGCAAGCACGCGCTTCACGAGACTGCCCTGCCGGTGCGTTTGCACGAGCACCGCGATGTCGCCCGGCGACAGCGGCTTGTCGCCGAGCCGCACGCGCCCTTCGCGCGCACCGCGCATCAGCCGCGCGATTTCGGCCGCGCAGGCCTGCGCGGCCTGCGCCTGGGCGTCGCGCTTGAGCAGCGTGCCTTCGCCGCCGGGCAGGGCCCACACGCGGAAATCGCCGGCCGGGCCCGGATCGGTTTCGTCGAAGAACGGTGCGCGCGCGCGCGTGCCGGCGCGCACCGCGTAATAGTCGAGCCCGTCGAGCACGAAGGCGCGCGGATTCGACATGAAGAAGCGGTTGCACGCATCGACGATCGCGGGCGTCGAACGCTGGTTGACCGCGAGCGTGTAGCACGCGCTCGCGCTCGCGCGCGCCGCAAGATAAGTATGCAGATCGGCCGCGCGGAAGCTGTAGATCGCCTGCTTCGGATCGCCGACGAGAAACAGCGGGCCGCCCGGCGCGAAGATCCGGTCGAAGATCGCGAACTGCAGCGGGTCGGTATCCTGGAACTCGTCGATCAGCGCGGCCGGATAGCGCGCGCGCAGCGTCTCGGCCAGCCACGGATGCGCATGCAGCGCGTGATACAGGTTCGCAAGCAGATCGTCGAACGACACGACGCGACGCGTGCGCTTGCGCTCGGCCAGCTCGCCGGGCGCCATGTCGAGCCATTCGGCGATCAGCGCGAGCCAGCGCGCGCGCTGCGCGGCCTCGGCGGCGGCCACTGCGGCGTCGAGCGCGTCCGCGACATCGAAGAACGCATGCGCGGGCGTTGACCCGCCCTTTTTCGTCGCCTTCGTCAGCGCGGTTTGCGTGAGCTTCAGTGCGGCTTTCGGCAGTGCGGCCGTCGCATTGCCCTGCGCCAAATGCGCCGTCCATGCAGCCAGCGCATCGGCGACCGCGTCGGGCTTGTGCGAACGCTGATTGAGCACGGGCTGCGCGGTGCGCAGCAGCGCATCGATCGCATCGCGCTCGGCCGCCCACATCCGCGCCGCCTCGGCGAAGCATTCGGCCGCGGCCGCTTCGGCCGATTCGTCAGGCTCGGTCACGCCGTCCCAGCGCAGCGCGGCGAGCGGCTTCTTCAGCCGGCGCGCGAGCTGCGCATCGAGCGCGGCCGGGCCGGCCCCCGATTCGACGAGCCAGGTGGCGAAGCCCGGCCAGCATGCGGCCGCCGGTTCGACACGCGTGCGCCAGAAATCCGCCGCGAGTTCGAAGCGCAGCGACGCGTCGTCGGCCTCCATGTCGAACGCGAACGGCATCGCCGCCGCGAACGGCGCTTCCTGCAGCGCGCGCTGGCAGAACGCGTGGATCGTATGGATCGCGGCCTGGTCGAACGCACGCAGCGCACGCCGGATCCGCTTCGCGGCCGTCTCGGGATCGAGCGCGCCTTCGTCGCCAAGCGTGGTCTCGAGCAGGCGCGCGATGAACGGATCGCCGCCGTCGTCGCCCGTGTCGAGTGCATGCGCAAGCTGCGCGAGCCGGCTGCGAATCCGCTCGTGCAGTTCGGCCGTCGCTGCTTTCGTGAAGGTCACGACGAGGATTTCGTCCGCGCCGAGATCTTTTTCGAGCAGCAGGCGCACATACAGCGCGCAGATGTTCCAGGTCTTGCCGGTGCCGGCCGACGCCTCGATCTGGTTGACGCCGTCGAGCGGGCACGCGAACACGTCGAGTTCGAGCGCCTGCTGCGGCTGCGACACGGCGCTCATGCGACCTCCTTCAGATGCGCGATCAGCGGTTCGAACACGAGCCGCGCAAGGGTGCCGAACGGCTCGTCGAGCGACGGGTGCGCACCGCGCCATGCGATCGCGATGGCCGGATCGTCGGCTTCGCTCACGACGCGTTCATTGATCCACACGCTCGCGGCTTTGGCCTCGCCGTCGGATACCCTCGCCCACGCGCTGCGCGGAAAGAACCGCAGCGGCATGCGCCGCCCCGCGCGAAACAGCGCGGCAAGCGGTGCAAGCTGCTCGAGCGGCGCCGCGACGGGCGTCAGCTCGAACGCGCCGCCGCTGCCGAACCACAGCGTGCGGCGCGGGCCGCCGGGCTCGACCGCGCAGTAGACGAGATGCGCGAGCCACGCGGACAGATAGTCGCGCGCGCTCGGCCGTGCATAGCGATAGATGATCTGACCGGCCGGCGTCAACCGGTTCAGCGTGCCGTTCAGTTCGAGCGGCGCGCTCACCGCGTCGGCCGACAGCATCGCGTCATCGGTGCCGAACAGGGCCTGCCCGGTGTCGGGCCACGCCGGCACGACGGTGAGCGAGAATGCCCGCCGCTCGATGCCGTCGGCCAGCGCGCGGCGCACGTTCGACGCCAACTGCGTCATCGAGCCGAGCGCCTGGTCGCGCCACACGGCGCCCGTCGCACCGCCCGGCAGCTCGGGGCTCGCGTCTGCAATGCGCAGCGCGTGATCGTGCACGCCGCCCTCGTCCGCTTCGATCAACAGCGGCAACACACGTTCGGCGAGCGCATCGCTGCCGGCAAAGTCGAGCGAAAACGGCTCGGTGTCGCGCAGTTCGGCCTGCGCGTCGGCCAGCACGATGCCGAGCCGGCCGCGCAGCAATGCACGCGCCGGATGCCGCCAGAAGCGCTCGAATTCGCTGAACGCGACCGGCTCGACCGGCTCCGCCGGCAGCGGCTGCGCGAAGAACGGCTGCTCGCGCGGCCCGTCGCGCGACGCTTCGGCGGCGAGCAGCGACGCGAGCGTCGCCCGCTCGGCGTCATACGAAACGAGCGCGCTGCCGGGCTGGAAATACGCGGCAGCGAACGGTTGCAGCGGATGCTCGACGATGAACGCGCGCCGCGCGGCATCGACTGCGTCCGGCGCCGCATCGGGCCCGGCGGTGACGATCGCCAGATGATCGAGCAGTTCGTCGACGAGCGCCGCGGGCGGCAACGGCGCGTTGTCGCGAATGCTGCGGCCCGTATAGGCAATCAGCAACCGGTCACGCGCGGCGAGCAGCAGGTCGAGAAACAGGTTGCGCTCGTCGTCGCGGCGCTGCCGGTCGCCAAGCTTCGGCAGCACGGCCATCAGGTCGAATTCGTCCGCGCGCGCGAGGCTCGGCAGCACGCCGTCGTCCATCCCGAGCAGGCAGACGACGCGATACGGCAGGCCGCGCAAGCTCGTCAGCGACGAGAACGTGACGCCGCCCCACGGCACGCCGCCCCGTGCCGGATCGTCGAGCGCCGCGGCCAGCCCGGCGCGGACGACCGCCGCCGGCAATGCCTCGTCGGGCGCGCCTTCCGCCATCGCGGCCAGCATCGCGTCGAGCGCATCGCGCACGCCGGCCAGCGCGTCGGCATACACGGCGCCCGAATCGAAGAAGCGCGCGAGCGTGTCGGCAAACAGTTCGCTCCAGCCGCGCGGCGTGTGCGACTCGGCAAGCCGCCGCGCGAAACCGTCGAGATCGTCGGTGAAACGCGCGAGCCGGCCGAGCAGTTCGGCCTCGCTGCCCGTGGCCGCCTCGATCGGCAGCCACGCGCCGATCGGCGCCGCGCCTTCGGGCATCGCATAGCCGAGAAAGAGCCGCGCGAGCGCATCGGAGAACGTATGGCGCGGCGCGGGCACGGCCGCGTCGTCGCTCACGAGCGGCGACAGCCCGCGCCGTGCGCCGGCCGCCGCGAGCCAGGTCTGCACGGTCTCGAGCGCGGCCGCGTCGATGTCGTAGCGCGCCGCCACCGCATCGACGCGCAGCCATTCGACCAGCTCCGGCGCGCCGACCTGCCGCTCCGGCAGCGCGAGCCAGTCGAGCAGTACGCGTGCAACGGGGTTCGCCTGCGACGGCGGCAGGCCGGTGATCCGGTAAGGCACGCGCGAACCGCCTGCGCCGGCCGTGCCGAACACCGCGTCGATCAGCGGCCCGGCCGCGGCGAGATCGGCCACCGCGACGAGCACGTCGGACGGCTGCAGGCTTGCGTCCGCGTCGAACCAAGCAAGCAACCGGTCGTGCAGCACCTCGAGCTGGCGCGCGAGGCTGTGACACACATGCACCTCGATCCCGCGCTCGGCTGGCGTGTCGCCGGTTTCGGCCTCCGGCTGCAATGCGAGGATCGCGTTCTGCACCCGCGCGAGCCACGTGGGCGCGGGATTCTCGACGAAACGCGACGCATCGCCTGACGCAGCGCTTTCAGTCAGCTCATGCAGCATGTGCAGTTGCGCCTGCGTCTGCCGGCCCCATTCGGCGAGCAGCGGATGGCCAACTTCCTGGTAGTCGAGGCGCCCGGCGGCGTCGAGCGCCTCGGCATGCGCGGCGGTCACGATGTCGAACCAGAATTCGCGGCACGGGTTCAATGCATAGACACGCACGTCGATCCAGCGCGACAGTTCGCGCAACAACGCGACATGCAGCGGCGGCATCGTCGGCAGCGCGAACACGCTGACCGATTCGGGCCAGTCGGCGCGCGCGAGCGCGTCGGCATCGAGATGGCGCGCTTCGACGAGAAAGCGGTGTGCGGGCGGCGTGCCGCTGTCGCTCAGTTCAGCAAGCAGCGCGCGCCACAGCGCGGCCTGCCAGCGCTCGTCGTCGCGTGCGGCATCGCTGATTCCGCGCGGCGCGCCATCGCCCGCGAGCACGGATTCGCCGGCCTGCCACGCGGCCAGCCATTCGGGGCGATAGGTCAGGTAGTGATCGAGCACGGCCGCGACGCGCTGCGCAAGCTCGTAGCGCATCGCATCGTCGGACGCGGACAGGTAAGCGGCGAGCCGCGGCGACGCGAGCCACGGCGCGCCGTCGGCCGCCTGTGCGAACAGCCGGTAGCAGCGCCACACGAGCCGGTCGGGTGCGAACGGCGAGCGCGCGGGCACCGTCAGCACGCGGCCGATCTGCGCCCACAGCCACTGCGCGAGATACGTGAACTCGACGTTCGCGCACACGCCGTTGCGCGCGGCGATGTCGAGCTCGAGACGACGACGCAGCGCAGCGCTCGGCACGATGACCTGCTGCTGCGCCCACGGGCCGTTGCGGGCCGGAAACGCGGCCAGATCCTCGAGCAGCGCGTCGGCCAGCGTTTCGTGACGGTTCGAATAGAAGAGATGGAGCATGAAGCGGGCGTCGGAACCTCGCACCGGCCGGGCCGGGCGAACAAGATCACCAAGGATAGCAAATGGACCGCCGCCGCGAAGCTCTGCCGGAAAGCCAGGTTTTGCGGACCGCGAAATACGATAGACTCGTCGCCAGTCAATACGCCGCTCCCGGGCGTCTTCGTCTGCCATTCAGCCCATCGATGCGCTATTCGGTCGAAATCAGAAAGTTTTTCTACAGCCAGTACTTTTTCGGCGGCTTGCGGATCGCCGTCGGCGTATCGCTGCCGGCCGTGCTCTGCCTGATCGTGTTTCACAACCGCGAGCTCGGCTTCACGATCTCGACGGGCGCGCTGGGCGCCTGCGTCGTCGACATGCCGGGCCCGCTCAAGTACAAGCACAACGAAATGCTCGCGTGCAGCGTGATCGGCTTCCTGGCCGCGCTCGCCACCGGCCTCGCGACACCGAACATCTTCGCGCTGTGGCTCACGATCGTGCCGCTCACGTTCGTGCTGTCGCTGATCGTCGTCTACGGCAACCGCTGGCCGCAGATCAGCTTCGCGACGCTGTTCATGATGGTGATGACACTCGAGGAGAAGTTCACGCCGCTGCAGGCGTTCATCAACGCCGGCTGGATTCTCGCAGGCGGCCTCTGGTACACGTACTGGGCCACGCTCGTGTCGCAATGGCAGGCACGCCGGATCGAGCAGCAGGCGCTGGCCGAGAGCCTGTTCGCCTGTGCCGACTACCTGCTCGCGCGCGCGCAGTTCTACGATCTCGATGCCGACCTCGACGAGTGCTACCGCAACCTCGTCGCCCGGCAGATCACCGCGGTCGAAACGCAGGAAACCGCGCGCGACATCGTGCTGCGCAACCTGCCGAAGCTGCGGCGCGGCAAGCTCGACCCCGGCCGCACGACGATGTACAACCTGTTCATCAACAGCGTCGATCTTCACGAGCTGTTCGTCGGCGCGCATACCGACTACCCGCTCGTGCGCAATACGTTCGGCGGCTCGGATCTGATCATTTTCTACCGCGACCTGATCCGCAAGGCCGCCGCCGATCTCGAGGAGATCGGCCTCGCGGTGCTCGAGAACCGTGCGCCGCATTCCCGGATCAGCGTGAAGGCCGAGCTGCGCGCGATCGAGTACGAGATCGAGCTGATGCGCAAGAAGAACTTCGCGGCCACCAACGCGGAAGCGTATGCGGCCGTGCTCGCGACGTTCCGGCGCATCTGGAGCGCGACGCGCCTGATCGACCGGATGCGCCGCAACCTGTCGGGCCATGCCGATCCGCAGCAAACCGAACTGAAGATCGACAAGGCGCTCACCCGCTTCCTGCAGCGCCGCCGCATGTCGCCGCTGCTGATCTTCTCGAACCTGAACATGCGCTCGCCGAGCTTCCGCCACGCGCTGCGCGTGACGATCGCCGTGGCGGTCGGTTTCTGGATCGGCCGGCTGCTGCCGCTCACGAACGCGTACTGGATCGTGATGACGACCATCATCATCCTGAAGCCCGGCTACTCGCTGACCAAACAGCGCAACGCGCAGCGGATCATCGGCACGCTGATCGGCTGCGCGGCCAGCATCGCGCTGATCTACACGGTGAAGGAGCCGCACCTGCTGATCGCGATCATGTTCGGGTCGATGGTGATGAGCTACAGCCTGCTGCTGTTCAACTACGCGGCCAGCGTCGTGTTCACGTCGTCGTACGTGCTGCTGATGTTCCACCTGCTCGCACCGGGCAGCATGCGGATCATCGGCGAGCGCGCGATCGACACGGTAGTGGGCTGCATGATCGCGATCGCCGCGAGCCGGCTGTTCCCGTACTGGGAATACCGGCTGATGGGCAAGCTCGTCACCGACATGCTGACGTCCACCCGCAAGTATTTCGAAGCCGTGTGGCGCGCCGGGCGCGGCCTGTCGCCGCCGCCAGTGCCGGCCGCCGACGGCGCGGCCGTCGTCCCGGGCGTGGCGGCGGTCGTCGAATCGCCCGCCGCGAGCCTCGACGACGACTACCGCTACCGCCTTGCACGCAAGGACGTGCACATCGCATTCGCGAACCTCGGGCAGGCGTTCCAGCGGATGATGATCGAGCCGAAGGCGCACCAGCGCTTCGTGCCCGAGCTGAACGACCTGCTCGTGCAGACGCACGTGCTCGGCGCGCAGATCACGGCCGCTGCGCCGCTGATCCGCAACGCATGCGCAGCCGACGGCGGCCTCGAGCACGACGACGCGCTGCGGCGCGGCCTCGCCGCCGTGCTCGACAATCTCGAGAAGGCCGAGGCCGGCGAGCCGCCGCCTGCCGACCAGCTCGAAGCGTCGAAGCAGATCACGCGCGACCTCGACGCGATGGTCGTGTCCGCGGAAAAATCCGAGGCGGTCGGCGCCGAACTCACGCACGACCTGAAAGTGCTCGCGCACCAGTGCAAGCAGATGCTCGCGTCGTCGCTGCTGATCCGCAAGGATGCGAGCGTGATCCGCCTGCCCGCCTGACCCCGAATGTTCCTGCCGGCGGGCCGGCCCGCGCACGCCGCGGATCGGCCACCGGCGCACCCGATTCAACGATCACCCGCAGCATGACCCGCCTGCCTCACGCGGCCCGCTCGCCCGCCGCGCGACCGCCCCACGCCCTATTCCGCTCGCCGCGCCAGTCAGGGAATACCCGATTCCGGTCACCGGGCCTGGCTTGTTATCATTCGTTCACATTCAAGTTGTATAGACAACTTGAGCCAATCGGACCGGCCCCGCTCGCCCGGTCCGTCGCATAACGATATCGGAGACTCGATGAAAAACTTGCAGCGCCACCTGAGCGCGCGGCACATCCGCTTTCTCGCGCTCGGCTCGGCGATCGGCACGGGCCTGTTCTACGGCTCGGCGTCCGCGATCCAGCTCGCGGGCCCGGCCGTGATCCTGGCGTACATCCTGGGCGGTGCGGCCGTCTACATGGTGATGCGCGCGCTCGGCGAGATGGCCGTGCGCGAACCCGTCGCCGGTTCGTTCGGCCATTACGCGACCGAGAACCTTGGCCCGTTCGCGGGATTCGTCACCGGCTGGACCTACACGCTCGAAATGGTGATCGTCGCGATCGCCGACATCACGGCATTCGGCATCTACATGGGCTTCTGGTTTCCGGATGTCCCCCAATGGATCTGGGTGCTCGGCGTCGTCGCGATCATCTGCGGGCTGAACCTGTGCCACGTGAAGGTGTTCGGCGAGCTCGAGTTCTGGCTGTCGATCATCAAGGTCGGCGCGATCGTCGCGATGATCGGCGGCGGCGTCGCGATCCTGCTGACCGGCATGCACTTCGGCCATTCGGCCGACGTGCCGACGTTCGCGAACCTGTGGAACCATGGCGGCTTCTTGCCGAACGGCGTCGGCGGGCTGATCGCATCGCTGTCGGTCGTGATCTTCGCGTACGGCGGAATCGAGGTGATCGGGATGAGCGCCGGCGAGGCGAAGGACCCGGAGCGCGTCATTCCGCGCGCGATCAACGCGGTGCCCGCGCGCATCCTGCTGTTCTACGTGCTGACGATGGTCGTGTTGATGTCGATCAGCCCGTGGACGGGCGTCGGCGGCGACGGCAGCCCGTTCGTGCAGATCTTCTCGGCGCTCGGCGTGAAGTCGGCCGCGACGATCCTCAACCTGGTCGTGATCAGCGCGGCGATCTCGGCGATCAACAGCGACATCTTCGGCGCGGGCCGCATGATGTTCGGGATGGCGCGTCAGGGCCAGGCGCCGCGCGTGCTGATGACGACGTCGCGGCACGGCGTGCCGTGGGTCACGGTGCTCGTGATGGCCGGCGCGCTGCTCGTCGGCGTGGTGCTGAACTACCTGATGCCGAAGGACGTGTTCCTGATGGTCGCCGCGATCGCGACGTTCGCGACCGTGTGGGTCTGGCTGATGATCCTGCTGTCGCAGGTTGCGATGCGCCGCCGCCTGTCGAGCGCCGAAGTCGCGACGCTGAAGTTCAAGGTGCCGCTGTGGCCGGTCGCGCCGGCGCTGACGATCGCGTTCATGGGCTTCGTGATCGTGATGCTCGGCTGGTTCGAGGACACGCGCGTCGCGCTGTATGTCGGCGCGGCGTGGCTCGCGCTGCTCGCGGTCGTGTTCTACGCCCGGATACGTCCGAAATTCGCCGCTGCGTCACGTTGACGCACGGCTGACCTGCCTGCGCGGCGCGCCTGCTTCGGCGCCCGCTACCGTCCCGGTTCCGCGCGGCATCTGTCGCGCCGGAAACCGCGGAATCTCCCCCTGCATCTGCCCCGCAAGCGCGGCCCGCCCGGGCCACGCACCGGCACGTCAGTGCGACGCCGCGCTCGCGGCCTCGGCCGGATGGGCCTCGTCGTACGCGCGCTTCTGCGAAATCGCGTTGTACAGGATCGTCCCGATCACGAGCAGCACGGCCACGACGATCAGGATGCTCACGTTGCGGACAGGGTTCTTCTTGCGCTGATCGTTCATGGTCGGTGCGTCTCCGTCAAATTCGTCGAAGCGGGCATTCTACGCGCTTGCGCCCGCACTGCGACGTCCCGTTTCCCGATCCCCGCCTGCACCTTCGCCGCTGCTTTCCGCAAGCTTTCATTTGGTAATCGTTCCCATTTCGATCTAGAATCCTGAGTCTTTCATTTTGTAATGTTCCGGATGCTCGGGCGGCAGGCGCGCCCCGGAACGCTCCCTCGTCCACCTGCCCCACCGGAGTCTTCATGTCGAATCCGCGCACCCGCCTGCTGCCGCTCGCCGGCGCCCTCGCCCTGGCCGCGGCCGCCTTCGCGCCGCTCGCCCACGCGGCCGAGGAAGTGAGCCTGTACACCACCCGCGAGCCGAAGCTGATCCAGCCGCTCATCGACGCGTTCACGAAGCAGAGCGGCGTCAAGGTCAACACGGTATTCGTGAAGGACGGCCTGCTTGAGCGCGTGAAGGCGGAAGGCGCGCAATCGCCGGCCGACGTGCTGATGACGGTCGACGTCGGCAACCTGCTCGACCTCGTCGATGGCGGTGTCACGCAACCGGTGCGCTCGAAGGCGCTCGACGACGCGATTCCCGCGAACCTGCGCGGCGCGAACGGCGACTGGTACGCACTGTCGCTGCGCGATCGTGTGCTGTACGTCGAAAAGGACCTGAAGGTCGATGCGTTCCGCTATGAAGATCTCGCCGATCCGAAATGGAAGGGCAAGGTCTGCATCCGCTCGGGCCAGCATCCGTACAACACGGCGCTCGTCGCGGCGATGATCGCGCACGACGGCGAAGCCGCGACCGAGAAGTGGCTGCGCGGCGTGAAGGCGAACCTCGCTCGCAAGGCGACCGGCGGCGACCGCGACGTCGCGCGCGACATCCTCGGCGGCATCTGCGACGTCGGCCTCGCGAACGCCTACTACGTCGGCCACATGAAGAATGCGGAGCCGGGCAGCGACGCGCGCAAATGGGGCGACGCGATCAAGGTCGTGCGGCCGACGTTCGCGAACGCGAAGAGCGGCGGCACGCACGTGAACATCAGCGGCGCGACGGTGGCGAAGCACGCGCCGCACAAGGCCAACGCGGTGAAGCTGCTCGAATACCTGGTGTCGCCGGAAGCGCAGTCGCTGTATGCGCAGGCCAACTACGAATACCCGGTGCGCGCGAACGTGAAGCTCGATCCGGTAATCGCGAGCTTCGGCGCGCTGAAAGTCGATCCGCTGTCGCTGACGGACATCGCAAAGTATCGCAAGCAGGCCAGCCAGCTCGTCGACAAGGTCGGCTTTGACAACTGACGCATCGTCCGCCGGCGCGCGCCGCGAACCCTCCCGGCCGCGCCTGCGGCCACGCGCGGGCAGCCTGTGGCTGCTCGCGGCGCTGGCGATCGCTGCGGCGGTCGCTGCGCCGCTCGCGGTGCTCGTCGCCGCCGCGTTCGATGCCGATCTCGCGCACTGGGCGCATCTCGCTGAATTCGTGCTGCCGCAGGCGCTCGTCAATACGCTGCTGCTGCTTGCGGGCGTCGGCACGATCGTGTCGATCATCGGCACCGGCTGCGCGTGGCTCGTCACCGCCTACGATTTTCCCGGCCGCCGGATGCTGACGTGGGCGCTGCTGCTGCCGCTGGCCGTCCCCACCTACATCGTCGCGTTCGCGTATCTCGACCTGCTGCACCCGATCGGCCCGGTCCAGAGCGCGATCCGCTGGCTGCTCGGCTTCGACAGCCCGCGCCAGTTCCGCCTGCCCGACCTGCGCTCGCTGCCCGGCGCGATCTTCGTGCTCGGCTTCGTGCTGTATCCGTATGTGTATCTGAGCACGCGCGCGATGTTCGTCATGCAGTCCGCAAGCCTGCTCGAAGCCGCGCGCACGCTCGGCGCCGGGCGCATCGCGACGTTCTGGCGCGTCGTCGTGCCGCTCGCGCGGCCCGCTATCGCGGTCGGCATGAGCCTCGCCCTGCTCGAAACGCTGAACGACATCGGCGCATCGGAATTCCTCGGCGTGCAGACGCTGACCGTGTCGGTCTACACGACGTGGATCACGCGCTCCGATCTTGCCGGCGCCGCGCAGATCGCGCTCGCGATGCTCGCGATCGTTGTCGGCATGATTGGGCTCGAGCGCTACGGGCGCCGCCGCCAGCGCTACGCGCACGGCCGGCGCATGCGGCCGATCGCGCCGCGCCGCCTGACGGGCGCGGCCGCACTGGGCGCCGCCGTGCTCGGCTGGTTGCCCGTCCTGATCGGCTTCGGCGCACCGGCCGCGTACCTCGCGGTCGAGACCGGCAAGCGGCTGCATCTCGTCGGCGGCGTGTCCGCGCAACTGATGACGGGGCTGGCGAACACGCTGACGATCGCGACCGCCGCCACTGCTGCAACGCTCGCGTGCGGGCTCGTCGTCGCATGGGCCGCGCGTGCGCAACGCGACAGTGCCCGTGCGGGCCCGGCCCGCCTGTGCGCGCGGATCGCGAGCCTCGGCTATGCGGTGCCGGGCACCGTGCTCGCGATCGGCCTGCTGATCCCGTTCGCCGCGGCCGACCGGCTGTTCGGTGCGGCGCTCGGCCGCGACGGGCTACTGCTGATGGGCTCGGCGACCGCACTCGTGATCGCCTATACCGTGCGCTTTCTCGCGATTCCGGCCGGCGGCATCGAGGCCGGCCTCGCCCGCATTCCGCCGTCGCTCGAACAGGCTGCGCGTTCGCTCGGCGAAACGGCCGGCGGCACGCTGCGCCGCGTTCACCTGCCGCTGCTGCGGCCCGCGCTCACGACGAGCGCGCTGCTGGTGTTCGTCGACGCGATGAAGGAGTTGCCGGCCACGCTGCTGCTGCGCCCGCTGAATTTCGACACGCTCGCGACCTGGCTGTATGCGGAAGCCGCGCGCGGTACCTATGAAGAAGGCGCGGTCGCCGCGCTCGCGATCGTGCTGGCCGGGCTCGTGCCCGTGATCCTGCTCGCGCGCACCCGCCACAAGATCGGAGCCTGACACCGTGAACCTGCTCGAACTCGACGACCTCTGCATCGCCTACGACATGCCGCAAGGCCGCCGCACGGTGGTCGACGGGCTGAGCCTCGCGCTGCCGCGCGGCGAGATCGGCTGCCTGCTCGGCGCGTCCGGCTGCGGCAAGACCACCGTGCTGCGCGCGATCGCCGGCTTCGAGCCCGTGCGCATGGGGCGCATCGTGCTCGACGGCGCGCCCGTCGCGGCACCGTCGCTCGACGTGCCGCCCGAGCGGCGGCGCATCGGCATGATGTTCCAGGACTACGCGCTGTTCCCGCACCTGAGCGCGGCCGACAACGTCGCGTTCGGCTTGCGGCGCATGGCGAAAACCGAACGGCGCATGCGCGTCGCGGAAATGCTCGAACTCGTCGGCCTCGCCGATTCAGGCGACGCGTTTCCGCACGAACTGTCGGGCGGCCAGCAGCAGCGCGTCGCCCTCGCGCGTGCGCTCGCGCCGTCACCGGAATTGCTGCTGCTCGACGAGCCGTTCTCGAATCTCGACGTCGATACGCGCGAGCGGCTCGCGTTCGAGCTGCGCGACATCCTGAAGCACACGGGTCACACCGCGATCCTCGTCACGCACAATCAGGCGGAAGCGTTCGCGATCGCCGACCGGATCGGCGTGATGAAGGACGGCCAGCTCGCGCAATGGGATACGCCATATGCGCTGCATCACCATCCGGCCAGCCCGTTCGTCGCGGATTTCGTGCGTCGCGACGCGCTGGCCGACGAACGCGCGCGCGCACTGGCGCGCGGCCGCTGACCCGCGCCGCCGGCAGGGCCGGCGCGCCGGCCCTGCCCGTCAGGTCGGCTCGGCAAGATCGCGCACGGGCAGCGCGGTCGAATACTTGATCTGCTCCATCGCGAACGACGAACTGACGTCGAACAGCGGCACCGCGCGAATCAGCTGCTTGTACACGCGGTCGTAGTCGTCGATGCCGGCCACCACGACGCGCAGCAGGTAGTCGGTCTCGCCGCTCATCCGGTAGACCTCGACCACTTCCGGCATGTCGCGCACGGCCTGCGTGAAGCGCTGCGCCCACTCCTCGGTGTGCTGGTTCGTGCGGATCGCGACGAACACGGTCGTGCCGACCCCGAGCTTGCGCGGATCGCACAGCGCAACCTGCGCGCGAATCGCGCCGGTTTCCTTGAGCCGCTGCACGCGCTTCCAGCACGGCGTCTGCGACAGGTTCACGCGCTGTGCCAGTTCCGCGATCGGCAGCGTGGCATCCGCCTGCAGCAGCTCCAGCAGCTTGCGATCGATGGCGTCCATTTCTCCATTCCCTCGTCGATAGAAATTTATTCTATTCATCCTGCACAACGGGGAACAATATGAAAACGGCTTAGCCGCGTCGACCGGTATAAATACCAATCCGCAACGATTCCGCATCACCAGACGAAACAGGCGACACCTCCCGTCAAGGAGGAATCGCCTGAAATGCCTGCGCGCTGGCACGTGCCTGCAGCGCCCGGGCCGGACTGGCCCGTATTCGCTGCCGGCCGTCACACCGCTCAGTACGCGGCCGTCGCGATCTCGCGCACGAAGCTGTCCTGCTCGAGCGCGTCGACGAACGCGACCGCGTAGTCTTCCGCCGAGATCTTGCTGTTGCCTTGCGCGTCCACGATCAGCTTGCCGACGCCCGTGCGGAACGCGCCCGTGCGCTCGCCCGGGGCGATCAGCGCGGCCGGCGCGAAGAACGTCCAGTCGAGATCGGCGACCGTCTTCAGGTAGTTGAGCGCATCGCGGTGCGCGAGCGCCGGTGGCTTGTACGCTTCCGGGAAGCCTTCGCTGTCGACGAGCTGCTTGCCGGGCGCAACTTCGAGCGAACCGGCGCCGCCCACCACGACGAGCCGCTTCAGGCCAGCCTGGCGCGTGCCGGCGACCAGCGCCCTCGCCACCGCGACGACCTTCGCCGCATCTTCCTGCTTCGGGCCGTATGCGCTCGCAACGACGTCATGTCCCGGCAGCGCGGCCGCGATGCTGGCCGCGTCGAACAGGTCGGCCGCCTTCGCGGTGATGCCGTCAACGGAGGCGCCCGGATGGCGCGACAGCGCCGTGACGCGATGACCGCGTCGCACGGCTTCCGCGGCGATGCGCGAGCCGATCGTGCCGGTTGCGCCGAACAGCGCGATATTCAGGGAACGTTGCGTCATGTCGATTCTCCACAAAGAAAAATATGTAACACTTTTAATTACACTTAAATCCGAAAAAAACGGGGCAAAGCCCCCGTTGCGCCGGTCGCGCGCCTGCGCGCCGTCCGGCCTCCTGCCCTGCCTGCCGCCGCTCACCCGCCGGCGC
This sequence comes from Burkholderia cepacia complex sp. TUM26381, assembly GCF_057439935.1. Taxonomy (NCBI): domain Bacteria; kingdom Pseudomonadati; phylum Pseudomonadota; class Betaproteobacteria; order Burkholderiales; family Burkholderiaceae; genus Burkholderia; species Burkholderia cepacia complex sp. TUM26381. The sequence continues at coordinate 1,266,581 of NZ_CM172006.1, read as the reverse complement.
GTGCGGCCCGTTGCGTGCGCTGTTCGAGATCCAGCAGATCGGCCGTCACGTCGACCAGCGTGCGCGTGGCGAGCGATGCCTCCATCGCGCGTTGCGCATCGCCGATATAGCCGGTCAGCACACCCTGGATGTGCCGCCCGACGAGACACGCGGGATTCGGTGCCTCGCGATGCAGCGCGAACAGTTGCGCATCGTCGACCGCACGATACACGTCGAGCAGCGTGATCTCGTCGGGCTCGCGCGCCAGCAGCGCACCGCCGCCCGCACCGAGCTGCGACGTGGTCAGCCCCGCCGCCGCCAGCATCGACAGCAACCGGCGAATCAGTGCCGGATTCGTATTCACGCTGCCCGCGATGATGTCGGACGACAACGGCACGCCTTCCTTCATCGACAGCAAGGTGAGCACGTGAACGGCAAACGCGAACCGGCTGCTGGTATTCATTCCTGACTCACTCGGCGACGCCGGCCCGAACTGCAACCGGCGACATGTGTAACCATCATAATTACATTTTGCGGATCGTGCAAGCCCGCGTCACTCACCGCTCGCGGGCTTGGCACCCGCAGCGTTCTGCTGGCTCCACTGCTGGAGCTTCTTGCCGGCTTCCGCGATCTTCGCGCCTGCCTCGGACGCCGCATGCGCGACGACCGCGGAGGCAGCCGCATCGATCTGCGCCTGTGCGGCCGACGCGAGGCCGCTTGCGGACAGCGGCGGCACCGCCGACGCCGCGGACGCGATACCGGCCTTCGCAGCGTTGAGCTGCTGGTTGACGGTGCTCGCCACCTGGTCGAGCGCCTTCGCCGCATTGTTCGCGGCATCGGCGGCCGCGCTCGCGGCCGTATCGGGTTGGGCGGCCGGCGTGCCGGACTTCTCGCAGCCCGCGAGCAACAGCAGCGCACCGGCGGCCACGGCCGCCAGCACGGACCCGGGCACGCGACGCGCCCGCGATGTCTTCATGTTCATCAGCAATCTCCGGCCGTGCGTCGCACGGCCTCGTGGTTGGACCGGTGTCGATGATACCGCCTGTGGAACAGGCCAAATAACGACCCATCATTAAAAATGCCTTTCAATTTCGGACTTGTCTGATTCAATCGCAGGCGCTACGCCTCTAAAGTGGGCACGCTTCAATCCACTTTGTCCGTGTCCCCTTTTTCTTATGGCTTTCCTTGTCGACTGGCTCATCGCCCTGGCCGCGCTGCTCGCCGCCATCCTCTTCCTTTGCCTGCGCGCACCGTCGGCGCGCCGCCTCGCCGAATCCGGGCGTCCGCGCCGCATCGCGTGCGCGCGCCTGCTCACGCAGGCGTTGATCGGTTTCTGGACGGCCGCGCTGATCGTCATGGAAGGCATCCTCGGCCCCGACGGCGACGGCCAGTCGCTTGCGGGCTTCGCGGCACTCGCGTTCGCCGCGCTCGGCCTGTCGGCCGTCGCCGCCTACTGGTCGGCACGCGCGCTGCAGCTGCGCCGGCCGCCCACGCTGTTCGCCCGCCACTGACGCGCCAAATGGGTGCGTCATCATGCACCGCCGCGCACCACGCCGCACCACCCCGCCCACCGCACGCACCAGTTCAGCACGCATCGCACCACGCGCGTGCACCCGGCGCCGCCACCAACCGTCGCCGGCCGCGCCCTCACCTCGTGCACGATTCACCGGAATGCCGCACCGCGCGGCGCGCAGGCACCAACTCCACGCAGCCGTTCACCAAGTTGGCTCGATACTTGCGTTCCTTGCCCGTTTTTTGCGCAAGGAAGCCACGGCATGGATGGTCTGAAATCCGGCGTCGACACACTGTTCCTGTTGATCGGCGCCGTCATGGTGCTCGCGATGCACGCGGGCTTCGCATTTCTCGAACTCGGCACGGTCCGCAAGAAGAACCAGGTCAACGCGCTCGTGAAGATCCTCGTCGACTTCTCCGTGTCGACGCTCGCGTACTTCTTCATCGGCTACACGATCGCGTACGGCGTCGAGTTCTTCGACGACATCGGCACGCTGTCGCAGCACAACGGCTATGCGCTCGTGCGCTTCTTCTTCCTGCTGACCTTCGCGGCGGCGATTCCCGCGATCGTGTCCGGCGGCATCGCCGAGCGCGCGAAGTTCAACCCGCAACTCGTCGCGACGCTGATCATCGTCGGCTTCATCTATCCGTTCTTCGAAGGGATGGCGTGGAACGAGCGCTTCGGCGTGCAGGCCTGGCTCACGCACGCGTTCGGTGCGCCGTTCCACGATTTCGCCGGTTCGGTCGTCGTGCATGCGTTCGGCGGCTGGGTCGCGCTGCCGGCCGTGCTGCTGCTCGGCGCGCGCCACGGCCGCTATGCGAAGGACGGCCGGATCGCCGCGCACCCGCCGTCGAACATCCCGTTCCTCGCGCTCGGCGCGTGGGTGCTCGCGGTAGGCTGGTTCGGCTTCAACGTGATGAGCGCGCAGACACTCGACAAGATCAGCGGCCTCGTCGCCGTGAACTCGCTGATGGCGATGGTCGGCGGCACGCTCGCCGCGTGGATGGCTGGCCGCAACGACCCGGGCTTCACCTACAACGGGCCGCTCGCGGGCCTCGTCGCGGTGTGCGCCGGCTCCGACGTGATGCATCCGATCGGCGCGCTCGTCACGGGCGCGGCCGCCGGCGTGCTGTTCGTCGCGATGTTCACCTGCGTGCAGAACAAGTGGCGCATCGACGACGTGCTCGGCGTGTGGCCGCTGCACGGCATGTGCGGCGCGCTCGGCGGCCTCGCGGCCGGTGTGTTCGGGCTCCCCGCGCTCGGCGGTCTCGGCGGCGTGTCGTTCCTGTCGCAACTGGTCGGCACGCTCGGCGGCATCGCGATCGCGACTGCGGGCGGCACGCTCGTCTACGGCGCGCTGAAAGCGACCGTCGGGCTGCGCCTCGGCCGCGAAGCCGAATTCGACGGGGCCGACCTGTCGATCCACCGCATCTCGGCGACACCGGAGCGCGATTGACCGTCTGACGAACGCCCGACGCATCATTACGTTTTCAATTCAAAAAACTTTCATCGAGCGTCCTTACACTTCCGTCCAGTTTTCAATATGCCTTCGCGAAGCTTGCCGAGCGCCTGCTTCGCGAAGGCCATTCTTCCAACAACTGAAACTGGACTCCACATGCCCGCGTTGCCCAATGCTTCCCGTCGTCAGGCCCTGAAGATCCTCGCCGGCGCGCCGATGCTTCCCCTTTCCGGTCTCGCGCTGCCGGCCCTGCTGACGGGTTGCGGCGGCGACGACAATCCCGCATCGACGCCGGCCCCGGTCGCCGCCGCGTACACGTCGGCGACGTTCTCGGCGATGGCCGCACCGACGCTCGACAACGCGGCCGCGATGGCCACGACGACGGTCGGCTCGACGCTGTCGGTGTCGTTCTCGGACGGCTCGTCGCGCAACTTCAAGCTCGCGTACCGGCCGTTCTTCGTGACGGGCGACATGGTGCCGGACGGCAAGGGCGGCACGACGCTCGCGGGCGGCTACTACGACATCAACAACCAGCCGATCATCGATCGCTCGGTCGCCGGCAAGGAGCGCCAGTTCTATTCCGACTGCCCGGACGGCAGCTCGCTGCTGACGCTGAAGAACGCGAACGTGCCCGGCGTGAAGGGCAACACGGTGTTCGCGGTCGTGCAGTTCGAATACACGACGCGCGACCAGGCGAGCGCATCGCAGTACGGCCAGCTGCCGTCGCCGATCGCGGTGCTCTCGCTCGACCAGGATCCGGCCACCGGCGCGCTGAAGGTCGTGAAGTACCACAACGTCGACACGTCGAAGGCGCACGGCCTGTGGATCACCTGCGGCGCGAGCCTGTCGCCGTGGGGCACGCACCTGTCGAGCGAGGAATACGAGCCGGACGCGACGAAGGTTGCAACCGACGCGCAGTTCAAGGCGTTCAGCAAGAACACGTTCGGCGACGAGACGAAGGCGAACCCCTACCACTACGGCCACCTGCCCGAAATCACCGTGAACCCGGACGGCTCGGGCACCGTGAAGAAGCACTACTGCCTCGGCCGCATCTCGCACGAGCTGATCCAGGTGATGCCGGACCAGCGCACCGTGATGATGGGTGACGACGCCACCAACGGCGGCCTGTTCATGTTCGTCGCCGACAAGGCGGCCGACCTGTCGGCCGGCACGCTGTACGTCGCGAAGTGGGCGCAGACGTCGTCCGCCGGCGCCGGCACCGCGACGCTCACGTGGATCAAGATCGGCCACGCGACCAGCAGCGAGATCGAAGCGCTCGCGAACACGCTGAAGGCGTCGGACATCATGGACCTGGTGACCGCCGACCCGAACGATGCGAGCTACACGAAGATCCACTTCGGCGGCAAGTTCAACTGGATGCGCGTAAAGCCGGGGATGGAAAAGGCGGCCGCGTTCCTCGAGACGCACCGCTATGCGGCGCTGGTCGGCGGCAGCATGGGCTTCACGAAGCTCGAAGGCACGACCGTGAACGCGAAGGACAAGATCGTCTACACGGCGATGTCGCGGATCGAAACGTCGATGGTCAAGGGCAATGCGGTGTCGCGCGACGTCGCGGTCGACAAGAAGATCGCCGCCGGTGCCGTCTACGCACTGAACCTGAAGGCCAGCCAGCGCGACACGACGGGCGGCGCGATCGACAGCGAATGGGTGCCGGTCGACATGGGCGCGCCGGCCGCGCTCGTCGGCGAGGACCTCGCCGCGGCCGACGGGCTCGGCAACCTCGCGAACCCGGACAAGATCGCCAACCCGGACAACCTGAAGTTCTCCGAAAAGCTGCGCACGCTGTTCATCGGCGAAGACTCGGGCATGCACGTGAACAACTTCCTGTGGGCGTACAACGTCGATACGAAGTCGCTGGTGCGCGTGCTGTCGTGCCCGGCCGGCGCCGAATCGACGGGCCTGCACGCGGTCGACGAGATCAATGGCTGGACGTACATCATGAGCAACTTCCAGCACGCAGGCGACTGGGAATCGCCGCTGCACGACAAGGTCAAGCCGACGCTCGATCCGCTCGTGCGCGCGAACTTCAAGGACCGCTTCGGCGCCAGCGTCGGCTACCTGACGGCCGAGCAGACCAGCATCAAGCTCGCGAAGGCCTGACCGGGTCGCGCGAGGGAGTGTGCCCGTTACCCGGGCGCCCCGTTTCTTCATCACCGTTCATTCGTCGGCGCTCCACGCCGTTTCATGCGCGATGCCCAGTGCGGGCATCGCGCTTTTTTTTTGTGCGAGCGAATCGCGTGAGCGGCACGCGTGCGGGGCGCCGGTCGCGCGCGCAAGCGCACGCCGGACGCGCCCACACGGGCGTTGGACGGGCGCTTCCGAGGATCGGGGGATAATGCGGGTCTGACGCGTCCGGGCGGACAGTCAAAAAGACGGGCAAAAAAAAGCGCCACGGAGACCGTGGCGCTAAAAAAGTTCTAGCCATTCCGAGGGCCGTGCTAGAACCTGAGAGACTGCGCGAAACATCGTTGCCGGTTAAACTCTTGAAACGATGTTTCGAAAACGTGAGACATTCTTTCCGTTTCCGCCCGACAAGTCAAGCGGTATTTGCACCGGCTCATGCACTTTCCGGCAACGCTCATTTGAGCGTTTTCCTAATAAACCAAGGGTGAACCCGTAAAATCTCATCCAATGACCGGTTCGCCCGCGGAACATGCATCTTTTGACAATAGTCCTACAATACCAACAAAATTGAAATCGAGTTTCGGAATTAGAGAGAATCCCTCGTGTCGACAACTGTAACCTCTCCCGCGTCGCGGGACCGTGAATCGTCACCCGACGAGATCACCGCCCTCGCCCGCGGCCTCGCCGTGCTGCGCCGCATCGCGGCTGCCGACGCCCCCGTCAGCAACCGCGAACTGACCGAATTGACCGGCATCCCGAAGCCGACCGTCTCGCGCATCACCGCGACGCTCGTCAGTGCCGGCTTCCTGTTCCAGTTGCCCGACAGCGAGCGCTTCGTGCTCACCGCGTCGGTACTCGAACTGAGCCACGGCTTCCTGCGCAACTTCGACATTCGCGCGCGTTCGCGGCCGTTCATGATCGAGCTGGCCGAACGCACGTCGCTGTCCGTGCACCTCGCGGTGCGCGACCGGCTCGACATGGTCGCGATCGACGTGATCCGGCCGCGCTCGGCCGTGCTCGTCACGCGCCTCGAAATCGGCTCGCGGATGGATATCGCCCGCACGGCCGTGGGCCGCGCGTATCTCGCCGCACTCGAGGAAGACGAGCGGCGCCTGCTGCTCGAGTCGCTGCGCACCACGGCGGGCGACGACTGGCCGCACGTGTCCGCACGCCTGACCCCCGCGCTCGACGAAGCGATGCGCGACGGCCACGCGATCGCGATCGGCGAATGGCGCGAGGGCCTGAATGCGGTGGCAGCCGGTTTCGTCGGCCCGTCGGGCCAGCGCTACTCGGTGAATTGCGGCGGCGCGGCGCACCAGTGTTCGCCCGAATGGCTGCAGGAACACGTCGTGCCCGCGCTGCACGAATGCATCGCGAAAATCACCCGCGAGATCGGCGGCGCTCCGGCCCGGCGCATCAGCGTGTAATCGTTCCGTCACCGTCCTGTCGCGTTCTGTAACGACAGTAACCCGTTGAAAGATAGACCACTGGACTGTAACGGGGACGGGACGTAGGATCATGCCCATCGTCGCGCCGCATTCGCGGTGCGCACCGCTCTTTTCCCGCGCGAGTCGGCGGGGTCCCGGACCGAGCCGGGCCACCCCGTCCCGTCACCCGCCCGCCCACGCGCAGCCCAGCAGTCCGATTTCCGGCACGCCGCGCCGTCTTCCTGACAGAACACGATGGATAACGAACAAAAGCCCACGCCCCCTTCGAAAGACCCCGCGTCCCCCGCCGCGCAGCGCCCGCGCCGCACGCTGATGATCGGGACGATCGCGGTCGTCGTCATCGGCGGCCTGCTGTGGTGGCACCCGTGGAACCGCACGCCGGCAGCCGGCAGCACGGCGCAAAGCGCGGGCGCCAGCGGCGCAGGCGGCCATCGCGGCCGCGGCGGCCCCGCTGCGATGGCGAACGTTCCGCAGCCGGTACAGGTCGCGACCGCGACACAGGGCGAGATGCCGATCGTGCTGTCGGCGCTCGGCACCGTGACGCCGCTCGCGAACGTGACGGTCAAGACGCAGTTGTCGGGCTACCTGCAGTCGGTGTCGTTCCAGGAAGGCCAGATCGTCAAGAAAGGCGACGTGCTCGCGCAGATCGACCCGCGCCCGTACCAGGTGTCGCTCGAGAACGCCGAAGGCACGCACGCACGCGACTCGGCGCTGCTCGCAACGGCGCGCCTCGACCTGAAGCGCTACCAGACGCTGTTGTCGCAGGACTCGATCGCGTCGCAGACCGTCGATACGCAGGCGTCGCTCGTCAAGCAGTACGAAGGCGCGGTGAAGACCGACCAGGCCGCGATCGATTCCGCGAAGTTGAACCTCACGTATGCGCGCATCACGGCGCCGGTCTCGGGCCGCGTCGGCCTGCGCCAGGTCGACCCGGGCAACTACGTGACGCCGGGCGACGCCAACGGCCTCGTCGTGATCACGCAACTGCAGCCGATGAGCGTGATCTTCACGACGTCGGAAGACAACCTGCCGCAGATCCTCAAGCAGGTGAACGCGGGCCAGAAGCTGTCGGTCACCGCCTACAACCGCAACAACACGGTGCCGCTCGAGACGGGTTCGCTCGCGACGCTCGACAACCAGATCGACACGAGCACCGGCACGGTCAAGCTGCGCGCGAACTTCGATAACAAGGGAGGCATGCTGTTCCCGAATCAGTTCGTGAACACGCGGCTGCTCGTCGACGTGCTGCGCAACGCGACGATCGTGCCGACGTCCGCCGTCCTGACGGGTTCGATCGGCCAGTTCGTCTATGTCGTGAAACCCGACAACACGGTCACGGTACGCAAGGTCACGATCGGCCCGGTCGACGGCGAGCGCACCAGCATCGCCAGCGGCGTGACGCTCGGCGAACGCGTGGTGACCGACGGCTCCGACCGCCTGCGCGAAGGCTCGAAGATCTCGATTCCGGCCGACAAGCCGAAGAGTGCGTCGGGCGCGCGCGGCGCCGGTGCGGCGTCGGGTGCATCGGCTGCATCGGGCGCAGCCGGCCATCGCGGTGGACACAAGCACGGCGCGTCGCAAGCAGCGGCCCAATAACGCGCGGGCCGCTCGATGAATCCATCCCGCCTCTTCATTCTCCGGCCGGTCGGCACCGCGCTCCTGATGGCGGCGATCCTGCTCGCCGGTCTCGTCGCGCTGCGCTTCCTGCCGCTCGCCGCGCTGCCGGAAGTCGACTATCCGACGATCCAGGTCCAGACCTTCTATCCGGGCGCGAGCCCGGAGGTGATGACCTCGTCGGTCACCGCGCCGCTCGAACGCCAGTTCGGGCAGATGCCGTCGCTGAACCAGATGTCGTCGCAGAGTTCGGCCGGCTCGTCGGTGATCACGCTGCAGTTCTCGCTCGACCTGCCGCTCGACATCGCCGAACAGGAAGTGCAGGCCGCGATCAACGCGGCCGGCAACCTGCTGCCGTCCGACCTCCCAGCCCCGCCGATCTACGCGAAGGTCAACCCGGCCGATGCGCCGGTGCTGACGCTCGCCGTCAAGTCGAAGACGCTGCCGCTCACGCAGGTGCAGGACCTGGCCGACACGCGCCTCGCGATGAAGATCTCGCAGATCGCGGGCGTCGGTCTCGTCAGCCTGTCGGGCGGCAACCGCCCGGCCGTGCGGATCCAGGCGAACCCGACCGCCCTCGCGCAGTACGGGATGAACCTCGACGACCTGCGCACGACGATCTCGAACCTGAACGTGAACACGCCGAAGGGCAACTTCGACGGCCCGACGCGCGCGTACACGATCAACGCGAATGACCAGCTGACGAGCGCCGACCAGTACAACAGCGCGGTCGTCGCGTACAAGAACGGCCGCCCGGTGATGCTGACCGACGTCGCGACGGTCGTCGCCGGCTCGGAGAACACCAAGCTCGGCGCGTGGGTGAATTCGGACCCCGCGATCATCCTGAACGTGCAGCGCCAGCCCGGCGCGAACGTGATCCAGACGGTCGACGCGATCAAGGCGCAGTTGCCGAAGCTGCAGGAAACGCTGCCGGCCGCGCTCGACGTGGAGATCGTCACCGACCGCACGACGATGATCCGCGCGGCCGTGCGCGACGTGCAGTTCGAGCTGCTGCTCGCGGTCGCGCTCGTCGTGCTCGTGATGTACCTGTTCCTCGCGAACGTCTACGCGACGATCATCCCGAGCCTGTCGGTGCCGCTGTCGCTGATCGGCACGCTCGCGGTGATGTACATGGCCGGCTTCTCGCTGAACAACCTGTCGCTGATGGCGCTCACCATCGCGACCGGCTTCGTCGTCGACGATGCGATCGTGATGATCGAGAACATCGCGCGCTACGTCGAGGAAGGCGAAACGGGGCTCGAGGCCGCGCTGAAAGGGTCCCGGCAGATCGGCTTCACGATCATCTCGCTGACGGTGTCGCTGATCGCGGTGCTGATCCCGCTGCTGTTCATGGGCGACGTGGTCGGGCGCCTGTTCCACGAATTCGCGATCACGCTCGCGGTGACGATCGTGATCTCGGCGATCGTGTCGCTCACGCTCGTGCCGATGATGTGCGCGAAGCTGCTGCGCCATTCGCCGCCGCCCGAGAGCCACCGCTTCGAGGCACGCGTGCACCGCGCAATCGACTGGGTGATCGCGCGCTACGCGGTCGCGCTCGAATGGGTGCTGAACCGCCAGCGCTCGACGCTCGTCGTCGCGCTGCTGACGCTCGGGCTGACCGCCCTGCTCTATGTGTACGTGCCGAAGGGCTTCTTCCCCGCGCAGGACACCGGCGTGATCCAGGCGATCACGCAGGCGCCGCAGTCGATTTCGTACGGCGCGATGGCCGAACGCCAGCAGGCGCTCGCGGCCGAGATCCTGAAGGATCCGAACGTCGACAGCCTGACGTCGTTCATCGGCGTCGACGGCAGCAACATCACGCTGAACAGCGGCCGGATGCTGATCAACCTGAAGGCACGCGACGACCGTTCCGAAACGGCCGCGCAGATCATCCGCAACCTGCAGCACCGCGTGTCGAACATCACCGGCATCTCGCTGTTCATGCAGTCGGTGCAGGATCTGACGATCGATTCGACCGTCAGCCCGACGCAGTACCAGTTCATGCTGACGAGCCCGAACTCGGACGAATTCGCGACCTGGGTGCCGAAGCTCGTCGCGCGGCTGCAGCAGGAGCCGTCGCTCGCCGACGTCGCGACCGACCTGCAGAGCAACGGCCAGTCGGTGTACATCGAGATCGACCGCGCGAGCGCCGCGCGCTTCGGCATCACACCGGCGACCGTCGACAACGCGCTGTACGACGCGTTCGGCCAGCGCATCGTGTCGACCATCTTCACGCAGTCGAACCAGTACCGCGTGATTCTCGAGTCGGAGCCGAAGGAGCAGCACTACGCGCAATCGCTGAACGACATCTACCTGCCGTCGGCCGGTGGCGGCCAGGTGCCGCTGTCGTCGATCGCGTCGTTCCACGAACGGCCGTCGCCGCTGCTGGTCGCGCACCTGTCGCAGTTCCCGTCGACGACGATCTCGTTCAACCTCGCGCAGGGCGCGTCGCTCGGCGAAGCGGTCAAGGCGATCGAGGCCGCGGAGAAGGACATCAACCTGCCCGCGTCGTTCCAGACGCGCTTCCAGGGTGCGGCGCTCGCGTTCCAGGCATCGCTGTCGAACCAGCTGTTCCTGATTCTCGCGGCGGTCATCACGATGTACATCGTGCTCGGCGTGCTGTACGAGAGCTACATCCACCCGATCACGATCCTGTCGACGCTGCCGTCGGCCGGCGTCGGCGCGCTGCTCGCGCTGATGATCACCGGGCACGACCTCGACATCATCGGGATCATCGGCATCGTGCTGCTGATCGGTATCGTGAAGAAGAACGCGATCATGATGATCGACTTCGCGCTGGAAGCCGAACGCGTCGAAGGCAAACCGCCGCGCGAGGCGATCTACCAGGCGTGTCTGCTGCGCTTCCGGCCGATCCTGATGACGACGCTCGCCGCGTTGCTCGGCGCGGTGCCGCTGATCGTCGGCTCCGGTGCGGGCTCCGAGCTGCGCCAGCCGCTCGGGATCGCGATCGCCGGCGGCCTGATCGTGTCGCAGGTGCTGACGCTGTTCACGACGCCCGTGATCTACCTCGGCTTCGACTCGCTCGCGCGCCGCGTGCGCGGCTGGTTCGAACGCCACGGCCCCGGTGCCGACACGCGCACGGATGCGTAAATGAAACGACCCCCACGCTCACTTCGTTCGCGTGGGGGGGCGCAGCCCCCCCATCTCCCGAAAACGCATCCGTCGGAACACGCGGCGGCCCAGCGAGTGCCGACATGAACCTGTCGCGCCCCTTCATCACCCGCCCCGTCGCGACGACGCTGCTCGCGCTCGGCGTCGCGCTCGCGGGCCTGTTCGCGTTCATCAAGCTGCCGGTGTCGCCGCTGCCGCAGGTCGACTTCCCGACGATCTCGGTACAGGCGTCGCTGCCGGGCGCGAGCCCGGAAACGGTCGCGACCAGCGTGACGAGCCCGCTCGAGCGGCACCTCGGCTCGATCGCCGACGTGTCCGAAATGACGTCGACGAGCACGGTCGGCAATGCGCGGATCATCCTGCAGTTCGGCCTGAACCGCGACATCGACGGCGCGGCGCGCGACGTGCAGGCCGCAATCAACGCGGCACGCGCCGACCTGCCCGCCGCGCTGAAGAGCAACCCGACCTACCGCAAGGTCAACCCGGCCGATTCGCCGATCATGATCGTGTCGCTGACGTCGGAAACGTCGTCGCCCGCGAAGCTGTACGACTCCGCGTCGACGGTGCTGCAACAGTCGCTGTCGCAGATCGACGGGATCGGCCAGGTCACGGTGAGCGGCTCCGCGAACCCGGCCGTGCGCGTCGAGCTCGAACCGCAGGCGCTGTTCCACTACGGGATCGGCCTCGAGGACGTGCGCGCGGCGCTGGCTTCCGCGAACGCCAACGCGCCGAAGGGCGCGATCGAATTCGGCCCGCAGCACTACCAGCTCTATACGAACGACCAGGCCTCCCAGGCGTCGCAATACCGCGACCTCGTCGTCGCCTACCGCAATGGCTCGGCCGTGCGGCTGTCCGACCTGTCGGACGTCGTCGATTCGGTCGAGGATCTGCGCAACCTCGGTTTGTCGAACGGCAAGCGCGCGGTGCTCGTGATCCTCTACCGCTCGCCCGGCGCGAACATCATCGACACGATCGACCGCGTGCGCGCGGCGCTGCCGCAGCTCACCGCGTCGCTGCCGGCCGACATCACGGTCACGCCGGTGCTCGACCGCTCGACCACCATCCGCGCGTCGCTGAAGGACACCGAGCACACGCTGCTGATCGCGGTCAGCCTCGTCGTGATGGTCGTGTTCCTGTTCCTGCGCAACTGGCGCGCGACGCTGATCCCGAGTGTCGCGGTACCGATCTCGATCATCGGCACGTTCGGCGCGATGTACCTGCTCGGTTTCTCGATCGACAACCTGTCGTTGATGGCGCTGATCGTCGCGACCGGCTTCGTCGTCGACGACGCGATCGTCGTGCTCGAGAACATCTCGCGGCACATCGAGAACGGCAAGTCGCGCATGCAGGCCGCGTTCGACGGCGCGCGCGAGGTCGGCTTCACGGTGCTGTCGATGAGCATCTCGCTCGTCGCGGTGTTCCTGCCGATCCTGCTGATGGGCGGCATCGTCGGGCGCCTGTTCCGCGAATTCGCGCTGACGCTGTCGCTCGCGATCGCCGTGTCGCTCGCGGTGTCGCTCACGGTCACGCCGATGATGTGCGCGCGCCTGCTGCCCGAGTCGCACGACCCGCAAAGCGAAGGCCGCTTCGGGCGCTTCCTCGAGCGCGGCTTCTCGCGCATGCAGCGCGGCTACGAGCGCTCGCTGTCGTGGGCGCTGCGCCGGCCGCTGCTGATCCTGCTGACGCTGTTCGCGACCATCGGGCTGAACGTCTACCTGTACATCGTCGTGCCGAAGGGCTTCTTCCCGCAGCAGGACACCGGGCTGATGATCGGCGGCATCCAGGCCGACCAGTCGACGTCGTTCCAGGCGATGAAGCTGAAGTTCTCCGAGATGATGCGGATCGTGCAGAGCAACCCGAACGTGAAGAGCGTCGCGGGCTTCACCGGCGGCACGCAGACCAACTCGGGCTTCATGTTCGTCACGCTGAAGGACCGCACCGAGCGCAAGCTGTCGGCCGACCAGGTGATCCAGCAGCTGCGCCCGCCGCTGGCGGACGTCGCGGGTGCGCGCACCTTCCTGCAGGCCGCGCAGGACATCCGCGTCGGCGGCCGGCAGAGCAACGCGCAGTACCAGTTCACGCTGCTCGGCGATTCGAGCGCCGACCTGTACAAGTGGGGGCCGATCCTGACCGAGGCGCTGCAGAAGCGCTCGGAGCTGACCGACGTGAACTCCGACCAGCAGCAAGGCGGCCTCGAGGCGATGGTGACGATCGACCGCGCGACGGCCGCGCGCTTCGGCATCAAGCCCGCGCAGATCGACAACACGCTGTACGACGCGTTCGGCCAGCGCCAGGTCTCGACGATCTACAACCCGCTGAACCAGTACCACGTCGTGATGGAAGTCGCGCCGAAATACTGGCAGAGCCCCGAGATGCTGAACCAGGTGTGGATCAGCACGTCGGGCGGCAGCGCGAACGGCTCGCAGACCACCAACGCGGCGGCCGGCACCTATGTCGCGACGTCGGCCGGCACGTCGAGCGCCGGCACGGCCACGCAAAGCGCCGCGGCGATCGCGTCCGATTCCGCGCGCAACCAGGCGCTCAACTCGATCGCGGCGAGCGGCAAGTCGAGCGCGTCGTCGGGCGCGTCGGTGTCGACGTCGAAGTCGACGATGATCCCGCTGTCGGCGATCGCGACGTTCGGGCCGAGCACGACACCGCTGTCGGTCAACCATCAGGGGCTGTTCGTCGCGACGACGATCTCGTTCAACCTGCCGCCGGGCGTGTCACTGTCGCAGGCGACGCAGGTGATCTACCAGACGATGGCGCAGGTCGGCGTCCCGCCGACGATCGTCGGCAGCTTCCAGGGCACCGCGCAGGCGTTCCAGCAGTCGATGAACGACCAGCCGATCCTGATCCTCGCCGCGCTGCTGGCCGTCTACATCGTGCTCGGGATCCTGTACGAGAGCTACATCCACCCGATCACGATCCTGTCGACGCTGCCGTCGGCCGGCGTCGGCGCGCTGCTCGCGCTGCTGCTGTTCAAGACCGAGTTCAGCATCATCGCGCTGATCGGCGTGATCCTGCTGATCGGCATCGTGAAGAAGAACGCGATCATGATGGTCGACTTCGCGATCGACCAGACGCGCAACAACCAGAAATCGTCGTTCGACGCGATCCACGAGGCGTGCCTGCTGCGCTTCCGCCCGATCATGATGACGACGATGGCGGCGCTTCTCGGCGCGCTGCCGCTCGCGTTCGGCAGCGGCGACGGCGCCGAGCTGCGCGCGCCGCTCGGGATCGCGATCGCCGGCGGCCTGATCGTGTCGCAGGTGCTGACGCTCTATACGACGCCGGTCGTCTACCTGTACATGGACCGGTTCCGCGTGTGGGGCGAGAAGCGGCGCAACCGCCGCGGCAATACCGGCGGGCCGGCAGTCGCCGGCGAGTGATGAAAGCGGCCGCCCGGTGGGCGGCCATTTTTTGCGCTTGAACGCCAGCGACGATCGGCTATCGTGAGTCCATGCCCACCGCGGGGCCCTTCACGGGGACACACCATGAACGTCCAGCTGAACCATACGATCGTCTGGTGCCGCGACAAGCGTGCGTCGAGCCGCTTCCTCACCGAACTCCTGGAATTGCCGCCGCCGACGCCGTTCGGCGCGATGCTGGTCGTCGCGCTCGACAACGGCGTGTCGCTCGATTTTTACGAACAGGCGGGGGAAATCCGGTCGCAGCATTACGCGTTCCTGCTCGACGAAGCCGGCTTCGATCGCGTGCTGGCGCGCATCCGCGAGCGCGGGCTGGCGCACTGGGCCGATCCGGCGAAGCGGCAACCCGATGACATCTACCGCCACAACGGCGGACGCGGCGTGTACTTCGACGATCCGGACGGCCACTTCCTCGAAGTGATGACGCGGCCGTATGCGCTGAACGGCTAGCGCGGCAGGCCGGCATTGCGCCGGCCCGTATCGCGGTGCGGGTGCCGCTCCGCCCGGGAAGGCACCCGGCCGGCGTTACTCGGCAGCGTCGGCCGCCGTCTTGCGCGGACGGCGCGCGCGCGGTGCCGCCTTGCGGGCCGGCTTCTTCTTGGCAGCAGCCGGCCCTTCGGCAGCCGCTTCGGCCGGCGCCGCGTCGTGCGACGGCTGGGCGGCGGCAACCTCGCCGCCGACATCGCCGGCTGCCGGCTCGGCGTGCGCCACCGCGACGTGCCGCTCGCCGCCCTGCTCCGCGTCGCGGTGCGCGTCGTCGGCATGCTTGCCGTGCGCGTGCGTCGCCGCATCGCGGGCAGCGTCGCCGCTCTTCCCGGCCGCGTGACGGCCCGCGCCCTTCGCGGCCACGCCCTTCTTCGCGCCGGTCTTCTTCGCCGCGCTCTTGCGCGCACGCTTGCGGCCATCCTTCGCATCGCCATGCGCGTCGGCCGCTTCGGCTATTTCAGCCGGCGGCGTCACCGCCTCGACGGCCTCGGCAACCGTTTCCTCGTCCGCCTCGACCTGCACGCTTTCGTGCACGACCGCTTCCGCCCGCTGCCCGCGACGTTGCGCATTGCGCCCGGCCCGCGCCGGCTCGGCCGCACGCGTACCGTGACCGTGGTGCGCGCCGCCGTGCGTGCCGCCTTCACCGCCCGTCGCGACATGCTCCACGACCGCCGGCTGGCGGGCCCGCGACACGAATGCGCCCGACTTGTCGTCGCGCCCCACTTCGAGCAGGCCGCGCGCCTGCGCTTCGTCGAGCAGGTTGCCGAACGCGCGGAACCCGTAGTACGACTCGTTGAAATCCGGCTTGCGGCGCTTGATCGCGCTCTTGAGCACCGACGCCCAGATCTTGCCGACGTCGTCGCGCTCTGATGCGAGCGCATCGAACGTCTCGACCGCCAGCGCGATCGCCTCGGCCTTGCGTGCGTCCAGGTCGTGCTTCCGCGACGACGGCTCGTCGGACCGCTTCGCGCCGCCGTTGCCCGCACGCTGCTGCTGTTCGCGCTTCGCGAGCGCGCGCTGCTGCTCGCGCACCAGGTCGTCGTAGAAGATGAATTCGTCGCAGTTCGCGACCAGCAGGTCCGACGTCGATTTCTTCACGCCGACGCCGATCACCTTCTTCGCGTTCTCGCGCAGCTTCGATACGAGCGGCGAAAAGTCGGAATCGCCGCTGATGATCACGAACGTATCGACGTGCGACTTCGTGTAGCAGAGGTCGAGCGCGTCGACGACGAGCCGGATGTCGGCCGAATTCTTGCCCGACTGGCGCACGTGGGGAATCTCGATCAGCTCGAAGCTCGCCTCGTGCATCGACGCCTTGAAGCCCTTGTAGCGATCCCAGTCGCAATAGGCCTTCTTCACGACGATGCTGCCCTTCAGCAGCAGGCGCTCCAGCACGGGCTTGATGTCGAATTTCTCGTACTTCGCGTCGCGCACGCCGAGCGCAACGTTCTCGAAGTCGCAGAACACGGCCATGCTGACGTTGTCCAGGGGTAATGCCATGTGTACTCCAACCGGTGGGCCGGCGCGTTATCACGCGTCACGGCGAAAAATCCATCGCGCACATGATAGCCGGTCGGCGCGTCATTCCCGCATCCGTTGCATGAATGAACGCCCGACCGCCAGCCGCGACACCGCAGATCGCGTGCCCGCGCCGCCCTGCTTGCGCCCGATGCCGATATACCCGACGCCGGTACGCCCGATGCCGGTACGCCCGATGCCGGTACGCCCCTTAATACGCACCCGCGGCCGGGCCAATTCGACATTACACTTGAGTTATCCGTCGTCCGTCCCTATCTGGATGGATGACGCATCGAGCAAGGAGCGGTTTCATGACAACGAAGGTACTGCTGATTGGCGCGACCGGCCGAACGGGCCAGGCCTGCGCGGATCTGCTGCTCAAGCAGCCGGAGTTCGAGGTCACGGCGCTCGTGCGCCGCCACGGCTATGCGCTGGCGGGCGCACGGGTCGCCGAGGCCGATCTGACGAACGATTTCTCGCACGCATTCCAGGGCATCACGCACGTGATCTACGCGGCCGGCTCGGCCGAATCGGAGGGCGCGGCCGAAGAGGAACAGGTCGACCGCGACGCGGTGGCCCGCGCGGCCGAATACACGCTGGCCTACAACGCGCAGAAGCTCGTGGTGATCAGTTCGCTGTCGGCTTACCGGCCCGAGCAGGCGCCGGATGCCATTCGCCATTATTCGCAGATGAAACGCGAAGGCGACGATCGCGTGATCGCGTCGGGTGTCGACTACGTGATCCTGCGCCCGGGCCCGCTCACGGACGATCCGGGCGTCGGCAAGATCGCGCTGACCGACGCATGGCTCGATCCCGCACCGCCCGTGTCGCGCCAGGACGTTGCCTGGGCCGCGATCGAGGCGATCAAGCTCGGCATCTCGCGCAAGATCGTCGGCTTCGTCGGCGGCAGCGTGCCGATCGAACAGGCCTTGCGCGCATAACGCCCCGCCGCGCGCCGCCGCCCGGCGGCGCGTACGCGCATGCCCGCGGCCCGCACGACGGGCCGCTTTCACGCCAGGCGCCGCCGCTTACTGCTTCGGATGCGCGTCGGCCCACGCCTTCACGGCGGCGAGCGTGTTCTCCACATGCTTGTCGGGCGACAGGCTCGTGTACTCGTACAAAACCTTCCCTTCCGGCGAAATCACGTACGACACGCGGTTCGCGCGGTCGAGCGCCGGCAGCTTCGCGTCGTATTCGCGGATGATCTTCGCGTCCGGGTCGGCCGCGACCGGGAACTTGCTCCGGCACTCGCTCACCGAGAACTTCGTCAGCGTGTCGATATTGTCGGCCGACACGCCGATCACCGTCGCGCCGTAAGCCTTGTAACGGTCGACCGCATCCGCGAACGCATGCGCCTCGATCGTGCAGCCCTTCGTGAACGCGGCCGGGTAGAAGTACAGCACGACCGGCCCCTGCTTCAGCGCGTCCGCGAGCGAGTACGTGTAAGTCTTGCCGCCCAGCGACGCCTGCGTCGTGAAATCGGGCGCCGCGGCGCCCGGCTTCAGTTCCGCCTGCGCCAGCAGCGCATGGCCGGCCACCAGCGCCGCAACGGCGCCCAGCAACAGTTTTCGCTTCATCTGCGTCCTCATTTCTTATAAAGTCAGCCTCGATGTAGGCCACGTAGGCGTTCGCCTGTCGAACACCTGCGCATACGATCCGGACCGCCGGCAGCGCCAGCCGCGGCCGGTCCGTTAAAGATTCCGCACAGTCTGCCGTTATTCCTTGCGGACAACCGGTTCCAGCCCTTCACGTCAGCGAGAAACATGGAAGCCAACAGGAAACAGACGTCACGCAAGGGCTCCTGGCGCAGCGCCTTGCATACGCTGCGCCGCTTCGCCTGGTCGGGCGGCGCGCTGATGCCCGCGCGCGCCGGCGCGCCGCGCCGCGACGATTCCGTGCGCAACTGGCTGGAACAGACGGTCGGCACGGTGGACTTCCTCGCCCATGTCGACCGCGAGCTGCGCTTTCTGTACGTCTCCGACGCGAGCCTGCGCTTCATCGGCTATCACCGCGACTATCTGCACACGCTGACGCTGCGCGACCTCATCGCCGAACAGGATACCCCGGCGCTCGAAGGGCTGCTTGCCCGCGCCGCGCGTTCCGGCCAGGTCGAGAAGGCGACGATGTGCATCGTCAAGTCGCTCACCTACCCGCTGGACGTCGAGATCCGCGCGTTCAAGAGCCGCCATCACGGCGTCGACGGCTTCGCGATCGCGGCGTTCGACGTGTCGTCGTGGCGCGCGCTCGAAGCAAAGCTGACGTATGAAATGCACCACGATCCGATGACGGGGCTCGACAACCTGTCCGCGCTCGTGCCGGCGCTGATGCGCGCGCAGCAGACCGCCGACGAGGACGGCACCTGCGCGGCGCTGCTGCTGCTCGACCTCGACGACTACCAGCGGATCAACCGCGCGCTCGGCTACGACGCGGGCGACACGCTGCTGCGCGAGACCGCGCAGCGGCTGAAGGCGCTCGTCACGCCGAACGAGCAGCTCGCGCGCGTCGCGAGCGACAAGTTCGCGGTCGTGCTGAGCGCCTCCGGCCGCACGCAGGCGAGCAATACCGCCGACGCGCTCGCGCGCCGGCTGCAGGCCGCGGTGCGCGAGCCCTACGTGTACCAGGGGCAGACCGTGCACTTGTCGGCGAGCATCGGCATCGCGCTCTACCCCGACGAACGTGCCGCGCCGCATCGGGCGCAGCATCACAGTCCGCTGCTGCGCCGCGCCGACCATGCGCTCGCGCAAGCGAAGGCATCGGGCGGCAACGCGCTCGCCTTCCATGCGCCCGTCGACGATCCGGCCGACGCCGAGCGGCTCAAGCTCGAAGCCGACCTGTACGACGGCGTGCGCAACGGCGAGTTTTCGCTCCATTTCCAGCCGATCACGCGCAGCCAGTCGGGCGCGGTGGTCGGCGTCGAGGCGCTGATCCGCTGGCGCCATCCGGTGCACGGCCTCGTGCCGCCCGCGACCTTCATTCCGCTCGCCGAATCGATCGGCCTGATCAACTACCTCGGCAACTGGGTGCTCAAGGCCGCGTGCATGCAACTCGTTGCCTGGGACGGACAGGGGCTCGCGCTGCAATACGTGGCCGTCAACGTGTCGCCGCAGCAGTTCCGCGACCCGCGCTTCACGCAGAGCGTGCGCGAGGCGATCGCGCTGACGGGCATCGACCCGCGCCGCATCGTGCTCGAAATCACCGAAAGCCTGCTGATGCACGATCCCGCGCACGCGAAAGTGCTGCTCGAGGAGCTGACCGATCTCGGCATCCGCTTCGCGATCGACGATTTCGGCACCGGGTACTCGAGCCTCGCCTATCTGCAGCGCTTCCCGCTCGCGAAGCTGAAGATCGACCGCAGCTTCGTCGAGAACCTGCTGACGTCGCGCAACGACCGCGCGATCGTGTCGGCAGTGGTCGGCCTCGCGCAAACACTGGATCTCGAGCTCGTCGCCGAAGGCGTCGAGACCGAGGCGCAGCGCGAGCTGCTGACGGAGATGGGCTGCAATCACATCCAGGGCTGGCTCGTCTGCCAGGCGCTGCCGTCCGAGGAGCTCGCGCGGCGCTTCGAGGCGCAGCAGCTGCACCTGCACGCCGCCGCCTGACGCGCGGCGAACCGGACAGATCCGTATGTCAATCACCGAACACCTGCCCCGCACTGCGTTGCTCGACAAGCTGTGGGCCCGGATGAACGAACGGGGCGATTTCCCGTTGCTGTCGGAATCGCTGCGCGCCACGATGGCCGCGATGAAGAACGACGACCTCGACTTCACCGCGCTCGTGCGCGTCGTGCTGTCGGATTTCGCGCTCACGCAGAAAGTGCTGCGGCTCGCGAATTCCGCGATGTACATGGCGTTCGGCGGCAACATCACGACCGTGACCCGCGCCCTGATGGTGCTCGGCATGGACGCCGTCGGCCATCTCGTCGTCGGGCTGAAGCTCGTCGACCATTTCCACCACAGCACGCCGCGGCGCATCGACGCGAAGCTGGAATTGAACCGTGCGCTGCTGTCCGGCTGCGTCGCACGCAAGCTCACCGAGCGCGCCGACCTGCGCGCGGGCGAGGAAGCCGTCGTCTGTACGCTGATGCGCCAGGTCGGCAAGCTGCTGGTGGTCTGCTATCTCGACAGCGAATGGGACAAGATCCGCCGCCGCGCAGCGGAGATGCATGGCGACGAATCGGCCGCCTGCGTCGCCGTGCTCGGCGTCGGCTTCGACGAGATCGGGCTCGAGGCGGCCACGCGCTGGCGGCTGCCCGACACGATCCGGGACGGCATCGCCGACGATCACCACCATCTGAACCGCGTCGACGCATTCGGCCGCGAACTCCCCGCCGACGAGGAGCGGATCGAGCGCGTGAACTGGCTGCGTGCGGTGAGCCGCTGCTCGACCGACGTCGCAAGCGTGCTCGCGATGCCCGACAGTCCGCAGCGCGATGCGCACATCGACGCGCTTGCGCAGCACTATGCGCTGGCGCTCGACACGGAACCCGACGCACTCGTCGAGATCGCCGAGCAGCTCGCGCACGAGGAAGCGAGCGACACGGTGATGCGCGAGATCGTCGAACTGCGCGCGAACGCCGATGCGATCGCGCGCGCGCAGGCCGAACCCGAGGCCTGCCTCGAAGCCGGCCTCGCCGACCTGCGTGCGCTGCCGTCCGAGCATGTGCTGACGCCGGTGCTCGCGCTCGCGTCGGAAAGCCTGCTCGCCAGCCTCGCATTCACGCGCACCGTGATGTTCGTCCGGCACGACGACGGCACCTTCGCCGCGCGCCTGGGCTTCGGTCCCGGCGTCGACGCGGCGCTCTACCGGCTGCGCTTCGACGAGCGCTTCGAGCCGGACGTGTTCCATCTCGCGATCACCAATTCGGTCGGCATCTTCATCGAGCAGGCGCAGGAACCGAAGATGCTCAAGCGCCTGCCCGCGTGGTACCTCGACGTGTTCGACGACACGCGTGCGTTCGTGCTGCTGCCGGTGCGCGTCGATACGACCACGGTCGCGCTGCTGTACGGCGACTGGGCCGGCGCGCAGCCGGCCCGCAAGATCTCGCAACAGGAAATGAGCATCCTCAACGAGCTCGCGCGTGAGCTGGGGCGGTTCTTCCCCGCCCAGCACGGCTGACGCCCGGGCCGCCTCCGGCGTTTGCGCTCCGCAAAAACAAACCGGCCGCATCAGCGGCCGGTTTGCTTGCATCGTGCGTTCGAACGAAACGCTTACTTGAGCGTCACGGGCACGCTGAAGTACTTCTTCGCGAGGTTGTCGATCGTGCCGTCGGCCTTCAGGTCCTTCAGCGCCTGATCGAGCGCGGTCTTCAGCGCCGCGTCGTTCTTGCGCAGGCCGAAGCCGACACCCGAGCCGAGGATCTCGGTGTCGCTGACCGTGCCGCCCGCGAACGCGAAGCCCTGGCCTTGCGGCTTCGTCAGGAAGCCCTTCGAGCCAGCTTCCGAATCCTGGAACGTCGCGTCGAGACGGCCCGACTTCAGGTCGGCATAGGCCAGATCCTGCGTCTGGTACGGCACGACTTCAACGCCGACCGGCGCCCACTTCTTCTTCGCGTACGCTTCCTGGATCGTGCCCTGCAGCACGCCGACGCGCTTGCCCTTCAGCGACTGCGGGGTCGGCAGCAGGCCGCTGCCCTGCTTCGCGATCAGCTGGTTCGGAATCGTATAGATCGGGTCGGTGAACGCGATCGCGTGCTTGCGCTGATCGGTGATCGTCATGTCCGAGTTGATCGCGTCGAACTTGCGTGCCTGCAGCGCAGGGATCAGGCCGTCGAAGTCGTTCTCGACCCACACGCACTTCGTCTTCAGCTTCGCGCACACCGCGTTGCCGATGTCGATGTCGAAGCCGGTCAGCTTGCCGTCGGGCGTCTTGTATTCGAACGGTGCGTACGAGGCCTCGACGCCGAACCGGATCTCCTTGAGATCCGCGGCAACCGCGCTGCCTGCCGCCACCGCCGATGCCGCCACCACCGCATGCGCGGCCACTTTACGCCAATCCAACTTCATCAGGTGTTCTCCTCGATACTCGAATGTTCCGAAACTACGGGCGCATGCATCATTGCAGGGTCAGATGACCACGGCAATGCGGCTGCCGCGCCGTGATGCGGCGCAACAGCCGCAAGGCCGCGATTGTACCAATCCGCGCGGCCCGGTATGGCAAAGCGGCCGTCGGCGCACGATGCTGCGGTGCGCACGCAACGCCGGCCGGGCCGGCCGCCAAACTTGCAAGACGATGTCGCAAATACGCAAGGCGGGGTCGCACGCCGAGTGCGGCCGTACCGATCGGTCAGACGAGTGCCGCAATCGTCTCGCGCGTCGTGTCGATCACGAGCAGACCGGCGCGCAGGCCAGGCTTCACCGTCGGATTCGGGAACACGATCCGCTCCTCGTCGTGCGTCACCGTGTAGCGGTAGTCGCCGTCCTGCGCGAGCACCGTGCCGCGCGCGAACGCGGTGAAGTTCGCGACGTCGGCCGCGACGAACAGCTCGAGCGCGTCGCTCTGCTTCGTGATCTGGTCGATCACCGTGAAGACGCGCGGCAGCGACGGATGGCCGCCTCGCGCATCAACATCCGTCGACGCCCCCGACACCAGCTTGCGCACCGCCCGGTCGGCCGGCGCGAAACGCGTCAGGTCGTTCTGGCCGAACGGCCGCACCTTGCCGAGTTCGAGCGTGCACGCGAGCGCGCCGCAGTGCTCGGCCGTGAAATGCGAATACGTGTTGCCCTTCGCGGTATGCAGCAGCACGGCCGCGATGCGCGCATCGCCGAGCCATTCGACCATCGTGCGCGTCGGCGGTGTGCCCGTGTGCGGCAGCAGTGCGAACTGCTCGAACACCGATGCGCGGATCGCCGTATGCATGTCGATATGCCAGCGTGCGCTGCCTGCCGGCGCGGCCGCGAAGAACGCGGCGGCCGCCGCTTCGAGCTGCACGGCGCGCGGCGCTTCGCGGCTCGCGGGCACCTGCGCGTGACGGCCGCTGAACAGGCGGTTCAGGTCGTCGTCGAGATAGCGTTCGCCCGCGCGCATCGCCGGCACGTTGCCGAGCACGACGAGCAGCCGGCACGCGAGCGGCAGCGCGCCCGACGCGAGATCGCGCACGAGCATCGACAGCAGCTCGATCGGCGCCGTCTCGTCGCCATGCACGCCGGCCGACACGAGCACGCTCGCGCGGGCCGCCGCGTCGGCTGCCGCCGGTTCGAGCACGAGCAGCCCGTCGCCGGGCCACCGCCAGCGCACCGCACCGCCCGCGCAGCTACCGTGCTGCTCGGCCGGTACGCTGCCGTCCAGCGTGAACGCGAGAAAATCGTCGAGCAGCGCGGTGGGCGGCATCCGTGCCTCAGCGCTGGAAGTCATACAGCGAACCGACGCGCAGGATCTGCGTGAGCTCGTCGAGCGCCGTGCGCGATTCCTCGAGCAGCGCCGGATCGGCGAGGTCCGACGGTGCAAGGCGATCGCGGTAGTGCTTGTCGATCCACGTGTCGAGCGACGCGAACAGCGTGTCGTTGATCCACACGTTCGACGTGACGGCCGCGCGCTCCGCGTCGTTCAGCACGACGCGCAGGCGCAGGCACGCGGGCCCGCCGCCATTCTTCATGCTTTCGCGCAGGTCGAACACGAGCACGTCGTGAATCGGGCCGTTGCCAGCTGCGAGCTGGTCGAGATAGGCGGCAACGTTCGCGTTCTCGCGGCATTCCTGCGGCACGACGAGCACTTGCGAACCGTCCGCGCGCGACAGCAGCTGGCTGTTGAACAGGTACGACGTCACCGCGTCGTTCACGCTCACGGCAGCTTCCGGCACCTCGATCACGTTCAGGCGCGCACCGCGTGCGTCGAGCGCAGCGGTCAGCGTGTCGTAGATTGCCTGCTTGTTGACGAACGCGCGCTCGTGCGTGAACAGCGTGTCGCGGTTGCCGACCGAGATCACGTCGTTGTGGAACACGCCCGCGTCGATCACGTCCGGATCCTGCTGCGCATAGACCGTCGCTTCTTCGGCCAGACCGTGGCGATGCGCGACCGCGCGGCTCGCCTCGAAGGTCTGGCGTGCCGGGAAGCGCTTCGGCTCGGGCCCGCGGCGGTATTCCGCGCGGCCGTACACGAAGAACTCGATGCCCGGCTTGCCGTATTCGGCGCAAAAGCGCGTGTGGTTCGCCGCGCCTTCGTCGCCGAGTGCCGGCGTGCCCGTCAGCGCTTCATGCACCGCGAAATGCGCGGGATCGGCGAACAGCGTCGACAGCGTGCGACGCGTCGCGTCGTGCTCGATCGCGCGATGCAGCTTGCTGCACAGGTTCGCCGGCGTGAAGTGCACGCGGCCGTCGCTCGTGTCGGCCGACGGGCTGACGGTGGCCGCGTTCGCGGTCCACATCGCCGACGCCGAACTCGCCGCGGCGAGCAGCTCGGGCGCCTGCTTCGCGGCCTTCGCGATCACGTCCGCGTCCTTGCCCGAGAAACCGAGCTCGCGCAACAGGCGCAGCGACGGCCGCTCCTGCGGCGGCAGCACGCCCTGCGCGAACCCGAGATCCGCGAGCTGCTTCATCTTGCGCAGCCCCTGTTTCGCGGCGGCCTTCGGGTTCGCGGCCGACTTCTCGTTGTTGAGCGACGCCACGTTGCCGAACGACAGGCCGGCGTAGTTGTGGGTCGGGCCGACGAGCCCGTCGAAATTGGCTTCTTGTGCGTTCATCGTCGTTCCCTCGATCAGAAATGCAGGCCCGGCGACAGGCTCGCGGGCAAAGTCAGTTGCGTGCTTTCCACCGACGCCATCGGGTACGCGCAATAGTCGGCCGCGTAGTACGCGCTCGGGCGATGGTTGCCCGAGCGGCCCGCGCCGCCGAACGGCGCGGCGGACGATGCGCCGTTGGTCGGCCGGTTCCAGTTGACGATCCCGGCGCGGATCGTGCGGCGGAAGTGTTCCCATGCCTTCTCGTCGTCGGCCAGCAGGCCGGCGGACAGGCCGAACGCCGTGTCGTTCGCGCGCTCGATCGCGTCGTCGAACGTCGCATAGCGGACGATCTGCGCGAGCGGGCCGAAATGTTCTTCGTCGGGCAGGTTCGCGACGTTCGTCACGTCGACGATTGCGGCGTTCACGAAGCCGAGGCGCGGATCGCGCTGCGTCATCGCGATGACCGGCTTCGCGCCCTGCTCGATCAGGCGCGACTGCGCGTCGACCAGCTTCGCGGCCGCGCGGGCCGAGATCACCGCGCCCATGAACGGCTGCGGATCGGCATCGAACACGTCGGCCGTGATCTTCGACGTGACGTCGGCGAAGCGTGCGAGGAAGCGGTCGCCGAAGGCGCCCTGCGGCACGAAGATGCGGCGCGCGCACGTGCAGCGCTGGCCGGCCGACAGGAACGCCGACTGGATCGTGTGATGCACGGCCGCGTCGATATCCTCGACTTCGCCGATCACGAGCGGGTTGTTGCCGCCCATCTCGAGCGCGAGCACGATCTCCGGGCGACCGCCGAACTGCCTGTGCAGCAGCGTGCCCGTGTCCGAGCTGCCCGTGAAGAACAGCCCGTCGATCTGCCGATGGTTCGCGAGCGCGATGCCCGTGTCCTTCTCGCCCTGCACGAGGTTCAGCACGCCGTCCGGCAGCCCGGCTTCCTTCCACACTTCGACCGTCGCGCGCGCGACGCCCGGTGCGAGTTCCGACGGCTTGAACACGACCGCATTGCCGGCGATCAGCGCAGGCACGATATGGCCGTTCGGCAAGTGGCCGGGGAAGTTGTACGGGCCGAACACCGCGACGACGCCGTGCGGACGGTGGCGCAGCACCGCGACGCCGTCGGCCATGTCCTGGCGCTTCTCGCCAGTGCGTTCCTGGTACGCCTGGATCGAGATGCCGACCTTCGCGGCCATCGACGCGACTTCGGTGCGTGCTTCCCACAGCGGCTTGCCCGTCTCGCGGCCGATCGCGGTCGCGATCGCTTCCTTGCGTTCGTTGAGCAATGCGGCGAAACGCTTGACGATCGCGCAGCGCGATTCGAAGTCGAGCGCCGACCAGCCGGCGAATGCGCGGCGTGCGCTCGCGACCGCACGGTCGACGTCGGCCGCCGACGCGCTCTCGCCCTGCCATGCGATCTCGTCGGTGCCCGGGTTGCGCGAAGCGAAGACGGGGCCCGAGCCTGCGACCCAGGCGCCGTCGATGAAGAGTTCCGTCATGATTCGTTTATCCCTGTTTGACTTTGAGCGGCAGTACGCGGACCGGATCGCCGGCCTTCACGTCGAGCGCGACGGCATCGTCGGCCGACAGCACGAACGCGCCGTTCGCGACCACGCCCGGCGCGACGCCGACGCGGAAATCGCCGAGCGACGTGTTCGACACGAGCGACTTCGGCCCATCTTCACGTGCGTCCGGCACGCCGATCGCGACCGGCACGACGACGCTCTCGCGCACCGTGCGCAGATCGTTGACATGGCATTCGAGCACGGGGCCCGCGTCGAAGATGTCGACGTGATTCTGGTAGCGCAGCCCTTCCGCTTCGAGCATCTTGCGGGCCGGCAGCGTGTCGCGGTGCGTGAGGCCGACCGCGTCCTGCGCGTCCTGCGGCAGCAGGTCGACATACACCGGGTAGCGCGGCATCAGTTCCGCGAGGAACGACTTGCGGCCGTGCGAGCTGAGGTAATCGGCCGCGTTGAAATCGATCTGGTAGAAGTGCGAACCGACTGCGCGCCAGAACGGCGACGTGCCGTCCTCGTCGAAGTGGCCGCGCAGTTCCGCGCAGATGCGTTCCGGAAAGCGCTCGCGGAACTGAGCGATGAACATGAAGCGCGAGCGCGACAGCAAGCCGCCGACGCCGCCCGTGCGATAGCGCGGGCTCAGGAACAGCGAACACACTTCCGCGTAACCCGTGAGGTCGTGCGAGATGTTCAGCGCGGACATCCGCGTCCACACGCCGAGTTCCTGGCTCGCGTGCACGACCGTGCTCACGCGATAGTTGTAGAACGGCTGTTCGAGGCCGACCTGCGTTTCGATCCCGCACACGCCCGCGATGTCGCCCGTCTTCGATTCTTCCATCACGAAGAAGTAGCCGGCTTCGCCCGGCGCCGCCTGCCCGTCGAGCGTACGGCGCGAGCGCTCGATGCGCGCGGCGAGCGCGTCGCGGTCGGGCTTGAACGTGGTCAGGCCCGGCCCGGTTTCCTTCGCGAGCGACACGAGCGCGTCGACATCGCCCGTTTGTACGACCCGAACGACGATCATGCTGCGTCTCCCGTCAAATCTTCATCGTCGCGGCGGTGCAGCGGCACGCAGCGCACGACATCGCCATCCTTCACATCGAGCGCCGCGCGCACGTCGCCGGCCAGCGGCGCGTCGGCCGTGTCGCCCGGCAGGTCGGCCAGCACGCAGCGGAACGATTCGCCGCTGCCCGTCGACACCATGTAGGCGACGTCGCCCTGCTGGTGCGCGGCCTCGCGCACGATACGCTCCGACGCCTGCTTCACGCATGCGGTGCGGTCGACCTGCGCGGTCAGCACCGGGCCCGCGTCGAAGATGTCGACGAAGCGGTCGGGCTCGAAGCCTTCCTCGAGATGGATGTCGTATGCGAGCAAGGCCGTTTCGTTCGGCTCGCCGAGCACGCGCTGCGCGGCTTCCGGCAGGAGCGGCACGTAGAGCGGATAGGCCGGCATCACTTCCGCGATGAACGTGCGGCTGCGGCCGCCCGATGCGATGTCGACGTCGGTGAAGTTGCGGCCGAAGAACTTGCGCCCCACCGCTTCCCAGAACGGCGATGCGCCGTTGCCGTCGCTCACGCCGAGCAGCAGCGTGAACACTTCGGGCGTGAAGCGGCGTCGGTTCGCGGCGATGTACATCATCCGGGCGCGCGAGATCAGGTGCGCGGCCGCGTCGCCGCGCAGCGACGGATCGACGTAGAAGCCCGCGAGCCGGCTCTTGCCAGTCAGCTCGTGCGACATCGTGAGCGCGTGGATCTTGCGGTTCACGTGCAGCTCGCGCGACGCGTGGATCAGCGCGTCGTTACGGAACGCGTAGAACGGTTCCGAGTAGCCGGCCGCGGCCACGATGCTCGCCGTGCCGAGCAGCTTGCCCGTCGACGAATCCTCGAGCACGAAGAGGTAGAACTCCTCGCCGGCGAAGTCGACGTCCGCGCGAAACGAATCTTCGGAGAGCGCCACGCGCGCTTCGAGCGCCGCGCGGTCGTGCGGCAGCGAGTGCAGGACCGGCTGCGCGGTGCGCGCCATGTGCGCGAGCGCATCGAGATCCGTGAGTTTGCCGGGGCGAACAAATAGCATCGTCGTTCCTGTCTGCGATGGGGGCGCCGATCAGCGCGCGGTGGCTTCCTGTGCGGCGAGCACTTGTTCGACTGCCTTCTCGAAGCGCTTCATGCCTTCGTCGAGCAGGTCGAACGGGATCACCAGCGACGGGACGAAGCGCAGCACGTTCGGGCCGGCGATCAGCATGATCAGGCCGTTCTCGGCGGCGGCGGTGACGAAGTCCTTCGCACGGCCGTCGAATGCGGCGGTGAGTTCGGCGCCGACCAGCAGGCCCTTGCCGCGCACGTCCTTGAAGATGCCGAAGCGTGCGTTGATGCGTTCGAGCGCGCCCTTCAGGCGCACGCTGCGTTCGCGCACGCCTTCGAGCAGTGCCGGATCGCCGATCAGTTCGACGACCTTGTCCGCGATGGCCGATGCGAGCGGGTTGCCGCCGTACGTCGTGCCGTGCACGCCGACCTTGAAGTGGGCGGCGAGTTCGTTGGTCGTCAGCATTGCGCCGATCGGGAAGCCGTTGCCGAGTGCTTTCGCGGTCGTCAGGATGTCCGGCGTGACGCCCGTGTCCATGTACGCGTAGAACTGGCCCGTGCGGCCGACGCCCGTTTGCACTTCGTCGAAAATCAGCAGTGCGCCGTGTGCGTCGCACGCTTCGCGCAGCGCCTTCAGGAAGGCCGGATCGGCCGGGATCACGCCGCCTTCGCCTTGCACGGGTTCGACGATCACGGCACAGGTTTGCGGGCCGATCGCGGCTTTCGCCGCTTCGATGTCGTTGTACGGCAGGTGCTTGATGCCGGCCGGCACGGGGCCGAAGCCTTCCGAGTATTTCGGCTGGCCGCCGACGCTGACCGTGAAGAACGTGCGGCCGTGGAACGACTGCACGAACGAGATGATTTCTGCCTTGTCGGCGCCGTGGCGGTCGAACGCGACGCGGCGTGCGAGTTTCAGGGCGGCTTCGTTCGCTTCCGCGCCGGAGTTCGCGAAGAATGCGCGGTCGGCGAAGGTCAGCGATTCGAGGCGCTTCGCGAGGCGCAGCACCGGCTCGTTCGTGTAGCCGTTGCCGATGTGCCAGAGCTTGCGGCTTTGTTCGTCCAGGACTTTCAGCAGTTCCGGGTGGCCGTGGCCGAGCGACGTTACTGCAATGCCGCACGCGAAATCGATGTACTCGCGGCCGGCCGTGTCCCACACGCGGGAGCCCTCTGCGCGATCCGGCACGAACGGGGCGGGTGAAAATACCGGCACCATCACTTCGTCGAATGTCTGGCGGTTCACGGTCGAGGTCGTCATGGTCGTTCCTTTCGGTTTCGTAAGAGGGTTCAACAGGATCAAGTTTAGGTAAGGGTGACGCAAGCGTCTTGCGGATTTGCGACGGGTTCTATCGGAAGGTTTTGGTTTTGCCCTCTCGGGCGGGTGGGTTCGTTGCTGGGTGTCGGTATTTTGAGGCTTTTGGGGCGGCTCGCCGGCGGTTTCGTGAATGGAGGCTTTTGGGGCGGCTCGCCGGCGGTTTCGTGAAGCACCTGTGATCGTGTCGGTCTATTTGCGTCGCCCCTGCGCGGGGCGGCGGTTACTTTTCTTTGTCTTGCCAAAGAAAAGTAACCAAAAGAAAGGCGCTCGGAGAACGCATGACTTCCCGGTGCCGCAGTCCACGGAGTGGACCCCGCCTAAGTGTCCGCGCCAGCCAGGATCCCGGAGTGGTTCGAGCAATGGTTCCGACACCCACCAGTACCCAACAAAGCGGTATACCTCCCGCTCGCTCCATCCTCGCTTCGCTCGGCCGACAGGTACACCCCCTCAAAAATCGTCGTCGATCACCGAACGCCCACACATGGACGGACCACCGTTTTCAATAGGTACGAGGTCTGCTGCCCTGCCAATAAATATCGGGCAGCCAACACACCATCGAGCAATTATCGATCCGCAAACGACGTGGTCACACGAATGATGTGAATGGAGGAAATGCCCGGCAGGCGACACGTCCGAACAGGAGAGCACCAAGCTCAACCACCCGACCTGAAGTATCTTGCAGCCGAGCGAAGCGAGGATGGAGCGAGCGGGCGGTATACCGCTTTGTTGGGTACTGGTGGGTGTCGGAACCATTGCTCGAACCACTCCGGCATCCTGACTGGCGCGGACACTTAGGCGGGGTCCACTCCGTGGACTGCGGCACCGGGAAGTCATGCGTTCTCCGAGCGCCTTTCTTTTGGTTACTTTTCTTTGGCAAGACAAAGAAAAGTAACCGCCGCCCCGCGCAGGGGCGACGCAAATAGACCGACACGATCACAGGTGCTTCGCGAAAACACCAGCGCCCCGCAGAAACCTTGATCAATCCTTCCCGCGCTCGACCAACGCGCCCCCGCGAGGCTCACTCCCCCCGCCAGTCTGCTTCTCGAGCCACGCTCGCCGATCCTCCCGAGGCGTGACCCCAAACCTTTCGCGGTACGCATTAGAAAAGTGCGCAGCAGAAGAAAACCCACAGGCGAGGCTAACCTGCACGACCGACTTGCTGGTCCGCTGCAACTGGGTACGAGCCTTGAGCAATCGAAGATTGAGGTAATACTTGGAGGGCATCGCCCCGAGATACTGTCGAAAGAGCCGCTCCAGCTGCCGGCGTGACACGCCAACCAACTCGGCGATTTCATCGGTAGTCAGCGGATCCTCGACATTGGCTTCCATCAACTGCAACGCATCGTTCAACCGAGGATGCCGCTCGCCCGGCGCAGTCACAAAAGGAATCCGCTGCCGTTCCTCACCACTCCGCAAAGTCCCGACCCCGAGTGCATCGGCAATCCGCTCCGCGAGGTCCGCCCCATGTTCCCGGCCAATCATGGCCAACATGAAATCGACGGTAGCCTGCCCACCGGCACAGGTCGCCCGATCGCGATCGATCTCGAAGATCTGCTGCGTGACGATCGACCGCTCGAACTGCTCGGCGAACTGCTGATACGTCTCCCAGTTCACGCTCACGCGATACCCGGAAAGCTGCCCGGCCATCGCAAGCCACCACACGCCGTGGTGAATCCCGGTCACGACCGGCGTCCGCTGCCCGACCCGCGCGAGACTCGCGAGAAACAACCGGTAATCGGCAAACTGCTGGAACCGCTCCGTCACGACGATCAGCCAGTCGCACGCGATCGCATCGTTGAACGCCGCATCGGCATGCCACTGCGCACCGCCCGCGAGCGGCACGGGCCGCCCGTCCCACGAACACACCTGCCAGCGGTACAACAACCGCCCGTCGATCTCGTTCGCCAGATTCAACGCATCGACGATCGGACCCACGCCCGACATCGACACGGGCGGCAATGCAACGATCGCCACCTGCGTCGTGCGGGTGGCGCCTGCGGGACGAGACACCGGTACCACGGCTGAAACCTGCCCTGTCGCGTTACTTGAGACTGCCCGACAGGAACTGCTTGAGCCGCTCGCTCTGCGGGCGCACCAGCACCTCCTTCGGATCACCCTCTTCCTCGGTCCGCCCCTGATGCAGGAACATCACGTGGTTCGATACGTTGCGCGCGAAACCCATCTCGTGCGTGACGACGATCATCGTGCGGCCTTCCTCGGCCAGCTTCTGCATCACCTTCAGCACTTCGCCCACCAGCTCCGGGTCGAGCGCCGACGTCGGCTCGTCGAACAGCATCACGTCCGGATGCATCGCGAGCGCACGCGCAATCGCCACGCGCTGCTGCTGGCCGCCGGACAGGTGCGACGGATACTGCTTCTCGACGCGAGGCGGCAAGCCGACCTTCTCCAGGTACTCGCGCGCACGGTCCTCGGCTTCCTTCTTCGAAATGCCGAGCACGTGCACGGGCGCTTCCATCACGTTCTCGAGCACGTTCATGTGCGCCCACAGATTGAAGTGCTGGAACACCATCGCGAGCTTCGTGCGGATCCGCTGCAACTGCTTGTGATCGGCGACTTCGAGCGCGCCGGCGCGGTCGGCCTTCGTGCGCACGGCCTCGCCGTCGACGACGATCTGCCCCGCATTCGGTCGCTCGAGGAAATTGATGCAGCGCAGGAACGTGCTCTTGCCCGAGCCGCTCGCACCGATGATGCTGATGACGTCGCCGGCCTTCGCGTTCAGCGACACGCCCTT
Source organism: Burkholderia cepacia complex sp. TUM26381 (assembly GCF_057439935.1). Taxonomy (NCBI): domain Bacteria; kingdom Pseudomonadati; phylum Pseudomonadota; class Betaproteobacteria; order Burkholderiales; family Burkholderiaceae; genus Burkholderia; species Burkholderia cepacia complex sp. TUM26381. The sequence continues at coordinate 1,233,544 of NZ_CM172006.1, read as the reverse complement.
GAGCACCTCGTTGTCACCGTAGCGCTTGTGGATGTCGAGCGCCGCAAGCTTGGTGGCAGCGCTCGTTTGAGTGATCTCGGCCAACTGGCTCTCCTCGAAGTGAATCAATGACGGGCGGCCGCGAGATACGCGAGCCAGTGGCGCTCCGCGCGGCGAAACGCCGCGACGAGTGCGAAAGATACCGCAAGATAGATCAGCGCGGCGATTCCGAACGACTGGAACGCCATGTAGGTCGCGGAATTCGCATCACGCGCGACCTTCAGGATGTCCGGCACGGTCGCCGTGAACGCCACGGTCGTCGCGTGCAGCATCAGGATCACCTCGTTGCTGTAGAGCGGCAGCGCACGGCGCAGCGCCGACGGCAGGATCACGCGGCAGTACATCGTGAACGGCGACATCCCGTACGCACGCGCCGCCTCGACCTCGCCGTGCGGAATCGCACGGATCGCGCCGGCAAAGATCTCGGTCGTGTACGCGCAGGTGTTCAACGCGAACGCGAGAATCGCGCAGTTGAAACCGCTGCGGAAGAACGCGTCGAGCAGCGAGTGCGAACGCACGAACTCGAGGCTGTACATGCCCGTGTACATCAGCAGCAGCTGCACGTAGAGCGGCGTGCCGCGAAACACGTACGTGTAGAACCGCACGGGCATCGACACCCACTTCTTCTTCGACACGCGCGCAACCGCGAGCGGCACCGCGCACACGAAGCCGAGCGAGATCGACGCAACGAGCAGCCACAGCGTCACCGCGAGGCCGGAGAGGCGCTGGCCGTCCCAGAAAAGGAACGCCTTGCCGAATTCCTGGAGGATCTCGATCATAGTTCTGCGTGCCGCACGCCCATGGAATAACGCTTCTCGAGCTGGATCAGCACGAGGTTGGAAACGGTCGTGATCGCGAGGTAGATCAGCGCCGCGACGAGGATGAAGAAGAACATGTTGAACGTGCTCTTGCCGGCGTCCTGCGCGGCCTTCACGACGTCCGCAAGACCGATGATCGACACCAGCGCGGTCGCCTTCACGAGCACCTGCCAGTTGTTGCCGATCCCCGGCAGCGCGAAGCGCATCATCTGCGGGAACATGATCCGCACGAACACGCGCGCGCCGCTCATCCCGTAAGCCGCGCCGGCCTCGAGCTGGCCGCGCGGCACCGACAGGAACGCGCCGCGGAAGGTCTCGGTGAAGTACGCGCCGTAGATGAAGCCGAGCGTCAGCACGCCGGCCACGAACGGGTCGATGTCGATCTGGTCCCAGCCGACGAGGTCGGTGAACTGGTTCAGCCAGATCTGGATGCTGTAGAACAGCAGCAGCATCAGCACAAGATCGGGCACCGAGCGGATCAGCGTCGTATAACCGGTCGCGATCGCTCGCAGCACCCGGTTGTGCGACAGCTTCGCCACCGCGCCGATCAGCCCCAGCGCCACCGCAGTGGCGAGCGACAGCACCGACAGCTCGATGGTCTGCACGGTGCCGGCCCAGAGGACAGGACCAAAGCCGTAAAGGAACACGCGCGTCTCCAGAGTTGGAATGAATGCCGACGCGTATGCGTGTCCCGCGCCGGGCTGACGCGGATAGTCGCAAGCGAAATGGATTGCCTCAAATCACCTTGCGTGCGGTTGCTGCATCGCAGCAATCCGTCCCATCATTTACAACCGCAACCTACTCCGCTGTTTCAAAAGGAAAAAAGCCGCTCCCTGACAGTCAGATGACACGCAGGGAAGCAGACTTTTTGCAATTTTCCGGTCGCTTTTTCGATATAGCGCCGGACTGGCCATCGGGCCGAACAGGCACATCCGGGCCCACGCCACACAATCGCTCGCTCATCCCCGCGACACGATGCGCGCGTAGTCGATGCCACCCGCGACAGGGCTCCATTTCTGCATCTACGAAAACCTCTTATCATCTGATGTTTTCGCATCCACAATTAGTCGAAATTCCGTTCGTTTTCGACGATGCCAAGGATCTGTCGAACCGGCTGAAACACGGCAAATCGTTGCGAATGGCGGAACTCGCCGAGTGGGAAGCAGCGTGCGTGTGGCCGGACACCCGCCGCGATTGCGGCGAGACGCGGTGGATCTGCCTGGTGCCGATCGGCGCTCGCCTCCACGCGGCGATCGTCGTCCCGCGCGGCCGCACACTACGTGTCGTCAGCCTGCGAAAAGCCAACAACCGAGAGATGAGTCGATATGAAGAAGGCGGTTAAATTCATATGCAACACGCCCGGGGAAGAAGCGGCGATCGCGCGCGGCATCGCCGCCGATCCGGATGCTCATGCACTCAGCGACGAAGAAATGGATGCGATGGAGCCATTCGTCGAAGTCGTCGCGAAAAAATTCGGGCGTCCGAAACTCGAACACCCGAAGGAACAGGTCAGCATCCGCTACGACGCCGATATCCTCGCCGCGTTTCGGGCAGAGGGCCCGGGCTGGCAGACGCGCATGAACGACGCGCTGCGCGAATGGCTGAAGAAGCGCCGCGCGTGAACGTCAGCGCCCCTTGAGGATGTCGGAGCGCGAAGTCGTATAGACAAGCCCGTCCGGGCCGAAATGGACGTTGAAGAACGCGTCGGTGTTGACGCCGTCCTCGAGCCAGCGCCAGCTCCAGACCGTCTCCGGCTTCAACGGATACTGCGCGATGTCGCCGGGCTTGCCGAGCAGGCGCCGCACCTCGTCCTCGTTCATCCCCGGGCGCACTTTCGCGAAATTCTCGGCGGTCAGCACCTGCGTCGCGCCCGTGTAGCGCCCGTTCGCATCGAGATCGACGAACCAGGTCTGGTTGCCCATCGGGCCGCGCGGATATTCGTAGCGCTTCGAGCCGTCGGTGAACTCGCGCACGGTCTCGGGCTTGCCCATCGTGCCGCGCACGTCGGCCTCGGTCGATTCGCCGGCCTTCAGCCCCTTGAGCAGCAGCGGCGCGGGCTTGATCGCGGTGAAGAAGTCCCTGATGCGTTGCACGTCGAGATTGCCTTGCTTGTCGTCGCAGCCGGTCAGCGCCAGCGCGGCGGCCAGCATCGTCACGGGAAGCAGCCGGAAACGAAAAGTCATCGGAAGAAATGCGCGTGGAGAAAACACGCGGCAAGGATACCCGCGCAGCGCCAAAAGCGCGAGACGGGCGCGCGGCCCGTCTCTCGTTCAATGCGTCGTTTCGGTTTCCGTTTCAGCGTCGTGCACACGGTTCGCCGGGTGCGGCGCACGCGGCACGGCCGGCGGCGCGCCGAGGCGGCGGCGCGTGCGCACGAGCTCGGCCAGCTGCCACGAGCCGAGCGCCAGGCAGCCGAACAGCACCTCGCGGCCGCGCTTGACCAGCGCGAGCGACAGCGCCGTCTCGCGGTCGACGCCGAACATCTGCGCGAGCAGCACGACGGTCGCCTCCTGCACGCCGAGCCCGCCCGGCACCATGAACGCCGCATGCCGCACGGCCTGCGTCATCGCCTCGATCGCGATCGCGCCGCCGATCGACACCGGATGGCCGAGCAGCGACAGCGCCCAGTAGATTTCGAGCGCGCCGAGCACGTAACCGGCCAGCTGCCAGAAGAATGCGCTGAACAGCAGGCCCGTACGCGACATCAGCGAATCGATGTCGGCGTCGAGCCGGCGGCCGTCGACGCCCTGCAGCAGCCGGTGCGAATCGCCGAGCAGGCGGCCCGCGAAACGCTCGATCGCGTGGAAGATGCCGCCGCGCCGCATCAGCACGACGCCGAGCACCGGCAACGGCAGCGTCAGCAGCAGCGCGAGGCCGATCGTGCCGCCGCCCATGTTGTCCGTCGAGGCAAGCAGCAGCACGAGGCCGAGCGCCGCGAACGCATACTGGACGACGATCGTCACGAGTACCTCGACGATCACCGACGCGGTGACGCGGCTCGCGTCGGGCACCTGCCAGCGCGCAAGCCGGATGCCGACGATCTCGCCGCCGATCCCGACCACGGGCAGCAGCCGGTTCACGGCCTCGCGCACGGTCGCGATCCACCACAGGAACGGCAGCGAACTGCGCCGGTCGAGCAGCAGGTGCCACGCGTACGCATCGAGCAGCAACGGCAGCCCATGGAACGGCACGAGCCACAGCAGCGCATAACCGGCGCGCGCGAGCATCTGCGACACGTCGCCGACGCCCTCGTGCAACCCCAGCGCGAGCAGGATGCCAATGCCGATCGGCCAGCCGAGCCATTTGATCAACTTGCTCACGACGGCTGCGCTCCCGGTGCGCGCGACGCGGGCGTGCCGCGCCGTGCCGCGGGCTGACCGAACACGTCGGCAAAGCCGCCGGTCGCGACGCCCGCCGCCTGCAGCGCGGCCGCGACACGCGGCGACAGCAACGCATCGAGTTCGTCGACCGGACGGTAGGCCGCCATCGTCGGCGTGATCGGGCCGTCGCCGGCCTCGGCCGGATGGCAGTAGATCTCGCCGACACCCGGCGGCAGCGTCGCGAGCGCATCGAGCAGCACGGCCTCGTCCATCGCGCCCGTGTGCTCGATCCCGACCACGTAATCGTTGTGCACGAGCCCCGCGCGGTCGAGCCGCGCACGCACGAGCGCGATCCACGGCTTGAGCAGCGCGGGGGCGCTCGTCTCGTAAGGCAACCGCACCGCGCGCAGCCCGTAGTCGCGGCCGATCTCGATGATCATCGACAGCACGGTCGGATGCAGGTGGAAATGCTTGTGCGCGTTCACGTGGTCGAGCGGCAGGCCGCTCGCCGCGAACGCGTCGAACTGCGCACGGATCTCGCGGCGCAGTTGCGCGCGAACCTGCGGCAGGAAGAAGAAGCGACAGCCGTCCTTCGCCATCGCGTCGCCGAACCGCCCGTCGGCGCCGACGAGCGCGGGAATTTCATGCGCGGGCAGCGTGGCGGGCCCGTCCGCGAGCACCAGATGCAGGCCGACCGCGAGCGACGGCAGCCGTCGCGCGCGTTCGATCGCATCCTGCGCGGCGGGCGCGCCGACCATCAGGCTCGCGGCGTTCAGCACGCCGTCGCGATGCGCGCGCTCGACCGCCGCGTTGACGCGCGGGTGCAGCCCGAAGTCGTCCGCGGTGAAGATCAGCGCCCGCGCCGCCCGCTGCGTCGTCACGAATCAGGCCTCGTGCGCGCGCAGGAAGCGGAAGAATTCGACGCCTTCGCGCAGACGGCGCTTCATCATGTCCCAGCTCGTCAGCATCTCGCGGACGATTTCCCAGATCTTCGACGGACGGAAGTAGAACTGGCGATAGAACTGCTCGAGATGGTGATAGATCTCGTCGCGCGACAGGTGCGCATAGCCGATCGCCGCCAGTTGCACGCCTTCCTTGCTGACCAGGTTGATGGTCTTGTTCTCTTCCATCCAGCCGTTCTCGACGGCCTGCTTGTAGAGCGTCGTGCCCGGATACGGCGCGGCGAGCGACACCTGGATCGTGTGCGGATTGATTTCCTTCGCGTACTCGATCGTCTTCTTGATGGTCTCCTGCGTCTCGCCCGGCAGGCCGAGGATGAAGGTGCCGTGGATCTTGATGCCGAGCTTCTTGCAGTCCGCGCTGAAGCGGCGCGCGAAATCGGTGCGCACGCCCTTCTTGATGTTCACGAGGATCTGGTCGTCGCCGGATTCGAAGCCGACCAGCAGCAGGCGCAGGCCGTTTTCCTTCATGATCTTCAGCGACTTGTACGGCACGTTCGCCTTCGCGTTGCACGACCACGTCATGCCGAGCTTGCCCAGGCCGATGGCGATCGCTTCGGCGCGCGGCAGGTCGTCGGTGAAGGTGTCGTCGTCGAACATCAGTTCCTTCACTTCCGGCATGTTGTCGCGGATCCACTTCGCTTCCGCGAGCACGTTCTCGACCGAGCGCGTGCGGTAGCGATGGCCGCTGACCGTCTGCGGCCACAGGCAGAACGTGCAGCGCGACTTGCAGCCGCGGCCCGTGTAGATCGATACGTACGGATAGTTCAGGTAGCCGATGAAGTAGTTGTCGATCTTCAGGTCGCGCTTGTAGACGGGCGCGACGAACGGCAGTTCGTCCATGTTCTCGAGGATCGGACGCGCTTCGTTGTGCTCGATCGAGCCGTCCTTCGCGCGCCAGCTCAAGCCCTTGATCTGCGGGAACGGCGTGCCTTCGGCGATTTCCTTGCAGGTGTAGTCGAATTCCTCGCGGCACACGAAGTCGATTGCCTCGCTCGCCGTGAGCGAGTTGTGCGGATCGACCATCACCTTCGCGCCCACCATGCCGACCAGCATCGACGGCTTCATCTTCTTGAGATCCTGCGCGAACATCGCGTCGGTCGGGAACGACGGCGTGCTCGTGTGGATGATCACGAGGTCGTAGTCGTTGGCGATCTTCAGCGTTTCCTCGACCGACAGGCCGTCGGCCGGCGCATCGACGACGCGGCTGCCCGGCACGAGCGCGGCCGGCTGCGCGAGCCACGTCGGATACCAGAAGGAACGGATTTCGCGCTTCGCCTGATAGCGCGAGCCGGCTCCGCCGTCGAAGCCGTCATACGAAGGGGCCTGCAAGAACAGCGTTTTCATGAATGCTCCGGTAGCCTGCATAGTTCGATTCGTCACAACGATTCAGTCAAAAAACCGCGGGCCGCCGTACCGGCGCCCGCCTCTCTGTCATGTCGCGCTGCGCGGTTTCGCCGCGCAACGCGTCTCGGCCCTCGGGCCGGGTTCGAGCGACGGCCCTAGCGGCCGTCCACTGCTTCCACTGCCGCCGTCGCGCGTTCGCCGCCGACGACCGTCATCCTTGCGCCGCGCCACACGACGTGCGTGCCGAACGCGGCCGCGAGCCACTCGAGCGCGAGCAGCGTGTCGCGCACCGCGACGAGCGGCAGGTCGCGCCAGAATGCACGCCAGCCGTCCTCGCCGCGCGCATGCAGCACGAGCCGCCCGAATGCGCCGACCGCGGCCGCCCCGCCCGCCAGCGTGCCGGCGAAGGTGCCATCCAGACGCAGCGCGAGCGCCGCGCCGATCGCGAGCCACGGCACCGTGAACGTAATGAACAGGAACGCGAAGCCGGCCGGATTCAGCGAACGGATCGTGCGCAGCCAGCGCGTCTCGCGGTGCCACAGCGGCCCGAACGACGGTTCGATCACGTCGGTCGCGACCTCGACTTCCGACAGCACGGTGCGCCGCCCGAGGCGGCGCGGCAGCTCGGCCAGCCAGAAATCGTCGGCCAGCTCATCCTTCAGCGCGAAAAAGCCGCCGATCCGCTCGAGCGTGTCGCGCGTCAGCGCGAGCGTCGCGCCGAAGCCGAAGCGGCTCGAGCGGCCGAGGTGCGTGATCCGCACCGACGGCGCGAACCACGCATCGACGAACTGCGCGCCGATCCGCGTCCAGAACCCGCCGACGCTGCGCGCATGATACAGGCACGTGACGACCCCGACCGACGCATCGGCGAGGGGCGCCGTCACGCGCTCCAGATAGTCGGGCTGCACCGCGATGTCGCTGTCCGCGATCACGATGCGGCCGTACTTCGCGCGCTCGGCGAGATTGATCAGGTTGCTGACCTTCAGGTTCTTGCCGTGCACGCGCGCGTCGACCACGAGCGTGATGTCGCACTCGGGATAATCGGCGCGCAGCCGCTCGACGACCGCGATAGCCGGATCGGCCGACGACGCGACGCCGAACAGCACCTCATGGCGCGGATGGCGCTGCTCGCAGAACGTCGCGAGGTTTTCGTACAGGTGCGGCTCCGCGCCGCACAGCGGCTTGAGCACGCTGACCGGCTCGAAACCGTCGCGCGCGGCGGTACGCGGCGTACGCGGCCGCGGCGCGAACGCGGCGACGAGCGCATAGCCGGCCGCGGCCAGCGTGAACACGATCAGGAGCCAGTCGAGCAACGTTGCGGTTGGCGTCATGCGCAACGCCTCCCGGCGACCTGAACGCCATGGAGAACGCTTGAGCTTGATTGAGCGTGATGCGGTATTCCGACAACGACGAACGCGGGCACGACCCGACTCCTTGTTCCAGCAGCGTCTGTAATTTGGGGGAAGCACGACCCGTTCTTCGGGTACGGCCATGCCCGGCTTCGCGTGGCATCTCTCCGCGCACTACCCGGTCGGGATGCGGGAAGACTCGAATGGCTACCATCGGCACAACATGGGCAGGCGCCGGATTTTAGCAGTCTGCGGCACCCCGCGCTCGGCACTACGAGAAACGGACTGGTGCAGTTCCGGCAAAGCTGAGTGGTCGACGAACCTTATCGGCACAGCCACGTTCACATTAGCGTAAGCACTTTGCAGGCGTATTGCAGTCTTGAAAATCAAACGTTTCGTGCAAATTTGTACGTCGATGCGGATTCACGGCCAATCGCCGTAAAGATTAGTAATTAATCCGCGATTGAATTGATTTTTGCAACAATCAAGGTATTCGACCCTGCACCCCTGTAAGGCGCATGGGTATCGGCGCGTCGCCAGCACGTTCCGGAACCCTTTGGCAAAATCCTTGGCATTTGTTGCGTCAGCGCATCACCGCGCTCCCCCGTTTCGAAGGCCACCCGATGACACCGTTTTCCGTACTCGATCTCGCCCCCATTCCGGCGGGCGCCGACGCCTCCCAGGCGTTCCGCAATTCCGTCGATCTCGCGCAGCACGCGGAGCGCTGGGGCTACCAGCGCTACTGGCTGGCCGAGCATCACAACATGCCGGGCATCGCGAGCGCGGCCACCGCCGTCGTGATCGGCCATGTCGCGGGCGCGACGCAGACGATCCGCGTGGGCTCGGGCGGCATCATGCTGCCGAACCACGCACCGCTCGTGATCGCCGAGCAGTTCGGCACGCTGGCATCGCTATACCCGGGGCGCATCGACCTCGGCCTCGGCCGCGCGCCCGGCACCGACCAGACCACGTCGCGCGCGCTGCGCCGCGACCTGATCGGCAGCGCCGATTCGTTTCCGGATGACGTCGCGGAACTGCAGCGCTACTTCGCGGAGCCGGTGCCCGGCCAGCGCGTGCGCGCGGTGCCCGGCGCGGGGCTCGACGTCCCCGTGTGGCTGCTCGGTTCGAGTTTGTTCAGTGCGCAGCTTGCCGCGATGCTCGGGCTGCCGTTCGCATTCGCGTCGCACTTCGCGCCGGACTACCTGATGCGCGCACTCGAGATCTATCGCGCGCAGTACCGGCCGTCGGCCGCATGGCCGAAGCCGCATGCGATGGTCGGCGTCAACGTGTTCGCGGCCGAGACCGACGACGAGGCGCGGCGCCTGTTCACGTCGCTGCAGCAGCAGTTCATCAACCTGCGGCGCGGCACGCCGGGCAAGCTGCCGCCGCCCGTCGACGTGCTCGAGGCCAATGAACTCGAACTCGCGACCGTCGCGCATTCGCTGTCGTTCGCGGCAGTCGGTTCGCGCGACACGGTGCGCGACAAGCTGCGCGACCGCATCGCGCAAACGGGTGCCGACGAGCTGATCATCACCGCGCAGATCTACGATCACGCCGCGCGGCTGCGCTCGTTCGAACTGGCCGCGCAGATCCGCGACGAACTCGCGAACGAGGCGCGCTGACGGCACGGCCGCGTGCCGCCGGCGGCCTGCCCCGCATCACTGCGGGTGCACGGCCTCCAGCCCGTCGAGCAGCGCCTTGTGGAACGCGTCCGGATCCTGGATCTGTGGCGCATGGCCGAGCGCCGGGAATTCGACGAGCTGCGCGCCGGGAATCGCGGCCTGCGTGCGCTTCGCGAGCTCCGGATAATGACCGAGCTTCGCGTGCACGTCGGGCGGCGCAACGTCCTTGCCGATCGCGGTCGTATCCTTGTCGCCGATCATCAGCAGCGTCGGCACGCGGATCGCGCCGAGTTCATAGACCACCGGCTGCGTGAGGATCATGTCGTAGATCAGCGCCGAGTTCCATGCGACCGCATCGCGACCGGCGCCGCGATACATCCCGGCGAGCATCTGCACCCAGCGCTCGTACGACGGCGACCACTTGCCCGCGTAGTACGTACCCTGCTCGTAGCGGCGGATGCCGTCGGCCGTGGTCTTCTGTTCGCGCGCATACCAGAAGTCGACCGACAGCGGCGGCACGCCAAGCGCCTTCCAGTCCTCGAGGCCGATCGGGTTCACGAGCACGAGCTGGTCGGTCGACTTCGGATACATCAGCGCGTAACGGATCGCGAGCATCCCGCCGGTCGAATGGCCGACGATCGTCGCCGATCTCACGCCGATCGATTCAAGCAGCGCGTGCGTGTTGCGCGCGAGTTGCTGGAACGTGTATTGATAGCGCTCGGGCTTCGACGACTTGCAGAAGCCGATCTGGTCCGGCGCGATCACGCGATAGCCGGCACGGCTCAGCACGCCGATCGTGTCCTCCCAGGTCGCCGCGCAGAAGTTCTTTCCGTGCAGCAGCACGACGGTGCGGCCGTTCGGGTGCGCCGGCTGCACGTCGAGAAACGCCATCTCGAGGGTTTCGCGCTGCGACACGAACGCGTACGCGTGCACGGGCGCCGGATAGGCGAACCCTTCCAGGCGCGGGCCGTACACGGGACCGTCATTGGCGGCGGGCGCCGCTTCGACGCCCGCAACAGGCATGGCGCACGCGGCAGCGATACCCGCGCCGAGCACGGCGGCGCGCGCGACAGACAACATCTTGCAAATCGAAAGCATGGCGATCACTGTGATTGGAGATGCACGCGGGCAGCCGGGCTGCCCCGCGCCCCGGGATTCTACGCGGTCGCGTGACGACGGCGCGCAACACTCCGGGGCCGCGCGACTTTCGCGCGTATGACGAACTCGGGTATCGTGTGACGTGACCCTGAAACGCGTGCAGGCGAATTCCCATGAAAAACGTCCTCAGCATTCAGTCGCACGTCATCTACGGCCATGCCGGCAACAGTGCGGCCGTGTTCCCGATGCAGCGCCTCGGCATCAACGTCTGGCCGCTCAACACCGTCCAGTTGTCGAATCACATGCAGTACGGCCACTGGGCCGGTAGCGCGATCGATGCCGCGAAGATGGAACAGCTCGTCGACGGCATCGCCGCGATCGGCGCGCTCAAGCGCTGCGACGCCGTGCTGTCTGGCTTCCTAGGCTCGCCGCCGCAGGCGCGCGCGGCCGTCGAGATCGTCCGCTCGGTGAAGGCGATGAACCCCAATGCGTGGTACTTCTGCGATCCGGCGATGGGCCAGACGGGCGGTATCCGGCCCGAGCCCGGCGTCGAGGAATTCATGGTCCAGGAGATGCCGGCACTCGCGGACGGCATGTCGCCGAACCACACCGAGCTGCAGAAACTCGCCGGGCGGCGCATCGAAACCGTCGCCGAAGCCGTCGAAGCCTGCCGCGCACTGATCCGCCGCGGCCCGCAGATCATCCTCGTCAAGCACCTGCACGACCGCAACAGTCCGGCCGACCGTTTCAACATGCTCGCCGTCACCGAAACCGAAGCGTGGATCGGCCAGCGTCCGCTGTATGCGTTTCCGCGCCATCCCGTCGGCGTCGGCGACCTGACCAGCGCGATCTTCGTCGCGTGCCGGCTACGCGGCGACTCCGTGCGCGCCGCATTCGAACACACGCTCGCGGCCGTGCATGCGGTCGTGAAGGCCACCTACGATGCACGCCGCTACGAACTCGAACTCGTCGCCGCGCAGGACGAGATCGCACGCCCGAGCGAATGGTTCGGCGCGTGGGTGACCGACGCCTGACGCACCGGCACCGCCCTCCGCTTCGCCGGCGTATCGCTCGCGCCGCGCCGCTTTCCTGCTTCCCCCTGCTGCTTCACGACCGTTGACGACATACGTCCCGATGCCGCTTCGCCGCACATGCAAACGTTTCCGGACTTCACATGAATGACACCGATTCCTCGCTATGCTCGCGGCGGCACGAACCGGCGCAGCCGCATCCTGCGCCCCGGTGCGCGCCTTCCCGTAGGTCCCGCCAATCGGCTCCCCCATTTACCGCACGATAACGACCATGACCCGATCGAACCGTCGTGACTTCCTGCGCGTCGCCGCCGGCACTGCCGGCGCCGCCGCGCTGAACCTGTTTCCGCCCGTGATCCGCGATGCGCTCGCGATTCCCGCGAACCGCCGCACCGGCACGATCCGCGACATCGAACACATCGTGATCCTGATGCAGGAGAACCGTTCGTTCGACCACTACTTCGGCACGATGCGCGGTGTCCGTGGCTTTGGTGACCCGCGCCCGCTGCGCCTCGCGAACGGCAAGTCGGTGTTCCACCAGCCTGTCGGCCCGGCCGAACTGCTGCCGTTCCACCCGGGCGCCGACAAGCTCGGCCTGCAGTTCCTGCAGGACCTGCCGCACGGCTGGCAGGACATGCACGCCGCGTGGAACAAGGGCCGCTACGACCAGTGGGTGCCGAACAAGGGCACCACGACGATGGCGTACCTGAAGCGCGACGACATCCCGTTCCACTACCAGCTCGCCGATGCATTCACGATCTGCGACGCATACCACTGCGCGATCCCGAGCTCGACCGACCCGAACCGCTACTACATGTGGACGGGCTACGTCGGCAACGACGGCACGGGCGGCGGCCCGGTGCTCGGCAACGAGGAAAAGGGCTACGGCTGGAAGACCTATCCGGAAGTGCTCGAACAGGCCGGCGTGTCGTGGAAGATCTACCAGGACGTCGGCACGGGGCTCGACGCGAACGGCTCGTGGGGCTGGACGCAAAACCCGTACATCGGCAACTACGGCGACAACTCGCTGCTCTACTTCAACCAGTACCGCACCGCACTGCCCGGCACGCCGCTGTACGACAAGGCGCGCACCGGCACCAACATCAGCGCCGGCGGCACGCTGTTCGACGTGCTGCAGCAGGACGTGAAGAACGGCACGCTGCCGCAGGTGTCGTGGATCTGCGCACCGGAAGCGTATTCCGAGCACCCGAACTGGCCCGCGAACTACGGCGCGTGGTACATCGAGCAGGTCTTGAAGGCGCTCGTGTCGAATCCCGACGTGTGGAGCAAGACCGCGCTGTTCATCACGTACGACGAAAACGACGGCTTCTTCGATCACGTGCAGCCGCCGTTCGCGCCGCAGTCGCGCGACAACGGGCTGTCGACGGTCGCGACGACCAACGAGGTGTTCCCCGGCGACGCGTCGCACATGGCCGGCCCGTACGGGCTCGGGCCGCGCGTGCCGATGCTCGTCGTGTCGCCGTGGACCAAGGGCGGCTGGGTCTGCTCGCAGACCTTCGATCACACGTCGCTGCTGCAATTCATCGAGGCACGGTTCGGCGCGCAATACCCGGTCACGGCCGCCAACGTGTCGCCGTGGCGCCGCACGGTGTGCGGCGACCTGACCGCCGCATTCGACTTCGCGACGTCCGATGCCGCGTGGCCGACGCTGCCCGACACGAGCAGCTACGCGCCGCCCGACCGCACCCGCCACCCCGACTACATCCCGGTGCCGCCGGTGCTGCAGAAGCTGCCGAAGCAGGAGGCCGGGCTGCGTCCGGCGCGCGCGCTGCCGTACGAGCTGTTCGTGCACGGCCGCGTCGAATCCGTGAACGGCCAGTTCCGGCTGACCTTCGCGAACACGGGCCGCGCAGGCGCCGCGTTCCAGGTCCAGTCGCGCAACCGCCTCGACGGTCCGTGGGCCTACACGGTCGAAGCCGGCAAGCGGGTTGCCGACACGTGGAGCGCTGCGGCATCGCTCGGCCTGTACGACCTCGACGTGTACGGCCCGAACGGCTTCTACTGCCATTTCCGCGGCCCGTTCGCGACCGGCGTCGGCAGCGCGAACGTGAACCCCGAAGTGATCTACGGCTATGACGTCGCGAACGGCAACATCACGCTGCGCCTGATGAACCGCGGCCACAAGGCCGTGCGGCTCAAGGTCACGAACGCGTACGGCCACGGCCGCTCGCGCACGTTCGACCTCGCGCCGGGCGCGCACGTCGACGACTACTGGGATCTGCGCGGCAGCCACGGCTGGTACGACCTGACCGTCAGCGACGGCCGGCTGCTCGGCTTCCTGCGCCGCTTCGCGGGCCACGTCGAAACGGGCCGCCCGAGCACCAGCGATCCGCTGATCCGCACGCACGCGTCGCACGACGACGCCGAAGCCGCATCGGACGCCCTGTCCGACTGACGGCCTCCCGCGCGCGGCGCGGCCCCGGCGGGCCGCGCCGCGTCTTTGCCCCGCCTTTCCGCCTTTCCGCCTTTCCGCCTTTCCGCCTTTCCGCCTTTCCGCCTCTCCGCCTCTCCGCCTCTCCGCCTCTCCGCCTCTCCGCCTCTCCGCCTCTCCGCCTCTCCGCCTCTCCGCCTCTCCGCCCGTTCCGTTCGCGACGGGAAACTCCCGATACCGGCCGATCCCGCTCGCGCGGAAGCTATGCGCAAATCCGCACCGAATGCGCGGCAAATTGCCAAGACCCGGGCATATCGGCGACCTATATATCGAGGCGATCGGGGCTTCTCACGGAGCCTGACGGGAGATTCTTCCGAGGATCACGATGCCGACCTCCCCGCCCGATTCCGAGAAGCGGTCGAACCGCCCGCCCGTCGCACGCGCCCGGCCCGCCCGGACGCGCGCGGTACCCACTCGCAGGTGTCGAACAAGAGGAACAACATGAAATTCCGTCATTCCCTGCTGTCGGTGTCGATTGCATCCGCGCTTGCCCTCCTCTCGCAACAGGCCGCCCAGGCCGCCGACGCAACCGACGTGAAGGTCGGCTTCGCCGCGCCGCTCACGGGCGTGAACGCCGGCTACGGCAAGGATCTGCAGAACGGCGTGCAGCTCGCGCTCGACGATGCCGCCGCGCAGAAGGTGCAGATCGCCGGCAAGCCCGCGCACTTCAATCTCGTCGTGCAGGACGACCAGGCCGACCCGCGCATCGGCGTGCAGGCCGCGCAGGCGCTGGTCGACCAGAACGTGTCGGTCGTGGTCGGTCACTTCAACTCGGGGACGACGATTCCGGCCTCGGTCGTCTACGACAAGGCCGGCATCCCGGTGATCGACCCGGCCGCGACCAACCCGACGCTCACGTCGCGCGGGCTCGCGAACATGTTCATGGTGATCGCGACCGACGGCCAGAACGCCGGCAACGCGGGCAAGTACGCGGTCGACGTGACGAAGGCGAAGCGCATCGCGATCATCGACGACCGCACGGCGTTCGGCCAGGGCGAGGCCGACGAATTCGAGAAGGCCGTGAAGGCCGCCGGCGGCAACATCATCGGCCGCGAGTTCACCAGCAACCAGGCGGTCGACTTCCGCGCGCAGATCACGAGCCTGAAAGGCAAGAACCCCGACCTGATCTTCTTCGGCGGCCTCGACTCGCTCGCCGCGAATTTCATCAAGCAGATGCGTCAGCTTGGGCTGAATGCGCAGTTCGTCGGCGGCGGCGGCGTGAAGGACAACGAGTTCATCAAGATCGCGGGCCCGGCCGCCGAAGGCGCGATGGCGTGGGAATACGGCCGGCCGCTCGACGAGCTGCCGCAGGGGAAGGATTTCGAACAGCGGTTCAAGAAGCGCTTCGGCGTCGACGTGCTGTCGTATGCGCAGTTCGGCTACGACGCGGCGTGGGCGGCAATCAAGGCGATGCAGGCGGCCGGCTCGACCGACCCGAAGGTCTATCGCCCGGCGCTGAAGAAGATCGACTTCGAAGGCGTGACCGGCCGCATCTCATTTGCGAACGACGGCTCGCTGAAGAGCGGGATGTCGACGCTGTACCAGGTGAAGAGCGGCGCGTGGAAGACGATCGTGACGAAGGGAGGCTGATCGGCGGGTTCGGCGGCCGGCGGCGGATGCGCCGCCTGGCCGCGCAGATCGATGAAGCGACACCGATCTCGTATGACGACTGATGTTGGCGCGATTCGGTTGGGCCCGCGGCAACGCGGGCCTCGTCATGCAACGGTCAGCCGGCCTCGGCTTCCGCCGCCTCGTGCGCGCGGCGCAGCCGCTCGCGGCTGTTCGTGAGGTGCGTGCGCATCGCGGCGCGCGCGGCTTCCGGGTCGTGGCGCGCGATCGCCTCGTAGATGTCCTCGTGCTCGTGATTCAGCCGACCGACGTAGCGCTCGAGATCGTCGCCCGCGAAGCGCGCCGAATTCACACGCGTGCGCGGGATGATCGACGTGCCGAGTTGCGTCATGATGTCGACGAAATAGCGGTTGCCGGTCGATTGCGCGATCTGCAGGTGGAACTGGAAGTCGAGCTGCGCGGTGTCACGCCCGCCGCCCGCCCCCGTCGCGATCGCGTCGAGCGCACGCCGCAGCGCGGCGAGGTCGGTATCGTTCGCGCGCTGCGCGGCCAGGCTCGCGCACTCGCTCTCGAGGCTGATGCGCAGTTCCAGCACCGCGAGCACGTCGCGCAGCGTCGTGATCGTCGCGGGATCGATGCCGAGCGCCTGGCGGCGCGACGGCTCCAGCACGAAGCTGCCGATGCCGTGGCGCGTTTCGACGAGGCCGCTCGCCTGCATCCGCGAGATCGCCTCGCGCACGACCGTACGGCTCACGCCCTGCGCCGCCATGACTTCGGTTTCGGTCGGCAGCTTGTCGCCAGGGCGCAGCGTGCCGTTTTCGATCTGCGCGGTCAGCGCGTCGACGACATCTTGTGCGAGGCTGCGTGCGCGACGGCGCGGCGCTGCGGGAAGCGTAGGCACGGACATGAGGCCGGTTCCTTTTTGAATGATCGTAATGTGAGCCGAGGGTTTACGCGGGGTTTGAGCGAAAGCCGATGATTCATTATACTGCGTCACAAGTCATCCGACGACTGATGATCGGTGCGCGGATCTCCTGTCGACTCAGGCCGGCATTCCAGCGCCGCCCGGTCCCATGCCTTACGATCGGCCAGTGTTCGCGTTCTGCGCTTTGCTGGTCTCGTTGTCGCTCCCACCCCGTTTCGGGTTGCGTCGACATGCGGGCCTTGCGCGCCGCGCACGTCGGTTGTCGAATGATCGCACCTCCCGCCGCGCGCGGCAAAGCTTTTGCCGCACGGCATTGCCCCACTCTTTTGCCATCGCCGCCCATGAACGCCGTCACAGCCTCGCCTTCCCACGACACGCCGCGCATCGTCGACCTGCAAGCGATTCCGGTCGCCGGCCACGACAGCATGCTGCTCAACCTGAGCGGCGCGCACGGTCCGTTCTTCACCCGCAACCTCGTGATCCTGAAGGACAGCGCGGGCCGGACCGGCGTCGGCGAAGTGCCCGGCGGCGAAAGCATCCGCCGCACGCTCGACGACGCACGCGCGCTCGTCGTCGGCCAGCCGGTCGGTAACTACCACGCGGTGCTCAACGACGTGCGGCGCACCTTCGCCGACCGCGACGCGAGCGGCCGCGGGCTGCAGACCTTCGACCTGCGCACGACGATCCACGCGGTCACCGCACTCGAAGCTGCGCTGCTCGACCTGCTCGGCCAGCATCTCGGCGTGCCGGTCGCCGCCCTGCTCGGCGAAGGCCAGCAGCGCGAGCGCGTCGAAATGCTCGGCTATCTGTTCTACATCGGCGACCGCACTAAAACTGCACTCGCCTATCGCGACGGCAGCGGCGCGACCGACGACTGGACCCGCGTGCGCGACGAAGCCGCGCTGACGCCCGAGGCCGTCGTGCGGCTCGCCGAGGCCGCGCATGCGCGCTACGGCTTCAACGACTTCAAGCTGAAGGGCGGCGTGTTCGAAGGCGCAAGCGAGATCGAGGCCGTGACGGCGCTCGCCGAGCGCTTCCCCGACGCACGCGTGACGCTCGACCCGAACGGCGCATGGTCACTCGACGAGGCCGTGCGACTGTGCCGCGATCAGCATCACGTGCTCGCGTATGCGGAAGATCCGTGCGGCGCGGAGAACGGTTACTCGGGCCGCGAGGTGATGGCCGAATTCCGCCGCTCGACGGGGCTGCCGACGGCGACCAACATGATCGCGACCGACTGGCGGCAGATGGGCCACGCCGTACAGTTGCAGGCCGTCGACATCCCGCTCGCCGACCCGCACTTCTGGACGATGCAGGGTTCGGTACGCGTCGCGCAGATGTGCCGCGACTGGGGCCTCACGTGGGGTTCGCATTCGAACAACCACTTCGACGTGTCGCTCGCGATGTTCACGCATGTCGCGGCCGCCGCGCCGGGTCAGGTCACCGCGATCGACACGCACTGGATCTGGCAGGACGGAGAACGGCTGACGCGCGAGCCGCTGAAGATCGAGAACGGGCTGGTGGAAGTGCCGAAACGCCCGGGTCTCGGCGTCGACATCGACATGGATGCGGTCGCGGTCGCGCACGAACTGTACAAGCAGCATGGCCTGGGCGCCCGCGACGATGCGGCGGCCATGCAGTATCTGATCCCGGGGTGGACGTTCAACAACAAGCGCCCCTGTCTCGTGCGCTGAGCGCGGGACGAACCGGGCGGCAGGGCCGCCCGGTGACCGGTGTGACCGGCCCTTGCCGGCCACGACGACCTGGTCGGGCCTGGCCGGCCGCACCTACCCGGCCAGCCCGATCCCCCGCGCCATCCCCGACGCGGCGAACACGATGACGATCACGAGCACGGCCTGCCAATGGCCGATCCGCACATAGGTGCGCGCACGGCCGAGATCGGGCATCTGCTGCTGCCGCGCGGCAACGCGCCATCGGATCAGCCCCAGCATCGGCACGACCTCGAGCAGCAGGATCAGCACGAGCGCTGTCATCTTCAGGTGAAAGAGTGGCTCGTGCAGATAGTACGCGGCGCCTTTTTCAAAACCGCCGAACGCGCGCATGAGGCCCGTCACGACCAGCACGAGCGCGGACACTCCCCATGCAGCATCCGCCTTGAAGACGCCAGGCAGGTCGGCGGCCTGCGCGGACGCGATGAGCCGGCGCAATGCGCGGTTACGCCCCGCGATCGCGGCAAAGGCGACGCCGAACGCGCTCAGGTGAATGGCAGCCAGCAACCAGCGGACGATCATCGCGCCTCCTTGTCGCCCGCGCCCGGTGCGCAGGCCCTGTCAGACGATCTGCTTGAGCGCGGCGTCGAGCGCGAGCACCGCGACGCGGTCACCTTCGGTCGCGAGCCGCGCGCGCATCACGATCTGCCGGTTATGGCCGACGGCCGCCGGCGAATCCCACAGCAGTTCGACCTTCGGCCGATTGAACAGGCTGCCGCGACGCGGCGGCACGACTGCCGGCTGCGTCTCCAGCGCGCCCTCGCCCGCAACGGCAGGTGCCGCCCGGCCGGGCCAGCGCACCGACAGCTCGCGCGCGTCGTACTGGCCGACCTTGCGGCTTTCCATCCAGACGATCGCGGTGCGCGTCAGCACGTCGAGTGAAATCGCATACCGGCCGACCGCGAAGCGGCGAGCGGCCACGTTGGTGCGCCACAGCGGCCGCGGGCGGCAGATCCAGACGATTGCCGCGTAGAGCGCCGGCGCTGCGACGAGCCAGCCGTTGGTCGCCGTCACCGCATGCAGCGCGTGGCGCCAGCCGGCCACCCACGCGAACATGCCGATCGACCAGACCGCGAACAGGAAACCGATCAGCGCGAAGACGCGCAGCGCCTGGCGCAGCCACTGCGGCAGCGGATGAAACGGCCGCTCGGCACGCGCGGCGGCGCCCGGCAGCGCGAGCAGCAGGAAGATCAGCACGAGGTAGACGAACGCCCACGGCGACGACACCATCGCGGACAGCGACGAGCGATAGCCCATCTGGGACATCGAGAACAGCCAGCGCGCGAGCAGCACGAGACCGATCGCGCGCAACGCGAAGATCACACCGGCGCCGGGGGCCGGCGCTGCGCGCGTGGTTTTCGTTCTCGCCAAGACTGCTCTCCTCTGGATATTCGTACAGGGCCGGATTTCACGGCACGGCCATTATAGGGACATTACCGGCTGGACAGACGGCTGGATGGCGTGCCGGGCCGCTTCGGGGGCCGTTCGCGGCGCCGGGCGCGGCGAGAATACAACACATCCGCGCCGCGGATGTGACAACGCCCCGCCGGAAACCCGGACGGGGCGTCGATGACGGCCGCGCGCCGCAGCGCGGCAGCGGCCCGCAATCAGCTTGCGTTGACTTCGCGGAGCACCGTGCGGCGCTTCTGGCGCAGCAGTTCCTCGTAGCCCTTCACGTAGTTCTGCGCCATCACCTTCGACGAGAAACGTGCTTCGAACGCGGCGCGGACCTTCTCGCGCGGCAGCGTATCGAGGCGCTTGAGCGCCGCGACGGCCGACAGTTCGTCTTCGACGACGAAACCCGACACGCCGTTGTCGATCACTTCCGGCACCGAGCCGCGCTTGAACGCGATCACCGGCGTGCCGCATGCCATCGCCTCGATCATCACCAGGCCGAAGGGCTCCGGCCAGTCGATCGGGAACAGCAGCGCATGCGCGTTGCCGAGGAATTCGGTCTTTTCGGACTCGCTGATTTCGCCGATGTACTCGACGTGCGGCAGCGCGAACAGCGGCTTGATCTTTTCTTCGTAGTACGCGCGGTCAGCCTTGTCGAGCTTCGCGGCGATCTTGATCGGCAGGCCGGCCTGTTCGGCGATGCGGATCGCCGTGTCGACGCGCTTCTCCGGCGAGATGCGGCCCAGGAACGCGAGGTAGCTCGGCTTCACGTTCGGGATCGGCGTCAGCAGGTTTTCCGGCAGGCCGTGGTACACGGTCGACAGCCAGTTCGCCTGCGGCAGCGGGATGCGCTGGTTGTCGGAGATCGACACGACCGGCACGTCGTTGAATGCATTGAAGATCGGCTGCAGTTCCGGCAGGTCGAGACGGCCGTGCATCGTCGTCAGATGCGGGACCGGCTGGCGCGAGAACAGCGAGAACGGGTAGTAGTCGATGTGGCAGTGCAGGACATCGAACTCTTCCGCGCGGCGGCGCACCTGCTCGAGGAGCAGCATGTGCGGGGCCATCACGTCGCGGATCGTCGGGTCGAGGCGCAGCGCCTGCGGCCAGCACGCTTCGAGCTTTGCGGAGGTTTGCGAATCGCCGCTCGCGAAGAGCGTGACGTCATGCCCCATCTCGACAAGTGCTTCGGTGAGGTAGGACACCACTCGCTCGGTACCACCGTACAGTTTCGGGGGCACCGCTTCATGCAACGGAGCGATTTGGGCGATTCGCATGCGTAACTCCTAAAAAATCGGCTAAAAACCAGGTATGGGTCGGCAACCTGCCGGCGGTCCGGGCTGGAAGCATCTCGTCCGACAATCAGACGAATCAGCCTGCCGGGGGCGTCGAACCCGCGCTGCTCAAGGAGCGTCGGCGACGCGACAGGCATAGAACGTTTGAAACGAAGACCCGTTGACAGGGGTTCGTAAAAAAACCTGGAATCGAACCCGGAGCCGATTATCTAGGGTTAATCCTGATACGGCGCACAACATTTCAAACACTTTACTTTGTTACAAAGGTGCAACACTTTGCAACCCGCGGACTTGGGTGTCCGTTCTAGAGTGGAAGGCCCTTTTGGCGATCCAGGTCACCCGTGGCTGCCGGCAGCACGATTCCGGCACATGAGGCAGGACGGGATGCCGGATTTTATCTCAAAATCGATCGCGAGCCCCCTGGCCAAGGCAAGATTCGCGCAGCGCGACGCACGGCCTTGTTTACAATGCCGGATTATTCAGTCCGGGCGAACGCCGGCATGCGATCCAGCCGCAACGCTCAATCACCGAATCACCGCACGCATATTTTGGAATCTCTCACCCCTGCCCAGCGCAACGCCCACAACGCGGAGCTGTCGAGCTACGCGCACCGGCCGATCGCGTTCCTGTTCCGCTACATCCGTCTCCACCCCGTCGCGCACCTCATCGTGTTCTGCAGCGTGCTGGCCGCCGTCGGCTGCGCGCTCGGCTCGCAATACGCGATCAAGCACCTGATCGACGTACTCGCGACCGGGCGCCATCACCCGGGCCCGCTGTGGAGCGCGTTCGCGCTGCTCGTCGGGCTGATCGCGGCCGACAACCTGCTGTGGCGCGTCGGCGGCTGGGTCGCCGCGCACACGTTCGTCGCGGTGACAGGCGACCTGCGGCGCGACCTGTTCCAGTACCTGATCGGCCATTCGCCGACGTATTACTCGGAGAAGCAGCCCGGCACGCTCGCGAGCCGCATCACGGCCACGTCGAACGCGGTCTACACGTCCGAGAACACGATGGCGTGGAACGTGCTGCCGCCGTGCATCGCGGTGATGGGCGCGATCCTGATGATCATCGTCGTCAATCCGCTGATGGCCGCCGGCCTGCTCGGCTGTTCGGCCGTGCTGTCCGTCATCCTGTTCAAGCTCGCCGGGCGCGGCTCGGCTCGCCATCATGCGTTCGCGGCGAAAGCCGCCGCGGTCGACGGCGAGCTCGTCGACGTGATCGGCAACATGGGCCTCGTGCGCGCGTTCGGCATGACGCTGCGCGAACAGAAGCGCTTCGGCGCGACGGTCAAGGCCGAGATGGACGCGCGCCAGCAAAGCCTGCTCTATCTCGAAAAGCTGCGCCTCTTGCACGCGGTGATCACCGCGATGCTGTCGGCCGGCCTGCTCGGCTGGGCGCTGTGGCTGTGGGACCAGGGCCGCGCAACGTCGGGCGACATCGTGCTCGTCAGTTCGCTCGGCTTCACGATCCTGCACGGCACGCGTGACCTCGCGGTCGCGCTCGTCGACGTCACGCAGCACGTCGCACGCCTCTCCGAGGCCGTGAAGACGCTGCTCGAACCGCACGGGATGCCGGACCGCTCCGACGCGCAACCGCTGTCGGCCACGGGCGGCCGCGTCGACTTCGAGCGCGTGACGTTCGCGTACCCGCACCGCCGCGCGATCCTCGACCACTTCGACCTCCATATCGAACCGGGCCAGCGCGTCGGCCTGATCGGCAAGTCGGGCGCCGGCAAGTCGACCGTGCTTGCCCTGCTGCAGCGCTTCTACGACACGCAGGACGGCGCCGTGAAGGTCGATGGCCAGGAAGTGAAGACGATCACGCAGGACAGCCTGCGCCATGCGATCGCGCTCGTGCCGCAGGACATCTCGCTGCTGCACCGGACCATCTACGACAACATCGCGTACGGCCGCCCCGAGGCGACCCGCGACGAAGTGCTCGCCGCCGCGCGCGACGCGCGCTGCGCGGAGTTCATCGAGGCCATGCCGGAAGGCTATGACACGATCGTCGGCGATCGCGGCGTCAAGTTGTCCGGCGGCCAGCGCCAGCGCATCGCGATCGCGCGCGCGATCCTGAAGGATGCGCCGATCCTGCTGCTCGACGAAGCGACGTCGGCACTCGACAGCGCGTCCGAGGAAGCGATCCAGAGCGCACTCGACCGCCTGATGGTCGGCCGCACGGTGATCGCGATCGCGCACCGCCTGTCGACGCTGCGCAACTTCGACCGGATCATCGTGATGAGCAACGGCAAGGTGATCGACGACGGCCCGCCCGACGTGCTGCGCAACCGCCCCGGCCTGTATCGCGACCTGCTCGCGAAGCAGCACGGCCGCCATCACGCCGCACCCGACGGCAACACGCCGACCGGAGAGCGCGTCGCCTGACGCGCAGGCATCCAGCCGACAAAAAAGCCGCCGTGCATCACGCACGGCGGCTTTTTTCATTGCACCGGAAGCAGCCGGTCAGACGTGCTGCAGATCGCGCAGGAAATTGTCGCGCCACACCGACACGTTGTTCTCGCGCAGCTGCGCGATCATGTCCGTGTAGCGCGCGCGCCGCTCGGCGAGCGGCATCGTCAGCGCCTGCGACAGCGCATCGGCCATCCCGTCGATGTCGATCGGATTGACGATCAGCGCGCCCGTCAGCTCGCGCGCGGCGCCCGCGAAACGCGACAGCACGAGCACGCCCGGATCGTCCGGATTCTGCGCGGACACGTATTCCTTCGCGACGAGGTTCATCCCGTCGCGCAGCGGCGTCACGAACCCCACGCGCGCAAGCCGGTACAGCGCCGCCAGCACCTGGCGGTCGTACTGGCGGTGAATGTAGAGGATCGGCGCCCAGTCGAGCTCCGCGTAGCGCCCGTTGATGCGCCCCGACTCCGCTTCGAGCTGCAGGCGAATGTCCTGGTACGCACGCAGGTCCGCGCGCGTCGATGGCGCGATCTGCAGGAACGACACGCGGTTGCGGATCGACGCCTGGTGCTCGAGCAGCTTCTCGAATGCGCGAAAGCGTTCGACGAGCCCCTTCGAGTAATCGAGCCGGTCGACGCTCATGATCAGCTGCCGCCCGCGCAGCGACGTCGCGAGCGTGCGCACGGCCTTGCCATGCTCGCCCGCCTGCGCGAGCGACGCGATTTCGTCCGGATACACGCCGATCGGATAGGCGGCCGCGCACAGCGTCTGGCCGAACGCGCGCACGCGCACCGTGTGCCCGTCGCGCTCGGCCTCGCCGCCCGCCTCGAACTCGACGTAGTCGCAGAACGCGCGCAGATCGGGCTCGGTCTGGAAGCCGAGCAGATCGAACGCGCACAGCGACTCGACGAGCTCGCGGTGCGGCGGTACGTTGACGAGCACCTGCGCGGCCGGAAACGGGATGTGCAGGAAAAAGCCGATGCGGTTCTTCACGCCGGCATCGCGCAGCGCGCGCGCGAACGGGATCAGGTGATAGTCGTGCACCCAGATCACGTCGTCGTCCTGCAGCAGCGGTACGAGCTGCTGCGCGAGCCACACGTTGACGCGACGGTAGCCGTCGAATTCGTGCCAGTCGTACTGAATCAGGTCCGCGCGGTAATGGAACGCAGGCCACAGCGTCGCATTCGAGAAACCGCGGTAATACTGGTCGTAATCGCGGCGCGACAGCCCGACGGTCGCGAACGTCACGGGCCCGCGCTCCTCGACGCGGATCTGCGGCTGCGGCGCACCGGACGCGACCACTTCGCCGCTCCAGCCGAACCACATGCCGCCCGTCTCCTTCAGTGCGTCGTAGACGCCGATCGCGAGACCGCCCGCCGCCGGTTCGCCTTCCGAAATCGGCGCGACGCGGTTTGAAACGATGATGAGCCGGCTCATGCGTGCGGCTGCCCCGCGCCGAGCCAGCGCGCGATCTGCTCATGCAGCGCGTCGACCGAATCGAGCCGCGTACGGGCCGACGTCTCGCCGGCGCCGACCTTGATCGACAGGCCGCCGCGCGCATTGACCACCGCGAAGCCCTTCTCGTCGGTCAGGTCGTCGCCCGCGAACAGCGGCACGCGCCCCGCAAAGGGCGGCTCGTCGAGGAACGCGGTCAGCGCGCGCCCCTTGTCGACACCCTTCGGCTTGATCTCGAACACCATCTTGCCGGGCTGCAGCACGTACGCATCGGCATAGTCGGCGACGAGACGCTCGGCCGCTTCGCGCGCCACGGCCTCGCGCTCCGGCGCATTGCGAAAGTGCAGCGCGACGGCCGCGCCCTTGATTTCGAGCAGCATGCCCGGATGACGGTCGACGACGCCCGCAAGCTCGCGCTCGATGCGCAAGAGGCGTTCGTCGTTGAAGCCGATACGCTGCGTGTCGCCGTTCGCATCGCGGCGCTCCGCGCCGTGCAGGCCCGCGATCGGCAGATCGGGCATCTTCAGGAACGTGTCGAGGTTGTCGATCCCGCGTCCGGACACGACTGCGACCGCGCCGTGCGAGCGGCGGCGCAGCTCGTCGAGCAGCGTCAGCAGCGACGACGGAACGTGAATGCTGTCGGGGGTCGGCGCCAGTTCGACGAGCGTGCCGTCGAAGTCGAAGAAGAACGCGGTATCGGTCAGGGACAGGGAAGCCGGAACGGATTGCATCGATTCGATAGTCTGGGGGTCGGCCGGCAAACGCAGGCCGCCGCTGCGCGAATGGAATTGTGCGCATCTTACCGCGCCTGCGCACCGAGATGGGCGAAACCGGTGCATTGCCAGCCTCACGCGCCCCGTTGCGTCAACTGCGACATATTGCCCCGCTCGCGCGCCCCGTACGGGTTTCGAAAGGACGCGGACGGACGAATTGCGCTACAGTCGCAACCGCCTGCCGCGCGACGCATGGCATCGCGCCGGCCGGCCACCTTTCCGTCCGATCGAGCCCCAGGA
The DNA here is from genome assembly GCF_057439935.1 of Burkholderia cepacia complex sp. TUM26381. Classification (NCBI taxonomy): domain Bacteria; kingdom Pseudomonadati; phylum Pseudomonadota; class Betaproteobacteria; order Burkholderiales; family Burkholderiaceae; genus Burkholderia; species Burkholderia cepacia complex sp. TUM26381. The sequence goes on along the minus strand of NZ_CM172006.1, from coordinate 1,207,719 downwards.
TGTCGTCTCCCCGTCCCGCGCCGCACCGGCGCTTGTCCCGCCTCATCCACACGGCCGCGGCCGTCGCCGCCGCCGTGGCGCTCGCCGCGTGCACGCACGACGAGCCGCGCTGGAACCTGACCAACGTCACCGGCCACCTGCCCGACCTGTCGTTCACGCTGACAGGCGGCGACGGCCATCCCGTCGACGCCGACGCGTTCCACGGCCGCATCGCGCTCGTCTACTTCGGTTACACGCACTGCCCCGATGTCTGCCCCGAAACGATGGCGCGGCTGATGGAAGTGCTCGCCAAGCTCGGCCCGCGGGCCGATGACGTGCGCATCCTGTTCGTGTCGGTCGATCCCGCGCGCGACACGCCGCAGATGATGCAGTCGTACGTCGCCGCGTTCGACGCCGCGCATGCGCGCGGGCTGACCGGCACCGACGGCCAGATCGAATCGCTCGCGAAACGCTATCGCGTCGCGTATCAGATGGAACAGCGCGATCCGTCCGGCGGCTACGAAGTCACGCACAGCTCGGCCGTCTACATCTTCGACGCAACCGGCCGCGCGCGCCTGCTCGCGACCGATCGCGATTCGCCCGACGCCATCGCCGCCGATGTGCGCCGGATCATCGACACCGCCTCCCACACCTGAATTCCGACATGAACACGAAGACGACTCTCAAGACGTTCGCCCTCCTCGCCGCGCTGTGCGTCGGCGCCCACGCGTATGCCGCCGGCGCGATCACCGCGCAGGGCGCATGGGTGCGCTGGCTGCCGAACAAGCTGCCCGCGGGCGGCTACGTGACGCTCGTGAACACGAGCGACAAGCCGATCGACCTCGTCGACGTCGACAGCCCCGACTACGGGATGGCGATGCTGCACCAGACCGTGTCGAACGGTTCGACGCAGAAGATGGAAATGGTCGACAAGCTGACGATCCCCGCACGCGGCAAGGTCGACATCGCGCCGGGCGGCTATCACTTCATGCTCGAGGAACCGAAGCACGCGATCAAGCCGGGCGACACCGTGCACCTGCGCCTGAAATTCTCCGACGGCGAAACGGTCGACGCACCGTTCGCCGTGAAGTCGCCGGCCCAGACGAAGTGATCCGCGCGCGATGAACCTCCTGTACTGGCTCGATCCGTGGGAACCGTCGCCGACGGTCGTCATCGCGGTGCTGACCGCCGCCGTGCTGTTCGCGCGCGGCGTGAAGAAGGCGAAGGTGACGCCGCTGCGGCAGTTCTCGTTCTGGTTCGGGCTGACGGCGCTCTATATCGCACTGCATACGCGGCTCGACTATTTCTTCGAGCACGAGTTCTTCCTGCACCGCGCGCAGCATCTCGTGCTGCATCACCTCGGGCCGTTCTTCATCGCGCTGTCGTATCCGGGCGCGGCGATCCGCGCGGGCATCCCGTTCAGCTGGCGGCAGCGCTTCGTGCGCCCCGCGCTCGCGTGGGCGCCCGTGCGCGCGACCCTCGACGTCGTGTTCCATCCCGTCGTCGCGGTCGTGCTGTTCGTCGGGCTGATCTATTTCTGGCTGCTGTCGCCGATCCACTTCATCGCGATGCTCGACTGGCGTCTCTATCGCGTGATGAACTGGAGCATGGTGATCGACGGGCTGCTGTTCTGGTGGCTCGTCGTCGATCCGCGGCCGGCGCCGCCCGCGCGGCTGTCGCCGGGCCGCCGGATCCTGATCGTCGTCGCGGCGATCCCGCCGCAGATCGCGCTCGGCGCGCTGATCTTCTTTACGCCGCACGAGCTGTATCCGATCTACTCGATCTGCGGCCGCGCGTTCACGTGGCTGAGCCCGCTGCGCGATCAGCAGATCGGCGGGCTGCTGCTGTGGATTCCGGGCTCGATGATGAGCGTGATCGGCGCGCTGATCGCGCTGCGGCACTGGCTGCGGCTGTCCGCGCGCGGACGCCTGATCGGCGAACGTGCGGTGCAGCGCGCGGACAAGCCGCCGGTACCGCACGCCGCGCACTGACCGCTGCGCGGCGCGGCGCGCGTCATGCGCGCGCGCTGCTCATCCACACGTGCGGGATGCCGTCCTCGTCGTGCACGTCCGAACTCGGCGTGAAGCCGAATGCGCCGTAGAAACGCTGCAAGTGAGCCTGCGCATGCAGGCTCACCGGCGTATCCGGCCACTGCGCGCGGATATGCTCGAGCGCGCGCGACAGCAGCCCGTTGCCGAGGCCCGCGCCGCGGAACGCGGCGGTCGTCAGCACGCGGCCGATCCGCACGTCGGTGTTCTGCGCATCGGGCAGCAGCACGCGCAGATAGCCGGCCAGGCGGCCGGCCGGATCGAATGCGGCCAGGTGCCACGCGGCCTGGTCCGCGTCGTCGATGTCGCGATACACGCAGTTCTGCTCGACGACGAACACGGCGCTGCGCGCTTCGAGGATCGAATAGACTTCGCGCGCCGTCAGCGCGTCGAAGGATTTCCAGCGCCAGTCGAGATCGGCGGCGCCCGGGGATGCGGCGGATGCGTTCATGTGCGGTCCTGATTCAAGCGCGCCGGCCGGCGCGCGGCAACCGTCGATTATGCCTCGAAGCGCACATCGCGCGCGACCGCCTGCCCGCGCGCGAAAAAAAGGCCCCGCATGGTGCGGGGCGTGTTCGTCATGCCGTCATGACAGTCATGCCGGCATCTGGCCGAAGCGGCCGCCGTTGAAGTCCTCGATCGCGGTGCGGATCTCCGCTTGCGAGTTCATCACGAACGGACCGTAGCCAACGACGGGCTCGTCGATCGGCTCGCCGCTCAGGATCAGCAGCTTCGCGTCGCCGTTCGCTTCGATCTCGACGTCGCTGCCGTCGCGGCCGAGTTGCACGAACTGCGCTTCGCGAGCGACCGTCTCGCCATTCACCTGCACGGTGCCGCTCAGCACGACCACCGCGAGCGTACGCCCTTCGGCGACCGGGAACCGCGCATGGCCGCCTGCCACGAGCCGCACGTCCCACACGTCGATCGGCGTATGCGTACGGGCCGGGCCGCGCCGCCCGTCGAGTTCACCGGCGATGATCCGCGCGCGCCCTGCGCCGTCCGGCAGTTCGACCACCGGGATGTCGGCGTCCAGCAGCGTCTGATAGCCGGGCGCGCCCATCTTGTCCGCGGCGGGCAGGTTCACCCACAGCTGCACCATCTCGAGCGCACCGCCGCGCTTCGTGAACGCCTCCGAGTGGAATTCCTCGTGCAGGATCCCGCTCGCGGCCGTCATCCATTGCACGTCGCCCGGGCCGATCACGCCGCCCGCGCCGGTCGAGTCGCGGTGCGCGACTTCGCCGTCATAGACGATCGTCACCGTTTCGAACCCGCGGTGCGGATGCTGGCCGACTCCGCGCGGCGCCGTCGCCGGCTCGAACGTCGCGGGGCCGGCGTAGTCGAGCAGCAGGAACGGGCTCAGGTGCGTGCCGTGAGACTGGTAGCTGAACATCGAACGCACCGGGAAACCGTCGCCGACCCAATGGCCGCGCGGCGCACTGTACACACCCTGGATCTTCTTCATTGCCCTTCTCCAAATTGCGGCGAAACACGTGTTTCGCATCCATGAGTAGCAATATAGAGGTGGAACGATCGATCCGGTAGACTGCCGAAATCACACTCAGCGTTCTATTTCATGAACGATAAAGCACGGGATCTGAACGATCTCTATTATTTCGTGCAGGTCGTCGAACACGGCGGCTTCGCGCCGGCCGGGCGTGCGCTCGACATGCCGAAATCGAAGCTGAGCCGCCGTATCGCGCTGCTCGAGGCCCGGCTCGGGATGCGGCTGATCCAGCGTTCGACGCGCCGTTTCACGGTCACCGACGTCGGCCAGACGTACTACGCACATTGCCGCGCGATGCTCGTCGAGGCCGATGCGGCCGACGAGGCGATCGCGCTGCTGCACGAGGAGCCGCGCGGCATCGTACGCGTCAGTTGCCCGATCGTGCTGCTCGATTCGCTGGTCGGCACGATGATCGCCGCGTTCATGGCCGCATGCCCGCGCGTCGAGATCCACCTCGAAGCGACCAACCGGCGCGTCGACGTGGTCGGCGAAGGGATCGACGTTGCAATCCGCGTGCGCCCGCCGCCGCTCGAGGACAGCGATCTCGCGCTGCGCGTGCTCGCCGAACGCGGCCAGTGCCTCGTCGCGAGCCCCGCGCTGCTGCGCGAGCACGGCGCGCCAGCCGTTCCCGCCGATCTCGCACGCGTGCCGAGCCTCGATCACGGCGCGCCGCAGTCCACACACGTATGGCGGCTGCGCGGGCCGGATGGTGCGCACGCGGAAATCCATCACCAGCCGCGCTTCGTGACGGGCGGCATGCTCGCGTTGCGCGCGGCGGCCGTCGCGGGTGTCGGCGTCGTGCAGTTGCCGACGATGATGGTGCGCGACGAGGTCGCACGCGGCGAACTGGTCACGGTGTTGCCGGATTGGGCGCCACGTCGCGAGATCGTGCATGCGGTGTTCGCGTCGCGCCGGGGGCTGCTGCCCGCGGTGCGCGCGCTGCTCGACTTCCTGGCGGAGCGGTTTGCCGAACTCGACCCCGACTGAGCGCTGCAGGCCGCGCGCGCGTGCCGTAGACTGCGGTACGCGCCACGCGCATTTTCACAACCCTTATCGCTTTCCCGTCATGTTCACGCTGTCCAACGACCCCAACGCCTCCAAGGCCGATCAATACGCGACGCTCGTCGAGCAGGCACGCGCCCTCGTCGAGTCCGAACGCGACCTGACGGCAAACGCCGCGAATTTCTCCGCGCTCGTCTATCACTCGCTCGATCGCCTCAACTGGGCCGGCTTCTACTTCTTCGACGGCACCGAACTCGTGGTCGGGCCGTTCCAGGGCAAGCCCGCGTGCGTGCGGATCGCGCTCGGCAAGGGCGTGTGCGGCACGGCCGCGCAGACGCGCGAGACGCAGGTCGTGCGCGACGTGCACGATTTCCCGGGCCACATCGCATGCGACGCGGCATCGGAATCGGAAATCGTCGTACCGCTGGTGGCCGGCGACGGCACGCTGATCGGCGTGTGGGATGTCGACAGCCCGGTCGCCGCGCGCTTCGACGACGAGGACCGCAAAGGGATGGAAGCGCTGTGCCGCGTGTTCGTCGAACACGCGTGGCAGAAGGCGCGCGGCTGAACGGCCGTTGCGCGTCGCGCAGCGGGATGCTGCGCAACCCCAAACGAAACGGGCCCCGCGAAGGGGCCCGTTTCGTTTGGGGTTGCGCCGTCAGGCCGCGTGCGTGCCTGAAAGCGCCGCGAACGCCTGCGGCTTCGCATCCTCGGTCAGCACCTCGAAGCCCGTTTCCGTCACCACGACCATGTGCTCCCATTGCGCGGACAGCGAATGGTCCTTCGTGACGACCGTCCAGCCGTCGCCCAGCACGCGCGTGTCGCGCTTGCCCGCATTGAGCATCGGCTCGATCGTGAAGATCATCCCCGGCCGCAGCGGCACGCCGGTGCCCGGGCGGCCGTAGTGCAGCACCTGCGGCTCGTCGTGATAGACGTCGCCAATGCCGTGCCCGCAGTACTCGCGCACCACGCTGAACCCTTCGCGATGCGCGACCTGCTGGATCGCGTAGCCGACATCGCCCAGCGTCGCGCCCGGACGCACCGCGCGGATGCCCGCGTGCATCGCCTCGTAGGTCGCCGCGACGAGCCGCCGCGCGAGTTCGTTCGGCTCGCCGACGAAATACATGCGGCTCGTATCGCCGAACCAGCCGTCCTTGATCACCGCGATGTCGAGGTTCACGATGTCGCCGTCGCGCATCGGCCGCGACGTCGGAATGCCGTGACAGACCACGTGGTTGACCGACGTGCACAGTGTCTTCGGATAGCCGTGATACCCGATGTTCGCCGGAATCGCGCCGAGTTCGTCGACGATGTATTCGCGGCAGCGCGCGTCCAGCTCGTCGGTCGTGACGCCCGGCTTCACGTGCTCGGTGATCATCGTCAGCACCTGCGACGCGAGCTTCGCGGCTTCGCGCGACTTGGCGATTTCCGCGGCGCCGCGGATCGGAATTTCTCGCTTCGCCATTACGCCACCTGCTCGATGTGCTGCGCGACCGGTTCAGCCGGTCCCACGTCACCGCCCCGCGCTTCGGCCTCGATCAGCATCTTGCAGATGTCGCCGTAGGACAGCGCCGGGTTGAGTTCCGCCAGCATTCCGACACGCAGCCAGTGCTCAGCCTGCGCGTTGATCGAACGGCTCAGCGCCGTGCTCGTCGAGCGCAGCCGTTCATGCATGTGCTCGGAAATCTTGATGATGCCCATATATCCCCAATTAAACGAAACGTAGCTGTTTCGTATATTACGCTGCGTACGCCTGCCGGGCAAGCCGTCCGATTTCCGCCCCCCTTCGCCGGTCGCGACAAATGCCGTTGACATCGAATTCCAGTTTGCTGGAAAATAAATCCATCATGAAAGAAACAGCGATCACCACGGCCGACGACACCGGCATCAACGAGCGCATTGCCCGACGCGTGCGCGACCTGCGCACCGTTCGAGGCTACACGCTCGATGCGCTGGCCGCGCGCTCCGGCGTCAGCCGTTCGATGATCTCGCTCATCGAACGCGCGTCGGCCAGCCCGACAGCCGTCGTGCTCGACAAGCTCGCGGCCGGCCTCGGCGTCTCGCTGGCCGGGCTGTTCGGCGGCGACCGGGACGACGCGCCCGCGCAGCCGCTGGCCCGGCGCGCGCAGCAGGCCGAATGGCGCGATCCGGCGTCCGGCTATGTGCGGCGCAACCTCTCTCCGGCCGGCTGGCCGTCGCCGATTCAGCTCGTCGAGGTCGATTTCCCGCCCGGCGCGCGCGTCGCATACGACAGTGGCGGGCGCGAAAGCGCGCTGCACCAGCAGGTATGGATCATCAACGGCCGCGTCGACGTCACGTTCGGCGATGCGCTTCACGAACTTCACGAAGGCGACTGTCTGGCCATGCGGCTCGACCAGCCGCTGATCTTCAGCAACCCGTCGTCGCATGCCGCGCGCTATGTCGTCGTGATCTGCGATGCATCCGCCGCCGCCGGCGTGCGGAGCGCGTGATGCGCACCGCGTGTGCGCAATCGGTTTAGAGCCAACAGGAAGGAGCCCGTATGAATTCCCCGAAACAGCGCGACGACGTGCGCCTGATTGATTGCAGCGAGGCCGAGCATGCAGCGGCCATCCTCGAGATCCTGAACGACGCGATCGCGAACTCGACCGCGCTGTACGACTACCGGCCTCGCCCGCCGGAAGCGATGGTCTCGTGGTTCGCGACGAAGCGCGCGGGCGGGTTTCCGGTCATCGGCGCCGTCGACGAATCGGGCACGCTGCTCGGCTTCGCGAGCTGGGGCACGTTCCGTGCGTTCCCCGCGTACAAGTACACGGTGGAACACAGCGTCTACGTGCGCGGCGACCAGCGCGGCCGCGGGCTCGGCGAACTGCTGCTGCGCGAAGTGGTCCGGCGTGCCCGCGAAGCGCAGGTGCACGTGCTGGTGGGCTGCATCGATGCGACCAATGCCGGAAGCATCGCGCTGCATACGAAACTGGGATTCGTGCACTCGGGCACGATCACGGAGGCGGGATTCAAGTTCGGCCGCTGGCTCGATGCGGCGTTCTATCAGCTGAAGCTCGAGACGCCGGTGCAGCCGGTGGATGGTTGATCAGGCGTCGCCACGACGTCTGAGACACCATGTGGCCGACACGTCATTCGAGCCGCGTGCGTCGAAAAAGGGCCCGCACAAAGCGGGCTTTTTTGCTCAGTAGGCTACGAACGCATCCGCCATTCTCGAACCAGCGTTCCGCAGCCGCCGTCAGCGCACCGCCGATCCCGCCTCCTCTGCAGCGCGCGTCGGCGACCATGCTCGTGATGCACCCGAGATTCCCGTTCGCATGAAAGAGCGGGAGGATGGGCAGGCTGATGCCGCCGACGAACTCGTCATCCACGGTCGCCACGTAAATCCGGTCGCATGGACTGCCGGCCAACGCGTGCAGCTTTTCGTGATTCAGCGCGAGCGTCGCTTCATATCCGGGCTGATGCAGCAGCATCGCGATTTCAACGCAATCAGACAGCCGCGTTTCCCTCGTTGCGAGTTCCCGGGAAATTCATTGCGATTCCCCCGGCAACGCTCGCCCGCCCTTTCGATCGTGGGTCGCGGATATATGCGGCTTGACGCCGCCAATCCAGCAAAACATCGCGAAGTACGGGAGATGGTGGTACGTCATCGATCACCTCGACGTCTCGGGCAGGCTTCGAAAGCCCGGGCATCGTGCCAGGCTACCGCATGTGCCCGCCGGCCCCTCTCCGCAACGGACGCAGAAAAAAGAAAAGCCCCGCCGAAGCGGGGCTTTTCTTTTCTTGCTGGAGGCGCGAGCCGGAGTCGAACCGGCCTAAACGGCTTTGCAGGCCGCTGCATAACCGCTTTGCTATCGCGCCAAAAGCGGACTGTCCGGATGCCGTGAGGCAAGCGACAGATTTTTATTCGAGGACCGGAAGTCCATCAAATAAAAAGGGAAGCTTGGCTTCCCCATGACTTGGAGCGGGAGACGAGTCTCGAACTCGCGACCTCAACCTTGGCAAGGTTGCGCTCTACCAACTGAGCTACTCCCGCATTGTCCTGCACCTGCAGCGCTTTGCCGTACCACACGCTGCCAGAAAAATCTGGAGCGGGAGACGAGTCTCGAACTCGCGACCTCAACCTTGGCAAGGTTGCGCTCTACCAACTGAGCTACTCCCGCATGTGTCCTGCATCTGCAGCGCTTCGCCGTACCACGCGCTGCCAGAAAAAATCTGGAGCGGGAGACGAGTCTCGAACTCGCGACCTCAACCTTGGCAAGGTTGCGCTCTACCAACTGAGCTACTCCCGCGTATTGCTGCACTACTGCTTCCCCGTCACACACTTACTTCGTCGTGCAGCGGAGAAGCGAGATTATGTCGAAGGCACATTCGTGTGTCAAGGGCTTTTCCAGCCCTTTTTCCAAAAACGTGCTCGCCGGCACGCGAGACGTACTGCTCACGCGCCGCCGCGCTCGCGAATCTGCGGCCACGCGAGCTTCATGTAGTACAGCATCGACCAGATCGTCAGCACCGCCGCGAGATACATCAGCCACTCGCCCCACACACGCGTGTCGATCGTCACGACGCCGAGCGGCAGCGGCCCGTAGAACAGCAGCATCGGGATCGCGACCATCTGGCACGCAGTCTTGAACTTGCCGAGCTGGTTCACCGCGACGCTCTTCGACGCGCCGATCTGCGCCATCCATTCGCGCAGCGCCGAAATCGCGATCTCGCGGCCGACGATCACGAGCGCGATCGCCGCGTCGACCCGCGAAATCTGCACGAGGATCAGCAGCGCGGCCGTCACCATCAGCTTGTCCGCCACCGGATCGAGAAAGGCGCCGAACGACGATGTCTGGTTCCACTTGCGTGCCAGGAAGCCGTCGAACCAGTCGGTCAGCGCCGCGAGGATGAAGATCGCCGCCGCCGCGAGATTGCGGTGCGCGCCGCCCATCACCGTGTCCGGCAGATAGAACACGCCGACGACGAGCGGAATCAGCACGATCCGTACCCACGTCAGGAAAATCGGGAAATTGAACGGCATGGCATGCGGGACAGTAAAGGATTCGCAATTGTGCCGTGTCGACCGGCCTGCCACAAGAACGCGAAAAAGCGCGCGAGGCAGCCGGCCGCACGGCCGTGTCAGTGAAGCTGCTTGTAGATCTGTTCGGCGAGCGCGTGCGAGATGCCCTCGACGCTCGCGAGTTCCTCGACGCTCGCGGCCACCACGCCGCGCAATCCGCCGAACCGCGCGAGCAGCCGCTGCCGGCGCTTCGCGCCGACACCTTCGAGCTCCTCGAGCCGCGAGGTCTGGCGCGCCTTCGCCCGCTTTGCCCGCATGCCGGTGATCGCGAAGCGGTGTGCCTCGTCGCGGATCTGCGCGACCAGCATCAGCGCGGCGCTTTCCTTGCCGAGTTCGAGCGGCGTGCGGCCGTCCGCGAACACGAGCGTCTCGAGGCCGACCTTGCGCCCCTCGCCTTTCGCGACGCCGACCAGCATCGACGTGTCGAGCCCCAGCTCGGTGAACACCTGGCGCGCGATTTCGACCTGCCCCTTGCCGCCGTCGATCAGCACGATGTTCGGCAGCAGGCTCGACGCCTCGGCCTGGCGCGTCGACTCGCCGTCGATGCCGGCCGCTTCGTCCACCGCGGCCGCCTGCGCAGCCTGCTCGACCATCTTCTCGTAGCGGCGCGTGAGCACCTGCCTCATCGCCGCGTAATCGTCACCCGGCGTGATGCCCGTGATGTTGTAGCGGCGGTATTCGCCCGACTGCATCTTGTGATGGTGATAGACGACGCACGACGCCTGCGTCGCCTCGCCCATCGTATGGCTGATGTCGAAACATTCGATCCGCAGCGTCGCGAGATCGTCGCTGTCGTAACTGAGCGTGTCAGCGAGCGCACGCGTGCGCGCCTGCTGCGAGCCCTGCTCGGACAGCAGCCGCATGAGCGCGATCTGTGCATTCTGTTCGGCCATCGACAGCCACGCGCGCCGCTGCCCCTGCGGCTGCCGCACCAGCGATACCTTGTGGCCGGCCTGCTCCGACAGCAGCTCGAGCAGGTCGCGGCTCGCGGGCGCATGGCTGACGACGAGCACGGGCGGCACGCGGTTGCCGAGATAATGCTGCGCGATGAATGCGTCGAGCACCTCGGCCTCGACCGACGCTGACGCCGCCGCGCCACCGCGCGCGCGGCCGGTTTCTTCCGCCGGCTGGTCCGGCGCCGCGTCGGCGGCCGCGCCCGTTGCGACGGCCGCATCGGCTGCCTCCGCCAGTTCGGACTCGTCGCCGAGACCGCCTTCGGCGAGCGTCAGCGCACTTTCGACGTGCGTCGGGAAATACGCCTTGTCGCCGAGATGCCGTCCGCCGCGCACCATCGCCAAGTTCACGCACACGCGCCCGCCCTGCGCGACGACGGCCAGGATGTCGACGTCGCTGTCGCTGCCGACCTCGATCGCCTGCTGGTGCAGCACGGTCGCGAGCGAGCTCATCTGGTTGCGCACGGCCGCCGCCTGCTCGAATTTCAGCTCGGCCGCGAACGCATGCATCTTCTGCTCGAGCTCCTTCATCACTTCGGACTGCCGGCCGAGCAGGAACCGCGCGGCGTTCGACACGTCGACCGCGTAATCCTCACCGGAGATCGCGCCGACGCACGGCGCCGTGCAGCGCCCGATCTGATGCAGCAGGCACGGCCGCGTGCGGTTGCTGAACACCGAATCCTCACAGGTCCGCAACTGGAACACGCGCTGCAGAATCTGGATGCTCTCGCGCACGGCCCACGCGCTCGGAAACGGCCCGAAATACTGGTTTTGCTTGTCGACCGACCCGCGGTAGTAGGCCATCCGCGGAAAGCGGTGCGCGGTGAGCTTCAGGTACGGATAAGACTTGTCGTCGCGAAACAGGATGTTGTAACGCGGCGCGAGCGCCTTGATCAGGTTGTTCTCGAGCAGCAGCGCTTCGGCTTCCGAGCGCGTGACGGTCGTTTCGATGCGCGCGATGCGCGTGACCATCATCGCGATGCGCGGCGACAGCTGCGTCTTCGTGAAATAGCTCGATACGCGCTTCTTCAGGTCGCGCGCCTTGCCGACGTAGAGCACGGCGCCCGCCGTGTCGTAATAACGATAGACGCCCGGCATGTGCGGCAACTGCGCAAGGATCTTCTTCGGTTCGAACGGAGTATCGGAGGCTTCTGGGGATGTCATGCGTGATCCGGGCGCCTTGTAACGCGGAACGGGTCTATTAGAATCGCCAGTTTAGAGCATTCACCGTCCCGCTTCGATGCCACGCACCACCGCTGCCCCACTCTCCACCGTGCCGCTCGCGCCGGGCGAACCGATCGCCTGCGACCTCTTCTGCACGGTGATCGACAATTTCGGCGACATCGGCGTGTGCTGGCGCGTCGTGCGCCAGCTCGCGCACGAGCACGGCTGGCAGGTTCGCCTGTTCGTCGACGACCTGCACACGTTCGCGCGCCTGCTGCCGGGGGTCGACCCCGACGCGGGGCGGCAGACGGTCGATTCGATCGCGATCGAGCACTGGCATGCGGAAGTCGGCGACGCGCTGGAGATCGCCGATGTCGTGATCGAGGCATTCGCGTGCGAGCTGCCCGGCGCGTATCTCGCGGCGATGGCGCGCCGCGAGCGTCGCCCCGTGTGGATCAACCTCGAATACCTGAGCGCCGAGGACTGGGTCGCCGATTTCCATCTGCGGCCGTCGCCGCATCCGCGCTACCCGCTGCTGAAAACCTTCTTCTTCCCGGGCCTGTCGGCCGGCACGGGCGGCGTGCCGAAGGAACGCGACCTCGACGCGCGCCGCACGGCTTTCGAAACCGACCCGGCAGCCCGCGCCGCCTGGTGGCAGCGCGCGACCGGCGGCGCGCCGCCGGCGCCCGGCACGACGGTCGTCAGCCTGTTCGCGTACGAGAATCCGGCCGTCGACGCGCTGCTCGCGCAGTGGCGCGACGGCCCGTCTCCCGTCGTCGCGCTCGTGCCGGCCGGCCGCCTGTCGCCGGCCGTCGCACGCTTTTTCGGGGTCGAGTCGTTCGCGGCGGGCGCCCGCGCAAGCGCCGGCAACCTGGTCGCCCACGGGCTCGCATTCGTCCCGCAAGCCGACTACGATCCACTGCTGTGGGCTGCCGACGTCAATTTCGTGCGCGGCGAGGATTCGTTCGTCCGTGCGCAGTGGGCGTGCAAGCCCTTCGTGTGGCACATCTACCCGCAGGCCGACGACGTGCACCTGCCGAAGCTCGATGCCGCGCTCGCACACCTGTCGGCCGGCCTCGCCGACGCGCCGCGCGCGGCGCTCGAGCGGTTCTGGCACGCATGGAACGGCGTCGGCACGCCCGACTGGGCCGATTTCTGGCAACACCGCGCAGCGCTCGACGCCAACGCTGCCCGCTGGGCCGACGCGCTCGCGGCCGTCGGCGATCTCGCCGGAAAGCTGGCGGAATACGCAAAATCTCAGTTAAAATAAGCGGTTATCCGACGGCTGACCAGGCAAGCGCTCGCTTTTGGCGTCCACCGGAACGCGCCGCTTGCGCCGTCAGCCGTTGCGCAACGCTCAGGCACCTATTTATTTGATTTGATCAGGACAGTTTTTATGAAGACCGCACAGGAACTCCGCGTAGGCAACGTCGTGCAGATCGGCAGCGATGCTTGGGTCATCGCCAAGGCGGAATACAACAAGTCGGGCCGCAATTCCGCCGTCGTCAAGATGAAGATGAAGAACCTGCTGACGAACGCAGGCCAGGAATCGGTCTACAAGGCAGACGACAAGTTCGACGTCGTCGTGCTCGACCGCAAGGAAGTGACGTATTCGTACTTCGCCGATCCGATGTACGTGTTCATGGACGCCGACTACAACCAGTACGAAGTCGAAGCCGAAATGATGGGCGAAGCGCTGAACTACCTCGAAGACGGCATGGCGTGCGAAGTCGTGTTCTACAACGAGAAGGCGATCTCGGTCGACCTGCCGACGGTCCTCGTTCGCGAGATCACCTACACGGAACCGGCCGTCAAGGGCGACACGTCGTCGGGCAAGGTGCTGAAGAACGCCAAGCTCGCAACGGGCTTCGAACTGCAAGTTCCGCTGTTCTGCAACACCGGCGACAAGATCGAAATCGATACGCGCACGAACGAATACCGCAGCCGCGCGTAATCGTCAGCGATTCCCGCATCGAACAAAGCGCCCTTCGGGGCGCTTTTTGTTTGTCTGGCGCCAACAGCGGCAGTCAGCCAGCGCTAGAAGAAGCACAAAATCCACCGGTAAAGATATTCAATTTGTATCATCGGTAACTGTTTTATAGCGCGGGAGAAATAATGCTCGTTACGCGTTCGGTGGGGCATAAAATCAGTTTTTAATCTGACATGCGGCTGCGGCCCCGATGGCCGACAGCCCGCCTCTCTTGACTCGACTCGCGTCCACCATGCCACACGCCCTGATTGTCGAAGACGATCCCAACAGTCTCTCCGGCCTCACCGCGCTGCTCGCCGCAGACGGCTTCTCGGTCGACACGGCCACTTCGCTCGCGGAAGCGCGCACGGCGCTCGGCCGCTCGATTCCCGATGTCGTCCTGGTCGACCTGAACCTGCCGGACGGCAGCGGGTTCGACCTGCTCCAGCACCTGCCGCAGCAACAGCCGAACGGCTCGCTGCCCGTCATCGTGCTGACGGGCAATGCGACGGTCGAGAGCGCCATCGAGGGCCTGCGCCACGGCATCTGGGACTACCTGCTGAAGCCGATCAACATTCCGCGCCTGCGCAGCCTGCTCGCGCGAATCCCCCGCCCGTACGAACTGATCGACGAAGTGCAGTCGCTGCGCGCGTCGCTGCGCCATCTCGGCCGCTTCGGCTCGCTCGTCGGCCGCAGCGACGCGATGCAGCACGTGTACGACATGATCGAGCACAACGCCGGCACTGAAACGGCCGTGCTGTTCTCGGGCGAAGCCGGTACCGGCAAGAAGCTGGCCGCGCGTACGCTGCACGAGCTGAGCCGGCGCCGCAAAGGGCCGTTCGTATCGTTCGACTGCCGGATGATCGCGCAGGCGGGCCGGCACGGCGCATCGCTCGACAGCGTGCTGTTCGGCCATGAACGCGGCGCGTTCGACGGCGCCGAGCGCCGCGAATCGGGCCTGTTCGAACAGGCCGGCGGCGGCACGCTGTTCCTCGACGAGATCACCGCGCTACCGCTCGTGCTGCAGGAAGCGCTGCTGCATGCGCTCGACTCGCAGAACTTCATGCGGATCGGCGGCACGAGCTCGATCACGAGCGACTTCCGGCTGATCGCGACCACGCGCCGCCCGGCGCGCGAAGCCGTTGCGAACGGCACGCTGCGCGAGGATCTGTGGCTGCGCCTCGATGCAGCGTCGATCACGATGCCGCCGCTGCGCGAGCGCGACGGCGATGCGCTCGCGATTGCGGACGCGCTGATCGACGAACTGAACCGCGAAGCGCGCGCAACCGGCCGCAGCACCACCGACAAGCGCGCGGCCCCGGGTTTCGTGCGCGAATGCGTGTCCTACGAGTGGCCCGGCAACGTGCGCGAGTTGCAGGAGCGCGTGCGCTTCGCATACGACGCATCGGGCGATTTCATCGAGACGCTGCGCGCAGGCGAGCCGAGCTTCTCCTCCGGCGCCGCGCTGAACGGCAGCAGCGTGCAGATCAAGGTCGGCACGCCGTTGTCCGACGTCGAGGATCTGCTGATCCGCGCGACCCTCGACGCGGTCGGCGGCACGCGCCATCGTGCGGCCACGCTGCTCGGCATCAGCCCGAAGACGCTGTACAACAAGCTGCAGCGGATGAAGGTGAATTGAGCGGGCCGCGATGACCGGAGGCGCTGGTCAGATCTGACCGTTAGTTGCGGTCAATCCACTCCGGCGATCGCCTGATTCAGCCTGCTGCAATCCATGAAAAAAGCCGCGCAATTGCGCGGCTTTTTTGTTCCGGTGCCCGGGTGACGCGCACCGCGCGCCCTCCTTCTCCGCTTACGCCAGTGCGCTTTTCAACAACGCCTGCGCCTGCAGATACTCCGGCTGCGCGATCAGCTTGTCCCACTTGAGCGCTTTGCCGCGCGCGCGCATCCGCTTGATGCGCCGCACCGACTCGGCCGATGCCCGCGCCTTCAACCCGTTCAGCACGACCTCGGCCGCCTCCGGCTGGTTGCAGACGAGCACCATGTCGCAACCGGCGGCGAGCGCGGCGTCGGCCGCCTGCGTGAGCGTGCCGCCTTCGCGGGCGGCTTCCATCGACAGATCGTCGCTGAAGATCGCGCCCGTGAAACCGAGCTTTCCGCGCAGGATGTCCTGCAGCCACACGCGCGAGAAACCGGCCGGCCGCTTGTCGACCTGCGTGTAGATCACGTGCGCGGGAATCACCGCGGACAGCGACAGGCCGAGCCAGTCGTACGGCGCGACGTCCTGCTTCAGGATCGCATCGAGCGTGCGGTCGTCGGTCGGCAGCGCGACATGCGAATCGGCTTCCGCGAAGCCGTGCCCGGGGAAATGCTTGCCGCAGTTCGCCATGCCGGCGAGCGACAGTCCGTGGTTCAGGCTCTTCGCGAGCAGCGTAACGACGCGCGCGTCACGATGGAACGCACGATCGCCGATCACCTTCGAGTGCCCGTAGTCGAGGTCGAGCACGGGTGTGAAACTCATGTCGATCCCGCACGCGCGCAGTTCGGCGGCCAGGATATAGCCGACGGCGGTCGCGACCTTCGTCGCGAGCAGCACGTCGCGATCCCACAGCTCGCCGAGGCGGCGCATCGCGGGCAGCACCGTGAAGCCATCGGTGCGGAACCGCTGCACGCGCCCGCCTTCGTGATCGACGGCGATCAGGATGTCTTCGCGCACCGCGCGGATCGAGTCGGTCAACGCGGTCAGCTGCGCACGATTCTGGAAGTGCCGCGCGAACAGGATCACGCCGCCGGTATTCGGATGCGCGAGGCGCCGCGCATCGTCGCGCGACAGGGCCGTGCCGACGACGTCGAGCATGACCGGGCCGGGAGTCGTTTTCATCGAATCGGGAATTCCGTCAGGAGGAGGTTCGGGAAACAGGTACGGGGGCAGGCGCGGCGTCCGTTTCGGCGATCACGAACGACACCGCGTAGTCACGTTCGTCGCTGACCGTCACGCGCGCGGTGATGCCGCGCGCGGCAAGCCAGTCGGCCAGCTCGCCCGACGCGACCACGTACGGCTCGCCGCTCGGGTGGTTGAGCGTCTGCAGCGCACGCCACGTCATCGGCCAGTGCATGCCGAGCCCGATCGCCTTCGAGAACGCTTCTTTCGCGGAGAAACGCGTCGCGAGAAATGCGATGCCGCGCGCCTCGGAGCGGGCGCGGCGCGCATGAAACACGCGCAACTCGTCGGGGCCCAGCACCTTCTCTGCAAACCGGCCGCCCGTGCGTTCGAGCACGGCCGCGACGCGGCTCACCTGGGCGATGTCGGTACCGATGCCGTAGATCGCCATGTCAGTACGCGCGGACGCGGCCGTATGTCATCTTCAGCGCGCGCCGCCGTGCAGCGCGGCGACGCGGGCGGCGACCATGATCGCCTTCATCTCGCGCACCGCGTTGTCCCAGCCCGCGAAGATCGCGTGCGCGACGATCGCGTGACCGATGTTCAGCTCGACGATGCCGTCGATCGCGGCGATCTGCTGCACGTTCGTGTAATGCAGCCCGTGCCCCGCATTGACCTTCAGGCCAAGCTGCGCGCCGGCCTGCACGCCTGCGACGATGCGCTCGTACTCGCGCTGCTGTTCGGCTTCGTCGTGCGCTTCCGCGTAGCGGCCCGTATGCAGTTCGATCACCGGTGCGCCCGCTTCGTGCGCGGCGCGGATCTGCGTTTCGTCCGGATCGATGAACAGCGACACGCGCACGCCCACGTCGGCCAGCTGCTTGCACGCCGCACGCACGGCCTCGAAGTGCCCGGCGACATCGAGGCCGCCTTCGGTCGTCAGCTCCTCGCGCTTCTCGGGCACGAGACACGCATCGTGCGGGCGCACTTCGCATGCGATGTCCAGCATCTCGGCCGTCACCGCGCACTCGAGATTCATGCGCGTCTTCAGCAGCGGGCGCAGCTTGCGCACGTCGGCGTCGACGATGTGACGGCGATCCTCGCGCAGATGCAGCGTGATCGCGTCCGCACCGGCCTCTTCGGCGGCGAGCGCCGCGCGGATCGGATCCGGATAAGTCGTGCCGCGCGCATTGCGCAGCGTCGCGACGTGGTCGATGTTCACGCCGAGGTCGATGGCGGTGGGCGTTGTCAGGAAGAAGCTCATAGGTTTTGCAGGTCGATCAGGATCTGACGCGTGGCGAGCGGCGTACCGCCAAGATAGGTGTTCAGCAGGAAGCGCATTAGCGTCTTGCTTTGCGCAACCGTCTGGGCTCGATGGTAATCGTCCTGCTCCATGTCGAGCAACGTCTGTCCGGTGATGACCGGCCAGTGCGACGGCACATCGTCGTCCGCATGGCGCACGCCGCGCTCGGGATCGAACACGTAACGGCCATCCGGTTCGACCGCGCGGCGCGCGACCGTGCGGTTCAGCGCCATCGCATAGCCGGTCTCGCGCAGCAGCACGCGTTCGAACGAGCGCAGCACCTGCACCGCGGGTTCGCCGTGCGCCAAGCGCGTGAGCGTCAGCACGTAGTGATTGAACAGCGGCGGCTGCGGATCCTCGCGCGCGCAGAATTTGACGAGCAGCTCGTTCGCGTAGAAGCCGCACAGCAGCCCGTCGCCGCCGAGCGGCAGCATGCCGCCAACCCACTCGGCGCCCGTCAGCGTGCGCACCTCGGATTTGCCGGACCAGGACAGCAGCAGCGGCTGGAACGTCTGCAGCACGCCGCGCAGCGCGGAGTGCGGGCGCTTCGCGCCCTTCGCGACGAGCGCGAGCCGGCCGTGATCGCGCGTCAGCACGTCGACGATCAGGCTCGTTTCGCGATACGGATAGCTGTGCAGCACGAACGCCGGCTGCTCGGCGACGCGGAAATCGGACGTGCGAGACGTCGCGCGCCGCGCCTTGCGCGGCGGTTCGGGCGGAGCCGGCAGCGGCGCGTCGTTCGCGCCGGCCGTCACCGCGTCTTCAGTCGACGTCAGCGCGTCATTCGTACCCATAGGCGCGCAGTCCGGCCTCGTTGTCTGCCCAGCCGCTTCTCACCTTCACGAAGGTCTCGAGATACACGGGGCCGTCGAACAGCTTTTCCATGTCCATCCGCGCCTCGGTGCTGATCTGCTTGAGCTTCTCGCCCTTCTTGCCGATCACCATCGCCTTGTGCGAATCGCGTTCGACGAGGATCGTCGCGAAGATGCGCTTCAGCCGCCCTTCTTCCTCGAACTTGTCGATCACGACGGTGCTCGTGTACGGCAGTTCGTCGCCGGTCCAGCGGAACACCTTCTCGCGCAGGATTTCAGCCGCGAGAAAACGCGAACTGCGGTCGGTCAGCTCGTCCTCGCCGTAGATCGGCTGGCCTTCCGGCAGGTACGGCTTGATCGTCTCCAGCAGCCGCTTGATGTCGTCCGGCTGCTGCGCCGACAGCGGCACGAGCTCGGCGAATTCGCGCAGCGTGTTCATTTTCTGCATGAACGGATACAGCGTGGCCTTGTCGGCCACCCGGTCGATCTTGTTCGTGATCAGCAGCGTCGGCATGCCGGGCGGGATCAGGTCGAGCACCTTCTGGTCGTCGGGCCCGAAGCGGCCGGCCTCGATCACGAACAGGATCACGTCGACCGACGTCAGCGTCGACGTGACCGCACGGTTCAGCGAACGGTTCAGCGCGGTGCTGTGACGGGTCTGGAAGCCCGGCGTGTCGACGAACACGAATTGCGCGTCGTCGAACGTGTTGATGCCGGTGATGCGGTGGCGGGTCGTCTGCGCCTTGCGCGACGTGATGCTGATCTTCTGGCCGACGAGTGCGTTCATCAACGTCGACTTGCCGACGTTCGGGCGGCCCACGATCGCGATCATGCCGCAACGGAAGCCGGTAGGAGCGGGAGTGTTCATATCGTTTGGGAGACAGGTTCGGAAACGGCCGCGCGGCGCGCGGCACGATCGCTGGGCAATTCAGTGGTCGGCATCGGCCACGCGCGCCTGCGCGGCGGCGAGGCTCGAACCGCCCGGCGGCGTCTCGGCGTCCGGTGCAGCGGCGTCGCGTACACGTGCGGTCGGGCGCGCAGCGGGGTCGGACCCGGCGGAAGACTTGTCGGCGGACGAGGATGCCGGATCGGCCGCCTGGCCGGCCGGCTTGTCGGCTGCACGCGGCGTGGCGTCGACGGGCTTTTCCACGGCCTTGTCGAGCCGCTCGGCCGGCTTGTCGGTCGCCGGCTTCGCCGCCCGTTCGCCCTTGTCGGCAGCCGGCTCGACATGCGCCGCGCGAATCGCGGCCATCGGCGCGACGGACGGCTCGGCGCCGGTCGCAGCCGTTGCCGCGGGCGCCGCACCGGCGGCCGCCCTGGCCTCGCGTGCAGCCGCGCGTTCCTTCCGCTCGGGCGAGCGCAAGTCGAGTGCTTCCTGCACCCCCTTCACGCCCGGCACGATCTCAGGCTCGACATGCTTCGATCCGCGCGCGTTTTTCGAGCGCTTCGGCTTCGCGGCCAGCATCGGCGCGGCGGCCATCACTTCGTCGAGCGCCTTCTTCGCGGCGGCCTGCTCGGCCGCGCGCCGGCTCGCGCCGGAGCCCGAGACCTTCACGTCCAGCTTCGGCACCGTGCATTCAACCTCGAACTGCTGATTGTGCGCCGCACCATGCGTGGCGACGACCGTGTAGGTCGGCAGTGCGATCTTGTGCCCCTGCAGGTATTCCTGCAGAAGCGTCTTCGCATCCTTGCCGAGCGTGCGCGGATCGATGTGGTCGAGAATCGGGATGTAGAGGCGCTTGATGACCCCTTGGGCGGCTTCGAAGCCGCCATCGAGGAACACGGCCCCGATGATGGCTTCGAACGCGTCCGCGAGGATCGACGGGCGCCGGAACCCGCCGCTGCGCAGCTCGCCCTCGCCCAGCCGCAGTCCGTCCGAAATATTCAGGGCCTGAGCAATTTCGTACAACGACTGCTGTTTGACGAGATTGGCGCGTACGCGCGACAGATCGCCTTCGTCCAGCTTGCTGAAACGCTGGAACAAAAGGGCGGCCACCGCGCAATTCAGAACGGAGTCGCCGAGAAACTCGAGCCGTTCGTTGTGCGTGGCACTGTGACTGCGATGGGTCAAAGCCTGGCGCAACAATTCCGCATTGCGAAATTCGTAGCGCAGCCGGCTTTCCAACTGGGATAGGGGCATGTGCAGGAGTATAACGCGGGCGCCGGTCGGGCCGAAACGGCTCGGCCGGACACGAAAAGGCGTGACGAGGCGGTGTTACCGCCAGTTCTTAAAGTAGTTCGGCAATACGCGACACGGCCCGTGCGTCGCGTATTGCGTGCGAGTCGGCTGCGATCAGTTGAAGGAACCGATGCGCTTCAGGTCGCTGAAGTTCATCCAGATGAAGAACGCGCGGCCGACGATGTTCTGGTCCGGCACGAAACCCCAGTAGCGGCTGTCCGCACTGTTGTCGCGGTTGTCGCCCATCATGAAGTAGTGACCGGGCGGCACCTTGCAGATCACGCCGCGGCTGTTGTACGTGCAGTTGTCGCGATACGGATAGTCGTAGGCGCCCATCACGAACGGCGGCACGGCCGGGTTGTTGAGGATCGCGTTCTTCTTGTTGCCGATCGTTTCTTCGAACTGCTTCGCGTAATTCTGGCGCTCGTCGTCGAAGAAATCCGGCAGCGGCGTCTCAGGCACCGGCTGGCCGTTGATCGTGAGCTGCTTGTCCTGATACGCGACCGTGTCGCCCGGCAGGCCGATCACGCGCTTGATGTAGTCGACCGACTCGTCCTTCGGATAACGGAACACGACGACGTCGCCGCGCGACAGCGGGCTGCCCTGCGTGATCTTCGTGTTCGTGACGGGCAGGCGCAGCCCGTATTCGAACTTGTTGACGAGAATGAAATCGCCGACGAGCAGCGTCGGCACCATCGAGCCCGACGGAATCTTGAACGGCTCGACGACGAACGAACGCACGACGAACACGGCCAGGATCACCGGGAAGAAGCTCGCGGTGTACTCGAGCCACCACGGCTGGCGCAGCTTCTCGTCACGCAGCTTCGAACGCGTCTGCACCGCGTTTTCATCCGCGAAACGCTTGTCGATGCGCGACTGCTGGCGATCGAACTCCTCGATCGCCGAGTCGGCTGCCTTGCGTCGCCGCGGCAGGAACACCAGTTTGTCCAGCACCCACGCTACGCCCGTCACGACGACGAGCACAAAAAGAATCAGCGCAAAATTCATAAAAGGAACAGTCCTGTTATTTGTCTTCGACGCGCAAGATCGCAAGGAACGCTTCCTGCGGGATCTCGACCGAACCCACCTGCTTCATGCGTTTCTTGCCGGCCTTCTGCTTTTCGAGCAGCTTCTTCTTACGCGTGATGTCGCCGCCATAACACTTCGCCAGCACGTTCTTGCGCAGCGCCTTGATGTTCTCGCGTGCAATGATATGCGCACCGATCGTCGCCTGAATCGCCACGTCGTACATCTGGCGCGGAATGATCTCGCGCATCTTCGCCGCCACTTCGCGGCCGCGATACTGCGATTGCGACCGGTGGACGATCACCGACAGCGCGTCGACCTTGTCGCCGTTGATCAGCATGTCGACCTTCACAACGTCGGCCGACCGGTATTCCTTGAACTCGTAATCCATCGACGCATAGCCGCGCGACACCGATTTCAGGCGATCGAAGAAATCGAGCACGATCTCGGCCATCGGGATTTCGTAGGTCAGCTGCACTTGGCGGCCGTGATACTGCATGTTGATCTGTGAGCCGCGCTTCTGCTCGCACAACGTGATCACCGAGCCGACGTAGTCCTGCGGCATGTACAGGTTCACCGTGACGATCGGTTCGCGGATCTCCTCGATCTTCGGCGGCTCCGGCATCTTCGCCGGATTCTCGACCTTGACGATCGAGCCACCGTTCATCACGACCTCGTAGACAACCGTCGGTGCGGTCGTGATGAGGTCCATGTCGAATTCGCGTTCGAGGCGCTCCTGCACGATTTCCATGTGCAGCAGCCCGAGGAAGCCGCAGCGGAAACCGAAGCCGAGCGCCTGCGACACTTCCGGTTCGTACTGCAGCGACGCATCGTTGAGCTTCAGCTTCTCGAGCGATTCGCGCAGCGCGTCGTACTGGTTCGCTTCCACCGGGTAGAGTCCGGCGAACACCTGCGGCTTCACTTCCTTGAAGCCCGGCAGCGCTTCGGCGGCGGCCTTGGTCACATGCGTGACGGTATCGCCGACCTTCGCGGCCGTCAGTTCCTTGATGCCGGCGATGATGAAGCCCACCTGCCCCGCCGACAGCGAATCGAGATTGCGCGACTTCGGCGTGAACACACCGACGTGCTCGACCGGATACTGCGCGCCGGTCGCCATCATCTTGATCTTGTCCTTCGGACGCAGCGTGCCGTTGACGATGCGCACCAGCATCACGACGCCGACATAGTTGTCGAACCACGAATCGATGATGAGCGCCTGCAGCGGCGCGTCGGGGTCGCCCTTCGGCGGCGGCACCTTCGCGATCAGCGCTTCGAGCACGTCTTCGACGCCGAGCCCCGTCTTCGCGCTGCAGCGCGTCGCGTCGGTCGCGTCGATGCCGATCACGTCCTCGATCTCCTCGATCGCGTTCTCGGGGTTCGCGGCCGGCAGGTCGATCTTGTTCAGCACGGGCACGACTTCGACACCGAGCTCGATCGCCGTGTAGCAGTTCGCGACCGTCTGCGCCTCGACGCCCTGGCTGGCATCGACGACCAGCAGCGCGCCTTCGCACGCGGACAGCGAGCGGCTGACCTCGTACGAGAAGTCGACGTGCCCCGGCGTATCGATCAGGTTCAGGTTGTAAACCTTGCCGTCGCGCGCGCGATAGGACAATGCCGCCGTCTGTGCCTTGATCGTGATGCCGCGCTCGCGCTCGATATCCATCGAGTCGAGCACCTGCGCTTCCATTTCACGGTCGGCGAGACCGCCGCATACCTGGATGATGCGATCCGCGAGCGTCGACTTGCCATGGTCGATGTGCGCGATGATCGAGAAATTGCGAATATGATCCATTCAGTGCCGATCAAGCGAAAAAGGCGCGCTCGACGACTGCGGAGCACGCCTTGTAAGTCGGTGAAAAAACAGCCTATTTTAGCCGAAAAGGCTTACGACGGGCGGGATTTCGGACGCCGGGCCGCGCAGCGGCCCGCCGGAGGCGCCCCCGGGTCGAGCCCCGTGCCAGGCGGCGCCGGCCGGCGGCTGGCCAGGCTCAGCGCCGGGCTGCCAGCGCGTCGCGCACCCGCATGTCGTCGAACCGGTGACGGCACACTTCCGCCCCGTCCAGCAACAGCACGGGCACGTCCTCGTCATAACGGGCAACCAGCGCCGCATCCGCATCGATGTCGACGTATTCGACCACGACGCCGAATTCGGCCGCCACCGGCGCCAGTGCGTCGCGCATGTCGTCGCACAGGTGGCACCAGCCGCGGCCGTAGAGCGTGAACATCGGCGCGTTACTTCTGGCGCGGCCGCACGGGCACGAACTGCGTGTTGTCGCCACGCCGCACGAGCACCGCGACCGCCTTCTGCGGATCGAGCTGCGCCGTCACGTCGGCGAACTGCTTCGCGTTCGTGATGTCGGTGTCGCCGACGCGCAGCACGATGTCGCCGCGCTGCAGGCCTGCACGCGCGGCCGGACCGTCGACACCGTCGATCTGCACGCCGTTCTTCAACTTCAGCGTCTTCATCTGATCGGCCGTCAGGTCGCTGACCGTCAGGCCGAGCGAATTGGTCTGGCGCGGCTTCTGCGGCACGTTCTTGCGCTGCTCGGCCTTCGCCGTCGACTCGGCCGGCGTCTCCGCGATCGTGATCGGCAGATCGCGCGCCTGACCCTTGCGCCACACGCTGACCGTCGCCTTCGCGCCGGGCTTCGTGTCGCCGACCATGCGCGGCAGATCCGACGCCGTATCGACCGAACGGCCGTTGAACTTCAGGATAATGTCGCCCGGCTGGATACCCGCCTTGTCGGCCGGGCCGCCCGGCTCGACGCTGCTGACCAGCGCGCCTTCGGCTTTCGGCAGCCCGATCGAATCGGCCACGTCCTTCGTCACCTCGCCGATCGCCACCGCGATCCGGCCGCGCGTGACCTTGCCGGTCGCCTTCAACTGATCGGCCACGCGCATCGCCTCGTCGATCGGAATCGCGAACGAGATGCCCATGAAGCCGCCAGTGCGGCTGTAGATCTGCGAGTTGATGCCGATCACCTCGCCCTGCATGTTGATCAACGGGCCACCCGAGTTGCCCGGGTTCACGGCGACGTCGGTCTGGATGAACGGCAGGTAGTCGCCCGTGTTGCGGCTCTTCGAGCTGACGATACCGGCCGTCACCGTGTTGTCGAGGCCGAACGGCGAACCGATCGCAACGACCCACTCGCCGACGCGCACCTTGTTCGAATCGCCGATCGCAACGACCGGCAGGTTCGACGCCTGGATCTTGACGACCGCGACGTCCGTGCGATCGTCGACACCGATCAGCTTCGCCTTGAATTCGCGCTTGTCGGTCAGCGTCACGTAGATGGTGTCCGCATCGTCAACGACGTGCGCATTGGTCATCACGTAACCGTCGGCCGACACGATGAAGCCCGAGCCCACGCCGCGGTTCTGCTCGGTATCGGGCGGATTGTCCGGCGCCGGCGCGTTCTTCGGGTTGCTGCCGTTGCCGCCGCCGTTGCCGGGCGCCTGCGGCAGCGGAATGCCGAAGAAGCGCCGGAAGAATTCCGACATGTCGCCGTTGTCGAAGCCCGGCGGGAGCATCCCGCGCGGGCCGCTGCTCGTCGGCACGTTGGCGGTGGTCCGGATGTTCACGACCGCCGGCCCGACCTTTTCGACCAGATCGGCGAAGTCGGGCAGGCTGGCAGCGGGAGCCGTCACGGCGAACGCGGTATGCGGCACGAGCGGCAGGCAGGCAGACAGCGCCGCCGCCGCGAACCATTTGCGCAGCGTGAGTTTCATCATGTCGGAAGCCGTAGCGTTACTTGGAAGCCTTGTATTCTATGGCAGACGCGAACTGCTGCAACGTAGCCGGCGGCACTTCGCCGAGCACGGTGATCCAGTAGTCGCCGCGGCGCTTCACGAGAACGTGCGTCGCACCGGTGCTGCCCGCGCCTTCCTTGCGCGTATTCTTCTCGGCCGGCTCGATGAACACCGAGATCGTCGCGAGACCGTCGGTGAAGACGGCCTGATCGACCGCGATCGGCGGATCGCCCGCATCGCGCGCAGCCATCGGCCGGCGCACTTCACGAATCTTCTGGAAACCGGCGACGCTCGGGGCGAGCTGCCAGCCCTGCGCTTCCATGTCGACCGCCGCGACCGGCGGCCGCACGACCGTCCAGCCGCTCAGGTTGCGCATGCCGGCCGCGATCGCGGCCTTGTCACCGCTCGCGCCGCCCGCCTGCAACTGGGAGAACGCAATCTGTTCGAGCACGTGATCGTTCGCATCGAGCGTCTGCGAACGCAGCAGCAGCCCGGTGCGCGCGTCGGCCCACAGCTTGTACGTGAAGCGGTACGCATCCTTCGGCACGAGTTCGACGACCTGCGCGTCGATCCCGGCCACGCGGTCCTTGCCGAGCGACTTCGCGTCGTAGACGGACATCACGTGCTCGCCGCTCGCGCCGAGCAGCGCGGGGAACGAGTCGCGCGTCTGACGGCGTTCGACCACGCACAGCTTGCGCTCGGGCACGAACGTGTACAGCTCGTCGTTATGCCGCAGCAGCTTGCGCGGCTTGCCGTCGAGCGTCTCGATCCGCTCGAATTCGCCGTCGCGGGACGCGACGTGCGCGATGCGCGACGACTGCACATATCCGCCGCGCTGGTAGACGAACGTGCCTTCGTAGCTCTGCTGCTGCGCCGCCTGCTGGACGCGGTCGAGCCAGTCCGCGGCGCCCTTGCGGGTCGCGACGGGATCGTCCGGTTGCTGGGCGCTGGCGGGAAGGGATTGAACGGACAACAGGGCGGCTGCGCAAAGCAGGAGGGCCGGCAGCCGCTTCCATCCGGAGATGGCGTGATTCAACTGCAATGTCCGCATCGGGTTTATTGGCCTGGCGTGGTGGTCACGGCTGCGCGGATCAGCGGCATCGAACCCGTGACGACGGGCTGCTGCGCGAATTGCTGGTGCGCTTCAAGATATTGGTCGAGGCTTGCATCGCGAATGATGTTGACGTCCTGCAGGCCCGGCTGAGCCGATGCCTGCGCAACCGTCACGCGCTGCAGGCTGCCGCCTTGCTGCGCACCGGCCGACGCGACCTGGACGGCGCCCGGGGCACCGGCCGTCTGCATCTGCGGGACGACGATCCACGTCAGCGTGGCCGCCGCGGCCGCCACCGCGAACGCGGGCACGACGCGCCGGCGCAGCGACAGCAGCTTGCGCGCGACCGGCGCGGCCGCCGGCGCGAGCAGGTGCGGCTCGCTTTCGAGCGCAGCCGACATGCGCGCGGTGAACGCGACGCTCAACGCGGGCGACAGCGCGAGCTCGTCCGAGCGCAGCGCATCGCCGATCAGGTGGTAATGGGCCCATGTAGCGCGGTCCGCGCGATCGAGCTCAGCCAGAAACTGCCCGTGGTCCGGGCCATCGAACATTTCGCCGTCAACCAGCGCGGAAAGGCGCTCGCCGCGCGAGCCCGCCTGCGATTGCGATTGCGTATTGACCGACCCCATGATGCTCCCCATCTTGCACACCCCGTCGTGACTTCACGACTCTATCCGTAACTAGACCCCGACCCGCGTCGTTCCACCCCAGGCGCTTACCAGCGCTTGCCTTCGGGCGTATCGAGCAGCGGACGCAATTTGGCAGCGATTGCTTCGCGCGCGCGGAAGATCCGCGACCGGACCGTCCCGATCGGACAGCCCATCATTTCCGCGATCTCTTCGTAGCTCAGGCCCTCGATCTCGCGCAGCGTGATTGCCTGGCGCAATTCTTCGGGCAGCAGAGCCATCGCAGCGTTGACCGTCTCGGCAATCTGCTTGCTCATCAACATCGACTCTGGCGTGTTGATATCCCTTAGTTGGTCTGCGTCGGAGAAAGTTTCCGCTTCCTCTGCATCGGCCTCGGTCGAGGTCGGCGCCCGGCGGCCTTGCGTCGCAAGGTAGTTCTTCGCCGTGTTGACGGCAATTCGGTACAACCACGTATAGAACGCCGATTCGCCGCGAAATTGCGGCAGCGCACGATACGCCTTGATGAACGCGTCCTGGGCCACATCCTCGACCTCGGCGGGATCCCGCACGAGGCGCGAGATCAGCCGAATGATCTTGCGGTGGTATTTGGAGACCAGGAGTTCGAACGCCGCCTTGTCGCCCTTCTGTACGCGTTCGACCAGAGCCTGATCGATTTCTTTTTCACTCACCTGACAAATCCGTTAACTAGGGATGCAACGCGGAGCATCATTGTAGCGTTCCGGCGCCGACCGCTGGTTACGGTCGGTAACCGTGCCGCCGTCATGGCCGCCCCGCCGCGCCCGCGGTTCTCGCCAGCACGGACAGCGCGCTGAACGACGCCGCGTCGAGCGCATCGGCCGGAATCAGCAGCGGCCGGGCCCGCCGGGCGCCCTGCCCGACCGACAGCACCAGCAGCAGGCTGCTCCAGTGCGCATGGCCGGTCACGCGGCCGCGGGCCAGCAACCGCCCGGTGCGGCCAAACGCCGCGATCTCCCCGAATGCATCGATCCGCAGCTCGGCCGGCAGCCGGCGGGCGCAGGCCCGCGCCGCACACACGGCCAGCAGCGCGGCCGTCGCGGCGGACACGCCTGCGCCGGCAGCAGCGCCCGCGCGCGGCGCCCAGAACAGGTATGCCGACGCGGCAGCCGCCGCGACGAACGCGGCCAGCACGAGATACGACACGGCCGAGGCCCGCAACGCAAAGCGCTGCGGACGCCCGGCCGGTGCATCGAATGGACTCGTCAAGCGATTCAGCGTCAGACGCGCTTGAACACCAGCGTGCCGTTGGTACCGCCGAAGCCGAAGTTGTTCTTCACGGCGACGTCGATCTTCATGTCACGCGCGGTGTTCGCGCAGTAATCGAGATCGCACTCGGGGTCCTGGTTGAAGATGTTGATGGTCGGCGGCGACACGTTGTTGTGCAGCGCCAGCACCGTGAACACCGATTCGAGGCCGCCCGCGCCACCCAGCAGGTGACCCGTCATCGACTTCGTCGAGTTCA
Organism: Burkholderia cepacia complex sp. TUM26381; assembly: GCF_057439935.1. NCBI lineage: Bacteria > Pseudomonadati > Pseudomonadota > Betaproteobacteria > Burkholderiales > Burkholderiaceae > Burkholderia > Burkholderia cepacia complex sp. TUM26381. Next base: position 1,178,969 of record NZ_CM172006.1, on the reverse strand, counting down.
CGACGACCTTGTACGCATGCTCGCCGAAGGCTGCCTTCACCGCGTCGGACTCGTTCTTGTCGCCCAGCGGCGTCGACGTGCCATGCGCGTTCAGGTACTGGACCTCGTCGGCATTCACGCCGGCGTCGCGCAGTGCCGCGACCATGCAGCGGCGCGGGCCGTCCATGTTCGGCGCGGTCATGTGGTACGCGTCGCCCGTCATGCCGAAGCCCGAGACTTCCGCGTAGATCTTGGCCCCACGTGCCTTCGCCGCCTCGTACTCTTCGAGCACCATCACGCCCGCGCCCTCGCCCAGCACGAAGCCGTCGCGATCCTTGTCCCACGGACGGGAAGCCGCGGCCGGATCGTCGTTGCGGGTCGACAGCGCCCGCGCTGCCGCGAAACCGCCGATACCGAGCGGCGACACCGTCGATTCGGCGCCGCCCGCGACCATGACGTCGGCGTCGCCGGCCTGGATCAGGCGCGCGGCGAGGCCGATGCTGTGCAGGCCGGTCGTGCAGGCGGTCACGGCCGCGAGGTTCGGGCCTTTCAGGCCGAACATGATGCTCAGGTGGCCCGAGATCATGTTGATGATCGAACCCGGCACGAAGAACGGCGAAATCCGGCGCGGGCCGCGATCGACGTAGGTCTGGTGCGTATCTTCGATCATCGGCAGGCCGCCGATGCCGGAACCGACCATCACGCCGATGCGTTCCGCGTTGGCTTCGGTCACTTCCAGCCCGCTGTCCTTGATGGCCTGGACGCCGGCGGCGATGCCGTAATGGATGAACGTATCCATGCTCCGGGCTTCTTTCGCCGGGATGTATTCCTCGGCGTTGAAACCCTTCACTTCGCCCGCGAAATGGACGGCGAGGTTCGACGAATCGAACTTCGTGACGGTGGCGATGCCGGACTTGCCGGCGACGAGATTGGCCCAGCCGTCGGCAACACTATTGCCAACAGGCGAAATCAGCCCCAGGCCTGTAACGACAACACGACGGCGGCTCACGGTAACCTCTTTTCCATTATTGGATGACAAAAACAAAAGCCACAGTGGCCACAGGAATCAGCCCTGCGAGCCCTGTGGCTGTTAGTCCGTCCGGCGCGAAGCCGGCTGGATGACGCGTCAATCGCGAAGATCGCGGCGACGTGGCGGACAAGCGCGAAAGGCGCTTACGCCTTGACGTTTGCGCGAGCGTAGTCGATCGCTTGCTGAACGGTCGTGATCTTCTCTGCTTCTTCGTCCGGGATTTCCATGCCGAACTCGTCTTCCAGAGCCATCACCAGTTCGACCGTGTCGAGCGAATCGGCGCCCAGGTCGTTCACGAACGAAGCTTCGTTCTTGATCTCGGCTTCCGCAACGCCCAGTTGTTCAGCGACGATCTTCTTGACACGTTGTTCGATGTTGTCCATTACCCCTCCGAGGGAAAGTTCAGAATTACAAGTGCGCGCATTTTATCAGGTTTGCTGACGCCAAAACGCGCGTTGGCTTGATGGTCGATCAAGCGCCGATCCGACTGAAAAACGGGATACGGCGCGGATGGTAAACGAAAACCGTTACGACATGTACATGCCGCCGTTCACGTGCAGCGTCGTGCCGGTGATATAACCGGCCTGCGGCGATGCGAGGAACGCGACGGCATGGGCGATGTCTTCCGGGCTGCCGAGGCGGCCGAGCGGAATCTGGGTCTTGAGCGCGGCCTGCTGTTCTTCCGGCAGCGTCTTCGTCATGTCGGTATCGATGAAGCCCGGCGCAACGCAGTTCACGGTGATGCCGCGGCTGCCGATCTCGCGCGCGAGCGCACGCGTCATGCCCGCCACGCCGGCCTTCGCGGCCGCGTAGTTGACCTGACCCGGGTTGCCGGCCGAGCCGACCACCGACGTGATGTTGATGATACGGCCGCCGCGTGCCTTCATCATCGGGCGCAGCACCGCGCGCGACAGGCGGAACACCGACTTCAGGTTGGTGTCGATCACCGCGTCCCAGTCCTCGTCCTTCATCCGCATCGCGAGCTGGTCCTGCGTGATGCCTGCGTTGTTGACGAGCACGTTCAGCGCGCCGAACTCCTTCACGGTCGCATCGATCAGTGCCTCGGCGGCAGCCGCATCGTTGACGTTCAGCACCGCGCCGCGGCCCGGGACGCCCGCTTCCGCGAATGCAGCGGTGATCGCGGCGGCGCCCGATTCGCTCGTTGCCGTGCCGATCACCGTCGCGCCCAGGCGCGCGAGTTCGAGCGCGATCGAACGGCCGATGCCGCGCGACGCGCCGGTCACGATCGCGACCTGTTTATCGAGAGTCTTTTCCATGAATCGAATATCCGTCTCTTGAAAAAAGGCGCCGCGTCAGGCGGTCACCAGCTTGAGGGCTTCGTCAAGCGACGCCGGATCGAACACCGACGCACCCGTCAGGTTGCCGTCGATGCGTTTCGTCAGGCCGGTGAGTACCTTGCCCGGACCGCATTCGATCACGTGCGTGACGCCGGTGCCGGCGATGTGCTGCACGCACTCGACCCAACGCACCGGGCCCGCGGCCTGGCGTACCAGCGCGTCCTTGATCGCAGCCGGATCGCTGACCACGGCCACGTCGATGTTGTTGACGACCGGAATCTGCGGCGCCTTGACGTCGACGTTCGCGAGATAGTCACGCAGTCGATCCGACGCCGGCTTGAGCAGCGACGAATGGAACGGCGCCGATACCGGCAGCGGCAGCGCGCGCTTCGCGCCCTTCGCCTTCGCAATCTCGCACGCCTTTTCGACCGCGGCCTTGCTGCCTGCGATCACGACCTGCGCGGGCGCATTGAAGTTCACCGCTTCGACGACGCCCGCTTCCGCGGCTTCGGCGCACACCGCGCGCACCGTGTCGTCGTCGAGGCCCAGGATCGCGGCCATGCCGCCCTGGCCGACCGGCACGGCCGTCTGCATCGCCTGCGCGCGAAAGCGCACGAGCGGGACCGCGTCCTTGAACGCGAGCGCACCCGCGGCGACGAGCGCCGTGTATTCACCGAGGCTGTGGCCGGCGACGATCAACGGCGCCGGGCCGCCAGCCTGCTGCCACGCGCGGTAGCACGCGTAGGCGGCGGTCAGCATCACGGGCTGCGTATTGGCGGTGAGGTTCAGCTCTTCGGCCGGGCCTTCGGCGATCAGCTTGCCGAGGTCCTGATTGAGTGCATCGGACGCCTCCTGGAGCGTCTCGCGCACGACGGCCAGATCGGCGAATGCGTTGAGCATGCCGATCGCCTGCGAGCCCTGCCCCGGAAAAACGAATGCAAATTTCATATCGTCCCCAATTGAATCGATTCGGACGGCGCGCACGAACGGCGCGCCGATGGGATCCGCGCGCAGCTTGTCGCGCGCCGCGGATCAGAAGCGGAAGACCGACGCGCCCCAGGTGAAGCCGCCGCCGACGCCTTCGATCAGCACGTGCTGGCCACGCTGGATGCGACCGTCGCGCACCGCGGTGTCGAGCGCCAGCGGGATCGACGCGGCCGACGTGTTGCCGTGCTGGTCGACCGTCACGACCATGCGCTCCTGCGGCAGGCCGAGCTTGCGGCAGGTGCTGGTCATGATGCGGATGTTGGCCTGGTGCGGGATCAGCCAGTCGATCTGCTCGGGCGCGAGATTCGCCTTCGCGAGCGCCTCGATCGCGACCTTTTCGAGCACGTTGACCGCGAGCTTGAACACGGCCTGCCCGTCCATGTACAGGAACGCGCTGCCCTCGATCACGCCGCGGTTGACGTTACCCGGCGTGCAGAGGATGTGCGAATAGCTGCCGTCCGCGTGCAGCGCGCTGCCGAGCACGCCCGGCTCTTCCGATGCGGACAGGATCACCGCGCCCGCGCCGTCGCCGAACAGCACGCAGGTCGTGCGGTCCTTGAAGTCGAGAATGCGCGAGAACGTCTCCGCGCCGACCACGAGCGCCGTACGGTGCTGGCCGCTGCGGATGAAGCTGTCGGCCGTCGCCATTGCATAGGCGAAGCCCGAACACACGGCCTGCACGTCGAATGCCGCGCCGCCGTTCTTGATGCCGAGCTTGTTCTGCAGCAGGCACGCGGTACTCGGGAACACGAAATCGGGGGTCGAAGTCGCGACGATGATCAGGTCGATCGACTGCGGATCGACACCGGCTGCTTCGATCGCCCGACGCGACGCCTCGAGCGCGAGATCGCTCGTCGTGACGTCCGGTGCGGCGAAATGGCGCGCATGGATGCCCGTGCGCGCAACGATCCACTCATCGCTCGTCTCGATGCCTTCCTTCGCAAGACGATCGGTCAACTGCTGGTTCGTGACGCGGTCGGGCGGCAGGTAGCTGCCCGTGCCGAGCACGCGGGAATAGAGAGTCGATTGGGCCATTTATGCTTTAGAGGATTGCGCAGCGGAAGGTTCGGCGTGATGGCCTGCGGCCGGGCTTGCTTGGCCCGCGCCGCCCGCGTCGTGTTCGCCGTCGCCGAGCGACACTGAATTATCCGCCATCGCGCGCGCGAGGCGCTCCAGCACGCCGTTTTTGACGGCATCATACCCGCGTTTGATCGCCCACTCAAACGCGTAGGCGTCGGCCGAACCATGGCTCTTGATCACGAGACTCTTCAGCCCCAGCAACGCTGCGCCGTTGTACTGGCGGTGGTCGACGCGCTTCTTGAAACGCATCAGCACCGGCAGCGCGAGCAGCGCCATCAGCTTCGACATCAGCGAACGGCCGAACTCCTCGCGGATGATGTCGGACAGCATCTGTGCCAGCCCCTCCGACGTCTTCAGCGCGACGTTGCCGACGAAGCCGTCGCACACGATCACGTCGACGGTGCCCTTGTAGATGTCGTTGCCTTCCACGTTGCCGCGGAAATTGAGCGTGCTGGCGCGCAGCAGTTCGCCTGCGCGCTTGATCGTCTCGTTGCCCTTGATGACCTCTTCGCCGATGTTCAGCAGGCCGATCGTCGGGCGTTCCTTGCCTTCGAGCGCGGCCACGAGCGCGTGCCCCATCTCCGCGAACTGCAGCAGGTGCTGCGGTTCGCAGTCGACGTTCGCGCCGAGGTCCAGCATCATCGTGTAGCCGGTCGGGTTCGGCAGTGCGAACGCAATCGCGGGCCGCTCGATGCCGGGCAGCGTCTTGAGTACGTAACGGGAAACGGCCATCAGCGCGCCGGTGTTGCCGGCGGAGATACAGGCCTGCGCCGCGCCTTCCTTGACGTGGTTGAGCGCGACGCGCATCGAAGAATCCTTCTTCTTGCGCAGCGCCACTTCGACAGGGTCGTCCATCGCCACGACTTCGGTGGCGGGAACGATGGTCAGCGCGGGATCGTCGAGGGCTTTCAGCTTCTTCAGCTGAGCGCGGATCGCGCTTTCGATGCCGACGAGCATCAGGTGCGCATCGGGATGCGCGCGGACGAACTTGACTGCCGCGGGAACGGTCACGGACGGGCCGTGGTCGCCTCCCATGCAATCGATAGTGAGCTTTACGGTCATGGAATGCGACGAATTTCAGGCACAAAAAAGCGGCAGTTGAATGCCGCCTTTTTGTTGCGCCAGGAAAGTGTCAAGCGAACCAGTTGTCACGCGAACGGCGAACGTAGCGCGCAACGCGTGACTTGACGCTTAGTCGTTCTTCGTCTTGACGACTTTCTTGCCGCGATAGTAGCCGTTCGGGCTGACGTGGTGACGCAGATGCACTTCACCCGTGCTCGGCTCGACTGCCAGCGGCGCTGCCGTCAGGAAATCGTGCGAACGATGCATGCCGCGCTTCGACGGCGACTTCTTGTTTTGCTGGACTGCCATGACTAACTCCTAAATAATTTTCCGGATTCTAACACAGCCCGATCCGGCGCTTAACTACCCTGGCCCAAAGCCCTTACGCCTTCCCGCGCCACAACTGCTTAGTGTTTCTTGGTGCCGTCACCGTCCTTCTTCAACGCTTCCAGCGCTGCGAACGGATTCGGCCGTTTGCCTTCGTCCCCGGCTTCGTCGGACTCCTCGTCCGTCTCTTCCGCGGGACCGCTCGCACCCGACACGAGGCTTTCGTGAACTGCCGGGCAAACCTCGTGCTTGGGCACGAGCGGCAACGAAAGCAGCAATTCCTCTTCGATCAAGTCGACGAGATCGAACTGGCGTGAGCCCACGATCACATCGGCTTCATCGTCGTCGAGCGGAAATTCTTCAGCTTCTTCTTCGGTCGCGACGACCCGGTACGTCATGTCGACGCCGAACGCCTGGTCGTACGGGGTCATGCAACGCTGGCACGTGAGCCACGCATGGCCATGCACCGCGAGGCGCAGGTACGGTTGCTGCCCATCGGCGCCGTCGTCCTGCAACTCCTTCTGCGTGAACCCTTCCGCCTGCCAAGTGAAGACCGTGTCGCGATCTGGCGCGTCCGCCGGCACTTCGTTTAACATGCGCGGCAGTTGCGAGAGGTGCACCGCTCCTGCTGCCTGCCGCCCGCTGCGGGCGAACTCGAACAGGTCGACCGCGTGCGGATCAAGCGCCGCCGCAGGTTTGCCAGAAGAAGTGTTCATGTGCGCTCCTGCCTACAGGCTGACTTGCGAATCCGGCTTGCTACCGCTCGCGTACGGCTCATCCGCGGATGACGTACTTTACTTCCGAAGACCCGGCAGGCGCCACCACAACGAAAGCCTGCCGACGAAAAGCGGGAAAGCATACCTGTTTTACCTTTTGCGGTCAATCACTTAAGCTTGCGTCCGCGCAACGCCGCGCCACACCTGACGACTCACCGATCCAACCGACCATGCCGGATACCGTTTGCCGCCCGCCGCGGCTGATTCTCGCCTCCAGTTCCCGTTACCGCCGCGCGCTCCTCGAGCGCCTCGGCGTGCCGTTCGACGTCCTGTCGCCCGACCTCGACGAAACCCCGCTTGCCGGCGAAACGCCGGCCGCGACCGCGCTGCGCCTCGCCGGCGCGAAAGCGCGCGCGGTGGCCGCGACGCTCGACGCGCCGGACGGCGTGCTCGTGATCGGGTCGGACCAGGTCGCGACCTTCGACGGCCTGCAGATCGGCAAGCCCGGCACGCATGAGCGCGCGCTCGCGCAGCTCGTGTCGATGCAGGGCCGCGAAGTCGAATTTCATAGCGCGCTGTGCCTGTACGACAGCCGCACGGACGAAGCCCAGGTCGAGGACGTCGTCACGCACGTGCGCTTCCGCTCGCTGCCCGAGGCCGAACTCGACGCCTACCTGCGCGCGGAAACGCCGTACGACGTCGCCGGCAGCGCGAAATCCGAGGGGCTCGGCATCGCGCTGCTCGACGCGATCGACTCCGACGACCCGACCGCACTCGTCGGCCTGCCGCTGATCGCGCTCACGCGGATGCTGCGCGCCGCCGAATACCCGCTGTTTGCAACCACCCGTGGAGACCGCGCATGACCGCCGGCACGCTTTACCTCGTCCCGAACACGCTCGGCGAAGGCGACGAATCGATGCTCGCCGCCGTGCTGCCCGCGGCCGTTCAGGCTCGCGCCGGCACGCTCGGCTACTACATCGGCGAGAACGCGAAGACGACGCGCGCGTTTCTGAAGAAGATCGGCACGACGCGCCCGATCCAGGAAATCGAGATCAGCGAACTGAACGTCAATACGCCGGCCGGCGCCATCGACCGGCTGCTCGCGCCGATACTGGCCGGCGCGGACGCCGGCCTCGTGTCGGAGGCCGGCTGCCCGGCCGTCGCCGATCCCGGCGCGCTGCTGGTGCGCCGCGCACACGAGCGCGGCGTGAAGGTCGTGCCGCTCGTCGGGCCGAGTTCGATCCTGCTCGCGCTGATGGCGTCGGGCCTGAACGGCCAGAGCTTTGCGTTCAACGGCTACCTGCCGGTCGATGCGGCCGCGCGCGCGAAACGCCTGCGCGAACTTGAGCAACTGTCACGCAAGGCGCGCCAGACGCAGATCTTCATCGAAACGCCGTACCGGAATCAGGCGATGCTCGACACGCTGGTCGCGACCTGCGCGCCGTCGACGCAGATCTGCGTCGCGGCCGATCTGACCCTCGCGACCGAGACGATCGCGAGCCGCACCGTGACCGACTGGAAAAAGGCGCCTGCGCCGAATCTGCACAAGCGCCCCGCAATCTTCCTGCTGCTCGCGAACTGAAGCCGCGGCCGATGAACTAGTGACTCGGGGCGGGCCGTTGCGGCCCGCCGCCGGCCAGTCAGCGCAGGCTGACCGATGCGCCGCCGGCCGTCAGCGCCTTCATTGCGGCGCCGCCGACGGCCGCGCCAAACTTGCGGGCGACACGGTTCGTCAGGCTTTCCTTCACCGTGTAGTCGACGAGATCAGGCGCCTTCAGCACGTCGCGCGCCACCGTGTCGGTCGTGCCGTAGCCGTCGGCGAGCCCGAGCTCGACGCTCTTCTCACCGGTCCAGAACAGGCCCGAGAACATGTCGGGCGTCTCGTGCAGCCGCTTGCCGCGGCCATCCTTCACGGCCTTGATGAACTGCGCGTGCACCTGGTCGAGCAGCGCCTGCGCATGCGCATCCATCTTCGGCGTTTCCGGCGAGAACGGATCGTAGAAGCCCTTGTTCTCGCCCGACGTATGCAGGCGGCGCTCGACGCCGAGCTTGCCCATCAGGCCGGTAAAGCCGAAACCGTCCATCAGCACGCCGATCGACCCGACGATGCTCGCCTTGTCGACGAAGATCTTGTCGGCCGCGGCCGCGATGTAATAGCCGCCCGAAGCGCACATGTCGGTCACGACGACGTACAGCGGCTTGTCCGGGTGCTTCGCACGCAGCCGCCGGATCTCGTCGTAGACCATGCCGGCCTGCACGGGGCTGCCGCCCGGGCTGTTGATCCGCAGCACGACGCCGGCGGTACCGTCGTCGTCGAATGCGGCGTCGAGCGCCGTGTTGATGTCGTCGGCATTCGCATTGACGCCGGCCGCGATCTCGCCGTCGATCGTCACGAGCGCGGTATGCCGCCCACTCGACGAGAATTTCGAATCGCTCGAGAAATCGATCAGCGCGAATGCGAACAGCACGAACACGCCGAGGAACGCGAAGCGGAAGAAGATTTTCCAGCGCCGTGCCGCGCGCTGTTCCTTGACGGCCGCGAGCGCGATCCGCTCGAGCGCCGCGCGCTCCCAGTTCGGTTCACGGCTGTCGGGACGGGAGGAGGATTCCGGGGAATTCGGTTGGTCGGCCATGCAGTGGTGTCGTCAGTCGGTCGTGGCGGGAGTGGCGGGATGCAGGTCGGCATCGGGCACCCAGAATACCGCACGGCCGTCGGGCGTGTCGCGTTCGTCGACCTCGACCGGCCGCAGACGGCCGCCGCGGCACGGGCCGCCGACGCATTTGCCGGTATCCGGTGCATAGATCGCGCCGTGCGTTGCGCACATCAGATAGAGGCCCGACGACTCGAAGAACTGCCCTTCGGCCCAGTCCAGCTCCATCGGTACGTGCGCGCAGCGGTTCAGGTAGCCGTACGCACGACCGTCGTAGCGCACGAAGAACACGACGGCCTGCTCGCCGCGCAGCGTCGCATCGACGCGCACGCCGGCGCCGCCGTCGCTCAGCGCGTCCGATGCGCACACGCGCACGGCGTCCGGCGCCGCGCTCATGCGTGCTCCCGCAGCCATGCGGCCAGCGCCGCGACATCGGGCGCAACAAAGCGCGGCGCGAGCGCCGCCAGCGCATCGGCCGTGTGCGCGCCATACGCGACACCGACGCCCGCCGCACCGGCGCTCGCGGCCATCTGCAGGTCGTGCGTCGTATCGCCGATCATCACGGTGCGCGCCAGGTCCTGCCCCAATTCCCGCGACAACTCGTGCAGCATCGCCGGGTGCGGTTTCGAGAACGTCTCGTCCGCGCAGCGCGTCGCATCGAACAGGCTCGTCAGTTTCGACTGGTCGAGCACGCGGTTCAGCCCCACCCGCCCCTTGCCGGTCGCCACCGCGAGCAGGTAGCCCGTATCGCGCAGCTCGGCGAGCAGTTCCCGCACGCCGGCGAACAGCTCGATGCGCTGGTCGTCGAGCAGATAGTGATAGCGGTAGCGCTCGGCGAGTCGCGAGTACTCGGATGGATCGAGGGTCGGAGCGGTAATCTGCAGCGCATCGCGCAGGCCGAGGCCGATCACGTAGCGCGACGCCTCGTCGGACGGCGTAGGCAGGCCGAGATCGCGGCATGCGGCCTGGATGCTGTGCGCAATGTGCGCAGTCGAATCCATCAGCGTGCCGTCCCAGTCGAAGACGATCAGGTCAAATTGCTGTCGGGCCATGCGGTTCAGGCGGTATCGCGCAATGCGCTGAGTTGATCGAGGAAGCGCCGGCATTCGTCCGGCAGCGGCGCGTCGAACTGCAGCGCCTCGCCAGTCAGCGGATGGGCAAGCCGCAGCCGGTGCGCATGCAGGAACATCCGCTTCAGCGACGGTTGCGCGTTCGCACGCGCCAGCGCCTTGTTCAGTGCGAAATCGCCATACTTGGCGTCGCCGGCGATCGGCAGGCCGAGATGCGCGAGGTGCACGCGGATCTGATGGGTCCGACCCGTTTTGAGTTCCGCTTCGACGAGCACATAGTCGGACCAGCGGTCGACGAGGTTGAACACCGTATGCGACGGCAGCCCGTCGTCCTGCACGCGCACGCGGCGCTCCCCTTCCGGAGTCGAATACTTGAACAGCGGTGCCTTCACCGCGCGGCGGCGGCCCCAGTCGGGCTGCCATTCGCCGTGCGCGCACGCGAAGTAGCGCTTGTCCATCCGGTTCTCGCGGATCTGCTCATGCAGGCCGACCAGCGCCGTGCGCTTCTTCGCGAGCATCAGGACCCCGGACGTCTCGCGGTCGAGCCGGTGCACGAGTTCGAGGAATTTCGCGCGCGGGCGCGCCTGGCGCATCTGCTCGATCACACCGAACGCGACGCCGCTGCCGCCGTGCACGGCGACGCCGGCCGGTTTGTCGATGACGAGCATCGCGTCGTCCTCGTACAGCACGTCGAAATTGGCCGGCGGCACGATGAGCGTGTCGGCGCGCGCGAGGTCCGCCGCCGCCACGCGCACGGGCGGCACGCGGACGATGTCGCCCAGGGCCAGGCGGTACTGCGCATCGATCCGACCCTTGTTCACGCGCACTTCGCCGCTGCGGAGGATCCGGTAAATATGGCTTTTCGGCACGCCTTTACAGACGCGCAACAGGAAGTTGTCGATCCGCTGACCGGCCGAGTTTTCGTCGATCTCGATCATCGATACCTGGCCGCTTGCGACTGAATTCTGGGATATTTTGCCTAACTCATTCATACTGAATATAATTTTGCCCAGCCTGACGTTGAGGGTGGCCTGACCGGCCGGCCCCGACCGAGTCGGGCAAGGCGCAAGCGGAAACCGTTATTTTACTTGCGCCGGGGGTCTGCTGCTCGCCCCTAATCAAAGAGATGCAGCAAGTTGCACGCACGGCGCCGCCCGTCGGCAAGGATCGCGCCCACAGGCGGATTCGGTCGGCAAGGCGCCGCGGTAACGGAAAGTTGGTTGAAAAGAATTTGATCGGCAGCCCGACGGCGCGAGGTGCGTCCGCAGGCTGCCGGTTGCGAAAATTACGGCGTTGCGCCCGATTTGGTCCCGCGAAGCGTGCGGGGCTTGGCGACGTCAAACCAGGGAAGTACACCCCAAGCGGGAAAGTCGGGCTGGATTCGATACTCCCCGCTGCGGCCCAAGCCGCAGCATCTGCCGCCCGTCGGTGCGCGCGACGCATTGCGCGCGCCCGTGGCAATGCCCGGACTCAGGCTTAGCGCGCTTTTGCAGCGTGCGGTGTGTGAACGCCGTGCTTTGAAACCGTATTCGCAGGTGCCCTATGGCCGCCGGCCCCATGTTTCGGGCCCAAGCGCCTCTTCAGGCAATTCTCCCCGCCATCGTTCCCGCTCCAGCGTGCTTGTGACAACACAACAAGGTGCGGCCTGCCGTCGTTCCCGCCCTCGCGCCTGACAACCGCGAGGCGCCGGCAGCGGAGCCGCCTGGAGTCGTTCATGAAACGCATGCTGTTCAATGCGACGCAGCAGGAGGAGCTGCGCGTCGCCATCGTCGATGGGCAAAAGCTCATCGACATCGACATCGAGACAGCCGGGCGCGAACAGCGCAAAGGCAATATCTACAAAGGTGTCATCACCCGCATCGAGCCGTCGCTCGAAGCGTGCTTCGTCAACTACGGCGAAGACCGCCACGGCTTCCTGCCGTTCAAGGAAGTCGCCCGCCAGTACTTCAAGGAAGGCATCGACATGCGCTCCGCGCGCATCCAGGATGCCCTGCGCGAAGGCCAGGAGCTGATCGTCCAGGTCGAGAAGGAAGAGCGTGGCAACAAGGGCGCCGCCCTCACCACCTTCATCTCGCTCGCCGGCCGTTACCTCGTGCTGATGCCGAACAATCCGCGCGGCGGCGGCGTGTCGCGCCGGATCGAAGGCGACGAGCGTCAGGAACTGCGTGAAACGATGGCGCAGCTGCAGATTCCGGACGGCATGAGCATGATCGCCCGTACCGCGGGCATCGGCCGCAGCGCCGAGGAACTGCAGTGGGACCTGAACTACCTGCTGCAACTGTGGCGCGCGATCGAAGCGGCATCGCAAAGCGGCAATGCCGGCCAGCCGATGCTGATCTACCTGGAATCGAGCCTCGTGATCCGCGCGATCCGGGACTATTTCCAGCCCGATATCGGCGAAATCCTGATCGACACGAACGAAATCCACGATCAGGCCCGCGCATTCATGGACATCGTGATGCCGGACAACGTCGCAAAGGTGAAGCGCTACCACGACGACGTGCCGCTGTTCTCGCGCTTCCAGATCGAGCACCAGATCGAAACCGCGTACTCGCGCACGGTGCCGCTGCCGTCGGGCGGCGCGATCGTGATCGACCACACCGAAGCGCTCGTCGCGATCGACGTGAACTCGGCGCGCGCGACCAAGGGCGCCGACATCGAGGAAACGGCGACCCGCACGAACCTCGAAGCGGCCGACGAAGTCGCCCGCCAGCTGCGCCTGCGCGACCTCGGCGGCCTGATCGTGATCGATTTCATCGACATGGAATCGGCCAAGAGCCAGCGTGAAGTCGAGCAACGCCTGAAGGACGCGCTCAAGCACGACCGTGCGCGCGTGCAGATGGGCAAGATCTCCCGCTTCGGCCTGATGGAACTGTCGCGCCAGCGCCTGCGTCCGGCCCTGTCGGAAGGCAGCCACGTGACGTGCCCGCGCTGTAACGGCACCGGCCACATCCGCGACACCGAATCGTCCGCACTGCAGGTCCTGCGGATCATTCAGGAAGAAGCGATGAAGGAAAACACCGCGGCGATCCACTGCCAGGTGCCGGTCGAGGTGACCGCCTTCCTGCTCAACGAAAAGCGTCAGGAAATCAACAAGATCGAGTCGCGCTTCAAGGTCGGCATCGTGCTGATCCCGAACAAGCACCTCGATACGCCGCACTACAAGCTCGAGCGCCTGCGTCACGACGATGCGCGCCTCGACGATCCGCGCGCGTCGTGGAAGATGGCCGAGGAAGCCGCTCGCGAACTCGAGTCGGAAACCGGCTACAGCAAGCGCGCCGCAGAAGTGAAGCCGAAGCAGGAAGCCGCGGTCAAGGGCATCACGCCCGAGCGTCCGGCCCCGAGCCCGGCACCGCAGCGCCCGGTCGAACCGGTTGCCGCGCCCGCCCCTGTCGCCGCGGCAAGCGGCGGCTTCATCGGCTGGCTGAAGGGCCTGTTCGGCGTGTCGCCGGCACCGGCGCCCGCACCGGTTGCTCCGGCACCGGCGAAGGAGCAGGCAGCCCGCCCGGCCCGCGAGCGGACCGAGAAGACCGAGCAGCGCGGCGGCGATCGCAACCGCAACCGTCGCGGCGGCACGCAGCAGGCGCAAGGCGGCCGCGACCAGACAGCGGCAGGCCGTGGCCAGCCGCAACGCCAGGAGCGCGAAGGCAAGGAAGTGCGCGAGCCGCGTGAAGGCCGCGAGCCGCGCGAGGGTCGTGAACTGCGTGAAGGCCGTGAACCGCGTGAAGGTCGCGAAAACCGCGAAGGTCGTGAGGGCCGTGGCCCGCGCGAAGGTCGCGAACCGCGCGAAGGCCGCGAGCCGCGCGAAGGCCGTGAGCCGCGTGAAAGCCGTGAGCCGCGTGAAAGCCGTGAGCCGCGTGAAAGCCGTGAGCCGCGCGAAAACCGCGAGCCGCGCGAGCGTGCCGAGCAGCCGGAAGGCGTCGAGGCAGGCGGCCGTGGCGAGCGCCAGGAACGCGGCGAGCGTCGCGAGCGCCGCAAGCCGACTCAGCATGCGGCCACGCTCGAAACCGTCACCCGTGGCGAAAACCACCCGGAAGCGGAAGACGACAAGGCCGTTGCAGAGGCCCTGCCCGACGCCGAGCTGGCAGCCGATTCGGAAGCCGGCGCGCGTGACGGCGAAGAACGCCGCCGCCGCCGCCGCGGCCGTCGCGGCGGTCGTCGCGAGCGCGAGGAAGACGGCGCAATCGTCGACCAGGCCGAGCAAGGCGCGGATGACGAAGCCGCCGTGCAAACTGTGACGCAGGCAGCACCGGCTGCCGCCGAACCGGCCCACACGGCCGCACCGGCAGTCGTCGCAGCCGTGGCAAGCGCCGTCGTCGTGGAAGCCGTCGTCGAGCAGCATGCTGCCCCGGTCGCGGTCGAAGCCCAGTCGGCACCGGCACACGCCGAAGCCGCTCCGGCCGCCCCGGTCGAGCCCGCCGTCGCTGTCCAGGCAGCAGAACCGGCACCGGTCGCCCCGGCCGTCGTGGAAAGCGGCCCGGCACCGGTCGCGGTTTCGCCGACCGACGCGTTCGAAGTGCCGGCAGTCCCGGCGGCGGCCCCGGCCGCTGTCGAGGCGCCGCAATCCGCACCCGTCGAGCAAGCCGCACCGGCCGCGACGACCGAAGCCGCTCCGGTGGCTGTCGAGCCGGCACCGGTCGAAGCTGCACCGGTCGAGGCTGTCGCAGCACCGGCACCGGCTCCCGCGCAATCGGCAGCCGCGCCCGCTTCGGCGAGCCTGGATGTTGTGCTGGAGCAAGCCGGCCTCGTCTGGGTGAACACGGACGCCGACAAGTTCGCAGCTGCGCAGGAAGCCGCGTCGCAACTTCCGCGCGCAGCCCGCGTGCCGCGCGAACGCAAGACGCTGCCGCCGGCCGATACGGCCCCGATGCAGCAGGTCGAAACGACGCATCACTAAGTCGCATCGCCTGACCAGGAAAAGCCCGCCCCCCGGCGGGCTTTTTCATGTCCGCGCTGCGGGTTTCCGCCCACCGGACCAGCCGGCCGCTTGCGGCTAAAATAGAAGTCCGGTTCGCACTTCATTCACCATGTCCCGACGCATCATTCCTCTCGCCGACGTCAGCGGGATGCCGGACGTCTCCGGCGTCGCGCATGCCCCTGACGGCACGCTGGCCGACACGTTCGCCAGGCCGCTGCGCGACCTCCGCATTTCGGTGACGGACCGCTGCAACTTCCGCTGCGTGTACTGCATGCCGCGTGCGGTCTTCGACAAGGACTACCCGTTTCTGCCGCACAGCGCGCTGCTCACGCACGAGGAAATCGAACGTGTGGCGCGGCTTTTTGTCGCACACGGCGTCGAGAAGATCCGCATCACGGGTGGCGAGCCGCTGCTGCGCAAGAATCTCGAATTCCTGATCGAGCGCCTTGCGCGCCTGACGACGCACGCCGGCCGCCCCCTCGACCTGACGCTGACGACCAATGGCTCGCTGCTCGCGCGCAAGGCGCGCGCGCTGAAGGACGCCGGGCTCACGCGCGTGACGGTCAGCCTCGACGCGCTCGACGACACGCTGTTCAAGCGCATGAACGATGCCGAATTCGCGAGCGCCGACGTGCTCGACGGCATCTTTGCCGCGCAGGCCGCGGGCCTCGCGCCGGTCAAGGTCAACATGGTCGTGAAGCGCGGCACCAACGTCAGCGAGATCCTGCCGATGGCCGAGCGTTTCCGCGGCACCGGCGTGATCCTGCGTTTCATCGAATACATGGACGTCGGCACGTCGAACGGCTGGAACATGACCGAGGTGCTGCCGTCGGCCGACGTCGTCGCACGGATCGCCGAACATTTCCCGCTCGTGCCACTCGAGCCGCACACGGCGGCGGAAACCGCACAGCGCTGGGGCTATGCGGACGGCAGCGGCGAGATCGGCGTGATCTCGAGCGTCACCCAGGCCTTCTGCGGCGACTGCACGCGTGCGCGGCTGTCGACCGAAGGCAAGCTGTACCTGTGCCTGTTCGCATCGACCGGCCACGACCTGCGCGCGCTCGTGCGCGGCGGCGCGAGCGATACCGAAATCGCGACCGCGATCGCGCGCATCTGGCAGGCCCGTACCGACCGTTATTCGCAGCTGCGGGGCAGCGCGTCGGCCGAAGCCCTGCCCGACGGCGCCGGCAAGCGCGTCGAAATGTCCTATATCGGCGGCTGACGCGCGCCGCCCTTTTCGCCTTCGTACGATGCCCGCTTCCGCATCTCCGTCGATCGCCGGCCTGCTGCTCGCAGGCGGGCGCGGCACGCGCATGGATGGTGTCGACAAGGGCCTGCAACTGCTCGACGACACGCCGCTCGCGCTGCACGTGCTGCGCCGGTTGTCGCCGCAGGTCGACGAGACGCTGATCAGCGCGAATCGCCACGCCGATCGCTATGCCGAGCTGGGTGCGCCGTTCGGCGCGCGCATCGTCGCCGACGAAACGCCCGACTTCCCCGGCCCGCTCGCGGGCCTGCTCGCCGGCCTGCGGGCGGCGCGCGCGCCGCTCGTCGCGAGCTCGCCGTGCGACACGCCGTATCTGCCCGCCGACCTCGTCGCACGGCTGCACGCAGCGCTCGACGCCCAGCAGGCCGACATCGCGATGGCCGTGACCGTCGACGCGCAGCAGGTGCGCTCGCCGCAGCCGACGTTCGCGCTGCTGCGCACGTCGCTGGCCGACGATCTGGCGGCCCGGCTCGCGGCCGGCGACCGCAAGGTGCGTGCGTGGTACGCACGCCACAAGACGGTCGAAGTCGAGTTTCGCGACGAGCGTGCGTTTTACAATGCCAACTCCTGGCAGGAACTCGCCGCGCTGGCCCGCCGCTGAAGCGCCCGCGCCGTTCCCGCCCGGCGCCCGCCACACGCGCAACCCGCGCCCAGGGCCCCCCTCGCGCCACCGGCCACGAACCCGATACGCCTCGCGGCGCAGTCCGACTGATGATCACGCAATCCTCGCCCGCCTCCCGAACCGCACCCGATTCCGATGCGCCGCTGTCGCTCGCCGACGCGCAGGCGCTCGCGTGCCGTTTCGCGGTGCCGGTCGACGCGTGCGACACGGTGACGCTGCGCGACGCGCTCGACCGCGTGCTCGCGGCCGACGTGAACGCGCCGTTCGACATTCCCGCGTACGACAACTCGGCGATGGACGGCTATGCATTCGACGGCAGCGCCACGCACGCGTCGCCGCAGGGCGACGTCGCGCTGACGGTCGCCGGCACCGCGTTCGCCGGCCATCCGTTCGACGGCGTGACGGCAGCCGGTGCATGCGTTCGCATCATGACGGGTGCGCCGATGCCGGCCGGATGCGACACGGTGATTCCGCAGGAGCGCGTGCGCGTCGACGGCAACACGATCCGCTTCGCCGCGCACGACGTCGCGCGCGGCGCGAACTGCCGCAAGGCCGGCGAGGATCTCGCGCGCGGCGCCTGCGCGCTCGCCGCGGGCCGCATCCTGCGCCCGTCCGATCTCGGCCTGCTCGCCTCGTTCGGTTGCACCGACGTCACGGTGCGCCGCCGCGTGCGCGTCGCCGTGTTCTCGACCGGCGACGAACTGCGCGAGCCCGGCGAGCCGCTCGGCCGCGGCACGCTGTACGACAGCAATCGCGGGATGCTGATCGCGATGCTCGAACGGCTGCACGTCGACGCGATCGATCTCGGGATCGTCCGCGACGATCCGGCCGCGCTCGAAGCCGCACTGCGCGACGCCGTCGCCGCGCAGGCCGACGCGGTAATCACGTCGGGCGGCGTGTCGGTCGGCGAAGCCGACTTCACGCGCGACGTGATGGCGACACTCGGCGACGTGACGTTCGCGAGCCTCGCGCTGCGGCCCGGCCGCCCGCTCGCCTGCGGCACGCTCGCTCGCGCGGCCGGCGGCGCCGGACACGCACTGTTCTTCGGGTTGCCCGGCAATCCGGTCGCGTCCGCCGTGACGTTCTACGCGATCGTGCGCCCGGCACTGCTGACGCTGGCCGGCGCACCGACACCGCCGCCGGCCATGTACACGGCGCTCAGCACGCATGCGCTGAAGACACGCCCCGGCCGCACCGAATACCTGCGCGGCATCGCGACGCGCGCCGCCGACGGCCGCTGGCATGTCACACCGGCCGGTTCGCAGAGCTCCGCATCGTTGAGCAGCCTCGCGGCCGCCAACTGTTTCATCGTCCTGGGCCACGATACCGCGGCAGTCGACGCGGGCACCCCGGTCGACATCCTGCCGCTCGACGGCCTGATCTGAATTCCACTATCGGTATATCTCTACGGGGGCAATCCACACATGAAGAAACAAATCTCCTCGATCGCCGCGGGGCAGACCGCAAAGGCACTGATCCTCGTCTACCTGACGTTCAGCGTGCCGATCGTGCTGCTCGGCATTCTCGTCGCGTACATCCGCTACGGGATGGTCGAACTGAGCACGATCCTGAGCGCGCTGCTGCTGAACGCGATCCTCGGTTTCGTGCTGCTGTGGATCGCATGCCACGCGTACAACTGGGTCGCGTCGCGCTTCGGCGGCATCGAGATCGTGCTGTCCGATCCGCCGGAGGAAGCGTGAGCGGCATGCCGCGGATCCGCGCAGCCGAATCGCGCGACGTCGGCGCGATCCTCGCGCTGATGCGCGAGCTGGCCGAGTTCGAGAAGCTCACGGATCTGTTCGTTGCAACGGAAGCCGATCTCGCCGACGCGCTGTTCGGCGCACACCCCGCCGCCGAAGCACGGGTGGCCGAGCAGGACGGCGCGATCGTCGCGTATGCGCTGTTCTTCCACAACTATTCAACGTTCCTCGGCCGTCGCGGCCTCTATCTCGAGGATCTGTACGTGCAGCCGTCGCAGCGCGGCACGGGCCTCGGCACCGCGATGCTGCGTCACCTCGCGGCGCTGGCCGTCGAGCGCCGTTGCGGCCGCTTCGAATGGTCGGTCCTTGACTGGAACCAGCCCGCGATCGATTTCTACGAGAAGATGGGCGCAACCGTGCTGCCCGACTGGCGCATCGTTCGCGTAACGGGCGACGCGCTGGATACGCTCGCCGGACGATGAGCGCGGGCCGGCCGCGCCGGTGAACACGTCGGAAACTGCTTCAAAAGAAAACGGGCGCCTCGGCGCCCGTTTTTTTCGTTCCGGTTGCTGCCGGCAACCACACGTCACGCGTCGTCCGCATCGGCGCCATCAGCGCCTTCCGCACCGAGCAGCCCGGCCGCCGTGTCGCCCGGCAGCGCCTCGACCTGCTTCAGCTTGCGGCTCATCACGCGCGTACGCTGCTCGGCGGACTCGATCGAGCGCGTGACCGTTTCGAGCTGCGCCTTCGTGCGTGCGAGCACGTCGCCGAACTTGCCGAACTCCGTCTTGACCGCGCCCAGCACCTGCCACACCTCGCTTGAGCGCTGCTCGATCGCGAGCGTGCGGAAGCCCATCTGCAGGCTGTTCAGCAGCGCGGTGAGCGTCGTCGGCCCGGCAACCGTCACGCGATAGTCGCGCTGCAGCAGATCAGTCAGGCCGGGGCGACGCAGGATCTCCGCGTAGAGCCCTTCGGTCGGCAGGAACAGCAGTGCGAAATCGGTCGTGTGCGGCGGCGCGACGTACTTCTCGGCGATCGTGCGCGCTTCCTGCCGCACGCGCGCCTCGAGCGCACGGGCCGCCTCCTCGACGGCCACCGCATCGGCGCGCTCCTGCGCATCGATCAGCCGCTCGTAATCTTCGCGCGGGAATTTCGCATCGATCGGCAGCCACACGGGCGGCGCATCGCGCGTGCCGGCGTCGCGCCCCGGCAACCGGATCGCAAACTCGACGCGCTCGGTGCTCTTCGGCACCGTCGCGACGTTCTTCGCGTACTGGTCGGGCGTCAGCATCTGTTCGAGCAGCGCCTCAAGCTGCACTTCGCCCCAGGTGCCGCGCGTCTTCACATTGGTCAGCACCTTCTTCAGGTCGCCGACACCGGCCGCAAGCGTCTGCATTTCGCCGAGCCCGCGATGGACCTGTTCGAGCCGGTCCGACACGAGCTTGAACGATTCGCCGAGACGCTGCTCGAGCGTCGCATGCAGTTTCTCGTCGACCGTGCGGCGCATCTCCTCGAGCTTCGCCGCGTTGTTGGTCTCGATTTCCTTCAGCCGCTGTTCGAGCGTCGCGCGCACTTCGCCGATCCGGCGATCGTTCGCCTCGGTCAGCTGCGTGAGCTGCCGGTTCAACGTATCGCCGAACAGCCGCAGCGCGCCCGTCTGCTCCTCGCGCGCCTGCTGTGCCTGGCGCTGCACGCTCTCGCGCATCGCGTCGAACTGCTGCGCATTGCCGGCGACGAGCTTGCCGAGCTGCTGCGCAAAGCCTTCGATCTGGTTGTTCTGCACGGTCGCCACGCTCGTCAGCTGCGCGGCGAGCGTCTGCTGAAGCTGCGCAAAGCTGCCGGCCAGCTCGGTGCGCGAGCCGCGCGCGTTCTCGACGATCTCGCCGCGCAATTCGCGTTCGAGCCGCTCGACCGCACGCGCCTGCGCATGCGCGGCGTCCTCGATCTGGTCGCCGAGTACGGCCACATCATCGTGGCGGCCGCCGCCGCGCACAAGCGCGACGACCGCCACCGCGAGCGCAACGGCCAGCACGACGACCGCCGCAAGCAACAACGTCATCGTCATGCGCGCGGCTTCCCGATCACGTCAGGGTTGATCGGATTCGGCGGCTGCCCGGCGCGCGCCCCCTCGCCCAGTGCGGCGATCAGGTTGTCGGCAGCGAGGTTCGCCATCGCGCGGCGCGTCTTTTCGGTCGCGCTCGCGATATGCGGCGTCAGCACGACGTTCGGCACCTCGAGCAGCGCCGGATGCACGGCCGGCTCGCCCTCGTACACGTCGAGGCCGGCCGCGGCGATCGTCCCGTCGCGCAACGCGGCAGCCAGCGCCGCGTCGTCGACGATTCCGCCGCGCGCGATGTTGGTCAGCGTCGCCGTGGGCTTCATCTGCGCGAGCTCGACCGCACCGATCGTGTGATGATTCTCCTTCGTGTACGGCAGCACGAGCACGACGTGATCGGCACGTGCGAGCAGCGCCTCCTTCGACACGTACTCGGCGCTCAGCTCGGCCTCGATCTCGGGCGCGACCCGCGAACGGTTGTGATAGATCACCTGCATTCCGAAGCCGCGTGCGCGGCGTGCGAGCGCCTGGCCGATGCGGCCCATCCCGATGACGCCGAGCGTCGAGCCGTAGATGTCGGTGCCGAGGAAACCGTCGTATGCCCACTTCTGCCAGTGACCGGCACGCAGCCAGTGCTCGGATTCGGCGATCCGCCGCGCAGCAGCCATCATCAGCGCCCAGCCGAAATCAGCGGTCGACTCGTTCAGTACGTCAGGCGTGTTGGTGCCGAGCACGTTCGCCGCGTTGAACGCGGCCATGTCGAAGTTGTTGTAGCCGACCGCCATGTTCGCCACGACGCGCAGGCGCGGGGCCGCCGCGAGCGTCGCCGCGCCGACCGGGTCGCCGGCCGTCAGTGCGCCGTCCTTGTCGGCCAGACGCGCGGCGAGCGCATCGGGCGCGAGCGCGTCGCCGTTGTTCCAGTCGACCTCGAAATACTGCTCGAGCCGTTCGATCACGTCCGGAAAGATCGGACGTGCGACCAGGATCTTCTGCATCGCCATCTCCGTATGCTGCGGGCCGATCGAGACGCGCGTCGCGCCGCCGGGATCGCCCGCGCTGGGTTGAAAGTTGTCAGGTTACGCCGGGAAGAAGATCAGCGACGTCAGCAGGAACACGGGGACCAGAATCACGAGTGCCCAGCCGAGGTACGCAAAGAAGCTCGGCATCTTCACGCCGCGCGACTCCGCAATCGCCTTCACCATGAAGTTCGGCGCATTGCCGATGTAGCTGTTCGCGCCCATGAACACCGCGCCCGCGGAAATCGCGGCGAGCGTCGACGCGCCCGTCGTCATCAGCGCCTGCGCGTCGCCGCCCGCGAGGTTGAAGAACACCAGATAGGTCGGCGCATTGTCGAGGAACGACGACAGCAGGCCCGTCGCCCAGAAGTACATCGCATCGACCGGCTTGCCGTCCGGCCCCGTGACGAGATGGACGATCTGCGCAAACGCGCCGTCCGCGCCCGCGCGCAGGATCACGATCACCGGCGCGATCGTCACGAAGATCCCGGCAAACAGCTTCGCGACCTCCTCGATCGGCGCCCAGTTGAACGCATTGCCTTCACGCGCGGAACGCGGCGTCAATGCAAGCGACGCGAGCGTCACGCCCGCGAGCGCGACGTCGCGCACGAGGTTCTGCAACGCCACGTGCGTGCCCCACACGTCGAACGTGATGCCCGGCTTCCAGACGCCGCTCATCAGCACGAGCGCGATCACGGCCGCGAGCAGCACGAAGTTGATCTTGCCGTCGATCGACAGCGCCGCGCCGTCGGGTGTCGGGTCGAGCGCGGCCGGCCGCTCCTCGCCGCCCTTCCGGTAGAAGTACGTATCGAGCACGAAGAACAGCGTCAGCAGCACGACGCAGATGAACAGCATCGGCAACGCGAGATGCGTGGTGGTCCAGAAGAAGCTCACGCCGTTCAGGAAACCGAGGAACAGCGGCGGATCGCCGAGCGGCGACAGCGAACCGCCCGCGTTCGCGACGAGGAAGATGAAGAAGATCACGACGTGCACGACATGCTTGCGGTTGTCGTTCGCGCGCAGGAGCGGCCGGATCAGCAGCATCGCGGCACCCGTCGTGCCCATCACGCTCGCGAGCAGCGTGCCGAGCGCGAGGATCGCGGTGTTCAGCTTCGGCGAGCCGTGCAGGTTGCCGTTCACGCAGATGCCGCCCGCAACCGTATAAAGCGCGGTGAGCAGCACGATGAACGGAATGTATTCCTCGAGCAGCGCATGCACGAGCGTGCCGAACGCGGTGCCGGCACCGAACGCGAACGCGAACGGAACCAGGAATACGACCGCCCAGCCGGCGGCGATCTTGCCGAAGTGGTGATGCCAGAACACGGGCGCGACGAGCGGGAACAATGCGATCGACAGCAGGATCCCGGCGAACGGGATGCCCCAGAGTGCGGACAGCGTGGCGCCGTCGAGCGTGGCGGCCGATGCAAGCGCGGGAGCCGCGCCAAGCGCGATTCCCGACGCCATGCCCGCCCAGGCGGCATGTCGTTTCATGCAGAACTTCCTTGTTCGAGTGGTAGAGGATGCAGCGGGTGCGTCATGCGCCCCGTACGATGATCACGTGCACGCGGTACGGGCCGTGCGCACCCAGTACGATGGTCTGCTCGATGTCGCCCGTGCGCGACGGGCCCGACACGAAATTGACCGCGCGCGGCAATTCGCCGCGCTCCGTGCGAATCAGCGCGAACGCGTCTTCATGCCCGGCAACGATCCGCGAAGCCGGTACGATTGCGATGTGTGTTTCCGGCAACAGGCCGGCCGACGCATAGGTGTCGGGGCCGGACAGCAGCACCAGCGAACCCGTTTCGGCGGTCGCGCAAAAACAGCCGGTGAGGCCGACGAGATCGCCGTCGCGCGGCTTGCGGCATTCGACCGACAGGCCGGCGCCGGCCCAGTCGAAATCGGCCAGCGTGCGCCAGGCGACAGCCTGCGTCGGCAGGCCTTGAGCGGCAAGATAGCGGGCGGCGGCGGCGGGCGCGTCGGCCAGCGTCGCGACTTCGTCGATCGTGGTCGACAGGCGCGCCGCTTCGTCGACGAAGGCGGCGACGAGGTCGGCCGGCGCCGGCGGGCGCGGACCCTGCGGATGCCGTGCGAGGTAGTCGGTGACGCCGTCGCGCTCTGCTGCGTCGGGTTCGGCCGCGCGCCCCTGCGCCGCGCGGATGCGCGCGAGGATCTGGCGACGGGCAGCGGAAGTGTCCATGAACGGTCCTCGTGACGTTGGCGTGCAATACCGTCCGATTATACCGGCCACCCCTGCCGCCACGCACCTTCGGCCGAACGGCCGGTGCTTACTTCGACGCGTCTTCCTCGACCGGCTGCGCGATGCCGAACACCTGGCGCAGGTACGCGAGATACGCCTTGTCGTCGCACATGCTCTTGCCCGGCGAATCCGACAGCTTCGCGACCGGCTGGCCGTTGCAGCGGACCATCTTGATCACGATCTGCAGCGGCACGTAGCCGAGATCGTTGGTGAGGTTCGTGCCGACGCCGAACGCAAGCTTGCAGCGACCGCGGAACCGTTCGTACAACTGCATGACCTTCGGGATGTCGAGCGCGTCCGAGAACACGAGCACCTTGGTGCGCGGGTCGCAGCGGTTCGCCTCGTAGTGGCGCAGCATCCGCTCGCCCCAGTCGAACGGATCGCCCGAATCGTGGCGCGCGCCGTCGAACAGCTTGCAGAAGTACATGTCGAAGTCGTTCAGGAACGCATCCATCCCGTAGACGTCCGACAGCGCGATCCCGAGGTCGCCGCGGTATTCCTTCGCCCACATCTCGAAGCCGTAGATCTGCGAATCGCGCAGCCGCGGGCCGAGCGCCTGGCACGCCTGCAGGTACTCGTGCGCCATCGTGCCGAGCGGCGTGATGTCGTGCTTCATCGCGTACAGCACGTTGCTCGTGCCCGCGAACTGCGGGCCGAGCCCGTCGCGCAGCGTGAGCGCGACTTCCTCGTGCCAGACCTTCGAGAAGCGCCGGCGCGTGCCGTAGTCGGCGATCTTGCAGTCGGCGAACTCGGGCTTCGCGCCGAGCAGCGTGATCTTCTCGCGCAGCCGCTCGCGGCCCTCGCGATAGTCGGGCTCGCGCTGCGTGTTGCGAAAATAGACTTCGTTGACGATCGCGAGCACCGGGATCTCGAACAGGATCGTGTGCAGCCACGGCCCCTCGATCACGATGTCGATCTCGCCATGGCCCCTCGGCGACGGCGTGATCGAGATGTATTTCTCGTTCAGATGGAACAGCGCGAGGAAGTCGACGAAATCGCTCTTGATGAAGCGCATCCGCCGCAGGTAGTCGAGTTCGACGTCCGAAAAGCGCAGCGCGCACAGGCCGCGCACCTCGTCGCGGATCTCGTCGATGTACGGCACGAGATCGACGCCCGGCGTACGGCACCGGAAACGGTATTCGACGCTTGCGGCGGGAAAGTGATGCAGGACGACCTGCATCATCGTGAACTTGTAGAGATCCGTGTCGAGCAGCGAAGTGATGATCATGATTACGGCACCGCCAATATCGTGACAGGGCCCCGGCGCACCGCGCGCCGCCCGGTCTGCCGGTCATGTTACCCGAATGCGGGCCCGACCATCGCGAAACCGCCCGCCGCCCTGCCCCGTCGCGCCGGCGCCCGTGTGCGGGGATGGGCTTTGCCCACCCCATAAACTAATCACGAAACGATATAAGCCGGATAGCCGACCACGCCATGCGGGTTTTGCGCTTCAGTTACAATGCCGCTTTTGGCGCAAACGCCACCCCATATATACCGCCAAGCAGGAGCGTTTTAATGACTCACGTTGTGACCGAAGGCTGCATCAAGTGCAAATACACGGATTGCGTGGATGTGTGCCCGGTGGATTGCTTCCGTGAAGGTCCCAACTTTCTCGCCATCGATCCGGACGAGTGCATCGACTGCGCCGTGTGCGTGGCCGAGTGCCCGACCAATGCGATCTATGCCGAAGAAGACGTTCCGGGCGACCAGCAGCAGTTCACCGAGCTGAACGCCGAGCTGGCAAAGGGCTGGCCGTCGATCACGAAGACCAAGCCGGCCCCGGCCGACGCGGACGAGTGGAAGGACGTGCAGGAGAAGCTGCACCTGCTCGAGCGCTGATCGCGCCGCATAAAATTTTTGTGTGCCGCGGCCCAAAAGTGTTGACAGGTTAGCGAACACTCCATACAATCTCGTTTCTCTGCTGTTGTTGTTTGTTCCCCGATAGCTCAGTCGGTAGAGCGCCGGACTGTTAATCCGTAGGTCCCTGGTTCGAGCCCAGGTCGGGGAGCCAAAAACACACAAGCCCGTTGAAAGTGGACGGGTTTTTTGTTGGAAACAACGCACGCAGATATACCGATTTATTCCCCGATAGCTCAGTCGGTAGAGCGCCGGACTGTTAATCCGTAGGTCCCTGGTTCGAGCCCAGGTCGGGGAGCCAGACAGCGAAAGGCCCGTCATTCGACGGGCCTTTTGTTTTTCCGGCCGCCCTCTCGCGTTCCGCCTTTCATCGCCCGGTCACGCGCATGCTAGAGTCTCTGTCCCGCATTCGCATCCGGTTCCGTCGATGAAGCATCGCCTCCTCCGTTCCGCCCCGTTCGCCCTCCTGCTCTCCGCCTTCACCGCGGCACCGCTCGCGCACGCGGAGGAAGTCGGCAGCGTCAACACCCATTTCCGCGTCACGGGCTCCGACCGCGTGGTCGTCGAGGCGTATGACGATCCGGTCGTGAACGGCGTGACCTGCTACGTGTCTCGCGCGCGCACCGGCGGGATCAAGGGCACGCTCGGCGTCGCCGAGGATCCGAGCGAAGCGTCGATCGCCTGCCGGCAGGTCGGCCCGATCAGCTTCAAGGAACCGCTCAAGCAGCAGACCGACGTGTTCAGCGAACGCATGTCGTTCATCTTCAAGACGCTGCATGTCGTGCGCGTCGTCGACAAGAAGCGCAACACGATCGTCTACCTGACCTACAGCGACCGCATCGTCAGCGGCAGCCCGAAGAACGCGGTCACCGCGGTGCCGATGCCGGCCGGCACGACGATTCCGGTCAAGTAACACGCACACCGGCCGGGCGCGCGAGCGATACACTGTCGGTTCGACCGCTCCCGCGCCCGATCATGTCCGCCGCCCACCTTCCGGATTCCGCACGCTACTGGCGCACGCCGCTGCTGCCGGAGGCGGATCTCGTCACGGCGACCTATCGCGACCACACGTTCGCGCCGCACTGGCACGACGCGTACACGATCCCCGTGATTCTCGAAGGCGCGGAACGCTTCACCTATCGCGGCAACGGCTATGTCGCCGAAACGGGCAGCGTGCCCGTGATCAATCCCGGCGAAGTGCATACGGGGTCGCGCGCAGCCGACGAAGGCTGGTGCTATCGCGTCAGCTACATGCCCGTCGAATTCATCCGCGAACTCACGAGTGCGATCGCCGGCCGCCAGCAGGACGCGCCGTGGTTCGCCCCCGACGTGATTCACGACGCCGATCTCGCAGCCCGGCTCACGCTCGCGCACCGGATGATGGAAGCCGGCAGCGACCGCGCGCTGTCTTCGAATGCACATGCGCCGGGGCAAGCGGCCGACGACCCGGCCAACACCGCATCGCGCATCTACGATCCGCTCGCCGCCGAAACGGCGATGCTCGACGCGCTGTCGACGCTGATCGTGCGTCACGCCGACGCGCTGCCGCGACCGGCGCCGCTCGCGTCCGACGAACCGCGCGTCGAGGCGATGCGCGAGCGGCTCGCCGCCGACCTGATGGCCACGGTAACGCTCGACGACGTCGCGCAGGCGGCCGGCCTGTCGCCGTTCCACGCAGCACGCCTGTTCACGCGCACGACCGGCATGCCGCCGCATGCGTGGCGCAACCAGCTGCGGCTGCAACGTGCGCTCGCGCCGCTGCGCGCGGGCGTACCCGTCGCCGACGTCGCCGCGGCCAGCGGCTTCGTCGACCAGAGCCACTTCACGCGGCATTTCAAACGGATGTTCGGCGTGCCGCCCGGCCGCTGGCAGGCGAGCTGACCCGCGGCGCCCCGCGGCCGGCACGCGAGCCCCGCCCCCGATTCCGCGAGCGCAAGAACATACAAGCCGGCCCGCCACCGGCTCGCTATCCTCCAATTCATGGAGAAGCGCTCTTTGAACCCGACACCCGCATCGCCCCCGCGCCGCCCGCTCAACGAGTGGCTCGACGGCGCGCGCGACACGATTCCGATGATGATCGGCGCAGCACCGTTCGGCGTGATTTTCGGCACGCTCGTCGGCGGCGGCCCGCTCGCCGCATGGCACGGCGCACTGATGTCGCTCGCCGTGTTCGCGGGCTCCGCGCAGTTCATCGCGCTCGGCCTGATCGCCGGCAGCGCGAGCTTCGTCGTCGTGCTCGCGACGACGCTGATCGTGAACCTGCGCCACCTGCTGTACAGCGCGACGCTCGCGCCCTATGTCGCGCATCTGCCGCTGCGCTGGCGCGCAACGCTCGGCGCGCTGATGACCGACGAGGTGTTCGCGGTCGCCTATGCGCACTACCGGCACTTCCCGCCCGGCGCGATCGGCCCCCACTACTTTTTCGGCTCAGGGCTCGCGATGTACCTGAACTGGCAGGTCTGGACGCTCGCGGGCATCGGCTTCGGCGCGGCGTTCCCGGGCCTGCAGTCGCTCGGCCTCGATTTCGCGATGGCGGCCACCTTCATTGCGATCGTCGTCCCGCAGCTGGGCACGCTGCGCTATTTCGCGGCGGCCGCGACGGCCGGCACGCTCGCGTACTTCTGGCAGGGCTGGCCGTACAAGCTCGGGCTGCTCGGCGCGGTCGCCGCCGGCGTCGCGATCGGCGTTGCGCTCACGCTGCTGCATGAACGCACGCGTGCCGGCTCGCGCAGGGAGGCTGCATCGTGAGCTATGCGCTGCTGATCCTGGGGATGGCCGTCATCACGTACGCGATCCGCTCGACGCTGTTCCTGTTCGGCGAGCGGCTGACGTTCCCCCCGCTCGTGCGGACCGCGCTCGGCTTCGTGCCGGTCACCGTCCTGACCGCGATCATCGTGCCGATGGCCGTCTCGCCGCACGGCGGCACGGCCGAGCTGACCTGGCGCAATCCGCAGCTCGTCGGCGCGCTCGCCGCCGTGCTCGTGTCGGCGGCAACCCGCCGCCCGCTCGTGACGATCGCGGCCGGGCTCGTGGTGTTCTTCTTCTGGCAAGGGGTCGTGATCCCGCACTGGCTGCCCGCCTGAGCACACGCTCTACCGCGCGCGCTCAAGTTTCCGCCCGGCGCGCCGATATAGGGAATGAAGACCCGCCACCGGCCTCGGCGCGCACCGGTCAGTCGACACGGCGCCCGCCCCGGTGCGCCGTGCCGGCCGTCGGCTTGCGCGGGCCGCCATCGAGACGATTCATGGGCCAGATCACCCTTTCCCTCAAGGACGACACGCTCGAGTCCCTGCGCAAGGACTACGACGCATTCGTGCGCGTGTCGCTGAAACTCGACCCGCAGTTCGCAACGCCGTCGTTCGAGGATTTCCTGCGCGCGAAGCTGCTCGACAACATGGTGCCGCTGACCGAGCACGCGGTGCAGCGGATGCTGCAGGGCGGCCAGTACGCGTGGGCCAAGCGCACGCTCGACAAGGAATTTCCGGACGTCGTCGCGATCCTGATGCGGCAGGCCGGCGAATTCGGCTTCGGCTTTGCGTCGCGCTCCGAATGGACCCCCGACGAACTCGCGAAAGCGTGCCGCGACTGGGCGAAGGCGATCGTCGCCGAAGCGCAGGGCGACCCGTCGCTGATCGATCCGCTCGCATCGCAGATCAAGGGCGCGGCGCAAGACATCCAGACGCTCGAGGAACTGATGCAGACGCCCGCGTGGCGGCTCGCGGAATCGTTGCGGCAGCGGATCTACGAGGCCAAGCTCGCGTGCGAGATGAGCGTCGGCAGCACCGCGCGCGACAAGCTCGGCGAACTGCGCGGGCTGCTGCGCCTCGGGCTCGCGCACGGGTCGTTCCAGAAGCAGGAAGCGCAGCAGATCATGGAATACCTGCGGCTGCTGAAGCCGGAGATCTTCGTCGAGGAACCGTACGACGTCTTCGCGCGGCTCGCTGCATGGCTGCGCAGCGTATTCACACCTGCGGCCGTGCGACCGGCCCAGGGGCAGGGACAAGGGCAAGGACAGCGCCGGCCGTGACCGCACGCCCGTTCCGCTGACAACACGACGCGATGAAAAAGGCCCGGTTCGCGCAAAGCGAACCGGGCCTTTTGACAACGGCCGTCGCAACACCGCTTCCGGCAAACATCGCGACGGCGCCGGGCACCCGCTTACTGCGTGGCGCCCTGGGCCGATGCACCGCCCTCCGCCCCGACCGAGGCGCCGCCTTCGGTCGCTTCGCCGGCCTTCGCCTTGGCCGAACCGGCATGGCCCTTGGCCGACTTCGCGGCATGCTTCGTGTGCTTCTTGGCCGAATGGACGGTCGACGTCGCCGAATCCTTCGCGCCGTCGGCTGCCGCGCCGACCGCATCGGTCGCACCGCCGGCCGCATTGCCCGACGCGTTCGCGCCGGCACCGCCCTGCACGCCTGCGCCGACACCTGCCGCCGGAGCTTGCGCCTGCACGCCGGCACCGGCTGCACCCTGCGCCGCCGTACCCGTCTGGGCAAACGCGGCCGAAGTGGCGAACGCCGTCAGCGCGGCACCGATCAGCATCGTACGAATCTTGGACATGGCAATTCTCCTCAAGAGTTGTGAGCCCGGACCGCAGCGATGCGGCCCGTCGCGTCCCTGCCGCAACACGCAGCAGGTACGACAGAAGACCCGCCGCCCGCACGGCCGGTTCGTCGATTTCTCAGACTGTTACCCACCGTTGCATTTGCTGACGAATCGCTCACAGTCCTTAACAACTGCCCGCAGCAGCGGCCCGCGCTCGCGTGCCGGGCCGCGGTGCCGTATGATGCGGAGCGTTTCCTCCCGCGCCTTGCGCACCTTCTTCGTCATGCCCAACCTGGATTTCACGCTGACCGGCGAATACGTCGAGCTGCACAACCTTCTCAAGATCACCGGCCTCGCGGACAGCGGCGGCACCGCGAAGCTGATCGTCGCGTCCGGCGCGGTGAAAGTCGACGGCGCGGTCGAGCTGCGCAAGACCTGCAAGATCCGCGCGGGCCAGGTCGTGCTGCTTGGCGACACGCGCATCGCGGTGCGCGAGGCCTAGCACTCGCGTCGTTCCCCCTGTCCGCGACATGGCCATCGGCGCACGCGTTCGACACGGTTTGAATAAAGCCGTAAGCTAAGCGTCTCTCAAAATAAATACATACAGCGCGGGCCCGCACCCGCGCGAGCGCCCATTCCATGTCGCATTCCGGTCTTACGCGGACGGTCGCTGCGCCGCCGTCGCTATCCAGTCACGCCGCCGATACCGCGCGCCTCGCCGCGCCGCTCGCGATCGCGCAACTTTCGCAGATGGCGATGAGCGTCACCGACACGGTGCTGCTCGGTTCGCTCGGCCCCGATTCGCTCGCGGCGGGCGGGCTCGGCGCGAACTTCTTCTTCGTCATCGTGACCATCCTGCAAGGCGTGCTGTCGTCGGTCAGCGTGAGCGTCGCGCATGCGCGCGGCGCGCAGGCCGAGCACCGCGTGCCGCACATCTACTGGACCGGCTTCGCACTGTCCGTGCTGCTCGCGATTCCGGCGATCGTCGCGCTGTCGCTGTCCGAAACGATCCTGCTGATGTTCCACGAGCCGCCGCTGCTCGCGCATCACGTCGGCGAATACACGGGGATCCTGCGCTACGCGGCGCTCGGCAGCCTGATCGGCGTCGGGCTGATGCGTGCATTCCTGCCGGCGATCGGCGCCGCAAAGCGGCTGCTGTGGGTGTCGATCGGCGGCGTCGGCGTCAACGGCGTGCTGAACTACGGGCTGATCCACGGCGCATTCGGGCTGCCGCGCCTCGGCTTTCTCGGTTCGGCGGTCGCGACGACGATCACGATCTGGCTCACCGCGCTCGCACTCATCTGGCTGCTGCACGGCCGGCAGCGCTTCCGCCATTTCGTGACCGCGTCGCGCCCGAAGCTGCCCATGATGGGCGAACTGATCGGCATCGGCTGGCCTGTCGCGATCACGTACGGGGTCGAATCGACGCTGTTCCTCGCCACCGGCCTCACGGTCGGCGTGCTGGGCGCGACGTCGCTCGCCGCGCACCAGATCGCGCTGAACGTCGCGTCGGTGTCGTTCATGGTGCCGCTCGCGATCGGCCAGGCCGCCAACGTGCGCGTCGGCTACTGGGTCGGTGCGGGCTCGCCCGTCGCCGCACGGCACGCGGGCTTCGTCGCACTCGCGCTCGGCGTCGCGTTCATGTCGCTGTCGGGCGTCGTGATGATCGTCGCGCCGCATACGATCGTCGGCCTGTA
Source organism: Burkholderia cepacia complex sp. TUM26381 (assembly GCF_057439935.1). Taxonomy (NCBI): domain Bacteria; kingdom Pseudomonadati; phylum Pseudomonadota; class Betaproteobacteria; order Burkholderiales; family Burkholderiaceae; genus Burkholderia; species Burkholderia cepacia complex sp. TUM26381. Next base: position 1,146,834 of record NZ_CM172006.1, on the reverse strand, counting down.
CCTGCACCTCGACGACCCGGCCAACGCGGCCACGGTGTCGCTCGGCGCGTCGCTGCTCGGCATCGCCGCGGTGTTCCAGATCGTCGACGGGATGCAGACCGTCGCGTCGGGTGCGCTGCGCGGCCTGAAGGACACGCGCATTCCGATGCTCGCCGCAACCTTCGGCTACTGGGGCATCGGCTTTCCGACCGGCTACTGGTTCGCGTTCCACGCGGGCCTCGGCGCGCGCGGCCTGTGGTGGGGGCTCGCGGCCGGCCTCGCGAGCGTCGCCGCGCTGATGGCATGGCGCTTTCACCGCAAGACCGCGTCGCTCATTGCGGCGGCGCACTAGGCGCGACACGACGCGAAATCGCGGCCGGCGCTATGCTTGTCGGTTGAACACCTCGAGACGCCGCGCGAGCGGCGCGACTGCCTCACGATACGTCTGATGCCGCGCGACGACGCGCGGCCTTTCCCCTTTCCAGGAGGAGTGCATCATGAACGAAGCAGTTCGGATGGAACGCGATACGTTCGGCGAAATCGCCGTGCCGGCCGACCGACTTTGGGGCGCGCAAACCGAGCGCTCGCTGCAGAATTTCCGGATCTCGACCGAGAAGCAGTCGCCCGAGCTGATCCACGCGCTGGCGATCGTCAAGCGCGCCGCGGCAGCCGTGAACCAGTCGCTCGGCGTGCTCGCCGACGACAAGGCGCGCGCGATCATCGACGCGGCAGACGAGATCATCGCCGGCAAGCATCCGCGCGAATTCCCGCTCGCGGTGTGGCAGACGGGCTCCGGCACGCAGACCAACATGAACCTCAACGAGGTGATTGCGAACCGCGCGAGCGAGCTGATGGGCGGCGAGCGCGGCGAGGCGCGCAAGGTGCATCCGAACGACGACGTGAACCGCGGCCAGTCGTCGAACGACGTGTTCCCGACCGCGATGCACGTCGCGGCCGCGTACGCGATCGTCAACCACCTGCTGCCGGCGCTGCGCACGCTGCGCACGACGCTCGACGCGAAGTCGAAGGCGTTCGCCGACATCGTGAAGATCGGCCGCACGCACCTGCAGGACGCGACGCCGCTCACGCTCGGCCAGGAATTTTCCGGCTACGTCGCGCAGCTCGACCAGAGCATCCGTCACGTCGAATCGGCGCTGCCGCACCTGTACGAGCTCGCGCTCGGCGGCACTGCGGTCGGCACCGGGCTGAATGCGCATCCGGAGTTCGCGGTGCGTGTCGCCGACGAAATCGGCCGGCTCGCGAAGCTGCCGTTCGTGACGGCGCCGAGCAAGTTCGAGGTGATGGCGGCCGCCGACGCGCTGGTGTTCGCGCACGGTGCACTGAAGACGGTTGCGGCCGGCCTGATGAAGATCGCCAACGACGTGCGCTGGCTCGCGAGCGGGCCGCGCTGCGGGCTCGGCGAACTGTCGATTCCGGAGAACGAGCCGGGCAGCTCGATCATGCCGGGCAAGGTGAACCCGACGCAGTCGGAAGCCGTGACGATGCTGTGCTGCCAGGTGTTCGGCAACGACGTCGCGGTCAACGTCGGCGGCGCGAGCGGCAATTTCGAACTGAACGTGTTCCGGCCGATGGTCGCGCACAACGTGCTGCAATCGGTGCGGCTGCTCGCCGACGGCGCGCAGAGCTTCAACGATCACTGTGCGGTCGGCATCGAGCCGAACCGTTCGCGGATCGACCTGCTGCTGAACGAATCGCTGATGCTCGTGACGGCGCTCAATCCGCACATCGGCTACGACAAGTCCGCCCAGATTGCGAAGAAGGCGCACAAGGAAGGCACGACGCTGAAAGCGGCCGCACTCGCGCTCGGCTATCTGACCGAGGCGGAATTCGATGCGTGGGTACGCCCCGAACAGATGATCGGGACGCAGTAACGGCAGGACAGCGGGCGCGGCGCGTCGAGCGCGGCGCCCGTCGCGGTCAGACCGCGCCCTTCGCGACTTCTTCCGGTTTCATCTCGACGATCTTGTCGAGCGCGGCCCGCACGTCGGCCGCATATTTCGCGAGCACCTTCTGCTCGTCGGTCTCGGGCACGAACGGCGGCACCGGCACCGGGTTGCCATTCTCGTCGACCGCGACGAACACGACCAGGCAATCGGTCGTCTGGCGCAGCACGCCGCCCTTCGGATCGCCGGCGTGCACGGACACATGGATGTGCATGCTGGTGCGGCCCGTCGCCACGACGCGCGCCTTCAGCTCGACCAGATTGCCGACGAGGATCGGACGCTGGAAACGGATGTTGCCGACGCTGACCGTCACGCAATAGCGGCTCGACCAGACGGCCGCGCACGCATACGCGACCTCGTCAATCCACTTCATCAGCGCGCCGCCATGCACCTTGCCGCCGAAGTTCACGGACGAAGGCTCGGCAAGGAAGCGGAATACGGTTTCGGTGCGGTCGAGGGCGGCCGGCACGGGGGACGGTTGGGACATCGTTCTGGCTCCAGGCGGCAGGGGCGCTGTAATCGGGCCATTATACGTTGCACTGCGGCAACGCGTCGCGGCAAACCCCGTGTGGCACGGCTGTGGCGGCCATGCCCGACACGCCCGCTGACCGGCTCCGATCAGCGGCGCACCGTGATGCCCTGGTCGATCGTCCCGTACATCTCGATACTGCCGCCCTGCCCGCCGGTGGCGCCCGCGCCGCCCTGCGCACAGGCCGCGCAGACGAGCGCGGCTGCCAATACACAGAAAATCGTCTTCATCGTTGCATCGTGTCCCGTGCGGCGGCCCGCTGCCGCCGCGTCAGGCCATTCTACGCGCGCCCTGCAACGGGCCGCAGTCCGGCCCGCCGCCGGGACGGCATCGCTGCATCCGACATTTCATCCGGAAGCGAAACATCGAATGCCCGCACCGACTACACTGCCAATCATCCGGGCTGACGAGACACGACGATGACCGACCAAGACGACCACCACTTTCCGGGCCTGAGCCGCATCGGCGCACTGATCGCCGATCCCGGGCGTGCCGCGATGCTGTGGGTGCTGATGGACGGCAGCGCACGGCCGGCCGGCGAATTGACGATGATCGCGGGGCTGTCGCCGTCCGCGGCCAGCGCACACCTCGCGCGCCTGACCGAAGGCGGCCTGCTCGCCCTCGACGTGCGCGGCCGGCACCGCTATTACCGCATCGCGTCGGCCGACATCGCGGCGTCGCTCGAAGCGCTCGCGAACGTCGCCCGCGCAGCCGCACCGCACCGCCCGGTTCCGCCACCGTCGCGCACGGTCCCGGCCGAACTGCGCTACGCGCGCACCTGCTACGACCACATGGCCGGCGAACTTGCGGTGCGCATTTTCGACGGGCTCACCGCGCGCGGCTGGCTGCTCGCGAACGGCGACGCGATCGAAGCCACCGAGCTCGGCACGCAGGCCCTTGCGCAATGGGGCATCGACGTCGCGCAGCAGCGCACGCGCCGGCGCCGCTTCGCGTGCGGCTGCCTCGACTGGAGCGAGCGGCGCTCGCATCTCGGCGGCGCGCTCGGCGCGGCGCTACTCGAGAGCTTCTGTGAAAACGGCTGGATCGAGCGCTCCGCGCGGCCGCGCGTGCTGCGCGTCACGGTGCCCGGCCAGCAGGTTTTCGAAGGGTGGCTTACGTCCGCTTGACGCCTGCATTGCGTCTCTACGACAACGGCACGCGATGGACAGGTTTTGTTACATCGCGTGCCATCCGACTTACAAAACACCGAGCATTGAAACAGGCCAAGCGGATATTGTGAATTCAACGGCACGAATCGACGCGCCGCGACAACGACGATCCCGCTCACCATGGCCACCCAGTTCACGCTCAAGCGAACCGCCCGCTGCACGCTGCTCGCGTTCGCCGCGCTTGCGGCACTACCGCCCGCATTCGCGCAATCGGCCGCGGCCCCTCAGTACGCGGCCGCTGCACGGCAACCGGGCGGCGACCCGCCCAGCCGCGTCGCGCGGCTCAACTACCTGTCGGGTGCCGTCACGACCGAACCGGCCGGCAGCGATACGTGGTCGTATGCGGCCGTGAACCGGCCGCTCACGACCGGCGACCAGCTCTGGAACGATGCCGGCGCGCGCTCGGAACTGCACATCGGCTCGTCCGCGGTGCGGCTCGGCGAATCGACGAGCCTGTCGGTACTCAATCTCGACGACACGACGACGCAGTTGAAAGTCGGCCTCGGCACCGTCTCGACGCACGTGCGCGCCCTGCCTGCCGGCGGATCGTACGAAATCGATACGCCGAACCTCGCGCTCGGCATCACGGGCCCCGGCGACTATCGCGTCGACGTCGCGCCGAACGGCGCGAGCACGACCGTGACGGTACGCAGCGGCAGCGCGACCGTGTACGGCAGCAACGGGCAGTACCCGCTGTCGCCCGGGCAGCAGGTCGTGTTCACGGGCACCGACCTGCAGGTCGCGCAGCAATCGGCGGCGCCGGGCCCCGACCCGCTCGACCAATGGGCCGCCAGCCGCGACGCGGCCGAAGAGCGCTCGGTGTCGGCCCGCTACGTGTCGCGTGACGTGCCCGGTTACCAGGATCTCGACGCCAACGGCACGTGGCGCGAAACCCCGAATTACGGCTCGGTCTGGGTGCCGAACGACACGCCGGCCGACTGGGCGCCGTATCACGACGGTCACTGGATCTGGCAGGCGCCGTGGGGCTGGACCTGGGTCGACGACCAACCGTGGGGCTTCGCGCCGTATCACTACGGCCGCTGGGCCTACGTGGACGATAGCTGGGCATGGGTGCCGGGCCCGATGTTCGTCAGCCAGCCGCCCGTCTATGCACCGGCGCTCGTCGCGTTCGTGGGTGGCGGCGGCGGTCCCGACTGGAGCGTCGCGCTCACGGTCGGCGGCGTCGCCGCGGCCGGTTGCGCGTGGTTCGCGCTCGGCCCCGGCGAACCGTGGCACCCGGGCTGGGGCGGCTGGAGTCCGCATTACTACGACCGCGTCAATCGCAACATCGTGGTGAACAACGTCAACGTGAACAAGACCGTGAACGTGACGAACATCACCAACATCACCAACATCAACAAGACGTACGTGAACTTCCGCGCACCGCACGCGATCACGGCCGTCCCAGCCTCCGCGTTCGTGCATGGCCAGCCGGTCGCGCACTTCTCGCAGCACGTCGATCCGCAGCAATGGCGCAACGCGCACGTCACGCCGGGCACGCCCGGCATCGCTCCGGTACGCCAGAGCTTTACCGGCGGGCTGCGCAACGCCAGCTACCGTCCGCCGGCGGCGATCGCGCAGCACCCGTATGTCGCGACGCGCAACCCCGCCGTGCCGGCCGCGTATCGCGACCAGGCCGCTGCCCGCCTCGCGCACCAGGGCGGACGCGTGCCAGGCGCCGGCGCACCTGTCGTGAAGACGAGCGTGCCGGCCGACTACCGGGCACGCCCGGTTCGCGTGCCGGGCAATCCCGGCGGCGGCGCGTGGGCGATGCACAACGTGCAGCTCGTGAATCCGCACGGCCCCGTCGTGCAGCCGTCGCGCGCGCCGCGCGAAGGTCAGCCGGCCGCCGTGCAGGCCGGGCGGCCGGGTGCACCGGTGCCGGGCGTGCCGAATGCCGGACGGCCGGCGAACGGCGAAAACCCCGGCGCGCCGCGTTTCGCCAACGGCGGCTTGCCTCAGGCACCCGGCAACCCGATGCCGCATCAGGCATTCGCGCCAGGCAACGGCGTCCCGCATCCGCCGGTAGCGAACAACATGCCGTCGGGCATCGGCAACGCGCACGCAGCCGACGCGCCGTCACCCGCATGGATGCAGCCGCACACGCCGATGGAACGTCAGCGCCCCGCCCCGCCGACCGCGCTGCACGCGGCAGGCCAGAATGCGCTGCCGCCCGTGCGCAGCGCGGCGGTGCCGCATCCGGGCGGCGTAGCGGCTCAAGAAGGCAAGCCGCCCGGCGGCCGGAACGAAGCGCCGCGCGCGCTGCCGCAACCGAGGATCGACAACACGGCGCAGCTTCCGCAGCCGCGTCCGCGCCCCGATTTCCAGACACCGGCCCAGCATGCGCAACCGGAACGGGCCATCCCGGCGCAGCAGCCGCATCCCGACTTCTCGCAACCGGCGCCGCATCGCGATGTCGCTCCGCCGCGCGTGAACGAGTACCGCCCGCCGGCCCCCGCCGTGCACGACATGCCGCGTCCGCAACCGCAGATGCCGCATACGGAACCTCGGCCACAACCCGCGCCACGTATGGAGCCGCGACCGCAACCGGCACCCCGTATGGAACCGCGCCCGTCGATGCCCGCCCCTCGCATGGAACCGCGGCCGCAACCGGCGCCGCACGTCGAGGCGCCGCACCCGGGCAACTCGCCGCCGCCAGGCGGTCACGATGAGCGGCATCGCCAGTAAGTGCCGCAAATGTGAAACAAAAAGGCCCGCCCGGTATCAGCCGGTCGGGCCTTTTTTATCGGGGTGCGGATCGATGAAACCGCACGCCCCGGGCGTGCGCTCAGACCGCCATCGGCGCGGTCAGCGGCTCATGGTGACGGTAGCCGACCAGCGAGAAATCGGACGGCTCGATCTGCTCCAGCCATTCGGGCGCATAGATGCCCGTCTTCGCGTAGTCGGGCACGCGCTCGGCAATCTCGAGCTGCGGGCTTTCGTACGGCTCGCGCGTGAGTTGCTGTTGCAGCATGTCGAGCTGGTTCTCGTAGATGTGCGCGTCGCCGATGAAATACGTGAACCAGCGCGGCGTGTAGCCCGTCAGCCGGCCGACGAGCGCCAGCAGCGCGGCCCCTTCCGTCAGGTTGAACGGCGTGCCGAGGCCGACGTCATTGCTGCGGATATACAGGCACAGCGAGATTTCGCGCTTCGTTGCGTTCGGCAGGAACTGGTACAGCAGATGGCACGCGGGCAGCGCGATCTGGTCGAGCACGGCCGGATTCCACGCGTGAAACAGAATGCGACGGTCGGACGGGTTCTCCATGATCGTGTCCAGGCACTGGCGCAACTGGTCGATCGCCTTGTACAGCAGTACCTTCGGCGCACCGTCTTCGTCGAAACGGGTGACGATCCGGTAGCCGCGGCGCGTCGCATCGGCGATCTGCGCGTCGGCGCCCGCGTCGAGCACCTTGTAGCCCGGCCACTGGCGCCATTGCACGCCGTACACGTCGCCGAGATCGTCGACGCCCTGGCGATACGGGTTCGCGAGCCACTGCGCGTTCTCGTTCGCGTTCGCATCCCACACCTTGCAGCCGAGCGCACGGAAATCGGCCGCGCTGCGCGACGCGCGCAGGAAGCCGACCAGCTCGCCGATCGCGGACTTGAACGCGAGCTTCTTGGTCGTCACGGCCGGAAAGCCTTGCTGCAGGTCGAAGCGCAGCATCGCGCCCGGCATGCTGATGGTGCGGATCCCCGTGCGATTTTCCTGCCAGGTGCCGGTATCGAGAATGGTACGAACGAGATCGAGATACTGTTTCATGCGGGTTCCTTCGGCCGCGAGGGCGGCCGTACCCGCCAATTTTAGCAAGCGTGGTGAGGAAGCTCCGGCAACGGCGCCGAAAACCCTGCCAGCGTGTCGCCGCGATCGCGCATCCCGTGCGCACACATCAGCCGATAGAGCGTCACGCGCGACACGCCAAGCTCGCGCGCGGCATCCGCGAACCGGCCGCGGTGGCGCAGCAGCGCCTGCTCGATCACCTGCCGTTCGGCCGCTTCCCGCGCCTCCAGCAACGACACGGGCGCGAGCGTCGCGAAGTCGTTCAGCTCGAGATCGGCCGCGGTGATCATCCGGCCCTCCGACATCACGATCGCGCGGCGCACGCGGTTGATCAGTTCGCGCACGTTGCCCGGCCACGAATAGCCGTACAGCGACGCGACCGCGTCAGGGGAAAAACCGCGCAGGCGACGATGCGCATCGCCCTTGAAACGCTCGAGCATGTGCCGCGCGAGCACCTCGATGTCCTTGCCGCGCGCGCGCAGCGGCGGCTCCTCGATCTTCAGCACGCACAGGCGATGGTACAGGTCCTCGCGGAAGCGCCCTTCACGCAACGCCGTCTCCATGTCCACGTGCGTCGCGCAGATCACGCGCACATCGACGGGCACCGACACGTGCGCGCCGAGCCGTTCGATCTTGCCTTCCTGCAGGAAACGCAACAGGCTCGCCTGGCTTTCGAGCGGCAGATCGCCGATCTCGTCGAGAAACAGCGTGCCGCCGTTGGCGGCCTCGACGCGGCCGATCTTGCGCTGGTTCGCACCGGTGAACGCGCCGCGTTCATAGCCGAACAGTTCGGCCTGCAGCAGCGTCGACGGAATCGCGCCGCAATTGATCGCGATGAATGACGCCTGGGCGCGCGACGAACGCTCGTGAATCGCGACCGCCGTCAGCTCCTTGCCGGTGCCCGATTCGCCGGAGATGAACACGGGTGCGTCGGTCGCCGCGACGCGACGGATCGTCCTGAACAGCCCGAGCATCGCGTCGCAGGTGCCGACCATCTCGCCTTCGCTGCGTCCGGCGCCGACGGGCGGCGCGACGGGATCGGTCAGCGCGACCATGCCGTGCGCATGACCGACGGTCTCGACGATCCGCGACGTTTCGTAGGGCATCGTCACGTAGTCGAAGCAATAATCGCGAATGAGATGGCGCAGCGTCGCGTCCTGCAACTGGCCGCGCCGCGTCGCCGCGATCCAGCCGATGTGCTGGATGCTCAGGCAGGTTTCGAGTTCGCGCAGATCCGACGGCTTGAAGCCCGGCGAGAAATCGAGCAGGCCGGCCGTGGCGACACCATGCTGCACGACGCGCCGCACATCGCGCACGGTCTCCGCGAGATCGACGCTCCAGCCGCATTCGTCGAAATGACCGCGCAACGCGTCGTTCGGTTCGCGCGAATAGTAGATCACGTGCCGCTGATCGGCTCCCATATGCTCACCCCGTTCATCAACCGTCTAACGATTGCCGCACACGTCAAGTCACGTGAAAAAGGATCGAATCGGGTCAGCCAGAGGTGGCTCGATTCGCCATGCCGATGCGCGGCAACGACAAAGCCTCGCATGATGGCGCTTATCTCGCGTCCAGTTCTTTTTGATCAAGACAGCTTAGTTATAGGCACCGAATACGACAAACCCGTTTCAGCGCCGATGGCGATGCGGCCCGATCGCTCAACAGGTCGATGCAGGTCAATCATCTGCACATAGCACTTGCGCAGCGAAGGAGCCTTCATCAACACACGGGCCGATTTTCATCCTTGAAGCGCGCCGATTGAATCCGCAGTATTCCCGACCCCCTTCGTTTCAGGCCTGAAACATTTTCAGGCGTTTTCAGCCACAATTCGCAACGCTTGAGCGCGAATCGCAATGGCGACAACGATCCCGGCACGATGGCATGTATTTCGCTGAATACGCAAACGATCGGAGACGGCCATCATGCGCAAACATCTTTTACTTTCTTTCGTGCCGTTGGCGCTTGCGCTCACGGCCGCCGGCCCGCCTGCGCCGGCACGCGCGGACGAAGCCGCGCAGCCGGATCGCGCCATGCTGCTCGCCGATATCGCGCCGAGCATGCAGCACGGCAACGGGTTCGGCATCGTGACCGTGTCGGCACCGCAACCGCTGCCGGCCGGCAAGGCTTCCGTGACGCTGTGGGACGAGATCCCGCCGCCGCCCCAGTTGCCGATGCCGCTTCCGGTACCGCAACCGGGCGACATGCAGCATGCGATGGAAGGCAATGCTCAGGGCAATACACGTCAGTGAGGCTGCACCGGAAAAATCAATAAGGATGACGTACTGAATTGACGATCGAACCAGGCCGGATGTCATCGGCCGGAACGGCATCGCCGATCTCGCACGCGACACGTTTTTGTGCTCCGTCCCCCGGCGGGCACTCTTTTTATTCGGATCGCCGCCGCGACGCATGACATGACGCGTCGCGGCGCGCAGCGCAGGCAAGCCGATGCGCGTGTGCGCGGAATCCGGCACGCGCCGCCGTTCCGGTAGAATCGGCGCCATTCCGTTTTCCCTGTTCCCAGACCTTCATGACGACGTTGACCCTGATCGTCGCGCGTGCCCGCAACGGCATCATCGGCCGCGACAACCAGTTGCCCTGGAAACTTCCCGAGGATCTCGCATTCTTCAAGCGCACGACGATGGGCGCGCCGATCGTAATGGGCCGCAAGACCCACGAATCGATCGGCCGGCCGCTGCCGGGCCGCCGCAATATCGTCGTCACGCGCGACGCCATGCGTCGCTTCGACGGCTGCGACACGGTCACGTCGCTTGCCGATGCACTGGCGCTTGCCGCGCAAGACGATGTGCCCGAGGCATTCCTGATCGGCGGCGCGCAACTGTATGCGGAAGGCCTCACGCTGGCCGACAAGCTGGTCGTCACCGAGATCGACGCCGACTTCGACGGCGACGCGTCGTTCCCCGCGCCCGACGCCGCACACTGGCAGGAAGTGTCGCGCGATGCGCATCAGGCCGCCGCGCCGAATACGTTCGGCTATGCGTTCGTCGTCTACGCGCGCAAGCGCGGCTGACGTGTTTCGCAGTCACGCACGATGAAAAAAGCCCGACCGGCGTGAGCCGGTCGGGCTTTTTCGCTGGATGGCGGCTGACGCCGCGCGTCGCTTACTGCCCCGCGATCGTCATCTGCTCGATCAGCACCGAGCCCGTTTCCTTCGTACCGCGCACGATCGAATCGGCGCCGATCGCGACGATGTGCCGGAACATTTCCTGCAGCGTGCTCGCGACGGTGATTTCCTCGACCGGATACTGGATCACGCCGTTCTCCACCCAGAAACCCGCCGCGCCGCGCGAATAGTCGCCCGTCACGTAGTTCACGCCCTGCCCCATCAGCTCGGTCAGCAGCAGGCCCGTGCCGAGCTTCTTCAGCATGGCGTCGAAATCGTCTCCGGCCTGCGTGCTCGAGCTGCGCAGCGCGAGGTTGTGCGAACCGCCCGCGTTACCGGTGGTTTGCGTGCCGAGCTTGCGTGCCGAATAGGTCGACAGGAAGTAGCCTTCGACGACACCGTCCTTCACGACGCTGCGCGCGCGCGTACGCACGCCTTCCTCGTCGAACGGTGCGCTGCCCATCGCGCGCGGCACGTGCGGATCCTCGACGACCTGGATGTGCGGTGCGAACACCGGCTTGCCGAGGCTGTCGACGAGGAACGACGTCTTGCGGTACAGCGCGCCGCCGCTCACGGCCTGCACGAATGCACCGAGCAGGCCCGCCGCGAGCGGCGCCTCGAACAGCACGGGCACCTTGCGGGTGTCGAGACGGCGTGCGCCCATCCGTGCGAGCGCGCGCTCGGCCGCGTAACGGCCGACCGCTTCGGGCGCCGCGAGATCGATCGCGCTGCGCTTCGACGAATACCAGTCGTCGCGCTGCATGTGACGGCCGCTGCCCGCGATCGGCGCGCACGCGATGTAGTGGCGCGAGTACGGGTAGCCGGACAGGAAGCCGCGCGACGTCGCGAGCACGAACTGCGAATGCTGCGCCGACACGCTCGCGCCTTCCGAATTGCGGATCTGCGGGCTGACCGCGAAGGCGGCGTCTTCCGCGCGGCGGGCGAGCTCGACGGCCTCGTCGGCCGTCAGCGCCCACGGGTGGTACAGGTCGAGATCGCGCGGGTCGGTTTCGAGCAGTTCGGCCTCGGCGAGACCGGCTGCTTCGTCCTCGGCCGTGAAGCGCGCGATGTTGTACGCGGCGGCGACGGTATCCTTGATCGCGGCCGGCGAGAAATCGGACGTGCTCGCGTTGCCGCGCTTCTTGCCGATGAACACGGTCACGCCGACCATCTTGTCGCGGTTGTGTTCGATCGTTTCGACTTCGCCGCGGCGCACCGACACCGACAGGCCGTCGCCTTCGGAGATTTCGGTCGCGGCGTCCGACGCGCCGAGCGCCTTCGCATGGCGAAGGATGTCCGACGCGATTTCTTTGAGCTGGTCCTGCGTGTGCGGGAAATAGCGCGCTTGTACGTCGAGATTGGCTGCCATCGTCTTGGTATCCGGTGGCGGGCGGGCGCCCGCATGGTCAAAATGTTGCGTATCCCGCGATCATAGCAAGGTCCGGGGCCGCGCACCGACAAGCTTGGGGTGTCCGCGCCGCGATACAATGCCGCCTATGACACGCAAAACCCGAATCCAGCCGATCGAGCATGCCGTCGAGGACGACGACAACGGCTACGATCGCCCCAGCAAATCCCAGTTGAAGCGCGAGATGCACGAGCTGCAGGTGCTCGGCCAGGCGCTCGTCGATCTGCCGAAAGACGCCCTCAAGCGCATGCCGATGCCCGAAAGTCTCTCGGATGCCGTTCGCGAGGCACGCCGGATCACCGATCACGAAGGCAAGCGCCGCCAGCTCCAGTACGTCGGCCGCGTGATGCGCTCGCTGACCGACGACGAAACGGCCGCGCTGCGCACCGCACTCGACGCACAACGCGGCGTGAACAAGGCCGCGACGGCCCGCCTGCACTGGATCGAGCGCACGCGCGACCAGTTGCTCGCCAACGACGACGCGCTGACCGAATTCCTGCGCCAGCACCCGGAAGCGGATATCCAGGAAGGCCGCACGCTGATCCGCAACGCACGCAAGGAAGCGCAGCAAGGCAAGCCGCCGCGCTATTTCCGCGAGCTGTTCCAGTGGATCAAGACCGCAAGCGGCACGCCCGATGCGGGTGACGAGGCGCCGGACGACACCGAAGACGACCATGACGACGAAGCGTAACCACCCGGACGAGCTGGTCGTCGGCCTCGTGTCGATCAGCGACCGCGCGAGCACGGGCGTCTACGAAGACAAGGGCATTCCGGCACTGCAGGAGTGGCTCGCCGGCACGCTGGTTTCGCCGTGGCGGGCCGAAACGCGCCTGATCCAGGACGATGCGCCGACGATTTCCGCCACGCTCGCCGAGCTCGTCGACGTCGCGGGGTGCGACCTCGTGCTGACGACCGGCGGCACGGGCCCCGCGCGCCGTGACGTGACGCCCGAGGCCACGCTGGCCGTGGCGACGAAGGAAATGCCGGGATTCGGCGAGCAGATGCGGCAGATCAGCCTGAATTTCGTGCCGACCGCGATCCTGTCGCGGCAGGTCGCGGTGATCCGCGAGACGGCCGACCATGCGGCGCTGATCATCAACCTGCCCGGCCAGCCGAAGTCGATCCGGGAAACGCTCGAAGGGCTGCGCGATGCCGACGGCAAGTCGACCGTGCCCGGCATCTTCGCCGCGGTGCCCTACTGCGTCGACCTGATCGGCGGCCCGTACATCGAGACCGACGCCGCGGTGGTCGCGGCGTTCCGGCCGAAAAGCGCGCAGCGCGCGCCGCGTTGAGCGCGTGCCGGCCCGCTCAGGCGGCCGGCGCGGACTCGCCTGCCGGCGCCGATGCGGCCGGAATCAGGAAATGCTCGCGGTAATACTTCAGCTCGTCGATCGACTCGTGGATGTCCGCGAGCGCCGTGTGCATCGCACGCTTCTGGAAACCCTTGTAGATCGCGGGCTGCCAGCGGCGGCACAGCTCCTTGAGCGTGCTGACGTCGAGATTGCGGTAGTGGAAGAACCGCTCGAATTCCGGCATCCAGCGCGCCATGAAGCGGCGGTCCTGGCAGATCGAGTTGCCGCACATCGGCGACTTGCCCGGCGACACGTACTGCGCGAGGAACGCCTGCAGCTGCGCGGCGGCTTCCGCCTCGGTCACCGTCGACGCGCGCACGCGGTCGATCAGGCCCGAGCGGCCGTGCGTCGACTTGTTCCAGTCGTCCATCTTCGCAAGCGTTTCGTCGCTCTGGTGGATCGCGAACACCGGGCCTTCGACCGCGATGTCGAGCGTGGAATTGGTCACGACGACCGCGATCTCGATGATGCGGTCGTTATCCGGGTCGAGGCCCGTCATCTCCATGTCGAGCCAGACGAGGTTCAACTCGTTGCGCACGAGCGCGGGCTGGCTGGCGGAAGCGGCGGTATCGGTCATGAGTCATCCTGGAAAATGGCGGACGGCGCGCGGCGCCGCCCGGGCGGCCGGCATCGCATCAGCGGGGCCGGTCCGCAAGAACATATAATTCTCGCATAGAACCCTTTGGCGCCTTCGATGTCACCCTTTTCGTTCACCCTGCTGTTCGCGATCGCCGTACTCGCGATGGTCGTCACCAAGCTGTGGCTCGCGTCGCGGCAGATCCGCTTCGTCGCGGCGCACCGCAACGGCGTGCCCGCGCAGTTCAGCGCGACCATCCCGCTGACCGCCCACCAGCGCGCGGCCGACTATACGGTCGAGCGCACCCGGCTGACGATGCTCGAAATCGTCGTCAGCGCAGCCGTGCTGGTCGGCCTCACGCTGCTCGGCGGCGTCGGTGCGCTCGACACGCTGCTGACCGGCTGGCTCGGACGCGGCTACGGGCAGCAGGTCGCGCTCGTCGCCGCGGTGCTCGTGATCACCAGCGTGATCGACATCCCGTTCGAGTACTACCGCCAGTTCGGGATCGAGCAGCGATTCGGCTTCAACCGGATGACGAAACGGCTGTTCTTCACCGACATGCTGAAAAACTCGCTGCTCGGCGCGGCCCTCGGCCTGCCGCTGCTGTTCGTCGTGCTGTGGCTGATGAACCAGGCCGGCAGCCTGTGGTGGCTGTGGACCTGGATCGTCTGGGTCGCGTTCCAGATGCTCGTGCTGCTGATCTACCCGACCTTCATCGCGCCGATCTTCAACAAGTTCGAGCCGCTGAAGGACGACGCGCTGCGCTCGCGCATCGAATCGCTGATGAAGCGCTGCGGTTTCGCGGCGAAGGGGCTGTTCGTGATGGACGGCAGCCGCCGCTCCGCGCACGGCAACGCGTATTTCACGGGCTTCGGCGCATCGAAGCGGATCGTGTTCTTCGACACGCTGCTCGCGCGCCTGTCCGGCCAGGAAATCGAGGCCGTGCTCGCGCACGAGCTCGGCCATTTCAAGCGCCGTCACGTGATGAAGCGCATGCTCGTGTCGTTCGTGCTGAGCCTCGTGCTGCTCGCGCTGCTCGGCTGGCTCGCGCAACGCACGTGGTTCTACACCGGGCTCGGCGTCATACCGTCGCTCGACACCAGCAACGCGGGCGCGGCGCTCGTGCTGTTCTTCCTCGCGATTCCGGTGTTCCTGTTCTTCGCGACGCCGTTCAGCAGCCTGACGTCGCGCAAGCACGAATTCGAGGCCGATGCGTTCGCGGCCAGCCAGACCGACGCGCAGGATCTCGTCAGCGCGCTCGTGAAGCTGTACGAGGACAACGCGTCGACGCTGACGCCCGACCCCGTCTACACGGCCTTCTACTACTCGCATCCGCCTGCGTCGCAGCGGATCGACCGCCTGCTGCAACACGCATGAGCCGCCCGACTTCCCGCAAGCCGGCCCCGCGCGCGTCGAACGCGCAACGGGCCGAAGGCCGCGTGATCGCGGCGCACGGGCGCCACTACATTGTCGCACCCGACGACGGCGGCCCGATGCTGCAGTGCTTCCCGCGCGGCAAGAAGAGCGACATCGCGGTCGGCGACCGCGTCGTGTACGAACTCGCATCGGCCGACCAGGGCGTGATCGTCGAGATCGGCGAGCGACGCAACCTGCTGTACCGTTCCGACCAGTTCAAGTCGAAGCTGTTCGCGGCCAACCTCGACCAGTTGCTGATCGTGCTCGCGACCGAGCCCTATTTCAGCGAAGATCTGCTCGGCCGCGCGCTGATCGCCGCCGAGGCGAACGAGCTGAAGCCGCTCGTCGTGCTGAACAAGATCGACGTCGAGGCCGCACTGCCGGTCGCGCGCGAACGCCTCGCCCCCTACCGTGCGCTCGGCTACGACGTGCTCGAGCTGTCGGTGAAAGGTTCGCCCGACGACGCGCGTGCGCAACTGATGCCGCACCTCGCCGGACATTCGACGATCCTGCTCGGTCAGTCCGGGATGGGCAAATCGACGCTCGTGAACCTGCTCGTGCCCGACGCCGAGGCCGCCACGCGCGAAATTTCGGCCGCGCTCAACAGCGGCCGCCACACGACGACGTTCACGCGCCTCTACCCGCTGGAAGGCGGCGGCGCACTGATCGATTCGCCGGGCTTCCAGGAATTCGGCCTCTACCACCTGACCGAAGGCCGCCTCGAACGTGCGTTTCCGGAGTTCCGTCCGCTACTCGCGGACTGCCGTTTCTATAATTGTCATCATCTGCACGAGCCCGGCTGCGCGATTCTCGACGCCGTCGCCGATGGCCGCATCGCACCGACGCGGCACGCGCTGTACGCGCAGCTCGTGCACGAAGCGAGCCAGATCGTCCGCTGAGCGCGCGGGACGCGCGCGGCGCCGGCCGGCACGCTGCGGGCCCGCCTTCACCGACAGGAGCCGCGATGCGTTTCAAGGCACCCGATCTCGCGACCGCGCAGCATTGGGCCAACGTGCTTCAGGTGGCCGGCATCGGTTGCGAGCTGCATAACTGCTACGCGACGGGCGCGCTCGGCGGCCTGCCGGCCGATGCGTGCACGCCCGAACTGTGGCTCGACGACGAACGCGACGACGCGCTCGCCCGCCGGCTCCTCGACGCCGCGTCGCACGGCCCGTCGGCCGGCGCAGCGCCGTGGCGCTGCCGGCAGTGCGGCGAAGCGCTCGAAGCGCAGTTCACCGCGTGCTGGCAATGCGGCGCCGTGCGCGATCCGCTCGACGACTGACCCCACAGCAACAAGGCCGGCATCAAGCCGGCCTTGTTCTTTCATCGGGTATTGCGGTGCTCCGTCACGACACCCAGACGGCGAGCGTCAGCATCAGCAGCAGGATCATCCACAGGATCACCGCGCGCCAGACAAGGCCGACCGCCGACTGCAGCGTTCGCGGCGTGCAATCGTCACCGACCGTCAAAGGACCGCTGTCGCCGACCGCCAGCGCATCGAGGCTCGACGGCTCCGCGAGCGGCCCCGCGAGACGCGCGCCGAGCGCGCCGCTGCCGGCTGCGAGCAGCACGCCGTCGTTCGGGTCGGGCCACTGGCGCGTGTGATTGCGCCACGCGTAGATCGCATCCTCGAAATTGCCGACGATCGCGAAGCCGAGCGCCGTCAGACGCGCGGGAATCCAGTCGATCACGAAGAACGCGCGCTGCGCGAACGTCGAGAACGCAGCCGTGCGGTCGTCGCCCGGCGTCGACCAGGTGCGCGCGAGGTATTCGGAAATCCGGTACAGCACGGCGCCGGCGGGGCCGATCGGCAGCACATACCAGAAGAACACGCCGAACACGTGGCGGTGCGATGCGACAACCGCGTGGATCAGCGTGTGGCGGACGATTTCACCGACCGGCATGTCGACCGTGTCGATGCCCGTCCACTCGTGGAGGATTTCGCGCGCACGCGGCACGTCGTCGTTGTTGAGCGCGAGGTGGATATCGGTGAAGTAATGGCTGAACTGGCGGAAGCCGAGCGTGAAATACACGACGACGACGTTCCACAGGAACGCGAGCACGAAGCTCACCTTGAACAGCAGGAAATAGATCAGCGCGACGATCAGCACCCACGGCAGCACGACCGCGAGCCATGCGAGGATGCCGTGCTTCTGCTTGCCGGCGTCGAGGCCATGCGCGACGGTTTCCGCATGAAACTGGAACAGCGCAAACACCGGATTGCTCGGTGATAACGCGCGGACCTGTTCGATGATGAGGGCGAGGAGAACCGAAAAGAAAGTCATGCGTGGCGCCGTCTTCGGAGTTATGTCATTTTTTGCATAACGATAGCACAGCGTAAGCCCCGCATGGCTGCCGGCGCGGTCGCCCGGCGGCCGGCGGCGCGCGCCGGCCGGTGCATGCACCTAGCCGGCGGCCAAGAAGCGGTAGAGATTGCGAAACATGGCGGCAGTTGCGCCCCAGATGAAGTAATGCCCGGCCGGTTCGCCATTCGGATAAGGCATCGCAAAAAAACGACGCTCGCCGCCTTCCCAGCGGAACACGCGGACCTGGTGGTTCGCGGGATTCATCAGGAACGCGAGCGGCACTTCGAAAATCTCGGCGACTTCGAACGTGTCGGCCTGCACGGTGAACGGCGGATGCACGAGGCCGACCACCGGCGTCACGCAGAAACCCGTGCCGGTCAGGTAGTCGGGCAGCGCACCGAGAATCTCGACGCGCTCCGCGGCCAGCCCGATCTCTTCCTTCGCCTCGCGCAACGCGGTGGCCGTGGCATCGCGATCGAACGGTTCGCGACGGCCGCCGGGGAAGCTGATCTGTCCGGCGTGGTCGTTCAGGTGGTCGGCGCGCTGGGTCAGCAGCACGGTGAGGCCCGACTCGCGAACAACGAGCGGCATGAGGACGGCCGCGCTCCGCGGATCGACGCCTTCCTGCAGCCTCGCTTCGCCGGGCTCGACGCTCCATTCAAGCGTGCGCGCGAAACGTTCGCGCAAGCCGGACGGCGTCATCAGGCGGGGATCGATGACAGGCAGGCCGGCGCCGGTGCCTTCGACCGGCAGGACTTCGGGATCGATGATGGGGCGGCGATTCAATGGGGCTCTCGGGGTCGTGTCGTATCGAGCATATTGTCGCGCCAGAATGAAAAAAGCACCCGGTTGGGTGCTTTTTCCTTACAGCTCTTACTCTTGGGAAGCTGCTGCGGCGCGATCCTTCGACACCAGCTTTTCCTTGATACGAGCCGACTTGCCCGAACGCTCGCGCAGGTAGTACAGCTTCGCACGACGCACATCGCCGCGACGCTTCACGACGATGCTTGCCAGCAGCGGCGAGTACGTCTGGAACGTACGCTCGACGCCTTCGCCCGACGAGATCTTGCGGACGATGAAGTTCGAGTTCAGACCACGGCTGCGAATCGCGATCACGACGCCTTCGTAAGCCTGAACGCGCTTGCGGGTACCTTCAACCACGTTCACGTTCACGATCACCGTGTCGCCCGGGGCGAAATCGGGGATCGTCTTGCCGGCGAGCGCGCGCTCGATTTCTTCCTGCTCAAGTTTTGCGATCAGATTCATTACTGACTCCTTATGCCATCTTGTCGGCGTTGGCACCCGCCTGCTTCCAGGCCTGGCCCCGATAGAGGATGGATTCACATCAGGCGCCGCGCACGCATGCACGACACCGCCAATTCCCGCTCGCGCAGCCGCCTCAGGAGGCGTTCTTCGCTTCGCGTGCGAGGTTCGCAAGCCACGCCTCGTCGGCCCGGCTCAGCAACTTCTCGCGGCGCGCCCGGACGATCAGGTCCGGCCGCTTCCGCAACGTATTCCTCAATGCTTCCTGCCGCCGCCACCGCTCGATCTCGGCATGATGCCCGCCGAGCAGCACGTCCGGCACGCGCACGCCGTCATACTCCTCGGGGCGCGTGTAGTGCGGACAATCGAGCAGGCCATCGGCGAAACTGTCCTGCACGGCCGACAGCGAATCGTTCAGCACGCCGGGCAGCAGCCGCACGACCGCATCCATCATCGCCATCGCCGGCAGTTCGCCGCCCGACAGCACGAAATCGCCGAGGCTGATTTCCTCGTCGACGCACCGGTCGAGCAGACGCTGGTCGATCGCTTCATAGCGGCCGCACAGCACGACGACACCTGGCTCCTGCGCCATCCGCGCCGCACGATCGTGCGTGAGCGGCGCGCCCTGCGGCGACATCATCACGACGCGCGTGCTCGCGATGCCCTGCTCCGCCTGCGCCGCTTTCGCGGCATCGATCGCAGCTTCGAGCGGCCTGGCCAGCATCACCATGCCCGGACCGCCGCCGTACGGACGATCGTCGACCGTGCGGTAGTTGTCCGTCGTGAAATCACGCGGGTTCCAGGTGCGCAGCCCGAAGCGCCCTTGCTTGACGGCCCGGCTGGTGATTCCCCAGTCGGTCAGCGCGCGAAACATCTCGGGAAAGAGCGTGACGACGTCGAACTGCACCGCGCTCTCGGTAACCTGGTT
Organism: Burkholderia cepacia complex sp. TUM26381; assembly: GCF_057439935.1. Lineage (NCBI taxonomy): Bacteria > Pseudomonadati > Pseudomonadota > Betaproteobacteria > Burkholderiales > Burkholderiaceae > Burkholderia > Burkholderia cepacia complex sp. TUM26381. The sequence continues at coordinate 1,127,041 of NZ_CM172006.1, read as the reverse complement.
CATTTCAGTAATCGGCTTCCCAGTCGACGACGATACGACGCGCCGCCTGATCCACCGTTTTGACGTATACGCCGACAAACGGAATCAACCGCTCGTCGGTGGTCGGCTGACCGTCTTTGCCGGTCGCCGGATACTCGACACGCATGATCGAATGCACGCCGTTGTCGATCATCCCGCTCACCTTCCCGAGCGCCACCGATTGCTCGTTGACGACTTCGAGACCAATCAGGTCGACCCAATAGAATTCGTCCGCGGCCAGTGCCGGGAAATCCTCCCGGCGCACGAACACGCGAAAGCCGCGCATGGCAAGCGCAGCATCGCGGTCGCTGACGCCCGCGGGTTGCGCAACGACAGTGTCGCTGTGCGTCTTCGACTGCATGATGCGGACGGAAAGCCGCTCCGCACCGCGCTCCAGCCACCAGCGACGCGCGTTGAGCAGCGCATCGCCACCGCGACCGGCATCGGCATGTGTCGCCACCTTGACCCAGCCCTTCAGTCCGTAGGCGTCGACGACCGCCCCGACCTCGACGGCATCGTCGGGCCAGGCTTGCGTCGTATCGAGACTACCTTGCTCGGCAGCCTCACCGGCGTTCGCGACAGCGTCGCGCTCGACCGGCTTGCGGACGAATGCGCCGAATGACGCACGCCCGCGCCTTGCATTACCGGAATCGTGACCCGCCATCAATGCACCTCACAGCCGGCACGACCGGCACACCGTGCCATGTTAGGCAGCCGGTTGCGCCTTTTGCGCTTCCTTCACGAGACGCTGGACGGTCGGCGACAGTTGCGCGCCAACGCCTTGCCAGTACGTCAGGCGATCCTGAGCGATACGCAGCGATTCGCCCTTCGTGGCGACCGGGTTGTAGAAGCCGACGCGCTCGATGAAGCGGCCGTCACGACGGTTACGCGAATCGGTAGCAACGATGTTGTAGAACGGGCGCTTCTTCGAGCCGCCACGAGCCAGACGGATGATAACCATATGATGTCCTTCGGAAAACCGGGTTCGAAACTACTGAAACACGCGATTATAGCCGGAAACCAGAGGTACAACAAACACTTACGCGCAAAAAATCCGCGGTCGGCCTGTCGGGCGGGCATACAATCGTCGTGTCCTGGACGTTTCCCACCGTCATGCCGTCCCTTCGCGCCGCCTCGACGCGCCGCGCGCAGCCCCGTCTCACGGCGCTGCTCGCCGGCCTTGCCTGCCTCGCGTCCGCACCGGTGTTTGCCGCGCCGTTGCCGGTGAGCGAACTCGTCGTACCGCCCGGCTTCCACGTCGAAGTCCTGACCGACGCGGTACCGGCCGCGCGCGAAATGGCGTGGTCGCCGCGCGGCATCCTGTATGTCGGCACGCGGGAAGGACGCGTCCATGCATTCGTGATGCAAGAGGGCCGGATCAGTGCGCGTTACGTGATCGCTTCCGGGCTCGACATGCCGGTCGGCGTTGCCTACCGCGATGGCGCCCTCTATATATCCGCCGTGTCGCGCATCCTGCGCCTCGATCATATCGACGACCGGCTCGCCAAACCGCCCGCCCCGGTCGTCGTGACCGACGCGCTGCCGACCGAGCACCATCACGGCTGGAAATTCATCGCGTTCGGCCCCGACGGCAAGCTTTACGTGCCGACCGGTGCGCCGTGCAACGTCTGCCTCCCCGATCGCAGCCGCTACGCAATCATCGCGCGAATGAAGGCCGACGGCAGCGGCAGCGAGGTGGTCGCCCGCGGCGTGCGCAATACGGTCGGCTTCGCGTGGCATCCCGACTCGGGCGAGCTGTGGTTCACCGACAACGGGCGCGACATGATGGGCGACGACGTACCCGACGACAAGCTGAACCGTGCGCCGCGCGCCGGCCTCGATTTCGGCTTTCCATATTGCCATGGCGGGGATACGCCCGACCCCGAATTCGGCAGCGCCGACGTCTGCCGCCGCTATGTGCCGCCCGTCTTGAAACTCGGTGCGCACGTTGCCGCGCTCGGCATGCGCTTCTATACCGGGCCGATGTTTCCGGCGTCGTATCGCAATAACGTGTTCATTGCCGAACACGGCTCGTGGAACCGCAGCACGAAGGTCGGTTACCGCGTGATGCGCGTGGTCGTATCGGCGGACGGCAGCCAGGCGCGCCAGACGCCATTCGTCACCGGCTGGCTACGGCCCGACGGCACGGTATGGGGCCGCCCCGCCGACGTGCTGCCGCTGCCGGACGGCTCGCTGCTCGTCAGCGACGATTACGCGGGCGCGATCTACCGCGTGACCTATGCGGCACCTTGACGCAGGCAAGGGGTGACCGGGTCCGACCGGGCATCGTAGAATGCGTGCCGGGCCGCGCGCCCGCGCCGGCCCGCCGGCCGCCCATGCCAACGACAATACGCCGCCATCCATGTCCAGCAGCACCGCACCGTCCCGCCGCTTCCGCTCCAAGACGCTCACCGCCGCCCTCGCATTCCTGCTCGGATCGCTCGGCGCGCACCGCTTCTATCTGTATGGCTTTCGCGACGTGTACGGCTGGGCACACCTGCTCGCGACGATCGTCGGCATTCCGGGCTTCCTCCTGCTCGCGGCGACCCAACGCAGCGCCGGCCTCGGTTGGTGGCTCGCGGTACCCGGAGCGATCTCGCTGCTGGCGGCGTTCCTCGCCGCACTCGTCTACGGGCTGCGCCCCGACGAGAAATGGGATGCGCAATTCAACGCGGACACCGGCAAGCACAGCAAGTCGGGCTGGACCGTGATCTTCGTCGTGATCTTCTCGCTGCTGATCGGCGCATTCCTGTTGATGACCGCCCTCGCGCTGTCGTTCCAGACGTACTTCGAATCGCAGGTCGAAGCGGCGAAGCAGCTTTCGCAGTAAGGACAACGCAGGCGGCATCCGCGGCCGACACGCGACGGCTTCGCTCGCGTGTCAGAACAGATTCAACTGCATGTCGTCGCGCAGCTGCGCGCCGGCCGAACGCCCGGCAACACGCGGCGCCGGCGCGACAGCGGCCGGCGCACCGCGAAACTGCGACAGATCGAGAATGCCGTTCGTGCGCTCGTTCAGCCCCAGCCGCTTGACGGTCTGGCGGAAGCGCTGGCGCAACAGGTCGGCCCAGACCCCCTCGCCCTTCATCCGTTTCGAGAAATCCGAGTCGTAATCCTTGCCGCCGCGCATGTCGCGCACGCGGTTCATCACGCGCTCCGCACGATCGGGAAAATGCGCGGCGAGCCAGCTCTTGAACAGCGGCGCGACCTCCCACGGCAACCGCAGGATGATGTAGCTCGCGTACGTCGCGCCGGCTTCCGCGCAGGCCTCGAGCACGCGCTCCATGTCGGGTTCGGTCACGAACGGAATCACCGGCGCAATGCTCACGCCGACCGGCACGCCCGCGTCGCGCAGCGCGCGGATCGTGCGCAGCCGTCGCGCCGGCGTGGCCGCACGCGGCTCGAGCGTCCGCGCGAGATCGGCATCGAGCGTCGTGATCGTGACCGCCGCCATCACCTGCCCGCGCTCGGCCATCGGTGCGAGCAGGTCGAGATCGCGCTCGATCAGCGACGATTTCGTGATCGCCGCGAACGGCAGCCCGCGATCGTGCATTACCTGGATCACGCTGCGCGTGATGCGCAGGTCGCGTTCGACCGGCTGGTAAGCGTCGGTATTGACGCCGAGCGCGATCGGCTCCGGCACGTAGCGCTTGCGCGAAATCTCGCGCTCGAGCAGTTCGGCCGCATTGACCTTCGCGTAGATGCGGCTTTCGAAATCGAGCCCCGGCGACAGGCCGAGATAGCTGTGTGTCGGCCGCGCGAAGCAGTAGATACAACCGTGTTCGCAGCCGCGATACGGATTGAGCGACACGCTGAACGGGATATCGGGCGACTGGTTGTGCGTCAGGATGCTCTTCGCCCGCTCCTCGAATACCTGCGTGCGCAGCGGCGCGGCGAAATCGTCGTCGCCGAACTCGTGCGTCCAGCCGTCGTCGACCGCTTCGCGCTGCGCGATTTCATACCGCCCCTGCAGGTTGTCGACCGCGCCGCGCCCCTTGCGGGGCACCGGCGGCGCTATCGGAAATTCATTGTCGGACCGATCGTCCATGTGCCCACCCCTTCGCCCGCACCCAATACTGTACATTTATACAGTATTGGGTGCGGCATGCCAAGGGCGGGATAAGGGGCCCGACAACAGGCCGCCGGCACGTCACTCGCCGACGGCAATCGTCAGCGTCTCCTTGATTTCTTCCATCACGACATAGCTCTTCGACTGCACCGCACCGGGCAGCTGCAACAGGATGTCGCCGAGCAGCTTCCGGTAGTCGGCCATCTCGCCGATCCGCGCCTTGATCAGGTAGTCGAAGTCGCCGGACACGAGATGGCACTCGAGCACCTCGTCGATCTTCATCACTTCCCGGCGGAATTGCTCGAACATGTTGCCGCCCTTGTGGCCGAGCGTGATCTCGACGAACACCAGCAGCGCGGCGCCCAGCTGGCCCGGGTCGACCCGCGCGTGATAGCCGGTGATCACGCCGTCGCGCTCCATGCGCCGCACACGCTCGATGCACGGCGTGACGGTCAGTCCGACCTGTTCCGCGAGGTCTTTCATCGCCATCCGGCCGTCGTCCTGGAGCAGTTTCAGGATGCGCCGGTCGAGCTTGTCGAGCGAGCGTACTGGCTGACGTTGCGTTCTCATTTTTTTATGCTGAAAACTTGAAAAATACGATAACAAAACCTGCACATTCGACAATACCATAGCGCAAAAAACTAGATCAGCTAGAGGTTACACGGAGCCGCACATGCGCCCGGCCTCGACCTGGTCCCTTCCATCTGGAGCAGCTATGCGAGTCGTCATTCTGGGCAGTGGTGTGGTGGGCGTGGCAAGCGCGTATTACCTCGCGCGCGCCGGTCATGAAGTCACCGTGATCGACCGGGAAGCCGGCCCGGCGCTCGAGACGAGCTTCGCGAACGCAGGCCAGATCTCGCCCGGCTATGCCGCGCCGTGGGCCGCGCCTGGCGTGCCGCTGAAGGCCGTCAAGTGGATGTTCGAAAAGCATGCGCCGCTCGCGATCCGCCTCGACGGCACGCGTTTCCAGCTCCAGTGGATGTACCAGATGCTGCGCAACTGCACGGCCGAGCGCTATGCGGTCAACAAGGGCCGCATGGTCCGTCTCGCCGAATACAGCCGCGACTGCCTGCAGGCGCTGCGCGCCGATACCGGCATCGAGTACGAAGGCCGCACGGGCGGCACGCTGCAACTGTTCCGCACGCAGCAGCAACTCGACGGCGCGGCGAAGGATATCGCCGTGCTGCAGGAAGCGAACGTGCCGTTCGAACTGCTGTCGCCGGCCGAACTGAAGCACGCCGAACCGGCACTCGCGGCCGTCTCGCACAAGCTGACGGGCGGCCTGCGCCTGCCGGGCGACGAAACGGGCGATTGCCAGCTGTTCACGACGCGCCTCGCAGCGCTCGCCGAATCGCTCGGCGTCAAGTTCCGCTACAACACGCCGATCGATGCGCTCGCGATCGCGGGCGGCAGGATCGCCGGCGTGCAGTGCGGCAGCGAGACGGTGCGCGCGGACGCGTACGTCGTCGCGCTCGGCTCGTACTCGACGAACTTCATCTCGAACCTGATGAAGATCCCCGTCTATCCGCTGAAGGGCTATTCGATCACCGCGCCGATCGTCAACGAAGCGGCGGCGCCCGTGTCGACCGTGCTCGACGAGACCTACAAGATCGCGATCACGCGTTTCGACCAGCGCATCCGCGTCGGTGGCATGGCGGAAATCGTCGGCTTCGACAAGAAGCTGCGCGCCGCACGCCGCGAAACGCTCGAAATGTGCGTGAACGACCTGTTCCCGGGCGGTGGCGACACGTCGAAGGCCACGTTCTGGACGGGCCTGCGCCCGATGACGCCGGACGGCACGCCGATCGTCGGCCGCACGCCGGTGTCGAACCTGTTCCTGAACACCGGCCACGGCACGCTCGGCTGGACGATGTCGTGCGGCTCGGGCCAGCTGCTCGCCGACCTGATCTCGGGCAAGATGCCTGCGATCCAGGCCGACGACCTGTCGGTGCATCGCTACCTGAAGGACGTGGCCGGCCAGACGCGCCCCGCCTACGCCTGAGCCGCGACGGCCTGCCGCCACGCGGGCCGGTCGGCGACAAAAAGAAAGGCGCCCCTCGGGGCGCCTTTTTCATTGCGTCGAGAGCGTTGCGCGCGGTCAGAACGGGGCGTCCGTCAACGCGAGCCCGCTCGCGTTGCCCTTCGCATTGACGATCGACGTCCCGAGCGAGCCGGCACCTCGCCGCAGACCTACGCGGACTCGCCGAGCACGGCCTGCGCCGTGTCGTAGCCGGCATCCTCGAAACCCGGCGACGGCGCAACGGCGTCGATGCCCGCGAGTTCCTTCAACACGAACAGCATGCTCGTGACCGGTGCGACATCACCCCTGGTGCGCCTCCCTCTTCTCTCTTCCGTCGAGGGCGCAAAAAAAAGGGCGCTCGTCGCGCCCCTTTTCCCGTGTACCTAACGCTGAAGCGTGATGCCGCGTCAGCCGAGCTCGCTCACGAGCTCCGGCACCAGCGCGAACAGATCGCCGACGAGGCCGTAGTCGGCCACGCTGAAGATCGGCGCTTCCGGATCCTTGTTGATCGCAACGATCACCTTCGAATCCTTCATGCCGGCCAGATGCTGGATCGCACCCGAGATGCCGACCGCGATGTACAGCTGCGGCGCGACGATCTTGCCGGTCTGGCCGACCTGATAGTCGTTCGGCACGTAGCCGGCGTCGACTGCGGCACGCGATGCGCCCAGTGCTGCCGACAGCTTGTCCGCCAGCGGCTCCAGCACCTTCGTGTAGTTCTCGCCGCTGCCCAGACCGCGGCCGCCCGACACGATGATCTTCGCGCTCGTCAGTTCCGGACGGTCCAGCTTCGTCACTTCACGGCTCACGAACTGCGACTTGCCTGCGTCGGCCGCTGCTTCGATCTTCTCGACCGCTGCGCTGCCACCTTCGGCCGCAACCGGATCGAAACCCGTCGCACGCACCGTGATGACCTTGATCGGGTCGCTCGACTGCACCGTCGCGATCGCGTTGCCCGCGTAGATCGGGCGCTCGAACGTGTCGGCCGAATCGACCGCCGTGATGTCCGAGATCTGCGCGACGTCCAGCTTCGCGGCGATACGCGGCGCGATGTTCTTGCCGTACGCAGTTGCCGGCGCGAGGATGTGCGAATAGTCCTTCGCGATGTTCAGCGCGGTCGCTTCGACGTTTTCCGCCAGGCCCGCTTCGAGCTGCGGCGCGTCGGCCAGCAGCACCTTCGACACACCTGCGATCTTTGCCGCGGCATCCGCAGCCGCTTGCGCGTTGTGGCCCGCGACCAGCACGTGAATATCGCCACCGATCTTCGCCGCCGCCGCCACCGTGTTCAACGTCGCGGCCTTGACCGACGCGTTGTCGTGTTCTGCAATCACCAGAATCGTCATTTTATTGCGCTCCCTCTTACAGCACCTTGGCTTCGGTCTTCAGCTTCTCGACCAGCGTCTTCACGTCCGGCACCTTCACGCCGGCTGCGCGCTTCGGCGGCTCGACCACCTTCAGCGTCTTCAGACGCGGCGCGACGTTCACGCCCAGGTCTTCCGGCTTCACGGTTTCCAGCGGCTTCTTCTTCGCCTTCATGATGTTCGGCAGCGTCACGTAGCGCGGCTCGTTCAGGCGCAGATCGGTCGTGATCACCGCCGGCAGCGCCAGCGACAGCGTTTCCGCGCCGCCGTCGACTTCGCGGGCAACCGTTGCCTTACCGTCGGCCACCGTCACCTTCGACGCGAACGTCGCTTGCGGCAGGCCGGCCAGCGCGGCCAGCATCTGGCCCGTCTGGTTCGAATCGTCGTCGATCGCCTGCTTGCCGAGGATCACCAGTTGCGGCTGTTCCTTGTCGACCAGCGCCTTCAGGATCTTCGCGACGGCCAGCGGCTCGACGCTGTCGGTCGACTCGACGAGGATCGCGCGATCCGCGCCGATCGCCAGCGCCGTACGCAGCGTTTCCTGCGCTTGCGTGACGCCGACCGATACGGCGATCACTTCGGTCGCCACGCCCGCTTCCTTCAGGCGCACCGCTTCTTCAACCGCGATTTCGTCGAACGGGTTCATCGACATCTTCACGTTCGCGATGTCGACGCCCGTGTTGTCCGACTTCACGCGGACCTTCACGTTGTAATCGACCACTCTTTTCACTGGCACCAGGATTTTCATGCACACGCTCCAAAGTTACGAATACGACCAGAGGCCATTTTATAGCGAGGCCTCATGACTGCGCGGCCAAGCGGACCCAACCATCGTGGTTGTCGAGGATACCGCTTCTTGGCGACGCGCCAATGATAGCGAACGGTCGTTCTATTTTAAAAGAGAAAAAACCCGGACGCAAAGCCCGGGTTTTCGATCATCAACTCTAAACCCGCCGGGCGCCCGTGCTCTGCCCGTTACCAGGCGGCAATGACCGCGCCGCCGAACTTGCCTTCGATGAACTGCTTCACGTCGGCCGAATGATAGGCCGCGACCAGTTTTGCGACCCACGGCTTGTTGCGGTCCGCCTCGCGAATCGCGAGGATGTTCGCGTACGGGCCGTTCGGGCCCTCGATCGCGATCGCGTCCTGTTTCGGTTTCAGCCCCGCTTCCATCGCGTAGTTGGTATTGATCGCGGCCGCGTCGACGTCGCCGAGCGAGCGCGGAATCTGCGCCGCATCGAGTTCGACGATCTTCAGCTTGCGGGGATTGTCGACGATATCGAGCGGCGTCGCCTTCAATCCCGCATCCGCACGCAGCTTCAGCAGCCCCTGCTTTTGCAGCAACAGCAGCGCGCGGCCGCCGTTGGTCGGATCGTTCGGCACCGCAATGCGCGCACCCGGCTTCAGCTCGGCCAGCGACTTCACGCGTTTCGAATAGATGCCCATCGGGAACGTGACGGTATCCGCGATCTTGATCAGCTTGTAGCCGCGATCCTTCACCTGCGCCTGCAGATACGGATCGTGCTGGTAGCTGTTCGCATCGAGGTCGCCCGATGCGAGCGCGGCGTTCGGCTGCACGTAATCGGAGAATTCGACGATGCGGATATCCAGGCCGCTCTTCGCCGCGACCTTCTTCACCGCTTCCATGATCTGCGCGTGCGGGCCGCCCGTCACGCCTACCTTGATGGTTTCGGCCTGCGCGTTGGCGCCCGCGAACAGCGCGGCCGCACCCAGTGCCGCCGCGAACTTCAGCATGAAGCGTCGTTGCATCGTGTCTCCCCTATCGGATCAATCTGGTCTTATTTGTGGCTCAGCCGGCGGACCAGCCAGTCGCCGAACGACTGCACGATCTGCACGAACACGATCAGGATCGCGACGACCGTCCACATCACTTCCGGCAGATAGCGCTGGTAACCGTAGCGGATCCCGAGATCGCCGAGCCCGCCGCCGCCGATCGCGCCTGCCATCGCCGAATAGCCGACCAGCGACACGAACGTGATCGTCAGGCCCGCGACGACGCCCGGCAGCGATTCGGGCAACAGCACCTTGAAGACGATCTGCGACGTGGTCGCGCCCATCGATTGCGCGGCCTCGATCAGCCCGCGATCGACTTCACGCAGCGCCGTTTCGACGAGACGCGCAACGAACGGCGCGGCCGCGAGCGTCAGCGGCACGACCGCCGCGGCCGTGCCGATCGACGAACCGGTGACGAGACGCGTGAACGGAATCACCGCGACCAGCAGGATGATGAACGGCGTCGAGCGGACGGCGTTCACGATGCCGCCGAGCACGCGATTTACCGCAAGGTTCTGCAGCACGCCCTGACGATCGGTCAGGTAGAGCAGCACGCCGAGCGGCAGGCCGACGAGCGCGCCGACCACTCCGGAGATGCCGACCATGATCAGCGTCTCCCAGAACGACTGCACGAACATATCGAACATCTCACTCAACATACGAAAGCTCCTCTACCACCACACCTTGCTCGCGCAGGAACGCGAGCGCCTGCCCGACCTTGCCCGGCTCGCCGCCCGCGAGCACCGCGAGCGAACCGAATGCCTGCCCCTGGATCTCGTCGATCTGGCCATGCAGGATGTTGAAATCGAGTTCGTACCGGCGGATCGTCTCCGACAGGATCGGCTGGTCGACGCCCGAGCCCGTGAATGCGAGCCGCAGCAGATGCCCGCGGCCCGTCTTCAGCCGCTCGGCCACGCGCGCCTTCAGCGCGGGCGGCAGTTCCTGCGCGATCACGTCGCCGATCAGCGCGCGCGTCACTTCGTGATGCGGCTGCAGGAACACGTCGATCACGCGGCCCTCCTCGACCACGCGCCCCGCATCGAGCACTGCAACGCGATCGCACACCTGCTTGATCACTTCCATCTGGTGCGTGATCAGCACGATCGTCAGGCCAAGCTCGCGGTTGATGCGCTTCAGCAAATCGAGGATCGAACGCGTGGTTTCGGGATCGAGCGCGGACGTCGCTTCGTCCGACAGCAGCACCTTCGGCTGGCTCGCCAGTGCGCGGGCAATGCCGACACGCTGCTTCTGCCCGCCGCTGATCTGCGACGGATAACGATCCTTCTGAGCGGACAGCCCGACGAGATCGAGCAGCGGCAGCACCGCGGCCTCGATCTCGGCGCGGCTTGCACCGGCCAGTTCCAGCGGCAGCGCGACGTTGTCGAATACCGTGCGCGACGACAGCAGGTTGAAGTGCTGGAAGATCATGCCGATCTCGCGCCGCGCCTCGCGCAGCGCGCCTGCCGGCAGCAGCATCAAATCGCGCCCGCCGACGACGACATTGCCCTCGGTCGGCCGCGTGAGCAGGTTGATGGTGCGTACGAGCGTGCTCTTGCCGGCGCCGCTTCGGCCGATGATGCCGAACACCTCGCCCTGCGGGATCGTCAGGTTGACGTTGCGCAACGCGTCGACCCAGCCGCTCGGCCCGGGGAAACGCTGCGAAAGATTGCGTAATTCGATCATGTAAACAAAACGGCGACCGGCTGGCGAGTTGGCCCGCCAGTCAGCCGCCGATGCATCTGGAATAACCGTCGATTTTACCGCAAACCCCTCATTCCCCTTAATAATCGATTTCGATCTTTTCATAACCACACGAAATTAGAGGAGTGCCGCTGGCCCGTCGCGAGAGGGCCGCGACTATGATCCGGAACACCGACCAACGAACAGGGGACACGCCAGATGACCGCCACCACCACGCCGGCCGCCGCACCCGCCACTGCAGGATCGGCGCCTTCCGCGCCGCCCGCGCCGCAAATGGGCCGGCTGCGTACCGCGGACGGGCTCGAACTGGCGTCGTACCGCTGGCCGGCCGGTGGCGGCACGGCGGTGCCGCGCGCGACGATCGCGCTCGTGCACGGCCTCGCCGAGCATGCAGGCCGCTATGCCGCGCTCGCCGGGCGGCTCAATGCCGCCGGCATCGACGTACTTGCGATCGACCTGCGCGGGCACGGCCAGTCGCCCGGCAAGCGCGTGTGGGCCGAGCGTTTCGACGGCTACCTGAACGATGCGGACGCGCTGGTCGCCGAAGCCGCACGCGGCAATACGCCGCTGTTCCTGATGGGGCACAGCATGGGCGGCGCAGTCGCGGCGCTCTACGCGATCGAACGCGCGCCGGCTCGCGGCCATGCGCTGACGGGCCTCGTACTGTCGAGCCCGGCGCTCGCGCCCGGGCGCGACGTGCCGCGCTGGATGCTCGCGGTCAGCCGCATCATCAGCCGGGCCTGGCCGACCTTCCCCGCCATCAAGATCGATGCGGCGCTGCTGTCGCGCGATCCGGCCATCGTCGCGGCCAATCGCGCCGATCCGCTCGTGCATCACGGCGCGGTGCCCGCACGCACCGGTGCGGAGATCCTCGACGCGATGACGCGCATCGAAAGCGGCCGCGGCGCGCTCCGCGTGCCGGTGCTCGTCTATCACGGCACCGAGGACAAGCTGACCGAACCCGACGGCAGCCGCGCGTTCGGCGCGCGCGTCGGCTCGCCCGATCGTACGCTGACGCTGTACGAAGGCGGTTTCCACGAAACGATGAACGATCTCGACCGCGACCGCGTGATCGACGCGCTGATCGCATGGATCCACGCGCGCGTGCCGGCGCGCTGAGTGCGCGCGGCCCGGCCGCTCGTCAGGAATCAGATACCGGCCAGCACGCGCAGGTGCGCGACGACGCTGCGCCCGAGCGCGGACAGGTTGTAGCCGCCTTCGAGGCAGCTCACGATGCGGCCCTGCGCATGCCGGCGTGCCACGTCGACGATCTGCGCGGTCAGCCATTCGAAGTCGGCCTCGACGAGGCCGAGGTTGCCGATGTCGTCCTCGCGATGCGCGTCGAAGCCGGCCGACACGAACAGCATCTGCGGCTTGAACGCGTCGAGGCGCGGCACCCAGAACATGTCGACGGCTTCGCGGATCGCCATCCCGTTGCTGCGCGCGGGCATCGGCAGGTTGACCATGTTCGGCGCCTGGTGATCGACGCCCGAGAACGGATACAGCGGATGCTGGAAGAAGCTGCACATCAGCACGCGCTCGTCGTTCGCGAACGCGGCCTCGGTGCCGTTGCCGTGGTGCACGTCGAAATCGATGATCGCGACGCGCTCGAGACCGTGTACGTCGAGCGCATGCCGCGCGGCGATCGCGACGTTGTTGAAGAAGCAGAAGCCCATCGCGCGCGCTGGTTCCGCATGGTGACCGGGCGGACGCACGCCGCAGAACGCATTCGCGTAGCGGCCCTCGATCACCGCGTCGGTCGCCGCGATCGCGGCGCCGGCCGCGCGCAGCGCCGCGCGCCACGTATCGCGATTCATCAGCGTATCGGGATCGATCTCGACGTAGCCGTCGACCGGCGTCATGCTCCGGATGTAGTCGATGTGCGCCTGCGTATGCACGCGGCCCAGCGCGACCTCGCTCGCGAACGGCGCGGTTTCGTGCACGATCAGATCGTCGATGCGGCTCGCAATCAGTTGATCCTGGATCGCCGACAGGCGGGCCGGACATTCCGGATGCCATTCCCCCATCTCGTGCAGCATGCAGTCGGGGTGCGTATAGAAAGCGGTTGCCATAAGCTGTCATCCGCGGCGCACGGTGCGCCGCAGGTCTCCATCAATGATGTCCATCGTCTGCCGCGAATTCGCCGCTAACTTACCACAACGGGGGCCAGCTTCGTCCCGGCACGCCGGATGCGTCGGGTATACTGCGCCGAACCCAATCGCCCTGTCCGCCCGCTTCGACATGAATTCCAGCAAGCCTGCCGCCCTTCTCTCCGCGCTGTTCCGTGTTCGCGCGCCGCTCGCCGTCGCTGCCGTCGCGGCGACCCTCGGCATCGCGCCTGCCGGCGCGCAGACGCAGCCCGCGAAGCCCGCCGGCACGCTCGTCGCACAGGCCCAGCCGCAACAGCCGGTGCCGCAAGGCCAGACCTTCGAAGAGGAAATCGTTCCGCAGCGTTACGCGAACAATGCGAAGGTCGACACGTTCATCGACGAGATGGTGAGCCGCAACGGCTTCGACTCGGCGAGCCTGCATGCGCTGTTCTCGCGCATCAGCTACTCGGCGACGGCCGTCAAGCTCGTGAGGCCCGCCGCATCGCCGACGGTCAAGAACTGGCGCGTCTACCGCTCGCGTTTCATCGAGCCGATCCGCATCAACGCGGGCGTGAAGTTCTGGAAGGCGAACCAGGCAACGCTGCAGCGCGCGTCCGAGCAGTTCGGCGTGCCGCCCGAGGTGATCGTCGGCATCATCGGCGTCGAGACGATCTATGGCCGCTACATGGGCAATTTCCGCGTGCTCGACGCGCTGACGACGCTCACTTTCGACTACCCGGACACGCCGAATCGCGACAGCCGCCAGGCCACGTTCCGCAAGAACCTCGAGGACTTCCTGGTCTGGACCCGCGACAACCAACTCGACCCGACCACCGTGCTCGGCTCGTATACGGGCGCGATCGGGATCCCGCAGTTCCTGCCGAGCAGCATCCGCGAGTATGCGGTCGACTTCGACGGCACGGGCCATGTCGATCTGCGCAGCAGTCCTGTCGATGCGATCGGCAGCGTCGCGAACTACCTGAAGCAGCACGGCTGGGAAACCGACCGCCCGGTGGTCTGGCAGATCACGCCCGACACGGGCAGCCTGGGCATCGCACAGGCCGCCGCCGACGGCCAGCCCGAACCGCACTGGGCGCTATCGCAACTGCTGCGCGCCGGCATGACGCTGAACGAGCCGACGGTCAACATCACGACCGAAGCCGGCACGCCGGTGACCGTGGTCGATTTGCCGTCGCCGGGGCGTGCGACCGAGTACATGCTCGGCCTGAAGAATTTCTATGTGCTGACGCGCTACAACCGCAGCTTCTTCTACGCGCTCACCGTGTACCAGCTCGGCGAAGCCGTGAAGGCGCAGATGGAGGCGACCGGCGCGCTGCAACCCGCTGCTACCCAGGCACAGTCGCAGTAAGCACCGGCCGCCCAAAGAAAAAGCGCCGCACAAGCGGCGCTTTTTTATTGCCGGCGCGCGACGCGCCAGCCGATGTTCAGGCAGGAAACACGCCCGTGGACAGGTAGCGGTCGCCGCGATCGCAGACGATGAACACGATCGTCGCATTCTCGACCTGGCGTGCGATGCGCATCGCGACTTCGCATGCGCCGCCCGACGAAATGCCCGCGAAGATGCCTTCGACGGCCGCCAGCCGGCGTGTCATCGTTTCCGACGCAGCCTGGCTCACATTCTCGACGCGGTCGATGCGGCTGCGATCGAAGATGGTCGGCATATACGCTTCCGGCCACTTGCGGATGCCCGGAATGCGCGAGCCGTCTTCCGGCTGCGCACCGATGATCTCGATCGCCGGATTCTGTTCCTTCAGGTAGCGCGACGTGCCCATGATCGTGCCCGTCGTGCCCATTGCCGACACGAAGTGCGTGATGCGCCCTTCCGTATCGCGCCAGATCTCCGGCCCCGTCGCTTCGTAGTGCGCAACGGGATTGTCGGGGTTGCCGAACTGGTCGAGGATCACGCCCTTGCCTTCGCGCTGCATCTGCTCCGCGAGGTCGCGTGCCAGTTCCATCCCGCCCTTCACCGGCGTCAGGATGATTTCAGCGCCGTAAGCCGCCATGCTCTGACGCCGCTCGACCGACAGGTCCTCCGGCATGATCAGCACCATCTTGTAGCCGCGGATCGCCGCTGCCATTGCGAGCGCAATGCCCGTGTTGCCGCTCGTCGCCTCGATCAGCGTATCGCCCGGCTTGATGCGCCCGCGCGCCTCGGCCTTGCTGATCATCGACAGCGCCGGACGATCCTTCACGGAACCGGCCGGATTGTTGCCTTCGAGCTTTGCGAGCACCACGTTGTTGCGCGCGCGAATCTCGTCGTCCGGCAAGCGGACCAGTTGCACGAGCGGCGTGTTGCCGATCGTGTCTTCGATAGTTTTGTAAGCCATGGGTATACCGTGAGTACGAGGCCGATCAACCAATCGATTGTAAACCAGCACCGCCGCTCGCGCCGGCAACCCCTTCACCGCGATGGAATACGCGTGCCGCGCGATTCGCGCTTGCCGCGCACGCCGCATCACGCAAAAAACCCGCGGCATGCCGCGGGAAGCCGTCGTAACGACGGCGACTGAAGGAGCCTTTTGTCGGTCGCGCGCGACGCGTTACTTCTGTGCGGTGCGGGCCGGTGCGGCGGCAGGCTTCGCGGCCGCCGGCTTGCCTGCGGCCTGCTGGGTCGCGCCTGCGCCGGCCGTACCGATCGTCAGCCCTTCCTGCTGGAGCCGCTCGACGGTGTGCCCGCCCATTCCCTTCACGCGCGCGGTGAGATCTTCCGCATTCCTGAACGGACCGCGTGCGCCGCGCTCGTCGACGATCGCCTTCGCACGCGCCGGGCCGATGCCCTTGATGCCGATGAGCGCATCCTCGTTCGCGGTGTTGACGTCGACCGCGGCCCAGGCTGACGCGACTGCGCCGAGCATGACCGCTGCGGCAAACCATTTCCTGATCATGTGCTGGATCTCCGAAGAAAACGGCCGGCGGCTGCCGACCGTGAGACCCAGTCTATCGATGCAACGCCTGCGTTTAAACCTGGCCGGATAGCCAACGAACGTAGCGGTCGACACCTTCCTGCACGGTCAGGAACGGTGCGTCGTAGCCGGCCGCGCGCAGTTTCGTCTGGTCGGCCTGCGTGAAGCACTGGTACTTGCCACGCAACGCATCGGGAAACGGCACGTATTCGATCAGCCCCTGCTCGACCTGCTGCGCGAGCGTCAGCGCCGGCTGGTTGTCGAGCGCGCGCAGCGTGTTCACGACCGTCGACGCGATGTCGTTGAACGGCTGCGCACGGCCCGTGCCGAGGTTGAAAATGCCCGACTTCTCCGGATGATCGAAGAAGAACAGGTTCACTTTCGTCACGTCCTCGACCGACACGAAGTCACGCGTCTGCTCGCCCGGCGCATAGCCGTTGTACTCGCCGAACAGCTTGACCTTGCCTTCCGCGCGGAACTGGTTGAAGTTGTGGAATGCGACCGACGCCATGCGCCCCTTTTGCGTCTCGCGCGGGCCGTACACGTTGAAATAGCGGAAGCCGGCGATCTGGCTCTTTGCGCTCGGCAGCACGCGGCGGATCACCTGGTCGAACAGGAACTTCGAATAGCCGTACACGTTCAGGGGCGCCTCGACCTCGCGCTCCTCGACGAAACGCGTCGAGCCGCCGTAGATCGCAGCCGACGATGCGTACAGGAACTGCGTGCCCTGCGCGAGGCAGGTATCGAGCACCGCGCGGCTGTAGCGGAAGTTGTTGTCCATCATGTAGCGGCCGTCGGTTTCCATCGTGTCCGAACAGGCGCCTTCGTGGAACACCGCGCGCACCTTGCCGAAATCGCCGCGCGCGAAGCGCTCGACGAATTCCGTCTTGTCGAGATAGTCGTCGATCTCGCAATCGACGAGATTCCGGAACTTGTCCGCGCGCGTCAGGTTGTCGACCGCGATGATGCGCGTCTCGCCGCGCTCGTTGAGCGCCTTGACGATGTTCGCGCCGATAAAACCGGCTGCGCCGGTGACGATGAGAGTCATGATCGTCCTGCCTGAAAAGTGCGAGCCATTGGTGCGGCGCGCTCGTCGCGCCGCACCAATGGGCTCAGTGAAACAGTTCGTCGTAATCCACCGTGGCCGTGCCGAGCTTGCCGACCACGATGCCTGCCGCGCGATTCGCGAGCACGACCGCGTCGACCAGCGGCACGCCGGCGCCGAGCATCGTCGCGACCGTCGCGATCACGGTATCGCCCGCGCCCGACACGTCGAACACCTCGCGCGCGAGGGCTGGTGCGTGCAGTTCACCGGTGGCGGAAAAAAGCGTCATGCCCTCTTCCGAGCGTGTGAGCAGCAGCGCGTCGATGCCGAGTTCCGCACGCAGATTCGCGACGCGCGCGCGCAGATCGTCTTCCGACTTCCACTGGCCGACCACTTCGCGCAGTTCCGCGCGGTTCGGCGTGATCAGCGAAGCACCGCGATAGCGTGCCCAGTCGTCGCCCTTCGGGTCGACCAGAACAGACTTGCCGGCCGCACGCGCCTTCTCGATCATCGTCGTGACGTGCGTCAGGCCGCCTTTCGCGTAATCCGACATCAGCACGACGTCGTGCTGCGGCAGCAGCGCATCGAAGCGCGCGAGCCCCGCGAGCAGCACCTCGTGCGTCGGCATCGCCTCGAAGTCGACGCGCAGCAGCTGCTGCTGGCGCGCGAGCACGCGCAGCTTGATCGTGGTCGGCAGCGCCGGATCGCGTTCGAGATGCGGCGTCACGCCGCTGCTGCCGAGCAGCTCGACGATCCGCTCGCCGGGTTCGTCGCAACCGACAACACACAGCAGCCCGGCCTGGCCGCCGAGCGTCACGGCGTTGCGCGCGACGTTGGCCGCGCCGCCGAGCCGCTCCTCCTGACGCTGCACGTGCACGACCGGCACCGGCGCTTCAGGCGAAATGCGATCGACGTTGCCGAACCAGTAGCGGTCGAGCATCACGTCGCCGACGACGAGCACGCGCGAGCGCGCGAGCTGCGCACGCGGCACCGGAACGACTTCGCGAGGAGTATTCATCGTGCGCTCAGCCACGGGAGGACGACTGGGGATCGACATACGGCCGGCCGATCGCGTAGTAGTCGATGCCCAGCTCGGCCATCGCATCCGGCTCGTACAGGTTGCGCCCGTCGAAGATCACCGGCGCCTTCAGCTCCGCCTTCAGGCGCGTGAAATCGGGGCTCCGGAATTCCTTCCACTCGGTCACGATCACGAGCGCGTCCGCGCCCGTGACGGCGATGTCCTGCGTCTCGACGAGATGCAGTCGTGCCAGCGCCGCCGCATCGTCGCCGAAATCCAGCGCGAACACGCGCCGCGCTTCGTCGACTGCGACCGGATCGTAGGCGCGCACGGTCGCCCCGCGTTCGAGCAGTGCGGCGATCAGCCGGCGGCTCGGCGCCTCGCGCATGTCGTCGGTGTTCGGCTTGAACGCCAGGCCCCAGACCGCGAATTCACGGCCGGTCAGATCCGCGCCGAAACGCTGCTCGATCTTGCCGATCAGCACGTCCTTCTGCGCATGGTTGGCCGCCTCGACGGCCTCCAGGATGCGCAGCGGCTGGCCGTTCTCGCTCGCGGTGCGGATCAGCGCCTGCACGTCCTTCGGGAAGCACGAGCCGCCGTAGCCGACGCCGGCATACAGGAAGTGGTAGCCGATGCGCGGATCGGAGCCGATCCCGCGGCGCACGGCCTCGATGTCGGCGCCGACCTTGTCGGCGAGATTCGACATCTCGTTCATGAACGAGATGCGCGTCGCGAGCATCGCGTTCGCCGCATACTTCGCGAATTCGGCCGAACGCACGTCCATGTAGATCGTGCGCTCGTGGTTGCGGTTGAACGGCGCGTAGAGCTTCTTCATCTTCTCGCGCGCGATCGTGCCGGTCTCGTCGTCGTCGACGCCGATGATGATCCGGTCCGGACGCATGAAGTCCTCGACCGCAGCGCCTTCCTTCAGAAACTCGGGGTTCGACACGACCGAGAATCGATGCGCGACGCTGCCCCCGAGCCCCCGCGCGGCAAGCGCGTCGTCGACCACGGCGCTCACGCGCTGCGCGGTGCCGACCGGCACCGTCGACTTGTCGACGATCACCTTGAAGCCCGTCATGTGGCGGCCGATGTTGCGCGCGGCCTCGAGCACGTATTGCAGGTCGGCCGAGCCGTCCTCGTCGGGCGGCGTGCCGACTGCGATGAACTGGATCTCGCCATGCGCGACGCTCGCCTCGATGTCGGTCGAGAAGCGCAGGCGCCCTGCCGCGCGGTTGCGCGCGATGATGTCCAGCAGCCCCGGTTCGTGAATCGGCATCCCGCCGTTGTTCAGGATGTCGATCTTGCGCGGATCGACGTCGAGACAGAAGACGTCGTGACCGATCTCCGCGAGGCAGGCGCCCGTGACGAGACCGACATAGCCGGTGCCGATGATGGTGATTTTCATAGATGTTCCGGTACTTCCCGGTAATTGACTAACTTGGCCGCCGGGACAAGCCCGGCGGCAACCGCAGCGCGTTGGCTCCGCGTGCCGGGATCAGCCCGGCATCGCAGGTTCGACGCGGCGCGGCGCATAGGTTTCCCAGCCGCTGCATCCAGGGCACTGCCAGTAGAAGAGCCGTGCCCGGAAACCGCAATTCTGGCACGTATACCGCGGGAGATTTTTCGTGCGCTGCTTGATCAGCGCACGCATCATTTCAAGTTCCTTACGGCGCGGTTCGTCGGCCGCCGCGATCTGCGCATCGAGCAGGTGCAGCATCCCCGACAGGTTCGGCGACTTCTCCATCTGCGCACGTGCGAGCGTGTGCGCCGCATCCTGACCGCGCAATCCGGCAATGTGCTGGTACGCGATGTCGAGCAGGTCGTTCGACGGATAGCGGTCGACATACCCCATCAGCAGTTCGGCGCCCTCGACGTTCTTGCCGAGCGCCACGTACGCCTTCATCAGCTTGTCGGCGACGAGCGGCAGATACGCGGGGTTCTGCGCCTCGACACGCTTCCAGTGCTCGATCGCGGCCGCGTGATCGCCGGCCGCCTCGGCTGCGTCGCCCGACAGAATCGTCGCGCGGACGTTCTGCGGGTTCACGGTCAGCGCGAGCCGAAGCTGTTCGGCTGCCGCTGCCGCATTCTTGCGCTGCAGCGCGTCCTGCGCGAGTTCGCAGTGAAACTGCGCAATTTCGGTACCGAGCGGCTTGTCGCTCATCGACTCGATGCGCTTCGCGGTATCGATCGACTTGTTCCAGTCCTTCTCGATCTCGTAGATCGTCAGCAGCGCCCGCTGCGCACCGAGCGCGTAGTCGCCGCCGGCGAGCTTGTGGAACGCCTCTTCGGCGCGATCGAGCAGGCCGGCCTTGAGGAAGTCCTGGCCGAGCTCGTACAGCGCGTGGTCGCGCTCGTTGACCGGCAGGTCCGTGCGGCTCAGCAGGTTCTGGTGCACGCGGATCGCGCGGTCGGTCTCGCCGCGGCGGCGAAACAGGTTGCCGAGCGCGAAGTGCAGTTCGACCGTCTCGGGATCGAGCTTGGCGACCTCGATGAACGCGTCGATCGCCTTGTCGGGTTGTTCGTTCAACAGAAAATTCAGGCCGCGAAAATACGAGCGCGGCAGGTTGGCACTCTCCGACAGGAGATTCTTCAGGTCATAGCGTGACGCCGCCCAACCGAGCGCGAATGCGACCGGAATCGCGAGCAACCACCAGAAATCCAGATCCATGCGAAATATCGAAGCAGAGACGAAAACCGCGCGATGATCGCGCGGCGTCCGTGTTAAATGACGGGCGGCATCGGCGGCTGGTCGACGATCGCGGGCGTTTCACGCGCCGCGCGCAGATCGCGCTTCAGACGCCCGTTCTCGAGACGCAGGCGGAAGATCGAAGGC
Organism: Burkholderia cepacia complex sp. TUM26381; assembly: GCF_057439935.1. NCBI lineage: Bacteria > Pseudomonadati > Pseudomonadota > Betaproteobacteria > Burkholderiales > Burkholderiaceae > Burkholderia > Burkholderia cepacia complex sp. TUM26381. The sequence goes on along the minus strand of NZ_CM172006.1, from coordinate 1,106,165 downwards.
AGCGCGGACAGCAGGCCGGCCAGCAACCCGACGGCGAAGAATGCCAGGCCGATCAGGATCAGCGGCGCTTGCCATGCGTAGCCGGCAACGAAATTCAGCGTCGCGGTTTGCGTATTGGCCAGCGCCAGCACCAGCAGCAGGACGAACACCAATACCCGGATCAGCCAGACGATAAACTTCATGAAGCCCTCTCTTTGTTGAGGTTTGCCGCGGCGCGCGACTCCCCTTCGTCGCACCGAATCGACCCGTATTGTAAAGGAAGCGTTTCCGCGGCTGCGCACATCCTGCGCCAGGCGTTGCGCGGCTGCCGCCGGACATGAAAAAAGCGCCCCAAGGGGCGCTTTTCTTTTCAGCCTTCGCCGGACAGGTTCCGGGCACACCGAACGACGCTCAACGCTCGTCGTCCGGATCGTCAGCTTTCAGCGGTTCACCCGCGCGGCCGTCGACGCGTTCACGCAATTCCTTGCCAGGCTTGAAGTGCGGCACGAACTTCTCGGGCACCTGCACTTTCTCCCCCGACTTCGGGTTGCGTCCGACGCGCGCCGGGCGACGGTTGAGGCCAAAGCTGCCGAAACCCCGAATTTCAATGCGATGCCCTTTCGCCAGGGCGTCGGACATCGCATCGAGCATCGTTTTCACCGCGAAATCCGCATCCTTGAGGACAAGTTGCGGAAATCGCGATGCCAGCTGCGCGACCAACTCGGATTTGGTCATACTTCAGCAGACCTCGTGAGGCTTACTGGTTCTGGCCGTCGAGCTTCGCCTTCAGCAGCGCGCCGAGGTTGGTCGTACCGGTCGCAGCAGCGCTGGAGTCCGACTGCAGGCCGCGGATCGCTTCCTGTTGTTCAGCCGAATCCTTCGCCTTGATCGACAGGTTGATGCCGCGCGACTTGCGATCGATGTTGATCACCATCGCGTTGACCTTGTCGCCTTCCTTCAGCACGTTGCGTGCGTCTTCGACGCGATCCTGCGAGATTTCCGACGCACGCAGGTAGCCTTCGACGTCGCCCGTCAGCGTGACGACCGCACCCTTCGCATCGACCGTCTTCACGACGCCGTCGACGATCGAGCCCTTGTCGTTCATTGCAACGTAGTTGCTGAACGGGTCGCCTTCGAGCTGCTTGATGCCGAGCGAAATACGCTCCTTCTCGACGTCGATACCGAGCACGATGGCTTCGACTTCGTCGCCCTTCTTGTACTTGCGAACGGCTTCTTCGCCGGTTTCGCTCCACGACAGGTCCGACAGGTGGACCAAGCCGTCGATGCCGCCCGGCAGACCGATGAACACGCCGAAGTCGGTGATCGACTTGATTGCGCCCGTGATCTTGTCGCCCTTCTTGAAGTTGCGGCTGAAGTCATCCCACGGATTCGGCTTGCACTGCTTCATGCCGAGGCTGATACGACGGCGGTCTTCGTCGATCTCGAGGACCATGACTTCGACTTCGTCGCCCAGCTGGACAACCTTCGACGGTGCAACGTTCTTGTTCGTCCAGTCCATTTCCGACACGTGGACGAGGCCTTCGATGCCCGATTCCACTTCGACGAATGCGCCGTAGTCGGTAATGTTCGTGACCTTGCCGAACAGGCGCGTGCCCGACGGGTAACGGCGCGAGATGCCTTCCCACGGATCGTCGCCCAGTTGCTTGATGCCCAGCGAGACGCGGTTCTTCTCTTGGTCGAACTTGAGGATCTTCGCGGTGACTTCCTGGCCAACCGACAGGACTTCGCTCGGGTGACGCACACGACGCCATGCGATGTCGGTGATGTGCAGCAGGCCGTCGATGCCGCCGAGGTCGACGAACGCGCCGTAGTCGGTGATGTTCTTGACCACGCCGTTGACGATCGCGCCTTCCTTCAGCGTCTCGAGCAGCTTCGCGCGCTCTTCGCCCTGGGTTGCTTCGATCACCGCACGACGCGACAGCACGACGTTGTTACGCTTGCGATCGAGCTTGATCACGCGGAACTCGAGCGTCTTGCCTTCGTACGGGGTCGTGTCCTTGACCGGACGCGTGTCGACCAGCGAACCCGGCAGGAACGCGCGGATGCCGTTGACCATCACGGTCATGCCGCCCTTCACCTTGCCGGTGATCGTGCCGGTGACGAGTTCGTTGTTGTCGAGTGCCTTTTCCAGCGACAGCCACGATGCAAGGCGCTTCGCCTTGTCGCGCGACAGGATCGTGTCGCCGTAGCCGTTTTCGAGCGCGTCGATCGCGACGGACACGAAATCGCCCGACTGCACCTCAACCTCGCCCTGATCGTTCAGGAATTCCTCGATCGGAATGTAAGCCTCGGACTTGAGGCCTGCATTGACGACCACGAAGTTGTGGTCGACGCGCACGACTTCGGCGGAAATCACTTCGCCGGCGCGCATGTCTTGGCGGGTCAGCGACTCTTCGAACAGAGCCGCAAAGGATTCGGTATTCGGGGTGGAGGTTTGCAGGTCGGACATAAAAATCTGATTGTGCATGGCTCGCTGTGCCACGCCGGCCGGAATGGCAGGCTGAAAGGGCCAGATCGAAGACCACACGGGGTTAAGGGTTCAAAACACGCTCCGCGCTTGCGGCACGGAGCACCTACCGCTACCCGCCTTCTCAGGCGGGCTGGCCGAGTGCCCGGTACCACTGCAGCACCTGGTCGACGGCTTCATCGACCGAAAGTGCCGACGTATCGAGCAGCTCGGCATCTGCTGCAGGCTTCAGCGGCGCGGCTGCGCGATTGCTGTCGCGCGCGTCACGTTCACGAAGATCCCGGAGCAAGTCATCTATATTAGCAGAAAAACCTTTTTGCATCAATTGCTTATGCCGTCTGGTCGCGCGAGCCTCGGCGCTGGCCGTCAGGAACACCTTCAGCACGGCGTCCGGGAAGATCACGGTGCCCATGTCGCGCCCGTCTGCGACGAGGCCCGGCGTCTTGCGGAACGCGCGCTGGCGCGCGACGAGCGCGGTGCGTACGGGCCCGTGCACGGCAATGGCCGATGCACGATTGCCGACCGCTTCGGCGCGGATGTCGTTCGACACGTCGACGCCGTCGAGCTGCGCACAGCCTTCGCGGAACGTGATGTGCAGATCGTCGATCAGTTTCACCAGCGCGTCGATGTCCTCCGCCGCGATGCCGTAGCGCACGCTCGCGAGGGCGGCAAGCCGATACAGCGCGCCGCTGTCGAGCAGGTGGAAGCCAAGGTTCGCAGCGACGAGCGCCGCGACGGTGCCCTTGCCGGAGGCGGTCGGGCCGTCGATCGTAATGACGGGAGTCGGGTGAAAGGGTCGGGTCGATTTCATCGGAACAGTCGGGTCAGGCTTTGGCGAGCGCGGCGAAGCGGTCGAAATAGTCGGGGAACGTCTTGCCGACGCACTTCGGATCGTTGATCCGCACGGGCACGCCGCCCAGGCTGACGAGCGAGAAGCACATCGCCATCCGGTGATCGTCGTACGTATCGATCGCCGCGTTCGGCGTGAGCTTTTCCGGCGGCGTGACGACGAGATAGTCGGGGCCTTCCTCGACGATCGCGCCGACCTTGCGCAGCTCGGTCGCCATCGCGGCGATGCGGTCGGTCTCCTTCACGCGCCAGCTCGCGATGTTGCGCAGCGTGCTCGTGCCGTTCGCAAACAGCGCCGCGACCGCGATGGTCATCGCCGCATCGGGGATCAGGTTGAAGTCCATGTCGATCGGCTCGAGCTTGCCGTGGTCGTGGCCGATGCCGCGCACGTCGATCCAGTCGTCGCCCATCGTCACGTTCGCGCCCATCTGCATCAGCGCGTTCGCGAAACCGACGTCGCCCTGGATGCTCGCGCGCCCCACGCCTTCAACCCGCAGCGGGCCGCCGCCAAGCGCGCCGGCCGCGAGGAAGTACGACGCGGACGACGCGTCGCCCTCGACCATGATCCGCCCCGGCGAGCGGTAGCGGACGCCGGCCGGCACGACGAAACGCTGCCAGCCGTCGCGCTCGATGGTCACGCCGAAGCGCTCCATCAGGCGGATCGTGATGTCGATGTACGGCTTCGAGATCAGCTCGCCGTCGACTTCGACGACGGTCCGGCCATCATTCGCCTTCACGAGCGGCAGCGTCATCAGGAGTGCCGTGAGGAACTGGCTCGACACGTCGCCGCGCACGCGGATCGGCGCATCGACCGAAATCGTCGCGGGCTTGATGCGCAACGGCGGATAACCTTCGTTCAGCTCGTAGTCGATCTGCGCGCCGATCTGCCGCAGGCCGTCGACGAGATCGCCGATCGGCCGTTCGTGCATGCGTGGCACGCCGTGCACGCGGTAGTCGCCGCCGTTCACCGCGAGCGCGGCGGTCAACGGCCGCACGGCCGTGCCCGCGTTGCCGAGGAACAGGTCGGCCGTCTTCGCGGTGAATGCGCCGCGCGTGCCCGTCACGACACAGGTGTCGCCATCGCGCGCGAGCTTCACGCCGAGCTTGCCGAGTGCGTCGAGCATCACGCGCGTATCGTCGGAGTCGAGCAGGTTCGTGATCGTCGTTTCGCCTTCGGCCAGCGCCGCGAGCAGCAGCACGCGGTTCGAAATGCTCTTCGAGCCGGGCAGGCGCACGGTGCCCGATGCGCTGGAGTACGGGCCGAGATCGAGATAGTCCATGGGAATCGTCCTGTTATTTCTTGACCGGTTCGGCAGCGGGCGCACCGCCGCGCTCCTGCCATGCCTTGCGTGCGGCGCGCGAGCGCGTGAACACCGCTTCGAGCGCCGCGCCGTCGCCGGCGTCGATCGCCTCACGCAGCCGCGTGAGCACGCGCGTGTAGCCGTCGAGTTCGTCGAGCAGCGCCGCGCGGTTCGCGACGCACACGTCGCGCCACATCTCGGGGCTCGACGCCGCGATGCGCGTGAAATCGCGGAAACCGCCCGCCGCGTACGAGAATTTCAGTTCCGCGTCGGCCTCGCCGAGAATCTGCTCGACGAGCGCGAACGACAGCACGTGGGGCAGGTGGCTGATCGACGCAAACACCCGATCGTGCTGCCCGGTGCTCATCGTGCGCACGTCGGCGCCGGTTGCGCGCCACATCGCGTCGATGCGCGCGACCGATTCGGGCGCGTTCTCCGGCAGCGGGCACAGCACGACGTTGCGACCGACGTACAGGTCCGGCAACGCGGCCTCGACGCCGCTCGACTCGCGGCCGGCAATCGGATGCCCCGGCACGAACTGCGCGATTCGCGCGCCGAGCGTGTCGCGCGCGGCCGCGACGACATCGGACTTGGTGCTGCCCGCGTCGGTGACGATCGTCGCATCGTCGAGCCACGGCGCGATGCGCGCCAGCAACGGGCCCGTCTGCGCGACGGGCGCGGCCAGCAGCACGAGATCGGCGCCGGCGAGCGCGTCGCGCAATTGCGCGTCGTCGTCGAGCGCCGCTGCGCGGTCGATCACGCCGAGCGACAGCGCGCGCTCGACCGAGCGACGCGAGCGGCCCACGCCGACGATTTCGCCCGCGCCGCCCGGCGCGCGCTCGCGCAACGCGCGGGCCAGCGATCCGCCGATCAGGCCGACGCCGAAGATGACCAGTTTGTTGAATGCAAAGCCTGACACGACAAGAGCCAAGTTATGCGTGCGGCACGACGCCCCGCATGCGGAATTCCAGATTCCGGGCAACGAGCCCGCACCCGGCGCAACCTGCACCGGGTGCCGCCCGAACCCGCCTTCGGCAGCGCCGACCGGCCTGCCCTGCCCGCCTGTCCGTCACCTGCGTGACCCGGCGACGGGCCAGCGCGCCTCAGCGTGCGCTCGGATACGAACCGAGTATCTTCAGGAACGCGGCCTTCTGGCCGAGTTCCGCGAGCGCGGCCGCCACCGCCGCATCGTCGCGGTGCCCTTCGATATCGATGTAGAAGTAGTACTCCCACGTGCCGACGCGCGCCGGACGCGACTCGAAGCGCGTCATCGACACGCCGTGCCGCGCGAGCGGCTCGAGCAGCTTGAACACGGCGCCCGGCTCGTTCTTCACCGACACGATCAGCGACGTCTGGTCGTGACCGCTCTGGCCCGCCGGCTGCTTGCCGACGATCACGAAGCGCGTGCGATTGTGCGGATCGTCCTGGATCAGCGAGAACGCGATCTGCAAACCGTAATGCGCGGCTGCGCGGTCGCCCGCGATCGCCGCGACGGTCGGATCGGCGGCCGCGAGACGCGCAGCCTCCGCGTTGCTCGCCACGGCCTGCCGCTCGAGCTGAGGCGCATTCGCGGCGAGCCACTGCTGGCATTGCGCAAGCGCCTGCGCATGCGCGCAGACGCGCTTCACGCCGTCGAGCGTGCCGCTTTGCGTCAGCAGGTTGTGGTGGATCGGCAATGCGAGCTCGCCGCTGATCAGCAGTTGCGTCTGCAGCAGCAGGTCGAGCGTGCGCGACACGGCACCTTCGGTCGAATTCTCGACCGGCGCGATGCCGAATGCGGACGCACCGGCCTCGACCGAGCGGAACACCTCGTCGATCGACGGGCACGGCAGCCCTTCGATCGACTGGCCGAAATACTCGAGCATCGCCTGTTCGCTGTACGTGCCGACCGGCCCGAGGAACGCGACGTGGATCGTCTGCTCGAGCGCGCGGCTCGCAGCCATGATCTCGCGCCAGATGGCGCTGATGTGCTCGCTCGCGAGCGGCCCGGCGCTCATGTCCTGCAGCCGCGCGATCACCTGCAGCTCGCGCTCCGGCCGGAACACCGGCGCGTTGAAATGCTTCTTGACCTCGCCCACCTCCAGCGCCACCGCGGCGCGCTGGTTCAGGAGCGCGATCAGCTGCGCATCGATCGCGTCGATGCGATCGCGCAGCGGTTTCAGGCGGGAATTCAGTTCGTCGTCCATGCGTTTTGCCGTGCTGTTTGAACAGCGCCGCCGTCAGGCGCCGCGCTGCTCGAAGTCCTTCATGTACTCGACGAGCGCTTTCACGCCCTCGAGCGGCACCGCGTTGTAGATCGACGCCCGCATGCCGCCGACGGACTTGTGGCCCTTCAGCTGCAGCAGCCCGCGCGCCTTTGCGCCGGCAAGGAAGTCTTCGTTGCGCGTTTCGTCGGCCAGGAAAAACGGCACGTTCATCCGCGAACGTGCTGCCGGCTCGACCTTGTTCAGATAGAAGCTGCTCGCGTCGATCGTGTCGTAGAGCAGCTTCGATTTTTCGATATTGCGGGCCTCGATCGCTTCGAGGCCACCCTGCCGCTTCAGCCACTGGAACACGAGGCCCGCGATGTAGATCGCGTAGGTGGGCGGCGTGTTGTACAGGGAGTTGTTCGCGGCGATGGTCTTCCATTCGAATGCGGACGGGCAGATCGACAGCGCGCGATCGAGCAGATCCTCGCGCACGATCACGACCGTCACGCCGGCCATCCCGATGTTCTTCTGCGCGCCGCCGAACAGCACGCCGTATTTCGCGACGTCCATCGGGCGCGACAGGATGTGCGACGAGACATCCGCGACCAGCGGCACGTCGCCGAGATCGGGGATCTCGAACGTCTCGACGCCGTCGATCGTCTCGTTGGTGCACAGATGCACGTAGGCCGGATCGTCCGACAGCTGCCATTCGGCGCGCGCGGGCGCACGCGTGAAGCCGTCGTCCGTCTTGCCGTTCGCTGCGAGATGCGGCGTGCAGAACTTCTTCGCCTCGTTGAACGATTTCTGCGACCACGAGCCCGTCACGACGAAGTCGGCGGTCTTGCGCGAGCCGAGCAGGTTCATCGGCACGATCGCGTTTTCCGCGATGCCGCCGCCCTGCAGGAACAGGACCCGGTGGCTGGCCGGCACGCCGAGCAGGTCGCGCAGATCGGTCAGCGCAGCCTCGTGGATCGACATGAATTCCTTGCCGCGATGGCTCATCTCCATCACGCTCATGCCGCTGCCGTGCCAGTCGAGCATTTCGTCGGCAGCTTGCCGCAGCACTTCCTCGGGCATCGCCGCAGGGCCGGCGGAGAAATTAAAGACGCGCATCGTGAAAACCTCGGAGGGACGCGACCGGCTCGCCGCCGGCAGAACGCGCCAGAAAAGAAATGGCCGCTTGCGCTCACGCGCAAACGGCCATTATCGCACTGTCGTCAGGCTCCCGCCAAACCCGGCCGAACGGCCGGTGGCGTGCCCGGACAGCTTTACTTGCCCGGCTTGACTGCTGCGACTTCCTTGTCAGCCTGCGTACGCGTTGCCTGGATCGCTTGCGGCATGTACTTCTGCATCAGGCCGTTGACCACGTCGCGACCGACCTGATCCTGAACCTGGATGAACTTGCGGCCCGTCGGGCTCTTGTAGAACGTCGTCAGATCCTTGATCTCCGACGTGCTGTAGTACTTCGCGTAGGCGTCGTACTGAGCCGACATCGCGTCGTTCTGGAACTGTTGCGTGCCGAATACCTTGCCTGCGCCGTCAACCAGCTTCGGCACCGAGTTCTTCTGCAGCGTCGGAACGGCAGCCTGCTTCTGCTTGTCGTTCAGCGTCTTGTTTTCCGACAGCGCGTCCGACAGGATTGCCGGCACGAGTTGCTTGGCCTGCATTTCGGCGCTGTTGCCGATTGCCGACACGAGCTTCGGCGCATCGATCGCGTCGAGCAGATCCTTGATCGCTGCCTTCTTGTCGGCGTCGATCGGCGCAGCTGCCGCCGGAGCAGCCGGTGCGGAATTCGACAGCGCCTGCGCCATCGCGAACGTCGGCACCAGTGCAGCCAGCAGAACCAGTTGCTTGAATTGCTTTTGCATCATCACTCCCTTTTGGAAATATGAATGGTTGCTCGCCGGCCGCGGCGCTTTTCGCCCGCGGCGGCTAGAGTCTCATCCGTTCTTCAGGCTTCGCCGTCCGACGCCTCGTCGGCCTCGCCATCGCCCTCTTCAGCCTCCGCGATCTGCTGCAGGCCGGAGAGCTTGGTACCCTCATCGAGACTGATGAGTGTAACACCTTGCGTAGCCCGCCCCATCTCGCGAATCTCCGATACACGGGTGCGAATCAACACGCCGGCCGTCGTGATCAGCATGATCTGATCCTCGGCGTCGACGAGCGTCGCGGCCACCACCTTGCCGTTACGCTCGGACGTCTGGATCGCGATCATGCCCTTCGTGCCACGGCCGTGACGCGTGTATTCGGTGATCGGCGTGCGCTTGCCGTAGCCGTTCTCGGTTGCGGTGAGCACGGTCTGCTCCTCGCTGCCGGCAACCAGCATCGCGATGACCTGCTGCCCGTCCTCGAGCTGCATGCCGCGCACGCCTCGCGCCTCGCGCCCCATCGGACGCACGTCGTTCTCGTCGAAGCGCACGGCCTTGCCGGCGTCGGAGAACAGCATCACGTCGTGCGCGCCGTCGGTGATCGACGCACCGATCAGGTAGTCGCCGTCGTCGAGGCCGACCGCGATGATGCCCTTCTTCATCGGACGGCTGAATGCTTCGAGCGGCGTCTTCTTCACGGTGCCGAGCGACGTCGCCATGAAGATGAACTTGTCGGCCGAGAATTCCTTGACCGGCAGCACGACGTTGATCTTCTCGCCTTCCTGCAGCGGGAACATGTTGACGATCGGGCGGCCGCGCGAGTTGCGCGAACCCTGCGGCACTTCATAGACCTTGACCCAGTACACGCGGCCGCGGTTCGAGAAGCACAGGATGTAGTCGTGCGTGTTCGCGATGAACAGCGTCTCGATCCAGTCGTCTTCCTTCATCTGCGTCGCCTGCTTGCCGCGGCCGCCGCGCTTCTGCGCGCGGTACTCGGACAGCGGCTGCGACTTCACGTAGCCCGCATGCGACATCGTGACGACCATGTCCTGCGGCGTGATCAGATCCTCGGTGTTCAGCTCGGTCGCGTTCAGTTCGATCTTCGAGCGGCGCGCGTCGCCGAATTCGGCCTTCACCGAGGTCAGCTCCTCGCCGATCATCGTCGTGATCCGCTCGGGGCGCGCGAGGATGTCCAGCAGGTCGGCGATCTGGGCCATCACTTCGCGGTACTCGCCGATGATCTTGTCCTGCTCGAGGCCGGTCAGGCGCTGCAGGCGCATCTGCAGGATTTCCTGGGCCTGCGTGTCGGACAGGCGGTACAGCCCGTCGTTCTGCATGCCGAACGCCGCGTTCAGGCCTTCCGGACGATACGCGGAGCGGCCGCCTGCCGATGCATTCTCGGCTTCGGCGCGCGTCAGCATCTCGCGCACGAGCGACGAATCCCACGGCTTCGCCATCAACTCCTGCTTCGCGATCGGCGGCGTCGGCGCGGCCTTGATGATCGCGATGAACTCGTCGATGTTCGCGAGCGCGACCGCGAGACCTTCGAGCACGTGGCCGCGTTCGCGGGCCTTGCGCAGTTCGTAGATCGTGCGGCGCGTCAGCACTTCGCGTCGGTGCGACAGGAAGCACTGCAGGATTTCCTTCAGGTTCAGCAGCTTCGGCTGGCCGTCGACGAGCGCGACCATGTTCATGCCGAACGTGTCCTGGAGCTGCGTCGCCTTGTACAGGTTGTTCAGCACCACTTCCGGCACTTCGCCGCGCTTGAGCTCGATCACGACACGCATGCCGCTCTTGTCGGACTCGTCGCGGATGTCGGAGATGCCCTCGAGCTTCTTCTCGTTGACGAGTTCGGCGATCCGCTCGAGCAGCGAGCGCTTGTTCACCTGGTACGGCAGCTCGTCGACGATGATCGCCATCCGCTGGCCGCGGTCGATCTCCTCGAAGTGCGTGGCCGCGCGCATCACGACGCGCCCGCGCCCGGTGCGGTAGCCGTCGCGCACACCGGCGACGCCGTAGATGATGCCGGCCGTCGGGAAGTCCGGCGCCGGGATGATCTCGATCAGCTCGTCGATCGTCGCTTCCGGGTTGCCCAGCAGGTGCTGGCACGCGTCGACGACTTCGTTCAGGTTGTGCGGCGGGATGTTGGTCGCCATCCCGACGGCGATACCCGACGAGCCGTTGATCAGCAGGTTCGGGATGCGCGACGGCAGGACCGACGGCTGCGTTTCGTTGCCGTCGTAGTTCGGCTCGAAATCGACCGTTTCCTTGTCGATGTCGGCGAGCAGCTCGTGACCGATCTTCGCCATGCGAATTTCGGTGTAACGCATCGCCGCGGCATTGTCGCCGTCGATCGAGCCGAAGTTGCCCTGCCCGTCGATCAGCATGTAGCGCAGCGAGAAATCCTGCGCCATCCGCACGATCGTGTCGTAGACCGCGGTGTCACCGTGAGGGTGGTACTTACCGATCACGTCACCGACGATACGCGCCGACTTCTTGTACGCGCGGTTCCAGTCGTTGTTCAGTTCGTGCATCGCGAACAATACGCGCCGGTGCACGGGCTTCAGGCCATCGCGGACATCCGGGAGGGCACGTCCGACGATCACGCTCATCGCGTAATCGAGATACGAACGGCGCATTTCCTCCTCTAGGGAGGTGGGCAGGGTCTCTTTGGCGAATTGATCCATGTATCCGTATCGTTTCGGAGCGAAGACGGCGAACGCCTTTCGCGTGGGCGCTGCATGCGCAACGCAACGCGAGATTCTAACATGCGCCCATCAGCCGCCAATTCGCCTCCCCCTCTATATATAAATAGCAAAAATCGCGGCGACGGCGAATTGGCCCAAATCCCGCGCGACGCGACGTCGCAGCCAATCGCATCCGGTTTGTTTCACGCTCACGAGCAGTTTGTTTCACGCGCACGAGTAAACAAATGCACACACCCGCGCAATTTCGCCGACACACTCTTGACAATCTCTAAAAGTTGCGGCAGGCCGGTGTTGCGCATGCACCACAAAGTTGGAGCGATCTTAGGGTGGGGAGGATTTTTTTTCGTAGGAAGGGAACGATATGGCAAAATGCCAACGCACTGAAAGTTAGACGCTGCTCGAAGTCTACACAGGAGCGCGCCGCGTTTTTTGTGCCGCACCAATGTTATACTTCGAGCAATGTATGACTTGTCACCGTCAACAGGCTCGCAGTAAACCTGCGGTAATCTCAATTTCGAGAGGAGAAATATGAATAAACTTTCAAAGCTCGCGTTCATTGCAGCTACCGCAGTTATGGCTGCATCCGCTTCGGCACAGTCGGTGCCGGCGTCGCGTCAAGCCGTCAATGACAACTGGGTGAACGGCACGGGCGAATGGGTGTGGATGAACGGCACGAACGAGCTCTGCTGGCGCGATGCGTTCTGGACGCCGGCCACCGCCAACGCGAAGTGCGATGGCGCACTGGTCGCCCAGGCACCGCAGCCGCCGGTCGCTCCGGTTGCTCCGGCCATCACGAGCCAGAAGATCACGTATCAAGCTGACGCACTGTTCGACTTCGACAAGGCAACGCTCAAGCCGCTGGGCAAGCAAAAGCTGGACGAACTGGCTTCGAAGATCGAAGGCATGAACACGGAAGTGGTCGTCGCAACGGGCTACACGGACCGCATCGGTTCGGACAAGTACAACGACCGTCTGTCGCTGCGCCGTGCGCAAGCCGTGAAGTCGTACCTGGTCAGCAAGGGTGTGCCGGCCAACAAGATCTACACGGAAGGCAAGGGCAAGCGCAACCCGGTTACGACTGGCTGCAACCAGAAGAACCGCAAGCAACTCATCGCCTGCCTCGCACCGGATCGCCGCGTGGAAGTCGAAGTGGTGGGTACGCAGCAAGTGCAGAAGACGACCGTTCCGGCAAACTAAGCCGCGGTTTTCGACTGCTTCAAAGCCCCGCTCCGGCGGGGCTTTTTCTTTGACGCCCGTCCGGGCGCTCGTCGCTTCGCCGCTCGTCCGCTTCTTATATACTCGGGTCTGACGAACCGCAGCACTGCCCTCCTCCCGTAGCCCGTTTGCCGACATGACCAACGCCGATCCGCACGAACTCCAGAAATTCAGCGACCTCGCCCACCGGTGGTGGGATCCGAATGCCGAATTCAAGCCGCTGCACGACCTGAACCCGGTCCGGCTCGGCTGGATCGATGCGCACGCACACCTGGCCGGCAAGCGTGCACTCGACATCGGCTGCGGCGGCGGCATCCTGTCCGAATCGATGGCCGGGCTCGGCGCCCAGGTGAAGGGCATCGACCTGTCGACCGAAGCGCTCGGCGTCGCCGACCTGCACAGCCTCGAAAGCGGCATCTCGGTCGACTATGAGGCCATCGCCGCCGAAGCGATCGCCGCGCGCGAACCGGGCACCTACGACGTCGTCACGTGCATGGAGATGCTCGAGCACGTGCCGTCGCCCGGCGATGTCGTCGCCGCGTGCGCGACGCTCGTGAAACCGGGCGGCTGGGTGTTCTTCTCGACGCTGAACCGCAACCTGAAGTCCTACCTGTTCGCGGTGATCGGCGCGGAGTACATCGCGCAGATGCTGCCGAAGGGCACGCACGACTATGCGCGTTTCATCCGCCCGTCGGAACTGGCCGGCTTCGTGCGCGCGACGGATCTGCACATCGTGGAGATCAAGGGCATCACGTATCATCCGATCGGCAAGCGCTTCGCGCTGTCGAACGACACCGACATCAACTACCTCATCGCGTGCCGCCGCGGCGCGTGACCCCCCGACCGGCATGACGACTCCCCTTTCGACCGCGCGGGTAGCAGACGAACCGCGCCTGCTGCACTGCGATGCCGTGCTGTTCGACCTCGACGGCACGCTCGCCGACACGGCGCCCGATCTCGCGGCGGCCGTCAACAGGATGCAGCGCGATCGCGGGCTGCCCGAAACGTCGCTCGACGTGTTGCGCCCGCTGGCCTCGGCCGGCGCGCGCGGCCTGCTCGGCGGCGCGTTCGGCATCGATCCGAACACGCCCGGCTACGACGCGATGCGCGACGAGTTCCTGACCAACTACGCGACGGACCTCTGCGTACATACGACGCTGTTTCCCGGCATCGGCGACGTGCTCGACGAACTCGATGCGCGCGGCGTGCGCTGGGGCATCGTCACGAACAAGGCGATGCGCCTCACGGCGCCGCTCGTCGAGCTGCTCGGCCTCGCCCCGCGCGCCGCCTGCGTGGTCGGGGGCGACACGACGCCGCACCCGAAGCCGCACCCGGCCCCGCTGCTGCATGCGGCCGACCAGCTGACGCTCGCCCCCGCGCGCATCGTCTACGTCGGCGACGACCTGCGCGACATTCAGGCCGGCAGCGCGGCCGGCATGGCGACGGTCGCAGCCGCGTACGGCTATTGCGGCGACGGCGTTGCGCCGGCCGACTGGCAGGCGCAGCATCTCGTCGACACGACGCAGGAACTGCGCGAACTGCTGCGCGATGTTGGGCTATAATGCTAGATCTTATCCGCGGGGGCGACCTGGTTTCGACAGGGGTTGTGAAGCGGCTAGGGCATGTCGAGGACCCGTCACCTCGTTAATCAATGGGAAAATCGTAACTGCAAACGACGATACGTTCGCACTGGCAGCCTAACGGCCGCCGTCCTCTGCCTAGTTCACTGACGGGCTAGTGTCGCAAGACCGGTAGCAATACCGCCAGAGGTCATTTACGTCAGTTAAGCTCTGTCGGCGTCGCGACGCCAGGGTCGAAAATCTAGCGAATCGCCGTAGTGCAGCGTGTTCGTCCGCGTCGCTGCGGTTAAATCAAAAGACTGGACTAAACATGTAGAACTAGTCGTGGAGCGCTTCTGGACGCGGGTTCGATTCCCGCCGCCTCCACCAAATTCCGCGTTCGCCGCACGAACCCCGCATGACGCAAGTCTGCGGGGTTTTTTGTTGCCGGCGACACGCATGCATCCCTCTCCTGCCGAAAAAGCGCCCGACCACGGACGGGCGGCCGGGCGGAATGCCACCGGTGCTCCGGCGGCAGGAGGTGACAGGTGTTCTGCCGCGCCCGCGCAGTCATCGGTTGCACCGGGCAGCGGCCAGCCCGGTTGCCCCGGCTTCGGGCGCAGCGCATCGCCGCCCCCATGCTCGTGCAGATCGGGCGACGTGCAGCTTAGCTGCCGCGATACAGCGACTTCATTTCTTCAGCACTGGCCGGGCGCACGCCCATTGCACGCGAACCCGATGCGGATGCGCCCTGTGCCTGCGCACCGTAGCCGCTGGCGTCGGCACCTTGCGCCTGCGCCAGTGCACGCTGCTGCTCTGCAACACGGGCCGTCGCTGCCTGGATCGCTTCCGGGTAGTGCGGATCTTCGCCGCGGGCGGAGTTGTAACCGGCCTGCTGGAGCTGGACCAGTTCGGCACGGACCTGCGCGCGGGTGATCGTCGAGCCCGACTGGGCGAACGACACGACCGGGGCAACGAGAGCAGCGGCAACGACAACAGCTTGAACGAGCGACTTCATGATGACCTACCTCCAGATTTGTCTGTGTTCGCGGTGAACACCTTGTTCATCGCTGACAACCCGAAGTTTATGTAGGCGGATGCTTAAGAATAAGGCAGGTTTCTGGAAGACATCCTTCCTGAATTACGGGTTAACCCTAGATTGGCTGGCGAAGCGGCAACGCGTGAAAACGGCGGCTTCACATGGCGCCGCGTTGCGTGCGGGCCTGCCGAAAAGCACGAGCCCCGCGAAGCAGCAACGCTTCGCGGGGCTCGATCACAGCCAGGTTCGGAACGGAACGCGTACAGCCGTCGGTCAGGCGATCGGGTCGTTGTGCACAAGCACGCCCGCCCCGTCCCGGCACGAATACGCCAGTCAGAGCCTTACCGGGTATCCATCGGGCACTTCAGGTTGCAGCCGTTCGGGTCGCCCAGGTCGCCCTTGCGGCGCAACGCCGACTTCTTGCTGCCCTGGTATTTCTGCGACGGCGCCGACGCCGCGAACGGCATCTGCGGATGCTCGTTCAGGCGAAACTGTTCGCTCAGGATGCCGCCGGGCACGCCCGGGGAATTCTGCGCAAACGCAAACGGCGAAGCGACGACCAACAGCCCCGCGGTCAACGCTGCCGCGGCGAGGGGAACGGAAAATTTCATGGCGGAATGACGCCTGAACGGCGTGCTTGTTGGAACGTTGATCAAGCGGCAAGCGTAGCGCAAATCCCCTGCTGTTGCAGCGCGGCTCGATCGCGTCCCCGTTACCGCGAATTGCCGTCCTGCGCGTACGTGCCGTCGCCGCCGGCCAATCCCGTCGCGATGCTCGTCAGCGTGCCGCATGCGGCCGGATCGTAACCGTCGAGATGCGCGACGCGCTCGACGAAGCGCGCGTCACGCAGCAGCGCCAGCACGCCGGCAAGCGGCCGCGCATCGAGCCGCGCGCGTTCGCATGCGAAGTAATAGTCTTCGTCCACGACCGGGATGAAGTCGAGCCCGAAATGATGGGCGGCCGGCTCGACGCCGAAGCCGAGGTCGGCCATCCCGCTCGCGACGAACGCCGCGATCGCCGAATGCGTGAGCTCGGCCGACGCGTAGCCGTCGATGCGCTCCGGATCGATGCCGATCGCGCGCAGCGCGAGATCCAGCAGCATGCGCGTGCCCGACCCCGGCTGCCGGTTGACGAAGCGGATGTCGTTGCGCGCGAGGTCCGCAAGCCCGCTGACCTGCTTCGGGTTGCCGCGCGGGACGAACAGCCCCTGCTGGCGGCGCGTCAGGTGGATCAGCACATGGCGCGTGTCGTCGAGCCAGGGCCGGTAGATCTGCGCACACTGCGCGCGAAACGCGCCGCGCGGCAAATGGAAGCCGGCGAGGTCGCACTCGCCGCGGGCGAGTGCCTGAACGGCCTCGACGCTCTCGCGATACTTGATGTCGACGGCCGCCTGCGCATCGACGAGCGCGGAGACGAGCGTCGCGACCGCGTAGCCGTGCGACGCGTGGATTCGCACGGCGCCGTCGCGCTGCGCGAGACGCCGGTTCAGGTCGCTCGCCACCTCGGCCGTCAGCGTGCGCAAGTTGCCGTCGAGCCGGCTGCGTGCGAGACGCTGCGCATCGACGACGGCCTGCCCGAGCGCCGACAACGTCGAACCCTTGCCGCGCGCGGTTTCGATCAGCTCACCGCCGATGCACGACTCCAGCGCGCGCAGCATGCCCCACGCGTGCCGGTACGACAGCCCCTTGGCTTGCGCCGCCTGCGCAATGCTGCCCGTGTCGGCCACGAGCTCCAGCAGCGGCGCGACGTCTGACAGGCTGGCCGAACGGCCCTCCGTGTCGCGTACGGTCAGATACGCGTCGCATTCGATTCGAATCAATTATGCACTCCGATTTCCTATTGCGACTGCCAAATCTTCCGCTTATCGTTGGTCAAAATCAATCAGAACGAAGTCGCGATGCGCACTATATGAATTTCGAGCGCATATGAGACTTTGGAGGAGCATAACCGATGTCCCCGAATTCCCCTGCGCCCGACGCGCTCGTCGAGCGCCATGCGCGCGCCGGCCGGTCGCTCGTCGCGATCCTGCACGCGATCCAGGACGACGCGGGCTACGTGCCGCCGGGCTGCGTCGCGCCGCTCGCCAAAGCGTTGAACCTGTCGCGTGCCGAAGTGCACGGCGTACTGACCTATTACCACCACTTCCGCACTGCGCCGCCCGCGCGCGTGACGATCCAGATGTGTCGCGCCGAAGCGTGCCGCAGCATGGGCTGCGAAACGCTGGCCGCTCACGCGGAAGCGCGCACCGGCTGCCGGTTCGACGCGGCGCACGACGAGGCCGCGGCCGCACACGCGCCGGACGCCGTCGCGCTCGAATCGGTCTACTGCCTCGGTCTGTGTGCGCAATCGCCGTCGCTGACGGTCAACGGCGTGCTGCACGCGAAAGTCACACCGGAAAAATTCGACGCGCTGCTCGCCGACGCGGTCGCCCACACGCCGGAGGCCGCATGACGACCCGCATCTACGTTCCGCGCGATTCGTCCGCGCTGGCGCTCGGCGCCGACGCGCTTGCCGCCGCGATCGTCGCGGAAGCCGAACGGCGCGGCGTCGCGATCGAACTGGTCCGCAACGGCTCGCGCGGATTGCTGTGGCTCGAGCCGCTCGTCGAGATCGGCACGGCCGCGGGCCGCGTGGGCTATGCGAACCTGTCGGCCGCCGACGTGCCGGCCCTGTTCGACGCCAGCTGGCTCGAAGGCGGCACGCATCCGAGCGCCGTCGGCCTCGTCGACGCACTGCCCTATCTCGCGCGCCAGCAGCGGCTCACGTTCGCGCGCATCGGCCTGACCGATCCGCTGTCGATCGACGATTACCTGCAGCACGAAGGCCTCGCCGGCCTGAAGAACGCACTCGCGCTCGACGGCGATGCCGCGTGCGAAACGCTGCTCGAATCGGGGCTGCGCGGCCGCGGCGGTGCGGCATTCCCGGCCGGCATCAAGTGGCGCACCGTGCGGAACGCGCGCGCCGCGCAGAAGTACATCGTCTGCAACGCGGACGAAGGCGATTCGGGCACCTTCTCCGACCGCCTGCTCATGGAATGCGATCCGTACTGCCTGATCGAAGGGATGATCATCGCGGGCATCGCGACGGGCGCGACGATCGGCTACATCTACGTGCGCAGCGAATACCCGCACGCGATCGCGACGCTCGAAGCCGCGATCGTCCGCGCGCGTGAAGCCGGCTGGCTCGGCGAGCACGTGCTCGGCTCCGCGCACGCATTCGAGCTGCACGTCGCGAAAGGCGCGGGCTCGTATGTATGCGGCGAGGAAACGGCGCTGCTCGAATCGCTCGAAGGCAAGCGCGGCGTCGTGCGCGCGAAGCCGCCGCTGCCCGCGCTGGCGGGCCTGTTTGGCCAGCCGACCGTCATCAACAACGTGATCACGCTCGCGACGGCGCCCGTGATCTTCGCGCGCGGCGCCGCGTTCTATCGCGACTACGGGATGGGCCGCTCGCGCGGCACGCTGCCGTTCCAGCTCGCGGGCAACATCCGTCACGGCGGTCTCGTCGAGCTTGCGTTCGGCGTCACGCTGCGCGAGCTGCTGTTCGACTTCGGCGGCGGCACGGCCAGCGGCCGGCCCGCTCGCGCCGCACAGGTCGGCGGCCCGCTCGGCACCTACCTGCCCGACCATCAGTGGGACGTGCCGCTCGACTACGAGGCTTACACGGCGATCGGCGCGGTCGTCGGTCATGGCGGCATCGTACTGCACGACGACACGTCGAACCTCGCCGAGCTGGCCGAATACGCGATGAAGTTCTGCGCGATCGAATCGTGCGGCAAGTGCACGCCGTGCCGGATCGGTTCGACGCGCGGCGTCGAGACGATCGCACGCATTCGCGACGGCGATACGTCGGAGCGCCAGGTCACGCTGCT
Organism: Burkholderia cepacia complex sp. TUM26381; assembly: GCF_057439935.1. Taxonomy (NCBI): domain Bacteria; kingdom Pseudomonadati; phylum Pseudomonadota; class Betaproteobacteria; order Burkholderiales; family Burkholderiaceae; genus Burkholderia; species Burkholderia cepacia complex sp. TUM26381. The sequence continues at coordinate 1,087,102 of NZ_CM172006.1, read as the reverse complement.
GCGCGACCTGTGCGACACGATGCTGGCCGGTTCGCTGTGCGCGATGGGCGGGATGACGCCGTACCCGGTGCTGTCCGCGCTCGATCATTTCCCCGAAGATTTCGGGCTCGCCGGCAAGGATGCCGCGTCGGGCCCGGTCAAGGCCGCGGCCTGACCCAGAAGGAGCCCTGCATGTCCCTCGACACGAACAACGTCCGCCAAGGCGGCTGCGGCTCAGGCCAATGCGCATGCAAGAGCGCCGCGCAGGCGCGTGCCCGCGACCCGTTCGACGATACCGATTACGGCACGCCGCAACGGCATGCCGATACCGACGTCACGCTCGAAATCGACGGCCAGCCGGTCACGGTGCCGGCCGGCACGTCGGTGATGCGCGCGGCGATCGAGGCCGGCGTCAATGTCCCGAAGCTCTGCGCGACCGATTCGCTCGAACCGTTCGGCTCGTGCCGGCTGTGCCTCGTCGAGATCGAAGGCCGGCGCGGTTATCCGGCGTCGTGCACGACACCTGCCGAAGCCGGCATGAAGGTGCGCACGCAATCGGACCGGCTGCAGTCGCTGCGCCGCAACGTGATGGAGCTGTACATCTCCGACCATCCGCTCGACTGCCTCACCTGCCCCGCCAACGGCGACTGCGAGCTGCAGGACATGGCGGGCGTCGTCGGGTTGCGCGAGGTGCGCTACGGCTTCGACGGCGCGAATCACCTGAAGGACCGCAAGGACGAATCGAACCCGTACTTCACGTACGACCCGTCGAAGTGCATCGTCTGCAATCGCTGCGTGCGCGCATGCGAGGAAACGCAGGGCACCTTCGCGCTGACGATCGCCGCGCGCGGTTTCGAATCGCGTGTGGCCGCGGGCGAAAGCGAATCGTTCATGGCGTCGGAATGCGTGTCGTGCGGCGCATGCGTCGCCGCATGCCCGACGGCCACGCTGCAGGAAAAATCCGTCGTGCAGCTCGGGCAGGCCGAACACTCGGTCGTCACGACCTGCGCGTACTGCGGCGTCGGCTGCTCGTTCAAGGCAGAAATGAAGGGCACCCAGGTCGTTCGCATGACGCCGCACAAGAACGGCCTCGCGAATGAAGGCCACGCGTGCGTGAAGGGACGCTTCGCGTGGGGCTATGCAACGCACAAGGACCGCATCACGAAGCCGATGATCCGCGAGAAGATCACCGACCCGTGGCGCGAAGTGAGCTGGGACGAAGCGCTCACCTACGCGGCAACGCAATTCCGCAAGCTGCAGCAGAAGTACGGCCGCGATTCGATCGGCGGCATCACGTCGTCGCGCTGCACGAACGAGGAAACCTATCTCGTGCAGAAGCTCGTGCGCGCCGCGTTCGGCAACAACAACGTCGATACCTGCGCACGCGTGTGCCATTCGCCGACCGGCTATGGTCTCAAGACGACGCTCGGCGAATCGGCCGGCACGCAGACGTTCGCATCGGTCGGCCAGGCCGACGTGATCGTCGTGATGGGCGCGAACCCGACCGACGGCCACCCGGTGTTCGGCTCGCGGATGAAGCGCCGCGTGCGCGAAGGCGCGAAGCTGATCGTGATCGACCCGCGCCGCATCGACGTCGTCGACGGCCCGCACGTGAAGGCCACGCACCACCTGCAGCTGCGCCCCGGCACCAACGTCGCGATCGTCAACGCGCTCGCGCACGTGATCGTCACCGAAGGGCTCGTTGCCGACGCGTTCGTCGCCGAGCGCTGCGACACGCGCGCATTCGAGCAATGGCGCGAATTCGTGTCGCGCGAAGAGAATTCTCCGGAGGCGACCGCCGGCGTGACGGGCGTGCCGGCCGAACGCGTGCGCGAAGCCGCACGCCTCTATGCGACGGGCGGCAATGCCGCGATCTATTACGGGCTGGGCGTCACCGAACACGCGCAAGGCTCGACGACGGTGATGGGCATCGCGAACCTCGCGATGGCAACCGGCAACCTCGGCCGCGAAGGCGTCGGCGTCAATCCGCTGCGCGGCCAGAACAACGTGCAGGGTTCGTGCGACATGGGCTCGTTCCCGCACGAACTGCCCGGCTACCGGCACATCGGCGACGCGGTCGTACGCACGCAGTTCGAGCAGGCGTGGTCGGCCACGCTGCAACCGGAACCGGGGCTGCGCATCCCGAACATGTTCGACGCGGCGCTCGACGGCAGCTTCAAGGGGCTCTACTGCCAGGGCGAGGACATCGTCCAGTCGGACCCGAACACGCAGCACGTGGCGGCCGCGCTGTCGGCCATGGAATGCATCGTCGTGCAGGACATCTTCCTGAACGAGACCGCGAAATACGCACATGTGCTGCTGCCGGGCTCGACGTTCCTCGAGAAGGACGGCACGTTCACGAACGCCGAGCGCCGCATCTCGCGCGTGCGCAAGGTGATGCCGCCGCTCGCGGGCTATGCGGACTGGGAAGTGACGCTGCTGCTGTCGCAGGCGCTCGGCTACGACATGCACTACACGCATCCGTCGGAAATCATGGACGAGATCGCGCGGCTCACGCCGACCTTCTCGGGCGTGTCGTACGAGAAGCTCGACGCACTCGGCAGCATCCAGTGGCCGTGCAACGAACACGCCCCGGAAGGCACGCCGACCATGCACATCGACGCGTTCGTGCGCGGCAAGGGCCGGTTCGTGATCACCCAGTTCATTCCGACGCCGGAGAAGGTCACGCAGCGCTATCCGCTGATCCTGACGACGGGCCGCATCCTGTCGCAATACAACGTCGGCGCGCAGACGCGCCGGACGGAAAACGTCCGGTGGCACGAAGAGGACCGCCTCGAGATCCATCCGCACGACGCGCAGGATCGCGGGATCCGGAGCGACGACTGGGTCGGCATCGAATCGCGCGCCGGGCATACGGTGCTGCGCGCGCTCGTGACGGAGCGCATGCAGCCGGGTGTCGTGTACACGACGTTCCACTTCCCCGAATCGGGCGCGAACGTGATCACGACCGACAGCTCCGACTGGGCGACGAATTGCCCCGAGTACAAGGTGACGGCCGTGCAGGTGATGCCGGTTGCGCAGCCTTCCGACTGGCAACGCGCGTACGCGCGCTTCAATGCGGAGCAGATCGACCTGCTCGAGCGCCGCGCGGCCACGCCCGATACCGTGACGACAGGCAAGTGAGGCCGCGATGAACCACGAACACCTGATCGACATGGCCAACCAGATCGGCGCATTCTTCGAGTCGATGCCCGATCGCGACGAAGCGCTGGCCGGCATCGCCGACCATATCCGGCGCTTCTGGGAACCGCGGATGCGCCGCGCGTTGCTCGCCGCGCTCGACGATCCGTCGGGCGAAGGCGCGCAACGCGCGGCACCGATCGTGCGCGACGCGATCGCCACCTACCGCGCATCGCTCGTGCCCGCCGCCGCGAGCGCCTGATCGCGCCGCTACGCGGACTGCGTCATGCCCGCGAACCAGCTTTCGCAGTGGCGCAGCAGCCCGTTCGCGTCGGTTGCCGTGCGCCCGCGCGCGGCAACATAACCGTCGGGCCGCAGCAGATAGAACGACGGCCGCGAGCGGCCGTATTCCTGCGCCAGCCCGGCGGCGCCGTCGCCCTCGGCATCGGCGACGCGCCACACGCGCACCGCGTCCGGCATGACCCGTTCGAGCCCCTGCACGAGCGCCTGCGCATCGGCCGGCATCGGCGGCACTTCGCCGGTGGCGGCATTCACCGGATCTTCCAGCAGCAACAGCGTGAAGCTCGCCGGATCGTGAAGATCGTATAGCCGCGCCGTTCCGGGCGCGCGACCGAGCGGCCCGTCGAGCACGTGCACGAGTGCATCGGGCGCCCGCTCGCCTGCGCGTGGACCGCCGTCGAGCACGCGCTCCAGCGTGAGCGGACTCTTCCGGTACTGCACGCCGAGCTCGCTGACCGTGCGCCTTACCGCATCGCGCATCGGCCCGAACGACGCCAGCAGCGGCACGACATGATCGCGCAGCAGCTTCATCGCGCCGCGCTCGGCTTCGACGACCTGCGTGACGAAACTGGTCTGCCGCAACACATCGCGCTCGATCGGATGGCGCTCCGCGTGATACGTGTCGAGCAACCGCTCGGGCGTGCCCGCGCCGAGCACGCGCGCGAGCTTCCAGCCCAGGTTGAACGCCTCCTGGATGCCGGTGTTCATGCCCTGCGCGCCGGCCGGGCTGTGGACGTGCGCAGCGTCGCCCGCGAAGAACACGCGGCCGTGGCGCAGCCGGTCGACCATCCGGCTGTGCAGGTGGAAATAGGACGACCACGCGAGATCGCTCGGCGAGATCGATACGCCCACGCGAGCACGAACGATTGCATCGCATTCCGCGAGCGACGGCGTCGGCGCGTCGGGCGACGCGTCGCTGCCAGGCGGCCGGTCGGCGACGAGCCGGTAACGGCCGTCGCCCATCGGAAACAGGCCCGCCATGCCTTCGGGCGTTGCGAACAGGTGGATCTCTTCATCCGGCCAGTCGGGTATCGCCGCGAAATCGGCCAGCAGGAAAGTCTGTTCGAACGCATGCCCGGTAAAGCCCAGACCGAGCAGATGCCTGACGGTGCTGTGCGCGCCGTCGGCGGCAATCAGGTATGACGGTGCGAACGACTCGTCGCGGCCATCGGCGCGGTGGATCGTCACGCCGAGCGATGTGCCGCCTGCGTCGCATGCGGCCAGTACCGCGCCGCGCTCGACGGTCACGCCCAGCGCAGCCAGGTGCTCGGCGAGCAGCCGCTCGGTGATGCTCTGGTCGAGAAACAGCAGATACGGATAGCGCGTTTGCAGCGGATCGAAATCGAGCCGCGCGATCACGCGGCCGTCGGCGTGCAGTGCGGCCGCATGCGCGCGATGGCCGAGCGCGAGAAACGGTTCGACCGCGCGATGCTGCTCCAGCAGCTCGAGCGTGCGCGCCTGGATGCCGATCGCGCGCGAATGCGGCGCGGGTGCCGCGAGGCGATCGATGATGCGCACCGGCACACGGGCCCGCGCGAGGCTCATCGCCGCGGCAAGACCGGTCGGCCCCGCGCCGACGATCAGCACGGGCGGGATATCGGACAGTGTGTCAGCCATGCGAACCTCGATGACACGCGATCCTGCAAGTCTACGCCGCTCCGCGTGACGGGGCCATATGCCGACCGGCCGATGCGCGGCATCATCGCGCGGTGTGGGAAAATACCTGCTTTCCGTCAGTTTTCGCGTCATGGATTCCGCATTCGACCGGGCGTACGCCGCACACCGCGCAGGCCGCCTCGCCGAGGCCGAGCACGGCTATCGCAACGCGCTCGCCTCCAACCCCGCCGACGCCGACGCGCTGCACCTGTTCGGCGTGCTGCGGCACCAGCAGGGCCAGCACGCCGAGGCAGCCGATCTCGTCGGGCGCGCCGTCGCGCTGCGTCCGGGCGATGCCGCGCTGCAGCTCAATCTCGGCAACGCGCTGAAAGCGCTCGGCCGCCTCGACGAAGCAATCGACCGCTTCCGCAACGCGCTGACGCTCGCGCCCGAATTTCCGCTCGCGCACTACAACCTCGGCAACGCGTATGCGGCACTGCAGCGTCACGACGATGCGATCGATGCGTTCGGCCGCGCGCTACGGCTCACGCCCGACGACGCATCGATCTACAACAATCTCGGCAACGCGCTGAACGCGCTCGGCCGCCACGACGAAGCGCTTGCCGCGTTCGGCCGTGCGCTCGAGCTGCGCCCCGGGCATGCGGGCGCGCACAACAACCTCGCGATGGCGCTGAACGCGATGGGCCGCGCCGACGACGCGATCACGCACTTCCAGGCCGCGATCGCCGCGCAGCCGCGCTTCGTCGCCGCGCACTTCAATCTCGGCAACACGTTCGAAGCAGTCGGCCGGCATGCCGAAGCGGCCGCCGCGTTCGAAACCGCGCTCGCGCTGCACCCGCCGTTTCCGCTCGCGCTGTTCGGGCTGGCGAACGCGCTCTGCGCGCAGGCACGCCATCGCGACGCACTGCCCTATTACGAGCGCGCCGTCGGCCTCGATCCGTCGTTCGGCCTCGCATGGCTCAATCTCGGCAACGCGCATCACGCGCTCTGCGCACACGAGATGGCGCTGCGCGCGTTCGACCAGGCGCTGCGGGTCGCCCCCGATCTCACGCTCGCGCGGCTGCACCGCGCGGTCACGCTGCTGACGCTCGGCGACTTCACGCGCGGCCTGCCCGCCTACGAAGCGCGCCACGAGACGCCGGGCGCGACGTCGCTCGGCACGCTGCCGCGCTGGCAAGGCGAGCCGATTGCGTCGCGTACGCTGCTGATCCGGGCGGAACAGGGGTTCGGCGACACGCTGCAGTTCGTCCGCTTCGTGCCGCTGGCCCGCGCACGCTGCGCGCACGTCGTGCTCGAAGTCCAGCCGGAACTCGTCGCGCTGCTGGCGCCGGCCGCGTCGCGCTGGCGCGTGACGCTCGTCGCGCAAGGTGCCGCCAAGCCGCCGGCTGCGGACGTCGCCTGCACGCTGATGAGCCTGCCGTTCCTGCTCGGGCTTCAGCCGGACGACATCGTCGGCGGCTCGCGCTACCTCGACGCGCCCGACGGCGCCCGCCGGCGCTTTCGCGGCTCGCTCGGCGGACAGTCGAAGCGCAAGTTCGGCCTGGCGTGGTCGGGGCGCCGGCAGGCGCAGGAAAATCGCTCGATGCCGTTCGACGCGCTCGCGCCGCTGCTCGCGCTGCCGGACATCGACTGGATCGTGCTGCAGCCCGCCCTCGACGACGACGAACGTGCACGCGTCGACGCGCATCCGCGCGTGCATCGCCTCGACGGCCGGCTGAACGACTTTGCCGACACGGCCGCACTGATCGAGCGGCTCGATGGCGTCGTCACGATCGACACGGCTGTCGCGCACCTCGCGGGCGCGCTCGGCAAGCCGCTGTGGGTCATGCTGCCGTTCGCGCCCGACTGGCGCTGGTTCACCGGCGACGACTGCCCGTGGTATCCGCAGGCCAGGATCGCGCGCCAGCCCGCGGCCGGCGAATGGCTCGACGTGGCAGCCAAGGTTGCCGGCAAGCTGCGCGACGCCTGAACGCAAATGAAAAAAGGGAGCGCACGGCGCTCCCTTTGTCGATGCGATGCACGGCCAGCGCCGCGCAACGGGCTGACGCCCGTCAGGCCGCCTTGTACTGGTTGCGCGCCTCGGACGTGCGATACAGCACGAGCGTCGCGATCAGCCCGCAGACCGCGGCCACGCTCAGCCACAGCCCCGGCGCCGCCTTGTTGCCCGTCTGGTGGATCAGCAGCGTCGAGATCGCCGGCGTGAACCCGCCGATCGTCGTCGCAAGGCTGTATGCAAGCGAGAAGCCGGCCGTGCGCACGTCGGCCGGCATCACTTCGGTCAGCGCGACGACCATCGCGCCGTTGTACGACGCATACAGGAACGACAGCCACAGCTCGACCGCGAGCAGCCGCAGGAACGACGGATCGCCGACGAGCCACAGCACGGCCGGGTAAGCCGTCAACAGCGTCAGCACGGTGAACGCGATCAGCACCGGGCGGCGGCCGATGCGGTCGGACAGCGCGCCGGACAGCGGCAGCCACACGAGGTTCGAGATACCGACGCAGACGGTCACGACGAGCGCGTCGAGCGACGACAGGTGCAGCACTTCCTTGCCGAAGGTCGGCGTATACGCGGTGATCATGTAGAACGACACCGTCGTCATGATCACCATCCCCATGCCGGCGACCACGACGCCCCAGTTGTCGAGCATCGAGCGCATGATCTCGCCCATCGTCGGACGATGACGCTTCGCGAGGAATTCGTCGGTCTCCTTCAGCGAACGGCGGATCAGGAACAGGAACGGCACGATCAGGCAGCCGATCAGGAACGGGATGCGCCAGCCCCACGCCGTCATCTCCTCGACCGGCAGCGCGCGGTTCAGCAGCACGCCGACGAGCGCGGCGAACACCACGGCCACCTGCTGGCTGCCCGACTGCCACGACGTATAGAACCCCTTGTGCCCCTTCGTCGCGATCTCCGACAGGTAGACCGACACGCCGCCGAGTTCGACGCCCGCCGAGAAACCCTGCAGCAGCCGGCCGAGCAACACGAGCACCGGTGCGAGCACGCCGATCGTCGCGTAGCCCGGTATCGCGGCCACCGCGAGCGTGCCGATCGCCATCAGCCCGAGCGTCAGGATCAGCCCCTTGCGACGACCGTGATGGTCGATGTACGCGCCGAGCACGATCGCACCGACCGGCCGCATCAGGAAGCCCGCGCCGAACACCGACAGCGACAGCATCAACGACGCGAATGCGTTGCCGCTCGGGAAATAGGTTTTCGCGATGGCCGACGCGTAATACCCGTAGACCATGAAGTCGTACATTTCCAGGAAGTTGCCGCTGACGACCCGGAACACGGTGCGGACTTTCGATTCCTGCGCGATGGCGTGTGACGCTGTGGACATGTTTTTCTCGCTCAGCTCGGATGGCGCGAATCCGCGCCGCATGGACCCGGCGATGCGCGACGCACCGGGCCGGCGCGCACGGGCATCGCTGCCCGCCGGCGGCGCATCGCACAACGACGCGTGCACCGGCATGATTCGCGAATGATGCCACGCGAAGCCGACATTTGCCTTGTACCGGCACGGTCGTTGCCGTCGCGGTATCCGCCTCGTACAAGTCGGCCCGAAACAGGCACAAGAATCAGATTGATCAGATCGACCGGCCTTCGCCGGCTGACCACAATGTCACGATTTGCGACGACACTTCCGCGCCGCGCCGGCACGGTTACCCGTGTCGCACCGCGCACCGCCCTCATGACTCCATCGCCCCTCGTTCCCGTCGAAGGCGCGCTCGCCCGCCCTCGCGTCGCCCCGCTCGACCGCGTGCCGCCGTTCGGCCGCGAATGGAAGTTTCGCGGCGCGCCCGGCGCGCGGCCCAGCAAGAACTGCCTTGCGACACTGACGACATCCTGTATCGACGTCGACCGGCCGCATCGCGCGTGTCGCTGGCAGCCGTTACCCGTGATGACGCCGGTGCCCGCTTCCGCAGGTTCGCCCATTACGCCGGCTGCTGCGGGCCGGCGCTTCCGGCATACGGCCGGCGGCCCGCATGACCGGCGCGCGATGTACGCCATCTGCTGGACCCTCGGCGCGCTCGGCATCATCGGCTGGCTGATCGCCGCGCATGAACCGTCCGCAGGTTTCGGGCCCGTGTTCACGATTCCAATGGCGAGCACCGCGCCGGATCACGCTACGTCGCTCACCGGCACCGTGCGCGCCGCCGCGGATCGGGCCGGCCCGTCGACGCACGCTGCGCCGCCGCGCACGGCGGCGACACCTGTCACGAAAACGGTCGAATCACGGCCGGCCCCGCACGGCGTCGCACGTCGTCCGGCGCCCCCTCCCCCGAAGGCAACGTCCGACATGCAGCGCACTGCCGCTGCATCGCCGCATCGGGCAAACGATCCTCATCCGGCACCGCCCTCGGCCGCAACGCCGACCGTCAGGCGGCTCGCCGCACGGCCGCCGCGCCAGCACATTGCAGTCACCCTGCCGGCACGCGAACGGCACGCTCCGCCGCCGCTTGCGACCGACACGCTCGACGATCCGCTCACGCTGATCGCGACGGCAAACGCGCTGCGCGGCACCGAGCCCGCCCGCGCAACGCACGCGAGCGCCGCCGGTTTCGACTGGACGTCGCAACTGTCGCACCGCCGCATGACCGACATGCCGGACGCGTTCGCGCACTGACGGCCGCCCAATAAAAAACCCGGCGAAGCTCGCTTCGCCGGGTTTCGCTCGTCTCTGCCGTCCGTCTGCCCCCTCGTTACTTGTGCGCGGGCAGCCCCGTCTCGGTCTGCTTCTCGAGTTGCCGCACCTGCTCCTGCAGATCGCGCAACTGCAACTGCGCGGCGCGCTTCTCGACCTGCAGCGCCTGCGTCTGCTCCTGCGCCGACTTCTGCCGCTGCGCGACTTCGGCCTGCTGGCTGCGCGCGACACTCAGGTCGGCCTGCAGTTGCTGCGCACGATTCGCCTGCAGCGCGATCACGCGTTCGAGAAACGCTTTCTGCGCCTGCAGTTCGGTACGGCGGATCTCGATATCGGCGAGCTGCACGGTCTGCTGGACGAAGTTCGCGTACACCATCTCCGCGCGGCTCTTCTCCTGCGAGCGGATCACGCGCCACAGATTCTTGTCCTGGAACAGCGCGACGTAATACGTCATCTCGCGCGGATCGAACAGCAGGCTCGCGCCGTAACTGCCGTTGTACGTGGTACGCATCTCGACGATCCGGCCGTCGCGCAGCATCTGCGTCAGCTCGGCAACGTTGCCTTGCGTGGCGGCGTCAGCCGACGCAGCTGCCGGCGCGGTGCCACCGCTCAGGCTCGTCACCGCCGGACGCGTACCGGCGACGGGGGCGGTCGCGTCGGCGGACCAGGCCGCGCCCGCTTGCGCGCAGGCCGCCAGCGCAACGATCCACGTCGCGCATCGTGCAGGGGAAAAATTTCGGAAAGCCAACGTCAGACTCCGGCGAACGAATCGGGACTCGCGATTATCGTTCAAAACGAAACGGCCGCATCTCGAATTAATCGGGATGCGGCCGGCCCTCGCGCCACGCGGAGCAGGCGGCTTGCTACAGGCGCGTTTCGCGCGCCGCGCGCAGGAATGCATCGAGCAGCGGCGTGCAGTCGAGCAGCTCCGAGCCGCCCGCACGATGGAACTCCGGGTGCCATTGCACGCCGACGACGAATGGCGAACGGCGATGGCGGATGCCCTCGATGATCCCGTCGCCGGCCGACACGGCCTCGATGTTCAGGTCACGGCCAAGATCGCGGATCGCCTGGTGATGGATCGAGTTGACGATCGCTTCGCTGCGCCCGGGGAACATGCTCGCCAGCGTCGACGAATCCGGGAAGCGGATCGCGTGACGATGCTGGTCGTAATGCTCGCTCACGTGCGCATTCGCGGTCGGCACATCGGTGGCGATGTCCTGGTACAGCGAGCCGCCGAACGCGACGTTGATCAGCTGGCAGCCGCGGCACACACCGAGGACGGGTTTGCCGGACTCGACGAATTCATGCAGCAGCTCGAGTTCGTACATGTCGCGCACGCGATCGCCCGGCCATTCGGGGCGCACATCCGATGCCGCGTAGGTTTGCGGCGACACGTCGGCGCCGCCCTGCAGCAACAGGCCATCGAGATGCTTCGCGTAGTCGCGCAGGCGGATGTTGCTCGGGTGGATCATGCCCTGGTGGCCGACGGTCGGAATCATGAACACGAGCACGTCGCGCGACATCACCCAGTGGGCGATCGATTCCTCGAGATACTGCAGCGTCTTGCCGCGCAACCCCTTCGCGCCGGGCTCCGGATGGAAGATCCGCGCCGACACGCCGATGCGCAGCGTGCGCTGCGTGATGCGCTGGCCCGCGCGGTCGAACAGCCGCCGCGCACGGGCCGCGACGATCCGGCCGAACACCGACCACGGCGTATCGCTCTGCTTCAGGTAGGCCGGCGGCACATTCTGCGCACTCGCGGGCGGCGGCCGCGGCGAATCGAAATCGGGCTGCGCGCCGAAACCGGGCGGGGGCGCACCAGGCTTCGGCGCCGCCGCAGCGGCAACGCCATCGACGGCGGCAGCCGCCGCGCCAGGCGCACCGGGCTCGGATGCCGCCGTGACCGGCGACGCGCCGTCCGCGGCGACGTTCTGCGCGGCAGCCTGGGCTGCCGGCGCATCGGGCGTTTTCGCCGGATCGGGACGGGGGGAATCGGAAGAAGCGGAAAAGGTGCCGGGCAGACCGGCCGGGGAAGACGTGTTTTCGCTCATGACGATGGTCTGGTACGTCGCTCGCGCGTATGGATAGACGAGGATTCATTATGCTTCAGTGCACGATCGCACGGCAAACCTGCAACATCCTGTCGATATTGTTGCAACTCGACGCACGCGGCGCCGGGGCGCGTCCCCGTTTGCGTGCCGGTGCCACCGGCGTCTCGTCGCCCGCACTGGACACCAGTGATATATCACAATAATATCCATGCATCGCCCACGCTCCCGTTTGCCCGCGCCATGATCGCGCCCCGTTCGGCCGCCACGCCGCACCCCGCATGAGTACCCTGCCCGACGTCACCCGCGAGCGGCCCGCCGCGCCGGCCGCCAGCCTCGCCGACCGCGCGTACGCGCTGATTCAGCGCGACATCATCACGATGCGCCTGAAGCCGGGCGCCGCGCTCAACGAAGCCGACCTCGTCGCACGCACCGGGATCGGCCGCACGCCGGTGCACCAGGCCGTGCATCGGCTCGTGCTCGAAGGGCTGCTGTCCGTGATGCCGCGCAAGGGATTGATGGTGCAGCCGCTGTCGCTCGACGACATCGTCGCGGTGATCGACGTGCGGCGCATCAACGAAGCGCACTGCGCCGAACTCGCCGCGCGCCATGCGACGCCGGACGATCTCGCGCGCATGGCCGCGCTGCTCGACGACGGGCAGGCCTGCGTCGATACGCACGACGTCGAGGGGATGATGGAACTCGACCGCGCGTTTCATCAGGCGATCGCCGCGGCCGCGCGCAATGCGGTCCTCGCCGAAATCCTGCGCGCGCTGCACGAGCGCTCGCTGCGCTTCTGGTTCGTCACGCTGTCCGAACCGCACCATCTCGCCGACGTCCAGCACGAACACCGCGAGCTGTTCGGGCGGCTGTCCGCGCGCGACGCCGCCGGCGCACGCGCAGCCGTCGAAGGCCATATCGATTCGTTCCGCTCCACGCTTCTTCAACATCTTCGCCCCTGAGCCGCCCATGACCACTTTCACGCCCTTCCCCCCGCTCGCCCAGCTCGCCGCCGATCTCGCGGCCGGCCGCACCACCAGCCGCGCGCTCGTCGACACCGCGCTCGAGCGGATCGCCGATCCGTCGGGTCAGGGCGCGGCCGTCTTCACCGAAGTCGACGCCGACAACGCGCGCGCCGCCGCCGACGCGCACGACCGGCTGCGCGCCGCGGGCACCGTGCTGTCGCCGCTCGCGGGCATTCCCGTATCGGTGAAGGACCTGTTCGACGTCGCCGGCCAGGTGACGCGCGCGGGGTCGCGCGTGCTCGACGGGGCGCCGGCGGCGCGTACCGATGCGGTCGCCGTCGCGCGGCTCAAGCGGGCGGGCGCGGTGCTGGTCGGCCGCACCAACATGAGCGAATTCGCGTTCTCGGGGCTCGGGCTGAATCCGCATTTCGGCCATCCGCGCTCGCCGTATCACCGTGACGTGCCGGGCGATGCGCGGATTTCCGGCGGCTCGTCGTCCGGGGCGGCCGCCTCCGTCGCCGACGGGATGGCCGCCGTCGCGCTCGGCACCGACACCGGCGGCTCGATCCGCATCCCGGCCGCGCTGTGCGGGCTGACGGGCTTCAAGCCGACCGCGAGCCGGATCCCGACGCAAGGCGGCGTGCCGCTGTCGACGACGCTCGACTCGTTCGGCCCGATCGGCCTGACGGTCGCGTGCTGCGCGCTCGTCGACCGGATGCTCGCGGGCCTCGAGCCGCACGTGCCGGCCGCCCGGCCGCTCGAAGGCGTGCGGCTCGGCGTGCTGACGAACTATGTGACGGACGGCGTCGACGCCGACGTTGCAGCCGCGCTCGACACCGCGCTCAAGCATCTCGAAGCCGCCGGCGCGATCGTCACCGAAGTGCGCTTCCCCGCACTCGACCGGCTGCCGGAGATCAACCGCTTCGGCTTCTCGCCGATCGAGGCGTACGCATGGCATCGCCCGCTGCTCGCCCAGCATCGCGACCAGTACGACCCGCGCGTGCTCACGCGGATCCTGAAGGGCGAACCCGCGAGCGCGGCCGACTACCTCGACCTGCTCGCCGCGCGCGCCGCGATGCTCGACGAAGCCGCGCACACGGTCTGGGCACGCTTCGATGCGCTCGTCGCGCCGACGGTGCCGGTCGTGCCGCCGCGCATCGCCGACCTCGAAACGGACGACGACGCGTTCACGCGCACCAATGCGCTGATCCTGCGCAACCCGAGCGCGTTCAACTTCCTCGACGCGTGCGGCCTGTCGCTGCCGTGCCATCCGCGCGACGCGGCGCCGGTCGGCCTGATGCTCACGGCGGCGCCGCATCGCGACGACGCGCTGCTTGCGATCGGCCAGGCGGTCGAGGCCGTGCTGAACACGATCCGCTGACCGCGCCAGCCCGGCGCCGGCGGGCCATGCGCGCGGTGCGGCAGGTTGCCGCACGCGCGCTGTCAGTTTCGTGCCAGACCGTTCGCGCTAAAATCGCGCGATTGTTTTCCGGACCGACCGACGAGGAACCCCGCCGACATGAACGACTACACGCTTGCGCTACGCCGTGAACGCCGCCTGCTGATGCTGCTCGGATGGGCGTGCATCGCCCTGCTGGCTGGCGCGCTGTACCTGCAGTACGTGAAAAACGAAGATCCGTGCCCGCTGTGCATCATCCAGCGCTACTTCTTCTCCGCGATCGGGATCTTCGCGTTCCTGGCCGCCGGGATCCGCAACTGGCGCGGCGTCTGGGTGCTCGAACTGCTGATCGCGATCGCCGCGGCCGGTGGCGTCGGCACGGCCGCGCGGCACCTGTCGATCCAGATGAATCCGGGCTTCAGCTGCGGCTTCGACACGCTGCAGCCGATCGTCGACAGCCTGCCGCCCGCGCAGTGGTTCCCCGGCATGTTCAAGGTCGCCGGCCTGTGCGAGACCGTTTACCCGCCGATCTTCGGCATCCTGCTGCCCGGCTGGGCGCTGATCGGCTTCGCCGTGATCCTGGTGGCGGCCGTCTCGAGCCTCTGGCGCCATCGCCGCAAGCTCGCGGGCTGACCGGCCGGCCGCTTTGCCGGCCACCCGGCATGCACGGCCCGCTCGCGCGGGCCGTGCGCCGACGACGCCAACCGGCGCTTTCGCCGGCCCTCTCCGGCCGGCCACGCGTAAACACCTACTCCGCCGCCGCCCGGATCGCCGGGCGAACGCGCGTCGCGCGACCGTCGCGCCCACGCCCCGTCACGCATGCGTTCCAGCCCGATGTGCACGCATCGGCGCCCCGATCCCGCGCGGCGGGCCTATGATCGACATGATCGCCTCCTGATAGCCCGGATCACCGCCCGGCCATGTTCGCGCCGCGTGGCGGTGCTATCTTCGGGACTGGATGGCGATCTACGTGCGCGAGGCCAGGCGGTCTCACCACCCCTGCGTAACGCGCGCCCGATCCGCAATGTCGACTGGATTCATCATGACAACGCAAACCATCCGCATCCGTCACCCTCATGGCGTCCGCGAGTCCGGCGGCGCCGTTCGCGCGCGCCGTCGGCGCGCTGCCGTCGCACCGCTTCAAGCGTGCGGCCGGCCTGCCCTGTTCCCGTCCGTCCTCGTCATTGCCACGCCCGCCAGCCCGCGCCGCGTGTCGTGCCGCGTCGTTCCGAACGGGGTGTGCTGATGGAAGCCTGGCTCGGCGATCTGCAGCAACTGCTCGCGCACGGCGAAGCGGCCGTGCTCGTGACGGTCGCGCATACCGACGGCTCCGCGCCGCGCGAAGCCGGCACCAAGATGCTCGTCACGCGCGACACGGCCCGCCATACGATCGGCGGCGGTCATCTGGAATGGAAGGCGATCGAGATCGCACGGCATCTGCTGAAGGATGGCGCGCACGTGCCGCACGCACGCAGGCTCGAGCGGCTCGCGCTCGGCCCGAGTCTCGGCCAGTGCTGCGGCGGCGCCGTGGTGCTCGCGTTCGAGCGGCTCGACGTCGGCGATCTCGGCTGGATCATGTCGCTCGCGAAGCGCGTCGCGGCCGGCACCGCGACCGTGCGTAGCGTATCATTCGGCCCCTCGCCGGGCGCGCCGCTGTTGAGCGAGCCCGAATCGGAAGCCGCGCATGCCGACTGCCTGCTGTGGGAAACCGGCGGCGTATCGCTGATGACCGAAACGATCGCGCCGTATGCGTTCCCCGTCATGCTGTTCGGCGCCGGGCACATCGGCACCGCGCTCGTGAAGGTGCTGGCGACGCTGCCGTGCCACGTGCGCTGGATCGACGGGCCCGATGCGGTGTTCCCGCCAGCCGACGCGCTCGCCGGCATCGGCAATCTCGCGATCGACGCGGCCGCTGCCCCGGCCGACGCGGTCGACGCAGCGCCGCCGCAGTCCTACTTCGTCGTGATGACGCACGACCACGCGCTCGATTTCGTGCTGGCCGAGCGCATCCTGCGACGGGGCGACTATGCGTACTTCGGGATGACCGGCTCGCACGCAAAACGCGTGCAGTTCGATCATCGCCTCGCGGCGATCGGCATCGACCCGGCCCAGGTCGCGCGGATGCGCTGCCCGATCGGTGTCGAAGGCATCATCGACAAGGCGCCCGAAGTGATCGCGATCTCGGTGGCTGCGCAATTGCTGCAGGCCGTCGAGGCGAATGCGTCCGCGCAGGCTTCCCCTACCTACTGACCGACCAAGAACGACGCCATGACCCCGACATTCAAGGACAAGATTGCCCGCGCGCCGAAAGCGGAGCTGCACATCCATATCGAAGGCTCGCTCGAGCCCGAACTGATTTTCGCGCTCGCGCAGCGCAACGGCGTGAAGCTCGCGTACGACTCGATCGACGCGCTGCGCGCCGCGTACGCGTTCACCGACCTGCAGTCGTTTCTCGACATCTATTACGCCGGCGCGAGCGTGCTGCTGACCGAGCAGGATTTCTACGACATGACGGCCGCGTACTGCGAACGCGCGCTCGCCGACAACGTCGTCCACACCGAGCTGTTCTTCGATCCGCAGACGCACACCGAGCGCGGCGTGCCGATCGGGACGGTCGTCGCGGGCATCGAGCGCGCACTCGCCGATGCCGAGCAGCGCGGGCTGTCGAGCAAGCTGATCCTGTGCTTCCTGCGCCACTTGTCCGAAGAGGACGCGCTCGCGACGTTCGAATCCGCATTGCCGCTGTTCGAGCGCTATCGCCACCGGCTGATCGGCGTGGGCCTCGACTCGTCCGAGCTCGGCCATCCGCCGACCAAGTTCGCACGCGTGTTCGAGAAGGCGCGCGCACTCGGGCTGAAGCTCGTCGCACACGCAGGCGAGGAAGGCCCGCCGGCCTATATCTACGAAGCACTCGACGTGCTGAAGGTCGACCGGATCGACCACGGCGTGCGCAGCATCGAAGACGCCGCACTCGTCGAACGCCTCGCGAAAACGCGCACGGCGTTGACCGTCTGCCCGCTGTCGAACCTGAAGCTGTGCGTATTCGACGACATGGCGAAGCACACGCTGAAGGCGCTGCTCGACCGCGGTGTCGCGGTAACGATCAACTCCGACGATCCGGCGTATTTCGGCGGCTACGTCAATGAAAACTACTTCGCGACGGCCGAAGGGCTGCAGCTCACGGATGCGGAAGTCCACGCGGTGATCCGCAACGGCTTCGAGGCGTCGTTCATCGAACCGGCGCAGCGCGACGCACTGTACGCGCGCCTCGACGCGTACTGGCAGGCCGCGTGACGGCCCGCATCGAGGAACGCTAGACAGATGAGACACGGCAACGGCATCCGCCTCGCGACCACCGGTCCGGCCTTGCGCCGGGCCGCTCGCGTGCGTGCGCGAGTGACGACGGCGCTATGCGTCGTCGCTCGCCGGTGCCTGCCGTCGCGGTGTGCCGTTCCGTTCGCCGCCGCATCGGTCGCGAGCGCAACGGTCGCGAGGTTAGCCGGCAACCACTGGCTGGCGGCTTCGGCCGCCGCATTCGCCCGCGCAATCGCCTCCGGTCGTGCCGCACGCAACGTGCCGCCACCGCTCGCGAAGCACCGTCCCGCCCCCGTGCGGCGTCGATCGCTTTCTTCTGTTCGCCTTACCTTGATGCAGGACCATTCGTCATGACGCAAACCGCTTTCCGTTCCCAGCTGCTGACCTTCAACGGCGACCCGGCGCAATCGAGCCAGGCCGCGAACTACGAGACCGACGGCCTCCTGATCGTCGCCGACGGCAAGGTCGTCGCGGCCGGCCCGTACGCGCAACTCGCGGCAACGCTCGCGCGCGACGCGGTCGTCCACGACCTGCGCGACAAGCTGATCGTGCCGGGCTTCATCGACACGCACATCCACTATCCGCAGACGGACATGATCGCGTCGCCGGCGCCGGGCCTGCTGCCGTGGCTCGACAAGTACACGTTCCCGACCGAGCGCCAGTTCGGCGATCCCGAGCATGCGCGCGAAGTCGCCGATTTCTTCGTCGACGAACTGCTCGCGTGCGGCACGACGAGCGCGCTCGTCTACTGCACGGTGCACAAGCAGTCGGCCGATGCACTGTTCGCGGCGAGCGACGCGCGAGACCTGAGGATGATCGCGGGCAAGGTGCTGATGGACCGCAACTGCCCCGAGTTCCTGCGCGACACCGCACAATCGGGTTATGACGACAGCGCCGAGCTGATCGACCGCTGGCACGGCAAGGGCCGCCAGATGTATGCGCTGACGCCGCGCTTCGCGCCGACGTCGACCGAGGCGCAGCTCGAGGCGTGCGGGGAACTCGCGCGCCGCCATCCGGACGTGTTCGTGCAGAGCCACGTCGCGGAAAACGTCGACGAGGTGAAATGGGTGGCCGAACTGTTCCCCGGCCATCGCAGCTATCTCGACATCTACGACCGCTACGGGCTGCTGCGTCCGCGCGCGGTGTACGGCCACTGCATCCACCTCGACGACGAGGACCGCCGCCGGATGGCCGAGACGCGCACCGTCGTCGCACACTGCCCGACGTCGAACTTCTTCCTCGGCAGCGGGCTGTTCGACTTCGACAAGGCCGGCGAACACGACGTGCCGGTCACGCTCGCGACCGACGTCGGCGGCGGCACGTCGTTCTCGATGCTGCAGACGATGAACGAGGCGCACAAGGTCGCACGGCTGTCGGGCCACCACCTGACCGCCACGCGGATGTTCTGGCTCGCGACGGCCGGCGCCGCGCAGGCACTCGACCTCGCCGACACGGTCGGCACGCTGAAGCCGCGCACCGAAGCCGACTTCGTCGTGCTCGACCCGCAGGCCACGCCGCTGCTCGCGCGTCGCACGAAGCGCGCGGATTCACTCGAGGAACTGCTGTTCGCGTTCGCGCTGCTCGGCGACGACCGCGCGGTGTACCGCACCTACGCAGCCGGCGAACTCGTCCACGAGCGTGGCGCCGCGCGCCGCGCGGCCACCGCGTAACGGTAACGGCGTGCCGGAGCGCTGCCCCACACCGGCCCGGCCGCTTTCCCGCACGCAATCCGCCGTGCTAGAATTCGCCGCTCATTGGGGAGTAGCCGCTCCGCTCGATGTCCCGCGCCCCGGGCGCGCATCGTGACGGAGGCGTCCGTCAACAGACTTGGCCGTTTGGCCATGGCGGACGCAGCCACGTTGGCCTGGCGAGACCGATGGTTCACAGCGCGCCGCATCAGGGCCCGGCGCGGCGTGGATCGTCGCTCGCACGCACAACATCGGCCCGTGGAACCCCATCCGTGTCCCAAGCTTTCCTGATCTCCACCGGCGCCGTCGCCCTCGCTGAAATCGGCGACAAGACCCAACTGCTTTCCCTCGTTCTGGCCGCGCGCTATCGCAAGCCGGTGCCGATCATTCTCGGCGTGCTCGTCGCGACGCTCGTGAACCACGGTTTCGCAGGCGCACTCGGCGAATGGCTCGGCGCGCTCGTCACGCCGTCGATCATGCGCTGGGCGCTCGCGTTCTCGTTCATCGCGATGGGGTTGTGGATTCTCGTGCCCGACAAGCTCGATGCCGACGAAGCCAACGCCAACCGCTCGCGGCTCGGCGTATTCGGCGCGACGCTCGTCGCGTTCTTCCTCGCGGAAATGGGCGACAAGACGCAGATCGCGACCGTCGCGCTAGCCGCACGCTTCCAGGATTACATCGGCGTCGTGGCCGGCACGACGCTCGGGATGATGCTCGCGAACGTGCCGGCGATCCTGCTCGGCGACCGCTTCGCGCACCGCCTGCCGACCAAGCTCGTGCACGGGATCGCAGCCGTGCTGTTCGTCGTGCTCGGCGTGCTGGCGCTGCTGGGTATCGGGGTCTGACGGAGGGGAATGGCCGGCGCGGCCGGACGGCCGCGCCGAGCGGGATACTGCGCTACTTCGCGACGGCCGCGCCCGACGCCGGTGCAGCCGGCACCGCGCGCTCGTTGGCGGCCGGCGCCGCCGGCCCGCCGCGCTTGTCGACCGGCAGCCGGACCGAGCGGACCGCGCCGTTCGACAGCGGGAAATCGGCGAGCGCGCTGCGCGCGAGGAACGGCATCGCATACAGCAGCGTGCCGTTGTCGCCGGTCGTGCGCGCGGACACGTTGTACACCTCCTTGCCCGTCGCGCGCTCGGTGATGCGGATCCCGAGCGTGTAGTCGAACACCTGGTACGTCTGCGCGACATAGCCGGCCGGCATCGGCCCCCACGGGCCCCAGGGGCCCCACGGCCCGCGCCGCCAGTACGGCCCGGGCGCAAACCACGGATCGTAGTAGACCGGTTGCGGCACCGTCACGAGATCGCTGCCGACCGCATAGGTCAGCCCGACGAGATAGCGCGCCTGCGCCGGCGGCACCTGCCGGAACGCATACGCGGACAGCTCGTTCGCGACGATCGGCTCGTAGGTCGACTGCTCGATGCTGTTCTTCTGCGCATCGGTGCGCGTGAACGCATAGGTGCGTGTCGCGTCGCTGCCGCTCCAGTCGGAGAAGGCCGTGACCTGGGTTGTCACATAGCTGGTGCAGCCCGTCAGCAGCGCCACGCACAGCGCCGCCGCCCAGCCCGCACCGCGAATAATCCAATCGCGTTTCATGTTGATCCTCGTCGATCCGTCACCCGTTCGTCGCACCGCGCGAACCGTAACGGGATGCCGATAATACGCGGACTGCCGAAAGCGGTAAAAAGTTCGCCCGGCACGCGGCCGCAAGCCTTTGTACAATGGCCCGGTTCGCCTGGCCCGCGCAACGGGCCCGTCCCCCACTCCACCGATCTCGACGACCATGTCCGACAACGCCTCCTCCACCGTGATCCGCCGCGCCGACTACACGCCGCCGGCCTTCCTCATCGATTCCGTCGCGCTCGAATTCGATCTCGCGCCGGCCCGCACGATCGTCAGGAATACGATGCGCGTGCGCCGCAATCCGGATGCCGCGCCTACGCCGCACCTGGAACTGATGGGCGAAGCGCTCGAATGCCTCGGCGCCTGGCTGAACGGCGCGCCGCACGGTGCGGTACGCGCGCACGAACACGGGCTGACGGTCGAGAACGTGCCCGACGCGTTCGAGCTGACGCTCGAAAGCGCGTGCGCACCCGACCAGAATACGACGCTGTCGGGCCTCTACGTGTCGAGCGGCAACTTCTTCACGCAGTGCGAAGCCGAAGGCTTTCGCCGCATCACCTACTTCCTCGACCGCCCCGACGTGATGGCCTCGTACATCGTGACGCTGCGTGCCGACAAGGCCGCGTACCCGGTGCTGCTGTCGAACGGCAACCTCGTCGATTCGGGCGACCTCCCCGACGGCCGCCACTTCGCGAAGTGGGAAGACCCGTTCCGCAAGCCGAGCTACCTGTTCGCCCTGGTCGCCGGCAAGCTCGTCGCGATCGAAGAGAAGATCACGACCGGCTCGGGCAAGGAAAAGCTGCTGCAGGTATGGGTCGAGCCGGCCGATCTCGACAAGACGCGTCACGCGATGGATTCGCTGATCCACTCGATCCGCTGGGATGAAAAGCGCTTCGGCCTCGAGCTCGATCTCGACCGCTTCATGATCGTCGCGGTGGGCGACTTCAACATGGGCGCGATGGAGAACAAGGGGCTCAACATCTTCAATACGAAGTACGTGCTGGCGAACCCCGAGACCGCGACCGACACCGACTTCGCGAACATCGAATCGGTGGTCGGCCACGAGTACTTCCACAACTGGACCGGCAACCGCGTGACCTGCCGCGACTGGTTCCAGCTGAGCCTGAAGGAAGGCCTGACGGTGTTCCGCGACCAGGAATTCTCGGCCGACATGGCCGCGGGTGACGACGTCGAATCGGCGGCCCGCGCGGTCAAGCGCATCGAGGATGTGCGCGTGCTGCGCCAGCTGCAGTTCGCCGAGGACGCCGGCCCGATGGCGCACCCGGTGCGCCCGGAAAGCTACGTCGAGATCAACAACTTCTACACGATGACGGTCTACGAGAAAGGCTCGGAAGTCGTGCGGATGTACCAGACGCTGTTCGGCCGCGACGGCTTCCGCAAGGGGATGGACCTGTACTTCAAGCGTCACGACGGCCACGCGGTGACCTGCGACGACTTCCGTCACGCGATGGCCGACGCGAACGGGCGCGACCTCGCGCAGTTCGAGCGCTGGTACAGCCAGGCCGGCACGCCGCGCGTATCGGTGCGCACCGCGTACGACGCGGCCGCGCGCCGCTACACGGTCACGCTCGCGCAGGGTTACGGCGACGCGTCGCCGGCCGCGCGCGACACGCAGCAGGGGCCGCTGCTGATCCCGTTCGCGATCGGCCTGATCGGCCGCGACGGCCGCGACCTGCCGCTGCGTCTCGACGGCGAAGCCGCCGCATCGGGCACGACGCGCGTGCTCGACTTCACCGACACCGAGCAGACCTTCACGTTCGTCGACGTGCCGGAGGCGCCGCTGCCGTCGCTGCTGCGCAACTTCTCGTCGCCGGTGATCGTCGAGTACGACTACAGCGACGACGATCTCGCGTTCCTGCTCGCGCACGACAGCGATCCGTTCAACCGCTGGGAGGCCGGCCAGCGCCTCGCGACGCGCGCGCTGCTGACACTCGCCGCGCGTGCCGCCGCGAACGAGCCGCTCGTGCTCGGCGAGAACTTCGTCGCCGCGTTCCGCCGCGTGCTGACCGACGCGACGCTGTCGCCGGCGTTCCGCGAACTCGCGCTGACGCTGCCGTCGGAAACCTATCTCGCCGACCAGATGGCCGAAGCCAATCCGGCCGCCGTGCATCGTGCGCGCCAGTTCGTGCGCCGCCAGCTCGCGACCGCGCTGCGCGCCGACTGGCTCGCCGCGTACGAGCAGCACCAGACGCCCGGCGCCTACGAGCCGACGCCGGAGGCATCCGGCCGCCGCGCGCTGAAGAACCTCGCGCTCGCGTATCTCGCCGAACTCGAGGATCCGGCCGATGCCGTGCGCCTCGCAACCGCGCAGTACGACGCGGCGAACAACATGACCGATCGCGCGGCCGCGCTCGGCGCACTGCTGTCCGCCGCCGCCGCGGGCGCGAGCGGGCCGGCCGAGCAGGCGCTCGACGATTTCTATCGTCGTTTCGAGAAGGAAGCGCTCGTGATCGACAAGTGGTTCGCGATGCAGGCGGCGCAACGCGGCACGCCCGCGCAGCCGACGCTCGCGAAAGTGCGCAAGCTGCTCGCGCATCCGGCGTTCAACCTGAAGAATCCGAACCGCGCGCGCTCGCTGATCTTCAGCTTCTGCGCGGCCAACCCCGCGCAATTCCACGCGGCGGACGGCTCGGGTTACGCGTTCTGGGCCGAACAGGTGCTCGCGCTCGACGCGATCAACCCGCAGGTCGCGGCACGCCTCGCGCGCTCGCTCGAACTGTGGCGCCGTTTCACGCCGGCACTGCGCGAGCGGATGCGCGAAGCGCTCGAGCAGGTCGCGGCCGGCGCGAAGTCGCGCGACGTGCGCGAGATCGTCGAGAAGGCGCTCGCGTAACGCCGCCGCTCGCGTCGCATTCGCGCGATGAAGCCGGTGCCGCCTGATGCGGCGCCGGCTTTTTTATTGCGCGAGCGCGGCTGAAACCGGGCTCGATCACGGGGTCTGACCGCACGGCCGGCCGCCGCTGCGACGCGCGACCCGCCCGCCGGTGCCGCCGGAAACCCGGCCGGTTCGGCCGCCCGGCGATGTAACCGGACGAAAAAAGCCGGCGGCACGGGAGGCGCGACAGGTAAAATTGCGGCCATTCAAGGATTCTCTTTGGCCTTTTGGAGTCTGTCATGTCCATTGCCCGCCGCACCACGCTGTCGAAGTTCCTGATCGAACAGCAACGTGAGACCAACAACCTCCCCGCCGACCTGCGCCTGCTGATCGAAGTCGTCGCACGCGCGTGCAAGGCGATCAGCTACAACGTGTCGAAAGGCGCGCTCGGCGAAGCGCTCGGCACTGCCGGCAGCGAGAATGTCCAGGGCGAAGTGCAGAAGAAGCTCGACATCCTGTCGAACGAAATCCTGCTCGACGCGAACGAATGGGGCGGCAACCTCGCCGCGATGGCATCGGAAGAAATGGAAACGTTCTTCCCGATCCCGGCGAACTATCCGCGCGGCGAATACCTGCTCGTGTTCGATCCGCTCGACGGCTCGTCGAACATCGACGTGAACGTGTCGATCGGCACGATCTTCTCGGTGCTGCGCTGCCCGGACGGCAAGCAGGCGACCGAAGAGTCGTTCCTGCAGCCCGGCACGCAGCAGGTCGCGGCCGGCTACGCCGTCTACGGCCCGCAAACGGTATTCGTGCTGACGACCGGCAACGGCGTGAACTGCTTCACGCTCGACCGCGAAGTCGGCTCGTGGGTGCTCACGCAGAGCAACATGCAGATCCCGGCCGACACGCGCGAATACGCGATCAACGCCTCGAACGCGCGCCACTGGTACGACCCGGTCAAGCGCTACGTCGACGAACTGAACGCCGGCAAGGACGGCCCGCGCGGCGACAACTTCAACATGCGCTGGATCGCATCGATGGTCGCCGACGTGCACCGGATCCTGAACCGCGGCGGCATCTTCATGTACCCGGCCGACAAGCGCACGCCCGATCGTCCGGGCAAGCTGCGCCTGATGTACGAAGCGAACCCGATGTCGTTCATCGTCGAACAGGCAGGCGGCGCCGCGACGACCGGCACGCAGCGCATCATGGACGTGCAGCCGACGGGCCTGCACCAGCGCGTGCCCGTGTTCCTTGGCTCGAAGAACGAAGTCGAGCGCGTCACCGGCTATCACGACGAAGCAAAATAATTGCACTGCAGCACTAGACGGAGGTGCGATGCGCAAGTACAATCGCGCCTCTTGATGTGGCCCTGACCGGTCGCATCACAGTGAAGTGAAAGCGGGAAGTCCGCCGGATCGAGGGTTTCGCGAAGCAGCAGCAGCAAGCTGAAAAAAAGTTCGCAAAACCTATTGCCAAGATCTCGGATTTCACCATATAATTTCATTTCTCTGCTGCCGGTGTAGCTCAGTTGGTAGAGCAGCGCATTCGTAATGCGAAGGTCGTAGGTTCGACTCCTATCTCCGGCACCAAGACATAAAGGTCTGACAAGCATCGCTTGTCAGACCTTTTCTCTTTTCCGGCGCCGAAATCGTGCGCGCCCTTCCCCGCCTCACCCCGCTTGCGGGCATCCCCCGACTCACGCGCCGCGTGCCGCCGATTACAATCGCCGGACCATTCCGCCCCTTCCCCGCATCATGCGCACCTGGCGTCTCGAGCGACCGACTCTCAACGCACAGCTGGACGTGTCCCGCGCGACGCGGCTCGTCGCCGCGATCGGCGGCAGCGAGCCGAACGCATTCGCGGCCGAAGTCCTGACGCTGTTCGACGATGCACTGTCGATCACGCAATGCACGATCTTCGCGTACGAGTTCGGCAATCGTCCGCGCACGATCTCGGTCGCCGATCGTCGCGGCGGCCGCTACCTGCGCGACGTCGCCGACACCTACGCGCGGCACTTCTACGCACTCGACGGCAACCAGCAGATCGTATCGACCGCCCATCGCGGCACGCACCGGCACGACTTGCTGCTGCACCGGCAGGCCGGCGACGAGATCGATCACGAAGCGTATCGCGCGGCATGCTATCGCGGCCCCGACGTATCCGACCGGCTGGCGCTGCTGATGCAGCCCGACGATGCGACGTGGCTGTCGATCAACCTGTACCGCGCGCATCGCAGCGGCGCGTTCCAGCCGCGCGAGATCGCGGCGATCGAAACACTCGCGCCGCTGATCGCCCAGGCCGCGAAACATCACTACGCGCTCGCCGGCGCGACGCAGATCGGCATTCCGCAACGGATGCTCGCGCGGTTGCGTCATGCGTGCCCCGACCTGTCCAAGCGCGAACTCGACGTGCTGCGCGGCGTGCTCGACGGCCAGACCGCACACGAGATCGGCGAGACCATCGGCGTGAAGGCATCGAGCGTCGTCACCTACCAGAAGCGCGCGTACCGGCGCCTCGGCATTTCGAGCCAGCGCGAGCTGTTTGCGCTGTGCCTGCAGCCCTGACGCGTTTCCGTTCGCGCCGGGCGTAGCGCGGCCACGCGCGCCGTGTTTCGCCGTACCCGAAATGGGGACACCGGCGGCACGACCGGCTTTCATACTGCATCGACCTGCTGCACGCGTCGATCGATGCGTGCGCATCGAACCCGACCACGGTGGAAGCCAACGATGAGCATCACGTTCAAACCTTATCCGTTCGTCGCCGAGCGCCATCCCGCGCATCTGCCGGATTGCGTCGACGGCATCGATACGCACCGGCATCGCGTTGCGATCGTCGGCGGCGGCCCCGTGGGTCTCGCCGTCGCGCTCGGCCTCGCGAATCACGGCATCCGCAG
The DNA here is from genome assembly GCF_057439935.1 of Burkholderia cepacia complex sp. TUM26381. NCBI lineage: Bacteria > Pseudomonadati > Pseudomonadota > Betaproteobacteria > Burkholderiales > Burkholderiaceae > Burkholderia > Burkholderia cepacia complex sp. TUM26381. Next base: position 1,060,637 of record NZ_CM172006.1, on the reverse strand, counting down.
CGTGCTGATCGAAGCCGACGACTCGGTCTGCCACGGCAGCCGCGCGATCTGCATCTCGCGCCGCAGCCTCGAGATCATCGAACGGCTCGGCGCGCTCGACGATTTCCTGCGCGTCGGGTTGCCGTGGACCGGCGGACGCAGTTTCTACCGTCGCGATGAAGTCCTGCATTTCACGATGCCGCAGGACGGGAACCAGAAGCTGCCGCCGATGGTGAACCTCGCGCAGTATCACATCGAGCAGTTCCTGCTGGACGCCGCGCGCCGCCGCCCCGATCTCATCGAGATCCGCTGGCAGACGAAGGTCACCGGTGTGACGCGGCAACCGGACGGCGTGCGCCTGGACGTCGACACGCCGCTCGGCGGCTACGCGCTCGATGCCGACCGGGTCGTCGCGTGCGACGGCGGACGCAGCACGATGCGCGATGCACTCGGCCTGTCGCTCCAGGGCACGAGCTACGAGGGCCGCTACGTGATCGTCGACATCGCGCTCGACAGCGACCGGCCCACCGAGCGCCTCGCGTACTTCGATCCGTCGTCGAACCCGGGCTCGACGGTGCTCGTCCACAAGCAGCCCGACAACGTGTGGCGGATCGACTACCAGTTGCGCGACGACGAGGATGCCGAGGCGGCCGTGAAGCCCGAGAACGTGATCCCGCGCGTGCAGAACCTGCTCGACATGATGGGCGAGCGCGGCGCATGGTCGCCGATCTGGATCACGATCTACAAGGCGAACGCACTGACGCTCGAACGCTACCGGCACGACCGCGTGCTGTTCTGCGGCGACGCCGCACACCTCGTGCCGATCTTCGGCGTGCGCGGCGCGAATTCGGGTATCGACGATGCCGACAACATCGCGTGGAAACTCGCGTACGTGATCCGCGGCATCGCGTCGGACGCCCTGCTCGACAGCTACTCGGACGAGCGCGTATTCGCGACGCACGAGAACCTGCGCTACGGCACGAAGAGCACCGAGTTCATGGCACCGCCGTCGTTTGCATTCGAACTGATGCGCAAGGCCGTGCTGACGCTCGCGGTCCGGCATCCGGCACTGCGTTCGCTGATCAATCCGCGCCAGACATCGGCCATCGCGTATGCGGCGTCACCGCTCAACGCAGCCGAACGCGACACGTTCGCGGCCGGCCCGGCACCCGGCACGGTACTCGCCGAATGTCCGCTGACGCTGTATGCGGCACCTGGCGACGACACACGCCGCGGCCACCTGACCGATCTCGTCGCACCACGCTTCACCGCGTTCTGCTTCACGAGCGATGGCGTACCCGATCCGTCGCTCGCCGCGCTCGAGCAACGCCTGCACGAGGCGCACGTGCCGTTCGCACTCGTCACGCTCGCGCGGCATGCTGCACCACGGCACCCGGCGTGCAGCGGCCATGACGACGACGGCAGGCTGTTCGCCCTGTACGGTGCACGCAACGGCACCGTCTATCTCGTCCGTCCGGACGGGCACGTGCTCGGCCGCTGGCACGACGCGCATGCCGACGATCTGGCCACCGCACTCGATCATGCGCTCCATCCGCGCACATCCACCGAAACCGAAACCGATCGTCAGGAGACCGCATGATGACCGACACCGAACGCGACACGCTCTACACCGACCTGTGCCACACGATGACCCGGATCGGCGAAGCCGATGCGTCGCTCTTTCTCGCCCGTTTCGCACTGCTGTCGATCGAAGCGATCGGCGATGCCGCAACTGTCGCGCGACTGATCGCCGATGCGGGCGACGGTCTGCCCGACGCGCACCTGCCGGCAACAACGCACGGGCGGTCACACGCGTGACCGACGCACTTCGACGGCAGCCATTTCTTACAGATTCATTTCGTCGCGCATCGTCCCCGCACGAACCGCGCCGTAGCCAGACGAATTCCCTGGAAAATCCGCTTAAGGGTGCATAACATTACTTAACGATTCTGACCCGCCTATCGCGTTACATTGCGTGGGCGGCGCGGCGGGTCGCACGCCGCTTTCAACCAGCTTGCGGCGCGACAGCCGGCGTCCGGTCATTTCGACTCAACCCAAGGAGAGGACCACCATGACTCATGGCTTGATTATGTGGCTCATCATCGGCGCAATCGCCGGCTGGCTTGCCGGCCTGCTCGTCAAGGGCGGCGGCTTCGGGCTGATCGTCGACATCATCGTCGGGATCGTCGGCGCGGTGATCGGCGGCTGGCTCGCCGGGATACTCGGCATCAGCGTCGGCAGCGGCTTCATCGGCTCGGTGATCGTCGCGGTCGTCGGCGCGGTGATCCTGCTGTTCGTGATCCGGCTATTCAAGCGAGCGGCCTGACGCTTCTCTCCACGCGCCTTCGGGCGCGTTTTCGCATCAGGCCGGCGCGCGGCCCGTTCGCCGCGCGCCCCCCGCGCGTTCAACGCTTCGCGTGCTGCAACCAGCCATCGAGCACGTCGGCCGTCAGCAATCCGCTGCGCGCCTCGCGTGCGCCATCGCGCCCGATCCACACGGTGCGCGGCATTTCCCCCCGCCATCCGGCATCCAGTGCCGCGCGCAAACGCTCGGGCATCGGTTCCGCGTTCGCATACTGCGCAACCTGCGGCGGCAGGTTCATCTGCGCAAGCGCCTGCGCGATCGCCGCACCGTTGTCGTCATACGCATCCATCGCGACCATCGCGAGCTGCACGTCCGGATGACGGCGCTGCCACGCGACCAGATGGGCGGCGTTCTCGCGACAGTATCCGCAATCGAGCGACCAGATCTCGATCGCCAGCGGCCGCTCGTGCGCGGTTGCAACCAACCGCGCGACGTCGGCCGCGCGCAGCGGCTGCAGTTCGCCGCCGGCCCACGCGGACATGCTCGCGAGCACGATGCCGATCAACCCAATCAGCCGCATCATTGCGCCCCCTCCGCCGCGATCAGCCGGTAACCGTCGTTACGCGTGCGCCACGACAAATAGAGGCGGCCCGCATCGTCGAGCAGTTGCGGGTTGTCGCTCGCGCCCGACGTCGACGCGATCACGCGCGGCGCCGACCAGTGCTCGCCCCGATCGTCCGACCGGCGCAGCTTGATCTGCATCGTGTCGCCGTCGAACGCCTTCCATGCGAGCCAAACGACGTCGCCGCGCGCGACGAGCGCCGCATGCGACGCCTGCTCGCCCGGTGCGGCGGGATTCGCGCCGAACGCCCAGGGCGTGCCGCGCGGCTGGCCATCGGCGCCGATGCGCGAATAGAACACGTCGGCCCGGCCGTCGACGACGCCGAACCATGCGAGGTGGCGCGTACCGTCCGGCGTGATCGCCAGTGCCGGCCCGTGCTCCGGGCATGCCTCGACATGCCAGTTCGAGAACGTCGCGCGCACCGGCACGACCTGCTCCGACGCCACGACGGGCAGCACCGCGAGCGCGTGATCGCGAATCTGCCCCGGGAACACGTTGCGCCATACGGCCTCGATGCGCCCGGCCGGATCGATCGCCATCGCGATCCGGCAGCATTCGCACGTGTGGTCGGTCACCTTGCGCTCGGGTTCGAACGATGCGCCGCCGTCGCGCGACACCGCGTAGTAGACGGCCGCGCCTTCGTACGCCTGCCCCGCCGCTTTCGCCGCGACGAGATCACGCTTGTCGATCCATGCAATCGCGATGTTGCCGGCGGGATCGACGGCCATCATGTCGAAGCGGTGCGTGATCGCCTGCCGGTCACGGTGCACGGTAACAGGCACGCTCCACGTCGCGCCGCCGTCGAGCGAGCGCGAGAAACGCACCATGCCCGTGTACGGCGCATCGAGCGGCATCGACCACGACACGTACACCGCACGCCCGTCCGGACTTGTCGCGATCTTCGGACGATTCTCGGCGCTCGTGTAGACCGGCTCCGGCATCGCGTTGACGGGAACAGGCGCCGACAGCGTGCGGCCTGCGTCGTCGGAATGCGCGACGACGACATGCGCGCCTTCGACCCACGCGACCCACAGCCGGTGACGCGCATCGAACGCGGCGCCCGTCGCGAGCGGCTGCTTCTGCTGGGCAGGCGCGGCCTGCATGTTCATGTGCGCGGCATGCGGATCGGCGGCTTTCGACGCATCGTGCGCGTCATGCGCGTCATGCGCGCCGGCCGGCGTCAGCACCGCGAGCCACAGCGCGCAGCCTGCCGCGAACGACTTCACAGCGACCATTTCAATTCTCCATAGAAGGTGCGGCCCGGATACGGATGGAACACGTAGTAGCGGCGGTCCGTCAGGTTGTCGATGCCGAGCGACGCGCTCCAGTGACGATCGAGGCGGTAGCGCGCCTTCAGGTCGACGACCGTGAACGAACTCGTGCCGCCGTAGACATCCGGATTCACGTCGCTGTTGTCGAGCGTGTTGAACTGGCGGCCCGAGTAGCGCACGCCGACGCTCGCGAGCCAGTGCTCGTCGAAGCGATACGACGCGAGCAGGTTCGCGCGCATGCGCGGAATGCGCGGGAAGCGCGAGCCGACGTAGGCCGGATTCGCGGCATCGGCGAGGATCTGCGCATTGCTTGCCGACACGTTCGCGTCGATCGCGAGCCCCCTCAGCCCGACGTTCTCGCCGCTGAACGCGAGTTCGACGCCGCGTACGCGCACGCGGTCGACGTTCGAGATGTTGGTGACGGTCGTCGCGCCCGACACCGTCGTCTGGCTGTAGATCGAGTCGCGCAGGTCGCTCTGGAACACGCTCGCGCGCACGACGCCGACGCCCACGTCGCGCTCGGCCGTGAAGTCCCAGTCGATCGCCTTTTCCGGCCGCAGGTTCGGGTTGTTGTTGACGATCGCGTTGTTCGAGATCGTGCCCTGGAACAGCTCGCCGACCGTCGGGAATCGCGTGCCAGTCGCGAACGACAGCCGGAAGCGCCACACGTCCGTCGCATCCCATTGCAGCGCGACCTTCGGCGACAGCGCGTTTGCGCCGCGGTCCGCGTAACCCAGCGTGCCGCCCGCATTGCCGAGCGCGCCGCCATACGCATCCCAGCGCTCGTAGCGCAGCCCGAGCGTCGCGAGCCAGCCCGGCGCGAAACGCCACGCGTCCTGCCCGAACAGCGCCTGCGTGCGCGTATCGCCGCGATAGACACTCGCGAGCGACGTGGTCGGCCCGGCCAGCCAGTCGGCCGTGTTGTACGTGACGTTGCGCAGGAAGTAGTTGTCGTAGTGATAGCCGAACGTGAACGTGTGGCCCTTCACCTCCGGCGCCTCGGCCTTCAGGTCGAGCGTGCGCCAGCCCGTGCCGTCGCCCTGGAACAGCGTGCCCGCACCGCCCTGCACGGTCGACGCCGCCCGCAGCACGTCGCGCGACACATCGTATGCAGACACGACGCCCGACAGCCGCCAGCCCGAATCGAGCCGGCCGTTCAGGCCGAGCGCGTACAGCCAGTTCTCCTGGTCGCCGCGCTGCGGCGCGAACGCGTTCGGCGCGACGGTCATGTTCTGGCCGCCGATCGATACGTTGCCGCCGTAGACCGGATTGCCGGCCGCGTCGCGCAGGAAGGTTTCGCCGTGCTGGCGGTAGTGGTTTTCCCAATGCCCGAGCGTGAGCGTCGCCTCGACGCGGTCGGTGAACGCGTAACCCATGCGGACCGTCTCGTTGAGCTGTTCGGTCCGCTCGATCGTCTGCGCGCCGACGATCGTCCGCGGCCTGCCATTGGGCCCGATGTCGGTCGCGGCGCCCGTCACGGGCACGGCGGCGCCCAGCTTCGGGTTGTAGGCGGAATTGGGGCTCGCATACTGCATCGGCTGGCCGTCGTTCTCCAGCCGGTCGAGCGACAGGGCGAACCAGAACCGGCCGACGCGGTTGGCGATCCGCGCGGTCTGATGATTGCCGCCGAAGCTGTCCGCGAACCCGTAGCCGTCGTGGTAGCGCTGCGTGAAGAATTGCGTCGACAGCGACGCCTCCAGCTTCTCCGGGCGGCGCGTGGTGAGCAGCACGGTCGAGCCGATCGCGTTGCCCGGATACAGCGCGGAAAAGGGGCCATAGAGCACGTCGACACGCGCGATGTCGTCGGGCGGAATCAGCGACCAGCGCGGCGGATACGCGTAGCTCGAACCGAGCAGGTTCGACAGCAGCACGCCGTCGGCATAGACGAGCCCGCGCGCACTCTGCAGCTCGTTGAAGTCGCGGCCCGCGAATACGCTGTTGCGGTCGCCGATATAGCGCTTGCGGACCATCAGGTTCGGCGCGTACTTCAGCGCGTCCTCGGTGGTGACGTTGGTGTGCGACTCGATCTGCTCGCGCGTGATCGACGTGACGACGGCCGGCGTATCCGGATCGACGGGTTGCCGCTGCGCGGTCACGCTGACGGCGGTCAGCGTATCGCCGGCCGGTGCAGCCGGCGCGACGACGCCGGCGGAAGCGGGACGATCGGCGCCCGCGCGGGCCGCCTCGGCGCGAGCCTCGTCCGTCGAGGCGGCGTGCGCGGCCGGCCACGCGAAAGCGGCCGCGCATGCGAGCGCGAGCCGGCCGCGCGACGGCCGCGCGGCAAAGGTAGACGACATGAGTGAGTTCCTGAAAACGTGATCGGACGCCGCCGGACACGGGCGCGCACCGCGCACGCACGGCGCGACACGCGGACCCGGCCGCGGGCGGCTCGCACGCCACCGGGGCGCGCGGACGACATCAATCAGATCGGGGCGTTTTCAGGCGGGGCGCGCGGCTGCGCGAGACGGATGCCCTTGCGGGGAAAATCGGGAACGGCCGGTGCGGCCACGCGATAGGCGAACGTCCGCACGAAGCCCGGCATCTCGGGCAGGCTCGTGCCGAGCGCGAGGTTCGCCGCAAAGCCGGGACAGTACACGCAGTGCGGCACGCCGGCATGGTCGAACGACGACGTGCCCGCGTCGCCGCCCGCTTGCGCGAGCACGACCTGGCGCGCACCTGCCGCACTGCACAATTCGAGCGTGAGCGCGCCGGAGCCGCTCGACGCAAGACGCGCGTAGCCGACGACGGGCGACAGTACGTTCAGTACCAGCGCCAGCCATACGAGGCCGATCCATCGCGTCGTTCGTCTCATCGCGGTCCAGGAAAAAGTGCGCGCAAGTATAGCAAGCGACCCGTTCGCTGCCGACTGCGCAGGATGCAATAGCGGCCATCACACCTCGCATCGCAGCGCATGTGCCGTTAATACAACAGAGACAAAATCTAACGATTCGCCACTGGCATAAATCCAAGCGCGAGGTTGATAATCATTGAACCTGCTGGAGAAACGATCATGGACGAAAGACCAACTCGCATGCCACCGCCCGAGCAAGTGATGAGCCCGGATCCGGAACCCGTCGGCGTGGAATTCCTCGCCGAATTGCCCGAACACGTTCGGGCATTCTTCGACGAGCAGCACAAGCTGTACTCGCCGAAGTGAACGACAGTTCGGATCTGTAACCGCCACGTGTCGATCATCGCTATCGTGCGGTTCATCCCTGCGCATCGCGCGCAATTCGCCTCGCACCCGGGCTGCAACAGCCTGACGGTGCCGGATCAGCTCGCCTGCTGATTCTCCTGTCGCGACGCTACGCCGCGCGACTGTCTTCGTCTATCCTTCTGGTTTTCCACGTCCGGCCCGCCCGGCTCTCCCGATCGTTCCGATGAAGCAAGCCATTCGTGCCAGCCTCGCTGTCGCCGCGCTCGGCGTCGCCCTCCTTGCGTCTCCGCATATCGCCCGCGCAGACGGCGACGACACCGCCCTCACCAACATCGTTGCGCTCGCGTCGCAGCGCCTCGCGCTCGCCGAGCCGGTCGCACGATGGAAATGGGCAAATCACAAGGCGATCGAGGATCAGCCGCGCGAAGCAGCGCTGCTCACCGCAGTCGAAAAGCGCGCAGGACAGGCCGGCGTCGATCCCGCGTTCGCGCGCACGTTCTTCGAGGATCAGATCACGGCAAGCAAGGACGTGCAGAACGCCCTGTTCGCGACCTGGCGCGCGACGCAGCCGCCGGAAGGCACGCCGCCCGATCTCGCGACCAGCACGCGGCCGGCACTCGACCGTCTGACGCAGAAAATGCTCACGGGTCTCGCACGGGTCGCGCCGCTTCGCGATGCGCCCGATTGCCAGGCGCGGCTCGCGCGCAGCATCGCGAACTGGAAGACGCTCACGCGCTACGATTCCACACAGTCGCAGGCACTCGATACCGCGCTGTCACACGTCTGCTCCGGCGGCGGCGCCAGCGCGATCGGCTGACGCGACGCGGCGTGGATGATGCCGGCGCTCAGTCCGCCGGCGTGAGCGCCGTGAGCGGAATCACTTGCAGACCACGCGCGAGATGCGTCTGCAGCAAACGGTGGGTAAAGGGTTCGAACGCGCCGGCTGCTCCGTCGGCCACGAGCCGCGCGGCCGCATCGAGCGATTCCGCCGCGCCGAGATAACGCCAGCCGTCGATCACATGAAACAGACGGCGCTCGCCGTGCGCCTCGAACGCGACAGCGCCTTCGAACGGCCAGGGCGCGCCGCCCGCGCGAGCGGCATCGGCCGCCGGGCGCCGGTTGTACGACGGGCGCAGTTGGGCAATCCATTGCGCTTCGGCGAGCATCGCCCCCAGCTCGTTGCCGGTCTCGCGCCATTCGACGCGCCGCACCTGCTGCGCCAGCCGCATTTCCTTCGACGAGCGGCGCTCGCCGGTCAGCAGCGCGCGCAGCCGCTGCCGCACGCGCACGCTGCGGCCGACATACAGCGCAGCATCCCCTTCTCCGAACAGCGCGTACGCGCCGCATCCCGCCGGCGCGGTATCGAGCCACGCTTCGGTCAGTTCCCCGCCCAGGCGGAAGTGACGCGTCGTCAACGCAATCTGGTCGCGCAGCCGCTCGAGCGGCACGATGTCGTGCAGCTGACGCCAGAACTGCCAGAGCAGGTCGGCGTCCGCCAGTGCCCGGTGGCGCGCGGCCGGAACGAGCCCATGCCGTTCGATCAACGCATCGAGCCCGTGCCGCGATTCGCGCGGAAACAACGCGCGCGACAGCCGCACCGTACACAGCACATCGGGATTGAACGCGAAGCCCGCGCGCTCGAATTCGGTGCGCAGGAAACCGCGGTCGAAACTCGCGTTGTGTGCGACGAACAGCTTGCCGTCGAGCCGCTCGAACAGCGCCGGAGCGAGTGACGCGAACGTCGGTGCGTCGCGCACCATCGCATCCGATATGCCCGTCAGTTGCTGGATGAACGGCGGAATCGCCTGCCCCGGATTGACGAGGCTGGTCCACGTCGACACGCCGAGCGGCCCGATTTCGACGACGCCGATTTCGGTGATGCGATGTTCGGCGGACGAGCCGCCGGTGGTTTCAAGGTCGACGAAAACGAGCGGCTGTTCGCTCGCGGGATCGGACGGACGGGAATCGGACATGAAAAGACAGGGAAACGATGCTTCCGTGAGTATGCACCGGCATGCATGCCCGCGGCCAGCCCAGGCCCGAATGTACTGTCCCCGAAAAACGAAAAGCCCCCGCCATGCGGGGGCCAGACGTGATCGGCAATGCGTGGCGCGTCAGACGGCCTGGATATTCGCTGCCTGCTTGCCTTTCGGCCCGACTTTGACGTCGAACGAAACACGCTGGTTTTCCTTCAGCGTCTTGAAGCCGTCCATGCGGATTTCGGAAAAGTGCGCAAACAAATCTTCACCACCATTGTCCGACGTAATAAAACCAAAACCTTTAGCATCGTTAAACCATTTCACGATACCGGTATCCATGTCTTCGTTCCCCACTCGATTAGATCAAAAAAGCTATTTTTATAGCCGTTTCCCGAAATCCCGAAACATTGCGCCAGCACCCGCACCAGCACGCCGCCCGAGGACGGAGTGGTGACTTTATAAATTGGACAATCCGGGTGCGTCAAGAAAATTTTTAACGATAGTTTTATCAAAAGGACGCTAATACCACTGGAATCGGTACACCATCGCCTTTGATTAATTGATTCACCTGAAAAACCTGTCAATATTACCGGGATCAGATTGTCAATAATCGCAGGTATGAAATTCCTACCGGGGACAAATCAACCCGGTAAATTCATCGGGTTTTTTCCGGGTTGCGGAAACCCGGGGACATTGCGATGCTGACTCAACGCCGAAAGGAAGGAGAAGGTCATGTGGCTGGACGGAATCAAGCGCTTCGCGAGCCGCTTCGGACGCGTACGCCGCAAGTCCCGCGCCCTGACCGAGTCCGCTCGCGAGGCGCCGTGCGACAGCGAATTCGATACGACGTGGCACGGCGATCATTGGCAGAACCTGCTCGCATCGCCCCTGGATGCCCGTCACTACGTGATGGAAGACTGGACCTACACGCCGCCGCCGGTCGAAGCAGAGGAAGCCGCGCCTGCGGCCAAGCGCAAGCGGCGCTCGTACACGCAATAGCGCACGGAAAGCGGGGCAAAAAAAAGCGCGACTGGGAAGTCGCGCCGACAAAGGTTTGGAGATCTTTTCCGTCAACGAAAAAGTCTGCTTCGGAAAGCAGAGATCGCAGTATAGCGAGAGAACAACCTTTCATTATCCATGCTCCACACAAACCTCTATTGCCGATGTGTCAATAATCGCGCTAGGGGCACCCCTGCCTGCTGCTGACCACCTGTCGCAATCGCGCAACGCCCGTTACGTAGTCCTGATCGCCCCATTCTTCCGCTGCACTGCCGCAAAGCCTTGACAGGCAATCGTTTGCGCGATTTTTTCGATCTTTGCGGATTCCAAAATACATTATTGCTTAAAGCGCGAACCGTCCCCACTCCGCGCACTCCGTACACTGCAGATGGCTTTCCGATAAGCGCACCGCCGTTCTGCCGGACCGGCTGCAGCGTCAAGCAAAACACGGCCAGTCCACCGCAGGTTCGATCGATATCATCCTGTTTGGAGACAGATCCATGAAAAAAACCCTGATCTTCACCGCGTTGTCGGGTGTAATCGTTACCGCAGCACATGCTCAAAGCAGCGTCACGCTGTACGGCCTGATCGACGCCGGCATCACCTACACCAACAACCAGGGCGGCCACAGCTCGTGGTCGGAACGCAGTGGCCAGATCAACGGCAGCCGCTGGGGCCTGCGCGGCACGGAAGATCTCGGCGGCGGCCTGAAAGCGATCTTCGTGTTGGAAAACGGCTTCAACATCGCCAATGGCACGCTCGGCCAGAATGGCCGCGAATTCGGCCGCCAGGCGTTCGTCGGCCTGTCGCACGACCAGCTCGGCGCCGTGACCCTCGGTCGCCAGTACGATAGCGTCGTCGACTACATCGGGCCGCTGTCGCTGACCGGTACCCAATTTGGCGGCACCCAGTTTGCCCACCCGTTCGATAACGACAACCTGAACAATTCGTTCCGGATCAATAACGCCGTCAAGTATACGAGCGTCAATTACGGCGGCCTGAAGTTCGGCGCGTTGTACGGCTTCTCGAACAGCAACCAGTTCTCGAACAATCGCGCATACAGCGCGGGCGTGTCGTACACCTACGCCGGCTTCAATATCGGCGCCGGCTACCTGCAGTTGAACAATGACATTTCGGGCCTCACGTCGGCTGCGGTCACCAACAGCGGCGGCGCGGTGGCAGGCGACAACACGTTCGTCGGCAAGCGTCAGCGCGTGTTCGGCGGCGGCCTGAACTACACGTTCGGCCCGGCAACGGCCGGCTTCGTGTTCACGCAATCGCGCGTGAACCGGGCGCTCGGCATCTCTGCGGGTGCCTCGGGCGTGTCGAGCGGCCTGGGTCTCGACGGCACGTTTGCCCGCTTCAACAACTACGAAGTGAACGCACGCTACGCGCTCACGCCGGCCTTGTCGCTGGCCGGGTCGTACACGTACACCGCGGGCTTCCTGGACGGCCGTCATCCGGGCTGGAATCAGTTCAACCTGCAGACCGACTACGCGCTGTCCAAGCGGACCGACGTGTACGTGCAAGGCGTGTATCAGCGCGTCAGCACGGACGGCCTGGGCATCGGCGCCTATGTCAATGGCCTCGGTGGCGCGTCGTCGACCAACAAGCAGATCGCGGTCACGGCCGGCCTGCGTCATCGCTTCTGAGCAATCGGCAACACCACCGTACGCCGGAAGAAAAAAAGCGCCCCACCGGGGCGCTTTTTCTTTACCGCACCACCGGGCCGGCCGTCGCTCAGGCGTCGCTCCGCGCCGGATACCGAACGTCGAGGATGCCGATCGGCTGCGGGCCGGCCGGCGTCATCAGCGTGACGGTATCGCCGATCCTTGCCTTGATCAGCGCGCGGGCGACCGGCGAAATCCAGCTGACGCAGCCGCGGTCGAGATCGACCTCGTCGATGCCGACGATCGTCACCGTGTGATCCTCGCCGTCCGGCGTCTCGTAATCGACCGTTGCGCCGAAGAACACCTGGTCGACATTCTCCTGCCGGCTCGCGTCGACGACTTCGGCGAGATCGAGCCGCTTCGTCAGGAAGCGGATGCGGCGATCGATCTCGCGCAGCCGCCGCTTGCCGTAGATGTAGTCGCCGTTCTCCGACCGGTCGCCATTCGACGCGGCCCACGACACGAGCCGCACGACCTCGGGACGCTCGACGTCGATCAGGTTCAGCAGCTCGTCGCGCAGCCGCTTGTGACCGGCCGGCGTAATGTAGTTCTTCGAGCCCGCCGGAATCGCGGGTTGAGCCTGGTCGAGATCGTCGTCGTCGCCGTCCGACTCTTTGACAAACGCCTTGTTCATGATGCGGATTCAACATGGATGACTGATGCTCCAAGGGTACACGAAGGGCGCCCCGGCAAGGTCATGGCACCTAATTCGCGAATAAGGCTTCCCTTTTTATACAACCCTGCTATACTTCCGCTTCTGCGTGCGGCTGTAGCTCAGTTGGATAGAGTACTTGGCTACGAACCAAGGGGTCGTGGGTTCGAATCCTGCCAGCCGCGCCACTTTTTTCGAGGGCCTTCCGAATCGAAGGCCCTTTCAGTTCGAAGCAGTAGAAGTCTTGTTTTTGCGTGCGGCTGTAGCTCAGTTGGATAGAGTACTTGGCTACGAACCAAGGGGTCGTGGGTTCGAATCCTGCCAGCCGCGCCACTTTTTTGGGGATCTTCCCATCGCAGAAGGTTCCGACAGTTGAAGCAGTACCGTTTTGCGTGCGGCTGTAGCTCAGTTGGATAGAGTACTTGGCTACGAACCAAGGGGTCGTGGGTTCGAATCCTGCCAGCCGCGCCACCTTAAAAGGGCTTTCCTCCGGGAAAGCCCTTTTTCTTTTCCACTCCCCCCTCCCTCGCTCGCACCATCGCACCGCCCCGGCGGCGGCGCACACTCGTTGCACGGCGCCAATGAAAACGGCGGCCACTGGCCGCCGTCGATCGATCGCCCGCTCGCGCGCGGCGTCAATAATCCTGCCGCTCGCGCTCGATACGCATGCCGCCGTCGTGGCGCGCATGCGCGCCGTCGTCGGTCGAGCGCTCGCGCATGATCCGCATCACGTCCGGATTGGTTCTCACGCGCCGCATCACGTTCGCGAGATGCACGCGGTCGCTGACCTGGATCACGAAGCGCAGCACCGTCGATTCGTGCGTCAGATCCTCGTCCATTGCGATATGCACGATGTTCGCGTCGGCCGACGTGATGTCCGCCGCGACGCGTGCGAAGATGCCCTTCGTGTTCTTCACGAGCGCCTTCACCGCGACATCGAACAGGCGGCCCGGTTGCGGCGCCCATTCGACGTCGATCCAGCGGCCCGGATCGCGGCGATGGATACGCTGCGCGACACGGCAATCGGTCGTATGAATCGCCATGCCCAGGCCGATGCCGATGTAGCCCATGATCGCGTCGCCCGGGATCGGCCGGCAGCATGCCGACAACTGCACGGACATCCCTTCGGTGCCGGTAATCACGACCGGCGGCGCATGATGCGCGGGATGCCGCTCGGACTTCGGCAGATCGTCGTCCGCGTCGCGGCCGCTCATCAACACCTCGATGCGCTTGGCCATCACCGCGGCCACGCGGCGGCCGAGGCCGATATCCGCGAAGATTTCCTGACGGCTCTTGTTGCCCGTCCACTGCACGAGCTTCTCCCACACTTCCGGCTCGACGTCGGCCAGCGCGAGGCCATAGCCCTTCAGGCTCTGGTCGACGAGCCGCTCGCCCAGCTGCACCGACTCGTTCAGGCGCATCGTCTTCAGGTAATGGCGGATCGCCGAACGGGCCTTGCCGGTCCGCACGAAGCCGAGCCATGCGGGGTTCGGCTTCGAATACGGCGCGGTGATCACCTCGACGATGTCGCCGCTCTTCAGCTCGGTGCGCAGCGGCAGCAGCTCGTTGTTGATCTTCACAGCCACGCACTGGTTGCCGAGATCGCTGTGGATCGAATACGCGAAATCGAGCGCCGTCGCGCCGCGCGGCAGCGCCATGATCTTCGACTTCGGCGTGAACACGTAGACCGCGTCGGGGAACAGGTCGATCTTCACGTGCTCGAGGAATTCGCTCGAATCGCCGGCTTCGCTCTGGATGTCGAGCAGCGATTTCAGCCACTGGTGCGCGCGCTTTTGCACGTCACTGAGATCCGCGCTGCCGTTCTTGTACAGCCAGTGCGCGGCGACTCCCGCCTCGGCGATCTCGTGCATCTTGCGCGTGCGCACCTGGAACTCGATCGGCGCGCCGAACGGGCCGACGAGCGTGGTGTGCAGCGACTGATAGCCGTTGATCTTCGGGATCGCGATGTAGTCTTTGAACTTGCCGGGCACCGGCTTGTACAGCGCGTGCAATGCGCCGATGCACGTGTAGCAGTCGAGCGGGCTGTCGACGACAACGCGGAAACCGTACACGTCGAGCACCTGCGAGAACGACAGCTGCTTGTCGCGCATCTTGCGATAGACGCTGTAGATGGTCTTCTCGCGGCCGGTGATTTCGGCGTCGATCTTCGCGTCGGCCATCGCGCGCTGCGCGGCCTCGAGGATCTTGCTGATCACTTCGCGGCGGTTGCCGCGCGCGGCCTTCACGGCCTTCTCGAGCGTCGCGTAGCGATGCGGGTTGAAGTTCGCGAAGCTCATGTCCTGCAGCTCGCGATACGTGTTGTTCAACCCGAGCCGGTGCGCGATCGGCGCGTAGATGTCGAGCGTCTCGCGCGCGACGCGGCGGCGCTTTTCCATCGGCACCGCGCCGAGCGTGCGCATGTTGTGCAGGCGGTCGGCGAGCTTGACGAGAATGACGCGCACGTCGCGTGCCATCGCGAGCAGCATCTTGCGGAAGTTTTCCGCCTGCGCTTCCTCGCGACTGCGGAATTCCATCTTGTCGAGCTTGGACAGGCCGTCGACCAGTTCGGCGACCTTCGGGCCGAACCGCTCGGCCAGCTCGTTCTTGGTCACGCCCTGGTCTTCCATCACGTCGTGCAGCAACGCGGCCATCACGGCCTGCGCGTCGAGCTTCCAGCCGGCGCAGATTTCCGCGACGGCGACGGGATGGGTGATGTAGGGCTCGCCGCTCTGGCGATATTGACCGAGGTGGGCTTCGTCACTGAAGTGGAACGCCGCCTTGACCTCTTTGATTTCGTCCGGGGCGAGATACTCGGCAAGTACGGTCGTCAGTTTCGCGATCGAAACGACGCCGTGCTTGCGCGGCTGCTCCGGAGTGGCGGTCGGCCCGAACAGATGCCGAAAGGACTGTTCGAGGACCGCGTCGATGTACTGGCGCGCAGGCGACTGGGCCGTGGCTTCGGTGGTCGAATCCGCGGAGGCGGACGATGGGGTGGTGCTCATATTCGCCTCCAGGTCGAGTCGTTGCGCGCGTGGATTACATGGCTGGAACGGGCCGGATGCGCGTTACACCGGCACCTTCTTCAGCATCTCGACGCCGACCTGGCCGGCAGCGATTTCGCGCAGCGCGACGACGGTCGGCTTGTCGCGGCTTTCGATCTTCGGCGTATGGCCTTGCGCGAGCTGCCGCGCGCGGTAGGTGGCGGCGAGCGCCAGTTCGAAGCGGTTCGGGATTTGCTTCAGGCAGTCTTCGACGGTAATGCGAGCCATGTTGGTAATTCCTTCTGAATATAGTCGTTATTCTACCTTATGTCCCTCGGCCCCCGCGTCATTCCGCGTGGGGCAGATGGATGCCGAGCTCGATGAACAGCTCGGTGTGTCGCGCGTACTGCGAAGCGAAGCGCAGGCGCGTCGCCGCGACGATGCATTCGAGCTCTGCGAGCGCACGCTCGAAATTCTCGTTGATCACCACGTATTCCGCTTCCGACGCGTGCGCGATCTCGCTGCCGGCAGCCAGCAGGCGCCGCGTGATCACGTTCGGCTCGTCCTGGCCGCGCTTCTTCAGACGTTCCTCGAGCGCATCGAGCGACGGCGGCAGGATGAAGATGCCGACCGCGTTGCGGAACTGCTTCTTCACCTGCAGTGCGCCCTGCCAGTCGATTTCGAGCAGCACGTCGTGGCCGTTCTTCATCTGCTCTTCGATCCAGACGCGCGACGTGCCGTAATAGTTGCCGTGCACTTCCGCGCTCTCGAGGAATTCGTGCGCCGCGTGACGCGTGCGGAAATCGTCGACGGTCGTGAAGTGATAGTGCTGGCCGTCCTGTTCGCCCGGGCGCGGCTTGCGCGTCGTGTACGAAATCGACAGGCAGATGTCGCTGTCCTTCGACAGCAGCGCATTCACGAGCGTCGACTTGCCGGCGCCCGACGGCGCGACGACCATGAACAGGTTGCCGGGATAGACGCCGCCGTGCAGCGAATGCGACGCGTGGCCGTCGCGGGTGGATTCGGTCATGATGCTTTACTCCAGGTTTTGCACTTGCTCTCGCATCTGCTCGATCAACAGCTTGAGCGCCATCGATGCGTCGGCCAGCTCCTTCGCCGCCGCCTTCGAGCCGAGCGTGTTTGCTTCTCGATTCAGTTCCTGCATCATGAAGTCGAGACGCTTGCCGACGCGGCCGCCCTTCTCGATCACGTGACGCGTTTCGTTCAGGTGCGCGGTGAGACGCGACAGTTCTTCCGCGATGTCGATCCGGATCCCGTACATCGTCACTTCCTGACGAATGCGTTCCGCGGCTTCCTCGCGCGTGACGATCGCCGCGCTGCCTTCGGGCGCTGCAATGCCGAGCGCTTCCTGCAGCCGTTCGACGATCTTCTGCTGATGCTTCGCGATCAGCTCCGGCACGAGCGGCGTGATGCGCGCGACGATCGCTTCCATCTCGGTGACGTTCGACAGCAGCATCGCCGCCAGTTGCGCGCCTTCGCGCGAACGCACGACGACGAGCTCGCCGATCGCTTCCTTGCCGCACGCGAGCACCGCATCGCGGATCGTTTCCGCCGACACGCCGCTCTCGGCCAGCACGCCCGGCCAGCGCAGGATTTCGCCCGCGCGCAGGCGGCCGACGCCCGGGAACGAGTCGAGCACCGCGCGCTCGAGATCGGCAAGCTGGCCGAGCGCCGACTGGTTCAGCGCGCCCGCGCCGATGCTCTGTTCGCCGCGCTGCAGGTTGATGCGCACGTCGACCTTGCCGCGCGACAGCTTGTTCATCAGCATTTCGCGCAGCGCGGGTTCGCACGCGCGCACGTCGTCCGGCATCCGGAAATTGAGGTCGAGGAAGCGCGAGTTCACGGTGCGCAGTTCGACCGACACGCTGGTGCCGCCGTTGCCGGTGGCCGTTGCGAGTTCGCGCGTCGCGTTCGCGTAGCCCGTCATGCTGTAGATCATGGTTCGTCTCGCCGTCTGGGTGCCCTCGCGGGCAGGGATATGTCGAGGCGCCCGGCGCATCGGAAAGCGCGGGGCGGGAAGCGCGCATTATCCCATTTTTGCGGACCACCCCGCCGGGCACGCCCGCCGTTCGGCGCTAAAATCGGGGTTTCCTCTCCTTCCGCGATTTCCCCATGACGTCTTCCGTTTCCCGCCCGAGCGGCCGCCGCGCCGACGAACTGCGCAAGGTCGCCCTCACGCGCCACTACACGAAACACGCCGAAGGCTCGGTCCTGGTCGAATTCGGCGACACCAAGGTGCTCTGCACCGCGAGCGTCTCCGAACGCGTGCCCGACTTCCTGCGCGACCGCGGGCAAGGCTGGCTGACCGCCGAATACGGGATGCTGCCCCGCGCGACGCACACGCGCAGCGACCGTGAAGCCGCGCGCGGCAAGCAGACGGGCCGCACGCAGGAAATTCAGCGCCTGATCGGCCGCGCGCTGCGCGCGGTGTTCGATCTCGAGGCGCTCGGCCCGCGCACGATCCACATCGACTGCGACGTGATCCAGGCCGACGGCGGCACGCGTACGGCGAGCATCACCGGCGCCTTCGTCGCCGCCCACGACGCCGTGTCGAAGCTGATCGCGGCCGGCAAGCTCGCGCGCTCGCCGATCACCGACCACGTCGCCGCGATCTCGGTCGGCGTGTACGAAGGCGCGCCGGTGCTCGACCTCGATTACGCGGAAGATTCGCAGTGCGACACCGACATGAACGTCGTGATGACGGGCGCCGGCGGTTTCGTCGAAGTCCAGGGCACGGCCGAAGGCGTGCCGTTCTCGCGCGCCGAGATGAACGCGCTGCTCGACCTCGCGCAGGGCGGGATCGCCGCGCTCGTGCAGCTGCAGAAGGATGTCCTGGGCGCCGACCATGCCTGACGATCGCACCCTCGCGCCGCTGTCGCGCATCGTTCTCGCGTCGAACAATCCCGGCAAGCTGCGCGAATTCACCGCGCTGTTCTCGACGGTCGGCATCGAGATCGTCCCGCAGGGCGACCTCGCCGTGCCCGAAGCGGAAGAGCCGTTCGGCACGTTCATCGAGAACGCGCTGACGAAGGCGCGTCACGCGTCGCGCCTCACCGGGCTGCCGGCGATCGCCGACGATTCGGGCCTGTGCGTGCGCGTGCTGCGCGGCGCGCCGGGCGTCTATTCGGCGCGCTACGCGCAGCGCGCGGGCCGCGACAAGGGCGACGCGGCGAACAACGCGTATCTCGTCGAGCAGCTGCGCGGCGTCGACGACCGGCGCGCATACTATTGCTGCGTGCTCGCGTTGGTGCGCCACGTGGACGATCCCGAACCGCTGTTCGCCGAAGGCCGCTGGGCCGGCGAGATCGTCGACACGCCGCGCGGCGAGCACGGATTCGGCTACGACCCGTATTTCTACCTGCCGGCGCTCGGCGCGACGGCCGCGGAACTCGATCCGGCCGTGAAGAACACGCACAGCCATCGCGCGCTGGCGCTGAAGGCGCTGCTGGCGCGGCTCGCGGAGGAAGCATGAGCGTGCCCGATACCCGTTCGCTGCAGGGGGGTGCATGAGCCAGGCTGCGGAAACCGGCGCGCGCGTCGTCGCGACCTTCACGTCGCCCGGCCAGGTACGGCTCACGTCGCTGCCGCCGCTCGCGCTGTACGTGCATTTCCCGTGGTGCGTGCGCAAGTGCCCGTACTGCGATTTCAACTCGCACGAATGGAAAGGCGAACGGTTTCCGGAAACCGAGTACCTCGACGCGCTGCGTGCCGATCTCGAGCAGGCGCTGCCGCTCGTCTGGGGGCGGCAGGTGCATACCGTGTTCATCGGCGGCGGCACGCCGAGCCTGCTGTCGGCGGCCGGCCTCGACCGGATGCTGTCCGACGTGCGCGCGCTGCTGCCGCTCGACGCCGACGCCGAGATCACGCTCGAGGCGAATCCGGGCACGTTCGAAGCCGCGAAGTTCGCGCAGTTCCGCGCGAGCGGCGTGAACCGCCTGTCGGTCGGCATCCAGAGCTTCAACGAAACGCACCTGAAGGCGCTCGGCCGGATTCACGACACCGCGCAGGCGCGCGCGGCCGT
Source organism: Burkholderia cepacia complex sp. TUM26381 (assembly GCF_057439935.1). NCBI lineage: Bacteria > Pseudomonadati > Pseudomonadota > Betaproteobacteria > Burkholderiales > Burkholderiaceae > Burkholderia > Burkholderia cepacia complex sp. TUM26381. The sequence continues at coordinate 1,040,980 of NZ_CM172006.1, read as the reverse complement.
CGAGATCGCCGCGAAGAACTTCGACAACTTCAACCTCGACCTGATGTTCGCGCTGCCGAACCAGACGCTCGACGAATGCCGCACCGACATCGAGACCGCGCTGTCGTTCGCGCCGCCGCATCTGTCGCTGTACCACCTGACGCTCGAGCCGAATACGCTGTTCGCGAAGTTCCCGCCGGTCGTCCCCGACGACGACGCGTCGGCCGACATGCAGGAATGGATTCATGCGCGCACGGCCGAAGCCGGCTACGGGCGCTACGAAGTGTCCGCGTATGCGAAGCCGAATCATCAGTGCAAGCACAACCTGAACTACTGGCGTTTCGGCGACTATCTCGGGATCGGTGCGGGCGCACACACGAAGCTGTCGTTCCCGAACCGGATCCTGCGGCAGGCGCGCCACAAGCATCCGGCCACCTTCATCGAGCAGGCGAAGGCCGGCAACGCCGTGCAGGAAGAGCGTGAAGTCGGTGCGCGCGACCTGCCGTTCGAGTTCATGCTGAACACGCTGCGGCTCGTCGAGGGTTTCCCGGTGCACAGCTTCGCCGAACGCACGGGCCTGCCGATGAGCACGATCGAGCCGGCGCTGAAGGAAGCGGAGCGACGCGGGCTGATCACGCGCGATTTCACGCAGATCGCGCCGACGCCGCTCGGCCAGCGTTTCCTCAACGACCTGCAGGAATTGTTCCTGCGCGACGATTGAAGGCATGAGCGAGGCGGCATTTCGGTTACAATGCCGCCTCGTGTGGAAGCGTGGCCGAGCGGTTTAAGGCACCGGTCTTGAAAACCGGCGACGGGAAACTGTCCGTGAGTTCGAATCTCACCGCTTCCGCCAGAACCCTCCTCCTTGTCAGTCCAGATTCATCCGAATCCATCGCCCAAACCCTTGTCACAAAAGGACCTCCGGGCAAAACATCAAACCAAAATCGTCCGAGATTGTTGCGATCCATCCGGAATAATCGTAAAGTTTTCGGTGGGTCGGTTGGTGGGTTGAGAATTTGATGAGGAAACGATGCGATGCCGAGGAAAGCGACTGAGCTAGGCGCTCTGGCCGTATCGAAGCTGTCGAAGCCGGGCAAGCATGCCGTCGGACGTGTTCCTGGTCTCGTCTTGCAAATCAGTCCGACCGGCACAAAGTCTTGGTTGCTCCGAGTAACGGTCGGAGACCGGCGCCGCGAGATCGGCCTCGGCCCCTACCCTGCAGTTCGTCTGCAGGAGGCTCACGCAAAAGCCCAAGCCACACGAGACGAAATTGCGAGCGGCATCGATCCCGTACTCGCGCGAAAAGAAATTGCAAGCCGACTACGAGCCAGCCAAGCTTTCGAGATGACCTTCGAAGAAGCCGCGAAGCGCTTCATCAAGGCCAAGGCGCCGGAATGGAAGAATGCCAAGCATGGCGACCAGTGGCGAAATACCCTCGCTGAGTACGCATACCCCAAGATCGGCAATCTGATGGTCAGGCACATCGCGCGCGCGCACGTCATTGAAATCTTGGAGCCGATGTGGGCAACCAAGACGGAAACGGCATCACGCCTGCGCGGCCGCCTCGAAGCGATCCTCGACTGGGCCAAGGTGAAGGGCTTCCGCGACGACGGAACCAATCCCGCCTCATGGCGTGGCAATCTCGACAAGCTCCTATCTGCCCCGAAGCGGACGAAGCGCGTTCGAAACCATCCCGCGCTTCCCATCGACCAGATGGTGACGTTCATGGAAGCGTTGCGGGCAACGAATGGCGTTAGCGCTCGCTGCTTAGAATTCGTAATCTTGACTGCCGCGCGCTCTGGCGAGGCCCGAGGAGCACGATGGAGCGAGATCGACTTGAAGCGCGGCATCTGGTCGATCCCTGCAGAGCGAATGAAGGCGAAGAAGGAGCACCGCGTGCCACTGTCGTCCACCGCCATTGAATTGCTCAAGGCGATCAAGCGAAATGAGGATCAGGATCTCTTGTTCCCCAGCCCACGGTCGGGCAGCGTGCTCAGCGACATGGCCCTACTGGAACTGATGCGTCGACAGAGCCTCGAGGCGACGCCTCACGGCTTTCGCTCGACGTTCCGGGACTGGGCTGGCGAATACACCAATTATCCGCGCGAGCTCGCCGAGGTCGCTCTGGCACACATCAAGGCGGATGCGACCGAGGCCGCCTACTGGCGGGGCGATGTACTGGAAAAGCGGCGTCGCATGATGGCTGACTGGGCGGAGTTCATAGCGATCGATCGCAATCGCGATACGAGCGATAGTTCGCAGCAGGACTGACCGAGGAAAGGCAATGACCATTAACAATAACCTCGCCGATCTTGAGCGCGATGCTCAGAAGCCCGGCGACCGAGCGACGGAGATCATGCTCGAGTTGCAGGAATTGTGGTTGTCGATGGCTCCTGGAAAATCGGAAGATGATTTCGAAAACGAGGTCCATAACCTCTTTGATTACCACGACGTCGAAGCCACCGAACTCGAATCGCAATATCAAGCCGTTGCCCACGTGAGCAAGCGCGAACTCGGCGCATGGCCTTTGATCGAAATTCCTATCGTGATTGCGTACGGGTACGCCTACTCTGCCAATCTTGCTAGCTTGGCCGGGCTGCCGACGAGGGCATGTAGCCAAATGGGACATGCGTCATTTTGGTGGGGGCTCGCGATGGGTTTGGCACGCCCCGCCGGTGACGAAGAAGAGTCGCCCAGTATCAACGAGATTGCGCGCAGAGCGGCTTATGCGCGGAACACCGAAAATCGAGCGTTGAAGGAGGCCGCATTCGAGTGGATGTCAAACCACCGGAATGAATGCAAGAGTAAGGACGACGCCGCGGAACGTCTCACGAAAATTGTTCCCGTTGCGTTTAGAACGGCACGCCGGTACGTCTCAGAATTCGATTTGTCAAGACGCTGAGCGCGCTCAGGCTACACAGTGCGCGCTCGTTGAAATCAGCGCACGCAGAGGTTGCATTGAGCGCGCACCTAGGGTTCACGGCTTCCCGCGCGGCGTAAAAAATCCGTATCGACCCGTCCAATCCCGGACGCTTTTCGAGTCGATGCGAATGAAAACGAAAGACAATCTCAGGAACTTCGATAGCCTGCCCAACGCTGCGTCTGTCGACGTGCAAGTTGTCGCGGCGCTTTGTGGATGCAGCGTCTCCACCGCGTGGGATCGATCCCGCCGCGGCGCACTGCCCAAGCCCCGCAAGATCGGGGGCTCTGCCCGCTGGAACGTCGGCGAGCTGCGTGCGGTTCTTACGGGAGCGCACGCATGACGATCCCGACGACCCAAAATGAAAAGGGCCGCGACTCCGGCAAGAGCGCGACCCAGACGACCCGAGGCAATGATACCTCGCTCGTCGACTATTCGACTTGCTTCCTCGACGTTCTCCGTAGCGCATCGGAACGCCTTCGCGTCCAACGACGCCAGTACCGTGGTCGCGAGTTCCTCGACGTGCGCTGCTGGTATCTCGCCGACGACGGCGAATACCGGCCAAGCCAGAAAGGCGTCACCCTCAGCCCGTCCCAGCTCGCCGAGCTCGTCCAGGCGCTGATGATCGCCGGCCGGGCGTTCGATGCGAAGGAGATGCGCTGATGAAAACCCCGAGCGACTCCCACTTGACGAAGTACCCAACGGGTATTAAATTCCATCCCATAGAGCCGCGCAATCCGCGTGGTTCGAAACTCCGAAAGGAATGATCCATGAAGACCCTTCTTCGTGCGCGTCCGCACGCGCCTAAAAAAAATGACTCAATACGCGCCCCCTTCGCCAGAGGATCTGGAACGGCTCAAAGAGCAATTGGGTATGAGCAGCGGCGAGATGGCCGAATTGTTCAGCCTAGCGAACGGCCGGCAGTGGCGTCGGTATTTGTCCGAGGATCCGAACAATCGTCGCGACATGGGAATGCACATGCTGTTCTTTGCGATGGCTCGGCTCGAGCTGGATACCGAAACGTTCGATCGGATCTTGAATCGGATGCGCGAGGTCGGCGCGACGATCGAGCCGGACAGCGAGTAACCGCCGGCGGCGCGCTCGCTGCCGCCACCCCGAATACCCTCACCCAGTCGGCTGATCCGTTCGACCTTATTCCGAGCGCCTGGCGCACCGGTCGGCAAGCAAAACCGACGCTGACCGTCAGCCCGGATCTGTTTGCAATTGCCGGCACCCGTGCTGCTGAACACTGGCTGGCGACTCATCCCACGTCGCGCCCGAACCAATGGTGTCGGTCGACGTTCGACAATCTCGTCGCCGGCCTCGGCCGCATCCCCTCCTACGCTGACTGCCTCGCGGCATTCGAGCGCGCATTCAAGCGCCGCATCGAGGCTGCCGCCCGCGCCGACCGCAATGCCACGGAGGTGCGCGCATGAACTCGACCGCTCTCGAAATCATCCGCCGTGCCTTGCGGGACGCCGCGCTTTCGGACCGTCCGAACGATGCAATCGACGTCCTCGGTACCGCTTTGCTCAATCTGGCTGAACTCGTCCGCGCGGAGGTGCCCCATGGCTAACAACAGTCGCGACGCGGGCAAGTTCCTGCGAGTCCCGGGCGTAAGTCGAGACTGTGCTATCAGCGGTCGTGCGATCTTCGGCCTGTCGGTCGATGCTGACCACTTCGAGCCAGAGCAGTTCGAAACCGCCCTTCCCTTGCTCACGCAGATGTTGCGAGAAGAATACGAGCTCGCGCGAATCCGTGTCGAGGAACGTCGCGCCCGTGCGGAGGTGTCCCATGGCTAACGTGGCACAAATACATCCGGCCACGCCGTTCGCGTCGACGGCTGTCCAGCAACTGGAGCAACTCGAGGCGATGTTCCATGCGATCCGCAGCGAGCTCGAAACGGATTGCTACGCGTATCAGTTGGCGAATCTCGGGCAAGAGATCGCGAGTGGCTTCGCGGCCACCATGCAGAAAGTCGCGACTTCGGAGGCCCGCCATGGCTAATCGACAACCCGACGCAGCCGGTCTTCTCGCCTTTTTCTGGGCTCGATTTGATGCGAAAGCGGCATCCGACAAAGATCTTAGTTATCTGGCTGGTGCTGCAGAAGAGGCGTCATCCGAAGCCTGGCAACTCAGCGATCACATTTCCGATTTGGGCGGCCTGATCGAATGTGACCGAGACAACAAACAAAAATGTGGATCTCTTCAGGATGACGAACAAGCGCGCCTACTGTATCGCATCGCGAAACAGGTCGAAGTCATCGGTCACCTGGCCTACATCGGAAGCGAGGCGGATTGCGAGCTGCGCACTCGGTTGACAGCGGAGCTCTCGGCCAGCAGATCTCCTCACATCCAAATAGATTTGCAATCCTCAACAGATAAGGAGGCTGCGTGAGCGTTTACGTAGAAGAGGAACGTATCCGCTCAGCGCTGAGCCACGTTCCCGCCGACGATCGCGAGACCTGGGTTCAAATGGGTATGGCGATCAAAGCGGAACTCGGCGAAGCCGGATTCGATTTCTGGGACGATTGGTCGCGCTCGGCGCCGAGCTACAGCGAGAGCGATGCGAAATCGGTCTGGAAATCGTTTCGCTCGGGCGGCATCACGATCGCCAGTCTGTTCAAGCGGGCGATCGAGCATGGCTACCATGAAAGCGAGCCCATGACCCCGCTGTCGGCCGACGAGAGCGAACGCCGGCGAGTTGAGCGCGCGCGCGAAGCGGCTGTCGCGGCCGAGATCCACCAACGCACCCAGACGGAAGCTGCTGCCAAGGCACACAATCTCTGGGAGAAGGCCGGGACAGTTCATGCCGACCACGCCTATATCCGTGCGAAGCAAATCAAGCCCTACGGCGCAAAGCAACTGCGCGACCAGCTCGTCGTCAAGCTGCAGGACATCGACGGCGAGCATCATTCGAGCCAGTACATCCAGCCCTCTGGCGGGAAACAGTTCCAGACTGGCGGGCGTGTAAGCGGGTGCTTCGTGGCCGTCTCCACCGGCGCGAAGCCCGGTATCGGCGCCCCGTTGCTCATCGCGGAGGGCTATGCGACAGCCTGCACGCTCCATGAGGCAACCGAATACCCGGTTGCCGCGGCGATGAACGCCGGCAATCTGATGAGCGTGGCGAAGGCCTGGCGCGACCGCTACCCCGAGTTGGCGATCATCATTTGCGCCGACGACGATACCGAGACGCCAGGCAATCCCGGTATGACCAAAGCGGCCGCTGCAGCGCGTGCCGTCGATGGTGCGCTCGCCGTTCCAGTATTCGACACTGACCGTCCGGCCGGCGCATCCGATTTCAACGACCTGCATCGCCTCAAGAGCCTCGACGCGGTGAAGCGGTGCATCGACGTCGCGGTCGACCAGCGACAAGCGCCTGACGCGACCACGGAGCCGGACAGTCACGTCCCGGCCGGCTTTCTCGTAACCGAACGCGGCGTATTCTACGAAGAGGACGATGGCACACCGCACTGGATCTGTTCACCGCTGCATGTGCGAGCATTGGTCCGAGACCGATCGTCCGAAAACTGGGGACGCCTGCTCGAATGGAATGACGCCGACGGCCATCCGCACGTCTGGGCGATGCCAATGGAGATGTTGCGATCGGACGGAGCCGACATGCGAGGCGAGCTTGCGCGGCTCGGTCTCGACATCGCGCCAGGCAACAAGGCCCGTAATAAGCTGACCGAGTACGTCACGTGTGCCAAGCCGAAGGCACGCGGTCGGTGCGTCACGCGTACTGGCTGGCACGGTGGCGCGTTCGTGTTTCCCGATCGAACGATCGGCGCGGCGAACGAGCGCGTGATCTTCCAGGCCGAGAGCATCATGCGCACGTATTCGCAGTCCGGCACGCTCGACGACTGGAAAGCCGGCGTTGCGCGATTCTGCGTCGGCAACTCGCGTCTCCTGCTGTCCGTGTCTGCGGCCTTCGCTTCGATGATGCTCGAGTATTCCGGGCAGGAATCCGGCGGCCTGAACTTCGTCGCCGAATCGTCCTCTGGCAAGACAACGGTGCTTCGAGCGGCGTGCTCGGTATTCGGTGGCAAGGAATACATGCAGCGCTGGCGCGCAACGGCGAACGGTCTGGAGGGGCTGGCCTCGCTCCACAATGACACGCTGCTCGTGCTTGACGAGCTCGCACAGGTCGATGCACGCGAAGCCGGGGAAATCGCCTACATGCTCGCCAACGGCAGCGGCAAAGCACGTGCAGGACGGTCCGGCACTGCACGCGCACGGCAAACTTGGAAATTGCTGTTCCTGTCGGCGGGCGAGATCGGTTTGAGCCAGCACCTGCAATCGGTCGGCAAGAAGACGAAAGCCGGCCAAGAGGTGCGTCTGGTCGAGATCCCGGCCGATGCGGGTGCCGGGTTCGGACTATTCGAACACCTCCACGGCGTTGCAGGCGGTGCCGAGCTGTCGACCGCGATCAACGAAGCTGCCGTGAATCATTACGGCACGGCGGCCGTCGCCTTCCTCGAGGCGCTCTGTCGCGACCGCGATGAAATCGGAACTTGGCTCAAGGAGGAGATCCGCCAGTTTGTTGATGGAAATCTGCCGGCCGATTCCAGCGGCCAGGCTCATCGTGTCTGCCAGCGGTTCGCCCTGATCGGATTGGCCGGCGAGTACGCGACCGCTGCAGGCATTACCGACTGGAGCGCGGGCGACGCGCTGGGTGCGGCTGCTGACTGCTTCGCGGTTTGGCTCGACGGCCGAGGCGGCGCCGGCAATCAGGAAAAGGACGCGATCCTGTCGCACGTGAAGGCATTCTTCGAGGCGCACGAGGAATCGCGCTTCTCCGACCTCAACGAAATATCCGATCGGCCGACCATCAACCGGGCCGGGTTCCGGCGCAACGTGGAAACCGGTGTCGAATACCTAGTACTTCCGGAGGTATTCAAGCGGGAGATATGCACGGGCCTCGATCCGAAGACCGTGGCGCGCACGCTGATTGAATCTAGTTGGATCCGGCCGGCCTCCAATGGATGGGCGCAGCGCGCCGAACGACTGCCGGGCAAAGGACCGACGAAGGTCTACGTCTTCACCGCAAAGATATGGGAGGCATCGAAATGAACGGATCGGTTGTCGCAACACATCAAAAATCGCGGTTACAGCGGTTACTTCGGTTACGAGGTTGCGAAAGCCTTTCCAGTAAAGGCGCTCGCCGTAACGGCATAAGCGTAACCGCGCCACACCGTAACCGCGACCTCCCGAGAAATGACGTACGCCGTAACCGGATACGCGGTTACGCTTCTGCGCGGTTACAGGGTCACGGTTACGCCCAAACCCTTACCCATAAAGGGAATGAGGGATGCGTAACCGCTGTAACTGCTGTAACCGTGAAAAAGGATAATGTCCGCAAGTTTTCGAGGGGTGCGCGATGATCCCCCGCAACCTGAAGCACGTCGGACCATATGCGGATCGGGCCAACAACCGCGCGCTGGCGAGCGATAGCGCCAAAATGCCGCTGCCGGATGACGGCAAAGGCGCGCTCATCGATCGGGAAAGCGGTGCCCCGTTCTGGCCGTGGGGCCCTCGCATCAATCCGGAGCAACTCGCGACAATTCAACGTGAGCTCCTGATCGCCGTCGACGAGCTGGCGGAGCTGGAACACTGGCGAGATTCGGACTATGACCATATGGTGATGTGCATCGAGAGGCAGCCGATCAGCACGTTGCTTCCCGACCTTAGCTATTTCCGGGACCGCCTCCAGATCGCTCGTTCCGAGGATCTGGCGCGGCAGACAGCAGCTCAGCGGGCGTGGAAGTTCGATCGATGAGTGCCATCGACGCACGCGAGCCCGAGTCGGCGACGATGGAGGGCTTCTTCAGCTTGACGGGCATGGGATCATATGCGGATGCGGCAGAACGCCGCTCGACGTGACACACGACCAGGGGGTAAATGGTGATCGATGGCTTGGTAAGCGGCCGCCTCTACGGCGAAGCCCAGATCGGGACGGGACAAAACGGAAAGCGATTCGTGACATGCAAGGTGCGCGCGACTGCCGGCGACGGTGAAACACTATTCGTGAATGTGATCGCGTTCAACGACGACGTACAGACTGCGTTGCTCGCTCTCGGCGACGCGGACAGCGTATCGCTCTCGGGCGCGCTCACGCCGAAGGTGTGGACTGACAAGAATGGCACCGTGAAACCGGCGCTCGATATGGTCGCCCATGGTCTTCTGACGGCTTACCACGTTCGCCGCAAGCGGCAGGTGGTAAGCGGTGAATCGGCGCCTCAAGACACTCACGCAGACGATCACCTAGATGACCCCATGTGAATCGAAGCGCTTGTAAACGCCATTTTGATAACTCTTCATCGACCATGCTGCGCCTAGCCCGACGGGGCGATACCGAGAGCCCCTCTATCCTCTCGCCGGCGCAGCATCTCGTCTGATGGAGCGCGTGTAGAGGCGCAAATGAAACCGAACCCCATCGACAGCCTCAGGTTGTCGTATCGGTCGATGCTCGACGCTCGAAACCTCTCTCACGATCAACTCAAGGACCTGGCGGCGACACTGTTCGTCACTTGCTACGCGACGATCATCAAATGCGAGGAATCCATTGCGGATCGTGCCGTCCCTACATCAGAGATAGCCGACCACGTTCGTGAACTGTCTGCGTCCCTAACTCAAGGCCATGTGCTGCCCTCTCTGGAGTATCTCGCAGAGTTGCCGGATCGCTTCGCCGCTGCGCGTGTAGCCGGGATCAAGACTACAAAATCGGAAAGTGGCCGGACTGCAGTAGACGCAAGAGACAAAAAGATTCTGCCTGTCAGAAAATACGCGCTGGACCTAGCAAATGCGTCGACAGCGCGTACAAAAACCGGCGTTCTAAACGAAATTCTTGAATCGGTGATGGCTCGCTATCTGAGTTCAACCGGTCGACCGATGACGAGTCGCGGACGAGCAACCGTATCGAATTGGCTCCTCGAAGACGGATTTGTTGAATTGTCGAAGCGCTCCGATACGTCAACGCGATAACGTATTCGCGCTAGCCGTCACCCCTTCATATGATGATCGTCAGGTTGCCTCCCAACGTTCGCGAGACATCCTGACGCTTCCCACATAAGCAGCCCGCGTCAGATTCTCGCAGGAGAACTGACGTGTCAAAAGCCCTAACGCCGGCCCACGTAACGCCAGCCATTCCCCGATTTTCCGACCTCACCGACGAAGCATACGTTGGGCCGGCGTTCGTCGAATCGCTCCTCGGCATTTCGCGATCGTCCATCGATCGCAGGGTGAAGAGCGGCGATCTGCCCCAGCCCAAAAAATTCGGTCGATCAGTTCGGTTCAACGTCGGCGCGTTGCGGCGCGCGCTCAGAACTTAGCCACTCGCTGACTGCGACCACCCACCCCAAGAAAGGATATATCCCATGCCAAAGGTTCAATCACTGGCAAGCTCGATCGGGCTTACGCCTGAAGTCACGGCCGCTCTCGGAAAAGCTCAGGCCGCCCTCGATGCTCAACAGAACGTCGTCTTCGCGGTGCGCCGCTTGCATGAGGAGAAAGCTCGTTTCGTCTCCGAAATCGAATTATCGACCGTGGGACTCACCGACCTCGAGAAGGAGCACCTGCTCGCGGAAACGAGAGCAGTTCTCGACCCGGATAAAAAACAGGAAGCGACACGACTGAAGAAACTGGTCGACAAGGCACGCGACGCAGTGTCGGCGGCTCAATCAGAGCTCGAACGATGCGAGCGCATCCAGCCTGTTCTTCATGCGGAAGCTGCAACAGCTGACGGCGCGATCGAATCTGCTCGCGCCGAAATCAAAAAAGCTGCCTCTGCTATGGCGAAGGACCTCGTTCCTGTTTTCTCAGAGCAAGTGCTATCCGCAGTGGGTCAATTGGCGAGGGTCGTAGCTCAAGCGCGGGCCATCAGCGCAAATCTTCCGGACGGTTTCATGCGGGAATACCTCGGCGCGATAAAAGTCGTCGATCCTGCTCTCGCCAAAATCGTCCCGATTGCGTTTGGCGGCTCGTCCATCGAAGGGAGCGACCTCCTTCAACTTCCCGCCGATGACATCGACACGCAGGCCATCGCCACAACCCTTAAGCCAATCGTCGACATGGAGCGCAAATGCCGCGTGCATCCGAAATTCCAACCGCCGAAACCGCCAGCCAAACCATACGAGATCAAAGGATCTCCCATCGGCGGCCGTCCGCCGCTCCGGGAAATGCAAGGCGACCCACCGGTTCGCATGAAAACGATCGAGGAGGCTCTCGCTGAGCCGTACGTAATCAAAGGCCATTCCGGCGGTGTCCGGCCATGGAAGGAAGTTCATGAAATGAACATGGCTGCCGAAATCTCCAGCGCGCAGCAGTCTGCCGAGCAGTGAGGGATTGAACTCTGGGCCCCAGCCGGCGGTGGGCGCCAACACCGGCATCTGCTGACGTAATGGAAACGCCGAATCTGGTTGGAACCCCTGGATTCAGCGCGACGGGCGGCAGAAACCCAGCTATTCAGCATAGGAGTACAGAATTGAGCAACGACGAAATCTCTCTGTGTATCGGTGGCCAGTCGATCTCGGGATGGACTGATGTAAGAGTTTCGAGAGGCGTCGAAAGATTGCCGAGCGACTTCGAGCTCGGTTTGACAGAACTATATCCAGGTCAGCTTGACCGCGTCGTCGTGCAGCCAGGCGACGATTGTGTCGTGAAGATTGGCGCGGACGTTGTGCTCACGGGCTATGTCGACCGCTATGTCACGTCGATGGATGCGCACAGCCACACGATCCGCGTTGCCGGCCGCGGCAAGTGCCAAGACTTGGTCGATTGCGCAGCGATGTGGCCGAACGGTCAAATTAGCGGCACATCTGCATTCGACGTAGCGTCAAAGCTTTCGGCTTACTACGGGATCTCCGTCTCATGCGACGTGAAAAACCTGCCGGCAATACCGCAGTTCAACCTGTTTCTCGGCGAATCCTGCTACGAGATCATTGAGCGTATCAGCCGATACAGCTCGCTGCTCGTGTATGACGCGCCCGACGGGAATCTGGTGCTTGCGCAGGCCGGTACGGTTCACGCGGCAAGCGGGTTTCAGCAAGGCATCAACGTGCAAGCCGCGACCGTCCAGTATTCCTCGGATCAGCGCTTCTCGTTGTACATGGCCTATAGCCAATCCGTTCAAGTGTATTCGGATGTTGGGTCGTCGGGTGGCTTCATTACTGAAGTTCCTGATAACGGTGTTAAGCGGCCGCGCGTGCGGATAATTCTCGCCGAAGCCGTCCAAGGCTATCCCGATCTGACGAAGCGGCGCGCGAGCTGGGAGATGAATCGACGCAATGGCCGCGCTGCCGTCGTGACACTCACGACGGATTCATGGCGGGATTCGGCCGGCACGCTATGGACGCCAAACACGCTGGTGCCGATTCTCTTGCCGCAGCTGAAGCTGGCCGATGAGTCGGGAACCGGGCCCGTGGCGTGGCTCATTGGCGAAGTGACCTATCAGCGAAATCTGCAAACCGGCACGACCGCGACGATCACGGCCATGCGACCCGAGGCGTATCTACCGGAGCCGACGGCTCTGCAACCGATGTTTGTCGACGGCAGCACGGTCCATGAGTGACTTCGCCAACCTGACGACTTAGATGGGGGCGAAGCCACAGCCTCCCCCCGCTGGGTTCTAACGTACAAGTTGGCAGTACCTCAAATTAGGAAGCAACGATGACCGCAATTCTCAGCAGGCGCTATCGAGCGCAAAGGAGAAATCGATTGAATGAAGACGAAGAGCAACTGCCATCATCGCCGCCCCCGGTCGAAGCAACGCAGGGGGGGCAGTGCCTCAAAGCCGGACAACCTTGTGGGCGTATCGCTGCAAACAGCAAGGAACATAGCCACGACGTCGAGGTGAACAATGTATCGAATTGACGACGCGACTGCGGCGAGCTCGCTCCCCACGCCTGAAACAGCGGGTGCGGAAGGATTCTTCACCGAAGGAGATCCTGTGGCGGGCACGCCAGCCACGAACGTGCGCGGATCTTGGATGAACATGGTCCAAGAAGAACTACGCGCCGTCGTGGTCGCTGGCGGCCTGACGCCGAACAAGACGATTTACACACAGGTCCGCGACGCAATAAAAGTGATGGTCGCTCAAGCGACCGGTCGCTTGCTATACGTGACCACATACACCGGAGGCACTTTCACCTGGACGAAGGGAAGCGGGACCACTGCACTTCGTGTTCGTGTTCAGGCCTGCGGTGGAGCTGGAGGTGGTGCGCCCGCGACCGGCACTGGACAGGCTTCTATCGGATCCGGCGGCGGCGCTGGCGCGTATGCGGAGGCGTGGATAACCGGATCGACTGTCCCGGCAACTGCAGTCGTTACCGCTCCTACCGGTCCGAACGGCGTATCGGGTACCACTGGTCAAAGCGGAGCATCCGCATCTTTCGGATCGCTGGTGACCGCACCTGGTGGGAATGGCGGTACGAGCGCCGGACCCTCTAACCCGCCGTTCCCCCCGGCGTCAGTGACGGTAAGTGCTGCGCCTAGCGGAGGAAACATCGTCGGTACTGCAGGTGCGAGTGGTGGTTACGCTTTTGCTACTTCGCTCAACGCATTGGGCGCGGGCCAAGGTGGGGCATCAATCATCGGTTCGGGTGCGCCAGCCACGAATACCGGGGTGAACGGCCAGCCAGCAGCTGGATACGGTGCCGGCGGCGGGGGCGCCTCCCAAACACAGAACTCGGCAGCACTCACTGGCGGCAAGGGTGGTGACGCAATTGTGATCGTCGAAGAATACGGAGGCGTGTGATGGGTACCTATGCTCGAATCAGTAACGGTGTTGTTGTCGAGATCATTCTTCCGGTGGCATATCGCGAAGACGGTCCGCTCAATAATGCTGGCATCGCTGCTTGGCGCGCCGGCGACGAAATTCCGATCGCAGATCGCTTCCACCCTGACCTAGTGGCAACGATGGCGGACATCTCGTCGATTTCTCCGCAACCGCAGCCGAGGTGGATCGCAACAGAAATCGATGGTACTTGGGCTTTCGGTGCGCCCGTCGAGCCGCCGTTGACCGACGCTGAGAAAGCAAGGGCGCTCCTCCAAGGGGGGCTGACCGTGATCAGTATTGGCACTCCGGAGCTCAATGGCACCTTCGCATGCGATGCATTGAGTCAGTCCGACATTATCGCGATCGAGACTAGCCTGAATGCCGGGAAGGGCTTTCCAGGCGGAGCATCAGCGTTCAACTATCCCGACATGTCGGGCGTCATGCACGCATTCAACGAAGTTAATTTCGCGAACCTTGCCGCGGCTGTGCGTGACTTTGTCTACGCCTGCCGCGCAGTAATCGCGGGATCGTCCAAAACACTGCCGGCTTCCACAGCATCCATCGCTTGATGGAGCCGGATTCTGCGTGGCCGAGGCGAGAGGCCCGGAGGGGCGCCCGCACCGAGGTGGTGCGGCGGGTCCTTATCCAGGGGATCGACAGGGCGCGGACAATAACCCCCGGATTTCGACCAGCTACAGGGTTTGAAATTTGGGTAACAGGTAACAGATCGTGCGATGAATCAGAGCGCGTTCGCGACGCTCTCACGCCACTGTCGGGAGACAGGCAAGAAGCGCGAGAAGCTTTCCTGTCTTGCCTTTCCCGGCGACGGAATCTTCGCTAGCGAACCGGAAACGCATCCGCCGTGATGTAGTGGATCTGGCCTACCTACTGTTACCCAAAGTGTTACCCACTCTCTGGAAGGTAACAACAAACCTGTTACCCAGATAGCGATAGAGGTAACACTCTGGGTCAGCGGAATCGCAAACATCATCCATCGGACCACGCTTTGCCGCCAACCAAGAAACCACATGATTTCAAGGCGTATTCATATCTCTCAAATATGAAAAAAACGAATATCTCAACTCCATCGGCATCCCCACAAATGGGAACACCTCGTCAATGTTCATTTTTCCGCCTCTCCAGTTTCATCATCAAAATCATACTCTGACTTATGACCACCGTGGACTTCACACAGAACAAGGTCTCTTGGCCAAGCGGTACTTCCAGTAATTGCAATCATCTCGTCAGTATCAGCATTCGGGTAGAAAAACACCACCCCAGCTTTGAGTCGAACCAAGCGTAAGCGCTCCGCCAGCTGGTCCATCGCCACATCAAAAACGACGCCGCCGCCATCGAAATCATATGGTCGCGGATCTCGCGTTTCAATCGCAACCTCAGATTCCCCGTCTAGAATTATCAAATCGAAGGTCGCCGAATGATCTCCTATTCGCCTAGTTACATCCTGACGCACCTCGAGCTCAGGCGCAAACTTCGTAACGAACGCCGCCATTTGTGCATTCGTTGAATTACGATCCATAAGCGACATTTTGCCAAAATTCTTAACATAATGCTGGCCAAATGAGATTAACGCGCGCCAAACCTTTTCAATCGCCCTCAACGACAAGAAATCCACGACCTCCTGCCTGGCCAAACCAGCAGCATCCTCCAATCCCTCAACTCCCCCGCGATATGCAACCTGCTTTAGCATTTGATCCACAAGAATACTAACAAACGCACTCACAGTTACTATCGCGAGAAAGCTTTCGTGCTCAGAAAAAAACAGCTGGTAATCATGCGTCGACGGATTTCTCCAATTTCTCCGATAATTCTTCAGCAATTCCACAACCCTATCTGGCAACACGTCATTCTCAAGCAAATACTCCTCAATCTCATTTGGCGTCATCCTATCCGCCGACCCACCGGCCAAGACGCTATATGCTTCTTTTAGTATTCCCTCGAATGCGTGATTTGTTCTATAAATTACATCCGTATAAAGATGATCATCACGCTCAACATTAGCTCTGCGGTGATACCGCTCCGCATTTTCGATATGCACCAGGACCGCGCGCAAGCCCTTAGCGCCCTCCCACTCAGCATTCGATTTTATCTTATCGTTTACTTCTTTTAGAATATCCACCACTCACCCCGAAAATATACTAATCGAGAGAAATCATCGAATCACCCCACAATTCATCATACTTGCAAGCATGTATTCGATAAAGTCAAAATTATTTGGATTCGTCCACCATGTCGTCAGCCGGGTACAACTGGAGCATCGCCCGTGCGGCCTCGACGTTCGACGTCGTAAGCCATTCTTCATAGTCGTCCGGATGCAGGATCACAACTGCCCGCTTCTCGTCTTCGGGCTTGTGCATCCGGCAAAAAATCGGATGTCCCTCGCCGTTCACCGTGATCATCGACATCGTGTGGTACTCAGTCCCGTCCGAGCCCGTCAGCGTCCGCCAGATCCCGGCGACGCACATCGTTCGCCAGTCGACCAACCCGATCCGGTGCCATACGTTCTTCCCAGTCACGTAGCACGGCTCGTAAATCCAATCGGCTGGGATCAGGCAGCGGCGCCCGGCGCGCCAGGCTGGCCCGTATAACGGCGATTTTCCGAGGTTGTCGTCTCGCACGTTCGTCGTGCGGCGCATGATTGGCGGCTTCCGGCCCTGCTCCTTGGCCTTCTCGACATTCGCTTTCTGGAGCGCCTGCGGCCAGAAACCGAAGCCGGCCGCCAACGGCCGGAGCTTTCCGTCTACGTTTGCGACGATCGGCACCAAATAGTCCTGGTAGATCTCCGGCTTCCACGGGAAGTCGCGGTACAGGTCGCTGAATGGCTCGATCCGAAGTTCGCGGAGCTCGTTGTCTTCGTGTGGCGTGCGGTAATTGGTGCACATCGAACGATTCCTCCCTGGTCGAACTCCGCCGCGGCACCGGCATCGCCATCACGGCTCCGGCAGCACCCTCACCCCAAGCTCTACCAACCGGGACCGACAGGCGTTGTGAAGATCACCATCGCCAGTATGCAAGTCGAACGTCCGACCGTTTGACACATATCCGATAACGTCGCCTTGTACGAAATAGTGCTCGATCGATATGCCGCCCCCGAACAGGTAGGTGTCAACGTTATCGGCACGCCCTTCCATAGCAATCCCCATTTTTGCGACTTGACGTCGCCATCTTACCGCGCGATACACTGTGTTTTTATACAGTGGTGGCGACGTGATCAAGCCGCAGTGGGCTTACATTTGGGAGTACGGGTTCCAAGGCGACAAGAGCCGCCTGAGGACACCCATCGAGCTCACGAAACCGGAATTTGAATTCTGGGTCGACCAGGACGCGAGGTCGGCATTCCTGGGCTCGTGCACGCCGATCGAGGGCACGAGGATTGATCGTAACCGTGTGCCGCTCACCGATCCACGCTTCAGGATGAAGGCGGCAATTCCGGAGTTTGACGCTCCGACGGACGCCGAGCTGCGCGCCCTATGGCGCGAGTACACAGACCTTCAAGTGCGCTGGCTCATCCTCGAGATCCGCGCACTGCGCAAGTCACTCGAACGCATCGAAGAGTGGTATCAATACACAGACAAAAACGTTGCCAACAAGGGTGGCTTGGGCGGCGCACAGGGACAGTTGTATCGGCTCATGCATCTCTTGCGCGAGGAGATGCGACGTGCCCAAATGCGTTGATATATGAACCCCTAATTCAGAAAGCGCCGAGGGCAACTGATAACTGCGAGGTCCCGGTTCCCATGAATACGGTCTTCTTACTGATGGCGCAGTACAACGCGACTGCGATTGTCCCAATCGAGCTCGTCTGCAGGGACTACTTCGGCGCGATGACGGTGCAGACGCTCGTACGAAAGATCTCCGCCGGCGAGATTCCACTCCCCCTGATCCGGATGGAAAGGTCGCAAAAATGCGCGAAGGGTGTTCACATCCAGGACCTGGCAAACTACATCGACGAGCGACGTGCAGCCGCACTGAAGGAATGCGAGCAGTTGCGCTCCTAACGCTTTGATGAACGCTCCTATTGCTCGCCCGGATAGTGATGCGCGGCCAGATCTGCGGCAAGAACGGAGGCCACACCCATCGGTGTGTGAATTGCAACTCGATCCGTCACGTCGAACAACATCCGAATTGACGTGCGCAGTCGGCGTCGCGCGGCCTCGAGCTTGGATACATGAATCGTCACTTTTTTCTCTGTTTGTGAGCCTTGAGTAACGCGTCAAACTCCTTCTGCGCCTGGCGCGCGGACGGCGACAAACTATGCGGCCGAAGCGGCGGGATCCGATCAGCCGGCAGATACGGATCAATGGCAGGAGCCCTGGAACTCGGTTTCTTGGTGCGCCGTTCCATTTCCTCCCGCAGCGTTTCCGGCCATATACGCCATTGGCGTCCAACCTGGAAAAAGCCCAGGGCTCGCCTATTCGCGAAAACGGTTGAGTACGAGACGTTGAGCAAATCGGCTGCTTCTTGCAAGCCAAGAGCGTGCGCCGTCGCCGCTGGACGTGTTTCTGTAACTCCGACATCCGTGAGAGGTTGCGCGGGCGCAGCGGCGGCATGTCGTTCTACTTCCCCCACATCTCTCCGCAATGATCGCGTTTCGGCCACCAACCTCGCACATTCAGCCTGCAGATGGTCAATCGCACCTGCGGCCTTCCAGTCGAGCGACTGCTCGCGGCTCGCGCTCCGCTCCACACGAGCGCGAAGCCTTCGCGCCAAGCTATCAAACTTGCTCGTATCGCTCATCAGATATGCCGGTTAGTTGACGAGGCTAACGCCGATCATCACCGTACTCGCAACCGCAAGCATCGCGCTGCTCCATCCACATGCCTGTCCCGCGATATTGAAGCGCCGACCGCCGGCGAGACGGTCGAACACGTGATCGACTTGCTGAGATAAGTCACCAACCGCAACAATCCGGTTTTTGACTTCCTCTCGCATCCTGCTGTAGCCCACCGAGGCGAGATACATATTGGCGATCGCAAAAACGACACCGAGTCCATATCCAAGCAACGGCGCCGCACCAGCCCATTTCGGTTGCGGTAATTTTCCGCCTGCCAGTAGTGTTGCAACACCGGCAAAACCTGCTGCGTTCAGCACCACTAGATGCTTGACCGTCTCAAGGTCCCAGGTCGACGATAATGCCTCCAGGCGCTCCCACCATTGATCAAGTGAGCCTCGCAGTGCCTGTCGCCGCGCCAGTTCCGCCGCCCGATCGTCTCCTACCAGGTCGTTTCGCACGTCCATAACCTAAGTCTCCTGGTTCGCTCTCGATACCCGAGAGAATATCGGATCGAGGGCATCGCAAGATGCTCGGGCCCATGCTAGCCATTGCCTGTTGATGTCCACGCAGAACTGACCCACCTGAGGCAGTAATTTTCATCGAATTTTGACCCACGTGATTGAATGCCCTGCTCAATCTTTGAGCAGGGGATACAGAGGTGATCACGGTGGGCATATTGGCCAAGATCAGGCGGATGTATTTCCGCGAGAAGGTCCCGCTGCGCGAGATTGCTAGGCGCACGGGCCTGTCCCGGAACACGGTGCGCAGCTGGCTTCGGCAAACGGATGCCGTTGAGCCGAAGTACCCGAAGCGCGTCAGCCCGAGCGTCGTCGACGAGTGGGCCGCGCAGCTGACGGGCTGGCTGCGGGCGGACAGCCATCGCCCGAAGCGTGACCGGCGCACGGCGCGGTTCATGTTCGAGGCCATCCGCGGCGAGGGCTACGCCGGCAGCTACGGCCGCGTCAGCGCCTTCGTGAGACGCTGGCACGAGGAGCAGGCTGAAGCCCCGCGCAGGAAGGCCTATGTACCGTTGGCCTTCGAACCCGGCGAAGCATTCCAGTTTGACTGGAGCTGCGAATACGCCTTCATCGGCGGGTTGCGGCGACGCCTGGAGGTCGCCCACGTCAAGCTCAATGCCAGCCGGGCGTTCTGGCTGGTCGCCTATCCGACCCAGAGTCACGAGATGCTGTTCGATGCGCACGCCCGCGCATTCGCCGCGTTTGGCGGCGTTCCGCGCCGCGGCATCTACGACAACATGAAGACCGCCGTGGACAAGGTCGGCCGCGGCAAGGAGCGCGCGGTCAACGCCCGCTTCGAGGCAATGTGCGGCCATTACCTGTTCGAGCCGGAATTCTGCAACCGTGCCGCCGGCTGGGAGAAGGGCATCGTTGAGAAGAACGTGCAGGACCGGCGCCGCCAGATCTGGCACGAGGCCGCGCTACGACGCTGGGAAACGCTGGAGCTTCTGAACGAATGGGTCGCGGGCCAGTGTCGTCAGGCCTGGCAGATGCGGCACCCGCAGTGGCCCGAGCTGACGGTCGAGGACGTGCTGCAGGACGAGCGCACCAGGCTGATGCCCAATCCACGCCCGTTCGACGGCTATGTCGAGCAGACGCTGCGGGTGTCGTCGACCAGCCTCATCCACTTCCAGCGCAACCGCTACAGCGTGCCCACCGAGTACACGAACCAGCTGGTGAGCGTGCGCTGCTATCCGGCATATCTCAGCGTCGTCGCCGACGCCCAGGAGATCGCACGCCACGAACGCAGCTTCGAGCGGCACATGACCTTCTACGACTGGCGCCATTACATCACGCTGGTCGAACGCAAACCCGGCGCGTTGCGCAACGGTGCTCCGTTCGTCACGATGCCACAGCCGCTGCAGCAGTTGCAGCGGCACCTACTGAAGCACCCGGGAGGTGATCGCATCATGACGCAGGTGCTCGCCGCGGTGCGCGAACACGGACTCGATGCCGTGCTGCTTGCTGTGCAGGCAGCGCTGGACTCGGGACGCCCTAGTGGGGAGCACGTTCTGAACGTGCTGAGCCGGTTGAAGGCACCCACCACGAGCACCAACCTCGCGACGACGAAACTCCAGCTTACCGAAGAGCCGGCCGCCGACGTGAGCCGCTACGAAACCCTGCGTGCCAACCCACCGGAGGACCGTCATGTCTAACGACATCGCCGCCCAGCTCAAGGGGCTCAAACTGCATGGCATGGCGAGCACCTGGCCAGAGTTGCTGGCGCAGTCGCGTCACACGGAGTTCGACCCGGAGCGCTTCATGAAGCAGTTGCTGATGGCTGAGACGGCGGAGCGACAGGTGCGCTCGATCGCCTATCAGATGACCGCCGCTCGCTTCCCAGCTCACCGCGACCTGAAGGGCTTCGACTTCGCGCAGGCGCACGTCGACGAAGCGCTGGTTCGAGAACTCAGTGACCTGTCGTTCCTCGCAAGCGCACACAACGTCGTGTTCATCGGTGGCCCCGGCACTGGCAAAACGCACCTCGCCTCAGCGATCGGAATTGAGGCCGTGCAGCGCCATGGCAAGCGCGTGCGCTACTTCTCGACCGTCGAGCTGACCAACGCACTGGAGCAGGAGAAGTCCATCGGCAAACAAGGCCAGATCGCCCATAAGCTAATGTACGTCGACCTGGTGATCCTCGACGAACTGGGCTACCTGCCGTTCAGCCAGACCGGTGGCGCATTGCTGTTCCACTTGCTCTCGAAGCTGTATGAACACACGAGTGTCGCGATCACCACCAACCTCAGCTTCGGTGAGTGGGCGACCGTGTTCGGGGACGCAAAGATGACGACGGCGCTGCTGGACCGCGTCACCCATCACTGCCACATCGTCGAAACGGGCAATGAATCCTGGCGCTTCAAGTCCAGTTCTGCCAAGGCGAAGGCAACCAGAAAAAGAGCAGCAAAAGCAGCAGGCAGTGAGGAGTTATCCACACCGGAATAGATGTACTACGCTGTCTCGGGGTGGGTCAGATTTAGATGAAAACGGTGGGTCAAGATTCGGTGGAAATCAACACATAGCCCGGCCCGACATCTAATACCCCGCCGGGCCTGGTAACGTTGAACTCGACCGCGTGAAATCTCGGCTGCCCAGACGGATTACGGCTCGGTTCATTCTCGATCGCAATCTGCCTATCGACCTCGGCCAAGCGCTTGGACAACGCCCTTACGAGGCGATGGCGCCACTCACCGTGCTCCGTTGGTGCAATCCGACTCTCTGGTCGTGCCTCCTCCCGTTCAATGCTTTCACGGTTACCCGCCTCCGCTGCCGATTCCGCTACGCGGCGGGCATAGGCTTCCGGCTGAGCGTAGAACACCGTCTGTCCATCATGACGTGGCAATGGCTCCCGCTTGACCTTCTGGCCGGCGCGCAGCTTCGCCCAGTAACCAAGAGGTGGCAACGGTACCCCCAACTTCTGGCAGATCTTCCGCAAGCCATTGTCAGACATGCCATACCTCTTCGATACAGTGCTGACCGAATCGGTCCACACTTCCTCGTATAGAGCCCCTCTCTCGAACCGAATTTCGTCGCTCACAACTTCCCTCCTCTCGGTCCTACCAGGAACAGATTACCCTTTCAGTTCGGCACAGATATGACGCACGGACCGTGCGCGCTCGAAAAGCAGCGCAAGCAACTGATTTGATAGTCATTTTCGCGCACCGTTTCGCGACAAATCGATCGACGAAAGTTTGTGTCGAACTCTTCGGAGGCGTTACCCTGCAACGCTTTGCAGCACGGTGCACAATGCGCCACTTAACTTACGCCGCGTTGAAGGCGACGCTCTATCGGGTCGAGTTCCGCGGCGACACCCCGAGCCCATTTGCACCAACTCTCATAGTCGGTCGATGGCGCAGCGCCAAGATGCTTTTGGCGATCAAGCTCTGCGAGGTATCGACGGATGGATTCGGCGCGATTCCACGATTCGACCTCAAACAGCAGTTCCTCGTACTGGATGTGCTCGTCAATTGCGCGCCTGGCACGATCGGCATCTCGCTGCCCTCTCAATCTGTTTTGCTTGCGCAGTCGCCTTGGCGCTTCGTGCTCGATCAACTCGGTGACAGCGATGGACCGCGGTTCGCCTTGGCTTAACGACGGCAGATCGGACTGGGGCAAAAGATGGCCTCGCTTACGATGAATCCAGTAGGCCTGTGGCGGCAGCGGGACATGCAGTTGTTCGCAGGCCCATTTGATAGTAGGACGAGAAACGCCGAACTTTTTTGCCAGTTCGATCATTGGGATTGACCAAACCTGTTCGTATAACGCTTCGCGATCGATTCGATTTGACGACAACATGGCTTCCCCCTATCACGGTCCCCTAACCCATCGCTGACCGATCATTTGCGGCGCCAAGTCTTGGGCCCGCAACCGGTCGATCGCATACGCGGCCGTCCAGTCGAGAGACTGCTCGCGGCTCGCGCTACGCCCCCCCGAGCGCAAAGCCGCCTCACCAAGCCATCAATCTTGCTCATCGAGTGATGCCGACCTATTGATGAAACCGCCGCTGATCGCAGCGTGCCTGCGACTGCATCGGTTTCACTTCATCGGCGGCTTACCCGCGGCAGCAAGTTTTGCGTCGAGTGCAGCTCGCCGCTGCCGTGCCTTTTCCGGCTGGACATAGAAGAAATCGAACAACTCTTCGAGCACATCAAGGTTCCATTCAGCCTCGTGTGGTTCGACCGGCAAAATTTGGTTGGTGCTTGAATCCTTCATAGGGTGCGCAGCGAAGTTCCCGATATTGCGGATCGCATCTACGTTATCGGCCAACGCTGCGGGAAGGATTTTCGCGTCTAGTACCGCTTGGATTGCCGGTGCTAGATCCTTCTGCGCGAAGCCATTCTCACGAAGCACTAGCTGCAGACACCGTCGACTCAATGCAGCGGAGGCTTTGGGACTGTCACGCAGCACCGCACACGCTTCGTGGAAATCCTCTGCAATATGTGCCGGGACCTCAGTCGGCGCTCGCTGACGTCCGGAAGACTTGGGATATATAAGGACTGGACCAACTTCAGGACGCTTTTCGGCAGCCTGACCGTGCAAGAAGATAATTGCATCGTCGCAAGCGGGACAGGTCATATGTATAACCGCCCATTGGTGAAATCCGATTTTGTTCCACCAAGTTGGGCCACGGCTCACCTGTTCTTCTTTTAATGCCGGGTGCACTTCAACGGCACAATGCGGACACTTCATGTTTGGCGATCCCCGTAGATTTATTTGATCGTTTACGGTGCCGTAAACAGGTCAGTCAGGCAAGGAGAGCTACCTCAGCCATTTTTTTGGCGGGTTGGTTGGTGGGTTGTCTCTACGCGCTCCGCCAGAACCCTTTCCAGGTATTAATCCTTAGCGGACACCGCTTCCGCCAGGAAGCACACCCAACCCCGTCCATTTGCAGAATGACGGGGTTTTTGTTTATCCGTGCGCCTTCCCCGCACGTTCCGACGCGCCGCGCCGGATCCCGTTACAATCCCGCGCTCCGATTCGCGAAACGGGAAATCCACGTCATGAAGCCCTTCATCGTCTCGTCGCTCGTCGCCGTGCTGGCCGCTGTCAGCACGCATGCAGCGGCCGACACCGCCTCCGGCAGCGACGCGCCGGCGTCATGCGCGATTGCATACGTGACCGGCGTCGGCGGTTCGCCGCGCGGCCTGAGCGAATATCTCGCGAGCCCGTCACCCTACAACTACCTGAAGGACAACGAGCTACAGTGCAAGGTGGCGGACGACGGACGCACGTCGAACTGCACCGGCGTGACCTACCTGCGGAACGAACAGGTCAGCGTGTACGACGATTCCGACCCGGCGACGCTGAGCGTCGTTGCGCGCGTGGAACTCGACCACGGCCAGAAGTATCCGGTGATCGTCGTCGTGCAGCGCAAGGACGCACGCTGCAAGCAATGATGCCGCCGCGCGCGTAGCCGTCAGTCGGGACGGAACGCGCGACCGTACCGCGCCGGACGCCTCCCGGCCCGCCCCGCCATCGCCTAGAATTCGTTCAACACGGCGACACAAACGCCGCCGCGTACTCGATGCCGCACGCGCCACCCCTGCGCGCGGCACACGGAGATCGCCATGACCGAACTGCCGAGCGCGACGGAACACGTCGATTACGAAGGCTTCGAGATCCATGTCGTGCCGGCCGCCGTGCCCGGCAGCGACACCCGCTACACCTACACCGGCTACGTGTGCCATCCGGGCGTGAATCCCGCACTGCCCGACCACGCGGTGCCGTTCCACGCGGACGGCGAAGAAAGCTTCGCGAGCCTCGACGAGGCGGTGCACGAAGCCGTGCACATCGGCAAGAGCATCATCGACGGTACGCACCCCGACCTGTCGGTCCTGTCGCTCGTGACGCACGGCTTCTGACGCGCACGGGCGGCATCGCTTGCAGTCGCGTGTGCGGCTGGCCGCGGTGCCGCATCGGCAGGCCGTCACGCACCGCCGGACGATCGCCGCATGCCGCACCTTTCAACCGTGCAACAACCCGCGCCCGCAGAGCACGCTGTCGCATGTCACGCCACGTCACGTCGCGATGTGCGATGCAGCACGCGGCCGTCATCATCAGCGATCGCCGCGCCCGGTGTCGCGCGCTATGCGTTTCCCCCCATGTCGTCTCGCGTCGGTGCGCCTATCATTTTTTTATCGTCCCTCCTGGCCATCTCCTCATGCCCGCCCTTCTCCGTCCGCGCGTCGACCGGCTGCGCATTGCTGCGCTGGCCGTCGCCGCCCTGCTTGCCGCGTGCACGATCACGCCCCCCGCGTCGCTACACTCGGTCCTGACGATTCCTTCGATCACGCGCAGCGGGAGCCTCGACCAGTATCGCGTCGAGGTCGCGAATCGTATCGCCGCACGCAATCCGTCCGGCATGCTGCACGGCACGCCGCAAGCGATGCTTCGTTCGCTCGTCGTCGTGTCCTTCACCGTCGACGGCAGCGGCCGCCTCGTCAACGCGTCCGTCTATCGCAGCAACGGCGACAGCGAAGCGGAAACGCTCGCGCTCGCGTCGCTGCGCCGCTCGGCGCCGCTGCCGGCGCCGCCGTCGCGCCTGCTCGACGGCAACGGCCGGCTCGAATTGATGGAAGGCTGGCTCTTCAACGACGACGGTCACTTCCAGCTGCAAAGCACTGCGTCCGCGCAGGCGCAATCGATCGACTGACGCGCCGCCGCCGCGCGATTGCCGGTGTACGGCGGCGCTGGCTATAATTTTCCGCAATCGCGCAGCCATCACGCCGCGCGTGCGTTCGCGCGCCCCACCCGGCATGCGAGCCGACCACGCCGGCACCGGGCGGCGGCGACGTACCCGTCTCCATCGTCGACCGGCGGGTGACGTCCGCGCCACGGTACGCGCTCACGCCGCCACCGCGTCATCCGCATCATCCGCTCGGCTGCTCCCGGCAGGCGTTTGCCTGCCTGACCGCACGCTCAGCCGACCGCCCCAACGACAAAACGGAGACATCCATGTCCGCATCCCCCCCGACCGTTGCTCACGCAACCGGTTCGGCCGGCGCCGTCAGCCACCGGCGCATCGTGTTCGCGAGCTTCATCGGCACCGCGATCGAGTTCTACGATTTCTACGTGTACGCGACGGCCGCCGCGCTCGTCATCGGCCCCGTGTTCTTCCCGCATGGTTCCGCGACCGCACAGGCGCTGTCCGCGTTCGTCACGTTCGGCATCGCGTTCATCGCGCGCCCGATCGGCTCGTTCCTGTTCGGGCACTTCGGCGACCGCATCGGCCGCAAGTCGACGCTCGTCGCGTCTCTGCTCGTGATGGGTGTGTCCACCACCGCAATCGGCTTCGTGCCGGGCTACGACGCGATCGGCGCGCTCGCGCCGGTGCTGCTGTGCGTGCTGCGCTTCGGCCAGGGGATCGGCCTCGGCGGCGAATGGGGCGGCGCAGCGTTGCTCGCGACCGAGCACGCGCCGCAGGGCAAGCGCGGCTGGTTCGGGATGTTCCCGCAGCTCGGGCCGTCGGTCGGCTTCCTGATGTCGAACGGCCTGTTCTTCGCCCTGGCGCTGTCGCTGTCCGACGAGCAGTTCCGCAGCTGGGGCTGGCGCATCCCGTTCCTCGTCAGCGCGGTGCTCGTCGCGCTCGGCCTGTATGTGCGGCTCAAGATCACCGAGACGCCCGCGTTCCAGGCCGCGCTCGACCGCAACGAGCGCGTGCGCGTGCCGGTCGCGACGCTCGTGACGCAGCACTGGCAGCCGACGCTGCTCGGCGCGCTCGCAATGGTCGTCTGCTACACGCTGTTCTACATCTCGACGGTGTTCTCGCTGTCGTACGGCGTGTCGGCACTGCATATTCCGCGCCAGAGCTTCCTCGGCCTGCTGTGCCTGGCCGTCGTGTTCATGGGGCTCGCGACGCCGCTTTCCGCATGGGCGTCGGACCGCTTCGGCCGCAAGCCGGTGCTCATCGTCGGCGCGATCGCCGCGCTGCTGTCGGGTTTCGCGATGGAGCCGCTGCTCGGCAGCGGCTCGATGCCGCTCGTCGCGCTGTTCCTCACGATCGAGCTGTTCCTGATGGGTGTGACGTTCGCCCCGATGGGCGCGCTGCTGCCGGAACTGTTCCCGACCAACGTCCGCTATACGGGCGCGGGCGTCGCATACAACCTCGGCGGGATCCTCGGCGCGTCGATCGCACCGTACATCGCGCAGTTGCTGGCGGCGCGCGGCGGGCTGTCGTGGGTGGGCGGCTATGTCTCGGTCGCGGCGGCGATCAGCCTGATCGGCGTGCTGCTGATGCGCGAAACGCGCGACGCGTCGCTCGTCTGAACCTCCGGGGCGACCCGGGTTGTGCGGCGGCCGGCGCTGCCTATACTCGATCCTGGGCGCGCCGCTGCGCGCCCGGGGATCTCGCCCCGACAGGAGCCGCCGCCATGAACATCCGCCTCGGCAATGCCGATCTCATCCTGATCCTCGCGCTCGCGCTGGGCGGCGCCTTGCTGCTCGCGCTGCGGTTCCGGCCGAAGACATGGCGCGGCCTCTTGTTCGAGGCGCTGCTGGCGAATCTGGCGGCGATCGCCGCCGTCGTCACGGTCGAGGTGCTGCTCGCCTGAACCCGGCCCGGCCTGCGGTGCGTTGCGTCAGGCGGACAGCCGCGCGCGCAGCGCGCCGTAGGCCGGGCCGACCGCATCGATCGCGTCCAGCGCCTCATCGACGGTCGGCATCGCGCCCGGCTCGCCGATCGACAGCGCATTCGGCGCGCCGCCGATGCCGCAATGGTGGCGCGACGTCGCGACGAAAATCATCACGGTCGGCCGCTGCAGCGCGTGCGCCATGTGTACGAACCCCGTATCGACCCCCACCACGAGCGCGGCCCGGCCCAGCGCCGCGCCAAGCTCACGCACTGTCATCGCCGGTAACACGAGCGCGCCCGGCGCACGGGCGGCGATGTCCTGCGCATCGTCGTGCTCGGCCGCCGATCCCCACGGCAACAGCACGCGCACGCCGCGCGCCATCATCTGCGTGGCAAGCGCGGCCCAGTGATCGGCCGGCCATTTCTTGTCGGGGTTGGACGTCGCGTGGAACAGCAGCATGAACGGCGCGCCGTCGGTCACGGCGGGCGGCAGGTTCACGCCCTGCGGCGGTACGATGCCATAGGTGGCGAGACCCTCAGGCCGGTAGCCGAGCGCTTCGCCGGCGCTCACGCGCATGCCGTGCCACGCATCGCAGTCCGGCCGCGGGCCGAAACGATGCGAATACGCGAAACGCGCGCCCGTTTCGCCGAGATCCTGGGTCTGGTAGCCGACACGGCGCGCCGCACGCGCCAGCGCCGAAATGATCGCGCTCTTGTACACGCCATGCAGGTCGATGACCGCATCGTAGCGATGCGCCCGCAACGCACCGATCGACGCCGAAATCGCCTTCAGGTCGCCGGCGTTGCGGAGCTTCTTGAAGCGGCGCAGCGGCGCGCACAGCACGGCGCTCACGCCCGGATGCCAGCGCACGACCTCGGCACACGACTCGTCCACGGCCCAGTCGACCGTCACGCCGGGAAAGGCGCGATGCAGATCCGCGACGACGGGCAGCGTCTGGACGACGTCGCCGAGCGACGTCACTTTCACGATGAGGATGCGTTTCACGTTTGCGGGGAAGAGCCAGCCATTTGGGGATGCTAACGACGGATGCCCGTCGCGAGCATTACTCTTAAATTACATTTGCAACGAAATGCTACAAGCTTGCAAAACATTGTCACCCGACTGCGCGGCGCCGGTTCTTTTTATAATCGGTCCTTTGCCTGATGGCCCCCGCCGATGCCACGCCCTGCCATTCCCGCCCTGTTTCCCGCCCTCACTCGCCGCTCGCTGCGCATCTGGCGCCAGTACGGTGTCTTCTGGCTCGGCGCAATCGTCGTCGGCCTCGCGGCCGTGCTCTACGCGCGGTTGATCGACTGGGGCTACGAGACCTTCCGGGCGATGCGCGATCACGCCGTGTGGCTGCCGCTGCTGTTGACGCCGGCCATCGCCGCCGCGTCGGTCTGGCTCACGCGACGGTTCTTCCGCGGCGCCGAAGGCAGCGGCATCCCGCAGGTGATCGCCACCCTGCATGCGCGCCCGAGCGCGTTCGGCGCCCGGCTGCTGACGCTGCGCATCCTGTTCGGCAAGGTGCTGATCTCGCTCCTCGGCATCCTGGGCGGCTTCACGATCGGCCGCGAGGGGCCGACCGTGCAGGTCGGCGCGGCGCTGATGTTCAACCTGCGGCGCTTCTACCCGCGCTCCAATGCGCAGATCGAACGCCAGCTCGTGCTGGCCGGCGCGGCGGCCGGGCTGTCGGCCGCGTTCAACACGCCGCTCGCCGGGATCGTGTTCGCGATCGAGGAACTGACGCGCAGCTTCTCCGCGCGCGCCAGCGGCGTGCTGATCACCGCGATCATCCTCGCCGGCGTCGTCGCGCTCGGCCTGAACGGCAACTACACGTACTTCGGCACGATCGACACCGGCCCCCATTTCCCGAAGCTGCTGGCGGTCGCGGTGCTGGTCACCGCGATCGTGACGGGCATCGCGGGCGGCGTGTTCTGCTGGCTGCTGCTCAACACCGGGCGCTGGCTGCCCGCGCGCCTGCTGGGCCTGTACCGCGAACGGCCGGTCACGTTCGCCGCGCTGTGCGGTTTCGCGATCGCCGCGGTCGGCCTCGTGTCGGGCGGCACGACCTTCGGCAGCGGCTACGCCGAGGCGCGCGGCCTGCTCGACGGCAGCCAGCACCTGTCGGTGTTCTATCCGTTCCTGAAGATGATCTCGATGGTTGCGTCGTACCTGCCGGGCATCCCGGGCGGGATCTTCGCGCCGTCGCTGTCGATCGGCGCCGGATTCGGCAACCTGCTGCACATCGTGTTCAGCAACATGAGCCTGCCGATGCTGATCGCGCTCGCGATGGTCGGCTATCTTGCGGCCGTCACGCAGTCGCCGATCACGTCGTTCGTGATCGTGATGGAGATGATCAATGGTCATGCCCTGGTGATCTCGCTGATGGCTACCGCGCTGGTGTCGAGCCGCGTATCGCGCTTTTTCGCGCCGCCGCTCTATGAAATGCTCGCACAGCGCTATCTCGCGCCGCCCGTCGCGGCCGCCGAACCTGCCGCTGCAACCACTGCGGCTGCAACCGCGACGACCGCCGCGACCGACGTGACCGAACCTCAGGATGCAACCTCGGTCCCCGCCGATCCGCTCGACACGCTGCGCGACGAAGACCGTACCGCGCCCGCGGCTGCGGCCCCGGACGAAGGCGCGGCACACCCGGCGGCCCCGCACGATGCCGGACCGGCTGCATCCGGCGCGAACGGGCCGGCGCAACACGGCCCGCGCGACGCTCAGTAGATCACGACAGGGGCCGGCCGGTAGTAGACGGGACGCGCCGGCACGACGACGCACCCGGCCAGCGTGATCGCGACGAGCGCGATGGCGATGACGGTTCTTTTCATCACGCGCCTCCATCACGCCCAGTGGCCGCGCGTCCAGAACCAGTTCGGACCGCGCTGGTCCCAGTGGCCCGGCACCCATTGCATGCCGACGCGCTCGACCTCCCAGTGGCCGCCGATCCACACATAGCGGCCCTGCTCCCAGCGCCAGTGCCCGCGCTCCCATACGTAGCCCACACGCGCGGTCGGCACGACCTCGTAGCGCACGGGCGGCGGCGCATTGGGCGAGACGATGACGACTTCCTCGGTACGCACGGCGACCGGCTCGGCGATAACCACACGCCCCTGCGGCGCGATCTCGGGCGTGCCGACGAGAATTTCGTCCGCATGCGCGGCAAACGGCGCGACGACGGCTGACAGGCCCGCGGCAAACAGGGCGAGCGAAACGATACGACGTTGAACATGAGAGACAGCCATCACAACCTCCTGGTTGAACAAGTAACGCGAGCGTATTCGTTCAATGCGGGAGGGTCGATTACGGCCGACAGGCGCCGTGTTACGGCGTGCCCGAAAGTGCAACAGGGCGTAAGACGCGCACGGCGGCGGGTGCCGCCGTGCGGAGGGACTCCGGCAAGCGTCAGGCTTGCGGGATCTCGATCTTCACTTCAAGGACTTCGAGGTCGTCCTGGCGCTCGAGGCTCACGCGGATGTCATCGTCCGAAATATGGACATACTTCGAGATGACCGCGACCAGCTCCTTCTGCAGCGCCGGCAGGTAATCGGCCGGCGGCCGGCCACCGACCCGCTCGTGTGCGATGATGAGTTGCAGGCGCTCCTTCGCGACCGATGCAGACTTCTTCTTCTCGCCGAGGAGAAACGAAAGAATGGACATGGGCGGCCTCCGTTACTTGCTGCCGAAGAGGCGCTGCAGCAGGCCCGGCTTCTGGTAATCGGTGAAGCGCAGCGGCTTGTCCTCGCCGAGGAAGCGCGAGACGACATCCTTGTACGCTTCGGCGACGTCGGTACCGTCGATATGGACGGCCGGCAGACCCTGGTTCGATGCGTGCAGCACGGCTTCCGATTCCGGCACCACGCCGATCAGCTTGATGCGCAGGATCTCGCTGATGTCCTCGAGCGACAGCATCTCGCCTTCGCTCACGCGCTTCGGGCTGTAACGCGTGATCAGCAGGTGCTCCTTGATCGGATCCTTGCCTTCGGTCGCGCGCTTCGTCTTCGACGACAGGATGCCGAGAATGCGGTCCGAGTCGCGCACCGACGACACTTCCGGGTTCGTGACGATCAGCGCTTCATCCGCGAAGTACATCGCGTGCAGTGCTCCCGCCTCGATACCGGCCGGCGAATCGCAGACGATGAATTCGAAGTCCATCGCGACGAGGTCGTTCAGCACCTTCTCGACGCCGTCGCGCGTCAGCGCATCCTTGTCGCGCGTCTGCGACGCCGGCAGGATGAACAGGTTCTCGCACTTCTTGTCCTTGATCAGCGCCTGGTTCAGGTTCGCTTCGCCCTGGATCACGTTCACGAGGTCATACACGACGCGACGCTCGCAGCCCATGATGAGATCGAGGTTGCGCAGGCCGACGTCGAAGTCGATCACGGCCGTCTTGTGGCCGCGCAGCGCGAGGCCCGACGCGAAGCTTGCGCTCGTCGTCGTCTTGCCCACGCCGCCCTTGCCCGAGGTCACCACGATGATTTTTGCCATTTACCCAATACCCTGTGTTCGTCAATGAGAGCCGATCGATCCGGAGCGCACCGCGTGAATTTACGTCAGGCGCAGCGGTTCGATCATCAGTTTTTCCTCTTCGAGCCGGATCTGCACCGATTTGCCCAGTACTTCGGCGGGCAGCGGGTTCTCGGTTGTTCGATAGATACCCGCGATCGAAATCAGTTCCGGCTCCAGACACGTGCAGAAAATGCGCGCGTCGTGATTGCCGTGCACGCCCGCGAGTGCGCGGCCGCGCAACGGCGCGTAGATGTGGATATTGCCTTCCGCGATGATTTCCGCACCGTGACTGACCGGCGCGAGCACCACGAGGTCTCCTTTCGCGTAAATCTGCTGCCCCGAACGCAACGGCCGGTCGATCACCAGTGTCTGGCCGCCGGCCTGCAAGAGCGTCGGCGCGGGTTCCGACGACTGTTCAGGCGCCGCTGCGGCTGCCGGAGCGGCGGCGGTCCCGACGGCTGGCACAGCCGCCGGTTCCGCTTCGTCGGCATGTTTCGCGGCCGGCGCGCGGCGGTCGCGCGCCTCGAGCAACGGCAGGCCGGCTTCCCCCGCCCAGCCCTGCGTTGCCAGTGCGACGACGCCCACCGGGCGCATCCGCACGTCGTTCAGCATCTGCCGGATGTCCGCGAGCGCGACGCGTTCGCCGTCAGCCAGGCGGCGGACGTCGATCGCGACGACATCGTCGGCGAAAAACTCGGGAGTCGCTTCGAAGCGCTTGACCAGTTCGGTACGCAACGCGTCGAGATCGGTCGTCTTCACGGTGAACAGCAACGTATCGACCGATCCGCTGCGCAGCTCGAAGAATGGCGATTTTTTAAGCGACATGGACACTCTGCAAAAATTTTTTGCGTATTTTACAGGCGTCCACGCGCGCAGCCATTATTTTTGGGACTCGGGGTTGCGGCGGCCCGGACGGGTACGCAACCGGCAGGCGGGCAGGCCAGCGGGCGATTCGATGTTCATCGCGCCGTGCAGCCCGCGTTTTGACGTCGCGTCAGTGCTTCACCTGCGACACGAACAACGATTTCATCGCGCCGGGCATCCGCGCGATCGGCGCATGTTCGCCGGTGTTGCCGAAACCCGCGCGCTCGTAGAAGCGGATCGCGTTGCGGTTCGCATCGGCGATCCATGCGTAGACATCGCTGGCGCCGCGTTCGGCAAGCCATGCGGTGGCCGTCTCCAGCAGCAGCACGCCGCCGCGCAGATGGCGCACCGCGTGCGCAACCCACAGCTCGCTGACGAACGCGCGCCGATCGGGCGTGTTGTCGAAATACGCGCCGATCATGCCGGCCGGATGGCCTTCGGTGTACAGCAGGAAAGTCGTCGACTCGTCGGACACGGCGCGCTGCGCGGCAATCGCCGACGCTGCGTCCGTTTCGACGTTCAGCAATTCGGCCTCCGGCGCTTCGCCGGGCGCGTAGGGCTCACGCAGCGATGCGGCGCGGAGTTCGCGATACACGCCGCCCTGGTCGGCAACGATACGACGAACGGTCAAGGTCGAACTCATGCAGGCACAGCCCCCTTCGGACAGCAAGCTATTAGCTTCAACCGAAAGCGGGGCATGAGTCAAATCGTTATTTTCAAATGGCGGCGCGGATTGAAAGGCAGCAGTTGTCATCAGCGCGATGCAGGCCCATCGGTGTGCAGGTGCAGCATCGGTGCATCGACGCAGGCTGCCGGGCGGCAATCGCAGGGCCGTCGCCCGGCGCTTCGCCCCGTTCGCCTTGCGATGCGCGGCCGTCGGGTTTCGGGTCGCATTGCGTCGCCCCGTCGCGGCCGTAACGCCGCGTAATACCGGCAAACAAAAATCGCGGTTCGCCCATCTTCGTCTCGCGCTCTTTATTGCGATGCAACATTTGTTGCGGACCCGCCAACCTCGCACGCGCGCGCAGCCTGTCACGCCATTCTTCTGACAATCTGCGCAGCCTGCGGGTCGATCCGGCCTCGCAAGCATGTTTCAATCAGCGCGCGCCGGCCCTTCCCCGCATGCGCCGCACGCCCCCCGTTCGTTTGGAGCGCCGTGCCTAGCGCTGGCGTTTGGCAAGCGTGCGCGCGAGTCGTATAACAGGCAGAACCGGGCAACGATCCGGTGCCGCCGCGCGCGCGTCGCGGACCCACGAGGATTCGAACAACCGTGCATGCGGCCGCCCGCGGGCCGGCCGACTGGAGGGAGACAATGGCAATGACCGACGGATCGGCTTCGGGCTGGTCGGATGGGAAGCGTTACCTGTGGCTGCTCGGCGCACTGACGATCACGCTGCCGATCCTCGCCGCGCAGCTCGCGCTGTCGACGGGCCTGCACGTGTTCTGGTGGTTCGGCCCGCTGTTCGCGTTCGGCGTGATCCCGGTCCTCGACACGCTGATCGGCGACGATCGCGACAATCCGCCCGAGGCCGTCGTGCCGCACCTCGAACGCGAGCGCTATTACCGGTACATCGTCTATCTCGCGACCTTCGTCGAATACGTCGCGTTCTTCGCCTGCGTGTGGATCGTCGGCACGCACGCGCTCGCGTGGTACGACTATGTCGGCTTCGCGCTGTCGCTCGGCGCCGCGACGGGCATCTCGATCAATACCGCGCACGAACTCGGGCACAAGACCGACCGCTTCGAACGCTGGCTCGCGAAGATCACACTCGCGCCGGTCGCGTACGGCCACTTCTACGTCGAGCACAATCGCGGCCATCACGTGCGCGTCGCGACAGCCGAGGATCCGGCGAGCGCGCGCTACGGCGAGTCGTTCTGGGCGTTCCTGCCCCGCACGGTAACCGGCAGCATCCGTTCGGCATGGCGGCTCGAAAAGGCCCGCCTCGAGCGGCTCGGACATTCGCCGTGGACCTGGCGCAACGAAGTGCTGCACGCATGGGCGATGACCGTCGTCGTCTGGGGCATCGCGATCGCGATGGCCGGCAAGGTGGTGATCCCGTTCCTCGTGATCCAGGCCGTCTACGGCGCCTCGCTGCTCGAAGTCGTGAACTACGTCGAGCACTACGGGCTCGGCCGCCGCAAGCTGCCGAGCGGCCGCTACGAACGCTGCACGCCGCAGCATTCGTGGAACAGCAATCACGTCGTCACCAACCTGTTCCTGTACCAGTTGCAGCGGCACGCCGACCATCACGCGAACCCGACGCGCTCGTACCAGGCGTTGCGCCACTTCGACGATTCGCCGCAACTGCCGGCCGGCTACGCGACGATGATCCTGTTCGCGTACGTGCCGCCGCTCTGGTATCGCGTGATGAATCCGCGCGTCGTCGCGCACTATCGCGGCGACATGGCGCATTCGAACATCAAGCCGTCGATCCGCGCCAGGGTGCTCGCGCAGTATCCGGCCGCGGCGTGATGGGCGGGCAAGCGCCGGGGAGACGCCGGCATCCGGTTCAGCCGGCGCCCGACCGCGGTCCCGTTACGCAGGCTCCGGCAGCCTGAACACGGCCACCGCGTGCCGCAGTGCGCTCGCCTGCTCGGCCAGTGCCTGCGTCGCGGCCGTGGCCTGCTCGACGAGCGCCGCGTTGCGCTGCGTCGCCTCGTCCATCTGCGTGACCGCGACATTCACCTGCTGAATGCCGCCGCTCTGTTCCTGCGACGCAGACGAGATCTCGCCGACGATCGTCGTCACGCGCTGCACCGCGCCCACGATCTCGTGAATCGATTCGCCCGCGCGGCCGATCAGCACGGCGCCCTCGTCGACCCGCTGCGTCGATTGCTCGATGAGCCCCTTGATCTCCTTCGCAGCCGACGCGCTGCGCTGTGCAAGCGTGCGCACTTCCGCCGCGACGACTGCGAAGCCGCGCCCCTGCTCGCCCGCGCGCGCCGCCTCCACCGCCGCGTTCAACGCGAGGATGTTGGTCTGGAAGGCGATACCGTCGATCACCGTGATGATTTCGCCGACCTTCGCCGCGCTGTCGGCGATGCCGTTCATCGTGTGGACCGCGTCCGTCATGACGCCGCCGCCGGCCGACGCGATATGCGACGCGTCGCGCGCCAGCTGCGCCGCATGCTGGGCGTGCTCGGCCGACTGGCGCACGATGCCGGTCAACTGGGTCATGCTGGCGGCCGTCTCCTCGAGCGACGCGGCCTGCGACTCGGTACGCGCCGACAGATCGTGATTGCCCGACGCGATCTGCGCGCTCGCGGTTGCGACGGCTTCGGCATGCGTACGCACCTCGAGCACGACACCGGACAGGCTCGCCTGCATCGTCTGCAGCGCGCGCAGCAGATCGGCGATCTCGTCGCGGCCGGTTGCGTCGACGTCGCGCGTCAGGTCGCCTTCGGCGACAGCCTGCGCGCACGCCACCGCACGGTCGAGCGGACGCAGGATCGCACGGCTGAACAGGAACGCGCCCGCCATCGCGACGCCGAGCACGACCAGCATCAGCGCGAGGCTCGCGGTGGTCGCGTGCCGCGCGTCGCGACTCGCCTGCGCCGACACGGCGGCGCTCTCGGCAGCGATCGACTTTGCCGCTTGCTCCAGCAGTGCCGCGGGTTCGCGGTCGACGCCCGCCACGGCGGCATCGCCGGCCGATGACTCGAAACCGGCGGCCTTGAACGCGTCGAAGCCGCGCCGGTAGCCATCGCCCATCGCCGTATGCGCGCGCATGAACTGCTCGACGAGAGCGCGACTGTTGCCGGGCGGCAACTGGCGGACGAGCTGCGCGCCGAGCGAATCGACCGCACGTTCGCGCGTCTGGAACGCCTGCCAGTACCGGTCGAGATTGTCGGGCTGCTTGCCGCGCAACAGCGTGTCCTTCCATTCCTGCACCTGCAGCTTGAACTGCACGAGCGTGGCCGACACAAGCCGTTCGTCGCCGACGTTCGCCTGCACGTCTTCGGCGAACGTATCGATCGAACGGTTGAGGATGTGAATACCGTACAGCGCGCCACAGAACATCAGCAACAGCGCGACGGCGAATGCGAGGGGAATCTTGTAGCTCAGCTTCATGGGACCTTGAATCGACGGAGAACGATGCGGCCCGGCTTGGATGCCGGCCGCCGCACCGTGTTAACGGCGCCGGGATCGAAGGCTTAAAACTGAGGAAAGCGGTACAGCCCGGGGTGCGGCACGGGCTGCTCAGGTCGGATGCGTTGCGCGCGGCCCGGCTGCCGCGGCGGTGCGTGAGCCCGCCGTCCAGCGGCGCACGACGGCGATCGACACCCCGCCGAATACGATCCCGGCAATCACGTCGGCCAGGTAATGGCCGCCCTGTGTCGGGGTCGCCGCGAGCATCGTCGCGTTCAGGACGGCCGCCGCGGGAAACACATAACGCACATGCCGCACCGCGTAGGCGAGCAACAGCGCGAGCATCGCGTGAAATGACGGCAACGACACGAGCCCCTGCGATTCGGACAGGTTGAATTGCCGAAGCTGTCCGTTACGCAGCAGGTCGTAGTGAGACACGGTCGACACCGTGCCCGGTTCGGTGACGCCGAAATGGACAAATGCGCTTTGTGCCGGGAACGGCGTCGAGATCAGGACAACGATCAGCAGCGCGACGGCGAACAGCGCGATGAATTCGGCGAGGTCGTCATGCCGCCGCGTGGTGGCGAGAATGAACGGGACGGCGATCAGTTGCACGATGCTGCTGCGGTACGCGAACTCGAGCACGCGGTGCAGTTCCGCATGCGCATTCACCCAGCGATAAAAGTCGAGCCAGTGGAAACCGAGCAATGCGTCGAACCGGACGAGACCGGCTTCGATCGACGGCGGCGCGAGTGCGACACACAGGTAGTCGAGCACGACGATGGCCTGGCTGAAGGCGGCAATCGCCACGATGCACAGCAGCGCCAGCACCGATTCGCGCAGCCACCCTGCGCGTGCGTGCTCGCGATAGCGCCTCTTGTGCGACAACGCGATCAGCACGACGGTGGCGGCACCTGCTGCCAGCCCTGCAACGGACACCGCATTGCCGACCACCAGCGCAATGCCTGCGCGGTGCGCGCCGCGGATGTCCACGACTGCGATGACGGCAGTCAGCAGTGCAATGGCCGTCAGGACTTTCGACAGTCGGTTCGTCATGGAGTGAGGTGCGTCACGCAGCGAGACTGCATCGAAGATGCGGCACGCATCGTGCGCGCAGTTGGTCGCCATCGTATCAGCACGATACGGTGCGCCGGTAGCCGGCGTGCTGCCAAGGCATCGCCAACGATGCAGTCGCACTACAGACCCAAAAACGAAAAACCCCGTGATCCTTTCAGATCACGGGGCTTCGTATTTTGGCGGAGAGGGTGGGATTCGAACCCACGGTACGGGGAAACCGTACGCCTGATTTCGAGTCAGGTACATTCGACCACTCTGCCACCTCTCCTTCCTTGCTGCATTTCGCGGTTGGTCGTTTCCGCGAAAGAAAAGATTATAAGACGATCTCTTCGAGGATGACAAGCCCTTTGTGCAAATTATTTTACGAGGGCTTCGAAGGCCTGCGTTACGACGCCTGTGCCGGCGCGTCGATGCGCTCCATGCCACCCATGTACGGACGCAGTGCTTCCGGCACCGTGACCGAACCGTCGGCGTTCTGGTAGTTCTCCAGCACCGCGACGAGCGTGCGGCCAACTGCAAGGCCCGAACCGTTCAGCGTATGCACGAGCTCCGGCTTGCCCTGCGCATTGCGAAAACGCGCCTGCATCCGGCGCGCCTGGAACGCCTCGGTGTTCGAGCAGCTCGAGATCTCGCGATAGGTGTTCTGCGCGGGCAGCCACACTTCGAGATCGAACGTCTTCGCGGCCGAGAAACCCATGTCGCCGGTACACAGCGTGATCACGCGGTACGGCAGGCCGAGCTTCTGCAGAATCGCTTCCGCGTGGCCGACCATCTCGTCGAGGGCCGCATACGATGCTTCCGGCGCGACGACCTGCACCATCTCGACCTTGTCGAACTGGTGCTGGCGGATCATCCCGCGCGTGTCGCGGCCGTACGAACCGGCTTCCGAGCGGAAGCACGGGGAATGCGCGGTCAGCTTGATCGGCAGCGCGGCTGCGTCGACGATCGACTCGCGCACGGTGTTCGTCAGCGAGATCTCGGACGTGGAAATCAGGTACTGCGTGACCGTGTTCTCCGCACCGCCCTTCTCGACGCGGAACATGTCGTCCGCGAACTTCGGCAGTTGGCCCGTACCGTAGAGGATCTCCGGATTCACGATGTACGGCGTGTACGTCTCGGTGTAGCCGTGCTGCTGCGTGTGCGTGTCGATCATGAACTGCGCGAGTGCGCGGTGCAGGCGCGCGATCGGGCCGCGCAGCATCGTGAAACGCGCACCGGCGAGCTTCGCGCCCGTCTCGAAATCGAGGCCGAGCGGCGTGCCGACATCGACGTGATCCTTCACCTCGAAGTCGAACTGGCGCGGCGTGCCCCAGCGGCGTGCCTCGACGTTGTCGGCTTCGTCCTTGCCGACCGGCACGCTTTCGTGCGCGACGTTCGGCATGCCCAGCATCAGGTCGGACAGACGCGCCTGGATGTCGCCGAGCTTGGCTTCCGACGCCTTCATGTCGTCGCCGATCCCGCCGACCTCGGCCATCACGGCCGACGTGTCCTCGCCCTTCCCCTTCATCGCGCCGATCTGCTTCGACAGGCTGTTGCGGCGCGCCTGGAGCTCTTCGGTGTGGGTCTGGATCGCGCGGCGTTCCGCTTCGAGAGCGGAGAACGCGGCGACGTCGAGGGTGTAGCCGCGATCGGCGAGGCGCTTCGCGACGCCGTCGAGGTCTTTGCGCAGCAACTGGATGTCGAGCATGGGAGGACTTGGAAAATCGTTGTGTAAGACGGGAATTCTAACGCACCGCGCGGCCGCCACGGCATTGGCCGGACGGACAATGCCGCAAACGGGCGGCGGCCGTGGCAGTATGGCCTTGCCGGGCCGCAACGTCGGCTGCCGGCGAATCGCGGCGCGTCGCACGGTTGCCGATCGCAAATGCCGGTGCCGGCTGGCGGCAAGGGATCGCGCGAAGCGCCGGCTCCGCATCACCGCAACCCCGGGGAACCCGATGGCCATCGAGCTCGACAAGGATGTCCGCGATCGCGCAGTCGCGTCGCTGCAACGCTATTTCACAGAAAACATGGACGAGCCGATCGGCAACATCCAGGCCGGCGCACTGCTGCATTTCTTCATCGAGGACATCGCGCCGGCGATCTACAACCTCGCGATCGCCGACGCGCAGGAACGCCTGCACGCGCGCGTCGCCGAACTCGACATCGAATGTCACGAGGAGCCGTTCGAATACTGGAAGAAACAGCAGCCGGGCCGCAAGCGCTGACGCAGCGGCCGCCGCGCAGGCCCGACCGGCCCACGCGTTGCCGCGTCAGTCCTTCTTGCCGGCCTCACGGTCGAGTTCGCGCAGCCACGCAAGCTTGTCGGCGATCTTCGATTCGAGCCCGCGCGGCACCGGCTGGTACCAGCGCGGCTCGCGCATTCCGTCCGGCAGGTACGTCTCGCCGGCGGCATACGCGTTCGGCTCGTCGTGCGCGTAACGGTACGCATGGCCGTAGCCGAGTTCCTTCATCAGCTTGGTCGGCGCGTTGCGCAGATGCACGGGCACCTCGCGCGACTTGTCCTGCTTCACGAACGCCATCGCCTGGTTGAACGCGTTGTAGCCGGCGTTGCTCTTCGCCGCGCACGCAAGATAGATCACCGCCTGCCCGAGCGCGAGTTCGCCTTCCGGCGAGCCGAGCCGCTCGTAGGTTTCGGCCGCGTCGTTCGCCATCTGCAGCGCGCGCGGATCGGCGAGGCCGATGTCTTCCCACGCCATCCGCACGATGCGCCGCGCGAGATACTTCGGATCGGCGCCGCCGTCGATCATCCGGCAGAACCAGTACAGCGCGCCGTCCGGGCTCGACCCGCGCACCGACTTGTGCAGCGCCGAGATCTGGTCGTAGAAGTTGTCGCCGCCCTTGTCGAAGCGCCGCGCGTTCAGCGTCATCGCGCTGCTGACGAATTCGGCATCGATC
This sequence comes from Burkholderia cepacia complex sp. TUM26381, assembly GCF_057439935.1. Classification (NCBI taxonomy): domain Bacteria; kingdom Pseudomonadati; phylum Pseudomonadota; class Betaproteobacteria; order Burkholderiales; family Burkholderiaceae; genus Burkholderia; species Burkholderia cepacia complex sp. TUM26381. Next base: position 999,980 of record NZ_CM172006.1, on the reverse strand, counting down.
GTCGCGGTGCCGGCCGACATCGCCGCCGTCTGCGCCTGTTCGAGCAGGTTCAGGAAGCGGCGCGCGTCGCCGTCCGCATAGCCGACCAGCGTATCGATCGCCTTGTCGTCGAACGACAGGCCGTCGAGCGCGATTTCCTGCGCGCGCTTCAGCAACTGGCGCATCTCGTCGTCGTCCAGCGACTTCAGCACGTACACCTGCGCCCGCGACAGCAATGCCGAATTGACCTCGAAGCTCGGATTCTCGGTCGTCGCGCCGATGAAGGTCACGAGCCCCGACTCGACGAACGGCAGCAACGCATCCTGCTGCCCCTTGTTGAAGCGGTGGATCTCGTCGACGAACAGGATCGTGTGGCGGCCGGTGCGGTTCAGCGTGTCCCTCGCCTGCTCCATCGACTCGCGGATGTCCTTCACGCCGCCGAGCACCGCGGACAGCGCGATGAACTCGCAGTCGAACGCAAGCGCGGTGAGCCGGGCGAGCGTCGTCTTGCCGACGCCGGGCGGCCCCCACAGGATCATCGAATGCGGCTTGCCCGACTCGAACGCGAGCCGCAGCGGCTTGCCTTCGCCCAGCAAATGCGTCTGGCCGATCACCTCGGCGAGCGTCTTCGGCCGCAGCGCCTCGGCGAGCGGGCGGCGCGGCTCGACTTGAAACAGGTCGGACATGAACCCTCGCTCCACATCAAACGATGGCGGCCGAACCGGCCGCCGGACCCGACATTATGACAGCCGCGCGACGGCACTGCCGCGCCCGGTGCCCGCGCCCGGTGCCCGCGCCCGGTGCCCGCGCCCGGTGCCCGCGCCCGGTGCCCGCGCCCGGTGCCCGCGCCCGGTGCCCGCGCCCGGAAACAACACGGGCCTGCCGTCACCGGCAGGCCCGTTGCGCAAGAGCGGCGCGCGGCGCCGGTCAGCCGGTGATCACGTCGGCGCCCTTCGGCACCACGAACTTGAACGTATCGCCCTTCAGCGGCGGGTTCGTCTGGATGTTCGTGAAGGTCAGCAGCGTGACGTTGCCGAACACGTCGTGCAGCTCCATCGCGGCGAGCGTGCCGTTCCGGAAACCGATGCCGATCCGCTGGAACTGCGTGTCCTGCGCCTTCGGCAACATCTCGAGCCACTCGATGCCGCCCTTCTCGCCGGCATCGCGCAGCGTGTAGTTCTTGTCGAGATCGTTGCTGCCGAACAGGATCGCGGCGGGGCTCGCGCCCAGCGCGCCGTTCAGCTTGCGCTCGGTGACCTGGTTCAGGTCGCGGTCGTACACGTAGAGCTTGTCGCCGTCGGCCTGCAGCACCTGCTGGTACGGCTTCTGGTACGTCCAGATGAACTTGCCGGGACGCGCGAACACGAACGTGCCGCTCGAATTGTCGGTGGGCTTCGGTGCGGCCTGCGCGGCGCTCGCGCCCTTGGCCGGCGCCTTGACGATCTGCTGCGTGAAATCGCCCTTCGCCGAACGCACCTGCGACACGAAGGCCTTCAGCTGCTCGGTACCGCCCGCGAACGCGTGCGTCGCCGCGAGCATCAGCGATGCGCCGGCGAGCGCCGCGCCGAGCCAGCGCCGCGTCGAACGAAGGGAAGGGGCGAACGAAAGTTGCTGCATGATGCGGTTTTCTCCCTGGGTGGCCGGCGCTGCGGGCGCCGCGGACTCATTCCGCGTCGCGCGCCGGCACAAGAATTTCGCGGTTGCCGCTCGACGACATCGCCGACACGAGCCCCGACTGTTCCATCTGCTCGAGCAGCCGCGCCGCGCGGTTGTAGCCGATCCGCAGATGACGCTGCACGAGCGAGATCGACGCGCGGCGGTTCTTGATGACGATCTCGACCGCCTGGTCGTACAGCGGATCAGACTCGTCGCCGCCTTCACCGGTTCCCGCGCCGGCCGAGCCCTCGTCGCCGTCGGCGGTGCCGCCTTCGAGCAGGCCCTCGACGTAGTTCGGTTCGCCGTGCTCCTTGAGCTTCTCGACGACGCGATGCACTTCGTCGTCGGCGACGAACGCGCCGTGCACGCGCACCGGCAGCCCGGTGCCGGGCGCCAGATACAGCATGTCGCCCATCCCGAGCAGCGATTCGGCGCCCATCTGGTCGAGAATCGTGCGCGAGTCGATCTTCGACGACACCTGGAACGCGATCCGCGTCGGCACGTTCGCCTTGATCAGGCCCGTGATCACGTCGACGGACGGACGCTGCGTCGCGAGGATCAGGTGGATGCCGGCCGCGCGCGCCTTCTGCGCGATCCGCGCGATCAGTTCCTCGACCTTCTTGCCGACGACCATCATCAGGTCGGCCAGCTCGTCGATCACGACGACGATGTTCGGCAGGCGGCCGAGCGGCTCCGGATCCTCGGGCGTCAGGCTGAACGGATTCGGAATCTTCTCCTCGCGCTTCGCCGCGTCGTCGATCTTGTTGTTGTAGCCGGCGAGGTTACGCACGCCGAGCTTGCTCATCAGCTTGTAGCGGCGCTCCATCTCCGCGACCGTCCAGTTCAGCGCATGGCCGGCCTGGCGCATGTCGGTGACGACCGGGCACAGCAGGTGCGGAATGCCTTCGTAGACGCTCATTTCGAGCATCTTCGGATCGATCAGGATCAGGCGCACCTGTTCGGCGGTGGCCTTGTACAGCAGCGACAGGATCATCGCGTTGATCCCGACCGACTTGCCCGAACCGGTCGTGCCGGCCACCAGCAGGTGCGGCATCTTCGCGAGATCCGCGCACACCGGCTTGCCGCCGATGTCCTTGCCGAGGCTCAGCGTCAGCGCCGACGACGCGGCCGCGTACACCTCGGAACCGATGATCTCGGACAGGTGCACGGTCTGGCGGCGCTGGTTCGGCAGCTCGAGCGCCATGTAGTTCTTGCCGGGGATCGTCTCGACGACGCGGATCGACACGAGCGACAGCGAGCGCGCGAGATCCTTCGCGAGGTTGACGATCTGGCTGCCCTTCACGCCGGTAGCCGGCTCGATCTCGTAGCGCGTGACGACCGGGCCCGGATACGCGGCGACGACGCTCGCCTCGACGCCGAAGTCCTTCAGCTTCTTCTCGATCAGGCGCGACGTGAATTCGAGCGTATCGGCGGAAATCGCTTCCTGCGTCTTCGGCGCGGGGTCGAGCAGCGACACCGGCGGCAGCGTCGAATCGCCCGGCAGGTCGGTGAACAGCGGCACCTGGCGCTCGCGCTCGACGCGCTCGGATTTCGCCGGCGTGACGACCGGCGGCACGATCGTCACCGGCTCGTGATCCTCGATGCGCACGCGCTCCTCTTCGACCTTGCCTTCGCGGCGCACGGCCGCGGCCTCGCCGAGCTTGCGGTCGCGCTCGGCCTCGCGGCGCAGCTTCGCGACGTTGACGGCGGACAGGATCGCGCCGCCGACGCGCTCGGCGACCGACAGCCACGAGAAGCGGAAATACAGCGACAGGCCGATCGCGAGCGCGATCAGCAGCAGCAGCGTGCCGCCCGTGAAGCCGAACGCATGCGACATCGCGCCCGCGACGGCCTCGCCGACGACGCCGCCCGGCGCGCGCGGCAACTGCACCTTCAGCGACCACATGCGCAGCGCCTCGATGCCGTCGCACGCGAGCACGACCAGCACGAACGCAAAGATTTCGGTGAGCCAGCCGATCGGCCGCTCGGGTTCGTCGGGAATCGCCTCGTGGCGCGTGATGCGACGGTAGTTCGCGGCGATGCGCCGCCCGAGCGGCACGATCAGCCAGTAGGCCGACAGGCCGAACAGCAGCAGGATGATGTCGGCCGTCCACGCGCCGACGCGGCCGGCCCAGTTCGAGATGTGATCGACCTGGGCGGCGTGCGTCCAGCTCGGATCGCGCCGGCTGTAGCTCAGCAGGGCCATCACCAGAAACGCACAGAGCGCAACCTGGAGAATCCAGCGGATCTCCGTAAGGAGCTTCGACATCCGGTGCGGCAACGCCTGTGCCTGGGCGGAATAAGGAGCTTTTGCCATGAATCCGTATAAAGAGGACGGGCTGCGGGCCCGCCTGTCGTTCGATCCCGCATATTGTAAGCGCTGCACCGGGCCGCCAAGTGTAAATGACGGTTACATAACGGGGCCGGGGTCAGGCCGGCGCGCCGGATGCGCTTCGCAGCCGCCCTTTCGCTCCGGTCCGACCGGCCGTCGGGCGCCGCCGGTCCGCCACCGCGATTCGGCGCCGCGCCCCGCCGTGCACGTGCGGCAACGCGCCGCCGCGCGCCCTGCCCGCCCAGCATGCGCGGCCGTTGCACCGCGCGACACTATCGCCGCGATTGAAACTCTCGTTCGGCAACGCAGCAACGGGACCTTTATAATGCGCGTCTGATACCCATCTATGACGGCATCCCGGTCACTCCGGATCGTACGGCGAGCCCTACCCCGCCCGCCGCGGCCGCCTTTTACGGATTCGCACATGTCCACGCCCAAACACGCCAAAGTCCTGATTCTCGGTTCCGGCCCCGCCGGCTACACGGCTGCCGTCTATGCAGCACGCGCCAACCTGTCCCCGGTGCTGATCACCGGCATCGCACAGGGCGGCCAGCTGATGACCACGACCGATGTCGAAAACTGGCCGGCTGACGCAAAAGGCGTGCAGGGTCCGGAACTGATGGCACGCTTCCTCGAGCACGCCGAGCGCTTCAACACCGAAATCGTCTTCGACCATATCCACACGGCGAAGCTGCACGAGCAGCCGATCCGCCTGATCGGCGACTCGGGCGAATACACGTGCGACTCGCTGATCATCGCGACCGGCGCGTCGGCCCAGTATCTCGGCCTGCCGTCCGAAGAACTGTTCATGGGCAAGGGCGTGTCGGCCTGCGCGACCTGCGACGGCTTCTTCTATCGCGGCCAGGAAGTCGCGGTGATCGGCGGCGGCAACACGGCCGTCGAGGAAGCGCTCTACCTGACGGGCATCGCGAAGAAGGTCACGGTGATCCATCGCCGCGACAAGTTCCGCGCGGAGCCGATCCTGATCGACCGCCTGCTGGAGAAGGAAAAGGAAGGCGTCGTCGACATCAAGTGGGATCACGTGCTCGACGAAGTGACGGGCGAGGATTCGGGCGTCACGGGCCTGCGCATCAAGAACGTGAAGACCGGCGCGACGGAAGACCTCGCGGTGCAGGGCGTGTTCGTCGCGATCGGCCACAAGCCGAACACCGACCTGTTCCAGGGCCAGCTCGAGATGAAGGACGGCTACATCCTGACGAAGAGCGGCCTGCACGGCAACGCGACGTCGACGAGCGTCGCCGGCGTGTTCGCTGCAGGCGACGTGCAGGACAACGTGTATCGCCAGGCAATCACGAGCGCAGGCACGGGCTGCATGGCCGCACTCGACGCGCAACGCTACCTCGAAAGCCTGCACGACAAGAAGTAAGCCGCGAGCCTTGCCGCGCCGGGCGCTACAATGGCGTCCGCTGCCGCGAAGCGGGCTCGACCGGAAAGCCGCTGCCGCCGTGCAGCGGTTTTTTTTTGCCCGCGCGCCCGAACGCGCCTGCCCTGCTACCGAATCATGGCGAAGAACCAGCCCCATCCGAGCGATCCCGCGAAGCGGAAGATCGCTGCCCGTCCCGCGAACCCCGCGCCGGCCGCTCCGCCGCCCGCACCCGATCCGGCCGCGTTGCGCGGCCAGGGCCTCGCGGGCCTCGGCGCGTTGCGCAAGTCGCTGCAAGGCGAAGCCGACCGCCGCGAACGCGCGCGCGTCGAAACCGCGAAAGCCGAGCGCAAGGCGGAAGCCGACGCGAACCTGTTCCGCAACGAAATCGGCTCGATCCGGCCGCTGAACGCCCCGCCGCGCGCGTCGGCGGGCCGCACGCCGCCGGACCCGGTGCCGAAGCAGACGCAGCGCGACGAGGAAGCCGTGCTGAACGCGACGCTGTCCGACGAATTCGATCCCGAGACGCTGCTCGACAGCGACGACTCGCTGTACTACCACCGCCCCGGCATCAGCCGCGACGTCGTGCGCAAGCTGCGCAGCGGCGCGTGGATCGTGCAGGCGCAGATCGACCTGCACGGAATGCGGCGCGACGAGGCACGCGATGCGCTCGCCGAATTCATCCGCGAAGCCGGCAAGAAGGGGCTGCGCTGCCTGCGCGTGATCCACGGCAAGGGGCTCGGCTCGATCGGCAAGGAGCCCGTGCTGAAAGGCAAGGTGCGCGCGTGGCTCGTGCAGAAGGAAGAAGTGATCGCGTTCTGCGAAGCGCGCGGCAACGACGGCGGTGCCGGCGCGGTGCTCGTGCTGCTGCAGCCGCATGCGGCGCCGGCCGAGCGGGGGCCGCGTGCCGCATCCTAGGCTGACGCTCGCGATCGCGGTATTGGAGGCGATCGCCACGCTGGCCTTCGCGATTTCGGGTTTCATCGAGGCGCGCAAGAACCGCCTCGACTCAGTCGGCACGTTCGTCGTCGCGCTCGCGACCGCGTTCGGCGGCGGCACGCTGCGCGACATCCTGCTCGAGCGCCGGCCGTTCTACTGGGTCGTGCACGACGACTACGTGATCGCGATCTTCGTGCTCGCGCTGTTCGCGCCGTTCGTGCTGCGAATGCTGTCGCGGCTGTCGGCCGAACGGCTGCTGCTGATCGCCGATGCGATCGGGCTCGGCATCTTCAGCATCTCCGGCACGGCGATCGCGCTCGACGCCGAGATGCCGCGCTTCATCGCGGTGATGATGGGCGTGATCACCGGTGTGGTCGGCGGAATCGTCCGCGACGTGCTGTGCAACGACATCCCGCTGATCCTGCGCGATTCGCGGCCGTACGCGACCTGCGCATTCGTCGGCTGCTGGTTCTACCTGCTGCTCGTGTGGCTGCAGTTCGACTCGGTATACAGCGTGCTGCTCGCGACCGGCTTCATCCTCGTCGCGCGGCTCGCGACGTTCAAGTTCGACGTGCGGCTGCCGCACTGATCGCCACGACCGCGGCCACGTCAGCCGCATCGCCGAAACAAAAAAGGGGCCGTTCGACACGGCCCCTTTCTCCAACGCTCGGCGTAACCGCCGCTTTACGCGATCCGCTCTTCCGACGCCGGATCGAACAGCACGGCCTTCGACACGTCGAACAGCAGCGACTGCGTCTGCCCCGGCTGCGGGTTCGCGGCCGGATGCACGCGGCTCACGATCCGCTTGCCGTTCACCTGTGCGAACACGTGCGTGTCCGGCCCGGTCGGCTCGGTCACGTCGACGCGCACGTCGATCGGCTGCAGCTTCGACGCCTCGCCGTGGTGCGCGTTGCGCGCGTCGGTGATGCGCTCCGGGCGCAGCCCGAGGATCACCTCGCGGCCGACGTGGCCGTTCATCCGTTTCGCGTCGAACGGCAGGTTCAGCGCGCTGCGCGCGAGGCCCGTGTCGATCTCGAGCGCGATCCCGCTGCCCTGCTCGACCAGCTTGCCGTTGATGAAGTTCATCGGCGGCGCGCCGATGAAGCCCGCGACGAACAGGTTCGACGGCGAATCGTAGATCTCCTGCGGCGCGCCGAACTGCTGGACGACGCCGTCCTTCATCACCGCGATCCGGTCGCCGAGCGTCATCGCCTCGATCTGGTCGTGCGTCACGTAGACGATCGTCGTGCCGAGGCGCTGGTGCAGCAGCTTGATTTCCGCGCGCATCTCGATGCGCAGCTTCGCGTCGAGGTTCGACAGCGGCTCGTCGAACAGGAACAGCGACGGATCGCGCGCGAGCGCACGGCCCATCGCGACGCGCTGGCGCTGGCCGCCGGACAGCTGGCCCGGCTTGCGGTCGAGCAGGTGCTGGATCTGCAGCATCTGCGACACGCGGTCGACGATCTGCTGCTGCTCGTTCTTCGGCACCTTGCGGATGTTCAGGCCGAACGAGATGTTCTCGCGCACCGTCATCGACGGATACAGCGCGTACGACTGGAACACCATCGCGATGTCGCGATCCTTCGGCGACAGGTCGTTGACGACCTTGCCGTCGATGCAGATCTCGCCGCTCGTGACCGTCTCGAGCCCGGCGATCATGTTGAGCAGCGTCGATTTCCCGCAGCCCGACCCGCCGACCAGGATCAGGAACTGTCCGTCCTCGATCTCGATGTCGACACCCTTCAGGACCGGCACCCCGTTCGGGTAGGTCTTGTACACGTCACGGATGGAAAGGCTTGCCATGCTGTGAATCCTCTGTCTCGTCTCGCGCGGCGCACTCGGGCGCCGCGTCGGGTTCGTTTCGATGCGCCGCGCGTCGTGCGCGGCCGGTTCGTCGTATCGGATAAAGCCGCGCTTACCCCTTCACCGCGCCCGCCGTCAGCCCGCGCACGAAGTAGCGGCCGGCGACGATGTAGACGAGCAGCGTCGGCAGTGCGGCGATGATCGCGCCGGCCATGTCGACGTTGTACTCCTTCACGCCCGTCGACGTGTTGACGAGGTTGTTCAGCGCCACCGTGATCGGCATCGAATCGACGCCGGAGAACACGATCCCGAACAGGAAGTCGTTCCAGATCTGCGTGAATTGCCAGATCAGGCACACCATGAAGATCGGCAGCGACACCGGCAGCAGGATCTTCGTGAAGATCGTGAAGAAGCCCGCGCCGTCGATGCGCGCGGCCTTCACGAGTTCGGCCGGCACGCTCACGTAGAAGTTGCGGAAGAACATCGTCGTGAACGCGATCCCGTACACGACGTGCACGAACACGAGGCCCGGAATCGTGTTGGCGAGGCCCAGCATCCCCTGCAGGCGCGCCATCGGCAGCAGGATCACCTGGAACGGGATGAAGCAGCCGACCAGCATCATCGTGAACAGCGCGTCCGCGCCGCGAAAGCGCCAGTGCGTGAGCACGTAGCCGTTGAACGCGCCGATCAGCGACGAGATCAGCACGGCCGGGATCACCATCTGCAGCGAGTTCAGGAAGAACGGCTTCATCCCGTCGCAGCGCACGCCGGTACAGGCGCCGCTCCACGCCTTCACCCACGGGTCGATGGTCCACGTGGTGGGCGGCGTCAGCAGGTTGCCGGTGCGCAGCTGGTCGAGATCCTTGAACGACGTCGACAGCATCACGTAGATCGGGAACAGGAAATACAGCGCGAACAGGATCAGTGCCGCATAGATCACTGCCCGGCTGATCGTCATCTTAGGCTGCATTGCGGGTGCTCCTCGATTCCATATACATCAGCGGCACCAGCACCGCGACCACGGTCGCGAGCATCATCACCGAGGACGCCGCGCCGAGCCCGAGCTGGCCGCGGTTGAACGAAAACGTGTACATGAACATGGCCGGCAGCGACGACGACGTGCCGGGGCCGCCTGCCGTCAGTGCAACGACGAGGTCGAAGGTCTTGATCGTGATGTGGCAGAGGATCAGCAGCACCGAGAAGAACACCGGGCGCATGCTCGGGATCACGATCTTGCGGTAGATGGTCGGCAGCGTCGCGCCGTCCACCTGCGCGGCCTTGAAGATTTCCGCATCGACACCGCGCAACCCCGCGAGGAACAGCGCCATCACGAAGCCGGTCGACTGCCACACGGCCGCGATCACCACGCAGAAGATCGCCTTGTCCGGATCGTCGAGCCAGCCGAACGAGAAGCTCGTCCAGCCCCAGTCGTGCATCACCTTCTCGAGGCCGAGGCCCGGGTTCAGGATCCACTGCCACGCGGTGCCGGTCACGATGAACGACAGCGCCATCGGGTACAGGAAGATCGCGCGCAGCGCGCCTTCGTTGCGGATCCGCTGGTCGAGCAGGATCGCGAGGAACAGCCCGAGCGAGACGCAGACCACGATGAACGGGATCCCGAACCAGCCGAGGTTCGCGGCGGAGGTCCACCACACGTCGTTCTGGAACAGGTCCGAGTAACGGCCGAAGCCGTCGAATTCGTAGTTCGGCAACAGTCGCGAGTTGGTCAGCGACAGATAGCCGGTAATCAGGATGAAGCCGTAGATGAACACCACGGCGATCGCGACGCTCGGCGCAAGCACGAGCTTCGGGATCCAGCGATCGGCGAAGGCCGACATCGGCGACGTACGCCGTGCGGCGGCAGCGCCGGATCCGTTTCCGCTAAGAGGGGCAGCCACTTGATTCGACTCCTGGAACGAGGGCGACGCAGGCCGGGCCGGCGCCAGGTACGGCACGGGCCCGCGAGCGAGCCCGTTTGCTGCACATGCAAAAACGCCCGGCCGATGAAGCGCTTCCGGCCGGGCGCCTGTCGCGCGTTACTTGACCTTCGCGGCCTTCGCGAGCGCGGCGACCGCGCTCTTCGAATCCTGCTGCGAGTTCATGAACTTCGTCACGACGTCCGTGATCGCGCCGGCGGTCGCGTCGCTTTGCGCCATCCCGTGCGCGAGCGACGGAACGAAGCCGCCCGACTTGATCGCGGTCTGCTCGTCGGCATACGACTTCTTCGCGCAGTCGTCGAACTTGTCCATCTTCACGCCGAGACGCACCGGCACCGAACCCTTCAGCAGGCTGAACTGCTCCTGGAAGTCCGGCGTCATGATCGTCTTCGCGAGCGCGAGCTGGCCCGGCGTCGCCGCCTTCTCGCCCTTCTGCTGGAAGAACACGAACGAATCGACGTTGAACGTGTACGCATTCGCCGTGCCCGGCACCGGTGCGCAGATGTAGTCCTTGCCCGACTTCTTGCCGGCGTTCTCGAACTCGCCCTTCGCCCAGTCGCCCATGAACTGCATGCCGGCCTTGCCGTTGATGACCATCGCGGTCGCGAGGTTCCAGTCGCGGCCGTTACGGCCCGTGTCGAAGTAGCCCTGGATCTTGCGCACCGTGTCGAACACCGACAGCATCTGCGGCGACGTCAGCGTCGCCTGGTCGAGGTCGACCAGCGCCTTCTTGTAGAACGCCGGGCCCTGCGACAGCACGACGTCTTCCCACAGCGTCAGGTCCTGCCACGGCTGGCCGCCCATCGCGACCGGCTGGATGCCCGCGGCCTTCAGCTTGTCGGCCACCGCGAAGAATTCGGGCCAGGTGGTCGGCACCTTCGCGCCGACCTTGTCGAGCGCGGCCTTGTTGATGTACAGCCAGTTCACGCGGTGCACCGAGAACGGTGCGGCGACGGTATGGCCCTTGTACTTGATGATCTTGTCGATTTCCGGCGGCAGGTTCTGCTTCCAGTCGCCGGCGGCGGAATCGATGTTGACGAGCACGCCCTGGTCGGCCCAGTCCTGGATCAGCGGGCCCTTGATCTGCGCGGCCGACGGTGCGTCGCCGCTGATCACCTTGGTCTTCAGTGCCGTCATCGCCGCGGCGCCGGCGCCGCCCGCGACCGCGAAATCCTTCCACACGTAGCCCTGCTTCTGCACGTCGTCCTTCAGCACGCCGACGGCCTTCGACTCGCCACCCGAGGTCCACCAGTGCAGCACGGTTACATTCTCGGCTGCCTGCGCCGCCACGGCGCCAGCCATCAGACCCGCGGCGCAGAGCGCACCCATGATCGAGCGAACTTTCATTACTTATCTCCTCCAGACTGAATCAACTCGTGAGGTTCCCTGACCGGGAACCGGCTTCTTGATAACGACGGGGAAATCGAGCCGCGGGACGCATGCAGCGTACGGGCCGATGACCGGCCGGGCTCTTACAGAAAGCGTGAATCGAGATTCAACGGCGTGTCTCCTCTTTGTGTTTCTGGCCCGCCGCGATGCTGCGACGCGAGCCCGGGGCCGACGGCGCGCTGACGATGCGCGCCGCCAATGTCCGATAACATTCGGCACAAGGCGCTCCCGAAGGCGAAGCTCGCGCAGCTCATCGGCCGCACATCTTTTTTTCTTCGCCCAGGTGCTACCCCTTGCGGCGGATTGTAGTTAAACTACAATTCAGTGTCAAAAATATTTTTATCGCACTACGGATCGCTTCCCAGCACCCCCAACACGGCGGAGACACATGCATACCGATTCCAGCTTTACCTTCGTACTTTTCGGCGGCACCGGCGATCTGTCGATGCGCAAGATCCTGCCCGCGCTATTCGAAGCGCACCGCGCGAACATGCTCGCGTCGAGCGGCCGGATCGTGGCCGTGGCGCGGCACGAATCGGATCGGGCGGCCTATCTCGAATGGGTCGATACGCACGTGAAGCCGCATGCGGCGAAGGCCTCCGGTAAGGCGTTCGACGACGCCGCGTGGAAGTCCTTCCTCGATCGCATCGAATACGTGAAGCTCGACCTCGGCCGCGCGGAAGACTACGTCGTGCTGCGCGACGCGATCGCAGCGCTGCCCGGCATCCGCGTGTTCTATCTGGCGACGGGCCCGTCGCTGTTCGTGCCGATCTGCAAGGCACTCGCGTCGGTCGGCCTGAACGAAGGCGCGCGCATCGTGCTCGAGAAGCCGCTCGGCTATGACCTGAAATCGTCGAACGCGATCAACGATGCGGTGGGCGAGATCTTCGCGGAAGGCCAGATCTACCGGATCGACCACTACCTCGGCAAGGAGCCGGTGCAGAACCTGCTCGCACTGCGCTTCGGCAACGCGCTGTTCGAGCCGCTGTGGCGCCGCGAATGGGTCGAGAGCATCCAGATCACGATTGCCGAGGAGCTCGGCGTCGAGGCGCGCGGCGATTTCTACGACAATACCGGCGCGCTGCGCGACATGGTGCAGAACCACCTGTTGCAACTGCTGTCGATCGTCGCGATGGAGCCGCCGCATTCGATGGATTCCGACTCGGTGCGCGACGAGAAGCTGCGCGTGCTGCGCGCGCTGAAACCCGTCGATCCGCGCGATATCGGCAAGGTGGCCGTGCGCGGCCAGTATCATGCGGGCGTGATCAAGGGCGCGCAGGTGCCGGCCTACGCGACCGAGCCGGGCGTGAAGCCCGACAGCCAGACCGAAACCTTCGTCGCACTGAAGGTCGAGATCGAGAACTGGCGCTGGGCCGGCGTGCCGTTCTTCCTGCGCACCGGCAAGCGTCTCGCCGACCGCGTCGCGGAGATCGTCGTCAATTTCCGCCCGGTGCCGCACTCGGCGCTGGGCCCCACTGCGCTGCGCCCCGGCTCGAACCGCCTCGTGATCCGGCTGCAGCCGAACGAGACGATCCGCCTGTACTGCCTCGCGAAGCAGCCCGGCGAAGGGATGAACCTCGCGAGCGTGCACCTCGACCTCGCGTTCGACCAGTTCTTCAAGGAAGGGCAGATGGAGGCGTACCAGCGGCTGCTGCTCGACGTGATCAACGGCCGGCTCGCCCTCTTCGTGCGACGCGACGAACAGGAAGCCGCATGGCGCTGGGTCGAGCCTATCCTGAACGAATGGGCGCGCACGCTGAAGCCGCCGAAGCCGTACGCGGCGGGCACCTGGGGGCCGGCCGCGGCGAGCGCGATGCTCGCGCAGCACGACACCTGCTGGCTCGAAGAAGAAAACTGATGCAAACCGTTGCCGCGCACGCCACCGTCCGCGGCAACGTGCCCCACGATTCGTACGATTTGAACAGACAAAGCAGTCCGGAGGAGATGTGATCGAGATTCACGCTTTCGACACCCAGGAAGCGCAAAGCGAAGCGCTCGCGCGCGCCGTCGGCGAGGCGCTGCGCGCCGCGCTCGCCGGCCCCGCGCGCCCGACGCTCGCGGTGTCCGGCGGCACGAGCCCGCGCCCGTTCCTGCACACGCTGTCGCACGCGGCGCTCGACTGGGCCGGCGTCGACGTCACGCTGGTCGACGACCGCTGGGTGCCGGAGGACGACGCGGCCAGCAACGCGCAGCTCGTGCGCGACACGCTGCTGCAACACGCGGCGGCCCCTGCCCGCTTCCTGCCGCTCGTCGACACGCGCAGCACGCTCGACGCGCATGTCGCCGCGCTGAACGCGAACGCCGACTACCGCGTGCCGACCATCGCCGTGCTCGGCATGGGCGAAGACGGCCACACCGCGTCGATCTTCGCCGACGCGCCCGAATGGGACCACGCGATCGCGACACAAGCACGTTTCGTCGCCGTCCATCCGGGCGCCGCGCCGCATGCGCGCGTGAGCTATTCGCTCGATGCGCTGAAGCGCGTCGACCGGTTGTTCCTGCTGATCGCGGGCGCTCGCAAGCGCGAGGTGCTCGACGCCGCGGCCGCGTCGCTGCAGAAGAACGCGATTTCCCAACTGGCCAACGACAAGGGGACCCAGCTCGATGTCTACTGGTGCGCAAAGTAAGGCGGTCGTCGCGGGTCAGCATGCCGACGGTCCGCGCCTGCTCGCGGACGTCGGCGGCACCAACGCGCGCTTCGCGCTGGAAACCGGCCCGGGCGAAATCACGCAGATTCGCGTGTATCCCGGCGCCGACTATCCGACGCTCACCGACGCGATCCGCAAGTACCTGAAGGACGTGAAGATCAGCCGCGTGAACCACGCGGCGATCGCAATCGCCAATCCGGTCGACGGCGACCAGGTCACGATGACCAACCACGACTGGAGCTTTTCGATCGAGGCGACGCGCCGTGCGCTCGGCTTCGACACGCTGCTCGTCGTCAACGATTTCACCGCGCTCGCGATGGCGCTGCCGGGCCTGACCGACGCACAGCGCGTGCAGGTCGGCGGCGGCACGCGCCGCCAGAACAGCGTGATCGGGCTGCTCGGGCCCGGCACCGGCCTCGGCGTATCGGGGCTGATTCCGGCCGACGACCGCTGGATCGCGCTCGGCAGCGAAGGCGGCCACGCGTCGTTCGCGCCGCAGGACGAGCGCGAGGACCTGGTGCTGCAGTACGCGCGCAAGAAGTTTCCGCACGTGTCGTTCGAACGCGTGTGCGCGGGCCCCGGCATGGAGATCATCTATCGTGCGCTCGCCGCGCGCGACAAGAAGCGTGTCGCCGCGACCGTCGACACGGTCGAGATCGTCGAGCGCGCGCATGCGGGCGACGCCCTCGCGCTCGAGACGGTCGAATGCTTCTGCGGGATTCTCGGCGCGTTCGCGGGCAGCGTCGCGCTGACGCTCGGCTCGCTCGGCGGCGTGTACATCGGCGGCGGCGTCGCGCTGAAGCTCGGCGAACTGTTCACGCGCTCGTCGTTCCGCGCGCGCTTCGAGGCGAAGGGCCGCTTCACGCACTACCTCGAGAACATCCCGACCTACCTGATCACCGCCGAATACCCGGCGTTCCTCGGCGTGTCGGCGATTCTCGCCGAGCAGTTGTCGAACCGCTCGGGCGGGGCGTCGTCGGCCGTGTTCGAACGGATCCGCCAGATGCGCGACGCGCTGACGCCGGCCGAGCGCCGCGTGGCCGATCTCGCGCTGAACCATCCGCGCTCGATCATCAACGACCCGATCGTCGATATCGCGCGCAAGGCCGACGTGAGCCAGCCGACCGTGATCCGCTTCTGCCGCTCGCTCGGCTGCCAGGGGCTGTCGGACTTCAAGCTGAAGCTCGCCACCGGCCTGACCGGCACGATCCCGATGAGCCACAGCCAGGTGCATCTCGGCGACACGGCCACCGACTTCGGCGCGAAGGTGCTCGACAACACGGTGTCCGCGATCCTGCAGTTGCGCGAGCACCTGAATTTCGAGCACGTCGAGAACGCGATCGAGATCCTGAACGGCGCGCGGCGCATCGAGTTTTACGGGCTCGGCAACTCGAACATCGTCGCGCAGGACGCGCACTACAAGTTCTTCCGCTTCGGCATCCCGACGATCGCGTACGGCGACCTGTACATGCAGGCCGCATCGGCCGCGCTGCTCGGCAAGGGTGACGTGATCGTCGCGGTGTCGAAGTCGGGGCGCGCGCCCGAGCTGCTGCGCGTGCTCGACGTCGCGATGCAGGCCGGCGCGAAGGTGATCGCGATCACGTCGAGCAACACGCCGCTCGCGAAGCGCGCAACCGTCGCGCTCGAAACCGACCACATCGAGATGCGCGAGTCGCAACTGTCGATGATCTCGCGGATCCTGCATCTGCTGATGATCGACATCCTCGCGGTTGGCGTCGCGATCCGCCGCGCATCGACGAACGGCGAGGTGCCCGAGGCGGTTGCGCAAGCGAAGGCGCGCGCAAGCGACGACGAAACGGCCGACGTGCTCGACTGGCTGAGCCACGGCGCCTCGCCGGCGGCGAAGGACGTCGCGCGGGACTGAGGCTTCGGCGAAACACCATCGATGCACGACACCCCGAACGCTGGATTCAGGCCCGGCGTTCGGGGTGTTTCACATGAGCGGCACCGACCCGAACCACAGCGGCTCGGCAATCGTCGACTATCGTTCTGCCGATGCCTGCGCGTGATGTCGTACGTTCGTACACGAACCCAGTTTCGAACAAATCCAATTGTCAGCAGTCGCCCAGGCTCAGTAATCTCCTCCACTTCACGGATGCCGCCGTCTCGATCCAGCGCGAAAATTGACGTGCTTTTAAAAGAACACTAATCGGTATCGCACGCGTTGACATCGCAATATCAAATTCATCCAAGTTGCGGAGATGAAAATGCCAAGGCCACATTTCTCGGCTGCATGGGCAGCAGCAATGCGAATTTACGCCCCGATAAACTCAGCGGAGAAAGTCGCGCTGATGATCGGTGGCAACGTGGCGACCAATATCAACAGTCGAGACCCGAAGCGACGTTGGGACAATACCTGCGCCGTGCGGCTGAGCTATATTCTCGGCCAGGCCGGCATGCCGATACCTTACATTCCAGGGCAAACCGTGTCGGGTGCGGACAAGCGCTGGTACTTTTTTCGCGTCACCGATTTCATCCGCTTTCTCGAGCGGCGATGGGGCAAGGCAGATGCGATCAATTTCCCGCCTTCCCGCGGAGGCGCCGCCCTGGTCGACAAGCAGGGGATCATTCTCTTCCAGATTTCAGGTTGGTCAAATGCCACGGGGCATGCAACCCTTTTCAATGGGCGTACCTGTTACGATCAGTGCTATTTCAACGAGCCGGGAGCAAATTACCGCACCGATCTCGCGCACTTCTGGAGCCTGCCATGAGACCCGATCCGCTGCGACCGCGTGTGATATTTTGGGTACTGACGTTGGCGGCACATGCGAGCCAGGCAGCAAGTCCAACGTCGACGCCGCAAGCGGGTGCACGTACCTATGCTCAGAACTACAAGGACATGGTCCTCGCCGAGTGCGTCGCGACCGCCTATCGGAATGAACCGTCCGCTGCCATGGACGCGGGAAGCAGCGCCAGCGCACTGATGGACTGGACATCCTTCGATCTGGAACGGAATCCCGACGCGGGCAAATCGCTGGTCAATCGCTTCCTTGCACGCGATTACCACAATCCGATTGTCGAATCCGAAATCAAAGGCGTCAGGTTTGATTTCTTGAAATGCCTGGACCTGTACCACAGCAAGGAACTCGACGCTCAGGCCAAGCGGTTTGTCATCAACCCGAAGCGCAGCTATCAACTCGACAATCGCTCGTCAGACCGTTCCGAGTAATGCGGGCGTATAGCCCCAATGCACGACTCGCGTTGCCGCCCCCTCGATACCGCGAACCCGCCATTCCACACGGCCGGCGATTCGCGATGGCGACCAGAAGGACTTCGTCGCCAGGCTGCATTCGCGCACCCGTCGGCCCCCTCGTCTACCAACGCTGCCGCACCGCTCAAGCCCCCGCTTTCACCGGCCGGCCGTGCCAGCGCAGCACGAGGTAGCGGCCACCGAAACACAGCACGCCCGACACGCCGATCGTCACGCCCATCGCGAACGGCGTGCCGTCCGCGAGTGCGCCGATCGCGACGCTCGCGAGCGCGCCGAGCGCGAGCTGCATCGCGCCGAACACGGCGGCCGACGCGCCCGCGTTGTGCGGATAGCGGTGCATGAGGTCGGTCGTGCAGTTCGCGGACAGGATCCCGACCACGCCGACGACGAAGAACAGGCACACGACGATCGACCACAGCCCGCCCCACCCGGTCAGCGCGACGAACGCCACCGCGAGCGACGCGATGGCGCTCACGAGCGATGCGGCCGCGATGATGCGCAGCGAGCCGATGCGGCCGACGAGGCGCGTGTTCGCGAAGTTGCCGATCATGATCCCGACGACGTTCAGGCCGAACAGCAGCCCGTAGTGCTGCGGCGATACGTGGAAATACTCGATGTACACGAACGGCGTCGCCGTGATGTACGAGAACATGGCCGCGAACGCCATCCCGCCGCACAGCATGTGCCCCCACGCGACGGGGTCCGACAGGATGCGCCCGTACGACGCGAACGACGCGAGCACGGCCGTGCTCTTGCGCCGCTCCTTCGGCCAGGTTTCGGGCACGCGCAGGTAGGCAGTCGCCGCGCAGATCGCGCCGAACACGGCCAGCACGACGAACACGCCGCGCCAGCCCGAAAAGCGCAGGATCTGGCCGCCGATCAGCGGCGCGAGCAGCGGCCCGACCGCGGTGACGATCGCGACCATCGACAGCACCTTCGCCGCGTCGCTCGGCTCATGCGCGTCGCGTGCGATCGCGCGCGCGAGCACCGACGCGGCGCCGGCGCCGAGCGCCTGCAGGAAACGCACGACGATCAGCATGTCGATCGAGCCCGACACGAAGCAGCCGATGCTCGCGAGCGTGAACAGCGCGATGCCGCCGAGCAGCACGGGGCGGCGGCCCCACGTATCGGACAGCGGGCCGTACAGCAGCATGCCGACCGAGAAGCCGGCCATGAAGCTCGTCAGCGTGCGCTGCGCGGCGCCGGGGCTGACGGAAAAGCCGTCGGCGATCGACGGCAGGCTCGGCAGGTACATGTCGGTGGCGATCGGCCCGCAGGCCGCGAGCGCGCCGAGCAACAGGATCAGCCGGGCATCGGGCCGGCGCCGGACGACGTGAGACATGGGTATCCGGAATGGAGCCCGCGCGCATCGGGGCGCGCGTGGCGGTGAAGACGGGAGGCCGCGCCGCAAGCGGTGCGTTCAGGCCCATGATTGTACGCGCAACTTGTTTGCGCGCCTTGGGCCGCGTGCGGCGGCACGCCGCGAAACTCCGGCGCAACGCATGCGCCGCGCGGGATTGCGGGCGGATTCGATTAAGCTTGCGGCTTCCCGCCCTTCTCGTCTGATCAATTCGACGTACGACCGAACCGATGACCGCCTTCCTGCTGATCTGGAGCCCCAAGAAATGGCCGTGGCCCGAGCTGCCCGACGTCGCCGCGCGCGTGAAGGCGGGCGAGGCCGTGCATGACGTGTGGGGCTGCGGCTTCGCGCGCAGCATCCTGCCGGGCGACCGCGTGTTCCTGCACCGCGTCGCGAAGGAGCCCAAGGGCGTGTTCGGCTCCGGCTACGTGACGCGCGCGCCGTACGAGGTGCCCGATCCGTCGACGAAGCGCGGCTACCGGCTGTGCATCGACTTCGTCTACGACTGGCTGGTCGACGCGCACCAGGAGGTCGTGATCGCGCGCGACGCGCTGCGCGTCCACCCGTATTCGGTACAGACCTGGGATGCGCAGACGTCCGGCACGTCGATCAAGCCGATGGTCGAAGGTCCGCTCGAGAAACGCTGGGCCGAGCTGACCGGCAAGCGCAAGCCGCCGCGCTAGCCGGGCCGTGTGCCGGACCGAATCCGGCCCTCGTTTCCGGTCGATGCCGCTCCCCACGCGCCGAAAGGCCGCACAAGCGCTGACGGGCCCGCCGCGCGCGTCTCCGGTACAATCAGACGATCGTTCCGCCCAGGCGCCGCGGCCCGTGCACAGGCCCCCGCGCCCTTCTCTCGCAGGTTTCGCTCATGTCCAACAATCAGATCCTCTTCGAACGCGCCCAGAAGACCATTCCCGGCGGCGTCAACTCGCCGGTGCGCGCATTCCGTTCGGTCGGCGGCACACCGCGCTTCGTCGCACGCGCGCAAGGCCCGTATTTCTGGGATGCCGACGGCAAGCAGTACATCGACTACATCGGCTCGTGGGGCCCGATGATCGTCGGCCACGTCCATCCGGAAGTGCTGTCGGCCGTGCAGAACGTGCTCGCCGACGGCTTCTCGTTCGGCGCGCCGACCGAAGCCGAGATCGAGATCGCCGAGGAAATCTGCAAGCTCGTGCCGTCGATCGAGCAGGTGCGGATGGTGTCGAGCGGCACCGAGGCCACGATGAGCGCGCTGCGTCTCGCGCGCGGCTTCACGGGCCGCAGCCGCATCGTCAAGTTCGAGGGCTGCTACCACGGCCACGCGGACAGCCTGCTGGTCAAGGCCGGCTCGGGCCTGCTGACGTTCGGCAACCCGACGTCGGCCGGCGTGCCCGCCGACATCGCGAAACACACGACCGTCCTCGAGTACAACAACGTCGCCGCGCTCGAGGAAGCCTTCGGCGCGTTCGGCGACGAGATTGCCGCGGTGATCGTCGAGCCCGTCGCAGGCAACATGAACCTCGTGCGCGGCACGCCCGAATTCCTGAACGCGCTGCGCGCGCTGTGCACGAAGCACGGCGCCGTGCTGATCTTCGACGAAGTGATGTGCGGTTTCCGCGTCGCGCTCGGCGGCGCGCAGGCGTACTACGGGATCAGGGCCGACCTCACCTGCCTCGGCAAGGTGATCGGCGGCGGGATGCCGGCCGCTGCATTCGGCGGCCGCCGCGACATCATGGCCCACCTCGCGCCGCTCGGCGGCGTGTATCAGGCCGGCACGCTGTCGGGCAACCCGATCGCGGTCGCCGCGGGCCTGAAGACGCTGCAGCTGATCCAGGCGCCGGGCTTCTACGACGCGCTCACCGCGCAGACGAAGCGGCTCGCCGACGGCCTCGCGGCGGAAGCGCGCGCGGCCGGCGTGCCGTTCGCGGCCGACTCGATCGGCGCGATGTTCGGCCTCTACTTCGCCGAGCGCGTGCCGACCAGCTTCGCGGAAGTCACGAAGAGCGACACCGAGCGCTTCAACCGCTTCTTCCACCTGATGCTCGACGAGGGCGTGTACTTCGCACCGTCGGCCTACGAGGCCGGTTTCGTGTCGAGCACGCACGACGACGCGGTGATCGACGCGACGCTCGCGGCCGCGCGCCGCGCGTTCGCGACACTCGCCGCCTGATCCGGGGCCGCGCACATGTTCTCGGATATCGATTTCGCCCACATGGAGCGCGCGCTTGCGCTCGCGGCGCGCGGCATGTACACGACGGCGCCGAATCCGCGCGTCGGCTGCGTGATCGTCAAGGACGGCGACGTGATCGGCGAAGGCTTCACGCAGCCAGCCGGCCAGGATCACGCGGAAGTGCAGGCGCTGAAGGATGCACGCTCGCGCGGCTACGACGTCGCGGGTTCGACCGTCTACGTGACGCTCGAGCCGTGCAGCCATTTCGGCCGCACGCCGCCGTGCGCGAACGCGCTGATCGAAGCGCGCGTCGCGAAGGTCGTCGCCGCGATGGAAGACCCTAACCCGCAGGTGTCGGGGCGCGGCCTCGGGATGCTGCGCGACGCGGGCATCGACGTGCGCTGCGGGCTGCTCGCGCATGAAGCCGGCGAGCTGAACATCGGTTTCGTGTCGCGGATGACGCGCGGCCGCCCGTGGGTGCGGATGAAGACGGCCGCGTCGCTCGACGGCCGCACCGCGCTGCCGTCCGGCGAAAGCCAGTGGATCACCGGCGAGGCCGCGCGCCTCGACGGGCATGCGTGGCGCGCCCGCGCGTGCGCGATCCTCACCGGCATCGGCACCGTGCGCGAGGACAATCCGTTGCTGACGGTGCGCGGCATCGACACGCCGCGCCAGCCGCAACGCATCCTGGTGGACAGCCGCCTCGACCTGCCGCTTGACGCGCGGCTGCTCGAAGGTGCCCCGCTGCTGATCTTCTGCGGACGGCTCGACGCCGGCGGTGAAATGCGTGCGAACGTGCTGAAGTCGCGCGGCGCGGAAATCGTGCCGCTCGCGAATGCGCACGGCAAGGTCGACCTGCCCGCGATGCTGGCGGCACTCGGCGCGCGCGGCGTCAACGAGCTGCACGTCGAGGCCGGCCACAAGCTGAACGGCTCGCTGCTGCGCGAACGGTGCGTCGACGAATTGCTGGTCTACCTCGCACCGAGCCTGCTGGGCGCCGATGCGGCCGGCATGTTCGACCTCGCCGCGCCGGCGAATCTCGATGCTCGCACGCGACTGTCGTTCCACGGGTTCGAGCGGATCGGCGACGACCTGCGGATCCTCGCGCGGTTCACGCCGCCCGACACCCCACACTGAACGGAATCGTCACGATGTTCACCGGAATCGTCGCGGCCGTCGGCCGCATCGAATCGATCGAGCCGCTCGGCACGTCGGCCGATGCAGGCGTGCGCCTGACCGTGCAGGCGGGCGGGCTCGATCTCGCCGATGTCGCGCTCGGCGACAGCATCGCGATCCAGGGCGCGTGCATGACGGTGATCGAGAAGCGCGACACCGCGTTCGACGTCGACGTGTCGCGCGAAAGCCTGAACCGCACGGTCGGCCTCGCGCAGCCCGGCGAAGTGAACCTCGAGAAGGCGCTGCGCGCGCACGACCGTCTTGGCGGGCACGTCGTGTCGGGCCACGTCGACGGTCTCGGCACCGTGTCGCGCTTCGCGCCGGTCGGCGAATCGCACGAACTGCGCATCGTCGCGCCGCGCGAGCTTGGCCGCTATCTCGCGTACAAGGGGTCGATCACGGTCAACGGCGTGAGCCTGACCGTCAACACGATCGACGATCGCGCGGACGGCTGCGAATTCTCGATCAACCTGATTCCGCATACGGTCGAGGTCACGACGCTGCGCCACGTGAAGGCCGGCGACAAGGTGAATCTCGAAGTCGACATGATTGCGCGCTATGTCGAACGGATGCTGTCGTCGTCGCAGGGCGCGCATCAGGACTGATCGCAGCGGCGGCTGACGGCTCGATATCCGGGTATCGGCAGTCGCCGCTTTTCTTCATCCTGCCCGCATCGCCCGCCGGTGTTCCGCCGGCGATCAGGCATCCGTCCCTTCTCCGCCCGCCCGCGCCAGAATCGTGTCGAGCAGTTGCCGGACATGCTCGCGTGCCGCGCGCTCGGCGCCATCCGCATCGCGTTTCGCGATCATGTCGAACGCCTGCCGGTGTTCGGCGACATTCCCGCCCAGCCGCGTCCAGTCGTCCATCGGGCTCGCACCGCCCGCACACATCGTCTGCACCTGCGCGTACAGCGCCCTGAGCGACGTCTCGATCGTCGCGTTGCGCGCGGTGGCGAGCAGCCCATGGTGGAAGTCGAGATTCGCGACGCGGTAGGCATCGCCGTCGCGCGCGTCGACCGCGCGCGCCTGCCGCACCAGCGCTTCGTCCAGCATCGCGCGATCGTCGGGCGTCAGGCGTTGCGCCGCCAGACGCGCCGCCATGCCTTCGAGCGCTTCCCGCGCCTCGAAGATGGCCACGATCCGCGCGCGATCGAACGCGATCACGAACACGCCCTGACGCGGCACGACCTGCAGCAGCCCCTCGGCTTCCAGGCGCGAGACCGCCGCCCACACGGGCGAGCGGCTGATGCCGAGATCGCGCGACAGCGCTTCGATGCTGATCTTCTCGCCCGCCGCGAAGCGCGCTTCGTCGACCAGCATCTCCCGGATCGCACCGTACGCGTCGCGCCCCAGCGTCGTCCGTTCGAGCGTGGCGCGCGTCATGCCGGCCTCCGGCGACGCGCAATGTGAAGCCCTTTGCCGACCGGCACGATCGTCGTGTCGAACTCGCGCGTAGCGTCGACCGCGGCGAGATAGCCGGCGATCTCGTCCGGATGGGACAGCGCGTTGTCCGCGACGAGCAGCGCGTCGGCGGTCAGCTTCGGCAACAGGTGCGCCAGTTGCTGCGGCGCGCTCACGCGATCGGCGTCGAAGAACACGCAGTCGAACGGGCCCGTCACGGCCGCGCAGACCTGCGTCGCCTCGCCTTCGATCACCTGCGCCCAGTCCTGCAGCGACGCCGCGCGCAGGTTGCCCCTCGCCTGCTCGGCCTTCTCCGGGGAAAACTCGACGGTGACGAGCGGCTGCCCGTCCGTTTCGCGCAGGGCATGCGCAAGCCAGATCGCGCTGTAGCCGTTGGACGTGCCGATCTCGAGCACGCGCCGTCGCCGCGCGCCGGTGACGAGCAGGTACAGCAGCTCGGCCGTGGGGGGCTCGAGATTGAGCATCTTGCGGCTGCGGTCGGCCATCTGCGCATCGTTTTCCTGGCCGAAGGACGCCAGCCGGGCAAGGACGGCCGACGCGGCGCTGTCGAGTTCGATCATGCGGGTCTCCATTGCTTCATATTTCGTGTTTCGTGTTTCATGATACGACGATTTTCGGATCGATGCCCGGTGTCCGGGAGGACAGCCATTCCGGCGTGATTGAAACCGCTCCGGCCCGGCTGGCGGCCGTTTGCTCTAACGATTCCCGGCCGAATGGCCAACGACGCGCACGGGTCATGCCGTCGCGCTAAGATGCATCGACGGCGGTTTCAACGCCACAACGCACGACGCGCCGCGCACCGGCCGCCCCTCTTCCCACAGGAGTCGTTCCCATGTCCATCTCGATGCACCAGGCTTCGCTGCCCGTCCTGATCCGCGGCCTGACCAACCTGCAGCACATCCTCGGCAAGGCGCAAGCGCACGCGGCCGAGAAGCAGATCGATCCGTCGGTGTTCATCGGTGCACGCCTCTACCCGGACATGCTGCCGCTCGTCCGGCAGGTCTACATTGCGACCGACACGGCGAAGGGCTGCGCCGCGCGGCTCGCCGGCGCCGAGATCCCGAGCTACCCGGACGTCGAGCAGACCTTCGACGAACTGCATGCGCGCATCCAGAAGACGATCGATTACCTGAAGAGCTTCGACGCCGCACAGATCGACGGCAGCGAGGCGCGCCAGATCGTGCTGAAGATGCGCGTCGGCCCGATCGAATTCACGGGCCAGTCGTACCTGCTGAATTTCGTGCTGCCCAACTTCTTCTTCCACGTGACGACCGCCTACGACATCCTGCGCCACAGCGGCGTCGAACTCGGCAAGCTCGACTACCTCGGCGGGCGCGACCAGCACGCGTGACGCGCGGCCGGGAAACGCCCGGCCCGCAACCGTCCGCACCCGCGTGCCGGCCACGCGCGGCGGGCCGCCGGGCCTGCCGCGCAGGCCGCCCGCAACGCTTTCCGGCGTGCTTGCCCGACGTGCGCGGTCCGCGCCAGCCGAAACGCCGCCCGGCTGGCGTAAAATACGCACTTTCCTCTTTCTCGCCCCCTTATGACGCTCGCCTCCACGCTCGACATCATCGCCGAGCTGAAAGCCGGCCGGATGGTGATCCTGGTCGACGAAGAAGACCGCGAAAACGAGGGCGACCTCGTGATCGCCGCCGAATTCGTCACGCCGGAAGCGATCAACTTCATGGCCAAGTACGGCCGCGGCCTGGTTTGTCTGACGTTGACGCAGGAGCGCTGCAAGCAGTTGCACCTGCCGCTGATGACCTACCGCAACGGCACGCAGTACGGCACCGCGTTCACGGTCAGCATCGAAGCGGCCGAAGGCGTGACGACCGGCATCTCGGCCGCCGACCGCGCGCACACGATCGCCACGGCGGTCGCTCACGACGTGCGCCCCGAGCACATCGTGCAGCCGGGCCACGTGTTCCCGATCATGGCGCAACCGGGCGGCGTGCTCGTGCGCGCGGGCCACACCGAAGCCGGCTGCGACTTCACCGCGCTCGCGGGCCTCACGCCGGCCGCGGTGATCTGCGAGATCATCAAGGACGACGGCACGATGGCGCGCCTGCCGGACCTGATCGAATTCGCGAAGGAACACAACCTGAAGATCGGCACGATCGCCGACCTGATCCAGTACCGCAGCCGCACCGAATCGATCATCGAGCGGATCGCCGAGCGCACGATGCAGACCGCGCACGGCACGTTCCGCGCGGTGCTGTACCGCGACCAGCCGAGCGGCTCGCCGCACATCGCGCTGGTGCGCGGCGCACCGTCGCCCGACGTCGATACGCCGGTGCGCGTGCACGAGCCGCTGTCGGTGCTCGACTTGCTCGAGACGAGCGTGTCGACGCACTCGTGGACGCTCGACGCCGCCATGCGCGAGATCGCGGAGCGCGACCTCGGCGTAATCGTGCTGCTCAACTGCGGCGACACGAAGGAACACCTGATCGACGTCTTCAAGGCGTTCGACGAGGAAGAAAAGGCTGCTGCGCTCAAGCGCCGGCCGGTCGATTTCAAGACGTTCGGCATCGGCGCGCAGATCCTGCGCGATGTCGGCGTCAGCAAGATGCAGGTGCTGTCGAATCCGCGCAAGCTGGGCAGCATGTCCGGCTACGGCCTCGAAGTCACGGGCTTCATTCCGATGCCCGGCGGCGAAGCCAAGTCCTGCCCGGCGTCCAACGCGTAACCCGCCACGGCGCTTTCGCCCTATAACCGTTCATCCACACCACGGACCAGATCATGGAAATCGGACAATACCAACCGAATCTCGAAGGCGACGGCCTGCGTATCGGCATCGTGCAATCGCGTTTCAACGAGCCCGTGTGCAACGGCCTCGCCGACGCGTGCGTCGAAGAACTGGAACGCCTCGGCGTCACCGGTGAAGACGTGCTGCTCGTGTCGGTGCCCGGCGCGCTGGAAATCCCGCTCGCGCTGCAGAAGCTCGCCGAAAGCGGCCAGTTCGACGCGCTGATCGCGCTCGGCGCGGTGATCCGCGGCGAGACCTACCACTTCGAACTCGTGTCGAACGAAAGCGGCGCGGGCATCACCCGCATCGGCCTCGACTTCAACCTGCCGATCGCGAACGCGGTCCTCACCACCGAAAACGACGAGCAGGCCGTCGCGCGCATGACCGAAAAGGGTCGTGACGCCGCACGCGTCGCCGTCGAGATGGCCAACCTGACGATGGCCCTCGACCAGCTCGGCGATGACGACGAGGACGAAGAGGAAGACGAAGACGACGAAGAGGAGCGCGCATGAAGAAGAGCGCCCGCCGACAATCGCGCGAGCTGGCGACGCAAGGCCTCTACCAGTGGCTGCTGTCGAACGCGTCCTCCGGCGAGATCGACGCGCAACTGCGCGGCGCGCTCGGTTACGACAAGGCTGACAAGGAGCTGCTCGACGCGATCCTGCACGGCGTGATCCGCGAGCACGCCACGCTCGTCGAAGCGCTGACACCGTCGCTGGACCGTCCGATCGACCAGCTGTCTCCGGTCGAACGCGCAGTGCTGCTGATCGCGACGTTCGAGCTCACGCACCATGTCGAAACGCCGTACCGAGTGATCATCAACGAAGCTGTCGAACTCGCGAAAACGTTCGGCGGCTCCGACGGCTACAAGTACGTGAACGGCGTGCTCGACAAGCTCGCCGCGAAGCTGCGCCCTGCAGAAACGCAGGCACGCCGCAACGGCTGACACCGTTTGTTTGTCCACGGGCGCGCGAGCGCCCGTTTTTCATTCTTCCTCTCCCCCGCCCTGCCCGCCGATGAATACCACCGCCGATTCGCTCGTCACGCTCGCCGCACGCGTCGACGCGATCCAGCCCTTCCATGTGATGGAACTGATGAAGGAGGCACAGCGGCTCGAGTCGTTGGGGCGCGATGTTATCCACATGGGCATCGGCGAGCCGGATTTCACCGCGCCGGAGCCGGTCGTCGAAGCCGCCGCGGCCGCGCTGCGCCGCGGCGTCACGCAGTACACGAGCGCACTCGGCATTGCCCCGCTGCGCGAGGCGATCGCCGCGCACTATGCACGCGCGTATGGCCTCACGATCAGCCCGGAGCGGATCGTCGTGACGGCCGGCGCGTCGGCCGCGCTGCTGCTCGCGTGCCTCGCACTCGTCGGTCGTGACGACGAAGTGCTGATGCCCGACCCGTCGTACCCGTGCAACCGGCATTTCGTCGCGGCGGCCGAAGGCCGCGCGGTGCTCGTGCCGAGCGGCCCTGACGCGCGCTTCCAGCTCACCGAGGACGACGTCCGCACGCACTGGAACGACCGCACGCGCGGCGTGCTGCTCGCGTCGCCGTCGAACCCGACCGGCACGTCGCTCGAACCGGACGAACTGAAACGGATCGTCGAAGCCGTGCGCGCCCGCGGCGGCTTCACGATCGTCGACGAGATCTACCAGGGGCTCAGCTACGATGCGGCGCCCGTATCGGCGCTGTCATTCGGCGATGACGTCATCACCGTGAACAGCTTCTCGAAATATTTCAGCATGACAGGCTGGCGGCTCGGCTGGCTCGTCGTGCCGCCCGCGCTGGTCGGCACGTTCGAAAAACTGTCGCAGAACCTGTTCATCTGCCCGTCCGCGCTCGCGCAGCACGCAGCACTCGCGTGCTTCGAACCGGCCACGCTCGAACTCTACGAAGCGCGCCGCCTCGAATTCAAGCGCCGCCGCGATTTCATCGCGCCGGCGCTCGAACGGCTCGGCTTCAGAGTGCCCGTGATGCCGGACGGCGCGTTCTATGTATATGCGCATTGCGGTGGCGTCGCCCATCCGGCAGCCGGCGACAGCGCCGCGCTCACGCAGGCGATGCTGCATGACGCCGGCGTCGTGCTGGTGCCCGGCATGGACTTCGGCGTCCATGCGCCGCGCGACTATATCCGCCTGTCGTATGCAACGGCGTACTCGCGGCTCGAAGAGGCGGTCGACCGGCTCGCGACCCTGTTCGGGCAGCACTGACGCCGCGGCCGGCACACCGGCCGTTTCACACGCCGCAAAAAGAAAAGGCACCCGGATCGGGTGCCTTTTTCATTGCCTGCCGGCCAGAGCCGGGCGGCACGCGGAATGTTACGCGCCGAGCTCCGAATGAACGCCGTGCGACTGCTTCGCGGTATCGACGCTCGCGTCGTCCTGCGGTGCGGTTTCCTTCGGCGCTGCCGCCTTGACCGACGTCGCGCCGTCGAGCGTCGCATGCACGCGCTTCGCGCCGCCTGCCGCGCCCGTCACGGCCGCCGTGACGATCGGCTTCGCCGGCTGCGCCGGCGCCTGCGGCGCGTTGACCGGCACGCTGCGGCCGTGCGACACGTCGCGCAGCCGGCCACGTTCGGCCATCACCTTCGAGCCGTATGCGGTGTCGTCGGGATTCGTCGAACCGTTGTACAGGCGC
Source organism: Burkholderia cepacia complex sp. TUM26381 (assembly GCF_057439935.1). Lineage (NCBI taxonomy): Bacteria > Pseudomonadati > Pseudomonadota > Betaproteobacteria > Burkholderiales > Burkholderiaceae > Burkholderia > Burkholderia cepacia complex sp. TUM26381. The sequence goes on along the minus strand of NZ_CM172006.1, from coordinate 971,186 downwards.
AGGCCGTTCGCCAGCGAGCCGCCGCGCGCGATGCAGTCTTTCAGCACGAGTGCGCCGACCTGCAGGTTCGCGAGCGGTTGCAGCGCGGTGTCGGTGCCGCCGAAATACTCGAACTTGTCGGAATGGACCTTCGACATGACCTGCATCAGGCCCTTCGCGCCAACGCCGCTTTCGGCATACGGATTGAAGCCCGATTCGATCGCCATCACGGACAGCAGCAGCAGCGGATCGAGTCCGACATCACGGCCGGTCTGGAACGCAGCCTTGACGAGCTGGCCGAGCGGCTCCTGCGCGACGCGGTAACGGCGCGACAGATAGGTCGCGACGAGCGCCTGTTCGCGGTTCGACGCGAGCGCACGATCGTCGCGCGCATCGGCCGCCACCCGCTGGGTCGGAATCAGTTTGGCCAGTGCGACCGGCGACGGGCCGTTGCGGGCCGGATCCGACGCATCGCCTTGGGCACCCTGTGCGGCGGCTTCCGGTGCGACATCGAGGCCGACCGCAAGCGCGTCCGTTTCAGGCGTCTCTTCCTGCTGCGGCTGCGCACCGGCAGGCGCGAAGTTCGGCAGCGGATGACCGGACAGCAAACGGGCTGGCCCGGCCTGCACGGCCGCGGATACGACCGGCATCAGCTTCGCGGCAAGCGTGCCGCGGACGGTTGGCAGCAGCCACAGTGCAAGCGCAACCGCGACAGCGAAACAGCCGACAACGCTGAATAGATGGTGACTGACACGCGTCCCGCGACGCAGCATGTTGCGCACGATCTGCGCATGCTGCTCATTGGGACGCCACGATAACCAAGCGTTCATTCAGATCATCTCCCATGAACATGACTCGTGCGGCTCGCTCAGCTCGATGGCGAGACAGAAAACGCGCCGCGGAATCACGACGCCGCACGCCTTGGTTGGGACGCGCAAGCATCGGGGAAACGGTATAAGTACCGTTCGAGGCCACGGTGTAAGAGGGCCGGCGCCTTCGCACACTGGGCGAGGCGGGCATACGCGGTGGCACCCACGCAAAAAACCAGCGTCTGGTAGCGCTGGCGAGGACTACGACTAAGGCCGTCGGATACGCCGTGCAGGATTCGGCGGACGGTGACGCGCTGCGTCAAAGATCGGTGATTGGCGGCTCGAAGCCTTTTACCCTGCAGCCAATGTGAGCGGATTCTAGCAGGGTTTTATAGATCGTCAACACTATAAAACTACGAAATTATAACAAAAAGTAATTTAAGAACGGTCTTCAGATCGCAAGTCCCGTGCCGTAGGGGGTTTGCGCGCGGTCGACTTTTTTCTCCGCCGGGCGGCCGCGCGGCGGCCCGGGTAGAATCGTCGGTCAATTCGGGGCCGCAGCCGGCCGCTGCGCCCGCCCATCGCTGCCCGCCACGCGGGTGGCCCGGACCTTCTTCATGAAATACAAAGACTTACGCGATTTCATCCAGCGCCTCGAGGCGCTCGGCGAACTGCGGCGCGTCACGCAACCCGTGTCGCCCGTGCTCGAAATGACCGAGCTGTGCGACCGCGTGCTGCGCGCCGGCGGCCCTGCGCTGCTGTTCAACGCGCCGCCCGGCCATGCGTTTCCGGTGCTCGGCAACCTGTTCGGTACGCCGCGCCGCGTCGCGCTCGGGATGGGCGTCGACGCGGGCGACGACGCCGCGCTCGATTCGCTGCGCGATCTCGGGCGGCTGCTGTCCGCGCTGAAAGAACCCGATCCGCCGAAGAGCCTGAAGGACGCCGGCAAGCTGCTGTCGCTCGCGAAGGCCGTGTGGGACATGGCGCCCAAGTCGGTGTCGTCGCCACCGTGCCAGGAGATCGTCTGGGAAGGCAACGACGTCGACCTGAACAAGCTGCCGATCCAGACCTGCTGGCCCGGCGACGCGGGGCCGCTCGTCACGTGGGGCCTGACGGTCACGCGCGGGCCGAACAAGTCGCGCCAGAATCTCGGCATCTACCGCCAGCAGCTGATCGGCCGCAACAAGCTGATCATGCGCTGGCTCGCGCATCGCGGCGGCGCCCTCGACTTCCGCGAGTTCGCGCTGCAGAACCCCGGCAAGCCGTATCCGGTCGCGGTCGTGCTCGGCGCCGATCCCGCCACGACGCTCGGCGCGGTGACGCCCGTGCCCGATTCGCTGTCCGAATACCAGTTCGCCGGCCTGCTGCGCGGCAGCCGCACGGAGCTCGCAAAGTGCCTGACGCCCGGCGTCGACACGCTGCAGGTGCCCGCGCGCGCGGAGATCGTGCTCGAAGGCTTCATTTACCCGCAGGAAGGCGCACCTGCCCCTGCTCCGGCCGGCGCCCCGCCGCGGCCGGCCGGCAATGCGTCGGCCGCCTACGAGCACGCGCTCGAAGGGCCGTACGGCGACCACACCGGCTACTACAACGAGCAGGAGTGGTTCCCGGTGTTCACCGTCGAGCGCATCACGATGCGTCGCGACGCGATCTACCACTCGACCTACACGGGCAAGCCGCCCGACGAGCCGGCCGTGCTCGGCGTCGCGCTCAACGAAGTATTCGTGCCGCTGCTGCAGAAGCAGTTCTCCGAGATCACCGACTTCTATCTGCCGCCCGAAGGCTGCAGCTACCGGATGGCGATCGTCCAGATGAAGAAGAGCTACGCAGGCCACGCGAAGCGCGTGATGTTCGGCGTGTGGAGCTTCCTGCGGCAGTTCATGTATACGAAGTTCATCGTGGTCGTCGACGAGGACGTGAACATCCGCGACTGGAAGGAAGTGATCTGGGCGATCACGACGCGTGTCGACCCCGTGCGCGACACGGTGATGGTCGACAGCACGCCGATCGACTATCTCGACTTCGCATCGCCGGTGGCCGGACTCGGCTCGAAGATGGGGCTCGACGCGACCAACAAGTGGCCCGGCGAGACGAATCGCGAATGGGGCCGCCCGATCGAGATGGATGCGGCCGTGAAGGCGCGCGTCGACCGGCTCTGGCAGGAGATCGGCCTCTGAAGCCACGCGGCCGGCACGCGCCGGCCCGTGCCGCGCAATTGCCACAAGCACGACGAAGATGAGCTTTCCGCCCGCCTCCATGCTGTCCGACGGTTTCTTCCTGTCGCTGTCGCTCTGTCTCGACATCGGCCTCGTGAACGTCGCGATGCTGTCGCTGACGCTGTCGCACGGCTTCCGGCCGGGCTTCTGGCTCGGCGTCGGCTCGTGCGTCGGCGATCTCGTCTACGCGGCCCTCGCGCTCGCGGGGATGGCCGTGCTGCTGCAGTTCGAGCCGGTGCGCTGGATCGTGTGGATCGGCGGCGGCGCGGTGCTGCTGTTTCTCACGTGGAAGATGGCGCGCGAAGCGCTGGCGCCGGCCCGCGCGGCCGACGACGATGCGGACGACGCCCCGCAGCCGCGGGCAAGCGCGCGGCGCAGCTTCCTGCGCGGAATGCTGCTCGCGATGTCGTCGCCGAGCGCGATCCTGTGGTTCGCGGCGGTCGGCGGCGCACTGATCGCGAAGGCCGGCGCGACGACGCCGGTCACCGCGTCGGTGTTCCTGTCGGGCTTCTTTCTCGGCGGCCTCGCCTGGACGCTCTTCATGTGCACGCTCGCGAGCCAGGGTCGCAAGCGCGCGGGCGCCGGGTTGATGCGCGCGTGCCATATCGCGTCGGCGCTGCTGTTCGCGTATTTCTCGTATAGCGTGATCGTCGGCGGCTACCGCGACCTGATCGTGCACGCGGTGTAAGCGAAGCCGGCCCGCACGGGCCGCGCAGCAAGCGGCATCCCCAAAAGAAAAACGGCGCAGCGCCCCTCGCGGGACGATGCGCCGTTTTGCCACGCGCGGTCAGGCCGCGCGGGACGAATCAGCGACGCCAGTAGCCGTGATGGCCCCAGCCGCCGTAACCATGTCGCCAGTACGGGCGACCGTAGTAACCACCACCGTAGCCGCCGACGACCACGGCGGGCGGCGGCGCATAGTAGGCCGGCGCCGGCGCGTAGTAGACGGGCGGAGGCGGCGGCGCGTAGTACACGGGCGGCGGCGGTGCATAGACGGGGTACGCGGGTGCGACCGGGATACCGATGCCGACCCCGATCGACACGTGAGCCTGCGCGGCGCTTGCGGCACCCAGGCCCAGCGCGGCGGCGGCGATGAACGGAATGAGCTTTTTCACTTCGATTCTCCTGCTGGAGCGGTATTTTAGGCGCTCCTGTCGGCAACGGCGGGCATGCACGTCGCATGGAAGCAATGTAGCGAAAACCCGCCCCTCGCGTATCGTGCATTTGTTGCAAATTGCAATTGCACGCGGCTGGAGCCGCCTTGCGGCGCGGCGTCCCGAACCGGCCGCGCCCCTTGCCGGTCGCGCGATTCCGTCCGACGACTCGGGTTGCAACATCAAGGCCGGTCAGTCTTACCGGATACGGCGCGCACAGCGGGCTCGCGTACGTAATGAACGATTACAAATTTGAGACAAGATGCCGACATTTCAAGCGGGATATGCGCACGCGCTATTTCGGGGTCGGATTCCACGATCGTGATCCGGCCGTGACGCCGGGCACCGATCCGCACGGGGAGCGGGCCGCACGTCGGTAATGAATACCTGCGGTGCACGGCGACCACCCTTCCACGACCCACCCGACATTCCTGCGATACTGGCGGTTGCTTCGTTTTTGCTTACGTGCGCTGCCATGTCCCTTCCCGACACACCCCGCCTCGGCTTCATCGGCGCCGGCCGCCTCGCACGCTGTGTCGCGCAGCGCTTCGCGCAGGCCGGCTTCCCCGTCGCGGCAATCGCGAGCCGCACGCCTGCGTCGGCCGCCGGCCTTGCCGCGCGCATCGACGGCTGCCAGGCAGTCGACACGCCGCAGCAGGTTGTCGATGCGGCCGACCTGATCTTCCTGACGGTGCCCGACGACCATCTCGCCCCGACCGCCGCGGCGCTCCGCTTCGACGCGGCGCGCGCCGCCGGCCAGGCGGTCGTTCATTGCAGCGGCGCATCGGCGGTCGCGCTGCTCGATCCGGCGAAGCAGCAAGGCGCGGCCACCGGCGGCTTCCATCCGCTGTACCTGTTCGGCGGCACCGACGCCGACCTCGCGCGCATCGACGGCTGCTCGGTCACGATCGAAGCGGACGGTGCACTGCACGCGACGCTGCTGCGACTTGCTGCCGCGCTCGGCTGTCATCCGCTGTCGATTCCGGCCGGTGGCCGGATGCTCTATCACGCGGCCGCACACTACGCGGCGAGCTTCGCGCTGTGCGGGCTGTCGGAAGCGGTCGAGCTGTGGCGCGGCCTCGGCTTCGACGAGGACGCCGCGCTGCGCGCGCTGCTGCCGATGCTCGCCGGCACGATCGAGACCGCGCGCGACAAGGGGCTCGCGAATGCACTGTCCGGCCCGGTGTCGCGCGGCGATACGGGCATCGTCGAACGCCAGCTCGCGCTGCTCGAAGCGCGCGGCGGCGATCACGCGGCGCTGTATGCACTGCTGACACGCCGCGCGGTCGCGCTCGCGGCGAAGCGCGCCACGCCACCGGCGTCGTTGCCGGCGCTGGCCGAAGCCGTCGAAACGTCGCTCGCGCGCGCGGCCGCGCACCCCTCCCCGTCGCAAGACGAGGCGTGATAAGGTGTCGGCCGATGCGCCGCCAACCGGCGTTGGCGGCCGCGCGCTACTGACTGTATAAAAAGGATGCCAACGATGTTCGGCGAGATCGCCCGTTTTCTGCTCAATACCGTCTTCACGCTGTTCGGCGCCGCGCTGATCCTGCGCGTCTGGATGCAGGCCGTCCGCGTGCCGCCGTACAACCCCGTCACGCAGGCCGTGCTGCAGGCGACCAACTGGCTCGTGCTGCCGCTGCGCCGCGTAATCCCGGGCGTACGCGGCATCGACTGGGCCAGCGTCGCCGCCGCGCTGCTCACCGCGCTCGTGTACGTCGTGCTGATGGTCGTGATGGCCGGCTTCGATCCGGCCGCGGTGATCGCGACGCTCGTCGTGGTCGCGCTGCTCACCGTCGTGAAGTGGGCGCTCAATCTCGTCATCTGGATGACGATCCTGATGGCGCTGCTGTCGTGGCTCAATCCGCGCTCGCCGGCGATGCCGATCCTCTTCCAGCTCACCGCACCGTTCCTGAACCCGCTGCGCCGGGTGATCCCGAACCTCGGCGGCATCGACCTGTCGCCGATCCTGCTGTTCGTGATCGTGCAGGTCCTGCTGATGATCGTCACGCGCGCTGCCGTGTCGCTGACGATGTTCGGTATCTGATTCGGCTCCGCTACGCCGCCGGCCCCGGTGCCGGCGGTGCGCCGAGCGTATCGATCACGCCGAACTGCGCCGGCATCATCGCGTAGCACACGCGCACCTTCTCGTGCGACAGCCGCTCGAGCAACCGCCGCGCTTCGTCCTCGGTGACGATGAATTCGACCTCGATCGCGAGCGATCCCTGCAGTTCGAAGAAGCGGTCCTCGTGCAGCACGCGATGCTGGCCGAAACCGGCCATCGCGCGAAACGCGGACCCGCCCGCGACGCCCATCCGGCTCGCCTCCTCCAGCAACCATTCCCACAGCGGCTTCCAGTGCAGCCGGTGCTGCTCGTGCACATAGAAGCGCAAGAAGACCCTGTCCATCGCACCCTCCGGTGGCGGCACGCTCAGGCCGCCGCGAGCCACGCGCGCGCGGTCCACATGCCGAGCGCCGTGAGCGCGAACGATCCAGTCAAGTGTAGGGCAGCCACCGCAAACGCCCATCCGAATTCGCCCTCGAGCGCATGCGTCATCACTTCGACCGAATAGGTCGAGAACGTCGTGAGGCCACCGAGGAAACCCGTGATCACGAACAACCGCCACTCGGGCGGCAACCCGACGCGCGCCGTGAACACGACGGCGGCCACGCCGATCACGTAGCCGCCGATCAGGTTCGACGCGAGCGTGCCAAGCGGCACGGCCGGAAAGAATTCGTTGAGCGCGAGGCTCAGGAACCAGCGCAGCAACGCGCCGAGCCCCGCGCCGACGAAGATCGCGACGATCGAATAGAACAAGGACACCCCTCATTGATGCCGCTGCGCGGCGGGCGCGGCTTACGCTGAACTGTATGCGGAATCGCGCGACGGCGGCAATGCCGGCACGCACTCGATCGAACGGCAACCGCGCGATGCGTTTCATTATTTCCACGCGCGCATCGCCGCCGATCATTTCCGAATAATTACATCTGACATTACGAATTGATTTTGAATCGGCTGATTATTTATCGGTTTTTTAAAATCGAGAATGCGATTCGCCCCGACACAGGTCAACCCTGCAAAACACCCTTCTCACAAGGGTTACACGTACTTTCCCTTATCAGACATTCCCGTATCCGGCCGATATTCGATTCAATCGACTCCACCGATTTCGTAAAATTGATTCGCCACGCTATTCCATCGACATGGAGACTCGAAAAATGAACAATATCCGCCTGTCATCCATGTTGATTCCGGCGCTGTGCGCGTCGTTGCTCGCATCGACTGTCGCGCTCGCCGACGGCAACGGGCCACCCTCCTACGTCGAGGGCAACCGCGCGCCGAAAGGATTCGCCCGCCCGCCGTTCCACACGAAGCAGCGCGCGAGCACGGCCACGATCGCCGGCCTCACGCCCGCGCTCACGCGACACGCGTACGGATTCGATTCGATCGCCAACCAGGGCGACGGGATGACCGTCGCGATCGTCGACGCGTACGACGACCCGAAGATCGAGTCCGATCTCGGCGTGTTCAGCAACGCATTCTCGCTGCCGGCCTGCACGTCGTCGAACGGCTGTTTCACCAAGGTGTACGCACACGGCGCGCGGCCGAAGACCGATTCGGGCTGGTCGCTCGAGATGTCGCTCGACGTCGAATGGGTGCACGCGATCGCGCCGAAGGCGAAGATCGTGCTGGTCGAGGCCGCTTCGGCCAGCTTCAGCGACCTGCTGGCCGCGGTCGACGTCGCGGTCAAGCGCGGCGCGTCGGTCGTGTCGATGAGTTTCGGCGGCAGCGAATTCAGCACCGAGACCGGCTTCGACAGCCACTTCAACGTCGCGGGCGTCACCTTCGTCGCGTCGTCCGGCGACAGCGGCACCGGGACCGAGTACCCGGCCGCGTCGCCTTACGTGGTGTCGGTCGGCGGCACGACGCTATCGTCCGATTCGGCCGGCAACTATGTCGGCGAAGCCGCATGGAGCGGCAGCGGCGGCGGCGTGAGCACGACCGAGGCCGAGCCGGCCGGCCAGACCGCCTGGCCGATTCCGGTGGCCGGCAAGCGCGGCGTGCCCGACGTCAGCTACGACGCGAGTCCGTCCAGCGGTTTCGCGGTGTACGACTCGGTCACCTATCAGGGGCAGGCCGGCTGGTTCCAGGTCGGCGGCACGAGCGCGGGCGCGCCGCAATGGTCGGCGCTCGTCGCGATCGCGAACTCGCTGCGCACGGCGGCCGGCAAGAAGTCGTTGAGCGGCACCTATGACGCGCTCTATACGGTCGGCAAAAACGCATACGGCAGCGACTTTCACGACGTGACGACCGGGTCGAACGGCAATTGCGGCAGCATCTGCAACGCTGCGGGCGGCTACGACTACGTGACGGGGCTCGGTTCGCCCGTCGCGTCGGCGCTCGTGCAGGCGCTCGTCGCCCGTCCGTAACCTGGCGGTTGCCGCCGGCAGGCCCGTGGCGCGGGACTCAGCCGCCGCGCCACGCGCGATCGAGCGCGGTCAACGTCGCGAGCGCGCTCCCCTTCAGCCCGATCACGTCCGAACGGCGCGCATGCGCTTCGCGTGCGTTGATGCGGATCACGTCCGCACCGAGCCGTTCGCTCAGCAGGCGTACGGTCGGAATCGCGGTGCCCGCGCCGATCTCGACCACGGCGACGCGCCCGGCCTGCGCGATCCAGTCTTCCAGCGCGCGTTCCTGCGCGTCATAGCGCTCGCCGAGCCAGCCGGTGTCGCCGAACATCAGGATGTTCGGCCGCGCGAGGCCGCCGCAGTGCGGGCAGCGCGGCATGTCGCCGACCAGGCGGCACGTGGCTTCGTCGACATCGGGCACGAACGGCGCCGCATCCCACGTGTCGTCCGAGCACGGCCGCAGGCACTGCAGCGCATGAATCGACCCGTGGATCTCGACGATGCGCGCCGGATCGAAGCCGGCTTTCTGGAACTGGCCGTCGACGTTGCTCGTCAGCACGAAGCCGCCGTTCGGCATCGCGTCGATCCAGCGGCGCAGGATCGCGAAACCCGCATGCGGCACCGTCGCGCGGTAGAGCGCGAGACGGTGCCCATAGAACCCCCACGCAAGCGGCGCACGTGCACGGAATGCATGCGGCGACGCAATCTCGTGGAATTCGAAACGCGCGTGGCGCAGCGCCGGATACGCGCGCCAGAAGCCGTCGGACCCGCGAAAATCGGGCAACCCGGAATCGACGCCGATACCCGCGCCGGCCGTCACGAGCAATGCGTCGGCGCGCGCGAGCGCGTCGACGGCGGATGCGACGAGATCGGCGGGCAGTGGCGCGTCGGTGGCGTCGGTGGCGTCGGTGGCGTCGGTGGCGTCGGTGGCGTCGGTGGCGTCGGTGGCGTCGGTGGCGTCGGTGGCGTCGGTGGAATCGGCGGGATCGGCGGGATCGGCGGAATCGGAGAACGGCATGATGGGGCGGCGGTAGCGTCGAACGGTGCGCGAGTGGCGTCGCGATCATACGCCCGTTCGGGCGCCGCGCCGCATGCGCGATGCAGCGGCACGACGCCGTGCTCGTCCGGTCATCTGCCATGCAGACAAGCGGCCGATACAGCAACGTGGCCGGCGGTGCGTCGGCCCGGCGCCGCCCATCCTGGTCAGCTATCCGGATCGTCCCGCGCGACCGGAATCTCGTCGGCCGTGAAATAGACCGGTTTGCCGAGCTGCCGCGCCAGACCGACGTCCATGTCGGCCCCGCGCGACGCGCCCTCGATACGCAGCACCGCATCGCAGCGGCGCAGCAACCGGTGTGCGGCCGGATACAGGAACGCCTCGCCGATCGCGTCGCCGACCTGTGTCGACCCGGCCGCGGCCGCGAGCGGCAGCGACACCCACTCGCCGATCATCGGCATGTGCCCGCGCCGATACACGGCCAGCGCCGCCGCTTCCAGCCGGTGCAGGTTCGCGGCGATGCGCGCGGGGTCGCCGTCGGTGCCGCTGCGATAGGGGCCGGCGACCAGCACGAGCCGCGGCGTCATGCGGCGCGCGCGCCGGCGGTTTCCCGCAGCGCGACGTACTGCAGCAGCATGATCGTCTTCGCATCGACGATCTCGCCGCGCTCGACCGCATCCAGCGCGGCCCGCAGCGGCATCTCGACGACCTCGAGATCCTCGCCCTCTTCCGCGACGCCACCGCCGTCGCCGGTGCGCAGCGACGCATCGTATTCGCCGACGAAGAAATGCAGCTTCTCCGTGACGGAACCCGGGCTCATGAACGCCTCGAACACCTTGCGCACGCCGCGCACGCGATAGCCGGTCTCCTCCTCGGCCTCCGCACGGATGCGCACTTCGGGGGTCTCATCGTCGAGCAGGCCGGCCGCCGCTTCGAGCAGCATGCCGTCGTGCCCGCTCACGAACGCCGGCATCCGGAACTGCCGCGTCAGCAACACGTCGCCCGTGCCGGCATTGCGCAACAGGATCGTCGCGCCGTTGCCGCGATCGTAGGTCTCGCGGCTCAAGCGCTGCCACGTTCCGTCGCGGCGCAGGAAATCGAAGGTCACCTTCTTCAGCACATACCAGTCATCGGACAGCACCGTCGTATCGACGATGCGCACCCGGTCACGCGTTGCAGCCATTGCAGCCTCCCGTTCGACAAAAGACGGCGCCCATGGTAACGTGCAGATTCGTGCAATTTCAAGAATTTTCGTGCAAACACGATGCTGACGACCCAACGCAAGAAGGCGATCCTCGATGCGCTCGCACGCGACGGCCAGGTACTGGCCGTCGAGCTGAGCGCGCAATTCGGCGTGTCCGAGGACACGGTGCGTCGCGACCTGCGCGAACTCGCGGCCGAAGGTCTGCTGCAGCGCGTGCATGGCGGCGCGCTGCCGGCGTCGCCGGCCGTCGCGCCGTTCGCGCAGCGCGAGGCGCTCGAGACGGCGGAAAAGCGGCGCATCGCGCGGCGCGCGGCGGAGATGATCGCGCCCGGCCAGGTGGCGATCGTCGACGGCGGCACGACCTCGGCACTGCTCGTCAGCCAGCTGCCGGCCGACCTGCGCGCGACGATCGTCACGCACAGCCCGAGCGTCGCGGTCGCGCTGGCCGCGCATCCGTCGATCGACGTGATCCTGATCGGCGGGCGGCTGTACAAGCATTCGATCGTCGCGGTCGGCGCGGCGGCGATGGAAGGCATCGCGCGCATTCATGCGGACCTGTACTTCATGGGCGTCACGGGCGTCCATCCGGTCGCCGGGTTGAGCACCGGCGACTTCGAGGAAGCGGCGATCAAGCGCGCGCTGGCCGAACGCGCGGCCGAGACGGTCGTGCTCGCGTCGCAATCGAAACTGCGCGCAGCGTCGCAGTTCGTGATCGGCGAGATCACGCTCGCGCAGACGATCGTCGTCGAAAAGGAAACCGAAGCCGCGCTGACGAAGCCGATCGAGGCGGCAGGCGTGACGGTCGTGCGCGCCTAATGCGTCGAACCGGTTGCGGGTGTCGTCGCGCCGGCGCCCAGCCCATGTCAGCGTGCTGACAGGCAGCCCTTGCTAACATGAGCGATCGCCCGATCGCCACGTGCTCCCCGCCCGATGCCCCCGCCCTCCGCCACGACTCCACCGGCACCGCCCGCAGGCGACGCACCGCCGCCGGGCATCCTCGCGCTGTTCATCGCGTTCACGCAAATCGGCCTGACCAGCTTCGGCGGCGGACTGAGCGGGCGGATGATGCGCGATTTCGTCTACGAACGGCGCTGGCTCGACGAAGAGGCGTTCCTCAACGGCCTCGCACTGTCGCAGGCGTTGCCGGGCGTCAACGTGAAGAACCTCGCGATCTGGATCGGCTACCGCCTCGCCGGCTGGCGCGGCGCGGTGGCCGGCTTCACCGGCATCATCGCACCGCCGGCCGTGCTGATCGTGCTGTTCGGCGTCGCGTTCTCGACCCTCACGCGCTTTCCGCTCACGCACGTCGCGCTCGCCGGCGCGGCGGCCGCGGCGATCGGCCTGTCGATCTCGATGGCGATCACCGCCGTGCGCCGGCTGCCGCGTCGCGTGCTGCCGTTCGCCGTGATGGCGCTCACGTTCGTGTCGGTTGCGGTGCTGCACTGGCCGCTCGTGTGGACCGTGCTGATCGGCGGCATGCTGAGCGTCGCGCTCGAATACCGCCGCGCGGCCGCGACATCGGCCGAGCGCGACGCACGATGAACGCGTCTGCACGCTATGCCGCCCTGTTCGGCGTATTCGCGCCGCTGTCGATCGCGACGATCGGCGGCGGGCAGGCCATCATTGCCGATATCCAGCGGCAGGTCGTCGACGTCCATCACTGGATGAGCGCCACGCAATTCGTGAACGACTTCGCGATCGCGCGGATGGCGCCGGGCCCCGGCTCGCTGCTGGCGACGCTGATCGGCTGGCAGGTGGCCGGCTTCTGGGGCGCGGTGATCGCGACGCTCGCGCTGTTCGGCCCGACGGCTTTCCTGATCTACGGCGTCGCGCACCTGTGGCGGCGGCACCAGGGCGCGCGCTGGCAGATTGCGCTCGAAACCGGCCTGCGCCCGGTCGCGGCCGGCATGATCCTCGCGTCGGTGTGGGTGCTGCTGCAGGCGCTCGACGGCGGCTGGGCCGCGCGCGCGATCGCGGTTGCATCGACGCTGTGCGTGATCTACACGCGCCTTCATGCGCTGCTGCTGATCGCGATCGGCGCGCTGCTGCTCGTCGGCGTACACGCACTCGGCGGCGTGTAGCGCACACCGCCGTCGCAGCGCGACCGGTACGCCTAGGCGCCGCGAAACTGCGGCGCGCGACGCTCCGCGAACGCACGCAGCCCTTCGTCGAAATCGGCGCCTTCGCACGCTTGCCGGCGCAACTCGGCGATGCGTTCGAACGCATCGGCAGGCAGCGGCCGCGCGTCCTGCAGCACGCGCAACTGCTCTTTCACCGCATGCACGGCCAGCGGCGCCTTCGCGGCAATCGTGCGTGCGACGTCGAGCGCCGCGTCGTCGACACCGCCCGGCTCGGCCAGCCGGTTCACGAGCCCGTGATGCGCGGCGCGCTCCGCGTCGAGCGGCTGCGCGCAGAAGAACATTTCCTTCAGCACGTGAATCGGCAGGTTGTCGTAGAAACGCAGCAGGCCGCTCGTCGAATACGGCAGGCCGATGTTCGCCGGCGTCATCGCGAAACGCGCATCGCGCGCCGCGACGACAAGATCGCAGCTCATCACGAGATCGACCGCCCCGCCCCACGCCGACCCGGCCACCGCCGCGATCACTGCCCCCGGATAGGTCCGTACGCGCCGCAGCGCGCGTTCAAGCGGCTTGCCATATGCGAGCGGATCGCGATCGTCGGCCAGTTCGCGCAGGTCGTGCCCCGCGCTCCACACGTCGCCGCTGCCGTCGTTCGACAGGATCACGACGGGCGGCGGACGGTGTCCGGCGAGCGCGTCGAGGCGCGCGACCAGCGCATCGAGCAACGGTGCGTCGAGCGCATGCCGCCGCGCCGGATTCGCGAACCGCACGCGCGCAATCCGCTCGCCGACCATCTCGACCGTCACGGCCGACGCGCTGTCGTGTTTCGTCATGTCGGTCATTGCACGGCCTCCGCCACGGCTTCCGCCTGGAAAATCGCGCGCCCGGCCAGCAGTTCGTCGATCGCATCGTCGCCGTAGCCCGCTTCGCGCAGCACGTCGACCGTATGCTCGCCGAGCAGCGGCGGCGCATGGCGCGTGCGGGGCGCCGGCACGTCGTCGCCCATCCCGCCGAGCGGCGTGACGACCTGGCGCAGCGTGCCGAGCGTCGGATGTGCGACCGGCTCGACCAGCCCGCAATGCGCGAGCTGCGGATCGTCGAACACTTCGTCGAGCGTATTGATCGGCCCGGCCGGCAAACCGGCTTCCACGAAACGCTGCGTCCATTCGCGCTTGCCGCGCGTGCGCAGCCGGCTTTCGAGCAACGCCTTCAGTTCGTCACGGTGCGCGACGCGCGCATCGTTGGTCGCGAAGCGCGGATCGTTCGGCAGCTCGGGCAGATCCAGCAACTGGCACAGTCGCAGCCACATGTCGGTCGTGATCGGCGCGAGGTTGAGCGGGCCGTCGGCCGTCTCGAACACGCCGTACGGCGCGATCACCGCATGCGCATTGCCGGTGCGGCGCGGCACGTCGCCGAGGCTCAGGTAGCGTTGCCCGTGCACGCTCAGCAGCGACACGAGGCTTTCCAGCAACGACGTGCCGACATGCTGGCCGCGCCCGGTGCGCTCGCGCTCGAACAGCGCGGCCATCACGCCGGTTGCCACCCACATCCCCGAGCTGAGATCGCCGATCGCGGTGCCGGTGCGGGTCGGCTCGCCGTCCGGGAAACCGGTCAGGCTCATCAGCCCTGCATAGCCCTGCGCGATCTGGTCGAAACCCGGCCAGTCGCGCAGCGGGCCGCGCGGGCCGAATGCGGTGACGCTGCCCATCACGAGCCGCGGATCGCGCGCGCTCAGCGCGGCATAACCGAGCCCCATCGCGTCCATCGTGCCGGCCTTGAAATTCTCGATCACGACGTCGGCCTGTGCGATCAGGCGCCGCACGACGTCGAGGCCGGCCGGCTGCCGGAAGTCCACGCAGATGCCGCGCTTGTTGCGGTTGCAGGACAGGTAGTACGTACTCACGCCGCGATCGAACGGCCCCCAGGTGCGGCTCATGTCGCCGTGCGGCCCCGACTCGACCTTGATCACGTCGGCGCCGAGATCGGCGAGCACCATCGAGCAGAACGGCCCCGACAGCGCGCGACTCAGATCGACGACCTTGATTCCCTTCAATGCCTGCATTCCGGACTCCTGATATTGACGACTGGGTATGGCGTGGATATGAACACGGGACGTGCGCCGTTCATTCGGGCAGCGTCTGATGCCGCGTCTCGACCGCGAACGGCAGGATCAGGATGCCGAGCCCGAACACGGCCGCGGTCCACGCGACCGGCACGCCGAGCGATCCGTAGCCGTGAATCGCGGCGCCGAGCAGGAAGTTCACGCCTGCACCGATGAAGCGGCCGACCGATGCGTTGAATGCGAACGCGGTGGCCCGCACGCGCGTCGGGTACTGTTCGGGCAGCCACAGCGAGAAGATCGCGAAGTTGCCGCCGAAGAAACCGAGGAACGCGAGCGACACCATGAAGGCCGTGAGCCCGTTAGGCTGGTAGAACGCCCAGCCGAACGCGAACACGATCGATGCGGCCATCCCCGCGAAATACACGCCGAGCGCGGTGCGCCGGCCGAGCCGTTCCGACAGCCACGGGGCAACCAGGCAGCCCGCGATCGTCGCGCACGACAGGATCGCCGCGCCGATGGACGCGAGCCGCAGCGCGCCGACGTGATCGATGCCCGCCCGCGCCGCCAGCGTGCTGACCGCGCTCGCCTCGTAGACGGAGCCGGCCCACAGCCCGACGATCGCGACGCCGACGAGGCTCGCGCTCGTCAGCGTGCGGCGCAGGAACGCGGGCGCGAAGATCTCGCGCAGCGGATGCGCACGCCGCGCGTCGGCCACGTCGCCATCGCGCGCGTCGTGCCGGCGCCACTGCCCCGGCTCCTTCACGCGCATCACCGTGAACACCGCGAGCAGGGCGGGCGCAAGACCGCACAGGAACATCGCGCGCCAGCCGTAGGTCGCGCCGATCGTGTAGTTCAGGCAGGCGGCGATGAAGAAGCCGAAGTAGTAGCCCGTCTGCAGGTAGCCGGCGCCCATCTTGCGACGGTCTTCGGGCCAGCTCTCGGCGACGTAGGTGCCCGCGAGCGCCCACTCGCCGCCGACGCCGATCCCGGCGATCAGCCGGCACGCGGCCAGCGCCCATACGTCGTGCACGAACGCGGCCGCGCCGGTGAACACCGAGTAGATCAGGATGCTCGCGGCAAGCGTGCGCACGCGGCCGAAGCGGTCGGCAAGCGGCCCCCAGATGAACGACAAGCCCCAGCCGATCAGGAACAGCGCAAACAGGATCGAGCCGTACATCCCCAGATTCGCAGGCGTCGCCGCGATACCGGAGGCCGGCAGCAATTCGGTCAGTGCGGGAATCAGCACGAGCGCGTAGATCACCGAATCCACGCCGTCGAGCACCCAGCCCGCGTACACGGCCCAGAAACCCTTCACCTGCTCGCGCGTGAGCGGCGTACGCCGCGGCTTCGCGCCGGCCGCCGGCGCGTCGATCGCCTTGAACATCTTCGTCTCCTTGCCGGCGGGGCCGGCACGTTCGCCGCGTCCGGTCCGGGATGGCCGGCAGTCGGGCTCCTTTGTGAGACGAGTATAGAAACACCATCGATCGCAGAAAAATATGATATTCATCTTGCTCGATCGGATTGGCTTATGGCTTGAATCGGGAGACGGCAGCGATGGACTTGAGACAGTTGCGCTATTTCGTGAAGGTCGTCGAATGCGGCAACGTCACGCATGCGAGCGAGGCGCTGCATGTCGCGCAGCCGGCGGTGAGCCAGCAGATGCGCAATCTCGAACAGGATCTCGGGATGCAGCTGCTCGAGCGGAGCGTGCGCGGCGTCGCACCCACCGCCGCCGGCCGCACGCTGTATCAGCACGCGCTCGAACTGCTGCGCCAGGCCGACGGCACGCGCGAGCTGCTGCGCCGCGACGCCGAAACGCCGCAAGGCCGCGTGACGGTCGGGATGCCGTCGAGCACCGCGCGCGTGCTGGCCATTCCGCTCGCCCGCGCCGTGCGCGACCGCTATCCGGGCATCATGCTGGAGCTGATCGAGGCGCCGAGCGCCGATCTCGACACGCTGCTCGAACGCACGCGGCTCGATCTCGCGATCGTCGTCGATGCGGTCGACACGCGCGGCATCGCGATCCACCGGCTGCTGACCGAAACGCTGTACCTGATCACGTGGCCCGGATTCCAGGTGCCGGACGATCCCGTGCCGCTCGATGCGATCGCGCGAATGCCGCTCGTGCTGCCGAGCGCGCCGAACACGATCCGCAACCGCGTCGACTGGGCGATGCGCGAGGCCGGGCTGTCGTACGAAATCAGCTTCGAGGCGAGTTCGACCGGGCTGCTGTTCGCGGCCGTGATGGCGCAACTCGGCGTGACGATCCTGCCGTGGACGGCCGCGCACGTCGAGATCGAGGAGCGCAAGCTCAAGCTGTCGACGGTCGCGCACCGCCTGTTCGCGCGCGACCTGTCGCTGTGCTGGCACGACACCGCGCTCGTCAGCAACGCGGTGCAGAAAGTGAAGGCCGAGATCGTCCGGCTGTTCGACACGCTCGGGCAGCGGCCCGAATGGGCGGCCGGCAATGGCGATCGCGCGTGACCGGCGCCGCCCGTACCTTGTGCGGCCCCGCCGCGCGTACTAAGCTCCTTCCACCTGGGTACCGCTGACACTGCCACTTCTCTTCGCCGCTCGGTACAAGCGTCGGGGGAAGGAGGCCGTTCGTGTCCCCGCTCCAGTCTGCCTGGCTTCTGCTGGGCGTCAGTGTTCTCGCCGAAGTGCTCGGCTCCGTCGGCCTGAAATTGTCGGCCGGCTTTTCCCGCCCGCTGCCGTCCGCGATCACGGTCGTCTGCTATGCGTGCGCCGTGTGGCTGATGGCGCTCGCGACGAAGCGGCTCGAAATGGGGCTCGCCTATGCAAGCTGGGCCGCTGCCAGCACGGCGGCCACCGCCGTGATCGGCATCGTCTGCTTCGACGAATCGGTGTCGTCGCTGAAGCTCGCCGGCATCGCGCTGACCGTCTGCGCGCTCGTCACGCTCAACCTCGGCGACGCGGCAGCGCGATGAGCGATGCGCAGGCGCCCGGCGGGGCATTGACAACGCCCCCCGGCGCCCCTTAACGTTGCTCCCATCGTAACCATCACCGGTTCAGCTTAAGAGGTTGTCGGCCCGCTCGTGCTCGACACCTCTGCCTTCATCGAAGGCCTGCTGCTTGGCGCCGGACTGTTCACGTCGGTCGGCCCCAAGGACGCCTTCGTCATCAAGCGCTCGATCTCGAGCCCCCATCTACTCGCCATCGCCCTCGTCTGCGCAGGCAGCGACGCACTGCTGATCGCGCTCGGCGCGCAGGGATTGTCGTCGTTGCTGTCGCGGCATCCCGCCGTGGTGTCGGCCGCGCTGTGGGCCGGTATCGCGTATCTCGCCGGCTACGGCCTGCTCGCGTTGCGCTCGGCGATCGTGAGACGGCAGCCCGGGTATGTCGACGGTACACGCGCCGGCAGCGGCGAGCCCACGCTGTCACGCACGGTGCTGGCAACCGCAGCCGTTTCGCTGCTCAATCCGTATGCGTGGATCGATACCGTGCTGCTGCTCGGTACCGTGATCGTGAGTCACACGCCGTCCACGCGCGCGCCGTTTGCGATCGGCGCGACGACCGCGTCGCTCGCATGGTTCCTGATGCTCGCCTATGGCGCACGCGCGTGCCGTGCGTGGTTCGCTCGCACGCTCGCGTGGCGGGTGCTCGACGGCTTTGTTGCCGTGATGATGCTCGGCTTCGCGATTCGATTCGCGATCGATGCGCTTTAGGCGTCAGCGGCCGGATATCGACATCGTGCGGAACGTGTCGTGCGCGTTGGTATGCAGTTCGAAACCGATGCCAGGCGCCTGCGGCACGCGTGCGTATCCCGCGTCGACGGCTTCGCCATCGGCCAGTCCGCTGAACGGATGGAACGCGAACGGACTGACTTCCGCGCCGCCGAGCCCGAGCGCCGCGACAACGTGCAGCGAGAACAGATGACCGCCGTGCGGCCAGAACGCCTCGCGCCGCCAGCCGCGCGACACGAAGTGATCGACGATTTGCAGATAGCCCGGCAGCCCGTAGCAATGCACGGGATCGAACACGAGCATGTCGCGGTCGCTACGCAATCCGCCGTAGCGGTCGAGCAGCTTTGCTTCCGCCAGCGAGAACAGCGCCTCGCCGGCCGCGATCGGCGAAGCGTATCGCGTGGCGATGTCCGCCTGAAGCGGCAGGTCGAGCGGATCGCAGATATCCTCGAACCACCAGAGATCGAAGGGCGCGAGCCTCTCGGCGGCCGTGCGGGCAGTCGTCGCGTCGTACGTGTTCATCGCGTCGACCGCGAGATGCGAAGCCCCTGCAAGGTGCGCGGCAGCAACTTCGATGCGGCGCCGGTCCTGGTCGAGATCCGCGCCGCCGATCTTGATCTTCGCGTGCGTGTAGCCGAGATCGACGATACGGCGCATCTCGTCGGACAGGCGCGCGAGATCGTCATGCGGATAACGATAGCCGCCGCCCGCGTACACGCGCACGCGCGGTGCGGCGGCGCGTTCGAGCCGGTCGGCGAGCAAGCGATGGAGCGGCAGGTCGGCGATTTTCGCGGCGGCGTCCCAGATCGCCATGTCGAGCGTACCGACCGCGACGCAGCGTTCGCCATGTCCGCCGGGCTTTTCTCCGGCCATCATCGCGCGCCAGACGCGGAACGGGTCGAGGTTCGTGCCGGATTCGTCTGCGAGCGTGCCGGCCGCAGCCAGCAGGCGCGGCGCGAACCGTTCGCGGATCAGGCCGCCCTGCGCGAAGCGGCCGATCGATGCGTAGCCGTAACCCGTCACCGGACGGCCGTCGCGCACGACGTCGGTGACGACCGCGACGACGCTCGTCGTCAGGCCCCCGGATGGAATCGCCGGATCGGCATAGCGGGACACGGGAATCGCTTGCTCGTGGATCGCGGTGATGCGCATGGTCGGGGTTCCGGGAAAACATGCGGTACTCGCAGGCCATGCACGCGACGGCCGGTGCGACGGGCGGATCGTCGCATCATAGGCGCTTGCGCGATGCCTTGCAGGCACCGGGCGCGATCGCGAGGGGGGCGAAACCGGCCGAGCGTGCAACCACGCTCGGCGAGCTGTTTTCGAACCGGATCGGGTTTTATTGAGGCGGAATCCCCTGCTTGCCTCCCTGCTCCGTGAACCGGGCGGGTGTCGGGTGACCAAGACAAGCGTGGATCGACTCTACCGGCCCGCTCACGCGAAGACGAAGTACTTGCGCACCGTCTCCACCACTTCCCACGTCCCTTTCATGCCGGGTTCAATGACGAACACGTCGCCGGCTTTCAGGTGCACCGACGCCTCGCCTTCCGGCGTGATGATGCAGTAGCCATCAAGAAAGTGGCAGTACTCCCATTTCTCGTAGTTCACCTCGAACTTGCCCGGCGTGCAGATCCACGTGCCCATGATCTTGCTGCCGTCCTTGGAGAGGTACGCGTTGAGGTTCACGGTGTGCGGATCGCCGCCGATGCGCTTCCACTTGGTCGCATCAAGGACCGGCGTCGGGCAGGTTTCGCGCAGAACGGTGATGAAATCGGACATATCAGCTCCAGACTAACGATCGTAAATGAGGCTTGTCACGTTAGTTCGAAAGCGTTGCCGGGACTTGTATGCTTCCGACACCGACTCGTCTATTTTCGACACGGGCTTGCGTGAGAGCGTGCCGCCAGCGTGTTTCGTTCGACCTGGGCGTGACGACGTCGCCTCGCGTTTCAGTGCCACCCTCCTCGCGTAGCCGACGTATCGAGATGGCACGCCATCGGGGAACGCGAAGCCGTTTGCCAGCCGCCAACACGCCTCACTTGCAACACCGCGGCCAAACCCTGTAGAATTACGCGTTCTGCGGGCGTCGTATAATGGCCATTACCTCAGCTTCCCAAGCTGATGACGTGGGTTCGATTCCCATCGCCCGCTCCACACCATCTCAAACCCTCGCCACACAAGGCTTGCAGGGTTCTCCGGCAGTCACTGCCCCTCTTCCAGCGCTATCCGATCCTGAATGTGTGCCACGGGGGCATCTCCTTCGCGCGCCCGTCGCAAGATTTGCGGATCGGTAGCCCGCAATGGAAAGTCCGGCGCCTGCTGCTCCATCCGCAACGCACCTCCAGCCTCCCTCGTCCGACGACGTGCGAAGGCCGCCCCGTGCGCGCAACGCCTACCTCATGCCGCCCGCAACATCACGATGAGGAGGGGCAAGCACAGCAGGCCATGAAGCACGATCGCGCAATACGCCGGCATCGCACTCGCTCCGGCATCGCGATCGGCATTCAGCAGCGCACCGATCGCCCAGACGAGACCGCCGAGCGAAACGATGCAGCACAGGACGACAACAGCCAGCGCAGTCCCGATCGCGCCGAACCCCGACGCCCCGGCAAAGGCCTCCGGATTATTAAAGATCGAAATGCCGACGATGCCGGCAATCGCACACTCGGCGAGCGCGAGCGTCGCCGGGCCGCTACCGATCTTGCGACGTCCGGAAGTTGTTTCACTCATGGCTTTTCTCCCCAAAGGCCATTGGTCGTGGATCATGCCCACGCGTCATCTCTCACCATCGTTGCCGGAGCAACCACATGCGGAACATGAAGCGTCATGGCGGCCGTCATCGCCTCTTGTCATTCTGGCCGCGAGCAATCGAACGAAACGCGCACTGTTCATTGTCATCACGTTGCGCACGCGTCTCGCGCATCCGGTCATGCCGGTTGCGTCAGCGATTCTACTCAATCGCCCGAACAATCCCGAACCGCCCAAAGAAAAAAAGGACACCCCTTCCCTCACCAGGAAAGCATGTCCCAAAACCGGTGCCGGGGAGTGCGCCGTTAGCGCCAGCACCGATCAACCTTGCGTGGTGCGAGCCCGTCCTTCAGCGACCGTGCACTGCTTGCCAGGCCTCGTACAGGTCCGGCCCTTCATCGCGCGCACGGCGATGGACGAGCTTCATCTCGCGCTCTTCCAGCGGACGCGCGATCTCCACATACCCGCGCGCGGCCGACAGGTCGTACGGCTCGCCTTCCTCGTTCGAGTACGCGTAATACACCTCGCTGACGCCCGCCAGATACATCGCCGACAGGCACATCGAGCACGGATACCCGCTCGCATACATGACCGAGCCGCGCAGATCCGTGCTGCCGAGCGCCTTGCTCGCGGCACGCACGGCCTGCATCTCGGCATGCGCGCTCGGATCGCACGTCGCCTCCACTTCATTGACCGAACGCGCGAGCACCTTGCCGTCACGGACGAGCACGGCGCCGAACGGCCAGGTCTTGCGCTCGCGCACGTTCTCCATCGCGAGGCGGATCGAGTCGACGAGGTAGGTATCGGTTTGAGACATGGCACTTCTCCATTCAGGTGAGATCAACTGCCGCGGTACGTCGAGAAGGACCACGGCGAGCAGAGCAGCGGCACGTGATAGTGCTGTGCCGGATCGAATACGGTGAAGCGGACCGGCACGACGTCGGACAGCGCGCTCGCGTCCTTGAAGTGCGCACCGATCGAGAAACGCAACTCGAACTGCCCGGCGCGCGCCGCTTCGCTGCGCAACATCGGCGCGTCGGTGCGCCCGTCCGCGTTGCTGACCGTCCGGTTCAGCAACCTGGGCGGCGTGACGCCCAGGTCGTACAGTTCGATCGGTACGCCGCCGATCGGCTTGCCGGTCGTCAGGTCGAGAACATGGGTGCTGATGCCTGCCATTCGCTTGCTCCAATTCGGGTCGAGGGATCCGGAATGAACCTGCCGCTCAGCTGCCGCGGTAGTACGTGTAATTCCACGGCCCGAACTGCACGGGCAGGTGCAGCCGCACCGATGCATCGGTGACGCGGAAGCGGATCGGCACCTGCGTCAGGAACGACGGCGACGGCAGCCGCGCACCCTTCATCCTGAAGTAATCGTCGACCTGCATCAGCAGCTCGTAATCGCCCGCCACGTACGTGTCGCCGATCAGCAGCGGCTCATCGGTCCGCCCGTTCGGGTTGATGACGGCCTTGCGGATCGGCATGGCCTCGCCCTTCTCGATCCGCGAAAACTCGACGTGCATGCCGGCCGCGGGTGCACCGTGGTAGGTATCGAGCAGGTGAATGGTCAGGCGCGGGCTCGCGCCATGCTGCGAGACCGGATCGGCCGCCTGCGCGGGTTTCAGCGCATCGCCCTGCGCCGCCAGCGGCGTCGCAGCCTGTGCGCGGCCGGCCAGCAGCATGCCGCCGGCGGCGGCCATCGACGCCATCACGAACTGCCGGCGCTCTCGCTTGATGAATTCGCTCATGATCAGGACTCCTTCGACTTGCGGGCATGCGCGATGCCGGTCACGACCAGCACGGCGGCCATCAGCTCGATCGCCGCGACGAGGTAAAGGCCCGGTGCAAGGCTGCCGGTTGCGCTCTTGACGAGCCCGAGCACATACGGCGCACCGAAGCCGGCCAGGTTCGACACCGAATTGATCAGCGCGACGCCGATCGCCGCGGCGCTGCCGGCCAGATACAGGTTCGGCAACTGCCAGAACACGGGAATCGCGCTCATCGTGCCGGCCAGCGCGATGATCATCGCGGCAATCGTGAACGCGGGCGCCACGCCCGGCATCCCGAGCAGCACGGCCATCGCTGCCATTGCCAGCGCGCCGCAGCCGGACGGTATCGCGAAGTGCCAGCGCACTTCCTTGCTCCGGTCGGAACGCGCGCCGTTCAGGATCATCCCGGCAGCACCGAACACGTAGGCCAGCGCGGCGATCCAGCCGATCACCACGGTGGCACCGAAACCCGAGTCGCGGATGATCGTCGGAATCCAGAACGTCAGCGCCGAATTCGCGCACAGCAGGCAGAAGAAGATCGCGATCATCAGCCACACCTTCGGGTTGCGGAACAGCGTGCGCCAGTCGTGGCCGCGCTCGCCGAGCTCGCGCTTGTCCGTGTCCAGCACGTTGCGCACGACCTGCTGCTCGGCGACGGACAGCCACTTCGCCTGCTCGGGCCGGTCGGTCATGTAGAAGTACGCAACGACCCCGGCCAGCACCGACGGGATGCCCTCGATGACGAACAGCCATTGCCAGCCGTGGAAGCCGTGCGAGCCGTCGAGCGACGTCATGATGCTACCGGCGAGCGGGCCGCCGAGCACGCCGGCAATCGCCGACGCCGACATGAACGTGCCGAACGCCTTTGCGCGCCGCGAACTCGGATACCAGTAGGTCAAGTACAGGATGATGCCGGGATAGAAGCCGGCTTCGAATGCGCCGAGCAGGAAGCGCAGCAGGTAGAACTGCGTCGGCGTCTTCACGAACGACTGCAGGATGCAGATGATCCCCCAGCCGATCGTGATGCGCATGATGGTCTTCTTCGCGCCGATCTTCTGCAACAGCGCGTTCGACGGCACTTCGAAGAAGAAGTAGCCGAGAAAGAAGATGCCGGCGCCGAGCCCGTAGACGGCCTCGCTGAACTTGAGCGTATCGAGCATCTGCAGCTTCGCGAAACCGATGTTCACGCGATCCAGCCACGCGAGCACCCACAGTGCGCAGAGAAACGGCAGAAGACGCCACGACACCTTGCGATAGACGCGCTCTTCAAGCGTCGGCTCGGCCGACGAATAGACTGACGAATGCTGTTCCGTGACGGACACAGTTGTCTCCTGTAATGACTCGCCCGTCCTGGGCCGGCGACGCGACCGCCCGTGTCGCCGCCACGCTGCGCAGCAATCCGGTCGTGCGTCGGCGGCTTGCCAGGCCGTGATCTTGTTGTGAAGCCCGACCATATCGCAGGGGTCCGGCAGCAGACAGGCTCGGGTTGTTATAGGCCCCATAGCAAACCGCGCTGCAGGCCGCCCCGTATCGCTTCGCGGGGCGTCGCACGTCAAGCGTGGCGGCCGTTTCAGCGGCATCGGCGGCGCGCCCGCCCGTCGCGCGACGGCCGCGCGGACGCTCCGCCCCCGCCGCGCCCCGTTGACGCCGTTCGGCACTCGACGGCAAAGTGGAGCCGCTCAACGAACCCGGAATCACCATGCGCCACGACGATCCGCTGGACACCTACCTGCTTCGCGTGCTGTGTACGCTCGTCGAGGAACGCAGCGTGTCGCGCACGGCGATCCGGCTGAACCAGTCGCAGCCCGCGCTCAGCAGCGCCCTGAAACGCTTGCGGAAGCTGTTCGACGATCCGCTGCTCACGCGCGAGAAGAACGAGATGGTGCCGACCGAACGCGCGCTGCAGCTCGCGCAGGACGCGCGGGTCGCGCTCAATGCGCTCGACAAGATGTTCAGCGCCGACGACGCCTTCGATCCGCAGCGCTCCGACCGCACGTTCACGATCGCGATGCCCGACTACCTCGCGCCGCCGTTCTTTGCCGACCTGGCGCGGCGGTTCCGCCAGCACGCGCCGAACTCGAAGCTCGTCACGCTGCCGATGGGCACCGAATACGACTACGAGAAGGCGCTCGCCGAAGGACAGGTCGACGTCGTGATCGGCAACTGGCCGACGCCACCCGAGCACCTGCACATGAACGTGCTGCTCGAGGACGAAATCGTGTGCCTGATGTCGAAGGACAATCCGCTCGCGAAGCCGGGCAGGCTCACCGCGGAAAGCTATATCGATGCGTCGCACCTGGTGCCGCTGCCCTACTCGAGCTCGCAGCGCGGCGTCGTCGAGAGTTCACTCGCGACATTGCGCCTGAGCCGCGGCCGTCAGATGTCCTGCCCTTACTTCAGTCTCGCGCCGTACCTCGTCAGCGAGTCCGACCTGATCCTGACGACCGCGCGGCATTTCGCGGCGTACTACGCGCGCCGCCTGCCGCTGCTGATCCGCCCGGCGCCGTTCAACTTTCCGCTGATGCGCTTCTATGTGCTTTGGCATCCGAACAAGCATCGCTCGAAGGCGCATGCGTGGCTGCGCGGGTTGTTGTCGGACAGCGGCGAGCGGCTGACGTCGATTGCCGGCGCCGCATGACGCGCGCGGCGACGCGGGCCCGGAACCGCCGACGTGCGGGGCCGATGCCCCGGCTGGTATACGGCCAATAGGACTTGCCCACTTCTGGTCGCACCGGTGCGATTCCTATACTCGGAACCTCCATTCCCGCTCGAAGGTTCCTACAGACGATGTCCTCGACTCCACTCGACACCACCCGGCTCGCCGCGATCAACGCGATGGCGAAGGATCAGTTCGTTCAAGCCCTCGGCGACATCTTCGAGCACTCGCCGGACGTCGCCGAAGACGCATGGGCCGCGCGCCCGTTCGCTTCGGTCGACGCACTGCACGACGCGATGATGGCCAGCATCCGCGCGCGCGGCATCGACGCGAAAAAGGCGTTCTTCGATCGCCACCCCGAACTGTCTGCACAGGCGGTGCGCGGCGGCGGGCTGACGCATGCATCGGTCAGCGAACAGACGAGCGCCGGCCTCGATGCACTGACCGACGACGAGGAAATCCGCCTGCAGCGGATGAACCGCGCGTATCGCGAGCAGCACGGCTTCCCGTTCATCATCTGCGTGCGCCACTACACGAAGGCCGGCATCTTCTTCGAACTGGAGAGCCGCACGTCGCGCGAAACCGCATTCGAACTCGACTACGCGCTGAACCAGATCAAGGCGATCACGCGCCGCCGGCTCGACGCGCGCGTCGCGTGACGCGCAACGCATCCGTTCGCTGAAACGAGGGCCGAAGCGGCATGCGCGTCGGCCCTCTCTCCATATGGCCCCAACCCGGAGCGCGTCGGCCCCGGGGCCAGCGGCAGCGCGGCCGCCGCCCGCCGCAACCTTGCCAGTCGGATCAAACCAGTCCATAATCCGGCTCTTTCCGGTTGGCTGAACGGGAAATCCTTCAGGATCAACGGCTTGACGGCGTATCGCCGCTCCCGTCGCCACGTTCCGCAACCGCGCGCCCAGCCGCCTCGTCGAAGGCGGCTTTTTTGTACCGCGCAGGCGCGTCCCGCGCGCCCGATGCCCTCGCCCGCAACCGAGCCTTTCTCTGTACCGATGATGCACGACGATCCGAACGAAGCCGGCCTGCCGCCGCACGACGACGCCATTCCCGACGAAGCCGCCGAAGGCGCCGACGCAGTCAACCCGCTGCACCACCGCCGCATCCGCAGTTTCGTGACGCGCGCCGGCCGCGTGTCGACCGGCCAGCGCCGTGCGCTTGACGACCTTGGCCCGCGCTTCGTCGTCCCGTATGCGCCGGAGATGCCCGACTGGGATGCCGTATTCGGCCGCAAGGCACCGCGCATTCTCGAGATCGGTTTCGGGATGGGCGCATCGACCGCGGAAATCGCCGCGCATCGTCCGGGCGACGATTTCCTCGGCGTCGAAGTGCATGAGCCGGGCGTCGGCGCGCTGCTGAAGCTGATCGGCGAGCAGGATCTGCCGAACATCCGCATCATCCAGCACGACGCGGTCGAGGTGCTCGAGCACATGCTCGCGCCGGAAAGCCTCGACGGCGTGCACATCTTCTTCCCCGATCCGTGGCACAAGGCACGCCACCACAAGCGCCGGCTGATCCAGCCGCCGCTCGTCGCGCATCTCGCATCGCGCCTGAAGCCGGGCGCCTACCTGCATTGCGCGACCGACTGGCAGAACTATGCGGAGCAGATGCTGGAAGTGCTCGGCGCTGAACCGACGCTCGAGAACACGGCTGCCGACTATGCGCCGCGCCCCGACTACCGTCCGGTGACGAAGTTCGAACGGCGCGGGCTGCGGCTCGGCCACGGCGTGTGGGACCTGGTGTTCCGCAAGCGCGCAGGCTGAATCGCACCGCCCCGCGCGGGATAAAAAAAGCCCGACCGGCCTCTGCCGATCGGGCTTTTTTCATTGGAGACGCAGCGGCCTCCGTGCCGGCCTCACGCCCAGTTCAGCCAGCCGCTATAACCGACCAGCAGCACGAACAGCCCGAACGCGATCCGGTACCACGCGAACACCGTGAAATCGTGCGTCGCGACGTAGCGCAGCAGCCAACGCACGCACACGAAGGCGCTGACGAACGCCGCGACGAGCCCCAGCGCGAACAGGCCGAGCGAATCGACGGTGAACGCCTGCCAGTCCTTCACGGTTTCATAGAGCGTCGCGCCGAAGATGATCGGGATCGCGAGGAAGAACGAGAATTCGGTGGCCACGCGCCGGTCGAGACCGAACAGCATCCCGCCGATGATCGTCGAGCCCGAGCGCGACATGCCGGGCACCAGTGCGAAGCACTGCGCGATACCGACCTTCAACGCATCGAGCGGCGTCAGCGCATCGACCGACATCACGCGCGGCGGCTCGCGGCGTTCGCGCTGCCGCGCCTCGGCCCACAGGATGATCGCGCCACCCACGACGAGCGCGAACGCGACGGGCACCGGCGAGAACAACACGGCCTTGATCTTCTTCTCGAACAGGAGGCCGAGCGCGATCGCGGGAATCGTCGCGATCGCGACGTTCAGCGTGAAGCGCCGCGCGTCGGGCCGGCTCGGCAGCCCGGACACGATGGATGCGATCCGTTGCCGGTATTCCCAGCAAACCGCGAGGATCGCGCCGAACTGGATCACGACGTCGAAGGTCTTCGCGTGCGAATCGTTGAAATTCAGGAAGCTGCCCGCGACGATCAGGTGACCGGTGCTCGACACCGGCAGGAATTCCGTCAGCCCCTCGACGACGCCGAGGATCAATGCCTTGCAGATCAGGATCCAGTCCATCCGTGGCCCAACTCCGAAATGGTCGAAAGAAAGGGCCACTCTTCCACGCGCGGCCCGCCCGGCCGCGCCCGGTCCGTCGTCACTTTTCGACGATCGCCACGCGTATGCCGTTTGTAAGAATCGTAATTGTACCGGGTTCGTAGTTCACCCCGGCAAATTGCAGCTGTTCGGGCTTGAACGTGTAGATCGGATAGTTGGTCAGCAACTGCGTCGCGAGCAGGCCGGCTGCTGCGCCGACCTGTTGCGCGTACATCTGCGCGTCGCCGTCGAGCACGAGGCTGTCGACGGCCGGCGCCTTCAGCACGACCGAGCGGCTCGGCGCGTCGTACGCGAGCTGGCCGGACACCGTGAACTTGCCGCTGACGGGCGCACGCAGGAACGGGCTCGTGAAATGCGCGTCGAGCTGCACGGCGACGCGGTTCTGGTCGGGCAGCAGGTTGACGGCCGGGTTCGCGAGCGCCACGTCGACGACCTGCGCGACCGTCTTCTGGTACGGAAACTTGCGCCCGACGGCCTTCTGCACATCGCCGCGCGAGAACGTGTAGTGATCGGGGATGAACGGGAACGTCGACGCGCAAGCGGCAAGCGAGATGCACACGCCGACGGCGCCGATGGTTGCGGCGAGAAAACGGCGCCGGCCGGGCGCGCGGGGTGCGGTCATGCTGAACTCTCTCCTGGATGCGCCGGCCGCGTCGCGGCCTCGAGGCGCGTGAGCCATGCGAGCGCGTCGTCGCGCGACGCGCCGCACATGTCGGCGGACGGCTGCAGCCCGGAACAGCACGCGGGGCGCTCGGGCCGGCCGAAGACCATGCAGCGCAGGTCGTCGCCGAGCTGCACGCAACGCACGCCGGCCGGCTTGCCGCCGGGCATGCCCGGAATCGGGCTGGAAATCGACGGCGCGATGCAGCACGCGCCGCAGCCCTCGCGGCACGCGTGCGGCGGAACATCGGCGGGCGCCGGGCGGACAGGCAATTCGACGGACACTCGGCTCTCTCGACAAACAACACAAACGGTGTGGCAACCGGACGCGGTGTCCGGCAGCCCCACCCCGCATTGTGCCATCGCCGGCTGCGACGTTATTACACAATGCAGCCGAATCGCGCGTTTATATACTCGAAAGCATCTAAAAAGCGCGAGACCGTCATGAGTTCTGGTTCTGCCGACACAATGTTCCGTCCCGATTTGCTCGCGAAATACGGCGCGAACGGGCCGCGCTATACGTCGTACCCCACCGCGCTCCAGTTCCGCGACGAGTTCGACCCGGCCGACTACGTCCGCGCGGCCAGCGACCCCGGCGCGTCGTCGAGCGATCTGTCGCTGTATTTCCACATCCCGTTCTGCAACACCGCATGCTTCTACTGCGGCTGCAACAAGATCGCGACCAACAACCACCGCCGCGCCCGCCCGTATCTCGAGCAGCTCAAGCGCGAGATGGCGCTGCAAGCGGCGCTGTTCGATCCGTCCCGCCCCGTCACGCAGCTGCATTGGGGCGGCGGCACGCCGACTTTCCTGTCCGACGACGAAACGGCCGAGCTGATGGCGGCCACCCGCGAGCACTTCGCGCTCGCGCCGGACGCCGACGCCGAGTTCTCGATCGAGATCGACCCGCGCACGGTCACGCCGGCGACGCTCGTGCACTTGCGCACGATCGGCTTCAACCGGCTGAGCCTCGGCGTGCAGGATTTCGATCCGGCCGTCCAGCAGGCGATCAACCGCATCCAGCCGCTCGCGATGACGGCCGACCTGCTCGGCGCCGCGCGTGCGACGGGCTTCCATTCGGTGAGCGTCGACCTGATCTACGGGCTGCCGCACCAGACCGTGGCCGTGTTCGCGCGCACGCTCGAGACGATCATCGAGCTCGCGCCGGATCGCCTGTCGGTGTTCGGCTACGCGCACATGCCGCACCTGTTCAAGATGCAGCGGCAGATCGACGATGCGATGTTGCCGCCGCCCGAAACGCGCATCGCGCTGCTCGGCCTCGCGATCGACATGCTGACGTCGGCCGGCTACGTGTACATCGGGATGGACCACTTCGCCCGCCCGTCCGACGAACTCGTGCGCGCCCAGCAGAACGGCACGCTGCAGCGCAACTTCCAGGGCTACAGCACGCGCGCGGATACCGATCTCGTCGGCTTCGGCGTGTCGTCGATCGGCAAGGTCGGCGACGTCTATGCGCAGAACGCGAAGGATCTGCCCGCCTACGGCGCCGCGCTCGACGCGGGCCGGCTGCCGATCGCGCGCGGCGTGCGGCTCACGCCCGACGACCGGCTGCGCCGCGACGTGATCACGCAACTGATGTGCAACCTCGAGCTGCCGTTCTCGCATGTCGAGGCCGCGCACGGCATCCGCTTCGCCGATCATTTCGCTCGCGAGCTCGACGCGCTGCGCCCGTTCGAGCGCGACGGGCTGCTGACGATCGCGCGCGACCGCCTGACGATCCATCCGGCCGGCCGGATGGTCGTGCGCAACATCGCGATGGCGTTCGACGCCTATCTCGGCCAGACGCCGCGGCAACGCTACTCGCGCACCGTTTGACGCCCGCGCCGGCCGCACGCGGGCGGCCGGTTTGATACAGTGTGGGGCTTACGCTCCGCCAGAACCCGCACGATGCGCACCACCAAAGCGACCTACGCGGTCGAACGCCTGAAGACCCGCTCCGGCAACCCGCAATTCGCGGCCGTCGCGATGGCGGGCGGCCTGTTCTATCTCGTCGACCGTTCCAGCGGCACCGCCGAGAAGCGCTGCGAGCCGCTGCCGCTCGACGAGTTCGTCAAGTTCGTCGACGAATTCGGCCCCCAAAAGCCGCGCAAGGCGAGCAAGCTCGACCTCGCGTTCGAGGCGCAGATCAAGAAGAGCAAAGGGTAAAGGTCTGTTGCAGGCCGCCTGAAGGCTTCGCGGCCGCCCCGTTTGGTACAATCACGAAGTTTCTCTATCCCCGCTGATGGCCGACCAGGCTGCGTGACCACACCATGAATATCGAAAACGCGCGTTTCAACATGATCGAACAGCAGATCCGGCCGTGGGACGTGCTGGATCTGGACGTCCTGGGCCTGCTGTCGATCGTCAAGCGTGAAAACTACGTTCCGGCCGAATACCGCGATCTCGCGTTCGCCGACCTCGAACTGCCGCTGCCCGGCGGGTCCAGCAAGATGCTGTTCCCGCGCGTCGAAGCGCGCGTGCTGCAGGAGCTGACGGTCAAGAAGCACGAAAACGTGCTGCTGATCGGCGCGGGTTCGGGCTACCTGACCGCACTGTTCGCCCATCGCGCACAGCACGTGACGGCCGTCGAGATCGATCCGGCGATCGCGAAGTTCGCGGAAGACAACCTGCGCAACGACGGCGTGACCAACGCGGAAGTCGTGCTCGGCGACGGTTCGCGCGGCTGGGCCGGCAAGGCGCCGTACGACGTGATCTGCGTCACGGGCGGCCTGCCCGTCGTGCCGCAGGAGATGCTCGAGCAACTGAAGGTCGGCGGCCGCCTGTCGGCATTCGTCGGCGGCCGTCCGGTGATGAAGGCGCAGATCATCACGCGCATCGACGACAAGCAGTACCGCGTCGCCGACGTGTTCGAAACGTACATCGACCACCTCGTCAACGCGATCGAGCCGTCGCGCTTCAAGTTCTGAGCAGCGGAGCCTCCATGCAGATCCTGACGCCCGCGATGCTCGCGGAATGGCTCGGCGATTCGGCGCGCCCCGCGCCGGTCGTGCTCGACGTGCGTGAACCGTGGGAAATCTCGACCGCGCAGATCGCCGGCAGCGTATCGATCCCGATGCAGCAGATTCCCGCGCGCAGCGAAGAGCTCGACGACGAAGCGGAAATCGTCTGCGTGTGCCATCACGGCATGCGCAGCGCGCAGGTCGCGATGTTCCTCGAATCGCGCGGCTTCACGAAGCTGTACAACCTGCAAGGCGGGATCGACGCGTGGTCGCGCGACGTCGACCCGTCCGTGCCGCGTTACTGACCTTTCCGGCGGCGCATCGCGCGCCGCCTCGCCGTCGGCACACTGCCGCCGGCCACACTGATCCGCCGAACGGGCACGCATCGCGTGCCCGTTGTTCTTTTCGGCCCTGCCTCGTTTCCTTCCGCCCACCGCCGATGACGCGCAACGGCGCCGCACCCCGGCCGTGCACCATTTGCGCCCGCGAGCCTGCACCGCAACGGACCGCGCATGCTGCACGACGCATCATCCGCACCGCCCCGGCGCCCGCTGACCTGCCGCACAGGCACGCCGGGCGTGCATTCGCGCGACTGGCACATGCCTTGCGTTACACGATGGCCGGCGCCGCCATGGCGCACGCACATCCAACACGACAAGGGGATCCCGATGAAACGTCGCAGTCTGTTGAAGTTCGGTTCGATGGCCGGCGCGCTCGCGCTGGCGGGCAAGAGCCCGTTTGCGCAAGCGGCCGATGCGGGCACCGGCCCGATCAAGGTCGGCATCCTGCATTCGCTGTCGGGCACGATGGCGATCTCGGAGACGTCGCTGAAGGACACCGCGCTGATGACGATCGCCGACATCAACAAGAGCGGCGGCGTGATGGGCCGCAAGCTCGAACCGGTGGTGGTCGATCCCGCGTCGAACTGGCCGCTGTTCGCCGAGAAGGCGCGCCAGCTGCTCACGCAGGACAAGGTCGCGTGCGTGTTCGGCTGCTGGACGTCGGTGTCGCGCAAGTCCGTGCTGCCGGTGTTCGAGGAGCTGAACGGTCTGCTCTACTACCCGGTGCAATATGAAGGCGAGGAAATGTCGCGCAACGTGTTCTACACGGGCGCCGCGCCGAACCAGCAGGCCATTCCGGCCGTCGAGTACCTGATGAGCGCGGAAGGCGGCGGCGCGAAGCGCTTCTTCCTGCTCGGCACCGACTACGTGTACCCGCGCACGACCAACAAGATCCTGCGCGCGTTCCTCAAATCGAAGGGCGTGAAAGACGCCGATATTCAGGAGGTCTACACGCCGTTCGGTCACAGCGATTACCAGACCATCGTCGCGAACATCAAGACTTTCTCGCAGGGCGGCAAGACGACCGTGATCTCGACGATCAACGGCGACTCGAACGTGCCGTTCTACAAGGAACTCGGCAACCAGGGGATCAAGGCGACCGACGTGCCGGTCGTCGCGTTCTCGGTCGGCGAGGAAGAGCTGCGCGGGATCGACACGAAACCGCTCGTCGGCCACCTCGCCGCGTGGAACTACTTCATGTCGGTGAAGAACCCGACCAACACGAAGTTCAAGGACCAGTTCGCCGCGTGGGTAAAGGCGAACAACCTGCCGGGCGGCGCGAAGCGCGTGACCAACGATCCGATGGAAGCGACCTACGTCGGCATCCACATGTGGAAACAGGCCGTCGAGAAGGCGAAGAGCACCGACGTCGACAAGGTGCGCGTCGCGATGATCGGCCAGACCGTCGCCGCACCGTCGGGCTTTACGCTCGCGATGGACGGCAACCATCACCTGCACAAGCCGGTGATGATCGGCGAGATTCGCGGCGACGGGCAGTTCAACGTCGTGTGGAAGACGAAGACCGCCGTGCGCGCGCAGCCGTGGAGCCCGTTCATTGCCGGCAACCAGGGCAAGCCGGACATCGTCACGTCGATCCCGGCGTTCCTGCGCCGGCAGCGTGCGGCACTGGCCTGACGCGATGTGGCGCGTCGCGCATCACGCGTGACGCGCCGTCCCCATGCCGATGCGCCCGCCGCGCCGGCCGCGGTTGCCGTCACGAACCGCCCGCGCCGGTGCAGTACCGCCCGAATCCGCTTCCTCAAGCCCGACAGGATTTCCCGATGCCTACACGCTTTCGCCGAGCCGTTCGCGCGATCGCGGCGTGCGCCGCCCTCGCGGGCATGCTGCCGCACGCCGCGTTCGCGCTGACGGCGGCCGATACCGCCGCGCTCGCCGGTGACGACTTCGACGCGAAGACATCCGCGATCGAACGCCTCGCCGCCGATGCCGATCCGCGCGCCGTCGCGGTGCTCGATGCACTGTCGAACGGCGACGCGCTCGCGACCGCCGACGGCCGCCTGCTGATCCAGACCGGCGACACCGCGCACGATGCGCTCACGCAGGTCGTGACGCCGGCCGGCGACGCGCAGCCGGTGATGCTGAACAACCTGCTGCGCACGAAGATCGCGGGCGCGCTGTCGGGCCTCGCGCTCGCATCGCCCGACGTCGCCGCGCGACGCGACGCGATCGATGCGCTACTGAAGTCGCCCGACCCGGCGCTCAAGCCGATGATCGAGCGCGCCCGCGCGAAGGAAACCGATCCCGCGCTGAAGCGCCGCCTCGACGCACTGTGGGCGATCGCCGCGCTGCACGACGCCGATCCGGCAAAGCGCCTCGAAGCCGTGCAGGTGGTGGCCACACGCCGCGATCTCGACATGATCGAACAATTGCGCCCGCTCGTCGCGAAGAACGCCGACGGCAGCTACGCGGAACCCGACGCGCGCGTGCGCGACGCCGCGCAGCAAGGGCTCGACGCATTGCATACGCTGCAGCGCCGTGGCGAGATCGTCGGCACGCTGTTCGCGGGCCTGTCGCTCGGCAGCGTGCTGCTGCTCGCCGCGCTCGGCCTCGCGATCACGTACGGGCTGATCGGCGTGATCAACATGGCGCACGGCGAATTCCTGATGATCGGTGCGTACGCAACCTATGTGGTGCAGACGCTGATCCAGCGCTACGCGCCTGGCGCGTTCGACTGGTACCCGCTCGTCGCCGTGCCCGTGTCGTTCGTGGCGGCCGCGCTCGTCGGCATCGTGCTCGAACGGCTCGTGCTGCGGCACCTGTACGGCCGCCCGCTCGAAACGCTGCTCGCAACGTTCGGCGTGAGCCTGATCCTGATCCAGGCGACGCGCATGCTGTTCGGCGCGCAGAACGTGCAGGTCGTGAACCCGTCGTGGATGAGCGGCGGTGTACCCGTGATGCAGAACCTGATCCTGCCGTACAACCGGCTCGCGATCCTCGCGTTCGCGCTCGCGGTGGTGTTCGTCGCGTGGGCCGTGCTGACGAAGACGCGGCTCGGCCTGTTCGTGCGCGCGGTCACGCAGAACCGCCGGATGGCCGCGTGCGTCGGCGTGAAGACCGCACGCGTCGACGCGTATGCGTTCGCATTCGGCGCGGGCATCGCGGGCCTCGGCGGCTGCGCGTTATCGCAGATCGGCAACGTGGGCCCCGATCTCGGCCAGAACTACATCATCGATTCGTTCATGGCCGTCGTGCTCGGCGGCGTCGGACAGATCGCCGGCACCGTGCTCGGCGGCTTCGGGCTCGGCCTCGCGAGCAAGGCGATCGAACCGTTCTGGGGTGCCGTGCTCGCGAAGATCGCGGTGCTCGTGATGATCGTGCTGTTCATCCAGAAACGCCCGCAGGGCATGTTTGCCCCGAAGGGCCGCAGCGCGGAGGCTTGACGTGACTTCCTTCACCGACTCGATATCGAACCCGGTTGCCGGCTCACCGAAGCCCGCTGCCGCCGCGCGCGCGGCGGACGGCTTCGCGCTCGGCCTGCCGCCCCGCCCCGCGCTGCTGTCGCGCCGCGCGTGGCTCGCGCTCGTCGCGCTGTGCATCGCGATCGGCATCGGCGTGCCGCTCGCCGCGCTCGTTGCGCCCGAAGCGAGCGCGTTCCATCTGTCCGCGTACGCGATGACGCTCGCCGGCAAGCTGATGTGCTATGCGATCGCTGCGCTCGCGCTCGATCTCGTGTGGGGCTACTGCGGGATCCTGAGCCTCGGCCACGGCCTGTTCTTCGCGCTCGGCGGCTATGCGATCGGCATGTACCTGATGCGCGAGATCGGTCGCGACGGCAAGTACGGCAGCGACCTGCCCGACTTCATGGTGTTCCTCGACTGGCACCAGTTGCCGTGGTACTGGAGCGGCACGCAGCATCTCGCATGGGCGCTCGCGCTCGTCGTGCTGGTGCCGGCCGTGCTCGCCTGGGTATTCGGCTTCTTCACGTTCCGTTCGCGCGTGAAAGGCGTTTACCTGTCGATCATCACGCAGGCGCTGACGTTCGCCGCGATGCTGCTGTTCTTTCGCAACGAGACGGGCTTCGGCGGCAACAACGGCTTCACCGACTTCAAGCGCATCGCGGGCTTCGCCATTACCTCGCCCGGCACGCGCACGGTGCTGTTGCTGCTGACGTTCGCGACGCTGGTGCTGGCGTTCATCGCCGCGCGCGCGATCGTCACGAGCAAGCTCGGGCGCGTCGTCACCGCGGTGCGCGACGGCGAGACGCGGCTGATGTTCCTCGGCTACAGCCCGCTCGCGTACAAGCTGTTCGTGTGGACCGTGTCGGCCGTGCTGTGCGGCATCGCGGGCGCGCTGTATGTGCCGCAGGTCGGCATCATCAACCCCGGCGAGATGTCGCCCGGCAACTCGATCGAAATGGCGATCTGGGTCGCGGTGGGCGGGCGCGGCACGCTGATCGGGCCGATCGTCGGCGCATTCGCGGTGAACGGCGCGAAGAGCCTGTTTACCGCGTACTTCGCCGAATACTGGCTGTTCTTCCTCGGCCTGATCTTCGTGCTCGTGCCGCTGCTGCTGCCGCGCGGGATCATGGGTCTCGTCGAAACCTTGATCGCGAAGGGGAAACGCGCATGAACGGAACGGCCTTGTACCAGTTCACGCCGCCGCTCGAGGACGAACTGCTGACCGTCAGCGGCACCGCGTCGATGGGGCGCGTCGTGCCGCCCGGCATCGACACGTCGCACGGCACGATCCTGTACCTCGAAGATATCGAAGTGAGCTTCGACGGCTTTCGTGCCTTGAAGAAGCTGTCGCTCGCCATCGACGCAGGCGAGCTGCGCTGCGTGATCGGCCCGAACGGCGCGGGCAAGACGACGATGATGGATGTCGTCACCGGCAAGACGCGCCCCGACGCCGGCAGCGTGTTTCTCGGCCAGACGCTGGACCTGTCGCGGATGAGCGAACCCGAAATCGCGCGCGCGGGCATCGGCCGCAAGTTCCAGAAGCCGACCGTGTTCGAGCAGCATCCGGTGTGGGAAAACCTCGAGCTCGCGATGCAGACCGACAAGGGCTGGCTCGCGTCGCTGCGTGCGCGGCTCGACCGCACGGCACAGGCGAAGATCGAGGAGACACTCGCGCTGATCGGCCTCGAAAGCCATGCGTATCGTGCGGCCGGCGAACTGTCGCACGGGCAGAAGCAGCGGCTCGAGATCGGCATGCTGCTGATGCAGCGCCCGGCGCTGCTGCTGCTCGACGAGCCGGCGGCCGGGATGACCGATCACGAAACGATGGAACTTGCCGAACTGTTGAACACGCTGCGCGGCACCTGCTCGATGATGGTCGTCGAGCACGACATGGAATTCGTCGCGGCGCTCGCGGGCGACACGGGCCGCGTGACGGTGATGGCCGAAGGCGCGGTGCTCGCGCAAGGCACGCTCGACCAGGTCAAGCGCGACGACGCGGTGATCGAGTCTTATCTCGGACGATGATGCGATGCTGAAGATCGAAGCACTGAACCAGTACTACGGCGGCAGCCATATCCTGCGCAACGTGAACCTCGCCGCCGACGACGGCAAGCTCACCGTGCTGCTCGGCCGCAACGGCGTCGGCAAGAGCACGTTGCTGCGCTGTCTGATGGGCGTCGTCGCCGCGAAGAGCGGCAGCGTGTCGTGGCGCGGCACGGCGCTCGGCGCACTGCCGCCGTATGCGCGCGTCGCGGCCGGGCTCGCGTACGTGCCGCAGGGCCGCGACATCTTTCCGCGGCTGACCGTCGAGGAAAACCTGCTCGTCGGCGCGGCGAGCCGCAAGGCGCCGTCGAAGGTGCCAGACCGCATCTACGACCTGTTTCCCGTGCTGAAGGACATGCGCGCGCGGCGCGGCGGCGACCTGTCGGGCGGCCAGCAGCAGCAGCTCGCGATCGGCCGTGCGCTGATGAGCGAGCCGCAGTTGCTGATCCTCGACGAGCCGACCGAAGGCATCCAGCCGTCGATCATCCAGGACATCGGCCGCACGCTGCGCCAGCTCGTCGACGAATCGCGGATGACCGTGCTGCTCGTCGAACAGTATTACGACTTCGCGCAATCGATCGCGGACAACTACTGGGTGATGAGCCGCGGCGAGATCGTCGCGGGCGGCGATGCGCACGACATGGAGACGAACGGCGTGCGCGAACTGATCGCGGTGTGACGCGCGGCACGGCGGTAGGCACGGCGGCAGGCACGGCGACGGACATGAGCGGCCGGCTCGCAAGGCCCCCGCACGCGGCGCTTTCAACGAACGCGGCATCTGCATTATTGTTCCGGTAGCATCCACGTTTTTCGCGTCCGTTACCCTCGTTTCCCGTTCGCCGCCGATGTCCGCCCCCGATTCGCACGCCCCGCTGTCCCGCCCCGCCGTCGCCAAGTCGTGGCGCGGCCGTCTCGAACTTGGCTTCGAGCGGCACGGCGCGCGCACGACGCTCGCGCACCGGCTGCACGACGGCCCGCTGCGCGTGCAGCGGCCGCTGTATCCGGAAGGCGACGCGATCTGCCACGCGGTGATCGTCCACCCACCGGGCGGTGTCGCGGGCGGCGACCGGCTCGACATCGACATTGCGCTCGGCGACGGCACGCATGCGGTGCTGACGACGCCCGGCGCGACCAAGTGGTACAAGTCGAACGGCCTCGACGCGACGCAGCGCATCGGCATCACGGTCGGCCGTGACGCGAAGCTCGACTGGCTGCCGCAGAACAACCTGTTCTTCGATGCGGCGCACGCAGCGCTCGATTTCACGGTGACCCTCGGCACGGGCGCGAGCGCAATCGGCTGGGACGCGACGCAGCTCGGCCGGCAGGCCGCCGGCGAAACCTGGTCGGCAGGCCGCATCGCTTCGGCTTCGGCGCTCGTCGATGCCGACGGCCGGCCGCTCTGGACCGAGCGCGCGCTGCTCGATGCACGCGATCCGCTGCGCGGCGCACTGCAGGGCCTCACCGGCTTTCCCGCATACGGCACGCTGTGGGCCGCCGGCGCCGCGTGCGACGCCGCGCTGGCCGAAGCGCTCGCCGCCCGGATGCCGTTCGACGACACGCTGCGCGCGGGCGCGACCTGCGTGACACCGGGCGTCGTGCTCGTGCGCGCGCTGGCGACGTCGATGGAAGCGCTGCAGCGTCACTTCACCGGCTGCTGGCTGCAATTGCGGCCGATCGTGCACGGCGTCGACGCACGGCCGCTGCGTCTCTGGCAAACCTGAGCACGCCCGCGCCGCGCACCGTTTCGGCGCAGCACCGCATCGGACGCTGCACGCTACCCATGCACGACGCACCACGAACGCGCATCACACCGTGCCCGATGCACATGGCACGCGCCTTGCTCCTTACATAACCGATACACAACGCACGCAAAACAGCGCGGTGCTACGATGACCCGCGCGTTCGCCCGGTTGCATGCGCGCCGATAAAAATTACGTTTTCCTGAACGTTTGCCTTCATGAAACTGACTCCCCGCGAGAAGGACAAGCTGCTGATCTTCACAGCGGCGCTGCTGGCCGAACGCCGTCGCGCGCGCGGCCTGAAGCTCAACTATCCGGAGGCGGTCGCCTTCATCACCGCCGCGCTGATGGAAGCCGCGCGCGACGGCAAGACGGTCGCCGAGGTGATGCACTACGGCACGACGCTGCTCACGCGCGACGACGTGATGGACGGCGTGCCGGAGATGATTCCCGACATCCAGGTCGAAGCGACCTTCCCCGACGGCACGAAGCTCGTGACCGTCCATCACCCGATTCCGTGAGGCACGCATGATCCCCGGCGAAATCCTCACCGACGACGGCGAACACGAACTGAACGCGGGCCGCGCAACGCTCACGCTCGTCGTCGCGAACACCGGCGACCGCCCGGTGCAGGTCGGCTCGCACTACCACTTCTTCGAAGTCAACGATGCGCTGTCGTTCGACCGCGCGGCCGCACGCGGCTTCCGGCTCAACATCGCGGCCGGCACGGCCGTGCGCTTCGAGCCGGGCCAGACGCGCACCGTCGAGCTCGTCGCGCTCGCGGGCGCGCGCGCCGTCTACGGTTTTCAGGGCAAGGTGATGGGGCCGCTGTAAGCGGCGCCCCGCTCTTCAGGAACAGCACGACATGACACTACGCTTGAGCCGCCGCGCGTACGCGGAAATGTTCGGGCCGACGACGGGCGACCGCGTCCGGCTCGCCGACACCGAACTGCTGATCGAGATCGAACGCGACTTCACGACCTACGGCGAGGAAGTGAAATTCGGCGGCGGGAAAGTGATCCGCGACGGGATGGGCCAGTCGCAGCGCGTGGCCGCCGACGTGCCCGACACGGTCATCACGAACGCGGTGATCCTCGATCACTGGGGCATCGTGAAGGCCGACATCGCGCTCAAGCACGGCCGCATCGCCGCGATCGGCAAGGCCGGCAACCCCGACATCCAGCCGGGCGTGACGATCGCGATCGGCGCGGCCACCGAAGTGATCGCCGGCGAAGGGCTGATCGTGACAGCAGGCGGGATCGACACGCACATTCACTTCATCAGCCCGCAGCAGATCGACGAGGCGCTCGCGTCCGGCGTCACGACGATGCTCGGCGGCGGCACGGGGCCGGCCACCGGCACCAACGCGACGACCTGCACGCCGGGCCCGTGGCACATGGAGCGGATGCTGCAGGCCGCCGACGGCTGGCCGATCAATCTCGGCTTCCTCGGCAAGGGCAATGCGAGCCTGCCGGAACCGCTCGTCGAGCAGATCGCGGCCGGCGCGATCGGGCTGAAGCTGCACGAAGACTGGGGCACGACGCCCGCCGCGATCGACAACTGCCTGTCGGTCGCCGACGACACCGACACGCAGGTCGCGATCCATACCGACACGCTGAACGAAGGCGGCTTCGTCGAATCGACGGTCGCCGCGTTCAAGGGCCGCACGATCCACACGTACCACACCGAAGGTGCGGGCGGCGGCCATGCGCCCGACATCCTGAAGGTGTGCGGCGAGTCGAACGTGCTGCCGTCGTCGACCAACCCGACGCGCCCGTACACGATCAACACGCTCGACGAGCATCTCGACATGCTGATGGTGTGCCATCACCTCGATCCGTCGATCGCCGAGGATCTCGCGTTCGCCGAATCGCGGATCCGCCGCGAGACGATCGCGGCCGAGGACATCCTGCACGATCTCGGCGCGCTGTCGATGCTGTCGTCCGATTCGCAGGCGATGGGCCGCGTCGGCGAAGTGATCATCCGCACGTGGCAGACCGCGCACAAGATGAAGGTGCAGCGCGGTGCGCTCCCGGAAGACAACCCGCGCAACGACAACTTCCGCGCGAAGCGCTACGTCGCGAAGTACACGATCAACCCGGCGCTCACGCACGGCATCGCGCACGAAGTCGGCTCGATCGAGCCCGGCAAGTGGGCCGATCTCGTACTGTGGGAGCCTGCGTTCTTCGGGATCAAGCCGTCGATGATCCTGAAGGGCGGCATGATCGCGATGGCGCAGATGGGCGACCCGAATGCGTCGATCCCGACGCCGCAGCCGGTTCACTATCGCGAGATGTTCGCGACGCGCGGCGGTGCGCTCGCCCGCACGTCGCTGACCTTCGTGTCGCAGATGGCGGCCGATGCAGGCATCGCGGAGCGCTACGGCCTCGCGAAGCGGATCGTGCCCGTGCGCAACTGCCGCACCGTGACGAAGGCCGACATGATCCACAACGCGTGGCGCCCGTCGATCAGCGTCGATCCCGAAACCTACGACGTGATCGCCGACGGCCAGTTGCTCACCTGCGAACCGGCGACGGTGCTGCCGATGGCGCAGCGCTATTTCCTGTTCTGATTTCCGGCTCCCGATTTCATGCGCACCCTCGACAAACGCATTGCCCCGAACGTGAAGCTCGCCGCGTCGCTCGTCGCACGCGCGCCGACGCTCACGCTCGCCTATGACGCCCGCTGCAAGAGCCGCCTCGCGGCGACGCTCGACACCGGCGAAGACGTCGCGGTCCTGCTGCCGCGCGGCACCGTGCTGCGCGACGGCGACGTGCTCGTCGCCGACGACGGCGCGCTCGTGCGCGTTGCCGCCGCGCCCGAGACCGTGCTGCTCGTGCGCGCGGCCGACCCGCTCACGCTGATGCGCGCCGCGTACCATCTCGGCAACCGCCACACGCCGGTCGAGATCGGCGACGGCTACCTGAAGCTCGAAGCCGATCCGGTGCTCGCCGACATGCTGCGCCGGCTCGGCACGCAGGTCGAAGAAGCGCACGCGCCGTTCCAGCCGGAAGCCGGCGCGTATGGCGGCGGCCACAAGCACGGGCATGACGCGACGTTCGCCGAGGATTACGCGCTCGCGCAGCAGGTATTCGGCGACCATCACGGCCACTCGCATTCGCACGATCACGATCACGATCACGATCACGATCATCAGCATGGTTCCGGATGCACGCACGGCCACGGCCATGACCACCACTGAACTCGTCGCGCTGCTGCACCTCGCGTCGCCGGCACTGCCGATCGGTGCGTACAGCTATTCGCAGGGCCTTGAAGCCGCGCTCGACGCGAACCTGATCCACGACGCCGATTCCGCGCGCGACTGGATCGCCAGCGGCCTGACCGATGTGCTTGCGCACGGCGAGTTGCCGTTTCTCGCGCACCAGCTCGCACGCTGGCACGCGCACGACACGTCCGCGCTTGCCGCCGAAAACGCCTGGTTCATCGCGAGCCGCGAATCGGCCGAACTGCGCCGCGAAACCGAACAGATGGGCTGGTCGCTCGCGCAGCTGTGCGCCTCGCTCGAATGGGGCGATGCCGCGCGCCGCGCGACGCTCGCGTCGATCTCGCCGGTCGCGCTGCCGACCGCATTCGCCTACGCGGCCGCCATGCACGATGCCAGCGCCGACGCGACGCTCGCCGCGTACGCATTCGGCTGGGTCGAGAACCAGACGTCCGCCGCGCTGAAGGCCGTGCCGCTCGGCCAGCTCGCCGGGCAGCGCATCATCGTCGCGCTGCGCGGCGCGATCGACGCGGCCGTGCGCCGCGCGCTCGCGACGCCGCCCGACGCCATCAACACGTTCGCGCCGCAGCTCGGCATCCTGTCCGCGCGGCACGAAACCCAGTACTCGCGGTTGTTCCGCTCCTGAACCCCATCGCCCGACCATGAACGCACCTGCCCCCTCCTCCGCCCGCCGCACGAAGAAACTGCCGCCGCTGCGCGTCGGCATCGGCGGCCCCGTCGGCTCCGGCAAGACCACGCTGCTCGAAATGCTGTGCAAGGCGATGCGCGACCGGTACGACCTCGTCGCGATCACGAACGACATCTACACGAAGGAAGACCAGCGG
The DNA here is from genome assembly GCF_057439935.1 of Burkholderia cepacia complex sp. TUM26381. Taxonomy (NCBI): domain Bacteria; kingdom Pseudomonadati; phylum Pseudomonadota; class Betaproteobacteria; order Burkholderiales; family Burkholderiaceae; genus Burkholderia; species Burkholderia cepacia complex sp. TUM26381. The sequence goes on along the minus strand of NZ_CM172006.1, from coordinate 927,440 downwards.
CTGCTGACGGTGGCCGGCGCGCTGCCCGAAGAACGCATCATGGGCGTCGAGACGGGCGGCTGCCCGCACACGGCGATCCGCGAGGATGCCTCGATCAACCTCGAAGCCGTCGACCGGATGCTGGCGCGCTTTCCGGACGCCGACATCGTGTTCATCGAATCGGGCGGCGACAATCTCGCGGCAACCTTCAGCCCCGAGTTGTCGGACCTGACGATCTACGTGATCGACGTCGCGGGCGGCGAGAAGATTCCGCGCAAGGGCGGCCCCGGCATCACGAAGTCCGACCTGCTCGTGATCAACAAGACCGACCTCGCCCCGCTGGTCGGTGCAAACCTCGACGTGATGGCGTCCGACACGCGGAAGATGCGCGGCGAGCGGCCTTACGTGATGACGAACCTGAAGGCACTCGAAGGCGTCGCGGACGTGATCGCATTCATCGAGAAGAAGGGATTGCTGACGGTCTGAGCGGCGTGGCGGCGGCACACGTCGCCGCCGCGCATGGGCGGCATTGCGCCGCCCGCCGTCTATTCGTCGTCGGACGTGTCCTGCGCGTCCTGCGCGTCCTGCAGCATGCGCTCGCCGCGTTCGGCAGGCGGCAGCAGCGCCGCGAGCACGTCGACCGTGCGCGCGGTCGCGCCGCGGTGACGCGATGCGAAGGCCGCACCGGCCGCCCCCATCGCGATACGCCGCGCCTTGTCGGCGAACAGCGCGTCGAGCACGTGCGCGAGATCGAGCGGATCCGCAACCTGCATCGCCGCGCCGGCCGCGACCGCGTCGGCGGTCGCCTGCGTGAAGTTGAACACGTGCGGGCCGATCAGCACCGGCACGCCGACCGCGCACGCTTCGATCAGGTTCTGGCCGCCGAGCGGCAGCAGGCTGCCGCCGATGAATGCGATGTCGGCGGCCGCGTAATACGCGCCGAGTTCGCCCATCGAATCGCCGAGCAGCACCGTCACGTCGTCCGGCAGCGGTTCGGCGGCCGGCTGGCCGGCCGCGAGCGCGGCCGCGTCGGCGGCCCACACCGAGCGGCGCACGGACTTGAGCCCGCCGCGCGCGACGAGCGCCTCGACTTCGGCGAAACGCTGCGGATGACGCGGCACGAGCACCAGCAGCGCGCCGGGCGTGCGCATTTCCGCGAACGCCTGCAGCACCAGCGCTTCTTCGTTCTCGCGCGTGCTGGCGGCCACCCACACGGGCCGCGTGCCGATCGCGTCGCGCCACGCATGGCCGCGCGCCGCGAGTTCCGGCGGCGTCGTCATGTCGAACTTCAGGTTGCCGAGCACGGTCACGTTGCGCGCGCCGAGCGACGTGAGCCGCTCCGCATCGGCCGGGCTCTGCGCGAGCACGCGCGAGAACCCGCCGAACACGTCGCGCGTCGCCGCGCCGAACTTCGCCGCGCGCCGGAACGAACGCGCGGACATCCGTGCATTGGTCAGCACGAGCGGCACATCCGCGCGACGGCATTCGTCGATCAGCGTCGGCCACACCTCGGTTTCCATCACGAGGCCGAGCGTCGGCCGCCAGGCACGCAGGAAGCGCCGCACCGCACCCGGCATGTCGTACGGCAGGTAGCAGCGCAGCACGCGATCGCCGAAGATCTGTTCGCCGGTCGCGCGGCCGCTCGGCGTCATGTGCGTGAGCAGGATGCGCGCATCGGGGCGCGCGTGCATCAGCGCGTCGATCAGCGGCTGCGCGGCGCGTGTCTCGCCGACCGACACCGCATGCACCCAGATCAGCGGCGTGCGGTCGTCGCGCGAGCGGCCGGTCACGTGGCCGAAGCGTTCGCCGATGTGTTCGCGATAGCCGCGCTCCTTGCGCGAGCGCACGTAGAGCCGGATGACCGCGGCCGGCGCGACGAGCCACCACAGCGCGCGATAGATCACCCTCAGCATGCCGCGGCCCTCGTGTTGCGTCGAAGCAGGGGCGCGCTCAAACCAGCGCCCTGCCCTTCAGGCGCTCGAGAATGCCGAGCGGCGCGCATTCGCGGCGGACCATCGCATCGACCGGCAGGAAGAACGTCTGTTCGAGCATGAACTGGCCCGACATCACAGCGTGCGAAGTCTGATCCGAGAAACATATCCACACGCAACCGGGCGGAAACGGCATCGTCTCCTGCGGGCTCGTCTTCTGGTAGTCGAGATCGGCCTTCATGCTGTCGTGCAGGTTCAGCATCAGGTGGTCGTACGCGCTGCGCGGCGACTTCGTCACGTGCAGCAGGTTCAGCAGCCACGCGGCGCCCGGCAGTTGCGGCTTGATCGACGGCAGGAAGCGCTTCGCAACGTCCTCGAACGGCTCGCCGACACGCCATACGCGCGGCACGCCGGCCGGGTTCACGTTCGTGAACACGCGCAGGATCCGCTCGCCGTAATTCGGCCGCGACGGGAACGCGTCGACGTGCAGCCGGCTGTCGTCCTTGCGCCACGACGTCTGGCGCGTCTCGACCTGCATCAGCCGCAGGCTCGTCGGCGCGACGCGCAGCTTGCCGCGGTATTCGGGAAAGAGGCCGTCGACGAGCGAGCCGGCCTGCTGCTGGAAGCGCGCGACGAGCGCGCGCACGGCCGATTGCGTGACGCTGTCGCCGAGCACGCCGGCGAGCGCGCCGCCGTTCGGCGCGAGGCTGATGTTCTTGCGTTTCGGATCGGCGAGCGCCGGATCGAGCAACGCTTCCTCGCCGCCTTCGATCGCGAAGCGCAGATGCGGGAAATACAGCACCTTGCCTTCCTCGACCGCGGCGAGCAGTTGCTCGCGCGGCGCCGACAGGTTGTGTCCGCTCCAGTCGGCGGACGGGACTTCGATGATCTGGGATTCGCTCATGATCGGTTCGCGTGAGTGACAGCGTTACAGGAGACCGAAGCCCGCGAGCGCCGACTTCACCTGCGCGATCGACGGGGGCTGCCCCGCCGTGCCGAGATTGACGACGTTCGGCGACCAGTAGCCGCCGGTCCGCCAGGCCGTCGCGAAATTGTACAGTTCGACCGTCGGACGCTTCAGCGCGGCCGCGATGTGAACCAGACCTGTATCAACCCCGACGGTCGCGGCCGCGCCGTCGATCAGACCGACCACGGCCGGCAACGACAGCTTCGGCGGCACGATCGCCGCCGCACCGAACTCCTTCGCGAGCCGCTCGCTGGTCGCGCGCTCCGCGTCGTTGCCCCACGGCAGCACGAGCGATGCGCCGCGCCGCACGAGCGCCTGGCCGAGCTCGATCCACGCGGCGTCCGGCCACTGCTTGTCGGCGCGCGACGTCGCATGGACGAACACGACGTACGGCACCGGCAGGTTCAGGCCGAGCGCGGCCACCGCGAGTGCCGCCGCGCGCGTGTCGAGGCCGAAGTCGACCGGATCGGCCGGCGTCGGCGCCGGGTCGCCCAGCGCCGCCGCGACGAGCTGCCGCGAGCGCTCGACGACGTGCGTGCGCGGCGCAATCGGCACGCGCTTGCGATAGAAGAAGCGCACCGGCCATTCATAGCCGGCGCCGTCGGTACGGTTGCCGAGCCCGACGAGCGGGCCGCGCGCCCAGCTTGCGACCCAGGCCGTCTTGATGAGGCCCTGGCAGTCGATCACGAGGTCGTACTGCTCGGCCGCGAGGCGCCGGCGGAACGCGCGGATCTCGCGCCACGTGGCGCCCGACAGCGGCTTCTTGCGCCAGCGGCGCAGCGAGAACGGCAGCACGTTGCGCACGCCGTCGACGAGCCGCACGAGGTCGACGAAGCTTTCCTCGACGAGCCAGTCGATCTGCGCATCGGGGTGGCGGCGCCGGATATCGGCGATCACCGGCATGTTGTGCACGACGTCGCCCAGCGACGACACGCGCACGATCAGGATCTTTTGCACGCTGAAAAAACGCCGGCTGGCAGCCGGCGACAAGCATAAAGGGGGGATTTTATCTCGCCCGGCGGGCCGGACAGACAAAAAGCGGCCGCACGCCCGTGGCGTGCGCCGCTTTTCGGGAGGATCGCGGCCGATGACCCGGCCGCGGCGCCGCCGGCGGCCCGCAGGCCGCCGGCGCTCAGAACGGCAGCTTGACGTCCGGCTTCGCGGCCGTCAGCACACGGCGGAAGTCTTCCTGGATGCGCTTGAGCCCTTCCTTCGTCTCGGATTCGAAGCGCATCACGACGACCGGCGTGGTGTTCGACGAACGCGCGAGGCCGAAGCCGTCCGGGTACTCGACGCGCAGGCCGTCGATCGTCACGACTTCCTCGGCGCCGTCGAACTTCGCCTCTTTCTGCAGCTTGTCGATCAGGCGGAAGTTCTCGCCCTCGTCGAGCCACAGCTGCAGCTCGGGCGTGCTCATCGCGTCCGGCAGCCCGTTGAGCAGCGCGCTCGGGTCGGCCGTCTTCGTGAGGATCTCGAGCAGGCGCGCCCCCGTGTAGAGGCCGTCGTCGAAGCCGTACCAGCGATCCTTGAAGAACACGTGGCCGCTCATTTCACCGGCGAGCGGCGCACCCGTCTCGCGCAGCTTCGCCTTCACGAGCGAGTGGCCCGTCTTCCACATCAGCGGCTCGCCGCCCTTCGACTTGATCCACTGCGCGAGGTGGCGCGTGCACTTCACGTCGTAAATGATCTGCGCGCCCGGGTTGCGCGACAGCACCTCTTCCGCGAACAGCATCAGCTGGCGGTCCGGATAGATGATCCGGCCGTCCTTCGTGACGACGCCGAGGCGGTCGCCATCGCCGTCGAACGCGAAGCCGAGCTCGGCATCGGTGTCCTTCAGCGCCTGGATCACGTCCTGCAGGTTTTCCGGGTGCGCGGGATCGGGGTGGTGGTTCGGGAACGTGCCGTCGATGTCGGTGAAGCGCTCGACGAGTTCGCAGCCGAGCGCCTTGAACAGGCGCGTCGCGAGCGGGCCGGCGACGCCGTTGCCGGCGTCGACGACGAGCTTCAGCGGCCGCGCGAGCTTCACGTCGCCGACGATGCGCGCGATGTACTGATCGGCAACGTCGATCTCCTCATAGGTGCCGCTGCCCGACTCGAAGCGCTCGTCGACAATGCGGCGGTACAGCGCCTGGATCTGCTCGCCGTAGATCGCGGCGCCGCGCAGCACCATCTTGAAGCCGTTGTAGTCGGGCGGGTTGTGGCTGCCCGTGACGACGATGCACGAATCGACGCGGCGCTCGCCGCCCTTCAGCGCCAGCGGCACGTTCGCCGCGAAATAACCGACCGGCGTGGGCACCATCCCGACGTCGACGACGTCGACGCCCGCCGCACGCAGGCCGTCGGCCAGCGCACCGACGAGTTCCGGCCCGGACAGACGGCCGTCGCGCGCGACGACGACCGCGTCGCCGCCCTGTGCACGCACTTCGCTGCCGAATGCCCGGCCGATCCCGCGCGCGGTGTCGACGTCGAGTGTCTTGCCGACCACGCCACGAATGTCATATGCCTTGAAGATGGATTGGGAGATCATCGATTCACTTCTCTCTCAGTTGCGTGCATGGAAAATTGTCAGGCCTGCGTGGCTGCCTCTCGCCGGTGCCGCGCATGATACATGCCTGCCGGCGGAACACGGAGCGGAACGGCTGGAGCGGCCGCGATCCCACTTATAATCGCGGGTTTTGATGACGCGCATGTCGCCCATTTTAATGCCTAGCCGTCCCGCCGCCGCTAACCCGCAGCCTCCGGCCGCCCCCCGCGCGTGCCGCCCCAGCGCATGCTGAAGCGCTTCGGCAACCCGGACGTCGCGAAGGCCGTCGCGAACCTCGTCTGGCTGGGGCTCGAACGGCTCACGCAGATCGGCGTCGCGATCGCGATCAGCGGCCTGCTGGCCCGTTATTTCGGGCCAGATGTGTTCGGCAAATGGCAGTATGCGAATACGCTTCTCCTGGTACTGGCGCCGCTCACCTGGGTGTGCGGCGCGGAAATCCTCGTCCCGACCATCGTCCAGCGCCCGCCCGCCCAGCTCGGCGCGGTGCTCGGCAGCGCGTTCGCGCTGCGCATCGCCGTGTCGGCCGCCGCGCTCGCCGCGACCTGGATTGCGATCGCCGCGGGCGCGTTCGACCCGCTGGTCGGCGCGATGCTCGCGGGCCTGGCGGTCACGATGGTGTTCCGCGAACCGTTCGTCGGCGTGATCAACGCGTGGCTGCAGAGCATGACCTACAGCAAGCCGCAGCTCGTCGCCAGCATGATCACCGCGCTCGCCAAGGCGCTGCTCGTGTGGCTGCTGGTCCGCGCGGCGGCCGGCCCCGCACGCTTCGCGTGGCTGTGGGCGCTCGAGGCCGCCGCAATCGGCTTCGCGCTGCTGCTGTACTACCGGCATCGCAACGGCGGCACGCTCGGCTGGACGCTCGACAAGCCGTTGTTCCGGCACTTTGCGACGGCCGGCACCGTGTTCTGGCTCGGCCTCATCTGCATGTACCTGTTCCTGAAGCTCGACCGCCTGATGCTCGAGCGTCACGTGTCGTTCGCCGATCTCGGCCGCTATTCGGCCGCGCAGCAGCTCAACGAGAACTGGATCACGCTCGCGCTGATGCTCGCGCAGACGATCGCGCCCGCCTTCGTCTACCGCGTGCAGGACGTCGCGCGGCTGCGCCGCAACATCGTCCGGCTGATCGCGATGACGGCCTGCCTGATGACGGCCGGCGCGCTCGTGCTCGACGCGGCCGCCCCGCTGATCGTCGGCAAGGTGTTCGGCCACGGCTACGAGGCATCGGTCGACATCTTCCGCTGGGCCGTCTGGCTGTCCGTGCCGGCCGGCATCGAGGCGATAGGCAATCTTATCGTTCTCAAATATCAAGCAAAATTCGTGTTGCTGTCGAAATGGCTGCTCGCGCTGGCGATCGCCGCGCTCGTCAACCTGTTCGCGATCCCGCGGCTCGGCCTGTACGGCGCGCTCGTCGGGCTGGCGGCCGGCTACCTGGCCGCCGCCGCCGTCAACTTTTATTACATCCGTTTCAAGCTGCGAACATGACGTCCCCTGATTGCCCGCCCCCGCTCGACGACGTGGCCGTGCTGATGCCGGCCTACAACGGGCACGACGACGTCGTCCGGACCCTCGCGTCGTTTCGCGAGGATGCGCCCGTCCACGTGCTGATCGTCGACGATGGCAGCACGCCGCCGATCGTCGCGCCCGACCTGCCGGGCCTGTCGATCGACGTGCTGCGCATGCCGCAGAACGGCGGCATCGAACGCGCGCTCGCGGCCGGCATCGACGCGCTCGCGGCCCGCGGCTTCCGCTATGCGGCACGCATCGATGCCGGCGACCTTTCCGCGCCGCAGCGCCTCGCGAAGGAGCGCGCGTTTCTCGGCGCCCACCCGAACGTGGCCTGCGTCGGCATGTGGACGCAGGTCGTGTCGCGTGCCGGCGAGCCGCGCTTCATGCTGACGCCGCCCGCCGATCCGCGCACGCTGCGCCGCACGCGCTTCCTGCGCTCGCCGCTCGTGCATCCGTCGGTCATGCTGCGCATCGACGCCGTGCGCGAAGTGGGCAACTATCGCGCGAAATACCGTGCGGCCGAGGATCTCGATCTTTTTTTGCGGTTAATGCAACGCTACGATTGCGCGAACCTGCCGGAACTCGGCCTGTATTACGAGCTTAACGAGGGCGGGATCAGCGCGACCAAACGCCGGCGCCAGCTGGTATCGACGCTCACGCTGCTGCTGCGCCACTTCAACGCGCTGAACCCGTACGACTGGGCCGGCCTCGCCAAGAACCTGCTGCATTTCGTGACGCCGTACCGTACGCTGCAGCGGATCAAGCAGACGCTGTTCGCCGCGCGGCCGTCCGCCTGACGCGTTTCCGGCATTTTCGACGCTTTATTTTTTCTTTTTTTCATGTCCGCCACCTCCCCGCTGCGCATTGCGCTCGTCTGCAACACGGCCTGGGCGATCCATACCTATCGCCACGGGCTGATCCGTGCGCTCGTCGCGCGCGGCGCCGAGGTCGTCGTGATCGCGCCGCACGACCGCACGGTGCCCTTGCTCGAGCAGATGGGCTGCCGCTACGTGGCGCTCGCGGTCGCGTCGAAGGGCACGAGCCCGCGCGAGGATCTCGGCACGCTCGCCGCGCTGGCGCGCCATTACCGCGCGCTGAAGCCCGATCTCGTGTTCCATTACACGATCAAGCCGAACATCTACGGCTCGGTTGCCGCGTGGCTCGCGCGCGTGCCGTCGATCGCGGTGACGACGGGCCTCGGCTACGTGTTCATCCAGAAGAGCCGCGCGGCGAGCGTCGCGAAGCGCCTGTACCGGTTCGCGTTCCGCTTCCCGCGCGAAGTGTGGTTCCTGAACCGCGACGATCTCGCGACCTTCACCGACGAGCAGTTGCTCGCGCACCCCGATCGCGCGCGGCTGCTGCACGGCGAAGGCGTCGATCTCGAACAGTTCTCGCCGGTGCCGCTGCCCGCCGGCGACGCCCCCGTCTTCATCCTGATCGGCCGGCTGCTGTGGGACAAGGGCGTGCGCGAATACGTCGAGGCCGCGCGCCTCGTGCGGGCCCGCGTCCCGGACGCGCGCTTCCAGCTGCTCGGGCCGCTCGGCGTCGACAATCCGAGCGCGATCGGCCGCGCGGATGTCGACGCGTGGGTCCGCGAAGGCGTCATCGAATATCTCGGCGAGGCGCACGACGTACGCCCGCACATCGCGGCGGCCGACTGCGTCGTGCTGCCGTCGTATCGCGAAGGCGTGCCGCGCACGCTGATGGAAGCGTCGGCGATGGGCCGCCCGATCGTCGCGACCGACGTGCCGGGCTGCCGCGACGTCGTCGCCGACGGCGAAACCGGCTTCCTGTGCCGCGTGCGCGACAGCGCAAGCCTCGCGGAGCAACTGCTCCGCATGATCGAACTCGGAACGGCCGGACGCGACGCGATGGGCGCACGCGGCCGGCAGAAGGTCACGGCGGAATTCGACGAACAGCAGGTCGTCGAACGCTACCGGCGTACCATCCATTCGTTAACCGGTATCACCCTCTGAAGGAGCGCATCAGCAATGACCGCTAAAGGCACCATCCTCGTCACCGGCGGAGCGGGCTATATCGGCTCGCATACGACCGTCGAGCTGCTCGGCAACGGCTACGACGTCGTGATCGTCGACAACCTCGTCAACAGCAAGTCCGAGTCCGTGCGGCGCATCACGCAGATCACGGGCAAGACGCCCGCGTTCCACCAGGTCGACGTGTGCGACGAAGCCGCGCTCGCGAAGGTGTTCGACGCGCACCCGATCACCGGCACGATTCACTTCGCGGCGCTCAAGGCCGTCGGCGAATCGGTCGAGAAGCCGCTCGAGTACTACCAGAACAACATCGGCGGCCTGCTCGCCGTGCTCAAGGTCATGCGCGAGCGCAACGTCAAGCAGTTCGTGTTCAGCTCGTCCGCGACCGTGTACGGCGTACCCGAGCGCTCGCCGATCGACGAATCGTTCCCGCTGTCCGCGACGAACCCGTACGGCCAGTCGAAGCTGATCGCCGAGCAGATCCTGCGCGATCTCGAAGTCTCGGACCCGACGTGGCGGATCGCCACGCTGCGCTATTTCAACCCGGTCGGCGCACATGCGAGCGGGCTGATCGGCGAGGATCCGGCCGGCATCCCGAACAACCTGATGCCGTATGTCGCGCAGGTCGCGGTCGGCAAGCTGGAAAAGCTGCGCGTGTTCGGCTCCGACTACCCGACGCCGGACGGCACGGGCGTACGCGACTACATCCACGTCGTCGATCTCGCGAAGGGGCACATCGCCGCGCTCGACGCGCTGACGAAGCGCGACGCGAGCTTCGTCGTGAACCTCGGCACCGGCCAGGGCTACAGCGTGCTGGAAGTCGTGCGCGCATTCGAGAAGGCGTCGGGCCGCCCGGTGCCGTACGAGCTCGTCGCACGCCGCCCGGGCGACATCGGCGAGTGTTACGCGAACCCGCAGGCCGCGGCCGACATCATCGGCTGGCGTGCCGCGCTCGGTATTGAAGAAATGTGTGCCGACCACTGGCGATGGCAGGAGGGGAACCCGCGCGGTTTTGTATAATCCGCTGTCCATTTTTCGAGCGATCCCATGCTCAGCTTCGCGTCCGGCTTCATCGTCTCCCTGCTCGTCACGCTGTTCATCGTGCGCTACGCGCACCTTCACGAGAAATTCTCGATCGACAGCGACCTGGCCGGCGTGCAGAAATTCCACGTGCGGCCCGTGCCGCGGGTCGGGGGCATCGGGATCCTCGCAGGCGTCGTCGCGTCGGCGCTGCTGCTCACGGAACGCTACCCGACGATTGCCGGCAGCATTCTCGGCATCGTGGCCTGCGGGATGCCGGCGTTCCTGTCCGGCCTCGTCGAGGACCTGACCAAACGCGTGTCGCCGCGCGCGCGGCTGCTCTGCACGATGGGCGCGGCCGCGCTTGCATTCTGGCTGATGAACATCGCGGTCACGCGCATCAGCGTGCCGCCGCTCGACTTCCTGCTCGGCTACGTCGCCATTTCGGCATTCGTCACCGTGCTCGCGGTCGCGGCGCTCGCGAATGCGATCAACATCATCGACGGCTTCAACGGCCTCGCGTCGATGGTCAGCTTCATGATGTTCGCGTCGCTCGCGTACGTGGCGTTCCAGGTCCGCGACCCGGTCGTGATGTCCGCGTCGATCATCATGATGGGCGCCGTACTCGGCTTCTTCCTGTGGAATTTCCCGGCCGGGCTGATCTTCCTCGGCGACGGCGGCGCGTATTTCATCGGCTTCATGCTCGCGGAACTCGCGATCATGCTCGTGATGCGCAACCGCGAGGTATCGGCGTGGTACCCCGTGCTGCTGTTCATGTATCCGATCTTCGAGACCTGCTTCTCGATCTACCGGAAGAAATTCATCCGCGGCATGTCGCCCGGCATTCCGGACGGCGTGCACCTGCACATGCTCGTGTACAAGCGGCTGATGCGCTGGGCCGTCGGCACGAAGCACGCGCACGACCTAACGCGCCGCAATTCGCTGACGTCGCCGTACCTGTGGCTGCTGTGCCTCGTCGCGGTGATCCCGGCTACGCTGTTCTGGCGGCACACCGTGCACCTGTTCGTGTTCGTCGTGCTGTTCGCGCTGACCTACGTGTGGCTGTACATCAGCATCGTGCGGTTCCGCGCGCCGCGGTGGATGGTGGTGCGCAAGCACCGGCACAGCCGCTGAACACCTGGGCCGCTCACGACCCGGCATGAAAAAAGCGCCCCGCGGGGCGCTTTTCTTTTGGGCGAAACGGCGGCCGCAGGTGGCCGCGCCGCCGCGGCACGGCCGTCAGCGGTTCGACGCGACCCGCACGCTCTTCAGGGCCGGCACGGTGGCCGTCTGATACTCGGGCACCCAGCGCCGCAGGTCGCGCCGCACTTCGTCGTCAGGCAGCACGCGATGCTGCATCAGCCACGGCAGCAGCTCGTCGAGGAAATTGTCCGGCGTTTCGCGCGCACGTGCGATCCGCAGCTTCGGATGCGGCGTGCGCGTCGTCGCCTCGTCGTCCGCGAGCAATTCCTCGTAGAGCTTCTCGCCCGGCCGCAGCCCGGTGAACTCGATGCGGATCTGTTCTTCCGAGAAACCGTACAGGCGGATCAGGTCGCACGCGAGATCGACGATCTTCACCGGTTCGCCCATGTCGAGAATGAAGATCTCGCCGCCATGCCCCATGCTCGATGCCTGCAGCACGAGCTGCGACGCTTCCGGGATCGTCATGAAGAAGCGCGTGATCTCCGGGTGCGTGACCGTCACCGGGCCGCCCTTCGCGATCTGCTGCTGGAACTTCGGAATCACGCTGCCGGCGCTGCCGAGCACGTTGCCGAAGCGCACCGTCTCGAACTGCGTGCGCCCGCTCGTCTGCTGCAACGCCTGGCAGGCCATTTCGGCCAGGCGCTTGCTCGCGCCCATCACGTTGGTCGGATTGACGGCCTTGTCGGTCGAGATCAGCACGAAGTGACGCACGTCGTGGCGGATCGCCGCACGGGCCACGCGATAGGTGCCGAGCACGTTGTTGCGCAGCGCCTGCCACGCGTTGTGCTCCTCCATCAGCGGCACGTGCTTGTAGGCGGCCGCGTGGAACACGATGTGCGGTGCGTGGCGCGACATCACCTGGTCGAGCAGCAGCGAATCTTTCGCATCGCCGATGATCGGCAGGACCGGCAGATCGGGGAAGCGCTCGCGCAGCTCCTCGGTCAGCCGGTACATCGCGTATTCGGACAGGTCGAACGCGACGAGTTGCGCCGGCGCGAAGCGCAGGATCTGCCGGCACAGCTCGGAGCCGATCGAGCCACCCGCGCCCGTCACCATCACGACACGGCCACGCAGCAGCGCCTCGACGTGCGGCGTGTCGATCGTCACGGCGTCGCGGCCGAGCAGATCCTCGAGATCGATGTTCCGTACCTGCGACAGGAAGCCCTGCCCCGGCATCAGCGCGGTCAGCGAAGGCAGCACCATCGCCTTCACGCCGGCCCGCACGCACAGCGTCGCGACGCGGCGCTGCACCTCGACCGACGCCGACGGAATCGCGATGATCGCGTATTCGACCTTCATCGCGTCGGTCCAGTGCTTGAGGTCGTTGAACGAGCCCAGCACCTTGTAACCGTAGACCTCCCGGCCCTGCTTGGTGACGTCGTCATCGAGCAGACCGACGAGACGCCACTCGCCGGAGCGCGACAGTTCGCGCGCGAGGCTCGCGCCGGCCGTGCCCGCGCCGAGCACCAGCACCGGCTTGCCCTTCCCGACGAGCCCGCCGTACAGGTAATACTCCTTGGTCGCGCGATACAGCGCGCGCGCGCCGCCCATCGCCAGGAACAGCATCAGCGGCGACACGAGCAGCACCGAGCGCGGAATGATCGGCACCGGCTGGAACATTACCGCGCCGATCATCACGATCACGCCGCCGCCGCCCACTGCCTTCGCAATGCGCATCAGGTCGGGCAGGCTCGCAAACACCCACAGCCCGCGATACAGGCCGAACACGTGGAACATCAGCGCGTACACGGGCAGCACCCACGTCAGCGCCATCAGCGCGCCACCGAGGAAATCGGGCGGAACGCTACCGTTGAAGCGGACGAGATAGGCGAACAGCCAGGCGGCAAGTACCGCCAGCAGGTCGAACAGGAAAGCACTCAGTGACAGCCAAGATGCTTTGGATCGCAACATCGGCGGGAGACCTCAAGATTTGTTTTCGGTGACCGTACCGACCCGGCGCCAGCGCGCGTCGATCGCGCAGCCAATACACGCCAGCACGCCATACCAGGCGGCCAACAGCCCCCACTGCTGCATGGCCGGGCGGTCCAATGCCCACAGGCCTGTGATTATGCCCGCGAGCATCACGAGGTACCAGTAAATGGCGGTGCGCCGATGGCCCGTGCCGGAGCGCACCATTCGCTGATAGTAATGCTCCCGGTGCGCCTGCCAGAACTTTTCCCCGCGTAACAAACGTCTCGCAAGTGTTACAGATGCATCGGCAATAAAGGGCGAGAACACCATCGCCGGAAACCAGATCGGCCAGACCCCGCCGCGCCAGCCCCAGTAGCCGAGCGCGCCCGCCATGAACCCGAGCGGAATCGAGCCCGCGTCGCCGAGAAACAGCTTCGCCGGATGGAAATTCAGCAGCAGAAAGCCGAACGCGGCGCCCGCAATCGCTGCGCCGCCCACGACGAGATCCGGCGCCGGCTGCGCACCGGCCAGCGCGGCGGCCGCATAGGCGCCGAAGCCGAACAGCGCCATGCCGCCGGCGAGACCGTCCGCGCCGTCCATGAAGTTGTACAGATTGGTCAGCCAGATCATCCCGAAACCGACGCCGGCAAGGAGCCACCATGGCGCGGCGGCCGGATAGACGGCGATCAGCGCGACGACCGCGGCAAGGTGCGCGGCGAACCGGACCCGCGCCGGCAACCCGCGCCGGTCGTCGAGCTGCGACAGCGCGGCCAGCCCGGCGGCGGCCACCGCCACCAGCCACATCGACGGCGCAAGCCACAGGATCGCGATCACGGACACGGGCACGATGCCCCAGCCGCCGACGCGCGGGGTCGGCAGCGTATGCAGCGAACGGTCGTTCGGAATATCGGTCGCGAGTCGCCAGGCCAGCCCCGTGGCGAGCAGCGTCCGCAGGATGAGCGTCGAGGCGACGGCGGCGGCCAGAGCCACTCCGGTCGCCGTGAGCCACGTGGTAATCGCGGGATGCATATTGTCTATTTCTGTCTGTCGCGCGAACGATACCACGCGGCGGTCGCTTCGAGGCCCTGCCGCGTCGTATGGGGCGGTTGCCAGTCCAGCACGCGCTTCATGCGGCCGGCATCGAGCTGCAGGCTGCCGGTCAGGCGCTCGACGGCGGCGCTGCGGCCGGTCAGCCTGCCGAGTGCGCGCAGCAGCGCGACGGGTACCGGGAACAGCCGCGCCGGCCGGCCGAGCGCAGCACCGACCATCCGCAGCAATCCGGCGACCGACGGCGCATCGTCGTCGGCGACATGAAAGCATTCGCCCGCGGCCCGCGGGTCGATCGCGCAGCGCAGCAGCGCGTCCGCGAGATTGTCGACGTAGACGAGGCTGCGACGCGCCGCTATTGCACCCAGCGGGAGCGGCAGCCCTCGCGACACGGCATCCATCATCCGCAGGAAGTTCGCGCGCACGCCGGGACCGTAGACGAGCGGCGGACGGACGACGACCACGTCGATACCCGCGCGCAACCCGAATTGCGCGAGCGCCTGTTCCGCGCGCCATTTCGAACGCCCATAGGGATCCAGCGGCGCAGGCACGGCGTCTTCCGCGAGCGGCACGCCGCGATCGCCCTCGCCGACCGCCTTGATGCTGCTGGCGAACACGAAGCGGCGGGCGCCGTGCGCGCGCGCCGCCTCGGCCACGCGCAGCGTCCCCGCAACGTTGGTCGCCTCGAATGCGGCATCCGGATCGGGCGACTCGTCGCGCATCACGTGAACGCGCGCAGCCAGGTGAATCACGCAGTCGGCTTCGAGATCGGCCGGCCACGCGTCGACCAGCCCGGCGAAATCCGGTGCATCGTGCACCCATTCGCGAACCCCGTCGACGCACCCGCCGGGACGGCGCACCAGCGCCGTGACCGTATGGCCCGCCGCGAGCGCCAGCCGGCAGACCGCGCGGCCGACGAAGCCGTTCGCGCCCGTCACGACGAGGCGGGTCACCAGAGCCTCCAGCCGAAGCGGTTGTAGAACTTGAACGCCGACGCCGCGAACATGCGGATGTGCGCGGAACCCTTGCGGGACGCGCCGCCGCCGTGGTGGATCACGCGCGCCAGCGGCACGTAGACGGTGCGCGCGCACTGGCCGGTCCGCAAGCTGAGGTCGTAATCCTCGAAGTACAGGAAATAGCGCGGATCGAAGCCCTGCAGGCGCGCGAGCACGTCGGTACGGAACAGCATGAAACAGCCGCTGACGATCGGCGGATCCCACACGACATCCGTTTCGTTGATGCGGTCGCGCATCTCGTAGCGGGCCAGCCGACGCTCGAACGGCGGGCGCAGGGCCGACGGCAGGAAGCCCCTGACCAGGAGATCCACCAGCGCCGGATAGCGGCGGCACAGATACTGGATCCGGCCCGAATCGTCGCCGATGCGCGGCGTCAGCAGGCCAGCTTCGGGATGCGTATCGAGAAACTCGAGTGCCTGCGCGAGCGCATCCTGATCGAGGTCGATATCGGGGTTCAGGATCAGGTGATAACGGCTGCGCGCCGCTTCGATCGCGAGGTTGTGCCCGCGTCCGTAGCCGACGTTGCCGTGACCCGACAGCACGCCGTACCCGATACCGGCCTGCTCGAACGCGGCGCGCTCCGCCGCGAGGTCCGGCAAGCCGCCGTTATCGACCACGCACACGCTGATCGCGCTGCCGCCGCGCACGGCCTGAAGGCGCGCACATGCCGCGCGGAGACTGGAGAACGTGCGCGCGAGAAGCGCCTCGTCCGGGTGGTACGTCACAATGGAAATCGACAGGACTTCGTCGACGGAATGCGGAGAGCGAAAGGATGCTTGCGGATGAGATGTCACGTGCTGACTATCGTTAACATTTGGCGCGAGGGGAATCCGCGAGTGTGCGCAGCCATGCCTGCACACGCAACCGGGATTGCCATTTGTAGCAATTATGCCGTGGCGGCGGGCGCCACGGGCATCCCGGCGGGAAAAAGGGCCGCAAGACAGGGGCTCGTTGCCCCGCTCCGGCCGGCGCCGCGCGGCGCCGAAACGCCAAATGCTTCTGTATATAATGCGTCACCTCGATACGCATCCCGCCAGCTGCACCCTATGTTTGATATTTCGGTGATTCTCAACGCTCACAATGAGGGCGGCATCATCAACCGGACGCTCCGGTCCCTGGCTGAAGCGTCAGACTTCGCAAGAGCCCGCGGTATCACCCTGGAAATTGTCGTCGTCCTCGATAACCCGAACGAAGCGACCCGCTCCGTCATCGCATCGGCTGACCTCTCCAGTTTCGACGGAGTCCAGACGATCGAGGTGTCGAACCGCTCGCTGGGTCTGAGCAGAAACTCCGGTTGCGAGATCGCGCAAGGCGAGTATTTCGCCACGGCCGATGCCGACGATCTCGTCTCGTTCAACTTCTTCGTCGAAGCACTGGCTGCGGCCAAGCGCTACGGCAACGATGCGCTGCTGTTCCCGCAGTACCTGATCGCATTCGGTTCGATGTACTTCATTACCGAATACGGCGAAGCGGACCTGATGCCGTTCCTGCTGGCGGACATCCATCCGTACGTGTCGCGCGTGTTCTTCCATCGCTCGACGTTCGAGCGCCTCAAGTACGTTCACTGCGACACGCAACGCGGCCACGCATTCGAGGACTGGCACTTCAATGCGAGCGCGATCGCGCTCGGGATGAAGGCGCACTACATCCCCGACTCCGTGCTTTACTATCGCCAGCGCCAGCAGAGCATCATGGCGGCCGCGCGCAACCAGAGCGTCGAGCTCGAAACACCGGATACCGACCTGTTCGACCCGGCCGTTTACCTGCGCGTGTTCGCGGACGACTATCGCGCGTATCGCGCCGGCGAACGCATGCTGCCGCCGTGGTACGACGTCAAGCAGAAGTTCCTCGGCAGCCGGCTGCTGTCCGACATGACCGAGGCGGCCAACCGGATCGACCCGGCCGTCGACACGCTGTCGCTGCGGCACGGCAGCCAGACGAGCGCGATGTGGTCGACGCCCGAGCCGTCCGCGGTCTACTACGAGATGTGCGAGGCCATTCGCGACGCCGGCCCGATCACGGACGTGTTCCTGATCCCGTTCCTGCCCGCCGGCGGCGCGGAGCGCTACATCCTCGACGTGATGAACGGCCTGCTGGCATGCGGCGCGTCGAAGCGCATCCTCGTGCTGTCCGGCGAGCCGATGGAGAAGCACGCGTGGCTGTCGCGGCTGCCCGACGCGGCGATCTTCGTCGACATCGCGGTGCTCGGCCAGAAGCTCGACGACCGCCAGCGCGATCGCATCACCGCGCGCCTGATTCGCGCCGCGGCACCCGATGCCCGGCTGCACGTTCGCGCATGCGTGTTTTCCCACCGCATGCTGAGCCGTCATTTCGCGCAGTTCAGCGGGCGTGACGTCACGTACTACCGGTTCTGCGACACGCGCGTCTACGAAAACGACGTATCGATCATCTCCGGCGGCGCGGTCGAGTTCCTGACGAACAACATCCAGCACATCACGCGAATCGTCACCGACAACGGCCAAACGGTCGTCGACGACGAATTCATCTTCGGCGCCAGCGCGTCCCGCTGGAACAACCTTCCCGCGCTGCTGCACGGCGTCAAGGAACCGACGCTCCACGCGACGCCGCGCCGCCGCCTGCTGTGGGCATCGCGGCTGGATGGCCAGAAGCGGCCGCAACTGGCCGTCGCGCTGTCGAAGTACTTCGCGCAGAGCGGCACCGGCATCACGCTCGACCTGTACGGCGGCATTACGCCGGGGTTCGAAGTCGACCTGGCCGGCGCAAGCTACAAGGGGCCGTTTTCGGCGTTCGCGGATCTTCCGCTGCACGAGTACGACGCGCTCGTCTATACGTCGTGGTTCGACGGATTGCCGAACGTCATTCTCGAAGCGATGGGCTCGGGGCTCCCGGTCATCGCGCCGAACATCGGCGGTATCGGCGAAGCCGTGCTCGACGGCGAGACCGGCCTCCTCATCGAGGCATCGAACGACCTCGACGAAGCCGTCGACGCGTATCGCGAAGCCATCGAGCGCCTGTACGCCCAACCCGGTCTGCTCGGCGCGCTGTCGAAGCGCGCGTCCGACTACGTTCACGACAAGCACGGCGACGCACAGTACGTCGCGAACATTCAGCGGATATTCGGTATGAATGCCTCCCATCAAGAGTCCCACCCGCCTGCCCAGGCGCCTGTCGGCCAAGCCGCGTCATCCGCGGAAAACCAGGAAGAACTGCGTCGCCTGAGGCGCGAGCTCGCGGACGCACGCGCAAAGCTGCTCGTCCACGCTCGCGAAGCCGACGTCCTCCGCAGCGAGTCGGTCGAACTGCGGCAATACGCGAACCAGTGGGTCGCGTTTCAGCGCGCGCGCATTTTCATCGTCTATCGCGCGTATCTGCGCCTGCACCGGATTCCGGTGCTGGGCCCGCTGCTGCGGGCAATCATGCGGCCGTTCACGGGGAAGTAACCACGGCCCGGCACCGCGCCGGGCAAACCGTCAGACCGGGCGCGCGTGCAACGCGCGCGCCCTGCTCCGGTCAGTCGTGCGGCGCCTGCCCGTGCGCCACCATCACGCCGGGCTCCACATACCCGAGCAGGCCCGCATAGGTTTCGGCGCTCGTCCACACGATGCGATCGAAGTACGAATTGAACTCCCGCAGGAGATTGAGCACCGGCGGCGGCGCATCCGCCGTGACGACCATCTCGCATCGCTGCCCCTGCCGCCACGCTTCCTTCAGTTGCGCGATCGACGGCATCGACTTCGCGTCGCTCGAAAAATGCGTGACCGGCCCGGTTCGGTCGCGTCCGTCGCAAAGCCACCTGCCGGCAAACTGCCGCCGGACGATATTGGTTCGCCTGAACTGACCGACGCTATCCGATGACGTGACGGAGCGTGTATGGATCCGGTGCCGATAGAGCGGCTCGTGGAGGTAATGGAAGCTGCCGAACTCCGCGATCTTCAGCGCCAGCTCCCAGTCCTGGATGCCGGAATAGGCATCGACCGACCCGCCGGACTGCAGATACGCACGGCGCCGGATCACCTTCAGATGCGATGCGACCATGCCGTCGAGCAGGTCGTCCTTGATGCTCGCATCGTTCCTGAACGCAATGGCCGGATAGCCGCCGTAGTCCGCGCGCCGGATCTCGTCACCGCTTTCGTCGATGTCGAACCGGTCGGTGAACAGGTAGTCGCATGGCTGCCCCTGCGTCAATACCTGGGCGACACGGGACAGCGCGCCGGGCGCCAGCGCGTCGTCGCAATCGACGAACGCGACGTATTCCCCGGCCGCCTGTTCGACCGCTTCGTTCTGCGTGCGCGAAATACCCTTGTTTTCGCTGTTGAGGACGATCCGCACGTTCGGGTGAGTGCCCTGCAGCGCACGCAGCAGCGCGGTCGTGCGCGCATCGGGAGAACAGTCGTCGACGCAGATGATCTCGAATGCGACGCCCTGCTGTTCGATCACGGACAGCAGGCAGCCGTCGATGTAGTCGAAGTGGTTGTATGCCGGGATCACGACGCTGATCAGCGGTGCCGCCGACGTCGGCATCTTCGCGATGGCGGCCTGCAGTCGGGCAAGCTTCTGCGCGTGCAGATCGGCGGGAGCGGCCGGCGACGCGGCGGCCCCCGATCCGGTTGCATGCGCGTGGCCGCGCAACTGCGCGATTTCCTCGACGTACGCCGGATGCTTCCGATAGAAATTCTCGAACCAGTCGACCGCCGATTCGAAGAACGCCGGTTCGCGCGCGGACACCATCGCGTCGATCTTGGCGGCTGCATGCAGCCAGCTCTTGCCCATCTTCACGTACGATCGGCGCATGCTTTGCGCATGCTGCCGGTAAATCGCATTGTGCGCGTTGAGGTAGGCCATGCGTGCGCCGCGCGCACTCAGGCCGCACCAGAACAGCCAGTCTTCCTTCGCGCGCGCGGACGTGTCGAACGGCGCGTCCATCAGCACGGTCCGGCGAAACAGCGCGCAGTGAATCGGAATCGCGAAGCCGCGCTCCCATTTGTACAGAAAATCGGACAGGCCGAGCGCCGAGTGCGCGATCGCTTCGTCGTTCTTCGAAAAGACCGAGCGGGTGTCGTCGCACAACAGGAAGTTGGACACCGATACGTCGAGCGCATTCGCCACCTGGAAATGCGCCACCTGCAGGTCGAGCTTCGGCGGAACGATGAGGTCGTCCGCATCCAGCAACTGCACGAATTCGCCGGCCGCGGCCGCGATCCCCGTGTTGCGCGCGCCCGAAAGCCCCGCATTCTGCTGCGCAATCACCCGCACCGCGGGCGACAGCGCTTGCGCCGCACGCAGATGGATATCGGTCCGGGGTGCCGTGCTGCCGTCGTCGACGACGATGATTTCCAGCGGCCCGCGATACGCGTCGAGGACCGACGAAATCGACTCGTTCAGATACTGCGCCTGATTGAAACAGGGGATTACCACCGATACGAGCGGCAACGACGGATCACGCGAGTCGTCAACGCCCGACTCTTTCCGGTCAGCTCCCATAACCTTCCAACTCCTTGACATGCTCGACGAACCGCTGCCACGTATGGCGCCCGTCGATCAGCTCGACGAGCGCGCGGGCGCGCGCTTCGGCTTCCTGCGAATTCGAAATGACGGACTCCATCGCCGCGCGATAATCCGCAACCTCCGGCTTCTCGGACAGCGGATATCCGGTCGAATCCGATATCAGCTCGCCCACACCGCCCACCGTCGGCGCGATGACCGGCACACCCAGCGTCCCGATCTCGAGCAGGATGTTCGGCATGCCTTCCCACTTCGACGTGAAGATGAAGCCCGTGTACGCACGTTCGCGCACGAGTTCTTCCGGGGACGTGAACGGCCCCATCAGATGCAGATTCGCGAGATCGGGCAGCTGCTCGCTGACGTTCACGACCGCCTGGCCATAGACGTAGAAGTCGATGTGCGGGCATGCCTGCACGAGCGCCAGCAGCAGGTCGACACGCTTCTCCTTGTCGAGCCGCCCGGCCCACAGAAATGCCGGGCGCTGCCCCGCCAGATCCTGCCCGCGGCTCGCGATACGCGCGAGCGCCCGGGCCTTCCATCCGTCGGTCGCCATCCGGCTGGGGTTGTACACCGCATGCAGCTTGTCGCCCTGCTGCCCGAGGTTGTATTCGGCGCGCGCATCGGTCACGAAGCGCTGGTTGTCGGACAGCAGCGCGGTCAGCGCCGGCAGCCCCGGCTGCAGGAAATAGGCCGCGTAGCCAATCTTGCTCTTGCCGTCCTCCGCGAACTGGAACGCAAAAATGCTGGCGAACAGGCGCGTGACTTCCTTGAGCCGGCCCCCCTGCGAGATGACCGCGTTCCACGCGACTTCGCTGTTGATGTTGTGGAACACGGCGGGCCGGATCGCCAGCAGCATGTCGTACAGGAGCGCCTGCTTCAGCGCGTACGAATCGTCGCCCGTGAAATCGCGCAGGACGACCACATGCACGCCTTCGATCCGCGCGACGCGCTCGTCGACCAGGTCGCGATCGGCGACGACGATCAGGATCTGCCGATCGGGATGGATCTCGCGCAACGCTTTCGAGAAATTGAGCGCGACGTTCTCCGCG
The DNA here is from genome assembly GCF_057439935.1 of Burkholderia cepacia complex sp. TUM26381. NCBI lineage: Bacteria > Pseudomonadati > Pseudomonadota > Betaproteobacteria > Burkholderiales > Burkholderiaceae > Burkholderia > Burkholderia cepacia complex sp. TUM26381. Next base: position 905,788 of record NZ_CM172006.1, on the reverse strand, counting down.
CCGCCCGTTCCGAGGAACGGCACTGCAATGACATGGCTGACGTTACGCACGCCCCGCTGCGCGAGATCGAGCAGCAGGTGCTGCAGGCGCGACTCGCGCGCATGGTCGAGCAACTTTTCGCGCCGGACCGCCGAGCGCAACGCCTGACGAATCGACTTGCCCTGACGCAACGACGTGATAACCGGCGAAATGGCCTTGCGAACGCGCCACTTCGCCTCCTGGCTCACCGGCAGGCGATGGTAGACGCGTTGGGCAAAGTACAGAAGATGCTGGTATCGCGGCATGGTTAGATATCTTGAATCATTCGCTGGTGCACGGGCTATCGGCTCAGGCGCCGGTACAGATTATCCGCCTTGCCCCAGATGGTGCCCCTGACACGATCGAGTTCCGTCTGCGCGTCGGCCAGGCTGGCGGCAAGCCGCCCTTCCCGCTCGGCCGCGGCGCGCAACTCGGCCCTCGCGTGTTCGAGTTCCGCGGCGATGCGCTCGCGCTCGGTACGCGCCTGATCCAGTTCGGCAAGCGCGCGGTCGCGTTCGACGCGAATCAGCAGTTGAAACGTCGCGGCGTCGCCGGACGCCTGCGCGTCCACCGCGGGCGCCGAACCCGCGTACTCGCCCTCCGGCCTCGACAGCCGCTCGCGAACCGCGGCAAACGTCTGCGGCGACCAGCCGGATGCGAGTCTCGTCACGAACGCGGTCAGTTCGGCATTGAAGAACAGATGCGGCGGAATCCTGAACGTGTCCTCGTGACGGTCGTACACGCGCAGCATCTCGATCAGCTCGAGAAACCGCCGCCAGTCGCCGTCGATTTCGAAGAAGCGGCCGACGAACGACTCCATGCTCTTGCGGAGCAGGTCGAAGCGCCCGATCCGCTCGAGGTACGGATGCACGACACCGCCGGAGATGTCCGCATACTCCCACATCAGCGCATCGCGATTGCGATGCGTGATGTTGCCGCCGTGCGCACGATACAGCAGGAGCGCGTCCTTCATCACATGGAACCGCGCGCCGCCGGCGAGCGAACGCAGCCAGAAATCCCAGTCCGGCGAGTAAGTCAGATCCTCCCGGAACAAGCCGATACGGTCGTGCGTGGACTTCCTGACCAGCACGGTCGAATGGCACAGGTGGTTCTCCCACACCCAGCTGTCGGGTGCATTCAGGTCGAGATCCTGATTGAACCACGGCGCATAAAAGCACTTGTCGGCATCGACCGGCTGGCTCGATGCATCGATCTCCGCCATGAAGCTGCCGCAGATGTCGACGTCCGGATGTGCATCCAGGAACGCCACCTGCGCCGCCAGCTTTTCGGGCACGAACACGTCGTCGGAATCCAGGCTCGCGATGAATTCGCCGGACGCGAGACGCAGCGCCGTGTTGTACGCCGCGCACGCGCCCTGGTTCCGCTCCTGGCGCACCGCGCGAATCCGCGGGTCGTCGAACTGCTGGATGACCTCCCAGGAATCGTCGGTCGAACAGTCGTCGACAATGATCAGTTCCCATGACGCGTACGTCTGGGACAGCACCGACCGAATCGTCTCCCCGATGAATCTGCCGTAGTTGTAAGACGTCGTGAGAACGCTGACACGCGGCCGCGATTCCCCGGTCGAATAATTATTGTTTGCCATTGCAGATGTATTGAATGATGTCGACGATGCGATTCGCCCCGTCTTCCCCAAGCTCGCCGTATAACGGCAACGCCAGCACTTCGCGGGACACGCGCGTCGCAACCGGCAGGCGGCCCGGATCAGCGCTCGGCAGCGCGCGGTAGCAATTGTGCTCGCTGCAAAGCGGGTAGAAATAGCGCCGCGAAAACACGTTGAACTGCTTCAGCGTGTCGTACAACTGGTCGCGCGACACGCCGCATGCCTGCGGGTTCACGCGCACGATGAAATACTGCATGCTGTGGCCGACGTTCGGCGGCAGCCGGAAGCACGTGATGCCGGGAATCTCGTCCAGGCGGCTCAGGTAAACCTGCGCCACGCGTTGCCGCGCGGCATGCTCCGCATCGTAATGGGCGAGATTGACGAGGCCCAGTGCCGCCTGCACTTCGTTCATCTTGCCGTTGGTGCCCGGCATGATGACTTCGGTTTCGTTCAAGATGCCGAAATTCTTCAGCAGATCGACACGCCGCTTCATCGCTTCGTCCGCCATCGCCAGCCCGCCGCCCTCGGCCGAATGAAACAGCTTCGTCGCATGGAAGCTGTACATCGTCGCGTCGCCGAACTCGGCCACCGGCTTGCCGTCGATTTCCGTGCCGAACGCGTGCGCGCCGTCGTAGAGCACCTTGACGCCGTACTGCTCGCGAATGCGCTCGAACGCCTTCACGTCGCACGGCATCCCGTAGACGTGCACGCCGAGCACGCCCGTCGTGCGCGGCGTGATCAGCGCTTCGGCCACGGCCGGATCGATGGTCAGCGTGTCCTCGTCGATGTCGCAGAACACCGGCGTCACGTTGTTCCAGTGCAGCACATGCGGCGTCGCGGGAAACGTGAACGGCGTCGTGATGACTTCACCGGCGAGCCGCAGCGCCTGGCAGGCGACGAGCAGCGCGCTCGTCCCGTTGTTGAACAGCGAGAAATGCCGGGCGCCGAGCCGCTTCGCGAGCGCGGCTTCCAGCGCGACGTGCTTCGCCCCGCCGTTCGTCAGCCACGCGCTGTCCCAGATGTCTTCCAGCTGCGACGTGAACTCGCCGAGCGGCGGCAACATCGGTCTCGTCACATAGATCGGATTGGCGAAACCATCCGGCTTTTGTCTCATAGGGCGCTCCTGATTGATTCCTCGTGCGGATCCGCACGCCGGCCCCGGCGCCGGATCCACTGCCGGCCAACGCTGCGTCAGGCCACCGTCTTCGACAACAGCCGCGTCTGGACCTTGTTGTCGAAATGCACGGCGCCATACAGCGGCAGGTAGGTGCCGCGCGAGACGTTGAACTGCACGGCGATCGGCACATGATCGCACGTGTCGACCTGGCCGATGCTCAGGTCCGTCGGCACCGACGTCGCCGCGCTGATGCTGTAATCGCCGCCGCGCAGCGACACCTTGAACGTCCAGTCGACCACGTGAACTTCGCCCGCGTGCAGGTCGTACAAATGCGCATGCTCGAGACCGGTGTCCGAGTACGCGATATCGAAGCCGTTCTTGTCGCGCAGGTGATAGCCGAACGCGAGCAGCGGCAGATCTTCCTCGATGCTCACGACCATGCGCAGCGTCACGGTGTCGCCGTACGTGACCTGGCGCGTCGCGCGGCCCTGTTCGTTCAGCAACTGCACGTTGACGAAGCTCGCGCGGCCGTTGCGGATCCGCTGGAACGCCGCCTGCTTCTGGAACTCGTCCGCACCGTCGTTGAGGCCGGCGTCGAGTTCGGCGATCTGCGCCGCCGGCGCATCGGCGTCCTCGATCACGTGCTGCTTCTTGCGGACGTAGGACGAGTAATACGATTCGATCACATGGTCCGTCGAGCCGACGGCCAGCATGTTGCCGTGATCGAGCAGGATCGCGCGGTTGCACAGCGCCTTCACCGAGCCCGGATCGTGGCTGACGAACAGCAGCGTCGTGCCGCGATCCATCAGCTTCTTCATCACGGCCATGCACTTTGCCTGGAACAACGCGTCGCCGACCGACAGTGCTTCATCGACGATCAGGATGTCCGGATTGACGTGGATCGCGACCGAGAATGCCAGGCGCACGTACATGCCCGACGAATAGGTCTTCAACGGCTGGTTGACGAAATCGCCGATCTCGGAGAATTCGACGATCGCCGGATACTTCTCTTCCAGCTCCTCTTCGCTCATCCCGAGAATCTGGCCGTACAGCATCACGTTCTCGCGGCCGGTGAATTCGGGGTTGAAGCCCGACCCGAGTTCGAGCAGCGCGGCGACCTTGCCGTTCGTTTCGACGTGGCCGGCGCTCGGCGAGAGCGTCCCCGAGATCACCTGCAGCAGCGTGGATTTTCCGGAGCCGTTGTGACCGACGATCCCGATCGTCTCGCCACGTGCGATGTCGAACGAGATGTCGCGCAGCGCCCAGAATTCCCGGTAGTACTGCTTGCGGGCGCCGAACAGCATCTGCAACAGGCGCGCGCGCGGGCTATCGTAAATATGAAAGACCTTGCTCAGGTCCTTCACGCTGACTGCGAGATCAGAGGACATCTGCGAATCCTTTCCTCGTGCGATTAAACCATTGGTAGCCCAGCGCCGCGACGACGACACTGACGACCATCATCAACAACACACCGGTCCAGCTCGGCACGGTCCCAAAGATGACGACGTTGCGGCTTTGCTCGATGACGAACGCGAGCGGATTCATCCCGACGATACGCTGGTAATGGGCCGGCAACGAGCTCACCGGGTAGAACACCGGCGTCAGGAACATCAGCACCGTCGTTACGAGCCCGATCGACTGGCCGATGTCCTGGATGAACACGCCCAGCGACGCCAGGAACCAGCAGACGCCGAGGGTAAACAGGATGAACGGCAACACGATCAGCGGGAAATACACGATCGTCGCGTGCACGGGGAAACCCAGCACGAGCATCGCGAGCACCAGCACGCAGAAGCTGATCCCGGCATGGAACAACGCGACGAGCAACGCGACGACCGGCAGCACCTCGAGCGGGAACACGACCTTCTTCACGTAGTTCGCGTTACTGATGATGAGCGACGGCGCACGGTTCACGGCTTCCGAGAACACCTGGAACATGATCATCCCGACGAACAGCACGACGGCGAATTCGGTCTTCGAATCGGATCCGGTGTTCCAGCGCGCCTTGAAGATCACGCTGAACACGAACGTGTAGACGGTCAGCAGCAGCAGCGGGTTGAAGAACGACCACAGCAGGCCGAGCACCGAGCCGCGATAGCGGCCGACCACTTCGCGGCGCGCCATTTGGAGGATCAGGCGGCGATGCCGCCAGATGGGGAGTGATGGTTGAATGAGTTCCCGCATGACAATCTCTAGCTAGGTCATGCCGCACGCACGACGCGGCATGAATTGGGATGTGCGCCGCCCGGGCCGGGCGGCATCAGGCATCGAACAGTTCCGCGAGGACAAGCGCAAGCCCGTCCGACCACTGCGGCCGATGCAATCCGAAACGCTCGTCGAACCGCGTGTTGTCGAGCACCGAAAAGGCCGGACGCGCGGTCTTCGCCGGATAGTCGGCCGCGGGGATCGGCGTCACCTCGCGGATCGACAGGTCGACCTGCGGGGACAGGCGTCTGGCGCCGGCGAAAATGGCTTCGGCAAACGCGTGCCACGTCGTCTCGCCCTGCGCCGTCATGTGATACAGGCCGCTCGCGAACGATCCCGCCCGCCGCTCGGCAAGCGCTTTCGCCGCCGCGTGCGCGGTCAGGTCGGCAATCATGCGCGCGCTCGTCGGCGCGCCGAACTGGTCGCTGACGACGGACAGCGTCTCGCGACTCGCGCCGAGCCGGAGCATCGTGCGCAGGAAATTCTGCCCGCGCGACGCATACACCCACGACGTGCGGAACACGAGCCAGTCGCCGCCGGCTGCGGCGATCGCCTGTTCCCCGGCCAGCTTGCTCGCGCCGTAGACGTTCAGCGGGCACACGGCGTCGCTTTCGGCATACGGCGTCCGCTTGCTTCCGTCGAACACATAGTCGGTCGAGAAATGGATCAGCAATGCGCCGCGCTTGCGGGCGGCCTGCGCGAGCGCGGCCACCGCGTCGCGATTGATCGCGAACGCAGCGTCGGGCTCGTCCTCGGCGCGATCCACCGCCGTATAGGCGGCCGCGTTGACCACGAGATCGGGCGCGAGCGCGTCGACATACGCGCCGACGGCAGCCGCGTCGCCGAGATCGACGGCGTGACGCGTCGCGGCGACCACCTCACCCAGCGGCTGCAGCGCGCGGACGAGCTCCCACCCGACCTGCCCGTTCGCCCCCGTCACGAGAATCTTCATGCGTAGGTCTCCAGATCCGCCAGCACGGTGCCGGCGAGATCCTTCGGCGCGACCACCGGATCGCCGTCGAGCGGCCAGTCGATGCCGACCTGCGCATCGTTCCACAGCAGCACGCGCTCGAATTCGGGATACCAAAAATCGGTCGTCTTGTACTGGAACGTCGCCGTCTCGGACATCACCAGGAAGCCGTGCGCAAATCCGGCGGGCACCCACATCTGCAGGTGGTTTTCCGCCGACAGCACGCTGCCGACCCATTTGCCGAAGGTCGGCGACGAACGGCGCAGATCGACGGCGACGTCGAACACGTCGCCTTCGACGACGCGGACCAGCTTGCCCTGCGCATGGCTGATCTGATAGTGCATGCCGCGCAGCACCGATTTGCCCGAGCGCGACTCGTTGTCCTGAACGAACTCGACATCCGCAACCTGCTCACGGAATTCCCGCTGATTGAAGCTCTCGAAGAAGTACCCGCGAGCGTCGCCGAAGACCCTGGGTTCGATCAGCTTGACGTCTGGAATTGCCGTGGAAGTTACCGTGATTGCCATAGGATCTTTTCCGTCAGTAGGTTCTTCAGATATTGCCCGTACCCGTTCTTGGCGAGCGGCGCAGCAAGCTCCAGCAGGCGCTCGGCATCGATCCAGCCCAGTCGGTATGCAATTTCCTCCGGACACGCGACCACGAGGCCCTGACGTTTCTGCAAGGTCGCGATGAAAGCCGCGGCCTCCATCAGCGAATCGTGCGTGCCCGTATCGAGCCACGCATAGCCGCGCCCCATGATCTCCACCTGCAGCTTGCCGGCCGCGAGATAACGGGAATTGACGTCGGTAATTTCCAGTTCGCCGCGCGCCGACGGCTTGATGTCGGCCGCAATGTCGCACACGTCGTTGTCGTAGAAATAGAGGCCGGTCACGGCGTAGCGCGAGCGCGGCTGGAGCGGCTTCTCCTCGATCGACAGCGCGCGCATCTGGTCGTCGAATTCGACGATGCCGTAGCGCTCCGGATCCTGCACGTGATAGGCGAACACGGTCGCGCTTTCGGTGCGCGCGTTGGCCGCTAGCAGCTGCTTGGCGAGATCGTTGCCGTGGAAGATGTTGTCGCCGAGCACGAGCGCGCTCGGATCGTTGCCGATGAAGTCACGCCCGATGATGAACGCCTGCGCGAGCCCGTCCGGCGACGGCTGGACCGCGTACTGCAGGTTCATCCCCCACTTCGAGCCGTCGCCCAGCAACGCCTGGAAGCGCGGCGTATCCGCCGGCGTCGAAATGATCAGCACGTCGCGAATGCCCGCGAGCATCAACGTCGAAAGCGGGTAGTAAATCATCGGCTTGTCGTACACCGGGAGCAGCTGCTTCGACACCGAGTAGGTAATCGGATAGAGCCGCGTGCCCGAGCCGCCGGCGAGGATAATGCCTTTACGTGCCATCGATCAGACCCTCACGTGCGTTGCGCGTAGTTGGTTTCGACCCACTTGCGGTAATCGCCCGATGCGACGTCGTCCACCCATGCCTGGTTGTCGAGGTACCAGCGCACGGTCTTCGCGAGCCCCGTCTCGAACGTCTCTGCAGGCTTCCAGCCGAGCTCGCGCTCGAGCTTGCGCGCATCGATCGCGTAACGGCGGTCGTGGCCCGGACGGTCCGTCACGTAGGTGATCTGCTCGCGATACGAACCCGCCGCCTTCGGCCGCGCCGCGTCGAGCAGATCGCACAGCGTATGCACGACGTCGAGGTTCTTCTTCTCGTTCCAGCCGCCGATGTTGTACGTCTCGCCCGGCACGCCGCGCGCGAGCACTTCGCGGATCGCACTGCAGTGGTCGCCGACGTACAGCCAGTCGCGCACGTTCTGGCCATCGCCGTAGACCGGCAGCGGCTTGCCTGCGAGCGCATTCGCGATCATCAGCGGAATCAGCTTCTCCGGGAACTGGTACGGGCCGTAATTGTTCGAGCAGTTCGTCGTGAGCGTCGGCAGGCCGTACGTATGGTGATACGCACGCACCAGGTGATCGGAGCCGGCCTTCGTCGCCGAATAGGGGCTGTTCGGCGCGTACGCGGTCGTCTCCGAGAATTGCGGATCGGTCGCGGACAGCGACCCGAACACCTCGTCGGTCGACACGTGCAGGAAGCGGAAGGCCGCCTTGTCCGTCTCGTTCAGGCCGTTCCAGTGCATGCGTGCCGCCTCGAGCAGCGTGAACGTTCCGACGACGTTGGTCTGCACGAAATCGGCCGGCCCGTGGATCGAGCGGTCGACGTGGCTTTCGGCGGCGAAGTGGATCACGGCGCGCGGCTTGTGCGCGGCGAACAGCGCATCGAGTGCCGCGCGATCGCAGATGTCGACCCGGGCGAACACATGATCCGGATTCCCGTCCAGCGGCGCCAGCGTACGCAGGTTGCCCGCATAGGTCAGCTTGTCGACATTGAGCACGGCCTCACCGGAAGCCGCCACCCAGTCGAGTACGAAATTGGCACCGATAAAACCCGCGCCGCCGGTAACCAGGATCATGAAACTTCCTCTAGTAATAATGTGCGGCGCGCCTGGCAGACGCGCATCGCACTCCCTGTCATGTCACAGTGGCCAAGTCTCGGCCGATCAGGCCCGGCATTTTAACCGGTCGCCATGACCGGCAAAGCCACGAGATGTTAATTTCGGAGCGAAAATGACAATTATAGGAATCCAGTCGGCGCCAACTCCATGCTGCTAACAACTTGATACAGCGCCCCGGCCCTTTGCGTCACGAAAAATCGCATGCCCCGCACGTGCTCCGACGGGGAACGACTGTTGCGTCGCGCGTGTGTTTATGCGATTTTTTTCTCAGTTCATCCCGATTCGTCACGATCCGACCCTCATGCTTCCGACCCCCATCGCCATCGGCGACCTCCAGGGCTGTCATTCCGCTTTCCAGGCGCTGTACGAAAAGCTTTCGGCGCCCGCCGGTACGCCCCTGTGGTTCGCCGGCGACGTCGTCAACCGCGGGCCGGGCTCGCTCGCCGCGCTGCGCGCGCTCGTCGACCTCGGCCCGCGTGCAACCGTCGTGCTCGGCAATCACGACCTCCACCTGCTCGCGGTTTCGGCCGGCCTGCGCACCGAGCGCCCGGGCGACACCATCGGCGAAATCCTCGACGCGCCGGACGCCGACGCGCTGCTCGACTGGGTCCGCCACCGCCCGTTCGTGCATGCGGAGCACGGGATGCTGCTCGTGCACGCGGGCGTGTTGCCGCAATGGGATACCACGCTCGCGCTCGAACTCGCGGACGAGCTGCAGCGCGCGCTGCGCGCGCCCGACTGGCGCGACACGCTGCAGAAGCTGTACGGCAACGAGCCCAATCAATGGAGCCCCGATCTCAAGAAGCGCGACCGGATGCGCGTCGCATTCAACGCGTTCACACGCGTGCGCTTCTGCACGCCCGACGGCGCAATGGAATTCAAGGCGAACGGCGGCCCCGACAGCGCGCCGCCCGGCTACCTGCCGTGGTTCGACGTGCCGGGGCGCCGCACGGAGGACGTGACGGTCGTGTTCGGACACTGGGCCGCACTCGGCCTGATGCTGCGCGAGAACCTGGTCGCGCTCGATTCGGGATGCGTATGGGGAAACCAGTTGTCGGCCGTACGGCTAACGGCCGATCCGGCGCAGCGCACGGTCACGCAGGTGCAATGCGAAGCATGCCGCTCGCCGGGCGGCGAGTGACGGCACGCCGGTTCGCGTGAACCGGCGGCGCGTCAGCCCTCGCGCCCCGGCACGGGCTCGTCGGCTGCCGCCTCGCCTGCCCCGCCGGCACCAAGCTCGGTTGCCGGATACGCATGCTTCTGCAGCTCCGCGAGCGACTCGGCCGACGGCTTGCCGACCCTCTCCTGCAGCGTCGCGAGCGCCGCCGCGATCGCGTCGCGCGCCGCCGCGGACGTGGTCCGCCGGTCGCCGCCCGGCGCGATCGGCTCGCACACGTACAGGTGCGCGACGAGCGGGCCGCCGCGCAGCACCATGTCGAGCGACTTGCCGAGCGACAGCTCGCCCGTGTAGGCCGGCGCGACCGACTGCCGCCGCTGCGCGTCCTCGTACATCAGGCAGATCGGCTGCACCGCGCAGCCGGCCGATACCGCGGCCTGGAACAGGTTCGCGTGGAACGGCAGCAGCGCCTGGCCGTCGGACGTCGTCCCTTCCGGAAACACGCACATCAGCCCGCCGTTGCGCAGGCGCTCGGCCATCTCGTGCATGATCCGCATCGCCTCGGTGCGCTTCTCGCGCTGCAGGAACACGGTGTCGAGCTTCTCGGCGAGCCAGCCGACCACCGGCCACTGCCGCACCTCGGCCTTCGACACGAACGGCGTCGGCCGCCACGCGTTGACCGCATAGATGTCGAGCCACGACACGTGATTGCCGACCACGAGCGCGCTCGCGTCGAGCCGCGCGCCGTCGTTGTGGACGACGAGGCGCATCCCGCAGATCCGCAGCATCTTGAGCGACCAGCGGCGCGTCATCTCGGCGCGGCGCGCGGGCGTGACGTGCGAAAAACGCAGCGCGACGGTCGCCATGCCGCGCAACAGGTGAATGACGAGACGCAGCTTGCGAATGGCGGTCATGGCGAAGGTCCGGCGTGGTTCAGTGGCGCTCGAACGCGACCTGCCCGGCCACGAGCGTCGCGCGCACGGTAGCCGGCAGTTCGTAACCGAGGAACGGCGAGTTGTGGCCCTGGCTCTTCAGCGCACGCGGCTCGACGCGCCAGTGTGCGCGCGGGTCGAACACGCACAGATCGGCCGCGCCGCCCTCGGCGAGGCGGCCTGCCGGCAACTGCAGCACATCGGCCGGCGCGGACGTGATGCGGCGCAGCGCCTGCGCGAGCGGCGTACGCGTCTCGTCCGCCCACTTCAGCGTCAGCGACAGCAGCAGCTCGAGCCCCGTCGCGCCGGGCGTCGCTTCGCCGAACGGCAGCAGTTTCTCGTCGTCGTCGACCGGCGTGTGATCGGAGCAGATCGCATCGATCGTGCCGTCGGCGAGCGCCACGCGGATCGCTTCGCGATCGCGCTCGCTGCGCAGCGGCGGATCGAGCCGGAACTGCGAATCGAAGTAGCCGATGTCGACGTCGATCAGATGCAGATGGTTCACGCCGACGTCGCAGGTCACCGGCAGCCCTTCGGCCTTCGCCTCGCGCACAAGCGCGAGGCCGGCCGCGGACGACAGACGCGCGAGGTGCACCCGCGCGCCGGTCACGCGCATCAGTTCGAAGATCGTGTGCAGCGCGATCGTCTCGGCCGCGACCGGCACGCCGGACAGACCGAGCCGCGACGCGAGCGCCCCGCTCGCGGCGACACCGCCGCGGCCGATGAACGCGTCGAGCGGACGCAGCCACGTCGTGTAGCCGTAGGTACTCGCGTACTGCAGCGCGCGCAGCAGCACCTGCGTGTCGCGCACCGGCACGTTCGCATGCGTGAAGCCGACGCAGCCGGACTCGGTCAGCGCGACCATCTCGGTGATCACTTCACCCTTGAGGCCGACCGTCAGTGCGCCCAGCGGGTGCACGTTCGCCTGGTGCAGGTTGCGCGCACGGAACTTGAGCATCTCGACGAGGCCCGGCTCGTCGAGCACGGGGTCGGTATCCGGCGGACACACGAGCGTCGTGACGCCGCCCGCGACGGCCGCGGCCATCTCGGACGCGAGCGTCGCCTTGTGTTCGTAGCCGGGCTCGCGCAGCCGCGCGCACAGGTCGACGAGGCCGGGCGCGACGATCAGGCCCGTTGCGTCGATGGTCTTCGCGGCGTTGAAATCGGCCGGCGCCTTGCGGTCCTCGGCGATCGAGACGATCTTGCCGGCCGCGACGAATACGTCGGCCTGCCGCTCGGTGCCGGCGACCGGATCGATCAGCGTGCCGCCTTTGATATGAATCTTCATGCGCTGTCAGTGAATGCGTTGTTTGCGTGAATAAGGATGCGCGAAAGCGGGCTCAGTCGCTGTTGCCGGCGACGATGCCCATCACCGCCATCCGCACGGCGATGCCGAACGTGACCTGGTTGAGGATCACCGACTGCGGGCCGTCGGCGACCTGCGAATCGATCTCGACGCCGCGGTTCATCGGGCCCGGGTGCATCACGATCGCGTCGGGCGCGGCGAGCGCGAGGCGCTCGGGCGTCAGGCCCCACGTCTTGAAGTATTCCTGCGCGGACGGCAGCAGCGCGCCGCTCATCCGCTCGTTCTGCAGGCGCAGCATGATGATCACGTCGACGCCCTTCAGCCCTTCGTCGAGGTTGTGGAACACCTTCACGCCCATCTGCTCGAGCCCGCCCGGCAGCAGCGTGCGCGGGCCGATCGCGCGCACTTCCGGCACGCCGAGCGTGGTGAGCGCGTGGATGTCGGAACGCGCGACGCGCGAATGCAGGATGTCGCCGACGATCGCCACGCGCAGCTTCGTGAAGTCGCGCTTGTAGTGACGGATCGTGTACATGTCGAGCAGGCCCTGCGTCGGGTGCGCATGGCGGCCGTCGCCGGCGTTGATCACGTGCACGTGCGGCGCGCAGTGCTCGGCGATCAGGTACGGCGCGCCGCTCGATGCGTGGCGCACGACGAACAGGTCGGCATGCATCGCCGACAGGTTGTTGATCGTGTCGAGCAGCGATTCGCCCTTGCTCGTCGACGACGCGTTGATGTTCAGGTTCAGCACGTCGGCCGACAGGCGCGTCGCGGCGATCTCGAAGGTCGTGCGCGTGCGCGTCGAGTTCTCGAAGAACAGGTTGAACACGGACTTGCCGCGCAGCAGCGGCACTTTCTTCACTTCACGGTCCGTCACGCTGACGAACTGCTCGGCCGTATCGAGGATGTGATTGACGATCGAGCGCGGCAGGCCCTCGATCGACAGCAGGTGCTTCAGCTCGCCGTTTTTCGTGAGCTGCGGGTTGCCCTTCAGGAAACCGTAGCGGAACCGGTCGGGGCTCGCGGCCGCAGCGGGATTGCCGGTGCGGCCAGTGGTGTCGGTGGTCATGGTATGCGTGATTCCAACTATGCAAACGGGCCGCGGTGCAAACCAGCGGCCCGGGATACGGTTCGCGTGTCGTTCAGGCGCCGTGCGGATCGACGCTCAGCGTGAACTGCGCGTCGTCGCGCGCGAGCACGAGCGTCGTGCCGGCCGGCACGTCGAGCGTACCGCCCGCGAAGCGGGCGGCGACCGGCAGTTCGCGGCCGCCGCGATCGGCGAGCACCGCGAGTTCGACCGCGGCCGGACGGCCGTAGTCGAACAGTTCGTTGAGCGCCGCGCGCACGGTGCGCCCGGTGTACAGCACGTCGTCGACGAGCACGATGCGCGCGCCGTCGACGTCGAACGACAGCGACGTCGGGCTGGCCTGGCTGTGCAACCCCTTCTTCGCGTAGTCGTCGCGGTGCAGCGCGACGTTCACGACGCCGAACGCCGGTGCGCCAAGATCGCGCGCGAGACGCTCGGCCAGCCATGCGCCGCCGCTGTGAATGCCGGCGAGGCGCGGGCCGCCCGGTTCGGCGAACGCCGTGCCGTACGCGGCGCGAATCTGGTCGAGCAGGACGCGGTAAAGCGCCTCGGCATCAATGGTGCTCATGGTCGGACAATTGATCGAGATACTGTTGAAGGATGACGCGTGCGGCCTCGGCATCGAGCATCTCCGCGCGGGCACGGCCGCGCACGTTGCGCTCGCGCAGCCCGGCCTCGGCCTCGACCGACGAATAGCGCTCGTCGACCCACGTGACGGGCAGCCCGAAGCGGCCGTTCAGCTGGTTGCCGAAGCGCTTCGCCTGCTGCGTCATGTCGTGCGGCGTGCCATCAGGATGCATCGGCAGGCCGACGACGAGCGCGTCCGGCCGCCATTCGGCCAGCAGGTCGCCGACCGCCTTGAAGCGGTGTTCGCGGTTGAGGTTCTGGATCACGACGAGCGCACGGGCCGAGCGCGTCAACGCGTTGCCGACCGCGACGCCGATCCGTTTTTCGCCGTAGTCGAACGCCAGGAGCGTCGCATCGCGCGCGCTCGCGCCACTCATGCGTGCCCTGCTTCGCCGGACAGCATCGACGAGCTGACGCCGAGCAGGCCGAGTGCGGCTTCGAAACGCTCTTCGGCCGGCGTGTCGAACACGATGCGCGGATCGGCGGCCACGGTGAGCCAGCCGTTGCGGGAAATTTCTTCCTCGAGCTGCCCTGCGCCCCACCCGGCATGGCCGAGCGTCAGCAGGAAGCGCTTCGGGCCGGTGCCCGTCGCGACCGCCTCGAGCACGTCCTTCGACGTCGTCATCTCCAGCCCGCCGTCGACGGACATCGACGAGTTGTAGCTCGCGCCTTCCACTGGCTCGTGCAGCACGAAGCCGCGCTCGGTCTGGACCGGGCCGCCGAAGTACACGGGAATGTGCAGCAGCGGCTCGATGTCGAGCTTCAGGTCGATGCGGTTGAACAGCGATTCGAGATCGATATCGGTAGGACGATTGATGACGAGGCCGAGCGCACCGCGCTCGCTGTGATCGCAAAGATAGACCACCGTTCCCGAGAACGTCGGATCGGCCATGTTGGGCATGGCGATCAGGAACTGGTTGGTGAGATTGATGCGATCGGAAGGCTTTGACATGGTTTGAATTTTAGCAAAGACGCCGCGACCTGACCGGGCCGCGATCAACAAGCAACGCCGCGCCACGCTGGCAACGGCGCGCGCGGATCACACGGCACTCTAACACGCGCGCGGGCGCTGTCGGCAGCGTGTTGCAGGCCCGCGCGACAAGGGGCGCCGCCATGTGCCCGTCCCCTTGTTCGTCAGGTCCGGCCGAGCGCCGTGCCGAGCGCTTCGGACGCCGCGGTAAGGTCCGGCGGCGCGACGCCGGCCGCGATCTTCAGCAGCGCCGCGCGCAGCATGTCGGACGCGTGGCCGTGCGCGTCGACGCCGCCGTCGGCGAGCGGCACGCCGTGGGCGGCACGGCGCCACGCAAGGCCGAGCGTGTCGGCCAGCAGTGCCGCATGGCCGAGCCCGAGCGCGCACGCGGCCGTGCCGACCCGGTAGGCGGCGCCGGACGCGTGCCAGGCCGCGCCTGCATCGGCCCGGGCCGGATCGGCCGCGAGATCGGCCATCGACGCATCGGCCGTCTGCAGGAAATCCTCATAGGCATGCGCGTTGACGGTCACGACGCCGAGCGCGCGGGTCGGCGCGACGGCGAGCGCATCGTGCTCGGCCCGCGCCGCATCGGCCTCCCACAACGCTTCGGACGCGGGCGTGCCGGCCACGTGCCAGTCGACCGTCAGCCCGTAGTCGTGCAGCACGTCGACGAGCGCGACGTCCTCTGCCGCAGCGCCGAACAGCGCGAAATCGCGCCACAGCAGCGCCACCGTCTCGCGCACGAGCGCGGGCGGCGCGCTGCGCCGGCCCTGCGCGTGCTCGCCGAGCAGCAGATTGGTCCGCGCGAGAAAGCGCTTCAGCTCGGGCGCGCCGCTTGCGCGCAGCGCGCGCAGGCAGGCGACCGCGAGCCGCCAGAAATCGTAGGGGCCGTCGTCGGTGAGCGCGACCTGCATCGCGTCGAGCTCGTCCAGCGCAGCGTCGGGCGCACCGTGCTCCGCGCGCAGCACGCCGAGCAGCGCCTGCTCGTAGCGGGCGCGGATCCGGGCCGCCATCGCGTCGGGCAACGCGCGCAGCGTGGCCGGCGGCACCGCGCGGCCGACGAGCGCGAGCGCATCGAGCGGCGCGCTCGCACGCAGGTCGGCGGCGCTTTGCGCGCGCAATGCACGGAAATGCTCGAAGAGAACGGGCGAGCACGCGAGCTCGCGCAGGTTGTGGCGCCCGAGGGCCGCGCGGAAATCGCGCAGCGCGGCACGCCAGCCGGCCGGCGTCGGCTCGGCGGCGACGAGCGGCACGGCGGCCGCCAGTTGCCCGGCGAAACGCGCGGCCGGCAGCCAGCCGGCCTCCGCCAGCACGGCCGCGGCCGCGGAAAGCGGCGCAGCCGCATCGTCGTGCCGCTCGAATGCGTCGGCGGCCGCCGCAAGCCATGCGTCGGCCGCACGCACGGCCCCGCCACGCGGGTTGGGCAGAGCGTCAGGGTGGGGAACGTTCGCCGGATCGGACGTCATGGACACGCGCGCCTGTCATCGTCAAGTCGCTCGCGCGAACCGCGGCGCGCGAGCGCCGGGCCGGTGCGAGGCCTGAGCGGGGTGTCCGTGGGCCAGGGGTCCGGTCAGATCTGGACCATCTCGAAGTCTTCCTTGCGGGCGCCGCATTCAGGGCACGTCCAGTTGATCGGGACGTCTTCCCAGCGCGTGCCCGGGGCAATGCCCTCTTCCGGCAGCCCGGCTTCTTCGTCGTAAATCCAGCCACAAATCAGGCACATCCAGCTCTTGTATTCCATCTTAGCCGCGTCGGGAAAAGTCGGTAAATTCGGGAGCCATGATGGTACCGTGTCGGGGCCGGACTGCCTAGCAATCGCGCTGGAGGACAGCGACTACGTTGCGCTGCGCTAAAAAATCCATCGTGCAGGCCGGATTCCACCGCATAATGGTTGAAAAGTGCGGCCTGCCGGGCAACACAGGGCCGAAAACGGCCACGCGCCTCGCCGTCCGCATCTCCGTCGCTTTCCCGTTTTTCTCTTGCCCCATTTTTACATGTCCAGCAACGCCCCTCCGATCGTCCTCACCTTCGGCCTGTCCGATCCCACCGGCGGCTCCGGCCTCCAAGCCGATCTGATGACCCTGGCGAGCATGGGCTGTCACGGCGTGTCCGTCCTGACGGGCTATACCGTGCGCGACTCGGCCGCCTGCGAAGAAGTGACCGGCCTCGACCCCGACGTCGTCGCCGCGCAGGCGCGCATGCTGCTCGAAGACATGCCGGTTGCCGCGTTCAAGATCGGTGCGGCCACGCGCGCGGAAGTCGTGAGCGCGATCGCCGAAGTCGTCGCCGACTACGACGGCGTGCCGCTCGTGCTCGCGCCGGATTTCACGCTCGACGACGAGCACGTGCTCGCGGCCGACGACCTGCGCGAATCGATCGCCGACCTGCTGGCGCCGCAAACCACGCTGCTGGTCGCCGACCACGCGACGCTGATCGCGCTCGCGCAACCGGACGGCGATGCCGAGGCGCCGAATCTCGACGCGGCCGTGTCGCACCTGCTGTCGCAGGGCTGCGAATACATCCTGTCGTCGGAAACGGGCTCGCACCGGCTCGTCAACACGCTGTACGGCGAGGAAGGCCAGCTTCGCGAAGACATGTGGGATCGCTCGCCGCACCGGTTGATGGGCATCACCGACACGCTCGGCGCGGCCATCGCGGCACTGCTCGCGAACGGCCAGGAGCCGCCCGAAGCTGTCCGCGAGGCGCAGGAATACCTGTACCAGGCGGTGCGCGACGCGTTCCGGCCCGGCATGGGCGCCTACCTGCCCGACCGGTTCTTCTGGGCGCGCAGCAACGACGATTCGGACACGCCGCCGGCCGTGAAGGCCGACCCGGTACTGAGGACGTCGCACCGGCATTGACGCGCGATGCGGCGGACCGGTCCCGCCGCCGCACACGCCGCGCCGCTTCGGGCGCAACGTTCCGGCCGCCCCGCGCGCATCAAACTCCTCGCGCCAAATAAAAAAGACCCGCATCGCTGCGGGTCTTTTCTTTTGGCTGGAACGCGCATCGCTGCGCGCTCCGGACACCTCGACCGAAGTCGATTACATGTCCATGCCCATGCCGCCCATGCCGCCCGGCATGCCGCCCGGCATCGGTGCGTCTTCCTTCGGCAGTTCTGCGACAGCTGCGTCCGTCGTCAGCAGCAGGCCTGCAACCGACGCTGCGTTCTGCAGTGCGGTGCGCGTGACCTTGGTCGGGTCGACGACGCCGGCTTCAACCATGTCGACGTACTCGCCCGTTGCCGCGTTGTAGCCGTAGTTGCCCGTACCTGCAGCAACTGCCGCCACCACGACGCTGGCTTCTTCGCCGCCGTTCGTGACGATCTGGCGCAGCGGCTCTTCCATTGCACGCAGCACGATCTTGATGCCGGCATTCTGGTCGGCGTTCGCGCCGGTCAGGGCCGCGATCGCGGTGCGAGCGCGGATCAGCGCAACGCCGCCACCTGCCACGATGCCTTCTTCCACAGCTGCGCGCGTTGCGTGCAGTGCGTCTTCGACACGTGCCTTCTTTTCCTTCATTTCGACTTCGGTCGCAGCACCGACCTTGATCACTGCAACGCCGCCGGCCAGCTTGGCCACGCGCTCTTGCAGCTTTTCACGGTCGTAGTCCGACGTCGCTTCTTCGATTTGCGCGCGCACTTGCTTCACACGTGCTTCGATGTTCACGGCTTCGCCTGCGCCGTCGATGATCGTCGTGTTTTCCTTGCCCACTTCGATGCGCTTCGCCTGGCCCAGTTCTGCCAGCGTTGCCTTCTCGAGCGTCAGGCCGGTTTCTTCGGCGATCACTTGGCCGCCCGTCAGGATCGCGATGTCTTCCAGCATCGCCTTGCGACGATCCCCGAAGCCAGGCGCCTTGACCGCAACGGTCTTCAGGATGCCGCGGATGTTGTTCACGACCAGCGTCGCGAGCGCTTCGCCTTCGATGTCTTCAGCGATGATCAGCAGCGGACGGCCAGCCTTCGCGACTTGCTCGAGCACCGGCAGCAGATCGCGGATGTTCGACACCTTCTTGTCGTGCAGCAGCACGAACGGGTTGTCGAGAACGGCGACTTGCTTTTCCGGGTTGTTGATGAAGTACGGCGACAGGTAGCCGCGGTCGAATTGCATGCCTTCGACGACGTCGAGTTCGTCGGCCAGCGACTTGCCGTCTTCGACGGTGATGACGCCTTCCTTGCCGACCTTGTCCATCGCTTCAGCGATGCGATCGCCGATCGACGTGTCGCTGTTCGCCGAGATCGAGCCGACCTGTGCGATTTCCTTGTTCGTCGTGCACGGCTTGCTGATCTTCTTCAGCTCTTCGACAGCCGCTGCGACTGCCTTGTCGATGCCGCGCTTCAGGTCCATCGGGTTCATGCCCGATGCGACGTACTTCATGCCTTCGCGAACGATCGATTGCGCGAGGACGGTTGCCGTCGTCGTGCCGTCGCCTGCGTTGTCGCTGGTCTTGGAAGCCACTTCCTTGACCATTTGCGCGCCCATGTTCTGGAGCTTGTCCTTCAGCTCGATTTCCTTCGCGACCGACACACCGTCCTTGGTGACCGTCGGGCCGCCGAAGCTGCGCTCGAGCACCACGTTGCGGCCCTTCGGACCCAGCGTGACCTTGACTGCGTTGGCGAGAATGTTCACGCCTTCGACCATCTTCGAACGGGCGGAATCGCCGAATACGACGTCTTTAGCTGCCATCTTCTAACTCCTTGAATTCTTGGGAATATGTACCGTCGGAGGACGCTTACTTGGCGTTGACCACGGCCATGATGTCTTCTTCGCGCATGACCAGCAGTTCGTTGCCGTCGACCTTGACGGTCTGGCCTGCGTACTTGCCGAACAGGACGCGATCGCCGACCTTCACGTCGAGTGCGATCGGGGCGCCCTTGTCGTCACGCTTGCCCGGGCCGATGGCCAGGACTTCGCCCTGGTCCGGCTTTTCAGCAGCGGCGTCGGGGATGACGATGCCCGAGGCGGTCTTGGTTTCCTGATCCAGGCGCTTGACGATCACGCGATCGTGCAAAGGACGAAGGTTCATATTCACTCCTCTCTTGACTGAGATTGAAGAACGCTTAGGGAATCTGCCCGGCAAATCGCCCGGCAGAGAATTGTTAGCACTCTCGTGCAGCGAGTGCTAATTATATGGACGGGTTTTGACAAATTCAAGAAGGGGAGCCGGACGAATTTTCAACGCGGCGCGGCAGCGGGGAAAACACGCGAAAATTACAAAAAACCCTTTCACAACAAAACCCTTACCTACGCTACCCGGCCCGGAAGACGGGCCCGCGCAGCCCGCGAATCTCATCCAGCCCCGTTTGGACACCGGGTAAGCACGGAGTTCCTGCCCCCGCCGGCATCACGTCAAAAAACCTGCGCAGGCGCCGATTCCGTCCGCCGCAACGCGTCCGCTCCCCCGCCCGGCGACCGTCGCGCCCCCTTGCCCGGCGTTCCATCGCTCCGCACCGAAGCATTCATTTTCATTACGCCGATATTTACGTTTTTCCTCTTGAAAAACCCCCGTCGGACCCCACCCGTAAGCCCGCCCATTACATTCAGTAATTTAGATGCGAATCATTCTCGTTTACATTGACTTTCCCATTTGACACTCCTACGATGCGCCGCGTTGCGCTCTTCTTCATGCCCGGGCCGATCGGTGCCGAGCGTCGGGACAGCGACCAACAAGCAGGACTCCAAATCAATTAGAACCCGGGATTTGATATGAAGGTTGCATCGTTCCATGGAGACCGCATCCGCGCCCGGATGCGCCCCGCCGCCTGTGCGGCCGCGATCGCGTGCGCATCGTTCACGAGCAGCGCCGCATTCGCCGCCGCGCCGGTCGACGCGCAACCCGAAGCGCCCGAGGCCGATCTCGCGATCCAGGCGAAGCCGACCGACATGTGGACCGGCATCTGGACACGCCAGAGCCTGCTCGGCGACATGGGCGGCAT
Organism: Burkholderia cepacia complex sp. TUM26381; assembly: GCF_057439935.1. Lineage (NCBI taxonomy): Bacteria > Pseudomonadati > Pseudomonadota > Betaproteobacteria > Burkholderiales > Burkholderiaceae > Burkholderia > Burkholderia cepacia complex sp. TUM26381. The sequence goes on along the minus strand of NZ_CM172006.1, from coordinate 885,363 downwards.
CCGCCCGTGGCTCGGCAAGTACGGCGCGACGCTGCAGATCACCGAAACCAGCGAATACCTCGCGAACCTGCGCGGCGGCCTGAACCGCGGCGGCACGTACGACGGGCTGACGACGGCGACGCTGACGGTCGATACGCAAAAGGCGATCGGCCTGCCCGGCGGCACCTTCAACGTCAGCGCACTGCAGATCCACGGCAGCAACCTCAGCGCGCGGAATCTCGGCACGCTCAACACCGCAAGCGGCATCGAGGCGCAGGACACGACGCGCCTGTGGGAGCTCTGGTACCAGCAGTCGTTCCTCGACAAGCGCGTCGACGTGAAGATCGGCCAGCAGAGCCTGGACCAGGAATTCATGGTCAGCACGTATGCGAACACGTTCGTCAACACGATGTTCGGCTGGCCCGCCCTGCCGTCGTACGACCTGCCGAACGGCGGCCCCGCGTATCCGCTCGCGGGCCTCGGCGTGCGCGTGCGCGCGCAGATCACGCCGAAGCTCACCGCGCTCGCGGGCGTGTTCGACGGCGATCCGCTCGGCAACAACCCGAACAACCTGAGCGGCACGAACTTCAACCTGCACAACGGCACGCTCTACATCGGCGAGCTGCAGTACGCGCTGAACCAGCCGTCCGACGGCGAAATGGATACCGGCCACTCGAACGGGCTGCCGGGCACCTACAAGATCGGCGTCTGGTATCACAACGGCCGCTTCGCGGACCAGGGCACCGGCACCGACGGGCTGTCGCTCGCCGATCCCGCATCGAACGGCAACGCGCAACAGCATCACGGCGACTACAGCTTCTACGCGGTGGCCGACCAGATGATCTGGCGCCCCGACCCGACCGGCGCGAAAAGCCTCGGCGTGTTCGCGCGCGTGATGGGCGCGCCGGGCGACCGCAACCTGGTGAGCTTCGCGGCCAACGCGGGCATCGTGCTGAAGGCGCCGTTCGACGGCCGCGACAACGACAGCGTCGGCCTCGCCGTCACGTACATCCAGGTCGGCAGCCACGTGACCGACCTCGACCAGGCCGCACGGACCTTTGCCGCCGGCCCGTACGGCGTGCGCACCCGCGAGACGACCGTCGAGGCGACCTACCAGTACCAGGTCAACCCGTGGTGGGTGATCGCGGCCGATGCGCAGTACACGTTCAACGCCGGCGCGGGCCAGAACCCGAGCGACGCGACGCAGCCGCTGCGCAACACGTTCGTGCTCGGCGCACGCACGACGATCACGTTCTGGGCGCCGCGCGCACGCCACCCGCCCACATCCCCCGTTTTCGCGCGCCGCCGGCGCGGCGCGCCCCCCAGGAGATCCAGATGATTCAATCCGCCCCGCTTCGCCGCCTCGCGACGGGCGCACTGGCCGCCGTCGCGCTGACGGCCGCCGCCGGCGCGTTCGCCGAGCCGCAAGGCTTCCTCGAGACGCTGCATCGTCACACGCTGCTCGTCAACACGGTGCCCGACAACGGCGACCAGAACCCGTACGCGATCGCGGTCGCGCCGGTATCGGCCGGCACGATCCAGGCAGGCGACGTGCTCGTCGACAACTTCAACAACGCGGCAAACCTGCAGGGCACCGGCAGCACGATCGTCAACTATCGCCCGTCGACCAAGCAGATGAGCCTGTTCGCGACGATTCCGCGCGACCTGAAGGCGTGCCCGGGCGGCGTCGGCCTGTCGACCGCGATGACGATGCTGAAGTCGGGCTGGGTGATCGTCGGCAGCACGCCGAGCAACGACGGCACGACGTCGACGAAAGGCGCCGGCTGCCTGATCGTGCTCGATCCGCAAGGCAAGATCGCGTCGACCTGGTCGAGCGCGAACATCAACGACCCGTGGGGCAACATGGCCGTGGTCGACCGCGGCGACAGCGCGACGCTGTTCGTCAGCATGGCCGGCTTCGGCGTCGGCGGCGCGGACGGCAACCCGCCCGTCTACAAGCAGGCGACCGTGCTGCGCGTCGACCTCGACGTGCCGGCCGGCAAGCCGCCCGTCATCAAGCAGGAAACGGTCGTCGCGAGCGGTCTCGGCGCGCAGGCCGACAAGGGCGTGTTCCTGGTCGGCCCGACCGGCCTCGCGCTGTCGGGCGACCAGAAGAAGCTGTACGTATCCGATGCGATCGGCAACCGGATCGTCGAGATCGACGATCCGCTCACGCGCGACACGAGCGCGGGGGTCGGCCGCCAGGTCACCGCCGACGGCTTCCTGCGCCGCCCGCTCGCGCTCGCGACCGCGCCGAACGGCCATCTGCTCGCGACCAACGCGCTGAACGGCCAGGTCGTCGAGATCGACCCGGTCGCCGGCAAGCAGCTCTATGCGCGCTGGATCGACACCGACAAGGCGCAGTCGCCGCCCGGTAACGGCGACCTGTTCGGGATCGCGATGACGCCGGCCGGCGACGGCTTCTATTACGTCCAGGACGACGTCAACACGCTGATGCTCGCGAAGTAACGGAACCGACCATGGCAGACGATCTGAACCCGCCGCCGCGCCCCGCGCGCCGCGGCTTCCTGAAGGCCGGCGGCGCAGCCGTCGCCGCAGGTCTCGCGGCGGGCACGATGCCGGCCGCCCGCGCGGCCGATGCGGCGCCCGCCGTCGCGCCGGGTGCGCACGCGCACGACGACGACATCGAACCGTTCTACGGCAAGCACCAGGGCGGCATCACGACGCCGCAGCAGCGCAACGCGTATTTCGCGGCACTCGACCTCGCGACAACCCGGCGCGCGGACGTGATCGCGCTGCTGAAGACCTGGACCGACGCCGCCGCACGCCTCACGCGCGGCGACACCGCGCAGCCGCTGCCGGCGACCGGCGGCGACGACATCGCGCCGGCCGACTCGGGCGACGCGCTCGGTATCGGCGCGTCGCGGCTGACGATCACGTTCGGCTTCGGGCCCGGCCTGTTCGCGGTCGCGGGCAAGGACCGCTACGGCCTCGCGAAGCAGCGCCCGGCCGCACTCGTCGACCTGCCGCGCTTCAACGGCGACCAGCTGATTCCGGAGAAGACGGGCGGCGACCTGTTCATCCAGGCGTGCGCGAACGACGCGCAAGTGGCGTTCCACGCGGTGCGCCAGCTCGTGCGCCTCGGCGGCAACGCCGTGCAGATGCGCTGGGGCCAGGCCGGCTTCACGTCCGGCAAGCCGGGCGAGACGCCGCGCAACCTGATGGGCTTCAAGGACGGCACGATGAACCCGTCGCGCGACGATCCGGCCGCGATGAACGAATTCGTGTGGGCCGGCAACGAAGGTCCGGCATGGATGAACGGCGGCACCTACACGGTCGTGCGCCGCATCCGCATCACGCTCGAACACTGGGACAACACCGAGCTCGGTTTCCAGGAGCAGGTGTTCGGCCGCAAGAAGTACAGCGGCGCGCCGATCGGCGGCAAGCAGGAATTCGAAGCGCTCGACCTCGACGCGGTCGACAAGGACGGCAATTCGGTGATCCCCGACAACGCGCACGCGCGTCTCGCATCGCCGCAGGTGAACGACGGCGCGCAGATCCTGCGCCGCGCGTACTCGTACAACGACAGCGCGAACTTCTACATCGAGCGCTGGCCGCCGTGGCGCCAGCAGACCGAGTACGACGCGGGGCTGATGTTCGTCGCGCACCAGCGCGACCCGCGCCGCGGCTTCATCCCGATCAACGAGAAGCTCGCGAAGCTGGACATCATGAACCAGTTCACCACGCACGTCGGCAGCGCGATCTTCGCGTGTCCGCCGGGCGCGCAACCCGGTTCGTACATCGGCGCCGCGCTGTTCGAAGCGTAACGGCGTCGCGACGCCACGCCCCTTTTTCTCCGGCCCGTCCGGATGCAACTCACGACGACGACATGAACACTTTTCCCGTTAGCCGCCCGCTGCGGCACCTGATCGCCGCGGCTGCCGCCGCGCTGATGCTGACCGGCGCGCTGCACGCCACGCGCGCGCATGCCGCGACGCTCACGCTGTACAACGCGCAACACGAGCAGGTCGTCAACCAGCTCGTCAAGGACTTCGAAGCGCAAAGCGGCATCACCGTGAAGGTGCGCTCGGGCGAAGGCCCCGCGCTCGCCGCGCAGATCGTCGCGGAAGGCGACCGCACGCCGGCCGACGTGTACTTCACCGAGAATTCGCCGGAGCTCGTGCTGCTCGACCGCAAGGGCCTGCTCGCGAAGACCGACGGCGCCGCGCTGCAGGCGGTGCCCGCGCGCTTCAACCCGGCCGACGGCAACTGGGTCGGCGTGCTCGCGCGCGAGAACGTGCTCGTCTACAACACCGCGAAGCTCCAGCCGCAGCAACTGCCCGCGTCGCTGCTCGATCTCGCGAAGCCGGAATGGAAAGGCAAGGTCGGCGTCGCGCCGAGCGATGCGGACTTCCTGCCGCTCGTGAGCGCGGTGCTCGCGCTGCACGGCGAAGCCGCGACGCTGCAATGGCTGAAGGGCCTGAAGGCCAACGCGCAAGTGTTCGACGACGACGAAGGCGTGACCGCGGCCGTCAACCGCGGCGGCGTGCTGACCGGCATCATCAACAACTACTACTGGGACCGCCTGCACGCCGAACTCGGCGACAAGTCGACCCGCAGCGCGATCCACCACTTCGGCAACCACGACGTCGGGGCCGCCGTGAACGTGTCGGGTGCCGCGGTGCTGAAGGCGTCGAAGCACCAGCCCGAAGCGCAGAAGTTCGTCGCGTATCTCGTCAGCGAGCGCGCGCAGAAACTGATGGCGAACGGCCACATCAGTTTCGAGTATCCGCTGCATCCGGGCGTCGCCCCCGATCCGATCCTGAAGCCGTTCAACGAACTGAGCCCGCCGGCGCTGACGTTCGAACAGCTCGGCGACGACAGCCAGGCCGGCAAGCTGCTGCGCCAGGCCGGCCTGCTCTGACGATGAGCGACGCCGTGTCCCGCACGGCCCGCACCGCGCGCGACGGCGAGCGCACCGCGACGCGGCGCCGCCCGTCGCGCGCGCTCGTCGCCGCGGCCGCGTGCGGGCCGCTCGCGATCCTGCTGCCGCTCGGCTTCACGCTGTACCGTGCGGCCACCTTCGGCATCGACGACGCGATCGAGTTGCTGTGGCGCCCGCTCGTCGGCGAACTGCTCGTCAACACGCTGTCGATCACGCTCGCCGCGACGCTCGCGTGCACGCTGCTCGGCACCGCGGTCGCCTGGTTCATCGAGCGCACCGACCTGCCCGCGCGGCCGCTGTGGACCGCGCTCGCCGCCGCCCCGCTCGCGGTGCCGCCGTTCATCACGAGCTATGCGTGGGTGTCGCTGAGCCTCGACCTGCAGGACTTCCTCGGCGCGCTGGTCGTGCTGACTTCCGCGTATTTCCCGCTCGTCTATTTGCCGGTGGCCGCGGCGCTTCGCGAGCTCGACCCGGCACTCGAGGAAAGCGCGCGCACGCTCGGCTGCTCGCCGTGGCAGACGTTCTTCCGCGTCGTGCTGCCGCAATTGCGCCCCGCGCTATGCGGCGGGATGCTGCTCGTCGCGCTCGGCGTGCTGTCCGAATTCGGCGCGTTCCAGTTGCTGCGCTTTCGCACGTTCACGACCGAGATCTACGCGGAATACCGCACCGCGTTCGACGGCGGCGGCGCGTCGCTGCTCGGCTGCGTGCTGATCGCGCTGTGCCTGCTGTGTCTCGCGATCGAGGCACGGGCACGCGGCCATGCGCGCTACGGCCATACGCATCGCGCCGCGCGCCGCGTCGCGATGCGTTATCCGCTCGGCACGCTGCGCGGTCCCGTCACCGGCGCGTTCGCTGCGCTCGCGGCCGCGACGCTCGGCGTGCCGCTCGCGATGATCGGCTACTGGCTCACGCAACAAGGTGCTGCCGCCGTCACGCCGGCCGACGTCTCGCCCGAGCTGCTGTGGCAGGCCACCCTCGCCTCGTCCGGCTACGGCCTCGCGGCCGCGGCCGTCACGACGCTGCTCGCGCTGCCGCTCGCGTTCCTGCTGGTCCGTCATCCGGGCCGCGTCGCGACGTTCCTCGAACGCACCGCGATGACCGTGCAGGGCGTGCCCGGCATCGTCGTCGCGCTTGCGATCGTGTCGATCACGGTGCGGCTGCTGCAGCCGCTCTACCAGAGCGCGCCGGCGCTCGTCGCCGCATACGCGATCCTGTTCTTGCCGCTCGCGGTCGTCAGCGTGCGGGCGGCGCTGTCGCACGTGCAGGTCCGGCTCGAGGAAACCGCGCGCGCGCTCGGCCTTGGCTGGCGCGCGACGCTCACGCGCGTGGTGCTGCCGCTCGCGGCGCCCGGTCTCGGCGCGGCCGCGACGATGGTGTTCATCTCGGTCGTCACGGAACTCAATGCGACGCTGCTGCTCTCGCCGATCGGCACGCGCACGCTCGCGACGCAGGTGTGGAGCGATACGGCGACGCTCGCGTTCGCGGCCGCGGCGCCTTATGCGGCGCTGCTCGTCGCGCTGTCGCTCGGCGCGTCGGGATTGCTGTTCCTGCTGCTCGGCCGCGCGTCGGTGCGCAACTGAGCACCGCTCTTTTTCTCCGGAACCGCCCATGAGCGAACTACGCATCCACGGCCTGTCCAAATCGTTCGGATCGCATACCGTCCTGCACGACATCGACCTCACGGTGCGGCGCGGCACGCGCCTCGCGCTGCTCGGCCCGTCCGGCAGCGGCAAGACGACGCTGCTGCGCGTGCTGTGCGGCTTCGAGCGCGCCGAGCGCGGCACCGTCGAGATCGACGGACGTCGCGTCGCCGCGCCCGACGTGCACCTGCCGCCCGAACAGCGCCGGATCGGCTACGTGCCGCAGGAAGGCGCGCTGTTTCCGCACCTGTCGGTGGCCGACAACATCGCGTTCGGGCTGCCGCGCGCGGCGCGGCGGCGCCATCACCGCGTCGACGAACTGCTCGAGATGGTCGGATTGCCCGCGTCGTACGCGAGCCGTGCGCCGCAGCAGCTGTCCGGCGGCCAGCAGCAGCGCGTCGCCCTCGCGCGGGCGCTGGCGCCCGAGCCGTCGCTCGTGATCCTCGACGAGCCGTTCTCCGCGCTCGACACGTCGCTGCGGCACGAAACCCGCAGCGCGGTGGCGGACGCGCTCGCCGCAGCCGGTGCAACGTCGGTGCTCGTCACGCACGACCAGCCCGAGGCGATGACGCTCGGCGACGAAGTGGCGGTGATGTGGCAAGGCAGGCTCGTGCAGACGACCGCGCCGCAGACGCTGTACCGGCAGCCCGTCACGCGCGACGTCGCGTCGTTCGTCGGGCAGGCCGTGCTGCTCGCGGGCCGCGTGCGCGATGCGCGCATCGCCTGTGCGCTCGGCGAGTTACCGCTCGTCGCGCCGCTGCCCGACGGGCCGGCCGACGCGATGCTGCGTCCCGAGCAGATCGGCCTCGTGCCGGTCACCCAGGCCGACGCCGCACGCGGTCATGCAGCGCGCGTCGAAGCCGCGCAATTCGCAGGCCAGGACGCCGACGTGCTCGCGCGCCTCGATGCCGATCGCGACGTGCTCGTGCGCATCCGCGTGCCGGGACACCGGTGCCCGGCTGTCGGCGAACGCGTCACGCTCGTCGTCGACGGTGCGGTGATGGCGTACGCGCGCTGAGCGGCGCGCATCGTCGTCACGCGTCGGCGCAGCCCGCGTCCGACAGCGGCCGGAAGGTCCGCCCATCCGTCTCGACGGTCGCGCCCAGCCGCCGCGCAAGCCCCTTCGCGCCTTCGCGCATCACGACGTCGTGATTCCACCGGAACAGCGGCCGCGCGAGCGGCTCGAGCCAGTTCATCCAGCGCACGTGCGTGCGGATGTGCCAGTCGTAGCGCACGACCGTGCGCGGGCCGTCGGCAGCGAACGACCAGCGTCCGTCGCCTTCGATCGCACCGCTCGCGCGGCCTTCGAGTGCATGCGGCCGCTCGACGCGCCGCACGCGCATGTCGAAGGTCAGCCGGTACGGCAGTGCGCCCTTCCACGTATACCGGTGCAGCGCATCGACGCCGCGCGCATCGCCCTGCTCGAGCTCGACGGTGCGCACGGCCCCCTTCCACCAGTCGGGCCAGCGGTCGACCTGGTAGATCGCGTCCCAGACCGCCGCGAGCGGGGCGTCCACGTGCCAGGTCGTCGAGAACCGGTATTCCGCCATGCAGCCTCCGGCAAGTACGTCAGGAGAACAGACCCGCGTGTCGGTCAGGGCGCGAAGAAACGCTCGGGAAATGCGACGTCGATCTCCACGTCGTCGAGCGTCACGGTTTCGAGCGGTACGTCGTCATCGTCGGCGAAGCTGACGACCTTCAGCGGAAAGCCGTCCTCGGCGTCCAGCCACAGCCGGTAGCGATGCACGCCATCGACCACGTGCGCAGGCGCGCCGGTGACCGATACGCGCAGCGCATTCCGGCCGCCGACGGCCTCCTCGCCTTCGATCACCGTCGCGCCGCCCTGCTGCAGCGCATGAACGTTGCGCAGCAGTTCGCCGACGTCCGACCGGTCGACCCGGTGGCCGCTGCGGTCGCGCACGAGCGGATTGGACGGCGACAGCGTCAGCGCGGGCGGCGCGTGCACGCCGAACGGGCGCAGCCGCACCCTGCCGTCGCCGGGATCGTATGCCAGCACGGCACCGTGATGCGGCGACACGAAATCCATCCGGACGAAGCCCGGTTTCAGGTAGGCGTAGCGGATTTCGGTGTGCTCGCCGCCGCGCGCCGACGAGCGGATCGTCGCGCGGTACGAGTGGACATGGTCGAAATGCGCCTGGGCGACGGTCACGGGGTCGGCTGTCATGCTCGCTCCTATCAGGCTCGCGGCCAGCAACGCGGCGATCACGGCGCCGCCTCGACATCGAGCACGCCTTCCATCCCGCGCTCGCGATGGCTCCTGAAAAACAGCAGCCGATGCGTGCAATAGTAGGCGAACCGGCCCGGCTGCGCCGGCGTGAAACGAAACGTCTTCGGCGTCGTGCCGAGTTCGGTGTGCACCGCAATACCGGCCTGCGGCGCGTCGATCTCGAAGCTGTGCGGCACCACGCCGGGCTCGGACGACACGGTCAGCTCGACCGGCACGTGCGCGCGCACGATCACGTGGTTCGGGCGGAAGAAATAGCTGCCGCCGACGATCGCCACCCGCTGCACGCCGTCGGCGCCGACCGGCACGCGCACCGGCGCATCGCCGTCCGCCCGCGCGAGGGTCGCACTCGCCGCGAGTGCCGCCAGCACGAGCCCCTTCGTCATCTTCATCGCCTGCTCCCTGCCGGCGTCGCGCGTCAGCCCTTCCACGCGTCGGTCGAGCCGCCGAGCGCGCCGCATGCTTCGATCGCGAGCTCGCGCAGGCGCCGCTCATCGCCTCGGCCCGACAACGCGTAGCCCATTCCGCGATCCGACCAGAAATACGTGTAGCGGCCATCGGCCGACATTGCCTGCGGCGCGAGATGCCGTGCGTCGTACGCCGTCACGTACAACGTCACGCGCTCGCCGTCCGCGCGCTGGTACATGAGCTGCGCAGCCGGCCCGTGCTCGCCGGGGAGCAACCGGCCGCCCAGCAGCGCATAACCGTATTCTTCAAGCGAAGGCGCGCGCACCGGGTGCCCCACGCGCGCCGACAGCCATGCGGCAAGACGCCGGGGATCGCCCGCGCCGACCTCGACCGGATGCTCGCGATCGGCGGCGTACACGGCATACGCGAGATCCGCGCGCGCGGCGAACGCCGGGGCGCTGCCGAACGCCTCCCAGCCCGCATGCAGCGCGACACCGATCAGCAGCCCGGCCGCCAGCCCCGAGCATGCATAGGCGAACGCGCGCCAGCGCGGCGCGCGACGCTGCACGAACAACGCGGGCGCCGCGCCCGGCAGCGGGAACAGCGCTTGCAGCGCGTCGCGCTGCGCGCGGTAATGCGCGAATCGTTCGGCCTCCTCCGGATCGGACTGCAGGCGCTCCAGCATCTCGCGCTGCTCGCGCCCGGACAGCTCGCCGTCCAGCAACGCGGACAGCAGCTGAGCCGACGCATCGTCGTCCCGCGGGTTCGAAGCTTGGTGCGAATCGTCCATCATGGCTTCCCGATCAATCGTAACGCGGCCGTGCCGTGCGCCGACGGCTCGTCCGACAGCAGTGCGCGCATTTGGGCCCGCGCGCGCGCGAGCCGCGACATCACCGTGCCCACCGGCACGCCGAGCACCTGCGCGGCATCGCGATAGCTCAACTCTTCAAGCGCAACGAGCAACAGCACCTCGCGCTGTTCGACCGGCAGCCGGTACAGCGCGCGCTGCACGTCGCGCAGCACCAGCCCGCCGATCTCGCCGGCCGGCGCGGCCATCGTCTGCCACGGCGCCGTCGCATCGTCGACCGCGATCTCGTGCCGTGCCCGCAACTGGTCGATGAAGCGGTGCCGCAGCAGCGTCAGCAGCCAGGCACGCAGGTTGCCGGCGTCGCGCGGCGGCCGGTTCAGCGCACGCTCGAGCGTGTCCTGCACGAGATCGTCCGCCCAGGCGCGCTCGCCCGTCAGCGCACGCGCATAGCGCGTGAGATGCGGCAGCCACACCAGCAGATCCGATTCGTAGCTCATCGGGATGCCTCGCGCATCGCCGCGCGATCACGGACGCGCGACGTGCCACATGCCGCCGATCCCGTCGCCGCCCGCGTCGCCGGCCTTGCGGTCCATCTTCCAGCGATACAGCGGACGCCCGCGATACGCCCATTGCTTCTTGCCATCGTCGCGCGCGACGAGGCTCAGCGCGCCCGACGCCTTGTCGTATGCATCGGCGAGCGCAGGCGGCCAGTTGGCCGTGCACGCGCTGTCGCACGCGCTCTTGCCGGGCGCGTCGCGATCGAATACGTACAGCGTCATGTGCGCTTCGTCGACCAGTTTCCCGTCGGCGGCCTGGGGCGGTTCCGCGGCCGCCGGCCGCACGATCGCCGCCGTCAGTGCGACGGCGAATAGCATCCGTTTCATTCCCGTTCTCCTTGGCGTGGTGTTACGGCACGGCGGGGCCGGACGGTGCGATCGGCTGCGTTGCGGTCATTATCCCGCCGGCCGGCCGAGCCGGAACTCGGTATGTAAACGGACGGCGGGGACCGGTTATTCCATGCTGCGCCGCGGCGATCGGCAGCGGTCATTCATGGGACGAAAGAAAGCCTGAAGCCCGAAAAAGACAACGCGGCATGACAGCGATGTCATGCCGCGTTGCGCGACCCGTGTTGCACGACCCTCTCGCACGGCGGCCGATGCGGCGCCGCCGTGCGTTCCCGCCGGTTACTTCGGCAGTGCGCCCGTCAGCGACTGGAGCAGCGTCGTCACCGGTGCGAGCGGGTTGTTCGGCGAGCTGTTGCCCGAATGCGGCGTCACCGACAGGCTCGGCGCGGAACCGAGCGCCGTCCCTACCGACGTGCCGACCGCATTGACGACCGTCGCCGTCGAGTTGGCGCCCGTCGTCAGCAGCGAGCCGACCGCGCCCGCCGTGCCGCCGGCCGCGCCCGCGCCCGCGCCGAGCAGGCTGCCGCCTGCCGCTGCCGTCGAACCGGCTGCGCCCGACAGCGCGCCGGCCGCCTGGCCGAGTGCCGCCGGCCCGTTCCCGAGTGCGCCCGTCACCGAACCGAGTGCGCCGGTCAGTGCGCCGGCCGGATTGCCGCCGCCCGTCAGGCCATTCACGAGGTTCGTGATCGGTGCGATCGGGCTGTTGCCCGCCGCGCCCGACAACGTGCCGACCACCTGGTTCACGACGCCCTGCACCGGCGCCAGCGGGTTGGAGCCGCCGAGATTGCCGAGGGCGCCCGTCACCGAGTTCAGCGCGCCCGTCAGTGCACCGGCCGGATTGCCGCTGCCGAGCGTACCGACGACCTGGTTCACGACCCCCTGCACCGGCGCCAGCGGGCTCGTGCCGCCCAGTGCGCCGAGCGCGCCTGCAACCGAGCCGACCGCGTTGCCGAGTGCGCCCGTGGCCGTACCGACCGCATTGCTCAGCGTGCCGGCCGGGTTGCTGCCGCCGAGCGCGCCGACGACCTGGTTCACGACGCCTTGCACCGGCGCCAGCGGGTTCGAGCCGCCGAGGTTGCCGAGCGCCCCCGTCACCGAACCGAGTGCGCCGGTCAGCGCGCCGGCCGGATTGCCGCCCGGCAGCGCGTTCTGCAGACCGTTGACGAGGTTCGTGATCGGCGTGATCGGGCTGCCGCCGCCTGCACCCGACAGCGTGCCGACGACCTGGTTCACGACGCCCTGCACCGGCGCCAGCGGGTTCGCCCCGCCGAGCGCGCCCGTCACGGAGTTCAGCGCGTTCGTCAGCGCACCGGCAGGATCGCCGTTGCCGAGCGTGCCGGCGAGCTGCGTGACGACGCCTTGCACCGGTGCGAGCGGGCTCCCTGCACCGCCGACGTTGCCGAGTGCGCCCGTGATCGTGTTGACCGCGTTGCTCAGGGCGCCGGCCGGGTTACCGCTGCCGAGCGTGCCCGTGACCTGGTTCACGACGTTCTGGATCGGCGTGATCGGGTTCGCGCCGCCGCCGAGGCCGCCCAGCGCACCCGTCACCGTACCGAGTGCGCCGGTCAATGCGCCGGCCGGGTTGCCGCCGCCGAGACCGCCCAATGCCCCCGTCACCGTACCGAGTGCGCCGGTCAGTGCGCCGGCCGGGTTGCCGCCGCCGAGCGCGCCCGTGACCTGGTTCACGACGCCCTGGACCGGCGCCAACGGGTTCGAGCCCCCGCCGATGCCACCCAGTGCGCCCGTTACCGTGCCGAGTGCCCCCGTCAGTGCGCCTGCCGGGTTGCCGCTGCCAAGTGCACCCGTCACCTGATTCACTACGCCCTGAACCGGCGCCAGCGGGTTCGCGCCACCGCCGATACCACCCAGTGCCCCCGTTACCGTGCCGAGAGCCCCCGTCAGTGCACCTGCCGGGTTGCCGCTGCCAAGTGCGCCCGCGACACCGTTCACCACGCCTTGAACCGGCGCGAGCGGGTTCGAGCCGCTGCCGAGGTTGCCCAGCGCGCCCGTCACCGTGCCGACGACACCGGTCAGTGCGCCGGCCGGATCGCCGCCGCCGATGGAGCCAATAAGCCCGTTCACGACGCCCTGGACCGGCGCGAGCGGGTTCGAGCCGCCACCGATGCCACCCAGTGCGCCCGTCACACTGCCGAGTGCGCCGGTCAACGCACCGGCCGGGTTGCCGCCACCGAGCGCACCCGTGACCTGATTCACCACGCCTTGCACCGGCGCCAGCGGATTCGCGCCGCCACCGATACCACCCAGCGCACCCGTCGCCGTGCCGAGCGCGTTACTCAGCGTGCCAGTCGCCGTATTCAGCGCGCCGGTCAGTGCTCCAGCCGGGTTACCGCCACCGAGCGCGCCCGTGACTTGATTCACGACGCCTTGCACCGGCGCCAGCGGATTCGCGCCGCCGCCGATACCGCCCAGCGCTCCCGTCACCTGGCCCAGCGCGCCGGTTAGTGCACCAGCCGGATTACCGCCACCGAGCGCGCCCGTGACTTGATTCACGACGCCTTGCACCGGCGCCAGCGGATTCGCGCCGCCGCCGATACCGCCCAGCGCTCCCGTCACCTGGCCCAGCGCGCCGGTCAGCGCACCGGCCGGGTTGCCGCCACCGAGCGCACCCGTAACCTGATTCACCACGCCTTGCACCGGCGCCAGCGGATTCGCGCCGCCGCCGATACCGCCCAGCGCGCCCGTCACCTGGCCCAGCGCGCCGGTCAGTGCACCAGCCGGATTACCGCCACCAAGCGCACCCGTCACTTGATTCACCACACCCTGCACCGGCGCCAGCGGGTTTGCGCCGCCGCCGACATTGCCCAGTGCACCCGTTACCGTGCCAACCGCATTGCTCAGCGTCCCCGTCGCCGTGCTCAGCGCACCCGTCAATGCGCCTGCGGGGTTGCCGCCATTCAGTGCCCCCGTCACCTGGTTCAACACGCCTTGTACCGGCGCGAGCGGCTGCACCGTACCGCCACCGCCACCGAGTGCGCCCGTCACCGCCCCCACGGCGCCCGACAGCGCTTGACCGGGATCGCCGAGCGACGTCTGGATCGCACCCGACCCGCCCGCCGCAACGGTAACCGAGCCCAGCGGCGACGTGCCCGTCGCGACCAGCCCGACCGTCACGCTGTTCGTCGGCGGATTGACGATCACTTGCGGGATCGGCAGCGAATCGAGGGCCCCCGCCATCGCGGAACCCGAAGCCAGCACCCCGAACACCGTCGCGACCGACAGCGCCACACCCGTCAATTTAAGATTGTGTCCCATCGTTATTTTCCCCATCTCGGTTGGCACCACGTTGATAAAGCATGGGGACGGCTTGCACGAAGCGTGCCAATTCAAAAAAGCGGATTGATTCGTCTGGCCATTAGTGGTCAATAACGCTTTTTTAATCGATTTCAGACGAAATACACGGGCTTCCAATCCCAAATCGTCTGACGATAGACGCTGCCGGGACGCGGATGTAACGTAACGTTTGCGAGCCCCGTGGTAACGTGTTCCGGTACATCCCGCGTAACGCCGGAACACCCGGCCGCGATAGCGCCCTATACCGTCAGCGACCGCCGCCGGTTGCGCATTTCAGCAATATGAAAATGCATTGATAAATCGCGAATTTTCTGATTTTATTTATCTCGCGATTTTCTTTCTTGCCGATTACGCAGATCATTTCCGATTGCGTGGCTTTCGATAATTCGGATAGCCGAATGAAAAACTGTGAAACGCGCGCATGGCCGCCGGCATGAGCGGGGCAGCGCGCGCCGGCGGCCGGAGCCGCCCTGCCGCGCGACAGGTTCAACCGAAGCGCGCGGGCCGGTACGGATGGGGATCGATATAGGTCGGCGCGCCCGTCATCATTTCGGCGAGCAGACGCCCTGTCGCGGGGCCGAGCGTGAGCCCGTGGTGGCAATGGCCGAACGCGAACCACAAATGACGGTGGCGCGGCGCGGGCCCGATCACCGGACGCATGTCCGGCGTGCAGGGCCGCATCCCGAGCCACGGTTCCGGATCGAGCCGTTCGCCGATGCCGAACGCGTCGCGCGCCAGCGGTTCGGCCCGCGCAAGCTGCACGCCGGTCGGCGGCGCACCGCGCAGCGCGATCTCGACGCCCGTCGTGAGCCGCAGGCGGCCGCCCTCCATCGGCGCGACGACGAAGCCTTCCTCGGTGTCGCACACGGGCACGTTCAACGGCGTGCGCGTCGGCCGGTAGTGCATGTGATAGCCACGCTTGGCGCGCAGCGGAATCCGGTAGCCGAGCGGCGCGAACACGTGATCGGACCACGGCCCGAGCGCGACCACGGCCGAGCGCGCGGCAATCGGCCCGTGTTCGGTCCCGACCTGCCAGCCACCGTCCACCTGCACGAGCGTCTTCGCATCGCCGAGCACGAACGTGCCGCCGTCGCGCTCGAACAGCCGCGCGTAGGCCTTGGTCAGCCCGCCCGGGCTCGACACCGTCTTCGGGTCCTGCCAGTGGAAAGCGCCGCAGAATGCGTCGCCGATACCCGGCTCGCGCGCGCGCAGCGCATGCGCATCGAGCACGCTCATCCGCAACCCGTGCGCGTCGGCCACGCGCTGCTGCGCGCGCGCCTCCGCGTCGAACAACGCGGGCGAACGGAACGCCTCGATCCACCCGCCGTCGTGTACGAGCGGCTGCGCATCGGTCCGCGCGAGCAGCGCATCGTGCTCGACGACGCTCGCCGCGACGAGCGGCAGCAGGTCGCGCGCGGCGGCCGCGAGCCGTTGCGGCGACGATTCGCGCCAGAAGCGCGCGAGCCAGCCCGCATACGCGGGCAGCGCGCGGTAGTCCCAGTAGAGATCGACCGAGCGGTTGCGTGCATAGCGCAGCAACGTGCCGAGCCGGCGCGGAAACGCGTACGGCACGACCGACGAGCGCTCGATCAGCCCGGCATTACCGTGGCTCGTTTCCTCGCCGGGCGCGCGCCGGTCGACGAGCGCGACGCGCAGCCCGCGATCCTGCAGATGCAGCGCCGACGACACGCCGACGATGCCGGCTCCCAGAACGATGACGTCGAAATCCATGGTTCCCTGTACCGTGTCGAGATTCGATGGGCGGCGCACCGGCATCGCGGCCGGCGCGCGGCGATGCTTACTTCGCGATGATGTCGCGCTTGAAGTACTTCTGCGACATCGCGCTCAGCGTGCCGTCCTTCTTCAGCGCGTCGAGCGCGCCGACGATCTTCGCCTGCAGCGCCTTGTCGTTCTTGCGCATCCCGAAGCCCGTGCCCTCGCCGAGCGTCGCCGGATCCTTCAGCGCGTCGCCGACGATCTGGTAATCGCGGCCGGCCGGCTTGTCGAGGAAGCCGTCCTGCGCGGTCTGCGCTTCCTGCACGGCCGCATCGAGCCGCCCCGCGACGAGATCGGCGTAGATCTGGTCCTGATCCTGGTACGACACGACGGCCACGCCCGCGTTGGCCCAGTGCGCCTTCAGGAAATCCTCCTGCGACGAGCCCTGCAGCACGCCGACATGCTTGCCGCGCAGGCTCGCGACGTCAGGCCGCAGCGGCGAACCGCGCCTGGCCACCATCACGATCGGCACCACGTAGATCGCCGGCGTGAAGTCGATGCTCTGCTTGCGCTTCGCGGTGATGTTCATCGCCGAATTGATCGCGTCGAACTTGCGCGCCTGCAGCGCCGGGATCAGGCCGTCGAACGCATTCTCGACCCACACGCATTTCATGTTCAGCTTCGCGCACACCGCATTGCCGATGTCGACGTCGAAGCCCTGCAGCTGACCGGCCGGCGTCTTGCTCTCGAACGGCGGATAGGCCGCTTCGATCCCGAAGCGCAACGTGGTCTGTTCCGCATGGGCCGTGACGGCCGCGCACGCGAGCGCCGCAGCGGCGCAAAGGGAAAGCTTCCAGTTCATGACGGTCCTTCCGTTCTGGATTGAGGCGATGGAGATCGGTTGCACGACGCCCTCGGCCGGGCGCCGGATCGGCATTCGATGCAGGCGGCCGCCGCGTGGCGGCGCATCCTGTCCTGCACGCGAAATATAGACTCAAAGTCTACTATAGACTATAGGGGATACGAGAGTCTCGTCCTGCCGCACCCCGCCCGGATTTCGACACCTCGTCAAAAGATCCTTGATTTCATGGTCTTTTTCATCATCCAGGCAACGACACAACGTCTCGAAAAGAAAAATCCTCCAGAATTTGTTTGTCTATATTAGACTTTTCGTCCATCACGAACACCACCGGACACCGCCTTTCGAGACGGTCTGTCCGGCACCGACCGGAGATGTCCCCATGACGCAAACCGTCCCGACCCTGCCGCTGACCGTCGACGAAGCCGCCGTGCGTGCGGCGCTGCCATCGCTCGACGTGCTCGGCACGCTGCGCCGCATGTTCGCGTCGCTCGCCGCGGCGCGCGCGGTGCAGCCGCCGCAGACGCTCACGCTGTTTCCCGACCAGGCCGGCGACTTCATCACGTATCTCGGCGCGCTCGCCGATGCGCAGGTCTTCGGCGCGAAGCTGTCGCCGTACGTGGTGACGGGCGGCAGGCCGATCGTCACCGCGTGGACCGCGCTGATGTCGATGCAGACCGGCCAGCCGCTGATGTGGTGCGACGCGGGGCTGCTGACCGTCGAACGCACGGCCGGCACGACGGCGCTCGCGGTCGACTGCCTCGCGGCGCGCGACGCACGCCATCTGGCGATCGTCGGCGCAGGCGCGGTCGGCCTTGCGCACCTGCGGCACACGGCGGCACTGCGCGACTGGGAGACGATCCGCGTGTACTCGCCCGCGCTCGCCGGCGATGCCGCGCAGCAGGCAACGCTCGCCGAACTCGACTCGCGCGCACGTGCGGCTGCGAGTGTCGAAGCCTGCGTGCGCGACGCGGACGTCGTGATGCTGTGCACGTCGTCGGGCACGCCCGTGCTCGGCGACGGGATGCTCACGCGCCCCGCGCTCGTCACGTCGATCAGCACGAACGTCGCGCGCGCGCACGAAATCCCGCCCGCGTGGCTGCCCGACATGGACGTGTACTGCGACTACCGGCACACGACCCCGGCAAGCGCCGGCGAGATGCAGATCGCGGCGGCCGATCACGGCTGGGAGGCCGGGCGGATCGTCGGCGACCTGCCCGCGCTCGTCGTCGGCGCCTGCGCAGCGCCGTCGCGCACGCGTCACGCGTTCTTCCGCTCGATCGGCCTCGGGCTCGAGGACATCGCGATCGCGCACGCACTGTATACGCAGCTGACGCGCGCATGAGCGGCACGCGCACGCGGGGCCGATACAATGGCGCAACCGCCGCGGCGGCCGCGCGCGGGCGCACGGGCATGCCGGCCACCGGCGCGCCGGCACGCCGGCCCGACGCGCTGCCCGGCTCCCGCCCACCCGAGATGGCGACACCGATGCGCAAGAAGAAATCCCCCGTCAAAGACCTGCTGCTCACCCGCTATGCGCCGATCGCCGACGGTATCGCCGCGCTGTTCTTCCCGTACGCGGAAGTCGTGATCCACGACCTGCACGACCAGACCGTGCTGTATCTCGCGAACAACCTGTCGAAGCGCGAGGTCGGCGACGATTCCGCGCTCGAGGAGATCGATCATTCCGCGCGCGAACGCGTGATCGGCCCATACGAGAAGCTGAACTGGGACGGCCGGCGGATGCGCTGCGTCAGCAACGTGCTGTTCGACGACGACGGCCGCCCGGCCGGGATGATGTGCATCAACTTCAACATTGCGGTGTTCGACGAGGTGCGCGCGACGCTCGACCTGTTCATCAAGGGCGCGGGCGTCGTCGCCCAGCCCGACGAGCTGTTCCGCGACGACTGGCAGGAGCGCATCAACACGTTCCTGCACGGCTGGCTGCGCGAGCGGCAGGTCGGGCTGAACGGGCTCACGCGCGAGCACCGGCGCGAGCTCGTCGAGGCGCTCTACGCGGAAGGCGCGTTCCGCGGCAAGAGCGCGGCGAACTACGTCGCGAACGTGCTCGGGATGGGGCGCGCAACGGTCTACAAGCACCTCAAGCACCTGAAGGAAACGCAAGGCGACGCGTAAGCGCTGCGCGGCGGGCGCAACGACGGCCCGCATCGGTCATCGCTACCGGGAAGCCATTTCCCTGTCTATGCTTCGTGATACGCCGGGTACGGCCCCGTTCCGCACGGGTCTGCGCGCGCCCTGGCGTCGAAGCATAAAGTGATATAGTCCCGGTTACACTTTTTTGCCGCCCTGGACCGCCCATGACGACCGCCCCCGCCCCGACTGCCCGCCCGACCCTGACCGTCGAAATCTGGTCCGACCTGATCTGCCCGTGGTGCTGGATCGGCAAGCGCCGTTTCGACGAGGCGCTCGCCGCGTTCGCGCATGCCGATCGGGTCGACGTCGCGCTGCGCGCGTACCGGCTGATGCCCGGCCAGCCTGTCGAGCCGGTCGAGGCGATGCTGGCCGGCAAATACCGGATGTCGCCCGCGCAGGTCGACCAGATGCTGCGCCAGGTCACCGATGCGGCCGCGAGCGTCGGGCTGCGCTACGACCTGCCCGGCACGCTGGTCGGCGATACGCTCGACGGCCACCGGCTCGTGAAGCTCGCGGAAGCGACCGGCCGCGCGCACGCGCTGACCGAGCGCCTGTACCGCGCGTATTTCTGCGAGCACGGCTCGCTGTTCGATCATGCCGAGTTGACCGAATTCGCGGTCGAAGCCGGGCTCGAACGCTCGGCCGTCGAAGCCGTGCTGCGCAGCGACGCATACCGCGACGAAGTCGAAGCCGACATCGCACGCGCCGCGCAGATCGGCGGGCGCGGCGTACCGTTGTTCGTGCTCGGCGGCCGCTACGCGGTGTCGGGCGCGCAGCCGGCCGACGCGTTCGCGCAGGCGCTCGAACAGGCGTGGCGCGACGGCATCGTCGAACTCGACGGCAGCGATGCGGCCGCCTGCGGCCCCGACGGCTGCGAACTGCCGGCGCGCTCGTAACGCCCTGCTCCCTTTGTCAGTCGCGCGCGGCCCCGCGCGCGACTACGCGACGCTCCTGCCACAAACCGGCAGGAAGCCCGCGCCGATGGCGTCTACAATGCATCCTTTCAAATAACTATCAGAAGGCTGCAAGCCCATGACCCACGGGATCCACGGCGAGAAGCGCTGGTACGCGCTGATCGTCCTCTGTCTCGGCGTGCTGATGATCGTGCTCGACAGCACGATCGTGAACGTTGCGCTGCCGTCGATCAGCACCGACCTCCATTTCACCGAAACGGCCCTCGTGTGGGTCGTCAACGCGTACCTGCTGACGTTCGGCGGCTGCCTGCTGCTCGGCGGCCGGCTCGGCGACCTGTACGGCCAGCGGCGCATGTTCCTCGCCGGCCTCGTCGCGTTCACGCTCGCGTCGCTCGCCTGCGGCCTCGCGCAATCGCAGGCGATGCTGATCGCCGCGCGCGCGGTGCAGGGGCTCGGCGGCGCGGTCGTGTCGGCCGTCTCGCTGTCGCTGATCATGAATCTCTTCACCGAGCCCGGCGAACGCGCGCGCGCGATGGGCGTCTACGGCTTCGTGTGCGCGGGCGGCGGCAGCATCGGCGTGCTGCTCGGCGGGCTGCTGACGAGCTCGCTGTCGTGGCACTGGATCTTCCTCGTCAACCTGCCGATCGGCGTCGCGGTCTATGCGATGAGCGCCGCGCTGCTGCCGCGCATGCGTGCGCCGGCCGGCACCGCCCGGCTCGACGTCGCGGGCGCGATCACCGTGACCGCATCGCTGATGCTGGCCGTGTACGGGATCGTCGGCGGCAACGAGGCCGGCTGGCTGTCGACGCAGACCGTCGCGCTGATCGGCGCGGCCGTCGTGCTGCTCGCGCTGTTCATCGCGATCGAATCGCGCGCCGCGCATCCGCTGATGCCGCTGACGCTGTTCGCCGCGCGCAACGTCGCGCTCGCGAACGTGATCGCCGTGCTGTGGGCGGCCGCGATGTTCGCGTGGTTCTTCCTGTCCGCGCTGTACATGCAGCGCGTGCTCGGCTACGGGCCGCTGCAGGTCGGCCTCGCGTTCCTGCCGGCGAACCTGATCATGGCCGCGTTCTCGCTCGGGCTGTCGGCGCGGATCGTGATGCGCTTCGGCATCCGCGGCCCGATCGCGGCCGGCCTGCTGATCGCGGCCTGCGGCCTCGCGCTGTTCTCGCGCGCGCCGGTCGACGGCGGTTTCGTGTGGCATGTGCTGCCCGGCATGACGCTGCTCGGCATCGGCGCGGGCGTCGCGTTCAACCCGATGCTGCTCGCGGCGATGAACGACGTCGACCCGGCCGATTCCGGGCTCGCGTCGGGGATCGTCAACACCGCGTTCATGATGGGCGGCGCGCTCGGGCTCGCCGTCCTCGCGAGTCTCGCGGGCGCCCGCACCGACGCGCTCGCCGCCGCGCAGGCCACGCCGCTC
Organism: Burkholderia cepacia complex sp. TUM26381; assembly: GCF_057439935.1. NCBI lineage: Bacteria > Pseudomonadati > Pseudomonadota > Betaproteobacteria > Burkholderiales > Burkholderiaceae > Burkholderia > Burkholderia cepacia complex sp. TUM26381. The sequence continues at coordinate 864,094 of NZ_CM172006.1, read as the reverse complement.
GACGCGCTGAACGGCGGCTACCACGCCGCATTCGCGTTCGGGGCGACGTTCGCCGCGGTGGCCGCGCTGATCGGCCTCGCGCTGCGCATCCGGCCGCAACGCGCCGTCGAAGGCGCCGGCTCCGCGATGCACTGACCGGCGACTCGCCAGGGCGGGCAACCGGCATCGAACCCGGGCGCGCAGTGTCGCGCCCTTTTTTACGCGCGCCGGATGCGCGACGCGACACATGCGCCCGATTCGTCATACTTGTGCGGGCCGACGACCGCCATCGGCCCTCCGCCGGCTCGAACGCCCGTTTCACGTTTGCCCGGCCGCCTGCCGCACGGGCCTTCGCGGCCGATTTTTAACGCAGTCGTACATTGATGCGCCACTTTTGCGACAATGGCGGACTTTGACGCGCGCGCCGCCGCCGAACGCCGCATAACCGCCTGCTTCCGATGTCGCTTCCCCATATCGATCTGCTGTACTCCCTGTCCGGCCTGTTCGTCGGCATTCTCGTCGGCCTGACGGGCGTCGGCGGCGGTTCGTTGATGACGCCGATCCTCGTGCTGCTGTTCGGCGTGCATCCCGCGACAGCGGTCGGCACCGACCTGCTGTACGCGGCCGCGACCAAGGCCACCGGCACGCTCGTCCACGGCCTGAAGGGCTCGATCGACTGGCGCATCACGGGCCGGCTCGCGGCGGGCAGCGTGCCGGCCGCGGCCGTCACGCTGTGGTGGCTCCATACGCACGGGATGAATACGCCGGGCACCGCGCGGATGATCCAGCTCGTGCTCGGCGTCGCGCTGCTGCTCACGTCGCTCGCGCTGATCTTCCGGCCGCAGCTCACCGCATTCGCCGCGCGCAACCCGCTCGCGCCGAGCCCCGCGCGCACGCTGTGGTCGACCGTGCTGACGGGTGCCGTGCTCGGCGTGCTCGTGTCGATGACGTCGGTCGGCGCCGGCGCGATCGGCGTGACGGTGCTCCTGCTGCTGTACCCTGCGCTCGCGACGACCCGCATCGTCGGCTCCGACATCGCGCACGCAGTGCCGCTCACGCTGGTCGCCGGCATGGGCCACTGGCTGCTCGGCTCGGTCGACTGGTCGATGCTGCTGTCGCTGCTGCTCGGCTCGCTGCCCGGCATCGTGCTCGGCAGCCTGCTGTCGGCGCGCGCGCCCGAGCGGCTGCTGCGCAACCTGCTCGCCGCGACGCTCGTCGCGGTCGGCGTGCGGCTCGTGCTCGCGTAAGCGGCCCGGCACGACGACCCGCGCGCATCGACACACTCCCTTCGCCAACGAAAAGCACCGTCCCTGTTGGCGACTGGCCTTCACCTCATGTCTTGATGAACGCCCGGGCGAGTCTCACGGCGTACCTGTCAGCGCATGTGCAACGGGCAGGTATTTGGCCAGGATGCTCAGCATGGTAGCGGCCTCTGCCTTCGAAACCGGGGGAAACGGGGAAACGTACGACGTGCCGTTGCGGCGCTCGTGTGCCTTCGTGATGAACGCAAATTCCTGCGGACTCACGCCCAGCGAGGTCGACACGCGCTGGATGGCTAGGTTACGGCCGGCATCCTTGGTTCGCACCTCATAAAACTCCAGGATCGCCTGTACCACCTGAAAATAGCCTTCGTAGGCCAACGTCAACACCTGCAGATGCCGGGCGTGATCCAGTTCATCGGCAGTGGCCTTGTAGTCCGCGGCATTGCGCAGGAAGCCCGCGATTGCCCCGGGCGTCGGCGCAACCGGATCGAAGGCTTTCGTCCTGATGAAGTTTTCGTATTCAGCTGGGCGCGGCATCACAGTATCCTCAGCATTGGGCCTTGGGCGATCTGTGCCATGACGGGGTCCGCGTCGACCAGCGCAGCCCATTCCTCAGGCTCGTACAAAGAGAAATTGACGGGGCGCAGCAGGCTTTGCTCGACCACGTGCAGGGCTTCAGATAGCTCGAGAAGCCGGACGTTCCCGATGACGATCAGGTCGATGTCACTACGGCCGCTGTCGGAACGCTTGGCCACCGAGCCGAACACGAACGCCGTGGTGATCTGCGCGGCAAACGGCGACAAGGCCTCCTTCAACGGCTCCGCGACGGCAAACGTCTTGCGCGCGATGCTGACCAGTTCCGGATAAAGGATGAATTCCGTATTCGCGCGAATGCTCCGTTGTCTGCCTCGTCGGGCGTCTTCCATCAATACGCCGACCTCGACCAACCGATCCACCTGCTTTTGGGCGCTACCGCGCCCACTGTCTGCCAGGCGCAGCAGTTCCTGTAACGTAAAGCTGCGGTCAGGTTGCAGCAGCGTCGCACCCAGCACCCGCTGCATGCCCGGTGTGAAGAGAAAGTCGGCGAGACTCACATCAATCCTCAATGCAGGGACAATTGTCCTCATTATGAGGATTTTCCATCAAATCCTCAATAGAGGGCTATTCATCCCTCTTTTGAGGATCACACATCGACGCGTCTACCTCCAGACACGACGATGCCCCGAGAGTCCGTGACTCACGGGGCATCCTGGAGAATGACGGCACCGCCATCGACACACGCCACGTGAGGAACCAGGGCGCGTGACGAGGCGGTGTTCTGCATGTCGCTTCGGGCGACGAGCCGCCCGCGGCGCTTACTGCCCCTGCTGCTGCAGTTTCTGCTGCTTGAGCTGCTGCGTGCGCGCCTGCAGTTTCAGCACGCGCTGCAGTGCAGTACGGTTCGCGAGGATGCCGTCGTAGAAGCTGGCGAGATCGCCCTTCAGCGCGGTCCGCGACGCGTCGTTCAGGTAGATCATGTGGCCCGACGGGTAGTTCTTGATCGTCAGGTTCTGCGCCTTGAGCGTCGGATCGAGCGGCATCTGCGCGAGCGTCAGCTCCGTCTGGTGGAACGGCGTGACGGCGTCGAAATAGCCGTTCGCCGACAGCACCTTCAGATCCGGGTTCACGCTCATCGTCGACGCCAGGTCGCCGGCCGTGTACAGCGTATTGCCGCCGCCCTTGTTCGCGCCGGTCGGGTCCGTGTGGCTGAAGTCCCAGTTGTTGAAGACCTGGTCGTTCAGGTCCACGAACGACGACGTCGATGTGTACTTGAGGTCGGTGTTGATGTAGCTGTTCCACAGCACCGTGTACGCGCCGCCAACGTTCGTGATCGACGGATCGTTGCTGCCCGAGTTCGGCAGGATGTACGGCGCGATGCCCTTGCCCGTGAAGTTCGCGCGACCGTCGTACTGGCCGATCTGCGTGCCCGGCACGAGCGTCAGGAAGAACGTGTAAGGCGGGTTGTCGTTCGACGACGGCACGTTGCCGAGCGCGGCCGGGTTGCCGAACGTCTGGATCAGCGACGTCGGGTCCGTGCCGATGTACGAGCCCATCTGCTGCGCGGTCTGCAGGTTCAGGTTCAGCCGCACGTTCACGAAGCCGCCGTCCTGCGGGTTCGGCTTCTGCGCAAGCGGCGCGAGCGTGTTGTCCGCATAGTTGCGGGCCTGGACCATGTACGCGTCGAGATCGGTCGGCGTCGGGTTGAGCGTCGTCTTCTTCCAGTAGAACGCATCGGCCGCGAGCGTCGGGAACGTGCCCGGCGCGGACAGCGCGTTCGCGTAGTCGAGGATCGACGACTGCAGCGTGATCCCGTTCAGGTCGATACCGTCCTCATGCAGCACCCACGACACGACCGCGCTGCGCGCGGTGCCGTACGACTCGCCGTACAGGAACTTCGGCGAATTCCAGCGCGAGTACTTGGTCAGGTAGCGCTGGATGAAGCGGTCGATCGAGCGCGCGTCCTGGTCGGTGCCCCAGAAGTCCTTGTTCTTCGCCGGGGCGATCGCCGCCGAGTAACCGGTGCCGACCGGGTTGATGAACACGAGGTCGGTGCGGTCGAGCAGGCTGTCCGGGTTGTCGAGCAGCTTGTACGGCGCGGGCGGCGTGAAGTTCGGGAACGACGACTGCAGGCGTTTCGGGCCGTACGAGCCGAGCAGCAGGTAGACCGACGACGAGCCGGGGCCGCCGTTGTAGAAGAACGTGACCGGGCGCGGCTTCGACGGGTCCGGGTTGTCCTGCGTGTACGCGACGTAGAACATCTTCGCGTTCGGCGCCGACGTGACCGGATCGATCGTCGTCAGGTGGCCCGTGGTCGCCGTGTACTTGATCGTCTTGCCGCCGATCGTGACCTGGCGGTGCACGACCGCCGCGCCTTCGGTCGAATCCGTGACCGCGTCGTTCGGCCCGGTGCCGTACACGTCGGTGTCGACGTAAGGCTGGTCGGCTGCAGCGGCGGCCGTTGCGTTGGTGTTGGCCGACGTGCTGCCGCTGGACGTCGCGGCCGCGGCGGCGGCCGACGCGGTCGGGCTCGGCCCGTCGTCGCCGCCGCACCCCGTGACGAGCAGCGCTGCGGCCGCGGCTGCGGCGAGCGGCATGCTCAAAGTCGTTCCGAATAGCGCGAAACCGTCTTTCAAGGACTTCCGTGTCGTCATTATTGCCTCTCGAACAGAACGATAAATACCGCCGGTCGCAAAGGATCATTTGCGCCGGCGCTCCGCACCGGGAATGCATTCGTTATGCGACGCACTCCGAGTTTTTTACCGAATCGGCAAATACCGACCGGCATGATTTACCCCACCCATGTTTTTTTGCAACCGCACAATGGAATCAATTCCATTGCAAACGACAATTCAATAATCCGCAGCAATGCGAATTCATTCCGCGCATTCGCACTTGTACAAAATCGACGGCCAAAGGATGCCCCGCAAAGCCCGCCCATCAAGGCGCCTTCACTTCGAACAGACGAACAATCCCCCTCGGCGAGATGCCGATTAATCACGAAATACCGATCAATCGCAGCTCGAGCCGATTTAATAAAATCGAAAGGATCGATTAACTAAACGGAAAGGAATATTCTCGTATCTGGAATTTATTAAATTAAGTGAAAATACCGGCGCATAATAGGTTCCGGATTTACCGCCGTAAAGTAATAATTTGTTACGGCGCTCGCCATTCCGATAAAAGGCAGTGCGGGACCGATTCCAGACGACGAAAGGAAAAAAGCCGGACGGCGGTCCGGCTTGGTCGGGGCGGCGCGGCGGGCGCCGTCAGAGCGGCACGTCGATCGTGCCGGCGCCGGTCGTGATCGCGTTCGCGCCCGGCGCGGCCGAGATCGACGGGAGGTTCGCACTCGTCAGTGCAGGGGCGGCGCCCGGCGTGCCGCCGCGCGGCACCGTGCGGATCACCTGCGACGGCGGCAGCGGCGCGCCGTTCTTCAGGTGCTGCCACATCAGGTTCAGCGCCTGCAGGTTGTAGTAGTGGACGGGAACGAAGCGCGTGTCGAAGCCCGGGACCGGCAGGAACGCGTCGAAGTGCTGGCCGTTCGTCACCTCGTAGAACACGAGCTGGCTGCGTCCGCCTTCGCTGATGCCGTTCTGCGCGACATACGCGCGCGATGCGTGGTTCACCGGCACGAGCGCATCGCTGCGGCCCTGCACGATGATCGCCGGCTTGCCTTGCAGGTTCGCGTTCACGCGCACCGCGTCGACGTTCGCGGGCATCCCGAGCATCCCGTTCGTCCACAGCTGGCGCAGGCACAGCGCGCCCGCGAAGCTCGCATCGGGCGTCGCGAGCCGGTGGTCGACGCCCGCGCCGTTGTTGAACACGAGGTCGATGCCGGCCGTCGGCGGCACGCCGTTGCCGACGCCGAACACGGCCGGCATCGGCGAGGCGGCGGGCGCCGCGACCGCGCCCGTCGCCGGGTTCGTCGTCGCGAAGCTGAAGTTGCACAGGTTGTCGGTGACGCGCGAGCGCGTATACGCGTTCGCATAGGTGACCGCGATCGCCGGAATCGCCTGCGAATCCCACATCGGCGCCTGCAGCAGGTCGGAATCGGCCAGATAGCCGGCCGCATGGAGCTGCGCGAGCGCGTCCGCGGCCTGGCTCTGCGTATCGGCGCCCGACACGAGCCCGGCTGCGGCGAGCGTCGCACAGCGTTGCGTGCGGATCGACTGGGTGGTCGCGGCCGGCAGCGCGCTCAGGTACGGCGCGGCAGCGAGCGACGCCGATGCGGCCGCGCACGGCTGCAGCAGGTTCGCAAGCGTCGCGTAATCGGCCAGCGGCCGGCCGAACGACGGCACCGGCTGGCCGCCCGTGCGCACGAGCGCATTCGACGCCATCCGCACGTTGATCTGCGGCTCGCCGACCACGACCGCGGTGATCCAGCCGCGACTGTCCTGCTCGGCCGCCGCGAGCGACGCGCCACCGCCGTTGCTGACCGATGCGGCGATCGTCGTGACGTCGCCCGGGCGATAGCGCACGCCATGATGCGAGCCGTCGATCAGCGGTCCGAACTGCTCGTTCAGCGCCCAGTACGCGAACTCGACCGACTGCAGCGTCACGCGCCCCCAGTCCTGCTCGGGATTCTGCTGCGAATGCGCGTGCTTGAACGCATAGCGGTTCGGGAAGCGGTTGTTGAATGCGGCGAGATCGCCGCTCGTCACGTTCGCGGTGAACAGACTCGCGGTGCCGGCCAGCACCGCGTTGGCGAGCGTGCCGTCGATCAGCGTGACGGTGTCGGAGCCCAGCTCGTGCGCGCCGTTGCCGCCGCCCTTGTCGTTGTAGGCCACCGCGCAGCCGCGCTTGAGCGCCCACTCGCCGGCCGCGGAAATCGCGCCGTACACGCCGCGCGAGCCCGACGACGTCGCGGTGACGATGCACGGCTGCGCAGGATTGAAGCTGGCGGGCACCTGCACGAGCAGCGTCACGTTTTTGCTGCCGCTGCCGTCGTCGGAGTACGCGAGGTATTCGGTGCCGGGGATCTTGCCTTCGCCGAGGGTGGTGTTGCCGTCGAGGTCGACGTTCGGCCCCCAGAAACGGCCGTAGCCGCCGTTCGCGCTCATGTCGACGAGCGCACGGTAATTCGACCAGATCGCGAGACGGCGCAGCTCGGCGCTCGTCGGCCGCGACGCGTTCGCGAAGCCGGGCGCGGTAGCCGCGCCGAGGCCCGTCTTGCCGAGGCCGGCCGTCAGCAGGTCGTCGCTCGCGCCGTCGTAGGCCGTCGTGCGCACGCTGCCGGACACGAAGCCGGGCAACCGGTTGCGCTCGGCCGAATCGTCGCCGTTGCAGGCGCCGAGCATCGCGACCGCGGCCAGCGCCGCGCCCCACACCATCCGCCTGCCCCACCCGAGCCTCGTCATCGCCGCCCTCTCGATATCGTTATCGGTCCGCCGCCGCGTCGCGCGCGGCTGTCGGCCTCTGAAGCGCAAACGGGCCCCGGCATGCCGGGGCCCGCCTGGAAACGGGCGCCTGCGGCGCTTGCGCGCCGCCGCCCGGCATCACTGCTGCTGAACCGTCAGCTTGTTCGTGACCGACGTCACGCCCTTCACGCCCTTGGCCGCAGCTTCGGCCTTGTCGATCTGGTCCTGGGCCGGCATCGTGCCTTCCAGCGTGATCGCGCCACCCTTCGAGCGTACGACGAGGTTCGACACATTCACGCCCGATTCCTTCGAAATCGCCTTGCGCACCGCGTAGCCGAGCTTGCGGTTCGCCTTCTTCGCGGTTTTCGCGGCAGCCTTCGGCGCGCTCGTCGCGGCCGCCGGCGCTTCCGTTGCCGCCGCGTCGCTCGACTGCGCATACACGCTGCCCGACAGACAGGCCGCCACGGCGGCGACGCCCAACGCTCTCAACACGATCGACTTCATGCTATCTCCTTATCACTCCGGAACGGCCGTGCACAGTACGGCCGGATACCCCCAAAAACAGCCGGCCCGCGCGCGAACGGGCGGGACAGCCGGTGTTTTCCACGGCGATACGAGAGAGGCGGCACGGGCCGGCGGTCGGCGCACGCTGACAAGCGGGCCGGCCGGGCCGGACAGCCGCCGGCCGGACGCGCCCGGTCTCATTGCGTGCCGGGTCGCGCGCGAATCGGGCGCGGCTGCGTCGCACAATGTAATCCAGCGCCCGCGGAAGCGCAAAGCTTTTGACGCGGGGCCGCCCGCCGCTGTCGCCGCCGCGCCGCGGCGGGCCGCCCGACTCGCGCACGTGCGGTGAAACCGGGTACCATCGCCGCGAGAATCCGCATCGCCCGTGACAACCGCCCGACCGTCATCGATGCGTCACGCCAGCGTCATCCGCCGACCCCATGAAGCCTGCCCGCCCTCGCCCGCCCCGCCGCATCCTCGCCCGCTTCGTCGCGGTGTCGTGGCGCGACCTCGCGCTGTCGATCGGCCCGACCGTGCTGCTCGCCGGCGCCGCCGTCTGGCTCGCGGTCAAGCTGATCCAGCCGGCACCGCCGTCCACGCTGGTGATTTCGTCCGGGCCGCCCGGCAGCACCTACTGGAACGCCGCGCAGAAATACAAGGCGATCCTCGCGAAGAACGGCGTCACGCTCGACGTCCAGTCGTCGGAAGGGTCCGCGCAGAACCTCGCGCGGCTGGCGAACCCGAACGCGCCGGTCGACGTCGGCTTCGTGCAGAGCGGCATCGGCCCGAAGGAGCGCGACGAGCACCTCGTCTCGCTCGGCAGCATCGGCTACGTGCCGCTCGCGATCATGTACCGCGGCCCGGTCGTCGCGCGCCTGTCCGACTTCAAGGGCAAGCGGCTCGCGCTCGGCGTGGAAGGCAGCGGCGCGCGCGAGCTGAGCCTCGCGCTGCTGAAGATGAACGGCATCGTGCCGGGCGGCTCGACCGAGCTGCTGCCGACGGCCGGCGAAGACGCCGCGACCGCGCTGCTCGACGGCAAGATCGACGCGGCCTTCCTGTCCGGCGACTCGACGCAGATCCCGGTGATGGCGAAACTGTTCCGCGCGCCGGGCGTGCACGTGTATTCGTTCACGCAGGCCGAGGCCTACGCGCGGCGCTTTCCGTACCTGACCGCGATCACGCTGCCGATGGGCGTCTACGATCTCGGCCACAACCTGCCGCCCGCCGACATCCACACGGTCGCGCCGACGATCGAACTCGTCGCACGCGACTCGCTGCACCCCGCGCTGTCCGACCTGCTGATCGAGGCCGCGCGCGAGGTGCACGGCCACGCGACGATCCTGCAGCACGCGGGCGAATTCCCGTCCCCCGTCACGCGCGGGTTCCAGCTGTCCGACGACGCGGCGCGCTACTACAAGTCGGGCAAGACCTTCCTGTACCGGCGGCTGCCGTTCTGGGTCGCGAGCCTCGTCGACCGGCTGCTGGTGGTGGTCGTGCCGCTGGTCGTCGTCCTGATCCCCGGGCTGCGGCTCGTGCCGTCGCTGTACGGCTGGCGCGTGCGCTCGCGCATCTACCGCTGGTACGGCGCGCTGATCGCGCTCGAGCGCAGCGCGCTCGGCGAGCACACGGCCGAGGAGCGCGTTCAGCTGCTCGACGAGCTCGACGACATCGAGGAAGCCGTGAACCGGATGAAGATGCCGCTGGCGTACGCCGGGCAGTTCTACGTGCTGCGCGAGCACATCGGCTTCGTGCGCGAACGGCTCACCGCGCACGACCACGACGCGCCGGCAGGCCCGCCCGGCGCCAGCGGGCCGCCGCAGGCACGCGCCGAGACCGCGCCGCCGCCGGCCGGCGAAGGCCCCCGGGCGACTCCCGGTTCCGCGTGAGCGGACGATCCGCGATCATTGCTGCATGCGCGCGCCGCCGCGTAACATGGAGGCCGCCGCCAGGCGCCGCACGCCCCACCCTCTGGAGAACGACATGACAACCGGCCTCGATACCGCCCAGCCCGCCTGGTTCTTCGACTTCGTGTCGCCGTTCTCGTATCTGCTGCTCGAACAACATGGCAAATGGCCGGACGTGCCGTTCGAACCGGTCGCCGTCTCGCTGCTCGACCTGCAGCGCCACTGGGGGCAGCGCCCGAGCGCCGACGTGCCGGCCAAACGCGTGTTCACGTACCGTCACGCGCTGTTCCGCGCGGAACAGCTCGGCATCCGCTTCAAGATGCCGCCCGCGCACCCGTTCGATTCCGACAAGCTGCTGCGCCTCGCGATCGCGCTGCGCGCCGACATCGCGACCGTGCTGGAAATGTTCCGCTTCATCTGGCGCGACGGCAACGATCCGTCGACACCGGAAGGCTTCGCGGCACTGTGCGAGCGCGTCGGCGTCGGCCACGGCGACGAACTGATCGAATTCGAGGAAACCACCGCGCAACTGGTCCGCAACAACGCCGACGCGATCGCGCTCGGCGTATTCGGCGTGCCGACGTTCTGGATGAACCAGCAGCTGTTCTGGGGCGAAGACGCGCTGCCGATGGTGCTGTACTGCGCGCGCACGCCGAACTGGCTCGAATCGCGCGAGGTCAAGCGGATCAGCGCGCTGCCGAAGGGGCGTGCGTGATGGCCGGTATCACGCACGGCAACGCGCGGCTGCGGTAAGGTTACGCGTCACCTGAACACCCCCCAACCGATGGAAGACGACGACCGTACCGCCTCGCTCGATATCTGGCTCGTGCGCGTATTGCGCACGCTGCTGCTCGAGCGCAGCGTCACGCAGGCCGCGCTGCGACTGAACCAGACCCAGCCCGCGATCAGCACCGCGCTGCGCAAGCTGCGCGAGACGCTGAACGACCCGATCCTCGTGCGCGGCAAATCCGGCATGGTGCCGACCGAATACGGCGCATCGCTGCTCGAGGCCGCGGCGCGCGCGCTGCGCGAGGTGGACTTCATCGCGACGCCGCACGGCGACTTCGATCCGTCGTCCGCGCGGCGTACGTTTCGCGTCGCGGCACCCGACTACCTGAACGATTTCTTCATGCCGACGCTGATCGAGCGCTTTCGCGACGCGGCGCCGCATGCGCACCTGGAAATCGATTCGCTGAATCCCGCGCTCGACCACGCGGGCGCGCTCGAATCGGGCGCGCTCGATCTCGTGATCGGCAACTGGCCGAAGCCCGACCCGCAGTTCGCGCGCCAGGACCTGTTCTCCGACACGATCGTGTGCCTGATGCGCGACGCGCATCCGCTCGCGCGCGTGCCGCTCACGCGCGAAGCCTATGCGTCGGCCGCGCACGTCGCGCCGACGCCGTACACCGGCGACAAGCGCAACGCGATCGAGATCGGCCTCGCACGCGCGCGCCTCACGCGGCGCATCGTGACGACGCTGCCGTACTTCGGGATCGTGCCGCAGGTGCTGCTGCAGTCGGACCTGATCTTCACGACCACGCGCCGCTTCGCGACGCACTATGCGCAACTGCTGCCGCTCGTCGTCGTCACGCCGCCCGTGCCGTTCCCGCGCATCAAGAGCTACCTGCTCACGCACCCGCAACCCGACCGGCCGACCGACATCGCGTGGCTGTGCGCGCTGATGCAAAGCGTGTCCGACGAGCTGACGGTCGCCCGCACGCGCAAGCGCTGAGACGCGGCCGCTCAGGCCGTGCAGAAGGTTTCCTGCAGATGGGTCCAGCGCACGACGCCCGCCGCGTCGCGCTCGAACACGGCCGTCGCACGGCGCGCGGGCAGTTCGCCCGAAGTCGCGTGCTGCGCTTCGAGATAGGTGATCACCGCATGCGATGCGTCGGCCGCGAGCACGCGGATCTCCGACAGCGTGATGCGCAGCCCCGGCTTCGCGCCGGCGAGCTTCGCGAACAACGCGCGCGTGCCGTCACGGTCGACCGCGCGGCCGTCGGTCAGGATCATCGTGAAACCAGGGGAAAACGCGGCGAGCAGCGCGTCGAGTGCCGCGGGCGCGGCATCGACGCCGGACAGCCAGCGCTCGATGGCGACGAGGCTCGCATCGAGCGCGTCGAGATAGATCGGGTGATCGGACATGGTGCGTGCACGGTGAGGTGACGCGCGGCCCGATGCCGCGCGTTGTCGTGCAGTGTATGCAAAATCGCGTGGCCGTGCGCCGGCCGCGCGGCGTTACCGCGAGCAGGACACCTCGTCGCGTGCGCGCCCGGCCGCCACCGCCTTCGCATCGGCCACCGGCATGCCCGAGCGCGCCTGCAGCAGCTCTGCGCACACGGCCACCGCGATCGCGCCCGGCGCCTTGTCGACGATGCCCGCGACGCCGATCGGGCACACCATCTCCACGAGCCGCGCCGGATCGACGCCGCGCGCGGCGAGCCGGCGCTCGAACTTCACGCGCTTGGTGCGCGAGCCGATCATCCCGAAATACGCGTAATCGCGCCGCCGCATGATCTGCGCGGCGAGCGAGAAGTCGAGCGCGTGGTTGTGCGTCATCACGAGGAAGTACGCGCCGGGCGGCGCCGCGTCGACGACCGCCTCCGGCGTGTCGGTCGGCTCCGGCTGCACGTTCGGCGGACATTCGTCCGGGAACAGCTCGTCGCGCGTATCGACCCACTGCACGACGCACGGCAGCGCGCCGAGCAGCGTGACGAGCGCGTGACCGACGTGCCCGGCGCCGAACAGCACGATGTGCATCGGCGCGCGCGCACCGGTCGCGCGGTTGCGCTGGCCGGTGCCCTGCGCGAACGCGGGGATCGGCGCAGTGCGAAGCGAGCGTGCGGGGCCGTTCATCTCAGCCTGCCGTTGCGCGTGCTGCGCGCACCGCGCTGATCGCGCGCAGGATCGACTCGCCGGTGGCCGGCGCGTCGAGCGGCGGGTTCACCTGGTAGTCGCCGACCGCGGCCACCGCGTCGCGCACCGCGAAGAACACCGAGAACGGCAGCAGCAGCGGCGGCTCGCCGACGGCCTTCGAACGGTGGATGCTGTCCTCGACGTTGCGGTTCTTGAACAGCAGCACGTTGAACTCGGGCGGCGTGTCGTTCACCGTCGGGATCTTGTACGTCGACGGCGCGTGCGTCATCAGCTTGCCGCCCTTGTTCCACCACAGCTCCTCGGTCGTCAGCCAGCCCATCCCCTGGATGAACGCGCCTTCGACCTGGCCGACGTCGAGCGCCGGGTTCAGCGACGCGCCCACGTCGTGCAGCGCATCGACGCGCAGCGTGCGCATCTCGCCCGTCAGCGTGTCGATCACGACTTCCGACACGGCCGCGCCGTACGAGTAGTAGTAGAACGGCCGGCCCTGCAGCTTCGACTGATCCCAGTACAGCTTCGGCGTCGCGTAGAAACCGTCGGACCACAGCTGCACACGCGCGAGGTACGCCTTCGCGATCACTTCGCCGAACGGCACGTTGTGGCCGGCGACCGACACGAAGTCGTTGCCGAACTTCACATCGGCCGCATCGACCTTGCCGTCGCCGAACTGCTTCGCCGCGAACACCGCGAGCCGCTCGCGCAACTGGCGCGCCGCATCCTGCGCGGCCTTGCCGTTCAGGTCCGAACCCGTCGACGCCGCCGTCGCGGACGTGTTCGCGACCTTGCTCGTGTCGGTCGCCGTCACGCGGATCCGGCCGAAGCGGATGCCGAGCTCGTGCGCGACGACCTGCGCGACCTTCGTGTTGAGCCCCTGCCCCATCTCGGTGCCGCCGTGGTTCACGAGCACCGAACCGTCGGTGTAGATGTGCACCAGCGCGCCGGCCTGGTTGAAGTGCGTGACGTTGAACGCAATGCCGAACTTCACCGGCGTGATCGCGATGCCCTTCTTCAGCACCGTGTTGCGTGCGTTGAATTCGCGCACGCCCGCGCGCCGGGCGCGGTAGTCGCTCGTCGCCTCGAGTTCGCCGAGCAATTCCTGCAGCACGTTGTCCTCGACGGTCTGCCCGTACGGCGTCACGTTGCGTTCGGTCTTTCCGTACAGGTTCGCGTAGCGGACGTCGAGCGGATCGCGGTCCAGCGAACGTGCGACGTCGTCGAGGATGTACTCGATCGCGAACGCGCCCTGCGGGCCGCCGAAGCCGCGGAACGCGGTGTTCGACTGCGTGTTGGTCTTGCCGCAATAGCCGGCAATGTCGACGTCGCCGAGCCAGTACGCGTTGTCGAAGTGGCACACCGCACGCGTCATCACCGGGCCCGACAGATCGGCCGAGAAGCCGCAGCGCGACGTCATGTCAAGCGCCACGCCGTCGATGCGGCCGTCGTCGTCGTAGCCGACGTCGAAGCGGTAATGGAAATCGTGCCGCTTGCCGGTGATCATCATGTCGTCGTCGCGGTCCGGACGCAGCTTCACCGGGCACAGCAGCTTCCACGCGGCAAGCGCCGCGCAGCACGCGAACAGGCCCGACTGCGATTCCTTGCCGCCGAACCCGCCGCCCATCCGGCGGCACTCGACGAGCACGTTGTGCGACGCGACGCCGAGCACGTGCGCGACGAGGTGCTGCATTTCGCTCGGGTGCTGCGTCGAGCAGTACACGTGCATCCCGTCGTCGTCCTTCGGCACCGCGTAAGCGATCTGCCCTTCCAGGTAGAACTGCTCCTGGCCGCCGAGCAGCATCTCGCCCGACTCGCGGTGCGGCGCGACGGCAAGCCGCGCGGCCGCGTCGCCGCGCGCGAGCTTCAGCGGCGGGATCACATAGGTTTCGGCTGCGCGCGCTTCCTGCGCGGTCAGGATCGCCGGCAGTTCCTCGTAGTCGACCTGCGCGCGGCGCGCGGCGAGCCGCGCGGTTTCATGCGACGTCGCGACGACGATGAACATCGGCTGGCCGACGAACTGCACGATGCCCTTCGCGAGCACCGGGTCGTCGTGGATGATCGGGCCGCAATCGTTGACGCCCGGGATGTCGTCGGCCGTGAACACGGCGACTACGCCCGGCGTCGCGCGCACCGCGTCGAAGTTCATCGACACGATCTTCGCGTGCGGCTTCGCCGACAGGCCGAGCGCGGCGTGCAGCGTGCCCGCGACGACCGGAATGTCGTCGGTGTAGGTCGCACGCCCGCTGACGTGCAGGTGCGCGGATTCGTGCGCGCGCGACACGTGGACCTGCGCGGCGTCGGCCTGCGGGTCGAGGGTGCTCAGGAACGGTTCTGCTTGCTGGTTCATGTTCGGTGTTCTCCGTCTTCAGACGCGCGCCGCGCCGGCGCCGGCTTCGGCGGCCACTTCACGCACATTCAGGGCTTGCGGCGGCAGCGGGTCGTGCGGACGCGTCTCCAGCCAGAATCGGTACATCAGGTTCTTCGCGGTATCGAGGCGGTACGTGCTCGTCGCACGCATGTCCGACAGCGGCTGGTAGTCGCGCTCGAGCGCCTGCATCGCGGCCTGCGCGGTGGCTTCGTGCCACTGCGCGCCATCGAGCACGGCTTCGGTGTGGGTCCCGCGCTTCGGCGTCGCGGCCATCCCGCCGAATGCGATGCGCGGCTCGCGGATCGTGTCGCCGTCCGCGATGAACGCGAACGCCGCGCACACGGCCGAGATGTCCGAGTCGAACCGCTTCGACAGCTTGTACGTGCGGAACTGCAGCTTCGCGCGCGCGCCGGTGCGGGTCGGCACCTTCAGGCCGACGACGAATTCGTGCGGCGCCATGTCCTTCTGCTGGTAGCCCGTGTACAGCGCCTCGAGCGGCAGCTCGCGCACCGTGTCGCCGCCGCGCAGCACGACGCGCGCGCCGAGGGCGATCAGGCCCGGCATCGAATCGCCGATCGGCGAGCCGTTCGCGACGTTGCCGCCGATCGTGCCCGCGTTGCGGATCGGCAGCGACGCGAAGCGCTTCCACATCTCGGTCAGTTCCGGATACGTGACGGCCAGCGCCGCATAAGCCTTCTCGACCGTTACGCCCGCGCCGATCTCGATCCAGTCGTCGCGTTCCACGAGGCGTTGCAGCTCGGCGATCTGGCCGACGTAGATCAGGTCGTCGAGCCGGCGCATCTGCTTGGTCACCCACAGGCCGATGTCGGTGCTGCCCGCGAGAATCCGCGCGTCGGGACGCTCGGCCTTCAGCGCGGCCAGCGCGTCGAGCGTGCGCGGCGCCGCGAAGCGCGCGCCGTTGACCGTCGTGTAGTCGAACGTGTCGTCGCGCTTGAGCGACGCGAGCGTGCGGGCCAGCGCGGCCGTGTCGACCGGCGCCGACGGCGCCGGCGCATCGAACATCTGCACGGCCGCCTCGACGATCGGGCGATAGCCGGTGCAGCGGCACAGGTTGCCGGTCAGCGCATCGGCGATCTCGGTGCGCGTCGGCACGTCCTTCGCCTTCGTGCACGTGGCGGCGCAGCCTTCGTGGCCGTGCTTCTCGTACAGCGCCCACATCGACATCACGAAGCCGGGCGTGCAGAACCCGCATTGCGAACCGTGGCAATCGACCATCGCCTGCTGCACCGGGTGCAGCGCGCCGTCCGGCTGGCGCAGGTCCTCGACCGTGAGCAGCGCCTTGCCGTCGAGCGTCGGCAGGAACTGGATGCACGCGTTGACGGCCTTGAACTCGACCGCGCCGGTGTCGGTCAGCTCGCCGACGACGACCGTGCATGCGCCGCAGTCGCCTTCCGCGCAGCCTTCCTTGGTGCCGGTGCAATGCGCGTCCTCGCGCAGGTATTGCAGCACGGTGCGGGTAACGTCCGCGCCGCTGACTTCGTGGATCGCGTGACGATGGTAGAAGCGGATCGGCTCACTCATGTCTCGATGATTCTTCAAATGGGGGGCAAGGCGGCCTGCGCGGAGCGCCTGACCGACGTTTTTCTGACAGTTTGCACGCTATCACCATCAAATTCCGCAACCCATAGCCCATCACGCATGGGGCCCATATAACTGCCGCGATATGAGCGCCGGGCCCGCCCGGCGCCCTTTCCACACGGTGCGCTGCGGCCGTTCCCGACGCACCCGCCGCCGTCCGCCATCCTCGAAAAAAGGTCGCGATTAACTAAATGGTACCTGCGTGAAAACCGGTTCCATGGGAAAATCCCGATTCCCTTTTTCGCCGTCTTCCGTCCGTTTCGTTCATTCGTTCCGACCCCATGTCCACCGATTCCGCCACACCGCCGCGCAGCGGGTTCGCGGTCACGCTGCAAATCGTGTCCGTCGTCTGCTTCACGTTCATCTGCTACCTGACCATCGGCCTGCCGCTCGCGGTGCTGCCGGGCTTCGTCCATGACGACCTGGGCTTTTCCGCGATCGTCGCGGGCGGCGCGATCAGCGTCCAGTACTTCGCGACGCTCGCGTCGCGGCCGCTCGCCGGGCGCCTCGCCGATACGCTCGGCCCGAAGCAGACGGTGCTGCGCGGGCTGATCGGCTGCGGCGCGTCGGGGGTGCTGCTGCTCGTCGCGCTGCTGCTCGCGCACTGGCCGGCCGCGAGCCTCGTGCTGCTGGTCGCGAGCCGTCTCGTGCTCGGCGTCGGCGAAAGCCTGTGCGGTACCGGCGCGATCCTGTGGGGCATCGGCCGCGTCGGCGTCGCACACAACGCGAAGGTGATCTCGTGGAACGGCATCGCGACCTACGGCGCGCTCGCGCTCGGCGCACCGGTCGGCGTCGCGATCGCGAATACGCTGAACCCGGCGCTGATCGGCGTGATCGTGATCGCGCTGGCCGCGCTCGGCTTCTACCTTGCACGGCTGATCGCTTCGGTGCCGCTCGTGCACGGCGAACGGATGTCATACGCGAGCGTGTTCACGCGCGTGCTGCCGCACGGCCTCGGCCTCGCGCTCGGTTCGGCCGGTTTCGGCTCGATCGCGACCTTCGTCACGCTGTACTACGCGGCGCGCCACTGGCCGAACGCCGCACTGTCGCTGACCGTGTTCGGCACGCTGTTCATCGGCGCGCGCCTGCTGTTCGCGAACACGATCAAGACCTACGGCGGCTTCCGCGTCGCGATCGTGTCGTTCGCATTCGAATGTTCGGGCCTGCTCCTGCTGTGGCTCGCGCCGGTGCCGCACATCGCGCTCGTCGGCGCCGCACTGACGGGCTTCGGCTTCGCGCTGATCTTCCCGGCGCTCGGCGTCGAGGCCGTCGCGCTCGTGCCGCCCGCGAGCCGCGGCGCGGCGCTGTCCGCGTATTCGGTGTTCCTCGACCTGTCGCTCGGCATCACCGGCCCGCTCGCCGGCTATGTCGCGGGCGCGTTCGGCTATCCGCAGGTGTTCCTGTTCGCGGCGGTGGCCGCCGCCGCGGGCGTCGCATTGTCGATGGTGCTGTACCAGCGGCAGGCGCGCGTGGCCGGGACGGGCGCGGCGGCCTGACCACGCTGCGCGTCGCATCGCAGCCGGTCGCGCACATCGCGCCGCCCCCCCAAAAAAACGCCCGCATCGCGCGGGCGTTTTTTTATCCGTTGGCCGGTCCGGCAGCCGCGAGCGTCAATCAGGCCGTCCGCAGAAACAGCCGGCGCGTCAGGTCGAACGCGACGAGGTTGCCGGCCACCACGAGCAGCAGCCCGACCACCGCGAGCGGCGACCACTGGTAGCCCTCGAACACCGTCGACACGGCCAGCGCGACGATCGGGAACAGCACCGTGCAGTACGCGGCGCGCTCCGGCCCGATCCGGCCGACGAGCGTCAGGTACGCGGTGAAACCGATCACCGAACCCGGCACGGCCAGATACACGAGCGCGCCGAGATAGCGCGGGCTCGTGTCGAGCGTGAACGGCATCCCGGCCGCCACGCTGCCGACGGTCAGGATCGCCGCGCCGATCAGCATCGCCCAGCCGTTGGTCACGAGCGGGTGCAGCCCCATCGACTGCATCCGGCTCGACAGCAGGTTGCCGATCGAGAAGCACATCGTGCCCGCGAACGCGATCGCAAGCCCCATCCAGGTCGCATGGTCGTCGAGATGGCCGGCCATTTGCTGCCAGAACAGGCACGCGATGCCGGTCAGCCCGAGCAGCGCGCCGGCGATCGCCGACGGCCGCAGCGGGCGCCCCATGAACAGCCTGCCGTTGATCGAGTTCAACAACGGCGCGGTCGAGAAGATCACCGCGACGAGCCCGCTCGGCACGACCTGCTCCGCATAGTAGAAGCACAGGAAGTTCAGGCAGAACAGCGCGAAGCCCTGCGCGACGAGAAAACGCCACGCTTCGCGCGGCGGGCGCACCGGCCGGCGCATCACGCGCAGCAGCGCGAACAGCACGACGGCCGCGAGCCAGAAGCGCCACGCGATCGACACGGGCGGCGGCACCGAGCCGAGCTGCCACTTGATCGCGATCCAGGTGGTGCCCCAGATCAGCACGGTGACGAAATAAAGCGACAGGTTCATGGCGGCAATCCGGAAAATCGGGTGAATCGGGATCCCGACTATGCCGCCGCGCGGCGCGGGCCGATTGTCCGGAATTGCGGTCTTTTGGGGGACGCCGCACGCGCTGCCGCGTCCCCGCTTATACTCGGCGCATCATGAGCTTCTCCCTCTCCGCCCCGCCCGTCGACCACGCCGCCGCCCTGGCCGGCGGCGATCTGCCGTTCGGCCTGCAGTCGGTCTGCCGCACGCTCGCCGACGCGAACGCGACGCTCGAGCGCTTCGCATGGCTCGGCGACCATCTGGCGATCGCCGAATGGACGCGGATCACCGACGAAAGCGAGACGGTCTACGAGCAGCCCGGCCACCACACGCTGTCGTGCTACCTCGACGGCGGCTACCGGACCGAGCGCCAGCGCGTGCCGCGCTACGGTGCGCCGAGCCTGCTGTGCGCGCTGCCGGGCGACCATGAATCGCGCTGGTGGGTGCGCGGCGAGATGCACTTCATCCACCTGTATTTCCTGCCCGAGCACTTCACGCAGCGCGCGATCCGCGAACTCGATCGCGAGCCGCGCGAGCTGAAGCTCGCCGATCGCACCTATTTCGAGGATGCGCGCGTCGCCACGCTGCTGCGCTCGCTCGCGCTGGACGGCTGGGACGATGCCGACGAGCGGCTGCGCGTGAACGAGACCGCGCACGAGGTACTGAGCCTGCTGCTGCGCGGGCAGAGCACGACGCGCACCGACACGACGTTCCGCGGCGGGCTCGCGCCGGCCGTGCGCCGCCGCGTGCGCGACTATATCGATACGTATCTCACGCAGCCGCTGACGCTCGGCGAACTGGCCGAGGTCGCCGCGCTGTCCGAATACCATTTCTCGCGGATGTTCCGGCTGTCGTTCGGCCGCGCGCCGCATGCCTGGGTGGCCGAGCAGCGCCTCGCCCGGGCGCGCGAGCTGCTGCGCACGACGGCGCTGCCGCTCGCGCAGGTCGCGGCCGACTGCGGCTACGCGAACGCCGGCCACTTCAGCCATCGCTTTCGCGATGCGCACGGCACGACGCCGAATACCTACCGGCGCGCGATGCAGGGCCGCTGAGCGCGGCCCCTTTCCTCGCTTTCCCGCTTACGCGCCGCGCCGGGACAGTTCCTGTTCGAGCGCCGCGACACCGGCCGGCAGGTCGACCGGCACCTTCAGGTCGACCATCGTGCGGCCGAACGCATGCAGCGTGCGGAACAGGTTGTGTTCGCGGCACTGCTCGCCCATCTGCCCGATCCGCACGATCGGCAACCCGAACGAGCCCGAGATCTCGACCTGGTACTGCTTCGAGATGTGGCCGCAGACCATTCCGGGCGTGAGCCCCTCGGGCGTCTCGATCCCGACCACCGAATTGAGCCGGCAGTCCTTCGGCGCGTACAGCTTGAGCCCCATCGACTCGACGCCCGCCTGCAGCGCGAGCGAGCAACGCAGATGGCGCGCGAAGCGGCTTTCGAGCGTCTCCGCGCAGACGAGCCGCAGCGCCTCGTGCAGCGCGAGCACGCCCGACACGGGCGCCGTGTAGTGATAACCGGCGTTGTGCCAGAAGTTCTCCGCGAGCGCCATGTCGAGGCACCAGTGCGCGTTTGGCTCGGTGCGATGCTTCATGCGCTCCCACGCTGCGTCGGAGAAGGCGATCAGCGACACGCCCGGGATCGACGACAGCCCCTTCTGGCCGCCGGTGATCACCGCGTCGATGCCCCACGCGTCCATTTCGAGCGGCATCGTCGACAGCGTGCACACCGCGTCGACGACGACCAGTGCGCCGGCCGCCTTCGCGAGCGCCGCGATGTCGCGCAGGTCGCGGTTCCATACGGTGTTCGACGTCTCGCCCTGCACGATCGTGACGATCTCGGGCCGCTCGCGCGCGATCGCGTCCGCGATCTCGTCGAGGCTCGCGACCGCACGGTCGGCCACTTCGAGCGTCGCGACGTCGGCGCCGACGCGTGTGGCCATCTCGGCCATCCGCGCGCTGAAGAAGCCGTTGCGGATCGACAGCACGCGCGTGCCGCGCCACGCGAGGTTCGAGATCGCCATCTCCATCGCGGCCGAGCCGGGACCCGCGACGCCGAGCACCCATTTCGTGCGGGTCTGGAACACGTAGCGCGCCATCTCCTTCACCTGCTCGATGATCTTCGCCATCGTCGCGCCGAGGTGGTTGATCACGATCGTGTTCGCCTTGGCGACGGCGGCCGGGATCGGAACCGGGCCGGCCCCCATCATCAGCAGCGGTTCTTCGGGCAGGATCGCGTCGAGCGGCACGACGACGGGACAGGGAATCGGCGAGTAATCGATGGACATGGCTGGAAAAAGGTGAGGAAAGGAAGTGCACGGACGCCCGCGGCACTGCGCAGCGAACTCATCGATCATTCCGCGTTCCGCGGCCTCGCGCAAGAGGCACGCACGTCCGGACGGCACGACGGTGGCCCGGTCGCCGGACCGGGCCAGCCGGCCGCGCACCCGTCGCGCAATGCGCTTTCCGAATGAAAAAAGGCGGCATGCCGGTTGTGAAACGGTTCCATTCGGGTTCTGCACACACGATTTTCTCGGTCAATATCACGAAGAGTCGTCGAAGCCGCCGGTTCAACCCGATTCAGCCATCGAGCGCAATCGACCTGCCACCTGATAAAAATTACAGAGGGGAATGCGATACACAAAATCCGGCGTAGAAAAAACATCCACTATTGCGGCATGTATTTAGGGGATCGACTCCTTAATTACTCTGAAAACCCGGCTCAAATCGACCCCAACCGATTGATTAACATAAGAAATATTCGCCATCTCGACGCATATTCCAATAGCGCGACGGTTTTTCCAGACGAGTCGTTGCTGCGTCGCAACGTTAAACCGGTACCCCCGATTTTAATTTTCCGCAACCCGCCCGTTTTCGCAGGTTGACGGATATCGGTCCGGTATTTAACAATTGTCTGCGGAATCGGAAATGGATTTTTCGATACGAAGGAGAACTGGGGGCCGCGCGATGCGCTTTCGAGGTTGCGCGGCGGAAAATCACAATCAAAATCAATCAACCGGGCCAGAAATACGCAAGCCATGAACCAGATTCAGACCATGCGTGTATTCGTCTGCGTCGCCGAGCAGCAAAGCTTCCGGCGCGCGGCGCACCATCTCGGCGTGTCCAATGCACTCGTCACGCGTTCGATCGCGATGCTCGAGGGCCACCTGAACACCCGGCTGATCCACCGCACCACGCGTAACCTGTCGCTCACCGAGGCCGGCGTGCGCTACCTCGAAGGTTGCCGTGCGCTGCTAGAGGAATTCGACCACCTCGAATCGTCCGTCGCACATGCCGTGCGCGAACCGGCCGGCACGCTGCGCGTCGTCGCATCGGGCCTGCTGTCGCCGCTGGCGCTGACGCCGCTTGTCAGCAGCTTCCGGCACCGCTACCCCGAGCTGCGCGTGCAGTTGACCGTTGCCGAGGAGCCGCTCGACGTGCTCGATTCCGGCTACGACGTCGGCATCGTCACCGGCAACCGGCTCGACGGCAATCCGACGCTGATCGGCCATGCACTCGCGCCGAACCCGTTCGTCGCGTGCGCGGCACCCGCCTATCTCGACCGCCGCGGCGAGCCGCGTCAGCCCGACGACCTGCCGGGCCACGACTGGGTCACGCTCGCGGCGCACCAGCACGCGCCCACGTGGCAACTGGTCGGCCACGACGGCGTCGCGCATTCGGTCACGGTACGACCGGCCTGCACGGTCAACCAGCTCGCGCTCGTCCAGGCGGCGGCCGTGGCCGGCGCCGGCATCGCGGTGCTGCCCGAGCCATGCGTGGCCGACGCGCTCAACAACGGCACGCTCGTGCGGCTGATGGCCGGCTACCGGATCGACGATCCGGACACGCAGTTGTCGCTCGTCTATCCGAACCGCCAGTACGTGCCGGCCCGCACGCGCAGTTTCGTCGCGCACGCACTCGACCACTTCAGCGCGCAAACCGCCCGCGACCGGACGGATTACGGCTTCCTGCGGCCGGCGCGCGGGCCTGAACGTGCCGACATCGTCACGGGGCTGCAGTAAACTGCGCGCGTCAGCCTTCGGAGGTGCAGCGTGCGCGTGATCCTGTTCAGCAGCCGGCAGTACGACGACGATTCGTTTGCAGCCGCCAACCGGCAGTTCGGCTATCGGCTGCACTTCCAGCCGTCGCACCTCGACGCGGAAACCGCGATCCTCGCGCACGGCTATGACGTCGTCTGCCCGTTCGTCAACGACACCGTCGACGCAGCCGTGCTCGAACGGCTTGCCGACGGCGGCACGCGCCTGATCGCGCTGCGCTCGGCCGGCTTCAACCATGTCGACCTGGCGGCCGCCGAGCGGCTCGGCATCGCGGTCGTGCGCGTGCCCGCCTATTCGCCGCATGCGGTCGCCGAGCACGCCGTTGCACTGATCCTCGCGCTCAACCGCCGCCTGCCGCGAGCCGTCGCCCGCACCCGCGAAGGCGACTTCTCGCTGAACGGCCTGCTCGGCTTCGACCTGCACGGCAAGACCGTCGGCGTGATCGGCACCGGCATCATCGGCAGCGTGTTCGCGAAGATCGTGATGGGTTTCGGGATGCACGTGCTCGCACACTCGGTGCCGCCGTACAACGACGAACTGATCGCGTTCGGCGCCCGCTACGTCGAACTCGACGAGCTGCTGCATCACGCCGACATCGTCAGCCTGCACTGCCCGCTGCTGCCGTCGACCCACCACCTGATCAACGAACGGACCCTCGCGCGGATGAAGCATGGCGCGATGCTGATCAATACCGGCCGCGGCGGCCTCGTCGATGCGCAAGCGCTGGTCGACGCGCTCAAGAGCGGCCAGCTCGGCCATCTCGGGCTCGACGTGTACGAGGAGGAAAGCGGGCTGTTCTTCGAGGATCACTCCGACCTGCCGCTGCAGGACGACGTGCTCGCGCGCCTGCTGACGTTCCCGAACGTGATCGTCACGTCGCACCAGGCGTTCTTCACGCGCGAGGCGCTGGCCGAGATCGCGCACACGACGCTGCTGAACATCGAGGCGTGGCATGCGGGCGCGCCGCAGAACACCGTGACGGCAAACCGCTGAGAAACGGCACGTTTGACGGTCAGCAGCACGCCCGCAATCGTTTGCTTGTGCCCGCTGCTGCGCACCGCACTCGCCTTCGTCAACAATTCCGTGCTTTGTTTCGGCTGAAGCAACGTTTCGGGCGCGCGGTCTGATATCGTTGCGCCGACGTCCTCCCCTGCCTTTGCCGCTCATGCGTTTCGACGATTCCGACATCGCCGCCGTCTACCGCGCCATTTTCGAACGGCGCGACATGCGCCACTTCACGCCGGCGCCCGTCGATCCGGCCGTGCTCGCGCGCCTGCTGCGCGCGGCGCACCACGCACCGAGTGTCGGCTTCATGCAGCCGTGGCGCTTCATCCGCATCACCGATCCCGCGCTGCGCGCCGCGATCCACGCGCTGGTCGACGCCGAGCGCCGCGCGACCGCCGACGCGCTCGGCGAACGCCAGGACGAATTCATGCGGTTGAAGGTCGAAGGCGTGCGCGAATGTGGCGAACTGCTGGTCGTCGCGCTCGCCGACGGCCGCGAGCGCCACGTGTTCGGCCGCCGCACGCTGCCGGAGATGGATCTGGCGTCCGCTGCGTGCGCGATCCAGAACATGTGGCTCGCGGCGCGCGCGGAAGGGCTCGGGATGGGCTGGGTGTCGCTGTTCGACGTCGATGCGCTGCGCACGCTGCTGCGGATGCCCGACGGCGCGAAGCCGATCGCCGTGCTGTGCGTCGGGCACGTCGACGCGTTCTATACGCAGCCGATGCTCGAAGCGGAACGCTGGGCCGCGCGGATGCCGATCGAAGCGTGCCTGTTCGAAAACGGCTGGGACGATCCGGCCGCGCTCGACGGCGCCGGACCGCTTTCAACGCCGGGCGACACGGCGACGGATCCCGAAACGGACAACACGCCGAACGCGACGCCCGGCGGGTCACCCGAACGCATCGCCTGACGCACGGCCCGGCCGCTGCCATCGTTCCGCCCCCAAACGCGGTCGAACGCGGAAAATCGCCGCCGGATCCCACACTGTGAGCGTCCCGCCGGCCGGCGCGTCGCACGGCGGCAACAACCGTTTTGGCCCCAAGCATAGGGGTTTTCACTGAAGTAGAATCGCGGCTGTCGTTCGCCTTCCCGACCGCCCGTCCCGCGCATCCTGCGCCTGGCTCGAGCGGCATCTTTCCCGAGCCTACCGCGATGCCCTTACCTCTTTTCGCCCTTGCCGTCGCCGCATTTGGAATCGGTACCACCGAATTCGTGATCATGGGCCTGCTGCCCAATGTCGCGCGCGATCTCGGCGTGTCGATTCCGGCCGCCGGGATGCTCGTGTCGGGCTACGCGCTCGGTGTGACGATCGGCGCGCCGATCCTCGCGATCGTCACCGCGAAGATGCCGCGCAAGCGCGCGCTGATGGGCCTGATCGGGCTGTTCATCGCAGGCAACCTGTTCTGCGCGATCGCGCCGGGCTACGCGGTGCTGATGGCCGCGCGCGTCGTCACCGCGTTCTGTCACGGCGCGTTCTTCGGGATCGGCTCGGTCGTCGCGAGCAACCTCGTCGCGCCGAACCGCCGCGCGCAGGCGATCGCGCTGATGTTCACCGGCCTCACGCTCGCGAACGTGCTCGGCGTGCCGCTCGGCACCGCGCTCGGCCAGGCGTTCGGCTGGCGCGCGACGTTCTGGGCCGTCACCGGCATCGGCATCGCCGCGGCCGCCGCGCTCGCGGTGTGCCTGCCGAAGAACCTCGCGATGCCCGACACCAGCATCACGCGCGAATTCAGCGTGCTGAAGCACCCGCAGGTGCTGATGGTGCTCGGCATCAGCGTGCTCGCGTCCGCGAGCCTGTTCAGCGTGTTCACGTACATCACGCCGATCCTCGAGGACGTGACGGGCTTCTCGCCGCGTCAGGTCACCTATGTGCTGCTGCTGTTCGGTCTCGGCCTGACGGTCGGCGGCACGCTCGGCGGCAAGCTCGCCGACTGGCGCCGGATGCCGTCGCTGATCGCGACACTCGCGCTGATCGGCATCGTCCTCGCGCTGTTCGCGGGCACGATGCACGTGCCGTTCGCCGCGCTCGCGACGATCTTCGTGTGGGGCATCCTCGCGTTTGCGATCGTGCCGCCGCTGCAGATCATGATCGTCGATCGCGCGAGCGATGCGCCGAACCTCGCGTCGACGCTGAACCAGGGCGCGTTCAACCTCGGCAATGCAACCGGCGCGTGGCTCGGCGGGATGGCGATCGGCTCCGGCGTGTCGCTCGTGAACCTGCCGTGGGTCGGCGTCGCGATGGCCGTCGCGGCGCTCGCGCTCACGCTGTGGTCGGCGTCGCTCGAACGCCGTCCGGTGGCCGTGCCGACCGAGTACGTGTAATGCAACCCCGTTGCAATCGTTGCGTACGCAACTCCATGCGATCCTGATGGCCTTCATGGACCTTTCAAGGACTGCGGTGTAGCATCCCCGCCGATGAAAGCCATTCTTAATCGCGATTTTCTCGCGCTGATCCTGAGCGTCGCGGTCGTCGGGCTCGGGACCGGCGCCACGCTGCCGCTCACCGCACTCGCACTGACCGAAGCCGGACACGGCACCAACGTCGTCGGCATGCTGACGGCCGCGCAGGCACTCGGCGGCCTCGCGATCGTCCCGTTCGTCACCGCGCTTGCGCGGCACATCGGCTCGCGCCGCGCGATCGTCGTGTCGGTCGTGCTGCTCGCGGCCGCCACCGCGTTGATGCAGTTCACGTCGAACCTGATCCTGTGGGGCGTGCTGCGCGTGCTGTGCGGCGCCGCGCTGATGCTGTTGTTCACGATCGGGGAAGCGTGGGTCAACCAGCTTGCCGACGATTCGACACGCGGCCGCGTCGTCGCGATCTACGCAACCAATTTCACGCTGTTCCAGATGGCGGGCCCCGTCCTCGTAAGCCAGATCGCCGGTGCGACGGGCATCCGCTTCGCGCTGTGCGGCGCGCTGTTCCTGCTCGCGCTGCCGACGCTTGCGACGATCCGGCGCGCGCCGCTCGCCGGCGACGACGCGCATCACGAAGCGCACGGCCGCTGGCTGGACATCCTGCCGCGCATGCCGGCGCTGATCATCGGCACCGGCTTCTTCGCGCTGTTCGATACGCTCGCGCTGTCGCTGTTGCCGCTCTACGCGATGGATCACGGCGTCGCGAGCGCGACCGCCGTGCTGCTCGCGTCGATCATGCTGTTCGGCGATACCGCGATGCAGTTCCCGATCGGCTGGCTCGCGGACAAGCTCGGCCGCGAACGCGTGCATCTCGGCGCCGGCTGGATCGTGCTGGCCGGCCTGCCGCTGCTGCCGTTCGTCATCGCGAATCCGTGGCTGTGCTGGCCGCTGCTGTTCGTGCTCGGCGCGGCGGCCGGCAGCATCTACACGCTGTCGCTCGTCGCGTGCGGCGAACGCTTCCGTGGCGCGGCACTCGTCACCGCGAGTTCGCTCGTGTCGGCGTCGTGGAGCGCCGCGAGCTTCGGTGGCCCGTTGGTCGCAGGCGCGCTGATGGAGCAACTGGGCAGCAATGCGCTGGTCGGCGTGCTGGTCGCCTGCGTCGCGGCGTTCGTCGCGGCCGCGCTGTGGGAACGCCGCACCGCGTTGCAACGCGCGGTCTGATACGGATCGACGAAATGACAACGGCCCGCATGATGCGGGCCGTTTTGCATTGCCGGGCCACCGTGCGCTACGCGCGACGTCTCGCGCGTGACGCGTTACGCATTCTGCGCCGGCAGGATCTTGCCGGCACACGTGCCGAAGCCGACGCGATAGCCGTCGCCCTGGCACCACCCGGCGAGTGTCAGCTCGTCACCGTCCTCGATGAACGCACGGCTGCCGCCGCCGCTCAGCGCGACCGGCTCCTTGCCGTTCCACGTCAGTTCGAGCAGGCTGCCGAACGAATCCTTCGTCGGCCCGCTGATCGTGCCCGAACCCATCAGGTCGCCCACGCGCGTGTTGCAGCCCGCGACCGTATGATGTGCAAGCTGCTGCGCCATCGTCCAGTACATGTGCTTGAAGTTCGTCCGGCAGATCGACGTCGCTTCGGCCGCGCCTTCGGCGCGCAGCGTCACTTCGAGCGCGATGTCGAATGCATGCCTGCCCGCGTGCTGCAGATACGCGAGCGGCTGCGGCGACTGTTCCGGCTGCGCGGTGCGGAACGGTTCGAGCGCGTCGAGCGTGACGATCCACGGCGAGATCGTCGTCGCGAAGGTCTTCGCGTTGAACGGCCCGAGCGGCACGTATTCCCACTGCTGGATGTCGCGTGCGCTCCAGTCGTTCAGCAGCACCATCCCGAAGATATGCGCTTCCGCGTCCTCGCACGCGATCGGCTCGCCGAGCGCGTTGCCCTGCCCGACGATGAAGCCCGTCTCCAGTTCGATGTCGAGCTTGCGGCATGTGCCGAACACCGGGCGCTCCTGGTCGGGCAGCTTCAGTTGGCCGTTCGGGCGCCGCACTGGCGTGCCGCTCACGACCACCGACGACGCACGGCCGTTGTAGCCGATCGGCATCTCCGACCAGTTCGGCAGCAGCGCATTCTTCGGGTCGCGGAACATCGAGCCGACGTTGGTCGCGTGCTCCTTCGACGAATAGAAATCGGTGTAGCCGGGAATCTCGACCGGCAGATGCAGGGTCGCGTCGCGCCGTGCGACAAGCACCTGCGCGCGCAGCGCCGCATCGTCACGCAGAATCGGGTTGTCGCGCGAGAACAGGCCGGACAGTTGCACGCGCACGCTGCGCCATGCGTCGCGGCCGAGCGCGATGAATGCGTTCAGTGTCGGCGCGGCGAACACATCGGCGCCGGCCGGCAGCGTCACGAGGCCCGCGCGCGCGAGCGCGGCGAGATCGACGATCTGGTCGCCGAGCGCCACGCCCGCACGGCGCGCCGCCTGCTTCGCATCGCTGAAGATCCCGAACGGCAGGTTCTGGATCGGGAAATCGCAGGCGGGATCGTTCGCGGTGTCGACCCAGCTCTTGCGAGCCGGGTCGAGCGTCGCGCGCCAGTCTTGGGTATCGCTCATCGTTGCTCCGGATTGAAGTGTTTCCTGATGCCTTGCCAGCATTCGAAGTAGTCGGCCTGCAGCTGCGCGGTGTCGAGCGCATAGCGCGTCGGCCGGATCAGCGTGCGGGTCTCGAACATGAACGCCATCGTCGCGTCGACCTTGTGCGGCTTCGTCGTGTCGCTCGCGGACGCCTTCTCGAACGTGTCCGCGTCGGGCCCGTGGCCCGACATGCAGTTGTGCAGGCTCGCGCCGCCCGGCACGAAGCCTTCGGCCTTCGCGTCGTACGCGCCGTGCACGAGCCCCATGAACTCGCTCGCGACGTTACGGTGGAACCACGGCGGGCGGAACGTATCCTCGGCCGCGAGCCAGCGCGGCGGGAAGATCACGAAGTCGATCGTGTCGACGCCCGGCGTGTCGCTCTGCGACTGCAGCACGAGGAAGATCGACGGATCGGGATGGTCGAAGCTGATCGAGCCGATCGTGTTGAACAGGCGCAGGTCGTATTTGTACGGCGCGTAGTTGCCGTGCCACGCGACGACGTCGAGCGGCGAATGGCCGATATCCGCGCGCCACAGGCGGCCGTTCAGCTTCGCGATCAGCTCGAACGCGCCTTCGCGGTCTTCGTACGCGGCCTGCGGCGTCAGGAAGTCGCGCGGGTTCGCGAGACCGTTCGAGCCGATCGGGCCGAGATCCGGCAGGCGCAATTGCGCGCCGAAGTTCTCGCAGATGTAGCCGCGTGCGTCGCCGTCCGGCAACGTGACGGCAAACCGCACGCCACGCGGGATCACCGCGATCTCGAACGGCTCGACGTCGACCCGGCCGAATTCGGTCGCGATGAACAGGCGCCCCTGCTGCGGCACGATCAGCAGTTCGCCGTCCGCGCTGTAGAAGAAGCGCTCCTGCATCGAGCGGTTCGCCGCATACAGGTGGATCGCGCAGCCGTTCATCGCGGCGGCCGAGCCGTTACCGGCCATCGTCACGAGCCCGTCGACGAAATCGGTCGGCTCGGCCGGCATCGGCAGCGGATCCCAGCGCAGCTGGTTCGGCGGCGTCGGCGGCACGTCGGCCGAATCGCCGAATTCCGACACGAGCCGCTGCGGGCCCGCGTACGGCTCGAACGGCCGGTGCACGGCGGCCGGACGGATGCGGTACAGCCACGAGCGACGGTTGTGGCCGCGCGGCGCGGTGAACGCGGTGCCCGACAGTTGCTCCGCGTACAGTCCGTACGGCGCGCGCTGCGGCGAGTTGCGGCCGTGCGGCAACGCACCGGGCAGTGCCTCGGTGGCGAATTCGTTCCCGAAACCGCTCAGGTAGCCGGCGGTTGCCGGTTTCGACAGGTCAAGCGTCATCGTTTCCTTTCTCCCTCAATTCATCGCGGCATTCGGCGCCTGCACGCCGTTGCGCCGCGTCACACCGGCGAGCCCGAGGACGAACAGCGCCGAGCACAGCACGGGCACCGCGGCCGCATGGAACAGCGCGCCGTTCGACCAGTTGAGCGCAATCAGTTGCCCGCCGACGAGCGGCCCGAGCACCGAGCCGATCCGGCCGATGCCGAGGCTCCAGCCGATGCCCGTCGAGCGCAGCGACGTCGGGTAGTACTGGCCCGCGAGCGCGTTCACGGCCGGCTGCCCGCCGACCACGCAGAATCCGCCCGCGAACACGACGACCAGCAGCCACGGCAGCGCATGCGCGACCGAACCGATCAGCCCCACCGACACGGCCGCGCACGCGAAGCACACGAACAGCACGCGCACGAAGCCGTAACGTTCGATGAACCAGCCGAGCGACAGCGTGCCGACCACGCCACCCGTTTGCAGCACCGTGCCGACGATCACCGCCGTGCCCGGCGAATAACCGGCATCGCGCATCACGGTCGGCAGCCAGTTCGACAGGAAATACAGATCGATCAGGTTCATGAAGCTGATCGCCCACAGCAGCAGCGTGACCGGCAGGCGGCCGTGGCTGAACAGTTCGGCGACCGGTGCGCCGCTCGCCGCGCGTTCGCGCACGACGATGCGCGTGTTCGCATCGATGCCGGCTTGCGGCGCGAATCGCGCGAGCCAGTCGCGCGCCTGCGCGACACGCCCTTTCAGCACCAGGAACTGCAGCGACTCGGGCAGCCGCGCGACCATCGCGATGGTCAGCACGAGGGGCACCGCGCCGCCGACGAAAAACACCGAACGCCAGCCGAATGCCGGAATCAGCGCGGCGCTGATGAAGCCGCCGATCGCCGCGCCGAGCGTGAAGCCGCACGACACGATCATCATCCGCTTCACGCGATGCGCGGCCGGGCTGAACTCGCCGACCAGCGCCATCGCGTTCGGCATGATGCAGCCGAGGCCGAGCCCCGTGACGAAGCGCAACGCCATCAGCACCGGGATCGAACCCGCAAACGGCGTCGCGAGCATCGTCACCGCGAAGAACAGCGTCGAGCCGATCAGCACCGGGCGCCGCCCGATCCGGTCGGCGAGCACCGACAGCCCGAGCGCACCGAGCAGCATCCCGAACAGGCTCGCGCTGAACACGGGGCCGAGCGCCTGCTTCGGCACGCCCCATTCGGCGATCACGCTGGGCGCGACGTAGCCCATCGCCTGCGCATCGAACCCGTCGATCACGAGGCACAGCCCGCACAGCACGAGCAGCATCCAGTGAAAGCCCGGGCGATGGGTCTCGTCGATCACGCGCTCGACTTCGAGCACGCGCGCGTCGGCCGGCGCCGCGCTCATTGCGCCACCTCGGCGGCCAGGTACACGGGCGGCGTCACGCCCTGGCGCGCGAGCGCCATCGCTTCGCGCAACACGTCGGCATCGCCGATCTGGTTCGCGAGCAGCAGGATCAGCTTCGCGTTGACGAGCTGGCTGTCGGCGTCGGACAGGTCGCGATGCATGTCGATCAGCGCTTCGTAGAACGCGTCGGGGTCGGCCAGGCGCGGGCGGGTGTCGAGTGAGGGCATGACGGGTCTCCGGTGTCTTTGTCGTATTCAGCGTGCGCAGGTCGCGCGCGCCAGTGCGTCGGCAATCGCCTGACGATCGAGCGTGCGCATGCGCGCGCAAACATGCTGGTCGGGGCGCAGCAGGTAGAACGTGCCCGGCTGCGCGTCGTAGCGTTGCGCGGCGAATCCGTCGACGTCCTCCACGACGTCGACGCCGGCCACCGGCTGCGCGTGCCCGGCCGGCACGACGAGTACCGGACGCACCGGCAGCGCGAGGCCGTCGACGGCCCTGGCGAGCGCAGCCGCATCGCCCGGCAACCCGAACAGCACGCCGGTGAAGCCGCCGCGCAGACGCTGCAGCAGCCAGCCCGACGCACCCTGCACGCGTACCGGCGCATCGGCCGCCGCCGCGCCCGGCCGCATCGCACCAGCAAACGTGTCGGCGCCGCGATCGGGCGTGTTCAGCGGCGAATCGGCCAGCACCGCCGGCACCGACAGGCGGCCGCTGTTCACGAGCTTGCGCGCGAACTCGCAGTCGCGCGCGAGTTTCAGCGTCGCATCGCGGAACACGCGCGACACCGCACTCTTCGGCGTGATGAAGTCGGTCGAGCGTGTCGAGTTGCGGATGTTCTCGTCGGCCGCGAACTCGCGCTCGCTCGCATACGTGTCGAGCAGGCTGTCTGCCGAGCCGCCGTCGAGCACGAGCTTCAGCTTCCACGCAAGGTTGTCCGCGTCCTGCACGCCGCTGTTCGCGCCACGCGCGCCGAACGGCGACACGCCGTGCGCGGAGTCGCCCGCGAACAGCACGCGGCCGTGACGGAACGTGTCCATCCGCTGGCAGCGGAACGTATAGACGCTCACCCATTCGAGTTCGAACTCGACGTCCGGCCCGAGCAGCGCACGCACGCGCGGAATCACGCGCTCCGGCTGCTTCTCGGCGACGGGGTCGGCGTCCCAGCCAAGCTGGAAGTCGATGCGCCACACGTTGTCCGGCTGGCGATGCAGCAGCACCGACTGGTTCGGGTGGAACGGCGGATCGAACCAGAACCAGCGCTCGGTCGGAAACTCCGCCTTCATCTTCACGTCGGCGATCAGGAAGCGATCCTTGAACGTGCGGCCGTGGCTTTCGAGGCCCATCAGCGCGCGCATCGGGCTGCGCGAGCCGTCGGCCGCGATCACGTACTGCGCGTGCAGCGTCGCGACGCCGTCCGGCGTCTCGATCGTCAGCACCGCGTGTTCGGCCGACTGCGCGATACCCGTCACCTTGTGCTTCCAGCGGATGTCGATGTTCGGCAGCTCGAACGCGCGGTCGGCCAGATAGCCTTCGACGTAGTACTGCTGCAGGTTGATGAACGCGGGGCGCGCATGCCCTTCCTCGGGCAGCAGGTCGAAGGCGTACAGCTGCTCGTCTTGCAGGAACACCTTGCCGACGTGCCAGCTCACGCCCTTGTCGACGAAGCGCTCGCCGCAGCCGAGCCGGTCGAAGATCTCGAGCGTGCGCTTCGCGAAGCAGATCGCGCGCGAGCCGGTCGACAGCGTGTCGTCGTCGTCGAGCAGCACGACGGGCACGCCCTGCTGCGCGAGGTCGATCGCGGCCGCGAGGCCCACCGGGCCCGCGCCGACGACGATCACCGGGTGGATGGCCGCGTCGTGCGCGCGCGCGCGGTACTCGAACTTCAGCGTCTGGTAATCGATGCTCATGGTCGCCATCCGCTCCTCAACCCTGCCGCGCGCGCACCGGCGCGCCCGTCGTTCCTTCCGTCTCCTGCCGGCGCGCCTGCCCGCCTGTCCTGTCAACCGCCACGTCTCGCTCCTTGCTTCCTGTTGATTCGCGAACGGCGCCGTCTCGCGGCGCCCGCCTGCCGCATTTCTTGATCGGCGACAAATCTTGGATTTACGAATAGTAAAACCAATTACGA
Organism: Burkholderia cepacia complex sp. TUM26381; assembly: GCF_057439935.1. Taxonomy (NCBI): domain Bacteria; kingdom Pseudomonadati; phylum Pseudomonadota; class Betaproteobacteria; order Burkholderiales; family Burkholderiaceae; genus Burkholderia; species Burkholderia cepacia complex sp. TUM26381. The sequence goes on along the minus strand of NZ_CM172006.1, from coordinate 830,312 downwards.
ATAGTGAAATCAACGTAAACCCTAGGCACTGCCCCCGGGACGGGATAACCATATGAGCGAAACGCCAAGCCGAGCGCGGCGCGCGCTGCTAATATCGAGAGAAGAGGCGGCCCTTTCGGCCGCCATTTTTCCTTTTCACGCCGATGATTCCGCCCACCATCCCCGAGCTGGTCGCCCGTGCCGGGCAACTGCCATATCTGCGGGAACACCTCGCGCTGGCCGAAGGCGGCACCGCGTGCGCGAATCTGCCCGAGCGCACGCTCGCCAGCGCCTACGAACCGATCTACGACGTGACGATGCCCGGCTCGCCGCAATCGACGTCGTTCGCCGATGCGATCGCGCGCTACGGCGACGAGCTCGGTTTCCAGGCCGTCACGCTCGTCACGGGCGCGCCGCACGATCCGGTCGATTCGGCCGTCGAAGACCAGACCCTCGTCGCGATCGACCGCCTGTCGCGCGCGCTGCACGCGATCAATTTCTTCGGCGCACAGCGCCACGGGCTGCTGTTCCTGCGCGTGCACGAGCGGCTGCTCAAGAGCGTGAAGTACGACCACGGCAAGCATTTCTCGTCGGTGCTGCAGCGCTTCGGGCTGCCAGCCGAGCGGATCGTGATCGAGCTGCCGGCGGTCGCGGTCGCCCACAAGACGTTCCTCGGCTACCTGACGCGCAGCTACCAGCATCACGGCTTCAAGGTCGCGGACAAGCTGCCCGACCCGGGCCGCATCCTCGCGGTCGAATCGGACATGGCACGCCCGGACTACATCAAGATGGATGCGGGCATCGCGTTGCGCGACGGGATGGTCAAGGCGCTCGTCGCCTATGCGCAACGCGTGCGGATTCCGCTGATCTTCGACGGCGTCGTCGACGAGACGCAGTGCGAGCTGCTGCGCCAGCACGACGTGCGGTTCATGCAGGGGCCTGTATTCGCGAAGGTCGTGACGGCCTGAGCCGCGGGCGTGGAAGGCGCGCGCGGGGAGCGGCGCGCCGGAGGCAGGCCCGGATGTCGTGATGCCCGCAAGAGGGTGTTACCGGCGCGCGCGGCTGCCCCGCGCCTGCCCGCCCGTACCGGCGGTTACCGTTTACGGTCTTCCGTCATCGTCGTACTTCGGCAGTTCGTCGCCGATCTCGACGCCCGGGAAACGATCCCGATACCAGACATGCCACGCCGGACGCAGCCGCGACGGCTCGTCGAGCGTCGCGGCATTGATCTCGACCGTCTGCGGCGCATCGGAGCGCCGGTATTCGAGCTGCGCGCCGCAACGGCCGCAGAAACGCCGTTCGCCCCACGCGCTCGACGCATAGACGATCGGCTCGCCCTGCAGATATTCGAAACCGTCGATCGGCACCGATGCCGATGCGACGACCGCCGCGCCAGTCGTACGCTGGCAGAGCCGGCAGTGGCAGAAGCCCGCATCGGTCGGCACGTGGGCAATACGGTAGCGGACCGCGCCGCACGCGCATCCGCCCTCCATCGATTCCGGGTGAGACATCGCAAACCTCGTCGTCGGGAACTAGCGACCGATGATGAGCGCGGTTCGGCCACCGCACAAGAGACGGCGGCAGCCCCCTCTCCCGTGCCCACGCACACCGCGTGCGAAGCGATGGCGGCGCGACGGCAACCGTCGCGCGCCGCCATGCTCAGACCGTCTGCCCGAGCCGCTGCGCGAGCGCCTTCAGCTTCGGTCCGACCTGCGTGCGAAAGTACGTTTCGTCCATCGACGACGCGGGGCCGCTGCAACTCAGGATCAGCCAGCGCCCCTCGCGCGGCTCGCGAAACGGCACGGCCGCCGCGTTCACGTCCATGTGCCACGCGCGGAACGAATAGCAGCACCCGCCCGCCGAAAACTCGGCCACCGCGTGCTGCGCGGCGGCGACGAGCGCGTCGGCGTCGGCCGCGCCGCCGGCCGCGCGATGCAGTTCCGCATAGAGCGCGCGGCGCACGTCCTCCGGCTGCACGGCCAGGTACGCCCGCCCCATCGAGCTCGTCAGCATCGACAGCCGCGAACCGGGCGCGAGCCCGAGCGTCAGCGCGGTCTCGCTGCGGATCGTCTCCAGATAGATCATGTCGAGCCCGTCGCGGCAGCCGAGCGACACGGCCGCGCCGATCTCGCGCGCGAGCGCCTGCATGTGCGGCCGCGCCAGGTCGAGCGTCCCCGCCCCCGACAGCAGCGCGTAGCCGAGCGACAGCACGCCGGCGTCGAGCGCATACTTTCCGAGCGTCTCGTCGTAGCGCAGGTAGCCGAGCACGGTCAGCGTGTACGCGAGCCGGTTCACCGTCGCCTTCGGCAGCCCCGTGCGCTCCGCGAAGTCGCGGTTGCCGAGCATCGTCTCGCCGGGTCGGAATGCGCGCAACAGGTCGAGCCCGCGCGCGAGCGCGACGACGAACTTGCGCTCGTCGATCGTGGTTTCGTCGATGGTTGAAAGTGTCATCTGGTGCTACACTGGGTTCGATTTGCAAAACATTGTTCCGCACAGCGGAACTACAGTCAAGCGAACTTTTGGCATGGGGCCCGGCTGGAAGACCGGACCAACAGGAGATGAAACGATGACCGCTGCAACTTTTCATTGGGACGATCCGCTGCTGCTCGACCAGCAACTGACCGAAGAAGAGCGGATGGTGCGCGATGCCGCGCAGGCGTACGCACAGGACAAGCTCGCGCCGCGCGTCACCGAAGCGTTCCGCCACGAGCGCACCGACGCGGCCATCTTCCGCGAGATGGGCGAAGTCGGCCTGCTCGGCCCGACGATTCCCGAGGAATACGGCGGCCCCGGCCTCAATTACGTGAGCTACGGACTGATCGCGCGCGAAGTCGAGCGCGTCGATTCGGGCTACCGGTCGATGATGTCCGTACAGTCGTCGCTCGTGATGGTGCCGATCTACGAATTCGGCTCGGACGCGCAGAAGCAGAAATACCTGCCGAAGCTCGCGACCGGCGAATGGATCGGCTGCTTCGGCCTGACCGAGCCGAACCACGGCTCCGATCCGGGCAGCATGGTCACGCGCGCGAAGAAGGTGCCCGGCGGCTACTCGCTGTCCGGCGCGAAGATGTGGATCACGAACTCGCCGATCGCCGACGTGTTCGTCGTGTGGGCGAAGCTCGAGGAGAACGGCAAGGACGCGATCCGCGGCTTCATCCTCGAGAAGGGCTGGAAGGGCCTGTCGGCACCCGCAATCCACGGCAAGGTCGGGCTGCGCGCGTCGATCACCGGCGAGATCGTCCTCGACGAGGTGTTCGTGCCCGAAGAGAACCTGATGCCGAACGTGAGCGGCCTGCGCGGCCCGTTCACGTGCCTGAACTCGGCACGCTACGGGATCGCGTGGGGTGCGCTCGGCGCCGCCGAGTCCTGCTGGCACACCGCGCGCCAGTACGTGCTCGACCGCCAGCAGTTCGGCCGGCCGCTCGCCGCGAACCAGCTGATCCAGAAGAAGCTCGCCGACATGCAGACCGAAATCACGCTCGGCCTGCAAGGCGTGCTGCGCCTCGGCCGGATGAAGGACGAAGGCACGGCGGCCGTCGAGATCACGTCGATCATGAAGCGCAATTCGTGCGGCAAGTCGCTCGACATCGCCCGCCTCGCGCGCGACATGCTCGGCGGCAACGGCATCTCCGACGAATTCGGCGTCGCGCGCCACCTCGTGAACCTCGAAGTGGTCAACACGTACGAAGGCACGCACGACATTCACGCGCTGATCCTCGGCCGCGCGCAGACGGGTATCCAGGCATTCTTCTGAGCATCCGGATGCGATGCACGCGGCAGCGATGCCGCGCATGCGCCACCAGGCAAACGGCCCGCCCGGCATGGCTGCCGGGCGGGCCGTTTTTCATCGGAACCGCGGTTCCGGGCAGCCGATGCTTACTTGTTCGGCTGCGGCGTCAGGCGCAGATACGGACGCACCGCGTTGAAGCCCTTCGGGAAACGCTTCTTCAGCTCTTCCGGATCCTGCAGCGACGGCACGATCACGACGTCGTCGCCGTCCTTCCAGTTGCCGGGCGTCGCGACCTTGTAGTTGTCGGTCAGCTGCAGCGAATCGATCACGCGCAGCACTTCGTCGAAGTTGCGCCCGGTGCTGGCCGGATAGGTAATCGTGAGCCGCACCTTCTTGTTCGGGTCGATCACGAACAGCGAGCGCACCGTCAGCGTTTCGTTCGCGTTCGGGTGGATCATGTCGTACAGCTGCGAAACCTTGCGGTCCGCGTCGGCGATGATCGGGAAGCCCACGACCGTCGACTGCGTTTCGTTGATGTCGTTGATCCAGCCCTTGTGCGATTCGACGCCGTCGACCGACAGCGCGATCACCTTCACGTTGCGTTTCTCGAATTCCCCCTTCAGCTTCGAGGTCAGCCCGAGTTCGGTCGTGCACACCGGCGTGTAGTCGGCCGGATGGGAAAACAGGACGCCCCAGCTGTTGCCGAGCCAGTCGTGAAACTTGATGGTGCCCAGGCTCGATTCCTGCTCGAAATCCGGTGCGATGTCGCCAAGACGCAGACTCATGATGTTCCCTCCTCGAACGATGCTGGTTGAAATCGCGCGCTGGACAGCGCGGGACAGTCCATCAGCTTACGGGAAGCAATGCGCGGTGCGAACGATTATTCCGTTTGATATTCATACTTTTTTGTCATTTTTACCCGGCGTCGGGGCCGGTCGGACGGCCGCACGGGAAACTTTTCACCCGGTTTGCGGCTCTGTTCATGATTACAAGTCGTTTACCATGCAGTCTTGCACTGCCGCCGTGTGTCTTCCCGGCTCGCCAGCAGGCAGGGGTTTCGCTACGATGTGAACCTGCAGCATGACAGCATGAAGGGAGTTGCAATGTCGGAAATCAACAAGGAGAAACTGATGTCGGATATCAAAACCGTTCTGTCGGACGCCGAAGACCTGCTCAAGCAAGCAGCGAGCAGCACGGGCGACCGTGCGGCCGAACTGCGCGAGAAGGCCATGTCGCGCCTGAAGCAGGCCAAGGAAAAGGCAGCCGACGTCCAGGTCGTGGTGGTCGAGAAAGGCAAGAAGGCCGCACGCGCGACCGACGATTATGTGCACGAGCACCCGTGGACGTCGATCGGCGTGGCCGCCGGCGTCGGCGTGCTGATCGGCCTGCTGATCAACCGCAAGTAACGCGCTCTGCGCCGTTTCGTCCCGCGGGCCGCGTCATGCGGCCCGCGGGCGTCGAAGCCGGCCGGCGGCCTCCGCCGGCGGCTTTGTCCTAGCTGCTCACTGCACGCGCACGCACCTCATCCATGACGACAGATACCCCCTCGCAGCCGTCCGGCCAAGGACCGCTGCGCCGCCTCGTCGGCTCCGCGATCGGCCTTCTGCAGACGCGCCTCGAACTCGTGGGCATCGAGCTTGCCGAGGAGAAGGAGCGCCTGATGGGCGTGCTGTTCCTCGGGCTCGCCGCGATGATGCTCGCGACGATGGCGCTCATCAGCCTGACCGTGCTCGTCGCGATCGCGTTCTGGGATACCTATCGCTGGCAGTCGCTTGCCGCGATTACCGCGGTGTATGCCGCGGGCGGCATCGCCTGCGCGCTGAAGGCGCGCTCGGGCCTGCGCGATGCGCCGACCGTGTTCGAGGCGACGCTCGCCGAACTCGAGAAAGACCGCGAACTGTTCCGCGGCAAGCCGTGAGCACAATCGCGCTCCCCCCTCCCACCTACTTCGCCGACGCGCCATGAGCCAGAACGTTACGGGCAATTCATCCCGCTCCCATTCGTCGCGATCGAACTGGAGCGCATCGCAGCATCGCGCGCTCCGCAAGGAATTGCTGATCCTGCGATCCGAAGTCGAGCGGCTCGAACTCGCGGAAGCCGCCGGTGAAATGCGCCAGGCCGTCACGCGCTTCAGCTGGCTCAAGGTGTTCATCCCCGGCCTTTCCACCCACAAATTCGGCCAGTCCGCGAAGAACCTGAACGCGAGCCTCGGCAATCTCGTCAACCAGTATCCGATGCTGAGTTCGCTCGCATCGCTCGTGCTGGCGAAACCCGTTCGCTCGCTGCTGCGCGCGAGTGCGGGCCCCGCATTGAAGTGGGGCACGCTCGGCTTCGCCGCATGGGAGGTCTACCGGATCTGGAAGCAGTCCCGCGACGAGCGCGGGCTCGACGCACACGACGACTGACCGTCGGCATCCTGCGCGCACGGCCATGCGTCGCTGCGCGCCTTTCCTGCACACTCAACGCACACCCCAGCACACGGCGCCCGATTCGTCGGCGCCATCGCGCCGCGCATTGCCTTTCGTCCCGTCCGAACGCAACGTGAAGGTACCGCATGCATCGTCGTGCATCGGGCCGGTATCGAGCGGGCTTGCTTCCAGTTCGTAGCTCACCGGCGCATCGCCGCCATCCGGCCGCAGCAGCGTCAATCGATAGACGGCACGCCCGTCCGATGGTGCCTGTGCCAGCGCGTCCGGCAATGCCGAAGGCGGCGCACCATCCAGCGCTTCGAGAAATTGGGCTGCACGGTACAGCGCGGATACCGCCGACGCGCGATGAACGCGCGCGACATGCTCCCGATATGACGGGATGCCCCATCCGGCCAGCACCGCGACGATTGCCAGCACGATCATCAACTCGATCAGCGTAAATCCTGCCGGCCGGCTTATGCAGATGCGACCGCTCATGGAAGCACTCCGGCGACACGACGCCAGCGCAGCGCGACGATGCGTCCATCGCGTATTACGACCTGGTGTTGCAGCCAGACGGCACTCGATGCATGCGCGCCGACGCCACGCGCGGTGACGAGGTAAGTGCTGCCACCGGACGGCCCTGTCGGGCGCCGCCAGGCTTCGACCAGGCATCGCGGCGGTTGCGCGGCCATCGGCCAGCCGGCGAACGGCGCGAACGCTTCAGCAGCCGCCAGCGGCGGCATGCGCCGCCATGCGTCGGGCTCCGCGTGCGATTCGCTTTCGTTCGCGCAGGGCACCGAGCCACGGAGCAATCGCTCGGTGCACGCTGCGAGCGCGGCATCGGCTGCGTGGAATGCAATCAGCCGATCCGACAACGCGCGTGTGCGGCGCGACTCCGTCAGCGCGGCTTCGAACCACGTGCCGGTCAGCGCCGCGACCGCTGCACCGATCGCAACGACTGCCGGCAATGCGAGGCCGGCGTCGCGACGCCAGGCGCGGCGGGCTGACCGGAAGCCCATGCGCGGCTCGCACGGGGTCGCCGCCAGCCCTCTCGTGCACGCGACCGGCTGAGGCTCGTCACCGTTTGCGGCGATGCACCCATACACGTGGCCCGCCGCAACGCAGGGTGAGATAACCCGCGCGTACCGCCCTGCTCCACTCATCGCACCACCCCGCTTGCGTGCGTTGCATCGGGTAACGCAGCGCCGGATGCAAGCGCGGTGTTCCTCAACGCGACGATGCGATCGAGCGTCAAACGCGCATGGCCGTCCGGTGCAACGGCGACGCGACCGTCGCAGTCGACGTGACGCGTCGGCACGCGCATCGGCTCGCCGCGCGCCCGCACGCAAACATGCACGGCCACGATCTCGGGCCAGTCGTCGGCACGCATCGCATCGGCGTCGACGAACTGCGCGGCGCCGCGACGCACGTAGCGCACGCGCAGTTGATCGATTCCCGTCACGACGGGCTGCGGCGTGCCCGGGCGGCCGCTTCCTTCGCAATACAGCTCGGGCTCGCCCGTCGACGGGCTGACATGCACATCGAAGCGATTTTCCACCGGTGAACGCTCGCCGGGCACGCCGACACCCTGCCCGAGGCAATCCGACGCCTGGCCGCTCACCGTCGTCCACGTCGACACGGCGTCGGCGACATACCGGACCAGCAACGCGTCCGACGCCGTATGCGCAGGCTCGCATCGCACCTGCGCGCCGTTGCCCCGCACGCGCGCCATCGAGCAGCCGAACACCGGCGGCAACGCCGATACCTCGCCGGCATCGAGCGGCCGGAATCCCGCCATCTGGATCTGCTGACCGATCAGCATCAGCGCGGTACCGGCCGCGTCGCGCATCCTGAACCCGTCGTCCGCGCGATGCTGTGCAATGCGCTGCGCGTGGTACAGCGCGCCAGCCGCCGCGAGCACGAGGAGACCCACGGTCATCGCGATCAGCACTTCGAGCAGCGTATGGGCGCGGGTGTAACGATCAGCGTTCATCGGCCGCCCGCTCCCGAAATGGAACTCGGACGCACGACGGCAGTTGCGCCGACGCGCCTGCGGCTTCACATCGCGGCGACGCGGCCGCGTTGCCGCCACGCCAGCGGACAACGGCGTAGCGCACACCGCCCGGCCCGCCATCGAGCGTCATCGCACCGCCCGGCAACGCGGCAACCGCCCGCGCTGCGAGGCCGTCGTCGGCCGCCGCGGCTGCATGCAGACGCTCGATACGTGCATCGGCCAGCCACAGCGCACGCTCGCGCCAGATCGTCGCGCGCTGTGCGCGTGCCATCGCAAGCTGGCTGCCTGCCACTGCCAGCATCACGGTCGCGAGCAACGCGATGGCGAGCGCCGCCTCGATCAGCGACGTGCCGCGCATGGCCTTGCGCATGGCGATCACGCCGCGTCGCAGCGGCCGGCGGCGACGCGCGCGCGGCCGCCAGCCGCGATCCGCACGCAACGCGACACGCGCGCATCGTCAGCGCCGGTCACGCTGCGCCGCGGACGCAATTCGAAACGCCGGATTCCGCCGATCGATTGACCGACCGGCGGCGCGAACGCCAGATCGTGCGCGGCACCCGCGACGGCCACTTCGCCGTCGTGCGGATAGCGTCGCAGCACGCGCGAGCGCCCGTCGACCTGCCCGCTGACGATCCAGTCGCACGACCATTCGGCCGGCCCGCACCGCTCACCGGCGCGCAGACAGGCGCCGCCGCTCCCGGCCCGGCACAGCGTGACGCGCGTGCCGAGACGCGCCGCTTCGGTGCGCGCAAACGACAGCGCACCGAGCAACGTACGCGAGCGCGCATCCACGCGTTCGCGCATGTGCCACTGGTCGAACGCGGGTACCGCATAAAGCGCGAGCCCCGCCGCCAGCGAGACGGCGACCATCAGCTCGACGAGCGTGAATCCGCTCGTGCGTTGCTCCACATTTTTCAAGGGGTGAGCGCGCAGCGCCATCGCAATCGTCCTCCGCCAGGGTGATGCGACGACTGTAGCGACGCATGCGGATGCGCGCCATTTGCCAAACGGCCGACTGGCGACATGCGATCGCGACCGACACAATCGGCGCGAATCGAACCAACGGAGATGACGATGAACGGACGCAGCGCGTCAGCGCTTACGCGGGGGCTTGGCGGGAGAGGCGCGACGGAACTCTTCGATCACGTCGGCAAATTCGGAAACGTCCTCGAACCGGCGATACACCGATGCGAAGCGGACGTAGGCAATCGTATCGAGGCCGCGCAACTCGTTCATCACGAGTTCGCCGAGCTTCTCGCTACGCACTTCGCGCTCGCCTGTCGCGAGCAGTTGATACTCGATGCGGGCGACCGCCGCGTCGATCGCGTCGGCAGCAACCGGCCGCTTGCGCAGCGCGAGTTGCATGCTGGCGACGATCTTGCGACGGTCGAATTCCGTGCGGCTGCCGTCCTTCTTCACGACGAACGGCAGGGACAGCTCGACCCGCTCGTACGTCGTGAAGCGCTTGTCGCAAGCCGAGCAGCGACGGCGCCGGCGAATCGCGGCGCCATCTTCGGACACGCGCGAGTCGACGACCTGCGTGTCGTCATGCCGGCAGAACGGGCAGCGCATCGTCGATCAGCGATAGACCGGGAAACGCTTGGTCAGCTCGGCGACCTGTGCGCGCACGCGCTCGATCGTCGCTGCATCTTCCGGGTTGTCCAGCACGTCGGCGATCAGGTTACCCACCTGTTCCGCTTCCGCCGGGCCGAAGCCACGCGTCGTCATCGCCGGCGAACCGAGGCGCACGCCGCTCGTCACGAACGGCTTTTCCGGATCGTTCGGGATCGCGTTCTTGTTCACCGTGATGTGTGCCGCGCCCAGCGCCGCTTCCGCTGCCTTGCCCGTGATGTGCTTCGCACGCAGGTCCACCAGCATCACGTGGCTTTCCGTACGGCCCGACACGATCCGCAGGCCGCGCTTCACCAGCGTTTCAGCCAGCACGCGTGCGTTCTCGACCACCTTCTCCTGGTACGACTTGAACTCCGGCGACAGCGCTTCCTTGAACGCCACCGCCTTCGCCGCGATCACGTGCATCAGCGGGCCGCCCTGGATCCCCGGGAAGATCGCCGAGTTGATCGGCTTCTCGTATTCCGCCTTCATCAGGATCACGCCGCCGCGCGGGCCGCGCAGGCTCTTGTGCGTCGTCGTCGTCACGAAGTCCGCGTGCGGCACCGGGTTCGGGTACACGCCCGCTGCGATCAGGCCCGCGTAGTGCGCCATGTCCACCATCAGGTACGCGCCCACCGACTTCGCGATCTTCGCCAGACGCTCGAAATCGATCTTCAGCGAGAACGCCGACGCGCCCGCAACGATCAGCTTCGGCTTGTGTTCCTGCGCCATCTGCTCGGCGGCGTCGTAATCGATGTCTTCGTTCTCGTTCAGGCCGTAGCTCACCACGTTGAACCACTTGCCCGACATGTTCACCGGCGAGCCGTGCGTCAGGTGACCACCGTGCGCGAGGCTCATCCCCATGATCGTGTCGCCCGGCTTCAGCATCGCGAAGAACACGCCCTGGTTCGCCTGCGAACCCGAGTTCGGCTGCACGTTCGCCGCTTCCGCGCCGAACAGCTGCTTCACGCGGTCGATCGCCAGTTGCTCGACGACGTCGACGTACTCGCAGCCGCCGTAGTAGCGCTTGCCCGGATACCCTTCCGCGTACTTGTTCGTGAGCTGCGAGCCCTGTGCGGCCATCACGGCCGGGCTCGTGTAGTTTTCCGACGCGATCAGCTCGATGTGATCTTCCTGGCGGCGGTTTTCCTGCTCGATCGCTGCAAAGATTTCGGGATCGACGTTCGCGATGGTGCTTTGGGCTCTGTCAAACATACGGTTTCCGTTAAGTGTGTACAGGTTGACCGGAGTGGCCGAGTACGGTGCGCTGCTGGCGGGACCAGCTCGACGTGGCGGAAGAATCCGTATGACGCGAGGCAGGACAGCCACCGGCGATGCACGCGACGGCGCACAACGGCTGCCCAGGCGAACGGCAAAAACGGCGCCCCGCGCTTCACGGTGGGATGCTCCACCTTGAACCCGAAGGGTTCTATCGCCAGTCACGCAGGGGTGATGAGCGCGTTAGTGTATTGGATGCGTCATGAATAGGCAACCGCACGAAAGGGTGCCCGAAGCAATTGGGGCCAGACTCTACGCGCCCGCGCTGAAACGCTCTGCCGCCTTGCCGCGGTGCGGCATTCTCAGTAGGCTTGCGGGATATCGCCCGCTATTTTGTCATCGACCAGGAGCAGCAATGATCGTGTTCGTCACAGGCGCGTCCGCCGGCTTCGGCGCCGCCATCGCCCGTGCCTTCGTCAACGGAGGCCATCGCGTCGTCGCCACCGCACGCCGCAAGGATCGTCTCGACGCGCTCGCCGCCGAACTCGGCGACGCCCTTCTGCCGTTCGAGCTCGACGTGCGCGACCGCGCAGCCGTCGAGGCCGTGCCGGCCGCCCTTCCCACCGAATTCGCGGCGCTCGACGTGCTCGTCAACAACGCCGGCCTCGCGCTCGGCGTCGAGCCGGCCCACAAGGCCAGCCTCGATGAATGGCGCACGATGATCGACACGAACTGCACGGGCCTCGTCACCGTCACGCACGCGCTGCTGCCCGGCATGGTCGAGCGCGGCCGCGGCCATATCTTCAATCTCGGCTCGGTTGCGGGTTCGTACCCTTATGCGGGCGGCAACGTCTACGGCGCAACCAAGGCTTTCGTCCGACAATTCAGCCTGAACCTGCGCGCCGACCTGCTCGGCACGCCGCTGCGCGTGACCGACGTCGAGCCGGGCCTGTGCGGCGGCACCGAGTTCTCGAACGTCCGCTATCGCGGCGACGACGAGAAGGCGGCAAACGTCTACAACAACGTCCAGCCGCTGATGCCCGAGGACATCGCCGATACGATCTACTGGATCGCGACGCGCCCGGCACACGTCAACGTCAACACGATCGAGCTGATGCCGATCGCGCAAGCCCCCGGCGGCCCGACCGTCCACCGCGGCTGAAGCCCCGCGGGCCCGGCCCCGGGCCGGCCCGCGGTGTGCTACGGCGTACTACATTCCGTTACGAATCGGTTACGAATCGGCCCCCTGCCTTCCGGTAGAATGCGCGCCATGACTCAGCCTACCCGCTCCCCGGACGCGCCGTCCGGCTTCACCTGGCCGGTGCGCGTGTACTACGAGGATACCGATGCAGGCGGCATCGTCTTCTATGCCAACTACCTGAAGTTCTTCGAGCGCGCCCGCACCGAGTGGTTGCGCGCGTGCGGCGTCGACCAGCGCCAGCTCGCCGACGATACCGGCGCGATCTTCATCGTCCGCAGTACGTCGCTCGACTACCGCGCGCCGGCGCGACTCGACGATACGCTGACGATCACGAGCCGGCCCGGACGCATCGGCCGCGCCTCGGTGGATTTCACGCAGGAAGCCTGGTGTGGCGACACGCTGCTCGTGGCCGGACACATTCGCCTCGGCTGCGTCGACCGTAACGATATCCGGCCCGCGGCCATCCCGCCGGCCGTGCTCGACGCACTGCAACGCGGGCCCGTCATCGACGCCGGGCACACTTCACTGTCAACGAAGCTCGCATGAGCGCCGTTTAGACAAAGCCTATGAACTTGCCGTTCTGATTCGATACTAAGCAAGGTTCGGCGTCAGGCATGACCGGCGCGCCGCGCCGCACGCATACCGGGCGCCCCGAAGGGCCGTTACTCAAACCTCTATGAACACTTCTCAAGACCTGTCGATCATTTCCCTCGTCCTCAACGCGAGCGTGCTGGCCCAGGCCGTGATGGGACTGCTGCTGTTGCTGTCGCTGATGTCGTGGACCTTCATCTTCCGCAAGTGGTTCGCGATCCGCCGCGCGCGCGCGCAGACCGAACGCTTCGAGAAGGATTTCTGGTCGGGCGGCGACCTGCAGGCGCTGTACCAGAGCGCGGCCAACAACCGCCACACGATCGGCGCGCTCGAGCGGATCTTCGAATCGGGGATGCGCGAATTCCTGAAGGCGAAGGAAAAGCGCATCAGCGATCCGGGCCTCGTGCTCGACGGTGCCCGCCGCGCGATGCGCGCGTCGTTCCAGCGTGAAATGGACGTGCTCGAAGCGAACCTCGCGTTCCTCGCGTCGGTCGGCTCGGTCAGCCCGTACATCGGTCTGTTCGGCACGGTCTGGGGGATCATGAACTCGTTCCGCGGCCTCGCGAACGTGCAGCAGGCCACGCTCGCGAACGTCGCACCGGGCATCGCCGAGGCGCTCGTCGCCACCGCGATCGGCCTGTTCGCCGCGATTCCGGCGGTGGTCGCGTACAACCGCTACGCGCACGACATCGACCGCCTCGCGATCCGCTTCGAGACCTTCATCGAAGAGTTCTCGAACATCCTGCAGCGTCAGGCCCAGTAAGGAGCGCGCCATGGCAGGAAGCCCCATCCGATCCAGCATGCGCGGCGGCCGCTCGCGCCGTGCAATGGCCGACATCAACGTCGTGCCGTACATCGACGTGATGCTGGTGCTGCTCGTGATCTTCATGGTCACCGCACCGCTCGTCGCCCCGTCGATCATCAACCTGCCGACCGTCGGCAATGCCGCGCCGCAGGAGCAGACGCCGCCCGTCGTCGTCAACATCAAGGCCGACCGCACGATGAGCGTCAAGTACAAGAGCGACTCGGGCGCGACCCAGGAAGACACGATGACGAAGGCCGAGCTCGACGGCTTCATCTCGGCCCGTCAGGCCGATCACCCTGACCAGCCGGTCGTGATCGCAGCCGACAAGACCGTGCAGTACGATGCCGTCATGACCGTAATGTCCGATCTGAAGGCGCGTGGCGTCAAGCGCGTCGGTCTCCTCGTCAAATCGCAATGAACCGGCAGCAATCCACGCGCAGCTCCGCCTACCCGCCTCAGCCTCCCCGCGAGCGCGGCACCTGGCGCGCATTCGCGCTCGCCGCGCTGATGCACGTGCTGCTCGCCCTGTTCCTCTATCATGGCGTGCAGTGGCAGAACAGCACGCCGGCCGGCGCAGAAGCCGAGCTGTGGACCGAGGTGCCCGACGTCGCCGCGCCGCGGCCCGTCGTGACGCCGCCCGCGAAGGTCGCGCCGCCCCCTCCCCCGGTGCGCGACGAACAGGCCGACATCGCACTGCAGCAGAAGAAGCGGCAGCAGGAAGCAGCCGCGCGCGAGGCGCTGCTCGATCAGCAGCGCCGCGCGCAACAGTTGAAAGCTCAGCAGGAAGACGAAGCCCGGCGCGCGCAGCTCGCGGCACAGCAGGCCGCCGCACTCGCCGCGCAGAAAGCCGCGGAACGCGACAAGCAGAAGCAGGCCGACAAGCTCAAGCAACAGCAGCTCGCCGAGCAACAAAAGCTCGAACAGCAGAAACTCCAGCAGCAGAAGCAGGCGCAGCTCGAAGCGCAGCAGGCGGCGAAGGCCAAGGCCGACGCGGCCGCGAAGGCAAAGGCGGAAGCCCAGGCCAAGGCGAAGGCCGACGCCGCCGCGCACGCGAAGGCCAGTGCGGCTGCGAACGCGAAGCTCGACCGCGAGCGCAACGCGCGTCTCGCACAGATGCAGGGCCTGTCCGGCGCCGGTGAAGGCGGCGGCGAAGGCCTCGCGAAAAGCGGCACCGGCACGGGCTCCGGCGGCAATGCCGCGACGCCCGGCTATGCCGACAAGGTGCGCCGCCGCGTCAAACCGAACATCGTTTGGGGCGGCGAGCGAGCAGGCCTGACCACCGTCGTCAAGATTCGGTGCACGCCGTCCGGTGACGTATTGAGCGCATCGGTCTCCCGCTCCAGCGGGAATTCGGGGTGGGATCAAGCCGTGGTCAATGCGATCCACGCATCGGTCCCGTTGCCGCCCGATTCTAACGGTCGTACCCCGTCGGACATTACGATTACCTTCAAGGCGGCGGAGTGAAAGGAAATGCGCTTACACTCCGGGCGTCGCTGTCAGACGGGAACGAATCGGGTATTTTTACTGTCTCTGCGGTTGCGCAGCGATCAAGTCATACGGGAAGCAAGAAGCATGAGTTTGATGACAAAACTAGGTTTCAGGGCACTCGTGGCCTCGTGTCTGATTACGGCGGGCAGCGCCGCTAACGCCCAGGTCAACGTGCTGATCACCGGTGTCGGGTCGACCCAGTTCCCCATCGCCACGGCGAATTTCACGAACGAGGCGAACCTGCCGCAGCAGGTCACGTCGATCGTCCGTGCCGACCTCGCCCGCAGCGGCAAATTCACCAACATCGACGCAGGCAGCACGCCCGTGCCCGAGACCGCCTCGGTCGACCTCGGCGCATGGAAGGCCAAGGGCGCGAATGCGTTCGTCGCCGGCAGCGTGAACCGCGAGGCGAACGGCCAGTACAAGGTCAATTTCATCCTGTACGACACCGTGAAGCAGCAAAGCCTCGGCGGCCTGTCGCTGACGGCCACCGACAGCACGCTGCGCACGGCCGGCCACAAGATCGCCGACTACATCTACCAGAAGCTGCTCGGCGTGCGCGGCGTGTTCGCCACGCGCCTGTCGTACGTGATCAAGACCGGCAACCGCTACCAGCTGCAGATTTCGGATTCGGACGGCCAGAACGCGCGCATCGCGCTGTCGAGCACCGAACCGATCATCTCGCCGTCGTGGTCGCCGAACGGAACGAAGGTCGCGTATGTGTCGTTCGAGCGCAAGAAGCCGATCGTCTACATCCATGACCTGCCGACCGGCCACCGCTTCATGGTCTCCGACCAGAAGGGCAACAACAGCGCACCGGCCTGGTCGCCGGACAGCAACACGCTCGCCGTCGCGCTGTCGCTGACGGGCAATACGCAAATCTATACGGTCAACGCGAACGGCGGCGGCCTGCGTCGTCTCACGCAGAGCAGCTCGATCGATACCGAGCCGTACTACTCGCCGGACGGCCGCTGGATCTACTTCACGAGCGATCGCGGCGGTGCGCCGCAAATCTACCGGATGCCCGCACAGGGTGAAAGCGCCGGTGCGGCACAACGCGTGACGTTCACCGGCAGCTACAACACGAGCCCGCGCGTGAGCCCGGACGGCAAGCTGCTCGCTTACATCTCCCGCACGGGTGGGGGCTTCAAGCTGTACGTTCAGGATCTGCAATCCGGCGCGGCGAACGCCATCACGAATACCAATCGCGACGAATCGCCGAGCTTCGCGGCAAACGGCCAGTATCTTCTGTACGCTACCCAGTCGGGTGGTCGCAACGTTCTGGCTGCAGTGCCCTCCGACGGCAGCGCGCCGCCGCAAATCCTGTCCGTCCAGGGCGGTTCCGTTCGCGAGCCGTCGTGGGGGCCCTTCATGCAATGACCACAAGGAGAGTAACCATGATGTCGAATAAAGCTCGTCTGGCCCTGGCCGTGATGATGATCAGCGCGCTCGCCGCATGTAAGTCGGGCGTGAAGCTCGACGACAAGGCGAACAACGCGGGTGCAGTCAGCACGCAACCGAGCGCCGACAACGTCGCGCAAGTGAACGTCGATCCGCTGAACGACCCGAACAGCCCGCTCGCGAAGCGCAGCATCTACTTCGACTTCGACAGCTATTCGGTGAAGGACGAGTACCAGCCGCTGATGCAGCAGCACGCTCAGTACCTGAAGAGCCACCCGCAGCGCCACGTGCTGATCCAGGGCAACACCGACGAACGCGGCACGAGCGAGTACAACCTCGCGCTGGGCCAGAAGCGTGCGGAAGCCGTGCGCCGTGCGATGGCACTGCTCGGCGTGAACGATTCGCAGATGGAAGCCGTGAGCCTCGGCAAGGAAAAGCCGCAGGCAGCAGGTCACGACGAAGCATCGTGGGCGCAGAACCGTCGCGCCGACCTCGTCTACCAACAGTAAGTAACGGAAGAATCGCCGTATGACGCACCGTGTAACCTGGCTGCGTGCAGCCGCAGCTCTCTGCGTCGCCGGCGCGGCGTGGTCGGCCGCGCCGGCGCACGCCGGCGTGTTCGACGACAACGAAGCGCGCCGCGCCGTGCTCGATCTGCGCAGCAAAACCGACAACCTGTCGAGCCAGTTGTCCGCCGCCCAGCGTACGATCCTCGATCAATCCGGCCGTCTCGACCAGCTGAACCAGCAGGTCGCGACGCTGCGCGGCGAGAACGAGGATCTGACGAACCGGCTGACGACGCTCGAGCGGCAGCAGAAGGAGTACTACCAGGATCTCGACACGCGGCTCAAGAAGTTCGAGCCGCAGCAGGCGACGATCGATGGTGTCGAAGGCACCGTGCAGCCGGGTGAAACGGATGCGCTCAATGCGGCGCAACAGCAGTTCCGCAACGGCAACTTCAAGGCGGCCGCGGCTTCGTTCCGCGCGTTCATCGCGAAGTATCCGCAGAGCCCCTATCAGCCGACCGCGCAGTACTGGTACGGCAACGCGCAATACGCGCTGCGCGACTACCGCGGGTCGACCGCGACGTGGCAGGGGATCGTCAGCAAGTTCCCGCAGCACCCGCGTGCGGCCGATGCCCTCGTGGCGATCGGGACGAACCAGCTCGAACAAGGCCAGAAGGCGGCCGCGAAGAAGACGTTCGAGCAGGTCGTGTCGCAGTACGCCGGTTCGAACGCGGCACAGACGGCGCAGGGCAAGCTCGAGACGATCAAATAATTATCGTGACGGGTTGTTGACAGGCTCACAACCCGCCGCTATAATCTTTTGCTCTTTGGGTCGCTTGCCAAGTTGTTGAAGCAACGAACCAAAACAGGTTTCAAGAACGTGGGGTGGTAACTCAGTTGGTTAGAGTATCTGACTTTTAATCAGAGAGTCGAGGGTTCGAGTCCCTCCCACCCTACCAACTATCTTCGATAGTGCAATAAGCCTCCCTCGCGGAGGCTTTTTTGCGTCTGTCGCCTTGCCGAACAACACGTCCCTTCCCTCAATGCGTTGGGCGCTCCGTTGAAAGCGCACCGCGCACCGTTCGACGTCATGCGCCGGTCTGCCAGGACAGCGACGCTCGCCGGCGCAGCGCAACCGCTGCCTGCAGGCGTCGCTTGCTTCGTCCGTCACGGCTGTCGCGCGCTCGCCTCCACGGCCTTCTCCGGCGTCGCCGCCGCAACCGGCACCTGCGCCGCTGCCGCACCCGGTGCGCGCAATCGCACGATCCCCTCGTCACCGACCTCGACGAACAGATCGCCGTTCGGCGTGGTGACCATCCCCGCCGGACGATTCAGCGCCCCCGGCAACGTACCCGGCCGATTGCCGCGTAACCCGAGCTGCCCGGCGATCACCGCCGCATCGCCCTTCGCATCGATCCGCAGGACGGTATGGTTTCCGCGGTCGCTCACATACACGTTGCCGCTCGCATCGGCCGCGATCCGGTCGGGCATGCACCACGTCCAGTCGCAACTGATCAGGTTGTTCGTCAGCCGGTCTTCCTCGTCGCGCGACTTCGCGTTCGCCAGCGCGCCGTAGTACGCGTGCTCCGCGGCCGGCCACGGTCCGGGCAGGAAATGGATGCGGTGCGCGCCGGTCGCCGGGTCGATCTGCCAGATCACGTCGCGACTCAACACGTAGAGTTGTCCTTGCGGGCCGACCGCCAGATCCTCGTAGCTGCCCGGCATCCGCCTGCTCGTGACGAAGCGTTCGACGTCCTCGCGCGGAATCTTGTATTGCTGCGCCTCGCGTGCGACCGTCGCGACCGTCCCCGTCGAGAAATCGAGCCGGCGGATGCTCGCACCGCGGCCCGCCACGTACGGGCTGTCGTCCAGCACGTACAGGCGGCCATCGCGATCGAAACGCAGATAGCGCGGCCGCCAGAACGTCGCCTGCGCAAACGGGCCGTCGACCCGCGTCTCGTCGCTGGCCTTGCCGCTCACCGTCTGCACGTTGCCCTGCGGGTCGATACGACGGATCCGCGCGTTGCCGCTGTCGGCGACATAGAGGTTGCCCGACGCGTCCAGCGCGAGCCCGGACGGATAGCGGAAACGCGCCTTCAAGCGCGGCCCGTCGTTGCGCCCCTTGTCGTCCGGCGCACCGGCCCACAGCTCGCTCTTGCCGTCCGGCGCGATCCGGTAGATCGCATCGTCCAGCCGGTCGACGTAGTAGATCGTGCCATCGGCGGCCACCGCGAAATCGTCGTCGACCGATCCCGGCAACCGCGCGATCTTCGCGTCGGCCGCATCGGTCACCAGCCGCGCATCGCTGCGGTTGCTCACGCCCGCGTAGGCAAGCAGGCGGCCGTCCGGCGCCGCCTGCAGCACGACCTGGCCGCTGCCCGTCGCCACCAGCCTGCGGCCCGATCCGTCGATTGCCAGCGACATCAGGTCGCGATCGTCCGAGCGCCCGCGCTGCAACGCCGGCTGTGCGATGCGCACGGTCGCGCCCGGCTTGCCGTCGGCACCGATCACCGCGATCGACCGCGCCGTGGCCGCAATCATCTGTCCCGCGCCATCGAACGCAAGCGCGATGTAGCCGGGATCGTCGCGCGCATCGCTTGCGTCGGCCGGCTTGTCATTCTCGCTCACCGGTGCCATGCCGATGAACGGCACGCTTCCGGCCAGTGCCGCGACCGGCCCCGGCTCCGGCGGCACACGCGCCGACGCGGCCGCCGCCGTGACATCGTCCGGCGCGTCGGCCGTCTTGCACGACGACAACGGCGTGTAGCCGTTCGGCGTCACGCGGCCGAACGTCTTGCCGTCGGTGACCCAGATCGCCCCGTCCGGGCTCGCCGCAATCGCGCGGATCCCGGACGGCGTGCAATCGCCGTCGGGCTGCTTCCACGTCGTCACCGAGCCGTCGGCGCCGACGATGCGCACATGGCCCGAATAGCGTTCGCGCGTCCAGAGCCGGCCCTGCCCGTCCAGCGCGATGGCGTCCGGTTGATCGAGCTGGCCGATCCCGCGCGGGCCGTCGGCATCGCCCGGCTTGCCCGGCACGCCGGCGATCGTGGCAACGGTGCCGTCCGGCCGGATCGCGCGCACCAGCGCGTTGCCGGCGTCAGCCACGTAGACGGTGCCGTCCGGCGCGCGCACGGCATCGCCCGGCTGGTCGAACCGCGCGGCGGCAGACGCGCCATCCAGATACGCGCGCACACCGCTGCGGCCGGCCAGCGTCGTCACATGGCCCTGCGCATCGATATGCCGCACGGTCGACGCGTACCGGTCCACCACGAGCACGCCGCCGTCCCGGTCGGCATGCAGCCGCAGGTCGCCGGCGAAGCGGGCCGCCGTACCGGCACCGTCGAGATTGCCTTCCGAGCCGGGCGTGCCGGCCACCCACTCGAGCGACGGCCCGCCTGCCAGCGGAAAGTTGCTGCACGCGCTCAGCAGCACGGCCACGGCCGCGCAGGTCGCGATGCGCACACCGAACCCGTTTGCATTCCGGATCATCTTCGTCTCCTTGCCATTCCATTCGCGCCGACTGCCGGCCCGCGCATTGCGCGGGCAAGCCGGCCGGTTCCTGTCATTCATTGCGCCGCGGCCTGCGCGGCCGGCCGGCAGAACAGCTCGCCGCTGGCGGCCACATAGTCGGCCAGCCGCCCCGGATCGCGTACATCGAACAGCGACACGCTGCCGGCCTGGCTCGCATTGAGCACTGCGAGCCGGCTGCCGTCCGGATTGAACGCCAGCGCAAGCGGCCATTCGCCGGTGCGGTAGGCGGCGCGCAACATGCCCGTGGCACGATCGGCGACCAGCACCGTGTTCTCCTGCGGCAGGCTGAACGCGATCAGGCGACCGTCCGGGCTGAACGCGAATTGGTAGCTCGTCAGCGCGCGGCAATACTGGGCGGCCTGGCGCGGCTTCAGCGTGTTCGCGTCGTAGGCCGCGATGCCGTCGCGAAACAGCGCGACCAGGTCGCCGGAACCCGGTTCGACCGCCACGTCGAACGCGTCCGCATCGGCGATCGTGCCGACCTGCGCGCGCGTCTGCGTATCGAATGCGTCGATGGCGCCCGCCACGCCGTTCGTGACGAACAGGCGCCGTCCGTCCGCCGACAGCGCGAGCGCGGCAGGCCGTCCGAACGGCTGGTTGCCGGCGTTCCCGCCGCTCAGCGCGATCGGCTTGCCGAGGGAGCGGAACGTCGCGAGATCGACGACGGATACCGAGTTGGCGACCACGTTCAGCACGTACGCGCGCGCGCCATCCGGCGATATCGCGACCGCCTGCGGGAAGCGCTGCACCTTCGCGACGCCGTCGACATGCCCGCTGTCGAGGTCGAGCTTCGCGAGCGAATCGGGACGCATCGAACTGACATATGCATGGCGCTCGTCGGCCGCGATCGCGATGCCCGTCGCCCCCATCCCGCGGCAGAAATTGTCGGGGCAACCATCCTTCACCGCCTTGGCCGGTCGCTCGCCGAGGTCGCGCATGCGCTGCCCGACCGCCACATCGATCACTGCGACGGTGTTGTCGCTGTTACTGGTGACGTACAGGCGCTTGCCGTCCGGCCCGAACGCCATGCCGGCCGGCCCGTTACCGACCGCAATGACGGCCGGCGCAGGGGGCGTCGCGGACGTCGTCGCGGCAAGCTCCGTCTGCGCGCACGCGCCGGCCGCCAGCATCGCAAGCGCCACGGAAAGCACGGCCCGGTGCAGCACTCGCAGCTTGAAATCGACTCTCACTCTTTTACTCCCGGAAAATGGTCACGCGGCATCGAACGCTGCGTCAGCGCACGCTCACGTCCCGCAGCACCGCACCGTACCCGGCGTACAGGTTGCCGTCGGGCAGCAACTGCAGCTGCGCAAGCTGCCGGTGCACGACCGGCAGGTTGTGGAACGGCATCCGCGTGAACAGATGATGTTCGATATGGAAATGAATCGCGTGCGGGCCGAACAGGAACGTCTGCCACGAACGCCGGACGATCGTGCGCGCGTTGCGGCTCTGGTCCGCGCACGCCGGCAACCCCGCGTGCTCGAAGATCGCGCGCACCTGCCCGGCGAGCGGCAACAGCGTGACGGACGGCACGATCCACAGCGCGACGTACAGCAGCGGATGGCCGGCCAGCGCGAGCGCGCCGAACAGCACGCCGTTGCCGGCCAGCATCGAAGCGATCTCCCACGCCGCATACGCGCGTGATTTTTCGACCTTCGGCAACGCATGCGCGAATGCGCCGCGCGCGAGCTTCACGACGCTCGTCACGTAACCGATCCCGCACGCATACGCGAGCAGGCGGCCGATCAGCCGAACGCGCGTCACCGGATAGTCGTGCACGCCGAACAGCAGCGCGACGGGATCGTCCGCCTGCATCGGCGCGCGATGATGCTTCAGATGACCTGCTCGATACGTGCGCAGCGACAGCCATAGCGGGCCGGCCGCAACCAGTTGCCCCAGCACGTCGTTGACGCGCGGGTTCCGCGCGAGCAACCCGTGCGCGCCTTCATGCATCATGACCGCGAGCGCTAGCTGGCTGCGCGCGATCACGATCGCGGCGCACGCGTATACGAACGGATGCGGCAACGCGATCGCAACCGCGAACGCAGCGGCAATCATCAGCCAGTCGCCCGCCAGCGCCACGCCGACACGCAACGCGTTCACGCGAAACAGCGCGGGATCGGGCACGAACCGCGCAAGCCCGGTATCCGGTCCGGCGGGGCGCACACGCGTATCCGTCATGCGAGCCTCCTGCGCCACGCACGCCGCCCGACCCACAGCGCGCTGATCATCGCGAGCGCGACGCCGCCCAGCACGTCGGCCACCGTATGCTGCTTGAGCGTCAGCGTCGATACGCAGATCAGCAGCCCGATCGACGCCGCAACGATCCGGCGCCGGTCCGTCAGCATCCGGCACGCAAGACACGTCACCGCGACATGCAGGCTCGGGAACCCGTTGGCCGCGAGATCGAGCTGCCACATGCGCGCGACGCGATGGCGCACGAACGCATTGCCGATCTCCGCGACGTCGGGCCGCGGCACGGCTTCCGGCACCAGCAGGAAGCAGACGACACCGAGCACGAACGCGATCAGCACGGCCTCCTTGAACGCGGCGAAGGCAGACGGGCGCGCATACGCGGCAAGCACGATCACGAACGGAAAGAACGCGACGTAGACGAACCACGACCACGCGATGAACGGAATCCGCACATCGAGCGCCGTGGCCAGCACATAGCGGGGCATGACGCCGCGCTCCAGCAAAAAGAAGATCGCGAGGCCCGCTGCCATGCCGGCCATCGTGGCCAGCATCTGCCGGACATCGGGCCGGCGATCGTCACGAAGCAACCCTGTATTCATCGCGGCGCCGGCGCCTCGCATCGGGGTCCCGCGTCCGCCGCCCGCGCATGCGGACGCAACGCGAGGATGCGCGACGTCCACGCATCCACCCGCGCACGCGCATGCTCGCGGCCCGCGAGCGTGCCGGCCGGACTACCGGGATCGCGCATCAGCTCGCTTGCGGCCTGTCCGACCGCTTGCCGAAATGCCGCCGCATCGCCGCGCCAGGTGACGACGCGATGCGCGAGTTGCAGCTGCGCCGCACGCGCGGCATTGCTCGCCTGTTCGGGTTGATCGGTCTGCACGAGCAGGATCGGCCGGCGATACACGCGCGCGATCGACAGCGCGGCCATGCCGGGCGCCGACACGATCAGCGGCGCATGCGCGGCGCGCGTCGGCCAGTCGGCGTCGACGCCGGTCCAGCCGTCGTGCCCTGCATAGCCCTCGCCCACACGGTGCGCGGCGAGCCCCGCGTCGTGCATGCCGGCCGACAACGCATCGGCAAGCGCGACGTCACGGAAGTGCGGATTCAGATAAACGGCCGCGGCAGCCGGTTCCGGCAGCGGCAACTCGGCGACGACCGGCACCGGCGTCGGCAACCGGCAGTGCAGACGCGATCGCTGCGCATCGTCGGCGTCGTCGTACGCGAAATCGTGCTCGATACAGCCCAGCGCCGAATCGATCTGCCAGTCGACGATTCGCGCGAACGCGCGCGCCAGCACGCGCGGCAGCCGAGCATCGAAATTCGCGGTCAACGCGCGGCGCAGGCTGCCGCCATACACGTGGACGACGCGACGCCGCCAGCCCGGCACCGCGCCCATGAACAGCAGCGCCGGATGAAACGAGTCGTTGATCACGAGATCCGCATCGCGCACGATCGCACGCAGCCGCACGATGTCGCGCAGCATGCGCGTCGGCCTGAACACGTAGTGCGCGACATTGCGATCGGTCGCGTCGCGCAGCATGTTCTGCCGCTCGTCGAACTGCACCGCGTAGTGCCGGGACAGCACGGCCGCGTCAAGGTCGAACGCGGCCAGGAATGCCCGACCGGCATCCGACGTCGTCAGCACGTCGACCTGCGCGCCGGCCGCACGCAACGCATGCACGAGCAGTTGCGCACGCATCAGGTGGCCGCGCGCGTCGGCCGTCGCGAGATAGACGATGCGCGGCATCATGTGCGCGGACGCAGCGACTGCGCCCAGCCGGCCGCATACATCGCCAGCGCGCCCGTCACGCCGAAACCGGCGTCGATCGCGCGGATCTCGCCCAGCAACGCGGCGAGCGAGGCGGCCTCGGACGGCTCGACGAGACGGCGCAGCGTGTCCGAGCAGAGCCGGACGTGGCGCGTCTCGTCGGCGAGTACGCGCGCGAGCAACGGATACAGCGGATGCGCGTCGCCGATCGTCGCGCAGTGGCGCGCGAGCACGCGCATCGCCATCTGTTCCGCGCACAGTCCGGTCGCATACGCCGGCACGAGCACACCTTGCGCGAAATGCGGCGCGTAGCGCTGCGCGAGCCGGCGCCATCGCATGATCTTGCGCCGGCTCAGCCAGTCGGGTTCGTGCGGGCCGGCCGGAGCCTCGACACCGCGTTGGCGCAGCGCATCGGCAAACGCCGCCGCGTGACGGCGCTCGTCCGCGAGATGCTGCTCGATGCGTGGCGCGAGCCAGTCCGGCGGCTGTCCGGTCCAGTCGTCGTGCAACGCGCACTCAGTCGCTTCTTCGCCGATCAGGTACATGCGCAGCATCCAGCGCTCGCCATGCGTGCTGCGATGAAGTTGCCGGATCGCCGCCCGCTTGATGCGATCGACGAGATACGCGCGCACCCGCGCCGCGCCGCGCGGCACCGGCGCGTCGAGACAGCCGAGGCGCTCGCCGTGCGGCGCCTGCGACGCTGCGGGCAATTCGCCTGTCGCGGTCATGCCGGCTCGTTCCGCGCGGATGCAGACTTCGCCGCGGCTGCCGCTGCGGCCGCCGGATCGCGACGCCAGCCGAGGATCAGGCCGACGAAGCTTTCCTGCATGAATGCATGCGCGGAGGCGGCCGCGCCCGCGAATGCTTCCTCTCGGCCATTCACGCGCAGATAGCCGTTGCCGTCGCGCGCGCCGAATTCGATCCGGTCGTTCTTCCGGAAGCCGCGCTCGCGCACGTCCTTCAGGAGTGCGCTGCCGTCGAGGCCGAACAGGAACAGCTCGCGCTGCGCAACCCACACCGGGATGTGATTGCTCAGCGCATCGAAGCGGACCGACCACGTGCCGGACGCGAGCGCGCGATCGACGTCGGCATCGTGCGGCGCGTTCGACGTGAAGCTCGCGCGTGCGACCGGCTTCGTCAGGCCGCCGACACCGAGTGCGATCGTGATGTCGTTCGCGGACGGCTGCTTCGGATCGGTCGCGCTCACCTTCACGAGATGCCGCGCAAGCCGCGACGCAAGCGACGGATGCGCGAACAGCGCAAGCGTTTCGTCCGGCGCGAGCACGTCGCGCTCGCCGTCACCGTCCTTCACGCGCACGCGGTACGGATCGATCCGTACATCGGTGAACTTGCCGTGCACGGGCGCATGGACGTACACGTCGCGGTCCCATTTCGCGCCGTCGCGACGCAGCAGCACGTGCACGCTCAACGGCACGCGCCGGCCGTCGGCATCGACACCCGTGCCTTGCAGCAGCACGTCGCCGAGCACGTCCTTCGTGCGGCGCGCCGCATCGCTCGAGAAAACGATCGTGTGCGCACCGGTATCGATGCTCGCGTGAACGTCGGGCGCATCGAGCGCGACGCGATTGCAGTCCGCCGCGGCCGCGGTCGCGAACGGGCAGCCGCTCTGCGACGCGAAGTGGTAGATCCCGCGCCCCGCATGATCGACCGGCGCGGCATGGGCGCCGGCGCTGGCGGCAAACAGGGCGAGGCTGGCGATACGGGTGGCGCGTGAGGGCATGGTCGTCGTCGGAAGGGAGTCGGGATGTCGAAGTCGCGTGGCGCCGCCGCGAGGGGCGGCGTCGCTTCAGTGGCGGTGATAGGACAACGCGTCGAGATCGCGCCGGGCCGACGCACGTCCCGCGAGCCCGAAGCCGCGCGCCAGCGCGCCGAGCGTATCGACGGCGGATGCGGCGATCGTGACGCCGACGGCCGCGAGATAGCGGATCGCGCCCAGTTGCGGCAACTGCTGGCGATTGAGCGCGCGCAGGCTGTAGCCGAGCCGCATCGCCATCACGCAGAACGGGCCGAGCGGGCCGCTGCGGCCGAGCCACTGCCATTGGCGCGGCAGATAAGCATTCACGAGGTACGGAGTCAGCCCGACGCTGTCTTCGCCGCGCATCCAGCGCAGCTTCAGCGATTCGCGATGCGTGTCCGGCAGCCGATGCTCGGTGTGCGCGGTCGGCGCGAACTCGACGGCCACGCCGGCCGCCTGCATCCGCAGCCCCATCACCTGGCAATGCGCGCGATAGACGCCGTCGAGCGGCTCGTAGCGGAATCGCGCAAACACGTCGCGCCGGAACGCGACGTTGTTCGCGTAGAAATTGCGCGTGGCACCGTCGCGCAGCGGGCTCGGGAAGTACATGAAATCGATCGACGTCAGCGCGATGCCGAGCACGTTGGGTGCATAACTGGTCCGCCCCGCCACCGCGACGGGCGCGTCACCCGTGTCGCGTGCGAACGGCGCCAGCAGGTGTTCGAGCCAGTCGTCGGCCGGCCGGCAATCGGCATCGCCGAATACGACGACGTCGCAGCGCGAAGCGTCGACGCGATCGAAGCCGTCGTTCTTCGCATCGTAGTAACCGGTGCTCGCGCCGATCTCGACGAAGTCGATCGGGCGGCCGGCCAGTGCGGCGATGTCCGCGCAGGCATCGGCCGGCAGCCCGTCGTGCGTGATGATCCATTGCGCAAGCGCCGCCGGCGGCACGGTCTGCTTCGACAGCGCCGACACGAGGCGCTTCAGGCTGTCGACGGCCTGCACGAGGCCCGCGCCGCCGCGCAGGTTGTTCGTCTCGAGCACGAGCGCCGCATGCGCCGCCACGGCGCGGGCGGCCGCGCGCGTGCGCGGTGCGGGTTCATTGAAGTTCGGCATCCGGAATATCTCCATCGTCATGCGCGACGGCATGGATGAAACGAAAGGACGGTGGGCTGCGGCGCGCCGGCGAGTGCGGGGCACCGCACGCGTCATGGCGCAACAGGCGGCCGCGGCGGGCGCCCGTTGCGCGTGCCGTCACTCCTGAACGGACGGCGCGGAATCGGCGTCGGTGAAGCGCGGCTTCGCGTTCTGCAGATCGCGCGTGTTCTTCTGCACGGCCACCGAGCCGAACAGCGCGAGCACGAACGACATCGCGTAAAAGCCCTTTTCGCTCAGTTGCAGCGTCGCGTTGAAGAGGCCGACGACCAGCAGCGCGATCGACAGCAGCAGCGCGATCCAGCTGAGGCCGTAATAGATGCCGGTGACGGGAATGCCTTCCGCGCGGTCGCGCACGCTCTTCTGCAGCGAGATCGCCGCATAGAGGCCGAACACCAGCACGGTGAAGTAGTAACCCTTCTCGTTGAGCTGCATGCCGGCGTTCCAGAGCCCGATCAGGAATGCGGCGAAACCGGCGAGCAGCGCGGCCCACGATGCGGCCACGAACGCGAACGACGGCTGCTGGATGGTGGTCTGGTTCATTGCTTTGCCCTCTCTTTCTTCTTGTTCGAAATCGTTATCGTTGAACTGCGTTTGGCGCATGGTAGCAGCTTTGGCACGCGCCAAGACGGCCGTGCTTGCAGTCTTACGCTTCGCGCCGCGCACGCCGCCAGCGCCCCGGCGTCGTGCCGAGCACCGCGCGAAACGCCTTGCCGAATGCGGCTTCGGACTGATAGCCGACCGCCTGCCCGATTTCCGCCTGCCCGCGCTGCGTGTCCTGCAACAGCGCACACGCATGCATCATCCGGATCTGCGCGACGAACGCGCCGACGCTCATCCCGGCCTTCTCGCGGAAATGCCGCGCATAGGTCGCACGCGACATCGCCGCCGCCGCGCCGAGCGATTCGACCGTCCACGGCTGTTCCGGCGCCTGCAGCACGGCCTGGACCGACGGACCGAGCCGCGCATCGGCCGCGAGCGCGAGCCAGCCGGACGGCACGCGCGCGCCTCGGCCATACGCACGCAGCGCGTATGCGAGCAGCGCCTGCCCGAGCGCGTTCACGATTGCTCCGGCACCCGGCTGCACATTCGATGCCTCGATACGCAGCACGCTCGTCAGCAGCTGCAGCGGCGCGAACCCGGACGCTTCGCGCAATCCGACGTGCAGCACCTGAGGCAGCGTGCGCATCAGCAGTTCGCCGGCGCCGCGCGCATAGACGAACCGCCCGCACAGCAGGTCGACGCTCGCGCCGCCCGGCCCGGCCGGATCGAGATTCGACTTGACCGGCAGTACCGCGCCGTCGCCGGCGCCCGAATCGCGCAGCGGCGCGGCCGGCTGCGACCGGCCGCTCCCGGTGTCGAGCAGGTCGTGCGCAACGCCCGCTGGCAGCAGCACGAAATCGCCTTCGGCGAGCTGCAGCGTGCGCCCGTCGGCGGTGCGCAGCCGGCACGTGCCGGTCAGCACCAGGTGAAACGCCGCCTCGCCGGGCGGCAGCGGGTCGTGCGGCATCGCGAACGGCCCGTCGAGCAGGCAGCGCACGTCGAGCTCGACGTGGCTGCGGCCCAGCGACAGCAGTTGACTCAACGCGTCCATGAGACGATTGCGCTAAAAATTGACACTCTAGCGTATCGAAACCCTCAGCGCGAGCGATCAGAATAGGTCTGCATCGCCCGAGATCGCGGCGCCCGCCGCCCTCCTCACCTCTTCTCGAAAAGGACGCATCATGCTGAACTGGAACGAATACCGGAAGGAACTCTCGACGCGCATCGGTGAAATCGCCAAGCTGTCGCCCGATACGCTGGCCGGCTACAAGGCGCTGTCCGGCGCCGGCGCCAAGACCGGCCATCTCGATGCGAAGACGCGCGAGCTGATCGCGCTTGCCGTGGCCGTCACGACGCGCTGCGACGGCTGTATTGCCGTGCATACGGCCGAAGCCGCCAAGCATGGTGCGACCAAGGAGGAAGTGGCGGAGGCGCTCGGCGTCGCGATTGCGCTGAATGCGGGCGCGGCGCTCGTCTATTCGGCGCGCGTGATGGACGCGCTCGGCGACTGAGCCGACGGCAGCGGCACGGCCTGCGCGCCGCGCCGCTGCGTTGCGCATCGCGCGCACCGGCCGCCATGTCTGACGATTGCGGCCACCTCACCCGGGCGCGCCTGCACCGCGAAGTCGGCTACCATGCGCGAACGAACCGTCGCGAAGGAGCGCTCCATGTGCCGCTGGCTCGCCTATACCGGTAATCCGATCCATCTGGAAACCGTGCTGTTCCGTGCGAAGCATTCGCTGATCGACCAGAGCCTGCATTCGGAGCTGGGCGCCACGACCACCAACGGCGACGGCTTCGGCATCGGCTGGTACGGCCATCCCGACGAACTCCCGTTCCGCTACCGCTCCGTGCATCCCGCATGGAACGACCGCAACCTGCGCGAAGCCGCGCGTGCGATCCGCTCGCGGATGTTCATCGCGCACATTCGTGCGGCGACCGACACGCCCGTACAGGAAACCAACTGCCATCCGTTCCGCCACGGCCGCTGGCTGTTCGCGCACAACGGGCTGATCCGCGACTTCCACAAGCTGCGCCGCGACCTGACGCTGAAGGTCGATCCCGCGCTGTTCCCGACACTCGAAGGCTCGACCGACTCCGAGCTGATGTTCCGCCTCGCCCTGACGTACGGCCTCGAGCAGACGCCGCTGCCGGCGCTCGAGCGGATGGTCGGCGTGGTCGAGGAAACCGCCGCGCGGCATCGCGTCGCCGATCCGCTCAACATGACGATCTGCGCGACCGACGGCGAACGGATCGTCGCGGTGCGCTATTCGAGCGAACGGCAATCGCGCTCGCTGTTCCACAGCACGTCGTTCAAGCACCTGCACGAGCTGTATCCGCATAACCCGCGCATCGCCGAGGCCGGCGACGACGCGTTCATGGTCGTATCCGAACCGCTCGTCGACCTGCGCGGCGCGTGGGAGGAAGTACCGGAAGGGATGGCGATCGTCGCGCACGGCGCGGACGTGCAGCAGCAGCCGTTCGCACCGCGACACAAGTAGCGGCGGCCGGCGCCGCGCGCGCCGTCAGGCGTGGCGCGACAAGCGCATCCGGATCGAATCGAGCCCGGCGGGCAGCCGGCGCGAACGGGCGCGCGGCCGTGGCAGCGCGACGAACCCGAGGCGTTCGTACAGCGTGCGGGCGCGCACGTTGCGGGTCAGCACGTCGAGCACGACGTCGCGGCTGCCGTCGGCCGGCAATGCGCCGGTGTCCAGCGCATCGCGAAACAGCGCGCTGAAGACGCCCGTGCCGCGCAGGCGCTCGTCCGTCGCGCAATGCGCGACGAGGATCTGCGAACGCTTCGGCGCCGGGAGCTCCGTTTCGAGGATCAGCCCGCGCAGCAACTGGCCGATGGTGCGGCGCACGCCGAAGAAGCGCGCGAGCGCCCACACGACATGCAGGTCGTCGAACATCGTCCGCTGCCCGTCGTGAATCGCCATCACCGCGAGCACGGCGCCGTCGCCGGCAACGGCGACGCGATGCCGGCGCCACGAAAAGCGTCCGTAGCGCGAACGGAACGCCTGTTGCAGGAAAGCGATGCAGCGCGCATCGCTCTCGCCGAGAAAGAAGCCGAATTCGCCCACGCCGGACACAAACACGAGCGGCCCGCACGCGGCCGCATCATCCGCATCCGCCGCGCGAAACCGTGCGGGTTCGCCGGTGCGCGCGACCGCTTGTGCGAACGCGGCGGCCTGCGTCATGCGGCGCGTCCCGCAAGCCGCGACAACACGGCAACGGTCCGGCTGATCTGCTCCGGCTCGTGCGTCGAGCAGATGAAGAAGCGCAGGCGCGCGGCCTTTTCCTCGACGGCCGGATAGAAGATCGGCTGCACGTTGATCCCTTCGTCGAACATCGCATTCGCCCACTGCGCGGCTTTCAGCGAACTCCCGGTGATCACCGGCACGACCGCATACCCGGCACTCGTGCCCGTATTCAGCCCGGCGGCCCGCGCCTCGGTCAGGAACTGCCGCCCGCGCGCCTGCAGTTGCGCGACGCGCGCCGGCTCGGCCTGCAGGCGTTCGAGCGCGGCCAGCGACGCTTCGGCGAGCGTCGGTGCGAGCCCGACGCTGTACAGGAAACCCGGCGCCAGGTGGCGCAGCATGTCGACGAGCGGCTGGCAGCCGGCGATGAAACCGCCGCAGCCGGCCAGCGTCTTGCTCATCGTGCCCATCCACATGTCGACCTGGTCGGGCGCGACGCCGCAATGCTCGCGGATGCCCTTGCCGGTCGCGCCGAGCACGCCGAGCGAATGGGCCTCGTCGACCAGCAGGAACGCGCCGTGGCGCGTCTTCACGTCGACGAAGCGCTGCAGGTCGGGGAAATCGCCGTCCATGCTGTACAGCCCCTCGATCGCGATCAGCACGTGCCGGTATTCGCGGCGTACGCGCGACAGCAGCTCGTCGAGCGCCTGCCAGTCGTTGTGCGCGAAGCTCAGCCGCTTCGCGCCGCTCAGTTGCGCACCCTGCACGATGCTGTTGTGCGCGAGCGCATCGTGAACGATCAGATCGCCCGGGCCGAACAGCGCGCCGATCACGGTCACGTTCGTCGCATGGCCGCTCACGAACGCGACGCAGTCGTCGGTTTCGTAGAACGCGGCCAGCGCGCGCTCGAGGTCGCGCTGCACCGGGCGTTCGCCCGCGACCATCCGGCTCGCCGATGCCGACGTGCCGTAGCGGTCGATCGCGGCCTTCGCACGCGCGGACACCGCCGGGTCGCCGGCGAGGCCGAGGTAGTTGTAGTTCGCGAAGTTCAGGTATTCGCGTCCGCCGATCTGCGTCGTCGCACCGGCAACGCCGTCGTGCACACGGAAAAACGGCGAGTCGACCCGCAGTTTCTCGCCCATCTCGCGCATGATCCGGACCTGCTGATACTGCGGCATCGATTCGAAGCGGCTGCGTGCGGACACGGTCTGTGATGCCGGCGTGCCGGGCACGCCGGGCGCCGCTGCGGCATCGGTCGCGCGCTCCAGTTGCCGTTTCAGGGCTTTCGCCGCCAGTTGCTGGCGAAGATGCTCTCCCAGTGCCATTGCTTCCTTCGCTGTATCTCGAAAAGACGCTATGTTACGCCGCGCATTTTGAAAAAGCATGGTGTCACGCGTCGGAAAACTCGGCCCACTGCCACGCATCGGGCGCGGCCAGCAGCGCATCGACCAGCCGGAAATTCATCTCGTGGCTCGGCCGCAGCGCGCTCACGCGCGCCAGCAGCGGCGCCCCCGCCAGCGCGAGATCGCCGACCAGGTCGAGCACGCGGTGCCGGACGAACTCCTCCGGCAGCCGCATTCCGCCCAGCACGCGATTGCCGACGATGGACGCGGTGCATGACGGCCGCGCGCCGCGCAGGATCGGCACGCCGCGCAGATAGCCGGCGACGATTGCCGGCACGGCCCACTTCACGCGCCCGTACGAGCGCGACGGCGCGATTTCGGTCGCGAATGCGGCCGGCGTCAGCGCGCCGTCCCAGTGCATGTCGCCGAAGCCGCGCAGGTCGTTGCGCACGCTCAGCTCGTAGCGCGGCGCCGGCTCGATCCGCATTTCGCGCCGCTGGTCGCCGTCGCCGTCCGTGACGACGACGGGTCGCAGCACGCGGATGAAACGTTTCGGCGCGTCGAGCGCGACGCGGCCGCACGCGCGGATCGCGTCCACCCATGGCGTTGCGCTGCCGTCGAGAATCGGCACTTCTTCCGCATCGAGCTCGACGATCGCGTGATCGATCTCGCACGCGAGCAGCGACGCGAGCAGATGCTCGACCGTGCGAACGCCGACGCCGTCGGCATTGCGCAGCATCGTGCAGAGCGGCTGCGCGCGCCGCAGCGCGGGATCGACCGGCAGCGTCGCGAGCGCGCGCCCGTGCTCGATGCGACGGAACGCGATGCCCGTCATGCCGTCTTGCGGCCGTGCGGGCAGGATCCGCACGCTCACCCGGCGCCCCGTGTGCAACCCGTGCCCGTCGATCGTCAGCGGGCGTGCCAGCGTGCCCTGACGCGTCGCCCAGCCGGTCGGCGCGCTCACCGGGCAACCTCCAGCGTCGGCGTCGCGTGGCCCGCGACGGGCGCCGGCCGCGTATCGAGCATCGCGCGCGCTTCACCGTCGATCGCATGCTTCGCGGCGAGCGCCGCGACGGCCTCGTGCGCGGCGTCGGTCGCCGGCGCGGCATCGGCGCCCGCATCGGCCGACGCGCCGATCGAATCGACGATGCGCCCGGCCAGCGTCGTCACCGACGCCCCTTCCGCGATCGCCATCACCGACAGCTTGACCTCGAACGCCTCCTCGACCGCGAGGCCGAGCTCCATCCCCATCAGCGAATCCATGCCCATGTCGAGCACCGACTTGTCGAGCGCGATGCGATCCGGCGTCATGTGCAGAATCCGCGCGATCTGCGCCTGCAGCGTGCGCGCAACCAGCGCAATCGCTTCGTCGCGCGGCAACGCGAGCACCTCTTCGCGCAACTGCATGCCGCCGTCGCGCGCATCGCCGCCCTTCGCTTGCGATTGCAGCAGCGAGTAGCGGCGCGCCTTCGCGGCCGGCATCCCGCGCGCAACCGCGTGCCAGTCGAGCCGCACCACGGCTTCGCCGGCCGTACCCGCGACCAGCGCGCGCTCGAGCGCGGCCATCGCCTCGCCGGACGTGATCGATGCACCGCCGATCCGCGACTGCAACGCTTCGCGCGTATCGGCGTGGCGCGCGAGGAAGCCGACGTCCTCGAGCGGCCCCCAGGCCATGAACGTGCCCGGCAATCCTGCCGCGCGGCGATGTTCGACCAGCGCCTCGAGGAAGCTGTTGGCCGCGACGTAGTTCGATTGCCCCGGATTGCCGAGATAGGTCGTCGCCGACGAATAGACGACGAACAGGTCGAGCGGCAGCCCGCGCGTCGCGCGATGCAGGTTCCACGCGCCGGCCACCTTCGGCGCGAGCACCGCGGCCATGCGCGCGTCGTCGAGATTGCGCACGAGGCCGTCGTCGATCGACATCGCTGAATGCAGTACGCCCTTCAGCGGAAGATCGCGCCGGACGATCGCGGCAATCATCGCATCGACCGCCGCGGCATCGGTGACGTCGCACGACACGACGTCGACGGTGACGCCGAGCGTGTCGCGCCAGTGCGCGACTTCCTCGCGCGCGGCGGCGGCGAGCTCGCCTGTGCGGCTCGCCAGCGTCAGCCGGCGTGCACCGTGCTCGACCATCCAGCGCGCGCTCGCGAAGCCCAGGCCGCCCGTGCCGCCGACCACCAGGTACACGCCATGCGGATCGAGCGCGAGCGAACCCGCGCGCGCGACGCCGCGCGTCGGCGCCGGCGTGCCGGACGGATAGGTCACGAGCACCTTGCCGATCTGGCGCGCCTGCTGCATGTAGCGGAACGCATCCTCGGCACGCTCGGCGGGGAACGCGCGATACGGTAGCGGATGCAGCGCGCCTGCCGCGAACAGTGCCATCACTTCGCCGAACAGGCGCGCGGTCAGCTCCGGCAATGCGCCCATCAACTGGTCGGCATCGATGCCGAAATAGCTGATGTTGTTGCGGAACGGCCGCAGCCCGATATGGCTGTTTTCGTAGAAATCGCGCTTGCCGAGTTCGAGGAAACGGCCGAACGGACGCAGCGTATCGATGCTGCGCACCATCGCTTCGCCGGCGAGCGAATTCAGCACGATGTCGATGCCCTGGCCACCCGTCATCGCGCGGATCTCGTCCGCGAACGCCAGGCTGCGCGAATCGAGCACGTGATCGGCGCCGAGCAGGCGCACGAACTCGCGCTTCTCGTCGCTGCCGGCCGTCGCGAACACCTCCGCGCCGAAGTGGCGCGCGAGCTGGATCGCGGCGATGCCGACGCCGCCCGCGCCGCCATGCACGAGTACGCGCTCGCCGCGGCGCAGCCGCGCGAGTTCGACGAGCGCGTAGTACGCGGTGAAGAACGTGGTCGGCACGGTCGCCGCTTCCTCGAACGACAGGCGCTCGGGTTTCGGCGCAATCGCCTGCGCGCGCGTCCTGACGCGCGACGCGAACGACGCCGGCGCAAAGCCGAGGACGGCATCGCCCGGTGCGAATTCCGTCACCGCGCGCCCCGTTCGCACGACGCGGCCCGACAGTTCCATGCCGATCGTCGCGCCCGCGAAGCCGGTCTCGACCGCCTCATCGGACAGGAGCCCCATCGCATACATCACGTCGCGGAAATTCAGGCCGGTGGCAACCGGCTCGATTTCCACCTCGTCCTCGCCCAGCGCGCTGTCCGGCAACGCAAACCATTCGAGGTTGCGCAACGAGCCCGGTGCGTCAAACGCGAGCACGGCCGCGCGTGCGATCGCGCCGTCGTTGCGCGCCGCAGCCTGCGCGGCCGTCAGCATGCGCGGCACCAGGCGGCCGTGTGCGGTCAGAATCACTTCTTCCTCGACCGCCGCGCCGGTCAGCTCGCGAATCAGCGTATCGGGAATCCCGTCCGCCGCGCGTTCGACGTCGATCAGGCGGCACGCGAGTTCGGGATGCTCGTTCGCCAGCACGCGACCGAGGCCCCACAGCGTCGCGTGCTCCGGGTGCGCATTCGCGGTCCCGGCGAACGGCGCACCGCCGCGCGTGACGACGGTCAGCCGCGTGGCCGCGTTCGGCTGTGCGCCGAGCGCGCGGACCAGCGCCGCCAGCGCGATCACGCCATGACGCAGCGCGGCCATCAGGTCGTCGCCCGTCGCCGCTTCGGCAAACGGCGTTTCCGGTGCGCAGAACACGACGTGCGCCGGCTGCCCGGCCGGCAGCGACGCGATCGCATCGGCTGCATGCGAGACGTCCACGATGTCCGCCGGATAGCCCGCGTGCGCCAGCGCATCGGCCAGCCGCCCGCCGAAACCGCCGGCCGTATCCGGCGCGTGCATCACGAGCCATTGTTCGCTGCGGGCGAGCGTATCGAGCTCGCTCGCGTCGTTGCCGCATCGGGCGGCAGCGATGCTCGCGGGGTTGCGCGCGATGACGAACGACGGCGTGCCGTCCAGATCGAGCGACTGCTCGACATGCCGCACGACGTCGACGTAACCCGCGCGCTCGAGTGCCGCCTCGAGATCCGCCGGCGCCAGCGGCGCAGGCGTGCCGGCGTCCGTCGATGCGGGCTGCGAGCCGAACACGATGTCGGAGAAGCGGCCGCGGCGCGACTCGGCCAGCAGCAGCAATCCGTCCGGCGCCAGCCACGACCGCATCGCGTTCAGCGCATCGGCGACATCGTGACGGCCGCTCAGCGCGCGGTTCGCGACGATCAGGTCGTACGGCCCGGCTTCGTCGGCGGACAGCGACAGCCGTT
Source organism: Burkholderia cepacia complex sp. TUM26381 (assembly GCF_057439935.1). Lineage (NCBI taxonomy): Bacteria > Pseudomonadati > Pseudomonadota > Betaproteobacteria > Burkholderiales > Burkholderiaceae > Burkholderia > Burkholderia cepacia complex sp. TUM26381. The sequence continues at coordinate 793,630 of NZ_CM172006.1, read as the reverse complement.
CGCCCGACTGCAGCGCCACCGTGCGCACCGCCGCTTCCGCATCCGCGTCGAACCCGGCCAGCTGGCCGGCCGTCGCGGCGATCGTGTGATCGCAGCGCGCGGCGGCGAGATGCATGCCGAGCGTCTGCAGCACGTCGCCGTCCGTCGCGCCCAGTTCGAGCACACGCAGCCGGCGCGCCGGTTTCCAGGCGTCGACCGCCTGCTCGACGCCGGCCGTCAGCAGCGCGTGCACGTGCTGCCAGGTCGGCGACGCGGCAAGCAGTTGCTCGACCAGGCTGTGGCCGGTCGGCGACAACCAGCGTGCGCCGTCCTTCGTGCCGCTCAGCACGTCGGGCAACGCCGCGCCGCAGTGGGCGAGCAACGTCAGTTCGGCCACGTGCCCCGGCGATTCGGCCAGCAGCCCGCGCCACAGATCGTCGAGCGGCGGCAGTGCCGCGCACGCTGCGTCGTCGCGCACGAGACGGGCGCCATCGTGACGGGCGAGACCGTCCTCGACGAGCATGTCGGCGAGACGCGCGGCCAGCGCCGCCCGCTCCGGTGCAGGCTGCCACGTGCCGGCGAATGCGCCGAGCGCATCGAACGCGCGAAGCACGTACAGGCTCGCCAGCACGTCGAGCAGCGGCAGGATTTCGGTCAGATGCTGCGTCCGGCGGCCGTCGAGCCCCGCAGCCTCGAGCCGCGCGACGGCTTGCGCGAGCAGCGCGTCGGGCGCCGGCAAACCGGCCGCGTCGACGTCGTTCGGCAACGGCATCTCTTCGAGGCGGTAGACGAAGCGCGAAGGCAGGTTCTGCCGGCGCCCGACGAGATCCACGCGCCGGAACCGGCACCCGCCCAGCCGCGCGACGATCGCGCCCTGCGCGTCGAGGAATTCGAAATGCGCGACGATCGAATGCGGGCTGCGCCGGTCGATCCGCGCGAGCACGCGGGCGACCGTGTCGCCGCGCAGATAGTCGACCCGGCCGATCTGCACCGGCACGTAGGCCGGATGCTCGCCGTCGCGCGCTTGCGCCGACAGCAACGCGAACAGCGGATGAAACCCGCTGTCCATCAAAGCCGGATGCAGCAGATAGGCGGACAGCGCCCGCGCGTCGCCGCACGCGGCCGGCGCGGCCACGTCGGCCAGCGCGGCGTCCTCGGCCGCGGCGACCCGCACGGTGCGGACCCAGCGGAACGCCGGCCCGTAGCCGAGGCCGATGGCGGCCGTGTTCGCGTACAGCGTGTCGCCGTCAGCAGCCGGCAGCGCGAGCAGGCGCTCGAGCGTATCGGCCGGCACGACGCTCGCGGCGCCAAGCGCGTTGCCGCTTTCGAGCATCCGCCCCGTCACGTTCAGCGTCCAGGCATTGTCGGACATCCGGTCGCGCGTCTCGATCGTGAAGGTCGCGGTGCGCGGCTCGATCACGAGCCGGAACAGCTTCGCCTGCTGCGGCTGGAAGACGACCGGCGTGCGGATCTCGACGTTCTCGAGCGCCGCATCCGGCGTATCGAAGAAGGTGCGCGCCGCGGCGAGCGCCATTTCCACGTAGCCGGCTCCCGGGAACGCCACGCCGCCGTCGACGACGTGATCGGCCAGCATCGGCAGCTTCGCCGGATCGAGCTGGTTTTCCCACCCGAACGCGTGTTCGTGCAGACGATAGCCGAGCAGCGGATGTTCGCGGTGGCGATTGACGAGACCGTAGCCTTCGACGGTCGGCGTCAGCCAGAAGCGGTCGCGCTGCCACGGATAGGACGGCAATGCCGCACGCGACGCGCCCGGCGCAAAGCGGTCGGCGTCGACGCTCGCGCCGTGCGCGATCGCCGCGAGAATCGCTTGCCGCAACGTCGCTGCGCTGCCGTGATCGCGCTTGAGCGTCGGCAGCACCACGCCGGTTGCACCGGCGGCCGCGAACGCCTGCTTCACGTACGTGCGCAGGATCGAATGCGGCGAGACTTCGACGAACAGCCGGACGCCCTGCTCGATCAGGTGCGCGATACCGTCGCCGAAGCGCACGGGCTCGCGGATGTTGCGCCACCAGTAGCGCGCGTCGAGCTCGGTGCCGGCGAGCGCGCCGCCGGTCACGGTCGACACGTATGCGCCGTTGCCCGGCTGCGGCCGCAGGCTGGCCAGTTCGGCCAGCACGACCGGCTCGATGCGATCCATGTGGCTGCTGTGGAACGCATAGTCGAGATCGAGCATCTGGAAGAACTTGCCGCTGCCGCGCAGCGCCGCCTCGAGCGCCTGCAGGCCCTGCAGCTCGCCCGCGAGCGTCACTGCATCGGGGCTGTTGATGCCGGCCACCTCGACGCGACGAGCGAGCCCGTGGCGCGCGATCAGTTCGCGCGCCGCCGCCTCGCCGATGCCGACGGCCGCCATCCGGCCGCTGCCGCGCGTCATCGCTTGCGCGCGGCTACGGATCTTGATCACGCGAACCGCGTCGGCGAGCGACAGCGCGCCCGTCACCCACGCGGCGGCAATTTCGCCGACGCTGTGGCCGATCGCCGCGTCGTAACGCATCCCGCGTGCATCGATCACGCGGATCATGCCGACCTGGATCGCGAACAGCAGCGGCTGCGCGTTTTCCGTCGCGGCGAGCCATTCGGCACCCGCGCCGGCCAGCCATTCCGCGCTCGGGCCGCCGCGCATCACATCGACGAGCGACGGGCTGCCGTCGGCACACCACAGCGCATCGACTTCGTCGAGCGCCGCGCGGAAAACCGGGTTCTCCGCATAGAGTTCGTTGCCCATCCCGACCCACTGGCAACCGTTGCCCGAGAACACGAGCGCGGTGCGCGGCGCGTCGGCGGGCGACTGCCCGGTTGCCACGCAGGCAGGCAGGCCTTCCTGCGCCGGCTGGGCCAGTGCCGCAAGCGCCGCACGGCCTTCGGCCACGTCGGCCGGCGCGACGATCGCGCGATGTTCGAGCCATTGGCGACGACGTGCGGCCGCGGCGGCAAGCGCCTGCCAGTCGCCGCCGTTGTCGAGCGTGGCCAGATAGCGGCCCGCGAGCGCACCGAGCGCACTCGCGCTGCGCGCGGTCAGGACGAGCGGAGACGGCGTATCGGCCGGCTCCGGCGCAGCCGCCGACGCCTCATTGGCCGCCGGCGCTTCGGTCAGCACGACGTGTGCGTTCGTTCCGCCGAAGCCGAACGAATTGACGCCGACCGTCAGCGGCGTGTCGCCCGCGTCGAGCGGCATGTAGCGATCGACGACCCGCAGACGCCCGCCGTCGAAATCGATCCCGGGATTGGGCGTGACGAAATGCAGCGAGCGCGGCACGGCGCGATGCTTCAGGCACAGCACGGCCTTCAGCAGGCCGGCCATGCCGGAGGCCGTCTCGAGATGGCCGATGTTGGTCTTCACCGAACCGATCAGCAGCGGACGATCCGCCGGGCGTTCGCCCGACACGACATCGATCAGCGCGCGCGCCTCGATCGGATCGCCGACCGCCGTGCCGGTGCCGTGTGCCTCGAGGTACGCGAGCGACCGCGGATCGATGCCCGCGCGCGCGTACACGCTGCGGAGCAGCGACGCCTGTGCGTCCGCGCCCGGCACGCTGATGCCGCCCGGCGAGTGGCCGACCGAATTCACGCCGGAGCCGGCGATCACCGCATGGATCGTGTCGCCGTCGGCCAGCGCGCGATCGAGCGGCTTGAGCAGCACGAACGCGCCGCCTTCCGAGCGGACGTAGCCGTCGCCGGTCGCATCGAACGCACGGCAACGGCCGCGCGGCGACAGCATCGACGCCTTGGAGAAACTGACGAAGCCGAACGGATGCAGCAGCAGGTTGACGCCGCCCGCGAGCGCCACGTCGGCTTCGCCGGACTGCAGCGCCTTGACCGCCTGATGGAGGGCGACGAGCGACGACGAGCAGGCGGTATCGACCGACATGCTCGGGCCGCGCAGGTCGAACAGGTAGGACACGCGGTTCGATGCGATGCTCAGCGTATTGCCGGTCGCCGAATACGGATCGATCACGTTCAGATCGTCCATGTTGCGGTTGCCGTAGTCCATGCTGGCCGCGCCGACGAAGACGCCGCAGTTGCTGCCGCGCATGTCGGCCGGACGCACGCCGGCGTCCTCGAATGCTTCCCAGGCGAGTTCGAGCAGCAGGCGCTGCTGCGGATCCATCTGGGCCGCTTCGCGCGGGGAAATGCCGAAGAACGCGGCGTCGAAGCCGGCGACGTTGTCGAGGACGCCGGCCGAGAACGTATAGCTCTTGCCCGGTTCGCGTTTGGACGGGTGCCGATAGAAATCGGTACCGAAACGGTCGGCGGGGATTTCGGTCACTGCGTCGCGTTCGTCGCGCAGCAGTTGCCAGAAGTCGCCAAGATTGTTCGCGCTCCCGGGAAACCGACAAGCCATCCCAATTATTGCAATCTTACTGTTCATCTTTTATGTCGCTTTCTCGGATGCGCACGGCCCTTCCGCGCGATGTCCGTCCTCTTGTACCACGCGCAGCAGGACCGCCCCCAACTCCTCGGCCGCCAAATCCCGGCAATTCGCGCTAACTGAGCCGTAATTTCGCCAAATGAAGTAGTCGCTGCGTTGTGGCGTCACGCCCAGCTTATGAAAAACACGAGGCAGAGCGGGAACGTGATCGCCGTAGAAACAAACGATCGTTTCACGATTGCTGGTGCGCAGGTAATCGATCAGGCGCCCGATCATTGCGTCTGCATTTTCGACGTGCCGCAGATAGGCGGTCAGATCGCGCCAGGATGCATCCTCGCCGAGAGTATGCCGCGAAGAGGATTCTCCAGGCAAAACCTGCTCCAGATGCAGCGGCCCGTGGTTTTCCATGGTCATCGCAAAGACGAAGCGCGGGCGGCCGCCGCCCGCCGCGTCGAGTTCCGCGATGATCGACTCGGACACTGCCGCGTCCGCCACGTACGGGCCGGCGCGGGACGCCGATGCAAAGTGGCGGATGTCGAGAAAGCGCGTAAAGCCGAGCAACGGAAATACCCGGTTCCGCCCGAAGAAATCGGCGTAATAGGGATGAATCGCGACTGTATCGTAGCCGCAACGGTTGAACCAGGATGCCAGCGAAGCGATTTTATTCCTTACAAATGCGTAAGGATAGAAACGCGCATACCCGAGCGAAAAGGATTCCGTGCCGGTCAGCACCGCGAATTCCGTTCGCATGGTGTTGGCTCCCCACGCAGGCACCGTCATCTCGCCATGCCAGACGGCCTCGCGACGCGCTTCGTCGAAACGCCTGAAAAGACCCGGCTCGACCGCGTCTCCGAGCCGGCGTGCATCGAAGAACGATTCGCTCTGGATCACGATCACGTCGGGGCGTTGCGTCGGCTTGCCCGTGGTGAACGGCCCCGCTGCCATGACCTCGCGGAACCGCCGGAACGTCGCAGGGCGCAAGCCGTTGAGCAGATAGGCGACGAATACGGCAAAAAAACCGTGACGACGCTGGTCGGCCTCGGGATCGAGTGTCAGCGGCACACGGGCGGCCACGAGCACGGCCAGCATGAACGCCAACCCCGCCGTGAACCAGACCAGCACGCGCGAGCCTGCAAGCACGGGACGCTCGACGACGAAGCCCGCGATCACGAGCACGATGCCGGCACCGATCGCGACGACCTTGCCGACGCTCAGGAACGGCAGGTAAAGACGGGGATGCGAAAACAACTGGCTGAACAGGCTCAGATCGGTAAATACGAACGGCTCGCGCAACGACTCATACTTCGCATTGCTGACTGCGGCGACTAAACCGACGAGCGCAAGCGACGCGCAGGCCGAAAACAGCGGCCGCGACGTGATGGCGAACACCAGGTCGAGCACGAAGAGTACGGCCAGAATATGAAGCACTGACGACAGCGGCGGCCGCCGCAGCGGCGCGCGCGGGATCGCGATCGCGTCGACCGCAAACGACAGCGCGACGGCGGCCGTCAGCGTCACGGCGAGACGCGCGCTCAATTGGCCCGGTCCTTCGACGGCAGATAGGACAGGCGGTCGAGGATCGCGTCGGCGAGCGCGGCGGGCAGCAGCGGCAGGAGGCGCATGCCGAACGCAAGCAATCCGGGGAACGCGATCTCGCTTCGGCCCGCATCGAGCCGTCGGCGAATGTACGCGGCCGAACGATCGGCACTCCAGAGGAACGGCTTGTCGCCGGGGAATACGTCGCTCATCGCCGTCTTCACGAAGCCGGGCAGGATGACCGTGACGCCCACGCCGTCGCGCGCCAGCAGCGGGCGCACGGAATCGCCGTAGGCCTTGATTGCGGCCTTGCTTGCGCAATAGGCCGGCGAGATCGCCATGCCGCGCAGCGCGGCGATCGAACTGACCATCGCGATTCGCCCGCGCCTGCGCTCGCGCATCCGGTCGATGACCGGCAGGACCGTATGCAATGCACCGTAGAGATTCGTATCGATGACGCGAGCCGTGCGCTCCAGGCCTTCCCAGTCGCTCGTATCGGCGATCGTGCTGGCCACGCCGGCGTTCGCGATCAGGAGGTCGATCGGGTGACGGCTGTCGAAATCGGTCAGCCAGGCGGCAATCGACGCGGCATCGCGCACGTCGACCGCGCCCGTGTCGACCGTGGCGCCGCGCGCCCGGCAGGCCGCCGCCGTCTTCTCGACCTCGGCGAGATTGCGGCCGACGATGCCGAGCGTCGTGCCCGGCTGCGCATAGGCAAGCGCAAGCGCACGACCGAGACCGGCACTCGCGCCGGTGATGACGATGTTTCGCGGCCGCTGATCAGGCATCCGCGCGATCCAGGCGCTCGACCGCCCCCGCGACCGCCATCTCGATGCCGGTTCGGGTGTAGAAATCGCCGTTGATTTGCGTGTGATGCATCACGTAGTCCAGGAAGGCGTGATAAAGGTGCATGTCGGGCAGATCGCCGCCGTGCCAGAAATCGTCCAGTTTTCCCTGCCAGGTCAAGCCGGGCATATTATAAATGGCGGTCCCGAGCACCACTAGCGGGCGCTCGTGGTGCAAAGCCGACAGGCCGACCGTGCTGTTCACCACGACCACGCCACGCGCATGCTCGAGCAGCGTCGGCAAGTGGCCCGAGTTGATGAAGCGGACCCGATCTCCAATACCGGCCTCGCGCGCGATCGACATCGCGAAGCGCTGGTATTCGATCATCCCCGTGTCGAGCGGATGGTTCTTGATCAGCAGGGTTGCATCGCGCGGCGCGTGCCGGGCGAACGAGCGCACCACGTGGTCGATCGCATCGCGTACCCCGTCGAAGGGCGAATGCACGACGATCTGCGCATCGGAGTTGAGCTGCAGCGGGAACAGATAGTACGGCCGCCGGTTCGCCAGCAGTTCGCGCGTGACGGCTTCGGCCTCTCGCCGATGCTTGCCTTGCAGCAGCGCGCGAACCGCGAGGCCCGTGTACTCGAACACGCCGTTCTTCGGCCGGTGGCTGCGATACAGCGGAAAACGCCACATCAGCAGCGCATTGGCGACCCGGTACGTGATGTCATGAAACACCCGCTCATACAGGTTGTAACCGGTCGGCACGCCGGGTTCCGCCGCCGGGATGACGTCGCGCAGCCTCATGTATTCCCGCGGATCCACCGGCATTCGCGAGCGACCGTTCACACCGTGGCTTTCAAGCGTGATCCAGTGCGGACGGACGTAGCCCTCCTCGAACACGTGCACGCGCAGACCGAACTGCTCGGAAATCGGGTGCATGTGCCGATGGACCGCGCGACAGTCACCGAACATCAAGACATCCGTAATGCCTTTGGCGCGCACGAGGTCCGAATACCAATTCGACAGGTGCGCAAATTTCCCGGAATAGTTGGTCACCTTCCCGGTTCTACCGTAAAACCAGTCGCCACCGCAAAAATTGACACGATGAACGTCGTGGCCACGTGATGCGAGTGCTTCTGAAAGACGACTGAAAAACACTGAAGCCGTGCCTTGCAGCACTAGAAATGAGCGAGGCATGGATATCGGGAAGGGGAGCGAAAATTTCTCTGGAAACTGCCAGACAGGCTTTATTCTTCTGACGAGCCCCCATCGACATCGGCAAGAGCCAAACTCCGCTGGCGGCTGGGCGCAATTTTATGCCGAAAGAACGACAGAATGAAGACAAAATTCATAAAGTCGTCCGCATGTGCCCTGCCGGCACCGGCCGCCGCCCCGATCATAGCCGAATGGCGCACAGCTAGCCTATAATCAGGCGCCTTGAGCAGACGCAGGTCGACGCACCCTCTACCCGATCGAGGCGGAGCAGCCGATATAGATGTCCGGCGCGGACCCGGCAGCCCGGGCACTTCGCCCGCACCGGCTGCCGGTCCTACGGCCCCGCTTATCCGAATTCGGCTCCCGGGCTGACGCATGTTGACGTCATGCTCGCCAGCCACTTTGCACTCTGTATTGACGGAAAAAAGTTGGAAAACGTAACCACCAGCGACGTGACAACCCCGACCGAAGAGAAACCCGGTCTCGTTCAGCGGCTCAAGCGGGTCAATCGCCTGCTCGCGGCAACCGTTATTATTCCCACGGCAATTGCCACGCTGTATTTTGGCGTCATTGCATCGGACGTCTACGTGTCCGAATCGCGCTTCGTGGTAAAAAGCCCACAAAAGCAGACCCAGAGCAGCATCGTCGGCGCATTCCTGCAAGGCACCGGACTCTCGCGCTCCGCGGACGACACGTTCTCCGTCCTCGACTACATGGCGTCGCGAGATGCGCTTCGCGAACTGAACGCCAACAATTATATTTTCGACGCCTATACGAAGCACGGCGATTTTGTCAGCCGGTTTCACACGTGGCCGGACAGCAGCTTTGAAGAGCTGTGGAAATATTACGACAAGCACGTTGTCACGGCGACACTGGATTCCGAATCCGGCATTACGAAGCTGCAGGTTCGTGCATATACCGCGGAAGACTCTCAGCGAATCAACGAACGTCTGCTGGAAATGGGCGAGCGCCTGATCAACCAGATGAATCAGCGCGCCGCGGCAGATACGGTCCAGTTCGCACAACGTGAAGTCGATGCAGCGGCCGCGAAAGCGAAAGACGCGGCAGCAGCGCTGGCCGAATACCGAAAGTCATATACGGTGTTCGACCCGGACAAGCAATCCGCGCTGCAGTTGCAACAGGTTACGACGCTTCAGGCGCAGCTCTTTGCCTCGCAGACGCAACTCGCCCAGATTCAGTCGATCGCGCCGCAAAACCCGCAGATTTCCGTCCTGAAAACGAATATCGCCAATCTGCAGAAACAGATCGAGGAAGCGACAACGGGCGTTACCGGCGGCAAGAACTCGCTTTCGGCCAAGGCCGCGACCTACGCTCGCATGCAGCTCGACGCGCAGTTCGCCGACAAGCAACTCGCGTCGACAATGACCGCCCTGGAAAACGCACGGGCCGAAGCTCAGCGAAAGCAGCTTTATCTGGAACGCCTGATCCAGCCGAATACCCCCGACATTGCAGTCGAACCCAAGCGTCTGAAGTCGATTTTCGAAGTATTTGCGCTGGGCATGATCGCGTGGGGCGTTCTGTCGCTTTTGCTGGCGGGCCTGCGCGAGCACCACAACTGAGCCGCGACTCATCCGGCATCTCCACGCCGTATCGGTCGTGGAATCGATGCCCGGGATCGGACTGCAAACATGCCGGAGCTGGCGCCGTGCTGGCCCGACTCCGGCTCAATCGCCCCAGTAACGCACGCTCAATAGTTGAATTCGGATGATCGAACTCAAGAACATCGCCAAAGACTACTACACGCGACAGGGCCGACGCAGGGTCCTCGAAAAGATCGACCTGCGCGTCAACAGGGGCGAGAAAATCGGCATTCTCGGACGGAACGGCGCCGGCAAGTCGACACTCATCAGGCTCATCAGCGGCGCGGAACTCCCGAGCGCCGGCATGGTTCATCGCAGCATGAGCGTGTCGTGGCCGCTCGCATTCGGCGGTGCGTTCCAGGGCAGCCTCACCGGGATGGACAACCTGCGGTTCATCTGCCGCATCTACGGCGTCAACGTCAAAGACGCCGAACCGTTCGTACAAGAGTTCTCGGAACTGGGCTATTACCTGCGAGAGCCGGTCAAGAGCTATTCGGCAGGTATGCGTGCGCGCCTCGCATTCGCATTGTCGATGGCGATCGAATTTGACTGCTTCCTCATCGACGAAATCATTGCGGTCGGCGACAGCCGGTTTCACGCCAAGTGCCACCACGAATTGTTTGAGCGACGTGCGGATCGGGCCCTCATCATCGTCAGCCACGATGCCGCGTACATCCGCGAACATTGCACCCGGGCAGCCGTGCTGGTGCAAGGCCGGTTGCGCATGTTTGACGAGATCGAAGAGGCCTACGCGTTCTACCAGGAAAACAGCGCCATCAACTGACGCGCCGCCCATTCCACCCGACCGATGCCTCTGACAAGGTTCAATCGCGCCGCGCTCGCTCACTGCGCCGCAACGCACTGGCATGCCCCGCTGACCCGATACGCACGTCACGCAGCCGACCGGCTGCGCACCAGCACGCAATCAGCGCCAGCGTCGCGGGAACGCCAGTTGCTCGTCGACGTGTCGATCATTGCGCAACATGATGCAGGCACCGGCATTCAGCGGGTGGTGCGCTCGCTCGCCCTGCAATTGATCGCGTCTCCCCCGCCCGGCTTCGTGGTTCGACTGGTGCGCGCCAATCGGCGCGACCGCTATCGCTATGCCGACATCTACGCGGCCAAACTGGCGGGCACCCCGCCTCCGGCAAGCGACGCACCGGTTCATGCGAATCCCGGGGACGTGTTCCTCGGTCTCGACTTGACGAGCCGCATCGCCCCGAAGCGACAGCGTGATTTCCTTCAATGGAAACAGCAAGGCGTCCTGCTGGCATTCGTCGTCTACGACCTGCTGCCGATACAGCACCCGGAGTGGTTCACGCCGCGCTCGGCCCGATCATTCAAGCAATGGCTGTCGACCATCGCAATCCACGCGGACGCGCTGTACTGCATCTCGAGATCGGTTGCCGTCGAGGCACAGGCCTTCCTCGATACGTACTTCGGCATCGCCGAGCACGAGGTACCGGCAGGCTGGTTCCATCTCGGCGCCGACTTCCAGCCGCACCCCGCCAACGCGACCGGTACGATGCCACGCAAGCCGCGCATGACCGGGCGCGGACACACGGTGTTGATGGTCGGAACGATCGAGCCGCGCAAGGGACACCGGCAGGTGCTGGACGCGTTCGAAGCGCTTTGGAACGACGGCGTCGATGCAACGCTCGTGATCGTCGGTAACGCAGGATGGGCGGTACAGGAGCTGACGATGCGCCTCGACGGCCATGCAGAGCGCGGAAAACGCCTGAACTGGCTGCAGGACATCGACGACGCGGCGCTGGCGGACTTGTACGCTCGCGCGGACGGGCTGCTGTTCGCATCCGAAGGGGAAGGTTTCGGTCTGCCAATCGTTGAAGCCGCGCAACACGGTCTGCCGCTGCTGCTGCGCGACCTACCCGTTTTCCGCGAAGTGGCCGGCGAACATGCCACCTACTTCTCGGCCAGCGACGGCATCGGGCTGGCGACGTCGCTACACACCTGGCTGCGCGCAATCGACGACGACATCGCACCGGACAGTCGCGCGATCCGCCCCATCACCTGGCAGGAAAGTGCGGCACAGATAAAGACGCTGCTTTCAGACCTGTCAGAGTCGCGCTGACTGCTCGAACCGCTCGTAGACAGCCAGCATGCGGCGCGCGCAACGCGCCCACGTCGCGTCGCGAGCGAGTTCCAAGCCACGGGCCCTCGCGGCATCTCGCCAACCATCGTCGCTCAGCACACGCTCGATGCCATGTCGCAATGCATCGTGATCGTCAGGTTCAACCAGCCAGCCAGCATCACCCGCCACCTCCGGCAGCGACGAGACATTGGAAGTCAGCGTCGGAACGCCACTCGCCAGCGCCTCGAGCACGGGCAAGCCAAAGCCTTCGTACTTTGACGGCATGAAGAACGCGCGGGCGCCGGCATAAAGGGCCGGCAATACGGCTTCCGGCACGAATCCGAGGTAGCGCAGCCATTGCTCGCTCTCCCCTTTCCTGATCTTGGCGTGAAGATCGTCGTTCAACCATCCATTGCTGCCGACCAATACGAGCGGGTATCGGGTGCGCAGGGCAACAGGGAGCTCCGCGTATGCGTCGATCAGGCGATCAATACGCTTGCGTGGCTCGAGCGTCGATACACTCAGTCCGTAGCCACCCGCGGACAGTTGATAGGCGGCGAGCGGCGCAGCAAGTTCGTCGTTCGTATGCGGCCGGAACTCCGCAGGCACGCCAAGCGGGACGGCAGTGATATTGTCGATTGGCCAGCCGAAGAAATCGGCGACCTCGCGGCGAGTAAATTCGGAATCGGTAACAAGGTGCGCGGCGCGCGCGAGCGTCGACGCAAAGCCTCGCTCGAAATGACGCAATCGCTCGACCGGATGGGTCTCCGGATACTTGAATACCGACAGATCATGCACCGTGACGATACCGGTCGCACATTCGTCGGGCAGAAAATAATTGGGCGAATGGAATAGATGGTCACGCCACCTCCGGTCTCCGCTCCATCGCTGGAAAGCCTTGACCGGCGGCAACGATCGCGCCCATTTTGGCAAACGGCTGCGAGTCGGCGCGACCGGCTGGCCGTCAAGCAATCCAGCCACGTCGTCGACCCATGCCCCCGCGAAGTAGAAACGAATCGCGTCGAGACCGCCTTCCGGTGAAGCGAAATGCTTGGCCAATTCCCACGTGTAACGGCCAATCCCCGTGAGCGGAGGCCGGATCGAATCCACAGCAAGAATTACCTTCACATGCCTCCCGAACGCCATCCACTAAAAGCAAAACGGGCCTGATGCGATGACATCATGGCCCGTGCGATACCCCATTGCGATACGTTTGCGATACCCCGAAGGGCACCGGCAAACGTCGCGATCAGAACGAGAAGCCAGCCTCGTTACGACGCAGATCAGCCTCGACCATCATCTGGCACAGCTCTTCCAGGGTCGTTTTCGGCTCCCAGCCCAGATCCTTGCGCGCCTTCTCGGGATTACCGATCAACAGATCGACCTCGGCCGGCCGATGGAACTTCGGATTGATCGCCACGATCGTCTTGTTCGTCGCCATGTCGATGCCCACTTCCGACGCGTCCTTGCCTTCCCATGCCAGCTCGAAGCCCGCTGCGCGCGCCGCCATCGAGACGAAGTCCCGCACGGTTTCGGTGCGATTGGTGGCCAGGACGTAAGTGTCGGGCTTGTCAGCCTGCAGCATCCGCCACATGCCGTCGACGTATTCCTTCGCGTAGCCCCAGTCGCGCTTGGCGTCGAGGTTACCGAGTTCGAGAACGTCCAGCTTGCCGAGACGCAGCTTCGCCATACTGTCGGTGATCTTGCGCGTCACGAATTCACGGCCGCGCAACGGCGATTCATGGTTGAACAGAATGCCGCTGCAACCGAAGATGTTGTAGCTCTCGCGATAGTTGACGGTGATCCAGTGGCCATACAGCTTCGCGACACCGTAAGGACTGCGCGGATAGAACGGCGTATCTTCGACCTGCGGGATCGCCTGGACCTTGCCGAACATCTCCGACGTGCTGGCCTGGTAAAAGCGCACTTCCGGATTGACGATGCGGATCGCTTCAAGAAGATTCAGCGGGCCGATACCCGTGATTTCAGCCGTCGTGATGGGCTGTTCAAACGATACGCCAACGAAGCTTTGCGCGGCGAGGTTGTACACCTCGGTCGCACCGGTGGTCTGCAACAGGCGAATGCTGGCACCCAGGTCCGTCAGATCGTATTCGACGAGATGCAGGTTCTCGTGATCCTCGATCCCGAGTTCGGCAATTCGCCAGAAGTTGACCGAACTCGTCCGGCGGTAAGTCCCATATACCACGTAGCCCTTTTCCAGAAGGGATTGCGCGAGATAGGCCCCGTCCTGACCGGTAATGCCGGTAATAATCGCCTTTTTCACAAACTCAGACTCCATGATGAAATGTTATGCACCGATATTGCGAACTACCGATCGACGCTGCGACCCGAAGTTCAGCGGAACGCCGGCCTGACGATACATAGCATGGCTAAAGCAATGCGCGACATCCGCTGCCATGACTCACCGTGTAATAGTACGCAGCCTTGATTGCTTACCTGAATGCCTGAACGCCACTGACAACCGGGAAGGCCACGGAGAACACCAGGTTCAACACCTTCTGCAGCTCTGCGATCGGTGCATTCGACACGTACAGCATGTCCTTGTTGTCCATCACGAAGCTTTGCGCCACGAACATCGCGCTCGGATCATGCAAATCCAGCCGGTAAATAACCGGCACCTTGCCGTCCGCAGTCGTCCGTACCGGCTGATTCGGCCACGACAACGCCTTGGCGTCCTCCAGGCGGAAAATAAACACGCCCTGCGCATCCGAGCGCGCATCGTCGAGCCCGCCTGCGCGCGCAAGCGCCTGCGCCAGCGAGATCCCCTGCGCCTCGAAATTGACTTCCTGATTCTTCCCCGTCGCACCCAGTGCCGTGAAACTGTACGGCTGGTACAGGGCGGTCACGACATCGCCCGCACGCAGCGGGACATTCTGGCGCGGATTGCGAATCACGTTCTGCATCGGCATGGACGCCACAACGTCGCCTCGCGTGACCTGCAACGTAATCTTGTCGATCGATTGCTTGACGCCGCCCGCGCTCGCGAGCGCATCGAGCAGGCGCTCTCCGCGCGCCGACAGTTGCATCCTGCTGCTCGTGTTCACATCCCCGACAACCGTTACATACGACGTCACGTTCTGGGAAAGCTTGACCAGCACCTGAGGGTCATGGGCGATGTTCTTGAGTCGAGCCGAAATATCACGCCCGAGCTGTGTCGGCGTGCGGCCCTGCGCCTTGACGGCGCCGACGAACGGCACATTGATCGTGCCGTCGCCGTCGATCGTCTGATCCGGCAGCACCGTCACGCGCGCGTTGGTCGGCCCGGACTTGCTGTCGACCTGCGCGGCGCCGAACAAGGTCGCGGGCGGCGCCTCCCAGATCGAGACTTCGATCGTATCGCCCACGCCGAGCTGCTGCCTGAAATTCGTGTCAGCGCCAAGCGTCGAGACAAAATCGCCCTGACCTCGCTCGGAGAACAGCTTGCGCGCAACGGCATCGGTCAGGTCGACGACCTGAATGCCGGCGGTGCCCGCCTCGGACTGCCCGGACCCGCTACCGGCGCGCTCGACCTGAAAACGGCTCGGCCCCGAGGAAGGAATCGTGGAACAACCGGAAAGTACGCCGCTCAACAAGAGTGCGGACCAAGTAACACAACGGAGCAATCGCGACATTTGTTACGAGCAAGCAAAATTCCAAAGTCGTGAATTGTCTCACGTTGCGAGATACAATAAACTTCTTTTTTACTCGTCGCAAACGAACCTGTCGCCCGCGGACGACAGAGGCGCGGTAGAAAATGCAGCTTTTTGTACAAACCGGCGCCCATTAACATCAATCGACGACATTCGCGTGACAACCATACTCCTTGACGTCACACGCCTTGTCACGCGACTCCAGGAAGGCACGCTCCCTACGGGCGTCGACAGAGTAGGCCTCGCCTATATACAGAGATATGGCACGCAAGCACGCGCCGTATTGAGCGAACGCGGCTATTCAGCGGTTTTGTCGGAAAGCCATTCGCAGCTGTTGTTCTCCCGTTTGTCGACTTCAACGCGAAAACCCTGGGCCACGCGATCGCTCATTGCACGCGCACTCGCCACGGCGATGCAGCCGCAACGGTTCGAGCACGCGATCCTGCTGCATACGAGCCACAGCGGCATGGAATTTCCCCGGTACTACCGGGCGATGACGAAACGCAACGCGCGCCCGGTTTTCATGGTGCACGATCTGATTCCACTGACGCACGCCGAGTATTGCCGACCCGGCATAGCCGATATCCATCGGACACGGATTCATACCGCGCTGCGACTCGCCAAAGGCCTGATCGCCAATTCGCATGACACACGACACGCGCTCGAGGACGAGGCGCAGCGCGCCGGCCTGGCGCTGCCCCCATGCGTCGTCGCCCATCTCGCACCGGGCGTATCGGCCTATCCGTCTCGCCCCGCACCGATCGGCACACCTTACTTTGTCATGCTCGGCACGATCGAACCACGCAAGAACCACTGGTTCCTTCTGCATGTCTGGCGCGAGCTCGTTGAAAAATACGGTGACGCAGCGCCGAAGCTTGTCATCATAGGTCGGCGCGGCTGGGAATGCGAAAACGTGATCGACATGCTCGAACGCTGCGAAAGCATTCGAAACGTCGTTATCGAAGAGGCGAACTGCACCGACGATCAGCTCCACGCATGGCTGCAACATGCGCGGGCACTGCTATTTCCGTCATTTGCGGAAGGCTACGGCATGCCGCTCGTCGAAGCGCTGTCGTCACAGATCCCCGTCATTGCCAGCAATCTGGGCGTCTTCCACGAAATCGCCGGCGACGTGCCCGACTACCTGGACCCGCTGGACGGCCCAGGCTGGATCGCCCGCATCATGGCCTATACGGAGGCCAACAGCGTCGAGCGCTCGGAGCAGTTGCAACGCGTCAAACGATTTCGACAGCCGACGTGGGATGCGCATTTCAGCGAGGTCGACAGATTCATCGCGGCACTGGACTAATGCACCGCCTCAATCAGACATCGCTGCCGTCCCCGACGGCCAGCGACCCTCGCTATCTCAGGCAAGGCAGACGCCTGATCGGATGGCTGTCCGGCCGGACTCGATACCTGTGGCCCCGCGACACCGTCGGGGCATGGTGCGCCAGGATCGCACGCGCGACCGGCGCGACCGGATGGCAAGCCTGGCCTGGACCGCTTCCCGCGCGCGATGCGCGCTACGCGCCACCCCTTTCATGGTTCTGCCTGCCGCTGACAGCCACGGGTTGCGACCCGGTCGCAACCGCAATGAACCAATGGTTCGGGTCCGGCGCCACCGATTTCGACGCCGCCGAAGCGGATCGCCTGATGCGTCGCATGCTGACAAGCGATGCCTTGCACCTCCGCCAGCGTGCAGCGACGCTTCCACCGGCACTCGCCAAGGGCGGACCCGCGCAGCGCATCTTGCTGATCGACGAGCGCGAAAAAAGCATGGCCGGCCCCCGCGAACGATCGACGGTGCGCGTCGATGCATTTCGCTCGATGGTGGACGCCGCCCGCCGCGCACACCCGGACGCCGAACTCTGGCTCGGACCGACATCCGATGCAGGGCAAGGCCGATGGCTGTCGCATGCGTCCCGGGCAATCTCGAGCGACCTCCCGCGGCTGCCCCTCTCCTACTCGCTCACCGCGGCACTCGAACACTTCGATCGCGTCTACGTCGTCAGCGCCTCGGAAGGCTTCGGCGCGCTGCTGGCTGGCGTGCCGCTCCACGTGTTCGGGCGCCCGTACTACGCCGGCTGGGGATTGACCGACGATAACGTGACGTTCGCGTCCCGCACTGCCCGCCCGACGCTTCCGCTGCTGTTCCATGCCGCGTTTCTGCGTTTCTCGCGCTATCTCGACACGCTACCCGGCCAAACCGGCACACTCGACAGCGCACTCGACGCGATTGAGTTGCAGCACGACGTACGCGCACGCTTCGCCGACCTGAATGATGTTTGCGGATTGCGCTTCCAATGGTGGAAACGCAGACTGGCAACGCCTTATCTGACCGCCGGCGGCGGTACGTTACGCTGGAGCAAATCGCCGGAACGGCTGCGTGCCGGCGAAAGCGCCGCACTGTGGGGCGCTCGCTCGGCTGACGGCATTCCCGGCGACGTGAAACGGCATCGAATCGAAGACGGGTTCATTCATTCGGCCGGGCTCGGGTCGGACATGACCCCGCCTTACAGCCAGGTCATCGATCACTCCGGCCTGTATTTCGATCCGAGCGTGCCGAGCGACCTCACGCAGATTCTCAACGAAAGCCCGTTCGGCAATACCGAACTCGCGCGCGCAGCCGCGCTTCGCGAAACGATTGTTCGCCTCGGAATCACCAAGTACAACCTTGGCCGGCGCCGTCCCGAGTGGCAAGCACCGCGCGACCGGCGCGTGATCCTCGTGCCTGGACAAGTCGCCGACGACGCGTCGATACGGCTGGGCACTCGCGCCATCAATACCGCAGAAGGCTTGCTCGCGGAAGTCCGGGCGCAGCGTCCCGATGCGTTCATCGTCTACAAGCCGCACCCGGACGTGCTGTCCGGCAACCGGGTCGGCGCGATCGACATCGACGGGCATGCGGATGTAATCGACGTCACGTCGGACATCGTGTCGCTGATCGAGCAGGCGGACGAAGTGCATACGCTCTCGTCGCTGTCAGGCTTCGACGCTTTGCTGCGCAATAAGGCTGTATTTACGTATGGCCTGCCGTTTTACGCCGGTTGGGGCCTGACAAACGACGCGATCAGCCCGCAACCGTGGCGCAAGCGCTCACTAACGCTCGACATGCTGGTCGCGGGAACATTATTACGATATCCGATATATTGGCACTGGCAGACAAAGCTTTATACTACGCCCGAAGCCGTCGCCTTACAGTTGGCACCGCTCATAGAGAGGCCTCTTATATCGGCCGGGAAAAATCGCCAGCGCACGGCATTGAAAATATTCAGATGGTGCTACAACGCATTTAGCCACATTCACTGGCGGCTCGTTCGCACGACCCAGTCACGAACCGGATATCACGACCCTTAACGCATTCATAGTGACACGCTGCTGCCAACGTTTGAGTGTCATAAAATTTTTTACATAACCACCTCCGAGATTTTCGATGACCATTTTTCCCGTTATTCTTTGCGGCGGCAGCGGCACGCGGCTCTGGCCCATGTCGCGCGGCGGTTACCCGAAGCAATACCTGAAGCTCACCGGTGAGCAGACGCTGCTTCAGCAGACTGCCGTTCGACTGCAGCATCTTCCCAATACCGAACGCCCGATCATCCTGACAAACAGCGAACAGCGCTTTCTTGTCGCGGAGCAACTCCGTCAATGCGGCGTGGCGCCGTCGTCGATCGTCCTCGAGCCGATCGGCCGCAATACTGCTCCCGCCATTGCGGTCGCAGCACATATGGCGGTCAGGAAAAATCCGGATGCGCTGCTGCTCGTATTGCCGTCGGATCACGCGATCCTGAATGAACCCGCCTTTATCAAGGCGGCCCAGCATGCCGCATCGATCGCGAAGGACAATCATCTGGTGACCTTCGGCATCACGCCGGAAAGTCCGCATACCGGTTTTGGCTATATCCGCCGCGGCTCCGCCCTGGTCGACGGCAAGCCGATCTATTCGGTCGACGCGTTCGTTGAAAAACCCGACACTCAAACGGCCGAAATTTTCCTGAAGTCTGGGGATTACTACTGGAACAGCGGCATGTTCATGCTGAAGGCCTCGACGTATCTGGACGAGATCACGCGCTACGCGCCTGAAATCGCCACGCAGACGGCACTGGCCCTCGAACAGGCGCAACATGACAACGATTTCGTCCGCCTCGATGCACAGGCCTTCGCACTGAGCCCGAGCGATTCGATCGACTATGCCGTCATGGAGAAAACCGATCGCGCGGCCGTGATCGCAACGACGGATCTGGGCTGGAATGACATCGGCACCTGGGGCGCGCTGGCCGACCTTGCCGAAAAGAACGACGACGACAACACCCTGATCGGCGACGTATTCTCCGACGCGACAAAGAATTCGTATATTCGCGCCGAACACCGGATGGTCGCCGCGATCGGTCTCGAGAATATTGTCGTCGTCGAAACGGCAGACGCCGTGCTCGTCGCACATCGCGATCGAGTGCAGGACGTGAAGAAGGTGGTCGAGCAACTCAACGCGTCCGGCCGTCAAGAATCGGTCACGCATCGACGCGTCGTCCGTCCCTGGGGATCCTATGAAGGCATCGATCAGGGCGACCGCTTCCAGGTAAAGCGCATTGTCGTGAATCCCGGCGCACAATTGAGCCTGCAGATGCACCATCATCGGGCAGAGCACTGGATCGTCGTGAAGGGCACCGCGCTCGTCACCAATGCGGATCGGGAAATCATGCTGACCGAAAATCAGTCGACCTATATCCCGCTCGGCGCCACGCATCGTCTTCAGAATCCCGGCAAGATTCCGCTCGAATTGATCGAGGTCCAGTCCGGCCCGTACCTCGGCGAGGACGACATCGTCCGGTTCGAAGACACCTACGGCCGCGTCCCGCAAAAGTAATCCCGCGATTACACCGCGAGAAAATAAAACGGCGCATCATGAGATGCGCCGTTTTCATTTACCGCCACCCTTCGCACGACATCGACTTGCCACGAATGAATGGCAGCCCGCCCTGCAGCGAGCGAAGCCGCGTTACTGCGTGCCCGCCAACCGGTTCCGGGCATCCGACAACATCTCGCCGATCACCTTCTCCAGATCATTGGTATTGTCCCGGGCAGGCAAAATGGAGTTGATCTTGGCAGGATCGCCCAGCAATCGCATCACCTCGTTCTTGCGCATGAATTCCGGCGCCGACACGACCTCGATCTCGTGACCGGAGATCCGGGTCATGATTGCAAGCAGATCCCTGACCGATTTGCCGGCGCCCGCGCAAACATTCAGGACCTCCCCGAAGGAAGCGGACTTATCCAGCACATCGGCAACCATGCTGCAGCACACATCGACATCGATATAGTCGCGCACCGGGTCGAGATTGCCCAACCGGATCGACGGCGCCTTCCTCGCGAAATGACTGACGAGCTTCGGCACGATAAAGTCCGCATTCTGGCCCGTCCCCACGACATTGAACGGCCGCAGGATCGTGATGTCGTGCTTGTCGCGATAATTCATGACGAGGCATTCGGCGGCATGCTTGCTGATGCCGTAGTGACTCACGGGTTTCGGCGTCAACAGTTCCGTCAGGACTTCGGTGTTCTGATTTCCATAAACGCCCGCCGTGCTGGAAAACATGATGCGTCGCCGCCCACCGAGGCTGTCGATGGCCTTCAGTACGTGCTCCGTGCCCAGGACGTTCGTTTCGTAGTATTGCATCGTCGTACCGCTCGTCACGGACGACAACGCTGCAAGATGGATCAGCACGTCCGGATTGACCGTTCGAACAACGGAAGCCACTTGCTCGTAGTCGTGGAGACTACACTGCAACGCGTTGTCCGACGTACCCGTTGTCGTACCGAAAACCCGATGCCCCTGGCGGGTCAGATGCGCCGCCAAATGCGTCCCGATGAAACCCGTGATGCCAGTGATGAGTATCGTTGCCATTTCGTCGTGAATTCATAGTGGAGGCCGCCCCAGGCGGGCGGCCTCGAATACAGCCTCGGTACTTATCTCTTCGCGCCGCGTTCGAGATGAGCACGACGGAGCGATTCCAGCAGCATCTCGGTCGATTCACGCCACGTCCTGGACTTCCAGCCGTGACGAATTCGGTCTTCCCACGCTGCGACCTCTTCGTGATGCGTCGAGTAATGCAGGATGCGCTCCGCCCAGCGATAGGTATCGAGCGGGTTGATGTATTCGACCAGATCCCGCCCTGTTTCACGCAGCGGATCGCAGTCGGACGTCAGGCAGAATTTCCCGTAACTCAGGCTCTCCGGCAACGTCAGACTCCATCCCTCGTAGAAGGACGGAAGCAGCGTAAAGAGGCAATGTCGATAAAGCACATTCAGTTCGGCATCGGTCGGGCGGAGCAGCAAAATCTTGCCCTTGATGCGCTCATCCTCCGAGAAGACCTTCAGGAAGTCATCCGAGTTCCAACCCTTTCCGCCGATGAACAGCATCTGGGGCAATTCCGCCTCGTGCCCTTGCTCCAGTAGCGTGACATACGCTTTATAGAGCATTTCCTGATTCTTTCTCGGTTGCAGTGTTCCAACCGTAATGATGAACCGGGATGCGACACCGAGTCTCTGCAGCACCGCCGCGTCGGCGGATGCGCTCGCACGCGTCGACACGACATCCGACTCGGAAATGTCCGATCCGAATTCGACGTAATCGCTGGGAGGCGTCGGCCACCCATGCGCCTTCTGGAACGAGATGCCGTCGCGTCGTGCCGTCTGCCCGCCGTACACGAGATGATCGAAGTTTTCCGACGAGTACTTGATGAAGGGCTCGTATGCGTCCGCGGTTTCCTTCATGTGATGGTGCGGAATCAGCATCGGCGTGAAATCGTAGATGAGCTGGGAAACCGTCACGTTCTTCTTCTGACGCGCCAGCTGCACCGCCTGATGGGATCGCGCCATTTCGTGGGACGGATTCCAGTCGATCGCCGCGAAAAACACGATCGCGTTGTCCGGGAATTCTCGCAGCACGCCCGGATGATCGGGGCCGGCGCCATGCGCGAACGGATGACGACAACCGGTTCCGTCGGCTTCATGCTCCTTGTAGAACTCGTGGAAGTGCCGGTAAGACGTCGCCAGGTCATCGCTATTGAACAGCCACGAAAGATTGTCCGACGAGATCTCGAACATCAAGCCGTTGTGGCAGGCAAAGAAATGCGTATTGGGCGCCAGCTCGTGCAAATACCGTGCGTAGGTAAGTTCGGCCCGGATAATGCCCTGCACGCCGCCATGCCAATACAGATACGTCGTGGTCAGATCCATCCAGATCGACGGCTCCGCATGCGCAGCCGGATGATTCGCCCGGTAGTTCGCAATCTTGCTGCGGATCATGCCGGCCGTATCGAGCCACGTCGTCTTGGTCCACTCCTTCGCAATCCGCGACTCGCGCTGCAGCAGTGCCTGCGCGTCGTTCGCATAGAACACGATCTTTTCCGCCCAGGTCGCGACGTCCCAGGCCGGAACGAATTCGACCAGGTCACGCCCCACTTCGCGCAGCGGAGGGTTATCGCTCGCAATGCAGAACTTGCCCTGATCGAGGCTCTCGGGCAGCGTCAGACTCCAGCCTTCGTACAGGCTGGGCAACAGCGTGAAAAGACAATTGCGATACAGCGCCGCCAGCTGCTCGTCGGTCGGGGACAACCGGATGATCACCCCCTTGAGACGCGGATCGCGATTGAGCGCATCCAGCAGATCCTCCGACCACCAGGGCTTGCCGCAGATCACCAGTTGCGGAACCTTGCGCGGGTCCTTTTCGAGCGCCATCAGGTACGCCCGATAAATCGTGTCGTGATTCTTGCGTGGCTCGATCGAGCCCACGGTAATCAGGTACGGCCCGGTAATACCGATGTCGCGCAGGATGGTCCGGTCGTCCTGGGTGCCTTTCGCACGCGCAATGTCCGACCCGAGCTTGAGGAAGTCGCTATGCGGAACGCGCCAGCCGCGCTCCTTGAAAATTTCCGTCGCATCGCGCTGGGCAGTCTGTCCGCCGTAGAGGATGAAGTCGACGTTTTCCGCCACCCACTCGAGATACTGCGCAAACTGGTCACGCGTCTGCTTGTCGTACAGATGGCTCGTTCCCTTGCGCAACAGGATGACGTCGTAGACGAGATACGACAGATACACGCCCGGACACTCGTTCTTGAGCCGCGAGAAATAAGCTTCCTTCTGGCTCGTGATCCAGCCGCACGAGAAGATCGCATCGCCTGCGATATACGGATGAAAGAACGGTGCGTTGTCGGGTGCGACGAGATTCAGGACCTCCGCCAGGCACGGACTGCCGGACGTGTCGCTTTGCTCGCTCGAGATCTGGGCGCCGACCGTACGAATATAGGTTTCCGCAACGTTGTCGGCATCGAACAGCCACCGCATCTGCTCTTGCGGAATTTCAATAAAGCCGCCGCCTCGCTGCATGGAAAAGCGAATGCCCGGATGCACCTTTTTCAACCCGTGCGCGACCTCGAGCTCCGCACGGATGATACCCACCACGCCGCCGCGCCACTCCATCGTCGCGGTCAGGTCCATCCATACCGCCGGCTCATCGCGCGGCGCCACGACCGGAACCGGAATCACCGGCTTGGGCTCGACGCGCGCGACAGCAATCTCGTGCGCCGGCATGGCCGGCGCCTCGAGGTGTGCATCCGTGACGGGAACCGGAGGCGCGACCGCCTCGGAAAGCGACGGCGATGCATTCGAAGAAAAAAGCTTGCTCAGGAATTTGAACGGCGCAAAGGAGGTGCGCTGATACGTGGCCACCACATCGTCCATTCCATCGACACGAACGCTCTTCTGCTGACCTTCCGCCGACAAATACAATTCAGCGAGAATACGTTCCTTCGGCACACCTGACTTCAAACGTTCCAGATAATGAGCCCGGCCGCTTTCGTCGGGCTCACGACGCAGCAACGAAAGATAGGCGTTACGAACAAAATCTTCACCATCGGCCCGCAGCAGGCCTGCGACATTCATATTCATCAAGAGTTCACCAAATTCGAAGCGACACCACTGGAATTAGCAACAAACCGAAATTGAGCACGACCCATTACCCTCTAATTCGATCTCATTTATATGGCGCGCTCCACAACACGAAATCAATAAATTCAAAACAGGTGACTCTCTTGTCAGTCCCAAAACGCCGCCCGTCCTGCGCCTTTTCTTTCACCGCCCGCCCGTTTCAAGGAGTTGCGCGCCTCGCGCGCAGTCGCCGCATCCACCGCCCGGCTCGTCAACGAGGGCCGTCGGCATACCCCCGCGCGGCACCAAACGATGCGGCCGCAGCCAGCCTCACTGCCGGATGCAGGAAGCGAAACCGGGAAAATTCGTTGCCGTCACGGACACGTACAACGGTCCCGACCAGCGGCGACCGGCAATTATAAGTCACGCACTCGGCGTCGAATACCATACAAGCGAAATTTACTTGAAAACCGAACCATCCACGCAACAAATTCCACAAATTTCCGCATGAATACAAAATTACGTCACGAGGAATCGAGACGCTTTGAAATGCCCTGAAAGCGCGCCGACACCGACAGCGATACCGCGAATCTACCGAGCCATCTATTGCGCCGCCGCGGGCGTCCAGATCGAATTCACCCGAAGCCGAATGGTCACATTGTCAAGAACAACCAAGACGGCACCCGGCACCGACAACGACGCGACCCCGAGGCATCCGGTATCCGCCCTTTTTGATTCGGCACGCACCAGGCGCCACTTCATCGCCGGCGTCCTCCGTAGAAACCGCTTCACCGACGCCACCCGGATCGCAACGCAAGCGTTTGCGCCGAACTCACATCGCAACGGAACGCTTGCAAAACGTCTTTCCGACTCGCCATTTAATTCGAATCACCGAAGCGCGTTACGACTGGACCAGGTCGTTCGAATCGCAAGCTTGAGTGACGGCCGTCGAATCGTTCGCCGGATGCGAAGTCGCCCCGAATTTGGCAAGCCCCACCCCCACTCACCCGATGTGCAACATCCGTTCCGGCGAGATCAGTAAAGCGGCGCCTTACCGACATTCCTCGCCATGAAAATAAAAATGATCTGAAAAACATCAAATCACCATTAATGGACGATCGACACAACGCCACTCACCATCGCGATTACCATACAAAAATCGACGCCTTTCAATTTAAATGCATTTGCGCGCGACAGCAAAATAAAAAGCCCTCTTGGCAGCCGTCCATGTCGCCCAGTCCAACCGGTGAAACGCGGCTCGCACGATCTGCTTTCGGGCGGGCGCGGTGTCATGAAAATGACCCACGAAGATGCATGCAGCCTTCCCGCAATACTCACATGGACTTCCTGCTGCTCAACGATTGCGATCAAGACGCGGGGCCAGACGAAAATCCATCGTCCGGCGCTTACGTACCGGACACCGGCAACGACGATAAGAGCCCTGCCAGCAGCGCGACGGCAAATACCGGGCGCAACAAAACGACTTGGCCAGACCGGCACCCCGGCGGCACGCAACGGACGGCGCACGACACTCGCAGCTGCGCCCCCTGCCCACGCATCTCGACAGCCTACGCCCTGCGCCAATCGGGGCAACGTGTTCGCGACACACGAATGCACCGAATGGTGAGACCGTCGTTCGCATCCCGATCGCTGGCCAGTTCAAACGCATTCCATACGTGCATGCAGTGTTGCGTTCCATATATACTCTCGACCGGATTCTTCCGTCGGGACGACGCTAAATCGGGTTCCGGGCACCGCAAGGGCAATGGGGTCACCTGCCACGGCCAGCAGAGCAGCAGGCCCGATATCGCCCCGGCATCGCTTCCGATTTTGAAAGAAGGCGTCGACGTGCTCGAGGACAGGGTGGAAAGCAAGAAGTACCGCATCACCGATTGCCCGCCTCACAGAGGCAATCCTTCAATCGAACGGTTGCCCCGCTTCGCCGGCACTCTCGAAACCTTTACGCTTACATGATTGAATCTCAGCACAATACGCCGCTGGTCCGATCGATCAGCATTCAGCTACGCGTCATCAGCGCGTTGCTGATGCGTGAAATATTGACGCGCTATGGCCGCCACAACGTAGGCTTCCTGTGGATTTTCCTGGAGCCGATGACATTTACAGTCGGTGTCACGACGCTGTGGAACCTGGTCAAAGCCGAACACGTCGCATCCATTTCGATTACCGCGTTCGCATTGACCGGCTATTCCGCCGTTCTGGTCTGGCGAAACTGCACCACCCGCTGTGCACTGGCGATCCTGCCGAACCAGAGCTTGCTCTATCACCGCAACGTCCGCGTTGTCGATTTTTTCTGGGCACGCATCCTGCTCGAAATCTCCGGCGCCACGATGTCGTGCATTATTCTGAGCGTCATCTATATCATCGTCGGCTGGATGGAGCCTCCGAAGGATATCTCGCTCGTATTGGCCGGATGGTTATATCTTTCCGTTTTCGGGGCAGCATTGGCACTGACGATTGGCTCGCTGACCGAGCGGAGTGAAATGGTCGAGCGGCTCTGGCATACGATCGCCTATCTGGTCTTTCCGCTTTCCGGCTCGGCCTTTATGGTCGAATGGCTCCCCGAGGCGTGGCGAAAATATGCACTTCTCGTGCCCATGGTCAATGGCACCGAAATGCTGCGCGCCGGGTTTTTCGGATCCGTCGTCAAGACGCATTACGATGTTACGTACATGGTATTCGTCGACGCGACGCTTCTGTTCGTCGGCTTGTTTTTCACGCGCGAGGCAGGAAAAAGAGTCCAGCCCGATTAAGCTATCGGTAATCTCTACGCGTTGCCGGGGCGAGGCGCCATCAAGCAAA
Organism: Burkholderia cepacia complex sp. TUM26381; assembly: GCF_057439935.1. Lineage (NCBI taxonomy): Bacteria > Pseudomonadati > Pseudomonadota > Betaproteobacteria > Burkholderiales > Burkholderiaceae > Burkholderia > Burkholderia cepacia complex sp. TUM26381. The sequence continues at coordinate 766,636 of NZ_CM172006.1, read as the reverse complement.
ACATTTCCCGCCCCCGGCACCCGCAAGCGGGGCTGCAGCTTCGTCCGCAGACACCCGCGCGAATCGCATCGGAATCGAAGAACAGCGCTGCATGAGGATCAGGCGCGTATGGCCGGACCGCATCAGATATGGACGGCGGTCACACGGCGGCCATGAATATACCGGCGCCCCAGCTTCCCCCGTCGCTCGCAGCTGCACCGCCTCGACCATGTAGCGGGCCGCACTTCATCGAGCCGCAGCACTTCCCGATCTTCCAGGCCGCCCGGCGCGGATTGATCAACCGCGAAGCCCCTCTGCCGGAAACTGTCTCGGGGCCACCGGTCCAGACACGCAACGATGTCACGCCCGCCATCGTGCGCGGCCTCACCGATGCGTTGCGCGAAGAACTTGATCCGCCCATCGCGCATCGACATGGAAGCAGCGCAAGGTGTGCCGACGACGTGACGTTCAGCCTGCGGATCCGGTAAACGGCAAGAAAAGTCCTGCCTCGGCTCGTCCATATGCAGCCTGAATTCCATGCCACATACTTTCAGTCCTTACCGTGTATTATTGGCCTCTTGACGGGCTCGGCAGTCACGGCGGGCCTTACATTTCGATAGAAATGGATCCGTCAGGCCGTGCTCGATTGTGCCCGGGCAGCTTGATGGATGTGACTTGAGCGCATTAAAGACCCTATCTCGAAGCTCCCCAATGAAGGCACTCACGACGACGCGACATCGCTCAACCTCGAGACGTGGGCCGACCGCACCAGAGGGAGTTCGGAAGCAATAGTCCGTTTTGCAAGAATCGACTTGCGTGAATTTCGCAACATCAATCGGCGAGACACCGGGATGTTGCTCGTTTTTCAAACATGCGGCCGTTCCACGATGAACGGCGGTTTTAATATTCGAGGTATTGGTCTGTGAAAATTGCAATCATTTCGAATTGCCAGGGAGCCAGTCTCGCGGCATGCATGCGCGAGATGAGCGGCACGCTGGAGCCGCAGTTTTTCCTGCTGACGACGCTGTCGGATGGTTCGGTGACGGTACCGTGGCTGTTCCAGGAATACGACGTTGTCATCGCACAGCGATTCATCGAACAGCACATGGCAGACATGCCGCGCGACCGGCTGGTGCTCTTCCCGGATCTCGCATTCGTCGGCCATCACCCTGACATGACCTATCTGCAGGGGAAGCGCATCGGCAGCGACGTTCCCGAGGCGATTCAGGGGCCGATGATGCATTACAACTCGTCGCTCGTGGTTCACGGCTATCTGCGCGGCCTGTCTGCAGACGAGATCGAAGCAAGGTTCACCCGTGAGACTTACCGCAAGCTCGGTTACCTGAACACCTGGTCGCACGCCGAAAAGGCGCTGCGAGAAGAAATTGCGGCGACCGGCCTGAATCTGCAGGGTGCCGTCGACAAATGGTTGCGCAGCGGCTGCTTTATGCACACGTACAACCATCCGACACTGTCGACGGTGGCCGACGTTGCACGCGCGGTTCTGGAGCGTCTCGGCGTGCCCGTCATCAATCAGAATCCCGGGCGCTACGCGCACGATCCGCTCGCCTTGCTGCCGATCTGGCCGATTTATCCGGAGGTCGCGGAAGCAACGTCCTACCCCGAGTCCGGGGACTACGCCTTCAAGCAGGTAGAGCCGAACGGCGTCATCGGTCTGCGCGCGTTCATCGACGGGTCGATTGCGACTTATCAGCAATTCGACCGGGATTCGATCATGCCGGTGAATTTCTATCTTGCCGAGTTCGATCGACGGTTGGCAGAACCGGCCGCCGACGCGTTCGCGAATCCGTATCGCAACCTGCCGGACCATCAATTCTGGAAGAAGGGCGTCGCAACGCCGGCGGCGATCGACGTCGATCCGGTCGTGTCCGGGAAGTTTTCGGTCGCACAGGAGCAGAAGGTCGCGACTGCCGGCAGTTGCTTTGCGCAACACATCGCGCGAACGCTGAGCGCCAACGGCTTCAACTACTTCATCCCCGAGCAAGCGCCCGAGGGATCGACGAAAGAACAGGCCGCAAACCGTAATTTTGGCGTGTTCTCGGCGCGCTACGGCAACATTTACACTGCGCGCCAGCTCGTGCAGCTTCTCAAGCGGGTCAGCGGCGAATTCGTGCCGCAGGACCAGGTGTGGCAACGCAAGGACGGTCGCTTCGTCGATCCGTTCCGTCCGCAGATCGAACCTGAGGGTTTCGGTTCGGAGGCAGAACTCGTCGCATCACGCGCCGAGCATTTTGCGGCCGTTCGCACCATGCTCGAGCAGATGGACGTTTTCGTATTCACGCTGGGGCTGACCGAGTCGTGGCGCGCGAAATCGGACGGAGCGATTTTCCCGCTCGCACCGGGCGTCGCTGGCGGGTCGATGGATGCCGACAAATACGAGTTCGTCAATTTCTCGGCAGCCGACGTGATTGCGGACATGAACGAGTTCATCGGCATGCTCAGCGTCATCAACCCGGCATGCCGAGTGATCCTGACCGTGTCACCGGTGCCGCTGATCGCAACGTACGAACCGAAGCATGCGCTGACGGCAACGACGTACAGCAAGTCGGTACTGCGCGTCGCGGCGGAGGAACTGAGCACGGCGCATGCCCACGTCGGCTACTTCCCGTCGTTCGAAGTCATCACCGGCAACTACAATCGCGGCGCGTACTTCGATGACGACCTTCGTACCGTGACCGATGCGGGCGTGGCACACGTGATGCGGTTGTTCATGAAGCACTATGCCGGCGGCGGTACGGATCAGGCCGCCGCAGCACCGGTCGAGCGGCCGGCAGCCCCGGCAGCCGACGAACCCGCTCCACTGCATCGCAACGTCACCGGCGTCGTCTGTGACGAGGAAGCCATCGCGAACTTCCAGGTCTGAGCTTCGCCCAAGGGCAAGGGCGCGTCGCTGCGGCGCCGCGACCTTGCCCGGTTCGACGCGATCTGCATCGCAGCGCGCGTTCACCGGTTCTTCCGCTGGCTGGCAAGCGACCAGCCCGCGCCTCGCCGTCAATGCACGGACCGCGTCGGGCCCGCTTCGGTCGCATTGCCTTCTTCGCGCAACGCGAACCTCGTCAGCCCGCCTCTGCCCTCTTTCGACGTGCGGCATCCGGTCGGCAACCGCCCAGGATGCCTTCCGACACCGCATCCGTCCCTCCGCGTCATCGGCCTCACCGTGGTTGCCTCATCTGTCGCGCTTGGTATATACCAAGTTGGCGAACGTCACGCCGCGTGAAGTCCCGGGCGGCATGTCACGTGCGACGCGCACCGCTTGATTGCCGCATCAGCCAGCAAAACATCCAGATTCACATCGTCGCCATGCGCCGGCGCTAGAAATTCGGATGCGTCTGCAGCGACACGCGCCGCGAGGCCGATCTTCGTCAAGCACGGCGCCAGGCCTCAAATTTGCCCGTCGCTGGAAGCCCGGTTACCTCACATGCTTCGGTGCCATCATCTGACGAGGTGCATCCACACATGACAGAAACCACGTCTCCCGCAGCACAACCGGTCGACGACTGGCTGCATCGCGTACCCAACGACCTTTCCACGAGCCGGCACGGCGCATCGAGAATACTGGTTATCGGGTCATGTTTCTCGGAATTGCTCACGCCCTACGCGGCGTTTGCGTTCGATGGCGCGACAGTCGATTACGTCCCCTACAATTTTGCAGGCCAATTGCCGCCCAGCCCGCCGCATCCGGTCGAAGCGTACGCATTTCAGCTCATCGTGCTCCCAATGCGCACCGTTGCGCCGGAAACGATGACGGCACGCCTGAACTACCAGAATCCGCAGCGCTACGTCGAGACGTTCAACGAGTCACGACAACGCCTTTTGCAACTGCTGGGCGGCGCATTGAGCTACAACGACTCACATCAGATCCTGACATTCGTCGCGAACTTCCTGGTTCCGCAGCAGAACGCCATGGGGCGCATGTTGCCGCGATACGATCTGCGCAATCCCGTGTTCTACACCGAGAAGCTGAACGAACTGATCGCCGGGGAAGTTTCCGCACGTCAAAACACCTATACGATCGACATCGACGCCATCTCGTCGACGATCGGCAAGAAATACATTCAGGATGACAGCATATGGGTGCACGCACACGGCACGTTCGTCTTCGATTTCGACTACCCGCTCGACAGTCAGCGAATCGAACCGCCCGCGCAATATAGTCAACAGTACGAAATCAAGACGAACCAGTTTTGCGCCGCCGTATGGCATGAGCTACGGGCGATGTATACGTCCGCGAAACAGATCGACTCCGTCAAGCTTGTCATCGTCGATCTCGACGATACGCTGTGGCGAGGCGTGATCGCCGAGGAAGGCATTCGCTTCAACGCCATCGAAGGCTATCCGCTCGGCGTCATCGAAGCGCTTCAATTCCTGAAACGCCGGGGCATCTTGCTTGCCATCGCGAGCAAGAACGACGAGCAACGCATCCGCGAACTATGGAGCACGGAGGGCTTCGTCGGAGGCGTGATCTCGATGTCCGATTTCGCGTCGATCAAGATCAACTGGAAGCCCAAGGTCGAAAACATCCAGGACATTCTCGCTGAAACGAATCTGCTGCCGAGAAACGTCGTCTTTATCGACGACAATCCGGTCGAGCGCGCCGCCGTGGCGGAGGCGTTTCCGGACATGCGGGTTCTCGGCAGCGATGTCTATCGTCTGCGCCGCGTGCTTCTCTGGTCCGGCGAAACACAGGTTGCGCACGTCACCGACGAATCCGGCCGCCGCACTGAAATGATTCAAGCCCAGATCGAGCGCGAGCATGCCCGTTCGAAAATGAGTCGTGAAGCATTCCTGCAATCGCTGCAAGTAAAGGTAACGGCACACCGCGTGACGAATACGAACGATGCCAGGTTCACGCGCGCGTTCGAATTGGTCAACAAATCCAACCAGTTCAATACGACGGGGCGCAGATGGTCGTTCGACGAGTGCGCTCGCGCATTCGATGCCGGCACAGTGATGGTTGTCGCGCATGTGATCGACAAATACACCGACTACGGTCTCGTCGCCGTCGCAATCGTGCATCACGAGCGTATCGAGCAATACGTCATGAGTTGCCGCGTGTTCGGACTCGGCGTCGAGCAATCCCTGCTGGCTTCCATCACGGCAGCCATTCACGCTCATTCCGATGCGGTCGGCGACGTCGTCGAAACGCCGGCGAATGCACTCGGCCGGGCAGTCTATTCGACATGCGGCTTCACCGAAGCAGTACCGGGAACATGGGTACTGTCGCGCCAGCAGCGACTTGCAGCGCCACGGCACGTCACGTTCTCGGTTGCCGGGCCGACCGCCGTCTAACCCGGCAGGTTGCGATGCCGCGTCGCGCGTTGCCTGTCGGGTCCGGACACCGCCTCCGTCACGATCGTCGGGTTGCCGAACGAATTGCCCCTGACAATCCCTGACAGTCCAATCGCCCGGCCCGGTTGCCGTGTCGTCATCGCACAGGTATAACTGCGCAGCCACGCGCACATCGCGCCCCTATCCCCCACCTGGAGAACGCATGATCGATCTCGCCACCGCCCAGCAATTCCTGATGACCCGCGGCCTCGACTTCGGCCTCAACCTCCTCGCCGCAATCGTCCTGTGGTTCATCGGCCGCTGGGCGATCCGCATCGGTACCCGCCTGCTCGGCAAGGTCGTCCGCCGCAGCGGCAAGGTCGACCCGACGCTCACCGACTACCTGACCTCCGTCGTCGGCGTGCTGCTGACGATCCTGTTGATCCTCGCGATCCTGCAGATCTTCGGCGTGCAGACCACCTCGTTCGCCGCGCTGCTCGCCGGCCTCGGCCTCGCAATCGGCACGGCCTGGGGCGGCCTGCTCGCGCATTTCGCCGCGGGCGTGTTCATGCAGGTGCTGCGCCCGTTCAAGATCGGCGACGTGATCAACGCGGGCGGCGTCACGGGCACCGTGAAGGAGCTCGGCCTGTTCGGCACGACGATCGTCACCCCCGACAACATCGTCACGATCGTCGGCAACAACAAGATCTTCTCGGACAACATCGCCAACTACAGCGCGACGTCGTACCGTCGTGTCGACCTGACCGCGAAGATCGCGAACGGTGTCGATGCGGTCGACGCGATCAACCGCCTGAAGTCGTCGATCCAGCAGATCCCGAACGTGCTGACCAGCCCGGCGCCGGACGTCGGCGTGCTGCAGTTCACGCCGGAAGGCCCGTTGCTGTTCGTGCGCCCGTCCACGGCGCCCGAGAACTACTGGCAGGTGTACTGCGACACCAACCGCGTGATCCTCGAGACGTTCCGCGACGCGCAATACCCGACGCCCGAAACGCCCGTCTCGCATCGCACCGCGTAACGGCATTCACGGACGAAAAAAAAGCGTGGCACTCGCCACGCTTTTTTATTGCCCCGAAGCGACGGTAACGCGCGCGCTCAGCGCCCGCCCGTCTTCTGCGCGTTGTCCGACTGCTTCCCGCGCACCAGCTTCCACACCGCGCCGAGCGCGACCGGCACGATCGCCGCGCCGATCCCGACCAGCACGATCACGTTCAGGTACTGGCGGATGAACGGGATGTTGCCGAAGAAATAGCCCAGCAGCACGAGCAGCAGCACCCAGACCAGCGCACCGATCACGTTGAAGAGCTGGAAGCGCGCGGCGCTCATCGACGACGCACCCGCGACGAACGGCGCGAACGTGCGCACGACCGGGATGAAGCGCGCGAGCACGATCGTCTTGCCGCCATGCTTGTCGTAGAACGAATGGGTCTTCTGCAGCGCGGCGCGATCGAGGAAGCGCTCGAGCACCGGGATATGCGTATTGAACACCTTCGGGCCGACCCAGCGGCCGATCAGGTAGTTCACGGTGTTGCCGGTAATCGCCGCGACGAGCAGCAGTACGATCAGCGCGCCGACGTTCATTTCGCCCGTCGCCGCAAACGCGCCGCCGATGAACAGCAGCGAATCGCCCGGCAGGAACGGAAACACGACGAGCCCCGTCTCGCAGAACACGATCAGGAACAGCACGAGATAGACCCACGCGCCGTACTGCCGGATGAAATCGCCGAGGAAGGCGTCGATATGCAGGACAAGGTTGACGAAATGAAGCAGCGTATCCAAATGCGATTCCTCGAAGGCGATAGGGCCGGAACGGCCGGAAAAGGCCAGAGATGGCGGAGGCGCCCGCCAGCCAAGGCGGCGCGCGCAATGGAGTCATGATACCGAAACTACCTTAAGGCTCCGTGAAAAAACGTAACGGCGGGCCACCCCGGCACGCATCCGCCGCCTCGCTATAATTCGGCCATGTCCGATATCACCGAAACGGCCGCGGGCGCCACGCCCGCCCCCGCTCCGCGCCCGCTGCGCGCGATCCAGCCCCTGCCCGACCAGCTGATCAGCCAGATCGCCGCCGGCGAGGTCGTCGAACGCCCGGCGTCGGTCGTCAAGGAGCTGCTCGAGAACGCGATGGATGCCGGCGCGACGACACTGCGCATCGTGCTGGAAGAAGGCGGCGTGAAGCGCATCTCGATCACCGACGACGGTTGCGGGATTCCGCCCGACGAGCTGGCGCTCGCGCTGATGCGCCATGCGACCAGCAAGATCCGCTCGCTCGAGGAGCTCGAGGCGGTCGCGACGCTCGGGTTCCGCGGCGAAGCGCTCGCGTCGATCGCGTCGGTCGCCGAGATGTCGATCACGAGCCGGACGGCCGATGCCGCGCATGCGATGAAGATCGATGCGCAGACCGGCGTGCTGTCGCCCGCCGCCGGCTCGACCGGCACGACGATCGAAGTGCGCGAGCTGTACTTCAACACCCCTGCGCGGCGCAAGTTCCTGAAGAGCGAGCAGACCGAATTCGGCCACTGCCTGGAAATGATCCGCCGCGCGGCGCTCGCGCGGCCGGACGTCGCGATCTCGGTGCTGCACAACGGCAAGGCCGTCGAGCACTGGAATGCGACCGAGCCCGCGCAGCGCGTCGCGAAGATCCTCGGCGACAGCTTCGCGACCGCGCACCTGCCGCTCGACGAACAGGCCGGACCGCTGGCCGTCTACGGCTGCGCCGGGCTGCCGACCGCGAGCCGCGGGCGCGCCGACCAGCAGTATTTCTTCGTCAACGGCCGCTTCGTGCGCGACAAGCTGCTGACGCACGCGGTGCGCGCAGCCTACGAGGACGTGCTGCACGGCGACCGCTACCCGTCGTACGTGCTGTTCCTCGACCTGCCGCCCGAAGCCGTCGACGTGAACGTGCATCCGTCGAAGATCGAGGTGCGCTTCCGCGATTCGCGCTCGATCCACCAGTACGTGTTCCATGCGGTCCAGCGCGCGCTCGCGCGCCACGCGGGCGCGTCGCCGGAAACCACGGCAGGCGGCCATGCCGCGCATCTCGAACCCGCGCCGCGCGGGCCATCGTCGTTCCTGGACACGCCGCTCGGCCAGAGCCAGGGCCACCCGACCGGCAGCACCGGTGGCTTCGGCGGTAGCGGCTTCTCGTCGCCGTCGTCGTCCTCGTCGTCCGGCAACACCTGGATGCGCCAGGCGCGCATGACGCAGGGCACGCTGCCCGTCGCGCAGCCGCTCGCGCTCTACGATGCGCTGTTCGGCCGCAAGGACAGCGGTGCCGGCACGCCGGACGGCACGACGACCCTCGCCCGCGATTCGGCCGGCGCGCCCGTCGCGCCGCTGCCGGGCTTCGCCGCAGCGCCGCTCGCCGCCACCGCTCACGACGAGCAGCCGCTCGGCTTCGCGCTCGGCCAGATCCACGGCATCTACGTGCTCGCGCAGAACGCGTACGGCCTCGTGATCGTCGACATGCATGCGGCACACGAGCGGATCCTGTACGAGCAGTTCAAGAACGCGCTCGCCGACCGCACGGTCGCCGTGCAGTCGCTGCTGCTGCCCGTGTCGATGACGGCCACGCCGGTCGAGATCGGCACGGTCGAGGAAGAACGCGACACGCTCGAATCGCTCGGCTTCGACCTCGCGGTGCTGTCGCCGACGACGCTCGCGATCCGCGCGGTGCCGGCGCTGCTGAAAGACGCCGACCTGCAGTCGCTCGCGCGCGCGGTGCTCGCCGACCTGCACGCGTTCGGCGGCTCGCGTGTGCTCACCGAGCGCCAGCACGAACTGCTCGGCACGCTCGCCTGCCATCACGCGGTGCGCGCGAACCGGCGCCTGACGCTGGACGAGATGAACGCGCTGCTGCGCCAGATGGAGGCGACCGAGCGCGCGGACCAGTGCAATCACGGCCGGCCGACCTGGTATCAGCTCACGCTGAACGATCTCGACCGCCTGTTCATGCGCGGCCAATGAGCGCTTCACCGCAGTCCTCTCCGACGACGATCGCCTGCCTGCTCGGCCCCACCGCGTCGGGCAAGACGGCCGCGGCGCTGGCGCTCGCCGCGCACCGCCCGATCGAGATCGTCAGCGTCGATTCGGCGCTCGTCTACCGCGACATGGATATCGGCACCGCGAAACCGTCGCGCGACGAGCGCGCGAGCGTGCCGCATCACCTGATCGACATCATCGATCCGGCCGACGCGTATTCGGCCGCGGAATTCCGTGCGGACGCGCTGCGCCTGATCGGCGAGATCATCGCGCGCGGCCGCACGCCGCTGCTCGCGGGCGGCACGATGCTGTACTACAAGGCGCTGACGCAGGGGCTCAACGACCTGCCCGGCGCCGATCCGGACGTGCGCGCGAAGCTCGACGCCGACGCCGCGCGCGACGGCTGGCCCGCGCTGCACGCGCGGCTCGCACAGGTCGATCCCGACACGGCCGCGCGGCTCGCGCCGAACGATTCGCAGCGGATCCAGCGTGCGCTCGAAATCTTCACGCTGAGCGGGCAGCCGATGTCGGCGCTGCTTGCCGCGCCGCGCCGCACGGACGATGCGGCCGCCGCTTACCGCTTCGTGCCGGTCGCGCTCGAACCGTCGGATCGCGCGGTACTGCACGCACGGATCGCGCAGCGCTTCGACGCGATGCTCGACGCCGGCTTCATCGACGAAGTCGAACGGCTGCGCCGTCGCGACGATCTCCATCCCGACCTGCCGTCGATGCGCTGCGTCGGCTACCGGCAGGCATGGGAATTCCTCGACGGCGAGACCGACTACCGGACGATGCGCGACAAGGGCGTCTTCGCGACGCGCCAGCTCTGCAAGCGCCAGATCACGTGGCTGCGTGCGATGCCGGAGCGGATCGTCGTCGATTGCATCGCGCCGGATTCGACGGCCCGCGCGCTCGACGCGCTCGAACGCGTACTCGACGGCAGCACGCCGGGTAACTGAACGCGTCAGCCCGCCCGACGCGCCGCCAGGCGCGCACGGGCGCCGTCGACGATCCACGCGATGCCGCGCTCGAACGCTTCGTCGCCGCTGCGCTCGCGCAGCGCGTTCCAGCCCTTTGCGAGCAGCGGATACTCGGCCGCGTCCGGCAACGGCGCCTCGGCGTCGCCGTCCGGCTCCGCCTGCTCCTCCAGCACCCATCCGACCACGAAGCGGCCGATCGCGTACATCACGTCGACCGCCTCGTCCGGCGTGAAGCCCGCGTCGCCGAGCAGCGCGACCTTGCGCTCGATCGAGCTGAAATGCAGTGCGCGCGGCCGCGTGCCGGCATGCAGGCGCGCGCCGTCCCGGTAGGCCAGCAGTGCGTGACGGAAACTGCGCGCGTTGCCGGCGAGCCACGCATCCCATGCTTCGCCCGGCCGCGGCGGCGACGCGTCGTGGCGCTCGAGCATGATCGCCTCGGCCATCGCGTCGAGCAGTTCGCCCTTGTTCCTGAAATGCCAGTAAAGCGTCGGCGACTGCACGCCGAGCCGCTCGGCCAGCCGCCGCGTCGACAGCCCATCGATCCCCACTTCATCCAGCAATTCGAGCGCCGCGCGCAATACCGTGTCGCGCGTCAGCCGCGCCCCTGTGTCCTTCATCTCTATCACCGATAGGGAAACTATGGAATAATCACCACTCTATCATCGATAGAGTTACCTTCTTGAATCCGTCCCTGATTGCCATTCTGGCCACGGTCCTGCTCGACGCGATCGGCGTCGGGATCGTGATGCCGATCCTGCCCGGGCTGCTGCGCTCGCTCGCCGGCGCGGGCAGCACCGACACCCACTACGGGGTCCTGCTCGCGCTGTACGCGTTCGCGCAATTCCTGTGCGCCCCGCTGCTCGGCGCGCTGAGCGACCGTTTCGGCCGCCGCCCCGTGCTGCTCGCGTCGCTTGCGGGCGCGGCGCTCGACTACCTGCTGATGGCGCTCGCGCCGACGCTCGCCTGGCTCTACGTCGGGCGGCTGGTCGCGGGCATCACCGGCGCGAACGTCGCGGTCGCGACCGCGTACGTGACCGACGTGACGGCCGAACCCGACCGCGCCCGGCGCTTCGGCCAGCTCGGCGCGATGATGGGCATCGGCTTCATCGCGGGCCCGCTGATCGGCGGGCTGCTCGGTGCGCTGCACCTGCGTGCGCCGTTCGTCGCGGCCGCGCTGCTCAATGCGCTCAATCTCGTGCTCGTGTGGCGCGCGCTGCCGGAATCCCGCCCGCGTTCGGCTCGCGACGGCCATGCGGCCAGCTCGCTCAACCCGTTCGCGAGCCTGCGCCGGCTGAGCGGCGCACCCGCGCTCGTGCCGCTGGTCGGCATCTACGTGATCGTGGCGCTCGTATCGCAGGCGCCCGCAACGCTGTGGATCCTGTACGGCCAGGAACATTTCGGCTGGTCGACGCCGGTCGCAGGGCTGTCGCTCGCCGGCTACGGCGCGTGCCACGCGCTTGCGCAGGCATTCGCGATCGGGCCGCTGATCGCGCGGCTCGGCGAGCGCCGCGCGCTCGCGCTGGGCCTCGCGGGCGATGCGCTCGGGCTCGCGGTGATCGCGTTCGCGACCGCCGCATGGGTGCCGTTCACGCTGCTGCCGCTGTTCGCGGCCGGCGGCATGACGCTGCCGGCGTTGCAGGCGATGCTCGCGCGGCAGGTCGACGATGCGCGCCAGGGCGAACTGCAAGGCACGCTGGCGAGCGTGACCAGCCTGATCGGCGTCGCAGGGCCGCTGGTCGTCACCGCAACCTACGCGGCGACGCGCACGACGTGGCCGGGGCTCGTCTGGGCCGCGGCGGCGCTGCTGTACCTGCTGGTGCCGCCATTGCTGGCCGGCACGCGCCCGGCAAACGCGCCGCGGCCGTCCGCATGAGCATCGGCGGGTGCCCCGCCACCCGTGCCGCCGCGTTCAATGCACGAGCGTCACGAGATTCGCATCGCGCACGAGTTGCCAGCGGCCGTCGGCCTTGCGGAAGATCGTCAGCGTATGGCCCGAGCGGCGGATCGTGTCGCCGCCCGGCGGCGTCGCCTCGATCTCGATGAAATTGCGCATGTACGCCCAGTCGCCGAGCACGCGCAGCTCGTCGATCCGGTAACGGCCGTCGACCTTCGGCGCATGCTCGGCGCCTGCGTTCGCGTCACGCGACGCGGCCGCGAACGCTGCCTTGTCGAACGGCGGCTTGCCGGCCACCATGAAGATCGCGTCGTCGGCGATCAGGTCAAGCACGGTCGCCAGATCGCCGCGCCGGCTCGACACGAACCAGTTGTCCACGAGCGCGCGGATCGCGTGTTCGTCTTCGGTCATCGTCGTCCCTCCTTCATCGGCGCGCGTCCGTACTGCACGCGCACCCGAAAAAAAAGCCGCCCGGATCGACTCCGGGCGGCTTTCCTTGCTGCATCTGCTGCTGCGGTCAGACTACGACCGTCTGCGCCTCGCCTTCGCGGGTCGCACGCACGGTGCCGATCTTCCACACCTGTTCGCCGGCGGCGGTCAGGTCGGCGATCGCTGCGTCCGCATCGGCCGCCGAGACGATCACGGCCATGCCGATGCCGCAGTTGAACACGCGGTGCATTTCGGCATCGGCGACGCCGCCGTGCTCCTGCAGCCACTTGAACAACGGCGGCAGCGGCCATGCGTTCTGGTCGAGCTCGGCGGTGAGGCCTTCGCGCAGCACGCGCGGGATGTTCTCGACGAGACCGCCGCCCGTGATGTGGGCCATGCCCTTCACCGACAGCTTCTGCATCAGCGCGAGCAGCGGCTTCACGTAGATACGGGTCGGCGCCATCAGCGCGTCGGCCAGCGAGCGGCCATGGAAATCGGCCGACAGGTCCGGGTTCGCGCGCTCGATGATCTTGCGCACGAGCGAGAAGCCGTTCGAGTGGATGCCGCTCGACGCAAGGCCCAGCACCACGTCGCCTTCGGCGATCGTGCTGCCGTCGATGATCTTGCTCTTCTCGACCGCACCGACCGCGAAGCCGGCCAGGTCGTACTCGCCGTCCGGGTACATGCCCGGCATTTCGGCCGTTTCACCGCCGATCAGCGCGCAGCCCGACAGTTCGCAACCCTGCGCGATTCCCTTGACGACCGTGGCGGCCGTGTCGACGTCGAGCTTGCCGCACGCGAAGTAGTCGAGGAAGAACAGCGGCTCGGCGCCCTGCACGAGGATGTCGTTCACGCTCATCGCGACCAGATCCTGGCCGACCGTGTCGTGTTTGTTCAGATGAAACGCCAGCTTGAGCTTGGTGCCCACGCCGTCGGTGCCCGACACGAGCACCGGCTCGTTGTACTTCTTCGGCACTTCGAACAGCGCGCCGAACCCGCCGATGCCGCCGAGCACGCCGTCGCGCAGGGTTTTCTTCGCAAAAGGCTTGATCTTGTCGATGAGCGCGTCGCCCGCGTCGATGTCGACACCTGCGTCGCGATAGGACAGACCCTGAGCGTCAGGAGCGGATTTCGGAGGATTCATGGGGGAATGCGAGAAGGTCGGTAAAATGCGATTTTACCCGAAGCCGGCCCGTTGGCCGGAATTCCCAGCACCGAATCGTCAGGGATTGCATCTTGGTCAACACGTCCCCGTTTTCAACGCCGAGCGAACCGCGCCGAAACCCGCGCGGCGCCGTGCGTGCGGCCGCGCGTGAAGCCCATGGAACCGCAGCCCCCGGCGCGTGCCCGGCGTACGGCGCGCGTATTTTCAACCGACCTGCATTGTGACTGTTGTGTCCCGTCAACTGACGCTCGATCTCGGCACGCCGCCGCCCGCCACGTTCGACAACTTCATCATGAACGAGGAGAACGACGAGCTCATCTCGCGCCTGCAGAAGCTCGACCTCGCGCTCGCGGCGGGCCCCGTGCCGGACCGGTCGTTCTACATCTGGGGCGAGCCCGGCAGCGGCCGCACCCACCTGCTGCAGGCGCTCGTGAGCGACGCGTCGTACGGCTACGCGCGCTACCTGACGCCGCAGAGCCCGCTCGGCGCGTTCACGTTCGATCCGCGCATCGGCATCTACGCGATCGACGACTGCGACCGGATGAGCGACACGCAGCAGGTCGCGCTGTTCAACCTGTTCAACGAAGTGCGCGCGCACCCGTCGAGCGCGTTCGTCGCGGCGGGCCCCGCAGCGCCGCTCGCGCTCGACGTGCGCGAGGATCTCCGCACGCGCCTCGGCTGGGGGCTCGTGTTCCACCTGTCGCCGCCGTCCGACGCCGGCAAGATCGCGGTGCTCAAGCTCGCCGCGAAAGAGCGCGGGATCGCGCTCACCGACGACATCGCCGCCTATTTGCTGACCCATTTCCGCCGCGACATGCCGAGCCTGATGGCCTTGCTCGACGCGCTCGACCGCTTTTCGCTCGAGCAGAAACGCGCCGTCACGCTGCCGCTGCTGCGCCGGATGCTCGCGCGTCCCGGCGACGACATCACACCACCGGGCACGGGCCCGAACCGCTTCGAGTAAAATGCGCTTCCATGACTAATCTGGCACTCTTTGACCTCGATCACACGCTGATCCCAACCGATAGCGACCACGAATGGGGCCGCTTCATGGTGAAGCTCGGCATCGTCGACGCGGAAAGCTTCTCGCGTCAGAACGATCAGTTCTTCGCCGACTACAAGGCCGGCAAGCTCGACATCCACGCGTACCTCACGGCAATGCTCACGCCGCTCGCGAAGTATTCGCGCGCGCAGCTCGCCGAATGGCACGAGCAGTACATGCACGAGGTGATCCGGCCCGCGATGACGCCCGCCGCGCTCGAACTGGTGCGCAAGCACCTCGATGCGGGCGACCTGTGCTGCGTCGTGACCGCAACCAACGAATTCATCACGCGCCCGATCGCGACCGCGTTCGGCGTCGATACGCTGATCGCGTGCGAGGTCGAGACGACCGACGGGCACCCCGATTCACCGTATACGGGCCGACCGACCGGCACGCCGAGCTACCGCGAAGGCAAGATCGTGCGGACCGAAGCGTGGCTCGCGTCGCTCGGCAAGCACTGGGACGACTTCGCGCACAGCTACTTCTACAGCGACTCGCACAACGACATCCCGCTGCTCGAGAAAGTCACCGACCCGATCGCGACCAACCCTGACGACACGCTGCGTGCGCATGCAAGCACCCGCGGCTGGCGTATCCTCGATCTCTTCTGAACGTCGTGATCAAAAAATTCATCCGCAAGCTGCTCGGCCAGGACGAAAGCGAGCAAACCTCTCCCGCAGCGGCCCCGGCCGACGAAGCGGCCCCTGCTGCCCCGCGCGCGCCGAAGGGCACCCGTGGCGGTGGCGCGAAAAAGCCGCGCAGCAACCATGAGCCGACCGTCGTGCCGGCCAGCGTGCACGGCATCAATCCGGCGCTGATCTCGAAGAACGCGGTGCGCGTGACCGACACGCTGCAGCAGGCAGGCTTTCGCGCGTTCATCGTCGGCGGCGCCGTGCGCGACCTGCTGCTCGGCATCGCGCCGAAGGACTTCGACGTCGCGACCGACGCGACGCCGACCGAAGTCCAGCGCCTGTTCCGCCGCGCGCGCCTGATCGGCCGCCGCTTCCAGATCGTCCACGTGCAGTTCGGCCAGGAACTGATCGAGGTGTCGACGTTCCGCGCGCTGGTCGATGCGCCGCCCGAAGCGGCCGCCGCCGAGCCGCCCAAGCGCCTGAAGCGCGACGAACTCGATCGCCGCACGCACGCGGTCGACGCGAGCGGCCGCGTGCTGCGCGACAACGTGTGGGGCGAGCAGCATGAAGATGCCGCGCGCCGCGACTTCACGATCAACGCGATGTACTACGACCCGTCGACGCAGACGGTGCTCGATTACCACGACGGGATGGCCGACATGCGCGCCCGCCTGTTGCGGATGATCGGCGATCCGGCTACCCGCTTCCGCGAGGATCCGGTGCGGATGCTGCGCGTCGTGCGCTTCGCGGCGAAGCTCGGTTTCGAGATCGAGCCGCACACGCGCGAGCCGATCAACGCGCTCGCCGACCTGATCAACAACGTGCCGGCCGCACGCCTGTTCGACGAAATGCTGAAGCTGCTGCTGTCGGGCCACGCGCTCGCATGCCTGACGCGGCTGCGCAAGGAAGGCCTGCACCACGGGTTGCTGCCGCTCCTCGACGTCGTACTCGAACAGCCGCAGGGCGAGAAGTTCATCACGCTCGCGCTGAACAACACCGACGCGCGCGTGCGCGCCGGCAAGCCGGTGTCGCCGGGCTTCCTGTTCGCGACGCTGCTGTGGCACGACATGCGCCAGCGCTTCGAGCAATACACGGCCGAAGGCGAAATTCCGGTGCCGGCGCTCCATCGCGCGATGGACGACGTGCTCGACATGCAGACCGAGAAACTCGCGATCCACAAACGCTATTCGGCCGACATGCGCGAGATCTGGGGCCTGCAGTTGCGCCTCGAGAAACGCTCGGGCCGCAGCGCGATGCGGCTGCTGGAACACCAAAGGTTTAGAGCGGGGTATGATTTCCTCCTGTTACGCTGCGAATCCGGCGAGCTCGATGCGGAAGTCGGACAGTGGTGGACGGATTTCATCGAAGGCGACGCGGCTGCTCGCGAGGCATTGCTCACGCAGGGCGGCTCGAAGGAAAAATCGCCCCGCAAGCGGCGCCGCCGCGGCGGTGTGCGAAACCGCCAGCCGGGTGAAGGTGCCGCCGAGCAGGCACCGGATACCTCGGGCGGTTCCGACGACTGACGCGCTCGCCGGCGAACGACGTAGGAAGTGATGCCATGACGGTTGCATATATCGGACTGGGGGCGAATCTCGGCGATGCGCGCCAGACCCTGAAGGACGCGGTGGTGTGCCTTGCGCAGCAGCGCACCATCTCGATCCTCGGCAAATCGAGCCTGTATCGCACGGCGCCCTTCGAAGCGGGCGGCGACGACTATTACAACTGCGTCGTCAAGCTCGACACGACGCTGTCGGCCCGCGAGCTGCTCGCGCTCTGCCAGAAGATCGAACATCACTTCGGGCGCGAGCGCCCGTATCGCAATGCGCCGCGCACGCTCGACCTCGACATCCTGCTGTTCGGCGCCGATTCGATCGACGAACCCGACCTGATCGTCCCGCACCCGCGCCTCACCGACCGTGCGTTTGCGCTCGTGCCGCTCGTCGAGATCGAGCCGGCGCTCGACATTCCCGCGCGCGGCCGTGCCGACGCCTTCCTCGCCGCCGTGGCAGACCAGCGCGTCGAGAAGGTGCAAACCTGCCAGTGCCTGATGCAGAAGGCACTCGCTGCCGGCGAAGACGCCGACAAGACCCGCTGCCGATGAACTCGACTCCGCTGACTGTCACCGCGCCCGACCTGCGCGCCCCGCACCGCTATCTCGTGATCGAAGGCCCGATCGGCGTCGGCAAGACGACGCTCGCGCGCCTGCTCGCCGAGCGCTGGTCGATGCAGACGCTGCTCGAACGCCCGCAGGACAACCCGTTCCTCGAACGCTTCTATCGCGACACCGCGCGCTACGCGCTGCCCGTGCAGCTGTCGTTCGCGCTGCAGCGCGCGCAGCAGGCGCGCGAGCTGATCGGCGCGCTCGAAACGGGCCGCCCCGTCATCGCCGATTTCATGCCGCAGAAGAACGACATCTTCGCGCGGCTGAACCTGCCGGAAGACGAATGGCAGCTGTATCGCTCGGTCGCGACGCACGTCGACGTGCCGCAGGCGCCGTCGCCCGACCTCGTCGTCTATCTGCAGGCGAGCCCCGAAGTGCTGTTCTCGCGCATCCAGAAGCGCGGGCTGCCGATGGAGCTGCAGATCAGCGATGCGTACCTGCGCTCGCTCGTCGACGCGTACAACGAATTTTTCTACCACTACGACCGCACGCCGGTGCTGACGGTCGCCGCGGAACACCTGAACCCGCTGGACTCCCCCGAAGATCTCGCCCTGCTGGTCGAGCGCATCGAGACGATGCGCGGCCGCAAGGAATTCTTCGTCAAGGGCGAGACGACGCGCTGACGCGTCCCGCCTGTCGTTCTTCACCCATCGACCCGGATTTCCCATGACCTATCTCCAGGAATCGAGCCGGCCTGCCGTGACGGTGCCCAAGCTGCAGGCAATGCGCGACGCCGGCGAGAAGATCGCGATGCTCACCTGCTACGACGCGAGCTTTTGCGCGCTGCTCGATCGCGCGGGCACCGACGTGCTGCTGATCGGCGATTCGCTCGGCAACGTGCTGCAGGGCCACACGACCACGCTGCCCGTGTCGCTCGACGACATCGCCTATCACACGGCCTGCGTCGCACGCGCGCAGCCGCGCGCGCTGGTCGTCGCCGATCTGCCGTTCGGCACGTACGGCACGCCGGCCGAGGCGTTCGCGAACGCGGTCAAGCTGATGCGCGCGGGCGCGCAGATGGTCAAGCTCGAAGGCGGCGAATGGCTCGCCGAAACGATCCGCTTCCTCGTCGAACGCTCGGTGCCCGTGTGCGCGCACGTCGGCCTCACGCCGCAATCGGTGCATGCGTTCGGCGGCTTCAAGGTGCAGGGCAAGACCGAAGCCGGCGCCGCGCAGCTGCTGCGCGACGCGCGCGCGGTCGAGGACGCGGGCGCGCAACTCGTCGTGCTCGAAGCCGTGCCGACGCTCGTCGCGTCCGAAGTCACGCACATGCTGAAGATTCCGACGATCGGCATCGGCGCAGGCGTCGACTGCTCGGGGCAGGTGCTCGTGCTGCACGACATGCTCGGCGTGTTCCCCGGCAAGCGGCCGCGTTTCGTGAAGGACTTCATGCAGGGCCAGCCGAACATACAGGCGGCCGTCGAAGCCTATGTGAGCGCGGTGAAGGACCGGTCGTTCCCCGGCCCCGAGCATTCGTTCTAATCCGGGCGACAGTGCCGTGGCGCGCTGGCGGCAAGCTGCGGCACACCGCTATTCGCACTGCCCCGATGGACAGCACATACTTTCTAACTCGTCCTATTTCTGCTCGCCTTCGTCGCTGAAACCATCCAGCCTTCGTCAATCGAAGGAGCGACAAAGATGGCTCACGTGCATGAGAAGGCGACTGAACTCGTCGGGCAAAAGCTCGCAGGCGACGGATAATGCGTCGCGCCGGTCAAAATTTACGCTTCCGTCGGCCCCACCGCCATCTGGCGCCCGGAGAAAAAAGCAAGCGGCGATCAGAGTCTCCGCGTTGGAACCGTCATTGCAACTTTCGAGAACGATCGCTACCCAAGCCGACCACACGGCAATCATGCAGCGGTCTATCTAGGCCAGGATGTCCGAGGTATCCACGTCGTTGAACAATGGCGTTCACTCAAGGCAATTCAGAGAAGAGGCATTCCGTTCAAAGGCAAGGACAAAAACGGCCGTTACATCGATCCGAGCAATAACGCCGATGCATTTTCGGTCGTGAAATGACGATGTTCATCCGCCCAACACCGTATCGGCTGCTCACCATCGCCGCGCTCGCATGCAGTCCGCTCGCCGCGTTACCCGCGTCCGCGGCAAGCACGGATTGCCCCACACGCATTGCCGTTACCCAGCAACTCGATGGTCAACCACCCGATGGCTGGAAAAACTTCGACACGCAAAACACCTATCCACTTGCCAGCGTCACCTTCTGGTCAGGGCCGCCGGATCGGATGATGTCGTTGCGGCCGAACCGCTCGCGTTCCGAGTCAAAAAGCGACATTCATATCTGGTCGCTTGCCGAAAACCGTGAAGACTACTGGGTTTCGTGCGACTACGGCAATACGAGCGTCGTAATCGCACGGCCACTGGGCAAACAGGCACAGACTTGCATCGCACGCTACAAAAGTGGGCACGCCATCGTACAAAGCTGGCAATGTACGCCGCAAAAGTAATCCGCGTTCAGGCCGGTGCGCAGCCGTGAATCAGCCGCGCTGCCATCGGCCCGCGCAACGCATTGCAGATCATCAACTCATCCGCGTTCAGCACATCATCGAGCATCAGCGCGCGCTCTTTTGCGCCTAGTGTCGGATCGTCGAGCAGCACGCCGCGCATCACGCCCGGCAGCACGCCGGACGCGAGCGGCGGCGTCACCCACTGGCCGTCGAGCTTCACGAACAGGTTCGAGCGCCCGCCTTCCGTCACCTCGCCGCGCTCGTTGACGAACAGCATGTCGAAGCCGCCCAGCGCCTCCGCCGCCTGCCACGCGCGGTCATATTCGGCGCGGCGCGTGGTCTTGTGCAGCAGCAGCGCATCGCTCGCGCAGGTCGGTGCGAAACCGTGCGCGGACGCCAGCATCACGCCGACCGGCCCTGCCGGCAACGCCTTGAGCGGCGCCGCGACGATTTCGACCGTGCCGTCCTTCGCGAGCGCGAGCTTCATCCGGTAAGCATCGCCGCCGTCGAGCGCCGCGCAGCGCGCGTCGATCTCGCGGCGCAACGCGTCGGCGTCGAAGCGGAAGCCGAACGCATCCGCGCTGCGCTGCAGCCGGGCGAGATGGCGGTCGAGATGGCGAATACCGTCCGCACGCGTGGCGGCCGTCGTTTCGAACAGCTGGAAGCCGGGATCGGCGTCCGTCAGGAATCGTGCCTTCAATTCGCACTCCGCATATTCGTCGGCCGCGACGCTGTCGAGCACGATGCCCGCGCCAACGCCCATCGTGCCGCGACGGCGACCGGTGATTGGCGTTGCCGGATTGCGTGCTTCGGCGCCGGCACCGGTCGCACCTTCGCGGTCAGCACCGTCGCCCGCAGCATCGAGCGTCAACGTGCGGATCGCGACCGACAGGCAGAAGTCGCCACAACCGGCCAGGCGATCACCCGTCGCGTCGGAATCGGCGCCTTGCTTCACGGCGTCGAGCCAGCCGATCGCGCCCGTATAAAGCCCGCGCGGCGTCGACTCGATCGCATCGATCAGCTGCATCGTCTGGTACTTCGGCGCGCCCGTGATCGACCCACATGGAAACAGCGCGCGCAGCATCTGCGCGAACGTCGTGCCATCGCGCCAGCCGGCCTCGACCGTCGACGTCATCTGCCACACCGACGCATACGGTTCGACGGAGAACAGCGCCGGCACCTTGACGGTGCCGGTTCGCGCGATCCGCGACACGTCGTTGCGCAGCAGGTCGACGATCATCACGTTTTCCGCGCGGTTCTTCGGATCGTTCGCGAGGAACGCGGCAGCTGCCGCGTCGTCGCGCGGATCGGCCGACCGCGGCGCGGTGCCCTTCATCGGCCGCGCACGCAGCACGTCGCCGTGCTTCTCGACGAACAGTTCCGGCGAACACGACACGACCCACGCGCCGCCGGGCAGCGCGATCAGCGCGCCGTACCGCACGGGCTGGCGCGCGCGCAGCCGCCGGTACAGCGCGAGCGGCGCGCCGAATACGTCGAAATTCAGCCGGTACGTGTAGTTGACCTGGTACGAATCGCCCGCGCGCAACGCGTCGTGCACCGCGGCGATCGCCGCGTCGAACGCGTCGCGCGATACACTTTTCGCGACATGCGCGACACCCGCGATCGACGGCGCACCGCCGCCGTCCTGCTGCGCAAGCCACGCGTCGACTTCGTCGCGCGACAGGCGCTCGCAATGCGCATACAGCAAAAAGCGCAGCGAGGCATGGCCCGGCTGCGCTCGTTGCAGGTTGCGTCCGAATTCGTAATCGCCGACGACGACCGCGTGCAGCCCGTCGCGCAGGTCCTGCGCGACCGCCGCATCGATTTCGTCGAGCTGCGCCGGGTCCGTGCACACGCGTTCGTGCACGAAGCCCGAATACAAACGACTCGACCGCGCGGACGCGGTCGAGTCGCAATCGTCCAAGAGCGCGAACGACGCGCTCTCGTTGCCTTCAGTCATGCTTTACTCGAAGAAGCTCTTCACACGGTCAAACCAGCTCTTGCTCTGCGGGCTGTGACGCGCGCCGCCCTCGGCCAGCGATTTCTCGAACTGCTTGAGCAGGTCGCGCTGGTTGTCGGTCAGTTTCACGGGCGTCTCGACCTGCACGTGCACGTACAGATCGCCCGCGATGCTCGAACGCAGCCCCTTGATGCCCTTGCCGCGCAGGCGGAACGTCTTGCCCGACTGCGTGCCTTCCGGCACCGGGAACGATGCACGGCCGGCCAGCGTCGGCACTTCGATCTCGCCGCCGAGCGCGGCGGTCGTGAACGGGATCGGCATCTGGCAGTGAAGATCGTCGCCGTCGCGCTCGAACACCGAGTGCGGCTTGATGTGGATCTCGACGTACAGGTCGCCCGGCGGCCCGCCGTTGATGCCCGGCTCGCCGTTGCCGGCCGAGCGGATCCGCATCCCGTCGTCGATCCCGGCCGGGATCTTCACTTCGAGCGTCTTGGTTTCCTTCACCTTGCCCGACCCGTGGCAATGCACGCACGGCTCGGGAATGTAGGTGCCCGTGCCATGACACTTCGGGCAGGTCTGCTGGATGCTGAAGAAGCCCTGCGACATGCGCACCGTGCCCTGGCCATGACAGGTCGGGCAGGTTTCCGGCTTCGTGCCGGGCTTCGCGCCCGACCCGTGGCACACCTCGCACGATACCCAGCTCGGCACGCGGATCTGCGTGTCGTAGCCGTGCGCAGCCTGCTCGAGCGTGATTTCCATGCTGTAGCGCAGGTCGGCGCCGCGGTACACCTGCGGGCCGCCACGGCCGCCGCGCGCGGCGCCGCCCGCAGCCTGACCGAAGATGTCGCCGAAGATGTCGCCGAACGCATCCGCGAAGCCGCCGAAGCCCTGTGCACCCGCACCGCCCATGTTCGGATCGACGCCCGCGTGGCCGTACTGGTCGTACGCGGCCCGCTTCTGACCATCCGACAGCATTTCATAGGCTTCCTTCACCTCTTTGAAATGCTCTTCCGCATCCTTGTTGTCCGGATTGCGGTCAGGGTGATACTTCATCGCAAGCTTGCGATATGCCTTCTTGATTTCGTCGTCGCTCGCATTCTTCGCGACACCCAGAACCTCGTAGTAATCCCGTTTCGCCATATCGATTCACTGTGCCGCCACGCATCGCGCACGCGGCGGCTCCTTTCGCCTGCAGTAAAGTCTCTCGACTCGTCTGGCGCTGCGCCGTCCGCGGACGGCTCGCGCAGCACCCGCCAAAAAACAAATGTGCCCGGAGGGCCGCGAAGCCCGCCAGGCGTGGAGTCGATCCGGCCATCCGGAAGGAAAGACAGACCGCTTTTCAGCCGCTGGTCAGTCGCGCCGCGCGCGTTTCCACGCGCGGCGTGCGGTGCCATTGCAACCCGGCTTAGTCCTTCTTCACTTCCTTGAACTCGGCGTCGACGACGTCGTCGGCAGCCTGCTGTGCGCCACCCGCGTGGGCCGCGCCTTCCGCTGCACCGGCCGCGCCAGCCGCACCTGCCTGCTGGGCCTGCATGTCGGCGTACATCTTCTCGCCGAGCTTCTGCGACACCTTGCCGAGTTCCTCGACCTTCGCGTCGATCGCCGCCTTGTCGGCCGACGTGTCCTTCAGCACTTCCTCGAGCGACTTCAGCGACGCTTCGATCGCTTCCTTCTCGCCCGCGTCCAGCTTGTCGCCGTACTCGGACAGCGCCTTCTTCGTGCTGTGGACCAGTGCATCGCCCTGGTTGCGCGAATCGGCCAGCTCGCGCAGCTTGTGGTCTTCCGCTGCGTTCGCTTCCGCGTCCTTGATCATCTGGTCGATTTCAGCTTCGGACAGGCCCGAGTTCGCCTTGATCGTGATCTTGTTTTCCTTGCCGGTCGCCTTATCCTTCGCGCCGACGTGCAGGATGCCGTTCGCGTCGATGTCGAAGGTCACTTCGATCTGCGGCACGCCACGCGGTGCGGGCGGGATGCCTTCGAGGTTGAACTCGCCGAGCAGCTTGTTGCCCGCTGCCATTTCGCGCTCGCCCTGGAACACCTTGATCGTCACGGCGCCCTGGTTGTCGTCGGCCGTCGAGTACACCTGTGCGTGCTTCGTCGGGATCGTCGTGTTCTTGCTGATCATCTTCGTCATCACGCCGCCGAGCGTCTCGATACCGAGCGACAGCGGGGTCACGTCGAGCAGCAGCACGTCCTTGCGGTCGCCCGACAGGACCTGGCCCTGGATCGCCGCGCCGACTGCGACGGCTTCGTCCGGGTTCACGTCACGGCGCGGATCCTTGCCGAAGAACTCCTTCACCTTTTCCAGCACCTTCGGCATGCGCGTCTGGCCGCCGACCAGGATCACGTCGTCGATGTCCGACACCTTCACGCCGGCGTCCTTGATCGCGATGCGGCACGGTTCGATCGTGCGCTCGACGAGGTCTTCCACCAGCGCTTCCAGCTTCGCGCGGGTGATCTTCAGGTTCAAGTGCTTCGGGCCCGACGCGTCCGCCGTGATGTACGGCAGGTTGATTTCGGTCTGCTGGCTCGACGACAGCTCGATCTTCGCCTTTTCAGCGGCTTCCTTCAGGCGCTGCAGCGCGAGCACGTCCTTCGACAGGTCGACGCCCTGCTCCTTCTTGAACTCGCCGATGATGTAATCGATGATGCGCTGGTCGAAGTCTTCGCCGCCGAGGAACGTGTCGCCGTTGGTCGACAGCACTTCGAACTGCATTTCGCCGTCGACGTCCGCGATCTCGATGATCGACACGTCGAACGTGCCGCCGCCGAGGTCATACACGGCGATCTTGCGGTCGCCCTTCTCGACCTTGTCGAGGCCGAACGCGAGCGCGGCTGCGGTCGGCTCGTTGATGATCCGCTTGACTTCGAGGCCTGCGATGCGGCCGGCGTCCTTGGTCGCCTGGCGCTGGCTGTCGTTGAAGTACGCCGGCACCGTGATCACGGCTTCCGTGACCGGCTCGCCGAGGTAGTCTTCGGCCGTCTTCTTCATCTTGCGCAGCACTTCCGCCGAAACCTGCGGCGGCGCAAGCTTTTCGCCGTGCGCTTCAACCCATGCGTCGCCGTTGTCGGCCTTGACGATGGTGTACGGCATCAGGCCGATGTCCTTCTGGACTTCCTTCTCTTCGAAGCGGCGGCCGATCAGGCGCTTCACCGCGAACAGCGTGTTCTTCGGGTTGGTCACCGACTGACGCTTGGCCGGCGCGCCGACGAGCACTTCGTTGTCGTCCATGTAGGCGATGATCGACGGCGTGGTGCGCGTGCCTTCCGAGTTCTCGATGACCTTGACCTGGTTGCCTTCCATGATGGCGACGCACGAGTTCGTGGTGCCGAGGTCAATACCGATGATCTTTCCCATTTTTCCTAATCTCCAGAAATGCTTGTTTGCTGCACGAAACCCCGCGTTTTTGGGCGGTTTCGCACGCCAGAATTCAACTCTGTTCCCGAAATGCGTCCGTCCGGTCCGTTTTCAAGACCCGGCGAGCGATGCGGATATTAAATTTTTTCAATCGCCGCCGGCCAGCGGATCACCGGCCGGCGGATCGCCGGCCGCCGCCGCCGCGACCTTCGCCCGCGCCGCCGACACGGCCGCCTGGAACTGCGCGAGGCCATGCCAGCCCGTCGCGCGGCCCAGCCGCTTGCCGCGGTGGAAGAAGAACCACGTCGGCACGCCGTGCAGCCCGAAGCGGCGCCCCAGCTGATGGTGTTCGTACACGTTGCAATGGAACCACTTCAGAGCCAGCGCGCGGATCGCGTCGGGCTGAGCGAGCATCGCCTTCTTCGCGATCTCGCAGTTGAAGCAGTCGACGCCCCAGAAGAACACCACCGCCAGCGCGTCGCCCGCGCCGCCGATGGCCGCGTCGAACGTGCCGGCGTCGAGCGCCTGCATGTCGAACGCGTCGAACGCGGCCGGATCGACGCCGGCGGGCACCATCCCGGCAGCCTTACTTCGGCTGGGCGACGGTGACGAGCGCCGGACGCAGCACGCGGTCGGCGATCGTATAGCCCTTTTGCAGCACGGTGACGACGGTGTTCGGCTCCTGGTCGGCCGGCACCATCGAAATCGCCTGGTGCTGATGCGGATCGAACTTCTCGCCGACCGGGTTGAGCGCGACGACGCGGCCCTTCTCGAGCGCGCTCGTCAGCTGGCGCAGCGTCAGCTCGACGCCTTCGCGGACCTTCGCGATGTCGCCGGACGTGTCGCTGACGGCCGCTTCCAGGCTGTCCAGCACCGGCAGCAGGTGTTCCGCGAAGCTCTCGATCGCGAACTTGTGCGCCTTCGACACGTCGTCCTGCGCGCGGCGGCGGACGTTCTCGGTCTCGGCCTTCGCCCGCAGGTAGCTCTCCTGCAGCTCGGCGACCTTGGCTTGAGCCTCCGCGAGCGCCGCGTCGGCTGCTTCGGCGGCGGGAGCGGCGCCTTGCGCCGCCTGCTTCTCGCTGCCGATGTCTTCGGCCGATTGGGTAGCCGGGTTCTCTTGCGTGTTTTCCATGTCGCTGAAAGTCGATTAGAGGTTGAAGCCAAATCGGCAACCGCCGGACCGTATACCCGGCGGAACCGCACATTGTTGGTGCAAATAAGGGCGAAAACTGCGATTTCAAGAGGGTTATTCGCCGGCATTCGCCAATGCCGCGAAACAACCGCGCCGCCCGGCGGGGCGTGGCCCGCACAGTCCACCAGATCGGGCGAAACCGGCTGTAACAACGCTTACCTGGCAAGTACTAGCTTGGCACAGGCCCGCTGCACTACACTCCAGTCAAGCGTCGGAAAAGCGTGTTTACCCCTAGCTGACCGCCGCCTGACATCCACCTGGCGCCGTTTTCACCCTTGAGCCCGAGGGGAGTACCGTGAAACTGACCTTTGCGATATCGGTGGTCGCGCTGGTACTCATTGCCGGCACCACCACCATCTGCCTGTCCGGAGCCGTTACCGACCGCACGACCGAATACGGCAGCGCGCGGGCGACATTCGACCAGATGTTCAGCGCCCACCCGAAAATCTGTCGATGATGCGCCGGTCGCGCTTCGTCGGCCGGCCGTGCAGTTCGGCCGCCGGCTCGCGATACGTGCGGCGCCGCTCCAGTTCGGCGAGCCGCGCGGCCCGCCCTGCTTCCGTTTCCGCGTAAAGCGCCTGCGCGACGCTCGCAGGCCCGCGCACGTCGCACACGCCCAGCACGGCAATGTGCCAGACGATGCCGTCGATCGCAATCTCCACCTCGTCGCCCACCCGCACGTCCTTCGCCGGCTTGACCGCCGCGCCGCCGATCTTCACGTGCCCCTTGTCGACCGCATCGGTCGCGAGCGAGCGCGTCTTGAAGAAGCGGGCCGCCCATAGCCATTTGTCGATGCGCAGCTTCGCGCCGGGGTCCGTGGAAATCTGGTAGTTCATGTCAGCCTCCGCCGGGCCGCCCCAAGGAGGCTGACCGCCCCCTCGGGGGGCAGCGAGCAAAGTGAGCGTGGGGATCGTTTCATCTCAGTTCACCGTTTCGGGCTGCGCGGCCTTGACCGGCCAGCCCTGCAGATTCTCGGCGACGATCTCGCCGACCGCGCCGATCCACGCGGGCGCGCCGTTCAGGCACGGAATGCGGTGGAACGTCTTGCCGCCGCCGGCGAGGAACGCGTCGCGCACTTCCATGCCGATCTCCTCGATCGTCTCCAGGCAATCGGCCGTGAAACCAGGACAGAACACGTCGGCCCGCCGCACGCCGGCCTCGCCGAACTCGCGCAGCGTCGGCGCGGTGTACGGCTGCAGCCATTCGGCCTTGCCGAAGCGCGACTGGAACGTCACGCGGCATTCGGTCGTCGACAGCCCGAGCGCGGCCATCAGCAACGCGCCCGTCTGCTGGCACTGGTCGTGATACGGGTCGCCGAGGTCGAGCGTGCGCTTCGGCACGCCGTGGAAACTCAGCACGAGCTTGTCGCCGGCCGCGAAATCGGGGCGGCCGTGCTGCGCCCAGTACTGGCGCACCTGCTCGGCCAGCGCATGGATATAGGCCGGATGGTCGGCGTAATGCCGTACCGTGCGCACTTCCGGCTGGTTGCGCATGCGCGCGAGCGCGTCGAAGGCGGCATCGAAGGCGGTGGCCGTGGTCGACGCCGAGTATTGCGGATACATCGGCATCAGCAGCACGCGCTCGACGCCCGCGCGCTTGAACTGCGCGAGTGCGTGCGAAATGCTGGGGCTGCCGTAGCGCATCGCGTAGTCGACCGTCACGTGATAGCCGTTCGACGTGAGCAGGTGCCGCACGCTGTCGGTCTGGCGCTCGGTGTACACGCGCAGCGGCGAGCCCTCGGGCATCCAGACGGCCGCGTATTTCTTCGCGGACGCGCGGCCGCGCAGCGGCAGGATCAGCGTGCGCAGCAGCACCTGCCAGACGGCCTGCGGAATCTCGACGACGCGCGGATCCGACAGGAATTCGGCGAGGTAGCGCCGCACCGCACGCGGCGTGGGCGCGTCGGGCGTGCCGAGATTGATCAGCAGCACACCGATGCGATGGGCAGCCGCGATGCTCGAAGGCGGCTCAAGATCGAAACGCATGGGCAAGAACGTGCTCGGGGCACGGGACCGGACGGCTCTCAATTATAGCGGGCCGCCCCGTGCCGTTCGGCCGACTGTCGGCGCGTGCGGCATTGCGACACGATGACGGGGCGGGATCAGGCTGCCGATTGCAGCCTATTGCTGGCTCAGCGTGAGCGACAGCAGGCGCGCGGTGATGTCGACGATCGGGATCACGCGGTTGTACGCCATGCGGGTCGGGCCGATCACGCCGAGCGTGCCGACGATCTGCCCGTTCACCTCGTAAGGCGCGGTGACGACGCTCATTTCCTCGATCGGCACGAGCGTCGATTCGCCGCCGATGAAGATCTGCACGCCCTGGGCGTGGCTCGACACGTCGAGCAGTTGCAGGAGGCCCGTCTTTTGGTCGAACACGTCGAACAGCTTGCGCAGCCGCGCCATGTCGGACGACAGATCCGCCACTTCGAGCAGGTTGCGCTCGCCGGAAATCAGCACGGTGTCCTCGGTGTCGGGCACCTCGGTACTGGCCGTCACGGCCGCGTGCATCAGCGTGGTCATGTCGCCGCGCAGCTGGTCGATCTCGTCGCGCAGGCGGCGGCGCACTTCGTCGAACGACAGGCCGGCGAAATGCGCGTTGATGTAATTGGACGCCTCGGTCAGCTGCGACGGCGAATAGTCGCGCGGCGTCGCGAGCATCCGGTTCTGCACGTCGCCCTCGGGCGTGACGATGATCAGCAGGATGCGCTTGTCGGACAGGCGCATGAACTCGATCTGCTTGAACACGTGGCTGCGGCGCGGCGTCAGCACGACGCCCGCGAACTGCGACAGGTTCGACAGCACGCTCGCGGCGGCCGCGACCACCCGCTGCTGCGGCTCGCCGGCCTGCAGCGTGTTCTGCACCTGCCGCGCGACGGCTTCGGCGTCGATCGGCGCCTCGACCGTCAGCATCGTGTCGACGAACAGCCGGTAGCCGCGCGGCGTCGGCACGCGGCCGGCCGACGTGTGCGGGCTCGACACGAGGCCGAGCTCCTCCAGGTCGGACATCACGTTGCGGATCGTCGCCGGGCTCAGCTCGAGCCCGGAATAACGGGACAACGTGCGCGATCCGACTGGCTGACCGTCGGCGATATACCGTTCGATCAGGGTTTTCAGGAGGGTTCGTGCGCGAGGATCTAGCATGGTGGAAAATTTTAGCGCAACCGCGCGACCGCGGCGAGTGGCGTCTCCCTCCGTTGCGCGGGCCGGCCCGATCCGGCCCCTTCGGCGCACAGCCGGTTCTTTTCGTCAACGAGCTATGGTGTAATGCCGGCATGAAAACCGGTAATCAGTTCAATACTGTCGCGCTCGTCGGCCGGAGCAACACGCCCGTCATCGCCGAGCCGCTCGCCACGCTGGCTGCCAGCATCGCGAAGCTCGGCTTCGAGGTCGTGTTCGAAGGCGATACCGCGCGCGAAATCGGCATCACCGGCTACCCGGCGCTCACCCCGGCCGAAATCGGGGCGCGAGCGGATGTGGCGGTGGTGCTCGGCGGCGACGGCACGATGCTCGGCATCGGCCGCCAGCTTGCGCCGTACCGGACACCGCTGATCGGGATCAACCACGGGCGGCTCGGCTTCATCACGGACATCGCCGCGGCCGACATGCACGCGCTCGTTCCCGTGATGCTGGCCGGCAAGTTCGAGCGCGAGGAGCGCGCGCTGCTCGAGGCGCGGATCATGCGCGACGGCGAACCGATCTACCACGCAATCGCGTTCAACGACGTCGTCGTGAACCGCAGCGGCTTCTCCGGGATGGTCGAGCTGCGCGCGTCGGTCGACGGCCGGTACATGTACAACCAGCGTTCGGACGGCCTGATCGTCGCGACGCCGACCGGCTCGACCGCCTACGCGCTGTCGTCGGCCGGCCCGATTCTTCACCCGCAGCTGGCGGGCATCGTGCTCGTGCCGATCGCGCCGCATGCGCTGTCGAACCGGCCGATCGTGCTGCCCGACGATTCGAAAATCGCGATCCAGATCGTCGGCGGGCGCGACGTCAACGTGAACTTCGACATGCAGTCGTTCACGTCGCTCGAACTGAACGACACGATCGAGGTGCGCCGCTCGAAGCACACGGTGCCGTTCCTGCACCCGGTCGGCTACAGCTACTACACGACGCTGCGCAAGAAGCTGCACTGGAACGAACACGCCTCGAACGAAGACGACAAGGCGTCCTGACGCCGCTCCGCCCTACATCATGCTCCGCCACCTCTCGATCCGCGACTTCGTCATCGTGGCCGCGCTCGATCTCGAATTCGACAGCGGCTTTTCCGTCTTTTCCGGCGAAACCGGCGCCGGGAAATCGATCCTGATCGACGCCCTTGCCCTCGCGCTCGGCGAACGTTCCGACGCGAGCGTCGTGCGTACCGGCTGCGGCCGCGCCGACATCACGGCCGAATTCACGCCGCACGACCGCGTCGCGCGCTGGCTCGACGAACACGCGTTCGACGCCGAGGACACCGTGATGCTGCGCCGCGTGATCGACGCGAATGGCCGTTCGCGCGCGTTCATCAACGGCACCAGCGCGACGCTCGCACAGCTGCGCGAACTCGGCGAGATGCTCGTCGACATCCACGGCCAGCACGCGCACCAGTTGCTGATGCGGCCCGACGCGCAGCGCGAGCTGTTCGACACGCACGCGGGGCTCGTCGCCGATGCGGCGAACGTCGCACGCGCATGGCGTGTGTGGCGCGACGCGACGCAGGCGATCGACGCCGCGAAGGCGCACGAGCGCGAGTTGCAGCTCGAACGCGAAAAGCTCGCGTGGCAGCTCGCCGAGCTTGACAAGCTCGCGCCGCAGCCCGGCGAATGGGACGAAGTCAGCAACGAACACAAGCGGTTGTCGCATTCGGCGAACCTGATCGAAGGCGTGCGCGGCGCGCTCAACGCGCTGTCCGAATCCGACGACGCGATGCTCCCGCAACTCGGCGCGATCGTGTCGAAGCTGCGCAGCCTGGCCGACTACGACACCTCGCTCAGCGATGCGCTCGCGTCGCTCGAACCGGCCGAGATCCAGTTGCAGGAAGCCGTCTATTCGCTGTCGCACTACGCGCAGCGCGCCGATCTCGATCCCGAGCGGCTCGCGCAGGTCGAAACGCGGCTCGATGCGTTGCACTCGACCGCCCGCAAGTTCCGGCTGCCGCCCGACACGCTGCACGAGGAACATGCGGCGCGCCGCGCGCAGCTCGTCGCGCTCGACGCAGCCGCCGATCTCGGCGCGCTCGAAGCGACGCAGGCCAAGGCGCGCGAAGCCTATCTCGCCGACGCCCGGCACCTGTCCAAGGCGCGCGCGCAGGCCGCGAAGGCGCTCGGTACGGCCGTCACGACCGGCATGCAGGAATTGTCGATGGCGGGCGGCAGTTTCGAAGTCGCACTCGTGCCGCTTGCCGACGGCGGCCCGCACGGGCTCGAGCAGGTCGAATTCCGCGTCGCCGGGCATCCGGGCGTGCCGCTGCGGCCGCTCGCGAAGGTCGCGTCGGGCGGCGAGCTCGCGCGGATCAGCCTCGCGCTCGCGGTCATCGCGAGCGCGGCAAGCCCGACGCCGACGCTGATCTTCGACGAAGTCGATACGGGGATCGGCGGCGGCGTCGCCGAAGTGGTCGGCCGCCTGCTGCACCAGCTCGGGCGCGACCGCCAGGTGCTGTGCGTGACGCACCTGCCGCAGGTCGCCGCGCGCGGCGACCATCACTTCCAGGTCGCGAAGGGCGCCGACGATCGCGGCGGCACGGTGTCGACGGTCGTCGCACTCGACCGCGCCAACCGGATCGAGGAAGTCGCGCGGATGCTCGGCGGGCTCGAGATCACCGCCACCACCCGCAAGCACGCGAAGGAAATGCTGGCGGCCTGACGCGGCCGCCTGCTCCGTTCAAGCCGAACGGGTTCGCACATTGGCGATTCAGGGCGGTGCGCGGGTCGATACCGCGCACCGCCCTGCTTTCGTTCAAACGCCCGTTTCACCCGCGCCGAACACGCGCTCCCACAGCGCCGTCACCGCAGCCCGCTCGTCGGCCACCATCGCCGGATCGACACGCGCCTTCTCCATCCCGTCGAGCCGCAGCTTGTGCTGCAGCTTCCGGTACTTGCGGTACGCCGCGCCGACGCGCTCGGCCTCGTCCTCGCCCATCAGCCCGAAGCGGGCGACCTCGCGCAGCAGCGCGATGTTGCCGGTATTGCGGATCAGCTCGGCGTCGCTCGACGCATGCAGCAGCACCCAGTACTGGACGATGAACTCGATGTCGACCATCCCGCCGCGATCGTGCTTCAGGTCGAACAGCTCGGTCTGGTTCGGGTGGCCGGCAAACACCTTGCCGCGCATGTCGACGATCTCCTTCGCGAGCACGCCGCCGTCGCGCGGCGTCGTCAGCACCTGCTGGCGGATCGCCTCGAAGTCCGCGCCGATCTGCGCATCGCCCGCGCTGTAGCGGGCACGCGTCAGCGCCTGGTGCTCCCACACCCACGCGGTGTTCGCGGCGTCGCCCTCGCGCAGCTGATAGCGGCGGAACGCATCGAGATCGGTAACGAGCAGCCCGGCCTCGCCGTTCGGCCGCAACCGCAGGTCGATGTCGAACAGCGCCCCCGCACCGGTCGCGGTCGTGAGCCACGTGATGAGGCGCCGCGTGAAGGTCGTGTAGACGTCCGCCGAGCGCTCGTCGGGGTCGTCGTACAGGAAGATCAGGTCGAGATCCGACGCGTAGCCGAGCTCCTTGCCGCCCAGCTTGCCGTACGCGATCACCGCGAACTTCGGCACGTCGCGATGGCGCTTCGCGAGCTGCGACCAGACGACTTCGATCGTCACGTCGAGCACCGCGTCGGCCAGCTCCGACAGCCGGTCGCTCACATGCTCGACCGACAGTTGCCCGGCCAGATCGATCAGCAGGATCCGGAACACCTCCGCGTGCTGCGCGTGGCGCAGCAAGTCCATCTGCTGCTCGGGGCCGTCCGCCGCCGCGAGGCGTGCGCGCAGCGCGTCCTTGAACGCGGGCCAGTCGAACGGGCTCGCGATCGCCTCGTCGTCGAGCAGCTCGTCGAGCAGCTGCGGGTGGCGGATCAGGTAGCCGCCGCCCCAGCGCGTCGCGCCGAGCACCGACAGCACACGGTCGAGCGCGGCCGGGTATTCGGTCAGCAGCGCGAGATAGACGCCGCGCCGGCTGACCGTCTCGAGCAGGTCGAACAGGCGCACGATCGTGTCGTCGCGGCGTGCGGCGTCGATCTTCGGGGCGGCGTCGAGCGCCCGCTGCGCGACGCTGTCGAAGCGCTGCCGGCTCTTTTCCGGCAGCCCGGTGTAGCGCGACGATTGCCAGATCGCGCGCAGCCGCGCGAGCACGGTGGCCGGATCGGTGAAACCGAGGCCGTCGAGGCGCGCGACCAGCGCGTCGTCCTCGCCGTCGTCGGCCAGCGCGCCGCTCCAGATCCACGCGGCGGCCGTGTCGTCGCCGGCCGCGCAAGGCCCGCCGCTCACCTTGTCGGCAAAGATCTGGTGGAACTGCGCCTCGACGAAGGTCCGGTGGCCGTCCAGCACCGTCATCAGCGCCGCATAGTCGGCAAAGCCGAGCGATGCGGCCAGCGCCGCGCGTTCGTCGGGCTCGACCGGCATCGCGTGCGTCTGCGCGTCGTTGCGGTACTGCAGCCGGTGCTCGAGCGTGCGCAGGAAGTTGTAAGCATCGGACAGGCGCGCGCGCACGTCCTCGCCGATCAGCCCGCGCGCCTGCGCATGGCGCAGCACCGCGAGCGTCGGCCGCACGCGGAATTCGGCATCCTGGCCGCCGCGGATCAGCTGGAACACCTGCGCGCTGAACTCGATCTCGCGGATCCCGCCGCGCCCGAGCTTGATGTCGTCGGCCTTGTCGGGCCGCATCGACACGCGGCGCGCGGCTTCGTGACGGATCTGCTGGTGCAGCGAACGGATCGCGCCGATCACGCCGAAATCGAGATAGCGGCGGTACACGAACGGCTTGACGATGGATTCGAGCTGCGACTCCAGCCGCCGGGCCGCGTCGCTGTCGCCTTCCGACACGAGCCGCCCCTTGATCCAGGCATAGCGCTCCCACTCGCGCCCCTGCACGTAGAAATATTCCTCGAGCATCCCGAGGCTGCAGACGAGCGGCCCCGAATCGCCGTTCGGGCGCAGCCGCATGTCGACGCGAAACACGTAGCCGTCGGCCGTGACCTCGGACAGCACGCCGATCAGGCGCCGGCCGAGCCGCGTGAAGTATTCCTGCGTGGACAGCGGCGAACGCGCGCCGCCGGTCGTTTCGCCGTCGTCCTCGTAGACGAAGATCAGGTCGATGTCCGACGACACGTTCAGCTCACGGCCGCCGAGCTTGCCCATTCCGACCACGCCGAGCACGACGCGCTGGCCGTCGGCGCCGCGCGGCTCGCCGTACAGCGCCTCGAGCTCGGTCGACAGCAGCGCGAGCGAACGCTGCACGGCCACTTCGGCGAGATCGGTCATCGCGCCCGTCACTTCGGCGACGTCCGCCAGCCCGCGCAGGTCGCGCTCCGCGACCGCGCCGAACGCCTCCGCGCGCAGTTGCCGCAGCGCGCGCTTCAGTTGCTCCTCGGTCGGCACGGCCGTGCCGGCCGGCGTCGCGAGCAATTCGGTGAGGCGCGCGTCGAGCTGCGCGCGGCCGAGCGGCGCGGCCGCCCATGCGGCGACCTGGTCGGCCAGCGCGGGCCGCGCGGCAGCCGCGCGGGCGAGGTATCGGGAATAGGACGTGCTGATCAGGGCGGAAGCGTCGGTCATCGAGAAGCGGGCCTGGCGGAAAGGCCGGCCGGCAGCGGCCCGGCGCGTACGCGCCCCGCTGCCGGCCGGTCTCGTGAACTCGGCGCGGCAGCGGCGGACGCACGTGCGTCCGCCGCGAAACCGCGCGCCGGAAAGCCCGTGCCGTGCTGCCGCAACGGCCGCCGGCACGAACCCGTGTGATACATTTCAACGTCAGTCTGCAAAACTACCATATCGCCGCCCGTCCGCCGCATGTCCGACCGTCAGGAATCCGCCGTAGCTGCGCCCGAAGCGGGACCTCCGAAGCACGATCATCCGGTCCTGCGTCGCGTGTTCAAGGTGACGCTGGCAGTCGGGATCGGCACCTACTTCGTTGCGTCCGGCGCGTTCCTCGGGCTGCGCTATGTGCTGCTGCCCCGCATCGACGAATTCCGTCCGCGCATCGAGCGCCTCGTGTCCGACAAGCTCCACGCGCAGCTTTCGATCGGCAAGCTTTCCCCGAACTGGTCCGGCATGCAGCCGGGCGTCGAACTCACGAACCTGACGATCCGCGGCCGTGACGGCAAGATCGCGCTGTCGGTACCGCATGCGACCGCCGCGCTGTCGTGGATGTCGCTGCTGCGACTGTCGCCCGCGCTGTCGAGCCTGATCGTCGACCAGCCCGACCTCGTCGTCGCGCGCGCGGCCGACGGTTCGCTGAGCGTCGCGGGCATCGGCGTCGCGACCACCCACGGCGGCAACGACACGTTCGGCACCTGGCTGCTGAAGCAGGAAGCGATCGTGCTGCGCGGCGGCACGCTGCGCTGGCGCGACGCGCAGCACGACGCGCCGGAGCTCGTGCTGTCGGGCATCCGGATCGCGGTGCTCAACGACGGCCGCGTACACCGGGCCGCGCTGCAGGCGCCCGCGAACGGCACACTGCTGCTCGGCCCGCTCGATTTTCGCGCGCGCTTCACGCACAAGGCGCTCGCGCCGGTCGGCAAGCCGTCCAACTGGACCGGCGACGCGTACCTGTCGACCGGCCCCGTCGATCTGCAGACGCTCGCCCGTTACCTCGACATCCCGCTCACGATCCATGCAGGCCGGATCGACAACGCGATCTGGGCGACCTTCCGCGACGGCCGGCTGCGCTCGGCGGGCGGCGACCTGCAGGGCGCCGACGTCACGCTGCGCGTGCGGCCGACGCAGCCGCGGCTCGACGTGCCGGTGGTCGGATTCGGCTGGGACATGGCGATGGACACGGGGCACGACTACACGCTGCACCTGTCGCGCTTCCACGCGGAACTCGGCCAGCCGCCGCTCGACGACGGCACGCCGCTCGCCCGCTCGCTCGCGCTGTCGACGCTGACGGCCCGCTACCGCGTGCCGACGGCGACCCAGGGGCAACTGATCAGCGTCGTCGGCGATCGCGTCGATCTCGGCATCCTCAGCGAATTCATTCGCGGCCTGCCGCTGCCTGCACGCCTGCGCAACGAACTGATCAAGATCGATCCGCGCGGGATGATGTCGAACTACCAGATCGAAGTCGAGCGCGCGAAACCCGCGCGGGCCGACCTCGCGGAAGAGGAGCGCCGCACCGGCGCCGCGCCGATCGTCCGCTATCGCTTCCTCGGCGACCTGCAAGGCCTCAGCTTCGCCGCGCAGGAGCCGCCGCCCGGCCTGTCGCCGCGCGGCCACCCGCGCGCCGGCTGGCCGGGCGTCGAAAACCTGTGGGGCCGCGTCGACGCGAGCGAGACGGGCGGCACCGCGCATTTCGACACGGTCAACGCGGCCGTCACGGTGCCCGGCGAGTTCGACGAGCCGCGCCTGACGTTCGACCGGCTGCGCGGCAACGTCAAATGGGTGATCGCGCCCGCGCCCGGCGACAAGCACGCGCGCGTCGACGTGACGCTGCCCGACCTGCTCGTGTCGAACCCCGATGCCGAAATCGCGGTGTCGGGCTCCTACACGAACCCCGGCCACGGCCGCGGCTCGCTCGACCTGCGCGCCGAGTTCGCCCGCGCGTCGGTGGCGCGCATTCCGCGCTACCTGCCGACCGGGATGTCCGAACACCTGCGCGACTATCTCGGCCACGCGCTGCAGGACGGCAAGGTGACCCAGGGCGCGTCGATCGTCGCCCGCGGCCCGCTCGAGAAATTCCCGTTCGAACACGAGCCGGATGCCGGCGTGTTCCACATCGTCGCGCCATTCACCGGCGGCCGCTTCGAGCCGACGCCGTACCCGCCGCGCAAGCTCGCGAACGGCACGCCGAGCGTCTGGCCGGCGCTCGACGGGATCGACGGCGTGTTCGAGCTCGCGCAGAACAAGCTGCGCTTCGACATCGAGCGCGCGCACTACAAGCGCGTCGCGCTGACGAAGGTCGCGGGCCGCATCGACGATCTCGGCAATCCGACCCACTCGCCGCTGATCATCGACGGCCATGCACAGGGGCCGCTCGCCGACCTGGTCGACTATGCGGACAACAGCTCGCTCGGCACGATGAGCGGCCATATCGGCCAGCGGATCGATGCGCAGGGGCCCGCGTCGCTCGCGCTCAAGATCACGATTCCGCAGCACGTCGCGCATCCGCATACGCACATCGAAGGCGCGCTCGCGTTCGGCGGCAACACGCTGTCGACCCGCGGCGTGCCGCCGCTGTCGGCACTGCGCGGCAGCGTCCGCTTCACCGAGGCCGGCGCATCGCTGCACGACCTGTCGGGACGCTTCCTCGGCGGCCCGGTGCGCGCGAGCGGCAACTTCCAGTCGCACGGCCCGTACACGGTGGACGTCGACGGCCGGCTCGCGCTCGACGCCGCACGCGGCCTGAACCTGCACGGCCCGGCGGCCGCGCTGCTCGAACACGTGGTCGGCGATGCGCCGTACAAGGTCGCCGTGCGCGGCGCGCCGGGCCGCCTGCCCGACATCAGCGCGCATTCCGACCTGACGGGCGTCGCGCTGAACTTCCCGGCACCGTTCGCGAAACAGGCCGGCACGCCGATGCCGTTCAGCTTCACGCTGCAGCCGGCGCCGCAGGCGGACGGCAAGCGCCTCGAACATGCCGACCTGACGCTCGGCCCGGTGTCCGCGACCTACCTGCTCGACGCGACGCGCGGCCAGCCGCTGCGCGCGGTGCGCGGCGCGATGGGCATCCACCGGATGCCCGACATGCCGCAGGACGGCGTGAGCGCGGCCGTCGACGTCGACGAGCTGGACGCCGACGCATGGCTCGCGCTCGCCCACACGCTGAAACCGGACGCACCGCGCGTACCGGAGCCGCAGACCGCGCCGCGCGTCGATTTCGCGAGCTTCGCGCCGAAGCGCTTCGCGTTCCACTTCGGCACGCTGAAGCTGCTCAAGCGCAACTGGGAGAACGTGATCGTCGGCGCGTCGCATGTCGACGACCTCTGGCAGGCGAACATCGCATCGAACCAGGTATCGGGCTACCTGTCGTGGGCGCCCGGCGGCGGCCACAACGGCGCAGGCGTGCTGAATGCGCGGCTCGCGAAGCTCGTGGTGCCGCAGAGTGCGCAGCACGACCTCGTCGGCCGCGCGATGAACCTGCCGACGCCGACCGACCGCCCGATGCCGTCGATCGACCTGATCGTCGACCAGGTCGTCGCGCGCGACCACGACATCGGCCGTCTCGTCGTCAACGCGCGCAACATCGACGAAGACGGCACGCCCGTGTGGCAGCTCGACAAGCTGGAACTGTCGAACCCGGCCGCGAAGCTGACCGCGACCGGCAACTGGCGCACGTCGCGCCGCGCGCTCGCCCGCGGCGCCGACGAAAACGATGCGCCGCGCCGCACCGTGTTCGACTTCAAGCTCGACATCGGCAACGCGGGCGCGCTGCTCGACCGCGTCGGCTTGCCGCGGACGCTCGCGGACGGTCACGGCTCGGTAACGGGCAAGGTCGGCTGGCGCGGCGGCCCGACCGCGCTCGACTTCCCATCGCTCGGCGGCCAGGTCGCGCTCGACCTCGAACACGGGCAAATCCTGAAAGTCGATCCGGGCGCGGCGAAACTCCTCGGCGTGCTGAGCCTGCAGAGCCTCGCGCGCTTCCTGACGCTGAATTTCCGCGATGTGGTGGGCAAAGGGCTGCCGTTCGACAAGATCACGGGCACCGGCCAGATTTCAAACGGGATCGCACGCACCGACGACTTCTCGATGATGACGGGGCCCGCGAACGTCACCGTGCGCGGCGCGGTCGATCTCGGCACCGAGACGCAGGACCTGCATGCGCACGTCGCGCCGAAAATCAGCGCGGGCGCAGCCGCGATCGGCGCGGCCGTCATCAACCCGCTGCTCGGCATCGGCGTGCTGGCCGCGAACTACGCGCTGTCGGAAACGCTGTCGCGCGCGTTCGCGCTCGACTACGCGATCACCGGTTCGTGGGCGCACCCGCACATCGAGCGGGTGCGAGGCGATCAAGGTAAGATGGATCACGGTCCGGCCGGTGCGGTGAACCATTGAGCGCGCATCGAACCGCCCGTGGTGCCGGGCCGCACCCCATTTATGACGCAACCGATCCCGCGATGACCGACCACACCCGTTCCGCCACACCCTTCCGGGTCGCCGCGCTGCAGATGGTGAGCACGCCGGACGTCACACGCAATCTCGCCGAAGCGCGCCGCCTGATCGCGGAAGCCGCCGGCGAAGGCGCGCAGCTCGTGCTGCTGCCCGAGTATTTCTGCTTCATGGGCCATCGCGACACCGACAAGCTCCCGCTCGCCGAACCGTACCAGGACGGCCCGATCCAGCGCTTCCTCGCGGACGCCGCACGGCGCCACGGCGTCTGGGTGATCGGCGGCACGCTGCCGCTGAAGGCGCCCGAACCCGATCGCGTGCTGAACACGACGCTCGTGTTCGATCCGTCCGGCCACGAGGCCGCGCGCTACGACAAGATCCATCTGTTCAACTTCGAGAAAGGCGACGAATCGTTCGACGAGGCCCGCACGATCCGCGCGGGCGACACGGTCGTCGCGTTCGACGCGCCGTTCGGGCGGGTCGGCCTGTCGGTCTGTTACGATCTTCGCTTTCCGGAGCTGTATCGCCGGATGGGCGACTGCGCGCTGATCGTCGTCCCGTCGGCGTTTACGTATACGACAGGCCGCGCGCACTGGGAAACGCTGCTGCGCGCGCGGGCCGTCGAGAACCAGTGCTACGTGCTCGCGGCCGCGCAGGGCGGCAAGCACGAGAACGGCCGGCGCACCTGGGGCCACAGCATGCTGATCGATCCGTGGGGCGAGATCGTCGCGGTCCGCGATGTCGGTGCCAGCGTCGTGCTCGGCTCGATCGACCCGCAACGCATTGCCGACGTGCGCCAGAGCCTGCCCGCGTGGCGGCACCGCGTACTGACCTGAATTCGCCGCACCGCTTGAAACGCCGCGCGGCCAACCCATCTGCCCAGCAGCACCCGACAACTTTTTGAGAAACCCCGATATCCGCATGAACATCATCGAACCCGGCATCCGCAACCTCGCGCTGGCGAAGGACATCCTGCTCACGCCGTACGGCCTCGACGAAAGCCTGCTCACGCGCACGATCGCCGACATCTTCACGCACCGCGTCGACTACGCGGACCTGTACTTCCAGGCGACCCGCAGCGAAGCGTGGAGCCTCGAGGAAGGCATCGTCAAATCGGGCAGCTTCAGCATCGACCAGGGCGTCGGCGTGCGCGCGGTCGCGGGCGACCGCACCGCGTTCGCGTACTCGGACGACCTGTCGCCGGAAGCGATCGCACAAGCCGCCGCGGCCACCAAGGCGATCGCGGCAGCCGGTGGCGGCCGCCAGAAGATCAAGGCCGCGACGTCGCTGAAGGGCATCTCGGGCCGCGACCTGTACCTGCCGTCCGACCCGCTCGCATCGCTCGACGCAACGGCCAAGGTCAAGCTGCTCGAGCGCATCGAGCAGATGGCGCGCGGGCGCGACCCGCGCATCACGCAGGTGATGGCCGGCCTCGCCGGCGAATACGACGTCGTGCTGGTCGCGCGCAGCGACGGCGCGCTCGCGGCCGACATCCGCCCGCTCGTGCGCGTGTCGGTCACGGTGATCGCCGAACAAAACGGCCGCCGCGAGATCGGCTCCGGCGGCGGCGGCGGCCGCTTCGACTACGGCTACTTCACCGACGAAGTCCTGTCGCGCTACGTCGACGACGCCGTGCACGCGGCCCTCGTCAACCTCGACGCCCGCCCCGCACCGGCCGGCGCGATGACGGTCGTGCTCGGGCCGGGCTGGCCGGGCGTGCTGCTGCACGAGGCGATCGGCCACGGCCTCGAAGGCGATTTCAACCGCAAGGGCTCGTCGGCATTCGCGGGCCGGATCGGCGAGCGGGTTGCTGCCAAGGGCGTGACCGTCGTCGACGACGGCACGCTGCCGAACCGCCGCGGCTCGCTGAACATCGACGACGAAGGCAACCCGACGCAGTGCACGACGCTGATCGAGGACGGCATCCTGAAGGGCTACATCCAGGACACGCTGAACGCACGCCTGATGAAGATGCCGGTCACCGGCAACGCGCGGCGCGAGTCGTACGCGGCGCTGCCGATGCCGCGCATGACGAACACGTACATGCTGAACGGCGACAAGGATCCGCAGGAAATCATCGCGTCGGTGAAGAACGGCCTGTACGCGGTGAACTTCGGCGGCGGCCAGGTCGACATCACGAACGGCAAGTTCGTGTTCTCGGCGTCCGAGGCGTACATGATCGAGAACGGCAAGATCACCTACCCGGTGAAGGGCGCGACGCTGATCGGCAGCGGCCCCGAATCGCTGAAGGACGTGAGCATGATCGGCAACGACATGTCGCTCGACTCGGGTGTCGGCGTGTGCGGCAAGGAAGGCCAGAGCGTGCCGGTCGGCGTCGGCCAGCCGACCCTGCGGATCGACAGGATGACCGTCGGCGGTACGGCATAACCGCATCGCGGCGCAGACAATCCGCGCATTTTGGATAAAACGCGCGGATTGTCCGCATTTTCGACGTTTCCCGGTTGCCAGCCGTCCGGCGACGCGGTATAAATTCCGAATCAACTTTTTTGACGAACCGAATCCCCGTCATGTCCGCCAAGTTTTACTTTTACTTTTTTTGGTATCTCAGACCGCTGGCGGATCGAGAGGGTTGATGGCGCGTAAAGCGCAACCGAAATTCCCGAAAAAACCGCCGGCGAACCCGGCGGTTTTTTTTTCGCCCTTCGCCACCCGGTCGCCGCCGCAGCGGTCCCGCGGCCCCGACCGAAACCACTGAATCGCTTGAATTGATGAATCTGCCGCACGCCCACTGATCGAACGGCGCCCGGAACCAAGGAGAAACAGCATGCCCCCGCACAACACCGACGACGTCCGCATTCGCGAACTCAAGGAACTGACGCCGCCCGCTCACCTGATCCGCGAATTCGCGTGCTCCGAAGCCGCGTCCGAGCTGATCTACAACTCGCGCCAGTCGATGCACCGCATCCTGCACGGGATGGACGACCGGCTGATCGTCGTCGTCGGGCCGTGCTCGATCCATGACACGAAGGCGGCGATCGAATACGCGGGCCGGCTCGTGAAGGAGCGCGAGCGCTTCAAGGGCGAACTGGAAATCGTGATGCGCGTGTACTTCGAGAAGCCGCGCACGACGGTCGGCTGGAAGGGGCTCATCAACGATCCGCACCTCGACAACAGCTTCAAGATCAACGAAGGGCTGCGCACCGCGCGCGAGCTGCTGCTGCAGATCAACGAAATGGGGCTGCCGGCCGCGACCGAATACCTCGACATGATCAGCCCGCAGTACATCGCCGACCTGGTCTCGTGGGGCGCGATCGGTGCGCGCACGACCGAGTCGCAGGTGCACCGCGAACTCGCGTCGGGGCTGTCGTGCCCGGTCGGCTTCAAGAACGGCACCGACGGCAACGTGAAGATCGCGGTCGACGCGATCAAGGCCGCGTCGCAGCCGCACCATTTCCTGTCGGTGACGAAGGGCGGCCACTCGGCGATCGTGTCGACGGCCGGCAACGAGGACTGCCACGTGATCCTGCGCGGCGGCAAGACGCCGAACTACGACGCGGACAGCGTGAACGCCGCCTGCGCGGACATCGGCAAGGCGGGCCTCGCCGCGCGCCTGATGATCGACGCGAGCCACGCGAACAGCTCGAAGAAGCACGAGAACCAGATCCCCGTCTGCGCGGACATCGGCCGCCAGATCGCGGCCGGCGACGCTCGCATCGTCGGCGTGATGATCGAGTCGCATCTGGTCGAAGGCCGCCAGGACCTGAAGGAAGGCTGCGCGCTGACCTACGGCCAGAGCATCACCGACGCGTGCATCGCGTGGGACGACAGCGTGAAGGTGCTCGAGGGCCTCGCGGAATCGGTCAAGGCACGCCGCGTCGCGCGCGGCAGCGGCAACTGATCGCCCGGACCGCCGCAACGAAAAAGCCCGGCTCGCGCCGGGCTTTTTTCATGGGCCGCTGACTGCCGGTCAACACATCACTCGAGCGCGCCCGAACCGAAGATCTCGGTATTGATGCGTTCCGGCGCGACGCCGAGCGCCACCAGCGCATCGCGTTGCGCCTTCATGAACGCGACCGGGCCGCAAATGTAGTAGTCGGCGTCCGGCACCCGTGCGTATTGCTGCACGCGCTCCGGCGTGAGGCGCCCCTCGAGGTCGTAGTCGATGCCGGCGCGATCGTTCGGGCCGACCAGCTCGTACACCACCGTGCGCTTGACGTTCGCGTGTTCGTGCACCGTCTCGTTCAGCCAGTCGCGGAATGCGTGCACCGCGCCCGAACGGCATGCGTGGACGAACCGCACGTCACGTTTGCTGCCTTCGTCGACCAGCGTCGACGCCATCGACACCATCGGCGTCAGGCCGACGCCGCCGGAGATCAGCACGACCGGCGTATCGACGCCGCGCTTCAACGAGAATTCGCCCATCGGCGCGGTCACTTCGACGATCGAGCCCTCTTCGACACCGTCGTGCATCAGCGTCGACACCTTGCCGGCGGGAATCGCTTCCGGCTGGCCGGCTTCGCGCTTCACCGAGATGCGCAGCCACTTGCCGTGCGGCGCATCGGACAGGCTGTACTGGCGCGGCTGGTCGACGCCCAGATCGCCGACGTAGCGCTTCACCGTGATGTACTGGCCCGGCTCGAAGGCCGGCGCCGCGCCGCCGTCGGCGGGTGTCAGGTAGAACGACGTGATCTCGTCGCTCTCGCGCACCTTGCGCGCGACCTTGAACGGGCGGAAGCCGCTCCATGCAGCGCCCGCGTACAGGTCGGCCTCGGCGCCGATCAGGATCTGCGCGAGCTGGCCG
Source organism: Burkholderia cepacia complex sp. TUM26381 (assembly GCF_057439935.1). NCBI lineage: Bacteria > Pseudomonadati > Pseudomonadota > Betaproteobacteria > Burkholderiales > Burkholderiaceae > Burkholderia > Burkholderia cepacia complex sp. TUM26381. The sequence goes on along the minus strand of NZ_CM172006.1, from coordinate 722,103 downwards.
TATGCGACGCGCCACGCTTCGAGCGTTTGCGCATCGACCGCGTCGCCGAGCACTTCGACGATCGACGCGAGCAGGTTCTCGCCGACGATCGGGTAATGCTCGGGACGGATGTTCAGGCTCGCGTGCTTGTGCGCGATGTGCGACACCGCCCCGCCCAGCGCCCCGAGGTTGTCGATGTTCGCCGCATACGCGTAGACGGCCTTCGCGAGCGTTTCCGGCTGGCTGCCGGTCTTCTGGTGCGTCTGGTTGAACAGGTTCTTCAGTTCCGGATGACGCGCGAACATGCGCTGGTAGAAGTGCTTCGTGATCGTCGCGCCATGCACGGCAAGGACGGGGGCGGTGGCCTTCACACGGGCCATCTGGTCAGCGGTGATGTGGGTCATGTTCGTTCTCCGTTAAACATGCCCATACAATACATCTTTAAAAATACACGCTCCCCGGGCAAATTGTCGCAGTGCGCAAAAACGCGACGGCGCGTCAGCGGACGCGCCCGCGCTCCCACAGCACGTCGGCCCCGCCGCCGGCGCGGTTCAGCACGCGCGCGAGCACGAACAGCAGGTCGGACAGCCGGTTCACGTAGCGCCGCGGCGCATCATGGAGCGTGTCATGGCGCCCGAGCGCGACGATCGAGCGCTCCGCGCGGCGGCACACGGTCCGGCAGACGTGCGCGAGCGACGCCGCCCGCGAGCCGGCCGGCAGGATGAATTCCTTCAGCGGCGGCAGGGTCGCGTTGTAGTCGGCAAGCCACCGGTCGAGGCGAGCGAGGTGCGTGTCGTCGAGCACCGCATGGCCGGGGATGCACAGCTCGCCGCCGAGATCGAACAGGTCGTGCTGGATCGTGACGAGCGCCGTGCGCACGTCGTCCGGCAGCGTCTCGGCCAGCAGCACGCCGAGATTCGAATTCAGTTCGTCGACGTCGCCGATCGCGGCGATCCGCGCGTCGTCCTTGCCGATGCGCCGTCCGTCGCCGAGGCCGGTGGTGCCGTCGTCGCCCGTGCGCGTCGCGATCTTGCTCAAGCGGTTGCCCATGCGAATGTCCTCTCGTGCGCGGCCGCGATGCGGCCCGGTTGGCTGGAACGCGATTATCGCAGCCCGCGGCGGGAGGCGCAGCGGGCGTTACAGCGTAGAATGGGCCGAAAGTTTGACAAGCAGTCAGGAGACATTCGTGAATCACCCTGCCCCGCCGGCCACCACGCGCCGCCCGCTGCCCCCCGCCATGCTCGATGCGCTGCGCGCCGCCTTCGGCGAGCGCGTGTCGACCGCCGACGCGGTCCGCGCCCACCACGGCCGCGACGAATCGCCGTTCGATCCGCAACTGCCCGACGCCGTCGTGTTCGCGCACAGCACCGACGACGTATGCGAAGTCGTGTCGCTGTGCTCGCTCTACAGCGTACCGCTGATCCCGTACGGCGCCGGCTCGTCGCTGGAAGGCCACCTGCTCGCGGTGCGCGGCGGCGTGTCGCTCGACCTGTCGGAAATGAACCGTGTGCTGTCGATCAACGCCGAAGACCTGACTGTAACGGTCGAGCCGGGCATCACGCGCAAGGCGCTCAACGAAGCGCTGCGCGACACCGGCCTGTTCTTCCCGATCGACCCGGGCGCCGACGCCAGCATCGGCGGAATGACCGCGACCCGCGCATCGGGCACCAACGCCGTGCGCTACGGCACGATGCGCGAGAACGTGCTCGGCCTGACCGCGGTGCTCGCCGACGGCCGCGTGGTGAAAACCGGCTCGCGCGCCCGCAAGTCGTCGGCCGGCTACGACCTCACGCGCCTGTTCGTCGGGTCCGAAGGCACGCTCGGCGTGATCACCGAGATCACGCTGCGCCTGCACCCGCTGCCCGAAGCCGTATCGGCCGCGATCTGCACGTTCCCGACGATGGGCGACGCAGTACGCACCGTGATCGAGACGATCCAGATCGGCGTGCCGATCGCACGCGTCGAATTCGTCGATGCGCTCGCCGTGCGCTCGATCAACCGCCATTCGAACCTGACGCTGACCGAAGCGCCGACGCTGTTCTTCGAATTCCACGGCACCGAGGCCGGCGTGAAGGAACAGGCCGAGCTCGTGCAGGCGCTCGCCGGCCAGAACAACGGCCAGGGCTTCGAATGGGCGACGCGCCCCGAGGACCGTACCCGGCTCTGGGCCGCGCGCCACAACGCGTACTTCGCGATGCTGCAGCTGAAGCCCGGCTGTCGCGCGGTGACGACCGACGTGTGCGTGCCGATCTCGCAGCTCGCCGCATGCGTCGAGGAAACCGAAGTCGACCTGCGCGCGTCGTCGCTGCCCTGCCCGATCGTCGGTCACGTCGGCGACGGCAATTTCCACGTCGCGATCCTGATCGATCCCGGCAAACCCGAGGAAATCGCCGAAGCCGAGCACATCAACGACCGGATCGTCGAGCGCGCGCTGCGCCTCGGCGGCACCTGCACGGGCGAGCACGGCGTCGGGCTGCACAAGATGCGTTTCCTGCCGAAGGAGCACGGCGACAACGCGATCGACACGATGCGCGCGATCAAGCTCGCGCTCGATCCGCGCAACCTGATGAATCCGGGCAAGATTTTCACGTGCTGACACGGCGGCGCACCATCGCGCCGCCTGCTGCAGGAGACCTCATGAACGCTCCCGTCGAACTGTCGAGCGCGACCCGCGCGCAGCGCCAGCGCGAAGTGGTGCAGGCGCTGATGGCCGTGCTGCCGACGCACTGCCTGCTGTACCGCGACGAAGACACGGCGCCGTACGAATGCGATGGCCTGTCCGCGTACCGCCGCCTGCCGCTCGCGGTCGCGCTGCCGGAAACCGAATCGCAGGTGCAGCGGATCGTGCAGATCTGCCGCCGCATGGAAGTGCCGATCGTGCCGCGCGGCGCAGGCACGAGCCTGTCGGGCGGCGCGCTGCCGATCGCACTCGGCGTCGTGCTGTCGCTCGCGCGCTTCACGCGCATCGTCGAAGTCGATCCGTACGCGCGCACGGCGACCGTGCAACCCGGCGTGCGCAACCTCGCGATCTCGGAAGCCGCCGCGCCGTACGGCCTGTATTACGCGCCCGATCCTTCATCGCAGATCGCGTGCACGATCGGCGGCAACGTCGCGGAAAATTCCGGCGGCGTCCATTGCCTGAAATACGGACTGACCGTACACAACGTGATGCGTGTGCGCGCGGTGACGATCGACGGCGAGGTCGTCGAATTCGGCTCGCTCGCGCTCGACATGCCCGGCCTCGACCTGCTCGCCGTGATGATCGGCAGCGAAGGGATGTTCGCGATCGTCACCGAGGTGACGGTACGGCTGATCCCGAAGCCGCAGACCGCGCAGCTCGTGATGGCGAGCTTTGACGACGTCGTCAAGGGCGGCGAGGCCGTCGCGGCGATCATCGCGTCGGGCATCATCCCCGCTGGGCTCGAGATGATGGACAAGCCGGCCACACAGGCCGTCGAGGCGTTCACGCACGCGGGCTACGACCTCGATGCGAAGGCGATCCTGCTGTGCGAATCGGACGGCACGCCGGAAGAAGTCGCCGAGGAGATCGTGCGGATGACGGCCGTGCTGCGCGAACACGGCGCGACGCGCATCCAGGTGTCGCGCAACGAACAGGAGCGGCTGCGCTACTGGTCGGGCCGCAAGAACGCGTTCCCGGCAGCCGGCCGCATTTCCGCGGATTACTACTGCATGGACGGCACCGTGCCGCGCCGCGCGATCGGTCCGCTGCTCGCGCGCATCGAACAACTCGAGACGCGCTACGGGTTACGCTGCATCAACGTGTTCCATGCGGGCGACGGCAACATGCATCCGCTGATCCTGTACAACGCGAACGATCCGGACGAGCTGCACCGTGCCGAGCAGTTCGGCGCGGAAATCCTCGAATGCTGCGTGGAATTCGGCGGCAGCGTGACGGGCGAACACGGTGTCGGCATCGAGAAGCTCAATTCGATGTGCGTACAGTTCTCGCCGCAGGAGCGCGATGCATTCTTCGCGGTCAAGCGCGCATTCGATCCGGCCGGGCTGCTGAATCCGGACAAGGGGATCCCGACCCGCGCGCGCTGCGCCGAATACGGCCGCCAGCACGTGCGCGGCGGGCTGCTGCCGCACCCCGACCTGCCGCGCTTCTGAGCGTCGCGCGGGGGCCGCGCCCCCCGCGCGCGTCCGCACGGGCATGCGGTATGCAATACGGGGCTTAGGGATAGTCGCGATGTGGAATCGCGCCACCCCGGTACAATCGACCGAACAACAAGTCGAGGCAGCAACAGAACATGGAAGAGGACGACATCGTCGCCGGATGGGCCGAGCGCATCCGCGCGGCCAGTGCCGATGGCCGGCCGCTGCGGATTCGCGGCGGCGGCACCAAGGACTGGTACGGCCAGGCGCTCGAAGGCGAAATTCTCGACACGCGCGCGTTTCAGGGCGTCGTGTCGTACGACCCGGCCGAACTCGTCGTCACGGTCCGCGCGGGCACGCCGCTCGCGCAGCTTGAAACCGTCCTCGCCGAGTGCGGCCAGATGCTGCCGTTCGAGCCGCCGCACTTCGGCCGCGCGGCCACGGTCGGCGGCTGCGTCGCGGCCGGCCTCGCGGGCCCGCGCCGCGCCACCTGCGGCGCCCCGCGCGATTTCGTGCTCGGCGTCACGCTGATGAACGGCCGCGGCGAGCTGCTGCGGTTCGGCGGGCAGGTCGTGAAGAACGTCGCCGGCTACGACGTGTCGCGGCTGATGGCCGGCGCGCTCGGCACGCTCGGGCTGATGCTCGACCTGTCGATCAAGGTGCTGCCGATGCCCGTCGCCGAGGTCACGCTGAAGTTCGAGATGACCGCGACCGACGCGGTGCGCAAGCTCAACGAATGGGGCGGCCATCCGTTGCCCGTCAGCGCCAGCGCCTGGCGCAACGGCACGCTCGTGCTGCGCCTGTCGGGCGCCGAGGCGGCCGTGAAATCCGCGAAGACGCTGCTCGGCGGCGAAGTCGTCGACGCGGTCGAAGCCGAGCGCTTCTGGGCCGGCCTGCGCGAGCATACCGACCCGTTCTTCAACGGCATCCCGCCCGGCTACGCGCTGTGGCGCCTCGCATTGCCGTCGATCACCGAACCGATGCACCTGCCCGGCACCCAGCTGATGGAATGGGGCGGCGCGCAGCGCTGGTGGATCACCGACGCCGATGCGCAGACCGTGCGCATGAGCGCGAAGCAGGCTGGCGGCCACGCGACGCTGTTCCGCGCGGGCGACGCGTACGACCGCAGCGCGGGCGTGTTCACGCCGCTCCCCGCCCCGATGATGAAAATCCACCGCGGGCTGAAGGCCGCGTTCGATCCCGCGCGCATCTTCAACCGCGGCCGGCTCTACCCTGATCTCTGAGGGATCGATGCAAACGAACCTCGCCGATTTCATCCGCAACACGCCCGACGGCGACGAGGCCGACGCGATCCTGCGCAAGTGCGTGCACTGCGGGTTCTGCACCGCGACCTGCCCGACCTACCAGCTCCTCGGCGACGAACTCGACGGCCCGCGCGGCCGCATCTACCTGATCAAGCAGATGGTCGAAGGGGCGCCCGTCACGCGCAGCACGCAGCAGCACCTCGACCGCTGCCTCACGTGCCGCAGCTGCGAGACGACCTGCCCGTCCGGCGTCCAGTACGGCCGGCTCGTCGAGATCGGCCGCAAGCACGTCGAAGCACAGGTGCAGCGCCCCGTGCAGCAACGCCTGATGCGCCGCGTGCTCGCGAGCCTCGTGCCGAACGCCGCGCTGTTCTCGCCGGTGATGCGGCTCGGCCAGCACGTGCGGCCGCTGTTGCCGAAGCGGCTGCGCGACAAGGTGCCGCCGCGCACGCGGCTGCTCGAATGGCCGCACCGCACGCATACGCGCAAGATGCTGATGCTCGGCGGCTGCGTGCAGCCGTCGATGCTGCCCAACATCAACATCGCGACCGCGCGCGTGCTCGACGCGCTCGGCATCGAGACGGTCGTCGCGCCCGACGCGGGCTGCTGCGGCGCGATCCGCCTGCACCTGAACTATCACGACGAAGCGCTCGACGACGCGCGCCGCAACATCGACGCGTGGTGGCCGCACGTCGAACAGGGCGCCGAGGCAATCGTGATGAATGCGTCGGGCTGCGGCGCGACGGTGCTCGAATATGCACATCTGCTGCGCGACGATCCGGCCTACGCGGAAAAGGCGCAGCGCATCGTGTCGCTGACGCGCGACATCTCCGACGTGCTGCTCGCGTTCGAGGCGGAACTCGCGACGCTCGCGCGGCGCCGCGCGATTCATACGGTCGCGTACCACCCGCCGTGCACGCTGCAGCACGGCCAGCAGTCGCGCGGCAAGGTCGAACGGCTGCTCGAGACGCTCGGCATCGACGTGCGGCTGCCGGCCGACAGCCATCTGTGCTGCGGCTCGGCCGGCACCTATTCGCTGACGCAGCCGTCGCTGTCGTACCGGTTGCGCAAGCAGAAGCTGCTGAAGCTGCAGGCCCTCGAACCGCAGATGATCGTGTCCGGCAACATCGGCTGCATCGCACACCTGCAGAGCGGCACGCAGATTCCGGTCGCCCACTGGGTCCAGCTGGTCGAGCATTTGCTGTACGGCTGAGCCCTGCTCCCGCCAATGACGGGCGCGTGCGCGGCGTCCGTATAATGAGCGGATCGATGCGCCGCATGTCGCGGCGCATCGGCTTCATGCCCGCTTCCGTGCCTGCTTTCGTGCCCGTCATGTCCGATCTTGCCGCCCGTCTCGACTCCGTTCATCGCCGCATTGCCGACGCCGCCCGCGCGGCCGGCCGCGATCCCGCCACCATCTCGCTGCTCGCCGTGTCGAAGACGTTCCCCGCCGACGACGTGCGCGCCGCGCATGAAGCCGGACAACGCGCGTTCGGTGAAAACTACGTGCAGGAATCGATCGACAAGATCGACGCGCTCGCCGACCTGCGCGCAAGCCTCGAATGGCATTTCATCGGGCCGCTGCAATCGAACAAGACGCGCCCCGTCGCCGAGCGCTTCGACTGGGTCCATTCGGTCGACCGGCTGAAGATCGCGCAGCGCCTGTCGGAACAGCGCCCCGCCCACCTGCCGCCGCTCAACGTGTGCGTGCAGGTGAACATCAGCGGCGAGGCGTCGAAGAGCGGCGTCGCGCCGGCCGACGTGGCCGAGGTCGCGCGCGCGGTTGCCGCGCTGCCGTCGCTGCGGCTGCGCGGCCTGATGGCGATTCCCGAACCGGCCGGCGATACCGATGCACAACGCGTGCCGCATCGTGCGCTGCGCGCGCTGTTCGACACGTTGCGCGCCGACGGCCTGCCGCTCGACACGCTGTCGATGGGCATGTCCGCCGATCTCGACGCGGCCGTGCTCGAAGGCGCGACGATCGTGCGCGTCGGCACCGCGATCTTCGGCGCGCGCGATTATTCGCACTGAACGCTGCGCCATTTCCGCCTTTCCGTTCACTCACCTGCTCATTCGGACATCATGAAAATCGCATTCATCGGCGGCGGCAACATGGCCGCGGCCCTGATCGGCGGCCTGATCAAGCGCGGCGTCGCCGCTGACGGCCTGTATGCCATCGACGTCAACGAAGACGTCCGCGCGCGCGCCGCGCAGCAATTCGGCGTGCGCACCGGCGCGGCCACCGACGCGACGCTCGCCGGGTACGACGCGATCGTGCTCGCGGTGAAGCCGCAGGTGCTGAAGGACGTCGCACAGGCGCTCGCGCCGCACCTGACGTCGCAGCTCGTGATCAGCATCGCGGCGGGCATCCGCGGCACGGATCTCGCGCGCTGGCTCGGCGACTACGCGCGCGTCGTGCGCACGATGCCGAACACGCCTGCGCTGGTCGGCATGGGCGTGACGGGCCTCGCCGCGCTGCCGGGCGTCGACGCGGCGGGCCGCGAACTCGCATCGAACGTGCTCGGCGCGGTCGGCGAGATCGTGTGGTTCGACGACGAATCGCAGCTCGACGCCGTCACGGCCATTTCGGGCAGCGGCCCCGCGTACGTGTTCTATTTCATCGAAGCACTGCAGGAAGCCGCGCGCCGCCTCGGCATGAACGACGAGCAAGGTCGCGCGCTCGCGGTCGCGACGTTCACGGGCGCCGCGCAACTGGCCGCGCAATCGGGCGAGCCGGCGAGCGTGCTGCGCGAGCGCGTGACGTCGAAGGGTGGCACGACGGCCGCTGCGCTCGCGGCGTTCGACGCGCAAGGCGTGAAGGAAGCGATCGTGCGCGGCGCGCTCGCGGCCGAAGCGCGTGCGAAGGAAATGGGCGACGAACTCGGCCGCGCGTAAGCACGGTCGCGCCCGCCGGGTCTCCGGCACGCGACGTAAAAAAAGCGGCCATCAGGCCGCTTTTTTATTGGCAGCGCGCCGGGCGCGCGGCTTCGTTCAGTTACCCGCCAGCAGGTAATGCGCGGCGATCCCCGCGAACAGCACGCCGCCGAGCCAGTTGTTGTGCCGGAACGCCGCGAAGCACGGCATCCGCTCACGGTCCTTGATCAGCGTGTAGTGATACAGCGCGCAGCCGGCCGCGGCGGCCCAGCCGGCCCAGTACACGAGACCGAAGCCGAGCGTCACGCCGACCCACACGTAGATACCGAGCGTCACCGCGTAACACGCCATCACGGCCGCGACGTCGAAGCGGCCGAACGTCAGCGCGGACGTACGGATGCCGATCTTGATGTCGTCGTCGCGATCGACCATTGCGTACTCGGTGTCGTACGCGACCGACCAGAAGATGTTCGCGATCAGCATGATCCACGCGATCACCGGTACCGTGTCCTGCACGGCCGCGAACGCCATCGGGATCCCGAAGCCGAACGCGATGCCGAGATACGCCTGCGGAATCGCGAAGAAGCGCTTCATGAACGGATACGAGCCCGCGACGAACAGCGCGACGACAGACAGCTCCTTCGTCAGCGTGTTCAGCGGCAGGATCAGCAGGAATGCGATGAACGACAGCCCGACCGCGATCGCGACGGCCTCCCATGCGCGGATCTTGCCCGACGTCAGCGGCCGGTCGGCCGTGCGCTTCACGTGACGGTCGAAATCGCGGTCGGCGTAGTCGTTCATCGCGCAGCCGGCCGAGCGCATCAGCAGCGTGCCGAGCGTGAAGATCACGAGCAGCGGCCAGCGCGGGTGGCCGTCCGACGCGATCCACAGCGCGTTGAGCGTCGGCCACAGCAGCAGCAGGCTGCCGATCGGCTTGTCCATCCGGACGAGCCGCAGATACAGGGGAAAGCGGGCAAGCATGGCGAAGCACCGGGAAGATAACCCCGGCATTTTAGAGCCGAGCGGCGCTTCGCGTCATGTCGGGGCAGCCCGCAGCCGGCTGCCGGCGGGCGGGCATACGCCGCCCGGGACCGCTGCAGGCGGCTGTACCGCCGTGCGCATCAATCAAGGGACAGGTTCGACATCTCGGCGGATCGGACCGAAAGGCAGCCGTTCGCGGCCGTGCCGTGCTTACGCGAGCAGCGACAGCAGCCTCCACGCGGTCTTTTCATGCGTCTGCAGGCGCTGCGTCAGCAGGTCAGCAGTCGGCTCGTCGCTCGCCGCGTCGGCGATCGGGAAGCTGTCCCGTGCGGTGCGCACGACCGTCTCGTGCCCTTCGACGAGCTGGCGGATCATCTCCTCGGCGGCCGGCATGCCCTTCGCTTGCGGCACCGACGACAGTTTCGCGAAATCGGCGAACGTGCCCGGCGCAACGACGCCGAGCGTGCGAATGCGCTCGGCGACCGAATCGACCGCGAGCCGCAGTGCGTTGTACTGCGCCTCGAACATCAGGTGCAGCGTGTTGAACATCGGGCCCGTGACGTTCCAGTGGAAATTGTGGGTCCTCAGGTACAGCGAGAACGTATCGGCGAGCAGCCGCGACAGGCCGTCCGGGATCTTCTTGCGGCCCTTGTCGCCGATGCCGATGTTGATCGGCGCGGCACGAGTCATTCCCGGCATGTTCCGGACTCCTGATTCAATGACCCAGGGCAATGAAAGCGAATCGGGCTACCTGCTGTCGATGCCGCGCCGCGCTCAGGCGGCCGCGATCGCGTGCAGCGCTTGTGACACCAGTTCGGCCACACCGCCGATGACAATCGCGAATCCGACGACGTACCGCGCGATCTCGGCCGGCGCCCGCACCTTCGGCGCCGCCAGTGCGGCGCGCATGTTCAATATCATTTGCGACATGATCGTCACTCCTTCAACGAAATCCGTGATCCAGTAGAAACGGCCGGTCGGACGACCGGCCGTTTCCCGTTACTGCGTCACCGTGCTACTGCACGGCGGCGTTCATGCGAGGTCGAAGCGGTCGAGGTTCATCACCTTGTTCCAGGCCGCGACGAAGTCGCGTGCGAACTTCTCTTTCGCATCCGCGCTGCCGTACACCTCGGCCAGCGCACGCAGTTGCGCATGCGAGCCGAAGATCAGGTCGACACGCGTACCCGTCCACTTGACCTTGCCCGTCGCGCGATCGCGCCCTTCGAACACGTCGTTCGCGGCCGACGCCGGCTTCCATTCCGTGCTCATGTCGAGCAGGTTCACGAAGAAGTCGTTCGTCAGCGCTTCCGGACGATCGGTGAACACGCCGTGCTTCGCGTCGCCCGCATTCGCGCCGAGCACGCGCAGACCGCCGACGAGCACCGTCATCTCCGGCGCGCTCAGCGTCAGCAGCTGGGCCTTGTCGACCAGCAGCGCCTCCGCCGGCGTCTTGTACGCGTGCTTCAGGAAGTTGCGGAAACCGTCGGCGAGCGGCTCGAGCACGGCCATTGCCTCGACGTCGGTCTCTTCCTGCGTTGCATCCGCGCGGCCCGGTGCGAACGGAACCGTCACCGCCACACCCGCGTTCTTCGCCGCCTGCTCGACGCCGGCCGCGCCGGCCAGCACGATCAGGTCGGCAAGCGACACCTTCTTGCCGCCCGTCTGCGCGTCGTTGAACGCCTTCTGCACGCCTTCGAGCGTCGCGAGCACCTTCGCGAGTTCAGCCGGACGGTTCACTTCCCAGTCCTTCTGCGGGGCGAGGCGAATGCGCGCACCGTTCGCGCCGCCGCGCTTGTCCGAACCGCGGAACGTCGCTGCCGACGCCCAGGCGGTCGACACGAGCTGCGACACCGACAGGCCCGCGGCCAGCACCTTCGCCTTCAGCGCCGCGGCGTCCGCGTCGTCGATCAGCTTGTGATCGACGGCCGGGATCGGGTCTTGCCACAGCAGGTGTTCCGCCGGCACTTCCGTACCGAGATAGCGGGCACGCGGCCCCATGTCGCGGTGCGTGAGCTTGAACCACGCGCGTGCGAACGCGTCGGCGAACTCGGCCGGATTCTCGTAGAAGCGGCGCGAGATCTTTTCGTAGGCCGGGTCGAAGCGCAGCGACAGGTCGGTCGTCAGCATCGTCGGGCGATGCTTCTTCGACGCGTCGAACGCATCCGGGATCACGTCGCCGGCGTCCTTCGCGACCCACTGGTGCGCGCCGGCCGGGCTCTTCGTCAGCTCCCACTCATAGCTGAACAGGTGCTTGAAGAAGTCGTTGCTCCACTGCGTCGGCGTCGACGTCCACGTGACTTCGAGGCCGCTCGTGATCGCATCCTTGCCCTTGCCCGTACCGAACGTGCTCTTCCAGCCGAGGCCCTGCTCTTCCAGGCCCGCGGCTTCCGGCTCGGCGCCGACGTTCGACGCCGGACCGGCGCCGTGCGTCTTGCCGAACGTGTGGCCGCCCGCGATCAGCGCAACCGTCTCTTCGTCGTTCATCGCCATCCGCGCGAACGTCTCGCGGATGTCGTGCGCGGCAGCGACCGGGTCGGGGTTGCCGTCCGGGCCTTCCGGGTTCACGTAGATGAGGCCCATCTGCACCGCGGCGAGCGGGCTTTCGAGGTCACGCTTGCCCGAGTAGCGGCTGTTCGGGCCGCCGCTCAGTTCCAGCCAGATCTTTTCCGAACCCCAGTACACGTCGTCCGGCTCCCACGTGTCGACGCGGCCGCCGGCGTAGCCGAAGGTCTTGAAGCCCATCGATTCGAGTGCGACGTTGCCGGTCAGGATCAGCAGGTCGGCCCACGAGATGTTGCGGCCGTACTTCTGCTTGATCGGCCACAGCAGCCGGCGTGCCTTGTCGAGGCTCACGTTGTCCGGCCAGCTGTTGAGCGGCGCGAAGCGCTGCTGCCCGCCGCCCGCGCCGCCGCGGCCGTCGGCCGTGCGGTAGGTGCCGGCGCTATGCCATGCCATCCGGATGAACAGGCCGCCGTAATGGCCGAAGTCGGCCGGCCACCAGTCCTGCGACGTCGTCATCAGCGCGTGCAGGTCCTGCTTCACCGCCGCGAGGTCCAGCTTCTTGAACGCCTCTGCGTAGTCGAAATCCTTGTCCATCGGATCGGACAGCGCCGAATGCCGATGCAGGATGTTCAGGTTCAGCTGATTCGGCCACCAGTCCTTGTTCGTCGTGCCGCTGCCTGCGGTGTGATTGAACGGGCACTTCGTTTCGTTCGACATGCGTTTTCTCCTTGGCTTGCTCATATGCCTCCACCGGTTCGCTCCGGCGGCATGCCGGGCGCGGTTCGTGGAGTGTCATTGCAGGGATGGGAAACAGAACAGGTAGGTCCTCCTGTCGTACTACGGGATGTCGTGCGCGGCGTTCGGCACGCGTTCCCGCTGCGACGCGCCGCAGGCGGGGCGCTCGGGGAAGCGGCTGCCGGCCGTCGTCGTGCCGGCGATGCGCGGGGTGTTCCAGCTTTCGGACATGCAATGCTCCCTCATGGCGTGACGGCGGGGAAATCGGGGGCACACAGAACCGGCGCGCGGCGGCACTCATCCGCCATACACACGGTCCGCCAGGTACGCGAACGCAATCGGGCGCAGGCTGCGAACCGCGGCCCTGGCGCGATGTACGACCGCATTGCGCGACGGGATGTTCCGCTGCGCGTGCTGCAATACCGACCGCATCATGACATCCTCCTTTGACGCTTGCATCCAACGTGCGGATCGCGCGTCGGCGTGTCGCCGATCCCTGTAATGAATTCTATTTACATCTATCAATTATTTGAAATTGATAAATTTCATCTATGCAATAGCGAAAAATAAACGGGGTCGCAGGACCCCGTTCATCATGCTGCCGCGCACGCATGGCGGGTGCGTCAGTTCATCGTGGCCGGCATGTCGAGCTTCGCGACGCCCGGCAGCTCGCACGCGGAAATCGCGTCGCTGATCGCGTCGATCGCAGGCATCCGCGTGAAGCTCTTGCGCCACACGAGCACCACGCGGCGGTCGGGCACCGGTTCGTTGAACGGCACGTACGACAGCAGCTCGGCATCGGGGCCGTTCGCGCGCGGGCCGACCTCGGTGACCGACATCCGCGGCAGCACGGTGATGCCGACACCGCTCGCGACCATGTGGCGAATGGTTTCGAGCGACGAGCCCTCGAAGGTCTTCTGGATGCCGTCGGCCGTCTGCGAGAAGCGCATCAGCTCCGGGCACACGCCGAGCACGTGATCGCGGAAGCAGTGACCGTTGCCGAGCAGCAGCATGGTTTCCTGCTTCAGGTCCTCGGCGTCGATTTCCTCGCGCTTCTCCCACGGATGGCCGGCCGGCAGCGCGACGACGAACGGCTCGTCGTACAGCGGCCGCACCATCAGGCCGGTTTCCGGGAACGGCAGTGCCATGATCGCGGCGTCGATCTCGCCCTGCTTCAGCAGTTCGAGCAGCTTCAGCGTGTAGTTCTCCTGCAGCATCAGCGGCATCTGCGGGACACGCTGGATCATTTGCTTGACAAGCGTCGGCAGCAGGTACGGCCCGATCGTGTAGATCACGCCGAGGCGGAACGGGCCGACCAGCGGATCCTTGCCCTGCTTCGCGATCTCCTTGATCGCGAAGGTCTGCTCGAGCACGCGCTGCGCCTGCGTGACGATCTGGTCGCCGATCGGCGTCACGCTCACTTCGCTCGCGCCGCGCTCGAAAATCTGCACGTTGAGCTCGTCTTCGAGCTTCTTGATCGCCACCGACAGCGTCGGCTGGCTCACGAAGCAGGCTTCGGCCGCACGGCCGAAATGCCGTTCGCGTGCGACCGCGACGATGTATTTCAATTCAGTCAGCGTCATTGTGGGTCAATCAGAGATATACAGGCGATAGGTTTAATTTATACACCCTCTGGCACCGGTTCGCCAAGTTTCTCTGCATCGCGATGCGTCGATGGGTGGCATTTTGATCCGGCCCCAAGCCGGTAAATCAGGCCTTCAGGTACTGCTCCCGCGCGCCGAGCCAGCGTGCGAGATGCTGCGTGACGACCTCGGGATACGCGGCAATCAGCCGCGTCGCGGCGTCGCGGGCCGGGTCGATCAGCCAGCCGTCGGTCTCGAGGTTCGCGAAGCGCAGCATCGCCGCGCCCGACTGGCGTGCGCCGAGGAACTCGCCGGGACCGCGGATTTCGAGGTCGCGCCGCGCGATTTCGAAACCGTCGGTCGTCTCGCGCATCGTCTTCAGCCGCTCGCGGCCGGTCAGCGACAGCGGCCCCGTGTACAGCAGCACGCACACCGACGCCGCGGTGCCGCGCCCGACGCGGCCGCGCAGCTGATGCAACTGCGCGAGGCCGAAACGCTCCGCATGCTCGATCACCATCAGCGACGCGTTCGGCACGTCGACGCCGACTTCGATCACGGTCGTCGCGACCAGCAGCTGCACGTCGTTGCGCGTGAACGCCTCCATCACGGCCGCCTTGTCGGTCGTCGACAGCCGGCCATGCACGAGCCCGACCTTCAGCTCGGGGAGTGCGGCGACCAGCGTCTCGTAGGTCTCGACGGCCGTCTGCAACTGCAAGGTCTCGCTCTCCTCGATCAGCGGGCACACCCAGTACACCTGACGCCCGGTCAGCGCGGCCTCGCGCACGCGGGCGATCACCTCCTCGCGCCGCGCATCGCCGACGAGGCGCGTCAGCACGGGCGTGCGGCCCGGCGGCAGCTCGTCGATCGTCGAGACCTCGAGATCCGCGTAATACGTCATCGCGAGCGTGCGCGGGATCGGCGTGGCCGACATCATCAGCTGGTGTGGCTGGAAGTCGCGCGCGCCGTTGGCCGCGTTCGCGGCCTTCGCGCGCAGCGCGAGACGCTGCTCGACGCCGAAACGGTGCTGTTCGTCGACGATCACGAGGCCGAGCCGCGCGAATTCGACCGTATCCTGGATGATCGCGTGCGTGCCGATCACGAGTTGCGCGGTGCCGAGCGCCGCCGCCTCGATCGCCGCGCGCTTCTCCTTCGCCTTCAGGCTGCCCGCGAGCCACGCGACCGTGACGCCGAGCGGCTCGAGCCACGCGCGCAGCTTGCGCGCGTGCTGTTCCGCGAGGATTTCGGTGGGCGCCATCAGCGCGGCCTGGTAGCCGGCGTCGATCGCCTGCGTGGCCGCCAGTGCCGCGACGACCGTCTTGCCGCTACCGACGTCGCCCTGCAGCAGGCGCTGCATCGGATGGGCGAGCGTGAGGTCGTGCGCGATCTCGTCGACGACGCGCGCCTGCGCGCCCGTCAGCGTGAACGGCAGCGCCGCATAGAGCCGCGTCGTCAGCGCCTCGGCATCGCTCGCGGTGCGGCGCGGCATCGCGGGCGCGGCGCGCGTGCGGCGCTCCTCGTGCGCCCGCTTGAGCGACAGCTGCTGCGCGAGCAGCTCCTCGAACTTGATGCGCGTCCACGCCGGATGCGAGCCGTCCATCAGCGCGGCTTCGTCGGAATCGACGCGCGGGTGGTGCAGGATGCGTACCGCCTGCTCGAGCGTCGGCACGTCGAGCGGCCGCAGGTAGTCGCGCTCGATCTCCGGCGGCAACAGCTCCGGCAGCGGCGTGCGCTCGACCGCGTTCTCGATCGCCTTGCGCAGATACGCCTGCGACACGCCGGCCGTGCTCGGGTAGACGGGCGTGAGCACCTGCGGCAGCGGCGCATCGGCTTCGACGACACGCACGGCCGGATGCACCATCTCCATCCCGAAGAAGCCGCCGCGCACGTCGCCGCGCACCCGCAGCCGCTGGCCGACGGCCATCTGCTTGACCTGCGACCCGTAGAAATTCAGGAAGCGCAGCACGAGATGCTCGCCGTCGTCGTCCTGGATCTTCACGACGAGCTGGCGGCGCGGCCGGAACGCGACCTCGTTGTCGAACACCACGCCTTCGGCCTGCGCGATGCCGCCCGGCAGCAGCTCGCCGATCGGCGTGAGCGTGGTTTCGTCCTCGTAGCGCATCGGCAGATGCAGCACGAGATCGATCGAACGCGTGAGGCCGAGCTTCGCGAGCTTGTCGACGGTCTTCACCGGCTTGTCGGCGGCCGCCTTCTTCTTGCGTTTCGCGCCCGCCGCGCCCGCATCGTCGCCCGCCGCGGCGCCTTCGGCATCGGGCGCGGCGGCGGCCGGCTGCGCGAGCCGCCCGTCGGCGCCGCGCTTCGGGCCGGCACGGCGCGCACCGGTGCCCGACGCGGGCGGTGCGGACGATGCGGTATCGTCCGCGTCGAACGGATCGGCGGAATCGGCTACGGCGGCGGGGGAACGGCGTGGTGACACAGGCATCGGATCGTCTGGGTGCTTCGCAAGGCAAGTACAATAGCGGCTTTCACGTCGTCCGAACGAACGACGCCGGCCAGGCCGCGCATCCCGCCATCATAGCGGCTCGCGCGCCCCAATTACGCGTTTCCGCCCTGCCGGCGACGCCCGCCGGCCGCTTCGAACCAGCCCGCATGTTCACGCTTTCCGATTTCGATTTCAATCTGCCGCCCGAGCTGATTGCACAAACCGCGCTGCCCGATCGCACCGCGAGCCGCCTGCTCGAGGTCGACCGCGGCGTCGAGCCCGCACGCCTCGTCGACCGTCATTTCACCGAGCTGCCGTCGTGCATCGCGCCCGGCGACCTGCTCGTCTTCAACGATACCAAGGTGCTGAAGGCGCGCTTCTTCGGCCAGAAGGCCAGCGGCGGCAAGATCGAGGTGCTGATCGAGCGCGTGACGGGCACGCACACGGCGCTCGCGCAAATCCGCGCGAGCAAGTCGCCGGGCGCCGGCACGACGCTGCGCCTCGCCGACGCATTCGACGTGACGGTCGGCGAGCGCGTCGAGCCGTTCTTCACGCTGCACTTCCCGGCACCGTGCCTCGACCTGATCGAGCAGTTCGGCCGCCTGCCGCTGCCGCCGTATATCGAGCACGATCCCGACGCGACCGACGAAACGCGCTACCAGACCGTCTATGCGAGCAACCCGGGCGCGGTCGCCGCACCGACGGCCGGGCTGCACTTCGACCAGCCGCTGCTCGACCGGCTCGACGCGATGGGCGTCGAGCGCGCGACGCTGACGCTGCACGTCGGCGCCGGCACGTTCCAGCCGGTGCGCGTCGACAACATCGCCGAGCACAAGATGCACAGCGAGTGGTACGACCTGCCACAGTCGCTGGTCGACCGGATCGCCGCAACCCGCGCACGCGGCGGCAACGTGATCGCGGTCGGCACGACGTCGATGCGCGCGCTCGAAGCCGCCGCGCGCTCGGCCGACGAAGCGGGCCGCCCGCTTGCGGCGACGCAGGCCGAGACCGACATCTTCATCACGCCCGGCTACCGGTTCCGCGTGGTCGACCGGCTCGTCACGAACTTCCACCTGCCGAAGTCGACGCTGCTGATGCTGGTGTCCGCGTTCGCGGGCGTCGAGACGATCCGCGCCGCCTACCGGCACGCGATCGACGAACGCTACCGTTTCTTCAGCTACGGCGACGCGATGCTGCTCACGCGGCGCGACACGCCGGAGGCGCCGCACGCGTAAGCGTCGCGCCGCCGCGCACCCGTTTTTTTCACCGCCGCCGGATACCCGGCGGCGTTTCCAACATGCGCCGAACTGTTCTTCGGTAGCAAGGAGAATGACGCGATGACCGAAGGTTCATCCCACGATACGCACGCGCCCGTGCAAGACCGCCCGGCGGGCGGGCTCGAATTCGAACTGCTGACGACCGACGGCCGCGCGCGCCGCGGCCGCGTGAAGCTCAACCACGGCGTGGTCGAGACGCCGATCTTCATGCCGGTCGGCACGTACGGCACCGTGAAGGCGATCCAGCCGCGCGAGCTGCACGAGATCAAGGCCCAGATCATCCTCGGCAACACGTTCCACCTGTGGCTGCGCCCGGGCCTCGACACGATCGACGCGCACGGCGGCCTGCACGGCTTCATGGGCTGGAACAAGCCGATCCTGACCGACTCGGGCGGCTTCCAGGTGTTCTCGCTCGGCGATCTGCGCAAGATCAGCGAGGACGGCGTCACGTTCGCGTCGCCGATCAACGGCGACAAGCTGTTCCTGTCGCCGGAAGTGTCGATGCAGATCCAGAAGGTGCTGAACTCCGACGTCGTGATGCAGTTCGACGAGTGCACGCCGTACGCGACCAACGGCGTGCCGACCACGCACAAGGAAGCGGCCGACTCGATGCGCATGTCGCTGCGCTGGGCGAAGCGCTCGCTCGACGAGTTCGACCGGCTCGGCAACCCGAACGCGCTGTTCGGGATCGTCCAGGGCGGGATGTTCGAGGACCTGCGCGACGAATCGCTCGCGGGCCTCGCGGAACTCGGCTTCCACGGCCTCGCGATCGGCGGGCTGTCGGTCGGCGAGCCGAAGGAAGACATGATGCGCGTGCTGCGGCACGTGGGCCCGAAGCTGCCGGCCAACAAGCCGCACTACCTGATGGGCGTCGGCACGCCGGAGGACCTGGTCGAGGGCGTCGCGAACGGCGTCGACATGTTCGACTGCGTGATGCCGACCCGCAACGCGCGCAACGGCTGGCTGTTCACGCGCTTCGGCGACGTGAAGATCCGCAACGCGACGCACAAGAACTCGCTGAAGCCGCTCGACGCGAGCTGCACGTGCTACACGTGCCAGAACTTCTCGCGCGGCTACCTGCATCACCTGCACCGCGTCGGCGAAATCCTCGGCGCGCAGCTCAACACGATCCACAACCTGCACTACTACCTGCAGCTGATGAGCGAGATCCGCGAGGCGATCGAAACGCACACGTTCGACGCGTTCCGCCAGCGCTTCGCGGAGGATCGTGCAAGAGGGGTCGACTGACCGGCCGGCGGGCCGCACCGCGCCCGGTCACATAGGCCGTGTACAAATTGACGCGCTCAAATCGCCAGGCGTGACCGCCAAATATTACAATTGCCTTTCCAAACAAGTCGCAACGGTATCGGTTCGCGCTTTAACAGCTTGATCCGAAAGCGCATTTGCCGATCAGTTTGCGCATGGGGCCGGTGGTAGAATAACCGGCTTATTTTTCGATCTTCCCCTACGGAGAGACCAACGTGCCGTTCATTTCCAATGCCTTCGCGCAAGGTGCCGGTGGCGCCGAATCGAGCCTGATGAGCTTCCTGCCGCTCATCCTGATGTTCGCGGTGCTCTACTTCATCATGATCCGTCCGCAGATGAAGCGCCAGAAGGAACACCGCAACATGCTGTCGGCCATGGCCAAGGGCGACGAAGTCGTCACGAGCGGCGGCCTCGTCGGCAAGGTGACGAAGGTTACCGAAGGCTACATCGGCGTCGAAATCGCCGAAGGCACTGAAATCACCGTGCAGAAGGCTGCGGTCACGACCATTCTGCCGAAGGGCACGATCAAGTCGCTGTAAGCCCTTCACCGAGCGTCCGGCTCCCCGCGCCGTGCCCGCCTGAGAGAGCGGGCCGCCGCGGCGCCGGACGCGACGCTTTCACGCCAACCACCCGTTCGGCCCCCTCATGAATCGTTATCCACTCTGGAAATATGTCGTGATGGTCGTGGCGCTCGCCATCGGCCTTCTGTACACATTGCCCAACTTCTTCGGCGAAGCGCCGGCGGTGCAGGTGTCGAGCGGCAAGGCCACGGTCAAGCTCGACTCGACCACGCTGACCCAGGTCGAATCGGCGCTCGCGTCCGCGCAGATCACGCCGGACGACGTCACCTTCGAGAATACGGCGACCAACGCGAACATCCGCGTGCGCCTGAAGGACACCGATACGCAGCTGCGCGTCAAGGACCTGCTGCAGAAGTCGCTGAATGCCGACCCGAACGATCCGCAGTACGTCGTCGCACTGAACCTGCAGAGCGCGTCGCCGCGCTGGCTGACGGCCCTGCACGCGCTGCCGATGTATCTCGGCCTCGACCTGCGCGGCGGGGTGCACTTCCTGCTCCAGGTCGACATGACGGGCGCGCTCACGAAGAAGCTCGACTCCGACGCTTCCGACGCGCGCTCGCTGCTGCGCGACAAGAACATCCGTGACGGCGGCGTGAGCCGCGTCGACCAGTCCGTGGTCGTCAACTTCAGCGATGCGCAGACGGCGGAAGACGCCCGCAAGGTGCTCGCCGCGTCGATCACCGAACTGCAGTGGGCGACCCAGCCCGGCGGCGGCGGCACGCAGGTCGTCGGCACGTTCACGCCGGCCGTGCAGAAGTCCGTCGAGGACGCAGCGCTGAAGCAGAACCTGACCACGCTCCACAACCGCGTGAACGAACTCGGCGTGTCCGAGCCGATCCTGCAGCAGCAAGGCAGCGACCGCATCGTCGTCGAACTGCCGGGCGTGCAGGACACCGCGAAGGCGAAGGACATCATCGGCCGCACCGCGACGCTCGAGGCACGCCTCGCCGATCCGATCAACACGCACCCGAACCCGAACGACCCCGTTCCGCCGGGCGAGGAGCTGTTCACGCAGGGCATCCAGGCGCCCGTGCTGCTGAAGAAGGACGTGATCTTCACCGGTGACCGCATCATCGATGCATCGGCCGGCTTCGACGAACACCAGCGCCCGTCGGTCAACATCCGCCTCGACTCGGCCGGTGGCCGCGCGGTGCGCACGGTGTCGCGCGACAACATCGGCAAGCCGATGGCGATGGTGCTGTTCGAGAAGGGCAAGGGCGAAGTGCTGACGGTCGCGACGATCCAGTCCGAACTCGGCGACCGCTTCCAGATCACGGGCCAGCCGACGCCGCAGGCCGCGGCCGACCTCGCGCTGCTGCTGCGCGCCGGTTCGCTCGCCGCACCGATGGACATCATCGAGGAACGCACGATCGGCCCGAGCCTCGGCGCCGACAACATCAAGATGGGCGTCCACTCGGTGATCTGGGGCTTCTGCGCGATCGCCGTGTTCATGATCGCGTACTACATGCTGTTCGGCGTGGTCTCGGTGATCGGCCTGTCGGTGAACCTGCTGCTGCTCGTCGCCGTGCTGTCGCTGATGCAGGCGACGCTGACGCTGCCCGGTATCGCGGCAATCGCACTCGCGCTCGGTATGGCGATCGACTCGAACGTGCTGATCAACGAGCGCGTGCGTGAAGAACTGCGCGCCGGCCAGCCGCCGCAGCTCGCGATCCAGGCCGGCTACGCACATGCGTGGGCGACGATTCTCGACTCGAACGTCACGACGCTGATCGCCGGCCTCGCGCTGCTCGCGTTCGGCTCGGGCCCGGTTCGCGCGTTCGCGATCGTGCACTGCCTCGGTATCCTGACGTCGATGTTCTCCGCGGTGTTCTTCTCGCGCGGGATCGTCAACCTCTGGTACGGCGGCCGCAAGAAGCTGAAGTCGCTCGCGATCGGCCAGGTGTGGAAGCCGGAAGGCGCCGCCGCCACCGCGTCGTTCACCGACGCGGACGAATCGACCGACACCGCACGCGCCGCGAAGCTCGCCGCCCCGGCGAAGGGCAACGCGCCGCGCGCCGGCAAGCCGCAGCTGCGCAACCGCGCGCAGCAAGGCGTGTCGCCGAAGAAACCGGGCTCGACCCAATAAGGCCCCGGAGACGAGACCATGGAATTTTTCCGCATCCGTAAAGACATTCCGTTCATGCGGCACGCGCTGGTGTTCAACGTGATCTCGCTGGTCACGTTCCTCGCCGCCGTGTTCTTCCTGTTCCACCGCGGGCTGCACCTGTCCGTCGAATTCACCGGCGGTACGGTGATCGAGGTGCAGTACCAGCAGGCCGCGGAGCTTGAACCCGTGCGCGCAACGCTCGGCAAGCTCGGCTACGCCGACGCGCAGGTGCAGAACTTCGGCACGTCGCGCAACGTGCTGATCCGCCTGCAGCTGAAGGAAGGCCTCACGTCCGCGCAGCAGAGCGACCAGGTGATGGGCGCGCTGAAGGCCCAGAATCCGGACGTCACGCTGCAACGCGTCGAGTTCGTCGGCCCGCAGGTCGGCCGCGAGCTCGCGACCGACGGTCTGCTCGCACTCGCGTGCGTGGTGATCGGCATCGTGATCTACCTGTCGTTCCGCTTCGAATGGAAGTACGCGGTGGCGGGCATCATCGCCAACCTGCACGACGTCGTGATCATTCTCGGCTTCTTCGCGTTCTTCCAGTGGGAGTTCTCGCTGGCGGTGCTCGCGGCAATCCTCGCGGTGCTCGGCTACTCGGTCAACGAGTCGGTCGTCATCTTCGACCGGATCCGCGAAACGTTCCGCCGCGAACGCAAGATGAGCGTGCAGGAAGTGATCAACCACGCGATCACGACCACGATGTCGCGTACGATCATCACGCACACGTCGACGGAAATGATGGTGCTGTCGATGTTCTTCTTCGGCGGCCCGACGCTGCACTACTTCGCGCTCGCGCTGACGGTCGGCATCATGTTCGGCATCTACTCGTCGGTGTTCGTCGCGGGCTCGCTCGCGATGTGGCTCGGCATCAAGCGCGAAGACCTGATCAAGGACAAGAAGACCGCGCACGATCCGGACGATCCGAACGCAGGCGCGCAGGTTTAAGCGCCCCGCCGTTTCGGCATCGCAGAAAAGCCGGCCCATCGGGCCGGCTTTTTTTATGCGCAGGCCGCCGCGATGCGGCGCGCGGCGGAACCGACCTGCACCGTCGCAGGCGTCGGCTACAATCGTCACCGCCCTGCCCCGTTTGCCTGCCGGCCGCGCGCCGGCAGGCAGGTCGCCCCCCGTCCGAACGTGCCGTCCCGATGATGCCTTCCATGCGTGTCGTTCGTCGCCTTGCCGCCTGCGCAACCGTCGCGGCCGTGCTGCTGCCGTGTGCGCCTCGCGCCGGTGCGCAACCGGCATCCGCGCCGACCGCCGCCGCTTCACCCGCCGTCGCTTCACCCGCCACCGCCTCACCCGCCGTCGCCCAGCCGCCATCGCCCTGCCCGCCCGACTGGGAACCGCAGCTCTGCGAACTGAAGGCGGCCGTCGAAGTGCTGAAGCAGCAGCACCTGACCGACATCGACATCGGCGCGCTGCTCGACGCCGCCACCCATGACGGGATCAAGACGCTGCCGTACGCGCGCTTCTTCAACGCGAAGGAAGAGCAGGAACGGCGCGACGACGAGCAGCGTGCGCGCGACGGCACGCCGGGCATCGGGATCGTGTTCGAGACGCGCCCCGACGGACTGCACATCATCGACGTGATTCCCGACGCCCCCGCCGAGAAAGCCGGCGTACGGCCCGACGATCTCGTCGTCGCGATGAACGACAGGAGCGTCGTCGGCATCGACAGCGGCGAACTCGTGAAACTGGCAAAGGGCGCTGCGGGCGTGCCGCTGAAGCTCACGGTGCAGCGCGGCCCGACGCATGCGGTGCTGACCTTCGCGCCCGTGCGCGCGATCGTCAAGCCGCATCCGGCGATCGCGAAGCGGCTCGACGGCGACATCCTGTACACGCGGCTGTCGAGCTTCCCCGAGCCGGCGGTCGGCGACTATATCGACGCCGTACAGGCCGCGCGCCGCGCGGGCCCGCCAGTGAAAGGGATGATTCTCGACCTGCGCATCAACGGCGGCGGCGCGCTGAATGCGGCGATCGGCATCACCGCACTGTTCGCGGGACGCGACCGTACCGCGATGGTGACGGTCGAGCGCGGCGACACGCACCGCCGCCGCTACACGACCAACTGGCCCGACTACGCACTGCCCGTCATGCACGGGCAGGATCCGCTCGCACCGCTGCAGGCCGACGACTGGTGGCGCACCGTGCCGCTCGTCGTGCTCGTCGACGGACAGAGCGCGTCGGCCGCCGAAGCGACCGCCGCCGCGCTGAAGGATCTCGGCCGCGCGAAACTGCTCGGCATGCCGACCTACGGGAAGGGGCTCGCGCAGACGGGCGTCGACCTGATCGACGGCACGCGCCTGAATTTCACGTACGCACGCAACCTGCGGCCGAACGGCTGCCCGATGGACGGCTACGGCGTCGTGCCGGACTGGCTCGTGCCGCCACGCCGCGACTCGGACGTCGACGGTGTACTGATGTGGTATCGGGAAGTCGATCTCGCGCGCGCGCCGTATGCGGACCGGCAGGCGCCCGATCCATTCGTGCAGGTGCGCAAGGCCCGGCAGCAGCTGCGCGACAAACGCGTGCGCGCAAAGGTCGATACGGCGAACAGCGCGGCGCTACCGCAGCGCGCATTCGGCACGGCCGCCGACTGGCAGCTTCAACAGGCACTCGCCGCACTCGCGGGGCGCCCGGTGCGGACCATCGACGCGCCGGCGCAACTAATGCCGGCGCAGCCGGTCTGCGAGCGCGCCGACAACTGACGCGCCGCCGTTCTATCGAAAACCGAAGCGCTTGCGCAGCACGATCAGTGCCGCGAGGCTCAGCACGGCCGCGAACATCAGGTAGAAGCTCGGCGCGGTCTTCATCCCGGTCGCGCGGATCAGCCACGCGATGATGAACGGCCCGAACCCGCCGAAAATCGTCACCGCGACGTTATACGCAAGCGACATCCCGGTCGTACGCGTCTGCACCGGAAACACTTCTGACAACAGCCCCGGCAGCGCCGCGAAATAGCCGGTCATCAGGAACGCGAGCAGCACCTGCAGCGCGATCAGCGTGCCGAAACCCGGATGCGCGACGAGATACGCGAACGCCGGATAGATCAGCACGAGGATGCCGATGGCCGGCGCGATCATCACGCGCACGCGGCCGTATTGATCCGACCAGTGGCCGACGAGCGGTGCGAACGCCATCTGGATCACGCCGACGACGAGGATCGCCGCGAACGCGGCCGACGGCGCGAGGCCGAGCTGCTTCACGCCGTAGGTCGGCATGAACAGCACGAGATAGGTGGCGACGGTGCCGAGCACGACCACGCCCATCGCGGCAACCAGGCGCGCCTTGTGCGACGCGAACGTATCGCGCAGCGGGTTCGCGGTGCCTTCGGCCGCGAGGAATTCGGGCGTCTCGTCGACCTTCGTGCGGATGTAGTACGCGACGGGCCCGAGCAGCAGCCCGAAGAAGAACGGCACGCGCCAGCCCCACGATGCCATCTGCGCGGCCGAGAGCTGCGCGTTCAGTACGGTGCCGAAGCCCGCCGCGAGCAGCGTCGTGAGCCCCTGGCTCGCAACCTGCCAGCTCGCGAAGAAGCCGCGCCGGCCCGGCACGTGTTCTGCGAGAAACGCCGTCGCGCTGCCGAACTCGCCGCCGGCCGAGAAGCCCTGCATCAGCCGCGCGGCGACGAGGATCACCGGCGCGGCGACGCCGATCGTCTCGTAGGTCGGCAGCACCGCGATGATCAGCGTGCCGGCCATCATCAGCAGGATCGACAACGTGAGCGCCGCCTTGCGGCCCTCACGGTCGGCATACGCGCCGAGCACGATCGCGCCGAGCGGCCGCATGAAGAACGACACGCCGAACGTGCCGAGCGTGAGCAGCAGCGACACGGTGTCGTTGCCGGCCGGGAAGAACAGCTTCGCGATCGTCACCGCGAAGAAGCCGTAGACGACGAGATCGAACCACTCGAGCGCGTTGCCGATCGACGCGGCGACCACCGCGCGCCACACGCGCGGCGACGAGGCAATGGAACGGGACTGCGTGACGGCATGCATCGGCGATCTCCTTGTCGTTGTACGTTCTGTTCGAAGCGGCCGTGCTCGCGCCGTCGGCCTGCCCGGCGCCGCACGCGACGCTCGGGCGATTATAGGCGCGCAAAAAAAACCGCCGCGCTCCCGGAAACGGGAGCGCGGCGGTTTGCTCGCGGCAGGCCGGCGGCCTTACTGCTGCTTGAGCGCTTCGGCCGTGATCAGCAGCTTCGTCTTCATCTTGAAGCCGTACTGCTTGCCGTAGTCGAGGCCGAAGTCGCTGCGGTCGAATTCGCCGACGGCGTCGACGCCGCACACTTCACGCTTGAGCATCGGATGCGGCATGCACTTGAAGCCGTCGATCTTCAGCGTCACCGGCTTCGTGACGCCATGCAGCGTCAGGTTGCCGACCACCGACACCGGCTTGTCGCCGTCGAACTTGATCGCGCCCTTGTAGTTCGCCTGCGGGAACTTCGCCGCGTCGAAGAACTCGGCCGTCTGCAGGTGCTCGTCGAGCTTCGCGCTGCCGGTGTGGATCGACGCGATGTCGGTCGTCACGTCGACCGTACCCGTCTTCGCCGCACGGTCGAGCGTCACGGTGCCGCTCGACTTGTCGAACTTGCCGCGCCAGACCGACAGGCCGCCCATGTGGTCCGCTTCGAAGCTCGGGTACGTGTGGCTCGGGTCGAACTGGTACGTGACGCTTTCGGCGAAGGCCGAGAACGACAGCGATGCTGCCAGCGCGCCCGCGGCGATGATCAGTTGCTTTTTCAAACTCTTTCTCCTTGGAACGGCGCCGCGCCCTCGCGCGGCATTCTGGTGAGGCGACAGCCCGCCGCTTACTTGGTGGCGACGAGATGGAACTTGATCTGCACTTCGTCGGCGACGATCGACGTGTCCTTCCACTCGCCGGTACCGACGTTGAAGGCCGAACGCTTGATCGGCAGCACGCCGTCAAACGTCTGCGTCGCGCCGCTTTGCGCAACCGTGACGGGCACCGTAACGGTCTCGGACTTGCCCTTGATCGTCAGCTTGCCGGTCACGTTGTACTTGTTGCCGCCGGCCGGCGCGATCGCGGACGACACGAACGTCGCCTGCGGATACGCCTTCGCGTCGAACCAGTCCTTGCCTGCGACCTGGTCGTTGTACATCTTGTCGCCGAGGTCGAAGCTCGCGATGTCGATGGTCATTTGCGCGGTGCCCTGCGCGGCCTTCGCCGGGTCGAACTTCACTTGCGCGGAAAACTTCTTGAACGCGCCTTCGGTCGGCACGTTCATCTGCTTCGACACGGCAGACACCTTGCTCTTCGCGAGATCGACATCGGCGTGCGCCGCGCCCGACGCGACAAGTGCCGCCGCGGCGAACGCGGTCAGCATGGAGCGGGAGAAAGACACTTTCATGAGATCCTTCATTTGGCAGAGGGAAGCATCCGCGACAGCAGGCCGTCGCGGTCCAACAACTGGTGCTTGAGCGCCGCGAGCACGTGCATCGCGACGAGCGCAAGCAGAATGTAATTCAAAGACACGTGGAGCGTCTTGAAGGTTTCCTTGAGCACCGGATCTGGGTCGATCAGCCGCGGCAGCGGCACGATGCCGAGGTAGACGACCGGAATGTTCGATGCCGAGCTGTACAGGTAGCCCGTCACGGGGATCACGATCATCAGCACGTACAGCAGCATGTGCACGCCGTGCGATACCGCGCGCTGCCACGCCGGCGTATTGTCCGGCAGCGGCGGCGGCACGTGCGTCGCCCGCCACAGCACGCGGATGACGGCCAGCGCGAACACCGTCACGCCGATCCACTTGTGCCACGAGAAGTACTTCAGCTTCGTCGGCGTGAAGCCGGGGATGTCGGTCATCACCCAGCCGAGCGCGAAGCCGCAGACGATCAGCAGCGCGATCAGCCAGTGCAGCGCGATCGCGGTATGCGCATAACGTACCGGCGCGGCCGGCGGCGATTTCGATACCATCTTGGATTCCTCAGTTCAGCGAACAGCTGCGCCGGCCATGCATCCGACGCTTGTCAAGGGCGCCATGCTACCGCAACCTTTTGACACGCGCGGACTCTGAGGACAGGCACGCCAGCCGGCTGACGGTTTCCTGTCATGTTACCGCTCGGTCACCAAGCACGCGATCCTTGACACACCGAAAAAGGCCTTTTGGTAAGATTGGCGCGGGTTCCGGCCCCGTCGACGCGTTCCCCCAGCCGTCGCACAACTGCCTTTTCCATGCAACGAAACGACCTGATTGCCTGCCACGAGTGCGACGCACTGTTGCACAAACCGCGCCTGAGCGGCCGCGAAGTCGCGCGCTGTCCGCGCTGCGGCGCGCTCCTGTATCGCAACAGCGCCGCGCAGATCGAGCGGATTTGCGCGCTCGCGCTCGCGGCATTGATCACGTTCACGATCGCGCAGGCGTTCCCGATCCTCGAAATGGACGTGAACGGCAACCGCGTGCAGACGACGCTGATCGGCGCGATCGACGCGCTGTGGCACCAGGACATGGCCGTCGTCGGCGTGATGGTGTTCTGCTCGACCGTGCTGTTTCCGCTCGTCGAGATGGCCGCGCTGCTGTACCTGCTGCTGCCGATGCGGCGCGGCGTCGTGCCGCCCGGGTTCAACTTCGTGCTGCGCGCGATCGAGCTCGCGCGGCCGTGGAGCATGATCGAAGTGTTCATGCTCGGGATCCTCGTCACGATCGTGAAGATGGTGAGTCTCGCAAGAGTCGTTCCCGATGCCGCGCTGTTCGCATTCGGCGCGCTCACGCTGATGATCGCCGTCGTGCTGATGTTCGATCCCCGTACGCTGTGGGACATCGCCGACGACCTGCGCGCCGGACGCTCGCCCGGGCAGCCCGACCCGGCCGCGCCGCTGCCGGAAGCCGCCCGCCGATGACGATCCCGACCGCCGCCCGCGAGGGCTATGTCAGCTGCCACACGTGCGGGCTCGTGCAGACGCTCGATCATCCTCACGCGCACTGCGCCCGCTGCGGCGCCACGCTCCATTTCAGGACGCCGAACAGCCTGATGCGCACGTGGGCGCTGCTGATCGCGGCCGTGATCCTGTACATTCCGGCGAACCTGCTGCCGATCATGCGCACGTCGTCGATCGTCGGCTCGCAGGAAGACACGATCATGAGCGGCGTCGTGCTGTTCTGGACCTCCGGCGACTGGCCGCTCGCCGTCGTCGTGTTCGTCGCGAGCATCCTCGTGCCGATGCTCAAGCTCGGCGTGCTGTCGATCCTCGTGATCAGCGCGCAGCGCCGCGCCGCATGGCGGCCGCTGCAGCGCACGCGCCTGTTCCGGATCGTCGAGCGCATCGGCCGCTGGTCGATGCTCGACATCTTCGTCGTGACGCTGACCGTCGCGCTCGTCCATTTCCGTTCGCTCGCCATCATCACGGCCGGCCCCGGCGCGCTCGCGTTCGGTTCGGTCGTGATCCTGACGATGCTCGCGTCGATGCAGTTCGATCCCCGCCTGATCTGGGATCCAGTCGAAACCTCAGGGAATCACCATGAATAGTCCACAAGGCCCGCAGCACGACGCGCCCCGGCCGCCCGATCCGACGATCTCGACGAAAAGCGGCTGGCTGCCGTCGCTCGTCTGGCTCGTGCCGCTGATCGCCGCGCTGATCGGCATCGGCCTCGTGATCAAGTCCGTGCGCGAGCGCGGCCCGGAAATCACGATCAGCTTCCACAGCGCCGAAGGGCTCGAGCCCGGCAAGACCCAGGTCAAGTACAAGGACGTCGAGATCGGCATGGTCAAGACGATCAAGCTGTCGAAAGACCTGTCGCGCGTGCTCGTCCAGGTGCAGCTGAAAAAGGAAGCCGAGGACTTCGCGGTCAACGGCTCGCGCTTCTGGATCGTGCGGCCGCGCGTCGGCGCGACCGGCGTGTCGGGGCTCGGCACGCTGCTGTCCGGCGCGTACATCGGCGTCGACGCCGGCCGCGGACAGGACACGCTGACCGACTTCACGGGCCTCGAAACACCGCCCGCCGTCACGGGCGACCAGAAAGGCACGCAATACGTGCTGCGCGGCGATTCGCTCGGCTCGGTCGACATCGGCTCGCCGGTCTACTACCGCCGCGTGCAGGTCGGCCAGGTGGTCGGCTTCTCGCTCGACAAGGACGGCACGGGCGTCACGTTCAACGTGTTCGTCAATGCGCCGTACGACCAGTATGTCGGCATCAACTCGCGCTGGTGGCAGGCGAGCGGCGTCGACCTGCGGCTCGATTCGAGCGGCCTGAAGCTGAACACGCAGTCGCTCGCGACGGTGATCCTCGGCGGCATCGCGTTCCAGACGCCGCCGAACCAGGGCAGCGGTGCGACGGCAGCGAACAACACGACGTTCCGCCTCGGCTCCGACGAGGCCGACGCGATGCGCGACCCGGACGGCCAGCCGCTGCAGGTCGTGATGAACTTCAACCAGTCGCTGCGCGGGCTCGCCGTCGGCGCGCCGGTCGACTTCCGCGGCATCGTGCTCGGTGAAGTGACGAACATCGGCATCGACTTCGATCCGAAGACGAAGAACTTCCTGATGCCGGTGACGATGAACGTGTATCCGGAACGCCTCGGCCGCCGCTTCCGCGAAACGATCGAGAGCAAGGGCGAACCGGCCCGCCGCGAGATCGTCGAGCGGCTCGTCCGGCACGGGCTGCGCGGCCAGCTGCGCACCGGCAACCTGCTGACGAGCCAGCTGTACGTCGCGCTCGACTTCTTCCCGAAGGCGCCGACCGTGAAGATCGACACGACGCGCCAGCCGCTCGAACTGCCGACCGTGCCGAATTCGCTCGACGAACTGCAGCTGCAGGTCGCCGACATCGCGAAGAAGCTCGACAAGGTGCCGTTCGACCAGATCGGCGCGAACCTGAACAGCGCGCTCGCGAACGCCGACAAGCTGTTCAAGCAGCTCGACACGCAGGTCGCGCCGGAAGCGCGCGACACGCTGTCGGCCGCGAAGCAGACCTTCTCGACCGCCGAAGCGACGCTGCAGCAGGATTCGCCGCTGCAGTCCGACGTGCGCGGCGCGCTGAAGGAGCTCACGCGCACGCTGCAATCGCTGAACGCGCTCGCCGACTACCTCGAGCGCCACCCCGAATCGCTGCTCAAGGGCAAGCCAGGAGATAAACAATGACGACACGCGTGAACGGTTTTGCGAGCGGCGCGGCGGCGGCCTTCGCCGCACTCGCGCTCGCCGCGTGCAGCTCGCCGCCCGCGCGGTTCTACACGCTCAGCCCGGCCGACGCCGCAGCGCCGGTGCGCACCGCGCCGGCCAACCCGGCGTTCCTGATCGAGGTGCCATCGGTCGGCGTGCCCGAACAGGTCGCGAAAAACCAGCTGGTCGTGCAGAAGAACGCCGCGCAGGTCGACGTGCTCGAGCAGGAACGCTGGGCGTCGCCGCCCGCCGACGAGATCCGCCGCGCGCTGTCGGACGACCTCGCCGCGCAGCTCGGCACGATCGACGTCGCGAATTCCGCGTACCCGCCCGGCGTGCCCGTGTACCGCGTCAGCGTGAACGTGCAGCGCTTCGAGTCGTGGCCCGGCAAACGCGCGGCGGTCGACGCGGTGTGGAGCGTGCGCTCGCTTGCCACGCAGGCCGTGATGACCTGCCGCACGAGCGTCGCGGAACCGGTCGCCGACGGCTACGACGCGCTCGTCGCCGGCCACCGGCGCGCGCTCGACGTGATTGCGACGCAGGCTGCGGCCGGCGTGCGCGCGATGGCCGCCCGCCGCGGCGCGGCGCCCGCGGCCGGCAGCAAGACGGCGGCCACGCCCGCGCCGGTCGTGCCGTGCCCGGCCAACCCGGCGTCCGGCGGCGACGCCGGCGCGACGGGCAAGTCCGGCGCGTAAGCGGGCAGCGCGCAGGCGAGCGCTCGAAGCGGCGCTCGCCTGCGTGGCGTATCCGAGAGCGATCGCCGGCCGTGACAGGCGGCATCGCGCCGCCACGACCTGCACCGCGCCTCATCTTCATCGGCCGAACGGCGACTTTGCATTGTTTGTCAAAGTCGGCCGGAACCGGCGCCACGCCACACGGTCGGCTTGCGTTTTCCGGCCCGATTGACGATCCTACGCACTTTCCGGCTCGCGCCGTTCGTCGTACGCGCCGGCCGGCGACGCCGGGCCGCGTTCGGTCCGACCGCCGTGACGCCCTGCGCCCGCACGCACACCGCGTGCACCGCAGCGGGGCAGCCGCATCGCGGGTCGCCGCGCATCGTCCGGCAACCGCCTCGTCTCATCCGTTCTCCCCGGCGCCGTGCCGTTTCCCCGGCAGGCTTCCCGAACCCGCCCGTCCAGGGCTTTCGCTATTCCGTTTATGTTTCGTTCCCTGACGACCCTGATCAAGAAGTGGCGCGCGTCGCGCAATGCCGGTCACCAGCTCGATGCGCTGCTCGCGCATGCCGACGCCGATGCGTCGTATGCCGAGCGCAGCGAATGGCTGATCGAGCTCGCGCACTGGCTGCACCGCAACGGCACGATGCAGGCCGCGCAGGACACCCCGGCCGATCGCGACGTCGACACGCGCGCGTATCCGGCTCATGCGCGGCTGCGCTACCTGTTCCACGTGCTCGACCGCAACCCCGCCTGGAAAGCGCATGCCGCGCGCATCCTGCGCGGCATCCTGCGCGAGTGCGACGGCATCTCGCTGCTGTGCGACGCCGGCATGCCCGTGCACTCGGGCTTCTTCGGCGCGCTGTTCGAGCGGATCGACTCGTCGCTGATCCCGCCCGCGCCGAACCGCCGCGAGCTGTCGGCGCTGTTCACGCTGATGTTCCCGGCGCCGGAAGACGCGAAGTGGATCGACGCGCTGCCCGACGACCTGCTCGCGCGCCTCGCCGAGCTGATTTCGTTCGACGTCACCGAGGAAGAGCGCCACGAACCCGGCTCGTTCTCGCGCGACCTGCTGGCCGCACTGCATAACCTGACCTGCCAGATCAGCTCGACCGGCCTGTCGCAGACGGTACGCAGCCGGCTGTCCGACGACGACGCGCGCAAGCCGCTCGAATCGCAGCCGTTCTACCGGCTCACGCGCGCGATGCTCGCGGTCGAGACCGCGCACGCGGCCGTCGAGGACGGCGGCGACCCGAGCAAGCTGCTGCACGAGGTGAACTATCTGCGCGTGCTGCTCGACGAATGCCGGATCGCCGTCGACGACGTGTTTTCGCACCTGTACCGCAACGGCGTGTCGGTCGACATCGTGTTCCAGGTCGAGCGGATGCGCATGCGCATCCTGCGTGCGGAAACACTGCTGAACGCGTGGATGGCGCGCGACGACCTGCGCGGGATGGCGCACCTGACGGCCGAACTCGTCGACGCGAACCAGAACAGCCAGAGCGTCACGCACCTCGTGCGCAGCAACTTCTCGCTGTTCGCGCGCAAGCTCGTCGAGACCAACGCGGACACCGGCGAGCACTACATCTCGCGCGGCCGCGCCGAGTACCTGAAGATGCTGCGGATGGCCGCGGGCGGCGGCCTCGTCACCGTCGCGACCGTGTGCGTGAAGTTCGCGATCACGGGCGCGCACCTGCAGTCGATGCTCGAAGGGCTGCTCGCCGGCGTCAACTACGCGGCCAGCTTCATGCTGATGCACTTCCTGCACTTCACGCTCGCGACCAAGCAGCCCGCGATGACCGCGCCGACGCTTGCGCGCGAGCTCGACGACACCGGCCACGAGGAAGGCGTGAAGGCGTTCGTGTCGTCGGTGATCGCGCTGATCCGCACCCAGGCTGCCGCGATTTCCGGCAACGTGCTCGTCGTGCTGCCCGTGTGCCTGCTCGTGCAGCTGTTCGCGGGCAACGTGCTGCACGCGAATCTGATCTCGCCCGACAAGGCGCACGCGACACTCCACTCGTTCTCGCTGCTCGGGCCGACGCCGCTCTACGCTGCGCTGACGGGCGTGCTGCTGTGGGCGTCGAGCCTGCTCGCGGGCTGGGCCGACAACTGGTTCGTGCTGCACCGGGTCGGCGACGCGCTCGCGTACAACCGCCGGCTGCGCCTCACGCTCGGCGCGGCCGGCGCCGCGAAGCTCGCGCACTTCTGCCGCTCGAACGTCGCCGGCGTGGTCGCGAACGTCGGCCTCGGCCTGATGCTCGGCCTCGTGCCGGCGATCGTCACCGTATTCATGTTCCCGTTCGAGGTGCGCCACGTGACGCTGTCGGCCGGCTCGATCGGGATCGCGCTCGGCGTGCTGGGCAAGGATGCGCTCACGACGCCCGAACTGTGGTGGGCCGGCGCCGGCGTGCTCAGCATGGCGATCCTCAACGTGCTGGTGAGCTTCGCGCTCGCGTTCACGATGGCCGTGCGCTCGCGCAGCCTGCGCCGCACCAAGGTGCGCGCGCTCGTCGCCGCGATCGTCCGCACGGTGCTGTCGAATCCGCTCGCGCTGTTCTGGCCGGCCGGCGGCCAGGCCGAACGCGCCGGTCAGACGGGCTCGCACTGAGCCCGCGGCGGTGCGGCGGCGCCCGGCCGGGTGTCGCCGCGCCTGCCTCCCGGCACGCGAAAGCAGCCGCCCTGCGGGCGCTGCCACACCGAAACGCCGGCCCCGGCCGCCCGCGCCGCGTACAATGGTGGACTTTTGCACGTCCTCACCCGCCTTATGTCCTCGCCCACCCTGTTCGAATTCTTCGCCCCCTGCCCGCGCGGCCTCGAAGCGGCGCTTGCCGCCGAGCTGGCCGAAATCGCCGGCCGCCACCTGAACGGCGCGCCGTTCACCGCGGGCGCGCAGGTGCCGGGCGGCGTCCATTTCAGCGGCGGCTGGGCCGCCGGCATGGCCGCGAACCTCCATTCGCGGATCGCGAGCCGGATCCTGCTGAAGATCGCGCACCGCGCGTACCGCAACGAGCAGGACGTCTACGCGCTCGCGCTCGAGCAGCCGTGGGAGCGCTGGTTCGCGGCCACGCAGACGCTGCGCGTCGACATCACCGCGATCAAGTCGCCGCTGAAGAGCCTCGAATTCGCGACGTTGCGCGTGAAGGACGCGATCTGCGACCGGATGCGCGACAAGACCGGCGCGCGCCCGAGCATCGACACCGGTGCGCCGGATGTGCGCGTGTTCGCGTTCCTGACCGCCAACGAGTGCACGCTGTACCTCGATACGTCGGGCGAACCGCTGTTCAAGCGCGGCTGGCGTCTCGACAAGGGCGCGGCGCCGCTGCGCGAGAACCTCGCGGCCGGCATCCTGCGCCTGACGGGCTGGACGCCCGGCACCGCGCTGTACGACCCGATGTGCGGCAGCGGCACGTTCCTCGCGGAAGCCGCGCAGATCGCACTCGGCGTGGCGCCCGGCTGCGAACGCCGGTTCGGCTTCGAAAAGCTCAAGCAGTACGACATCACCGCGTGGCAGGGGCTGAAGGTCCCGGCGCTGGACGCGAAGCGCGCGGCGCGCGCCAAGCGCAACGACGCGCTCGGCGTGTACGGCAGCGACATTTCCGGCGACATGCTCGAGAAGGCCCGCGCGAACCTCGAGCGCGCGGGCGTGCCGTCGGTGTGGCTCAAGCAGGTCGACGCACGCGGGATGACGCCGCCGTGCGACGCGCCGGGCATCATCCTCGCGAACCCGCCGTACGGGGAGCGGATCGAAGTGCGCGGCCGCAGCGCGCGCGGCGAAGTGCGCGAAACCGGCCGCAACCGCGGCAACGACGACGCGTTCCGCCGCACGCACACCGACGCGCCGGACAGCGAGTTCTTCAACGTGCTCGGCGATGCGCTGAAGCAGCGCTTCACGGGCTGGCAGGCGTTCCTGCTGACGTCCGACCGTTCGCTGCCGGGCCTGCTGCGCCTGCGCGAATCGGCCAAGACGCCGCTGTTCAACGGCGCGCTCGAATGCCGGCTGTTCCGCTTCGACCTGATCGCCGGCAGCGTGAAGGCACGCCCGGCCGCGCCGGAAGGCGACGCATAAGCATTCGTCCGCTTCCACAAGCGACGACGTCTCAGGGGCCGCTATCGCGGCCCCTGTGCCATTTCGCAGCCGGTCAGTGCTTCGATTTCGACCAGCGCCCCATCGTGAACGGCAGCGCGTGCCCCGTCTCGAGCAGCGTCTTCAGGCTCGACAGCACGACCGGCCAGCCGCCGCGAATGCCGCGATCCATCTCCGAACCGGCCACGAGCCCGTCGTGCGTGACGGTCAGCTTCACGACGCCTTCATGCGGCTCGACGAGGTAGGTCACGCGCGATTCCTCGCCCTCCCCCGACGGCGTGCGCCACGTGACCACCAGCCGGTGCGGCGGATCGTTCTCCACCACTTCGCCGACGATGTCGACCCGCGACGGATCGTCGTAGTCCTGATGTTCCCAGCGCGAGCCCGGCCGCCAGTCGGGTGACGCATTGCGATGCCGCACCCAGTAGTCTTTCGTCAGCTCGGCGTTGGTCAACGCATCGAACACGCGCTCGGGCGTCGCTGCGATGAAGGTCACGTACACAAAGGCGGGATTACCCATCGTCGTCTCCTGTTTCGCCGGCCGCTTCGAGCCCGCGCTTGAGATCCGCCAGCGCCTGGAGGCGCTGACGCTCGAACTTGCCGATCCAGCGTTCCGCGATGTCGTGGATCGGCACCGGATTCAGGTAATGCAGCTTCTCCCTGCCGCGCCACGTCGTCGCGACGAGATTCGCGGCCTCGAGCAGCGCGAGATGCTTGCTCACGGCCTGCCGGCTCATCGCGAGCCCGTCGCACAGCTCGGACAGCGTCTGGCCGCTCTTTGCGTGCAGCAGGTCCAGCAACTGACGGCGCGTGGCATCGGCCAGCGCCCTGAAAACGAGATCCATGCCACTCCCGGGTCAATGGCTTTATTATGCAACCAAATGGTTGCATGTCAAGGATGACAACTCTACTGACAATACGGTGTCAGCAGCCCGCGCTCACACTGCAATCCCGGCGCAATGCAGGCTGGTTTCCGCACCGAACCCGAATAACAACGCAACAAGGAGCTCGTCATGACAACCGCAACTGCCACCGCAACCCTGGAACGCGCAATCGCCTGGTTCGACATTCCGTCCCTCGATTTCGAACGGGCGATCCGCTTTTACGAAACCGTGCTGCAGACCACGTTGCGGCGCGAAATCTTCGGCGGCGTGCCGATGGCCACGTTCGATCGCGAGGCGTCGAGCACGGGCGGCAGCATCGTGTTCGATCCGCAGCAGATGAAGCCGAGCGCGAACGGCGTGCTCGTCTACCTGAACGCAGGCGAATCGGTCGTCGCGGCGCTCGAACGTGCGAAGCGCGCGGGCGGCGTCGTGCAGGGCACGGTCGTCGAGCTGCCGAACAACTACGGCTACGTCGGCTACCTGATCGACACCGAAGGCAACCGCGTCGGTCTGCACGCGCCGAAATGCCACTGAGCGCACCGGTCAGCGGGCGGGCGCGGCGCTATCATCGCGAAGTCCCCGTAACGGAAGGAATCGAGGTGCTGTCATGACCCGCCGTGCCGACCGCCTGTTCCAGATCGCCGAGCTGCTGCGCGGGCGTCGTCTCACGACCGCGCAGCAGCTGGCCGACTGGCTGTCGGTGTCACCGCGCACGGTCTATCGCGACGTGCGCGACCTGCAACTGTCAGGGGTGCCGATCGAAGGCGAGGCCGGCATCGGTTACCGGCTGAACCGCAACGCGAGCTTGCCGCCGCTCACGTTCACGGCCGAGGAGCTCTCGGCGCTCGCCACCGGCGCGCGCATGCTCGAGACCTGGGGCGGCGCGCGCTTCGCGAGTGGCGCGCGCTCGGCGCTCGCGAAGATCGCGTCGGCGATGCCGGCCGACAAGCGCACGGCGCTCGACCGCCTGCCGGTGTTCGCGCCGTCGTTCCACATCGACGAGACGTTCTGCGCAAAGGTCGACGCGATCCACCAGGCCATCGACACGCGCCACATCGTGAGCTTCGACTATCGCGACCGGCTCGGCGCGCATTCGCAACGCCGCGTATGGCCGCTCGGTCTCGTCTACTGGGGCGGGCGCTGGACGATCGGCGCGTGGTGCGAGCTGCGCGGCGATTTCCGCACCTTCGACATCGCGCGAATGGGCGACATCACCGTGCACGAGCAGTTTCCGGACATGGAAGGACGGCGGATCGCCGACTACATGCGGATCGCGGAAGCGCCGATGCGCTGACGCTCTACGGCGGCGGGCGCGAAGCCGCGCGCCGCCGTCATTCGTCGCCCGACCGCCGTTCGGCGCCCGGCCCTTCCCGCGTTATCCGCCGAACACCACCGGCCGCTTCGGCCGCTCGTCGACGTGCAGCGAAAACACGTCCGCCCGCGCGTAGTGGCCGACGACGTCGAAATCGTAGCGCGCCCGCACCAGCTCGTCGGTATCGATGTGCGCGGTCACGAGCCCGGCCTCGCCGATCAGCGGCTCCGTCAGCAGGTCGCCGAGCGGCCCGACGATCACGCTGCCGCCGCGGATCAGCGGCCGCTCGGGATCCCAGCCCGGCACGTCGATGCCGAGCGCACGCGGCGACGGCTGCACCTGGCACGCGCTCACGACGAAGCAACGCCCTTCATGCGCGATGTGGCGCATCGAGCTCTGCCACAGGTCGCGCTCGTCGACAGTCGGCGCACACCAGATCTGCACGCCTTTCGCGTACATCGCGCAGCGCAGCAGCGGCATGTGGTTCTCCCAGCAGATCGCGGCGCCCGCGCGGCCGGCTGCCGTTTCGACGACGGGCAGCGTCGAGCCGTCGCCCTGCCCCCAGATCAGCCGCTCGGTGCCGGTCGGCATCAGCTTGCGGTGCTTCGCGACGAGCCCGTCGCGCGGATCGAAGAACAGCGCCGTGCAGTACAGCGTGCTGCCGCCGCGCTCGATCACGCCGACCACGAGGCTCGCTCCCGTACGCTGCGACAGCGCGGCCAGCTCGTCGGTCTCGGGCCCCGGCACGTCGATCGCCTGCGCAGCATAGCGCGCATACGCGTCGCGGCCTTCGGGCAGCCGGTAGCCGAGCCGCGTGCCGAAGATTTCGCCTTTCGGATAGCCGCCGAGCACGGCCTCGGGCAGCACGACGAGCGACGCGCCGCTGTCGCGAATCGCGGTTTCGTAGCCGAGGATCGTGTCGAGCGTAGCGCGCGTACCGGCGGGCGACGCGCCGATCTGCAAGGCGGCGATGACTGACGTGGACATGGTGGCGACTCCGGTGAATGGGATGCCGCCATCTTTATCGATAAGATGTCATCGATCAAATCGATAGAAAGATATCTGTCATGAATGTGGATGATATCGCCGGCCTCGACCTGAACCTGCTGAAGGTGTTCGAGGCGCTGTACGAGGAAGGCGGCGCGAGCCGGGCGGCGCTGCGGCTCGGCCTCACGCAGTCGGCCGTCAGCGCGGCACTCGCGCGGCTGCGCGTGATCTACGCCGATCCGCTGTTCGTGCGCACCGGCCGCGGGCTCGCGCCGACGCCGCGCGCGGACGAACTGAAGCCGATCCTGTCCGACGCGCTCGACCGCTGCCGCGAAAGCCTCGCGATCGCGGCCGACAGCGGCGAGCGCGTTGGCCGCACGATCTCGGTCGGGCTGTCCGACGACTTCGAGATCGCGCTCGGCCGCGCGCTGATCGATGCGGTCGCGCGCGAAGCCGCGGGCATCCGGCTGATCTTCCGGCAGACCCACAGCGGCATCGCCGGCGATGCGCTGCTGCGGCACGGTGTCGATCTCGCGATCGCGTCGGGCGGGTTCTCGGCGAACGGGCTCAGCCGGCGCGCGGTCGCGACGGGCGGCTATGCGTGCCTGATCGACCCGGGCGCCCGCGCTCAGCGGCCGCGCACGTTGACGCTCGCCGACTTCCTGCGGCGCGACCACCTGCTCGTGTCGTCGGGCGGCGTGATCGGGATCGTCGACGAGGCGCTGGCCGCGCTCGGCCACAAGCGGCGCGTCGCCGCATCGACCACGCATTTCGCCGCGCTGCCGTACCTGCTCGCCGGCTCCGACGCGATCGCAACGATTCCCGCGCACGCAGCGCGCACGATCGCGCAATCGACGCCGCTGCGCGCGCTCGCGTGCCCGGTCGACCTGCCGCGCTATCCGGTCGAAATCGGCTGGCGCACGAGTACGCAGCGCGATCCGGCAATCGTGCGCGTGCGCGACACGATCGCCGCGTGCGTCACGCGCCTCGTCGCGCCATGAACGACGGCGCGTCAGCGCTGCCTGCCGCGCCGCCGGCGTGTGCCGAATCCGCACAACCGCATGGACGCCGCTTTTCACCCGGGACGACGGCCGTGCCGCCGTGTTCCGCACGATCGATCGTGCATGAACGCGGCGCGAACCGGACCCGTGCCGCAGCACATCGGCAGGATGCAGCGCTTACGGGGTCGGATTCGTCTAACGAGAGGGCCGGCAGCGTTCGGGCGCAACCGGTAAAATGCCGAACCATGAAACCCGAAATCTGGACCCCGCATGTGACGGTCGCCGCGCTCGTCGAGCACGCCGGCCGCTTTCTCGTGATCGAGGAAGAAACCTCGACGGGCCTGCGCATCAACCAGCCGGCCGGTCATCTCGAGGCCGGCGAAACGCTGGCCGACGCCGTGATCCGCGAAACGCTCGAGGAAACCGCGCACCCGTTCACGCCCGACGCGCTCGTCGGCGTCTATCTCGCGCACTACGACCGCCCCGGCACCGCCGGCGCGACCTACCTGCGCTTCACGTTCTGCGGCAGGGCCGGCGAACCGGTCGCGGGCCATGTGCTCGACGAAGGCATCGTCCGCACGCTGTGGATGACGGCCGACGAACTGCGCGCGTGCAGCGAGCGCCATCGCTCGCCCGCGGTGATGCGCTGCGTCGACGACTATCTCGCCGGGCGGCGCATTCCGCTCGATTTCGTGCATACGCATTCGGTCGCGCCGCGCCCCGAGGCATTCGAACGTCAGGCGGTCAACAAATGAGCAAGCGCCGTGTGGTGGTGGGCATGTCGGGCGGCGTCGATTCGTCGGTGACGGCATGGCTGCTGAAGGAACAGGGCTACGACGTGGTCGGCCTGTTCATGAAGAACTGGGAAGACGATGACGACGGAGAGTACTGCTCGACGCGCCAGGACTGGATCGACGTCGTGTCGGTGGCCGACCTGATCGGCATCGACGTGGAAGCCGTCAACTTCGCCGCGGAATACAAGGACCGCGTGTTCGCCGAGTTCCTGCGCGAATACTCGGCCGGCCGCACGCCGAACCCGGACGTGCTGTGCAACGCCGAGATCAAGTTCAAGGCGTTCCTCGACCACGCGATGTCGCTCGACGCGGAAATGATCGCGACCGGCCACTATGCGCGCGTGCGCGAACGCGACGGGCGTTTCGAACTGCTGAAGGCGTTCGATCATACGAAAGACCAGTCGTACTTCCTGCACCGGCTGAACCAGGCGCAACTGTCGAAGACGATGTTCCCGCTCGGCGAGATCCCGAAGACGAAGGTGCGCGAGATCGCCGCGCAGATCGGGCTGCCGAACGCGAAGAAGAAGGATTCGACCGGCATCTGCTTCATCGGCGAACGGCCGTTCCGCGATTTCCTGAACCGCTACCTGCCGACGAAGCCCGGCCCGATGAAGACGCCCGACGGCAAGGTGGTCGGCGAACACATCGGCCTCGCGTTCTACACGTTCGGCCAGCGCAAGGGCATCGGCCTCGGCGGCAGCAAGAGCGGCAGCGGCGAACCATGGTTCGTCGCCGCGAAGGACATCGCGTCGAACACGCTGTACGTCGTGCAGGGCCACGATCATCCGTGGCTGCTGTCGCGCCAGCTCGTCGCCGGCAACGTCAGCTGGGTCGCCGGCGAGCCGCCGGCCGACGGCTTCGCATGCGGCGCGAAGACGCGATACCGGCAGGCCGATGCGGCATGCGCATTCGGCGCCGCGCCCGCCGGCCCGGAAGGCGAAGCCCGCTTCTCGCTCGCATTCGACGACGCGCAGTGGGCCGTCACGCCCGGCCAGTCGGCCGTGCTGTACGACGGCGAGATCTGTCTCGGCGGCGGCATCATCGAACTCGCGACAACCGGCCAGCCCGGTCAGGCCACGCCCGCGGAAGGCCACGCGCCGGCACTCGCCGACGCACGCTGACACACCGGCGGCGCGCGAGCGCCGCCGCCCCTCGTTCAGCGCATGCTTTGCAACGCCGCATCGTAGCGCTCGCGTGCCGCGTCGAGCGCGGGGAAATGCCGCTCCGCCCACCGGTCGAGCGCCACCAGCGTCTGCACCAGCGATCCTGCCACCGGTGTCAGCCGGTATTCGACATGCACGCGCCGGGCGTCGATCTCGACACGCTCGATCAGCCCGTTGCGCACCAGCTCGCGCAGCGTTTGCGTGAGCACCTTCTGCGAAATCCCGCCGATGCGCCGCAGCAGCTCGCCGTTGCGCAACGGCCGCTCGGCCAGCGCCGGCAGGATCAGCAGCGTCCATTTGCCGGCGATCAGGGCCAGCGCGTCGCGCGCCGAGCAATCCGCCGCATAGACGTTGCCGGGAAATGCCATGGTTACCTCCGGGTACGTGATTGCGCCGCCCCGCCGCTGCGCGCCATCATCGTCTCACACTCACGGAGCCCGTCATGCAGGTGCTGATCGTCGTCGCCCATCCCGAACCGCGCTCGTTCAACGCCGCCCTCGCCGGCGCGGCGGCAAAGACCTGCCGCGCGGCAGGCCACATCGCGACGATCGCGGACCTGTACGCCGACGCGTTCGATCCGGGCGAGGCGCCGCGCCACTACGCGGACCGGCTCGATGCGTCGCGCTTCGATGCGCAACGCGAACAGCGCCATCACTGGGAGCGCGGCACGCTCGCACCGGAGGTCGAGCGTCACGTCGGCCTGCTGCGGCAGGCCGACGCGCTGATCCTGCAGTTCCCGCTCTGGTGGTTCGGCGCGCCCGCGATCCTGAAAGGCTGGATGGACCGCGTGTTCGTCTACGGGGGCCTGTACAGCAGCAGCCGGCGCCATGACCGCGGCGTGCTGCACGGCCGCCGCGCGCTGCTGAGCGTCACGACCGGCTCGTCAGCTGCCGCATGCGCGCCCGACGGCCGGGAGGGCGATACCCGCCTGCTGCTATGGCCGATCATGTACGCGCTACGCTATATCGGCTTCGACGTGCTTGAGCCGCACCTGATCCACGACGTTCGCGGCGATCTGGCCGGCGACGGCGCGCAGCAACGCGACGCGCGCCTCGCGCGGCAGCTTGCGGACTACTGCGCGCGGCTGGTCGAGTGGGATGCGTGGCCGCCGGTACCGTTCAACCGCGACACGGATTTCGAAGCCGGCGGCAAGCTGAAGCCCGACGCGCCCGCCTACGGCCCGTTCATCCGCCACGCCGGCGCCGACTGCTGAGCGATCGCTCGGCAACGCTGGCTTCACGGGACCCGTAGTAGACTCTCGACCATCGCGGGCGCCGGCAGCGGCCGGGTACGGCACCGGCACCACGCCCGCCGGCCCGGCACGACGCCGCCCGTGCCGGCCTGCCGGCCGCCGCGCGTCTCGCGCAGCGGCCATCATCCGAATAATGACGATGGAGTCCCCATGTTTTCCCGACGCTACCTGGCGATGTGGTGTGCCGTCCTGCTGCTCGTCGCGGCGGCCGCGCTCGCGTCGGCCCATATGCTTTCCTGGCTGTGGATCATCATCCCCGTCGCCCTCGTCGCGCTCGGCGTGTAC
Organism: Burkholderia cepacia complex sp. TUM26381; assembly: GCF_057439935.1. Taxonomy (NCBI): domain Bacteria; kingdom Pseudomonadati; phylum Pseudomonadota; class Betaproteobacteria; order Burkholderiales; family Burkholderiaceae; genus Burkholderia; species Burkholderia cepacia complex sp. TUM26381. Next base: position 678,835 of record NZ_CM172006.1, on the reverse strand, counting down.
GACCTGAAACAGGACCGTCACGCGATCCTGCGCAATTACCCGCTCTGGGGCCACTTCCGCTTCCTGTTCGAATTCATCCGACCTGAAATCCGTCAGTACTTCGTCGAGGACGACACCGACGAGAAGCCGTTCTCGCGTGCGCAGCGCAGCCTCGTCTACCAGCGCGCGAAGAACGTCGCCGACAACCGGCCGTACGGCACCGAGCTGAACGTGAAAGCCGTCGCGCACGAATGGATCAGCCACTCGCTCGCGCCGACGAAACTGCCGAACCACGATTTCCGCATCCGCGTCGGCGCGAATCGCGCGCAACCGTACGACATTTCGATCTTCAACATCTCGGCGATGAGCTTCGGCTCGCTGTCCGCGAACGCGATCCGCTCGCTGAACCTCGGCGCGAAGAAAGGCGGGTTCGCGCACGATACCGGCGAAGGCTCGCTGTCGAAGTACCACCGCGAGAACGGCGGCGACATCATCTGGGAAATCGCGTCCGGCTACTTCGGTTGCCGCAACGACGACGGCACGTTCAACCCCGACAAGTTCGCGAAGCAGGCTGCCGATCCGCAGGTCAAGATGATCGAGGTGAAGCTGTCGCAGGGCGCGAAGCCCGGCCACGGCGGCGTACTGCCGGCCGCGAAGATCACGCCGGAAATCGCCGAAACGCGCGGCGTGCCGATGGGCAAGGACTGCATCTCGCCCGCGACGCACTCGGAATTCTCGACGCCGCGCGGGCTGCTCGAATTCGTCGAGCGGCTGCGCACGCTGTCCGGCGGCAAGCCGACCGGCTTCAAGCTGTGCATCGGCCATCCGTGGGAATTCTTCGGCATTGCGAAGGCGATGATCGAGACCGGCATCGTGCCCGACTTCATCGTCGTCGACGGCGCGGAAGGCGGTACGGGCGCGGCGCCGCTCGAATTCACCGACCACGTCGGCGTGCCGCTGCAGGAAGGGCTGCTGCTCGTGCACAACACGCTCGTCGGGATCGGCGTGCGCGATCGCGTGAAGATCGGCGCGAGCGGCAAGATCATCACCGCGTTCGACATCGCGCGCACGCTCGCGATCGGCGCGGACTGGGTGAACTCGGCGCGCGGCTTCATGTTCGCGGTCGGCTGCATCCAGGCGCAGCACTGCCACACCGACCGCTGCCCGACCGGCGTCGCGACGCAGGACCCGGTGCGCCAGCGCGCACTCGTCGTGCCCGACAAGGCCGAGCGCGTGTTCAACTTCCACCGCAATACGCTGCATGCGCTGCAGGAACTCGTGCAGGCCGCCGGCCTCGGGCATCCGTCCGAGCTGCGCGCGCATCACATCGTGCAGCGGGTCGCGCCGCACGAGGTGCGGCTGATGTCGCAGTTGCTGAAGTACCTGAAGCCCGGTGCGCTGCTCGACGGCCAGACCTGCGGCTTCACGCTGTACGACAAGTGGTGGCCGATCGCGCGCAGCGATTCGTTCACGCTCGGCGAAGCCGTGTACGCGTCGATCGAGTGACGCGCTGCCGCCCCGCTCCGGCGGCGGCCTGCGCGACAAAAAGAAAAGCGCCCCGCGGGGCGCTTTTCTTTCGTCTGCCGAATGCGCGAACGCGCGGCCGGCAACCGCTCAGTTCTGCGGCAGCGTATCGGCGAACGATTGCCGCTGCTGGAGCTTCACGAAATGCTTGTCGAGGTTCGGGTGGCGATCGCGCCAGTTGAGCTCGGGCATCCGGAAGTCGAGATAGCCGAGCGCGCAACCGAGTGCGATGTCGGCGAGCGTGTAATGATTACCGACGCACCACGTCTTGCCGCCGAGACCCTGCGACATCGCGACGAGACCGTCGTCGATCTTGCGCTGCTGGCGCGCGATCCAGCTCGCGCTGCGCTGCGCCTCGTCGCGCATCGTGTGCTCGATGCGAATCGCGACCGCCGCGTCGAGGACGCCGTCGCCCAGCGCTTCCCAGCAACGGACCTCGACACGCTCGCGGCCCGACGGCGGAATCAGTTTGCCGACCGGCGACAGCGTGTCGACGTATTCGCAGATCACGCGGGAATCGAACACCGCGGCACCATCCTCCATCACGAGGCACGGGACCTTGCCGAGCGGATTCGATGCATGAATATCCGTCTCCGGCGCCCACACGTTCTCGAGCTCCAGCTTGTAGTCGATCTTCTTTTCAGCGAGCACGATCCGCGCCTTGCGGACGTACGGGCTGCCGAGCGAACCGATTAATTTCATCATCTGCCTTTTTTGGGGAACCGCCGAGAGTATACGTTGTCGTCGATCATAACCGGCCAGCGTCGCGTGACAGAAAATCGGCCGTCCGGCCTGTGGATGGTTTGCAACAGCCGCCGCGCGGGCCTTCCGGCGCGGCTTCCGGCCCCACTCTCACGCACCGCGTCGCGCGGCGCTACAATCGCACGATGAATGCGCCCCTCGATACCGCCATCGCCGTCGACGTCTACCGCCAGCGCCGTGAACGCGTGCTTGCCGCACTGCGTGCCGCGGGCGGCGGCATCGCCATCGTCCCCACCGCGCCGGAACTGCTGCGCAACCGCGATACGGCCTACCCGTACCGGTTCGACAGCTACTTCCATTACCTGACGGGCTTCACCGAGCCGGATGCCGTGCTCGTGCTGAACGCGGCCGCACCGCACGGCGCGCCGGAGTCGATCCTGTTCTGCCGCGGCAAGAACGTCGACCGCGAGATCTGGGAAGGCTTTCACTACGGGCCCGACGCCGCGCGCGACGCGTTCGGTTTCGACGCGGCATTCGCGGTCGACGTGATCGATACCGAGATGCCGCGCCTGCTCGCCGACGCGGGCACCGTGCACTACCGGTTCGGCGCATCGGCCGACTTCGAGCGCCAGCTTGCCGGCTGGATCGATGCGGTGCGTGCGTTGGCACGCACGGGCGTCGCCGCGCCGGACGCGCTGCTCGACCTCACGCCGCTGCTCGACGACATGCGGCTCGTGAAGGACGAACACGAACTCGCGATCATGATGCGCGCCGCGCACATCTCCGCGCTCGCGCACCGCCGCGCGATGCAGGTGTGCCGCCCCGGCATCCGCGAATACGAACTCGAGGCCGAACTGCTGTACCTGTTCCGCAAGCACGGCGCGCAATCGCCCGCGTACGGTTCGATCGTCGCGGCCGGCGCGAATGCGTGCGTGCTGCACTACCCGGCCGGCAACGCGGCCGCGCAGGACGGCGACCTGATCCTGATCGACGCCGCATGCGAACTCGACGGCTACGCATCGGACATCACGCGCACGTTCCCGGCCAACGGGCGCTTCTCGCCCGCGCAGCGCACGCTGTACGACATCGTGCTCGCCGCGCAGCAGGCCGCGATCGATGCAACGCGCGCGGGCGTGCCGTTCGAGGCGCCGCACGATGCGGCGGTACGCGTGCTCGCGCAGGGCCTGCTCGACACCGGCATCATCCCGAAAGCGCGCTTCTCGACCGTCGACGACGTGATCGCCGAGCGCGCCTATTCGCGCTTCTACATGCATCGCACCGGCCACTGGCTCGGGATGGACGTGCACGACTGCGGCGACTACCGCGAGCGGCTCGCCGAGCGCGACGACAATGGCGCGCTGCCGTGGCGCACGCTGAAGCCCGGCATGACGCTGACGGTCGAACCCGGCCTGTACGTGCGCGCGGCCGACGACGTGCCGTCCGAATACTGGAACATCGGCATCCGCATCGAGGACGACGCGATCGTGCGCGAGCACGGCTGCGAGTTGATCACGCGCGGCGTGCCCGTCGCGGCCGACGAGATCGAAGCGCTGATGCGCGCGGGCGCATGACCGGCCGCCGACCGTTACCACCGTTTCACGAATCAAGATGACGACCGCTTCCTCCCCGGCCACGCCGGACTACGACCTCGCCATCGTCGGCGCGGGCCCCGTCGGGCTCGCGCTCGCCGGCTGGCTCGCACGCCGCAGCGCGACGCAGCACGCATCGATCGCGCTGATCGACGCGCGCGAACCGGCCGCGAATGCGAACGACCCACGCGCGATCGCCGTGTCGCACGGCAGCCGCGTGCTGCTCGACACGCTCGCGTGGCCCGCCGACGCGACGCCGATCGAACATATCCACGTGTCGCAGCGCGGCCATTTCGGCCGCACGCTGATCGACCGCGAAGAGCACGACCTCGCCGCGCTCGGCTATGTGGTGCGCTACGGCTCGATCGTGCAGGCGCTCGCCGGCGCCGTGCGCAGCACGCGCGTCGACTGGCTCACGTCGACCACCGCACGTGCACCGCAGCAGGACGCCGACGGTGTCACGCTGACGCTCGACGGGCCGCAGGGCGAGCGCACGCTGCGCGCGCGGATCGTCATCAATGCCGAAGGCGGGCTGTTCCATGAACAGCAGGCCGATACGGCCAAGCATCGCCGCGATTACGGGCAGACCGCACTCGTCGGCACGGTCACGGTATCGGCGCCGCGCCCGAACGTCGCATGGGAACGCTTCACGCACGAAGGCCCGCTCGCGCTGCTGCCGCTCGGCGGGCCGCGCCAGGCCGACTACTCGCTCGTCTGGTGCTGTACGCCCGACGAAGCGGCACGCCGCGCGGCGCTGCCCGACGACGCGTTCCTGCGCGAACTCGGCAGCGTATTCGGCGCACGCATGGGCGAGTTCGTCGCGATCGCCGGGCGCGCATCGTTCCCGCTCGGGCTGAACGCCGCGCCGACGCTCGTCAGCGGCCGCGTCGCGATCGTCGGCAATGCCGCGCAAACCCTGCACCCCGTCGCGGGCCAGGGGCTCAACCTCGGGCTGCGCGATGCGCATACGCTCGTCGACGCGCTGTCTGCGCAAGGCTTCGAAGCAACCGCGCTCGCGACCTTCAACGCGCGCCGCGCGCTCGACCGGCGCTTCACGATCGGTGCGACCGACACGCTGGCCCGCCTGTTTACGATCGACTCGGGCCCGCTTCCGCTGCTGCGCGGCGCGGCGCTGACCGCACTCGAATTCGTGCCGCCGCTCAAGAAGGCGATCGCGCGCCAGATGATGTTCGGCCAGCGCAACTGACACGCGGGCGCGCCGCCCGGTTTGCCCGGGCATGCCAGGCAAACCGGGTCAAATCGGCGGGGCATGGGAATACGGTAAAATGCTCGTTTTCCGTCTTCCCTTCCCCTGCCCGCGCCGGTCGCGGGCGGTGCCATTGCGATGCCCGCTATCGGTCCTCACGTATTGCGTAACAACCTGTTCGTCGCCCCGATGGCCGGGGTGACGGATCGTCCGTTCCGCCAGCTCTGCAAGCGGCTGGGGGCCGGTTACGCCGTGTCCGAGATGGTCGCGTCCAACGCGCAGCTGTGGAAAAGCGCAAAGACGATGCGGCGCGCGAACCACGAAGGCGAAGTCGAGCCGATCGCGGTCCAGATCGCCGGCGCCGATCCGGCGATGATGGCCGAAGCGGCCCGCTACAACGTCGACAACGGCGCGCAGATCATCGACATCAACATGGGCTGCCCGGCGAAAAAGGTCTGCAACGTCGCGGCCGGCTCCGCGCTGCTGCAGAACGAGCCGCTCGTGCAGCGGATCGTCGAGGCCGTCGTCGCGGCGGTCGGTACGGGGCCCGATGCGGTGCCCGTCACGCTGAAGATCCGCACCGGCTGGGACCGCGAGCACAAGAACGCGATCACGGTCGCGCGCCTGGCCGAAGCCGCCGGCATCTCGATGCTCACCGTGCACGGCCGCACGCGCGCCGACCTGTACCGCGGCGACGCCGAGTACGACACCATCGCGGCCGTGAAGGCAGCCGTTCGGATTCCGGTCGTCGCGAACGGCGACATCACGTCGCCCGCGAAAGCGAAGGCCGTGCTCGACGCAACCGGCGCCGACGCGCTGATGATCGGTCGTGCCGCGCAAGGCCGGCCGTGGCTGTTCCGCGAAATCGATCATTTCCTGCAAACCGGTGAACTGCTGCCCCCGCCGCTGATCGACGAGATCCAGCACGTGATGAACGAACACCTGGAAGACCACTACGCTTTCTACGGTGAATTCACGGGTGTCCGTACTGCGCGCAAGCACATCGGCTGGTACACTCGCGGCCTTTCCGGTGCCAACGGGTTCCGGCACAGGATGAACACGCTCGATTCCTCCCGCGAGCAGCTCGCCGCCGTCAATGCATTCTTCGAGGCGCAAAAAGCGCTGTCGGACCACCTCGTCTACGTCGATGACGAAGAGGAAAACGGCCAGGGCGAGTCGGACGACCATAACCAGTTAGCAGCATGAGCAAGCACAACATCGAACAATGTGTCCGCGAGAGCCTGGACGTGTATTTCCGGGATCTAGACGGCTCCAATCCGCACGACGTCTATGAAATGGTGATGTCCTGCGTCGAAAAGCCGATGCTCGAGGTCGTGCTCGTACAGGCAGGCGGCAACCAGTCGCTCGCCGCGGAGTACCTCGGCATCAACCGCAATACGCTGCGCAAGAAGCTGCAGCAGCACGGCCTGCTGTAAGCCGGCCGTCCCGTCCCCGTTTCCCTGGCTATTGGTGGTTCCATCATGATCAAGCAAGCGCTCATTTCCGTTTCCGACAAGACCGGCATCGTCGACTTCGCGAAGTCGCTGTCCGACCTCGGCGTCAAGCTGCTGTCGACCGGCGGCACTGCGAAACTCCTCGCCGACGCGGGCCTGCCCGTGACCGAAGTGGCCGACTACACGGGCTTCCCGGAAATGCTCGATGGGCGCGTGAAGACGCTCCACCCGAAGGTGCACGGCGGCATCCTCGCGCGCCGCGACCTGCCCGAGCACATGCAGGCGCTGGAACAGCACGGCATCCCGACGATCGACCTGCTCGTCGTGAACCTGTACCCGTTCGTCGCGACGATCGCGAAGGACGACTGCACGCTCGCCGACGCGATCGAGAACATCGACATCGGCGGCCCGACGATGCTGCGCTCCGCTGCGAAGAACCACCGCGACGTGACGGTCGTCGTCGACCCGGCCGACTATGCGGTCGTGCTCGATGAAATGAAGGCGAACGGCAACACGGTCGGCTACCCGACCAACTTCCGCCTCGCGACGAAGGTGTTCGCGCACACCGCGCAATACGACGGCGCGATCACGAACTACCTGACGAGCCTGACCGACGAGCTGAAGCACGCGTCGCGCAGCGCGTACCCGGCCACGCTGAACATGGCGTTCGACAAGGTGCAGGACCTGCGCTACGGCGAGAACCCGCACCAGAGCGCGGCGTTCTACCGCGACCTCGCGACGCCGGCCGGCGCACTGGCGAACTACCGCCAGCTGCAGGGCAAGGAACTGTCGTACAACAACATCGCGGATTCGGACGCGGCGTGGGAATGCGTGAAGACGTTCGACGCGCCGGCCTGCGTGATCATCAAGCACGCGAACCCGTGCGGCGTCGCGGTCGGCAACGACTCGGCCGACGCGTACGCAAAGGCATTCCAGACGGATCCGACTTCCGCGTTCGGCGGCATCATCGCGTTCAACCGCGAAGTCGACGAAGCGGCCGCGCAGGCTGTTGCGAAGCAGTTCGTCGAAGTGCTGATCGCCCCGTCGTTCTCCGACGCCGCGAAGCAGGTGTTCGCCGCGAAGCAGAACGTGCGCCTGCTCGAAATCGCACTGGGCGACGGCCATAACGCATTCGACCTGAAGCGCGTGGGCGGCGGCCTGCTCGTGCAGTCGCTCGACTCGCGGAACGTGCAGCCGAGCGAGCTGCGCGTCGTCACGAAGCGCCAGCCGACCGCGAAGGAAATGGACGACCTGCTGTTCGCATGGCGCGTCGCGAAGTACGTGAAGTCGAACGCGATCGTGTTCTGCGGCAGCGGCATGACGCTCGGCGTCGGCGCCGGCCAGATGAGCCGCGTCGATTCCGCGCGCATCGCGAGCATCAAGGCGCAGAACGCGGGCCTGACGCTGGCCGGCTCGGCCGTCGCGTCGGATGCGTTCTTCCCGTTCCGCGACGGCCTCGACGTCGTCGTGGCGGCAGGCGCGACCTGCGTGATCCAGCCGGGCGGCTCGATGCGCGACGACGAAGTGATCGCGGCAGCCGATGAGCACGGCATCGCGATGGTCCTGACGGGCGTGCGCCACTTCCGTCACTGATCGCGTGCGGCCCGCGTGGCTGCAACATGAAAGCCCGGCGGCGTTGCACCCGCCGGGTTTTTTATTGCGCGGCGCCTCCGCATGCAACCGTGCGGCCGGCGCGACGCACCATTCGTTGTAGTATCGCTGCATCAGGCAATTCTCCTCACTCATGCGAATTCTCGGCATCGACCCCGGCCTGCGCGTCACCGGCTTCGGCGTCATCGACGTCAGCGGCCACCGGCTCGCCTATGTCACGAGCGGCGTGATCCGCACGCCGACGGCCGACCTGGCCACCCGGCTCGGCACGATCTTCCAGGGCGTCTCGACGATCGTGCGCGAACATGCGCCCGACCAGGCCGCGATCGAAAAGGTGTTCGTCAACGTGAACCCGCAGTCGACGCTGCTGCTCGGCCAGGCACGCGGCGCCGCGATCTGCGGCCTCGTTGCGGGCGGCCTGCCGGTTGCCGAATACACGGCGCTGCAACTGAAGCAGGCGGTGGTCGGCTACGGCCGCGCGACCAAGACGCAGATGCAGGAAATGGTCACGCGCCTGCTCAACCTGTCCGGCCAACCGGGCTCGGACGCGGCCGACGCGCTCGGCATGGCGATCTGCCATGCGCACGGCGGCGACACGCTCAGCACCCTCGGCGGCCTCGCGCCGGCGCTCGCGAAGAAGGGGCTGCGCGTGCGGCGCGGGCGGCTGGTCGGCTGACGCCGGCGTATGCAGTCGCCCGGCACGCCGGGCCGGTCGCCGTGAGCGTTTCCACCGCGCGCGGCGCACCCGCGACACGCATCGTTTCGGCCTGATGTCCCGCCCCATCGGCATTGCGCCGCACGTGCGCTACACTCGCGCTTTATTCCTCGCATCCCGCCCTCCATGATCGGTCGCATCGCCGGCATCCTGCTCGAAAAGAACCCGCCTCATCTGCTCGTCGACTGCAACGGCGTCGGCTACGAAATCGACGTGCCGATGAGCACCTTCTACAACCTGCCGCACACGGGCGAGCGCATCGTGCTGCTCACGCAGCAGATCGTCCGCGAGGACGCGCACCTGCTGTACGGCTTCCTGACACCGCAGGAGCGCACGACCTTCCGCGAACTGCTGAAGATCACCGGCATCGGCGCGCGCATGGCGCTCGCCGTGCTGTCCGGCATGAGCGTGCAGGAGCTCGCGCAGGCCGTGACGATGCAGGACGCCGCGCGCCTCACGCGCCTGCCCGGCATCGGCAAGAAAACCGCCGAGCGCCTGCTGCTCGAACTGAAGGGCAAGCTCGGCGCCGACCTCGGTGCGCTTGCCGGGGCCGCATCGCCGTCCGATCACGCGACCGACATCCTCAACGCGCTGCTCGCGCTCGGCTACTCCGAGAAGGAAGGCCTGGCCGCGATCAAGAACGTGCCGGCCGGCACCGGCGTGTCCGAAGGCATCAAGCTCGCGCTGAAGGCGCTGTCGAAGGTGTAACGCACGTTCGGCAATCCGGCCGTCGAAGCCAGTGTCGCGCCGCGGCGCGGCACCCGCCAGTCGGCCGTTCGGCCAGGTAGGCCGGACGTCGGCGCGCGGTACAATGGCCGCATGATTGAAACCGACAAACTCGCCACCGAGCAGCGGATCATCGCCGCCACGCCCACCTCGTCGCACGAGGAGGTGTTCGAACGTGCGCTGCGGCCGCGCCAGCTCGACGACTACGTCGGCCAGGAAAAGGTGCGCGGCCAGCTCGAGATCTTCATCGAAGCCGCGAAGCGCCGCTCCGAGCCGCTCGACCACGTGCTGCTGTTCGGGCCGCCGGGTCTCGGCAAGACGACGCTCGCGCACATCATCGCGCGCGAGATGGGCGTGAACCTGCGCCAGACCTCGGGCCCCGTGCTCGAGCGCGCAGGCGATCTCGCCGCGCTGCTGACGAACCTCGAAGCCAACGACGTGCTGTTCATCGACGAGATCCACCGGCTGTCGCCGGTCGTCGAGGAAATCCTGTATCCGGCACTCGAGGATTACCAGATCGACATCATGATCGGCGAAGGCCCGGCCGCGCGCAGCGTGAAGCTCGACCTGCAGCCGTTCACGCTGGTCGGCGCGACCACCCGCGCGGGGATGCTGACCAACCCGCTGCGCGACCGTTTCGGGATCGTCGCGCGGCTTGAGTTCTACGATGCCGATCAGCTGTCGCGCATCGTGCGGCGCTCGGCGTCGCTGCTGAACGCGCAGATCGATCCGAACGGCGCGCTGGAAATCGCGAAGCGCTCGCGCGGCACGCCGCGGATCGCGAACCGGCTGCTGCGCCGCGTGCGCGATTTCGCGGAAGTGAAGGCCGACGGCCAGATCACCTCGGCCGTGGCCGATGCCGCGCTCGCGATGCTCGACGTCGATCCGGTCGGCTTCGACCTGATGGACCGCAAGCTGCTCGAAGCGATCCTGTACAAGTTCGACGGCGGCCCGGTCGGCATCGACAACCTCGCGGCGGCGATCGGCGAGGAGCGCGACACGATCGAAGACGTGCTCGAACCGTACCTGATCCAGCAGGGCTTCCTGCAGCGCACGCCGCGCGGGCGCGTCGCGACGCTGCTCACATATCGGCATTTCGGGCTTTCGGTGCCCGACGCCCGCCGCCCCGAACGCGACGAGTGGAATACCCCGGACGGGAAGTAACCCGTCGCCCGCGCCACCCCGCCATGACCACGCCGCCTGCCCGCCACCCCGCCGCACCCGCACCGGGCCCGCGCTGGGCCGAGCCGATTCGCAAGCGGCTCGTGGCCGGCATCACGCACCTGACGGTGGGCGGCGGCGGCCCGTCGATCGATCTTTCGTCGCCACCTGGCGACCCGGGGCTGTTCGGCCCCGACGCCGTCTGCTGGCGCGTCCATGCCGACTTCACGTCGATGATGACGGGCGGCATCGCCGCGCTGCTGCTGCAGGCGCTCCATCCGCTCGCACTCGCGGGCGTCTGGGATCACTCTTCCTTTCGCACCGACATCCTCGGCCGCTTGCGGCGCACCGCCACGTTCATCACGGGCACGACGTTCGGCAGCCGCGCAGACGCGCTCGCGCTGATCGAGCGCGTGAAGACGATCCATGCGCGCATCTCGGGCGCCGCGCCCGACGGGCGGCCGTACCGCGCCGACGATCCGGCGCTGCTGACCTGGGTGCATGTCGCGGAAGTGTCGAGTTTCCTCGTCGCGCATCTGCGTTATGTGAATCCGGCGCTGTCGGGCGAGCAGCAAGATCGCTACTACGCCGAAACGGCATTGATCGCCGAGTTGCTCGGCGCACACGAGGTGCCCCGTTCGCGCGCCGAGGTAGCCGCGTATTTCGCGCGCATGCAGCCCGAACTCGAAGCCGGGCCGCACACGTTCGACGTGATGTCGATCCTGCTGAACGTACCGGTCGCGAAGCCTGCGCTGCGGCCGGCCGCGTCGCTGATGGTGCATGCGGGGATCGACCTGCTGCCGCCTTGGGCGCAGCGCATGCTCGGCGTGTCGACGTTCGCGCCGTTGCGGCGCGCGGTGGTCCGGCCCGGCATACGCGCCGTCGCCCCCGTGCTGCGCTGGGCGCTCGTCAACGGCGCGTCGAAGCGCGCGCGCCGCCGTGCCACCGCACTCCCTTCCGACGGCACGCCGCCCGCCTGACGATCGGCTTCCTCCGATCATTTCAATTTACTGTCAAATACCTGTGACAAGCTGACGGGCTTGCACCCGCGCGCGGTCGCACGTGCTGCACGTCCCGTGCGCGCCGTCCGTTACCCGCGCAGTGCCCCGCCCACCCGACCGACACCCGATACCCGCGATGCCACGCCTGCCGATCCGTCTCGCCCTTGCCGCCAGCCTGTCCACCTTGCTCGCCCTGTCTGCGTGCGGGGGCGACGAAGTCGCCGCCGTTGCGCGCACGGACGCGCAGACGCCTGCCGGCGGCACGACGACCGCGCCGCCCGCCACGCCACCCGCGACCACCACGCCGCAACCGGGCAAGTGGAAGGCCGCCCGCGCAGGCGACCTGATCGACGTCACGCTCGGCGATCTCCATCCGACGCAGGGCGCGATCGGCTACGACCAGATCTACTACAAGCTTGGTCGCTACGAACTGCAGCCCGACAAGAAATTCGACGACTTCTGCGCGGACGAAGGGCTCGGCGGCGTCGCATCGAGCGGCTACACGGCCAAATCGTCGCTGCGCGAGCCCGCAAGCTACACGTGCACGACGACCGACGCGAACGCCCGCGACCGCTCGGTGCTGAATCCCGTCGTGATCGGCCCGAACGGCGATGCGCTGTACCTGACCGACGGCCACCACGGCCTGTCGACCTACTACGAGACGCCCAACGGTGGCCCGGCGCTGCACGTGCACGTCGTCGTCAAGGACAACCTCAGCAACTACTCGGGCGACGCGTTCTGGCAACAGATGCAAAGCCGCGGCTACCTGCGCCTGAAGAACGGCGAAGGCAAGCCGATCACGACCGCGCAACTGCCGGCCGGGCTTGGCCTGAAACTCGGGATGACGAACGACCGCTACCGGTCGCTCGTCTATTTCACGCGCGACATCGGCTACAGCAAGCCCGCGCAAGCCACCGACTATCTCGAGTTCTACTGGGCCGACTGGCTGCGCGCGCAGCCGGGCACGTTCGCGCTGGCGAACTACGACCTCACGCGCGGCGGCACGACCGATCCCGATCCGGCGAAAGCCGACACGGGCTACCTGAATGCAGTCTGGAATGCGTCGACGCGCATGGTCGCGGCGACGGACCCGGTGATCGACGGCAAGACGGGCGCCGACCTCGGGCGTGCCGACGCGATCAACGGCGGGAAGAAGTACAACAAGGGGGAATTCGACAAGCTGCGCCAGCCGGTCACGGCCGACAAGCCCGGCAAGATCGCGTACGCGCTCGACTACAAGACGCGCCACGCGTTGCCGCAATAAGCGTCACGCAGTCGCAGAAACCCCGGCCGGCAGGCCGGCCGGGGCGCAGGGGTTCAGAGGACCTTGCGGTACCCGTCGTCGTCGCTCGCGGCTTCCAGATGCGACACGTCGGCCCACTGCACGACCTGCGCGCGGCCGTCCACGTAATCGACGACGTTGATGCTCGTGTTGAGCAGCTGATAAGTGCGCGGCGCCGACAGCTCGATCCCGTTCGCAAAGCGGTACACGCAGTCGAGCACGCCGCCGTGCGCGACGCACGCGATCCGGCCGCCCGGATGCGCGGCGACGATCGGCTCGAGCGCATGCAGCACGCGGTGATAGAACGCGCGCTGCGACTCGCCGCCTTCCGGCGCGAAGCCCGGGTCGCGCGTCTGCCAGGCCGCATATGCATCCGGAAACAGCGTCTCGATCTCGGGGCTGTCGTGTCCCTGGAACGCGCCGTACGAGCGTTCGCGCAACCCTTCGCGGAGCTGCAGCGGCAGACCGAGCGCATCGGCAAAGGGTTGTGCGGTCTGCTGCGCGCGCATCAGGTCGCTCGAATACACGGCATCGATCCGCGCGCCCTCGCGCGCCTCTCGCTCGAGCCGGACAGCCAGCCGCTTTGCCTGCGCGAGCCCGGTGTCGGCCAGCGGGATGTCGATATGGCCCTGGATGCGCTTGATGCGGTTCCAGGCGGTCTCGCCATGGCGGATGAAAAGAATCTGCGTGGTGGCCATCGCGGCGCGTCTCCGGGAAAGAATCAGGGCCGCACTTGCAGCCAGAACGTCACGGGGCCGTCGTTGACGAGTGACACCTGCATGTCGGCGCCGAACTCGCCCGTCTCGACGACCGGATGACGCGCCCGCGCGGCCGCGACGAAATAGTCGAACAGCCGCGCGCCTTCGTCGGGCGGCGCGGCCGGCGTGAAGCTCGGACGCAGCCCGCTGTTGGTATCGGCCGCCAGCGTGAACTGCGACACGAGCAGCAGGCCACCTGCGCGGCCCTCGCCGTCGATGTTCGACACCGGCAGGTTCATCTTGCCGGCCGCATCGCTGAACACCCGGTAGCCGAGCAGCTTCGCAAGCAGTTTGTCGGCCGCGGCCTCGGTGTCGCCGCGCTCCGCGCAGACCAGCGCGAGCAGGCCCGCACCGATCTCGCCCGTCGTGCGGTCGCCGACGCGCACGTCGGCGCGCCTGACGCGCTGGATCAGCGCGATCATGCGGTCAGCGTAATGCGTGCGAAGCGGCGCTTGCCGACCTGCACGACGAATTCGCCGGCTTCGACCTTGAGCCCCTTGTCCGACACCGTCGCGCCGTCGATCTTCACGCCGCCCTGCTCGATGTTGCGCAGCGCTTCGCTGGTCGACGGCACGAGGCCCGCCTGCTTCAGCAGCTGGCCGATCGCGAGCGGCGCACCCGCGAGCGTGACCGACGGAATGTCGTCCGGCACACCGCCCTTCGCGCGGTGGTTGAAGTCTTCGAGCGCGCGCTCGGCGTCGGGCTGCGAATGGAACCGCGCGACGATTTCCTGCGCGAGCAGCACCTTGAAGTCGCGCGGGTTGCGACCGCCTTCGGCCTCACGCTTGAAGCCGGCGATCTCGTCGAGGCTGCGGAACGACAACAGCTCGAAGTAACGCCACATCAGCGTGTCCGAGATGCTCATCAGCTTGCCGAACATGTCGGTCGGCTTCTCGCTGATGCCGACGTAATTGCCCTTCGACTTCGACATCTTCTCGACGCCGTCGAGGCCTTCGAGCAGCGGCATCGTCAGGATGCACTGCTGTTCCTGGCCGTACTGCTTCTGCAGTTCGCGGCCCACCAGCAGGTTGAACTTCTGGTCGGTACCGCCAAGTTCGAGATCGGCGTTCAGCGCGACCGAATCGTAGCCCTGCATCAGCGGGTACAGGAATTCGTGGATCGAGATCGGCACGCCGCCCTGGAAGCGCTTCGTGAAGTCTTCGCGCTCAAGGATCCGCGCGACCGTGTAGCGCGACGCCAGCTTGATCATCCCGTCCGCGCCGAGCGGCATCGACCATTCGCTGTTGTAGCGGATTTCGGTCTTGTCGCGATCGAGCACGAGCGCAGCCTGCTCGAAGTAGGTCTTCGCGTTCGATTCGATCTGCTCGCGCGTGAGCGGCGGGCGCGTCGCATTGCGGCCCGACGGATCGCCGATCAGCGACGTGAAATCGCCGATCAGGAAGATCACCGTGTGGCCGAGGTCCTGCAGCTGGCGCATCTTGTTCAGCACGACCGTGTGGCCGATGTGGATGTCCGGCGCGGTCGGGTCGAGGCCGAGCTTGATGCGAAGCGGCGTGTTCGTGGCCGCGCTGCGCGCGAGCTTCTGCGCGAACTCTTCCTCGATCAGCAGCTCGTCGACGCCGCGCTTCGTGACGGCGAGCGCATGCCGGACTTCGTCGGTGATCGGGAAAACAGGCTTGGAACTGGGTTCGGTGCTCATCGGTGCCAGGAAGAATGTCGCAAAAACAGGGATTTTCCCATAACTTGCGCGCGCATCGCTTAACGACACGTCAGGTTGCGCGGATAATCGGGCGCAAGGCGCGCGGCACCGGCCCGCGCCGCACGATCCAGGAGAACCCAACGTGCCGCAACGACAGCCGCAACACGCCCATCCGGCCGACGGCATCTACTTCGGGCTGATGTCGGGAACCAGCATGGACGGCGTCGACGGCGTCGCCGTGCGTTTCGAGGCCGGCAAGGCGCCGGTCGTCCTCGCGGAAGCGTTCGTCGGCTTCGCGCAATCGCTGCGCGACGCGCTGTTCGCGCTGCAGCAGCCGGGCGACAACGAAATCGACCGCGAATCGCTCGCGGCGAATGCGCTCGTCGCGCGCTATGCGGTGTGCTGCCATGAGCTGCAGCGCACGGCCGGGCTGTCGCGCGACGAGATCCGCGCGATCGGCGTGCACGGCCAGACGGTGCGCCATCGCCCCGAGCGCGGCTATACGCGGCAGCTCAACAACCCGGCGCTGCTCGCCGAGCTGGCCCAGGTCGACGTGATCGCCGATTTCCGCAGCCGCGACGTCGCCGCCGGCGGCCACGGCGCACCGCTCGCGCCGGCGTTCCATGCGACGGTGTTCGGTGCGCCCGGCGAAACTCGCGTCGTCTGCAATCTCGGCGGGATCAGCAACATCACGATCCTGCCCGGCGAAGGCGGCGACGTGCGCGGCTTCGACTGCGGCCCCGCGAATGCGCTGATCGACGAATGGGCGACCCGCCATCTGGGCAAGCCGTACGACGACGGCGGCAAGTTCGCCGCGCGCGGCACCGTGCATGCGCCGCTGCTCGACGCGCTGCTCGACGAACCGTATTTCGCCGCGCCGCCGCCGAAAAGCACCGGACGCGACCTGTTCAACCCTGCGTGGCTCGACGCAAAGCTCGCCGCGTTCGCGCAGATCGCGCCGGAGGACGTGCAGGCGACGCTCACGGCGCTCACCGCCGTGTCGGTTGCGCGCGAGATCGCCACGCATGCTCCGGGCTGCAAGGCCGTCTTCGTCTGCGGCGGCGGTGCACGCAATCCGGTGCTGCTCGACGCGATCAGGCACGCGCTGCGCGAGGCAGGCGTACCGGCCACCGTCGATACGACGGCCGCGCTCGGCGTGCCGCCGCAGCAGGTCGAGGCACTCGCGTTCGCGTGGCTCGCCTACCGCTTCACCGCGCGCCAGCCCGGCAATCTCGCGACGGTCACCGGCGCGGACGGCAACCGCGTGCTCGGCGCACTCTATCCGCGCTGATGCGACGCCCGCCGCATGGCGGGTGCCGCATGGCAGACGGACGTAAAAAAACGGGGCATGAAGCCCCGTTTTTCATTCCGGCGAACCGGCGCGAAACTGTCGTGCGCTCAGACCGAGAACGACGAACCGCACCCGCAGGTGGTGGTCGCGTTCGGGTTCTTGATCACGAACTGGGCGCCGTTGAGGTCGTCCTTGTAGTCGATCTCGGCGCCGACCAGGTACTGGTAGCTCATCGAGTCGATCAGGAGCTGGACGCCGTTCTTGTTCATCACGGTGTCGTCCTCGTTGACTTCCTCGTCGAACGTGAAGCCATACTGGAAGCCCGAGCAGCCGCCACCCTGCACGAACACGCGCAGCTTCAGGTCGGGGTTGCCCTCTTCGTCGATCAGTTGCTTGACCTTGTCGGCCGCGGCGTCGGTGAAGACGAACGGCAGCGGCATATCGGTCGTCGTTGCTGCGGATTCGGTAACAGCGTTCATTCGAACTCTCCAAGAAGCTTTAGCCGCTATTGTAGGGCCGATCAGAAGATCGTGCTGAAGTCCATGAAATCAATAGGTTCTTGTCGATTTCATCAAACGTGCCCGCGCGGACTGCCGCGGCGGCGGCCTGGGCGCGGGCAAACAAGCGGCCATAAAAAAACCGCCAGCATGAAAGCTGGCGGTTTTTCCGGCGGACGCCACCCGAAGGCGGCGAGGCCATGAAGCGGAATTAACGCTTCGAGAACTGCTTTGCGCGGCGTGCCTTGCGCAGACCGACCTTCTTACGCTCGACTTCACGCGCATCGCGCGTGACGAAGCCTGCGCTCGACAGCGACGGCTTCAGCGTCGCGTCGTAGTCGATCAGTGCACGGGTGATGCCGTGGCGAACTGCGCCTGCCTGACCCGTTTCGCCGCCGCCGTTGACGTTGACCTTGATGTCGAACGTCTGGCCGTGGTTCGTGAGTTCCAGCGGTTGACGCACGATCATCAGCGACGTTTCGCGCGAGAAGTAGTCAGCGATGGGCTTGCCGTTGACGATGATGTCGCCCTTGCCAGCCTTGATGAAGACACGTGCGACTGCGCTTTTGCGGCGGCCCGTACCGTAGTTCCAGTTACCGATCATGTGGGCTCCCCTTAGATCTCGAGCGCCTTCGGCTGTTGAGCCGAATGCGGATGCGTAGCTTCAGCGTAGACCTTCAGCTTCTTGATCATCGCGTAGCCGAGCGGGCCCTTCGGCAGCATGCCCTTGACCGCCTTCTCGAGCGCACGGCCCGGGAAGCGTTCTTGCATCTTGCCGAACGTCGTTTCATAGATACCGCCCGGGTAGCCCGAGTGACGGTAGTACTTCTTGTCCAGAGTCTTGTTGCCCGTGACCTTCAACTTGCTCGCGTTGATGATGATGATGAAATCACCAGTGTCGACGTGCGGGGTGAACTCAGGCTTGTGCTTGCCGCGCAGACGGCGTGCCACTTCGCTGGCAACACGGCCGAGAACCTTATCCGTCGCGTCAATCACGTACCATTCGCGCGTCACCTCATGGGCTTTTGCGGAAAACGTCTTCATGATCGATCCAAAAAAAATGCTTTGCCCGATGTGTTCTTCCTGCTTGTCTATGTGCGCTTCAAGGCGCGGTGCAGGCTCTCCCTGTTCTTTTTCCGTGGGCATGAATGCGGAAAAGCCCTGAATTATAAAGGAAATACGGCAACGCGGTCAAAGGGAATCCACGTCCCGTGCCCGTGGCGGCCGAAATGGGCCAAAATCCGGTCGTGCCCCAACTGACCAGGCGATCCGAGCGCCCGGGGAGGCACCCATCGACACGCGGCACCTGACCTTGCCGCGCCCGACCGGCCGAACACGGAAAACAACAAACCAGCATGAAGAAACAACGACTTACGCCCTTCCTCGCGGCCGCGCTGCTGGCCACCGCGGCGCCCGCCGTCGCCGCCCACGCCGGCTGCGAAGCCAAGCTCGACGCGCTCGATGCGCGCATCACCGAAGCCCGGAACGCCCATGCCGAGGATCGCGTCGCCCGCCTGCGCGCGGTGCGCGAACGCGTCCGCCATTTCTGCGCTCGCGGCCACGGCCATGCGTCGGCCGCCCACGCACCGGCGCCTGACGCACGCTCGCGCGCCACGGCGCCCGATGCGACATCGCAACCGGCCGCACGGCAGCCCGCGTGACGCTGCCAGCGTGCGCAAACCGCGCGCCGATGTTTGCATGGGACGAAAAAAAGCCCGAACGGCTGGTTCGGGCTTAATCCACCTTAGGAGGAGGGTGGAGGAGACATTCGGAGGTTGCCGCAGCGCGACAACCAATGAGGCTCATTATACGAATGCACCGCCGACTTCACAAGAAAATTTGCATTACGAAATCCAAAACCATAATGCGAAATTTCGAGCAGGGCGCGCTAGAAACCCTCTTCTTCTTTAAAATCAATTACATGCCACTGCAAGGCATGAGCGGAAATCGTCCTCGTCTAGAGCAAAACCCCTAAAAGACGCGAGGAAATTGCCGTCCGGCGCCCTGCCCGAGCGGCGCCGGCATTGCACGTCGTGCAGCGCATCAGCCGGCCGTTGCGCAGCGGGCTACAATGCCGGATCGAATCCGAATCAGGCAACGCTGGAGTGCAAGCATGGAATGCAAAGTAAGCTGGATGGGCCAGGACGGCATGGCGTTTTCCGCCGAGACCGGCAGCGGGCATCTCGTCACGATGGATGGCGCCCCCGAAGGCGGCGGCCACAACCTCGCGCCGCGCCCGATGGAAATGGTGCTGCTCGGCACCGGTGGCTGCACGGCCTATGACGTCGTGCTGATCCTGAAGAAGAGCCGCCAGGAAGTGACCGGCTGCTCGGTCACGCTGAAGGCCGAGCGCGCCAGCGAAGATCCGAAGGTGTTCACGAAGGTGCACTTCCACTTCACCGTCACCGGCCGCAACCTGAACCCGGCCACGGTCGAGCGCGCGATCAACCTGTCGCACGACAAGTACTGCTCCGCGTCGATCATGATCGCGAAAACGGCCGAACTCACGCATTCGTTCGACATCGTCGCCGTCTGATCGCGCGGCGCGCGCATGAAAAAAGGGCCGGCGCTCCGCAAGGAGACGCCGGCCCTTTCGCATTCGAACGGCAAAGCAGGCCGATAAGCCGGATTCTGTGCACACTGCGCGCCGAAGCGCACAGCGCGTGGCAGCCATTCCTCTAGGCGCGCCATTGCTGACGCGCTCAAGCTTCCTACCCGCAGACGAGACGGGGGCCCCGTCCTGCATCCGAAAATGCGCGCCTGCCTACTTGGAATTGCTCCGGGTGGAGGTTACCGTGCCGGCGAACGTCGCCGTCGCCGCGGTGCGCTCTTACCGCACCGTTTCACCCTTACCTGATCCCGGCTTGCGCCGGGCCATCGGCGGTTTGCTTTCTGTTGCCCTGTTCCGCGTGTCGCCACGGATGGCCGTTAGCCATCACCCTGCCCTGTGGAGTCCGGACTTTCCTCGCCCCCGCGCGCCCGAAGGCGGCGAGGCCGCGACTGCCTGGCCTGCTTTGCGACGCGCATTCTAGCACTGCGCGCCGCCGCCGGCAGCGCGCGTGGGGCGGCCGCCGCGAAATTCGGCCGGACCGTCGTAGAACGCGGCATCGGCATCCGAGGCGCACCCGCCCGGTACCCCAAGCGCCGGGAGCGGCGCGAAATCGCGGCTCGTCAGTGCGCGTCGCGCGTTCGGCCGCGACCGCTGACACGCGCACCGTCGCGCAACGCGCCGTTCAGCGCATCGCACCGGGCGTCACCCGCCAATGCGGCCGCCTGGCCGGTCCGGCACCGCATAGGGCGCGAACCACGGCGCGGCCCCGTCGATCCGCGCGAAATCCGCCGCCGCGCGGCCGGCCGCATGGCCGGGCTCGCGCGGCGGCGCATCGATCACGCCAGTTTCCAGCCGATCGTCTCGCCGCCGCGCAGCGGCACGACCGGCGTGTCGCCCGCGAAGATCTCGCGCGGCAGTTCCCACGCCTCGCGGCGCAGCGTGACTGTCTCGGCGCTGCGCGGCAGCCCGTAGAAATCGGCGCCGAAGAAGCTCGCGAACCCTTCCAGCCTGTCGAGCGCGCCGGCCGTGTCGAACGCTTCCGCGTACAGCTCCAGCGCGTGCAGCGCCGTGTAGCAGCCCGCGCAGCCGCATGCGGTTTCCTTCGCGTCGCGCGCATGCGGCGCGCTGTCGGTGCCGAGGAAGAAGCGCGGGTTGCCCGACGTCGCGGCCTCGACCAGCGCCACGCGATGCGTCTCGCGCTTCAGCACCGGCAGGCAGTAGTAATGCGGGCGAATCCCGCCGACGAACAGCGCGTTGCGGTTGTACAGCAGGTGATGCGCGGTGATCGTCGCGCCGAGCAGGCCGGGCGCCGCATCGGCGTCGCGCACGTAGTCGGCCGCGTCCTTCGTCGTGATGTGCTCGAACACGACCTTCAGGCCCGGGAAATCGCGGCGCAGCGGCGTCATCACGCGGTCGATGAACACTTTCTCGCGGTCGAACAGGTCGATCGACGCATCGGTCACCTCGCCGTGCACGAGCAGCGGCATGCCGGTTTCCTGCATCGCCTCGAGCGTCTTCGCGCATTTCGCGAGATCGGTGACGCCGTGGTCGGAGTTCGTCGTCGCGCCGGCCGGATACAGCTTCACGCCGTGCACGAAGCCGCTTTCGCGCGCGCGGCGGATCTCGTCGGGCGGCGTGTTGTCGGTCAGATACAGCGTCATCAGCGGTTCGAACGTCATCCCGGCCGGCAGCGCGGCAAGGATGCGCTCGCGGTAGGCCTGCGCCTGCGCGGTGGTCGTGACCGGCGGCTTCAGGTTCGGCATGACAATTGCGCGGCCGAACTGGCGGGCGGTGTGCGGCAGCACGGCGGCCAGCATGTCGCCGTCTCGCAGGTGCAGGTGCCAGTCGT
Source organism: Burkholderia cepacia complex sp. TUM26381 (assembly GCF_057439935.1). NCBI lineage: Bacteria > Pseudomonadati > Pseudomonadota > Betaproteobacteria > Burkholderiales > Burkholderiaceae > Burkholderia > Burkholderia cepacia complex sp. TUM26381. The sequence goes on along the minus strand of NZ_CM172006.1, from coordinate 657,278 downwards.
CGGGACGGGCGAGCGAGAGCGTCGCCGGGGAAGAAGCGTTCGAGGCAGTCATAGGAGGCGTCGTGAGGAACAGGCTTGCCATCGGCGGGGCCGGAACGCGCGTGCGCGGGCCGACTGACGGCAAACCGCAACACGGGACCTTTGGCCAGCGGAATCCGCTTTTTACCGCTCAGGGCTCGGTGATATGCTAGAAGCCGCATTGTACCGGGGTTCGCCCGGTTCGTTACCCCCCCGCTTCAGCCTGCCGCCCCAAGTAAAATGTGCCAACTCCTAGGAATGAACTGCGCCGCACCGACGGACGTCACATTCTCCTTCACAGGTTTCGCGGCCCGGGGCGGGCTCACCGATCACCATGCCGACGGCTGGGGCATCGCATTCTTCGAGGACAAGGCCTGCCGCCTGTTCATCGATCACCAGGCATCGGCTACGTCGCCGATCGCCGAAATGGTGAAGCGTTACCCGATCAAGTCCAAGAACACGATCGCGCACATCCGCAAGGCGACGCAAGGGCACATCCTGCTCGAGAACAGCCATCCATTCATGCGCGAGCTGTGGGGCCGGCACTGGATCTTCGCGCATAACGGCGACCTGCAGGACTACGCGCCGAACATGGACGGCAGCGTCTACCACCCGGTCGGCACGACCGACAGCGAACAGGCGTTCTGCGTGCTGATGCAGGGGTTGCGCGAGGCCTTTCCCGGCGCGCAGCCGCCGCTGCCCGAGCTGTTCGAGCGCGTCGGCGAGCTCACGCGCGGGATCACCGATCACGGGGTGTTCAATTTCCTGATGTCGAACGGCCAGGCGCTGTTCGCGCATTGCTCGACGCGGCTGCACTATCTCGTGCGCCGCTGGCCGTTTTCGACCGCGCATCTGGTCGACGAAGACCTGTCGATCGATTTCGCGAAATACACGACGCCCGAGGATCGCGTCGCGGTGATCGCGACGCAGCCGCTCACCGACGACGAAGTCTGGACCGCGTTCGAGCCGGGCGAGCTGATCATGTTCCAGTGCGGCGACGTCGCCGCGCGGATGCAGATCCCGGTGCCCGAGCGCGTGCTCGAGAAGCTGCGCAATCCGGCGCTCGACGCGTCGGCGTCCGCGCCGCGCACGGCCCGCGAAGCGCTCGCCACGGCGGCCGACGGCGATTCCGACGACGCAATCGACTTCTGAGCCCGGCGCGGCACCGGCCGCGGCCGCTTCCTGCCCGCTTCCTGCCCGCTTGCGCGAACCTCGCGCGAGACGCACGACGATGCCCGCCACCGGCGGAAATCGCCCCGCTCCGGCCGATACGGATTCATGTTGGCCCCGCCATCGGCGCAACGCTTCGATGCCACCCAACATTCGCTTGATTTTATTCATTCACAAGCGAAAATAAATCGCAGGCGAAACAAAAAATACCATCCGCCTAAATCAAAAAATCCCGGATTCTTATTTTAGCGCGCCGCCTTCACCCGAACCGTGCGCTATCCCACCTACCCCGACAGCCATTCAAGATCTTTCACAAAGCCCGTCAAACCCTTCTCCAGCATAGCTTTCGGTTCGATTAGCCACACAAATCAAAAATACCGGCCGTTACGGTTCGCATCATTACAGTTTCCATTTTCTTGATAATCGGCAGCCACCCGAGTCAGTAGACTCCGCCCATCCTCGGTGTAACGAAACACGATTGGCGCGCTACGCAGCCATAGCCGCCGCACGCCCTTTCGATCGATTGCAGCACCGCGGAATGCGAATTCGCCGAATGGCGGCGAATGCCACTTCAAAAAGAAGAAAGAGGGGTATGTCGTGAATCACTCATTTCGATCGATATGGAGCGAAACCGCCGGCTGCTGGGTCGCGGTTGCGGAAACGGCACGGGCGCGCGGCAAACGCTCGCGCGGCGAATCGGGCACCGGCCACGGTGCGGCACGCGCGACCGCGCGCCGGTCGCCACTTCGCGTCGCGGCGCTCGGTGCCGCGCTGGCCGTGCTGTCGACCGGCGCCGCGCATGCTTCGACGTGCGGCAGCGGCGCGGCAGTCGCGAACGGCGGCGCCTGCGCACTCGACAGTTTCAGCCCGACCGTCAACGACAACCTGGCCGGCGCCACGACCGTGTCGGGCGGCGACCGGGTCGGACTGACGGGCGCATGGACCGGCACGACCGGCGATATGGGCTACACGCTGACGCCGCTCGGCAGCACGTCCGTCGTGTCGGGCAACCCCGACCAGCCGCTGCTGTCGATCGGCGGCAAGACCCAAAGCGTCAGCACGCCCGACTCGATCACCGGCAGCCACAGCTCGGTCGCGACCTACGATTCGGCCGCGTTCGCCGCCTCGAATGCGGGCTCGACCAGCGTGCCCGTCTATCACGACGTGAACGGCAACCAGTACGTGAACACGCGGATCGGCACCGTCGAGCGCTCCGGCGGCACGCTCGACGTGTCGATCGGCAGTCCGGCAGGGTCGCCCGCGGCGGCCGGCAACGCGATCACGATGGCGCCGAAGCAGACCGACCTGTTCGTCGCGGACGGCACGGGCACGGCGCAAAGCGTCGTCAACTGGAACTCGCGCAACCAGGTGTGGCTCGGCACCGGCGACTATCTGGCGAGCGGCGGCCCCGTCAGCCATGTGCTGCTCGACGTGCCGGCGTATGCGGGCACCTTCACCGCCTTCGACGGTAGCGCGTGGACGGTCACCGACGCCGCGTCGCTCGCCGCGTACAACACCTTTCTCGTGCGCTCGGTCCAGAGCGGCGCGCTCGGCTCGCAGGCCGCGTACGACCACGCTTTCAGCCAGGCCGTCACGTTCTCCACGCAATCGTTCGAGTATGCGAACAACGTGTCGCCGGGCGACAAGAACACGCTGCAGATGGACTACCTGACGGTCATGCACGGCACCGGCGCCAACGCGACGCTGCACATCGGCAAGGACGGCCAGATCGACTTCCGCGGCACCAATACGATCGACTCGAGCTCGGCCGTCCTCGCGGAGAACGGCGCGCACTTCGTCAACGACGGGCGCCTGTCGGGCGACTTCACGCTCGTGCGCCTGCTGACCGGCGCGAGCGGCGTGAACAACGGCGTGATCTCGTCCGGCTACGCGGCCGGCGACAACTTCGACACGGGCGGCACCGCGCTGCCCTACAACTTCAGCCTCAACGCGTACACCGAGGGCAGCGGCATCTACGCGAACGGCGCCGGCACGCGCTTCGTCAACAACGGCGTGATGAACGTCGGCGCATGGACCTTCAACAACAGCACGCGCCCCGACCTGCAGAACTACGCGGTGGCCGCGACGGACGGCGCGTACGCCTCGAACGCCGGCACGATCAACGTCGGCGTCAATGCGACGACGCTCGACAGCCAGGTGATCGGCGGCCTCGTCGCCGGCGGCAGCTTCACGAACGAAGCCGGCGGCACGATCTATCTCGGGCGCGCGGCCCAGTACGACGCCGCGTCGCCCGAAGCCGCGAACGACGTTGCGCTGTCCGCGCATGCGTACGGCATCCTGCTCGGCGCGTCGGGCACCGCGAGCAACCTCGGCACGATCGTGATCGGCTCGCAGACGCAGAACGGCGCCGCACTGGCGAGCATCGGCTCGACCTCCGGCTCGCTGACCAATGCGGGCTCGATCGTCGTCAACGGCGCGGCGACCGGCACGCCACTCGCCAACGTCGGCATGCTCGCGGCCGATACCGCCGCGACCGTGACCAACACCGGCACCATCACGCTGAACGGTGTCAACGGCATCGGCATCATGGTCGTCGGGACCGGCACGCACGCGACGGCCGCGACGTCGACCGGCACGATCAACGTGGCCGGCGGCCTCGATCCCGCCTCGGGCACGCGCAACTACGGCGTCTGGGCCGAGGGGCCGCTCGCGAAAGCCACGCTCGACGGCGCGCTCAACCTGACGGGCACCGGCGCAATCGGCGTGCACGCACGCGCGGGCGCGACGATCGACGTCGGCGCCAACGCGGTGCCGGCCTTCATGTCCGGCACGAACCAGATCGGCTTCTACGCGTACGGCGCGGGCTCGAAAATCAACGTCGCCGCGCAGCACCTCAGCGTCGACACCGACGATTCGACGCTGTTCCGCGTCGCAGGCGGCGCGGCCTATACGGGCACGTCGACGGCCGGCACGCTGACAACCGACGTCAACGGCCAGCGTGCGCGCGGCGTGCTCGCGACCGACGCCGGCACCACGCTGTCGACCGGCAACGCGATCTACAACGTCAACGGCGCGAACGGCATCGCGATCGCGGTAGAAGGCGGCGCGACAGGCACGATCGACGCGGGTGCGACGATCAACCTGAACGCGGCCGGCGCGACCGCGGGCATCGTCGACGGCCAGGCGCACGACCTCGCCGGTGCAAATGCGGGTGCGCCGGTCGCGACGACGCTGACCAACCACGCCGCCGTCACGTCGTCGACCGCCGGCGTGACGGGCTTCGTCGCGCAAAACCTCGGCACGCTCGACAACCGCAGCACGGTGCTGCTGACCGGCGCCGGCTCGACGGGCGTCGTCGTCGGCACGCAAGGCACGGTGAACAACGCGTCGACGATCCGCGTGTCCAACGGTACGGGGGCACTCGTGCAGGGTGCGGCGGCAACGCTCGCCAACGCGGGCTCGATCGAAGCCGACGACGGCGTCGCGGGCGTGCGCCTCACGGGCGCCGGTGCATCGGTCGCGCTGTCGGGCGCCGGCACCGTGATCGCGAACGGCAGCGCCGACGGCGTGCTGATCGATTCGACCGTCACGGGCGGCGGCATCGCGGCCGGCGCGACGTCGATCGCGGTCGGCGGATCGGGCAGCGGGATCCGCAACCTCGGGGCGAACGCCACGATCGCGCTGGCCGGCACGCAGATCGCCACGACGGGCACCGGCGCCGACGGCCTCGCGTCCACCGGTGCGGGCGCGCGCATCGCGGCCGATGCGGCAGCGCTCGTGCGCACCACCGGCGCCAACGCGCGCGGCCTGTTCGTATCGGGCGCGGATTCGACACTCTCGGCCAGCGGCACGACCGTCGCGACGACGGGCGCCGGCGCGCATGCGGTCTTCATGGACGGCGGGGCGACGGCCATGCTGTCGGGCGCGAAAGTCACCGCATCGGGTGCTGCGGCCGATGGCATGGTCGCGCAGAACGGCGGCCGCATCGCCGATGCGGGTTCGTCGATCGCCAGCGCGGCCGGCAACGGCGCGACCGCGAACAGCGGCGGCGTGCTTGCGTTGACCGGCACGACGCTCGCGGGCGCGACGGCCGGCGTGCTGACGTCGGACACGCTCGCGAACGGCACGACGAGTTCGGTGCTCGTCGACGGCGGCAGCGTGGCCTCCACCGCCGGGCCGGCCTTCGCCGCGCGCGGCGGCACCGCCGACATCGCCGTGCGCAACGGCACGGTCGTCACGGCCGGCAACGGCACGCTGCTGAACCTCGCGAACGGCAGCAACGTGACGTTCAGCGCATCGGCGGTCAACCTCGCGGGCGACATCGTCTCCGACGCATCGAGCACCGGCACCGTGCTCCTCGCGAACGGCACGACGCTGACCGGCAGGATCGATCCGGTCGCGCTGACCATCGACGGCACGAGCACGTGGCGCATGACGGGCAGCTCGGCCCTGAGCAGCCTGAACAACGCGGGCCTCGTCGCCTTCACCGCGCCGGCCGGCTCGCCGACGCTCACCGGCAGCTACAAGACGTTGACGATGGGCAGCTACGTCGGCAACGGCGGCACGATCGCGCTGAACACGTATCTCGGCGCCGATGCGTCGCCGACCGACCGGCTGATCGTGAACGGCGGCGCCGCGAACGGCACGACCGGCCTGAAGATCGCCAACACGGCCGGCACCGGCGCGCAGACGACCGGCGACGGGATTCCCGTGGTCGTCACGGCCAACGGCGGCACGACCGCCCCATCGGCATTCCATCTCGCGGGCCCGGTACAGGCCGGCGCGTACGAATACCGGCTCTATCGCGGCGGCCAAGGCGACGCGAACGGCTGGTACCTGCGTTCGCAGCTCGACCAGTCCGACCCCGGCGATCCGATCCACCCGTCCGGCGGCGGTGACGGCGGCGGGAACGGGAACGGCGGCACGCTCGCGTATCGCCCGGGCGTCGCCGGCTACGCGCTGACGCCGCTGCTGAACGCCGACTACGGCTTCTCGACACTCGGCAAGCTGCACGAGCGCGTCGGCGACATCTACAACCTCGAGAAGCAGCAGCCCGGCAACCGCGATGGCGTGTGGGGGCGCATCGGCGGCCAGAGCCTCGACGCAAACGCGGGCCGGTTCGCGGCCGACGCGCGCACGTTCTTCGCACAGTTCGGCAAGGACTGGACGCTCGAGCAGGCGCCGAACGGCGCCGGCAGCACGCATGCGGGCGTGACGGCGAGCATCGGCGTGTCGAATGCGAGCTTCAGCGACATGGCGCGCGCCGGCACGCCGGGCCTGTCGACGTCGACGGGCTCGGTCGAGATGCACGCGCAGAGCGTCGGCGGCTACTGGACCCGCTACCTGTCCGACGGCACCTACTTCGACAGCGTCGGGCAGGTCACGCACTACGGCAACCGCTATCGCGACAGCTACGGCAACGAGGCGTCGCAGAACGGCTTCGGCGTCGCGCTGTCGCAGGAAGTCGGCAAGCCGTTCGCGATCGGCAGCCTGCCCGTCGCGGTCGAGCCCCAGGCACAGCTGATGTATCAGTACCTGAAGCTCAACGGGTTCAACGACAACGTATCGGCCGTCTCGGGCACGGCGACGAACGCGCTGCGCGGCCGCGTCGGCGTGCGCATCTTCCGGCCGAACCTCCAGTCGGACGCAGGCGGCGGCGCCGCGACGCCGTACTTCACGGCAGACGTGCTGCACGACTTCCTGTCGCCGGGCCAGACCGTCGTCGGCGGCACGCCGTTCGCGACGCACCTCGGCCGCACCTGGTACGAGCTCGGCGTCGGCGTGACCGCGGGCTTCGGCAAGTCGGGCGAGCTGTACGCGAACGCGAAAATCGCGCGCAACATCGGCGGCGACTACCGGCGCGGGATCGTCGGGCAGGTCGGCTACCGGTACAGCTGGTAACGCGCCGGTAACGCCGTCGCACGCGGACGAAAAAAAACCGCCCGGCGGTCAGCCGGGCGGTTTTCGCACGGGCGCGCGTAAAACGCGCACACGCTCAGTGCAGGATCTTCGCGAGGAAGTCCTTCGCGCGTTCCGATTTCGGATTCGAGAAGAAATCGTCCTTGCGGTCGTCCTCGACGATCGCGCCCTTGTCCATGAAGATCACGCGATGCGCGACCTTCTTCGCGAAGCCCATCTCGTGCGTGACGACCATCATCGTCATCCCTTCCTGCGCGAGTTCGACCATCACGTCGAGCACTTCGTTGATCATCTCGGGATCGAGCGCGGACGTCGGCTCGTCGAACAGCATCGCGATCGGGTCCATCGACAGCGCGCGCGCGATCGCGACACGCTGCTGCTGACCGCCCGACAGCTGGCCCGGAAACTTGTGCGCGTGCGCCTTCAGGCCGACGCGATCGAGCAGCTTCATGCCCTTCTCGTTCGCTTCGTCCTTGCCGCGACCGAGCACCTTGACCTGCGCAAGCGTCAGGTTCTCGGTGATCGACAGGTGCGGGAACAGCTCGAAATGCTGGAACACCATCCCGACCTTCGAGCGCAGCTTCGACAGGTTCGTCTTCTTGTCGCCGACCGACTGGCCGTTCACGAGGATCTCGCCCTGCTGGAACGGCTCGAGGCCGTTCACGGTCTTGATCAGCGTCGACTTGCCCGAGCCCGACGGGCCGCACACGACGACCACTTCACCCTTCTTGACCTCGGTCGTGCATTCGGTGAGGACCTGAAACTGGCCGTACCACTTCGAAACGTTCTTGATGGAAATCATCTTGTGACCTTTTTCTGGAGACCCTTGACGAGAGCAGACGCCAACGAGCAAATCACGAAATAGCATGCGCCGGCGAACAGGACCATCTCGACGGTCGTGCCGTCGCGATCGCCGATGTTGGCCGCCGTGCGGAAGAAGTCCGCGAGACTGATCACGTACACGAGCGACGTATCCTGGAACAGGACGATCGCCTGCGTGAGCAGCAGCGGCACCATCGCCCGGAACGCCTGCGGCAGGATCACGAGGCGCATCGCCTGCGCGTAGTTCATGCCGAGCGCGAACGCGGCGTTCGCCTGCCCGCGCGGCACCGCCTGGATGCCGGCGCGGATGATCTCGGAATAATACGCGGCTTCGAACAGCGAGAACGCGACCATCGCCGAGGCGAGGCGGATGTCGATCGTCGGCGACAGCCCGAGCACGCCCTGCAGCAGCTGCGGCACGATCAGGAAGAACCACAGCAGCACCATCACGAGCGGAATCGAGCGGAACACCGTCACGTAGCCCTGCGCGAACCACGCGAGCGGCTTGACGCCCGACAGCCGCATCAGCGCCAGCAGCGTGCCCCAGACGATCCCGACCACGATCGCGATCAGCGTGATCTGGAACGTGACGACCGCCCCCGTCCACAGCGTCGGCAGCGCGCCGGGAATACTACTCCAGTCGAACTGATGCATCACTTGCCTCCGATATAGCCGGGCAGCCGCGTGCGGCCTTCGATCCAGCGCATGAACGACATCACGACGAGGTTGATGATCACGTACGCGAGCGTGACCGCGATGAACGACTCATAGGTCTGCGCGGTGTAGTCGACGAGCTGGCGCGCCTGCGCGGACAGGTCGAGCAGGCCGATCGTCGACGCGACGGCGGAGTTCTTGAAGATGTTCAGGAATTCCGACGTGAGCGGCGGCACGATGATCCGGTACGCAACCGGCAGCAGCACGTAGCGATACGTCTGCCATTGCGTGAAGCCCATCGCGAGGCCGGCCGCGCGCTGGCCCTTCGGCAGCGCGTTGATCCCCGAGCGCACCTGTTCGCACACGCGCGCGCCCGTGAACAGGCCGAGACAGATGATCGACGCGGTGAAGAACTGCGTGGTCGGCGGCAACTGCTTGATCCAGGTGCCGATCGATGCGGGCAGCAGCTCGGGTATCACGAGATACCAGACGAAGAACTGCACGATCAGCGGAATGTTCCGGAAGATCGACACGTACAGGGTGCCGAGCGCGGACAGCCATTTGTTCGGCACCGTGCGCAGCACGCCGAACAGCGATCCGACGATCAGCGCGATGACCCAGGCGACGAGCGACACTTCGATCGTCACCCAGAAGCCGGACATCAGCCATCCGAAATAAGTCGTCGGCTCGCCGGTCGACACGGGGCTCAGGAAGATGCCCCAGTTCCAGTGGTAAGACATGGGCAAGACTCCAGCAAAAAGAGACGGAAGAAGCGTGGCCTCTTCCGTCTCATTAGCGTCATTTCTGCATCAACGGCCGTGTGGTCAGTCGAGCGCCTTGTCGTTCGGGTTCGCGTACAGCTTCTTCATCGAATCGGACAGCGGGAAGTTCAGGTTCAGCCCCTTCGGCGGGATCGGGTTCTCGAACCACTTCGCGTAGATCTTCGCGGCTTCGCCCGACTTCTCGACTTGCGAGATCGCGTCGTCGACGAGCTTCTTGAAGTCGGTGTCGCCCTTGCGCATCATGCAGCCGTAGGCCTCTTCCGATTGCGGCGTGCCGACGATCACCCATTCGCCCGGCTGCTTCGCCTTCGCGCGCTCGCCCGCGAGCAGTGCGTCATCCATCATGAACGCGACCGCGCGGCCCGATTCCAGCGTGTTGAAGGAATCGCCGTGATCCTTCGCGCTGATGATGTTCATGCCCAGTTGCTTCTCGTTGTTCATCTTGCGAAGCAGGCGCTCCGACGTCGTGCCGGCAGTCGTCACGACCGTCTTGCCCTTGAGGTCGGCGAAATCCTTGACGCCCGAATCCTTCTTCGTCATCAGGCGCGTGCCGATCACGAAGATCGTGTCGGAGAACGCAGCCTGCTGCTGGCGCTCGGCGTTGTTGGTCGTCGAGCCGCACTCGATGTCGACCGTGCCGTTCTGCACCAGCGGAATGCGGTTTTGCGACGTGACGGGGATGTTCTTCACCTGCAGGTTCGGCAGGTTCAGCTTCTTCTTCACCGCGTCGACCACCTTCATCTGGAATTCGCGCGAATAGCCAACCACCTGCTGCTTTTCGTCATAGTAGGAGAACGGAATCGACGATTCGCGGTGGCCCAGCGCGATCACGCCCGTGTCCTTGATCTTCTTCAGCGTGCCCGTCTCCTGAGCATGCGCGCCGCTTGCGAACGCGCAAAGCGCCGCGACCATCAGGACTGCCTTGTGGTATTTCATTTTGGTCATCTCCTTGGCTAAAACCCGCGCCAGTGTATCAAAGTAATATTTTTGAAAGTACTGGTTGTTTACCGCACTACGAATCGCCCTGCACGAAGCCTTCCTCCCGGCTCCGGGCGCCCCGAATGCGCGCGCGGGCGATGCCGGATCCGGCACCGCCCGCGAGGGTTCATATCCGCAATCGGGTGGATTGCGTCATGAATTGATCATAGTCAACGATCAGGGGTAGAGGCCACGCATTTCGCGCGCCATCAGGATGCGTTTGCACGCAACGATGAACGCCGCCGTACGCACCGTCACCTTGTGCTCTTCCGCGACCGCCCACACACCGGCGAAGGCTTCGCGCATCACGCGCTCGAGACGGTGGTTGATCTCGTCTTCCGTCCAGAAGAAGCTCGAGAAATCCTGCACCCACTCGAAGTACGACACGGTCACGCCACCTGCGTTCGCGATCACGTCGGGGATCACGAGCACGCCGTTCGCGCTCAGGATGTCGTCCGCCGCCGTCGTCGTCGGGCCGTTCGCGCCTTCGACGATGATCTTCGTGCGGATCTTCGCTGCGTTCTTCTCGGTGATCTGGTTTTCCAGTGCCGCCGGGATCAGGATGTCGGTCTCGACCGTCCAGAACTCGTCGTTCGGCATCGGTTCAGCGCCTTCGAAGCCCGCGACGCCGCCCGTGCGTGCCACGTGGTCGAGCAGCTGGTTCGAATCGAGGCCGGCCGGCTGGTAGATCGTGCCCGTGTGATCCTGCACCGCGATCACCTTCGCGCCCGCTTCCTGGAACAGCTTCGCCGCGATGCCGCCGACGTTGCCGAAGCCCTGCACCGCGATGCGCGCGCCTTCGATTTCCAGGCCCTTCTTCTTCGCCGCTTCGGAGCCGACGACGAACACGCCGCGGCCCGTTGCTTCCTTGCGGCCGAGCGAACCGCCGAGCGCGATCGGCTTGCCGGTCACGACGCCGGTCGACGTCTGGCCCTGGTTCATCGAGTACGTGTCCATCATCCACGCCATCACCTGTTCGTTGGTGTTGACGTCCGGCGCCGGAATGTCGGTGTTCGGGCCGATGATGATGCCGATTTCGCTGGTGTAGCGGCGCGTCACGCGCTCGAGCTCACCACGCGACAGCTTGCGCGGGTCGACGCGGATGCCGCCCTTCGCACCGCCGTACGGCACGTTCACTGCTGCGTTCTTCACGGACATCCATGCCGACAGCGCCATCACTTCCGACAGCGTCACGTCCTGGTGGTAGCGCACGCCGCCCTTGCCCGGGCCGCGCGACACGTTGTGCTGCACGCGATAGCCTTCGAAGTGCGCGACGGTACCGTTGTCGAGCTCGATGGGGCAGTCGACGATCAGGATGCGCTTCGGGCGCTTCAGCGTTTCGAGCCAGCGCGACAGCGAACCGAGGTACGGCGCGACGCGATCGACCTGCTGAAGGTAGTTGCCCCACGGGCCGAGATCGTCGGCGTGCAGGTAGGACGGGATGGACTGCTGTTGCGAAGACATGGATGCTCCAACGTTCAACGAAGTGCGCACATTGTCGAAAAACCCGTTTTTTTTATCCAATGCCGTTTGCTTATTCGATTATGCGTTTCTTGCATGATCGCGATTTTTCGCAAATCTGCGGTCGATTTGCGCAAGAACGCCCGCGATCGGCCGTGCATCGCGCCCGGGAAAAATCGCACGGAATGGGTGCGGGCGGGCCGCCGGACAGGCGTCCGACAGGCGCTGCAAGCCCGCCGTCAGCCGCCCGGGCCCGACCGGCCGCGGTAAATTAACCGCCGGCGGTTAATTCGCGGGGTCGCGCAGTTCGTCGCGCACCACGTCCCACAGCGCACGCACGAGCTTCTGGCGCGGATCGTCGCCCTGCAGCGCGAGCTTGTCGCAGTACAGCCGGATTTCCATCGTCAGCGTGAACGGATGCGCGCCGCCGCGCACCGACCGGTCGAGCCGGATCAGCCGGCCGCCCGCAACCGCATCCTCGACCGCGCTGTGCGGCAGGAACGCGACGCCGTGGCCCGCGAGCGCCATCGCCTTCAGCCCTTCGGCCATGTCGGTTTCGTAGACGCGATCGAGGAACAGCCGCGTCGGCGCGTTCGCGATGATGACTTCGGTCATCCGGCCGAGATACGCGTTCGGCGTGTACGACAGGTACGGCACGCGCGCGTCGGCCGCGCCCGGCAGCGTATAGCGCGGGCGGCCCGCACGGCCGGGCGCCGAGAACGGGCTGATCGGCTCGCTGCCGAGGATCAGCATGTCGTAGCGCGCCGGGTCGAGCGCGACGGGGTGGCTCGGGTGGTGATAGCCCATCACGAGATCGCAGCCGCCCTCGACGAGCGACAGCACCGCGTCGTGCACGTTCAGCGCGCGCAGCCGCGTGTGGACCGGGCCCATCTTCGCCTCGATCCGCTGCAGCCAGCGCGGAAAATACGTGAGCGACAGCGTGTGCGGCACCGCGAACTCGATCGTCGGCACCGGCGCGCCGACGTGGCCGCGCAGCAGCGTGCGTGCCTCGTGCGCCTGCGACAGCATCGTCAGCGCCTGTTCGTAGAAGATCTGGCCGGCCTGCGTGAGCCGCGTCGGATAGACCGAACGATCGATCAGTTCGGTCGCGAGCCATGCCTCGAGCGCCTGGATCCGCCGCGAAAACGCGGGCTGCGACACGTGCCGCAGCTCGGCGGACCGGCTAAAGCTGCGCGTTTCCGCGAGCGAGACGAAGTCTTCGAGCCATTTCAGTTCCATGCAGGCGGGCGCGGCGGGCGGCGGTCGGGAAGAAGCCTGCATTCTACCGGCGGGCGGGCCCGGCCGGCGGCAGCGCGCACGGCCCGGCAAGCCCGCGGCGAACCCGCGCCGGCGCGGCGGCGGCACGCGGCAACGGCGGCCGGCCGCCGGTCCCCGGGATCGTCGCGCGCCAATGGTAAAATGCCGGATTCTCCTCCCCTCGCTCGACCCGGCCCCAAGGCCCGCCCGATCATGTCCGACACTCGTCCCGATACGCTTTTCGCCCTCACCGCGCTCTCGCCCATCGACGGCCGCTACGCCAGCAAGACCGAAGCGCTGCGCGACTGGCTCTCCGAAGCCGCCTTCATGCGCCACCGCGTCACCGTCGAGGTGCACTGGCTGATCGCGCTGTCGCGCGCCGGCTTCGCGGAAGTCCCGCGCTTCTCCGATGCGTCCGAGCAGTTCCTGCTGCAGCTCGCCGAGCGCTTCACCGCGCACGACGCCGCCCGCATCAAGGAAATCGAGCGCGTGACGAACCACGACGTGAAGGCCGTCGAATACTGGCTGAAGGAATCGGTGAAGGGCCAGGCCGAACTCGAGAAGGCCAGCGAATTCATCCACTTCGCGTGCACGTCCGAGGACATCAACAACACGTCGCACGGGATGATGCTCGCCGGCGCGCGCGAACACGTGATCCTGCCGGCGCTGCGCACGGTCTACCAGCGCCTCGTCGCCCTCGCGCACGCGCACGCCGAGCAGCCGATGCTGTCGCGCACGCACGGCCAGCCGGCCAGCCCGACGACGCTCGGCAAGGAACTCGCGAACGTCGCCGCACGTCTCGCGCGTGCGATCACCCGTATCGAGAAGGTCGAGATCCTCGGCAAGATGAACGGCGCGGTCGGCAACTTCAACGCGCACCTGTCCGCGTATCCGGAATTCGACTGGGAAGCGTTCTCGCGCGACGTGATCGAAAACCGCCTGAAGCTCGCGTTCAACCCGTACACGATCCAGATCGAGCCGCACGACTACATGGCCGAGCTGTTCGATGCCGTGGCGCGTGCGAACACGATCCTGCTCGACCTCGACCGCGACGTGTGGGGCTACATCTCGGTCGGCTACTTCAAGCAGAAGACGAAGGCCGGCGAAATCGGCTCGTCGACGATGCCGCACAAGGTCAATCCGATCGACTTCGAGAACTCGGAAGGCAACCTGGGCCTCGCAAACGCGACGCTGCGCCACCTCGCCGACAAGCTGCCGGTGTCGCGCTGGCAGCGTGACCTGACCGACTCGACGGTGCTGCGCAACATGGGCGTCGCGCTCGGCTACTCGCTGCTCGCGTACGACTCGCTGATCCGCGGCCTCGACAAGCTCGAAGTGAACCCGCAGCGCCTGAACGAAGATCTCGACAACTGCTGGGAAGTGCTGGCCGAGCCGGTGCAGACGGTGATGCGCCGGTTCGGCATCGAGAATCCGTACGAGCAGCTGAAGGAACTGACGCGCGGCAAGGGCATCACGCGCGAAGCGCTGCAGGAATTCGTCGGCACGCTCGCGATCCCGCAGGACGCGAAGGATCTGCTGCTCGCGATGACGCCCGCGTCGTACATCGGCAAGGCCGTCGAACTCGCGAAGCGGATCGCGTAAGCGCCGCCGTCGCCAGACGAGAAAAAGCCCGATGCGAGCAATCGCATCGGGCTTTTTTGTTGGCTGCCGCAGGCCGCAGCCGGTCAGAACGAGATCATCCGCCCCGGGTTCAGCGCGCTCATCACGCTCATCGCGGCCTTCGCGGCGGGAATCGCGATCGGCGACAACTGCCGGCCGAGCGGAATCGCACGGTGATCGATGCCCGTGAGCATCGAGAAATCGTCGTTGCGGCCGACGAAATCGTCGCAGATCGCCTTGCCGATCCGCACCGTCTGCGCGACGCCGTGGCCGCTCCAGCCCTGCACCATGTACATCGGCACGCGGCCGTCGGTCTTGCGGCTGTCGGTGGCGCCGTTCAGCGTGAAATCGCTGACGCCGCTCCAGCAGTAGTCGAGCGCGAAGCTGCCGTCGGCCTGCGGAAACACCGTGTTCAGCCGCGTCAGCAGATACGCGTTGACGTCGGGCTGCGCCCAGCAGGTACCGGTGCCCTGCCCGCCGAACAGCAGCCGGTTGCCGCGCACCGGCCGGTAGTAGTCGATCTGGAACTGCGTGTCGTACACGGGCATGCCGGCCGGCATCAGCGTTGCGACATCGACGTCGAGCGGCGCCGTCACGCTCACGTACGTGAAGAACGGCACGGTCGTCGCCGCGCCGTCGTCGAGCAGCCGGAACGTCGCGTTGTGCAGCGCGAGCACGACACCCTTGCGCGCGGTGATCGTGCCGCCCGGCGTCGTCGCGACGACGCCCGCCGGCGTCTCGTCGAGCTCGAGCACCTCGGTGCCCTCGAACAGCGCGCCGCCATTCAGCCGGAAGCCGTGCACGAGGCCGCGCACCAGCGCGAGCGGATGGATCTGCCCGCCGATCGCGTCGATCGCCGCACCGTGGTAAAGCCCCGAGCGCACGTATTCGTCGTGCAGCTGATGGCGGCCGACGAGCGTCACGCCCGCGTCGCCGAGATGGCGGCGCGCATCCGCGCCGTCGAGCAGCGCACTCATGTGGCCCGGGTGAACGGCCGCCGTGACGTGGCCGCGCTTGCGGTCGAGTTCGAGCGCGTAGCGCGCGCCGATCGCATCGATCAGGTCCATCGACTCGGCCGATGCGAAGCGCCACAGCCGCTTCGCATCGTCGTGCGACAGGTGGTCGATCATGTCGGCCGCTTCCCAGCGCGCGAGGCCGGGCGTCAGTTGCCCGCCGTTGCGGCCGGACGCGGCCGAGCCGACGTGATGCTTGTCGACGAGAATCGTGTCGACGCCCGCTTCCGCGAGATGCAGCGCGGCCGATGCGCCAAGCAGCCCCGCGCCGATCACGAGCACGTCGCATACGGCGTCGTGCGCGAGCGGCGCGCCGTTCGCGTGGCGCGACAGCGACGCCTCGTACCAGTTCGCCGGGCGCTCGCCGTCGTAGCGGGCCGGGTCGCACCAGTTCCAGTTGTCTTTTTCGATGTTCAGTTGCGTTTGCTCGAAACGCGATTCGCCCTGGATCAGGGGTTGATGGTTGAAAGTCATGATTGCACTTGCATGGTCTTGGGCCGCCTGTCGAAGAGCCATCTGGCTTCGCGGGTGGGGCAGCCGGTTCCACATGGGTGTCAACGAGATAAAGGGCGCAATGGCCCGTGTTGACGGCGGGCACGCTCGTGCCGCCTGGATCCCGGACTGTGCGAAAGCACGTATTGAAAGGTGCCGGGACACCCAATTTCTACACCGCAGAAATAATTCTACAGTGTAGAATAAGCTTTCGTCAAGTTTACAGCCGGCGCCGCGCCGGCATGCCAGCCCGCCTCGATGAAAGACAAACCCGCCCAGGGCCCGCGCGGCCTCGACAAGGACGCGATCGTCGCGGCCGCGCTCGCGCTGCTCGAAGACGTCGGCGAAGCCGCGTTCAGCGTGCGCAAGCTCGCGCAATCGGTCGGCTGCGACCCGATGAGCGTGCTGTATCACTTCAAGTCGAAGGAAGGCCTGAGCCGCGCGATCGCGAACGCGCTGTCGCGCTCGCTCGTGCCGGTCGATCCCGCGCAGCCGTGGCGCGAGCGGCTGCGCGATCTCGCGCGCCAGTACCGCGCGCTCGCGCTGCGCTACCCTGCCGCGTTTGCGCTGTTGCAGCGGCACATGAGCACGGGGCCGGCCGATCTCGCGCATATCGAGGCCGTGCATCGCGCGCTGACCGATGCCGGCATCCCGCGCGCGGCGCTGCCGTCGGTGTGCGTCGGCTGGTATGCGAGCGTGATCGGCCTGGCCGCCGCCGAGGCCGGCGGTCTTACGCGCGCGGCCAACGACGTCGAGCTCGCGGAGATGCACGCGCTGTCCGACGCTGAGCATCCGCTCGTCAAGTCGGCCGCCCCGCTCTATGCGCAGCTCGACCCGGCGGCCGTGCACGACACGATGCTCGACGTGCTGCTCGACGGCATCGCACGGCGCGCGCATGCGGCCTGACCGACGCGCTCGCCGCCAACGAAAAAGGCGCCCCGAGGGGCGCCTTTTTCATGACGATTGCCGCGAACCGCAGCTCAGGGCTGCTGCGCGATGCCGATCTTCAGCATGACCTGATCGACGATCTGCTCGGGCGTCAGCTCGATGCTGACCTCGATCGCTTCGTCCGGGCCCGGCTCCTCGAGCGTGTCGAGCTGGCTCTTCAGCAGCGACGGATCGAAGAAATGGCCGGTGCGGCTCTTCAGGCGCTCGTGCAACACCTCGAACGAACCCTTCAGATACACGAACCGCACGTCGGTGTCGGTGCCGCGCAGCACGTCGCGGTACGACCGCTTCAGCGACGAGCACGTGAACACGGCCGTCTCGCCGGCACGCTGCTTTTCCTCGATGGCCGCGCGGATCGTGCGCAGCCACGGCCAGCGGTCGTCGTCGGTCAGCGGAATGCCTTGATGCATCTTTTCCTTGTTCGCCGCGCTGTGAAACGCGTCGCCGTCGGTATAGGTGCATGACAGGCGTTCCGCCAGCATTTCGCCGATTCGCGACTTGCCCGCGCCCGACACGCCCATTGCGATCAGAATCATTGACTACCCCTTGTTACAGAACCATGCTCAGCAGCAACGTGAAACTGAGACCGAGCACCGAGATGATGGTTTCAAGCAGCGACCAGGTCTTGAACGTCTGACCGACCGTCATCCCGAAGTATTCCTTGATCAGCCAGAAGCCGCCGTCGTTCACGTGCGAGAAGATCAGCGAGCCCGAGCCCGTGGCGAGCACCAGCAGCTCCGGGCTGACCGTCGTGCCGGCCGCCGCGGCGATCGGTGCGACGATGCCGCAGGCCGTCGTCATCGCGACCGTCGCCGAACCCGTCGCGAGACGCATCAGCGCCGCGACGAACCAGCCGAGCAGCAGCGGCGACAGGTGCGCGTGCTTCGCGGTCTCGACGATCTGCTGCGAGATCCCGCTGTCGCGCAGGACGCCGCCGAAGCCGCCGCCCGCGCCGACGATCAGCGTGATCCCGGCGATCGGTGCCAGGCACTCGCTGCAGAACTTCTGGATCTGGTCGCGGTTGAAGCCCTGCAGCTTGCCGAACGTGAAGAAGCTCACGAGCACGGCGATCAGCAGCGCGACGTCCGAGTTGCCGGCGAAGCGCAGCAGGTTGTTCGGCAGCGACTTCGGCGTGAACAGCAGGTCGGCCCAGCTGCCGACGAGCATCAGCACGACGGGCAGCAGGATCGTGAACAGCGTGATGCCGAAGCTCGGCAGTTCGCGCTTGCGGCCGTCCGCGTGCGAATCGACGAATTGCGACGCCAGCGGGTTGTTTTCCGGCAGCTTCACGAACTTCGAGATCGTCAGCGCGAACAGCGGGCCCGCGATGATCGCGGTCGGCACGCCGACGAGCAGGCCGAACGCGATCGTCTTGCCGATATCGGCGCCGTATTGCTGAACGGCGAGCAGCGCGGCCGGGTGCGGCGGGATCAGCCCGTGCACGACGGACAGGCCGGCCACCATCGGCAGGCCGACGACGAGCAGCGACTTGCCGGTGCGCTTCGCGACGTTGAACGCGATCGGGATCAGCAGCACGAAGCCGACTTCGAAGAACACCGGCAGGCCGACGATGATCGCGACGAACATCATCGCCCAGTGGATGTTCTTTTCACCGAACCAGTCGATCAGCGTGGTCGCGATCCGTTCGGCGCCGCCCGATTCGGCCATCATCTTGCCGAGCATCGTGCCGAGGCCGACGACGATCGCAATGTGGCCGAGCGTGCCACCGGTGCCCGCCTCGAACGACTTGACGATCTTGTCCATCGGCATGCCGACGACGAGACCGAGGCCGAGCGACACGATGATCAGCACCAGGAACGGGTAGATCTTGTAGCGCGCGATCATCAGGATCAGCGCGGCAATCGCGATCAGCGTGAATACGAGCAGCATGCTGCCTTGAACAGCCCCCATGTGGCACTCCTCCTAGAATTGTTCGAACCGGGCGAGTTGTTGCGAGTATGCCCGGCTATGCAGGTCTCCGAAACACGGGGGGTACCCACCCCGTCAGGACGCTGAATTTTACTTATCTTTGCGGCCTGCGGATAGAACCGGTTCCATCAGCAAAAACCCTCGGTAAAACAAGCACTAAGCGCTTGTCACCGAGGGTCGATCCTTCATTTCATACAAGCATCAGCGGGGCAACTGGCTCGCGGCTTGCGCGAGGCGCGTGACTTCGGCCCAGTCCTGCGCGGCGAGCGCGGCCTTCGGCGTGAGCCACGAGCCGCCAACGCACACGACGTTCGGCAGTTTCAGGAAGTTCGGCGCGGTTTCGACGGTGATGCCGCCCGTCGGGCAGAACTTCAGCGCCGGGAACGGGCCGTGGAACGCCTGCAGCATCGGCACGCCGCCCGCCTGCTGCGCGGGGAAGAACTTCACGATCTCGTAGCCGAATTCGAGCGCCTGGATGATGTCGCTCGGCGTCATCACGCCCGGCAGCAGCGGCAGGCCTGCGTCGAGCGACGCGAGGTGCAGCTCCTTCGTCAGGCCCGGCGACACGCCGAACTTCGCGCCCGCGCGCTTCGCCTGCGCGCAGTGCTCGGGCTTCGTGATCGTGCCGACGCCGACGACGATGTCGTCCGCGAGCTGGCTCGCGCGCTGGATCGCTTCCAGGCCGGCCGGCGTGCGCAGCGTGATCTCGAGTACCTTCACGCCGCCCGCGTGCAACGCGCGCGACACGTTTTCACCCTGCTCGACCGAGTCGAATGCGAGCACCGGAATGACCGGGCCGAGCTTCACGATTTCAGCAATCGTCTTCATTGAATTGGCTCCTTGAAATTCATGCGGCGACGTGGGCGGCCGTTTCGCCGACCAGCGTCCCGAAAACCGATGCGCCCTGCTCGGCCGGCGCCGCGGCCGCGCGGAACACGCCGAACAGTTCGCGCCCGAAACCGACTTCGTTCTCGGCCTGGTGCAGCGGCTGCGCGACCGGGCGCGCGTGCCACTCGGCGTCGTCGACCTCGATGTCGAGCACACCGGCTTCCGCGTCGATCACGAGCGTGTCGCCCGTCTTCACCTTGCCGAGCGGGCCGGCCAGCAGCGCCTCCGGCGACACGTGGATCACGGCCGGCACCTTGCCCGACGCGCCGGACATGCGGCCGTCGGTGACCAGCGCGACGTGGAAGCCCTGATCCTGCAGCACGCCGAGCAGCGGCGTCAAACGGTGCAGCTCGGGCATCCCGTTCGCGCGCGCGCCCTGGAAGCGCACGACCGCGACGAAATCGCGCTTCAGCTCGCCGCGATCGAAGGCTTCCTGCACGGCTTCCTGCGAATCGAACACGATCGCGGGCGCCGTCACCTTGCGGTGCTCGGGTGCGACCGCCGAAATCTTGATCACGCCGCGGCCGAGCCGGCCCTGCATCAGGCGCAGGCCGCCGTCCGGCTGGAACGGGTCGCGGATGCCGCGCAGCACTTTCGTGTCGTGGCTCTCGGCCGTGCCGTCGAGCCACGTCAGCTTGCCGTCGATCAGCTTCGGCTCCTTCGTGTAGTGCGTGAGACCCTTGCCGGCAACCGTCGTCACGTCCTCGTGCAGCAGCCCGCCCTCGAGCAGGTTGCGCACCAGGAACGCGACGCCGCCCGCCGCGTGGAAGTGGTTCACGTCGGCCTTGCCGTTCGGGTAGATCTTCGCGAGCAGCGGCACGACGGCCGACAGTTCGTCGAAGTCGTTCCAGTCGATCAGGATGCCGGCCGCGCGCGCGATCGCGACAAGGTGCAGCGTGTGGTTGGTCGAGCCGCCCGTCGCGAGCAGCGCGACGATCCCGTTGACGATCGCCTTCTCGTCGATCACATGGCCGATCGGCGTGTAGTGGCCGCGCTCGACCGTCAGGTCGAGCACGCGGCGCGCGGCCTCGGCGGTCAGCGCGGTACGCAGCGGCGTGTGCGGATGAACGAATGCGGAGCCCGGCAGGTGCAGCCCCATCAGCTCCATCAGCATCTGGTTGCTGTTCGCGGTGCCGTAGAACGTGCAGGTGCCGTGGCCGTGATATGCGGCCGATTCGGCTTCGAGCAGCGCGTCGCGGCCGACCTGGCCGGTCGCGAACTGCTGGCGGATCTTCGCCTTGTCGTCGTTCGACAGGCCGCTCGTCATCGGGCCGGCCGGCACGAAGATGGTCGGCAAATGGCCGAACTGCAGCGCGCCGATCAGGAGGCCCGGCACGATCTTGTCGCAGATGCCGAGGCAGAGCGCCGCGTCGAACATGTTGTGTGTGAGCGCAATCGCCGTGCCCATCGCGATCGCTTCGCGCGAGAACAGCGACAGCTCCATCCCCGGGTTGCCCTGCGTGACACCGTCGCACATCGCCGGCACGCCGCCCGCGAACTGCGCGACGCCGCCGTTCTCGCGCGCGGCCGCCTTGATGATCTCGGGGAAATCCTTGTACGGCGCATGCGCGGACAGCATCTCGTTGTACGAGGACACGATGCCGATGTTCGGCTCGCGGATTGCCTTGATCGAGAACTTGTCGTTACCCTCGAGGCCCGCGAAGCCATGCGCGAGGTTCGCGCACGACAGCGCGCCGCGTGCCGGGAACTTGCCCTGCGCGCCGTCGATGCGCTGCAGATAGGCGGAACGGGTCGATTGGCTGCGGGCGATCACGCGTTCGGTGACCTTCGCCAGAGTGGGGTGCAGCGACGTCATGCTGGGCGCTCCTGTATGCCGGCCGACACCGGCGGTTGGAATCGTGGGGACCGTCGAGTGCTTCGACTGAACGAAGCCAGTCTAGTAGAAAAACTACAAGCATGCAATGCGGGTTGATGGGCGCGCAACCCTTATTCCCGCCACCAGCAAGGCTTTACCTAGTGAAAACCCTAATCACCCACCCCGCCTTGACGTCGAACACCTCGAAACAACGCTAGTATTTTCATGTAGATTTTCTACAATTCGATTGCGATACACTCGCTCATCCGAACCCGATTTCCACATGCCGTCCCATGCTGCCTCGCATTGAAGCGATCCGCGCCGACCTGCGCCCGTCCGAGCGCAAGCTCGCCGACTACATCCTCGCCGCACCGCGCGAGGTGCTCGACCTCGCCATGACCGAGCTGTCGACGCGCGCGGGCGTCAGCCAGCCGACGATCGCGCGCTTCTGCCAGGCGCTCGGCTGCAGCGGCTTTCGCGAATTCAAGATCCGGCTCGCGCAGAGCGTCGCGCCGGGCGTGTCGTCGGTGTACCGCGACGTCGAGCCCGACGAGCCGGCGCCCGGCATCATCGGCAAGGTGTTCGACCGCACGATCGGCGCGCTGATCGAAGTGCGCAACAGCCTGTCCGCGGGCAGCGTCGCCGACGCGATCGCGCTGCTGTCGAATGCGTCGCGGATCGAGTTCTACGGCGCCGGCGGCTCGGGTATCGCCGCGCAGGACATCCAGCACAAGTTCTTCCGGCTCGGCGTGCCGAGCGTCGCGTACTCGGATCCGCACACGTTCTCGATGTCGTCGGCGCTGCTCGGGCCGCACGACGTCGTCGTCGCAATCTCGAACACGGGCCGCACGCGCGACATCGTCGACGCCGCGCGCTCCGCGCTCGCGTGCGGCGCGAAAGTCGTCGCGATCACGCAAAGCCATTCGCCGCTCGCGAAGCTCGCGACCGTCAGCCTCGCGTCGAACGTCGCCGAGGAAACGGACGTGTTCTCGCCGATGACGTCACGCATGTCGCATCTCGCGATCGGCGACATCCTCGCGGTCGGCGTCGCGCTGTCGCGCGGCCCCGCGCTGATGGAGCGGGTCGGCCGTGCGAAGGAAGCGATCACGCGGCGCCGGATCGACGACGGCACGAAGGATTGAACCGGGATCGTGCGCGAAACGGCACAGCGTGTAAACGAACAACGGCGCCCCTCGGGGCGCCGTTTTGCATGATTCGAAGCGGTACGCGCCCGCCGGCCGTGCGTGGCCGGCCGCGCCGCTCAGAACGGCTTGATCACGACCAGCGCGACCGCCGCGAGCATGCCGAGCACCGGCAGCTCGTTGAACACGCGATACCACTTGTCGGTGCGGCGGTTCTCGCCGCGCTCGAACACCCGCAGCAGATGCCCGCAGTACGCGTGGTAGATGACGAGCAACAGCACGACCGTCACCTTCGCATGGATCCAGCCCTGCCCCTGCCCGATGCCGATCACGAGCCACAGCCACAGCCCGCAAGCCAGCGCCGGCACCGCGATCATCGTCATGAAGCGGAACAGCTTGCGCGCCATCAGCAGCAGGCGCCGCACCGCGGCCGGATCGGTCTCCATGGCCAGGTTCACGTAGATGCGCGGCAGGTAGAAGAGCCCCGCGAACCACGCGGCGATCAGAACGACATGGAACGTCTTGACCCAGAGCATTGCCATTGGTGGTGCGCCTCGCTGGTTACTGGCGGCCTTCGCCGTGTCCGAGCACGACGTACTTCAGCGACGTCAGCCCTTCCAGGCCGACGGGGCCGCGTGCGTGCAGCTTGTCGTTCGAGATGCCGATTTCCGCGCCGAGGCCGAATTCGAAGCCGTCCGCGAAACGCGTCGACGCATTGACCATCACGCTCGCCGAATCGACTTCGCGCAGGAAACGCATCGCGCGGTCGTGATCCTCGGTGACGATCGCATCCGTGTGATGCGAGCCGTAATGGTTGATGTGCTCGATCGCGGCGTCGAGGCCGTCGACGACCTTGATCGCGAGCACCGGCGCGAGATACTCGGTGTGCCAGTCTTCCTCGGTCGCATCGACGAGCGGGCCGACGCCCGCATCGGCGAGCACCGCGCGCGCAGCCGCATCGACGCGCAGTTCGACCTGCTTGTCGCGATACAGCTTGCCGAGCGGCGGCAGCAGCGCGGCCGCGATGCCGCTCGACACGAGCAGCGTCTCCATCGTGTTGCAGGTGCCGTAGCGGTGCGTCTTCGCGTTGTCGCACACAGTCAGCGCCTTGGCGAGATCGGCGCGATCGTCGACGTACACGTGGCAGATGCCGTCGAGGTGCTTGATCATCGGCACGCGCGCCTCGTTGATCAGGCGTTCGATCAGGCTCTTGCCGCCGCGCGGCACGATCACGTCGACGAATTCGGTCATCGTGATCAGCTTGCCGACCGCCGCGCGATCGGCCGTCGCGACGACCTGCACCGCGTCCTGCGGCAGGCCGGCCGCCTCGAGCCCTTCGCCGATCAGCTTCGCGAGCGCCGCATTCGATTCGAGCGCTTCGGAGCCGCCGCGCAGGATCGTCGCGTTGCCCGACTTCAGGCACAGCGCGGCCGCGTCGATGGTCACGTTCGGGCGCGATTCGTAGATGATGCCGATCACGCCGAGCGGCACACGCATCTGGCCGACCTGGATCCCGCTCGGGCGGAACTTGAGGTTGCCGATCTCGCCGATCGGATCGGCCAGCGACGCGACCTGGCGCAGCCCTTCGACCATCGTCTTCAGCGCCTTGTCCGACAGCGTCAGGCGGTCGACGAACGCTGCATCGAGCCCCTTTTCGCGGGCACGGGCGACGTCGCGTGCATTCGCGTCCTTCAGCACCTGCGCGTCGCGTTCGATCGCGCGGGCCACCGCGTCGAGCGCCGCGTTCTTCGCGGCCGTGCTGGCGCGCGCCATCGCGCGGGAAGCGTGCCGGGCGCGACGGCCCAGGTCGGTCATGTACTGATCGATATCCATCGTGTGACTCGAGAAGCGCGCCGCACGGAGCGGCATGAATTCGTGGGGGAAGCGTGGGGCGGCCATCCGCGGGACAGCCATCCGGCAAAGCAGCGGCCGAGAAGCCGCGCCAGCTATCGAGACATTGTAAGCGGGTTGCGCACTGCGCGCTGAAGGCCCGGACGGGACTTAGCGTCGCACGCGACCCGCGGTCGGCGGTCGCTCGCCGCGCGCGCCCGCGACCGTCATCGCGAGCTGGAACAGCCCGTCCCACGGATCGGGCGGCGGTTCGTCCTGCGTGCGGCGGCCCGGCGCGACGGCCGTGAGCCCCTTGACCTGCCGGTCGAGCTTCGCGGCAAACGCGAGCGCTTTCTCGAGCGCGGCTTCCGATACGCGGTTCAGTGCGGGGCCGATCAACCGCTCGCGCGGCCCCCACACGCGGTTCTCGCGCAGCAGCGTCGCCAGCGGCTTGCCGGCCGTCGCGCCGCGCTTGATCCGCAACAGCGTGCGCAATTCCTCGACGACGGCCCACATCACGAGCACGATTGCCTCGCCCTCGCCCTTCAGCCCGTCGATCATCCGCGCGAGCCGCGCGGCGTCGCCGGCGAGCATCGCTTCGTTCAGCTTGAACACGTCGTAGCGCGCGACGTTCAGCACCGCGTCGTGCACCTGCTCGAACGACAGCGCACCTTGCGGATACAACAACCCGAGCTTCTGGATTTCCTGGTGTGCGGCAAGCAGGTTGCCTTCGACGCGCTCCGCGATGAACTGCAGCGCGCGCCGCCCGTCGTCGCCGGGCGCGGCACGCTGGCCCTGCATCGCGAGACGCTGGCCGATCCAGTTCGGCAGCTGCGCACGGTCGACCGGATCGATCTTCAGCGCGACGCCGCCGTTCTGCAGCGCGGTAAACCATGCGGATTTCTGCGTGGCCGCATCGAGACGCGGCAACGTGACGAGCATCAGCGCGTCGGGATTGGGCGTGGCCGCGAGCGTCTTCAGCGCGTCGGCGCCTTCCTTGCCGGGCTTGCCCGACGGAATGCGCAGCTCGATCAGCTGGCGCTCGCCGAACAGCGACATCGCCTGGGTCGCGCCGAGCAGCACGCTCCAGTCGAAGCCGCGCTCGACCGTATGCACCGAACGCTCGGTGAAGCCGGCCGCACGCGCGGCCGCACGAATGCGGTCGCACGCTTCCTGCGCGAGCAGCGGCTCGTCGCCGTAGACGGTATAGAGCCCGGCCAACCCCTTCGCGAGGTGCGGCTCCAGTGCATCAAGTCGCAATTGCATCGATACGTGCGCCGTCGATCAGAGCGGCGGCGGCGGCAGCGGTGCGCGCGGCGCAACGCCCGGCACCACGTCCTCGGGCGCCGGCGTCAGCGAGTGGACGATCGCGAGACGCCGCATCAGCTGGTCGACCGCGTCGTTCTGCATGTCGCCGAACAGGATGTCGGCTTCCTGCGACTTCGCGTTCGTGTACTGGTCGCTGTACGTCATCGCGCGGTTCAGCGCGATCACGCTCGGCGGAATCAGCACGGTGCCGTCCTTGCTCGCCAGCGTGTAGCGCAGCGTGTAGAAGAGCGCGTATTCCTGCGCGGAACCATACTTGTTGAGCGTCAACGTGTTCTGGCCACGCGATTCCCACATGGTCAGCACGGCGTCGGCGTCGTCCGCCGACTTGACGATCTTCGTGTCGCTGCCGGCCTCGACGAGACGCGTGAGCCGCGCCTCGACGGGTGCCGGCGCGCCGGCCACCATCAGGTGCTTGAACGCGTAGTCCTGCTGGCCGCGCAACTGGAAGCCGCATGCCGACAGCATGACCGCGCTGCCGGCGAGCATCAAAAACGATCTGCGGATCACCTTCGCTCCTTCTGGGTACGTCCGACGGCCGCGGCCGTCAGACGACGATGTTCACGAGGCGGCCCGGCACGACGACGATCTTCTTCGCCGGCTTGCCGTCGCTGAACTTCGCGAACGCTTCGTCGGCCACCGCCGCGGCTTCGATCGCCTCGCGGCTCGCGTCCTTGGCGACCTTCAGCGCGCCGCGCACCTTGCCGTTCACCTGCAGCACGAGTTCGATCTCGGCCTGCTCGAGCGCGGCCTCGTCGACCTTCGGCCACGGCGCATCGAGCAGCGGGCCGAATTCGTCCGCGTAGCCGAGCGCCTTCCACAGTTCGAACGTGACGTGCGGCACGACCGGGTACAGCACGCGCAGCAGCACGCCGTACGCCTCGCGCAGCACGCCGGGCGTGGCGCCCTTCGCGCCGTCGATCGCGTTCAGCATCTTCATCGCGGCCGACACGACCGTGTTGTACTGCAGGCGCTGGTAGTCGAAATCGGCCTGCTTCAGCACGCTGTAGATCTCGCGGCGCAGTGCCTTGTCGGCTTCGCCGAGCGCAGCGGCATCGAAGCCCGCACGAACCGCAAGCGCTTCGCGGTTGCCATAGCCGAAGCTCCACACGCGGCGCAGGAAGCGGCTCGCGCCCTCGACGCCCGCGCCCGACCACTCGAGCTGCTGCTCGGGCGGCGCCGCGAACATCGTGAACAGGCGCGCGGTGTCGGCGCCGTACAGGTCGATCAGCACCTGCGGATCGACGCCGTTGTTCTTCGACTTCGACATCTTCTCGATGCCGCCGAGCACGACCGGCTGGCCGTCCGCGTTCAGCGTCGCGCCGACCGGGCGGCCCTTGTCGTCGTGCGTGACCGTCACGTCGACCGGGTTGTACCAGGTCTTCTTGCCCGATGCGTCTTCGCGGTAGAACGTTTCGTTCAGCACCATCCCCTGCGTGAGCAGGTTCTTCGCCGGCTCGCCGAACTTAACGAGGCCGAGGTCGCGCATCACCTTGGTCCAGAAGCGCGAATACAGCAGGTGCAGGATCGCGTGCTCGATGCCGCCGATGTATTGATCCATCGGCATCCAGTAATCGGTGCGCGCGTCGACCATCGTGTCGGCGTCCGGCGCCGTGTAGCGCGAGAAGTACCACGACGAGTCGACGAACGTGTCCATCGTGTCGGTTTCACGCTTCGCGGCCGCGCCGCACTTCGGGCACGCGCAGTTCACGAATGCTTCCGACTTCGCGAGCGGGTTGCCCGAGCCGTCCGGCACGAGGTCTTCCGGCAGCACGACCGGCAGGTCCTGCTCCGGCACCGGCACGTCGCCGCACGACGGGCAGTGGATGATCGGGATCGGCGTGCCCCAGTAGCGCTGGCGCGATACGCCCCAGTCGCGCAGGCGCCACGTGACCTGCTTGTCGCCGAAGCCGCCGGCGTTCAGGTCGGCCGCAACCGCATCGACCGCTTCCGCGTAGCGCAGGCCGTCGTACTTGCCGCTGTTCACGCAGACCGCGGTTTCCTTGTCGCCGTACCATTCCTGCCATGCGTCGAGCGAGTACGCCTGACCTTCGGACGAGATCACCTGCCTGATCGGCAGGTCGTACTTCTTCGCGAATGCGAAGTCGCGCTCGTCGTGGCCCGGCACGCCCATCACCGCGCCTTCGCCATAGCTCATCAGCACGTAGTTGCCGATCCACACCTCGACCGGCTCGCCGGTCAGCGGGTGCTTGACCGAAAAGCCCGTCGCGACGCCCTTCTTTTCCATCGTCGCGACATCGGCTTCGGCGACGCCGCCACGCTTGCATTCGTCGATGAACGCAAGCAGCTCGGGCTTGTCCTGGGCGAGGCGCGTGGCGAGCGGATGCTCGGCCGCGATCGCGCAGAACGTGACGCCCATGATCGTGTCGGCGCGCGTCGTGAACACGCGCAGCAGCTTCTGCTCGCCGTCGAGTTCGTACGGGAAGCCGAAGTTCACGCCGAAGCTCTTGCCGATCCAGTTCTGCTGCATGATCTTCACGCGCTCCGGCCAGCCGAGGCCGTCGAGGTCGTTCAGCAGCTCATCCGCATACTGCGTGATCCGCAGGTAGTACATCGGGATCTCGCGCTTCTCGACGAGTGCGCCCGAGCGCCAGCCGCGACCGTCGATCACCTGCTCGTTCGCGAGCACGGTCTGGTCGACCGGGTCCCAGTTCACGGTGCCCGTCTTCTTGTACGCGATGCCCTTCTCGAGCATCTTCAGGAACAGCCACTGGTTCCACTTGTAGTAGTCGGGCTTGCACGTCGCGATCTCGCGCGACCAGTCGATCGCGAGGCCCATCGACTGCATCTGGCCCTTCATGTAGTCGATGTTGTCGTAGGTCCACTTCGCGGGCGGCACGCCGTTCGCCATCGCGGCGTTCTCGGCCGGCATCCCGAATGCATCCCAGCCCATCGGCATCAGCGTGTTGTAGCCGTTCATACGCAGATAGCGGTACATCACGTCGTTGATCGTGTAGTTGCGCACGTGACCCATGTGCAGCTTGCCGGACGGATAGGGCAGCATCGACACGCAGTAGAACTTCGGCTTCTGCGAATCTTCCTGCGTCTTGTAGGCATCGGCTGCGCGCCAGTCGCCCTGGGCGGCGGCTTCGACGTCGGCGGGTACGTATCTCTCGTGCATGGTGTGGTTCGGGCTAGGCTTTAAGCGGCGCGACGGCTCGCGCGCAGGATTGGATCGAAAATCGTGCTCGCCCGGCGCGGGAACAGGCTGGCTGTTCCCGCGCCGGGGAAAACGTCGATTATACCGCCCGTGCGGGCTCGCACGGCCGGTCTCGCGGGCCGGGGCCCGCAACGACGGCGTGTCAGGGTCTTGCCGCGGCGGCAGCCGGCGCGGCGGCGCCCGCCTGCGGCGGCATGTCGGTCACGAAACCGATCCGCGTGAGGCCCGCGGCCTGCGCGGCCCCCATCACCTGCGCGATCACGTCGTAGCGCGTCGCGCGCGATGCGCGCAGCCGCAGCTCGGGCGGCGCGGCGCCCGCGGCAGCAGCCCGGAAGCGCGCGGGCAGCGCGTCGAGCGCCACGGGTGCATCGTCCCAGTACAGCTTGCCCGCGTCGTCGATCGACAAAGTGACGGATTGCGGCGTGTCGCGCGCGACGCTCGCGGCGACCTTCGGCAGGTCGAGCCGGATCGCGTGCGTCATCAGCGGCGCGGTGATGATGAAGATGACGAGCAGCACGAGCATCACGTCGATCAGCGGCGTCATGTTGATCTCCGCCATCGGCGCGGACGTCTTGTGGTGCTCGAGCCCACCGAATGCCATGGTCGTTTCTCCCGGGCCCGTCCGTCAGGCGCCCTCTGCGCACACGAACACGTGCAGGTCGCGCGCGAAACCGTCGAGTTCCTCGGCGAGCTGCCGGACGAGCCGCCCGAGGATGTTGTAGGCCAGCACCGCGGGAATCGCGACGACGAGCCCGAACGCGGTCATGATCAGCGCCTCGCCGACCGGCCCCGCGACGTTCTCGATCTGCGCCTGCCCGCTCGCGGCGATGCTGCCGAGCGCGTGGTAGATGCCCCACACGGTGCCGAGCAGCCCGACGAACGGCGCGGTGCTGCCGATCGACGCGAGCAGCACCTGGCCGAATTCGAGACGCCGCTGCGAGCGCAGCATCGCGTGACGCAGCGCGCGCAGCACGCGTTCGCTGCGCTCGACGCGCGCGGCCAGCGCGGCCGGGTCGTGATCGTCGGCAGCGTCGCGTGCGGCTTCGGCGAGCGGCACGAACACGCGCTCGCGATCGGCGCCGGCGAGCGCGGCAATGCCCGCGTCGAGCGACGGCGCGCGCCAGAACGCGGCGAGCGCACGCGGCCCCTGCCGCTTCGCGCGGACCAGGAGCCAGGCTTTCATGAAGAGGAAGCACCAGCTGGCGACGGACATCGCCAGCAGGACATAGGCGACCGCATGCGTGATCGCATCGCCGCTTTCGAGGTAGTGGACAACGCCGGTGGGTATCGCCATCGGAGTTTCCCCGTGGGGTCAGCGCAGGCCGAGCACGTCCTGCATGTCGAACAGGCCGGCGCCACGCGCCGACAGGAAGCGGACCGCGCGCAGCGCGCCTTGCGCGTACGACACGCGGCTCGACGACTTGTGCGTGATCTCGATGCGCTCGCCGATCCCGGCGAACAGCACGGTGTGGTCGCCGACGATATCGCCGCCGCGCACGGCCGCAAAGCCGATCGACGACGGATCGCGCTCGCCCGTCACGCCGTGACGGCCGTAGACCGCGCACGCGTCGAGCGAGCGGCCGAGCGCGCCGGCGACGGCTTCGCCCATCATCAGCGCGGTGCCCGACGGCGCATCGACCTTGTGGCGGTGATGCGCCTCGATGATCTCGATGTCGTAGCCGTGCGAGAAATGCTTCGCCGCGAATTCGAGCAGCTTCAGCGTGACGTTCACGCCGACGCTCATGTTCGCCGCGAACACGATGCCGATCTTGGCCGCAGCAGCCTGCAGCCCGGCTTTCTGCTCGGCGGTGAAGCCGGTCGTGCCGATCACGAGCTTCACGTCGTGGCGCAGTGCGGCCTCGATGTGGGCCATCGTGCCTTCCGGACGCGTGAAATCGATCAGGGTGTCGGCCTGCGCGAACACGGCGTCGAGGTCGTCGGTCAGCTTGATCCCGGTTTCCTTGCCGAGGAACGCACCGGCGTCCTGGCCGAGGAACGGCGAATCGGCGCGGTCGAGCGCGCCGACGAGCTGCGCGTCGGGTTCGTTGAGAACGGCTTCGATCAGCATCCGGCCCATTCGGCCCGATGCGCCGGCAATCGCAATCTTCATGGCTTTCTACACGACAGGTCTAAAGGCGGGCGGCCCGAGCCGCCCTGGTTCCGCAAGCCGGGCTTACTGCGCCGGTGCGGTGAGCGGCTGGTTCTGCAGGTTGTCCGAGCCTTGCGGGCCGACGGGCGGCGACGCCTCGTTCGACACGTTCGGCTGCGGCGGACGATGGAACTGGAACTGCGGCTGGATCGCCGGCGCGGCGCCCGGCGGCTGGCCGCCCGGCACCGGCGCGCCGCCCGAAGCCTGCGCGGACGGCGTGAAGCGGCGGGAAGCCGAACCCTGCCCCGACACCTGGTTGGTCGCGCGGTTCGCCGCGCGGGCAGCCTGTGCGTTCGCGTCCTGGTCGACCGCTGCGCCGGACGCCGGCGCGGCGGCCGGGCTGGCGACGGCTTCCGGCGCCGGCGCGTTCGCCGCTTGCGCAGCGCTCGCGGCGGCGGCCTCGGAAGCGGCCCTCGCCTTCTTCGCCGCCTCGGCAGCCTTCGCCTTCTTGCCGCCGCGGTCGCCGTCGATGTCGGCCAGCAGGTCGAGCTCGGACGGCAGGTTGTCGGCGCCGGTCCAGCCCGCGAGACGGTCACCCGAGAAGGTCACCACGAGGTCACGCTGCTGGACGATCGACGTCGAGCCGCGCTTGAAGTAGAAGAGGTAATCCCAGCGATCCGCGTGGAACATGTCCGCGAGCAGCGGCGTGCCGAGCAGTGCGCGGACTTGCTCGCGCGTCATGCCGGCCTGCAACTGCGCGGCTTTCTCCTGCGACACGAAGTTGCCCTGCACGACGGTGATCCGATAGGGCGTGATGCTCTGCGCAATGCGCTGCGTCACGCTGTCGTACGACGAACAACCCGCCAGCGCGACGACGGCGGCGGCAGCGATGATGGCACTCCGCATGCGACTCCTCTGAAAGTGCGAAAGCGATTCTGGGATCATTTCCTTCACCGTGCTGACCCGCGTACAGGTCGCGCGTGTTTCTGGAACGGCGAAAAGCCGGTAACATTGAAGCCCTGCATTGTACTCTAGGGATGCCTAGCCATGACCAATCCGACGGATCTCAAGAATATCGGGCTAAAGGCCACCCTACCGCGCCTCAAGATTCTCGAGATCTTCCAGCAGAGCCCCGTGCGCCACCTGACGGCTGAAGACGTCTACCGGAACCTGCTCAACGAGCAGCTCGACATCGGGCTCGCCACCGTCTATCGCGTGCTCACGCAGTTCGAGCAGGCCGGCCTGCTCACGCGCAGCAACTTCGAATCCGGCAAGGCCGTGTTCGAGCTGAACGAAGGCTCGCACCACGACCACCTCGTGTGCCTCGATTGCGGCCGTGTCGAGGAATTCTTCGACGCCGAGATCGAAGGCCGCCAGCAGGCGATCGCGAAGGAGCGCGGCTTCCGGCTCCAGGAGCACTCGCTCGCGATGTACGGTTCGTGCACGACCGAGAACTGCCCGCACCGCAAGCACTGATTCGCGCCACCCGCGCACGCAGCACGGCCCGGCCGGCATCTCGCCGCCCGGGCCGTGTTCTTTTCCGGATCGCGTCGCGCGGCGCGCGGGCCGCCGGAAGGCTTACGAATGCCCTTCGACGCTCGCGCAGGCCGGCTCGAATTCGAGCGCCCATGCGCCGTCGAGCGGGATCTCGTCGCAGTTCGGCTGCGGCCCGCCGCGATCGACGATCACGAAGTCGCTGACCGCGTCGAGCGCGAGCAGCGGATGGTGCCAGACACCCTTTGCATAATTCACGCCCTGCCAGCCTTCGGCGAGGAACGCGCGCATCGCGTCGGGCCGGAAGTCGCCGGCCGGCGCGACGACGATCGCGTAGCGCGCCACGGCCGCGAGCGGGATGAACGCCTGGCTGCCGTGCGGATGGCGCTCCATCAGCGTGACCGCGACCGGCAGCGCGCGCGGCTGTGCGCGAAACACGCTGACGAGCGGCCGGCCGCCGTCCGCACACACGTCGATCGTCGCGAGATCGTGAAAGCGCTCGGTCGTGCCGCCGTTGATCGGGAAATGCCGTGCGCCTTCGAGCGCGATCACGTCGCCGAACGGCGCGAACGCGTCGCGGGTCAGGCGCTCGACGCGCAGGATGCGGGATCCGGTCATGACGTTGCCCTCCTTCAGGCCGGCTCGCCCCACAGACGCAGGCGCGACACGCCGCCGTCGGGGAAGATGTTGAAACGCACGTGCGTGACGGGGCCGTGCGCCGCGAGCGAGTCGAACGTGTGCACATGATCCATCTGCAACTTCTGCTCGCCGAGCAGTTCGGCCCAGAACATCGCCTGCGTGACCAGCGAATCGTCGGTGCCGCCCGTGACGTGCGCGGCCTGCAGCGAGCAGCGATCGGGGAAATTGCCCTTGAAGAACGCCGTGTCGACCTCGACGCGCCGGATGATGCCCGGCCGCGCGAGCGCGACGATCGCCCAGTCGTTGCCGGGCTCGCGGCGGCGCCGCGTTTCCCAGCCGTCGCCCATGTTCGCGCCGCGCCCCGGCATCAGCATCTGCGATGCCGGCCCGAAGTGCTGGTTGTTCGCGGCCACCAGATAGCCGCCGTTCTCGATCGCCGCGAGATCGACAAGTTCGCCGGCCGGCACGCGGCGCCAGTCGCGCTGCGGCTGGCCGTACACGCGCAACCGTGCGAGCCCGCCGTCCGGATACAGGTTCACGCGCAGGTGCGTGACCGGCTGCGCGTCGTCGACGCTCACGTAGTGATGCGCATTGCCCTGCAGCGTCGTCGCGGGGACGATCGGGCGCCATTCAGCGTCGTCGGGCGGCGTGTCGCCGTCGACGGCGCACGCCTCGATCGACGCGGCCGGCGGGAAGTTGCCGGTGAAGTGGCTCGTATCGAGATCGACGCCGTAGATCACGCCCGGCCGCGCGAGGCGCACCACGCAGAAATCGTGGCCGGTCGTGCGCTTGCGGCGCGTTTCCCAGCCGTCCATCCACTTGCCGTGGTCGTCGTACTTGCCGGGGATGAACACGGCCGGCTCGGGATTCAGCATGCGCTCCTTCGGCGCGAAGAATTCGTCGCTGGCAAAGAGCGCCTGCGCACCGAGGCGCGGGTCGGCGAGGTTCATGTAACGCCGCGTGAAGGCCGGCGCGTTCGGATCGAGGATGGGGGCTGCCATGTCGTCTCCACTATCTTGTGAGGGGCCGGCGCATCGTCGGGCCGGCCGCAGGAAATTCGATCGCGCGACACGGCCGGGGAAGCCGATACGCGCGGGGCCGCGCTCAGAGCGCGTGGGCCTGGTCGCCGGCGACCGGCGCCGCATTGCCTGCCTCGTCGGCCGGCACGTAGCGCAGCTCGCGGTTCAGCACGCGCTTCGCACGGGCGCGGTCGATGTCGTTCTCCCACACCGCGACGACGACCGTCGCGACGCAGTTGCCGATCAGGTTGGTCAGCGCGCGGGCGATGCCGACGAACCAGTCGACCGGCAGGATCAGCACGAGGCCGAGCACCGGAATCGCGGGGATCGCCGACAGCGTCGCCGCGAGGATCACGATCGCCGAACCCGGAATGCCGTGCGCGCCCTTCGACGTGACGAGCGACACGAGCAGCACGACGATCAGGTCGTGCGTCGACAGCGGCGTGTTGGTGGCCTGCGCGATGAACAGCACCGCGAGCGTCAGGTAGATCGAGAAGCCGTCGAGATTGAACGAATAGCCGGTCGGGATCACGAGGCCGACCGTCGAATCCTTGATGCCCATGTATTCGAGCTTGCTCATCACCTGCGGCAGCACCGCGTCCGACGACGCCGTGCCGAGCACGATCGACAGTTCCTCGCGCAGGTAGCGGATCAGCTTGAACACCGAGAAGCCCGCGAGCCGCATCACCGTGCCGAGCACGACCGTGACGAACACGAAACAGCTCAGGTAGAACACCGCGACGAGGTAGCCGAGCTGCTTGAGCGACGCGACGCCGTACTTGCCGGTCGTGAACGCGATCGCGCCGAGCACGCCGAGCGGCGCGAGCTTGATGATGAAGCCGATGATCCGGAAGAACACGTGCGACAGTTCCTCGACCAGCGAGTTGACGCGCTGCGCCTTGTCGCCGAGCAGCGACAGCGCCGAGCCGAACAGCACCGCGAACACGAGGATCTGCAGGATGTCGCCCTTCGCGAACGCGTCGATCGCGGTCTCGGGGATGATCTTCATCAGGTAGCCGGCCGTGTCCTTCAGGCTTTCGGCGTTCTTCGCGTACGACGCGAGCGACGCTGCGTCGAGCGAGCGCAGGTCGATGTTCATCCCGACGCCCGGGCGCGTGAGCCACGCGAGCACGAGCCCGATGCCGAGCGCGAGCGTCGTCATGACCTCGAAGTAGATGACGGCTTTCAGGCCGACCCGGCCGACCTTCTTCAGGTCGCCCGCATTGGCCATCCCGCTGACCACGACGCAGAACACGATCGGGCCGATGACCATCTTGATGAGCTTCAGGAAGCCGTCGCCAAGCGGTCGCAACGACTCGGCGAAATGCGGGAAGAACGCGCCGAGCGCGACCCCCAGGATCAATGCGACGACTACCCGGCCAAACAGCGAATTGAGGAATTTCGACACGGCGCTCTCCCGATCCAACGGTTGCAGTTTCGTCTGTTCATACTGGTAAGACCAGTGATGTTATGGTGGATAGTAGGAAGCCGATATAGTGGCGTCAAGGACGGACGAAATAGGGATTTCCCGCCCCCTGCGCGCCCGGTTCCGGTGCACTGGAAAGGGGCGAATCGTGGCTTTCCCGTAGGGCAGTCATGCACCGCCTGCGTGCGGATTACAATGCCGGTCAGACCGGCCAAAGTTCACATCATGAAAAGCGTTCCGCATACCGTGACCGACGCCGCCATCGCGACGATCCGAGACCGGATCGAGGCAGGCGTCTATCCGGTCGGCAGCCTGCTGCCGGCCCAGCGCCAGCTCTCCGAGGAGCTGGAGATCAGCCGCGCGTCGCTGCGCGAGGCGCTGTCGACGCTCGAAGCGCTCGGGATGCTGCGCATCCGGGCGGGCAAGGGCGTGTACGTCGAAAGCGCGCAGGCGTCGGCCGCGCATCCGTGGCAATTCGCCGAGCAGTCGTCGCCGCCCGATACGTACCAGATGCGTTATGCGCTCGAGGGGTTCGCCGCGCGGATGGCCGCGCATGTCGTCAGCGACACGGACATCGCGTGGTTCGAGGACAACCTCGCCGCCCTGCACGTCGCCCTGACCGAAAACGCAATCGACGAAGCGTCGCAGCTCGACTTCGACTTCCACATGCGGATCATCCATCTGGCCGGCAACGCGGCGATCGAATCGGTGCTGCGCAGCAGCGCGGACATCATGAAGGAAAGCCAGCGCATGCCGTTCTACCGGCGCGAGCTGCTGCTGTCGACGTGGCACGAGCATCGCGCGATCGTCGATGCGCTGATCGCGCGCGACGCGGCCGCCGCAGGCACCGCGATCGAAACGCACATCGCGAACGCCGCGCAGCGCGCGGGCATCTTCTTCCCGACGCCGCGCGCATAACGCGCCCGGCGCCCGGCCGCCACCCGGTCGTACCGGTCACCCGCCCGACGGATCGCGATACGCCAGCGCGCGCTCGATGAACGCGCGCGCCGCGACGCTGCGGTAAGCGCCCTTGCGCGTGAGCAGCGCGGCCGTGCGCGTCGGCAGCGGCGGATCGATCTCCAGCGCGCACAGGTCGCCGCTCTCGCGTGCGATCGCGTCGGGCAGCACCGTCGCGAGCCGGCCGCATCGCACGAGCGCCAGCACCGCGCTGATCGTATTCGTCTCGATCGCGATCTCCGGCTGTGCGCCATGCTCGATGAAATACCGGTCGATGCTCTCGCGCGTCGCGAATGCGCGGCTCAGCAGCACCAGCCGCTCGCCACCCAGCTCCGCCGGGCTCAGTGCGCGGCGGCGCCGCGCGAGCCGGTGCGTGCGGCCCGTCACGAGCGCAAGCGGCTCGTCCCACAGCGGCAGCGCGTCGATGTCCGGCGCGCGCGGCGGCATGAATGCGAAACCCGCGTCGAGCCGGTCGTCGGCGAGCAGCGCTTCGATGCGCGCCTGCGGCATCGCGTCGATCGTCAGCGCGACGTTCGGGTAATCGGCATGGAACGCATCGATCAGCGAGCCGCTCAGGTAGGCCGCGAAGGTCGGCATCATCGCGAGCCGCAGCGACCCGCTGCCGAGATCGGCGACGTCGTGCAGCGCGCGCTGCCCCGTCTCGAGCTCGTGCAGCGCGGCGCGTGCATGGCGCGCATAGACCTCGCCGAATTCGGTGAGCTGCACCGTGCGGCCCGAGCGGTCGAACAACTGCACGCCGAGCGTTTCCTCGAGCTGGCGCACCTGCTGCGACAGCGTCGGCTGCGACACGTGCAGCGCGTCGGCCGCGCGCGTGAAACTGCGCTGCTCGGCGACGGCCAGGAAATAGCGGATGTGGCGGAGAAGCATCGCGGCCGATGTATTGGTTTCACCAATGGATACCATAACGATCCAGTCTTGGACGCTATGGGACGATTCCCGCATCATACGCACATCCGCTCCGGTGTATCGCACCTGCCTCCCGCACCGGAGCGGCCCGCCCGGGCCCGCCCTGCCTCCGCCCGCCGCACGGCGATCCGCCGCCCGCCCGAACGGGGCCCGGCCGCGATCCGCCCGGCGCGCATCGGTTCACCGCCGATCCGTTGACGCCGGCCCCGATTTCCGTCACCCCGCGCAACCGACGGCCCCGTGCCGCCGGCCGGCGCCGCTGTTTTTCGCGACCATGGAACCGCATCACGACAACCACCCTCCCCTGACCCGCGGCATGACGCTGCTGTTCGCCTGCGCGTGCGGCATCGTCATCGGCAACATCTACTATGCGCAGCCGCTGCTCGCCGCGATCGCGCGCAGCTTCGGCCGCGCGCCGACCGAACTCGGCTATCTCGTCACGCTGACGCAGCTCGGTTATGCGGCGAGCCTGCTGCTGATCGTCCCGCTCGGCGACGCGGTCAACCGCCATACGCTGATCGTGCGGCTGCTGATGCTCAACGTCGTCGCGCTGGTCGCGGTCACCTTCAGCACGAACTTCACGATGTTCGTCGTCGCGAACATCGCGGTCGGCTTCGTCACCTGCTCGACGCAGCTGCTCGTGCCGTTCGCGGCATCGCTCGCCGATGCACGCTCGCGCGGCCGCGCGGTCGGCACCGTGATGAGCGGCCTGTTGCTCGGCATCCTGCTCGCGCGCGTCGCGGCCGGCGCGATCGCCGACGGGTTCGGCTGGCGCGCGGTGTACGGCATCGCCGCGGTGATGGTGCTCGCACTGACCGCCGTGCTCGCCGTGAAGCTGCCGAAGGATCGCCGCGACGCACGCCTCGACTATGCGGCACTGATGAGGTCGCTCGTCGCGCTGGTGCGTGCGCAACCGCTGATCGCGCTGCGCTCGACCTACGGCGCGCTCGTGTTCGCGTGCTTCAGCCTGCTGTGGACGGGCCTCACGTTCCTGCTGAGCCAGCCGCCTTACAGCTATTCCGAAGGGCAGATCGGCCTGTTCGGCGTCGTCGGCGCAGTGGGTGCGCTCGCGGCAACGTCGGCCGGCCGGCTCGTCGATCGCGGCCACGGCAATGCGGCGACGGGGCTGTTCGCGGCGGCCGTGCTCGCGTCGTTCGCGCTGATCGCGACCGGCGCGCACTCGCTCGCCGCGCTGATCGCGGGCATCCTGCTGCTCGACGTCGGCGTGCAAGGCATGCACATCTCGAACCAGAGCGTGATCTATGCGCTCGCCGGCAACGCGCGCAGCCGCGTGACGACGATCTACCTGACGAGCTATTTCATCGGCGGCGCGCTCGGGTCGTTCGCGGCAAGCGTCGCGTACGGTGTCGACGGCTGGCGCTGCGTATGCATCGCCGGTGCGGCGCTGTCGGGCGTGCTGATCGCGCTGTGGCTCGCATCGCAGCGCGTCGGCACGCGGCAGGTCACTCAGTGATGCGGTAGTCCGGTTCCGCAGCACGACGAAAAAAGGCACGCCGCGCGAATCGCGGGCGTGCCTTTTTGACGACGTCGATCCCGTCGCGCGCTAGCGCCGGACCGTCACGCGGCCGCGAAATCGATCAGCACCTTCATCGCGCGCTGCCGGTCGCCGGCCAGCTCGAATGCGAGATTCGCGTCGCGCACCGGGAACACGCGCGTGACGGCCGGCCGCAGGTCGACGCGCCCCGCATTGATCAACTGCACCGCAAGCGCGAATTCCGCGTGAAAGCGGAACGATCCGCAGATCGACAACTCCTTCGCGACCACGACATTCTGCGGCAGGCTGACGTCGCCACCGAGCCCAAGCTGCACGACGACGCCGCGCGGCCGCATCACGTCCAGCCCGTCGCGCAGCGCACGCGCATTGCCCGAACACTCGATCATCACGTCGAACGTGCCCTTGTCGGCGGCGTAACGCTCGACCCAGCCGGCATCGGCCGCCGCATTGACCGTGCGGTCGGCGCCGAGCGCGCTCGCGACTGCCAGCGGCGCCTCGACGACGTCGGTCGCGACGATCTCCGCCGCCCCGTGCACACGCGCCGCCGCGACCGCGAGCACGCCGATCGGCCCGCAGCCGGACACGAGCACGCGCTTGCCGATCAGCGGGCCCGCGCGCGACACCGCATGCAGCCCGACCGCGAACGGCTCGGCGAGCGCCGCGAGCGACAGCGGCACGTGCTCGGCGACCTTCACGCACTGCACCGCGTCGCACACGAGCGCGTTGCGGAACGCGCCCTGCACGTGCGGCATCCGCATCGCGCTGCCGTAGAAGCGCAT
Source organism: Burkholderia cepacia complex sp. TUM26381 (assembly GCF_057439935.1). Lineage (NCBI taxonomy): Bacteria > Pseudomonadati > Pseudomonadota > Betaproteobacteria > Burkholderiales > Burkholderiaceae > Burkholderia > Burkholderia cepacia complex sp. TUM26381. Next base: position 617,225 of record NZ_CM172006.1, on the reverse strand, counting down.
GTCGAGACACTGGTTCGGCAAGCCTTCGAGGCAATAGCGGCACGCACCGCACGGGCGGCTCGGATTGACCGCGACGCGGTCGCCGACCTTCACCGACGTCACGTCCGGCGCGACTTCCGCGACCGTGCCGGCCACCTCGTGGCCGAGCACCATCGGCTGCTGCAACCGTATCGCGCCGAAGCCGCCATGCCGGAAGTAATGCAGGTCGGAGCCGCAGATGCCGCCCATCGCGACGGCGACGCGCACCTGGCCCGGACCGATCTCGCCCGCGTCCTGTTCCTCGACCCGCAGGTCGTTCGGCCCGTGGATCACGACACACATGCAACGCATACGCATGACAGCCTCCTCAAACGACCGGCGTGAGCAGCGGCTCGCCGGCGAAGTGCGCGGCGAGGTTGTCGCGCACGAGCCAGCCCATCGCCTGGCGCGTCTCGATCGTCCCGCTCGCATGGTGCGGCTGCAGCAGCACGTTCGGCAACGCGAGGAAACGCGGGTCGATGCGCGGTTCGTTCCAGAACACGTCGAGCGCGGCGCCGGCGATCGCGTTGCGTTCGAGCGCGTCGAGCAGCGCCGGTTCGTCGACGGTCGTGCCGCGCGACACGTTCACGAGATAGCCTTGCGGCCCGAGTGCGTCGAGCACGGCCGCGCCGACGAGGTGACGCGTCGCCGGCCCGCCCGCGAGCGTGACGATCAGCAGGTCGCACCAGCCGGCCAGCCCGGCGAGATCGCCGAAGAAACGGTGCGGGCTGTCCGCGCGCGGTGCGACGTCGAAGTAGCCGAGTTCGACGTCGAAACCGGACAGCCGGCGCGCGATGGTCGTGCCGATCCGGCCGAACCCGACCACGCCGACCCGTTTGCCGTAGAGCCGCGTGACGAGCGGCATGTCGCCGTCGCGCCACGCGCCGGAACGCACGTACGCATCGCCGGCGCCGATCCGGCGCAGCATCGCGAGCGCGAGCCCGACGCCGAGGTCGGCAACGTCGCCGGTCAGCACGTCGGGCGTGTTCGTCACGCGAATGCCGCGCTCGCGCGCAGCGGCGAGATCGATCGCGTCGGTGCCGACGCCATAGCATGCAATGATCTCGAGCTTCGGCAGCGCGGCGATCAGTTCGGCATTCGCGCCGAGATCGCCGCGGGTCGCGATCGCGCGCACGCCGGCGCTGTGTTCCGAGAGGAACGCCGCGCGGTCGGCGGCTTCCCACAACCGGTGGACGTCATAGCCGGCCAGCCATGCGTCGTCCCACGGCTGGTAAGGGCCCGTCATCAGCAGGTCGGGCCGCTGGGTCGATTCGTGCGCCATCTGCGCTTGCTCCTGTCGAAATGAGTGGAATGCGAATGCATGCCGGGCCGCATCAGCCGCCCGGCGCGTTCATGCGTGCCGGGCGAGCGCATCGGCGTCCGGCGCCGGTGCGGCCTGCGCCGCGTCGAGCGGATCGTCGAGATCGCGGTTCAGCGTTTCGGGCATCCGCGACGTCGTGAACAGCGTGATCAGCGTCAGCAGCACCAGGTACGCGGCGATCGGCACCCAGGCGCGCACGCCGGCCGCGTGGTCGCCGCCGTGCAGCGCGATCACGGTCGCGATGATCGTGGCGCCGACGAGCGGCGCGATCCCGCCCGCCAGCACGGCCGACACTTCACGCGAGAACGACACGCCCATGTAGCGATGGCGCGCGCCGAACAGTTCGGGCAGCAGCGCGGCCTGCGCGCCGAGCATCCCCCAGTTCGCAAAGCCTTGCGCGACCGAGATCGCGATCACGCTCGCGACCACGTTGCCGTGGCTGAAGATCCACCACACCGGGAACGCGAGCGCGAGCTGCAGCCATGCGAACGTGCGATACACGCGCACGCGGCCGAAGCGGTCGCTCAGCCAGCCGGCCAGCGGCACCGTGCCCGCGCCGACGGTTGCCGCGCACACCAGCGCGAGCGCGCCGATCGGCCCTTTCATCCCGATCACGCCGGCGAGATAGCTGACCGCGAGCGCCTGGTAGATCGACGAGCCGCCGTTCTCGGCCATCCGCAGGCCGATGCCGATCAGGAGCGAGCGTTTCGAATGCCGGACGGCGCTCTTCAGCGGATTCGCGGAGACCTGCGCACGCTTCTCGAGCCGCACGAAGGTCGGCGACTCGTGCAGCCGCACGCGCATGTAGATCCCGACTGCGACGATCGCCGCGCTGAACAGGAACGGCACGCGCCAGCCCCAGCCGTCGGTCACGCGGTCGATGTTCGCGAGCAACAGGAAATAGACGGCGGCCGCGAGCACCGTGCCGAGCTGGATGCCGAGAAACGGCAGCGACGCATAGAAGCCGCGCTTGCCCGGCGGCGCGTATTCGGTCATCAGCACCGCGGCGCCGGCCTGCTCCGCGCCGGCACCGAGCCCCTGCAGGATGCGCAGCAGGATCAGCAGCGCGGGCGCCCAGTAGCCGGCCGTCGCGAAGGTCGGCAGCACGCCGATCAGCGTGCTCGCGATGCCCATCAGCAGCACCGTCGCGGTCAACACGAACTTACGGCCGATCCGGTCGCCGAGCACGCCGAACACGACGCCGCCGAGCGGGCGCACCGCGAAGCCGACGAAATAGGTGCCGAAGCTCGCGATCAGCCGCATCTCGGCGGTCTGCGCGGGAAAGAACAGCGGCCCGAACACCAGCGCCGACGCAAGCGTGTACAGCGCGAAATCGTAGTATTCGAGCGCGCTGCCAAGCGAGCACGTCCATGCCGCGCGGTTGAGCTGCTTCGTGTCGACGCCGCGGCGCTCGACGGTGTCGGCCGGCGTGCCGGACCCTGCATCGTGCCGCGCGGGCGGCGGGGAAATGCGATCCATCGTTGTCTCCTGTCTCCTGCCTTCCGTTCCGGAACCCGGCGCGATGCGCCGGGACATCGGCCCGCTCGTATGGCGGGCTCTTTTGGGAATTCGGATGCCGGCGCGAGCCGGCGCAACGGCGCTGCGCACACGGCGCAAGCGCCGCCGCTCAGACGGCGCTGGTCAGGCCGCCGTCGACGAACAGCGTCTGGCCGTTCACGAAATCGGATGCGGCCGACGCGAGGAAGATCGCCGCGCCGCACAGCTCGTCGACGCGCCCCCAGCGGCCGGCCGGCGTACGCTTGCACAGCCAGTCCGAGAACGCCGCGTCATCGACCAGCGCCCGATTCAGTTCGGTTTCGAAATAGCCGGGCGCGAGGCCGTTCGCCTGGATGCCGTGGCGCGCCCAGTCGGCGCACATCCCTTTCGTCAGCATCCGCACCGCGCCCTTGGTCGCCGCATACGGCGCGATCGTCGGCCGTGCGAGCTCGCTCTGCACCGAGCAGATGTTGATGATCTTCCCGCGGCCGCGCGCGATCATGTGCCGCGCGACGGCCTGCGCGACGTTGAACACGCCGTCGAGGTTCACGCGCATCAGTGCCTGCCAGTCGTCCGGTTCGAAGGTATCGAGCGGCGCGCGGCGCTGGATGCCGGCGTTGTTCACGAGGATGTCGATCGCGCCGATGCGCGTCTCGACATCGTCGATCGCCGCGCGCACCTGCGCATGCTCGGTGACGTCGAACACGGCATGGTCGGCAGCAAAACCTTCCTCGCGAAAGTGGCGCGCGAGCGTCGCGGCCTTCTCCTCATTGCGATCGTTGATGACGATCGCGGCGCCGGCTTCGGCGAGCCCGCGGGCGAGCGTCAGCCCGATCCCGCGTCCGGAACCGGTAATCAGTGCGCGGCGGCCGTCGAGGCGGAACCGGTCAAGCGCGTGGGTCATGGAGGTCTCCTCGTGCCAGTCGAGCCGGCGGCCCGTCGCGGCCGGTCTCGCGTTGACGCTATCTTCGGCTCGCCGCCGGGCATCGCGCCAATGGTTGTTTTTGATCCGGTTATCATGAAATCTGATTACCGCCCACGGGTGCCCGCCGACCATGGAACTCAAGCAATTGCGCGCCTTCGTCACGCTCGCGGAGGAACTGCATTTCGGGCGCGCCGCGCAGCGCCTGTTCATCGTGCAGCCTGCGCTGAGCATGCAGATCAAGGCACTCGAGGAAGAACTGGGTGCGCGCCTGTTCGAGCGCGACCGGCACAAGGTCGAACTGAGCGACACGGGGCGCGTGTTCCTGCCCGAGGCACGCGCCACGCTGCAGCAGGCCGCGCGCGCGGAGCAGATGGCGCGGCTGTCGAGCCGCGGCGAAATCGGCACGCTGCGGATCGCGTTCGTGTCGTCGGTGCTGCCCACGCTGCTGCCGGCCGTGCTGCGCACGATGCGCGAGCGCTATCCGCTGATCACGCTCGAACTGAAGGACATGCCGACGCCCGACCAGATCGCCGCGCTGCGCGACCGGCGGATCGATTTCGGGATGATCCGGCTGCCGGCCGCGTATGCGGGCATCGACACGCGCGTGGTGCTCGAGGAAGGGTTCGTCGTCGCGCTGCCGCTCGACCATCCGCTGGCCGCGCACGACGCGATTTCACCGGCCGCGCTGCGCGGCCAGCCGGCGTTCGTGCTCGCGCGCCGTTACGCGCCGGGCTTTCACGACGACATGCTGCTCGCGCTGAGCCGCGCGGGCACGACGCTCGAGATTGCGCAGGAGTTCGGGGAATTCACGACGATGCTCGCGCTCGTCGCGGCGGGGATGGGGATCGGGCTGATCCCGGCGGAAGCGGCCAGCGCGCTGCCGCCGAACGTGCTCGCGCGGCCGCTCGACCTGGCCGGGCATCGTACCGGCATCGGCCTTGCGTGGACCGACCTCGACAGCCCGCTGAAGCGGGCGTTCGTCGCCGCGCTCGAGCAGGTGACGGCGGCATCGGGGCCATAAAAAAAAGCCCGGCCGGAAAACCCGGCCGGGCTCGTACGCTGCGCGCACCGCCTCGCGGCGGCCGCGCAACGTTCGGGATTACTTCGCGTTCGCGAATGCGACAGCCGTATCCAGCATGCGGTTCGAGAAACCCCACTCGTTGTCGTACCAGCTCGACACCTTGACGAGGCGGCCCGACACCTTGGTCAGCGTCGCGTCGAACGTCGACGAAGCCGGGTTGTGGTTGAAGTCGATCGACACCAGCGGTGCGTCGTTGTAGCCGAGGATGCCCTTCAGCGCGCCTTCCGATGCTTCCTTCATGATCGCGTTGACTTCCTCGACCGTCGTGTCGCGCTTCGCGATGAACGACAGGTCGACAACCGACACGTTGATCGTCGGAACGCGGATCGCGTAACCGTCGAGCTTGCCGTTCAGTTCCGGCAGCACGAGGCCGACGGCCGAAGCCGCGCCCGTCTTCGTCGGGATCTGGCTGTGCGTAGCCGAACGCGCGCGGCGCAGGTCTTCGTGATAGACGTCCGTCAGCACCTGGTCGTTCGTGTACGCGTGGATCGTCGTCATCAGGCCGGTTTCGAGGCCGATCTTGTCGTTCAGCGGCTTGACGAGCGGCGCGAGGCAGTTCGTCGTGCACGATGCGTTCGAGATGACGGTGTGCTCGGCCTTCAGCACGTTGTGGTTCACGCCGTAGACGATCGTCGCGTCGACGTCCTTGCCGCCCGGTGCCGAGATGATCACCTTCTTCGCGCCGCCCTTCAGGTGCGCGCTCGCCTTTTCCTTCGTCGTGAAGAAGCCCGTGCATTCCATCACGACGTCGACGCCGAGCTCGCCCCACGGCAGTTCGGCCGGGTTGCGGTTCGCCAGCACGCGGATCTTGTCGCCGTTCACGACGAGGTAGTCGCCGTCGACCGACACTTCGCCCGGGAACTTGCCGTGCGCGGTGTCGTACTGGGTCAGGTGCGCGTTGGTCTTCGCATCGCCCAGGTCGTTGATCGCGACGATCTCGAGATCGTGCTTCTTGCCGTTTTCATAGAACGCGCGCAGCGTGTTGCGGCCGATACGGCCGTAGCCGTTGATTGCGACGCGAATCGTCATGGTCTATCTCCTGATGGCTGAAAAAATTCGTTTCGTGCAGCTTCACGGTGCGACGCGCGCGAGGGGTGGCGCGCGTCGCGAATGCTTTTAGGCCAGTACGGCCTTCGCGGTCTCGACGACGTGCTCGACGGTGAAGCCGAAGTACTTGAACAGCACGCCGGCCGGCGCCGATTCGCCGAACGTGTCGATCCCGACGACGCCGCCTTCGAGGCCGACGTACTTGTGCCAGAAGCTCGTCACGCCCGCTTCGATCGCGACGCGGCGCACGCCGTGCGGCAGCACGCGTTCGCGGTATTCGGCGTCCTGGCGGTCGAACACGTTGGTCGACGGCATCGACACGACGCGGGCCGCGATGCCCTGCTGCGCGAGCGGCTCGACGGCCTTCATCGCGAGTTCGACTTCCGAGCCCGTCGCGATCAGGATGATCTTGCGCGCGACGATCTCTTCGTCCCAGTCCTTCAGCACGTAGCCGCCCTTCGCGATGTTCGCGATCTGCGCATCGGTACGCGGGTTGAACGCGAGGTTCTGGCGGCTGAAGATCAGGCTCGACGGACGGTCTGCGGCGATCGCGTGGGTCCAGGCAACGGCCGTCTCGACCGTGTCGGCCGGACGCCATACGTCGTGGTTCGGGATCAGGCGCAGGCTCGACACGTGCTCGATCGACTGGTGCGTCGGGCCGTCTTCGCCGAGGCCGATCGAATCGTGCGTGAACACGAAGATCGACGGCACTTTCATCAGCGCGGCGACGCGCAGTGCGTTGCGGCTGTAGTCGGAGAACGTCAGGAACGTGCCGCCGAACGGCTTGTGGCCGCCGTGCAGCGCGAGGCCGTTGATCGCGGCGCTCATGCCGAATTCGCGCACGCCGTAGTTGATGTGGTTGCCCAGCGCGACGCCCGGGCCTTCCGGATTCGCGCGAACCGCCTTCGACGCCTTCCAGTTGGTCAGGTTCGAGCCGGTCAGGTCGGCCGAGCCGCCGAGCAGTTCGGGCAGTGCGGCAGCCAGGCCTTCGATCGCCTGCTGCGACGCCTTGCGGGTCGCCACCGTCTCGCCGCGCTCGTTCGCGCCGGCGATGATCGCCGCAGCCTTCTCGGCCCAGTCGGCCGGCAGCTGGTTGGCCATCCGGCGCTCGAATTCGGCGGCTTCTGCCGGGAACTTGGCGCGATATGCAGCGAACGTCGCGTCCCATTCGGTTTCAGCGCGCTTGCCGGCTTCCTTTGCATCCCAGGCCGCGTAGACTTCCTGCGGAATCACGAACGGCTCCCACTTCCAGCCGAGCGCTTCGCGCGTCTTCGCGATTTCTTCCGCGCCGAGCGCCGCGCCGTGCACGTCGTGGCCGCCGGCCTTCGTGGCTGCGCCCTGGCCGATCACCGTCTTGCAGCAGATCAGCGTCGGCTTGTCCGACAGCTTCGCCTTCGCGATGGCTGCGTCGACCGCGTCGACGTCATGGCCGTTCACGTGCGGGATCACGTTCCAGCCGTACGCTTCGAAGCGCTTCGGCGTGTCGTCGTGGAACCAGTTCACGACGTCGCCGTCGATCGAGATGCCGTTGTCGTCGTACAGCGCGATCAGCTTGTTCAGCTTCAGCGTGCCCGCGAGCGAGCAGGCTTCGTGCGAGATGCCTTCCATCAGGCAGCCGTCGCCGAGGAACACGTACGTGTGGTGATCGACGATCTTCGCGCCGTCACGGTTGAATTCGTCGGCCATCAGCGCTTCGCCGAGTGCCATGCCGACCGCGTTCGCGAGGCCCTGGCCGAGCGGGCCGGTGGTCGTCTCGACACCCGGCGTGATCCCGTATTCCGGGTGGCCCGGCGTCTTCGAGTGCAGTTGGCGGAAGTTCTTCAGCTCCTCGATCGGCAAGTCGTAGCCGGTCAGGTGCAGCAGCGAGTACAGCAGCATCGAGCCATGGCCGTTCGACAGCACGAAGCGGTCACGGTCGGCCCAGTGCGGGTTCGTCGGGTTGTGCTTCAGATGGCGCGACCAGAGCGCGACGCCGATTTCGGCCATGCCCATCGGCATGCCGGGGTGGCCGGAGTTCGCTTGCTGGACGGCGTCCATTGCGAGCGCACGGATCGCGTTGGCCATCAGAGTGGTGGAGGCGGGAGACGAAGTCGTCATGTCGAGTCCGGAGAACGAGTCGAGGAAACGGGGGCACGGCGGCATCCGGAAGCTCGAGCGTCAATCGTTCCCGGCGCGCGGTGCGGCGCCTGACGGACGCGAAGCGGACGGAGCCTACGGACGGGGCTGCAAAGCTCGTCATTTTAACAGATGGGCTGACATTTCCCTTGTCGGCGCGTAGTGTTCAGGCACGGTTTTCCGTCAAACCGCCCGCCTCCTATAATTCAGACGTCGGAACTGCCTGCCCCAATGGCCCGCCCGTGAGCACCACGCTTCTCTTTCACCCTACGCCCCACGCCACCTACGGCTTCCCGAATGCCCGGCGGCTCGCGCACGTCGCGTCCGCGCACCAGCAGATCGAAGTCTGGGAAACCCCGCAGCTCGGCCGCCTGTTCACGCTGGACGGCCGGCCGATGACGTCGGTCGGCGACGAGTACGTCTATCACGAGTGCATGACGCACCCGGCCGCGCTCGCGCACCCGTCGCCGAAGAAGGCCCTCGTGCTCGGCGGCGGCGACGGCGGCGCGGCACGCCAGTTGCTCAAGCACGCGTGCATCGAGCGGATCGTGATCGCGGAACTCGACGACGAGGTGGTCGGGATGGCGCGCCGCTATCTCGACGACGTGCACCAGGGCGCGCTCGACGACCCGCGCGTCGAGGTCGTGATCGGCGATGCCGCACATTTCGTCGAGTCGACCGTCGAGCATTTCGATCTCGTCGTGTTCGATCTCACGCCGCCCGATTCGCCGGCGGCCGGCCTCTATACGCGGGCGTTCTACGCGCGGCTCAAGCGCATTCTCACGCCGTGCGGCGCGATCTCGATGCATCTCGGCTCGCCGGTGTTCCACGCAGCGCGCATCGCCGCGCTGCTCGACGACCTGCGCGCCAGCTTCGCGGTCGTCGATCCGTTGTCCGCGCACGTCCCGCTGTACGGCTCGCAGTGGCTGATGGCGATTGCGAGCGACACGCTCGACGCGGCCGCGCTGTTCGCGCACGACATCGACGATCGGCTCGCGGCCCGCCGCGTCCACGGACTGCGCTACTACGATGCGCGGCTGCATGCGTCCCTGTTTGCCCTGCCGTGCGCGCTGCGCGATACACTGGGCGTTCGCCGCTGAGCGTCCGGGCGGCCGCATCGTTCCGTTTTCCCACCGAGGTTCCGCATGGTTCGCCGTGCGAAACACGGAATCGGAACGCCCCGGATGCCGTGCCACCCTGGTTTCACAGGAGATTTTCATGACCGATCCACGTCCGGCCAACGTGCCTTGGTTGACGCCCTACCTGGCTGTTCGCAACGCACGCGCGGCCATCGATTTCTTCAAGGCCGCGTTCGGCTTCGAGCTGCGCGACGTGCACGACGAGGACGGCGCGATCATGCATGTCGAGATGACCTATCGCGGCCAGCTGATCGTGATGTTCGCGCCCGAAGGCGCGTTCGGCTCGACCGCGCTCACGCCGAAAAGCGCGAACACGACCGCGCCGCAATCGTTCTATCTGTATGTCGACGACGTCGACGCCACCTGGCAGCGCGCGCTCGACGCGGGCGCGAAATCGCTGAGTGCGCCGCAGGACCAGTTCTGGGGCGACCGCTTCGCGCAGATCGAGGATCTCGACGGCTACCGATGGGCGCTTGGACACCGTCTCGACGCATGACCGACACCGCAACACGCATGAACGAAGCCACCACCACCGCGGCCGTGCCGCGCTTTTTCGTCGACGCCGCTTTGCGCGTCGACACCACGCTCGCATTGCCCGCCGACGTCGCACGCCACGCCCAGGTGCTCCGCCTGCAGCCCGGCGACGTGCTCGCGCTGTTCGACGGCACCGGCGGCCAGTACCGCGCCCGGCTCGTCGAGATCGACAAGCGCAGCGCGATCGCGCAGATTGAAACGTTCGAGCCCGCCGAAGCCGAGCCGCCCTATCGCGTGACGCTCGCGCAAGGGATCGCCGGCGGCGACAAGATGGACTGGGTAATCGAGAAGGCCGTCGAGCTCGGCGTCGCGGCGGTCGTGCCGCTGTCGACCGCGCGCGGCGTCGTGAAGCTGTCCGGCGAACGCGCCGACAAACGCGTCGCGCACTGGCGCGGTGTCGTGCGTGCATCGTGCGAACAGTGCGGACGCAACCGTGTGCCCGACGTGGCGCCGGTCGCCGGTTTCCACGCGTGGCTCGATACGCTGCCGGCCGCACCGGCCGACGGCGAGCTGCGGCTGCTGCTGTCGCCGCGTGCGAGCATCCCGTTCGCGTCGCTGCCCGACGTGCCGCCCGCCGCAACCGTCACCCTGCTGATCGGCCCTGAAGGCGGGCTGTCGCCCGACGAGGAAAACGCGGCGCGCGCCCGCGGCTTCACCGCGCTGTCGCTCGGGCCGCGCGTGCTGCGCACCGAGACGGCCGGCGCGGCCGTGCTCGCGGCGCTCGCCGCACGCTGGGGCGGGTGGTGACGAGCGGGGCATGCCACCGCGCGGTGGCACGGCACTGCCCCGCCCGCACGCGACGCTGACGCCGCGCTTGATCGCGCGTTACTTGTCGCTCGACGAACCTTGCGGCATCGCATCGGACAACGTATCGAGCACCGGCGTCAGCACGTCTTGCGGGCTACCGGTCGTCCAGCCGCCGTCCTTCAGGCTGTAGACGTCGATCTTGCCCGTCACCGGGCGCGTCACCGGCGCGTCGTCCAGCACCTGCGCGATGCCCGAGAAGACCGTCTTGAACGCGGCAATGCGTGCCGCCTCGTTCTTCAGGCGCCGATTCGGCCCCAGCTTCGCCTCCAGCGCCTTCCCGCCGGGCCCCGCATCCGGCACACGGCAAGCGAATTCGACCGTCGCGATCGTCTCGCCCTCGATGGCCGAATTCGGTCGCAACGACGACCCGGTCGTCTTGCATTCCGAGCGATTGAGCGCGCGCTGATACGCGGCGGCCATGCTCTCGACCGACGGACGCAACGCGGCACTCGCCTTCGGCGGCATCGACGCCAGCATCCCGTCGGCCATGTCCTTGCGCATCGACTCGCCCATGTTCGACAGCACGTCGATATCGAGCGCGTCCTTGCCGCTGTAACTCGTGCGTACCGCGTCGTTGAATTCGCGGGCTTTCGACACGTCGCCGTTGACGAGTGCGCCGATATAAAGATCGACGGTCTGTTCGGGCGTCAGCGGCGCGGCATGCGCGGCGCCGGCCGCGACCAGCAGGGGCAGCACGACGGCGCGCGCGGAACGGGAAATGCTCATGGGAAGACAGCCCTCTCTCGATGGTTTGTTGTACGCACCCGATACGGCGGCTGCCGCAGCCGGGCCGACCGAGATTGTCTCGAAAAATGGCGCCAGATGAAAGGCCAATGTCAGCAAGTGCCATGCGGCGGCGGTGCCTGCGCATCGCGCAGGCGCAAAAAAGCCCGCTCGAGGCGGGCTTCTTGCCGAATCGGCCGCTAGCCGATGCGTGCTTACGCGAACGAGTAGAACACGCGGAACGCGACCTTGCGCTCGGCCCAGAACTCGGCCGCCTCGCGGAACACGTCGAGCAGCGTCTCGCGCCCTTCCTTGTCGAATTTCTGCGCGATCGGCAGCCCTTCGAGGACGATCACGAAGCCGGGCTGCGCGCCGGCCTTCGCGACGAGGTCGGTCAGGCAGTCGTACAGCGCGTCGTAGTTCTTCCCGAAATGCTTCGGAAACAGGAACGACGTCGCGATCGTTTCCATCACTTCCTGCTTCGACTGCGCGGCGCCGCAATACGCGAACAGGAAGTGCTGGCCGAGCCGGGTGGCTTCGTCGGCGAGATCCTGCACGCGGAACGCGCGGATCGACTGCACGAGATTGGGTCGCACGGTCGTGAAAAGGCTCATAGGCTCCTCGTTCGATGAAAGCCCGGGTTCGGCTTCCTGTTGCTCCAGCGTACCGCCAGCCTGCGCCGCCGCGTGAAGTTGAATCACGCGCTGAAACAGATTGCCGTCGCCGGCCGCGAACAGTTCCGCCGCCGCCGTATCGTGCGCGTAGATGGAGTCGCTCATGCCATTCGTCCCGAAGTCATTCAACAATACGTTTAAAACTGTTGTAGTGGTCGCCCGTGTAATAACAGTTGTCGATCCGGCGCAAGGGCCCGCCACAGACGATCCGGCGCGCCCCGCGATTGCGGGCACGCGGCGTCGGCACCGTGTACTCGTGGTAGTAGCCGCGCTTCGCCTTCGGCAGGATCCGCTCTCGGTTGCCGAATACGACGCCGTCTTTCTCGTACGGATAGGGACCGCCCGCGCCGATCAGGCCCAGCGTGGTCACGGCCTCGCGCGGAAGACTGGCAGCCGGAATCGTATCGAGCCCGCTGGCGGCCACGTCGGCCGGAACGGCCTCCCGTGCGTAAGCGGCGGAAACCAGACTGCCCGTCGGCGTGCCGACGATACCCATCGCGAACATCGCGAAGACGGACGCGAGCGCGCCGTTGCGGAGCCACTTGCGTGCCATGAACCAGGGTTCCCGCTGTTAAATCAAGTAGTTGACGACCAACAAAGGCGTTAGCGTAGCGTTATTGGCCGCGCGAATCAATGTCCGTTTGGGAATCGAAAGCGCCGTGATACCCGGAATGGCGCATTTCTTACCGAAATTACACTACATTTATCTTACATAGGCTAAAATGGAGCCGGCATCTCGCTGATGGCAGGAACTGCCTCCCTGCCTCGCTCGCCGTCTGGAGTGGAGAGATGCTGCTTGTTGCTTGCGGGAAGCGCGTTTGCGTCCTGCCCGGCGGCGTGCCCATTGCGGGCACGCCTCTTTTTGCTTTTGTTTACAATTTTTCCCGACGCGCCACGCCGGTTCGACCGGCCTGGCGCGTTCGTTTGGGCTCAGCGCGTCGCGTTCACGTCGGCGACCAGCAGCGCCGCCATGTTGACGATGCGGCGAACGGTCGCCGATTCGGTCAGCACGTGCACCGGCTGCGCGGCGCCGAGCAGGATCGGCCCGATCGCGATGTTGTTGCCGGCGGCCGTCTTCAGCAGGTTGTACGCGATATTCGCGGCGTCGATGTTCGGCAGGATCAGCAGGTTCGCTTCGCCTTCCAGCGTCGATTCCGGCAGGATTTCCTTGCGCAGCGCCGCGTCGAGCGCGACGTCGCCGTGCATCTCGCCGTCGACCTTCAGCTCCGGCGCGCGTTCCTGCAGGATCGCGAGCGTATCGCGCATCTTCTTCGCCGAAGGTGCATTGCTCGTGCCGAAGTTCGAGTGCGACAGCAGCGCGACCTTCGGTTCGATGCCGAAGCGGCGCACTTCTTCCGCCGCCATGATCGTGATCTCGGCCAATTGCTCCGGGGTCGGATCGACGTTCACGTGCGTATCGACGAGGAAAATCTGGCGGCCCGGCAGCACGAGGCCGTTCATCGCCGCGTACACGCTGCAGCCCGGGCGCTTGCCGATCACCTGGTCGATGAAGTGCAGGTGGCGGTGCGTGGTGCTGATCGTGCCGCAGATCATCCCGTCCGCTTCGCCCTTCTTCACCAGCATCGAGCCGATCAGCGTCGTGCGGCGGCGCATTTCGACACGCGCGAGCTGCTCGCTGATGCCCTTGCGCGCCATCATCTTGTAGTACGTCTGCCAGAAGTCGCGGTAGCGCTCGTCGTGCTCGGTGTTGACGACCGTGAAATCGGTGCCCGGCGTCAGGCGCAGGCCGTAGCGCTGGATACGGTGCTCGATCACCGACGGGCGGCCGATCAGGATCGGCTTGGCCAGCTTCTCGTCGACGATGATCTGAACGGCACGCAACACGCGCTCTTCTTCGCCTTCCGCGAACACCACGCGCTTCTTCTCTTCCGGCGCGGCGCGCGCGATCTGGAAGATCGGCTTCATCGTCGTGCCGCTGTGATACACGAACTGCTGCAGGTGGACGCGGTACGCCTCCATGTCCTCGATCGGGCGCGTCGCGACGCCGCCGTCCATCGCGGCCTGCGCAACGGCCGGCGCGATCTTCACGATCAGGCGCGGATCGAACGGCTTCGGAATCAGGTATTCGGGCCCGAACGACAGGTCCTGGATCCCGTACGCGGTCGCGACGATGTCGCTCTGCTCGTGCTGTGCGAGCTCGGCGATCGCGTTCACGGCCGCGATCTCCATTTCACGCGTGATCGTCGTCGCACCGACGTCGAGCGCGCCGCGGAAGATGAACGGGAAGCACAGGACGTTGTTGACCTGGTTCGGGTAGTCGGTACGGCCGGTGGCGAGCACCGCGTCCGGACGCACTTCGAGTGCGAGTTCCGGCAGGATTTCCGGCGTCGGGTTCGCAAGCGCGAGGATCAGCGGGCGCTCGGCCATGCCCTTCACCATCTCCTGCTTCAGCACGCCCGCGGCCGACAGGCCGAGGAAGATGTCCGCGCCGTCGATCACTTCGGCCAGCGTCCGGGCTTCCGTTTCGCGCGCGAAACGCTCCTTGTCCGGATCCATCAGCTCGGCACGGCCCTTGTAGACCACACCAGCCAGGTCGGTCACGATAATGTTCTCGAGCGGCAGGCCGATGTCGACCAGCAAGTCGAGACACGCGAGCGCGGCCGCGCCCGCGCCGGAGGCGACGAGCTTGACCTTCTTGATGTCCTTGTTGACGACCTTCAGGCCGTTCGTGACGGCCGCGGCCACGACGATCGCGGTGCCGTGCTGGTCGTCGTGGAACACCGGAATCTTCATCCGCTTGCGCGCTTCGCGCTCGACGATGAAGCAGTCCGGCGCCTTGATGTCTTCCAGGTTGATCCCGCCGAAGGTCGGCTCCAGCGCGGCGATCACGTCGACGAGCTTGTGCGGGTCCGACTCGTTCAGCTCGATGTCGAACACGTCGATGCCCGCGAACTTCTTGAACAGCACGGCCTTGCCTTCCATCACCGGCTTCGACGCGAGCGGGCCGATGTTGCCGAGACCGAGCACCGCCGTACCGTTCGTGACGACGCCGACCAGGTTGCTGCGCGCGGTGAAGCGCGCCGCGTTGAGCGGATTCTCGACGATCTCTTCGCACGCATACGCCACACCCGGCGAGTACGCGAGCGCGAGGTCGCGCTGGTTGATCATCTGCTTGGTCGGGGCGATCGCGATCTTCCCGGGGGTCGGGAATTCGTGATAGTCGAGTGCGGCTTCGCGGAGCTTGGCTTTGGAAGAGGCTTGAGTAGACATGTGTCTCTTGGCGGGCGGATTAGAATAACTGTTCGACGGCATTGTAGCGCCAATCATCGGCCGCCAGACCGGCGATTCGGGTGCAACAGCCGCGACAAAAATGGGCCGAACGATGCAGGAACGTTGCCGCTCGCCTCGTACAATGCCGTTCCTTCAATCGTTTCGGATTACCCGCCGTGCCAGCCGCCCTTTCCGAGTTTTCGCTGATCGAACGCTTCTTCACGCGCCGTGCCGCGCTGGGCGCCCGCGCGTCGACGCTCGGCATCGGCGACGATTGCGCGCTGATCGCGCCGCGATCCGGGAAGTTGCTGGCCATTTCGACGGATATGCTGGTGGAAGGCCGCCACTTCTTCCCCGACGTCGCGCCCGACGCGCTCGGCCACAAAACGCTCGCAGTCAATCTATCCGATCTCGCGGCGATGGGCGCCGAGCCGCGCGCGTTCACACTGGCGTGCGCGCTGCCGCGCGCCGACGCGGCATGGCTCGAGGCCTTCAGCAACGGGCTGTTCGCGCTCGCCGAGCGCTACGGCTGCGAGCTGATCGGCGGCGACACGACGAGCGGGCCGCTGAACCTGTGCGTGACCGTGTTCGGTGAAGTCGCGCCCGACGCGGCGCTGCGGCGCGACGCCGCGCGCGACGGCGACGACGTGTGGGTGTCCGGCACGCTCGGCGATGCGCGAGCCGGCCTCGGCGTCGCCCGCGGCGAATGGACGGCGGGCGCGGACGAAGCGGCCGCGTTCCGGCGCGCGCTCGAGCGGCCCGAACCGCGCGTCGCGCTCGGCCTGGCGCTCGCGGGCGTCGCGCACGCGGCGCTCGACCTCTCCGACGGGCTCGCCGGCGACCTGCAGCACATCCTGACGCGCTCGAACGTGCGCGCCGAGATCGACGCCGACGCGGTGCCGCGTTCGGCGGCACTCGCAACGCTGCCGCCCGACGTGCAGCGCCGCTGCACGCTGGCGGGCGGCGACGACTACGAACTGTGCTTCACCGCGCCGGTCGCAGCCCGCACGGCGGTCGAAGCGGCCGGCGCAACGGCCGGCGTGCCGGTCACGCGAATCGGTACAATACGCGGGTTGTCCGCACCGTCGGCACAACCCGCCATCTCGTGGCGCGACGCCACCGGCGCGCCCCTCGCTCTCACGTTGCACGGCTTCGACCATTTCCATGCAGACTGACCCGACGCCCGCGCACGCCGCGGCCGAGACCGGCGCCGCATCCCATGCGCCGAAGCGCGCGACCGCGCGCTTCATGCTGTCGCACCCGGCGCACATCGTGTCGCTCGGCTTCGGCAGCGGGCTTGCGCCGATCATGCCCGGCACATTCGGCTCGCTGTTCGGCTGGCTCTCGTTCGTCGTGCTCAACCGCTACCTGACGGTGCCCGAATGGTGGGCGCTGATCGCGGCCGGCCTCGTGGCGGGCACGTGGATCACCGGTTTCACCGCGAGGAAGATGGGTACGTCCGATCCGGGCGCCATCGTCTGGGACGAGATCGTCGCGATCTGGCTCGTGATGCTGTTCGTCACGCCCGCGACCTTCATCGGCCAGCTGTGGGCGTTCGTCGCGTTCCGCTTCTTCGACATGCTCAAGCCGCCGCCGATCCGCTACTTCGACCGCCGCCTGACAGGCGGGCCCGGCATCATGGTCGACGACCTGGTCGCCGCGTTCATGACGCTGCTCGTGATCGCCCTGTGGCGCTCCGTCATCGGCTGACCGATTTCCCGACTCCCGTTTCCCGACGCGCATGCCAACCGATTCCGTCGTCCATCAGCTTGCGATCCGCGCAGGCAACAAGCTGCGTGACGAGCACCTCACGCTCGCCACCGCCGAATCCTGCACCGGCGGCATGATCGCCGCCGCGATCACCGACATCTCCGGCAGCAGCCAGTGGTTCGAGCGCGGCTTCGTCACGTATTCGAACCAGGCCAAGATCGAGATGATCGGCGTGCCGCTCGACCTGATCGACAAGCACGGCGCCGTCAGCGAGCCCGTCGCGCGCGCGATGGCCGAAGGCGCGCTGCGCAACAGCCGCGCGCAGGTCGCGCTGTCCGTCACCGGCATCGCGGGCCCGGCCGGCGGCAGCGAGAAGAAGCCGGTCGGCACCGTGTCGTTCGGCTGGAGCAACCGGCTGCATACCGACGTCGAGACGCTCGTGTTCAAGGGCGACCGCGAGCAGATCCGCACGCAGGCGGCCGCGCATGCGCTGCGCGGGCTGCTGAAGCTGCTCGACGAACGCGAAGGCTGATCGGGCCGGGGCGCATGACACGCCCCGCTCACCCGCTTACTGGATCGCGTCGGGTTTCACGACGATCCAGTTCTTGTCTGCCGTCACCGGCAGGCCGAGCGATTTCTGCTGCGCGGCCGATTCGTCCGACCACGCGCGGATCTGCGCCATCTGCTTGTCCTTCTTGTTCACCCACACGCGCACGCCGCCGCGCGCGACGTCGGTCGCGTTCAGCAGCATGTAGCCGTCGGACGTCGGCGTGTCGCCCGCGACGAGCACCGGCTTCTTCCACTGGTCGATCCAGCCGACGATCGAGCCGAGCTTGCCTTCGTACCACGTCATCGGGTTCATCAGGAACGGCGTGATCACCAGGCTGCGGTTCGCGGCCTCGTCGTACTTGCCGGCCTTGATCTGCAGCCGCGACGTCGTCAGCGCGCCGGTTGCCGGGTTGCGCAGCAGCGTCGTCACGCCGATCACGTTCTGCGGCTTCACGTTGTAGCCGTACTTCGGGTCGGACAGCACGAGCCGCGCGAGCTCCTCGTGCGCGGCCGTCATCACGTAGACGTCGATGCCGTTCTCGCGCAGCGCGTTGTACAGCTCCTGCATCCCGCGGAAGAAACGCGGCGGATTCACCGTGCCGTCGACCACCTTGTCGCCCTGCCAGTAGCGGATCGGGATCGGCTTGCCGTCGGCGAGCATCGCATCGATGTGGCGCTTCAGGTCGGCGAGCGACTGCCCGGCGAACGCCTGCGCGATCCACGGATAGCAGACCAGATCGTCGATCTCGCACAGCCGGTAGTAATAGCTCGTCAGCGATTCCTTGTAGTCGGCGGAATCCTTGAACGGGATCAGCTTCAGCGACGGGTCGAGCGTGTCGCGCGTCAGCACGCCGTGGTTCTCGAGGTACGGCAGCAGCGATTCCTCGAGGTCGTACCGGTAGGTCGTGTTGTCGGCGTCGAACACCGCGTAGTCGCCGCGGTTCGCGTGCGCGGCGATCATCGCGTTCAGCGCCTTCGCGCTGTCGGCCGGCCAGTGCGACAGGTCCGCCGCATGGGCGAACGTCATGCACAACGACGCGGCAAGTGCGCTCAGAAGATGGCGGGACAGCTTGGGCATGGCGTCGCTCCCTTTCTTGACATTGTGATGACGGATCGATGACAAGCGGGAGCATCGCGCGACTAAATTGCAAGCATGCGATACGGAAGCGACGGGAAGTTGTCCGCGCGCGTCAATGCGGCGCACGCCGGGGAAGGCCGGTGCGCGGCCCGCGAGCGCGGGCCCGGCGAGGCAAGGCAAGGCCGCCCGGGCGGGCGGCCGCCATTTCAGCGATGCGCGTTGATCGTGTCGCGCGTCTTCTGCGCGGCGAGCGCCGCGGCTTCGGCGAAATCCTCGCCCTTGCTCGCATACAGGATCGCGCGCGACGAATTGATCATCATGCCGGTCGCGTCGGCCGTGCGGCCCGCGTTGACGGTCGCCTGCACATCGCCGCCCTGCGCGCCGATGCCGGGGATCAAGAGCGGCATGTCGCCGACGATCCCGCGCACGATCTCGATTTCCTTCGGGAACGTCGCGCCGACCACGAGGCCGAGCTGGCCGTTCCTCGCGTTCCACTTGTTCGCCGCGAGATCCGCGACGACCTGGTACAGCGGGCGGCCGCCGGTTTCCAGGAACTGCAGGTCGGAACCGCCCGGGTTCGACGTGCGGCACAGCACGATCACGCCCTTGCCTTCGTGCTCGAAGTACGGCTCGACCGAGTCGTAGCCCATGTACGGGTTCACCGTGACGGCGTCCGCGCGATAGCGCTCGAACGCTTCGCGCGCGTACTGCTCGGCCGTGCTGCCGATGTCGCCGCGCTTCGCGTCGAGGATCACGGGCAGGCCCGGATGCTGGAGGTGGATGTGCGCGATCAGGCGTTCGAGCTGGTCTTCCGCGCGATGCGCGGCGAAGTAGGCGATCTGCGGCTTGAACGCGCTCGCGTACTGCGCGGTCGCGTCGACGATCTGCCGGCAGAATTCGAAGATCGCGTCGGGCTGGCCGTCGAACTGCACCGGGAAACGCGACGGCTCGGGATCGAGGCCGACGCACAGCAGCGAATTCGTGCGCTGCCACGCGGCGCGCAGCGATTCAATGAAAGTAAGCGGGGAAGACATGGCGGGTACTCGCGGCAAACCGTTGATAGACCGCGTATTTTACCCGCGTCGCCGGCGTCCCTCGCGGGTCGCGGCATTGCTGCGCGCATCGGCGCGTTCGACGGTGAACGCGAAACGCCGCGTGAGGCGCTCGCCGGGCGCGAGCAGCGTCATCCCGTGCGCGGTCGCGCCGCCCGGCAGGTTCACCGCATTGATCGGATGATCGACCGGCTCGAAGCAGAAGAAATCCTCGCCCGGCGGCGTGTAGAGCACGTACGAATCGGCGTCCGCCGCGACGGTCAGCGACAGCCCGCGGCGCGGCCAGCTCACCGTCGCGTGGCCGCCCCAGCCGGTGAACGCATGATTGACGAGCGCGGCCGGCAGCGGATACGCGACGCCGAACTGCCAGGCCGGCGGCACGCTCACGTGCCGCACCGGCAGGAAGTCGGCGCCCGACAGCCACAGCCCGCCGGCCGCCGCGGCCAGCTCGGTCACCGGATCGCGCACGAGGAACGGATGCACGCCGAGCCCGAACGGCAGCCGCGCCCGCCCCGCGTTCTCGATCGTCAGCGCGATCGACAGCGTCGCGTCGTCGAGTTCGAACGACTGGATCGCGCGGAACGCATACGGCGCGCCGGCGGCCCGGTCGAGCGACAGTTGCAGCGACGTGCGGGTCGCATCGTCCACCTGCCACGGTGCGAGCCAGCCGTCGCCGTGGATCGGCAGCGGCTCGTCGCGGCGATTGCGCGGGACCGCGACCTTGCGCCCGTCGCATTCGAAGCGTCCGTCGCCGATCCGGTTCGAATAAGGCAGCAGCGGATAGCACGCGAGTTCGTTCGGGTCCGTCGCCGTCTCCGGGTGCTCGCAGCGGCGGAACACCGGCACCAGCGCGCCGTTGTCGCCGCGCCAGTCGAAGCGCGCGATGCCGCCGCCGAGGTGCGGCAGCACGTCGAGCCGCAACGACGCGTTCGACAGCGTGACGGCTGCCGCATGCGCGGCGCCGACACCCTGCGCGAACGCGGCCGTCTGCGGGCCGGGGCTGACCGGCTGCGCGGCAGCGGCCAGGCGCGCGCGGCGCGACTGGCTGGTGGACGACGATGCGCGCGAGGACGTGGCGGTCATGGTGAGCTCCTTTCCTTCGTCGAAGAAACGATGCAGGTCGGTGCGAACGGTCAGGCCCAGCCGCCGTCGACGATCACGTCCTGCGCGGTGATCATCCGGCTGTCGTCGGCCGCGAGAAACAGCGCCATCCGCGCGAGGTCGGCCGGCAGCAGTTCGGCGTCGATGCACTGGCCGGCCTTGATCGACGCACGGCCCGCGTCGTCGAGCCACAGCCGGCGCTGCTTGTCGGTCATCACCCAGCCGGGCACCAGCGAATTCACGCGGATGCCGAACGGGCCGAGGTCGCGCGCGAGGCCGCGCGTCAGCCCCTGCACGGCCGCCTTCGCCATCACGTAGACGGGATAGCCGCCGTTCTTCAGCATCCAGCTGATCGAGCCGAGATTGACGATCGCGCCGCCGCCCTGCTGCTTCATGTCGTCGATCACCGCTTGCGCGGCGAAGAACTGGTGGCGCAGGTTCACCGCGATGCCCGCGTCGAACGATGCGGGCGTCACGTCGCCGATCGCATGGCGCGCGTCGTTCGCCGCGTTGTTCACGAGCACCGCGATCGCGCCGATCCGTGCCCGGATCGCGTCGATCGCATGGCGCAGCGCGTCGACGTCGGTCAGGTCGCACTGGAGGAACAGCGGTGCGTGGCGCACGTGTGCGAGGCTGTCCGCCAGCGCGGCGCCGGCGGCCGCGTCGAGGTCGACGAACGCGACGCGCGCGCCCTGCGCGGCGAAGTGTTCGACGAACGCCGCGCCGATGCCGGTCGCGCCGCCCGTGATCAGCACCGCGCGATCCTCGAGGCTCGGGTAGCGTGCGTAGCGCTCGAGGCTCGTTGCGTGCGGGCCGGACGCGGAAGTATCGATGGTCATGCGGTTCGTCTCCGTGGGAACAGGTCGGGTCAGTCGCGTACGCCGCGGTTCTTCAACTGGTCGAGCAGCACGGCCGCGAGCAGGATCGCACCGCGCACGAGGTACTGGTAGAACGCGTCGATGTTCAGCAGGTTCATCACGTTCTCGACGGTGCCCATGATCAGCACGCCGATCACGACGCCCGAGATCGTCGCGCGGCCGCCCATCAGCGACACGCCGCCGAGCACGCACGCGGAGATCACGTTCAGCTCGAAGCCCTGCGCGGCATTCGGCTGGCCCGACGTGATGCGCGACGCGAGAATCACGCCCGCCAGTGCCGTCACTGCGCCCTGGATCAGGAAGATGTACACGCGCGTGCGTTCGACGTTGATCCCCGCGAGCCGCGATGCTTCCGGGTTGCCGCCGATCGCGAGCGTGTTGCGGCCGTACACGGTCTGGTTCAGCAGCACGCCGAACGCGATGAAGCACAGCAGCGTGACCCAGATCGGCAGCGACACGCCGAACAGCGACAATCCGCCGAGCGCGATGAAGGTATCCGACGACACCCCGACCGCCTGCCCTTTCGACACGATGAAGCCGAGCCCGCGCACGATCTCCATCGTCGCGAGCGTCGTGATCAGCGCGTTGATGCGCAGGTACGCGATCACCGCGCCGTTCACGAAGCCGATCGCCGCGCCGGCCGCGACCGCCGCGATGATCGCGACGAACGTGTTGTCGGTCGCGTTCAGCACCATCGCGCACAACACGCCGGAGAACGCAACGGTCGAGCCGATCGACAGGTCGAAGTCGCGCGATGCGAGACAGAACATCATCGTGCACGCGACCATGCCGATCTGCGAGATCGACAGCGCGAGGCCGAGCATGTTGTCGATCGAGAAGAAGTGATCGACGGTCAGCGACATCGTGATGAACATCACCGCGAAGATCGCGATCAGGCTGTATTCGGTCAGATGCTGCCACCACTTCTGGCGGTCGCTTTGCTGCGGAACCAGCGTGTCGGCCGTGGGCTTCACGGCGGCGCTGGCAAGGTTTTCGTTGACTTGCATGATGGTGTCTCCTGCTCCTGCATCGCGCGGCCCGCGCCGCGCGTGTTCGATTCGAATGTCGTGTATCGCGTCAGGCCGCCTCGACCGCGCTCGTCTGCGGCAGCGCGAGGTTCAGCACCGCGTGTTCGTTCGCCTGTTCGCGCGGCAGCTCGCCGGCGATCCGGCCTTCACGCATCACGACGATGCGGTCGGACACGCCGAGCACTTCCGGCAGCTCCGACGACACCATCACGATCGCGCAGCCGCGCTCCGCGAGCCGGTAGATCACGTCGTAGATCTCGTGCTTCGCGCCGACGTCGATCCCGCGCGTCGGCTCGTCGAGGATCACGACCTTCAGGTCGGGCTCCGCCAGCCAGCGCGACAGGATCGCCTTCTGCTGGTTGCCTCCCGACAGGAAGCGGATCTTCTGGCGCCGGTTCGGCGTCTTGATCTTCAGCCGCTGGATGAAGCGGTCGGCCGTTTCGCTTTCGGCCTTGCGGTTGATGAACAGCCCCGCCCGCAGCGAATGACGGCGGCAGCTGATGTTGATGTTCTCCGCCACCGACGCGATCGCGATGATCCCTTCTTCCTTGCGGTCCTCGGGACACAGCACGATGCCGTGGCGGATCGCGTCACCGGTGCGCTTCACGTCGATGCGCGCGCCGTCGAGCGTCAGCACGCCCGCGCGCCGGCGGTCGGCGCCGTACACGAGCCGCATCAGTTCGCTGCGGCCCGCGCCCACCAGCCCGAAGAAGCCGACGATCTCGCCCGCGCGCACCGAGAAACTCGCCGGTTCGCGCAGGGCATGGCCATCGACGCCTTCGGCGGAGAACCGCACGTCGCCGAGCGCGCGCGGCGCGTAATGGTAGATATCCGAAATCTCGCGCCCGACCATCTCGGCGACGAGCCGTTCGCGCGGCACGTCGCCGAGCGATTCGTGCGACGCGATCTTGCGCCCGTCGCGGAAAATCGTGCACGCATTGCAGAGCCGGTAGATCTCGTCCATCCGGTGCGAGATGTAGATCAGCGCACGGCCCTGCGCGCGCAGGTCGTCGACGAGCTTGAACAGCACCTCGGTCTCGCGATGCGACAGCGAACTGGTCGGTTCGTCGAGCGCGATCACGCGTGCATTGCGCATCAGCGCCTTGCAGATCTCGACCATCTGCCGCTGCGCGATCGACAGCCGCCCGAGCTTCGCGTCGGGATCCAGATCGACTCCCATCGCCGCGAGCCGCTCGCGCACGTAGCGCTTCGCCTCGCGCTTCCTCACCCAGCCGAACGCGTTCGGCAGGCGGCCGAGCAGCAGGTTTTCCGCGACCGTCAGGTCGGGCACGTACTGCAACTCCTGGTGAATCACCGCGATGCCGGCCGCGATCGACGCGGCCGCATTCGCGAACTGCACGGGCTGGCCGTCGACCAGCACGCTGCCCGCATCGGGCTGGTATTCGCCACCGAGAATCTTCAGCAGCGTCGACTTGCCCGCGCCGTTCTCGCCCATCAGGCCATGCACCTCGCCCGCATGCACGTCGAACGAAATGCCGTCGAGTGCGCGCACGCCGGGAAATACCTTGCCGATATTGTCAAAACGCAGTGCCGCTGACACGTCGTCTCCCCACTTCCGAATCGATCGACCGCCGGCCGCCGCATCGCCGCGGCAGCCGGCGGGCCGCTTACTTCGACGCGAGCCCCATCTCCTCGCGCACCTTCGACACGTTGTCGCGCGTCGCGAGCATGCCCGTCGTCAGCGTCAGCGGCGGCGGCGCCTTGCCCTGCGTGATCCACGTGTACATCAGGTCCGAGGTTTCCTCGCCGTGGCGCTTCGGGCTGATGATCACGGTGCCGTAGAAGCCCGTCGGCTGCGGCTTCTTGAACTCGTTCAGCGCCGAATCGGAACCGCCGATGCCGATGCCGATCATGTTGTCGGCCTTGAAGCCGCGCCCTTCGGCCGCCCGCACCGCGCCGAGCACGGCCTCGTCGTTCAGGCCGTAGGCGACCCAGTGCTTGAACTGCGGGTTCTTCGTGAGCGCGATGTTCGCCGCGTTGAATGCGTTTTCCGTGTCGGTCTTCGCCTGCGGCGCCGCGATCACGTTCGCCTTCGGGAAACCGGCGGCCACCAGCGCGTCGGTCGCGCCGCTCGTGCGGTCATGCGCGGTCGGCAGCTGCTCGAAGGTGATGTCGATCGCGCCGACGTCCTTCATGTCCCAGCCGCGCTTCTTGATCTCGGCCGCGATGCCGTCGCCGACCTGCTTGCCGATGTTGTACGCGGAAATCCCCATGTGCGGCACCGCCTCGATCGGCTTGCCCGCGCCGTCGACGAGGCGGTCGTCGACCGTCATCATCTTCAGGTTGTGCGACTTCGCCTTCGCGACGATGCCCGGCCCGAGCTTCACGTCAGGCGTGCAGATGATGAAGCCTTCCGCCTTCTGCGCGGACAGGTTGTCGATCGCGCTCATCACCTTTTCGCCGGACGGCGCGCCGATCTTCACGAGCGTGAAGCCCTTTTGCTTCGCCGCCATCTCGGCGAACTTCCACTCGTCCTGGAACCACGGCTCTTCCGGCTGCTTCACCAGGAAGCCGATCTTGACCGGGTCGGCCGCGTGCACGACCGGGCTGCCCATCACCACCGCGGCCGCAGCGGCCAGCGTTACGAACGTTCTGCGTTTCATCTCCAGTGTCTCCTTGTCTTCATCGAACAGGATGCAGCCGCTTGTTGGTTTCGACGCAGCGTGCGCGCGGCCGTCGCACGTGCGGTCTTTCGAATCGTTGCGTCAGTCGTGATACAGCGCCGCACGCCCGCCATCGACGGTGATGCATGCGGCATTGATGAACGGCGCCTCGTCGGAGGCCAGGAACACGGCCGTCATCGCGACCTCCTCCGGCCGGCCGATCCGCTTCATCGGCTGCAGCGCGAGCGTCCCGGCGCGCGCGGCAGCCGGATCGGGTTGCGCGTCCCACCAGTCGCGCGTGAGCTGCGTCTCGATGTAGCCCGGCGCGATCGCGTTCACGCGCACGTTGCGCGCTGCGTATTCGATGCCGAGCGCACGCGTGAGACCCAATACGCCGTGCTTCGCGACCGGGTACGGAAAGCAGCCCGGAATGATCCTGAAGGCGTGCGTCGACGCGATGTTCACGATGCTGCCGCGGCCGCGTTCGACCATGCCCTCGAGCGCTGCGCGGCAGCCATGCCACACGCCGTCGAGGTCGACCGCGAAGCAACGGCGCCAGTCGTCGTCGGTCATCGTCAGCGGATCGGCGAACACGTTGATGCCCGCGTTGTTCACGAGCACGTCGAGCGGGCCGAATGCCGCTTCGGTCCGCGCGAGCGCATCGCGTACCGCATCCTGCCGCGCGACGTCCGCCTGCAGCGGCAGCACGCGCGCGCCGTCGAATTCATGCGCAATCGCGGCGGCCGTGTGCTGCGCCTGCGGGAAGTCGAGATCGACGAGCGCGACGGCCGCGCCTTCGCGAACGAACGCGCGGGCGATCGCGGCGCCGATACCCCGGCCCGCGCCCGTCACCATCGCGACCTTGTCCGCGAGGCGGCCCATCATGCGGCTCCGCCGCGCGCGACGCGCAAGCCGGCCTGGAACGCGCGCGCGTTCGCCGCCGTCGTGTCGGCCGACTGGCCGGGCCGGTACAGCGCCGAGCCGAGCCCGAAGCCGTTCGCGCCGGCGCTGAGGAACGGCTCCATGTTGTCCGGCGCAATCCCGCCCACCGGGATCAGCGGCACCGCACGGTCGATCACCGCGCGCCACGCCTTCACGACCGGCACGCCGAGCTGTTCGGCCGGAAACATCTTCAGCACGTCGGCGCCGTTCGAGAGCGCCGCGAATGCTTCGGTCGGCGTCGCGACACCCGGTGCGCTCGCCAGGCCGCGCTCGCGTGCGCGGCGAATCACCGCTGCGTCGCTGTGCGGCATCACGATCAGCGCGCCGCCCGCGCCCTGCACGCGATCGACGTACTCGGCACGCAGCACGGTGCCCGCGCCGACGATCGCGTCGTCGGGCAGCGCGCGCCGCAGCGCCGCGATGCTGTCGAACGGATCCGGCGAATTGAGCGGCACCTCGACGATCCGGAAGCCGGCTTCGTACAGCGCATGGCCGTGGTCGGCCGCTTCGGCGGGCGTGATGCCGCGCATGATCGCAATCAGCGGACACGCGTCGAACGCACGCATCAGCGCGGCGTGGGGCACGTACGGCGCGGGCAAGGTCAGGTCGGACGGCATCGAGGATTCCTCTGCAAGCAGTTCATTGGTCGGCGCAGACGGGCTCGCCGTCCGCGCGCACGAGCCCGGCACGCGACGCGATCCGCCACAGGCCACGCTCGGTTGCGTGTGCGGCAACGCGCGCATGCGCATGGCCGAATTCCTGGAGCGCATCGACGTAGCGCGCGCACAAGCCGTCGTCGCCGATCAGCAGCAGCGGCTGGTCTGCGAGCGCGATGCCGCGCTCCGCGAGCATCGCGTCGAGCGCATTGAGCTCATGGCCGATCAGCAGGCCGGACAGGTAGTCGCCCTGCGCATCGGGCGCGAGCCGGTCGGTCAGGCCGAGCGTGCGCGTGCTGAAAATCGTCGCGAGCAACCCCGTGCGCTGCGCACCGCGCGCAACCGACACGCCGCGCACGAACGCCGCGCGATCGGGCGATGCGCCTGTGCGCATCGTACGGCCGAGGATCGTGTGATCGCGCAGCACCGCGAACAGCTCGCCCGTCATGAAGGTCTGGAAGCGTTCGATCAACCCGTCCTTCACCCACGCCCATTTCGCATGGGTACCCGGCAATCCGATCAGTACCCCTGAACGATCGGTGCCAAGCGTGGGATCGCTTGCGAGTGCGCCGACGATCTGCGTTTCTTCGCCGCGCATCACGTCGGGCAGTTCGCCCGTCGCAATCACGCCCGGCACGATCGAGACCGTTGCGCCGCGTGACGTCGTCACGGTGATCAGGCCCGTGACGAGCGCATCGGCGCCGGCCGGCACCGCGACGTACGGCGCCTCGCGCCAGCCCTGCGCGCTGCCGACCATCCCGGCCGCGAGCACCGGCAGGCCGGGCGTGCGGTCGAGCCAGTCGCCGCACGCTTCCTCGAACACCGCGTCGAACGCGCGCGCACCGCCGCCCGGCACGTGCATCACGCCCGCCGCGCGGCTGCGCGTGTCGAGCAACGCACCCTGCGCGTCGTACAGATACGCGCGCAGCGACGTCGTGCCCCAGTCGAGCGCGATCAGCGACGGGGGGGCGGAACTGGCATCCGGAACGGGCCGGGTCGAAGTCGTCATCGTTTGATCCTGCGGGTACCCTGCGGCGGGCTCCAGCCCAGCTCCGCGGAAATGGCTCGCGCTTCGCGCTGCACGAGCGGAATCAGTTCGTCCATCCGGTCGTGCGGCATGTACGGAATGGTGCTTGCGACCGACACCGCCGCGACGACCGCGCCCGACGCATCGCGGATCGGTGCGGCCACGCAGCGGATCGACGCCTCGTTTTCCTCGAGGTCGAACGTGTAGCCGCCGGCCGCGTAATGGGCCATGCGCTGCAGGAACGCGCTCGTCTCGGGTCGGTTGTCGGGCTTGAAATTGACGCCGGCCAGCGCGCGCCGCGCGGCCTCGAACAGCGAGCGCCACAGGTCCGGATCGAGGTCGAGCATCATCGCCTTGCCGATACCGGTCGACGCGAGCGGCATCCGGTGGCCGACGCGCGAGCGCATCTCGAGGCCGCGCGTGCCGGGAATCTTGTCGATGTACAACACGTCGTCGCCGTCGCGCACGCCGAGATGGATCGTATCGAGCGTCGCTTCCGCGAGCGCTTCGAGATGCGGTCGCGCCACCGCGGTGAGCGGCATCTGCTCGAGCGCGATCGTGCCGAGTTCGATCAGCTTCGGGCCCAGCAGGTAGCCGCCCTGCACCTGGCGCAGATAGCGGGCTTGCACGAGGCTGCTGACGAGACGGTGCGTCGTGCTGCGCGTCGTGCCGAGCGCGGCGCCGATCGCACGCATGTCGCGCGCGCCGTTCGCGATCGCCTCGAGGATCGCGAGGCCGCGCAGCAGCGTCTGCGTGCCGGCCTGCTGCGCGGCGAGATCGAGCGGCGTGCTGGTCGCGCCGATGCTGTCGGTCAGCGACACATCGTCCGGCGTCACGCGCCGGGCGTCGAGAGCAAGGGTGTCGGGCATCTTGGTCATGGGGCGGGCTTCTTCAACGGAATCGGTGAAGCCGCTCGCGCGGCGCCGGAACTGCGTCCGGTGCTGCGGCGTGGCGGCGGTCGATGCACCGAGTAAAGCGCCCGGTAAACTTCATGGAAGGTGTCTCCGTGTGCGACGGGCGCCGCGCGATGCGTGGGTCCGAAGCTGTCGATGTGCTTCGGATTGTAGGAGCGCACGCACTCGTCTCCAATATTTGAATGCGTTGTCCAGATAATGAGAATTCAGGGGTGATCCGCCGCGCGCTCGACTCGGCGGACGCACCATGTGCACGGGGGCGGAACCCGCCGTGTCGCAGGTTCCGCCCCCGTTTGTGCACTTCTTGTCGCGCTTACTGCTGGCTGCTCGTGCTGCGTGCCTGCATGTAGCGCTGCACGTCCGCGAACGACACGCGACCGTTGCCGCTCGCGTCGATCTGCCGGAAGTGGTTGGCGACATAGCCGAGGCCGGCCGCCCGCGCCTGCGACTCGGTGATCGAACCCGTGTTCTGCGTGTCGGCCGCGCCGAACTGCTGGGCGAGCTTGCGCACCACTTGCGCATGCAGCGCGGCGCCGGTCGTCTGCGTGCCGGCGGTCGCCTTGCGCGCGGCCGGCGGCACGTACGGATCGCCGAGCTGCGCCTGGCGCGCACGCGCCGGTGCGGCGGTGTCGCTCGCCTGCGCGAACGCGGATACGGATGCGGCTGCGCCGACGCATGCGAGCGCCGCGGCAACGACGATGAAACGATTCTTCATATCAGGCTCCAGTCTGGAATGAGGTCGTCGACGGCCAGCGGGCGGCGCCACCGAAGGCGCCCGTCGCCGGCCCAGCGCATCAGTGCGCGGCCGTGTTGTAGAACGTCACGAGGTCGGCTTTCTCCTGCGGACGCGACGTATCGTCGAGATAGACCATATGTCCGCCCTGATAGTCCTTGATCGTCAGGTTCGGTTGCGTCCCGAGCCGCGCGAGGTCGAGCTCGGTCTGGTAAAACGGCGTCGCGATGTCGTGATACCCGTTCAGCGACAGCACCTTCAGCTGCGGATTCAGCGTCAGCGCCGCGGCGAGGTCGGGGATCGTGTCGGGCATCGCGAGGCCGTCGTGCGTCCAGTCCCACGTGTTGATCGCGTTGCTGCTCAACGAGTAGGCCGACTGCGCGGTGTACTTCAGCTCGTTCGGCAGGTACTTGCCGATCGTGTCGGTGAACGGTTGCGTGATGTACGTGCTCGACGGGTCGCCGCCCGATGCAAGCGGGCTCGACACCGGCACGTTCACGCGCGCATCGTAGCGGCCGATCAGCGTGCCCGGGACCAGCGACAGCTGGAAGCTGTTGTCGAAGAAGGTCGGGATCACGTTGAAGTTCGCATTCCACAGCGACTGCTTCACGCCGGTCGCATTCGCCATCGTCGTGACGAGGTTCGGCGGCGGCGGCGTATGGCTCGCCAGGTACGCGTTCACGGCGGGCGCGTAGCTGCCGGCCGTCAGCAGGCGCATCTGGTCCGCGTACTGCGGCAGGTTCGACGGGTTCGGATTGTCGAGCTGGTAGTAGGCGCCGACGGTCCCGTACGACGGCACGAAGCCCGCGCAGCTCACCGGGCTCGATCCGTTGTTCGAGTTGCCGATGTAGTCGCTCGCCATGTCGCAGTTCGTGTTGTAGTTCAGGATCGACGATTGCAGCACGATGCCGTCGAGCTTCACGCCGGCCGTCTCGAGCAGGTTCGCGAGCACGTCGGTGCGCGGCGTGCCGTACGATTCGCCGAACAGGTATTTCGGCGAACCGGTGCGCTGGTTCACGGTCAGGTAGCGCGTGACGAAATCGCGGAACGCGCCGCCGTCCTGGTCGACGCCCCAGAACGTCTGGTTCGTGTTCGGTGCGATCGCCTCGGAGAAGCCGGTGCCGATCGCATCGACGAACACGAGGTCGGTCGTGTCGAGCAGGCTTTCCTGGTTGTCGACGAACGGGAAAGTCGACGTGTTCGCGTTCGGGTCGCCCGTCTGGATCCGTCGCGGGCCGAACGAGCCGAGGTGCAGCCACACCGATGCCGAGCCCGGGCCGCCGTTGTACAGGAACGTGACGGGCCGCTTCGCCGCCGGCTGGTTGTCGGCCGTGTAGGCGACGTAGAAGAACGATGCTTCGGGTGCGCCCGTCTGCGGATTGCGCGCGACGAGGTGGCCGGCCGTCGCCGTGTAGCGGATCGTCTTGCCGTTCAGTGTGATCTGGTGATGCGTGATGGCGGCCTTTTCAACCGCGGCGGAGGCGTCGAGCGACGCGTTCGCGCTCGACGAATAGCTGTTCGGATCGTTGTACGCCCTGTCCACCTGACCGGCGGGATCGGCTGAATTGTCGGCGCTCGCAGCGGCGGACGATGTCACGTCGTCGTTGCAGGCCGTCAGAATCAGCGAAGAAAACACCACTCCCAACAACAGCTTCGCTTTGCTCGCTGGCATCGTTGCGTTCCTTCTTTCGGATGTTTTTTTGTGTCGAGCAGCCGGATAAGCCACCCCCCGCCTCGATTGCGGCCGATAAGCCGAGGCGCTGGCCAATATACGCGAGCGAGTCAGCTTTGAAAAATTTTGAAATATTTGGCGGGCAGACGGTGCGGCGCACACCTTTCAGGAATGCTTCGATTCGCGAAACGTTGCATTTCACGTCGCTTTCATCGACTTTCGCGTTTACCCGGAAAAACTAAAAATGCGCGGATTTCGCGCCATATCGTCCAGGAAAATCGCACGGCTACCCGCATTGCTCAGCAAAGCGAAATAGACGGATTCGTCTAAAGGATGTAGCCCGAAATGCGTTCGACACGAATGCGCTGCAGCGCAGCAATGACGCACGGGCGGCGCAACGGACAATGCGACGGCGCGGGCGCGCCGTTCATTCGGATTGCGGAAGTTCGGCCGCGCCCATCCGGCGCGCGATGACCGCCGCGCGCTGCGCCTGATAGGCCGAGCCGCGATGCGCGTCGAACCAGCGCGGCTTCGGCAGCATCACCGCGAGACGCGCCGACTGCCATGCGCCGAGCCGGCTCGCGGGAATCTTGTAGTAATAGCGGGCGGCCGCCTCGGCGCCGTACACGCCGCGGCCCCATTCGACCGAATTCAGGTAGATCTCGAAGATGCGCTCCTTGTCGAGCACCGCTTCGAGCATCCAGGTGATGATCAGCTCCTGCCCCTTGCGGATGTAGCTCTTCTCGCGCGACAGGAACAGGTTGCGCGCGAGCTGCTGCGTGATCGTCGAGCCGCCCGCGACGATCTTGCCGCGCGCCTTGTTCTTCTCCCACGCCTGCAGGATCGCGTCGACGTCGTAGCCGTTGTTGGTCGCGAAGGTCGAGTCCTCGGACGCGATCAGCGCACGCTTCAGGTTGCGCGAGATCTGGTCGTACGGCACCCACTGGTGCTGGATCTGCGCGGGCGGCGTGGCGCGCGACAGCCACCACGCGTCGGTGCGCATGAACGCGGTCGAGCCCGGGTTCACGAACGACCACAACGCGATCTGCGCGAGATAGAACAGCTGCGTCGCGAGCCACGCGCCCGCGAACACCGATCCCGCATAGACGATCCAGCGAGCGAGGCTCACCGATCGCGTGCGCTGCTGCGTGCCGCTCACCGCCACCACGTGCCGCGCTCCGGTCAGCTCGCCGCGAGCGCCTGGCGCAGCGCGGCCAGCACCGGTGCGCCGTCCGGACGCACGCCGCGCCAGATGAAGAACGACTCCGCCGCCTGCTCGACGAGCATCCCGAGCCCGTCGGCCGTGCGCGCGCCGAGCGACGCCGCATGCTGCATGAACACCGTCGGCTGCGCGCCGTACATCATGTCGTACGCGAGCGTACCCGCGCCGAACGCGGCCGCGTCGCATTCCGGCAGCGCAGCGTCGAGGCTGCCGGCCGTCGCATTGATCACCACGTCGTACGGCTCCGCGCGCACCACGTCGGGACCGCCGCCCGCGAGCGTGCAGCCCGCATCGTGCGCGGCCTGCATGAACTGGCCGACGAGCGCTTCGGCCTTGCTCGCGGTGCGGTTCACGATTCCGATCGACAGCGGCGCGCGGTCGAGCAGCGGCAGCACGACGCCGCGCGCCGCACCGCCCGCGCCGAGCAGCAGGATGCGTGCGCCCGCGAGCGACACGCCGAGATTCGCTTCGATGTCGCGCACGAGGCCGACGCCATCGGTGTTGTCGCCGTGGATGCGGCCGTCGGCATCGATGCGCAGCGTGTTCACCGCGCCTGCCGCCGCCGCGCGCGGCGACAGCGTGTCGGCCAGCGCATGCGCGTCGAGCTTGAACGGCACCGTCACGTTGGCGCCGCGGCCGCCTTCGGCGACGAACGCGCGCACGGCCGCTTCAAACCCGTCGACCGGCGCGAGCCGGTGCGCGTACTCGATCGGCTCGCCCGTCTGCGCGGCGAACTGCGCGTGGATGAACGGCGACTTGCTGTGCGCCACCGGGTTGCCGAACACGACATAGCGGTCGGCGCCGCTCGTCGACGCAATCGCGTTCATGATGCGCGCCCCTCTTCGCTGTCGTTACCGCCCGCGGCTTCGCCGCCCGCACCTGCGTCCGCGCTGTCGGCCTCGGCCAGTGCTTCCGCCTCGGTTTCCGCCGACGCGTCTTCCGCATCGACCAGCGTGTCGTCGCCGCCTTCGGCGTCATCCTCTTCCTCGGCCGCGTCGCCGCTCGTCACGGTCGGCGCATCGAGCACGTTCAGCAGACGCACCGACGCCTCGATCGTCAGCTCGTCGAGCGACATCACGTCGAGCAGCACGCGCGTGCCGCGCGCATGCACGCCGAGCCCCGGCACGTGCAGCAGCAGCGGAATTTCCTCGAGGCGCACGAGATCGCCCTTCACGACGCTCGCGACGACGTGCTTCTTCTGCTCCTGCGCGAGCCAGCGCAGGCACCAGAAGTACTCCATCCGGCGCTGGTAGTCGGCGTAGGCCGTGTACGTATCGTCGAAGCCCTGCACGACCGCGTACAAGTCGGCGTCCTTCGGCTTGAACGGCGCGGCAAGCTTCGCGGTGACGCCGTGCTGCACGCACGCGAGCAGCTGCCACTGGTTCACGAGGTCGACGTAGCGGCGCAGCGGCGACGTGCTCCACGCGTACTGCGGCACGCCGAGGCCTTCGTGCGGCGCGGCCGTCGTCTGCATCCGCGTGCGCTTCGGGCCCGGCGCGCCGAAACCGCGCTGCGAGCGGTAGATGCCCGGCACCGTGTGGTCGTGCAGGAACGCGCCCCAGGTCGAGTTCGCGAGAATCGCGAGCTCCGACACGATCAGGTCGAGCGGCGACCCGCGGCGGCGCGGCGTGATCGACACGTGCTCGCCTTCGACGTAGAAGTTGTAGTCGGTGTTGCGCTGCACCTCGCGCTTCAGGCCGTAGCCCGCGCGCGCGACCTGGCGCTTCTCGAACAGCGCCTGCGCGAGCGGCCACAGCACGGCGATGTCGTCCTTGTGCGGATAGTCGCCGGTGCCGGCTGCGAGCGTCTCTTCGTTGACGAGCTCGTCCAGCGTGTTGTGGCGCAGGTTGTTCTTCACGAACACGAGCTCGGCGCGCGTCTCGTTCGCGACGATGTCCTGCGTCTCGCGGTTGACGATGATGTACAGCGACAGCGCCGGGCGGTAGTCGCCCTCTTTCAGCGTGAACACGTCGACGACGTCGTCCGGCAGCATCGTGATCTTGTCGCCCGGCATGTAGACGGTCGACAGGCGCGTGCGCGCGATCGCATCGACCGCGTCGCCGCGCACGATGCCGAGCGCCGGCGCCGCGATGTGCACGCCGATCCGCACACGGCCGTCCGACAGGTGCTCGACCGAGAATGCGTCGTCGATTTCGGTCGTCGTGATGTCGTCGATCGAGAACGCCTCGACGTCCGCGCGCGGCAGATCGTCCGGCAGCGCGCCGACCGTGACGGACGGAAAGCCCGTGCCGTGCGGGAAGAATTCCGCGAGGAAGCGCGCTTCGTGCAGCGCACGCGGCGACGCGATGCCGCCGCAGTCGAGCATCAGTCGCGCCGGCGACACGCCGCGCGCGCCGGCCGCCGCTTCCATCGCCTTGTATTCGATCGCGTTCTTGTCCGGCCGCGTCAGCAGCCCGAGCACCTTGCCCGCGAACGCCTCCGGCAGCTTGCCGGCCTTCAGTTCCTCTTCATACTGCACCTGCACCAGCGCCTGCTGGCGCTTGCGCTCGAGCGACGCGAGCGCCATCTTGAGCTGCTCTTCCGGCGCGCGCTGGTACTGGCCGCGCCCCTTGCGGCGGAAGTAGACGGGCGAGCCATGCAGCCGCAGCACCAGCGCCGCGCGCTCGACCGGGCCGTACGTCGCGCCGAAGTACTCGGCGGCCAGCGCCGTATACGCAAACTCGTCGGCCGGCGCGCATTCCCACAGGAAATCCAGGTCGATCTGCTGCGCGGCCGTGTCGGCCTCCTGCATCAGCTCGCCCGCGGCCGGCTTCTCGAATTCGATCAACACGTCTTTCGCGCGCACCTTCGCCCGCCGCCCGCCGGGCAACTCGACCTGAAATGCATCGCCCTGGCGCGACAGCACGCTGCCCGCCTTGAAACTGCCCGATTCCTCGAAGAAAACGTTCACTCAGTACTCTCGTTCAGACTGCCCGGCGCCGCATCGGCGGCACCGCATGATGATGGGAATTCAATCGGCACACGGCCGGTTTATGACGTCTTTCCGTCGCAAAAGGCGAGAACGTCGTCGACATAGTCGGCAAATTCGCTGATCCCGTGATCGCTGCCTTCGATCACGCGCGTTTTCGCGCCCGGGTAATGGGCCAGCATTTCGCGGTAGTCGAGCACTTCGTCACCGGTCGCCGCGAACAGATAGTAGCGTTCGGCGCGCGAGATCGCCGGCACGCGCAACGCGTCAAGCTCGTGCAGGTGATGACGCTCGACGACGATCGTGCCGCCGCCGTGCCACAGCGGCTGTTCGCCGAGATGCTGCTCGAGATCGCGCTGCGGCACGATGGCCGGATTCAGCAGTACGGCCTTCCAGCCGTGCTTTTCGGCCAGCCACGTCGCGTAATAGCCGCCGAGCGAGCTGCCGACGACGGTCACGTCGTGCGCACCGGCCACCTCGGCCTCCGCGACCGCGATCGCTTCGAGCGGCGACACCGACAGCGACGGGCACCGCCACTCGCCGGCGCGGCCGAGTTCGGCCATGCGGGCGGCGAGCAGCCGCGACTTCTGCGATTCCGGCGACGACCGGAAGCCGTGCAGATACAGGATCACGTGCGGCTCCCGAGCGCGTCGAGCAGCTTCTGGTGCACGCCGCCGAAGCCGCCGTTGCTCATCACGAGCACGTGGTCGCCCGGACGCGCGGCATCGACCACCGCCTTCACCAGCAGATGCAGATCGTCGAACGCGCGGGCACGGTCGCCCAGCGGCGCCAGCGCCTCGGCAAGATTCCAGCCGAGCGCGTCGCGCCCCGCCGGCGCGCCGTAGCCGAACACGAGATCGGCGTCGGCGAGGCTCGCCGGCAATTGCGACTTCATCACGCCGAGCTTCATCGTGTTCGAGCGCGGCTCGAGTACGGCGAGGATGCGGGCATTCTGGCTGCCGATGCGTGCACGAAGGCCGGCGATCGTGGTTTCGATCGCGGTCGGATGATGCGCAAAGTCGTCGTAGACGGTCACGCCGTCGACGCTGCCGCGCACTTCCATCCGGCGCTTCACGTTGCGGAACGACGCGAGCGATTCGGCAGCCTGCGCGGGCGGCACGCCGACGTGGCGCGCAGCGGCGATCGCCGCGAGCGCGTTCATCCGGTTGTGATCGCCCTGCACCTGCCACGTGACTTCTCCGACGCGCCCGGCCTGCGAGTACACCGCGAAGCGCTCGTCGACCGGTACGCCGTCCTCGGCCGGCAGCGCCTGCCAGCCGCCGTCGACGCCGAAGCGTTCG
Source organism: Burkholderia cepacia complex sp. TUM26381 (assembly GCF_057439935.1). Classification (NCBI taxonomy): domain Bacteria; kingdom Pseudomonadati; phylum Pseudomonadota; class Betaproteobacteria; order Burkholderiales; family Burkholderiaceae; genus Burkholderia; species Burkholderia cepacia complex sp. TUM26381. The sequence continues at coordinate 580,697 of NZ_CM172006.1, read as the reverse complement.
ACCTCGCTCCAGCAGCCGCGCGCCAGCACGCGCTCGAGCGCGTCCGAGCGGCCGTTCGTGACGATCCGGCCGACCCCGGGCACGGTGCGCACGAGATGATGGAATTGCGTCTCGATCGCGGCGAGATCCGGGAAGATGTCGGCGTGATCGAATTCAAGGTTGTTCAGCACCGCGGTACGCGGCCGGTAGTGGACGAACTTCGAGCGCTTGTCGAAGAACGCGGTGTCGTACTCGTCGGCCTCGATCACGAAGAAGCTCGAATCGGTGAGCCGCGCCGACACGCCGAAGTTCAGCGGCACGCCGCCGATCAGGAAACCCGGGTTCAGGCCCGCGTCTTCCAGCAGCCAGGCGAGCATCGACGACGTGGTCGTCTTGCCGTGCGTGCCCGCGACCGCGAGCACCCATTTACCGGCCAGCACGTGCTCGCCGAGCCACTGCGGGCCCGACACGTACGGCAGGCCGCGATCGAGGATCGCTTCCATCAGCGGGTTGCCGCGCGTGACGACGTTGCCGATCACGAACAGGTCCGGTTTCAGGTCGATCTGGTCGGCGCCGTAGCCCTCGATCAGCGTGATGCCCTGCGCCTCGAGCTGCGTGCTCATCGGCGGATAGACGCCCGCGTCGCAACCCGTCACCGTGTGGCCCGCCTCGCGCGCGAGTACGGCGAGACCGCCCATAAAGGTGCCGCAGATGCCAAGAATGTGGATGTGCATAGATGAATGCTTTCGCGCCGCCGGGCGCCGTCGATTCGGAAAGGATGCGTGTGCGTCGCGCCGGACAGGCCGTGCGGCCGGCGCCCGGCCAACGGCTTTTGCCGCGACACAAAGATGGCTATTGTAACTGACGGCCTGCGCTGCCCGGCGGCCCGAACGATGCGGGCGAACGCCACCCGCGCGCCGGGCGGCAGCCCGCCGTACCCGCGCTCGGGCGCTTCGGCGATCGAGTATGATTGCCGGATCATGTCTCGCAAATCCCTTCTCGACCCGCGGCGCGTCCGCGAGGAAATCGCCCAGTCCGCCGCCCGCCTGATCGCGGAGGACGGCCTCGACTACGCCGGCGCGAAACGCAAAGCCGCGCGCCAGTTGCTGGGCGATTCCCGCATTGCCGGCGAATGGCTGCCGGATAACGACCAGATCGAGGAAGAACTGCGCGAGTACCTCGTGCTGTTCCAGAGCGATACGCAGCCGGACGAACTGCGCCGCCTGCGCGAAATCGCGCTCGACTGGATGCGCCGGCTCGCGGAGTTCCATCCTTATGTGACGGGCGCCGTGCTGAACGGCACCGCGAACGCGCATTCGGATATCCATTTGCAGGCATTCACCGACAACCCGAAGGATGTCGCCATCTACCTGCTGAACCAGAACGTCCAGTACGACGTGTCCGAGACGCGGCACTTCGCGGGTCGCGCCGACGTCGAGACGCTCAGTTTCCTGTGGCGCCCGCGGCGCGACATGGACGCAATCGGCATCCACCTCGCGCTCTATGCGAGCGACGACCTGCGCGGCGCGGTCAAGGCCGATGCACGCGGCCGTGTCGCCCGCGCGGATGCCGCGACGCTGCGCGCGCTCGTCGAAGCAGGCAAGGCCCCTTCCGAACCGGAATGATTCAACGATGATGATGAAACGCATGTTGGCGCTCGCGGTCGTCGCGGCCGCCGCCGTTGCCGGCGGGCTCACCGCCGGCCATTGGTTCCGTGGCAGTGCCGACGACGGCGTCGCCGTCGCCGCGCCCGCCGCGCAGGGCAACCCGGTCGACCAGCTGTGGGCCGCATCGCTGACGGGCACCGACGGCAAGCCCGTCACGCTCGCCGCCTTCAAGGGCCAGAAGGTCGTCGTCAACTTCTGGGCATCGTGGTGCGGCCCGTGCGTCGAAGAAATGCCCGAGCTCGTTGCGCTGTCGCATCAATACAAGCAGAAAGGCATCCGTTTCGTCGGGATCGGCGTTGATTCCGAACAGAACGTGAAGAACTTTCTGCAGAAGGTGAAGGTCGACTATCCGGTTTTCGTCAGCGGATATGCGGGCGCCGATCTGGCCCGTAATTTCGGAAATACCGCCGGCGCATTGCCGTTCACGGTCGTCATCGACGAAACCGGCAAGATTCGCGAGACAAAATTGGGACAAATCCAGCCGGCCGAGCTGAAAAAGACGCTCGACGCGCTGTAACCTGCCCGAACGGCGGCCCGCACGTTGGCGGCGATTTGCGGGTCGATCACCGCAATTTCGCGTGAATTCGCCGATACTTTGCCGGCGCGCCGGTAATTCTTGCAGATTCGCCGCCGCTGGCCGTTCGGCAAAACTAGACAAATTTCTCTAAATAGCGCTAAAGTTCGCGCAATTCCGCAGAAATAGAAGCGACCATGACACGATTGCTGGTGCTGCACGGCCCCAACCTGAACCTTCTCGGCACCCGGGAACCGGAGGTGTACGGCCGCGTCACGCTCGCGCAGATCGATCAGGCGCTTGCCGCGCGTGCCCGGGAAGCCGGCGCCGAACTGTCGTCGTTCCAGAGCAACCATGAAGGCGCACTGGTCGACCGCATCCAGGCGGCGCGGGAGGAACAGACCGATTTCATCCTGATCAATCCGGCCGCATATACGCACACGAGCGTTGCGATCCGGGACGCGATCGCCGGCGTTGGCATCCCGTTCGTCGAGGTTCACTTGTCGAACGTGCATCGCCGCGAAGCGTTCAGGCACCACTCCTACTTTTCCGACCAGGCCGAAGGCGTGATCTGCGGGCTCGGCTGGAAAGGTTATCTGTACGCGCTCGAGTACGCGCTGGACAAGCTGCAAGGCACGTCGCGCGGCTGATTTCGCGATCTAGATTCAGCGCCGGCCCCTAACCGGCGCTTTCACGTATTGAAAGGGGAATTCCCGATGGATCTTCGTAAGCTGAAAACTCTGATCGACCTCGTTTCCGAATCCGGCATCTCCGAGCTGGAAGTGACGGAAGGCGAAGGCAAGGTGCGCATCGTCAAGAACGCACCGCCGGTCTACGTGCAGCCGACGGCTGGGTATGCCCCGCAAGTCAGCGCGCCCGCTCCGTCGGCCGCGCTGCCGACCGAAGGCGCTGCCGCGCCGGCCGCGGGCGGCGCTGCCGCACCGGCCGTCCCGCAGGGCCACGTCGTGACGTCGCCGATGGTCGGCACGTTCTATCGCGCGCCGTCGCCGGGCGCGGACCCGTTCGTCCAGGTGGGCGACACGGTCAAGGAAGGCCAGACGATCTGCATCATCGAAGCGATGAAGCTGCTCAACGAGATCGAGTCGGACAAGGCCGGCGTGATCAAGGAAATCCTCGTCGAGAACGGCCAGGCCGTCGAATACGGCCAGCCGCTTTTCGTGATCGGCTAAGCCCGCCGCGCGGCCCTGTCGGCCGCGCGCCGCCGATGCTCGCCAGGCGCCGTTCGCGCGCCCCTCGAAGAGACGAATACTCGCTATGTTTGAAAAAATTCTCATTGCCAACCGCGGTGAAATCGCGCTGCGCATCCAGCGCGCGTGCCGCGAACTCGGCGTCAAGACGGTGGTCGTCTACTCGGAAGCCGACAAGGAAGCCAAGTACGTGCGCCTCGCAGACGAAGCCGTCTGTATCGGCCCGGCCCCGTCGAACCTGAGCTACCTGAACATGCCGGCGCTGATCAGCGCCGCGGAAGTCACCGATGCCGAGGCGATCCACCCCGGCTACGGCTTCCTGTCGGAGAACGCCGATTTCGCGGAACGCGTCGAGCAGTCCGGCTTCACGTTCATCGGCCCGCGCCCGGAAACGATCCGGATGATGGGCGACAAGGTCACCGCGAAGCAGACGATGATCAAGACCGGCGTGCCGTGCGTGCCGGGTTCGGAAGGCGCGTTGCCGGACGATCCGAAGGAGATCGTCAAGATTGCGCGCGCGATCGGCTATCCGGTCATCATCAAGGCGGCGGGCGGCGGTGGCGGGCGCGGGATGCGCGTCGTGCACACCGAGGCTGCGCTCGTCAACGCGGTCAACATGACCCGCGAGGAAGCCGGCCGTGCGTTCGGCAACCCGCAGGTGTACATGGAGAAGTTCCTCGAGAACCCGCGTCACATCGAAATCCAGGTGCTGTCGGACGCGTACAAGAACGCGATCTGGCTGGGCGAGCGCGACTGCTCGATGCAGCGCCGCCACCAGAAGGTGATCGAGGAAGCGCCGGCGCCCGGCATTCCGCGCCGCCTGATCGACCGCATCGGCGACCGCTGCGCCGACGCGTGCAAGAAGATGGGCTACCTCGGTGCGGGCACGTTCGAATTCCTGTACGAGAACAACGAGTTCTACTTCATCGAGATGAACACGCGCGTGCAGGTCGAGCATCCGGTATCGGAGCTGATCACGGGCGTCGACATCGTGCAGGAGCAGATCCGCATCGCGGCCGGCGAGAAGCTCACGCTGCGCCAGCGCGACATCCAGTTCCGCGGACATGCGATCGAATGCCGGATCAACGCGGAAGATCCGTTCAAGTTCACGCCGTCGCCGGGCCGGATCACGTCGTGGCATACGCCGGGCGGCCCCGGCGTGCGCGTCGATTCGCACGCCTACAATGGCTATTTCGTGCCGCCGAACTATGATTCGATGATCGGCAAGCTGATCACCTACGGCGCGACGCGCGAGCAGGCGATCCGCCGGATGCGCATCGCACTGTCGGAAATGGTCGTCGAAGGCATCCAGACCAACATCCCGCTGCACCGCGAGCTGATGATCGACTCGAAGTTCGTCGAAGGCGGCACCAGCATCCATTACCTCGAAAACCGGCTCGCGCAGAAGCAGCAGGTCGCACCGGAAGAAGCGTAAGCATGAGCTATCGCGAACTCGTCGTCGAGCTGGCCCGCGAGCATGCGGAGGCCCTGTCCGACGCGCTGCTCGATCTCGGCGCGCTGTCGGTGTCCGTCGAGGACGCCGACGCCGACACGCCCGACGAACAGCCGCTCTTCGGCGAGCCGGGCCTCGTGCCCGACCGTACCGCGTGGCAGCACTCGCGTGTGGTCGCGCTGCTGTCGGCCGACCATGAGCCGGCCGTGCTGCTCGCGGCCGCCGCGAACGAGATCGGTATCGCCGACACGCCGAAGTTCGTCGTCCGCGAAGTCGAGGAACAGGACTGGGTGCGGCTCACGCAGTCGCAGTTCGAGCCGATCCCGATCGGCGAGCGGATCTGGGTCGTGCCGTCGTGGCACGATGCGCCCGATCCCGGCGCGCTCGTCCTCGAACTCGATCCGGGCCTCGCATTCGGCACCGGCAGCCACCCCACGACGCGTCTGTGCATGGAGTGGCTCGAACAGTCGGTGAAGCCTGGCCAGTCGGTGCTCGACTACGGCTGCGGCTCCGGCATTCTCGCGATCCTCGCGAAGAAATGCGGGGCGAACCCCGTGATCGGCATCGACATCGATCCGCAGGCGGTGGAATCGGCGCGGCAGAACAGCGAGCGCAACCGTGCGGAAGTCACGTACGGGCTGCCCGATGCATGCCCGGACGGCGAATTCGACATCGTCGTCGCGAACATCCTGTCGAACCCGCTGAAGCTGATGGCGTCGATGCTCGCGTCGAAGGTCAAACCGGGCGGGCGCATCGCGCTGTCGGGCGTGCTCGCGCGCCAGGCGGACGAAGTCGCGGCCGTCTACGCGCGCTACGTCGACATCTCGGTCTGGCGCGAACACGAAGGTTGGGTATGCCTCGCCGGAACCCGGCGGGAAAGCCATTAGAATAGCGCTGTCCTTCACTCTGGCCAGCAGGCCGCCCGGCTCGACATGCTTCTTGCGACGCGCTGCCCTCATTGCGAAACCGTCTTCCGGCTGCAGCAGGAACAGCTCTCGCTGCATCAGGGGCTCGTGCGCTGCGGGCATTGCCACGAAGTCTTCAATGCAGCCGAGTCGCTCGTTCCCGAGCACGCGCAGCAGCCCGAACCGGCCCTGACCGGGACGGCTGCCGCGGCGGACGGCCACGACGCACACCATCAGGCACCGCCAGCGCGGCTGTTCGCCGCCGACGCACCGGCCGGGTCGCCGTCCGACTCCGATTACAAGCCGGAAGGCTGGGACATGTGGGCGCCGTGGCTCGACGCCGGCGTCGATCCGTCGCTGCAGCACAGCGTCGAGACCGTGCGCACCGAGCCGCTGGTACCGCTCGCGCTCCCGTCAGTGGAAGCCGGCGTCGTTCACCTGTCCGGTACGCCCGCGTCGTTCGCGTCCTCCCCGGCCGAGCTGGAGCCGTCGGCTGCCGTCGCGCATGCGGACGAACCGCCTGCGCCGCCAACGCAGCACGAAGCACACGAATCACTCGAAACCGAAGAAGCGTCGCACGCGCCGGTCGAGCGCGACCCGCGCGAGCCCCGCTTCGTCGCCCACATTCCGTCGGAATCGGAAGCAACGCCCGATGCCGCCGAACCCGTCGGCCGCGCGCACTTCGCCGTGCCGGACGACGAAAGCACACCGCGCGAACCGCGTTTCGCTTTCACGCCGGCACCGGCCGTCGCCGAAGCCGAAAGCGGATCCGAACCCGATGCCTTCGTCCGGCACGACAAGACGCCGGCCGCGGCAGCAACCGAACCGGCCGCACCGTTCCCTGCCGCCCTGACCGACGACGACCGCCCTCACTTCGCCGTCACGCGCGAGACGCGCGCGCCGCAGCCGCGCGGGATGCTCGGCGGCTTTTTCGGCGGCCTCGTCGCCGCCGTGCTGGCCGTGCTGCTGGTCGCGCAACTCGCGTGGTGGCAACGCGAAGCGCTGATGATCGGCTGGCCCGTCACGCAAGGCTGGTTCCGGCAGGCTTGCGCGCCGCTCGGCTGCACGGTCGCGCCGCCGCGCGCGATCGACGGGCTGCGGCTCGACGCAACCGACCTGCGCCAGCTCGACGGCCCGCGCGAGCTCGAACTGAAGGTCCCGCTGACGAACCGCTACCGCGTCCCGCTCGCGTACCCGTCGCTCGAACTCACGCTGCTCGACGATACCAATCACGTCACCGTGCGCCGCGTGCTCGCGCCGCGCGACTACGTGCGCCCGGGCACGCCGATCGACGCCGGGCTGCCGCCCGGCACGACGCAGACGATGGTCGTCCGCCTCGAAACGAACGGCACGCCCGCCTCGAATTTCCGCGTCCAGATCTTCTATCCGTGACGCGCCGCGGCGCGCGCATGCGCGCCCGTCTCAACCCGCGCGCCTCCATTGGCGCGCTATTTCGGAGCACGAACATGAGCAAAGTTACGCTGGGTGGCAACCCGATCGATCTCGCCGGCACGTTCCCGGCCGTCGGCGCCCAAGCCGCCGATTTCAAGCTGGTCGGCAAGGACCTCGCCGACCTGTCGCTCGCCAGCTTCGCCGGCAAGCGCAAGGTGCTGAACATCGTGCCGAGCCTCGACACGCCGACCTGCGCGACGTCGACCCGCAAGTTCAACGAAGCCGCGTCGGCGCTCGACAACACGGTCGTGGTCGTCGTGTCCGCCGACCTGCCGTTCGCCGCCACGCGCTTCTGCACGACCGAAGGCCTCGAGAACGTCGTGACGGCTTCGACGTTCCGCACTGGCCGCGCGTTCGCGAACGCGTACGGCGTCGACGTGACGAGCGGCCCGCTGAACGGCCTGACCGCACGTGCCGTCGTCGTGCTCGACGCGCAGGACAAGGTGATCCACGCGGAACTCGTCGGCGAAATCAAGGACGAGCCGAACTACGATGCAGCGCTCGCCGCACTGAAGTAAGCTTTCCACCGCTTTCCCCTGCCGCGCCGCGCCCTTCGCGCGGCGTTGTCGCGCAGGGCCCCTCATTTCTACAGGAACGCACACCTTGGCTACGCTGATTTGCGGCTCGATCGCCTACGACTCCATCATGACCTTCGAAGGGCGGTTCCGCGAGCACATCCTGCCCGACCAGGTGCACCTCATCAACCTGAGCTTCCTCGTGCCGACGATGCGCCGCGAATTCGGCGGCTGCGCGGGCAACATCGCGTACGCGCTGCACCTGCTCGGCGGCGATGCGCGCATGATGGGGACGATGGGCGCGCTCGACGCGCAGCCGTATCTCGACCGGCTCGACCAGCTCGGCCTGCGCCGCGACCACGTTCGTGTACTGCCCGATACGTACACCGCGCAGGCGATGATCACGACCGATCTCGACAACAACCAGATCGCGGCGTTCCACCCGGGCGCGATGATGCAGTCGCACCTGAACCACGCGGGCGACGCACCGGACATCAAGCTGGCGATCGTCGGCCCGGACGGCTTCGACGGGATGGTGCAGCACGTGGAAGAGCTCGCCAAGGCCGGTGTGCCGTTCGTGTTCGACCCGGGCCAGGGTCTGCCGCTGTTCGACGGTGCGACGCTGCGCCGCAGCATTGAACTTGCGACCTATGTGGCGGTCAACGACTACGAGGCCAAGCTGGTGAGCGACAAGACGGGATGGTCCGAAGATGAAATCGCCAGCCGGGTCGACGCCCTCGTCATCACGCGTGGCGAGCACGGCGCGACCATCCGCCACAAGCAGGGCACGGAACAGATTCCGGTGGTACCGGCCGAGCGCATCTCCGATCCGACCGGCTGTGGCGATGCCTTCCGCGGCGGCCTGCTGTACGGCATCGAGCATGGCCTCGACTGGGCGACCACGGGGCGCCTCGCGAGCCTGATGGGCTCGATCAAGATTGCCCACCAGGGGCCTCAGACTTACGTACTGACGCGCGCCGAAATCGACGCACGCTTCGAGACTGCATTCGGTTACAGTCTCAAATGAATATTGTGGGAGAGCAAAGATGTTGACGAAAAAAACCCTCACGCTCGCGGCCATGCTGACGGCCACGCTGACGCTCGCCGGCTGCTTCACGGCACCCGGCTCGGCCGATGTCTATAGCGTCGGCCAGGCGCAGCGCGAACAGACGGTCCGCATGGGCACGGTCGAAAGCGTCCGTGCGGTGCGTATCCAGTCCGACGGCGGCGGCAGCGCGATCGGCACGCTCGGCGGCGGCGCACTCGGCGCTGTCGCAGGCAGCGCAATCGGCGGCGGCAAGGGCTCGATCCTGACGGCGATCGCCGGCGGCCTCGTCGGCGCGGTCGCGGGTAACGCGGTCGGCGAAAACCTCAGCACGGCGAACGGTGTCGAAATCACCGTGCGTCTCGACAACGGCGACCTGCGCTCGATCACGCAGGCAGCCAGCGGTGAAGCGTTCCGCGCCGGCGAGCGTGTGCGGCTGCTGTCGAGCGGCGGCGTCACGCGCGTCACGCACTAACCGGTATCCTCAGCACGCGGCGCAAGCCGCGGTCGAACGCATGTGCGAAGCTGCACATGCGTTTTTTTTCGTCCGTACTCGCGTCGTCGCGTTCGGCTTCGAGGGCGAATACGGACGAAAAAAATCCCGCCACCTGAGCCAGATGGCGGGACTGATTGAGTAGCGCTACTCAACCCACGGACACCACGTGAGTGTCCGGGTGGTGCTGGTCAGCCGCGATTACGGACGGCTGCCGGTCGGGAACGGCCATGCCGCTGCCGGGTTGAGCGCGGTCTTCACGCCCGATGCCGGCGCAACCGATGCGGTCGACGCGGTCGTTGCCGGCGCAGCCTTCTTCACGACGGCCTTCTTCGGAGCAGCAGCCTTCTTCGGTGCAGCGGCCTTCTTCGCCGGAGCAGCAGCCGCCTTCGCAGGGGCAGCCTTCTTCGCAGGGGCGGCCTTCTTAGCAGGCGCAGCCTTCTTCGCAGCGGCCTTCTTGGCAGGCGCAGCCTTCTTCGCTGCAGCCTTCTTGGCAGGCGCGGCCTTCTTCGCTGCAGCCTTCTTCGCCGGTGCTGCCTTCTTCGCAGCAACCTTCTTCACTGCGACTTTCTTGGCTGCAACCTTCTTCGCCGCGGCCTTCTTGGCCGGTGCCGCCTTCTTCGCAGCAACCTTCTTCACGGCGACTTTCTTCGCTGCGACCTTCTTGGCTGCAACCTTCTTCACCGCGACCTTCTTCGCAGCGACCTTCTTTGCAGCAGCCTTCTTCGCCGGTGCTGCCTTCTTCGCAGCAACCTTCTTCACGGCGACCTTCTTCGCTGCGACCTTCTTCACTGCAGCGGCCTTCTTCGCCGGAGCAGCAGCCTTCTTCGCAACGGTCTTCTTGGCAGCAACCTTCTTAGCAGCCGGTTTCTTCTTGGCAAGTGCCATGTTGTTCTCCTTCAGGTTCAGATGAGAGTCAGTTCAAACTACACCCTTCGTCAAAACCCGCTTCCCGCGGACGCTGTTCAGGACGTGCGCTTCGAAGCGGGCTATTCATCGGCGTACGCGGATACCACGCGCTTACGCTAATGAATACGGTATGGCGCGCGTGACCACTCGGCCTCGCGCGCCAAATCAAGTCGGTAGCCGGCGCACCTCGCGCCGCTACCCCTAATCGCTTGATCAAGCGGACTACCACACGGCCGTCCGCTTTATCCGGAGGGAAGTTTGCCCATCCCACTGAAGGGTTCGCAAAGTGCCTGTCGTATCGTTGGGCCGTTAAGGCACCGGGCATGCTTTGCATCAGGCGTTCTTGCTCCTAAACCTTGGGCCGGGGCCGAGAGGCCACCGGCTGCTCACATCATGTGACGGATTCGCTGCTGCGGGTTATTCCCAGGACAGCGCGCCCCCCGTCTGATACTCGATCACACGCGTCTCGAAGAAGTTGCGTTCCTTCTTCAGGTCGATCATCTCGCTCATCCACGGGAACGGGTTTTCCTCGTTCGGGTACAGCGGATCGAGGCCGATCTGCTGGCAACGGCGGTTGCTGATGAAGCGCAGATAGCTCTTGAACATCGACGCGTTCAAACCCAGCACGCCGCGCGGCATCGTGTCTTCGGCGTAGCGGTATTCGAGTTCGACAGCCTGCTTGAACAGCTCGCGGATCTCGGCGCGGAATTCCGCGGTCCAGAGATGCGGATTCTCGAGCTTGATCTGGTTGATCAGGTCGATGCCGAAGTTGCAGTGCATCGACTCGTCGCGCAGGATGTACTGATATTGCTCTGCAGCACCCGTCATCTTGTTCTGGCGGCCGAGTGCGAGGATCTGCGTGAACCCGACATAGAAGAACAGGCCTTCCATGATGCAGGCGAACACGATCAGCGACTTCAGCAGCTTCTGATCCGCGTCGAGCGTGCCGGTCTTGAAGGCCGGATCCGTCAGCGTGTGGATGAACGGGATCAGGAATTCGTCCTTCGCGCGGATCGACGAGACCTCGTGATACGCGTTGAAGATCTCGCCTTCATCGAGACCGAGCGATTCGACAATGTATTGGTACGCGTGCGTGTGGATCGCTTCCTCGAACGCCTGGCGCAGCAGGAACTGCCGGCACTCGGGCGCCGTGATGTGGCGGTACGTGCCGAGCACGATGTTGTTCGCCGCGAGCGAATCGGCCGTCACGAAGAAGCCGAGGTTGCGCTTCACGATGCGGCGCTCGTCCTCGGTCAGACCGTTCGGGTCCTTCCACAGTGCGATGTCGCGGGACATGTTGATTTCCTGCGGCATCCAGTGGTTCGCGCAACCGGCCAGATACTTTTCCCACGCCCACTTGTACTTGAACGGCACCAGCTGATTCACGTCAGTCTGGCCGTTGATGATGCGCTTGTCGGCGACATTGACCCGCGCTTCCGAACCGCCGGCGGGAACAGCCGATGCTTGCGGCGGCACCGCAAGATCGCCTTCGAAAATGTCACGGACCTGATGGGCGGCAGGCGCAGCAGCCTGCATTCCGACAGCCATCCCGGCGGAGGTGCGCATCGCGTTTTGCTGCGCTCCGCTCGCGGGGGTTACGGCAGTCTTCTCGTCATCCCAGTTGAGCATAAATTCTCACCATCAATTTAGAACGGTTTGTACCATCTTTTCCTGAGCGATAAAAGGGTTCGCTCACGAAAAATCCTTTTTTCGATTCGCGTTGCGACCTCGATACAACACTTTGAGCAACGCATCGTCGTTCATGCAGCGCGCGATGTGAGTCGCGCTTGTATCGCGAGGTGCGCTCGACGCATCGAACGCTGATCGAAACGCGACGCCGTCGGGGATGTTTCGATCGCTTGTCACTGCCTGCAACGCAGGTGTCGCGTTACAGATTCCTTATCATTTTTTTAGTTGAGAGCGGCGCACACTTCAACCTCGATCGGTTGTCGTGTGCGCCGCCCTTGCCTGCTTCTCAGGTCAGGCGCACTGCGTTACTGGCACGCTTCGCACTCGTCGAAGCCCGGATCGCCCGGACGCATCGTGCACACCGGACCGTCTGCCTCGACCGGCGCGAGTGCCGGTGCTGCGTCGACTGCGCCCGACGACGATGCTGCGCCGCCCGCCGCGCCGAAGCCGCCGGCTGCGCCTTGCGCGCCGCCGCCGCTCGAACCGCCCGTCGGCACTGCGTTCAGCGCACCGTGTGCGACCGTCGACTTCTCGACGTGCGTCGCCGCCATCGTGCGGAGGTAGTAGGTCGTCTTCAGGCCGCGCAGCCATGCGAGCTTGTAGACCTCGTCGAGCTTCTTGCCCGACGCGCCGCCCATGTAGATGTTCAGCGACTGCGCCTGGTCGATCCACTTCTGGCGGCGCGATGCCGCTTCGACCAGCCACGTCGGGTCGACTTCGAACGCGGTCGCGTAGATCGCGCGCAGGTCGGCCGGGATGCGGTCGATGCGCGACAGCATGCCGTCGAAGTACTTCAGGTCGGAGACCATCACCTCGTCCCACAGGCCGCGTTCCTTCAGGTCGCGAACCAGGAACTCGTTCACCACCGTGAATTCGCCCGACAGGTTCGACTTCACGTACAGGTTCTGGAAGGTCGGTTCGATACAGGCCGACACGCCGATGATGTTCGAGATCGTCGCCGTCGGCGCGATCGCGACGCAATTCGAGTTGCGCATGCCGTGCGCGGCGATCCGCGAACGCAGCGTCGTCCAGTCGAGCGACTCGGACGTGTCGACCTCGACGTAGCCGCCGCGCGCTTCAGCCAGCAGCTTCAGCGTGTCCTGCGGGAGGATGCCGCGATCCCACAGCGAGCCGCGGTAGCTCGAGTAGCGGCCGCGCTCTTCGGCCAGCTCGGTCGACGCGTAGTACGCGTAGTAGCAGACAGCTTCCATCGAACGGTCGGCGAACTCGACCGCCGCTTCCGACGCGTACGGCGTGCGCAGCAGGTGCAGGCAGTCCTGGAAGCCCATGATGCCCATGCCGACCGGGCGGTGCTTCAGGTTCGAGTTACGCGCCTTCGCCACCGCGTAGTAGTTGATGTCGATCACGTTGTCGAGCATGCGCATCGCGACGCTGATCGTGCGCTTCAGCTTGTCGTGGTCGAGCGCGTAGCTGCCGTCGGCCTGCTTCACCAGGTGGGCGACGAGGTTCACCGAGCCGAGGTTGCACACCGCGATTTCGGTGTCGCTCGTGTTCAGCGTGATTTCCGTGCACAGGTTCGACGAGTGGACGACGCCGACGTGCTGCTGCGGCGAGCGGACGTTGCACGGATCCTTGAACGTGATCCACGGGTGGCCCGTCTCGAACAGCATGCCGAGCATCTTGCGCCAGAGCTGCGCCGCCGGGATCTTCTTGAACAGCTTGATCTCGCCGCGCGCGACCTTGTCTTCGTAAGCCGTGTAAGCCGCCTCGAACTCCGTGCCGAACTTGTCGTGCAGGTCCGGGCAGGTCGACGGCGAGAACAGCGTCCAGTCGGCGCCTTCCATCACGCGCTTCATGAACAGGTCGGGAATCCAGTTCGCCGTGTTCATGTCGTGCGTACGGCGGCGGTCGTCACCGGTGTTCTTGCGCAGCTCGAGGAACTCCTCGATGTCGAGGTGCCACGATTCGAGGTACGCGCAGACCGCGCCCTTGCGCTTGCCGCCCTGGTTCACCGCGACGGCCGTGTCGTTCACGACCTTCAGGAACGGGACCACGCCTTGCGACTTGCCGTTCGTGCCCTTGATATGCGAGCCGAGTGCACGCACGCGCGTCCAGTCGTTGCCGAGACCGCCGGCGAACTTCGACAGCAGCGCGTTTTCCTTCAGCGCTTCATAGATGCCGTCGAGATCGTCCGCGACCGTCGTCAGGTAGCACGACGACAGCTGCGAGCGGTGCGTGCCCGAGTTGAACAGCGTCGGCGTCGAGCTCATGAAGTCGAAGCTCGACAGCACGTTGTAGAACTCGATCGCGCGCGTTTCGCGGTCGATCTCGTTCAGCGACAGGCCCATCGCGACGCGCATGAAGAATGCCTGCGGCATTTCGATGCGGGTGCCTTCGACGTGCAGGAAGTAGCGGTCGTACAGCGTCTGCAGGCCGAGGTAGCCGAACTGCAGGTCACGGTTCGCGTCGAGCGCTTCACCGAGGCGCTTCAGGTCGAACTGCAGCAGCTTGTCGTCGAGCAGGCCGGCGTCGACGCCGCGCTTCAGGAACTGCGGGAAGTATTCCGTGTAGCGGGCCGACATCTCGGCCTGCACGACTTCCTCGCCGAGGATCTCGCGACGGATCGTGTGCAGCAGGATGCGGGCCGTGACCTGGCTGTATGCCGGATCCTTTTCGATCATCGTGCGCGCTGCGAGGATCGCCGAGTCGTAGACCTGGCTCATCGGCACGCCGTCGTACAGGTTCTTCACCGTCTCCGCGACGATCGGGTCAGGGTTAACCGCAGCGCCGAGGCCGTCGCACGACGACACGATCAGCGCGCGCAGCGCGTTCAGATCGAGCGGGCGCGTCACGCCGTTGTCGACGACATTGATGCCGGTGCTCGACTCGGCGCCCGCTGCCGCTGCGTCCTCGCCCGCATTCTGGCGCTCGAGGTGACGCTTCTCGCGATACAGCACGTACGCACGCGCGACGTTGTGCTCGCCGCCGCGCATCAGCGCGAGTTCGACCTGGTCCTGGATGTCTTCGATATGGAACGTACCGCCGTTCGGGCGGCTGCGCACGAGCGCGCGGACGACGTTGTGCGTCAGCTGTTCGACCTGCTCGCGTACGCGCGCCGATGCCGCGCCCTGCCCGCCGTTGACGGCCAGGAAAGCCTTGGTCACCGCGATCGCGATCTTCGAGGGTTCGAACGACACGACGCTGCCGTTGCGGCGGATCACCTTGTAGTCGGCGAACGTGGCCTGCGGCGCGAGCGCCTTCGCGCCCTGTTCGGTCCCGCCGAGCGGACGGCTCGAGGCGCTCTCGTACTGGGACGTCGCGTTGTCGGTGGTTTGCATGTGCAAAGCTCCTGGTGTTGGATGGTGCGGAGAGAACCGCGGATTAAAACGAACGCTGCGCAATGCGGTGCGCGAGCGGTAAGAGGCGAGCGATGCGCCGGGGAAGCCGGTTCGGTCGATGCGCGACAACCTGGCCGGTCGTGTGCTTCGTCATGTATCCCCTGCCCCGTCGATGTTCGCTGCGCTGGTCGCGACGCCCGGACCGCCCGGCCTGACGCGCCGCCCTGAGAACCCTGTCCGCCGGCGTTGCCCGCCGGCCGGTGCCGCTCGGGTTTCCCCTGCGACACACACTATATCTAGTGCAGAACCGCTCAACTGGCACCAAGTATAGTGGACATTCGGAGGACGTCCAAACGGATAATTTGCACTGAAGGTATTGACATCACCCCCGCCCCGCGCAGGCTCAGACGTGACAAGGCATTGGTCGGAAAAAATTTTTTTCCCGGCTCAAAAACCCCGCGATCAGTGCTGACGGAAAGGAAAGTATTCGCCGGAAAAACCGGCATCGCTCGCGAAGCGTTGCCAATCGAAGTGCGGGCCCGGGTCGGTCTTGCGGCCCGGCGCGACGTCCGAGTGCCCCGCGAATGCGTCGACCGGATAGCGCGCCGCGAGCGCGCGGGAGAGCGCAGCCAGGACCGCGTATTGCGCATCGTCGAACGGCACGTCGTCGGCGCCTTCGAGTTCGATGCCGATCGAGAAGTCGTTGCAGCGCGTCCGGCCGAAGAACTCGGACGAACCCGCGTGCCACGCGCGCTCGTCGCACGACACGAACTGCACGAGCTCGCCGCCGCGGCGGATCAGGAAGTGCGCGGACACGCGCACGCCGCGCAGGTGGCTCTGGTAATAGGGGTGCGCATCGCAGTCGAGGCGGTTCAGGAACAGCGACTCGATCGCGTCGCCGCCGAATTCACCGGGCGGCAGGCTGATGTTGTGGACGACCACGAGCGTCGGCACCGCACCCGCGGGCCGCATCTCGAAGTTCGGCGACGGCGCATGGCGCGCTTCGCGCACCCAGCCGTTTGCGTCGACCGACAACACCCGCGCGTCGCTCATCGCGCGTCGCGACCGCTTGCACGTGCGGCGTGGCGCTGCGCGTGCTCGGCGCTGCAGAAGTATTCGCCGCCTGCGGCGACCGCATCGCCCTTCGGCGCATGCACGCCGCATTCGGCGCAGCGCACCATCGGCTCGGGCAGCGATCGCATGTCGCCGTTCGGCCGCGCAGCCCCGGGGCCGCCGGCACCGGGCGCGCCGTCGTGACCGGCGCCGCGGCCGGTGCGCGCCTGCGCGTGCTCCTGCGCCTGGCGCAGCTTGCGTGCGAGCCACGAACCCGCGAAGAAGAGAAGAATCAGGAGAAGAATCTGTCGCATCGGAAACCTGCGTTCAAACCACGGAACGGTGCAGCAGCACCTCGAAAACGAACCGGCTGCCGACATACGCGAGCAGCAGCGCGGCGAACGACACGAGCACCCAGCGCGCGGCGCCGCGGCCACGCCAGCCCGACGTCTTGCGGGCGACCAGCAGGCCGCCGAACATCAGCCACGACAGGATCGCGAACACGGTCTTGTGGTCGAGCCGCAGCGCGCGCGCGTCGACCTGCTCGCTGAACAGGATGCCCGACGCGAGCGTCAGCGTGAGCAGCACGAAGCCGGCGCCGATCAGGCGGAACAGCAGCTTCTCGAGCGTGAGCAGCGGCGGCAGCGTTTCGAGCCAGCTCGCGATCCAGCCCGTCGAACCGTCGCGCCCGCCGCTCCTCAGCGACTGCAGCCGCCGCTCGACCATCAGCATCAGGACCGCATGCAGCGCGGCGATCGCAAACAGCCCGTATGCGATGTTCGCGATCAGGAAGTGCAGCTTGAACAGCGGTGCTGCGGCATAAGGAAGCACCCGCACGCCGCCGAACACGAGCGGCAGCAGCGACGCGCCGCACGCGAGCGGCAGGACCAGCAGGCGCAGGCTGTCGAGCGGGAAGAAGAAGCTCTCGATCCAGTAGATGCCGGCACCGAGCCAGAACATCGCGGACAGCGCGAACGCGAAGCCGAACACCATCGAGTCGTTCGGAAAGATCGTCATGTGGAGCAGTACGCCGTGCGCGACGAGCGCGGCGAACAGCAGCGCGCGGCCGGCCCCGCTCATCCCGGACGCGGCGGACGCGGGAACCGGCACGGCCGGCACGCTCGCGACGAGCGGCGTCGCGCCCTGGCGATGCGTGCGCCAGCCTGCGACGGCGAGGCCGCCGTACAGGAATGCGGTGAGGGCATACAGTACAATATCCATGTTCGAAGTTTACACTAGGCCCCCTTCCCGCGACGGCTCCCTTTGTTCGGTTCCGCCGCGTCTTCGGGCCCCACTGTCCAACGCTCCCCATGCTCGACAATCTCACTCAACGGATGGCGCGCGTCGTCAAGACGCTGCGCGGCGAGGCCCGGCTTACCGAGGCGAACACCCAGGAGATGCTCCGCGAGGTGCGTCTCGCGCTGCTGGAGGCCGACGTCTCGCTGCCGGTCGTCCGCGAATTCATCGCCAAGGTCAAGGAAAAGGCGCTCGGCGAAGAAGTGATCAGCAGCCTGTCGCCGGGCCAGGCGCTCGTCGGCGTGGTCCAGAAGGAACTGACCGCCGTGATCGGCGGCGACTACGAAGGCAAGGCCGCCGAGCTGAACCTGGCAGTCACGCCGCCTGCCGTGATCCTGATGGCCGGCCTGCAGGGCGCGGGCAAGACCACGACCGCCGGCAAGCTCGCGAAGCTGCTGCGCGAGAAGTACAAGAAGAAGGTGCTGACGGTGTCGTGCGACGTGTATCGCCCGGCCGCCATCATGCAGCTGAAAACGGTGAGCGAACAGGTTGGCGCCGACTTCTTCCCGTCCACGCCGGACCAGAAACCCGTCGACATCGCGATCGCGGCCGTCGACTGGGCGAAGCGCCACTACCATGACGTGCTGATCGTCGACACGGCCGGCCGCCTCGGTATCGACGAGGCGATGATGCAGGAAATCGCCGCGCTGCACGGCACGCTTAAGCCGGCGGAAACGCTGTTCGTCGTCGACGCGATGCTCGGCCAGGACGCGGTCAACACCGCGAAGGCGTTCAACGACACGCTGCCGCTCACCGGCGTCGTGCTGACCAAGCTCGACGGCGACTCGCGCGGCGGCGCCGCGCTGTCGGTGCGCCACATCACGGGCAAGCCGATCAAGTTCGTCGGCGTCGCCGAGAAGCTCGACGGCCTGGAAGTGTTCCACCCGGACCGGATGGCGAACCGGATCCTCGGCATGGGCGACATTCTCGCGCTCGTCGAGGAGGCGCAGCGCGGCGTCGACGTTCAAGCTGCGCAGAAGCTCGCGGACAAGGTCAAGAAAGGCGGCGACTTCGACCTGAACGATTTCCGCGCGCAGATCTCGCAGATGAAGAACATGGGCGGCCTGTCGTCGCTGATGGACAAGCTGCCCGCGCAATTCCAGCAGGCGGCCGCCGGCGCCGACATGGGCCAGGCCGAGAAGCAGATCCGCCGGATGGAAGGCATCATCAGCTCGATGACGCCGGCCGAGCGTGCGAAACCCGAAATCATCAAGGCGACGCGCAAGCGCCGCATTGCAGCCGGCGCGGGCGTGCCGGTGCAGGAAGTCAACCGGATGCTGAACCAGTACGACCAGATGCGTACGATGATGAAGAAGCTGAAGGGCGGCAACATGCAGAAGATGATGCGCGGCCTGAAGGGCATGATGCCCGGCATGCGCTGATTCCGCCCGTCGGCCGGCGCGCGGGTTTTTGCTGTAGCGCGCGCCTGCCGTTCTGCTTCATTCTTATTTGTATACCGACTGCCCGCCAGAACACATGAACCGCGAAGAAGCCCTCCACATTTTCAACCACTCCGAAGAGATCGTGTCGGCGGATGCCGTCAACGCGTCGATCTCCAAGATGGCCGACGCGATCCGCGCCGAGATCGGCGACGCGTTTCCGCTCGTTCTCTCGGTGATGGGCGGCGCCGCGGTGTTTACCGGGATGCTGCTGCCGCATCTCGATTTCCCGCTCGAATTCGACTACATCCACCTGACCCGCTACCGCAACACGACGCAGGGCAGCCCGGAAATGCACTGGCGCGTCGCGCCGCGCGAATCGGTGAAGGATCGCATCGTGCTCGTGCTCGACGACATCCTCGACGAAGGCGAGACGATGGCCGCGATCCGCGACCGCATCCTCGACATGGGCGCGCAACGCTTCATGTCGGCCGTGCTGTGCGAGAAGACGCTCGCGAAGGCGAAGCCGCTGCACCCCGACTTCTGCGGCTTCTCGGTGCCCGACCGCTACGTGTTCGGCTGCGGGATGGACGCAAAGGGCTACTGGCGCAACCTGCCGACGATCCGCGCGCTGACCACCCACGTCTGATCGCCGCCCTGCCCGCTATATAGGAAAAGCGGCGCTCCGGTTTCCCGGAGCGCCGCTTTTTTTGTGCGTACGCCGCCCGCCCTATAACTGGTGCACGAACGCGCGAATGCCGGCCAGCAGCATCTCGACCGAGATCGCGACGAGCACGAGGCCCATCAGCCGCTCGAACGCCGCGACCGTCCGCTCGCCGAGCCACTGCTGGATCCGTTCGGCCAGCACCAGCGTGATCGCGCAGACGATCATCGTGACCGTCAGCGCCCCAACCCACTCGAGCATCTTGCCGGGCGCCTGCGACGTCAGCAGCATCACCGTCGCCAGCGCGGACGGCCCGGCGAGCGCCGGAATCGCGAGCGGCACGATGAACGGCTCGCCGCCCGCGCGCGGATCGCTGCCGAGTGCGCCATCCGGGTGCGGGAAGATCATCCGCAGCGCGATCAGGAACAGCACGATCCCGCCGCCGAGCCGCAGCGACAGGTCGGTGAGGTTCATCATCCGCAGGAAGCGGTCGCCGACCACCATGAAGAACAGCAGGATCACGAACGCGATCCCCACTTCACGCAGGATCAGCTTCACGCGCCGCTCGCGCGGCACATCCCGCATCGCCGAAATGAACAGCGGGATGTTGCCGAGCGGATCGGTGATCAGCACCAGGAGCACGGTGGCCGACAGGAACGTGTATTCCATCGTGTCCCCCGGTCGCCGTGCTTAGCGTGCGAGCGCGGCGCGGATCTTCTCCGCGACCGTCGCCGCGGCCGCGTCGGCCGGCAGCAGCGTCGCTTCGGCGTCGCGGCGGCCCTGGTACTCGATCTTGCCTTCCTTCAGGCCGCGCTCGCCGATCACGAGGCGGTGCGGCACGCCGATCAGCTCCCAGTCGGCGAACATCACGCCCGGGCGCTCGCCGCGATCGTCGAGGATCACGTCGATGCCGGCCGCGACGAGTTCCGCGTACAGCTTGTCGGCAGTCTCGCGCACCATCTCGCTGCGGTCATAGCCCATCGGGCACAGCACGACTTCGAACGGCGCGATCGACTCCGGCCAGATGATGCCCTTGTCGTCGAAGTTCTGTTCGATCGCCGCGCCGAGAATGCGCGTGACGCCGACGCCGTAGCAGCCCATCAGCATCGGCTGCGGCTTGCCCGACTCGTCGAGGAACGTCGCACCCATCGCTTCCGAGTACTTGGTGCCGAGCTGGAACACGTGGCCGACTTCGATGCCGCGGCAGATGTCGATCACACCCTTGCCGTCCGGCGACGCGTCGCCCTTCTTCACGTTGCGCACGTCGGCGACGTCCGGTTCCGGCAGGTCGCGGCCCCAGTTCACGCCGGCGATGTGATAGTCGACCTCGTTCGCACCGACGACGAAATCGCTCATGTTCGCGACCGTGCGGTCCGCGATCACCTTCACGGGCTTCTTCGTGCCGACCGGGCCGAGGTAGCCCGGCGGCGTGCCGAACCACTCGACGATTTCCTGCTCGGTCGCGAAGCGGTGGTTCTTCAGGCCCGGCAGCTTCGATACCTTGATCTCGTTCAGGTCGTGGTCGCCGCGCAGCATCACCAGCCAGATGGTCGGCTCGGCGCCTTCGTTGTCGGTCGCGAGCACGATCGACTTGATCGTGCGCTCGAGCGGGATCGCCAGCAGTTCGGCGACGGCCTCGCACTTCGCCTTGCCGGGCGTCGCGACCTTTTCCATCGCTTCGGCCGGCGCCGCGCGCTCGGGCGTCAGCGGCAGCGCTTCAGCCGCCTCGATGTTCGCTGCGAACTCGGAGGTCGGGCAGTAGGCGATCGCGTCCTCGCCGGTATCGGCGATCACGTGGAACTCGTGCGAGAAGTTGCCGCCGATCGAGCCGCTGTCGGCCGCGACCGCACGGAATTCGAGGCCGAGGCGCGTGAAGATGCGCACGTACGCGTCGTACATCTTGCGATACGACTCGTTCAGGCCGGCCGCGTCCTTGTCGAACGAATACGCGTCCTTCATGATGAATTCGCGGCCACGCATCACGCCGAAGCGCGGACGGATCTCGTCGCGGAACTTCGTCTGGATCTGGTAGAAGTTCACCGGCATCTGCCGGTAGCTCTTGATCTGGTTGCGCGCGATGTCGGTGATGACTTCCTCGTGCGTCGGCCCGATCACGAAGTCGTTGTCCTTGCGGTCCTTGAAGCGCAGCAGCTCGGGGCCGTACTGTTCCCAGCGGCCCGATTCCTGCCACAGCTCGGCCGGCTGCACGGCTGGCATCAGCAGCTCGATGGCGCCCGCCCGGTTCATTTCCTCGCGCACGATCGCCTCGACCTTGCGAATCGAACGCAGGCCGACCGGCAGGTAGTTATAGATGCCGCCGGCGACGCGACGGATCATGCCGGCGCGGACCATCAGCTTGTGGCTGACGATCTCTGCGTCGGCGGGAGCTTCTTTCAGGGTGCCGATAAAGAAACGGGAAGCTTTCATGCGGACGGTTCCAAAAACGGCGCCCCCAGGCGGGGCGCCCGAAAAAGTTTCAAGGTGAAAAAGCTGCGCGCGACGAACGACGATGGCGCAGATGACGTAGCAGACTAATCAGGGACAATTCAGCCGGTGTACCCCGCGCGGATTCGCTCCGTCACGGTGCGCAGCGCCCGTTATCTGTTTATAATCAAAGCAATTTTAAAGGATTCGAAGGTGGTTGTATGCTGGATCGTGAAGGCTTTCGCCCGAACGTCGGCATCATCCTCTTGAACGCGCGCAACGAGGTGTTTTGGGGCAAGCGGCTCCGCGAGCATTCCTGGCAGTTTCCTCAAGGTGGGATCAAGTATGGCGAGACCCCCATGCAGGCGATGTACCGGGAGTTGCACGAGGAAACGGGCCTGCATCCGGAACACGTCAAGATAATCGGCCGCACTCGCGACTGGTTGCGTTACGAGGTGCCTGACAAGTTCATTAAACGCGAAGTACGCGGTCATTACCGCGGCCAGAAGCAGATCTGGTTCCTGCTGCGGATGGTTGGACGCGATTGCGACATTTGCTTGCGCGCGACCGACCACCCGGAGTTCGATGCGTGGCGCTGGAACGAGTACTGGGTGCCGCTCGATGCGGTGATCGAGTTCAAGCGGGATGTCTATCAGTTGGCGCTGACGGAACTGTCGCGCTTCCTGCGCCGCCCGGCGCAGCGAGCCGAGAAGCCGCGCGGGCCGCGAATGTCGCGCTATCCGCGCGTCATTGGCGTACAGGCCCAGCAGACGCTGACGATTGTCGACACATCGGTAGTCTGTTCGGAGATCGAAGTGGAAGCGGGCACGCTCGACGAGATGCCGCCCCACGTGATCGTCGGCAAATGACGAGTCGGACTGCATGACCGGGCGCGACCTTGGTGTCGCGCCCTTTTTTTACGAGGAATGCATATTGAAAGCGATTGCTCTCGCGCTCGCATCGATCGCCGCGATGGCTGCCCTGGCCGGCTGCGCGAATTCGAAAGCGCCGTCCAACAAGGATGACAGCGAATTCGTGTACCTGCTCGACCGCCAGGGGACCTGGAAGGAAAACACGGTCGACACGCTGCCGCCGCTGCCGCAAACGGGCGACCTGCTGCCGTTCAACGTATCGCAGAACACACCGCTCAAGTTCTTCGTCGACGCGAAGTCGCTCGACGTCGGCACCGACGGCGTCGTGCGCTACGCAGTCGTCATCACGAGCCCGGCCGGCGCGCGCAACGTAAACTACGAAGGCATTCGCTGCGACACGTACGAATGGCGCCAGTACGCCGGCCTGGACTCCGATCACAACGGCTGGGACCGCACGGTCGAGAACGACTGGCGACGCATCGAGAACGGCGAGCTGAACGCCTATCACTCGGCGCTCTATCAGGACTACTTCTGCGCGAACAAGATGCCGCAGGGCTCGACCCGGCAAATCCTGGAAAACATCCGGTTCCATCGCACCGCGATGACGCAGTTGCGCTGACGGTGCGCGATGCGGGTCGCCCGCATCGTCCCGCCGCATGAAAAAAGCCCGCATCACGCGGGCTTTTTTATTGGACTGCCGGGACTGCCGATACCGTGGCCGGCGATCACACCAGCACGAGGTTGTCGCGATGAATCAGTTCGGGCTCCAGCATGTAGCCGAGCACGGTCTCGATCTCGCCACTCGGCTTGCGGTGAATCAGCTTCGTTTCCGCGCTGCTGTAGTTCGTGAGCCCGCGCGCCACTTCGCGCCCGTCAGGCCCGACGCACGCGATCACCTCGCCGCGCGCGAACGCGCCCTGCACGTCGATCACGCCGATCGGCAGCAGGCTCTTGCCGCCATCCGTCAGCTTTTCGACCGCGCCGGCGTCGATCACGACATGGCCGCGCACCTGCAGATGATCGGCCATCCATTGTTTGCGCGCCGCCATCCGCGCAGTGCGCGCGATCAGCTGCGTGCCGATCGCCTCGCCAGCCGCCAGGCGCACGAGCACGTCGGATTCGCGGCCGCTCGCGATCACGGTATTCGCGCCGCTATGTGCCGCACGCTTCGCCGCGAGAATCTTCGTCAGCATCCCGCCGCGGCCGAGGCTCGAACCGGCACCGCCGGCCATCGCCTCGAGTTCGGGCGCGCCCGCATTGGCCTCGGCGACGAGCGTCGCGTTCGGATCCTTGCGCGGATCGGCCGTGAACAGCCCCGACTGGTCGGTCAGGATGATCAGCGCATCGCCTTCGATCAGGTTCGCGACGAGCGCGCCGAGCGTGTCGTTGTCGCCGAACTTGATTTCGTCGGTGACGACGGTGTCGTTCTCGTTGATGATCGGCACGACGCCGAGCCGCAGCAGCGTGAGCAGCGTCGACCGCGCATTCAGGTAGCGCTCGCGATCGGCCAGGTCGGCATGCGTGAGCAGGATCTGCGCGGTGCGGATGTCATGCTCGGTGAAGCGGCTCTCGTAGACTTGCGCGAGCCCCATCTGGCCGACCGCCGCAGCGGCCTGCAACTCGTCGATTTCCCGCGGCCGCTTGCTCCAGCCGAGCCGCTGCATCCCCTCGGCAATCGCGCCCGAACTGACGAGCACGACTTCCTTGCCCTGCGCACGCAACGCGGCGATCTGGGCTGCCCAGCGGCCGATTGCAGCATGATCGAGCCCCTTGCCGTCGTTGGTCACGAGGCTGGAACCCACCTTCACCACCAATCGCTTCGAATCCGCGATGATCGAACGCATCCTGCACTGTCTCCTGTATCTGATGCCTGCCCGGCCGGGCGCGATTGAACGCCGACGCCGGGCGGCACGCCCGGCGCATGACGGCACCGCTCAGGCGTCGTCGCCCGGCACCGCATCGCCCTTCGCCGGCGGCGCATCGCGGAATCGCACGTCGGCCGCGAGATCTTCCGCCTCCGCCGCACGGTGCGCGTCCGAATGTTCGGACAGGTAATCGTAGATCGCGTAGCACAGCGCTTCGCAGCCCTGGCCCGTCAACGCCGAAATCTCGAACACGGGGCCGTTCCAGCCGAAACGGTCGAGGAAATCGGCAACGCGTGCCTCGCGCTCGTCTTCCGGCACCATGTCGAGCTTGTTGAGCACGAGCCAGCGCGGCTTCTCGTACAGCGCTTCGTCGTACTTGCGCAGCTCACCGACGATCGCGGTTGCTTCCGCGACCGGATCGACGGTTTCGTCGAACGGCGCGAGATCGACCAGATGCAGCAGCACGCCGGTGCGCTGCAGGTGGCGCAGGAACTGATGCCCGAGGCCCGCGCCTTCGGCCGCGCCCTCGATCAGCCCCGGAATGTCGGCGATCACGAAGCTCTTGCTCGGGCCCACGCGCACCACGCCGAGGTTCGGCGCGAGCGTCGTGAACGGGTAGTCGGCGATCTTCGGCCGCGCATTCGACACCGACGAGATGAACGTCGACTTGCCTGCGTTCGGCATGCCGAGCAGGCCAACGTCGGCGAGCACCTTCAGCTCGAGCTTCAGCATGCGCCGCTCGCCCGGCTTGCCGTCCGTCTTCTGGCGCGGCGCACGGTTCGTGCTCGACTTGAAATGCAGGTTGCCGAGGCCGCCGGAGCCGCCCTGCGCGAGCATCACCTGCTGGTCGTGCTCGGTCAGGTCGGCGATCAGCTCGCCGGTATCCATGTCGTTGATGATCGTGCCGACCGGCATGCGCAGCGTGACGTCGTCGCCGCCCTTGCCGTAGCAATCCGAGCCGCGGCCGTTCTCGCCGTTGCGCGCCAGATGCTTCTTCGCGTATCGGTAGTCGATCAGCGTGTTGATGTTGCGGTCGGCGATCGCGTAGACGCTGCCGCCCCGGCCGCCGTCGCCGCCGTCCGGCCCGCCGAACGGGACGAACTTCTCGCGGCGCATCGACGCGCTGCCATCACCCCCGTCTCCGGCGATGACTTCGATTCGTGCTTCGTCAATGAACTTCATTCGTCACTCCGCCCAGTATTTCCGCTATTGTGCCGCGCGCCGGCACGCTTGAACAATCTGCCATTCGGCCGATCGTACGCCGGTTGCGCGAGGGTCGCCGGCACGCACCTGCGCCCGGCGACCAAATAAAAAAAGGCCCCGCGAAGACTGCGGGGCCTTTCGGCTACGAAGCCCGTGGGTGCCTGACTTAGGCAGCCGCCGGGACGACGATGACCAGATGCTTCTTGTCCGCGCCCTTGGTCGCGAACTTGACGTGACCGTCAACCAGCGCGAACAGGGTGTGATCCTTGCCCATGCCGACGTTCTCGCCTGCGTGCATGCGCGTACCGCGCTGACGCACGATGATGCCGCCGGCATTGATTGCCTGGCCGCCGTACACTTTCACGCCGAGACGTTTCGACTCGGAGTCGCGGCCGTTCCGGGAAGAGCCGCCTGCCTTTTTGTGTGCCATCTGATTGCTCCTTTACCGAGGCGCTTACGCGTTGATCGCGTCGATGCGCAGCTCAGTGTAGTTCTGGCGGTGGCCGCCGTGCTTTTGGTAGTGCTTCCGGCGACGCATCTTGAAGATGGTGACCTTGGCATGACGACCGTGCGACACAACGGTGGCCTTGACGGAAGCCCCACTGACCAGCGGCGTACCGAACTTAATCGATTCGCCTTCGCCCACTGCGAGAACCTGGTCGAGCGTGATTTCAGCGTCAATGTCAGCCGGTATCTGTTCTACTTTGAGTTTTTCGCCAACGGCAACTTTGTACTGCTTGCCGCCGGTTTTTATGACCGCGTACATTGAGAACCTCACTCTGGATCCAAATTTTCCGCACACCACGCGCGGAAAACACGTGATTATACATGGGGTTAGCACCGAAGTCAAAACCGATCGACGATTGCCGCGCGCGGGCCTCGGCCGAACGGCCAAAATCGCGCTGCGGCGCGTCTGACAGACCGGGATTTCGCGGATTCGACTTATAATCCGCGGCATCACCCAATTCCATCATCATGTCGTCGTCCACCGCCTCCCCCACCCTCAGCGCCGCCCACCTGCTCGCTCCGATCACCAGCGACATGGAGCAGGTGAATCGCGTTATCCGGCAAAGCCTCGCGTCCGACGTCCTGCTGATCAACCAGATCGCCGAGTACATCATCGGCGCGGGCGGCAAGCGGCTGCGTCCGGCGTTGCTGCTGCTCGTCGCCGGCGCGCTCGGTGAAACGTCGCACCAGCGGCACGTGCTGGCCGCCGTCGTCGAGTTCATCCACACGGCCACGCTGCTGCATGACGACGTCGTCGACGAATCCGAGCTGCGCCGCGGCCGCCAGACCGCCAATGCGCTGTTCGGCAACGCGGCGAGCGTGCTGGTAGGCGATTACCTCTACTCGCGCTCGTTCGAGATGATGGTCGGCGTCGGCAAGATGCGCGTGATGGAGATCCTGTCCGAAGCAACGACGATCATTTCCGAGGGCGAGGTGCTGCAGCTCCTCAACATGCACGACGCGGACGTCGACGAAACGCGCTACATGCAGGTGATCCGCTACAAGACGGCCAAGCTGTTCGAGGCGTCGGCCCGCCTGGGCGCGGTACTCGCGGGCGCCGATGCGCCGACCGAGGCCGCCGCCGCCGAATACGGCCGCCGGATCGGCACCGCATTCCAGATCATGGACGACTGGCTCGACTACGCGGGCACCGTCGAGGCCATGGGCAAGAACGCCGGCGACGACCTGCGCGAAGGCAAGCCGACGCTGCCGCTCATCTATCTGATCGAACGCGGCACGCCCGAACAGGCGGCGCTCGCCCGCGAGGCGATCGAACAGGGCGGCACCGATCGCTTCGACACGATCTTCGAAGCGATCACGCGCTCGGGCGCGCTCGATCACACGCTCGAATGCGCACGCCAGGAAGCGCAGGCCGCTGCGGCTGCAATCGCGGCATTCCCCGATTCGATCTACAAGGAGAGCCTGCTCGCGCTGTGCTCGTATTCGACGTCGCGACAGTCGTAAGTGCATGTCGTGTGTCGCCGCCAAGACTGCGACGACGCACGTTCGACACGGGAAAATCACCTGTCTCGAAAATTTTCTTCTCCAAGGTCTTCCCTTTCTGAAGAAACGTCGTTATAGTTATGTTCTTGCTCGACGACGCAGCGGTCTTGAAGAAGACTGCGAAATCGGAAGAGTCCAAATCGGGGTGTAGCTTAGCCTGGTAGAGCGCTACGTTCGGGACGTAGAGGCCGGAGGTTCGAATCCTCTCACCCCGACCAGATTTGTAAAAAACCGTGCACCATGTGCACGGTTTTTTTTTGCCCGGCCGCCGCAGGCCCCGCGTGTCGCGCACGACACATCGCGGTCGCCGGCCTCTGCTATATTCCCTCCATTCCTGTCCTTCACTGCCCATTCCGACGCGTGGACCAAATTCCCTTATGGGCGCAAATCGGCGCCGTCTTCCTGCTTCTCCTCTGTTCCAGCTTCTTTTCGATTTCCGAGACCGCGATGATGGCGCTCAACCGCCATCGGCTGAAGCATCTCGCCGGCCAGGGCGCGCTCGGCGCGAAAACCACGCAAGGCCTGCTCACGCGCACTGACCTGCTGCTCAGCGTGATCCTGATCGGCAACAACCTGTTCAACACGATCATCCCGGTCCTGACGACGTCGCTGGCGCTCCATACGTTCGGCCGCAACAACCTCGCGCTGTCGATCGCGACCGGCATCGTCGCGTTCCTGATCATCGTGTTCGCGGAAATCGCGCCGAAGATCGTCGGCGCGACCTTCCCCGAACGCATCGCGTTGCCCGCGAGCCTCGTGATCGCACCGCTGATGCGCGTGTTCAAGCCGGTCGTCTGGTTCGTCAACGCGCTCGCGAACGGCGTGTTGTGGGTGCTGCGCATCAACACGAAGAAGGGCCGCGACCAGCGGATGTCCGCCGACGAGCTGCGGGCCATCGTGCTCGAATCGAGCAGCTTCATGCCGACCAAGCACCGCAGCATCCTGCTCAACCTGTTCGACCTCGAGAACATCACGGTCGACGACGTGATGGTGCCGCGCCGCCAGATCGAGTCGCTCAACTTCTACGCGCCGCTCGACGACGTCCTGCACCAGCTCGAAACCTGCTATCACAACCGGCTCGTCGTCTACGAAGGCGACATCGACAAGGTGCTCGGCGTGCTGCACGTGCGCAAGACGCTCACCGCGCTGCACAACCAGGAGTTCGACCGCGAGACGCTGCGTACGCTGCTCGCCGAGCCGTACTACGTGCCGTCGGGCACGCCGGTGGTCCAGCAGCTCCAGTTTTTCCAGGAAACGCGGCAGCGCACCGCGCTCGTCGTCAACGAGTACGGCGAGCTCGAAGGGCTCGTGACGCCGGAAGACATCATCGAGGAACTGATCGGCGAATTCACGACGTCGATGCCGCGCAGCGAACGTGCGGGCGGCTGGGACGAGAACGGCGAATGTATCGTCTCGGCCAGCATGCCGCTGCGTGAGCTGAACCGCTGGCTGCATCTGAAGCTGCCGACGGACGGGCCGAAAACGCTGAACGGACTCGTGCTCGAAATCCTCGAGGAAATTCCGGAAGACGACGTGTGCCTGAAGATCGGCGACGTGACGCTCGAAGTGATGCGCAGCGACGATCAGGCCGTGCGCACCGTCAAGCTCTTCAAGCCGCGCGGCACGCGCACCGCACGCACCACGACGCGCTAGCCGAACGGCCGACTGCCGGCGCCGCCCGCGACGCGTGATCATCTGCCGGTCACGTCAACAGGCGGCCCGCGTGCCGGCTCACATGCATTTCCCTCCCTCCGGGGCGCCGCTGCGCACGCAGTCGTCACCCACCCGCTCCGACGCGCCGCCTGCCGCCGCGCCCCACGCACTCGATGCGGCTCAACTCGACGACGCACCGGCCGTGCGGCTGTTGACGGACACGCTGCACGCGGCGCGCGTGCGTGACGCGTCCGACATCCACGTCGAGCCGTTCGAAGCCGGCTGGCGCATCCGCCTGCGCATCGACGGCGTGCTGCACGAACACGCGCGGCCGCCGCTGCACCTGCGCGACGCGCTCGTCACGCGAATCAAGGTGCTCGCGCGCATGGACATCGCCGAGCGGCGGCTCCCGCAGGACGGCAGGCTGCGCATCGCGATCGACGGCGGCACGCGCGGTGACTACCGCGTCAGTTCGCTGCCCACGCTGTTCGGCGAAAAGCTCGTGCTGCGACGCCTCGAAACGCTGCCGCCCGATCTCACGCTCGCCCGCCTCGGCTTCGACGCGCAGCAGGCGGCCGCGATGGAGGCCGCGATCCGCGCACCGCACGGCCTCGTGCTCGTCACGGGCCCGACCGGCAGCGGCAAGACGCTGTCGCTCTACTGCGCGCTGCAGATGCTCGATCGCGACGCGCACAACGTCTGCACGGTCGAGGATCCCGCCGAGATCCAGCTCGACGGGATCAACCAGGTCGGGGTCGCCGACAAGGCCGGGCTCACGTTCGCGACGGCGCTGCGTGCGCTGTTGCGGCAGGATCCGGACATCATCATGGTCGGCGAGATTCGCGATGCGGAGACAGCCGACGTCGCGATCAAGGCCGCTCAGACCGGCCATCTCGTACTGTCGACGCTGCATACGAACGACGCGCCGGCCGCCGTCGCGCGACTGCTCGACATCGGCGTCGCACCGTACAACCTCGCGGCCGCATTGCACCTCGTCACCGCGCAGCGTCTCGTCCGGCGCCTGTGCGTCACCTGCCGCGCGCACTCGGATGCACCGGCGCGCACGCTGCGGGAAGCCGGCTGCGACCCGGCGGCCCTGGCAGCCGGGTGGCGGCCGTTCGTCGCGCGCGGCTGTTCCGCCTGTCACGGGATCGGCTATCGCGGCCGCATCGGGCTGCATCAGACGATGCCGGTATCGCGCGCGCTGGCGGAGCGCATCGTCGCGCGGGCAAGCGTCGGCGAGCTCGCGCGATGCGTGGCGGCCGAGGGCGTGCGCAACCTGCGCGACGCCGCATTCGCGCGCGTCCTGGACGGTACGACGAGCATCGCGGAAGCCATCTCCGCCACGCCCGCCGCGTGAACATGCCCATGCCGCCGCGCGAAACCCGCTTCGCCTGGCGCGGCCGCCGTCGCGATGGCGCGCCGTGCCGCGGGACAGTCGTCGCGTTCGACGCCTCGGCCGCGCGCGCCGCGCTCGCGCGCGACGGCACCGCGGTGCTGTCGCTCGACGTCCGCGGGCCGGCCCGGCCGCCGGCAGCCGGCGCCCGGGACATCACACGCTTCACGCGCCAGCTCGCAAGCCTGCTGCAGGCCGGGCTGCCGCTCGCACCGTCACTCGAAATGCTCGCGCGCACCCGTACGCGCGACGGCGTGCCGCGCATTGCCGCCGGCCTCGCCCGCGAGATCGTCGGCGGCTGCCGCTTCGCGGACGCGCTCGCACGCTATCCGGCGCAGTTCGGCACGCTGTATCGCCAGTTGATCGAGGTCGGCGAGGCGTCAGGTTCACTCGGCATCGTGCTGACACGGGTCGCGGAGCACCGCGAGCGCGCCGACGCACAGTGGCGCAAGCTGCGCGCCGCCCTCGCGTATCCGGCTGCCGTCATCCTGTTCGCACTGGCGATCTCGGCGGCATTGATGGTGTGGGTCGTGCCGACGTTCCGGCAGATCTTCGACGGCTTCGGCGCCGCCCTGCCGGCGCCGACCCGCGTGCTGCTTGCCCTGTCCTCAGCGCTGTCGGCGTGGGGTGGCATGCTCGCGGGAGCGGCCGCCGCAACGGGGCTCGCCGTGCAACACGCGCTTCGACGCTCGGCACCGCTGCGCCATGCGGCCGCACGACACCTGCTGCATGCGCCGCTCGCGGGCAGCGCGATCGAGCAGTACGCGGCCGCACGCTGGTGCCGCTCGCTTGCAACACTGCTCGGCGCCGGCGTGCCGCTCGCCGATGCGTTCGCCACACTCGAGCGCACGGCCGGTCATCCGGTGTTCGCGCACGCCACCGCGCAGATCGCAGCACGCGTGCTGCGCGGCGTGCGTCTCGCCGATGCGATGCGCTCGGCCGGCTGCTTTCCGGATGACGTCGTCCAACCGATCGCCGTCGCCGAGGAAACCGGCACGCTCGACACGATGCTTGCCGACATCGCCGCACTGTGTGAACGCCAGCTCGACGCGCGGCTCGATACGCTCGCCGCGCTCGGCGAACCGCTGATCGTGATCGTCCTGGGCGCACTCGTCGGCGGCCTCGTGATCGCGATGTATCTGCCCATCCTTCAGCTCGGCAACGTGGTGTAGCATCGCAACCGATTCTGTCGCCTTTTAGTCCGAACCGTGAGCCTCATGACGCCAGCGCCCCTGTCCGCCGTTCCCGATTCGCCCGAGAGCACGCTGCTCGCGCTGGCAATGCTGCCGCTCGCGGTGCAGTACGCGTTCGCGGTCGTCATCGGCCTGTGCGTCGGCAGCTTCCTGAACGTGGTCGTGCACCGGCTGCCCGTGATGATGCAGCGCGCGTGGCACGCCGACATCGCCGAAGCGACGGGCAACGCTGCTGCCGCGCCCGACGACGGCTATCCGCCGCGCTACGATCTGTGGCGCCCGCGCAGCGCCTGTCCGCATTGCGGCCACGTGTTGCGCGCATGGGAAAACATCCCGCTCGTCAGCTACCTGGTGCTGCGCGGGCGCTGCCGGCGCTGCGGCCACGCGATCGGTATCCGCTATCCGCTCGTCGAGATCGCCTGCGCGCTGCTCGCCGCCGGCTCGCTCGCGGCATTCGGCCCGACCGTCGCCGCGCTCGCCGCGTTTGCGTTGTGCGCGGCATTGCTCGCGATGAGCGCGATCGATATCCGCACCGGCTACCTGCCCGACTCGATGACGCTGCCGCTCCTGTGGGCCGGGCTCGTGCTGAACCTCGGCGGCACGTTCACGTCGCTGCGCTCGGCCGTGATCGGTGCGATGGCGGGCTACTTGTTCCTGTGGTCGATCTACTGGCTGTTCAAGTGGCTGCGCGGCATCGAGGGCATCGGCTTCGGCGACCTGAAACTGCTTGCCGCGCTCGGCGCGTGGATGGGCTGGGCCGCGCTGCCGCAAGTCGTGCTGTTCGCCGCGGTGAGCGGCGCGCTCGTCGGGCTCGTCGCGACCTGGCGCGGCCGCATGCGCTTCGAGGAGCCGATTCCGTTCGGCCCGTTCCTCGCGGCCGGCGGCGTCGCGACACTGTTTTTCGGCACCCCTTTCTATTCGGCGCTCGGAGGCTGACATGTTCGCAGTAGGACTCACGGGCGGCATCGGCAGCGGCAAGACGACCGTCGCCGACCTGTTCGGCGCCCGCGGCGCGTCGCTCGTCGATACCGACCTGATCGCCCACCGCATCACCGCCCCCGGCGGCCTCGCGATGCCGGCAGTCGAACAGGCGTTCGGCCGCGACTTCGTTGCCGCCGACGGCTCGCTCGATCGCGCGAAGATGCGCGCGCTGATCTTCAGCGACGACGCTGCACGCCGGCGGCTCGAAGCAATCACGCACCCGCTGATCCGGGCGGAAACCGATCGCGAGGCCCGCGAGGCGCGGGGCCCGTACGTGATGTTCGTCGTGCCGCTGCTCGTCGAGTCAGGCAACTGGAAGGCGCGCAGCAATCGCGTGCTCGTCGTCGATTGCCCGGTCGAAACGCAGATCGCACGCGTGATGCGGCGCAACGGCTTCACGCGCGAGCAGGTCGAAGCGATCATCGCGCGACAGGCGACGCGCGAAGCGCGCCTCGCGGCGGCCGACGACGTGATCGTCAACGACGCAGTCACGCCCGGCGCGCTCGCCGCGCAGGTCGATGCACTGCACCAACGCTATGTCGGATTCGCGGCCGCCGCACACTGAGACTCGCGCCCGATCGTGATGGTGTACGAAATTGGCGCGTTGCTAGGGTAGAGAGTGGGCATTAGAATGTCCTGCATTGTTTCAATCCCTACCCAAGAGGCGAGCGCGCTTGATTCTTTACGAGTATCCGTTCAACGAGCGAATTCGCACGCTGTTGCGCCTCGAAGATCTCTTCGAGCGCTTTGCGTTCTTTTTGGCTCAGGAGGACCCGCGTGAACACCACGTCGCGCTGACGACGCTGTTCGAAATCGCCGAGGTAACGGGCCGCGCGGACCTGAAATCGGATCTGATGAAGGAGCTCGAACGTCAACGCCAGACGCTCGCCCCCTTTCGCGGCAATCCGGGCATCGAGCAGAACGCGCTCGAAGCCGTGCTCGGCGAAATCGAGCAGACGCTCGCGAATCTCGCGCAGATGCAGGGCAAGACCGGCCAGCACCTCGTCGACAACGAGTGGCTCGCCAGCATCCGCAGCCGTGCGGTGATTCCCGGCGGCACGTGCAAGTTCGACCTGCCGTCGTACTATGCGTGGCAACAATGGCCTGCGGAGCAGCGCCGTCAGGACATCGCGAAGTGGATCCTGCCGATGCTGCCGCTGCGCGACGCCGCGGCGATCGTGCTGCGGCTCGCGCGCGAATCGGGTCAGGCGTCGAAGGTCATGGCGATGCAGGGCAGCTACCAGCAGATGCTGTCGGGCCGCACCTACCAGCTGATGCAGGTACGCGTGCCGCCGGAGTTGCGCGTCATTCCCGAAGCGAGCGCCAACAAATACATGCTGTGGGTACGGTTCACCATGCAGGACGGCGATGTACGGCCGCGCGCGGTGGACATCGACGTGCCGTTCCATTTGACACTGTGCAATCTGTAACGGCCGCGTGCCGGATCGCTTTCGTATGACTACCGTTGTGAAATGCCCGTCGTGCGGCGCCGATGTGCGCTGGACGCCTGAAAATCAGTTCCGCCCGTTCTGTTCGGCCCGCTGCAAGCAGCTCGACCTCGGCGCATGGGCCGCGGAAAAGTACCGGATCGGGGGAGCCTCCGACGAAGGCCCTTCGTCGGAAGAAGACGGCACGGACGGCCGCCGCGACAGCTGAGCGGCGCGCAGCACCGCTCGCCGGCGATAAGCGATATGGCCCGCCTTTCCGGCAGGCCGTCACGGCGTCAGTTCGACGCCGCTTCCTTCTCGAGCAACTCCAGCACCGGCAGCGCCGCCGGCAACAGCGGCGCGACGTCGACCGGCAGTTGCTGCCACACGAACGCCTGCCCTTCCTTGCTGTGCGGCTCGCCCGTCCAGCCCGTCACCTTGCAGAAATAGAGCCGCACGTACGCATGCGGATAGTCGTGCTCGAGCGTGTGCCAGCGATGGCTGGCCGTGACTTCGATGCCGAGCTCCTCGTGCAGCTCGCGCGCCAGCGCATCCTCGACGCTTTCGCCGGCCTCCAGCTTGCCGCCCGGGAATTCCCAGTAACCTTCATACGGCTTGCCCTTCAGGCGTTGCGCGAGCAGATACCGGCCGTCCGGCTGCACCATCACGCCGACCGCGACTTCCGTCACCTTGCGGCCGTCCGGCGCGTGCACGGCGCCTTGTGCGAGATCCGCGCTCATGCCTGCTCCTTGCGGCCCGACCAGTCACGCGCGAACTGCCACGCCACGCGGCCCGACCGCGAACCGCGCTCGAGCGCCCACACGAGCGCGTCGCCGCGCGCGGTCTCGATCTCCGCGTCCGGGCAACCGAAGTGACGCAGCCAGTGCCCGACGATGTCGAGGTAGTCGTCCTGCTTGAACGGATAGAAGCTGACCCACAGGCCGAAACGCTCCGACAGCGAAATTTTCTCCTCGACGACTTCGCCGGGGTGAATCTCGCCGTCCGGAAGATGCTTGTACGACTCGTTGTCGCTCATGTACTCCGGCAGCAGATGACGGCGATTCGACGTCGCGTAGATCAGCACGTTATCCGACTGCGCGGCGATCGAACCGTCGAGCGCGACCTTCAGCGCCTTGTAGCCCGATTCGCCGTCCTCGAACGACAGGTCGTCGCAAAACACGATGAACCGCTCCGGACGCTGCGAGATCAGGTCGACGATGTCGCCGAGATCGTGCAGGTCGTCCTTGTCGACTTCGATCAGGCGCAGCCCGTCGTTCGCATAGGCGTTCAGGCACGCCTTGATCAGCGACGACTTGCCGGTGCCGCGCGCGCCGGTCAGCAGCACGTTGTTCGCCGGCTTGCACTGCACGAACTGCCGCGTGTTCTGGTCGATCAGCCCTTTCTGGCGATCGATGTTGTGCAGGTCGCCGAGCGTGATCGACGACACGGCCGGCACCGGCTGCAGATAGCCGCGCCCCTGGCGCTTGCGCCAGCGGAACGCGTGGGCGGCGTTCCAGTCGATGGCCGCCGGTGCGGGCGGCAGCATCCCCTCGAGACGGCCGAGCAGCGCTTCGGCGCGCGTCAGAAACTGTTCAAGCTTGTCCATGTCGTTCGAGCGCCCCCGATCAGGAGCGGTAGTCCGCGTTGATGCTCACGTAATCGTGCGACAGGTCGCACGTCCAGACGGTCGCCTGCGCGTCGCCACGGCCGAGCAGCACGCGGATCGTGATCTCGCTCTGCTTCATCACGCGCTGGCCGTCCTCTTCCTGGTAGGCCGGGTTGCGGCCGCCCGCCTTCGCGACGAGCACGTCGTCGAGATAGAGGTCGATCTTGCCGACGTCGAGATCCGCGACGCCCGCATAGCCGATCGCCGCGAGAATCCGGCCGAGGTTGGGGTCGGATGCGTAGAAGGCCGTCTTCACGAGCGGCGAATGACCGATCGCATAGGCGATCTGGCGGCATTCCGCGACGCTCTTGCCGCCTTCGACCTGCACTGTCATGAATTTCGTCGCGCCTTCGCCGTCGCGCACGATCAGTTGCGACAGCACCTGCGCGACTTCCGTCACCGCGTCGCGCAGCGCCGCATAGGCCGGCGAATCGGTCGACGTGATGGCCGGCAGCGTGCTTTTGCCCGACGCGATCAGGATGAACGAATCGTTCGTCGACGTATCGCCGTCGATCGTGATGCAGTTGAACGAGCGGTCGGCGACTTCCTTCACGAGCGTGTCGAGCACCGGCTGCGCGACGTTCGCATCGAATGCGAGGAAGCCGAGCATCGTCGCCATGTTCGGCTTGATCATGCCCGCGCCCTTGCTGATGCCCGTCAGCGTGACCGTGTGACCGTCGATCGTCACCTGGCGCGACGTGGCCTTCGGCAGCGTGTCGGTCGTCATGATCGCCTGCGCGGCGTCGAACCAGTTCGCGGCCTTGCGGTTCGCGAGCGCGGCAGGCAGGCCGGCCTTCAGGCGGTCGATCGGCAGCGGCTCGAGAATCACGCCGGTCGAGAACGGCAGCACCTGCGCCGGCTCGATGCCCGCGAGGCGCGCGAGTTCCGTGCAGGTTTCACGTGCGTTCACGAGGCCCGGCTCGCCGGTGCCGGCGTTCGCGTTGCCCGTATTCACGACGAGCGCGCGAATGCCCGCGCCGCCCGCACGCACCTTCGCCAGATGCTCGCGGCAGACCGTGACCGGCGCGGCGCAGAAACGGTTTTCGGTGAACACGCCCGCGACCGTCGCGCCTTCGTCGACGGAAATGACCAGCACGTCCTTGCGATTCGGCTTGCGGATGTTCGCTTCCGCCCAGCCGAGCGTGACGCCGGCGACGGGATGCAGTTGGGCGGGATCGATCGACGGAAAATTGACAGCCATGGGGCACACCTGCCGGATGGAAAATGCCGGCATGCGCCGGCATCGATTGGAAGAACCGGCGGCCGCACGCGCGGGCCGCCGCAACTCACGTCACTGACTTGAAACTGCGAACGAAGCGGCACGCGCGATGCGCGCCGCCGTCGATCATGACAGCTTCCCGTGACATTGCTTGTACTTCTTGCCGCTGCCGCACGGGCACGGGTCGTTGCGGCCGACCTTCGGCATCTCGCCGCCGGGGCCGCTGTGGGTCATCGCGCTGCCGACCATGTCGGCCGTCGCCGTGGCGGCCGCGGCAACCGCGACGTTCGCCACCGGCGCACCGGATTCCGCGTAGTCGGCGTGCTGGTACTCGACGTTCTCGAGATGACCGGCGCCGCGCTCCTCGATCTGCTCGGCCGCTTCCTCGAGCTGCTCGGGCGACTGGATCTGCACGTTCATCACGACGCGCGTGACTTCCTGCTTGATCGCCTCGAGCATCGCGGCGAACAGTTCGAACGCCTCGCGCTTGTATTCCTGCTTCGGATTCTTCTGCGCATAGCCGCGCAGGTGGATGCCCTGGCGCAGGTGGTCGAGCGCCGCGAGGTGTTCGCGCCACAGGCGGTCGACCGTCTGCAGCATCACCGAGCGCTCGAACGCGCTGAACGATTCGCGGCCGACCATCGCGACCTTGCCTTCGTACTGCTCGTCGGCAGCGGTCATCACGGCGTCGAGAATTTCCTCGGCCGTGATCGACGACGACTCGTTCACCATTTCCTGGATCGCGAGATCCAGCTGCCAGTCGTTGCGCAGCGCTTCCTCGAGCTCGGGCACGTCCCACTGCTCTTCGATGCTGCCTTCCGGCACGAACTGGCGGACGACTTCGGTCACCACGCCATGACGCATCGCGGTGATCGTCTCGGTGATGTCGTGCGCTTCGAGCAGCTCGTTACGCTGCTGGTAGATCACCTTGCGCTGGTCGTTCGACACGTCGTCGTATTCGAGCAGCTGCTTGCGGATGTCGAAGTTACGCGCTTCGACCTTGCGCTGCGCCGATTCGATCGAGCGCGTGACGATGCCCGCCTCGATCGCCTCGCCTTCCGGCATCTTCAGGCGATCCATGATCGAGCGCACGCGGTCGCCCGCGAAGATGCGCAGCAGCGGATCGTCGAGCGACAGGTAGAAGCGCGACGAGCCCGGATCGCCCTGGCGGCCCGCACGGCCGCGCAGCTGGTTGTCGATCCGGCGCGATTCGTGACGCTCGGTGCCGATGATGTGCAGGCCGCCCGCGGCCTTCACCTGCTCGTGCAGCGTTTCCCACTCGTCGTGCAGCTGCTGGATGCGGCGCGCCTTTTCGTCGGCCGGAATCGCATCGTCGGCCTCGATGAACGCAGCCTGCTTCTCGGCGTTGCCGCCGAGCACGATGTCGGTACCGCGACCGGCCATGTTGGTCGCGATCGTCACGCGGTTCGGACGGCCGGCTTCCGCGACGATCGCCGCTTCGCGCTCGTGCTGCTTCGCGTTCAGCACTTCGTGCGGCAGCCCCGCTTGCTTCAGCAGGTGCGACAGCAGTTCGGAGTTCTCGATCGACGTCGTGCCGACCAGTACCGGCTGGCCACGCTCGTAGCAGTCGCGGATGTCGCGGATCACCGCGTCGTAGCGCTCCTTGGCCGTCTTGTAGATCTGATCCTGCTTGTCGATCCGCTTCGGCGGACGGTTGGTCGGGATCACGACCGTTTCGAGACCGTAGATCTCGTTGAATTCGTACGCTTCGGTGTCTGCGGTACCGGTCATGCCGGCCAGCTTCGCGTACATCCGGAAGTAGTTCTGGAACGTGATCGAGGCGAGCGTCTGGTTCTCGCTCTGGATCTTCACGTGCTCCTTCGCCTCGACCGCCTGGTGCAGGCCGTCGGACC
Organism: Burkholderia cepacia complex sp. TUM26381; assembly: GCF_057439935.1. Lineage (NCBI taxonomy): Bacteria > Pseudomonadati > Pseudomonadota > Betaproteobacteria > Burkholderiales > Burkholderiaceae > Burkholderia > Burkholderia cepacia complex sp. TUM26381. Next base: position 541,394 of record NZ_CM172006.1, on the reverse strand, counting down.
AGCGGCGGCCGGCCATCAGGCGGCCCGTGAATTCGTCGACGATGACCACTTCGCCGTTCTGCACGACGTAATGCTGATCCTTGTGGAACAGCGTGTGTGCGCGCAGCGCCGCGTACACGTGGTGCATCAGCGTGATGTTCTGCGGTGCGTACAGGCTCTCGCCCTCGCCGATCAGGCCCCACTCGGCGAGCAGGCGCTCGGCCTTCTCGTGGCCCGATTCCGTCAGGAACACCTGGCGTGCCTTCTCGTCGAGCGTGTAGTCGCCCGGCTTCTCGACGCCCGTGCCGTCGGCCTTCTCTTCGCCGATCTGGCGCTCGAGCAGCGGCGGCAATGCGTTCATCCGCACGTACAGCTCGGTGTGATCCTCGGCCTGACCCGAGATGATCAGCGGCGTACGCGCCTCGTCGATCAGGATCGAGTCCACTTCGTCGACGACTGCAAAATTCAGTGCCCGCTGCACGCGCGCATCGGTCTCGTAGACCATGTTGTCGCGCAGGTAGTCGAAGCCGAACTCGTTGTTCGTGCCGTACGTGATGTCCGCGGCATACGCCTGCTGCTTCTGGTCGTGCTCCATGCCGGACAGGTTGATGCCGACCGACAGACCGAGGAAGTTGTAGAGGCGCGCCATCCATTCGGCGTCGCGCTGTGCGAGGTAGTCGTTGACGGTCACGACGTGCACGCCGCGGCCGGCCAGCGCATTCAGGTACACGGGCAGCGTCGCGACGAGCGTCTTGCCCTCGCCGGTGCGCATTTCCGCGATCTTGCCGTAGTGGAGCACCATGCCGCCGATCATCTGCACGTCGAAGTGCCGCATCTTCAGCACGCGACGGCTCGCCTCGCGACAGACCGCGAACGCCTCGGGCAACAGCTTGTCGAGCGACTCGCCGGCCGCGACCCGTTGGCGGAATTCGTCCGTCTTGCCGCGCAACTGGTCGTCCGTCAGCTTCTCGATCTGCGTTTCGAGCGCATTGATCGTCGTGACGGTCTTTTGGTATTGCTTGACGAGCCGCTGGTTGCGGCTGCCAAAAATTTTCTGGAGAAAACCGGTTGTCATCGGATCGGATCCTGCGTCGCAGCACCGGCGCCCGGCGCGTGTTGCGCGCCCCGGCGCCCGAGCCTCGGCGGCTTAGCGAATTAGTGGACTCAAACGTCGAATTTTAGCACGCGGGGAAGCATGCGCCCGTGTCTCCGCGGGACGGGCGCTGCACGCCGACGGCCGGGCTGGCGGGGCGAAAGCCGCCCGGGCACGGGCAGGCGCGGGTACAATCGGCAGCAACGTCCGCGCGCGTGCGCGCCCGAAGAATGCCTCGATGAACCGATTTTCCAAGCGTTTCGGCCCGCTCGCCGTCTATCGCCCGCAACCCGTGTCCGAAGTGCTCGGTCGCACCGACGCGTTCGCGGCGCTGCGCGCCGGCGTCGAGCAGATCGCGTCGCTGCAACGCGACCTGGGCGAGTTCCTGCCCGACTACCTGGCCAATCACATCGAGCCGGGCTTCATCAAGGACGGCACCCTGACCCTCTTTGCCGCGCACAATGCGCTGGCCGCCCGGCTGCGGCAGGTCGAGCCGCGCCTGCTCGGCGATCTCCAGAAGCGCGGCTGGCCCGTGACCACGCTGCGCGTGCGCGTGCGTCCGAAGGACGCGCCGGAGCCGCCGCACGTGAAGCAGGCGCGGATGACCTCGGTCGGCGCCGCCGCACTGCGCGACCTCGCCGAACACCTCGAACCGTCACCGCTGCAGGACGCGCTCGCGCGGATGGCGGCACGGCACGGCGCGAAGTCGCGCTGACCGGCACGCGCCCCCGGCGGCGGCCAGTCAACAAAAAAGCGGCCCGAAGGCCGCTTTTTTCATCGCTTGCGCTGAACGCCGGTCACGCGAAGGCCGTCTGCGCGTCGAACGCGAAGCCCTTCGGCGCCGCCTGCGGATCGTCGAACGTCACGATCTCGTACGCGTCTTCATGCGCGAGCAGTTCGCGCAGCAACGCGTTGTTCAGGCCGTGGCCCGACTTGTACGCGGTGTACGACGCCAGCAGCGGATGACCGATCACGTACAGGTCGCCGATCGCGTCGAGCATCTTGTGCTTCACGAATTCGTCGTCGTAGCGCAGCCCGTCGTTGTTCAGGATGCGGTACTCGTCGAGCACGATCGCGTTGTCCATGCTGCCGCCGCGTGCCAGGCCGATCTCGCGCAGCATCTCGGCTTCGTGCGCAAAGCCGAACGTGCGCGCACGCGCGATCTCGCGCACGTACGACGTGGTCGCGAAATCGACTTCGAGCTCCTGGCCCGTCTTGTCGACGGCCGGGTGGCGGAAGTCGATCGAGAACTTCAGCTTGAAGCCGAAATACGGATCGAGACGCGCGAACTTGTCGCCATCGCGGATTTCGACCGGCTTCTTCACCTTGATGAAGCGCTTCGGCGCGTTCTGCTCCTCGATGCCGGCGGACTGGATCAGGAACACGAACGTAGCCGCGCTGCCGTCCATGATCGGGATTTCCTCGGCCGTCACGTCGACATACAGGTTGTCGATGCCGAGACCCGCGCACGCCGACATCAGGTGCTCGACGGTCGACACGCGCACGCCATCCTTCTGCAGCACCGATGCAAGCCGCGTGTCACCGATCGACATCGCCGATGCGGGAATGTCGACGGGCGTGGGCAGGTCGACGCGTGAAAAGACGATGCCCGTGCCGGGCGCGGCGGGACGGAGCGTCAACTCGATCTTGCGGCCCGAGTGGACACCGATACCCACGGTCTTCACGATGGATTTGATGGTGCGCTGCTTCAACATGGTGTTCTTCGTCTTGATTGAAGATATCAATCAGGAGTTATATTCGATAGACGGGATTATAGCGTAATTCCCTATTCAACGCTGTTTGAAACTGCGTATCAATCTGTTTCGACAGTTTACCCACGCCGATACGGGACGGGCCGATGCCCGGAACGGAGGCGTTTCCGGTCATCAGCCCGTGTTACAACTGCCCTGAGGCCGGTGAGCAACGTTGCCGGAAGGCAACGGCGCACCGCACGATCAGGACGTCAACGTCGCGAGAACACTCGCCGCATCGCTCACTTCGAATTTGCCCGGCGCCTCGACGGCCAGCGTCTTGACCACACCGCCGTCAATCACCATCGCGTAGCGCAGGGAACGAATTCCCATGCCACGCGCGGACAAATCCTGCGTCAGCCCCAGCGCATGAGTGAAAGCCGCGCTGCCGTCCGCCATCATGCGCACCTTGCCCGCGGTGTGCAGATCACGTCCCCATGCGCCCATCACGAATGCGTCGTTGACGGACACGCACCAGATCTCGTCGATCCCCGCCGCGCGCAACGGCTCGGCGTGTTCGACGTAGCCCGGCACATGCTGCGCCGAGCAGGTCGGCGTGAAAGCGCCCGGCAATCCGAAGATCACCACACGCCTTCCCGCAACCTGGTCGCGCACGCTGTAGGCATTTGGCCCCAGCGTGCACCCTTCGCGCGCGTCGTCGATGAACTCGAACAGTTGCGCGTCGGGCAGCGCGTCGCCCACTTGAATCATGGCTGGTCCCTCATAGCGATACGGTTTTTCAGCGTGTCGCGGACAGCACGGCCCATCCCGCCCCGCCTAAGCGAAGAGGGCACGTTTCCCGGCCCGGCGTCGCAGCCGACGCGGCCTGTCGTGGTCCGTAGCATCCGTCACGCCGGCGATACCGCGGCAGTGTCGCCGCGGCTTCGCCTGTGTTTGCGTCAGTCAGCCTGCTTGCGCAGGAAAGCCGGGATGTCGTACGTGTCGACACCCTTCTCCTGCAGCGCCTGCACGTGCGATGCCGCGGTTTCGCGCGAATTGCGCCACACTGCCGGCGTATCCAGCGCGCCGTAGTCTGCCGTGCTGACGTGATGGGCCGGTGCATAGCCGTGCGACACCGCGCTGACCGGCTGGTTGTCCGTACCCGTGCGCAGCAGCGTCATCGGTGCCGATTGCTGCTTCTTCGCCGCACGGCCCAGACCCGTTGCCACGACCGTCACGCGCAGTGCATCGCCCATTGCGTCGTCGTACACCGCACCGAAAATCACCGTCGCATCTTCCGCCGCGTAGCTCTTGATCGTGTTCATCACTTCGCGCGTTTCCGACAGGCGCAGCGAACGGCTCGACGTGATGTTGACCAGCACGCCGCGCGCGCCCGACAGATCGACGCCTTCGAGCAGCGGGCTCGCCACGGCCTGTTCCGCCGCGAGGCGCGCGCGATCGACGCCGGCGACCGTCGCCGTGCCCATCATCGCCTTGCCCTGCTCGCCCATCACCGTCTTCACGTCTTCGAAGTCGACGTTCACGAGGCCATCGACGTTGATGATTTCCGCGATGCCTGCAACCGCGTTGTTCAACACGTCGTCTGCGCACTGGAAGCACTTGTCCATCTCGGCGTCGTCGCCCATCACGTCGAACAGCTTGTCGTTCAGAACGACGATCAGCGAGTCGACGTGATCCTCCAGTTGCTGCGAACCTGCTTCAGCGACGCGCATGCGCTTGCCGCCTTCGAACTCGAACGGCTTGCTGACGACACCCACCGTCAGAATGCCCATCTCCTTCGCGATCTGCGCGACCACCGGTGCCGCGCCCGTGCCCGTGCCGCCACCCATGCCGGCGGTGATGAACACCATGTGCGCGCCGCGCAGTGCGTCGGCGATGCGCTCACGCGCTTCTTCCGCTGCCGCACGACCCATTTCCGGCTTCGCACCGGCGCCGAGGCCCGTGTTGCCAAGCTGGATCACCGACGATGCACGCGAACGCGACAGCGCTTGAGCGTCCGTGTTCATCACGATGAAGTCGACGCCCTGCACGCCGCGGTTGATCATGTGCTGGACGGCATTGCCGCCAGCGCCGCCAACGCCGACCACCTTGATGATGGTGCCGTTGGTTTCGGTTTCCAGCATTTCGAATTCCATTGTTGCCTCCGTCAAGAGAATGACTACTACTCGGCCGTTATTCGGCAGGAGATCGGGCAACCCCCTGTCGCGCGCCAGCCGCCGGCACCGGCGCGAATTTCGATTCGTTACGTCAGAAGTTGCTCAGGAACCATTCCTTCATCCGCGAGAACACCTGCCCCGCGTTGCCGGACTGCACGGCGACCTTGCGGCCGCGCATGCGCTGGGCACTGCCTTCGACGAGCAGCCCCATCGCCGTCGAGTAGCGCGGATTGCGCACGACGTCGGAGAGGCCGCCTGCATATTCCGGCGCGCCGATGCGCACCGGTTTCAGGAAAATGTCTTCGCCGAGCTCGACCATGCCGGGCATCATCGACGCACCGCCGGTAATGACCACGCCGGAGCTCAACAGTTCTTCGTAACCCGATTCGCGCACGACCTGCTGCACGAGCGAGAACAGCTCCTCGACGCGCGGCTCGATCACGGCTGCGAGCGCCTGGCGCGACAGCGTGCGCGGGCCGCGTTCGCCGAGGCCCGGTACTTCGACCATTTCGTCCGGATCGGCGAGCGCCTGCTTCGCGATCCCGTAACCGACCTTGATGTCTTCCGCATCCGGCGTCGGCGTGCGCAGCGCCATCGCGATGTCGCTCGTGATCTGGTCGCCGGCGATCGGAATCACCGCGGTGTGGCGGATCGCGCCTTCGGCGAAGATCGCGATGTCCGTCGTGCCGCCGCCGATGTCGACCAGCACCACGCCGAGATCCTTTTCGTCTTCCGTCAGCACGGCCAGCGACGACGCGAGCGGCTGCAGGATCAGGTCGTTCACTTCCAGCCCGCAGCGGCGCACGCACTTGACGATGTTCTGCGCGGCGCTCACCGCGCCCGTCACGATGTGGACCTTCACTTCGAGGCGGATACCGCTCATCCCGATCGGCTCGCGCACGTCTTCCTGGCCGTCGATGATGAATTCCTGCGTGAGGATGTGCAGCACCTGCTGGTCGGTCGGGATGTTGATCGCCTTCGCGGTCTCGATCACGCGCGCGACGTCCGTCTGCGTGACTTCCTTGTCCTTGATCGCGACCATCCCGCTCGAGTTGAAGCTGCGGATGTGGCTGCCGGCGATCCCCGTGAACACGTTGGTGATCTTGCAGTCGGCCATCAGCTCGGCTTCCTCGAGCGCGCGCTGGATCGACTGCACGGTGGCCTCGATGTTGACCACCACACCTTTCTTCAGACCCTTCGACTCGCTCTGGCCGAGACCGATCACCTCGTAGTGACCCTCGCCCTTCAGCTCGGCGACGATGGCCACCACCTTCGACGTGCCGATGTCGAGGGAAACCAGCAGATCCTTGTAGTCTTTGCTCATAAAGTGCTCTTGCGTGTGATCTCTCGTTACTTCTTGCGCTTGTCGGTATCGGTCAGGAACCGCATGCCTGCCGCACGAATCGCGAATCCGTTCGGATAACGCAGGTCCGCGTACTCGATGTCGTTGCCCCAACGCTCCGTGACGGCCGGCCACGCGGCGACCAGGCGCTGGCTCCGGTCATGCAATGTGTCGCTGTTGCGTTCCTTGCCCAGCTCGACCTGCATGCCGTTCGACAGCTTCACCGTCCACGCGTACCGCGCCGACAGCGTCACTTCTTCCGGCGCCGCCTTTAGCGGCGCAAACCATTTCCCGAAGTCGCGATACCGCGTGACGACTTCCTTCGCACTGCCTTCCGGGCCGTCGAACGCCGGCAGCTCCTGCTCCAGCTCGCCCTGGTTCGCGGTGAACAGCTCGCCATCGACGCTCACCAGCTGGTCGCTGCCCCAGGTCCCGAGCGGTTTGTACTCCTCCAGCGTGACAGCCAGCGCATTCGGCCACACCCGGCGCACGCTCGCATGGCGCACCCACGGCATCTGCTCGAACGCGGCGCGCGCCGTATCGAGATCGACCGTGAAGAAATTGCCCTTCAGCCGGCCGACCACGCCCGCGCGCACCGTCGGCGAGTTGATGTGCTCGGTGTCGCCGTCGATCCGGATTTCCCGCAGCGCGAACGTCGGGCGCTGGATCAGCCAGTAGCAACCGGCCGCCGCCAACACGAGCAGCAGCAGCGCGTACAACGCGCTGGCGGCAAGGTTGAGTTGGCGAACGTTGTTCCACATACGTCGTTCCGTTCCTGCGTCAGTCGTTGAGCGTGAGCGACAGCACCTTCACGACCAGCTCCGAATAGCTGATGCCGACCGCGCGCGCGGCCTTCGGCGGCAGCGAGTGATCGGTCATCCCGGGGGCCGTGTTCACTTCCAGGAAATACGCATTGCCGGCCGCGTCGAGCATGAAATCCGCCCGGCCCCAGTCGGTGCAGCCGAGCACGTCGAACGCACGGCGCGCGATGCGCTTCAGTTCCGCTTCCTGTTCGGCCGGCAGGCCGCACGGAATCAGGTACTGCGTGTCGTCGGCGACGTACTTCGCGTGGTAGTCGTAGAACTCGCCCGCCGGCACGATCTTGATCAGCGGCAGGTCGAGATCGCCGGCGATGCACGCGGTGTATTCGCCGCCGCCTTCGATGCTCTTCTCGACGATCACGATCTTGTCGTGCGTCGCGGCTTCCTCGAGCGCGGCCGGCAGCGCGTCGGCCGTCTTCACCTTCAGCACCGCGACGCTCGAGCCTTCGCTCGCCGGCTTCACGAACAGCGGCAGGCCGAGCTTCGCGACGATGTCGGTCGCGCGTGCGGCCAGGTCGTCGCCGCGCATCACCGTCTCGAACGGCGGCGTCGGCACGCCCGTCTGCTGCCACACGAGCTTCGTGCGGAACTTGTCGAGGCCGAGCGCGGACCCGAGCACGCCGCTGCCCGTGTAGCGAATGCCGTAGAAATCGAGCGCGCCCTGGATCTGGCCGTTCTCGCCGTAGCCGCCGTGCAGCGCGTTGAACGCGCGCACGAAGCCTTCATCCTTCAGTGCCGACAGCGGCCGCTCGGCCGGGTCGAACGGATGTGCATCGACGCCCGCGTCACGCAGGCCCTGCAGCACGAGGCGGCCCGAGGTGAGCGACACCTCGCGCTCGGCGGATTCGCCGCCGAACAACACCGCCACCTTGCCGAAACGTTTCGGATCGATCCCGCTCATGTCATGCCTTCTGTTGAATGTGTTGCACGAGCTTCGCCGGCACGCCGCCGATCGAGCCCGCACCCATCGTGATCACCACGTCGCCGTTCTGCGCGACCTTCGCCAATGCAGCCGGCACGTCGTCGACCGTCGCGACGAACACCGGATCAACCTTGCCCACCGCGCGCAGCGCACGCGACAGCGCGTCGCCGCTCGCCGTCGGGATCGCAGCCTCGCCGGCCGCGTAGACTTCCGTCAGCACCAACGCATCGACCGTCGACAGCACGTTGACGAAATCGTCGAAACAGTCGCGCGTGCGCGTGTAGCGGTGCGGCTGGAACGCCAGCACGAGGCGACGGCCCGGGAACGCGCCGCGCGCGGCTGCGATCGTCGCGGCCATCTCGACCGGGTGATGGCCGTAGTCGTCGATCAGCGTGTACTGGCCGCCGTCCGCGGTCGGCACCTCGCCGTAGCGCTGGAAGCGCCGGCCGACGCCGTTGAATTCCGCGAGCGCCTGCTGGATCGCGTCGTCCGCCACGCCGAGATCGGTCGCAATCGCGATCGCCGCGAGCGCGTTCTGCACGTTGTGCAGGCCCGGCAGGTTCAGCACGATCGCGAGCGGCGCACGCCCTTCGCGGACTACCGTGAAGTGCATCCGGCCGTCGCGCGCGTCGATGTCTTCCGCACGCACCTGCGCGTCCGGCGACAGGCCGTAGCGCACGACCGGCTTCGAGATGAACGGGATGATCTGCCGCACGTTCGGATCGTCGACGCACACGACCGCGCTGCCGTAGAACGGCAGGCGCTGCGTGAATTCGATGAACGCCTGCTTGAGCCGCGCGAAATCGTGGCCGTAGGTGTCCATGTGGTCGGCATCGATGTTCGTGATGACTTCGATCACCGGATACAGGTTCAGGAACGACGCGTCCGACTCGTCGGCCTCGGCGACGATGAAGTCGCCCGTGCCGAGTCGCGCATTCGCGCCGGCGCTGATCAGCCGGCCGCCGATCACGAAGGTCGGATCGAGGCCCCCCGCCGCGAGCACGCTCGCGACGAGGCTCGTCGTCGTGGTCTTGCCATGCGTGCCGGCGATCGCGATCCCCTGCTTCAGGCGCATCAGTTCCGCGAGCATCACCGCGCGCTGCACGATCGGCACGCGCTGGTGGCGCGCGGCGAGCACTTCCGGGTTGTCCGAACGCACGGCCGTCGACACGACGACCGCGTTCGCGCCCGCGATGTTCGCCGCGTCGTGGCCGATCGCGATCCGTGCGCCGAGCGCCTCGAGACGATCGGTCACCGCATTGCGCGACAGGTCCGAGCCGCTGACCTCGTAGCCAAGATTGACGAGCACTTCGGCGATGCCGCTCATGCCCGCGCCGCCGATCCCGACGAAATGAATGTGTTTGACGATGTGTTTCATTGCAGTGTTTCCAGGTTCGCGCCGGCCGCTTTCGCGCACACGCGCGCGACTTCGTCGGTGGCCTCGGGCTTCGCCAGCGAGCGCGAACGTTCCGCCATGTCCGCGAGCGACGCCCGCGACTGGCCGCGCAACCAGTCGGCAAGCAGTTCCGCCGACAGGTCGCGTTGTTGCACCAGCACGGCCGCGCCCGCATCGGCGAGGAACGCGGCGTTGGTCGTCTGGTGATCGTCGACCGCGTACGGGAACGGCACGAACAGCGCCGCCACGCCCACCGCCGCGATCTCCGACACCGTCATCGCACCCGACCGGCAGATCACCAGATCCGCCGCCGCATACGCGGCCGCCATGTCGTCGATGAACGGCACGAGCCGCACGTCTTCGCCGGCCGCGAAACCGGCCGCTTCGTAATTCGACTTCAATGCTTCGATGTGCTTCACGCCGGCCTGGTGCACGACGCGCGGGCGCTCGCCCGGCGTCAGCAGCGCCAGCGCGCGCGGCACGACTTCGTTCAGCGCGGCGGCACCGAGGCTGCCGCCGACGACCAGCACGTTCAACGGGCCGCTGCGCGACGCATAGCGTGCTTTGGGCGGCTCCGTGTGCGCAAGTTCCGCGCGAATCGGGTTACCCGTCCATTCCGCGTGCGGCAGCGCGCCGGGGAACGCGACGAGCACGCGCTTCGCGAGTTTCGCGAGCACCTTGTTCGTCAGGCCCGCGATCGAATTCTGTTCATGCAGCACGAGCGGACGCCCCGACAGCGCGGTCATCACGCCCGCCGGGAACGTGATGTAGCCGCCCATCCCGAGCACGACGTCCGGCCGCACGCGGCGCAGCGCGCCGAGGCTCTGCCAGCATGCGCGCAGCAGGTTGACCGGCAGCGTCAGCTTGGTCTTCAGGCCCTTGCCGCGCAGCCCGCCGAACCGCACGTATTCCATCGGAATGCCGTGCTTCGGCACGAGCGTCGCTTCCATCCCGGCCGGATTGCCGAGCCATACGACGCGCCAGCCCGCCGCTTCCATCCGGTGCGCGACCGCGAGCCCCGGGAACACGTGGCCCCCGGTGCCGCCTGCCATCACCATCAGCGTGCGTTGCGACGCGGTCATACCTTCCCTCCGCGCATCAGCACCCGGTTTTCGTAGTCGACCCGCAGCAGCACCGCGAGCGAGACGCAGTTCAGCAGGATGCCCGAGCCGCCGTAGCTCACGAGCGGCAGCGTCAGGCCCTTGGTCGGCAGCAGCCCGAGGTTCACGCCCATGTTGATGAACGTCTGCGCGCCGAACCAGATGCCGATGCCCTTCGCCATCAGGCCCGCGAACGTGCGGTCGAGCGCGAGCGCCTGGCGGCCGATCTCGAACGCGCGGCGCACGATCCAGTAGAACAGCAGGATCACGACCAGCACGCCGACGAAACCGAGTTCCTCGCCGATCACCGCGAGGATGAAGTCGGTATGCGCTTCCGGCAGGTAGTTCAGCTTCTCGACGCTGCCGCCGAGACCGACGCCGAACCACTCGCCGCGGCCGAATGCGATCAGCGAGTGCGTGAGCTGGTATGCCTTGCCCTGCGCGTAGCGCTCGTCCCACGGGTCGAGATACGCGAAGATCCGCTCGCGACGCCACGGCGACAGCCACACGAGCATCGTGAACGTGCCGACCGCCGTCGCGACGAGACCGCCGAACAGCTTGCCGTTCACGCCGCCGAGGAACAGCACGCCCATCGCGATCGCGGCGACCACCATGAACGCACCCATGTCCGGCTCGAGCAGCAGCAGCGCGCCGACCAGACCGACCGCGAACGCCATCGGCAGGAAGCCCTTCGCGAAGCTCTGCATGTATTCCTGCTTGCGCACCGTGTAGTTCGCCGCGTAGATCGTCACCGCGAGCTTCATGATTTCCGACGGCTGCATGTTCGTGATGCCGAGCGGAATCCAGCGGCGCGCACCGTTCACGCCCTTGCCGACGTGCGGGATCAGCACGATCACGAGGCCGACGAGCGCGATCAGGAAGAGATGCGGCGCGTACTTGTCCCACGTCGACACCGGCACGCGGAACGCGATCACCGCCGCGACGAACGCGACGGCGAGCGAGATGCAGTGGCGCATCAGGAACGCGTAATCGTGATACGACGCGTATTTCGGCGAATCGGGCATCGCGATCGACGCCGAATACACCATCACGACGCCGAGCCCGAGCAGCGCGATCGCGACCCACAACAGCGAGTAGTCGAAGTCGAGCATCCGCGAACGGCTCGGGCGCACGCCGTTGACGACGCTCGCGAGGCCGCCCGTCGCGGCGCGCGTGGCCGACGCGACGCGACCGCCCGCGGCATTGCCGCCGGTGTCGCGCCGGTCGTTGAAACGGGAGACGAGGCGATCGGACCAGCTCATGGCGTCGCTCCTTTGTCGATGGCGATTTCGTCGACCGCCGCGCGGAACACATCCGCGCGATGGGCGTAGTTCCTGAACATGTCGAGGCTCGCGCACGCGGGCGACAGCAGCACCGCGTCGCCCGGCTCCGCGAGACCGGCCGCCGCGTGCACTGCGCCTTCGAGCGTCGCGTGGTCGGCGAGCGGCACGCCCGTTTCGGCAAGCGTGTCGCGGATCGCCGGCGCGTCGCGGCCGATCAGCATCACTGCACGGCACCAGCGCGCGACCGGCGCGACCAACGGCGCGAAATCCTGCCCCTTGCCGTCGCCGCCCGCGATCAGCACGATCTTCTGGGCGAGCCCGTCGAGCGCGGCTACCGTCGCGCCGACGTTGGTGCCCTTGCTGTCGTCGACGTAGTCGACGTCGTCGATCGTCGCGATCACTTCGACGCGATGCGCTTCGCCGCGGTATTCGCGCAGCGCGTGCAGCAGCGGTGCGGCCGGCAGGTCGATCGCGCGTGCGAGCGCGAACGCGGCCAGCGCGTTCGCCGCGTTGTGCAGCCCGCGAATCCGCAGCGCGTCGGCCGGCATCAGGCGCTTCTGCGCGATGTCGGGCGTATGCGCGGCGTCGCGCTTGCGGCGGCGGGTCGTCGTCACTTCATCGGGCGCGTCGCGATCGACGGCTTCCACCAGCCATGCGATGCCGTTGTCGCGCGACAGCCCGTAGTCGCCGTCCTGCACCGGTTCGTTCAGGCCGAACGTGACCGTGCGCGGCGCATCGGCCGCGCCGGCCGCCGGCGCAAACTTCATCACGGCCGAATCGTCGCGGTTCAGCACACGCGTCGTCGTCGCGCCGAAGATCCGGCCCTTTGCCTGCGCGTACGCGTCGAAGCTGCCGTGCCAGTCGAGGTGGTCCTGCGTGATGTTGAGGATCGCGGCCGCGTCGGGCGCAAACGTGCGCGCGGTCTCGAGCTGGAAGCTCGACAGTTCGAGCACCCAGACGTCGGGCAGCGCGGTTTCGTCGATCGCGTTCGCGAGCCGGTCGAGCATCGCCGGGCTGATGTTGCCGGCGACCGCGACCTTCTTGCCCGAGCGCTGGCACAGCAGGCCCGTGAGGCTCGTCGTCGTGGTCTTGCCGTTGGTGCCGGTGATCGCGAGCACCTTCGGCTGGTAGCCGCTCGTGCCGAGCGCGCGCAGCGCCTGCGCGAAGAATTCCAGTTCGCCCCACACCGCGATCCCGCGCTCGTGCGCGGCCGCGACCAGCGCCGCGAGCGCCGGTTCGAGCGGCGACAGGCCGGGGCTCAGGCCGACGAGTTCGACACCGCCGTCGAGCAGCGCGGGCGTGAACGCCCCGCCGACGAATTCCGCATCGATGCCTTCGGCCTGCAGTGCGGCAAGGTTCGGCGGCGCCTCGCGGGTATCGGCAATACGCAGCCGGCACCCGTGCCTCGCGCACCATCGCGCGATCGCGAGACCCGATTCACCGAGCCCCAGTACGAGCACCATCGGCCGTTGCCGATCTCCAAACATCTCGCCAGACATCCTTGTTACCTTTCCTTTACCGCAGCTTGAGGGTGGTCAGACCGAACAGGCACAGCATCAGCGTGATGATCCAGAAACGCACGACCACCTGCGTTTCTTTCCAGCCGGACAATTCGAAATGGTGATGCAGCGGCGCCATCTTCAGCAGGCGCCGCCCTTCGCCGTAACGCTTCTTCGTGTACTTGAACCACGAAACCTGCAGCATCACCGACAGCGTTTCCGCGACGAAGATGCCGCCCATGATGAACAGCACGATTTCCTGGCGCACGATCACCGCGACCGTGCCGAGCGCGCCGCCGAGCGCCAGCGCACCGACGTCGCCCATGAACACCTGCGCGGGGTGCGTGTTGTACCAGAGGAACGCGAGCCCTGCCCCGCCCATCGCGGAACAGAAGATCAGCAGTTCGCCCGCGCCCGGGATGTGCGGAAACAGCAGGTATTTTGAATAGACCGCGCTGCCCATCACGTACGCAAACACACCGAGCGACGCGCCGACCAGCACGACCGGCATGATCACGAGGCCGTCGAGGCCGTCCGTCAGGTTCACCGCATTGCTCGCGCCGACGATCACGAAATAGGTCAGCACGATGAAGCCCCATACGCCGAGCGGGTAGCTGATCGACTTCAGGAACGGCAGCATCAGGTCGGCGCGTGCCGGCAACCCCATCGACAGCCCACTCCTCACCCACGCCATGAACAGGTCGAACACGCGCACGTTGTTCGCCTCGGACACGCTGAAGGCCAGGTAGACGGCCGCGAACAGCCCGATCACCGACTGCCAGAAATACTTCTCGCGCGACGACATCCCGCGCGGGTCCTTGTGGACGACCTTGCGGTAATCGTCGACCCAGCCGATCACGCCGAAGCCGAACGTGACGAGCATCACGATCCAGATGAAACGGTTCGTCAGGTCGCCCCACAGCAGCGTCGCGACCGCGATGCCGATCAGGATCAGCACGCCGCCCATCGTCGGCGTGCCGGACTTGACGAGGTGGGTCTGCGGGCCGTCCTTGCGCACGGCCTGCCCGACCTTCATCTGCGTCAGCTTGCGGATCACCCACGGTCCGCACACGAGCCCGATCCCGAGCGCGGTGATGGTGGCCATCACCGCCCGGAACGTGAGGTACGTGAACAAGCGCAAAAAGCTTGCGTCTCCTTGCAGCCATTGCGCCAGCGCCAGCAGCATGCTTCCTTCCTTCTACTCAGTGTGCCGCGGGCGCCGTGCCCGCCGCGGGTTGGTTCGTCAGCGCGTCGACCACGCGCTCCATCTTCATGTACCGCGAGCCCTTGACGAGCACCGTCGCCTGCGCGTCGTAGCCGGCCGCGAGCAGCGCCGGCACGAGCGCACCGACGTCGTCGAAGTGACGGGCGGTTGCGCCGTACGCCGTGCATGCGTCGCGCGATGCGTCGCCGAGCGCGAACAGCGCGTCGATTCCGCGATCGCGCGCATAGGCACCGATCTCGCGATGGAAAGCCGGCCCTTCGTCACCGACTTCACCCATGTCGCCGATCACCAGCACGCGCGGCGCCGGATGTGCAGCGAGCACGTCGATCGCGGCCCGCATCGAATCGGGATTCGCGTTGTACGTATCGTCGACGACCGTCGCGCCCGCGAGGCCGCCGGCAATCGCCTGCTTCACCTGCAGCCGGCCCTTGACCGGTTCGAACGATTCGAGACCCTGCCTGATCGCCGGCAGCGCGACGCCGGCGCCGAGCGCCGCGGCCGTCGCGGCCAGCGCGTTGCGTGCGTTGTGCTCGCCGAGCGCGCGCAGCCGCACCGTGACGGCGCCCGCCGGCGTGTCGATCGCGAGTTCGCCGCCGTGCAGGCGGCCGATGACCTGCGCGTCGTTCTGCCGGTCGGCGTCGTGCAGCGCGAAATCGAGGATCCGGTTGCCGGTCGCCGCGACGCGCCAGATGCCCGCGTACGCATCGTCGGCCGGGAACACTGCGACGCCGTCAGGCGGCAGCGCATGAATCACGGCCGCGTGTTCGAGCGCGACGGCTTCGACCGTCGCCATGAATTCCTGGTGCTCGCGCTGCGCGTTGTTCACGAGCGCGACCGTCGGCGCCGTGAGGCGCGCGAGGACTTCGGTCTCGCCCGGGTGGTTCATCCCGATCTCGATCACCGCGAGACGATGCTGGGCCGACAGGCGCAGCAGCGTCAGCGGCAGGCCGACATCGTTGTTCAGGTTGCCGGCCGTCGCGAGCCGCGCATCGGCACCGACCGCCGCCGCGAAGATCGACGCGATCATTTCCTTGACGGTCGTCTTGCCGTTGCTGCCCGTCACCGCGACGAGCGGCAGCGGAAATCGCATGCGCCAGCCGTGTGCGAGCGCGCCGAGCGCGGCACGCGTTTCGCCGCCGACGATCATCGGCATCGCGACACCCGCCGGCACGTGCGAGACGAGCGCCGCGGCAGCGCCGCGCGCGGCGACGTCGCCAAGGAAGTCGTGCGCGTCGAAGCGCTCGCCTTTCAGTGCGACGAACAGGTCGCCCGGGCCGGCCGTGCGGCTGTCCGTCGACACGCGGTCGAACGTGACGCCCGCGTCGCCGTGGACGGTGGCGCCGGGAATCAGGCGGGCGGCTTCGCCGAGACCGAGCATCGTCATTCGCCGCCTCCCTTGCCGTGCGTTGCGCGCGCTGCCAGCGCGAGCCGCGCGTGATCCTGGTCGGAGAACGTACGCTTCTTGCCCATGATTTCCTGCGTGGCCTCGTGGCCCTTGCCGGCCAGCACGACGACATCCTCGCGTGCGGCGCCGCGCACGGCCTGCAGGATCGCGCTCGCGCGATCCTCGATGCGGCGTGCGTGACCGGGCGCGGTCATGCCCGCGACGATCTGGTCGATGATGCGCTGCGGATCCTCGCTGCGCGGGTTGTCGCTGGTGACGACGGTTTCATCGGCGAGCCGTTCCGCGATCGCGCCCATCAGCGGGCGCTTCGTCGCATCGCGATCGCCGCCGCAGCCGAACATGCAGACGAGCCGGCCGCCGCGCGCCGTGGCGATCGGGCGCAGCGCGTCGAGCGTCTTTTCGAGCGCGTCGGGCGTGTGTGCGTAGTCGATCACGACGAGCGGCTCGTCGTTCTGCAGCCGGCCGCCGAGCCGCTGCATCCGGCCGTTGACGGACTCGAGCCGCTCGATCTCGGCGAGCGCCGCATCGAACGGCACGTCGGCCGCGAGCAGCGAGCCGAGCACGGCAAGCAGGTTGCTGACGTTGAACGTGCCGAGCGTACCGACTTCGACGTCCGCGTCGCCCCACGACGAACGCAGGCGAAACGCCGTGCCGGTCGCGGTGGCGCGCACGTCGAGCGCAGTCAGCTCACGATCGGCCTCGGGCGCCGATGCGTCGCCGATTCCGTATGCGATCGTGCGCACGCGGCCGGCCAGCTTTTCGAGCAGGCGCCGGCCGGCTGCATCGTCGCGGTTGATCACCGCCGCGCGCAGGCCGCGCCACGCGAACAGCTTCGCCTTGGCGGCTTCGTACGCATCGAACGTGCCGTGATAATCCAGGTGATCCTGCGTGAGGTTCGTAAACACCGCGATATCGAAGGACGTGCCGTTCACGCGGCCCTGATGCAGCGCGTGCGACGACACTTCCATCGCCACGGCCTTCGCGCCCGCGTCGCGCAACTGCGCAAGGCTGCGCTGAAGCTGCGACGCGTCGGGCGTCGTGAAACCGGTCGGCACGAGATGGCCCGGCATGCCGGTGCCGAGCGTGCCGATCAGCGCGCACGGCTGGTGCAGCGCCGTCAGCGCGGCGGCGATCCATTGCGTGCACGACGTCTTGCCGTTCGTGCCGGTGACGCCGACCGCGAGCAGGCTGTCGCTCGGATCGCCGTACCAGCCGCTGGCGATCTCGCCGGCGAGCTGGTCGAGCGCCGGCACCGCGAACGCGACGGGCGCGGCCGGCGCGGCGGCCAGCCCTTCCGGCTGATACAGCACGGCGGCCGCACCTTGTGCGATGGCGTCGCCGATGAAAGCGCGGTTGTCTGCCCCGTCGACCGCATACGCGACGAACACGTCGCCCGCCTTGAGGCTGCGCGTGTCGGCATGCAGGTGCGCCGCGGGGGTCACATGCTGACGCAGCCACGCAAGTGCGGCTGCGATCTGCTGATGCGCCGGATGGGAACTGCGGGCGGCGCTCATCGAACAACTCCTGGTGAATTACGCGTCGTGCTGGACACGATCATATGCTTCGCACCGCTCCCCGCGGCCAGCTTTTGCGGCCCGGTTGCGGTCGGCGCTGCCGGCGAATCGTCAGACACGACGAGTTGCTTGATCGGCATGTTCGGCGGCACGTTCAGTGCCCGCATCGTGTCGCCGGCGATCGCCGAGAATACGGGGCCGGACACCTGGCCGCCGAAGTGGCTGCCGGCGGTCGGCTCGTCGACCGACACCGCAACGACGATGCGCGGATTCGGCATCGGCGCCATCCCGACGAACGACGCGCGGTACTTGCGCGTATAGCCGTGACCTTCATGTTTGTACGCGGTACCGCTCTTGCCGCCGACGCGATAGCCCGGCACGGCCGCATCCGGCGACGTGCCGCCCGGCGCGACCACCGTCTCGAGCATCGCGCGCACTTCGCGCGCGGTAGTCGGGTTGAACACCTGCGTACCCACGATCGGCTGATTGGGGTCGGTCTTGAAAATGGTCACGGGCATCAGTTCGCCGTCGTGCGCGATCGCCGTGTATGCACGCGCGAGCTGGAACAGCGACACCGACAGGCCGTAGCCGTACGACATCGTCGCCTGCTCGATGCGGCGCCAGCTCTTCCACGGACGCAGGCGGCCGGCCACCGCGCCCGGGAACCCGACCTTCGGCGCCTGGCCGAGGCCGATGCTCGTATACATATTCCACATTTCCTCGGGCCGCATCGTCATCGCGATCTTCGTCGCGCCGATGTTGCTCGACTTCTGGATCACGCCGCCGACCGTCAGCGTGCCGAAGCCCGCGTCGTCGGTGATCGGCGCGCCGTCGAGCACGAAATGCCCGTTGCCCGTTTCGACGAGCGTGTTCGGCGTCACGCGATGCAGGTCGAGCGCGAGCGACACCGTGAACGGCTTCATGATCGAGCCCGGCTCGAACACGTCGGTCATGATCCGGTTGCGCAGCTGCTCGCCCGTCATGCGCGAGCGGTCGTTCGGGTTGTACGTCGGATAGTTGACGAGCGCGAGCACTTCGCCGGTACGCACGTCGACGACCATCGCCGCGCCGGCCTTCGCCTTGAACTTCTCGACGGCGGCCTTCAGGTTCGCGTACGCGATGTACTGGATCTTGCTGTCGATCGACAGGTCGACGTCGGTGCCGTTGTGCGGCGGGATCTGCTCGGCGACGTCCTCGACGATGTGCCCCATCCGGTCCTTGATCACGCGACGCACGCCCGACGTGCCGGACAGCATCTTCTGGTCGCCGAGTTCGACGCCTTCCTGCCCTTCGTCCTCGACGTTCGTGAAGCCGATCAGGTGAGCGGTGATCTCGCCTTCCGGATAGAAACGTTTGTATTCGTTGCGCTGGTAGATGCCGGGGATGTCGAGCGCAGCGACCTTGTCCGCGACGTCGAGCGGCACCTGGCGCTTCACGTACACGAACCCCTTGTCTTCCGACAGCTTCACGCGCAGTTCCTTCGGCGTCATGCCGAGGAGCTTGCCGAGCTGGTTGACCTTGTCGGCGTCGAGATCGTCCGGCACCGCGTCGGGAATCGCCCAGATCGCGCGCACGGGCAGGCTCGTCGCGAGCACGAGCCCGTTACGGTCGAGGATCTTGCCGCGCGTCGCGGGCAGCTCGAGCGTGCGCTGGTAGCGGCTCTCGCCCTGCTTCTGGTAGAACGCGTTGCCGGGCCCCTGGATCCAGAACGCCCGCGCGGCCAGCGCGACGAACGCCATGAACAGCAGGAACACGACAAACTTCGAGCGCCACATCGGCAGATGCACGCCCAGCACGGGACTCGACGAGAACTTCACGTTCTGGCGCTTCTGGGATGGCTTCATCGCGCGCCCCCCTTGCCCTTGCCTGCCGTGTCGGCCGAAGCCGGGATCGGCGCGTCGATCGCCTTCGCGGCGCCCGGCGCCAGCGTCAGGTATTGCGTGCGGCCGGTCGAGATCGGCTGCATCTTCAGCGAATCGTTCGCGAGCTGCTCGATGCGCGACGTCTTCGACAGCGCGCTCTGCTGATATTGAAGCTGCGCGTAGTCCTGCTGGAGCTGACGCTCCTGCGACTGCGCGCGCTGCAGCTGGATGAAGATCTGCCGCTGCTGGTTCGTCGAGTTGACGACCGACAGCGCGCACCCCATCACGATGATCAGCAGGAAGATATTGAAGCGGCTCATGGCGTGACGCGCTCCGCGATGCGCATCACGGCCGAGCGGGCGCGCGGATTCTCCGCGACTTCCGCGTCGCTCGGAAACTGGCGGCTGATGATCTTGAGCGGCGGGCTCGGGAGGTCGACGGCGCGGATCGGCAGGCGGCGATCGACCGCAGGCGCACTCGCGTGCGCCTGCATGAATCGCTTGACGATCCGGTCCTCGAGTGAATGAAAGCTGATGACCACCAGCCGCCCCCCTTGCTCCAGCAACGACAGTGCCGCGCCTAGTACGACTTGCAGGTCCGCAAGCTCTTGATTGACGTGAATCCGTATAGCCTGAAAGGTGCGGGTTGCCGGATCCTTGCCCTTCTCACGGGTTTTGACGACGTGACCCACGATTTGGGCAAGCTCGCCCGTGGTGTCGAGAGGCCCAAGACGGTCGGACTCTGCCCGGCGAGCAACAAGCGCCTTTGCAATCTGAAAAGCAAACCGTTCTTCCCCATAATCCCGTATCACCTCCGTCAATTCCTGCACCGACGCCCGCGCGAGCCATTCGGCCGCCGACTCGCCACGCGTCGGATCCATTCGCATGTCCAGCGGACCATCGGCGCGGAAGCTGAAGCCGCGCGCCGGATCGTCCACCTGCGGCGAGGACACGCCCAGGTCCAGCAACACACCCGACACCTTCTCGACGCCGCGCGCCGCAAGCGCGTCGCGCATCGATGCAAAGCTGTCATGCACGATCGAGAAGCGCGCATCCTCGATGCCCTGCGCCGTCTCGATCGCCCTCGGATCCTTGTCGAACGCGATCAGCCGTCCGGCCGACGCCAGCCGCGCGAGCACCGCGCGGCTATGACCACCCCGCCCGAACGTTCCGTCGACGTACACGCCGTCCGGCCGCGTCACGAGCGACTCGACCGCCTCATCCAACAGCACCGTCCGATGCCGCAGTTCATTTCCCATCGCGGGCGTCTCCGTCACCGCAATCAGAACGTGAAATTCTTCAGCGCGTCGGGCATGCCCTGCGCCATCGCCGCCTGCTCCTTCGCGTTGTAGGTTTGCGAATCCCACAGCTCGAAGTGACTACCCATTCCCAACAACATGACTTCCTTTTCCAGTCCGGCTGCCATGCGCAGCTCGGGCGATACAAGAATCCGGCCCGCGCTGTCGAGATCGACATCCATCGCATTGCCGAGAAAAATTCGCCGCCACCAGTGCGCGTCCATCGGCAGCGCGGCGATCTTGGCGCGGAATACTTCCCATTCGGGGCGCGGAAACAGCAACAGGCAGCCGTCCGGGTGCTTGGTCACAGTCACCCGTCCTTCTGCCTGTCCTTGCAGCGCTTCGCGATAGCGAGCCGGCACCGACATCCGCCCTTTCGCATCGAGCGTCAGCGCCGACGCCCCTTGGAACACTTTCCGCTCTCCCGTTCAGGGCACCGAAGCACCCGCTCAATGCTGAGAATTTAGCCGGAACAGCCCGCTAAATCACACAAAAATACACTTTCTCACACTGTCTCCCACTTTAGAGGAAGGGTGTGGCACGGTCAAGGGAGCGGCCCGCTTTTTTGACGAATTTTGTTAGTTAGAACAAGGACTTACGCGCACATGCTCATGCGGCCCCTCATTCCAAAAACCGTTATAAATGAATGAGCTAGTGCAACTTGTGAAGGTGATACGTGAGAAAGACGAGCCAGACAGGCGTGCGGACGGGGCTTTCGGGGGCGGGAAAACGAGGAGTACGCGGGCGGTATCGGGGGTGGCGGACCGGGGCGGCGTCCCACGCCACCCCGGCGCAAATCTCAGAGATAGTACGCAGTGCTCGTCATGACTTTCGACGCGGCGCGCATCAGCATCCGCGCGGGCAGCGGCAGCTCGATTCCGCCGGCATCGGTCGCGGCCTTGCCGTGCTTCACCTCGTCGATCCGCATCTGGTCGACGATCGCGCGTGACGCGGCGTCGGTCGCCGGCAGCTCGGACATGTGGCCTTCCAGGTGATTCTCGACCTGCCGCTCCGTCTCGGCCATGAAGCCGAGGCTGACCTTGTCGCCAAGCGTGCCGGCCGCCACGCCGATCGCGAGCGCGCCGGCATACCACAGCGGGTTCAGCAGGCTCGGGCGCGAGTCGAGCTCCTTCAGGCGATGCGCGGTCCATGCGAGGTGATCTTCCTCCTCGCGCGCGGCCTCCTCGAACATCGCCTTCGCCGACGCCGTGCGCGCAGTGAGTTTCTGCGCCTGGTAAAGCGCCTGCGCGCAGACCTCGCCAACGTGGTTCACGCGCATCAGCCCGGCGGCATGCGTGCGCTCCGCGGGCGTCAGCTCGACGTCCGGCACCACGGCCGGCGCGGGCACCGGGCGGCTCATCCGGCTAATGCCGGTCAGCGATCGCAAGCCGCGATCGAATTCGCTGATCAGTTCATCCAACACGTTCCTGTTCTCCTGGCTGCTGGTGCCGCCGCGAGCGGCAAGGGCACGAGTCCGCTGCGTAACCGACTTGATTATTCAGCGGAAATTGCGGTTAACCCGTGATTTTAACCATTGTTGCATAAAGGAAACATGGCGGCCTTGAGCTGCGGCATTTCGCTTTGTGGCAAAAAACGGTTTTGCTACATTACGTCCGACTTCTTGCGAAGTTGATGGGGCCCGTCAACAGAACATAACTATCTGCCCCGCCAAAAAAATTCAGTGATTCTTGGAGATCCGTTAATGAAAAAGTCGCTTCTCGCGCTCGTCGCGCTGGGCGCGTTCGCTGGCGCTGCCCAAGCGCAAAGCAGCGTGACGCTTTACGGCATCATCGATGAAGGCCTGCTCTTCAACAACAACGCAGGCGGCAAGCACCTCTACAGCATGGCAAGCGGCGTGATGCAAGGCAGCCGCTTCGGCCTGCGCGGCACCGAAGACCTCGGTGGCGGCCTGAAGGCGATCTTCACTCTCGAAAACGGTTTTGACGTGAACAGCGGCAAGCTCGGTCAGGGCGGCCTGATGTTCGGTCGTCAGGCTTACGTCGGCCTGTCGAGCCCGTACGGCACGGTCACGCTGGGTCGCCAGTACGACTCCGTCGTCGACTTCGTCGGCCCGCTCGAGGCAGGCGACCAGTGGGGCGGCTACATCGCCGCTCACCCGGGCGACCTGGACAACTTCAACAACGCGTATCGCGTGAACAACGCGGTCAAGTTCACGAGCCAGAGCTACGGCGGCATCACGTTCGGCGGTCTGTACAGCTTCGGCGGCCAGGCAGGCCAGTTCTCGAAGAATCAGGTCTGGTCGCTCGGCGCAGGCTACAACAACGGCCCGCTGGTCCTCGGCGTCGGTTACTTGAACGCACGTACGCCGAACCAGTTCGGCGGCATGTTCAACAACGGCTCGGCATCGTCGTCGGTTTCGTCGCCGATCTACGGCGCGTACGCGAACAACGCGAACACGTACCAGGTCATCGGTGCAGGCGGCGCCTACACGTTCGGCGCAGCAACGATCGGCGCGACGTACTCGAACACGAAGTTCAAGGGCTTCTCGGCAGGCCCGTTCGTGAACCAGACCGCGACGTTCAACAACGGCGAAATCAACTTCAAGTATCAGCTGACCCCGGCGCTGATTCTCGGCGCAGCGTACGACTACACGCAAGGCAGCAAGATCGACGGCAACTCGGCAGCCAAGTACCACCAAGGCTCGCTGGGCGTCGACTACTTCCTGTCGAAGCGCACGGACGTCTACGCAATCGGCGTGTACCAACACGCTTCGGGCAGCGTGCTCGACGCGGACGGCAACGTCCTGAAGGCAACCGCAGCGATCAACGGTCTCGCAGGTTCGAGCTCCGCCAACCAGGTCGCAGCGCGCGTCGGTATCCGTCACAAGTTCTAATCAGCTTGCCTGACAAGCCGCAGCATATTGAAGGCGCCTTCGGGCGCCTTTTTCTTTTCCGGAGTGGCGGCAACGCCGGCGGGCTGGCGGGTTGGCGGGTTGGCGGGTTGGCGGGTTGGCGGGTTGGCGGGTTGGCGGGTTGGCGGGTTGGCGGGTTGGCGGGTTGGCGGGTTGGCGGGTTGGCAGGTCGGCAGGTCGGCAGGTCGGCAGGTCGGCAGGTCGGCAGGTCGGCAGGTCGGCAGGTCGGCAGGTCGGCAGGTCGGCAGGTCGGCAGGTCGGCAGGTCGGCAGGTCGGCAGGTCGGCAGGTCGGCAGGTCGGCAGGTCGGCAGGTCGGCAGGTCGGCAGGTCGCAGCGCATGCGCGCTGCGACCGCCATCAGATTGAAATGCAAGGCTGCCGATCTCCGCAGGAAGGGAAGCAACCGCTCCCGGACACCCGCCGGTAGCCGCAAACAAAAAAGCCCGGCTTCTACCGGGCTTTTTTCGTTCAACCGTCTTCGTTACGCGCGACCGTCGCGCAATTCGCGCCGCAGGATCTTGCCGACGTTCGTTTTCGGCAACTCCGTGCGGAACTCGACCAGCTTCGGCCGCTTGTACCCGGTGAGCCGCTCCTTGCAGTAGGCAAGGATGTCCTTGTCGGTCAGCGCCGGATCCTTTTTCACGACGAACAGCTTCACTGCCTCGCCGGAATGCTCGTCCGGCACCCCGACCGCCGCCACCTCGAACACGCCCGGATGCGACGCCACGACGTCCTCGACTTCGTTCGGATACACGTTGAAGCCGGACACAAGGATCATGTCCTTCTTCCGGTCGACGATCTTCACGTAACCGCGCGCGTCCATCACGCCGACATCGCCCGTCTTGAAGAAGCCGTCCGGGAACATGACCTTCGCGGTCTCGTCCGGCCGGTTCCAGTAGCCGGCCATCACCTGCGGCCCGCGGATGCAGATCTCGCCCGGCTCGCCGAGCGCAACGTCGTTACCGGCATCGTCGCGGATCGCGACTTCGGTCGACGGCAGCGGCAGGCCGATCGTCCCGCTGTACTCGGTTGCCGTCACGGGGTTGCAGGTCGCCACCGGCGACGTTTCGGACAGCCCGTATCCTTCGATGATCGCGGTACGGGTCTTTTCATACCAGCGCTTCGCGACGCCCTCCTGGATCGCCATGCCGCCGCCATTGGCGATCACGAGCTTCGACAGGTCGAGCTGATTGAATTCGGGATGGTTCAGCAGCGCGTTGTACAGCGTGTTGACCGCCGGAATCGTCGAGATCTGGTAGCCCTTCAGCTCCTTGATCATGCCGGCGATGTCGCGCGGGTTCGGGATCAGGATGCCCATGCCCCCCGTGCGCATCGTCAGGAAGCCGCAGACGGTCAGCGCAAACACGTGATACAGCGGTAGCGCGACAACCGTCACGAACTGCTTCACGTCCGGGTACTTCTCGTGCGCCGGATGGTGCCAGGCGCCAGCCTGCAGCACGTTCGACACGATGTTCCGGTGCAGCAGCGTCGCGCCCTTCGCAACACCCGTCGTACCCCCCGTGTATTGCAGGAACGCGACGTCGTCGGGGCCGATATTCTGCGGCTTGAACGTCTGCCGCGCGCCTTCCGACAGCGCAGCCTTGAAGCGCGTGAACGACGGCAACTGCCACGCGGGCACCATCTTCTTCACGTTGCGCACGACGTAATTGACGAGCCACCCCTTGATACCCAGCAGGTCGCCCATCGAGGCGACGACGACGTGCTTGACAGCCGTATTGGCGATGACGGCCTGCAGCGTCGACGCGAAATTCTCGAGGATGACGATCGCCTCGGCACCACTGTCCTTCAGCTGATGCTCGAGCTCGCGCGGCGTATAGAGCGGGTTGACGTTGACGACGGTGTAGCCGGCACGCAGTACCGCGGCGATCGTCACCGGGTACTGCAGCACGTTCGGCATCATGATCGCGACGCGTGCGCCGCGGGCCAGACCGCGGGATTGCAGCCAGGCGCCGAACTGGCGCGACAGCTTGTCGAGTTCGCCGTACGTGATGCCCTTGCCCATGCAGACGAACGCGGTACGGTCGCGATACTGCCGGAAGCTCTCGTCGAGCAGGTCCGGGACAGAGGGATAAGGAGACGAGTCAATTTCGGCTGGAACGCCGGGTGGGTACGATTTCAGCCAAATTTTGTCCATACTGCGCGTCTCCTCACAGATTTTCGAATGGTCGTGCTAAAACGCATCGTAACGGCTCCCCCGCCCCGAGACAACAGGGTTAGATGTCCACTTCGAACTTCCGCGTCGATTTGTCTGATCATACGGTGATATTCGATCAAATTCGCTCAACTTCCACAAGACAATCGTAAAACGTCGCCGAATTACCCAGATCGGTCAGCGCCTGGCTCGTGACCTCGTTCGCGTTCCTGCCGTCCGGCGACAGTTTCTTCCACCAGATCGACAGCCCGACGACGAGCCCTACACGTGCGCGATCGGTGATCCGGGCGAGCGCCTGCATCGAGCCGCGGTCGTTGAAGATGCGGACGACGTCGCCCTCCGCGATGCCGCGCGCATCCGCGTCGGACGGGTGCATATCGAGATGCGGTTCCCCTTCCGTCGTCCGCAGGCTGTCGACGTTCACGAACGTGCTGTTCAGGAAGTGCCGGGCCGGCGGCGAAATCATCGCGAGCGGATAGCGTGCGGCGAGCTCGGGCGCCGCTTCGGCCGATTCGAACGGCGGCAGGTAGTCGGGAACAGGGTCGATGCCCATCTGCTCGAGCCGCGGGCTGTAGAACTCGCACTTGCCCGATGGCGTACGGAAACCGCCATTCGCGAACGGCGCCTCCGGCAGCTTGAGCTTCAGCCAACCTTCCCGCTTCAACGTGTCCCAGTCGCTATCGAGCGCCGGATCGTCCCAGCGAAGCGCCGCACGCGCGACCTCTTCGTCGCTGTGATACAGCGCGGGCTCGTCGAGCCCCATGCTGCGCGCGATGCCACGGAAGATCTCCGTATTCGGCCGCGCCTTGCCGACCGGCGGAATCGACGGCAGGTTCGCCATCACGTAGGTATGGCCGTACGATTTATGGACATCCAGGTGTTCGAGCTGCGTGGTCGCCGGCAACACAAGGTCGGCGAAATCGACCGTATCTGTCTTGAAATGTTCAAGAACGACGGTGAACAGGTCGTCACGTGCAAAACCGGCTGCAACCTTCGAAGAATCCGGCGCGACCGCGACCGGATTCGAGTTGTACACGATCACCGCTTCGACTTTCGGCCCGAACGTCGCGTCACCCGGATGCAGCAGTGCGTCACCGATCGCGTTCATGTTGATGATGCGCGGCAGCTTGTGTGGCCAGCCCGGCATCAGATCCGGACGCAACAGCGCAGCCTGGTTGACCGGCGCGGACTCCGACGACGACAGCAACACCCCGCCGGCCCGGTCCCGCCACGCCCCCGTCAACGCAGGCAGGCTCGCAATCGCGCGCACGGCATTACCGCCGCCGCGAACGCGCTGCATGCCGTAGTTGAGACGGATCGATGCCTTGCGGGTCGCCCCATAGCGGCGCGCAAGATCGATCAGCTCCGACGCGTCGACGCCGCAGATCTGCGCAACGCGTTCCGGCGGATAGGACATCGCGCGGGCCTTCAGCGCATCAAAACCAAGCGTGTGGTCCGCGATGTAGTCGTGATCGAGCAGGTTTTCGGTGATCAGCACATGCATCATGCCGAGCGCAAATGCGCCATCGGTACCGGGCTTCAGTGCAATGTGCTGATGGCACTTCTCTGCGGTCAGCGAACGATACGGGTCGATCGCGACAAGCCGCGCGCCACGGCGCTTCGCTTCCTGTGCGCGCGTCCAGAAGTGCAGGCTCGACGCGATTGGATTCGCGCCCCATATCAGAATCAGCTCGCTTTCCTCGAAGTGCTCGAGGTGCATGCCGAGGCTGCCGCCATAGGTGTATCGCAGCCCTGCCGCGCCGGCTGCCGCGCAGATCGCACGCTCGAGCCGCGATGCGCCGAGCTTGTGGAAGAACCGCTGGGCGATGCCCTCGCCCTGCACAAGCCCCATCGTTCCCGCGTAGCTGTACGGCACGATCGCTTCCGGCGAACGCGCAGCGATTTCACCCAGGCGGCGTCCGATCTCGTCGAGTGCCTCGCTCCAGCTGATCGGCACGAAGCGCCCTTCGCCCTTCGCGCCGACGCGCTTGAGCGGGACAGTGAGGCGATCGGGATGATGAACGCGATCCGCATATCGGCTGACTTTCGTGCACAACACGCCTTGCGTCGGCGGATGGTCGGGATCGCCCGTGACCTTGATCGCCTTGCCGTTCTCGACGGTCACACGCATTGCGCACGTGTCCGGACAATCATGCGGGCAGACGGCCCGGGCTACCTGAATGGCGGCGTTCATCGTTTTGAATGCAGAGATGGGGGTTCGCAAATTTTACGTGGACGCGCCGAATAAAGCGCTCATTTCGCGTCGATTCCCGGTTCTCTGACCGAAGATCCAGTGGAGGAAACAGCGGGTCATGGCGAGCGAAAAGCTGGTCACACGATTGCGTTTGCCGGTGGTCTACGGGGAAGGAGTTGCGGTCTTAATCGAAGATGCGATCAATAATCGATTGAATCGCGAAAGATAGCGGCAATGGAGAGAATTCGACGCCGCTATTGCTTGATAGCATTGGCGGGAAGGTGACGTTGGCAGCGCCGGGCGCATTTCGCGTGTCCGGCATCGCACATTTCCGTCGCTGGAATGCAAAAACCCCCGCCTTTCGGGCGGGGGTTCTTGGCTTAGGGAGCCTGACGATTACCTACTTTCACACGGGAATCCGCACTATCATCGGCGTAGAGTCGTTTCACGGTCCTGTTCGGGATGGGAAGGGGTGGGACCGACTCGCTATGGTCATCAGGCAAAGAGGGTTGTTGCGCTGCTTCGCAGCACAACCAATCTTGGAAGAAGCAGTAATTTGGTTGGGTTGTGAGGTTGTATCTCACACATATGCGGTACTTCAACCGCTGTACGTCGAGTGCGCTGCACTCGACGCTCGACATCCGTAAGCGCTGAAGCGCTAACGGCTGTCGAGACAGACTTGTTATAGGATCAAGCCTTACGGGCAATTAGTATCAGTTAGCTGAACGCATTACTGCGCTTACACACCTGACCTATCAACGTCCTGGTCTCGAACGACCCTTCAAGGGGATCTAGTCCCCAGGGATATCTCATCTTAAGGCGAGTTTCCCGCTTAGATGCTTTCAGCGGTTATCTCTTCCGAACATAGCTACCCGGCGATGCCACTGGCGTGACAACCGGTACACCAGAGGTTCGTCCACTCCGGTCCTCTCGTACTAGGAGCAGCCCCCTTCAAATATCCAACGCCCACGGCAGATAGGGACCAAACTGTCTCACGACGTTTTAAACCCAGCTCACGTACCTCTTTAAATGGCGAACAGCCATACCCTTGGGACCGGCTACAGCCCCAGGATGAGATGAGCCGACATCGAGGTGCCAAACACCGCCGTCGATATGAACTCTTGGGCGGTATCAGCCTGTTATCCCCAGAGTACCTTTTATCCGTTGAGCGATGGCCCTTCCATACAGAACCACCGGATCACTATGACCTGCTTTCGCACCTGCTCGACTTGTCGGTCTCGCAGTTAAGCACGCTTATGCCATTGCACTATCAGCACGATTTCCGACCGTACCTAGCGTACCTTCGTACTCCTCCGTTACGCTTTGGGAGGAGACCGCCCCAGTCAAACTGCCTACCATGCACTGTCCCCGACCCGGATCACGGGCCAAGGTTAGAACCTCAAACAAACCAGGGTGGTATTTCAAGGACGGCTCCACCGAAACTAGCGTTCCGGTTTCATAGCCTCCCACCTATCCTACACAGATCGGTTCAAAGTCCAATGCAAAGCTACAGTAAAGGTTCATGGGGTCTTTCCGTCTAGCCGCGGGTAGATTGCATCATCACAAACACTTCAACTTCGCTGAGTCTCGGGAGGAGACAGTGTGGCCATCGTTACGCCATTCGTGCAGGTCGGAACTTACCCGACAAGGAATTTCGCTACCTTAGGACCGTTATAGTTACGGCCGCCGTTTACCGGGACTTCAATCAAGAGCTTGCACCCCATCATTTAATCTTCCGGCACCGGGCAGGCGTCACACCCTATACGTCCACTTTCGTGTTTGCAGAGTGCTGTGTTTTTATTAAACAGTCGCAGCCACCAGTTTATTGCAACCCCTTCACCCTCTGCCCGCAGGGGCATCAAGCTACAAGGGCGTACCTTATCCCGAAGTTACGGTACCAATTTGCCGAGTTCCTTCTCCCGAGTTCTCTCAAGCGCCTTAGAATACTCATCTCGCCCACCTGTGTCGGTTTGCGGTACGGTCATCGTTAGACTGAAGCTTAGAGGCTTTTCTTGGAACCACTTCCAATTGCTTCGCTCCCTAAGGAGCTCGCGCCACACCCTTGAATTCCGCGCCCGGATTTGCCTAAGCGCCTTCTCCAATGCAGCGACCGGGACTTCCAACACCCGGACAACCTTCCGCGATCCGTCCCCCCATCGCATCTAACAATGGTGCAGGAATATTGACCTGCTTCCCATCAGCTACGCATTTCTGCCTCGCCTTAGGGGCCGACTCACCCTACGCCGATGAACGTTGCGTAGGAAACCTTGGGCTTACGGCGAGGGGGCCTTTCACCCCCTTTATCGCTACTCATGTCAGCATTCGCACTTCCGATACCTCCAGCACGCTTTTCAACGCACCTTCGCAGGCTTACGGAACGCTCTCCTACCATGCGTGCAAAGCACGCATCCGCAGCTTCGGTATATAGCTTAGCCCCGTTACATCTTCCGCGCAGGACGACTCGATCAGTGAGCTATTACGCTTTCTTTAAAGGGTGGCTGCTTCTAAGCCAACCTCCTGACTGTTTTAGCCTTCCCACTTCGTTTCCCACTTAGCTATATTTGGGGACCTTAGCTGGCGGTCTGGGTTGTTTCCCTCTTGACACCGGACGTTAGCACCCGATGTCTGTCTCCCGTGATTGCACTCTTCGGTATTCGGAGTTTGCTATGGCGGGGTAATCTGCAATAGACCCCCCAACCATGACAGTGCTCTACCCCCGAAGGTGAGACACGAGGCACTACCTAAATAGTTTTCGGAGAGAACCAGCTATTTCCAAGTTTGTTTAGCCTTTCACCCCTATCCACAGCTCATCCCCTAACTTTTCAACGTTAGTGGGTTCGGACCTCCAGTACGTGTTACCGCACCTTCATCCTGGCCATGGATAGATCACTTGGTTTCGGGTCTACGCCCAGCAACTGAACGCCCTATTCGGACTCGCTTTCGCTACGCCTGCCCTATACGGTTAAGCTTGCTACTGAACGTAAGTCGCTGACCCATTATACAAAAGGTACGCCGTCACCCCTTACGAGGCTCCGACTGTTTGTATGCATGCGGTTTCAGGATCTATTTCACTCCCCTCCCGGGGTTCTTTTCGCCTTTCCCTCACGGTACTGGTTCACTATCGGTCGATCACGAGTATTTAGCCTTGGAGGATGGTCCCCCCATCTTCAGACAGGATTTCACGTGTCCCGCCCTACTTGTCGCACACCTAGTTCTTTCATACTGTTTTCGCCTACGGGGCTATCACCCGCTATGGCCGCACTTTCCAGAGCGTTCGGCTAACAATACAAATAAAGAGTGCAAGGCTCATCCCATTTCGCTCGCCACTACTTTGGGAATCTCGGTTGATTTCTTTTCCTGCGGTTACTTAGATGTTTCAGTTCACCGCGTTCGCTTCACATGGCCTATGTATTCAGCCATGGATACTCCAAAAGGAGTGGGTTTCCCCATTCGGACATCTACGGATCAAAGCTCGTTTGCCAGCTCCCCGTAGCTTTTCGCAGGCTACCGCGTCCTTCATCGCCTGTGATCGCCAAGGCATCCACCACATGCACTTGTTCGCTTGACCCTATAACGAGTCTGTCTCGTCGACAGTCGCTACAGGTTGAGTTCTCGCATTTGTGCCGTATTCCAATTGAGTCAAACATAGAGTTCGAATCATCTTGAGATACATCGATACAATCACAACCCGGATAGTTTTCACGTCCATCTCAAGACGCTTCCGCTATCCAAATTACTTACTTCTTCCAGATTGTTAAAGAACGACAGCCGATATCTATTGATATCCTCTGACTGGCTCAATCGCCAATGCAAAGCGCTCGCTGAATTTTCAGCAAACTCTTAGCATTGAGGATTGGTGGAGGCAGACGGGATCGAACCGACGACCCCCTGCTTGCAAAGCAGGTGCTCTCCCAGCTGAGCTATGCCCCCATGAGTACAGATTTCCTCAGGTACCTACCGCCAGACAATGGTGGGTCTGGTTGGATTCGAACCAACGACCCCCGCCTTATCAAGACGGTGCTCTAACCGACTGAGCTACAGACCCCTGAGTCTGTCTTTAAATTTACAGCCGATAAGCGTGAGCGCTCAACTTTGCGAGAAGCTCTAGAAAGGAGGTGATCCAGCCGCACCTTCCGATACGGCTACCTTGTTACGACTTCACCCCAGTCATGAATCCTACCGTGGTGACCGTCCTCCTTGCGGTTAGACTAGCCACTTCTGGTAAAACCCACTCCCATGGTGTGACGGGCGGTGTGTACAAGACCCGGGAACGTATTCACCGCGGCATGCTGATCCGCGATTACTAGCGATTCCAGCTTCATGCACTCGAGTTGCAGAGTGCAATCCGGACTACGATCGGTTTTCTGGGATTAGCTCCCCCTCGCGGGTTGGCAACCCTCTGTTCCGACCATTGTATGACGTGTGAAGCCCTACCCATAAGGGCCATGAGGACTTGACGTCATCCCCACCTTCCTCCGGTTTGTCACCGGCAGTCTCCTTAGAGTGCTCTTGCGTAGCAACTAAGGACAAGGGTTGCGCTCGTTGCGGGACTTAACCCAACATCTCACGACACGAGCTGACGACAGCCATGCAGCACCTGTGCGCCGGTTCTCTTTCGAGCACTCCCACCTCTCAGCAGGATTCCGACCATGTCAAGGGTAGGTAAGGTTTTTCGCGTTGCATCGAATTAATCCACATCATCCACCGCTTGTGCGGGTCCCCGTCAATTCCTTTGAGTTTTAATCTTGCGACCGTACTCCCCAGGCGGTCAACTTCACGCGTTAGCTACGTTACTAAGGAAATGAATCCCCAACAACTAGTTGACATCGTTTAGGGCGTGGACTACCAGGGTATCTAATCCTGTTTGCTCCCCACGCTTTCGTGCATGAGCGTCAGTATTGGCCCAGGGGGCTGCCTTCGCCATCGGTATTCCTCCACATCTCTACGCATTTCACTGCTACACGTGGAATTCTACCCCCCTCTGCCATACTCTAGCCTGCCAGTCACCAATGCAGTTCCCAGGTTGAGCCCGGGGATTTCACATCGGTCTTAGCAAACCGCCTGCGCACGCTTTACGCCCAGTAATTCCGATTAACGCTCGCACCCTACGTATTACCGCGGCTGCTGGCACGTAGTTAGCCGGTGCTTATTCTTCCGGTACCGTCATCCCCCGACCGTATTAGGGCCAAGGATTTCTTTCCGGACAAAAGTGCTTTACAACCCGAAGGCCTTCTTCACACACGCGGCATTGCTGGATCAGGCTTTCGCCCATTGTCCAAAATTCCCCACTGCTGCCTCCCGTAGGAGTCTGGGCCGTGTCTCAGTCCCAGTGTGGCTGGTCGTCCTCTCAGACCAGCTACTGATCGTCGCCTTGGTAGGCCTTTACCCCACCAACTAGCTAATCAGCCATCGGCCAACCCTATAGCGCGAGGCCCGAAGGTCCCCCGCTTTCATCCGTAGATCGTATGCGGTATTAATCCGGCTTTCGCCGGGCTATCCCCCACTACAGGACATGTTCCGATGTATTACTCACCCGTTCGCCACTCGCCACCAGGTGCAAGCACCCGTGCTGCCGTTCGACTTGCATGTGTAAGGCATGCCGCCAGCGTTCAATCTGAGCCAGGATCAAACTCTTCAGTTTAAACCTGTTACTGTTTTCGGTTCAGTTAAGAACCGGTCGCTCACTCAAAGCTGACAGGAATATGAATTGCTTCATAAACCTGACTTACTTTAGTGTGAGACTCTTGATACTTTCGCTATCTGATCCGAAGATCAGCTCGCTTCCATCAAGCGCCCACACTTATCGGCTGTTAATTTTTAAAGAGCATTTCTGCGAGGAACTTCGTGTTTCTCAGCAGCGCTGCGTTTTCAGCAGCAGAGAAGCGAGATTATGAACCGTGTTTCGCAGCTCGTCAACAACTTTTTACATCTACATCGTTGCGACTGCGGGGCTCAACTTCCTGTACCGCCGAGGCCGCTACCACCGGACCTCAACAGCACCGCTTCCCTTCCTCCCGCGCTGCGTTTCCGTTAGCGCGAAAGAGGCGTGATTCTAAGCATCTGCCCCGATCTACGCAAGCCCCTTTGTGAAGAAATTTGAAAAAGCCCCCGTGCGCTCACGCGCACGGGGGCTTGGGGCTCGACGGGCCCGGCGATCATGCTGGCATCCGCCGCCAACCAATCGCCAGGCGCCTACCGCCACACTGCACAATCAACGGTGCTTGAACTCCGGCTTCCGCTTCTCGACGAATGCCGCCATCCCTTCCTTCTGGTCTTCGGTCGCGAACAGCGAATGGAACAGCCGGCGCTCGAAGTGAACGCCCTCGGCCAGCGTCGTCTCGTACGCCCGGTTCACCGACTCCTTGACCATCATGACCGCCGGCAGCGAAAACTCGGCGATCGTCGTCGCAGCGGCAATCGCCTCGTCGAGCAGTTTGTCGGCCGGCAGCACCCGCGACACGAGTCCTGCACGCTCGGCCTCGGCGGCGTCCATGAAGCGCGCGGTCAGGCACATGTCCATCGCCTTCGCCTTCGACACCGCACGCGGCAGACGTTGCGTACCGCCTGCGCCCGGCATGACGCCCAGCTTGATTTCCGGTTGGCCGAACTTGGCCGTGTCCGCCGCGAAGATGATGTCGCACATCATCGCGAGTTCGCAGCCGCCACCCAGGGCAAAGCCCGATACCGCAGCAATGATCGGCTTGCGGATCTCGCGAACCGTCTCCCAGTTGCGCGTGATGTAGTCGCCCCGGTAAACATCCATATAGGAGTAGGTCGCCATCATGCCGATATCCGCGCCCGCAGCGAACGCCTTCTCGCTCCCGGTCACGACGATCGCGCCGATGCCGTCATCCGCATCGAACGCCTTCAGCGCAGCACCCAACTCGTCCATCAGCGCATCGTTCAGCGCATTCAGCGCCTTCGGACGGTTCAGCGTCACCAGACCGACACGCCCCCGGGTCTCCACCAGGATGTTCTCGTAAGCCATCTATTTCTCCTCGATCAATGAAATGAGAAACGCCTCGCACATGCGAATAGTTTGATGCTACCATTCTCCGACCAACCGGTCGGTTAATTAATCGATCCGATCCCTCTCAACGTTCATCAGGCTGCCGCCATGACCCATGCACTGTTCACGAAGCACGAAGACACGCTGAAGCACGCACTCGCCGCCATCGAGAGCCGCGGGTACTGGAGCCCGTTCGCCGAAATGCCGAGTCCCAAAGTGTACGGGGAAAGCGCAAGCGCAGACGGCGAAGCCGCGTTCAAGTCGCACCTCGACAAGACCTTCGTGCTCGACCAGCCGGCGTCCGGTGAAACGATCGGCGCAGAGCGCTCGCCGTATGGCATCGCCCTGGGCATCCAGTATCCGAAGTCGGCGCCCGACGCGCTGATCGCTGCCGCAGCGGCCGCGCAACGCACGTGGCGCGAAGCCGGCCCGAGCGCCTGGGTCGGTGTCAGCCTCGAAATCCTCGCGCGCCTGAATCGTGCGAGCTTCGAAATCGCCTACAGCGTGATGCACACCACCGGGCAGGCCTTCATGATGGCGTTCCAGGCCGGCGGCCCGCACGCGCAGGACCGCGCGCTCGAGGCGGTCGCCTATGCATGGGACGAACTGCGCCGCATCCCGGCCGATGCGCACTGGGAAAAACCGCAAGGCAAGAACCCGCCGCTCGCGATGCACAAGCGCTATACGATCGTGCCGCGCGGCACCGGCCTCGTGCTCGGCTGCTGCACGTTCCCGACCTGGAACGGCTACCCGGGCCTGTTCGCCGACCTGGCAACCGGTAATACCGTGATCGTCAAACCGCATCCGGGCGCGATCCTGCCGCTCGCCATCACGGTCCGGATCGCCCGCGACGTGCTGCGCGAAGCCGGATTCGACCCGAACGTCGTCACGCTCCTCGCGACCGAACCCAACGACGGCGCCCTCGTCCAGGATCTCGCGCTGCGCCCCGAGATCAAGCTGATCGACTTCACCGGCAGCACGCAGAACGGCACGTGGCTCGAACGCCATGCCCATCAGGCACAGGTCTACACCGAGAAGGCAGGCGTCAACCAGATCGTGATCGACTCGACCGACGACCTGAAGGCCGCCGCCAAGAACATCGCGTTCTCGTTGGCGCTGTACTCCGGCCAGATGTGTACGGCCCCGCAAAACATCTACGTGCCCCGCGACGGCATCCGCACGGCTGACGGCCATGCGAGCTTCGACGAAGTCGCACAAGCCATCGCGGTTGCCGTGCAAAAGCTTACCGGCGACCCGGCACGCTCGGTCGAGCTGATCGGCGCGATCCAGAACGAAGGCGTGTCCGCGCGCATCGACGACGCGCGCAAGCTTGGTCGCGTGCTCACCGACAGCCTGACGCTCCAGCACCCGGCCTTCCCCGATGCCCGCGTGCGCACACCGCTCGTGCTGCAACTCGACGTGGCCGACCGCGCGAAATTCACGCAGGAGTGGTTCGGCCCGATCTCGTTCGTGATCGCGACCGATTCGACAGCGCAGTCGCTCGATCTCGCCGGTGAAGTCGCGGCAGAACATGGCGCGCTGACCCTCTCCGTCTACAGCACCGACGACGCAATCGTCGACGCTGCACACGACGCAGCGGTGCGCGGCGGTGTCGCGCTGTCGATCAACCTGACGGGCGGCGTATTCGTCAACCAGTCGGCCGCGTTCTCCGATTTCCACGGCACCGGTGCAAACCCGGCGGCCAACGCGGCGCTAGCCGACCCGGCGTTCGTCGCCAACCGGTTCCGTGTGGTGCAAAGCCGCGTCCATGTTGCCCCGAAGGCAGTCCCTGCGGAAGCTGGCCAGACGGCATAACCCGAATGGCCGACGTGCAAACGCCGCCACGTTCTCTACCATGAACGAATCCGCCACCCGGCGGGTTCGTTGCTCATCGATACGCCCATGACAGACGCCTACATCTGCGACGCGATTCGCACCCCCATCGGCCGCTACGGCGGCGCCCTGAAAGACGTCCGCGCCGACGACCTCGGCGCGGTGCCGCTCAAGGCGCTGATCGAGCGCAACCGGAACGTCGACTGGGCGGCGATCGACGACGTGATCTACGGCTGCGCGAACCAGGCCGGCGAGGACAACCGTAACGTCGCGCGCATGTCGGCGCTGCTCGCGGGCCTGCCGACCGACGTGCCGGGCACGACGCTGAACCGGCTGTGCGGCTCCGGGATGGACGCGGTCGGCACGGCCGCGCGCGCGATCAAGGCGGGTGAAGCGCGCCTGATGATCGCGGGTGGCGTCGAGAGCATGACGCGCGCGCCGTTCGTGATGGGCAAGGCCGCGAGCGCATTCGCACGCCAGGCCGACATCTTCGATACGACGATCGGATGGCGCTTCGTCAATCCGCTGATGAAACAGCTGTACGGCGTCGACTCGATGCCGGAAACGGCCGAGAACGTCGCGGTCGACCACAACATCAGCCGTGCCGACCAGGACCTGTTCGCACTGCGCAGCCAGCAGAATGCCGCGCGGGCACAGCAGGACGGCACGCTGGCCGACGAAATCGTCGCGGTCACGATTCCGCAGAAGAAAGGCGACGCCATCGTCGTGTCGCGCGACGAACACCCGCGCGAGACGTCGCTCGAAGCACTCGCGAAGCTGAAGGGCGTCGTGCGACCGGACGGCTCGGTCACGGCCGGCAATGCATCGGGCGTCAACGACGGCGCGTGCGCGCTGCTGCTCGCCAATGCGCAGGCCGCCGACCAGTATGGCCTGCGCCGTCGCGCGCGTGTCGTCGGCATGGCAACCGCCGGCGTCGAGCCGCGCGTGATGGGCATCGGCCCCGCGCCGGCCACACAGAAACTGCTGCGCCAGCTCGGCATGACCATCGACCAGTTCGACGTGATCGAGCTGAACGAGGCATTCGCGTCGCAGGGCCTCGCCGTGCTGCGCATGCTGGGCGTCGCCGACGACGACCCGCGCGTGAATCCGAACGGCGGCGCCATTGCCCTGGGTCACCCGCTAGGCGCATCGGGCGCACGGCTCGTGACCACGGCGCTTCATCAACTCGAGCGTACGGGCGGCCGCTTTGCGCTCTGTACGATGTGCATCGGCGTCGGCCAGGGCATCGCGATCGCGATCGAACGTGTGTAACCGACGCGCCGCGCGCCTATAACGAAGTCATGAAGGAGACACTGCATGTCCTATCAGGCGATTCAGCTGGATATCGATCAGGCCGCGCGCGTGGCCACGATCACCCTCAACCGCCCCGACAAGCTGAACAGCTTCACGCGGGCGATGCATCGCGAACTGCAGTCGGCGCTCGATGAAGTCGAAGCAGCCGGCGCACGCGCGCTGATTCTGACGGGTGCGGGGCGCGGCTTCTGCGCAGGCCAGGACCTGGCCGATCTCGACTTCACGCCAGGCGCGTCCACCGACCTCGGCACGCTGATCGACGAGCACTTCAATCCACTGATCCGCCGCCTGCAGCGTCTGCCCATTCCGGTGATCGCCGCCGTCAACGGCACGGCGGCCGGCGCCGGCGCGAATCTCGCACTCGCCTGCGATCTCGTGTTCGCCGCCCGCTCGAGCAGTTTCATCCAGGCCTTCGTCAAGATCGGGCTCGTACCGGATTCAGGCGGCACGTGGTTCCTGCCGCAACGCGTCGGCATGGCACGCGCGCTGGGGCTCGCGCTGACCGGCGACAAGCTCGGTGCCGAACAGGCCGAGCAATGGGGCCTGATTTGGCGCGCGGTCGACGACGACGCGCTCGTCGCGACGGTCCGTCAGCTCGCTACCCAGCTCGCGCAGCAGCCGACGCTCGCGATCGCGTCGATCAAGCAATCGATGCGCGACAGCGTCACGAACACGCTCGACCAGCAACTCGACCAGGAACGCGACCTTCAGCGCAAGCTCGGCCAGTCGCACGACTACGCGGAAGGCGTGCGGGCATTCATCGAGAAGCGCGCGCCGCGCTTCGAGGGGCGTTGACATGACGAACGCCACCGCCACGCTCGATCCCGATTCGCTGGCCCGCGCCACGGCGCAGGCCATGTACGACGCCGACGCCTGCAGTCGCGCGTTCGGCATGGAAATCGCCGAAGTCCGCGCCGGCTACGCCCGCTTGCAGATGCGCGTGCGCCCCGAATTCCTGAACGGACACCAGACCTGCCACGGCGGGATCATCTTCACGCTCGCCGATTCGACGTTCGCATTCGCATGCAATTCGTACAACCTGAATACGGTCGCAGCCGGCTGCTCGATCGAATTCCTGCGCCCGGTGCACGGCGGTGACGAGTTGACGGCCGAGGCGATCGAACAGGCGCGCGCCGGCCGCCACGGCATCTACGACATCCGCGTCACGAATCAGACGGGCGAAACGGTCGCGATGTTTCGCGGCAAATCCGCCCAGATCAAGGGCACGGTCATCCCGGAAGACCGCTGACGTCGACTGCTCGCACATAACAAACACTGGAGACAGGCATGACTACCCCGCTACCGCTCGAGCCGATCGAGACCGCCTCACGCGACGAGCTGACCGCGCTGCAGCTCGAGCGCCTCAAGTGGTCGCTCCGGCATGCGTATGACCATTCGCCCGTTTATCGCCGAAAGTTCGACGACGCGGGCGTGCATCCGGACGACCTGAAGACGCTCGCCGACCTGTCGCGCTTCCCGTTCACGACGAAAGGCGACCTGCGCGACAGCTACCCGTTCGGGATGTTCGCGGTGCCGCAGGACCAGATCTCGCGCATCCACGCGTCATCGGGCACGACCGGCAAGCCGACAGTCGTCGGCTATACGGCCGGCGACATCGACACGTGGGCGAATCTGGTCGCGCGCTCGGTCCGCGCCGCCGGTGCGCGCCGCGGCGACAAGGTGCACATCAGCTACGGCTATGGCCTGTTCACCGGCGGGCTCGGCGCGCACTACGGCGCCGAACGCGCGGGGCTGACCGTGATCCCGTTCGGCGGCGGCCAGACCGAAAAGCAGGTGCAACTGATCCAGGATTTCCGGCCCGACATCATCATGGTCACGCCGAGCTACATGCTGTCGATCGCCGATGAAATCGAACGTCAGGGCCTCGACCCGGTGCAGAGTTCGCTGCGCATCGGCATCTTCGGTGCGGAGCCGTGGACCAACGACATGCGCGTCGCGATCGAACAGCGCATGGGCATCGATGCCGTCGACATCTACGGGCTGTCCGAAGTGATGGGCCCCGGCGTCGCGTCCGAATGCGTCGAGACCAAGGACGGCCCGACCATCTGGGAAGACCACTTCTATCCGGAAATCATCGATCCTGAAACCGGCGAAGTGCTGCCGGACGGCGAACTTGGCGAGCTCGTGTTCACGTCGCTGACGAAGGAAGCGCTCCCGATCGTCCGCTACCGCACCCGCGACCTCACGCGCCTGTTGCCGGGCACCGCCCGCACGATGCGCCGGATGGAAAAGATCACCGGCCGTTCGGACGACATGATGATCGTGCGCGGCGTCAATGTGTTCCCGACGCAAATCGAGGAGCAGTTGCTCAAGCAGCGTGCGCTCGCGCCGCACTATCAGATCGTGCTGACGAAGGAAGGCCCGCTCGACGTGCTGACGCTCAACGTCGAGCCTTGCCCCGAGACCGCGCCCGATACCGCGGCGATCCATGCGGCAAAACAGGCGCTCGCGTACGACATCAAGTCGCTGATCGGCGTGACGGCCGTGATCGACGTGCTGCCCGTCAACGGGATCGAGCGCTCGGTCGGCAAGGCGCGCCGCGTCGTCGACAAGCGCAAGGGCTGACGCCCGGCATCGCCCGCGCGAAGCCGGCCAATCCGCCGCACCCAATGAAAACAGCCCGATCGGCCAAAACCGGTCGGGCTGTTTCGTTTCGGGCATGGCCCCGTCGCATCACGTCAGTTACTGCACTTCGACCACCTGCGCTGCGGCACGCGGGCGGCCAACACAGCCGCCGTGCATCACGAATTCGGGAACAGCAGCCACATCCGGCCGACCTGCTTCATCCGGCCGGCCTGGTCGCCCGCGTCGTCGCCGAGCCCCCAGAAATAGTCGGCCCGCACGCCGCCCTTGATCGCCGAACCCGTATCCTGCGCAAAGACGAGCCGGTTCATCGGCGTATTCGTCAGCGGACGCGTGGTCTGCAGGAACACGGGCGTACCAAGCGGAATCGACGACGGATCGACCGCGATCGAACGCTCCGGCGTCAGCGGCACGCCAAGCGCGCCGATCGGACCGTCCGCGCCGCCATGCGGCGCATCTTCCTTGGTCGGCATGTCGCGGAAGAACACGAACCGCGGATTCGTGTCGAGCAACGCGTCGACACGGGTCGGGTTCGCCTTCGCCCACGCCTTGATGCCCTGCATCGTCGCCTGGGCGGGCGTCAGCTCGCCGCGATCGAGCAGCCACTTGCCGATCGAACGGTACGGCTGGTTGTTGGTGCCGCCGAAGCCGACCCGCATCACCGAACCGTCGTCGAGCAGCACGCGCCCCGAGCCCTGCACCTGCAGGAAGAACGCCTCGATCGGGTCGTCGACCCACACGAGTTCGTTGCCGTTCAGAATGCCCGCGCGCTCGAGCTGCGCGCGTACCGGCAGCGCGGCGCCCGCGCGATAGCCGGAAGGCCAGCGATAGAGCGCGTACTGATACGGGCCGCGGCGCACGCGCGAACCATGCAGCAGCGGCTCGTAATAGCCGGTCACGAGCCCGTCGAGCGTCCCGTCGGTATTCGCGAGCTGGAACGGCGTGAAATACGTTTCGAAGAATGCGCGGGCGCTGCTGACGTCGAGCTCGTCGAGCCGGTCGGCAGCCGCGCAGGCGCGCGCCCAGGCCGGCTGGCGCGAGAGCCGCACGCAGTTCTGCCGCAACGCGGCTGTCGCACCGATCAGCGCATCGTCCTGCCAGCCCGGCACCTGCTGCCACGCGACCGGCGTGAGCCGCTTCGCGGCGATCTGCCCCGGCACGATCGCCGCGCC
The DNA here is from genome assembly GCF_057439935.1 of Burkholderia cepacia complex sp. TUM26381. Taxonomy (NCBI): domain Bacteria; kingdom Pseudomonadati; phylum Pseudomonadota; class Betaproteobacteria; order Burkholderiales; family Burkholderiaceae; genus Burkholderia; species Burkholderia cepacia complex sp. TUM26381. Next base: position 499,617 of record NZ_CM172006.1, on the reverse strand, counting down.
GGTCGGCGGCTTCAGCGACGACGTCCGCGTCGGTGCGCTGCCGCACGCGGCAAGCAGCGCCGCCGCAGCAGCCGCCGCCACCCACCCGGCCAACCGGGGCCCAAACCACATACAATGTCCGTTCTTGATGGAAACCGCCATGTCAGATTTTCTCGACCAATATCCGATGCTCATCTTCGCGCTCGAAGCCTTCGTAGCGCTCGCCCTGCTGATCTTCATCGTCGTGTGGACGTCGTCGGGCAGAAAGAAGCACGCCCGCAGCAACAACGACCGCCAGCCGCGCTGACGCGCTTCGCACGCTCAATGCAGCGTGCGCGGCATGTGCAGTGCGAACTCGTCGACCGGCGCCTCGAAACGCTCGCCGTCCTCCGCCACGCAGAAGTAGGCGCCCCGCATCGTGCCGACCGGCGTCGCGATCACGGCCCAGCTCGTGTATTCGAAGTGCTCGCCCGGCTGCAGCAGCGGCTGGTGCCCGACGACGCCGAGCCCCTTCACTTCCTGCACATGGCTTTCGCTGTCCGTGATGATCCAGTGACGTGCGATCAACTGCGCCGCGACCTGCCCCGTGTTGCGGATGGTCAGCGTGTACGCGAATGCGTATTGACGGTGATCGGGGTCGGATTGTTCCGGCAAGTAGCTGGTTTTCACCGAAACGGTGAACTGATACTGACTCATGGTGTTTCCGCTGTAGGTAACCGCGCGCGCCGACTCGAGCGGCCGGGCCGCGGGCGCGCCGCATTGGTTCGGCATTCTATGCGCAATCGGGCCGCAACCGCACGGCCTGCCGCCGCGCACCGGGTCGCCGGACGGTAGAATGGCGGTTTTGCGCCGCACCGTCCCCGGTCCCCTGTCATGACTCAATTCCGCATCGCTCCCAGCATCCTGTCGGCCGATTTCGCACGGCTCGGCGAAGAAGTCCGCAACGTGGTCGCCGCCGGCGCCGACTGGATCCACTTCGACGTGATGGACAACCATTATGTGCCGAACCTGACGATCGGCCCGCTCGTCTGCGAGGCGATCCGCCCGCACGTGCAGGTGCCGATCGACGTGCACCTGATGGTGCGCCCGGTCGACCGGATCGTGCCCGATTTTGCGAAGGCCGGTGCGAACCTGATCAGCTTCCACCCGGAAGGCTCGGATCACATCGACCGCACGCTGTCGCTGATCCGCGACCACGGCTGCAAGGCCGGCCTCGTGTTCAACCCGGCCACGCCGCTGAACTATCTCGACCACGTGATGGATCGCCTCGACTTCGTGCTGCTGATGTCGGTCAACCCGGGCTTCGGCGGCCAGTCGTTCATTCCGGAGACGCTGAACAAGCTGCGCGAAGCACGTGCACGCATCGACGCGTACACCGAGCGCACGGGCCGCGAGATCCTGCTCGAAGTCGACGGCGGCGTGAAGACCGACAACATCGCGGAAATCGCGGCGGCCGGCGCCGACACGTTCGTCGCAGGTTCGGCGATCTTCGGCAAGCCCGACTATCGCAAGGTGATCGACGAGATGCGCGCCGCGCTCGCCACCGTCGAGCGGAGCTGACGCCGTGGCCGAATCGTCGTTCGCCGGCCACGCGCCGGCCGGGGCCGCCCCGATCCGCTTCGCCGCACCGCGCATCGACGCGGCGCTGATCGACCTCGACGGCACGATGGTCGACACGGCCGACGATTTCACGGCCGGCCTGAACGGAATGCTCGCGCAGCTCGGCGTGCCGGCCACGTCGCGCGACGAGGTGATCGGCTACGTCGGCAAGGGCTCCGAGCACCTGATCCAGAGCGTGCTGAAGCCGCGCTTCCCGGCCGACGAAGCGCATGCGCGCTTCGACGACGCGCTGGCGATCTACCAGACCGAATACGCGAAGATCAACGGCCGCCACACGCGCCTCTATCCGGACGTGGCAGCCGGGCTCGACGCGCTGCGCGAGGCCGGCATCCGGCTCGCGTGCGTGACGAACAAGCCGCACCGCTTCGCGGTGGAACTGCTTGAGCAATACGGGCTGGCCGGCTGCTTCGGCGTCGTGCTGGGCGGCGACAGCGTCGCGCGCAAGAAGCCCGATCCGCTGCCGATGCTGACGGCCTGCGATGCGCTCGGCGTCGCACCGGACGTGGCGGTCGCGATCGGCGACTCGGAAAACGATGCGCTGGCAGGCCGCGCGGCCGGGATGGCGACGCTGACGGTGCCGTATGGCTACAACCACGGCAAAGCTATACAAACGATAAATTCGGATGGTATAGTCGATTCGTTGCTGGTCGCGGCTCGCGCCATTTCCACGCACAACGCCGGCCGGCCAACCCTCTGATTATTTCTTCCATCTGCATGTTTCTGAATAAAAAACGGAGTCTGAGCAGCATCGACCGGGGAGCCTGGCCCTGGCGTCGCTGGTCGCGCTAACCTCTTCGATGAGGTACGCTGAAGCACGTCTTCAGCGCCGTTTTTTATCTCGCTGCGCATCCGCGCGCCGACCGTCGCACCACCTCGAGTTCCACCGCGCCCGAACGCTTGCGTTCAGGATCGGCCGCAGGCTCGCGACGTTCACGCCCGGAGTGCCGGCCGGCAACAGGCACTTCTCGATCGACCGCCCTTTCGCCGACGGCAACCCGCGCAGCGTCACGTGATCCCTGGCGCACGCGCCGCTCGTCCCGAACAGGACCGGAACATGACCGAACTCGAATTCCAATCGCTCGCGAACGAAGGCTACAACCGCATCCCGCTGATCGCGGAAGCCCTCGCCGATCTCGAAACGCCGCTGTCCCTCTACCTGAAGCTGGCCCAGCCCGAACGCGCGGGCGCCAATTCGTTCCTGCTCGAATCGGTTGTCGGCGGCGAACGCTTCGGCCGCTACTCGTTCATCGGCCTGCCTGCCCGTACGCTCGTGCGCACCCGCAACGGCGTGTCGGAAGTCGTGCGAGACGGCCAGGTCGTCGAGACGCACGACGGCGACCCGTTCCAGTTCATCGAATCGTTCCAGGGGCGCTTCAAGGTCGCGCAGCGCCCGGGCCTGCCGCGCTTCTGCGGCGGTCTCGCCGGCTACTTCGGCTACGACGCGGTGCGCTATATCGAGAAGAAGCTCGCGAACACCGCGCCGCGCGACGATCTCGGCCTGCCCGACATCCAGCTGCTGCTGACCGAGGAAGTCGCGGTCATCGACAACCTCGCCGGCAAGCTGTACCTGATCATCTACGCGGACCCGGGCCAGCCCGAAGCGTATGCGAAGGCGAAACACCGCCTGCGTGAGCTGAAGCAGCGCCTGCGCACGACCGTGCAGCCGCCCGTCACGTCGGCGAGCGTGCGCACCGAGACGTTCCGCGAGTTCAAGAAGGACGACTATCTGGCCGCCGTACGCCAGGCGAAGGAATACATCGCGGCCGGCGAACTGATGCAGATCCAGGTCGGCCAGCGGCTGACGAAGCCGTATCGCGACAATCCGCTGTCGCTGTATCGCGCGCTGCGTTCGCTGAACCCGTCGCCGTACATGTACTACTACAACTTCGGCGATTTCCACGTGGTCGGCGCGTCGCCGGAAATCCTGGTGCGCCAGGAAAAGCGCGGCGAAGACCAGATCGTGACGATCCGTCCGCTCGCCGGCACGCGCCCGCGCGGCAACACGCCCGAGCGCGATGCGGAGCTCGCGACCGAGCTGCTCAACGATCCGAAGGAAATCGCCGAGCACGTGATGCTGATCGACCTCGCGCGCAACGACGTCGGCCGCATCGCGGAAATCGGCTCGGTGCAGGTGACCGACAAGATGGTGATCGAGAAGTACTCGCACGTGCAGCACATCGTCAGCTCGGTCGAAGGCAAGCTGAAGCCCGGCATGACGAACTACGACGTGCTGCGCGCGACGTTCCCGGCCGGCACGCTGTCCGGCGCGCCGAAGGTGCGCGCGATGGAGCTGATCGACGAGCTCGAACCGGTCAAGCGCGGGCTGTACGGCGGCGCGGTCGGCTACCTGTCGTTCTCGGGCGAGATGGATCTCGCGATCGCGATCCGCACGGGCCTGATCCACAACGGCAACCTGTATGTGCAAGCGGCGGCCGGCGTCGTCGCGGATTCGGTGCCCGAATCCGAATGGCAAGAGACCGAGAACAAGGCGCGTGCGGTGCTGCGTGCGGCCGAACAGGTCCAGGACGGCCTCGATAGCGACTTCTGACCGGAGACTGACCATGCTGCTCATGATCGACAACTACGACTCGTTTACCTACAACCTGGTCCAGTACTTCGGCGAACTCGGCGAGGACGTGCGTACCTACCGCAACGACGAAATCACGCTCGACGAGATCGCGCGCCTGAATCCCGACGCGATCTGCCTGTCGCCGGGCCCGAGCAATCCGCAACACGCAGGCATTACGCTCGACGTGCTGCGTGAGTTTTCGGGCAAGAAGCCGATCCTCGGCGTCTGCCTCGGCCATCAGGCGATCGGCGAAGCGTTCGGCGGCCGCGTCGTGCGCGCGACGACCATCATGCACGGCAAGGTGAGCCGGATCGAAACCGACTGCCTCGGCGTGTTCGCCGACCTGCCGAAGCATTTCGACGTCACGCGCTACCACTCGCTCGCGATCGAGCGCGAATCGCTGCCCGACTGCCTCGAGGTGTCCGCCTGGACCGACGACGGCGAAATCATGGGCGTGCGCCACAAGACGCTGCCGATCGAGGGCGTGCAGTTCCACCCGGAATCGATCCTGTCCGAGCACGGCCATGCGCTGCTCGAGAATTTCCTGAAGCTGGCCCGCGCCGCGGCCGCGCAAGCCGCCTGACGGGAGCCTCACGATGACGATTACCCCGCAGGAAGCGCTGCAGCGCACGATCGAACACCGCGAGATCTTCCACGACGAAATGCTGCACCTGATGCGGCTCATCATGCGCGGCGACCTGTCGCCCGTGATGGCGGCCGCGATCATCACCGGGCTGCGCGTGAAGAAGGAGACGATCGGCGAGATCGCCGCCGCCGCGACCGTGATGCGCGAATTCGCGCACCACGTCGAGGTGCAGGACAACTCGAACTTCGTCGATATCGTCGGCACCGGCGGCGACGGCTCGCACACGTTCAACATCTCGACCGCGTCCATGTTCGTCACGGCCGCGGCCGGCGCGAAGGTCGCGAAACACGGCAATCGCGGCGTGTCGAGCAAATCCGGCAGCGCCGACGTGCTCGAGGCGCTCGGCGTGAACATCGACCTGCAGTCGGAGCAGGTCGCCGCGTCGATCGCCGAAACCGGCATGGGCTTCATGTTCGCGCCGAACCATCACCCGGCGATGAAGAACATCGCGGCCGTGCGCCGCGAGCTCGGCGTGCGCACGATCTTCAACATCCTCGGCCCGCTGACCAATCCGGCCGGCGCGCCGAACCAGCTGATGGGCGTGTTCCACCCCGACCTCGTCGGCATCCAGGTGCGCGTGATGCAGCGCCTCGGCGCTCAGCACGTGCTCGTCGTGTACGGCAAGGACGGCATGGACGAGGTGTCGCTCGGCGCCGCGACGCTCGTCGGCGAGTTGCGCGACGGCAAGGTGCACGAATACGAGATCCATCCGGAAGACTTCGGCCTGCAGATGGTGTCGAACCGCACGCTGAAGGTCGAAAATGCCGACGAATCGCGCACGATGCTGCTCGGCGCGCTGGACAACCAGCCGGGCGTCGCACGCGAAATCGTCACGCTGAACGCGGGCACCGCGCTCTATGCGGCGAACGTCGCCGAGTCGATCGCGGACGGCATCCAGCTCGCCCGCGAAGCGATCGCGAGCGGCAAGGCGCGCGCGAAGGTCGACGAACTCGTGCGCTTCACGCAGCAATTCAAGCGCTGACTCCCCTTACGAATCAAGCAGGAACCCACATGAGCGACATTCTCGACCGAATCATCGCCGTCAAGCGCGAAGAAGTCGCGGCGGCCATGCGCAGCACGCCGCTCGAGGCGCTGAAGCTGGACGCATCGGCGCGCGACCTGCGCGACTTCGTCGGCGCGCTGCGTGCGAAGCACGCGGCCGGCGACGCCGCCGTGATCGCCGAAATCAAGAAGGCCAGCCCGTCGAAGGGCGTGCTGCGCGAGCATTTCGTGCCGGCCGACATCGCGCGCTCGTATGCGGCGCACGGCGCCGCGTGCCTGTCGGTGCTGACCGACGAACAGTTCTTCCAGGGCAGCGTCCGCTACCTCGAAGAGGCGCGCGCGGCCTGCACGCTGCCGGTGCTGCGCAAGGACTTCATCGTCGACGCGTACCAGATCCTCGAAGCACGCGCGATGGGCGCCGACGCGATCCTGCTGATCGCCGCCGCGCTCGACACGCCGCTGATGCAGGATCTCGAGGCCTACGCGCACTCGCTCGGCCTCGCGGTGCTGGTCGAAGTGCACGACCGCAACGAGATGGAACAGGCGCTGACGCTGAAGACGCCGCTGCTCGGCATCAACAACCGCAACCTGCGCACGTTCGAGACGTCGATCCAGACCACGCTCGACATGCTCGACATGATTCCGGCGGACCGCATCGTCGTGACCGAATCGGGCATCCTGTCGCGCACCGACGTCGACACGATGCGTGCGGCGAACGTGAACGCGTTCCTCGTCGGCGAAGCGTTCATGCGCGCCGAGCAGCCGGGCGAGGAACTCGCGCGGATGTTCTTCTGATGGCGATCGAAAAGGAAATCAAGCTCACGCTGCCGGCCGGCCAGGCCGACGCCGCGCGACACTTCTTCGAGACACTGACCGGCGAACCCGGTCACGACATCACGCTCGCGAACGTCTATTACGACACGCCCGATCTGGCGCTGGCACGCTCGAAGAGCGCAGTGCGCGTGCGGCGCGCGCCGCACGGCTGGCTGCAGACGTTCAAGACGGTCGGCAGCGCGGAAGGCGGCCTGCATCGCCGCCATGAATGGGAACTGCCGGTCGCCGGCGACGCGCTCGAAATCGACGCGCTCGTCGCGGCCTGCGACGTGCCGGAAGCCGCCGCCGCGCTGAAAGATGCGGCCGGCGCGCTATCTGCGCTGTTCCGCACGGATTTTTCGCGTACGCTGTGGCGCATCGCAATCGGCGGCGCAACCGTCGAAGCCGCGGTGGACCTCGGCGAGATCGTCGTCCAGGCGGAACACGAAACGCGCCGCGAACCGATCAGCGAAATCGAACTCGAACTGATCGACGGCCCGGAAGCGGCGCTCGCGACGCTCGCCGCCGAACTGCAGCAAGCGCTGCCGGGCCTCGTTCCCGAAAACATCAGCAAGGCGCAGCGCGGCTATCGGCTGCGCGCGCAATAAACACGCATCACGCATGGCAACCCGCAAGACTTCCCGCGCGCCGCAACAGGCGTCGCTGTTCGACGATCCCGTGCCGGAAACGGCACCGGCCGATACGCCGTCCCCGGCCCCCGAAGCGCCCGCGGCCGGACGCAAACCCGCGAAGAAAGCGGCTGAACCGGTGGCCCCAGCCGCCGCAGTACCGCCACGGCCCGCTGCCGCCGACGTGCCGCATCTCGCCGCGCAATTCGACGCGCTGCCGACCGTCTGGCGCGACGTGCTGAAACCGTTCACCGACAGCGACGCGTACGCGCCGCTGTGCCGCTTCGTCGACGACGAGCGCGCAGCCGGCAAGACGGTCTACCCGACCGACGTGTTCCGTGCGCTGCGCCTGACGAGCCCCGACGACGTCAAGATCGTGATTCTCGGCCAGGATCCGTACCACGGCGACGATCGCGGCACGCCGCAGGCGCACGGGCTCGCGTTCTCGGTGCCGCCGGCCGTTCGCACGCCGCCGTCGCTGCGCAACATCTTCAAGGAAATCGCCGCGAACTTCGGTCACGACACGCCGCGTCACGGCTGTCTCGACACGTGGGCGCGCCAGGGCGTGCTGCTGCTCAACACCGTGCTGACGGTCGAGCGCGGCGCGGCCGCGAGCCACGCGAAGCGCGGCTGGGAGCAATGCACGGACACGCTGATCCGCGAACTCGCCGGCCGCCATCGCGGGCTCGTGTTCATGCTGTGGGGCGCACACGCGCAGGCGAAGCGCGCGCTGTTCGACGCGAACGCGCATTGCGTGCTCGAGGCGCCGCATCCGTCGCCGCTGTCCGCGCATCGCGGCTTCCTCGGCTGCCGCCATTTCGCGCTCGCGAACGATTATCTGGTCGATGCAGGCCGCGAACCGATCGACTGGCGCCTACCGGACGTAGCCGAAACGCTCGCGTAACGCGCCGCGCCGGTTCCTTCCCCGGATCCGGACGACATGCAAAAAACGCCGCGCCCCTTTCGGGGGCGCGGCGTTTTTTTATCGGGCGATGCTGCAGGTGCGTCGCACCCGCATCGACCTTACGCGGCGGCGATCGCTTCGCGTGCGCTGGCCAGCGCGGCGCTTTGCGCATCCGGGCCGAGATTCAGGCCTTCCGCGAAGATGAAGCTCACGTCGGTCATGCCGACGAAGCCGAGGAACGTGCGCAGATACGGCGTCTGGCTGTCGTTCGGCGTGCCGGCGTACTTGCCGCCGCGGGCCGTCACGACGTGAACCTTCTTGCCCTTGATCAGGCCTTCCGGACCGTTCTCGGTGTAGCGGAACGTGACGCCGGCACGGGCGATCCAGTCGAAGTACGTCTTCAGTTGCGACGAGATGCCGAAGTTGTACATCGGCGCGCCGATCACGATGATGTCGGCGGCTTGCAGCTCGGCGATCAGTGCGTCGCTCTTCGCGACGATCGCATTCTGCTCCGCGGTGCGGTTGTCGGCCGGCGTGAAGAACGCGCCGAGCACCGATTCGTCGAGGTGCGGCAGCGCATCGGCCAGCAAGTCGCGAACCACGACGTTCGCGCCGGGATTCGATTGTTGCAGCTTTGCCGTCAGTTCGTTAGCCAGCAGCGTGGATTGCGCACCTTGCGAACGTGCAGCGGAATTGATTTGCAGAATGGTCGTCATGTCAGGCTCCAGTAGGGTTGCGCTTCGGTAGCGCGAGTGACCCCATTGTGCGTGGCCGCATGACCGCGAAAAAGCGGGTTCAGGGCGACGGATTGTTGCAGCAGCAGAACAATACTCGATCGCGCCCCGATACCCGCTTCCTTACGTTCACCCCTTCAGCCAGGCTTCCCGGGCCCTCGCGACCGCCGCCGGCTTCGCGGCCGCCGTCAGCCGGTAGCGCGTGACTTCCGGGCCGTCGAGCTTGAGTTTCGCGGTGCGCAGCTCGTCGCGGCGGAACGCGTGAACCTCGACCTTGTCGCCCGGCCGGTAGCGCGCGAGCAGCGCATCGAGGTTCGTGCCCGTCACGCGCAGCCCGTCGACCGCGATCAGCGTGTCGCCGGCCGACAGCCCCGCGCGATGCGCGGCGCCGCCTTCGTAGACCGCCGCGAACGTGCAGTCCGCGCCGCCGCGCAGGCGCGCGCCGATCGTCGGCTTCGCGGCCGCGCCGAGTGCGACATCGGGTGCGAGCGTCACCCCGAACGGCGCGAGCAACTCGGCGAGCGGCAGGTCGCGCGTGCCGTGCACGGCGTCGGTGAACAGGCGGCCGAGCGCGACGCCCGTCGCCTCTTCGATCAGCGCGTCGACTTCGTTCTCCTCGACGCCGGCCGGCTTGCCGCGGTAGAAATCGCGGCCGTAGCGTTGCCACAGCAGGCGCATCACGTCGTCGAGCGACTTCCGGTTGCGCGTCTGCGCGCGGATCGCGAGATCGAACGCGAGCGCGACGAGCGAACCCTTCGTGTAATAGCTGACGATCGCGTTGGTCGCGTTCTCGTCCTGACGGTAGTACTTGATCCACGCGTCGAACGAGCTTTCCGCGACGCTCTGCTTGAGCCGGCCCGTACCGCGCAGCACGCCGCCGACCGTGCGGCCCAGCGCCGTGAAATATTCGTCCTGCGACATCAGCCCGCTGCGCACCAGCATCAGGTCGTCGTAATACGACGTGAAACCTTCGAACAGCCACAGCAGCGACGTGTAGTTCTCGCGCGTCAGGTCGTACGGCACGAACGCCGCCGGCTTGATGCGCTTCACGTTCCATGTGTGGAAGTACTCGTGGCTGCAGAGACCGAGATAGGTGCGATAGCCTTCCGTCGTTTCCGTCCGCCCCTTCACCGGCAGGTCGGTGCGGTTGCAGATCAGCGCAGTCGACGCGCGATGCTCGAGACCGCCGTAGCCGTCGCTGACCGCGAGCGTCATGAACACGTAGCGGTCCATCGGCGCCTTCTTCGACTTCGGCTCGAACAGCGCGATCTGCGCTTCGCATACGCGCTTCAGGTCGGTACGCAGCCGCTCCATGTCGAGCTGCGTCACGCGCCCCGCGACCACGATGTCATGCGGCACGCCGTGCGCGTCGAACGTCGCGAGCGCGAATTCGCCGATCGTCACCGGATGATCGGACAGCTCGTCGTAGTTGGCCGCGCGATACGCGCCGAAACCGTAGCGCTTCGTACCGCGCGCCTCGGGTAGCGCGGTGCCGACGCGCCACGTGCGAAACGCCGCGCCGGCCGGTTTAGCGATGTCGACTTCGCACGGCGCATCCTCGCGCCCGGCGACGCTCAGGAACACGGCCGTCGCGTTGAAGAAGCCGCCCGACTCATCGAGATACGCGGAGCGCACCGACAGGTCCCACGCGTACACGTCGTAGCGCAGCGTCAGCGCGCCGGTCACGGGCGCGGCCTGCCACGTGTGCTTGTCGGTCTTCGCGACGCGCACCTTGCGGCCCGCGTCGTTGAACGCACCGAGCGTCACGATGTTGCGCGCGAACTCGCGCACGAGGTAGCTGCCCGGAATCCACACCGGCAGCGAGAAGCGCTGGCCTTCGGGATCGGGATCGGTAACCGTCACCGACACTTCGAACAGGTGCGCGGCAAGATCTTTCGGGGCAATCGAATAGCGAATCGGCTGGGTCATCGTGGCAATCGGTCGGTCGAATACGGCGGCGAAAACGAAGAGAGGCGCCGGCAGATCATGCGGGCGCCCCTCGCTGGCCGGGCCATGCGGCCCGGCGTATCGGTCGGTTACTTGCTCGAGGCGAGCGCCTGGTTGAGCTGGTCGGCCGAGACCGCGCCCGGCAGGCGGCGGCCGTCCGGCAGGAAGATCGTCGGCGTGCCCGTGACGTTCATCCCGCGGCCGAGCGCGAGGTTCTTGTCGAGCGCGCTGGTATCGCAGGTGCCGGCACCGGACGGCGCGCGGTGGTCGAGCATCCAGCCCTCCCACGTCTTCGCACGGTCGGTCGCGCACCAGATCGCCTTCGACTTCACGGTCGAATCCGGCGACAGCACCGGGTACAGGAACGTGTAGACGGTGACGTTGTCGATCGACTGCAGCGTCGTCTCGAGCTTCTTGCAGTACGGGCAGTTCGGATCGGAGAACACCGCGATCTTGCGTGCGCCGTTGCCCTTGACGACCTTGATCGCATTCGCGAACGGCAGGCTCGCGAAGTCGATCTTGTTGATTTCGGACAGGCGTGCGTCGGTCAGGTTCTTGTGCGTCTTGGTGTCGACGAGATCGCCGAGCAGCACGTAATCGCCTGCCGCGTCGCTATAGATGATCTGCGAGCCGAGGTTCACTTCGTAGAGGCCCGCGACCGGCGACTTCGATACGCTCTTGATCGGCGCGTCGTTGCCGAGACGGGCTTGCAGCGTGGCTTTCAGCTTGTCGGTGGTCTGGTCGGCCTGGGCGGTGCAGCCAAGCGTCGCCATCGTGACGGCCAGCGCCAGCGACGCGATGCGGATCGTTTTTTTCATCGAAATCTTCCTTCAGCTCAATCGGTGTCCACGGCACAGTGTACGCCGTAACGGAACCGACTCCGACCGGCGAAGCGGCAGAAGGTTCGATCAGCCGAGTGCGGCCGACACGAGCCAGCGCTTCACGAACGGCTGCGCGCCGACGAAGGCCATGCCCGCATTGCGCACCGCCTTCGCGAGCGAGCCCGGCACCGCGAACAGCCGCTGCAGGCCGTCGGTCGCGACCATCAGCGCGCGGATGTCCTCGCGGCGCGAACGCTCGTAGCGGCGCAGCAGCACCGTATCGCCGAGGTTGCGGAAGCTTTCCTTGCCCGCGATCGCGTCGGCGAGCGCCGCAACGTCGCGCAGCCCGAGGTTCATCCCCTGCCCCGCGAGCGGGTGGATCAGATGCGCGGCATCGCCGACCAGCGCGACGCGCGGCGCGATCAGCTTGTCGACCGTCTGCAGCGCCAGCGGGAAGCCGGCGGCCGGCGTCACGCATTCGAGCGTGCCGACCTGGCCGTGCGACACGCGCTCGACCTCGGCCGCGAGCTGCGCCGGATCGAGTGCGAGCAATTCATCGGCATGCGCAGTGTGCGCGGACCACACGAGCGACACGTGGCCGTCCGGCAGCGGCAGCAGCGCGACGATCTCGCCTTCGTGGAACCACTGGCAGGCCGTCTCGCGGTGCGGCAGCGACGCCTTGAAGTTCGCGACGACGCCCGTCTGCCGGTAATCGCGCCGTTCGACCTTGGCCCCCATTTGGGATCGTACCCACGAATGCGCGCCGTCGGCGCCGACGATCAGGTCGGCTTCGAGCACCTGCCCCGACGACAACGTGAGGACGGCCGCGTCGTCGCGCACGTCGAAGCCCTGGGCGCGCGCCTCGAACCATGTGAGATTCGGCTGGAACCGCAGCGCGGCATCGAGCGACGCCTCGACCAGCGACGATTCGGCGATCCATGCAAGTTGCGGCACGGAGGCCTGGTAAGCGGAGAAATGCAGTTCCGCGTGCGCATCGCCGTACACGCGCATGTCGTAGACGGGCGCGAGCCGGCTGTGATCGAGCGCCTGCCAGACCCGCAGCCGCTCGAGCAGCGCCTGCGAACTGGAGGACAGCGCGTAGACGCGCGTGTCGAACGCGAGATCGGCGGGGCGCGGCGTGGCCGGCTGGGCGAGCAAGGCAGTCTTGTAGCCGGACTGGGTCAGCGCGAGCGCGGCCGTCTTGCCGACGAGCCCGCCGCCGACCACGGCGACGTCGAAGGTGTGGTGGGCAGTCATGGCGGGCATTATAGCCGCGGGGCCAAACCCTTACGCGGCCGGACTTTGCGGGAAATCAGCAGAATCGCAGGCGGCCGATGCGGCGCGGCGGCCCGCCGCATCGGCCGTTCGGCGCAACCCCGGAATCCGGGGCGCCGGCACGGTACAATAGCGTCTTTGACCGTCGGCCCGCCGCGCTCCCCGCGCCGGCCGCCCTTTTTTCCCGCGCCGCCGTGCCCTGTCCGGCCGCGCCGCCTTACCCGTCCGAAGGATTCCATGAGTCTCAAATGCGGCATCGTCGGCTTGCCCAACGTCGGCAAGTCCACCCTGTTCAATGCGCTGACCAAGGCCGGCATCGCCGCCGAGAACTACCCGTTCTGCACGATCGAGCCGAACGTCGGCGTCGTCGAAGTGCCCGATACGCGCCTGAAGGCGCTCTCGGAGATCGTCAAGCCGGAGCGTGTCGTGCCGGCCGTCGTCGAGTTCGTCGACATCGCGGGCCTCGTCGCAGGCGCGAGCAAGGGTGAAGGCCTCGGCAACCAGTTCCTCGCGAACATCCGCGAAACCGACGCGATCACGCACGTCGTACGCTGCTTCGAAGACGAGAACGTCATTCACGTCGCCGGCAAGGTCAGCCCGATCGACGACATCGAAGTGATCAACACCGAACTCGCGCTGGCCGACCTCGGCACCGTCGAGAAGTCGCTCACGCGCTATTCGAAGGCTGCCAAGTCGGGCAACGACAAGGAAGCGGCGAAGCTCGTCGCGGTGCTCGAGAAAGTGCGCGCGCAGCTCGACCAGGGCAAGGCCGTGCGCGGCCTCGCGCTGTCGGACGACGAACAGGTGCTGCTCAAGCCGTTCTGCCTGATCACCGCGAAGCCCACGATGTACGTCGCCAACGTGAAGGACGACGGCTTCGAGAACAACCCGCACCTCGATGTGGTGCGCAAGTACGCGGAAAGCGAAAACGCGCCGGTGGTCGCCGTGTGCGCGGCGATCGAAGCGGAAATCGCGGATCTCGACGACGCGGACAAGGAAGCGTTCCTCGCCGACATGGGCATGGAAGAGCCGGGCCTCGACCGCGTGATCCGCGCGGGCTTCAAGCTGCTCGGCCTGCAGACGTATTTCACCGCGGGCGTGAAGGAAGTGCGCGCGTGGACGATCCATATCGGCGACACGGCGCCGCAGGCGGCCGGCGTGATCCACACCGACTTCGAGCGCGGCTTCATCCGCGCGCAGACGATCGCGTTCGACGACTACGTCACGTACAAGGGCGAGCAAGGCGCGAAGGAAGCCGGCAAGATGCGCGCCGAAGGGAAGGAATATGTCGTGCACGACGGCGACGTGATGAACTTCCTGTTCAACGTGTAGTGTTGCTTCGATACGCATTCAAAAAGCCCGCACTCGCGGGCTTTTTTATGGTTCATCGAGGATTACCGGGGAACGCGGCGCGGATCTTGAGGAAGAAATATTCCTCGTCGCGGTACCCGTAGGCCCTGCGTTTGATGACCTTGATGGTGTTGTTGATGCCTTCGACGACGCTGGTATTGAGCGGATGGCGGCAGCGGGCGAGGATTCCGTGCCAGTAACCCTGCAGACGCTGCGCAAACAGTTGCAGCGCGGCAATCCCGCTTTGCCGGGCTTGCTCGATCCATTGCTCCCAGGCTTTTTGCGCCCAAGCTGGCTTCTGGTAGAACCAGAGCCGCTTGAGTTCGTCGCGTAGCACGTAGACGCACAGCAACGGCTGATTGGCGGCCAGCAGTTCCTTCAGATGCACGGCCTGTTCCTGCTTCAGGTTGCGGCGGTTGCGCAGCAGCAGCCAACGACTGGACTTCAGAACCTTCCGGGCCGGCCGGTCATGGCGTAGCTGATTGGCCTGATCCACCCGTACCCGATCGATCACCTCGCGCCCGTACTTGGCGACGACGTGGAACAGGTCGTAGACCACCTCGGCTTGTGGACACTGCGCCTTGATCTCCAACTCGTAGGCCGTGGTCATGTCGATCGCGACCGCTTCGATGCGCTCGGCGACGCCCGCGGGAAGTTGTTCGAAGAAGGCCCTGGCCGTCTCGCGAGAGCGCCCCTGTCCGATCCAGAGCACTTGCCGGCCGATCGGATCGACCACCACCGTGGCGTAGCGATGGCCTTTATGTAGCGCGAACTCGTCCATCGCCAGATAGCGGATCGTTGGATAGCGGATCGTTGACCAGTCCGGCTCGGCCACGCGTGCGCGCAAGCGCATCTTGTCGATCGATTTGACCGTATGCCAGCCCAGGTCGTAGAAGGCCGCTACCGCTTGCACGCTGGCCGCTTGCAGCAACTTCTCGCAGGCCTTGGCGAATCGCTCCGTCACCCGCTGGTAGCGTCCCAGCCAGTCCAGCTTCTCCAGCCTCGGCCCGCCGCAGCGTTCGCACCAGACCCGGCGACGAGGCACATGCAACACCACCCGGTACTCGAACAGCGGCAGATCGCGCACCCGACGAACCGTCGTCTCGTGGATTTGCTGGCAACGCGCTCCGCATTGCTCGCAGTACATGACCTTGCTGACCGGCTTCAAGTACAGCGACAGCGTGCGGCTATCGCCCTGCGGCCACTCCACCCGCTCCAGCCGATAGCCTGTCCAGCAACCCAGTGCCTGAAGTGCCTTGCGATCGAGCAATTCTGCCTCCTGACCTCCATAAAGTCAGGCGTCAGGTTACGCAATCGCTCTTCAAGGCTCCACGGTTTCCTGCGATGAACCTTTTTTATTCCGGCGACCGCATCGCGTCACTGCACCTGGCAATCCAGCATGTGCCCGGCGCGGTTGCGTGGATGGTAACTCGACCAGACGAACTGACTGAAGTAGCTCTCTGCCACTTCGGTCCAGGTCCTGAGCCCACCGTCTTCCTGCAGCACGTGTCTCGCGTTGACCAGCAACCATGACATCACGGCCTGGCTGTCGCGACACTTCGTACACTCTCCTGAAGTACAACAGCGCGCCAGCGTCTGGAAGTCCGCGCGATACGCGTTGAATTTCGGCAACGCGGGCCATCCCGAAGCGAACCGCGCCTCGTTCCCCGGATGATCTTCGCTGACACTCGGGCAACTCGCATGACCGAATGTTCCCCAGTGGGTCTCGCCACGCATGAGTGCGGCCAGATAGTACGGATGGCTCACCACGGTTTCCGGGTATTTCGCCTGCAATTCGAGCAATACATTCAGGAGTTGTTCCTCACCTTGCCGGCGAAGGGGTCCTGCAACATCGTAGGCACTGTAGTAATTGAACAGCAGCCGATTTCCGTTATCCCGAATCCTGCGTACCGTTTCTTCGATATAGGCAATGCCGTCGATCGAGACGGCATAGACGAAACCAGCCCGCTCGTCGTCGCGATAATTCGCAAGTACCTTGTCGAACAGACCTGTGAAACGCTTTCCGTTCGGGCCAATCGCGCGCAACTCGTCATCGAGCGGCCCGCCGCCGAATACGGAGATCGCGATGGTGATATCTTCGAAACCCTCGAAAGGAATTCGACGGAGACCGTTCGTCGAAACGGACACCTTCGGCATGTGCTTCCGGAATATCCTGATCCGATCGAGAAACAGTGCAGGCTCGCCACCTATCAGCAATGGCGCATTGATTCCGCGTGCGGCCTCGTCCTGCACACGAGCCTCCAGCCGCGACGAATCGTTCAACTCATCCGATGCGACGTCGAACGCGTTCTCAAAGAACCAGCACCCTTTGCAGCGTAGATTGCATTGATTCGTGAGGTGGTAAAGCGACGCGCGTGTCTCCTTCGCCTCATTTCGCACTGCCTTGAAACGCGCTTTCATATCGATTGAATCGTCCATCCAGGTCTCCTGATACGAGGACGCGAGCACGCCCGAGCGTCAACCCTGCAATCCTCTGGTGAGTTCCGGCCACAGCGACGAATGCGTGCGGCGGAACATGCCGACGTGACCGATTGCCCGGCCATCACAGTTTTCCGGGCTGATGAAATGGACGTGGCGGCTGGCGTTCGGCAACCACCGCAGCCAGTCCTCGATATTGGCCAGCGTCGCAAGGGGGTCATCGGTCGCTGCGACTACCGTGACAGGAGCAGAGAATTCGTTGTAGTAGTGATGCGCAACGCCGACCCCGAACTCGTTCGCCATGTATCCGGGGCTTCGGCACCACCGAGCCCACTGAAGCCCGACGCGCGCAGGCAGATCCTCGCCCCAGCCGAGCACCCTGGCGGGGACATAGCCAAGCAGGCGAGCGGTCACCGGAACGTAGAGATCAGCCAGCAACAGCGCGGCAATGCGCGTCGCCCCCCGGATGTTGCCGACGTATCCAGATGAAGCTGATATTGCGCATAGCGAACGGATCGATGCGTGGTTCGGCATCAGGCCGACCAGTTGCGCCCCCGCGCTGTGCCCAATCAGATGGGCATCACGCGCATCGGTTGCGCCAAGGAGCCAATCGAGCGCGGCAGGCATGTCGAGCTGCCCCCAATCCTGTTTGCGGACGCGTGATCGACGGACGTGGCAGCCATTCAGCGACGCACCCATCCCCCGATAGTCGAATACGAATGTCGGATAACCACCATTGCGTAGCCACTCCGCGAATGCGAAATAGAAGGACTGACGCAATCCGGTAGCAGGACAGACGAGTACGGGAGAGCGGGAACCGGCCTCCGCCGGAAAATAGGTTCCTCGAAGCGCGTACCCGTCAACGGCGTGAAACTCGACACGTACCCGGGCAGTCGGTTGTCCGGTCATTGCCCGGACCTCAATGCACCGGGGCAGGGACGTGCGTCATGTGCGATGACGCACAACTTGGCTCGCTTCGAAACTTGAGCACACAACAAAGCCCACCAAATCGATTGCGCCATCGATTCACTCCGGCTGTCGAAGTGGTCAATGTATGCAGGGGCCGTCGACAATGAAATCAGACGAGTTCGATTCTTCGCCCTTAAATTTCGCCCCTATCTCGCCGTCCTCCCCCCGCAACGACATCCGCACCGCAAAAAGACAAATGGCCCGACCGGCAAACGCCGATCGGGCCATTTTTCATGACCGGGGCTCCCCGCCCCGCTGTCACGTTACTGCATCACGTTGCCGACACCCGCCGCCCCGCGTTCGCCTGCGCATCGCGACCGCGCTTGTTCAGCCACGACGCGAACAGCACGATCAACGCCAGCACGGCCGTCGCACCGACCTCCATCCGGTGATCCTCGCTGACGAACATCACGGTCAGCGTGCCGCAGATGAACAGGATCACGAGCCACGTGAGCCACGGGAACAGCCACATCCGCAGCGTCAGGTCGGCGCCGGTCGATTCGAGCGTCTTGCGCATCCGCAGTTGCGAGATCGCGATCACCAGATACACGAGCAGTGCGATCGCACCCGACGTTGCGAGCAGGAAGCCGAACACCTGTTCCGGCATCAGGTAGTTCGCGATCACGGTCACGAAGCCGAATGCGGTCGACGCGAGCACGGCCGCACGCGGCGTGCCGGTCGAATCGGTGCGATGCAGGAATGCCGGCGCATCCTTGCGCTTCGACAGCGAGAACAGCATCCGCGACGCCGTGTACAGCGCCGAATTCAGGCAGCTCGCGACCGACACGAGCACGATCACGTCGATGATCGCCTTCGCGTTCGGGATGCCGATCAGTTCCATCGCACGCTGATACGAGCCGTGCTTCGGCAGCAGCGGATCGTTCCACGGCACGATGGCCGCGACGATCAGGATCGAGCCGAGATAGAACAGCGTGATACGCCAGATGACCGAATTCGTCGCGCGCACGATCTGGCGCTGCGGGTTATCCGATTCGGCGGCCGCGATCGTTACGATCTCGGTGCCGAGGAACGAAAACATCGTCGTCAGCATCGCCGCCAGCACCGCGCCGGCGCCATTCGGCATGAAGCCCTGATGCGCGAACAGGTTCGACACCCCCGATACGGCGGGCGCCGGGATGATTCCAACGATCGCCGCCCCGCCGATACACAGGAACACGACAATCGCGACGACCTTGATCAGCGCGAACCAGAATTCGAATTCGCCGTAGTTCTTGACCGAGAAAAGGTTGGTGATCGTGAGCAGCAGCGTGATGCCGAGCGCGAAGATCCAGGTCGCGATGCCCGGGAACCACGCATTGAGGATGGTCGCGGCGGCCGTCGCCTCGATCGGGATCACGAGCACCCAGAACCACCAGTACAGCCAGCCGATCGTGAAGCCGGCCCAATGGCCGATCGCGCGATCGGCATAGGTCGAGAACGACCCGCTGTCAGGATGCGCGACGGCCATTTCGCCGAGCATGCGCATCACCAGCACGACCAGCACGCCCGCGATCGCATACGCGAGTATCGATGCCGGCCCGGCTTCCGCGATCGCGTGGCCGGAGCCGACGAACAAGCCCGCGCCGATGACGCCGGCAATCGACATCATCGTCACGTGACGCTGCTTCAGGCCCGTGCCGAGGCCTGTGTTGCTTCCACTCATCTGTCTCTCTCCAAAAAACGGTTCCGGTACGACCGGGTGTCGCGTGAAGGCGGCGCGGGGAGTTGTCGTTCTTGAATCCGGCTGCGACCGCGCGTGCGTCGCACGCGGGCATGAGGCCGGATGGGGCCGTTCGGATCGGTGTGCCCGCGCAGTCTGCGAAGCTGCGGGTGCGATGCAGCGCACCGGGCGCCGGCGCATCGCGTACGCCCTTTCCGTCGGCTGTCGTCAGCCGCCTTCGAAGCGAAGGAGTGTAAGCATCAAACGGTTCTTCACTAAGAACCAATTGAAGAATTTCGATGGAACCACTTGTTGCATCGATGCGAAACGATGCAACGCTTGCTGCGGTTCGGCGACGGCTCGCGCGCCGGTGCGCTCGTCACGGGCATGCCGGCCGCATTGCGCGCAGGGCACTCAGTTCGCGTCGCGTGCGGCTTCGTCCCGCCACTTCGCAGGTACGATCGCGTGCCATTCTCGCAGAAGCAGGCTTTTCACGGCGTCGGGATGCGCGGCCGACAGGCGCACCAGTACGATCGGCCAGCCGGCATAGTGATCGGTCACGTAATACACGCCGGGTTCCGATTCGATCAGCCATGCGCGTTCGTCGGGACCGACACCCTTCACGACGAGCGTGTCGCCGTCCTCGCGCAGCCGCGCGAGCATCTTGCCCTTCACCTTGAGCGCGGGCGTGCCGTACGACGTGCCCTCCTCGACACCGCGCCACGCGAGCGCGATCTGCCGGACTTCGTCGAATGTCACGATGCCTCCCCGACCGTTCGCCGATGGTTGACGGTCCGGCCACCCTACCGGAAATCGCACGATGCGCCCAGTCGGGTGCGCCTATCCGCCGGTTGCGCGCGCGGCCGCCGGCGCCCGTCCGGTGGTCGCGACAATCGCAAACGCGATCGCATTCGCGACGGCGCTCGCGAGGATCGGCACCAGATAGCCGCCGCCTGCGTCGTAGATGAAGCCGGCGGCCGCCGGCCCGATCAGCGTGCCGAACGCGACGCTCGTGTACAGGATGCCGATGATCGCGCTCACGTTGCGCCCGCCGAAGTAGTCCATCACGACGGCCGGCAGCACGGCGACCCAGCCACCGTAGAACACGCCGAACACGAGCGCGAACGCGGCCAGCGTCGCGACGGTGCCGGCGCCCGCCCACGCGACGAGCGCCACGGCCATGCCGGCGAACATCGCGAGCAGCGACGCGCGGCGGCCGAAGCGGTCGGCGAGCCCCCCGAGGAAGAAGCGGCCGGCCGTGCTGCCGACGCCGATCGCGCCGAGCAGCAGCACGGCCGTCGATGGCGCGACGCCATGATCAAGCGCATACGGCACGAGGTGGACGAACGGGACGAACACGCCGAACGAGCAGACGAGGCAAGCCGCATAAAGACTCGCGAACGGCCGCGACGTGACGGCTTCGCGCACCGTCGCGCCGGCCCGCACGTTCGCGCCGGCCGACGCAGCACGGGCATGCCGGCCACCGTCGCCGGCGACATCGCCGTCCGGCAACAATCCGCGCCCGCGCGGGTCGTTCTCGATCAGCAGCGACATGCCGGCGCCCAGCACGACAGCGATTGCGGCCAGCGTGAAATACGCACCGCGCCAGCCGACATGCGCAATCAACGCGGACGCGAGCGGCGGCATCACGAGCGTGCCGACGCCGATCCCCGCGACCGCGAGCCCCGACGCGAAGCCGCGCCGCCGCACAAACCAGCGCTGCACTGCGCCGACGGCCGGCACGTATGCGCAGCCGACCCCGAGACCGACGCCGAGACCGTACGCGACATACACCTGCAGCAGCGACTGCGCGGCGCCGGCGGCCGCGAGCCCGGCGCCCGTCAGCAGCATCCCGGCGACGGCGAGCCGCCGCGAGCCGAAGCGATCGGCCAGCGGCCCGCTGACGATGCCGAAACCGAAATACAGGAAGCCGGCGAGCGAGAACACGAGCGAGATCTGCCCGCGCGACGCGGCGAAATCCCGCTGCAGCGACTCGACGAACGCGCTGAACGTATACGCGCTGCCGAACCCGACGAACGTGACGGCGAACGCGGCCGCGACCACGTACCAGCCGTAGAAGAGGCGCGAGGCGCCCGGGCGGTTCATGACGATGCTCCTCTCAGGTTCGACCGGCCGCCGGGCGGCGTCCGGATTGCCTCATGGATATAGATGAACTATGTTGATCGCATCGGCCGTCAAAGGACGGCCACGCAGCACGCGACTCGATACGTCAACGGTACTCGCGCACATGCATCGCCTCAAACGATATTTCGTCGGCCTTTCGCTTTAGAAAAACTAAATGAATCGTTCCCGCCTGCCGCCGCTCAATGCACTGCGCGCGTTCGAAGCGGCCGCCCGCCACCTGTCGGTGAAGTCGGCCGCCGAGGAGCTGTCGGTCACGCCCGGCGCGGTGAGCCAGATGATCCGCACGCTCGAGACACACCTCGGCGTGCAGCTGTTCGAGCGCGTGAACCGAGGCATCCTGCTGACGGCCGCCGGCCGCGACTACCTGCCGCCGGTGCGCAACGCATTCCGGCAGATCGCCGACGCGTCGCAGCGTGTATCGGGCGCCGCCGACAGCGGCGTGCTGACGGTGAGCGTCACGCCGTTCTTCGCGTCCGCGTGGCTCGTCCCGCGCCTCGCGCAGTTCAGGCACGCGTGTCCGGACGTCGACCTGCAGGTCGTCACGAGCCACGCACTGGCCGATTTCTCGCGCGACGGCGTCGATGTCGCGATCCGCCACGGCCTCGGGCGCTACATCGGGCTGTGCGGCGAGCGCCTGTTGACGGTGGAAATCGTCGCGCTCGCGGCGCCCGATCTCGTCGCGCGGCTCGGCATGCCGGCGACGCCGGCCGACCTCGTCGGCTGGCCGCACTTGCACGACGCCGAGCGCAAGGGCTGGCACATCTGGTTCGGCGCGCAGCGGATCGACGATTTCGGGCCGCCGCGCGGCCCCGCGTTCGACGACTCGGGCCTGCTGCTGCAGGCGATCGTCGCCGGCCAGGGCGCCGGGCTGCTGCCGGCCGCGATGGTGCGCGGCGAACTGGCCAGCGGCCGGCTCGTGCAGCTGGCCGACGTCGCGTGGCTCGACGATTTCGCGTACTACCTCGTCTATCCGCCGCATCACGCCGAACGGCCGAAGGTCGCGGCGTTCCGCCGGTGGATCCTCGACGCCGCGCAGGCCGACGGCGCGGCGTCGATGACCGGCGCGGCGTAGTGTCGCCTGGCTGTCCGGCGCCGATCCGCTAACATGCGGCGCGGGCCATCGGCCCGGCATCGATAACAACAGACCGACCGGGAGAGACCATGCCTGCCCTGCTCCGCCGCGCGACGCACATCGCGGCCCTGTCCGCCGCGCTCTTCGTCGCGTGCGCCGCGTTGCCCCATGCTGCGCACGCCTATCGCACGTCACCCGGCTACGGCAACGAAGCCGATCTCGACCGTCACGACACGTATCGCAACCGCGACGGCGAAACCGTGCATGCGCCCGCGCATTCGAAATCGGGCCGCGTGCCGGACGGCGCGAGTGCGCGCTGCCGCGACGGCACGTACAGCTTCAGCCGCCACCGGCGCGGCACGTGCTCGGGGCATGGCGGCGTCGCCGCGTGGCTGTAACGCGGCGCATCCGGATGGCTGCGCCGCGCCAGCGGCAGCCGGCGGCGAAGTACAATACCCGCTCGCGCCGCCGACACGCGGCGACGCCGCCGCGCCCCGCGCGGCACGCTCCGTACCGAATCCCCCGACGCCGCCACGCCCGCGCGCTGCGCGGCCGTCTCAACCACTTCTGACTTTCACACCGAAATGGCCCAATACGTTTTCACGATGAACCGGGTCGGCAAGATCGTGCCGCCCAAGCGCCAGATCCTGAAGGACATCTCGCTGTCGTTCTTTCCCGGCGCGAAGATCGGCGTGCTCGGCCTGAACGGCTCGGGCAAGTCGACGCTGATCCGTATCATGGCGGGCGTCGACAAGGACATCGAAGGCGAAGCCACGCCGATGCCGAACCTGAACATCGGCTACCTGCCGCAGGAGCCGCAGCTCGATCCGACGAAGACCGTGCGCGAAGCCGTCGAGGAAGGCCTCGGCGACCTGTTCCAGGCCAACAAGAAACTGGAAGAAATCTACGCGGCCTACGCGGAGCCGGACGCCGACTTCGACGCGCTCGCGGCCGAACAGGCGAAGTACGAGGCGATCCTCGCGTCGAGCGACGGCGGCAGCCCCGAGCAGCAGCTCGAAGTGGCGGCCGACGCGCTGCGCCTGCCGGCGTGGGACGCGAAGATCGAACACCTGTCCGGCGGCGAAAAGCGCCGCGTCGCGCTGTGCAAGCTGCTGCTCGAAAAGCCGGACATGCTGCTGCTCGACGAACCGACCAACCACCTCGACGCCGAATCGGTCGACTGGCTCGAGCAGTTCCTGGTGCGCTTCCCGGGCACCGTCGTCGCCGTCACGCACGATCGCTACTTCCTCGACAACGCCGCCGAGTGGATTCTCGAACTCGACCGCGGCCACGGTATTCCGTGGAAGGGCAACTACAGCAGCTGGCTCGACCAGAAGGAAGAGCGCCTGAAGCAGGAAGAAGCGTCGGAATCGGCTCGCCAGAAGGCCATCAAGAAGGAACTGGAGTGGGTGCGCCAGAACCCGAAGGGCCGTCAGGCGAAGTCGAAGGCACGTATCGCGCGCTTCGAGGAACTGAGCAGCCAGGAATACCAGAAGCGCAACGAAACGCAGGAAATCTTCATTCCGGTCGGCGACCGCCTCGGCAATGAAGTGATCGAATTCAAGAACGTCAGCAAGGCGTTCGGCGATCGCCTGCTGATCGACAACCTGAACCTGAAGATTCCGGCCGGCGCGATCGTCGGCATCATCGGCCCGAACGGCGCCGGCAAGTCGACGCTGTTCCGGATGCTCACGGGCAAGGAGCAACCGGATTCGGGCGAAGTCGTGATGGGCCCGACGGTGAAGCTCGCGTACGTCGACCAGAGCCGCGATGCGCTCGACGGCTCGAAGACGGTGTTCGAGGAAATCTCGGGCGGCGCCGACGTGCTGACGGTCGGCAAGTACGAAACGCCGTCGCGTGCGTATATCGGCCGCTTCAACTTCAAGGGCGGCGACCAGCAGAAGATCGTCGGCAACCTGTCCGGTGGCGAGCGCGGCCGTCTGCACCTCGCGAAGACGCTGATCTCGGGCGGCAACGTGCTGCTGCTCGACGAACCGTCGAACGACCTCGACGTCGAAACGCTGCGCGCGCTGGAAGACGCACTGCTCGAATTCGCGGGCTCGGTGATGGTGATCTCGCACGATCGCTGGTTCCTCGACCGGATCGCGACGCACATCCTCGCGTTCGAAGGCGATTCGCAGGTCACGTTCTTCGACGGCAACTACCAGGAGTACGAGGCCGACAAGCGTGCGCGCCTCGGCGAGGAAGCCGCGAAGCCGAAGCGTCTGCGCTACAAGCCGATCAGCCGCTGAGCGGCGCGGCCCGGGCGCCCGGCACTGCGGCAACGCGGGGCCGGATGCCGAAGGGGCCGCTTCCGGAGCGGTACAAGGAAAAAGCGGGCCAATGGCCCGCTTTTTTTATCTGCGCGGCCCCGGCCCGACGCTTACGCGAGCGCGCCCAGTTCGCGCAGCCGCGCCTCGGTCGACGCCGCGCTCGTGTGGTGTATGCCGTGCCAGCCGAGCGCCGTCGCGGCTGCCGCGTTCTTCGGGTTGTCGTCGATGAACACGAGCTCGTGCGGCGCGATGCCCGGCAGGTGCGGTTCGATCCGCGCATGCATCTCGTGATAGATCGCGGGATCGGGTTTCACGAGCTTCACGCGGCCGGACACGACGATCTCCTTGAAGCGCTGCAACACCGGGAAGTTGTCCCACGCATACGGGAACGTCTGCGCGGACCAGTTCGTCAGACCGAACAGCGGCATCCCCTGCGCCTCCAGCCGGTCGACGAGCGCGGCGCCCTCCTCGAGCACGCCGCCGATCATCTCGTGCCAGCGTGCATAGAACGCGCGGATCGGCGCCTCGTGCGCCGGAAACTTCGCGACGAGCTCGGCCGTGCCTTCCTCGATCGTCTGCCCGCCGTCCTGGCGGATCACCCAGTCCATCGCGCAGACGTGCGTGAGGAACCAGCGACGCTCGGCGTCGTCCGGAATCAGTTCACGGTACAGGTACTCGGGGCTCCAGTCGATCAGCACGCCGCCGAAATCGAACACCACAGCCTTGATCGTCATGCGAACTCCACAGTCAGTACTTCCGCGAGCGGACGCGGCGTCACCGCGTTGCCCGACAGCGAGTTGTTGTTCCAGATGAAGTGGTGATGCGCGACGATCTGCGCGGCCGACAGGTGCGCGCGCTCGTTCGTCGTGTGCAGGTCGGACACGACGGTCGTCCGGTAGCCGAGCAGCGCGGCACGGCGTGCAGCCGAATCGACGCAGAACTCGGTCGCATAACCGCAGATCAGCACCGAACGGATGCCGTGGCGGTCGAGCTGCGCCGCGAGCGGCGTGTCGTGGAACGAATCGCTCATCTGCTTGCGCACGCGCCAGTCGTCGGTGCCGACGACCAGCCCCGCATGCAGCTCCCAGCCCGGCGTGCCGGGGACGATGTCGTCGTCCGCATCGCCGTCGTGCTGCACGAAGCAGACGGGCGCGTTCGCCGCGCGCGCTGTCGCCGTCAGCCGGTTGATGCCCGACACGACGTCGTCGAGCCGGTAGGCGGGCTGCGCCCGCTCCACCAGCCCGCGCTGCATGTCGATCACGATCACTGCGGTGTCCGTCATTGGCTGCCCTCGGTTTTGTCGTTCGGCCGTGGTCCGGCCGTTATCGCATGTTGCGTCAGATCGGCTGCGTGCGCGCGTCCAGCCACGCCTTCGCATCGCCGCTCAGGTGGCGGCCGACGCGCTCGCGCACCGTCGCGTGATACGTGTTCAGCCACGCCCGCTCGTCGTCGTGCAGCATCTCGATCAGCACGCAGCGCGTGTCGATCGGACACAGCGTCAGCGTCTCGAACGCGAGGAAATCGCCGAATTCCGTCTTCCCGGCCGCGCGATTCACGACCAGGTTCTCGATCCGGACGCCCCACTTGCCCGGGCGGTACACGCCCGGCTCGATCGACGTGATCATGCCCTCTTCCATCGCCGTGTACGGCTCGGCCGGCGCGTAGTGCGAGATGACCTGCGGGCCTTCGTGCACGTTCAGGAAGTAACCGACGCCATGCCCGGTACCGTGCCCATAGTCGAGCCCGGCCGCCCACATCGGCGCGCGCGCGATCGCGTCGAGCATCGGCGAGCGGATGCCGCGCGGGAAGCGTGCGCGCGACAGCGCCATCATCGACTTCAGCACGATCGTGAAATCGCGCCGCTGCAGGTCGCTGACGGTGCCGACCGGCACGACGCGCGTGATGTCGGTCGTGCCCGTCACGTACTGGCCGCCCGAATCGATCAGCAGCAGGCCGTCGCCGGCAATCGTCGCGTGCGACTCGCGCGTCGCGTGATAGTGCGGCATCGCGCCGTTCGCGTTGAAGCCCGCGATCGTCGCGAAGCTCGCCGACACATAGCCGGGCCGCCGGGCGCGCGCGGCCGTGAGTTTTTCCTCGATCGTCAGCTCGGTGATCGTCTCGCGGTTCACGGCCTGCTCGAACCACGTGAAGAACTCCGCGAGCGCGGCGCCGTCGTGTTCCATCGTCACGCGCACGTGCTCGATCTCGGCGGAGGTCTTGCGCGACTTCGCGAACGTCGACGGATTCACGGCCTCGACGAGCTTCACGCCGGCCGGCACGGCCTCGAGCGTGCCGAACGTCACGCGGCGCGGATCGATCAGCAGCGTCGCGCCGTCGGGCAGCGCCGCGAGCGACGCGCGCGCGGCGTCGTATGCGCGAACGTCGACGCCGTCCTGGGCAAGCGACGCGGCCAGCGCCGGCGGCACCTTGCCATCGGCGACGAACAGCGTCGCGCGATCGGCACCGATCATTGCGTGCGCAACGAATACGGGATTGAAGTTGACGTCGGCGCCGCGCAGGTTGAACAGCCACGCGAGATCGTCGAGCGTCGACACGAAATGCCATTGCGCGCCCTGCGCGTGCATCGCGCGGCGCACATCGGCCAGCTTGCTCGCCCGCGTCGTGTCGGCCTGCGGCGCGACGTGCTCGAACACCGCGTCGCCGGGCAGCCCCGGCCGCTCGGGCCAGATCGCATCGAGCAGGTCGAGATCGGTCCGCAGCGCGATGCCGCGCGCGCTCAGCGCGGCCGTCAGCCCGCGCGCGGCCGCGACGCCGAGCACGGCGCCGTCGACGCCGACCGTCGCACCCGCGGCCACGTTCTGCGCGAGCCAGTCGACGTGGGGCGCGCTCTGCTGCCCGCCCGTCATCTTCATCAGTTGCACCCCCGTGCCGGCCAGTTCGGCGTCGGCCTGCACCCAGTAGCGGCTGTCGACCCACAGCCCCGCGAAATCCGCGGTCACGACCAGCGTGCCGACCGAGCCCGTGAAGCCGGACAGCCAGCGGCGCGCCTGCCAGCGTTCGGGCAGGTATTCGGACAGATGGGGATCGGCGGACGGCACGAGATAGGCGGCCAGGTCCTCGCGGGCCATGGCGTCGCGCAGCAGCGCGAGGCGGGCCGGCACCGGCGAGACTTCGGGAAGACGGGCATTCATGATTTCACCTGAGGGCATTCAGCGACGGGCCGACAGCGCGACCGTCACGGCTACGGCGAGGAACGCGACGCCGGTGCAGACCGGCCATTCGAGCGTCTCGCCATCGTAAAACAGTCCAGAGAGATTGCCGGCCATGCGGGCGGCGACCGCCCCGACGATGCCGGCGAGCACCGCGATCCACCACGCCGGCCGGCCCGTGCGCCGCATCGGATGCAGCCAGCGGCCGAACAGCCCGACGGCCGCTCCCAGGACAAGGATTCCAAACCAGTTCATTCGACGCCTTCTATAAATTCAGATTCGTCCCATAGGCGTGAACGTTGCCAGCGGCTAGCATCGACTCATCCATCGAACCCGAGACCAGCCGGGCGCCGCGAACATTCGAGTGTAGGGGCCGACTCGACGTTATGGCAAGCGCACACCGGCTGCCATATTGAAGAAATTCTCATGCGAATCGCTCTGATCGATCCGGAATCGCGTCATGTCGCACTCCTGAACCGCCTGCTCTTCGCGGGCGGTCACGTGTGCCACGCGTTTCCGTCCAGCACCGCATTCTTCGAGTGGCTCGCCGCCGACAACACCTGCGACATGCTGGTCACCGGCCACTGGGCCGGCGACCAGCCAGCCCAGGAAGTCATTCCGCGCGCACAGGCAGTCCTGCCCGGCCTGCCGGCCATCGCCGTGATGCAATCGCCGCGAGAGAGCGAAATCGTCTCGTGCCTGCACGCAGGCGCCGACGATTGCCTGGTGCGCCCCGTGAGCGGGCCCGAGCTGCTCGCGCGCGTCAACGCGCTGAGCCGGCGCGCCGGCGTACGCCGGCCGCCGACCCGCTCGCGCGAAACGTATGGAGAATACGCATTCGATGCCACACATTGCCTCGTGCGCTTCGGCGACGCAATCGTTTCACTCACGCCGAAGGAGTTCCGCTTCGCGCAGTTGCTGTTCGCGAACCTGTCGCGCCCCATATCCCGCGCCCATATCCTCGAAACGGTGTGGGCACGCCGCCGCGACATGAAGTCGCGCACGCTCGACACGCACGCGTCGCGGCTGCGCAGCAAATTGCAGCTGCTTCCCGAGCGCGGCTACCGGCTGCTGCCGATCTACGGCTTCGGTTATCAGCTCGACCGCGTGCCGATCGAACCCCCAAATTCGCGGCCCCGCCACGCCGATGCCCGGTATGCGTCGAGTGAGGAAATCGCTGAAACGCTATAATATGGGGCTAAACGATAGCCCTCGATATGCAACTCCTCACGATCGGAATCAACCACCACACTGCGCCTGTCGCCCTGCGCGAACGCGTGGCGTTTCCGCTCGAGCAAATCAAGCCGGCTCTCGTCACGTTCAAGAACGTGTTTCTCGGCCCCCAGGCACCCAATACGCCTGAAGCGGCGATCCTCTCCACCTGCAACCGCACCGAGCTGTATTGCGCGACCGACGACCGTGCGGCCCGCGAAGGGGCGGTCCGCTGGCTGTCGGAGTATCACCGGATTCCGGTCGACGAGCTCGCGCCGCACGTCTATGCGCTGCCGCAGTCGGAAGCGGTCCGTCACGCGTTCCGCGTCGCATCCGGCCTCGATTCGATGGTGCTCGGCGAAACGCAGATTCTGGGCCAGATGAAGGATGCCGTCCGCACCGCGACGGAAGCCGGCGCGCTCGGCACCTATCTGAACCAGCTGTTCCAGCGCACGTTCGCAGTGGCGAAGGAAGTCCGCGGCACGACCGAAATCGGCACGCAGTCGGTGTCGATGGCCGCCGCTGCAGTTCGCCTCGCGCAGCGGATCTTCGAAAAGGTGTCCGATCAGCGTGTGCTGTTCATCGGCGCCGGCGAAATGATCGAGCTGTGCGCGACGCACTTCGCCGCGCAAAGCCCGCGTGAGCTCGTCGTTGCGAACCGCACGGCCGAACGCGGCCAGCGGCTCGCCGAACGCTTCAACGGCCGCGCGATGCCGCTGGCGGACCTGCCCACCCGCATGCACGAATTCGACATCATCGTGTCGTGCACCGCGTCGACGCTGCCGATCATCGGCCTCGGCGCGGTCGAGCGCGCGGTGAAGGCGCGCCGCCACCGGCCGATCTTCATGGTCGACCTCGCGGTGCCACGCGACATCGAGCCCGAAGTCGGCAAGCTGAAGGACGTGTTCCTTTACACCGTCGACGATCTCGGCGCGATCGTGCGCGAAGGCAACGCGTCGCGCCAGGCCGCGGTTGCACAGGCCGAAGCGATCATCGAGACGCGCGTGCAGAATTTCATGCAATGGCTCGACACGCGCAGCGTCGTGCCCGTGATCCGTCACATGCATACGCAGGCCGATGCGCTGCGCCGGGCCGAAGTCGACAAGGCGCAGAAACTGCTCGCACGCGGTGATGATCCGGCTGCCGTACTCGAAGCCCTGTCGCAGGCGCTGACCAACAAGCTGATCCACGGCCCGACGAGCGCGCTCAACCGCGTGAACGGCGCCGATCGCGATTCGCTGATCGACCTGATGCGCGGCTTCTACCAGCACGCGCCGCGCTCGAACGACCAGTCCGGCCACTAGCGCCGCCCGGTCGCCCTGCCGCCGGCCGCGAGCCGGCCTATCCTTTCCGAATACCCCTTTGCCCGGGAGCGCCGCTCCACACCATGAAGACGAGCATGCAACGCAAGCTCGACCAGCTGTCCACACGGCTGGCCGAACTGAACGATCTGCTGAGCCGCGAAAACGTCACGGCCGACCTCGACCAATACCGCAAGCTGACGCGTGAACATGCGGAACTCGGCCCGGTCGTCGAGCAGTACGCGCTGTGGCGCCAGTCGCGCAGCGACGAGACGGCCGCACAGGAGCTGCTCGCCGATCCGTCGATGCGCGACTTCGCGGAAGACGAGATCCGCAGTGCGCGTGACGGCATGGCGCGCCTCGAGACCGAGCTGCAGAAAATGCTGCTGCCGAAGGATCCCAACGACGACCGCAACATCTTCCTCGAAATCCGCGCGGGCACCGGCGGCGACGAATCGGCGCTGTTCGCGGGCGACCTGTTGCGCATGTACCTGCGCTTCGCGGAACGCCAGCGCTGGCAGGTCGAAATGATGTCGGAGAGCGCGTCGGATCTCGGCGGCTACAAGGAAGTGATCGTGCGGATCGCGGGCCAGGGCGCGTACTCGCGCCTGAAGTTCGAATCGGGCGGCCATCGCGTGCAGCGCGTGCCGGCCACCGAGACGCAGGGGCGCATCCATACGTCCGCATGCACGGTCGCGGTGATGCCGGAAGCCGACGAAATCGGCGAAGTCGAGATCAATCCGGCCGATCTGCGCATCGACACGTTCCGCGCATCCGGCGCCGGCGGCCAGCACATCAACAAGACCGATTCGGCGGTGCGCGTCACGCACATCCCGACCGGGATCGTCGTCGAATGCCAGGACGACCGCTCGCAGCACAAGAACAAGGATCGCGCGCTGAAGGTGCTCGCCGCGCGCATCAAGGACAAGCAGTATCACGAACAGCATGCGAAGGAAGCCGCGACGCGCAAGAGCCTGATCGGCTCCGGCGACCGCTCCGAACGGATCCGCACGTACAACTTCCCGCAAGGCCGGATGACCGACCACCGGATCAACCTGACGCTGTACCGGCTCGAGGCGATCATGGACGGCGATCTCGACGAACTGATCGGCGTGCTCGTCACCGAGCACCAAGCCGAGCTGCTTGCGTCGCTCGGCGAAGCCGACTGAGGCCGCGATGTCCGACACCACCGCCGACGACCTGCTGCGCGCGTCGCCGCTCGACGCGGTCGATGCGCGCGTGCTGCTCGCGCATGCGCTCGGCTGGACCCGCACGCAGTTGATCACGCGCGGCGACGCACCGCTTGATGCGGCCGCGGTCGAGCGCTACCGCGCGCTCGAAGCGCGCCGTGTCGCCGGCGAGCCCGTCGCACAGCTGGTCGGGATGCGCGAGTTCTTCGGCCGCCCGTTCGACGTGACCGCCGACGTGCTGATCCCGCGCCCCGAAACCGAACTGCTCGTCGAAGCCGCGCTCGATGCGATCGACGGACTGCCGCATCCGGCCGTGCTCGATCTCGGCACCGGCAGCGGCGCGATCGCCGTGTCGATCGCGGCCGAACGTCCCGATGCGCGGGTGTGGGCGCTCGACCGTTCGCCGGCCGCGCTCGCCGTCGCGCAACGCAACGCGGACAAGCTGCTCGACGCACGTCGCCCCGGCGGCCCGCTGCAGTGGCTGCAAAGCGACTGGTACGCGGCGCTCGATCCGGCGCTCGTGTTCGACGCGATCGTCAGCAACCCGCCGTACATTGCGCAGCACGATCCGCACCTCGCGCAGGGCGACCTGCGTTTCGAGCCGCGCGGCGCGCTCACCGACGATGCCGACGGCCTCAGCGCGATCCGCACGATCGTCGCGGGCGCCGGCACCTGTCTGAAACCGGGCGGCACGCTCTGGATCGAGCACGGCTACGATCAGGCCGAAGCCGTCCGTGCGATCCTCGCGTCGCACGGCTTCGTCGCGGTCGAATCGCTCGCCGATCTCGCCGCCATCGAACGCACGACCGGCGGCCGCCTGCCGGGCTGATGCCCGGCCCGCCCGGTTGAAATCCGCTATCATTTCGATCTAACGCCCCGCAAACGCAAGGTCAGTCATGGACACCCAACAACGTATCAAGCAAATCGTCGACGAAAACCAGGTCGTGCTCTTCATGAAGGGCAACGCGCAATTCCCGATGTGCGGCTTCTCGGGCCGCGCCGTGCAGGTGCTGAAAGCCTGCGGCGTCGACCAGTTCAAGACGGTCAACGTGCTCGAGGACGACGAAATCCGCCAGGGCATCAAGGAGTTCTCGAACTGGCCGACCATCCCGCAGCTCTACGTGAAGGGCGAATTCGTCGGCGGCTCGGACATCATGATGGAGATGTACCAGTCGGGCGAACTGCAGCAACTGTTCGCCGCCGCGTAACGCCCCCCTGTCGATGGCATCTCCCAGCGCGCCGCCACGCCGGCTGATCGTCGCGATCACCGGCGCCACCGGCGCGATCTACGGCGTGCGGCTGCTCGACCTGCTGCGCGCCGCTGGCGGCGTCGAGACGCATCTGCTGATTTCGAACGCCGGCTGGCTCAACATCCAGCATGAACTGAAGCTGCCGAAAGCCGATGTCGAAAGCCGCGCGGACGTCGTGCACTCGGTGCGCGACGTCGGCGCGACGATCGCGTCGGGCTCGTTCGCGACCGACGGGATGGTGATCGCACCCTGCTCGATGAAGACGCTCGCGAGCGTCGCGCACGGGCTGTCCGACAACCTGATCACGCGCGCAGCCGACGTCACGCTGAAGGAACGCCGCCGTCTCGTGCTCATGGTGCGCGAAACGCCGTTCAACCTCGCGCATCTGCGCAACATGACCGCCGTCACCGAAATGGGCGGCATCGTCTTTCCGCCGCTGCCCGCGTTCTACGCGATGCCGAAGACGATCGAGGAACTCGTCGACCAGACCGTCACGCGCGTGCTCGACCTGTTCGCGCTCAGCGCCCCGCAGACGACACCGTGGGCCGGTATCCGGCACGCGCAGTAAGCGGCATCAGCCCCCTTCTTCGCGCATCTTCGCCGATTCAAACGGCAATTCATTCGATTTCCAGCACACTGACGGCCACCCGCGCCGACAGGCATTGCATTGCGCCGATTATCAACAAACAGGCACCAATCAAATTCATGGATGCCGATTTATCAATGTACGGTGCACGCCTATAGTCACAGGCAAACCCTTTTCGCAGGCCACCACCATGAACCGCTTGCCTTCGCTGTACCTGTCCCACGGCGCCCCGACGCTGCCGATCGACCCGACGCTGCCGTCCGGCGCATTCACGCACCTCGGCGCCGAATTGCCGCGCCCGCGCGCGGTGCTGATGCTGTCCGCACACTGGGGCACGCAACGGCCGGTCGCGAGCATCACCGCGCATCCGGAAACGATCCACGATTTCTACGGTTTCCCGCAGGCGCTGTACGAGATCCGCTATCCGGCTCCGGGTGCGCCCGATGTCGCCGAGCGCGCGGCCACGCTGCTGGACGCGGCCGGCATCGCGACCGCGACGACGGAGCGCGGCCTCGACCACGGCGCGTGGGTACCGATGCTGCTGATGTTCCCGGAGGCTGATGTGCCGGTCGCGCAGCTGTCGATCCAGCCGCGCGCGGACGCCGCGCATCACTTCGCGCTCGGCCGGGCGCTGCGACCGCTGCGTGACGAAGGCGTGATGGTGATCGGCTCGGGCCAGATCACGCACAACCTGCGCGCGGCCGATTTCGGCGCCGCACCCGAGGATGCGGACCCGCGTGTCGCGGAATTCACCGACTGGTTCGAGGCGAAGCTCGCCGCACGCGACGTCGATGCACTGCTCGACTACCGCCGGCAGGCGCCGCACGCGGCGCTGATGCATCCGACCGACGAGCATTTGCTGCCGGTCTTCACGGCGCTCGGCGCGGCCGACGACGACTACCAGCTCGGCATCCAGTCGCTCGGCACCTACCAGCGCGTACTCGCGATGACGAACTACGTGTTCGCAAGCGCCGACGCCTGAGCCGCGACGCAATCGTCGACGCCAACAAAAAGCCCGCCCGAGCGATGCTCGGGCGGGCTTTTCGTTGTTGCATCCTGCCGCCGCCGAATCCGGCAACAGGTCAGGCGTCAGGCACCGATCCCTTCGAGGATCTCGTCGTGCGACTCGCGCTCGTCGAGATACTTGGTCCGGTAGCCGGTATTCACGCCCCAGAAGTAGAACACCAACGCGATCGCCGCAACGACCAGCATGTCCCAGCCGTACGGCAGGTAGCCGTGACCGCCGAATTCCTTGCTGCCGATCAGCGACAGCACGGCCATCGTCGGCAGGTACGCAACCAGCCACCATGCCGCCTTCAGGTCGGCACCCCAACCGCTCCAGCCCGACTTCGCCTGGAAGAAGAAGTACACCGGCAGTGCGACGACCATCAGCAGGATGATTTCGCCCGTCAGCGGCCACTTCGCCCAGTACAGGATCAGCGACGCGCACACGAATGCGAACGGTGCGATCAGCTTCATCAGCGGAATCGACAGCGGACGCTCGATGTCGGTCGCCGCGCGGCGCAGCGCCATCAGGCTGATCGGGCCGGTCAGGTACGAGATCACCGTTGCGACCGAGATCACGGCTGCGAGCGAGCTCCAGCCGCGGAAGAAGAACAGGAAGATGAACGACACGAGCAGGTTGAACCACATCGCCTGGCGCGGCACACCGTAGATCGGGTGCACGTTGCCGAACATCTTCGGCATCGTGTTGTTGCGCTCCATCGCGTAGATCATCCGCGTGGTCGTCGCCATGTAGGTCGTGCCGGTGCCGCTCGGGCTGACGAACGCGTCGACGTACAGCAGGATCGCGAGCCAGTTCAGGTTCAGCGCGATCGCGAGTTCCGCGAACGGCGACGAGAAGTTGAAGTGCGCCCAGCCCTTCGCGACGTCAGCCGGATTCACCGAGCCGATGTACGCCATCTGCAGCAGCACGTAGATCACGAGCGCGATCAGGATCGACGTGATCACCGCGAACGGCACGCTGCGCGACGGATTGCGCGCTTCGCCCGCCAGGTTCACGGGACTCTGGAAACCGTTGAACGCGAACACGATGCCGCTCGTCGCGACCGCGGTCAGCACCGCCGACCAGCCGTACGGCGCGAAGGCCGCATTCGATGCGGTGCCGAGGTTCTCCGAATGGAAGCTCGTCAGCATCAGGCCGAGGATCGTGGCGCCCGGGATCAGGAACTTGAAGATCGTGATCGCGGTGTTCGCACGCGCAAAGGCCTTCACGCCCCAGTAGTTCAGCAGGAAGTAGATGACGACCAGCACGGCCGACAGCAACAGGCCTGGTGTGGTCAACTCGCCGTTCACGAACAACGCATGCGCCCATGGATATGGCCACGTGCTCATGTACTGGATCGACGCCTCGGCCTCGATCGGGATCACGGATACGATCGCAATCCAGTTGGCCCATGCGCTGATGAAGCCCACCAGCGAACCGTGCGAGTAGCGCGCATAGCGCACCATCCCGCCCGACTCAGGGAACATCGCGCCCAGTTCCGCGTACGTCAGTGCAATCGCGAGAATCACGACCGCGCCGATAATCCATGCACAGATCGCCGCCGGACCGGCGATCTTCGCGGCTTTCCAGGCGCCGAACAGCCAGCCCGAGCCGATAATCGAACCCAGTCCCGTCAGCATCAATGCAAACGGGCCGATGTTCCGTTGAATAGAACTCTTCACATCCTCTCCTGTGTCTCAAAAAGCATGGTCGGCCTGCGGTCCGGGATCGGCTCGGACAGCACCGCGCACGCATTCTTGGGGGGACGCGTCACCCGATCAGGGCAACCCGTCCACGCGGCGCGTAGTTTAACGGTTGCACCTCAAACGTGCCGCCAAAATCGTTCGGCCCCTACAAAAAATTCGCATCGCTTGCAAGCTTTGTAAACCCGATCTCCGCAATAACCCTGAGAGTATGGGAATACGGTTGACCATGAACGCGATTGGCCGTATAAAGGACTTCGCAGGATTTCAAGTGGCGAGTGAATTGGTTCTTTCGTAGTTCGCCCATCAACGGTACTCCGGTTGGTCCTATTACCCCTTCCTTGATTTTCCGCACCCCATGGGCCTCGGCCCCGTTTTATCTTTTTAGGAACAAGTAACATGGCAACCGGTACCGTCAAGTGGTTCAATGACGCAAAGGGCTTCGGCTTCATCACCCCGGAAGGCGGCGGCGACGATCTGTTCGCGCACTTCTCGGAAATCCGCGTCGAAGGCTTCAAGACGCTGCAAGAAAACCAGAAGGTTGAATTCGAAGTGAAGACGGGCCCGAAGGGTCTGCAAGCTGCGAACATCCGTCCGGTCTAAGCTTGGCGCGATAATTCGTGTAAAAAAGCCCCGCTTCGGCGGGGCTTTTTTGTTTTCGGGCGTCGGTGCGGCATGGCGGCTACGCCATACCGCCGACCGCCATTCAGCCGAACAATCGCTGTGCGTGAATACCGAGCCCCGTCGCGACACTCGCGAGGCGGTCGCCGAATACCGGCTGCGCATCCGGGAATGCGCCGGCGAGCGCGCCCGACAGGAACGCGAGCCCGGTCGAACCGCCGGTGAAATACAGCGCGCCGACGTCGCGCGGCGCAACGCCCGCGAGCCGCACCGTCTCGCGCGCGGCGTCGACGATGCGTGAGGTGTCGTCGCGGCTCGCATCGACGAGACGGTCCGAGTCGAATGCGATCAGCAGATCTTCTTCCACGTCGTTCAGGTTGATCATCGTCTCCCCGCCCGCCGCAACACCGATCTTCGCTTCTTCCGCGCGCGCCATCAGCGCGTGCCCGAGCCGCTGCTCGACCACGCTCGTGAGCCGGTCGTACTGCCGCACGTCCTGGTACAGGTGCTTCATCAGCGTCAGCTCGCCGGCCCGCTTCGGCGTATAGACCGTGTTGATCAGGTGCCAGGTCGCGAGATCGAAGTAGATCTTGTTCGGCAACTCGCGCCCTTCCGGATCGAGCGAACGGTAGCCGAATGCGGGCAGGATCGCCGCCAGTTCGACACGCCGGTCGTAGTCGGTGCCCGCGACGTGCACGCCGTGGTGTGCCAGCACGTCGTCCTTGCGCTCGAGCCGCGCCATCCGGTCGGGCCCGACGCGCACCAGCGAGAAGTCGGACGTGCCGCCGCCGATGTCGGCGACCAGCACGAGGCGCTCGGCCTGCTGGCGCGATTCGTAGTCGAATGCGGCGGCAATCGGTTCGTACTGGAAGTGCACGTCCGCGAAGCCGACCGATTGCGCGGCCGCCTCGAGCTGATCCTGCGCGAGGCGGTCGGCGCGCGGATCGTCGTCGACGAAGAACACGGGCCGGCCGAGCACTGCACGGCCGATCGGCGCGCCCGCGCGCGCTTCGGCCTTGCGCTTCAGGTGCGTCAGGAAGCGCGCGATGATTTCGGTGTACGCGATCGCGCTGCCGTCGCCGAGATCGGTCGTCGTCTCCGCGAGCGGCGAGCCGAGGATGCTCTTCATCGAGCGCATCAGCCGGCCGTCGAAGCCGTCGATATAGGAAGCCAGCGCCGCACGGCCGTACTCGACCGTCTCTTCGTCGTTGTTGAAGAAGATCGCGGTGGGCAGCGTCAGGTGGTCGCCCTCGACGGGCGCGAGGCGCATGCCGTCGCCGTCGGGCAGCGCCACGGCGGAATTGGACGTGCCGAAATCGATCGCGCAGTAAGTCATGGGAAGTTGCCGCAGCAGGGCCGGCGCGAAAACGGAAAGGACGGGCTTTTTAACATGAAGCCCGCGGGATCACAACCGGGGCCGGCCACCGGTGCCGCTCGACGCGCGCCGATGGCGACGGCGCGCGGTGCGGCGCGCCGGGGACACATGCGAACGGGATGCACGATGCAGCCCGCCCGCTTGCGCGGTCAGGCTGCCGCGTCGAAGCTCTTCTTCCACGCGCCCGCATAGACAACTTCGCCGATCGCATGGCGCGTACGCGGCGCCTTTTCGCGGTCGCGCAGCACCGGATCGAGCTTGTCGACGTTGCCGTAGTGGCCGAGCGAGATGATCGACAGGATCGCGACGTCGGCCGGAATCGCGAACGCGTCGCGAAACGCCTTCGCGTCGAAACCGCTCATCTGGTGTGCGGCGAGGCCAAGCGCGTGCGCCTGCAGCACCAGCGACATCGCGGCGGCACCCGCGTCGTACGACGCGGTCGGCGCCGGCTCGCCCTTCGGCGTCAGCGTGTGCGCGGTCACCGCGATCAGCACGGGCGCCGGCGCGTTCCAGCCCTGGTTGAACGGCACCAGCGTCGCGAACGCGCGCTTGAATGCGTCTTCGTCCTGCGCGCGATCGAATACGACGAAACGCCAGGGCTGTGCGTTATACGCGGACGGGGCCCAGCGCGCGGCTTCGAGTACTGCGTGCAGATCGCCGGCGCTGACGGGCTCGTCCGAATAGGCGCGCGGGCTCCAGCGGCCTGCGATCAGATCGTGAATCGAAACAGTGGTGGGAGCAGGTTTGACGGACATGCGGTTCCTCGCTGACATCGATGAAGGGGCGCGAACGCCCGGCGAACCGCAAGCATACCCGCTTGAGCGGCTGCGCGCCCGATCCTCCCGCGCTATGCAAATCTGCGTGCCTGCATTGGCCGGCCGCAGCGTGTGCGGCCGGCCGGGCTCATCGTGGTCAGGCTGCCTGCGCAGCCGCGCGCGACGGACCGCGGTTGATCCGCAGCACGATCAGCGCGCCGACGATGCACAGTCCGCCCGAGATCATCGATGCGATCGTGTAGGTGCCGAGGCTCGCACGCAGCAGCCCTGCGCCGAGCGCCGCGAACGCCGCGCCGAGCTGGTGGCCGGCGACGATCCAGCCGAACACGACCGGCGCCGCGGCCTTGCCGAACACGTCGGTTGCGAGCCGCACGGTGGGCGGCACGGTCGCGATCCAGTCGAGCCCGTAGAACATCGCGAACAGCGGCAGCCCGAAGAAGTCGATCCCGAATGCATGCGGCAGGTAGATCAGCGACAGGCCGCGCAGCCCGTAGTACCAGAACAGCAGCACGCGGTTGTCGTAGCGGTCGGACAGCCAGCCCGACAGCGTCGTGCCGAACAGGTCGAACACGCCCATCGCCGCGAGCAGCGATGCGCCCTGCACTTCGGTCATCCCGTAGTCGCTGCACATGGCGATCAGGTGCGTGCCGACATAACCGTTGGTGCTCGCGCCGCAGATGAAGAAGCTGAAGAACAGCAGCCAGAAATCGCGCGAACGGCTCGCCATCAACAGCGTGCGGAACGCAACCGCGAGCGGGTTCTCCTTCGACGCGTCCGGCGCGGCCGGCGCATCGGCCGGTTCGCCGTACGGGCGCAGTTGCACGTCGGCCGGCCGCTCGGGCAGCAGGAAGGCAACGAGCGGAATCACGATCGCAGCCGCCACCGCGACGACCAGCACGACCGGCCGCCAGCCGTGGTGCTGCGCGATCGCCGCGAGCATCGGCAGGAACACGAGCTGGCCGGTGGCCGTGCTCGCGGTCAGGATCCCCATCACGAGGCCGCGCCGCGCATGGAACCAGCGCGTGACGAAGGTCGCGGACAGCGTCAGCGCGACGACGCCCGTCGAGCAGCCAACCATCAGGCCCCAGATCACGACCATCTGCCAGCTCTGCGTCATCATCGACGACAGCGCGACACCCACGCTCATCGTCACGAGCGCGGTGAGGATCGTCGGACGCAGCCCGAAGCGCTGCATCGCGGCGGCCGCGAACGGGCCCGTCAGGCCATACAGCGCGATGTTCACCGAAATCGCCAGCGAAATCGCCGCCCGGCTCCAGCCGAGCTCGCGCTCGAGCGGCACCATCAGCACGCTCGGCGTCGCGCGCGTGCCGGCTGCCGCCAGCAGGATCAGGAATACCACCGCCGCCGCGAGCCATCCGTAATGGAAGCGCCCGCCGATTCGTGTCACTGCCCAGTTCATCTTCGCGTTCTCCAGTTGGCGGTTCCGGCGCCATCGCGCCCGCTCCGCCCCAACCAGGCCACCTCCGCCGCACATTTCAACATCGGCTGACCCGGGCCGACGCTTGGCATTTGTCTGTTGATCCGGCCGCGATTGTTACCGACCGGTCACAAGTGTGTTGCGATCGTAGTTACCAGTCGGTAACATGTCAAGCAATTCACTATGCAGCCGAGGGTCATCATGTCGGGCATCGAGATCGCCAAACCGCTGGCGCGCCGCACGCGCCGGCCGATGGACGGCGCCACCGCGCAGGAGCACCTGCTGCGCGCCGCCGAGGAGCTGTTTTACAAGGAAGGGGTTCGCACGGTCGGCGTCGAGGCCGTCGTGGAGCGCGCGGGCGTCAACAAGATGAGCCTGTACCGCCAGTTTTCGTCGAAGGACGAGCTGATCCTCGCGTATCTGGAGCGGATGGATGCGTGTTTCTTCGAGCGCCTCGATACGAGCGCCGCGAAACATCCGGGCCAGCCGAAGGCGCAGTTGATCCAGTATTTCGTCGACCTTGCCGAGCGCGCGACGCAGAAGGACTATCGCGGCTGCCCGTTCGTCAACGTCGCCGCCGAATTTCCGGACGCGTCGCACCCGGCGCGCGAGCGCGTCGCGCAGAACAAGGAACAGCTGATGAAGCGGCTCGTCGCGCTATGCGAGGGCGCCGGCGCGCGGCAACCGAAGGCGCTGGCCGACGCGCTCGCGCTGGTGGTCGAAGGTATCTACGCGGCGAGCCAGACCTACCGGCACGGCGAAACGCCGATCGGCACCGCGCCGGCGCTCGTCACGCAGTTGATCGAAGCCGCGTGCGCTTGACCGGGCGCATGCGCCCGAGCGCGGCGGGCCCGCTACAATGCGGCCCTCGCCGCTCCTCCGCCCGACTGGTTTCACCATGACCGATACCCGCCCCGAATCGCACGACGACATCCTCGCCGCCACGCGGCACTGGCTCGCGCGCGCGGTGATCGGGCTCAATCTGTGCCCGTTCGCGAAAAGCGTCTATGTGAAGGAACAGGTGCGCTACGCGATCAGCGAAGCGACGACGCTGGAAGACGCACTCGCCGAACTCGAAACCGAGCTACGCGCGCTCGACGCAGCGGACCCGCAGCAGGTCGACACGACGCTCGTGATCTTCCCGCATGCGTTCGCCGATTTCGTCGACTACAACGATGCGCTGTTCTTTGCCGAGCGGCTCGTGCAGCAACTGCGGCTCGACGGCGTGCTGCAGATCGCGAGCTTCCATCCGCAATACCGGTTCGAAGGCACCGGGCCCGACGACATCGAGAACTACACGAACCGCGCGCCGTACCCGATCCTGCACCTGCTGCGCGAAGACAGCATCGCGCGCGCGGTCGACGCGTTCCCGGACGCGTCCGCGATCTACGAAAAGAATCAGGAAACACTGCGCCGCCTCGGCCACGACGGCTGGCGCGAATGGATGCGCCGGCCGGGCGACGACGTCTGACGCGCTGCGCGGGCGCGCGGGCTGCGCGTCAGCCTTCGGCCGGCTCGACGGCGTCGCCGCCCGCTGCCGCGGCTTGCGCCACGAAGAAGCGCTCGTTCAGTTCGGCGAGGCCGAACATCCCGAGGATCTCGTTCAACCGCTCGCCGGGCCGCCGGCGCGGCAGGTTCTTGTACTGCGCGACGATCAGCTCGTTCTTCATCGAATGCTCCCAGCCGACCAGTTCGGTCACGCTGACCTGGTAGCCGTGCGCTTCGAGCTGCAGGCAGCGCAGCACGTTGGTGATCTGGCTGCCGAATTCGCGCGTATGCAGCGGATGCCGCCACACCTCGGTCAGCGCATTCGCGAGCGACTTGCCCTTGTTCTTG
Organism: Burkholderia cepacia complex sp. TUM26381; assembly: GCF_057439935.1. Classification (NCBI taxonomy): domain Bacteria; kingdom Pseudomonadati; phylum Pseudomonadota; class Betaproteobacteria; order Burkholderiales; family Burkholderiaceae; genus Burkholderia; species Burkholderia cepacia complex sp. TUM26381. Next base: position 457,306 of record NZ_CM172006.1, on the reverse strand, counting down.
CGCAGCACGCCTGCGACTTCCGCCTGGCAGCACGGCACCAGCACGATGTGCTGCGCGCGCTTCGCGAGCGCGAAGCGGATCGCGTCGTCGGTCGCCGTGTCGCAGGCATGCAGCGCGGTGACGACATCGACGGTTTCGGGTAGCTGCGGCGACGTGATCGAATCGGCGACCGACAGGTTCAGGAACGACATGCCGTCGAACCCGAGCCGCGCGGCCAGCTCGATCGAGCGCGTGACGAGCGCCTCGCGCGTCTCGATCCCGTACACGTGCGACGCGAACGCCGGCGTGCCGTGCCCCGACTGCTGCTTGAAGAACAGGTCGTACAGGATGAAGCCGAGATACGACTTGCCGGCACCGTGATCGACGAGCGTCACGTTGCTTTTTTCGGCCTGCACGCCGGCGAGCAACGGCTCGATGAACTGGAACAGGTGATAGACCTGCTTCAGCTTGCGGCGGCTGTCCTGGTTCAGCTTGCCGTCGCGGGTCAGGATGTGCAGTTCCTTCAGCAGTTCGACGGACTGCTCCGGGCGGATTTCGTGGGTCTGGTTCGACATCGTGATGCGGCGCCGGGCCACGGTCGGTCGACCACGGCCCGGCGGCGGGAATTCGTGAGGAATGGCGACAGTTTACCGAAAATGCGCGGTCAGGCTCGGACTCGCGCGCCGAGCCGCCACAGCGACGTGACCTCGGCCTGGCGCGCCGCGTGCAGCGGATCGTCGGCGTCCGTCGATTTCGGGTGCGCGGGACGGATGTCGTCGCGGCCGAGCACGACGAGGCCCGCTTCGTCGATCCATTGCAGCAGCGTGTCGCGCGGCCGCAGGCCGAGATGTTCGGCGAAATCGGACAGGATCAGCCAGCCTTCGCCGCCCGGCTCGAGGTGCGCGGCGAGCCCCGCGAGGAAGCCGCGCAGCATGCGGCTGTCGGGGTCGTAGACCGCGTATTCGATCGGCGCGCTTGGCCGGGCCGGCACCCAAGGCGGGTTGCAGACCACGAGCGGCGCACGGCCGGCCGGAAAGAGATCGGCCTCGACGACGTCGACCTGGCCGGCATGACCGAGCCGCGCGACGTTCTCGCGCGCGCAGGCCAGCGCGCGCGGATCCTGGTCGGTTGCGACGATGCGCGCGACGCCGCGCGATGCGAGCACGGCCGCCAGCACGCCCGTGCCGGTACCGATGTCGAACGCGAGCGACGTCGCCGGCAGCGGGGCACGCGCCACGAGTTCGACGTATTCGCCGCGCACCGGCGAGAACACGCCGTAGTGCGGGTGAATCGGCGCACCGCCGAGCGCCGGGATCGGCACCCCCTTCTTGCGCCACTCATGCGCGCCGACGAGGCCGAGCAGTTCGCGCAGCGACACGACCGACGGCGCGCCGCCGGGCCCGTACGCTTCCTCGCAGGCGGCGCGCACGTCGGGCGCGCGGCGCAGCGGGACCGTGTAATCGGCGTCGAGCGGGATCAGCAGCATGCCGAGCGTACGGGCGCGCTGCGACTGCGCGAGGCGATGCAGGTTGAATGCATCGACGCCGGCCGCGGTTTTCGCCTTCTTCGGCTTGCGTTCGACACGGCGCGCCATCGCCTGCACGAGCTGGCGCGCATTCTGGAAATCGCCCTGCCAGACGAGCGCGGTGCCCTCGCATGCAAGGCGGTAGGCCACGTCGGCCGTGAGGCGGTCGTCGGCGGGCACCGCACGCTTCGGCGGTTGCACGCCGGCTTCGGAGCGCCAGCGCACGGCATGATCGGCGCCGTCGGCGTCGGCCCAGTGGAAAACGGGGAAATCGGTCACGCGAACTCGGTTACGGTTGGCTTCAACGGCGGCGGGAATTCACCGCGCGGACCACACCATACCGCGCTTTGCCCGACCCGGCAAAACAGGCGCCGCGACGCGGGCCCGAAGGCGCCCGTCGCGGCGCAACCGGCGATCAGGCCAGATCGAACGCTTCCGCAACGGGCGCATCGCGCTTGACGGCCGCAATGCCGTTCTCGCGTGCTTGCACGCTCGAGTAGGTTTCACTGGTACCGATGACCTGGTGATTCGCGGACTTCAGGTTGAACATCGGCTCACCGTTGTGGGCGAGCTTGCGCTCGTAACGATGGTCCAGCTGTGCATTTTCACGCACGGACGCGATCCCGTTTCTCGCGCCGCTTTTCTCCTGGTACCGCTCGCTCGCGAGGATGATCTCGCCGTTCGCCGACTTCAGGTGGAAGTAGTACTGACCGTTCGTGGCTTGCTTGATCTCGAATTTTGCCGCCATGGTTTTCTCCTGGAAGAATGTCCGGCCCTCGGACACCGGCCAGTCTATGGGCATCGTCGGAGAAAATCGAGATCGCATCAGAATGAACGTTGAAGACCGTCAATTAGTCAATTTTCGGCAATATTTGGCCGATGTTGACCGCGACCGCACGAACTACCCGCCCCACCCCGGCATCGCCGGCAGACGCAGCGTGCCCGCGTCGTTGAAGTGCACGGTACCGAGCACGCCGCCGGCGAGCCGGCCGCGCAGCGCATACGGCAGCTCGCCGTTCGCGGCCGCGCCGGGCAGGTTCCACGCCTGCCGCGCGGCGGCGAAAGCCGATACCGAAACGGGCACGTCGAGCACGGCCTCGCCGAAACGCGGCACGGTGCCCGTTCGATCGCTGACGCCACTCGCGAACGGCGTGCCGTTCAGGTCGAGCGCGACCGAAATGCCGTCATAGTCGATCGGGGCATCGTTCGGATTCTGCACGCGCAACTTCAGGCTGAAACGCATCTCGAGCCCCTGCCCGACGAGCGGGTCGAGCCCGACGACCGTCACGCTCAACGGCGCGCGCGTCAGCCCCGCGCAACCGCCGAGCAGGAACACGGCGGTGAACAGCAGCGGCATGGCGCGCAGCAGCGCGATACGGAACAGGGCACGTGGCATGGGAAGGCCTCCTCGCGGCGATCGGTGAGCGGGTCGTCGAGGCATTGTACCGAGCATGCCGCCTCACGCCGGATTTCGTAGTTTTCGCCGCGACGCCAGATCGTTAATAGATTAAAACTACGAAATCGCCAGCTAAACGGAAAGCGAATTAATGACTTCCAGCATTCAATGAAGCGCGGAGAATTCGATAGATGCTCTTTCTAAATTTTTCGTTTCCTTTACCCAAAACCATCAAGTATATTTACGCATCCTTGGAGCAAGCCGACAAACCTTGAAGCCGCATGACGGCGAATTTACGGAACGGCGACACGCCTTCCTTCCGTCCTGCGGACTGGCCCGGCCAGCCCCGTAGGTCGTCGGTTCAAAGGGATCGCGCGCCCGCGCCGGGCGTGCGGCCCGGTGTCGTGCGCGCGAAATCAATTCAGTACAACACGCGTCCGGCCATTTTGAACCGGCAAGTTAACCAATATCCGGAAATCCAGAGGGGGCAGTAAGCCATGATTACCTACACGTAGTCGGCTACCGTCTTTTCGAATAATCCGTCATTGCCATTTTTTCGCCGTCGATTAACGGCGAGGGGATTGCTTTTGCCGGCGTTTTCGCAGCACTGAACGATTCTTTCTACAATCGAGGTTTCAGTCATGTCGATTCATATTCGCAAGATGCGTTATCTGCCGCTCGTCGCCGCACTGGCACTCGCCGGGTGCGGCGGCGACGACGGCGGTGCAGGCTCCGCTTCCGCGCTCAGCTCCGCCGGCGCGCCGCATACGGGCTCGTCGCCCGCCGTCACCGCGCCGCCGAGCGCGTCCAACGTCGACAAGAGCGTGTCGCCTGTCGAGTTGCCGGACACCGTGGTGCCCGTGAACTACCGGCTGTGGTTCCGCCCGAACGAAGCGCTGAACGCGTTCGACGGCCGCGCCGATGTCGAAATCAAGGTGCTGAAGCCGGTCAACAACATCGTGATCGCCGGCCACCGGATCAAGTTCACGAACGGCCGCATCACGCTGCAGCCGGGCAACATCCAGCTGATCGCGACCCCGCAGGACAAGGGCGACTTCTATCAGCTGCGCCCCGTGAGCGGCACGATCTCGCCGGGCAACTATTCGCTGCACATGGAGTGGTCGGGCATCATCAACTTCAAGTCGTATGACGATCCGGTCGCGAAGACGGGCGGCAGCTGCGGCGACGATCCGTATCCGGGCTGCTCGGCCGCGGAAGGCATCTTCCGCGTCGACCTGAAAGGCACCGACGGCAAGACGAGCGGCGCGATCCTGACCCAGGGCGAAACCAACCTGTCGCGCCAGTGGTTCCCCGGCTGGGACGAGCCGGCCTTCCGCCCGACCTATGAAGTGACGGCCGAAGTGCCGCAGAGCTGGCGTGTCGTGTCGAACGCGGCCGAGAAGCCGTCGACCAACGTCGGCGGCGGCTACAAGCTCGTGCAGTTCGACAAGACCCCGCCGATGCCGTCGTACCTGCTGTTCTTCGGCGGCGGCCTGTTCGACACCTACGAGGACGACTTCACGAGCCCGCTGCCGGGCGGCAAGGGCGGCCTGCACCTGCGCGTGTTCACGCCGCCGGGCATGAGCGACTGGGCGAAGCCGGCGATGGATCGCACCAAGCAGGCCCTCGACTTCTACTACCGCTACACGGGCATCGCGCTGCCGCTGACGAAGTTCGACACGGTGGCCGCGAACGACGCGTTCAAGGATCAGAAGGACCTGAACTTCGGCGGGATGGAGAACTGGGGATCGATTCTCGAGTTCGCCGACGACATCCTGCCGCAGCCGGGCCAGCCGATGTCGCACTACGGCAACGAGGTGCTGACGCACGAAGTCGCGCACCAGTGGTTCGGCGATCTCGTCACGGCCGACTGGTGGGACAACGTGTGGCTCAACGAGTCGTTCGCGACGTTCTTCGAGACGAAGACGACGATCCAGTTCTTCCCCAACGAGTTCAGCTGGCTCGACCAGGTGAAGAACAAGTACCGCGTGATCAATCGTGACATCGGCCCGAACGCATTCCCGGTCGCGCCGAACTTCAACGGCTGGGCGTCGAACGACTTCGTGCTGAGCGCCAGCGCGTTCACGTACGACAAGGGCGGCCACGTGCTGAAGACGCTCGAGAACTATCTCGGCGAGCAGACGCTGCGCAAGGGCCTGCAGCAGTACCTGGTCGACTACTCGTTCGGCAACGGTACGCCGAAGCGCCTGTGGGATGCCCTGTCGAAGGAAAGCGGCCAGGCGATCGGCCCGATCGGCGACAGCTTCGTGCGCCAGACCGGCGTGCCGCTGATCTCGCTCGACACGCAGTGCGACCTGACGAAGAACCAGACGGTCATCACGCTGAAACAGCAGCCGTTCCCGAACAAGAACGCGTATCCGGGCGTGCAGTGGACGGTGCCGATCACGCTCGCGTACGGCCAGGGTCTCGCGAAACGCACGACGCTCGCGCTGAAGGACACGCAGACGCAGACGCGGATCGACGGCTGCACGGGCGTGGTCGCCGACCCGAGCGGTCTCGACTACTACGTCGTGAACTACAGCGACGCGGCCTGGAGCGGGCTGCTCACGCAGGTCAACGGCTCGACCGATCCGGTGCTGCTGTCGAACCTGAAGAGCGAAGCCGCGCTGCTCGTCGCGAACAACCTCGCGCCGGCCTCGCGCTCGACGTCGATCGGCTCGGTCGCTTCGCCGGCCGCGATGAAGCTGCGCCAGACGCCGACCTTCGGCGGCGTCGAGCTGACGACGAAGGAACGCCCGGCACTGCACTATCAGGGCGTCTTCAAGCCGCGCAAGGTAGTGACGCAGTAACGGTGCGCCTCCGGCCGGTGCCGCGCAGCCCGCGGCGCCGGCCGGCGTACCGGCTTCTCCGACCTTTGACGGGCCTCGCATGCGAGGCCATTTTTTATTTCCGCGCGGCGCCCGCTCGCCGTCACGCCCACGCGGCGTCCCACGCCGGCTGCGCAAACCACGTGGCGAGAAACGCGACGAGCCGCGAGGTGCGCGCACTGCCGCGCGCCTGCTGGCGCAACACGTGGATCGTCGCCGGTTCGGGCGCCGCTGCGTACTGCGGCAGCACCGCATGCAACCGTCCGTCTCGCAGCGCGTCCCCGGCGAGCCAGGTCGGCAGGTGCGCGAGTCCGAGCCCGTCGATCGCCGCTTCGAGCAACGCCTCCGAGTGATTGCTGCGAAACCGCGGCTGCACGGGCACGTGGCGACGCTCGCCGAAGCGCCACGCGCCCGGCGGCGGCGTGCCATGCCATGCGAGACAGTCGTGACCGGCGAGCGCGTCCGGCGATGCGGGCGCACCGCGCCGCGCGAGGTACGCACCGCTCGCGCACAGCACGCGCCGTTGCGGCGCCAGCGTCGTCGCGACGAAGCGCGTGTCCTCGAGCGGGCCGATGCGCACCGCGAGGTCAACGTCGGAGCCGAGCCGCGCGCCCTGCAGGTCGACCATGCTGTCGGTCAGCACCAGGTCGACCTGCAGCGCCGGATGACGCTGCATGAACGCGGCCAGCGCGGCCATCAGGTGCCGCCGGCCGAACGGCGCCGGGCAGTCGACGCGCAGCAGCCCGCCCGGCTCGTCGTGCTGGCTGTGCAGATCCTCCTGCAGGCCGCGCAGTTCGGCCAGCATGCGCGTCGCGCGCCCGTACAGCAGCTGCCCGGCCTCGGTCGGCCGCAGCGCGTGCGTGGTGCGATGCAGGAGGCGGATGCCGAGCTGCGCTTCGAGGCGATCGATGCGCCGCGTGACCGACGACGCGGCGACGCCGAGCCGGCGCGCCGCCGCCGAGAAACTCTGCTGGTCGACCACGTCGACGAACAGCGCCAGGTGCGGGGAAAGGAAGTCGTCCATTCGTGACCTTCGGTTTGGGCTATGCGGAAAACGCAAAACAATCATCCACCTTTGCACGTTTCCGCGTCAAACCGGGCCTACTAGACTGCATGCATCGTTTTCATCCGCCGCACGCGCCGGCCTGCCGGGCCGCGCGGCAGCCATCCGTCACGGAGATCATCATGCGCAGCATCCGCTTCGACACCCCCGCCGCCGACATCGAGTCGCTCGACGCCCGGGTCCGGGAAATCGACACGCCCGTACCGGCAGGCGCCCAGATGCTGATCGAGGTGCGCGCGGCCGGCGTGAACCCGAGCGACGTGAAGGCCGCGCTCGGCCGCATGCCGCACGCGGTGTGGCCGCGTACGCCCGGGCGCGATTGGGCCGGCATCGTGCGCAGCGGCCCCGACGGCTGGATCGGCGCGCCGGTGTGGGGTTCGGGCGGCGATCTCGGCGTCGGGCGGGACGGCTCGCACGCGCAATGGCTCGTGCTGGATGCCGCACACGTGCGCCGCAAGCCGGCCGTGCTGACGCTCGACGAAGCGGCCGGCGTGGGCGTGCCGTTCGTCACCGCGTACGAGGGCCTGCGCCGCGCCGGCATGCCGGCGGCCGGCGACGTCGTGCTCGTGTTCGGCGCGAACGGCAAGGTCGGCCAGGCCGCGATCCAGCTCGCGAGCGCGCGCGGCGCGACCGTGATCGGCGTCGAGCGCAGCGCCGGCGGCTATCGCGGCCACGCGTCGGGCGACGTGCACATGATCGACGCGTCGAAGGAACAGGTGACCGACGCGGTACGCGCGGCCACCGGCGGCCACGGCGCGGACATCGTCTACAACACGGTCGGCAGCCCGTATTTCGAAGCCGCGAACGCATCGATGGCGATCGGCGCGCGGCAGATCTTCATCTCGACGATCGACCGCAGCGTACCGTTCGACATCTTCGCGTTCTATCGCGGCCAGCATACGTTCGTGGGGATCGATTCGCTGCAGCTCGGCGGCGACGCGGTCGCGCAGATCCTCGACACGCTCGCGCCCGGCTTCGGCAACGGCACGCTGCGTCCGTTCCCGATCGGCGACGACTACGTGTACCCGCTCGAGCGCGCGCACGACGCCTACCGCGCGGTGCTGGCCGGCGCGCGCGAGCGCGTGATCCTCAAGCCCTGACGCCGGACCGCACGGGAGACCGCCATGATGGATTACGTGACCTCGCTCGCGGTGGGCCTCGGCGTCGGCGTGCTGTACGCGCTGCTGCACGTGCGCTCGCCGGCCCCGCCGCTCGTTGCGCTCGTCGGCCTGCTCGGGATGGTGATCGGCGAACGCGCGATCGCGTTGCTGCGTTGATACGGTGATGCGGCGCTTGCGCTAGCGGTCGTTGCGGCGCCGGAACGCCCACCATGCGGCCAGCGCCGTGAAGCCCGCAACGAGCAGCACCATCATCCAGAAGCCGTGCTTGTTCTCCGAGAACGGCACGCCGCCGACGTTCATCCCGAAGAAGCCGGCGACGATGTTGATCGGCAGCGCGATCACGGTCACGAGCGTCAGCGTGAACAGCGTCCGGTTGTTCTGCTCGTCGAGGCGCGAGCCGATCTCTTCCTGCAGCAGCTTGATCCGCTCGTTGAGTCCCGCGAGATCGGCGAGCACCAGCGAGAACTCTTCGGTCGATTCGCGCAGCTCCTGCACGTCTTCCATATGCAGCCACGCGGGCGGCTTCGCGAGCAGCCGGAAGATCGAGCCGGGCTCCGGCGCGAGCATGCGCTGCAGGCGCGTCAGCGTGCGGCGCATCGCGCCGAGTTCGATGCGGCTCGACGTGAGCCGCTGCGACAGGAAGCGATCCTCGATGCGGTCGACGTCGACGCTCGTGCGCCGCATGATCTGGCTCAGCAGGTCGGCCTGGTCGCGCAGCAGATGCACGAGCAGTTCCGCAGGCGACCGGAACTGCTCGCCGTCGCGCACGCACGCGCGCAGCGTGTCGACCGAACGCAACGGCTTGAGCCGTGCGGTCACCATGATGCGCCGCTCGACGTGGACGAACAGCGTCGCGATCTCCGACGGCGTCAGCTCGAGGTTGAACATCACGTCGTTGACGATCGCGCGCAACGCGCCGTCTTCCTGCTCGATGCGTGTCGAACGCGAGCCTTCGTGAAGGAATTCGAAGAAGCTGTCGGGCAACCCGAGATGCGTGCGCATCCAGCGCTCGCTCGCGCCGTGCGCGAGATTGAAGTGCAGCCAGACGAAATCGCCCGATGCGCCCGCGCCGTGCTCGCGGCACGTGCGCAGCCACGCGGCGGCCGCGTCGGCATCGAGCATCGCGCCGGATCCGCCCGGAACGAAGCGGAATCCGCACACCATGCCGGACGTATCCGCGCCGTAAGTCTGTACGATCAGGTCCATCGTGTCGAAGGTCGTGCGGCGCGCGCCGCGCCGCGCATCGCGGGTCGCGAGCCCGCGCCGGGAAAGGAAAGGAGACGTATGCCCGACGGGCGTGACGCACGCGTGACAGTCTCAGGCCGCATCATACCGGCAGCTTCCCCGCCCCCCAAAGCAACGCGCCGCCCAACGGGCGGCGCGGACAAGACCGGGCGGCATGCGCAGGACGCGTTACTGCCGCGTCTCCGACTGGGCGGCGCTCGGGCACGCGGGATCCTTGCCCCAGTGGCCGTCGCACACGCGCCAGCGGCACAGCTGATCCTCGAAGAAACCGCGCTCCGAACACTCCTTCACGCGCGCCCCCAGCGAGCCGCCGGTCGCCGCGGCCGCCTTGGTCGGCACGGCCTGCCCCTTCTGGGCGGCGAGTTTCTTGTCGGCCGGCTTCGTGCGCGCGACGAGCGCCGCGAGCAGATCGGCATCCGGATCGTCCTTCCCGCCAGCCTTCGCGGTACGGGCCGGCGTCGCATCGCGACGCTTCTTCGCCTGCGCGAGTTCGGCCTGCTGTTCCTTGTGATGCTTGCGGGCTTCCGCCTTCGCATCGGCCTTCGTGTCGGCCTTGCCGTGCGCGGCGACCTTCGCGCTCTTCGCGGCGTCGGCCTTCGCGGCCTTGGTCGTCGCGGCTGCGGCGGCCGCGGCAGTTTCGGCCGCACCGGCCGTGGCCGCGCCCGACGCGTCATCGGCGCCATTGGCAAGTGCGCGCGACAGGCGGCTGCCGTCCGCGGCAGACGCGGACGAAGCGGATGCGGATGCAACGGCCTGGGAGGCTGCATCGTCGTTGACGATCGTGGCCGGTTGCACAGCGGATGCGGCGGACGCGCCATTCTGCGCGACCTGTACGGCCGTATCGCTGGCCGGTGCGGCCTTGGCCGGCGCAGCCGCTGCGGGCGGCGTCACGGCCGCGACGGCAGCGGGTTGCTCGCCCGACGGCTGCTGCATGCGCCATGCGCCCCAGCCGCCGACGGCCACCACCAAAGCAACGACGGCCGCGATCGGCGCCTTCAGCGAACGGCGCGGCGGCTCGGCGGGCGGCGTGACACGTCCTTCCAGATCCGCGAGAATGCGCGACTGCCGAGGTCCTCCCTCGCCTGCCGGTTTAGTATCGGACAGCAGGCTGGGCGGAGTTTTCGAATTTGAATTTTCCGGCGCACTCATTCAGCGTCTCATTGAATCCTGGTTTAATTCACCGCGATAATATAGCCCGGCCTCTCGAAGCAGCCTGATTCTAAGAGCAAGCATTGCAAAACACAATCAATTCCAATTTCCGGGGATTTCTTTGATTGCCGTCGCACTCGTCGCCTATTTCGCCCTTGCCGTCGCGGTTGCGGCACTGTTGCTTTTACCGGGTATCCGCGCGACCGTTTTCGAATCCGTTGCCCAGTTTCACGGCCGTCTTACGCGCCGTGCGAACGATCGCGCCGCCCGGACGCGGAGTCAGATTGTTAAATCGGCAAGCGTTACGCGCGGCGCATTAAGCGATGTGCAAAATTTACTGATCCGGCGGCGCTTGATGATTATGGTATCGGCAGGTATTCTTGCGACGCCGCCATTGGTCGCCATTGCGTTACGCGGCCGGCAATTGTTCCAGTACGACGACACGGCGCGCGTGCCCGACGAGAAAATCGCCGCGCTGCTGCAGGGCGAACAACTCGTACCGCCCCCGCCGCTGCCGCCGGAAGTCTTCGCCACCAAGGAAGTCGAACAGATCCGTCCGGCGCTGAAGGATGCGAGCCGCGACTGGAACCTGCTGGACCCGGATTTCCGTACGCGTTTGCTGCTGGTCTACAAGATCATGCACGAACAATACGGTTATGAAATGGCGCTGCTGGAAGGTTACCGGAGCCCGGATCGGCAGAACCGGCTGGCGCAGATGGGCAGCAACGTGACCAACGCGGCAGCCTTCCAGAGTTATCACCAATTCGGGCTGGCGGCCGATAACGCATTCCTGCGCGACGGCAAGCTGGTCATTTCCGAGAAAGATCCGTGGGCGATGCGAGGCTATCAGTTGTACGGCCAGGTCGCCGAGCAAGTCGGCCTGACCTGGGGCGGCCGATGGAAAATGATGGATCTCGGGCACGTGGAATACCATAAACCCGGTTTTAAACTGGGACGCGGCAGCTAGCCAGGGCTGCCGGACAGGAAATAATGAGGGCGGCATGGGGCTTTTTAATATCCCGGCAGGAAACGATATGGGCGACGCAGAAACTCGGGCATTCCGGTGCGCGATTTTTTCCGGCCGCCGCTTCCGTTTTAAATCTCACAGCGTCCTTTCATTAATGCGCGCGCCTTCTCCGATGCCGCGGGCGCATTGATGCCAGCCCCCTTCATCCCGTTTGACAGCATGGCGACACATCGCGGCGCCACCCTTGCCGCTCGGCGCGCCTGCGTCGCCTCACCGAATCGCACCGGAACCTGAACGTCCTATGCAACGCATCCTCAACGTGCTGACTCATCCGCGTACGCTCTCGATTGTCGGGATCGTCGCGCTAGCGGCCATTCTCTTCATCGTCGCCGACATGCTGCAGTTGCCGCTCCTGTGGGCGGCAATGGCTTTTGCGGCGATCCTCGCGCTGTGGCTCATCGTCGCGCTGTGGCGCCGCTGGCGCGTGAAGCGTGCGAACCAGCAGCTCGGCCAGGTACTGGAAGAGCAGGCGGAAACCGGCAAGATCACCGCGCCCGCCGCCGCCGCGCTCGCGCCCGACGCGAAGACGGCCGACCTCGACGTGCTGCGCACGCGCCTGTCGGACGCGGTGAAGACGATCAAGACGTCGAAGATCGGCCAGGTATCGGGCGGCTCCGCGCTGTACGAACTGCCGTGGTACATCGTGATCGGCAACCCGGCAGCGGGCAAGAGCAGCGCCGTGCTCAATTCCGGCCTGCAGTTCCCGTTCGCGGACAAGAACAGCGCCGTGATCCACGGCATCGGCGGCACGCGTAACTGCGACTGGTTCTTCACGACCGAAGGGATCCTGCTCGACACGGCCGGCCGCTACTCGGTGCACGAAGAAGACCGCAGCGAGTGGCTCGGCTTCCTCGGCCTGCTCAAGCGCTATCGTCCGAAGGCGCCGATCAACGGCATCATCGTCACCGCGAGCATCGCCGAACTCACCGGCAACCGCCCCGAGTTCGCGATCAACCTCGCGAAGAACCTCCGCCAGCGCGTTCAGGAGCTGACGGAAAAGCTGGAAGTGTTCGCGCCCGTCTACGTGATGTTCACGAAGGCCGACCTGATCACCGGCTTCACCGAATTCTTCAGCAGCAGCGACAAGCACGAGTACGACCGCGTGTGGGGCGCCACCCTGCCCTACGAGCCCGACGACAAGCGTGACGTCGTCGCGCAATTCGACACGCACTTCGAGGAGCTCTACGAAGGGCTGAAAGAGATCAGCGTCGCGCAGCTGTCGCTGTCGCGCGGCAACCAGCTGTCGCCGGGCCAGCTGAGCTTCCCGCTCGAATTCTCGACGATCAAGCCGTCGCTGCGCGCGTTCCTCGCGACGCTGTTCGAGAACAACCCGTTCCAGTACAAGCCGATCTTCCGCGGCTTCTACTTCACCAGCGCGCTGCAGGAAGGCGAAACCAACAGCACGGCCGCGCAGCGCATCGCGCACCGCTTCGGCCTCGACGGGAACGCGCTGCCGAAACCGCACAGCGCGTTCTCGAAGAACGGCTTCTTCCTGCGCGACCTGTTCTCGAAGGTGATCTTCGCCGACCGTCAAACGGTGCGCCAGTTCGCGAGCCCGACCAAGACGCGGCTGCGCTACGCGACCTTCTTCGGCTTCGTCGCGGCGCTCGCGATCGCGCTCGGCGGCTGGACCTGGTCGACGATCGGCAACCAGCAGCTCGTCTCGAACGTGCAGGCCGATCTCGACAACGTCACGCGCCTGCAGCAGGGCCGCAACGACCTGCAGTCGCGCCTGCAGGCGATGGACATCCTCGAAGACCGGATCGAACAGCTCGAACAGTTCCGCCGCGACAAGCCGCTGTCGGTGTCGCTCGGCCTGTACCAGGGCGACCGTCTCGAGCAGCACCTGCTGACCGAGTACTACAACGGCGTGCGCCAGATCCTGCTGGTCCCCGTGTCGCAAAACCTCGCGTCGTTCATGAAGGACGTGAACGCGCACCCCGAGCAGCTCGTGCCGATGACGCGCCCGCCCGAATCGGGCGCGGTACAGGGCGGCACGCTGCCGGTCTCGACGAACGCGGCAGGCGCCGCGCCGCTGGCCGGCGCCGCGCTGGCCGCGTCCGGCACCACGCCGGCCGCCGCTCCGCAACAGGCTGCCGCACCGCAGGGCGGCCTCTACAGCGATGCATCGCCGACCAACGTGCAGGACGCGTACAACGCGCTGAAGACGTACCTGATGCTGTCCGACAAACGTCACGTCGAACAGGCGCATCTGACCGACCAGCTCGCCCGCTTCTGGCGCGGCTGGCTCGAGACGAATCGCGGCAACATGCCGCGTGACGAGATGATCAAGAGCGCCGAGCGCATGATCTCGTTCTACCTGTCCCGCGTGAACGACAACGACTGGCCGATGATCGACGCGAACCTCGCGCTCGTCGACCAGACCCGCGAGAACCTGCGCCGCGTCGTGCGTGGCATGCCGGCCCGCCAGCGCGTCTACGAGGAAATCAAGGCACGCGCGTCGACCCGCTTCGCGCCGATGACCATCGCGCGCATCGTCGGCGACGGCAACCAGGGGCTCGTGGCCGGCAGCTACGCGATTCCGGGCACGTTCACGCGCGAAGCGTGGTTCGACTACGTGCAGCCGGCGATCCGCGATGCGGCGACCAAGGAACTGCAGGCGAAGGACTGGGTGCTGAACACGTCGACGCAGGACGACCTGACGCTCGAGGGCAGCCCCGAGCAGATCCAGAAGACGCTCGTCGGCATGTACAAGACCGAGTACGCGCAGCACTGGCAGAAGTTCATGCAGGGCATCGCGGTGCAGGGCTTCAGCAGCTTCGGCCAGGCCGTCGACGGGATGAACCGCCTCGGCGACCCGCAGGATTCGCCGATCCGCAAGATCCTCGAGACTGCGTACGACCAGACGTCGTGGGACAACCCGTCGCTCGCGAACGTGACGATCAAGAAGGCGCAGACCGGCGTCGTGAACTGGGTCAAGCAGCTGTTCTCGCGCTCGCAGGCCGGCCAGGTGGCGGCCGCCAACATCGACATCAACGGCAATCCGGCCGAGGTGCCGATGGGTCCGATCGGCCAGGAGTTCGTCGGGCTCGCGCGGATCGTCGCGACGCATGACGGCACGTCGATGCTCAAGGGCTACATGGATTCGCTGTCGAAGGTCCGCACGCGCTTCAACGTGATCAAGAACCAGGGCGACCCGGGCCCGGGCGCGCGCCAGCTGATGCAGCAGACGCTCGACGGCAACGGTTCGGAACTCGCCGATTCGCTGAAGCTCGTCGACGAGCAGATGCTGACGGGCCTCACCGATTCGCAACGCAAGTCGCTGCGTCCGCTGCTCGTGCGGCCGCTGATGCAGGCGTTCGCGGTCGTGATCCAGCCGGCCAGCACCGAAGTCAACAAGGTGTGGAACGCGCAGGTCTACCAGCCGTTCCAGAACTCGCTCGCGACGAAGTACCCGTTCGCGGCCAGCGCGAAGGTCGAGGCCGGCGCCGGCGAGATCGCGCAGGTGTTCGGTCCGGACGGCTCGATCGCGAAGTTCGTCGGCACGACGCTCGGGCCGCTCGCGGTGCGCCGCGGCGACACGCTCGCCGCCCGCACGTGGGGCGACATGGGCATCGGGCTCACGCCGGACTTCACGAACGGCTTCGCGCGCTGGGTCGCCCCGCTCGCGGGCGGTGCCGCCGGCAGCGCGGCCGCGTCGTCCGAGCCGCAGACCGTGTTCCAGATCCTGCCGCAGCCGAGCACGGGCACGACGGAATACACGATCGCGATCGACGGCCAGCAACTGCGCTACCGCAACACGCCGCCGCAGTGGACCAACTTCGTGTGGCCGAACCCGCAGGGCTCGCCGGGCGCGACGCTGTCCGCGACGACCTTCGACGGCCGCACGGTGCAGCTCGTCAACGAGCCGGGCCGCTACGGTCTCGAGAAGCTGATCAACTCGGCGCAACGCAAGCGCCGTCCGGACGGCACCTTCGACCTGACGTGGGTACAAGGCAGCGTGAACGTGTCGGTGACGATGCGCATCATCAGCACGTCGCAGCCGTCGGGCGGTGGCGGTGACCAGCCGCAGCAGCAAAGCCTGCGCGGCCTGCAACTGCCGTCGTCGGTCGCCGACGCGAGCGCGGGCGCCGCGCAGAACGCGACCCAGTCCGCCGGCACGGGCGCGCCGGCCGCAGCGCCGGCCGTCGCGGCCGCCAACGCAACGAATGCACAGGGGGCGCAATGACGCAAACCGTACAGGCGCAGATCGCCTACTTCGGCAAGATTCCGTCGCGCGGCGACTTCGTGAAGAGCGCGCACAATCCGCAGCTGCTGCAGACGCTCGATCGCTGGATTGCGCAGGCGCTCGAGCTGCTCGCGGAAGATCCGCGCTGGAAGATCGTCTACGAGGATGCGAAGCCGATGCATTTCGCGTTCCTCGGCTCGCGCAGCAAGCTCGCGATCGCGGGCCACATGGTCGCGAGCCACGACGTGTCGATGCGCCGCTTCCCGTTCCTCGGCGCAACCGCGCTCGAGGTCGACCGGCCACTCGCGTTCCTCGCGCGCAGCCCGCTCGCGTTCGCGCGGCTGTGGTCGCGCGTCGCCACGCAGATCCCGCCGCTGCTCGGCAAGGACGAGCCGCCCGGCGCGCTGCAGGCGCTCGGCGACACGCAGGTGCCGATCGACGTCGGCGGCCCCGGCACGTCGCACGACGGCACCTTCAACGATTTCATCGAACACCAGTCGCTGTACGGCCTGCAGGAGATGCTGCTCGAAAGCGGTCATCCGGTGCGGCTGCGCGGCGCGATGCTCGCGCTCGGCTCGCTGCTGCGGCCGGTGATGCAGAGCGGCTCGTCGCACATCGAACGCGGCCTCACGCTGCCGCTGCCGGTCGATCCGTTCTACCGCAGCCTCGTCGCCGCGTTCTGGCTCGAACTGATCGCGCCGTTCGTCGCGCAGGCCGACTTCGAGCTCGCGATCTTCATCGGCACGATCGCCGAACGCGAACGGCTCGTCATCGGCTTCAACGGCGCGTCGGCGAAGACGCTGCTGAGCGTCGTCGACCCGCAGACCTACGCCGCCCACAACATCGACATCGACGATCCCGAGTGGATCGACGCCCATGCGCAAAACGATCACCAGATCAGCAAGCTCGTCAGCTACCTCGACCAACCGCAACTCTCGCTGCGCGTCGCCATCGACGCGTTCCGCGAAGCGTTCATCGGAGGCTGACGGGATGCATCGCACGATTCACGTCCGGCGCGCACGCTTTTCGGCCGCCGTCTCGCCCGCCCTCGCCGCCCTGTTCGCCGCCGGCCTCGTCGCAAGCGGCGCGGCCTTCGCACAAAACACCGGCGCGACCGTCACGCCGGTCGGCAACGGCACGGTCGCGACGACCACGCTGCCGCAGGCGAACCCGAACGCCGGCGCCGCGTCCGGCGCGGTGGTGCACGGCACGGCCGGCACGATCACGCCGCCGCCCGCGAACGCGACACCCGGCCAGGTGGTGGCCGGCGGCAAGGTACCCGACGAGGCGACCAAGGCCGCCGTGCTGCAGAAGCTGCGCGATACCTACGGCGCGGCCAACGTCGTCGACCAGATCGAGGTGGGCGACGTCGCGACGCCGCCGAACTGGAGCGCGAACGTGCAGAAGCTGCTCGGCGCGCAGCTCAAGCAGATCAGCAAGGGCCAGTTGAAGATCAACGGCACGCAGATCGAGGTGAAGGGCGAGGTACACAACGAGGCGCAACGCCAGCAGCTCGCGAGCGACATGGCGAACACGCTGAACCCGACGTATACGATCAAGAACGGGCTGCGCGTGTCGGCGTCCGAGCAGGGGGTGCTCGACCAGACGCTCGCGAACCGGACGATCGAGTTCGAGACCGGCAGCGCGACGCTGACGCCGCAGGGCCGGCTGATCCTCGACCAGATGGCGGCCGCGCTCGCGAAGATGCAGAACCGCACGGTCGACATCATCGGTCACACCGACAACTCGGGGAACCGGACGTCGAACATCGCGCTGAGCCAGGCGCGCGCGGACGCGGTGAAGGGCTACCTGATCACGAAGAGCATTCAGCCGCAGCAGATGACGACGACGGGCGTCGGGCCGGATCAACCGATCGCGCCGAACGATACGGCCGACGGGCGGGCCCGGAACCGGCGGATCGAATTCCGCGTGGGGCAGTAACGGCGGACCGGCCGGCCGCTCCGTGGCGGCGCGGCGCGGCACACGACGGGCGGCGGCAGCAATGCGCCGCCCGTCGTGCGTTTACGACTGCTCGTCGGGGCGCACGCCCAGCAGCTCGCGAATATGCGACAGCGAGCCGTCGTCCTTCACGACGCTCTCGAGCCACTTGTGCAGCGGCATGTCGGCCCATTCGGCCGCCTTGTCGGCGAGATACGCGACCGGGCTGTGCGGCTCGGTCTGGCGGAAATAGCGCGCCACCGCCCGCAGCTGGTCGACGGCCTGCGCACGGTTCTGGATGCCGGCGATCATCTGCGTCACCGGCGGACGCGAAGCGGTCTGCTGCTGCACGTGAGTCTCCTCGGTCTGGACCGGATGGCCGAATACCGGCTCGATACGCTCGGGTTGCGCCTGCTGCGCTGCCTGCGTGTGGGGCGCGCTGCCCGTATAGCCCTGCTCGCGCGCAAAGCGCTCGGCGAGCCGGTAGACGGTCTCGAACGCGTCGCGCGCCTGCCGGAAGCTCGGCGCCGAATCGCCCGCGCGCTCGACGAGTCGCTCCTCGAACGCATCGAGCGCGAATTCGAACGCTTTCAGGTTCGCCAGCAGCGCCGTGTAGAACGCGATCGGCGTCACGCGCCGCGACGCGTCGATCTGCTCGATCGACGGCTTGCCGCGCGCGATGTCGTCCGCGTGTTCGGGGTCGCGCTTGATCGACTGCGCGACGTGCTGCGCCACTTCCCAGTCGAGCGTGCTGAACGCGTTCGACGCGCCGTCCGTCATCGGCACCGCGCGCAGCAGCTCGGCCGTGCGGCCGGACAGCCACGCGACGTTGCCGAGCCGGTGCTCGGTGTCGTCGTCTTCGGGCAGCGGGTGGACGGTGTCCCAGAACTCCCGGCACAGGCCCTCGAGCAGCGCATAGCCTTCGGTGAGACCGGTGATGCCGTCCTCCAGCGCGAGCGCCTCGGTCAGCCACACGGCGAGCCGCAGGTCCTTCGTGCGCGTGCGCAGCAACTCACCCGCATGGTCGACGACGAAGCCCCAGTCGGCCTCCTTGATCTCGGTCACCCATTCGCCCTGGTCGAGCGTCGGGTCGTCGTAGCGCCGCGCGTCCTGGATCGCGTCGAATTCGTTCGAAAACAGCAGGTCGCCGCCGCTGGGCGACGCATCGCTGATCGGCGTCAGCAGCTCGGGGAGATTGATCGGCATGGTTCGGTCAGTTCATCAATGCTTGGGCGTTGCGCGGCCGCGCTCATTCGACGGTGTACGTGAATTCGCCGGCCTCGTCCGCGCGCACCGCGATGCGCGCGATGGCCGCGCCGTCGGCGATCCGGCCGAGCACGTGGCCCGCGATCTCCGGCAGCAGCGTGCCGTTCAGGATATGGTCGACGTTGCGGGCCCCCGAGTCGACCTCGGTGCAGCGCGCGAGCACCGCCTCGACGAGCGACTCGTCCCATTCGAACGCGGCCTTGTGGTTCGCCTCGATCCGGCGGCGGATGCGTTCGAGCTTCAGCTCGATGATCTCGACCAGCACGTCGTCGGAAATCGGATAGTACGGCACGACCTTCATCCGGCCGAGGAACGCGGGCTTGAAGGTCTTGTACAGCTGCGGTCGCAGCGTCTCGGCGAGTGCGTCCGGGTCGGGCAGCTCCTCGGCCGGCTTGTTCAGGCAGGCCTGCATCACCGCCGCCGATCCGACGTTCGACGTCAGGATGATCAGCGTATTGCGGAAGTCGATCTCGCGCCCTTCCGCATCGTCCATCGCGCCCTTGTCGAACACCTGGAAGAACATCTCGAGCACGTCCGGGTGCGCCTTCTCGACCTCGTCGAGCAGCACGACGGAATACGGATTGCGGCGCACGGCCTCGGTCAGCACGCCGCCCTCGCCATAGCCGACATAGCCCGGCGGCGAGCCCTTCAGGCCCGACACGCTGTGCGCTTCCTGATACTCGCTCATGTTGATCGTGACCATCTTGCGCTCGCCGCCGTACAGGACGTCGGCCAGCGCCAGCGCCGTCTCGGTCTTGCCGACACCCGACGGCCCCACGAACATGAACACGCCGCGCGGCTTGTTCGGATCCTCGAGGTTCGCGGTGGCCGTGCGCACGCGCTGCGCGATCGCGTCGAGCGCATGGTCCTGGCCGATCACGCGCGCGGTGAGCAGCGGCTGCAGGTTCAGCACGGTGTCGATCTCGTCCTTCACCATCCGGCCGAGCGGAATGCCCGTCCACGCGGCGACGATCTCGGCGACGACGTGGCCGTCGACCTGCAGCGGCACCATCGGCTCGCCGCCCTGCAGCGCATGCAGCGCTGCGACGCGCTCCGCGAGCGTGTCGCGGGTCGCCTGCACGTCGACCGGCTGGCCGTCTTCCGACGGGCCGCGCGCCTTGTCGAGCGTGTCGCGCAGTCCGGCGATCTCGGCGACGATCACGCGCTCCGCCTCGTAGCGCGCTTCGTCCTTCGCGAGTTGTTCAAGGGCCGTATCGCGCGCGCCGCGCAATTCGCCGAGCCGCTCGTCGTGCGGCGCGCCGCCCGCCGCCTCGCGCTCCAGCGATGCGATTTCCGCGTCGATCCGCTCGATGCGCTTCTTCGTGTCGTCGATCGCCGCCGGCGTCGCGCTGTGCGCGAGCGCGACTTTCGCGCACGCGGTGTCGAGCACGCTGATCGCCTTGTCCGGCAGCTGGCGGCCGCTGATGTAGCGGTGCGACAGGCGCACGGCCTCGGTGATCGCATCATCGAGGATCCGCACGTTGAAGTGCTTCTCCATCAGGCCCGACATCCCGCGCAGCATCGCGGCCGCGAGCGGCTCGCTCGGCTCCTCGACCTTCACGACCTGGAAGCGGCGCGCGAGCGCCGCATCCTTCTCGAAATACTTCTTGTATTCGCTCCACGTCGTCGCAGCGATCGTGCGCAGCTCGCCGCGTGCGAGCGCCGGCTTCAGCAGGTTCGCCGCGTCGTTCTGGCCGGCCTGGCCGCCCGCGCCGATGATCGTGTGCGCCTCGTCGATGAACAGGATGATCGGATGCGCGCTCTTCTTCACCTCGTCGATCACGCTCTTCAGGCGGTTCTCGAACTCGCCCTTCACGCTCGCGCCGGCCTGCAGCAGCCCCATGTCGAGTACATGCAGCGCGACGCCGCGCAGCGGGGGCGGCACGTCGTCGGCCGCGATCCGCAGCGCGAGCCCTTCGACGACCGCCGTTTTGCCGACGCCGGCCTCGCCGGTCATGATCGGGTTGTTCTGGCGGCGGCGCATCAGGATGTCGATCGCCTGGCGGATCTCGGCTTCGCGGCCGATCACCGGATCGATCTTGCCGTCGCGCGCGCGCTGCGTGAGATTGGTCGTGTACGTGTCGAGCGCAGGCGTCTTCGACGGGCCGGCGGCCGGTGCCATGCCATCGGCGGCCGGCGCGACGTCGCTGCCCTCGTCGTCCGCCTGACGCGGCTCGGCTTCGCTCGAGCCGGCCATGATTTCGTCGAACTTGTGCTTCAGGTCCGTCACGTTCATTTCCGCGAACTGCGACGACATCCGTTGCGCGAACTGCGCGAGATCGGGCGCGGTCAGCAGCGCGAGCAGCAGGTGGCCGGAGCGAATTCGGCCGAGCTGCGAGTCGAGCGAAGCGATCAGCCACGCCTGTTCGAACAGCGCGATCAGATGCACGGAGAACACCGGCGTGCGCGTGTTGCCCGTCTTCAGGCGCGTGAGTTCGCGCTCCAGATCGGCGCGCAGCGCGTGCGGATCGACGCGGCTCGCGCGCAATGCGAGCGGCAGGTCGCCCGTCGCTTCCTCGAGCAACGCGAGGAACAGGTGCTCCAGATCGACCTCGTAATGGCCGCGCGCCAGGCACGCGCTCGCCGCACGCTCGGTCGCGTGGCGGCACAGCGGGTTCAGTTTCGTGATCAGGGTCTTCAGAGGCGTGCTCATGGCGTCGATCTCAGGTTCGATTGCGTGTTTGTTGTCGTTCGGAATCAGTGAATCACGTGCAGCTCGTAGCGGGCGTCCGAGCGATCCTCGACCGTGTCGCGCGTGCAGAGGAACGCGTCCCAGCCGAGCCGCGAGCCTGCGCCGAGCACGCTCGCGCCGACCTCGGTGCGCTTCAGCACGAGCTTCACCTCGTACTCGAGCGTCACGCCGGCTAGCAGCGTCAGCATCCGCTCGAGCGCGACGGCCTGCGCGCCGCCGGGCAGGAATGCCTCGTAGTCGCGCTTGGACAGCGGGCCGACGACGAGCCGCGCGCGCATGTCGCGCTGCCACACGCGCTCGCCGACGAGCGCCGTTGCGCCGAGCACCGCGTTGACTTCGCCGAGCACGCTCAACTGATCGGGCGGCACGTCGTACCACTTGCCGACGAACTGGTCGATCTTCACCGGTACGCGGAAGTAATCGGACAGCGTGCGTTGCAGGTATGCGGCCGACATCGGCCGGTGCCGCGCGGCCAGCGCATAGCCGGCCACGGCTTCGTCAAGCACGCCGCCCACGCCCGCCGCGAGGCTGTCGCGCACTTCGTCGCTCGGCACGCCCGCGATCGCGAGCAGCAGCGGCAGGTAGCGCTCGTCGCGGTCGAGCTCGTAATGGAACGGCAGCCGGTATTTCTTCCACGCCGCATAGAACAGCGCGGTCGCGCGGTTCGAGAACACGTCGAAGAACGCGCGAGCCGCGTGGTCGCGCCGCAGGTGCTCGCGCGCGACGATCTGCTCGGTGTAGTGCAGCGGCAGCGCGCCCTGCCCGCCGAGCAGCCCGAAGAACGCGGGCGTCAGCTCGACGTGGCCGAGTTCGCCGGCCGCGAGCGCGGCGCCGCGCTGCTCGCCCGAATCGAGCAGCGTGCCGTCATCGTCGAACGAACGCGCGCCCTCGATCTCGCTCGGCGGAAAGCCGAGCGACAGCGTGTTGCGGAATTCGATGCGCTGCGCGACGACGTCGCCCTGCCGCCACGCGCCGGGCGCATCCGACGCCTGCCGCGCGAATAGCCCTTCGAGCACGCGCACCGCCTGGAAGAACTCGAAGCGGTGCGGCTCGTCGAGCAGCGCGTCGACTACGCCAGGATCGATTCGCCGGTCCGGGGCTTGCATCGGATGATCTCCTCGCCGGTGCGCTTCGACACGACGACTAGTTGAACGAAACTGTTGAGGTGGACGTACAGCCCGAAGAAGCTGTCGAGCACGCGCACGAATGATGCGAGGCTCGCGCCGACGAAATGCTCCTCGTCGATCGTCAGCCGGATCTCGATGCCGCGCACGAAGGTCGCGAACGGCTTGCCGGGTAGCCATTGCACGGCGCCGCGCTGCTCGACGCCGGCGAGGCCGTCGATCTGGCGCATCGACACGGCCGTGCGGCGCAGGTCATACAGCGTCAGCATTTCCTTCAGCGGTGCGAGGCCATGCGCGACGAGCGACACGTGGTTGAGCGCGAGATGCGACACGAGCCGCCAGTGCGCGGCGCGGCCGCGCTCGAAGCGCACGCTCTGCGTCGGGCGGCGCAGCAGCGAAATGCCGCTCGTCTGCGCCCCGCCCTCCTGGAACAGGTCGCCGCCTTCGAGGCCGAATGCCAGCATCGCCGGCAGGTCGCGGTTCGTACAGGTGAGGTCGAGGCTCAGCGTGTCGGTTTGCGGCGACGTCGGCTCGAAATCGATGTCGACGATCGAGATCTCGGTTTCGTAGCCGGGGCTCTTCTGCGCGACCCAGTCGTTGCGCCGCGCGAACCAGTAGTGGCCGATCCGCGCCGCTTCGCCGTGATGCAGCGAATAGAACGGCCGGAACTCGATCACCGATTCCTCATGCGCCTGCTGCCGGACGAGCTTCACCGAGTCGATCGAGTACACCTCGTACGCGAACGCGCGGCGCGCCTCGGCGATCACCGGGTAGGACACCGCACGGTGCGTGATGCGAATCGGCTCGCCGTGCTGGCGGAACAGGTTGACGATCGGCGTGCAGAACAGCCGGAAATGGCTCGCCGTCAGCAGCTCGAGCAGGCGCGCGACGTGCGAATCGTTGCGCACGTCCTGCAGCACGAGATGCAGCGTCGCACGCTGGCAGCGGCCCGACGCGCGCGCGATCGCCGCGAGGTCGAAATCGACGAAATCGAACTTGTCGGGGAACGCGAAATATTCGGTGAGCAGGCGGTATGCGGGATGCGATTTCGCCGGATAGTCGATCAGCGCGTCGTCCTCGCTGAAGCCGGCCTGCGCGATCGGCAGCTTGCGCAGCGCGGTCCAGCGGCCGTTGCGCTCGGGCTCGACATACGCGCCGAGCACGTTGACGAACAGGCAATCGGTCAGCGCGGCGACGAACGACTGCTCGCCATGC
Organism: Burkholderia cepacia complex sp. TUM26381; assembly: GCF_057439935.1. Lineage (NCBI taxonomy): Bacteria > Pseudomonadati > Pseudomonadota > Betaproteobacteria > Burkholderiales > Burkholderiaceae > Burkholderia > Burkholderia cepacia complex sp. TUM26381. The sequence continues at coordinate 433,549 of NZ_CM172006.1, read as the reverse complement.
AGGTGCGCGCGCAGCGTCGACAGCTTCAGCGCGCCGAGATCGAGCTGCGCGGCCAGCGATTCGAACGTGATCGAGATCACGCCCGTCGCGTTCGACGGCAGCACCGTCGCGCTCGGCGCGAGCGCGACCGGCGTGTAGCGGGCTTCCGAGATGCGGATCGGCGCGAGCGTCACGTCGTAGGCGGTGCGGAACCGGCACTGCACGCCGCGGATCGGGCGGCTCTTCAGCTCGGTGCCGCGGTCGATCACGACCGGTTCGGTCTGCTGGCCGGGCGACGCCGGCGTGAACTGCGCGATCGAGCACGACGGGAACGGCCGCAGGTAGTGCGGATACAGCACTTCCAGCAGCGCTTCCGTGAATTCGGGATAGTCGTCGTCGAGCTTCTTGTTGATGCGCGCGCCGAGCAGCGCGAACGACTCGATCATCCGCTCGACGTGCGGATCCTCGCAATGCTCGCCCGACAGCGCGAGCCGTGCCGCGATTTTCGGATAGCGTTCGGCGAAATCTCGCGAATAGCGCCGCAAAAACGATAATTCGCGCTCGTAATACGGCAGCAATTCTTCCATCGACGACCCCGAACCTCAATATTTCCTGCCGGACCTGATCTACCACCGGGCGGTCCGGCCCGCTCGGCGGCTTGATTTACTGCATTCTCGCGGCGCGTGCGCGCGTGACCGAATACTGCAGCGTCGACGGCTGCAGCATCGCGTCGAAACTCACCGGCTCCTCGGCCGGGTGCACGACGAGCAGCGCCTGGATCGCGAAATAGAGCGCGTTGGTGGCCTGCTCGTTCAGCTCGAACGTCACCTGCACCTGCTGCAGGCGCGGCTCGTGGCGCGCGATGGCCTGCTGGATCGACTTGCAGATGAACGCGCGGTCGTAGTGACTCGCGAGGCTCAGCCCTGCGAAATCGTTCAGCCCGTAGGTCAGCACCGATTTCTGGCATTCGGGCAGCGTCGCCAGTTCGTTCTCGGTGTGCGCGATACGGGTGTTGAGGATCGCCTCGACATCGCGGGCGACCGTGTTCTTGAGCTCGTCCAGCGACAATTGCCGCATCGCTGCCGAGGCCGGCAGGTGCGGTTCGTCGTCGAACAGCTTGTCGAGAAAACTGGGTTCGAATCGTTTCATCGGCCGGTGTGCACAGCGAAAACGGCAACGGGACGCAACGCGCCCCGTTGCCGCAACCGACCTTAGACCGCGTAGGTCTTGTCGTTCTTCGTCAGGCTCCAGGCGCCTTGCGTGTTACCGCCCTGGTTGCCGCCGATCTTCTGCTGGGTTTGCTTCCACTGCACGGCTGCGTACTTCAGCGAGAACGTCTCGAGCGGCAGACCTTCCTCGCGAACGCTCGGGGCGATGCTCGAGATGATCACGTACTTGAGCTTGACTTCCAGATACTGCACGCGCTTGCCTTCACCGTCTGCGCGCGAGAAATGGACCGTCACTTCATCGAACGTGGTACCGCCCGAAGCGTGCTGGTACAGCAGCGGGCTCGACGAATCGATTTCCTTCGTGAAGATCATGTCGCCGTGTTCGCAACGCGTCATCGTGTGACCGCCAGCGGTCGATGCGGTTGCCGAACGCGGCTGAACGATCGAGTGATCCCACGATTTCAGTTCGATCCAGCCCTGATGGTCTTTGTCCGCGGATTCGCCCTTCACCGCCGGACTACCAAACTGCAAGTGCATATGTAACATGGCCCTTCGACTCCCCAAAGAGGTGGTTTTAACGTCCTACCCAGGCGGCCCGCCCGGGCGATTTACTCGCTTATGAATTTGCCGGTTTGGGCAGATCAGCGACAAGTCGCAGAGAAATCGAGAGTTCGTCGAGCTGAAAGTGCGGACGCAGGAACGCGACCGAACGATACGAGCCCGGCTTGCCCGGAATCTCCGACACTTGTATGGATGCCTCACGCAGCGGGAATTGCGCTTTCTGTTCCTGCGAGGCGTTGTCGTCGAGCAGGACGTATTGCGAAATCCACCGGTTGAGGAAAGTCTCCACGTTCTGCGCCGATGCGAAGCTGCCGATCTTGTCCCGCATCATCGCCTTCAGGTAGTGCGCCACGCGCGATACCGAGAAGATGTACTGAAGCTGGGCGGACAGGACGGCGTTCGCATTCGCGCTGTCGGTGCTGTATTTTTTCGGTTTCTGCACCGACTGCGCAGCGAAGAACGCGGCGTAATCTGAATTCTTGCAATGGACGAGCGGGATGAAGCCGAGGTCGCTCAGCTCCTTCTCGCGGCGATCGGTGATCGCGATTTCGGTCGGGCACTTCAGCGCGACTTCACCGTCGTCGGTCTTGAACGTGTGGGTCGGCAGGTCTTCGACCAGGCCGCCGCCTTCGACGCCGCGGATCGCCGCGCACCAGCCGAAGTCGTCGAACGCGGCCGTCAGGCGTGCCGCGAATGCCCACGACGCGTTGCACCACAGGTACTTGTCGTGGTCGGTGCCGTCGACGTCCTCGACGAAATTGAAGTTCTCCGCGGTCTGGCCGTCCTTCGGATTGAACGGCAGGCGGCCGAGGAAGCGCGGCAGCGTCAGGCCGACGTAGCGCGAATCTTCGGCGTCGCGGAACGACTTCCACTTCGCATATTCGACGGTATCGAACACCTTGCCGAGGTCGCGCGGCTTGCCGAGGTCGGAGAACGACTCGAGGCCGAGCAGCTCCGGCGACGCCGATGCGATGAACGGCGCATGCGCGGCCGCCGCGACGTGCGACATCTGCTCGATGAAGTACATGTCTTCCGGCTGGCGCGAGATCTCGTAATCGCCGATCAGCGCACCGAACGGCGAGCCGCCGAACGTGCCGAATTCTTCTTCATAGACCTTCTTGAACAGCGCGCTCTGGTCGAACTCGCTCGCGCCCTTGAAATCGCGCACGAGGTCGCGCTTCGGTGCGTGCAGCGCCTTGATCTTGATCGTCTGGCCCGTATTGCTTTCCTTGACCAGATAGTCCATCCCGCGCCACGTGCTCTCGAGGCGCTGGAATTCCGGCGCGTGCATCACGGCGGAAAGCTGCGTGGAGATCAGGCGGTCGAGTTCCGCGACGCGCGCATCGATCGTGGCCGACAGGTTGTCCGACACGATCACCGTGCCGTCGAGCACCTGGTGCACGAGTTCGCCGATCAGGTCCTTCGCACGCGCATGCTCGGAATCGGATTTCGCGACCTTGCTCTTCTCGACGATGTCGTCGAGCAGCGAGGTCCCGGCGGCGTATTCCGCGCCGCTCGCTTGGGCCGCAGCCGTTTGCTGGTTCATCTCAATACTCCGTCGTCATTCGCCGTCTTTGTCGCTGCCCGTGCCCTTCGCGAGCTCCTGCAGCTGCTGCGTGTTCTTCAGCACCTCGGACAGCAGATCCTCGAGCTTGTCGTTGCCGGCGAGCTTGTTGCGCAGGTCGGCGAGCTTCGAGCGCGCCTCGAGCAGGCGGCGCAGCGGCTCGACCTGTTCGACGACTTCGTCCGGGCTGAAATCCGACAGCGAGCGGAACTTCAGGTCGACGGCGAACTTGCCGCCTTCCGGGCTCAGGCGGTTTTCCACCTGGAACGCGGCACGCGGCTCGATCGCCTTCATCACGTCGTCGAAGTTGTCGCGGTCGATGTTGACGAACTTGCGGTCGCGCAGCTTCGGCTGCTCGATTTCGGACTGGCCCGCCAGGTCGCCAACGACCCCGACGACGAACGGCAGTTCCTTCACCTCGATCGCATCGCCCTTCTCGACCTCGTAGGTCAGCTGGACGCGCGGCGGCCGTATTTTCTGCAAGCTTTTCTGAATGCTTTCTTTCTTGGCCATCTCGACGGCTCCCAGGTTAGTTGTGGTTATCGCGTCAGTTGCGGGTCAGGTGCGGTCAGTTGCGCAGTGCCCCGAACGGATCAGCGCCGCCCTTTTGCGCCGCGGGCGGCGTCGGCGTGGTGGTTGCGGCCGCCTCGGCTGCCGCGGCCCCTGCCGCGACCTTCGGACGATGCACCGGACGGCGGGTGTACTTCTTCGGCTGCACCTTCGTTTCCGGCGGGAACAGCGCCGATTCGCCCAGCGTGTCGCGCAACTGCTTCGCGAGCGCCTGTGCATCGGACTTCGCGTCGCCCGCGAGCGACGAATCCTGGCGCAGTTCGCCAAGCGACTGCGTCGCGATCCGCAGGCCGGCAACGGCCAGCACGCTCTTCGCCTGACGATCGGTCGCGTCGCGCTGCAGCGCTTCCTGGGCGGCCACGATCGCCTGGCCGTAGTGGTTCTGTGCGAACTGGATTTGCGCGATGCGCGACCACGGTTCCTCGCGCGTCGGATCCGACTTCGCGAGTTGCTGATACAGGCCGAGGGCCTTGTCCTGGTCACCCGCCTTCGCGACTGCGTCTGCATCGGCCAGCGACTTGTTGAAGACTTCCGCAGTCGGCGGCGCGGGAGGCTGGCTCGCACAGCCGGCGATCACGCCGCAAGCCACCACTACCCCAGACAGTTTTGCGAAGAGACGGTCTTTCATCGTTATATCCACCGGCGCGTGAGTTTTAAATCGTTGAGAATCTGGTTCTTTTGCTTTGCTAGAAGCGCGCGGGTATAGTACCGATCAATTTTTCATAATTCAATCGTCGTGTGAAGAGTAATTCCTTTTAAATCCGTGCGCTACCCCCTCGAATGGCCTCTCGCTACAGGCTCGCAGCGGTTTTTCTCACGGCTGGAATGCGCAAGTTTTACTGATCGCACGACGCCCCGCCCGGACGGCGGAAAAAATTTCCGGACGCCTGCCACGAAGGAGGCGTGCTTAATAGTTGAACAGTGCAAAGTCGGGGATACGCAGCGAACGCGGAATACCCGGCAGTTTTGACAGGGATAAAGGCGGCACGCCGGAAACACGATGAGATCGTCCATGATTCGCTACGCGCTGCCGCTGGTTGCGTGCGCCCTTCTGGCCGGATGCGCGGCCGCTCCGCTGCTCGGCTCGGCCGCGAGCGCCGTGATGTCCGCGGCCGGCATCGGCAAGCCCGAGTTGCCGGACGCGCAGAAGCCGCCGCGCAATCTCGGGCTCACGCTGGCCGCCGCGCCGAACCTGAATGCCGCGACCGACAACAAGCCGCTCGCGCTCGTTGTCCGGCTCTATGCGCTGAAAGACCCGACCTCGTTCCAGCAGGCGCCGTTCGACGCTTTTACCGATCCGGCCAAAGAAAAGGCCGCACTCGGCGCCGACCTGCTGAATGTGCGTGAAATCACGCTGATTCCCGGCCAGCGCTATACCGCAACCGAGAAGGTTTCGCGCGAAGCGCAGGCATTCGGGATCGTCGCGCTGTTCCGCGATCCCGCACTGCAACGATGGAAACTGACGTTCGATCCGGTGAAGTCGGAGAAATCCGGCATAATCATCGGCCTGCATAATTGCGCGATGACGGTCACCGACGGCACGGTCATCGCACCGCAACAGGGCGCGCCTTCGCAACCGCTGAATTTGCTTTCTTCGGTGTCCTGCGGTTAAACATGACGCACGAATGTCAATTAACAAGAGTTAACAATTGGCGATTTAATTCGGGCACGAACAAATCGATTACATCGCAACGCGACATTAACCGGATTTGACATGAGTTATTCGGCCAAGGTGCTGTGGGGGGAAGGGCTGTTCCTCCGGCCTCAACACTTTCAGCGGCAGGACGCGTACCACGAGGCGCGCCTGTTCGAGTCCATCCAGGCGATCCAGCCGTACAACTGGGGCGTGCGCTCGGTGCGCATCGACCGCGACGCGCTCGGCAGCAACGTGCTGCGGGTCGCCGAACTCGCGCTCGTGTTCCCGGACGGCGCACTGTATGCCGCGCCGCAGGCCGACGACCTGCCGCCGCCGATCGCGCTGGACACGTTGCCCGAGGGCATCAACGAATTCGTGTTCTATCTCGCGCTGCACCCGCTGCGCGAGAACGGCACCAACTACAGCGACGATCCGGCCGCCGGCTTCATGACGCGTTTCGCCAGCGAGCAGACGAGCGTCGCCGACAACTTCACCGACGCCGCCGAAGCCGACATCACGTTCCTGAAGACGCAGGTCAAGCTGATCGCGCACAGCGAACCGCGCGACCAGTTGCTGTCGGTACCGCTCGTGCGCGTGCGCCGCACCGCGACGTCCGGTTTCGAGATCGACGACAGCTTCGTGCCGCCGTGCCTCGCGATCGACGCATCGCCGATCCTGCACCAGCGGCTGCGCCAGCTGATCGACGCACTGCAGGCGAAGGTGAACGCGCTGTACGGCTTCCACCGCGAGCCGTCGAAGAACATCATCGAGTTCCGCTCGGGCGACATCGCGTCGTTCTGGCTGCTGCACACCGCGAATGCCGCGTTCGCGACGCTCGCGCACCTGCACCAGCACGCCGCGCTGCATCCGGAGCGGCTGTTCCAGGAACTGCTGCGCCTTGCCGGCCAGTTGATGACCTTCTCGAAGGGTTATGCGCTCGCCGACCTGCCCGTGTACCGCCACGACGATCCGGGCCCGAGCTTTGCGCGTCTCGACCTGATGCTGCGCGAACTGCTCGACACCGTGATCTCGACGCGCTACTTCGCGATCACGCTCGACGAGGTGCGTCCGTCGTTCCACCTCGGCCGCCTCGATTCCGGCAAGATCGACGACAAGACCGAGTTCTACCTGGCCGTGTCGGCAGACATGCCGAGCGTCGAGCTCGTCGATGCGGTGCCGGCCCGCTTCAAGGTCGGCGCGCCCGACGACGTCGACAAGCTCGTGCTGTCGGCCATGCCCGGCGTGCGGCTGTCGTACACGCCGCAGGTACCGCCCGCGATTCCCGTGCGGCCCGGCGCGTGCTACTTCGCGCTCGATTCGCGCAGCCCGCTGTACGAGCGCATGCTGCAGGCCCAGTCCGCGATGATCTACGCGCCGACTGGCATCAATGACCTGAAGTTCGAACTGATCGCGGTCACATCATGAGCTACGCGCCTTCCCTGTTCGGCGACAACGCGCCGCCCCCCCTGCATACCCCGGCGTCGACGGACTCCGCGTTCCAGGCCCGCTCGCTGCTCGACCTGCTGTACGACGGTTTCTTCATGCTGTTCCTGCTCAAGAACGGGCGGGAGCCGGACAGCGCCAGCGAATTCAGCACGCGGATCCAGGAATTCCTGTCGGATTTCGAACGCGGCGCGAAGAAGCTGAATATCGCCGCCGAGGATGTCTACAGCGCGAAGTTCGCGTTTTGCGCGGCCATCGACGAAATGGTGCTGTCGTCGCAGTTCAAGATCCGGACCGAATGGGAACGCCGGCCGCTGCAGCTCGTGCTGTTCGGCGAGCAGCTCGCGGGCGAGAAGTTCTACCAGTATCTCGAGGAGGGGCGTGCGCAAGGCGCGGCGCGGCTGCAGTCGCTCGAGGTGTTTCACATGTGCCTGCTGCTCGGGTTCCAGGGCAAGTATCTGCTCGAAGGGCCGGAGAAGCTCGCGTATCTGACGGCCCGGCTCGGCGACGAGATCGCGCACATGAAGGGCAAGCGCGCGCCGTTCGCGCCCCACTGGCCGCTGCCGGATCAGATCGCGCACCGGTTGAAGCGCGAGGTGCCGGTCTGGGCGATCGGGACCGTGTTCGCGCTGGTTGCGCTGCTCGGTTTTCTCGGGCTCAACACGTACCTGAAGGACAAGACGCTGCAGGCGCTTGCCCCTTATTCGCAGGTCATCAAGGTCGGGCCGGAATCGGCCAATCTGACGATTTCGCTGCCGTAAGAAGCGCGCGTCGTTCTAACGCTGCTTCATGGAAAAAGGACCGCCGGGCGGTCCTTTTTTATTGGCGCGCGTTTCAATACGTCACTCGATCCAGACGTCTTCATAACCCGCATCGTCGATGATGAAACGCGTACCGGCCGGCAACCGCAGATACGGCAGAACCAACGGCAGGTAAGTCGACAGATGCGCGGCATGCAGCGGTTGATAAAAATCGACGGCGTCGGCGTATTCGCCGCAATGGAAGAACCAGCTGACGTTCTCGCCCTCGGACAGCGAGATGCGCGTGCCGTAGACAGGCATGCGCCCGAGCGTCGATATCGCGACAGCGACCCGGTCTTCAGGCTCGACGGCATGCAGGCCATATCGCGCGCAAATGGCTTCCTGTTGCGCACGCAGCGTCGCGGGATCGTCTGCCATGTTCATTTCCCTTCCTGTCATGCGGCGAGTCAACCGGTTTGCCAGCATAGCCGTGGATCGGCTCCGCCGGTCGACACGAAATAGACGGCAGCCTGCGTCGCAGTCGCGCGATCGACGCACTGCTGCGCCGGATAGCCGCCTCGCTGGCCACCCGTGACGAGTTCGATCGTTTCGTCGGCCGGCGCTTCCGGCGTTGCCAGGTTCAGCAGGACGGCATCGATCTCCGATGCGATGAAGACGACATACCGGCCGTCGTTGCCGCCGCCGATCGTCATGACCGTTGCGTCGCTCGCATCGAAAACGAGTGTCGAGCGATCGATGCCATTCAGTCTTTTGACGGCCGCGATCACTTGCGCGGTGTCGTCACATGGCGCTTCGGTCACGTGCGAACGGGTGCCGACGGTGGTTTCCTCGATCACTTTCGTGGTTCGCATTCGCGCCACCAGTCGAGCAGCGTTTCATCGTCCGGATCTTCGAAATTCCGGTAGATGTTCGCGTAGTACCACGCGATCCCGGTGCGTGCGGTAAAGCCGTCGAACACGGCACGAATCCGCTCGCCGCCCACCCTCGCCGGCACGGATAGCGCCAGCGAACCGCCGTGGCGGCCATCGAGCGCTCCGCCCAGCGCGCTCCCGACCTCACGTTCGAGCCGGTCGATTTCATGGGCCGGAATCACGTCGCCGTAGATCTGGATACAGTAGTTTCCGCCGCGCCGGAGCACGGTCGCCGGGCGATCGGGGTCGTCGATGCGAATGACGTCACCCCGTGCGAGATTCAGCGTCAGGCCCGGCGACGCCAGCAGCGCGTAAACGCCCGGCTCGACCTCGCAAGCCGGAAGCGCCTCGTGGACCGGCCCATCGTCGGAATGGCCGGCATAGACGTGGATCTCGTCGAAATCGCGATCGCGCAACGCTTCGGCGAGCGGTGTCAGATTCACGTCGTGCATCGCCCCCTCTCGATTGAACATGGCATGCCGCCGGCGAGCGGCCGGCATCGCGTCAGAACAGAATGAATGCGTCGTTTTCGATGTAGAACACGAACGCATCGAACAGCTGGGCCATGCTCGGCTCGTCGATCTGGTCATGCGCGTTGATCACGATGTCCTCGATCGTCGCGCCGTCCAGCGTGACCCGCCAGCCGGGTTGCCGGGCGATGGCGGGTACCGCGGCGTCTGCGTCGCCGTCGGTGTCGTCGGAGAATGCGCCCTCCGTATCGAGCGTCCACGGCATCGGCGGCAGGTAAAGCCACCCGGAGAAATCGCCGGGGCGTTCGAGAATATGGTGCAGCGGCACTGCGGTCGTGGAATCGAGCGACATGGGTATTGCGGTGGTATCCGGATTGATTGCGTTGCATCGGCCGCGCGACTTCCGCGGCAGGCCGTGATTATGCCAATTCCTCGCCCGCCCGCCTCCCGGCACACGTCAGTCGATGCGCAGCCTCGCCGGAGTCCCCGCGAAAACCGCCGCCAGCCCCTGCTTCACGCGCTCCAGGTCGCCGGTCGCGCGCACCACGATCGTGACCAGCCTCAGCCCTTGCGCCCATCCCGCATCCGGCGCCAGTTCGATATTCAGCATTTCGCCGCGCAGCGATACGGATTCGACACCGCCATAGCCCGCGACACCGTTCTCGCACACTTCCATGTAGTACGTGTCGAGGCCGAGCGCCTCGCCCTGTTCGTCGTCTTCGGTTCCACGCTGCAGGATCACGTAGTTCGCCGGCGGATCGCGATCCGCGAGACCGACGACGTGCACGCCGTCCTCGAACGCGTAGGTCGCGACGTCGGCGAAAAACCTGAAATCCATGGCGGTCTGCTCCTGGCCTGACGGCTTCGACGCCGTCCGGTAGACGGCTTTCATCAGATTATTCCGCATGCGCCGGCACGTCACCGGTTTCCGGTGAAATCGATTGCAATCAGGGCCAATTCGACTTTCGGCGCAGCGCGGTTGCGAGTAGTGTCTACGTGCCCGTATTCCGGCCACCCCCGGGGTTCGACCGATACCCGGCGCTCATCACGACGACACTGAACACTGGAGATCTGCGATGAAACGTTCGAAGTTCCTGCTGTCGGGCCTGCTGCTCGCGTCGGCCCTCGGCTTCACGGCCGTCGCCGCGCACGCGGACGACCTGCTCGATTCCGTGAAAAAAGCCGGCGTGCTGCGCGTCGGCCTCGAAGGCACGTATCCGCCGTTCAACTCGCGCGGCACGTCCGGCCAGCTCGAGGGTTTCGACGTCGACGTCGCGAATGCGGTCGCCGGCAAGCTCGGCGTGAAGACGCAGTTCATCCCGACCGAATGGAGCGGCATCATCGCCGGCTTGCAGGCCGGCAAGTTCGACGTGATCGTCAACCAGGTCACGATCACGCCGCAGCGCAAGGAAGCGCTCGACTTCAGCGAGCCGTACACGTACTCGGCCGCGCAGCTGATCCAGCGCAAGGACGACACGCGCAACTTCAAGTCGCTCGACGACTTCAAGGGCAAGAAGCTCGGCGTGACGCTCGGCACCAACTACGACCAGATGGCGCGCACCGTGCCGGGCATCGAGGTGCAGACGTATCCGGGCGCGCCGGAGAAGCTGCGCGACCTCGCCGCGGGCCGGATCGAGGCGACGCTCGACGACCGCCTGATGCTGCCGTACATGATCAAGACGTCGAACCTGCCGCTGCGCGCCGGTGCGGTGCTGAACGGCGGCAAGCAGGAAATGGCGATCCCGTTCCGCAAGGGCAACCCGAAGTTCGAGAAGGCGATCAACGATGCGCTCGATTCGCTGCGCAAGGACGGCTCGTTGAAGAAAATCTCGATGCACTGGTTCGGCAGCGACGTGACGGTGCCGGTCGCGCAGTAAGCGACCCGGTCTGCCGTTACGACGCGTCACGCCCTTCGTGTCGACGAAGGCGTGACGCGCCGCCTCAGGCCGCTTCGTCGAAGCGCGCCAGCAGCATCTCGCCGATCGGCGTCAGCGCCGGGCGCGCGGCCACCGCATTCATGCGCGACTGCGACGCGTCGACCAGCCGCTTCTCCACCAGCACGGCGAAAGCCGGATTCGATTGATCGACACTGTCCGGCGCACGCGCAATGCGCAACAGCATCGAGAATTCATGCGGGCTCAGCATGGTCCCTGTCTCCTGATCGTCCGCGATCCGGTTCGAACCGGCGTCGATCGTGTTTTCGAATGAAATGGCGCGATGCATGACCGCTGCGCCGCCGGGAGCGAGATCCCGGTTGCCTTGCCCGCGACGCGGGCACGTCGTCGAAAGCAGGTTGCGCGCGGCCCCGATCCTGCGATGCCGCCGCGATGGGAACGTGCAACCTTAGGGGCGCCTCGTGACGCGGCCGTGACAGCAAAACAGGGGCAAACCGACGTGCGCGATACGCCGTTGTCATCCTATGTGGCTCCGATCGACGCCGGACTGCATCGCGCTCGCCTGCGTCATCGCGGGTCGACCGAATACGGGAAACCGCCGTCCCCCGATCCGCTCGCGTGACGCATGCAGCGCACGACCACGTTCACCGCACGCCCGAGCGTCATCCCGACGAGCACGCCCCATACCGCGAACGACAGCATCACGAAGCCGCTCGTGGCCGCCCACGGCGCGCGCGCGGCGACCGCGTAATGCATGCAGGTTTCGGCGACGAAGGTCAGCATCAGCGTGACGAGCAGGCTCGCGTCGCCCGGCAGGCGCACGCGCAGGCCGGACGGTACCGCACGGTACGCGAGCCGCCACCGGCTCGCGTGCAGCCAGCCCAGCGACGCGCCGCCCAGGACGGCCGCGAGCGCAATCGCGTTCGCGTCGATGCCGGCATGCGGGAAAAGCCCGTTCAGGCTGACGATGCCGAGCATCCCGAACGCGACCGGCGAGATCAACGGCCGCGCGGCCGGCACCTCGCGCGGGAAACAGCGCTTGATGCCGATATAGAGCAGCACGCAGAACATCACGTACACGTAAGACTTCAGGTGAAGGAGCGCGGACATGGTCGAGGTCGCCTGATCGGAGTGGACACGGCGACACCGTACTGCGCGGTTGCGCCATACGGCACGGCTTGCGACGAGCGGCCGGAATTCGCGGACGAGTGGCACATCGCGGCGATGGCCGTGCGCCGCATCCGGCACGACGCGAAGCCGGCGCCGCCCGGTGTCCTTCCGCCCCCCGTTCCACTACACTCGTGACGGAAGCCGGCCGTCCGTCGTCCGCCAAAGCGCTTCGTCGAAGCCGCGCGCCGTTCGTCGCAACGCGCGTGCCGCCGGCCGATCGGGCGCTAAGGTCACGCCATGCGTATCGCGCGCCCATACTCATCCGACACCATGCGAGCCACCTCCGACCCTTCGCCGATCCCGCCGCCTGCCGGCGCCGCGCCGCGGCTGCTGCGCGATCCGGTCGCGCTGCTCGCGTTCGCCTGCTTCAACTCGGTCGTCGGCCTGGGCTTCTGGGTCATCCATGTCGGCGAACCGCTGCTGCCCTACGTCGTCGTCGCCAATACGATCGGTTTCTGCGCGCTGCTGCTCAGCCGCGCCGCCGACCGGCTGCTGCCGCGCAAGCCGGGGCTCGTGCTGAAGGCCGTCGTGATTGCACCGGTCAGCGTGTTCGCCGGCTTCGAGATCGCAGCGCTCATCGTCAACGGGAACGTGCCGCACGTGTTCGGGCACACCCGCATCGGAACCTGGGACAACTACGGTCCGTCGTTCCTCGTGTCGGCCGTGCTGTTCGTCTGCGTGTCGCTGTTCCTGCAGTCGATGCGCATGCGCGCGACGCTCGAAACCGAGCGACGCGAAGCCGCCGAAGCACGCCAGGCCGAAACGGCCGCACGCCTTGCGCTGCTGCAGGCGCAGATCGAGCCGCACTTCCTGTTCAATACGCTCGCGAACGTGCAAAGCCTGATCGAGCGCGATCCGGCCCGTGCATCGACGATGCTCGACAGCCTGAACCGCTATCTGCGCGCCAGCCTGCGGCGCACGCGCGATGCGACGTCGACGCTCGGCGAGGAACTCGACCTCGTCGACGCGTTGCTGAAAATCGCGTCGATCCGGCTCGGCGAGCGGCTGTCCTATACGATCGACGTGCCGCCGGAGTTGCACGCGCTGCCGTTCTCGCCGCTGCTGTTGCAACCGCTCGTCGAGAATGCGCTGCTGCACGGGATCGAGCCGTCGATCGACGGCGGCGTGATCGTCATTCGCGGCAGGATGCGCGGCGACAGGCTCGAATTGAACGTGATCGACACGGGCGTCGGCCTCGGCAAGGGCGGCTCGAGCCTGCACGGCGGCGTCGGGCTCGCCAACGTCGCCGCGCGCATCCGCGCACTGCACGGCGAGCGCGGCCGCGTCGCCGTCGAAACGAACGCCAATGCCGCGCATGGCGTCACCGCCACCTTGCTGATTCCGATCGACTGACATGCCGACCGCCCTCATCGCCGACGACGAACCGAACCTGTCCGCCTCGCTCGCGCAGCGGTTGCGGCAGGTCTGGCCCGAACTGGAGATCGTCGCGATGCCGCGCAATGGCGTCGAAACGCTGGCCGCACTGAACGCGCCGCCGCGCCCGGACATCGCGTTTCTCGACATCCGGATGCCCGGCATCGACGGGCTGAAGCTCGCTGCGCTCGCGCCGGACGTGCATGTCGTGTTCGTCACGGCCTACGACGAATATGCGGTCGATGCGTTCGATCGCGCGGCAGTCGACTACCTGCTGAAACCGGTGACGGACGAGCGGCTGCTGCGCTGCATCGCGAAGCTTCAGCGCGGCGGGCCGGCCGTCGCGCATGCGGATGCGCTGGCGCTGGCAGCGCAAGCGCGAGATGCCGCGCCGATCCGCTGGCTGACCGTCGGCGTGAAGGACGCGACGCGGCTCGTGTCGGTCGACGACGTGCTGTACTTCCAGGCATCGGAGAAATACACGGAAATCGTCACGGCCAGCGAGCGGCTCGTGATTCGCACGCCGTTGAAGGAACTGATGCAGCGGCTCGATCCGGAGCGGTTCGCGCAGGTGCATCGCGGCGTGATCGTTGCGTACGCAGCGATCGATCGCGTCGAGCGTGACTTGCTGGGCAGGCTGCGGATTCGCGTGCACGGGCAGCGGGAGATGCTGCCGGTCAGTCGTGCGTATGCGGGGTTGTTCAGGCAGATGTGATCGGGGTTGGCGTGCGGCACGGCAACAATCCGCTCGACCGAAAAGCGCGCGCAGAAAAGACGAAGGGCCGGGAGAATCAATCTCCCGGCCCTTCGTTCAACGTGGTGCCGGCTGCAGGACTCGAACCCGCCACCTGATGATTACAAAGCCTCCGTAATTTCCTTATATATCAATCACGTATGTGATTTTTACGTTTCCGAAACTGCCACATTCACGGTTCCCAGAGGCTTATCTGGCAAGCCACGGTGCCGAATTGGAAACGCCGAACGGTCTGGTACTGCGGCGAAGGATCTGTCCGATTGCAGCCTGCCACAACCCATTTTTCATAGAGGGGGTTACGAGTCGAACTGCCTCGAAACAAGGAATCCTACGGCCGCCAGCCCCACAAATGCCATCACCTGAATCCACGTCTGCCCGTACCAAGCAGGTTCGCTCATCGCCATGCCGTCAACCACGTTAACGGACCAGTAGTCCAGAGCAGGTTTCAGACAGACCACCAACGCGCAAGGCACATAAGGTGACGCCTTGCGAAGCCAGCCGCCCCACCAGGCTACACCCAACAAGATAATCAGCACCGCGCCTCTCAAGAGCAAAGACCATGTCGAATCCATGTCCAAGCCAGCCCATGTTGCGAACGCCTTTACCTGAACATAAACCCAAGCTCCGACGCCCAAGACGGCAATCGCGACCAGCCAGAACAATCCGTCATCACCGTTGCCTCTACTCATATCACCATGCCCCCATCTAACATAGATACAGTGCATATCGGCATTCTTCAGATGAAATTTAGGGGCAGCGATTATGCATGGGCGCGTCATCGGCAGAGCCGTAGTGGCTACCGATCTACGCCGGCTCATTCGATACCCCGCCAACTACACGCTGCCGTTCCTGACTGGATCTTCCATAGATCACGACAATCAATTATCAATTTTGATAGCCATTCGCCATCGACGAAATGGACGCGACATCCAGTCACCCTTGAATCGAGCCCTATAAATTGTCGACACATTCGAGCCGTGCAGCCCCAGATGCAGATTTCGCGCATCATAGATACGTGGCAGAATTGCGCGACGATTGAACTTGCAGTTGCCGATGAACGAGGATCCCTCAGTGGAAGAAATCGACGATCTGCAGAACGTGCCAAGCGGAAGGCGGGTGCTGAACGTCCCGCCTGCTGCCAAAACGCACTATCCACGCAACCTGATCGGACAAGCCGTCTGCGAATTGCGCTTTCCCACCATCTTCGAGATCGAGGATCGCAAACCGCCGGCAATGTTCTGGAAGGCAATAAAGCAAAGCTTCCCCCTCCATGACGTTCTCAACAATGTGAACGTCGGTCCCAGCTCGGTAGTCCAGGTAAACGCTCACCAGTTTCGATCCAAGCAAGGTCGATGGGTAGCCGTGCTGCGACCGTCCGCGATCACGCTCGAGACGTCACGCTATACGTCCTTCGACGAGTTTGAGCAGCAGCTAAAAATTGTCGTCGACGCTGCAGAGCGGACAATCGATAGTGACTTTTTTACTCGCGTTGGGCTACGCTACATCAACAGGCTCCCGTGCAAGATCGATGAGATTGGCGGATGGTTGAACGATTCGTTGTCGCGCCCTCTAGCCGATAACGTATTCGGAGATGTCAGCGAACACTGGCAGCAGACACGGGGACAAACGTATCTGGGCGGATTTCTGTTCCAGCACGGAATCGGTGTCGAAGCAAGAAATCAGGCCAGCCGAAGCTACATTCTCGACTTTGACCTATATCGAGAAGATGTGGATGTATCCGAAGCGATGGATACTGTTCGTAAGCTTCACGAACTGGAATTCTCGTTGTTCAGTTGGGCGCTTGGTGACAAGGCACGCGAATACTTACAAACGGATTCGGGGACTCAGACATGACTTCTTTGCAATCGGCGAGTGATCAGACACCGCTCAATGTATCGCGCGCTATGAATCTGACCGTTACTACGCCGATACCGTCGGCTAGTCCGCGTACTACGTACACTGATCTGACTCCGTTCGTAGTTTCTGAGGCTGTTACCAGATCAGTGCGGCGCCAAGCTACGTCGTTGACGTCAAGCGAGTTGCAAGCTCCTCCCAGCACCGATTCCTTTACCGAACAACATCTCGAAAACGCCTCTACGGAAGTTGAAACGGTTCGAGACCGCCGTTTGCGGCTACTCGTGGCGAAGTTTGAAAATGAGACCTCGTACGAAGACGAGGCAAGATTGCAACTGCTCACTGCCAGGCTACGTCGACTTGCTCCTCGGGTCACCGCGGAGTCAGTGAACGCCCTCAAAGTGGCGGCTGACACAATCGAGGGCGCATCTGCGGAAATCGAAGCCATGAAGCGGCGGCTCGGTCTTGCGTGACTCCATTTAGCTACCCGAAGGTCAAACACAGTCGGACCCTGACGCCGGGGCCGTACAAACGGTACCAGACGTACAAGGACGCCCTTCGATTGGAATTCGGCAACAAGTGTGTGTATTGCCGTACGCCGGATCTTGGCCTCAAACATACTTATGCGGTCGAGCACTATCGGCCGAAATCGCAGTTTCCGGGCCTAGGGTGTGACTACAAAAACCTTTATTACGCCTGCGCAACATGCAATACGAATAAGGGAGCTTTCTGGCCGACCCGGTCTCAGCAACGCAACGGGGAGTTCATTCCGAATCCGTGTGATCACGTGATGTTTTCGCACTTGCGATACACGGCCGGACAGGTTTACGCGCACTCTCCTACCGGAACATTCGCTAGTCATGTTCTCGACCTGAACAGTCCGGGCGCCGTTGCGCATCGCCAAGCGATCGAGTCCGCGCTCAATGCGCTCGAGATTCGGCTATCGGACATCAAAAATCTGATGGCATCGCTCGTTCAACTGTTGGCATCCGGAACCATCTCCCAGCAGGACTACGATTCAGAAATGAACACGGCAATCTCGCTCGCATCGGGTCTGGAAAACTCCATCAAGCACTTTGGTGGATAGACCGCATAACCAAAGCGCGTAAAACTGCTTAACGAAATCGGCCCGTCGAGTTCCGCGCGGCCCGTGCTGGTCGGCCCTGAGTGGCCGGTGCATGCGTGCATAAAAACCACTCGTTTTTGCGGCCAGATGGGGCGGGGCTACAACTGCCCGCGCTGGATCCAAGCCAGACTTTTCCAGGATCGATCCTCCTCCTGGGGCCGCCCCTACCACGCGTGAGCAGCCCCGCCACGGGCATGCTGTGTGCTGATGAACCTGCCCTCGCGAGCCGGTTGCCGGCCGATCTGAGGGCGTCGGAACTCGCCGACGTCGTTCACTAGTACAGGCGAAAAAAAGCCGCCCGGCACCGAAGTGTCAGGCGGTCTTCTGCTGCGGCAACAGCTCGTCAGACGTCGAACTGCGTGCCCGTGATGCCAAGCGCTGCGGCGATCTTCTCGCGCGTCGACTTGCGCAGTTTCTCGCTGCTCTCCTGTTGAGCATAGGCGGACTTACTGATGCCGAGCCGCGTCGCGACTTCGGTCTGCGTCAGCCCGAGATATTCGCGCCACGCGCGCAGCGGCGTCGCCCCGTCGACCGTTGCGCTGACAACTTCATGAGGAATCAGATCGTGATCTTCTCGACGCTGCGTCATGTATTACCCGTAGAGGGTCGTCACAACGGCTTTTGTTCTATCCGGCCTGTTGATCTTGGATCCTAGTATGTCCACTCGGAGCGTCTTGCCCGTCCGACGACCGACGAAGAATTAATGGCAAGGCGACGCCCTTTGCAACATAGCTGTCCTTTGCTTGAAGACACGCTACGCACATGACACGCAACTCTGACAAGCCTGTTGGCTAATGTTGATTGGAAATGCCAAGGGGTATTGAAA
The DNA here is from genome assembly GCF_057439935.1 of Burkholderia cepacia complex sp. TUM26381. Lineage (NCBI taxonomy): Bacteria > Pseudomonadati > Pseudomonadota > Betaproteobacteria > Burkholderiales > Burkholderiaceae > Burkholderia > Burkholderia cepacia complex sp. TUM26381. The sequence goes on along the minus strand of NZ_CM172006.1, from coordinate 415,486 downwards.
ACGCGAAGGGGCTACGCAAACATCGCGTAACCCCTTGCTGGATATGGTGCCGGCTGCAGGACTCGAACCCGCCACCTGATGATTACAAATCAACTGCTCTACCAGATGAGCTAAGCCGGCGTAAGCGCGAGATTCTACCTCATTTCACGATCTTGAGGCGAGGTCTGCTGCCGCCTTTCGAGCCGTCGCCGTCAGTTTTCGGCGGTTCGTCGGCACCTTCGGACGGTTCCTCGTTCGCGCCGCTGTCGGCGACCGGCGTCAACGGCGACGCAGGCTCGTCACGCTGCACGTCTTCGGTTGGCGTTTCTTCGTCGAACGCACCCGAATCCGCACCTTCGCCCGCGACCGCATCGACCTGGAACGCCATGCCCTGCCCGTTCTCGCGCGCATAGATCGCGAGCACGTTGGCCACCGGAATCTCGATCTTGTGCGCCTTCCCGGAGAACCGGGCCGTGAACTCGATCCACTCGTTGCCCATCTGCAACTGGCTCGTCGCCTCGAAGCTGATGTTGAGCACGATCTCGCCGTCACGCACGAACTGACGCGGCACGCGCGTCGAGTTGTCGACTCTCACCGCGATGTGCGGCGTGTAACCGTTATCGGTGCACCACTCGTACAACGCACGCAGCAGATAAGGCTTCGTTGAAATCTCTTGCATCACAATCCTCGAACCCGGAGCGGGCGCGCGGCACGCCGCGCCACCCGCTCCGTCTTGCCTTCATTGCATCATCAACGACGCATGACCTTTTCGGACGGCGTCAGTGCTTCGATGTAGGCCGGACGGCTGAAGATCCGTTCGGCGTACTTCATCAGCGGCGCGGCGTTCTTCGACAGCTCGATGCCGTAGTGATCCAGGCGCCACAGCAGCGGTGCGATCGCGACGTCGAGCATCGAGAACTCTTCGCCGAGCATGTACTTGTTCTTCACGAAGATCGGCGCGAGCTGCGTCAGGCGATCGCGGATCGCAAGGCGTGCCTTCTCGTGATTCTTCTCTGCTGCCTTGCCCTTCTCGTTTTCGAGCGTGCTGACGTGGACGAACAGCTCCTTCTCGAAGTTGAGCAGGAACAGGCGCGCACGTGCGCGTTGCACCGGGTCAGCCGGCATCAGCTGCGGATGCGGGAAGCGCTCGTCGATGTACTCGTTGATGATGTTCGATTCGTACAGGATCAGGTCGCGCTCGACCAGGATCGGCACTTGACCGTACGGGTTCATCACCGAAATGTCTTCCGGCTTGTTGAACAGGTCGACGTCGCGGATTTCGAAGTCCATGCCCTTCTCGAACAGCACCAGCCGGCAACGCTGGGAGAACGGGCAAGTTGTGCCGGAATACAGAACCATCATATTTGCATTTCCTCAAAAAAGCCGAGGGCCGGCACGCGGCGGAGCCCCTTTCACGGGTTCCGCCTTGCGCCGGCCCCACGCCGGTCAGGCGTGTTTACTTGATATCTTTCCAGTACGCGGCATTGAGCCGCCAGGCCAGGAAAGTCAGGACACCGAGAAAGATCAGCACCCACACGCCGAGGCGTTTGCGGGTCTGCTGGGCCGGCTCGGACATCCATGTCATATAGGCCACCAGGTCGGCAACCGCAGCATCATAGTCGGGCGACGAGAGCGTCCCCGGCGTGACCTGCTGGAAGCCGACGAGCGTGTGGACCTTCTCGCCCGTCTCCTCGTCCGTCTTGTCTTCGAATTTGGCAATGCGCTGCCCCTGCAGCTGCCACAACACATGGGGCATGCCGACGTTCTCGAACACCGCGTTGTTCCAGCCGGTCGGCCGTGTATCGTCGCGGTAGAAACTCCGCAGATACGTATACAGCCAGTCGCGGCCGCGCGCGCGCTCTTCGACCGACAGGTCGGGCGGCGAGGTGCCGAGCCAGTTCTTCGCGTCTTCGGGCCGCATCGCGACGGACATCGTGTTCCCGACCTTGTCGGTCGTGAACAGGAGATTCGATTCGATCTCCTTCTGGGATATGCCCAGATCCGTCAGACGGTTGTAGCGCATCAGGTTCGCGCTGTGGCAGTTCAGGCAATAGTTTACAAACAATTGCGCGCCGTGCTGAAGCGAAACGAGATTTTCCGTGTTATCGGGCGCCCGGTCGAGCGGAAAATTACCTTCCGCCCGCACGGCCGGCGCCACCAGCAGCGCACACGCGGTCGCCCCGATCAGCGCGAGTGTCGAAAGCAGTTTCTTCATGTCGTTCTCTCCTCGCTCACGTTAATGGGGCTTGAAGCTCACCCGCTCCGGCGGCTGCTTGAACGTGCCAAGCGGCGTCCAGACGGGCATGCCGAGGAAGAACGCGAAGTAGATCAGCGCGCAAGCCTGCGCGATCAGCGTCGCCGCCGGCGATGGCGGCCGCGTGCCGAGGAACGCGAGGGTCAGGAACGCCGCGACGAAGATCCCGAGGAACACCTTGTGGAACAGCGGCCGGTAGCGGATCGACTTCACCGGGCTGCGGTCGAGCCACGGCAGGAAGAACAGCGTGATCACCGCCGAACCCATCACGACGACGCCCCAGAACTTCGACTCCGTCAGGTACATGAACACGACGATCGCCGCGGCCAGCACCGGCAGCCCGGCCTTCCACTTGCCGCGCGCACGGATCAGCGCCAGCACGCCGAGCAGCGCGATCACGATCATCAGCACGATCTTGAACGGGTCGGTGGTCGCGCGCAGCATCGCGTAGAACGCGGTGAAGTACCAGACCGGCGCGATCTCGGGCGGCGTCTGCAGCGGGTTCGCCGGGACGAAGTTGTTCGCCTCGAGGAAGTAGCCGCCCATCTCCGGCGAGAAGAACACGATCAGTGCGAACACCATCAGGAACACGCACACGCCGAGGAAATCGTGCACCGAGTAGTACGGATGGAACGGGATGCCGTCGAGCGGGATGCCGTTCTCGTCCTTCTTCGCCTTGATCTCGATACCGTCCGGGTTATTTGACCCCACTTCGTGCAGCGCAACGAGGTGCGCGACCACGAGGCCGACCAGCACGAGCGGAATCGCGATCACGTGGAACGCGAAGAAGCGGTTCAGCGTGACGTCGGACACGACATAGTCGCCGCGAATCCACAGCGACAGGTCCGGGCCGACGAACGGGATCGCCGAGAACAGGTTCACGATCACCTGCGCGCCCCAGAACGACATCTGGCCCCACGGCAGCAGGTAGCCGAAGAACGCCTCGGCCATCAGGCACAGAAAGATCGCGCAACCGAAGATCCACACGAGCTCGCGCGGCTTGCGGTACGACCCGTACAGCAGGCCGCGAAACATGTGCAGGTAGACGACCACGAAGAACATCGATGCACCGGTCGAGTGCATGTAGCGGATCAGCCAGCCCCACGGCACCTCGCGCATGATGTACTCGACCGACGCGAACGCGAGCGTCGAGTCGGGCTTGTAGTTCATCGTCAGGAAGATGCCCGTGACGATCTGGTTGACCAGAACCAGCAGCGCGAGGGAGCCGAAGAAGTACCAGAAGTTGAAGTTCTTCGGCGCGTAGTACTCGGAAACGTGCTTCTTCCAGGTGGACGTGAGCGGGAAGCGCTGGTCGATCCAGCCGGTGAGACCTGTCGTGGAGACTTCTTTGTTGTCGGCAGCCATCACGCTTCTCCTTTCTCGTCCTTGCCGATCACGAGGGTCGTCGCCGACGTGAACATGTAGGGCGGGATGTCGAGATTCTGAGGCGCCGGCTTGTTCTTGAACACACGGCCGGCGAGGTCGTAGGTCGAACCGTGGCACGGGCACAGGAAACCGCCCGGCCAGTCGTCCGGCAGGTTCGGCTGCGGACCAGGCGTGAAGCGTTGGCTAGGCGTGCAGCCGAGGTGCGTACACACGGCCATCACGACGAGAATGTTCTTGCGATCGGCCCGCGAGCGATATTCGTTGGCGCAATACGCGGGCAACGGCATCGAATACGGGGATTTCGTGGTCGGATCGGCCACTTCCTTGTCGGCCTTGACCACGTCGGACAGCATCGAATCGGTGCGGTTCAGGATCCAGACGGGTTTGCCGCGCCACGGCACGGTGACCATTTCGCCGGGTTTCAGGCCGCTGATATCGACCTCGACCGGTGCACCGGCCGCCTTCGCTTTCGCGGACGGCGCCAGCGACGCCGCGAAAGGTATAACGGTGGCTACGCCTCCTACGCCACCTGCTACGGATGTCGCAATCAGCCAGGTACGGCGGCCGCTGTCGACGCGTTTCTCTTCCTTGTCTCGCATCACACGCCCCACTTCTGAGTTGGATTTTCCGTCACGACTTTCCATTCCGCCGCTAGTTTGCTCGAATGGAGTCGCCATTTACAAGGCCCGGAGATGAAAATCCCTTCGAAGTGATTGATAGTTAAGGGTTATCCCCCACTATCGGAGCGATTAAATCATTTCGCTTTTAAGCGACCGCTTCATTGCGAAATTTCGATGCACCGCCGCAAATCCGCCGTTCAGACCGGGTTATGGATATCGATAAAAAGGTGTTCGAGATCGAATTCTTCGGACAAGTGGGCGCCAAGTGCCTGGATTCCGTAACGTTCGGTCGCATGGTGCCCCGCCGCAACGAACGCGACGCCGCTCTCGGCCGCCGTGTGCGTCACGTATTCGGACACCTCGCCGGTCAGGTACACGTCCGCGCCGGCGTCGATCGCCGCGTCGAAATAACTCTGCGCGGCGCCCGTGCACCACGCGATGCGGCGCAGTTGCATCTCCGGGTCGCCGAGCACGAGCGGCGTGCGGCCGAGCGTGCGCTCGACCTTCGCGACGAAGTGCTCGAGCGTGACGGGCATCGGCAGCGTCGCCATCCAGCCGAGATCGCCTTCGCCGAAACGCTGCTCGCCGATCAGCCCGAGCTTGTCGCCGAGCTGCGCGTTGTTGCCGAATTCGGGATGCGCGTCGAGCGGCAGGTGGAACGCGAACAGGTTCAGGTCGTTCGCGAGCAGCAGCTTCAGGCGCTGGTACTTGCGGCCCGTGATCTGCGGCGCCTCGTTGCGCCAGAAATAGCCGTGATGGACGAGCACGGCATCTGCCCCCCATTCGAGCGCCGCCTCGAGGAACGCGACCGACGCCGTCACGCCGGTGGCGATCTTCTCGATCTTGCGGCGCCCCTCGACCTGGAGGCCGTTCGGGCAATAGTCCTTGAAGCGCGCGGTTTCAAGGGTATTGTTCAAGTACAATTCAAGTTCGATCCGATCCATATAAACCTCTAATCCATTCAGATGCTTAGACGCTTCTGGCTGTTCTTCGCGCAGGCGGTTACCGTGCTGCTCGCGCTGATGTTCATCGTCGTGACGCTCAAGCCGCAATGGCTGCAACGGCAAGGACAGCTCGGCAAGCAGCTCGCCACGCCGATCGTTGCGCTGCGGGAAGTCGCGCCGGGCATCGGCGGCGCACCGGCGACCACGTCGTACGCCGAAGCTGCGCAGAAGGCGATGCCGGCCGTCGTCAACGTGTTCTCCAGCAAGGACGGCTCGCTGCCGCCCGACCCGCGCGCAAAAGATCCGCTGTTCCGCTACTTCTTCGGCGACCGCAACGCCCGCAAGCAGCAGGACGAACCGGCAGCCAACCTTGGCTCGGGCGTTATCGTGAGCCCTGAAGGTTACATTCTAACGAACCAGCACGTCGTGGACGGCGCCGACCAGATCGAAGTTGCGCTCGCCGACGGCCGTACGGCCACCGCGAAGGTGATCGGCAGCGATCCCGAGACCGATCTCGCCGTGCTGAAGATCAACATGACGAACCTGCCGACGATCACGCTCGGCCGCTCCGACCAGTCGCGGGTCGGCGACGTCGTGCTCGCGATCGGCAACCCGTTCGGCGTCGGCCAGACGGTCACGATGGGGATCATCAGCGCGCTCGGCCGCAATCACCTCGGCATCAACACGTTCGAGAACTTCATCCAGACCGATGCGCCGATCAACCCCGGCAACTCGGGCGGCGCGCTGGTCGACGTGAACGGCAACCTGCTCGGGATCAACACGGCGATCTATTCGCGCTCGGGCGGCTCGCTCGGCATCGGCTTCGCGATTCCCGTGTCGACCGCGCGCACGGTGCTCGAAAGCATCATCACGACGGGCTCGGTCACGCGCGGCTGGATCGGCGTCGAGCCGCAGGACGTCACGCCGGAGATCGCCGAGTCGTTCGGGCTCCAGCAGAAATCGGGCGCGATCGTCGCGGGCGTGCTGCAGGGCGGCCCGGCCGACAAGGCCGGCATCAAGCCGGGCGATATCCTCGTGAGTGTGAACGGCGAGGAGATCACCGACACGACGAAGCTGCTGAACACCGTCGCGCAGATCAAGCCCGGCACGCCGACCAAGGTGCACGTCGTGCGCAAGGGCAAGGAGCTGGACGTGAACGTCGTGATCGGCAAGCGCCCGCCGCCGCCGAAGCAGGCGCTCGACGAGCAGGACAGCGATACCGAATGAGGGTCGACAGACGGGCAGCGCGACACCACGCGCGTTGCCGTCGGTGGAAATGAAAAAGGGCAGCCGGTCGGCTGCCCTTTTGCTTTGCGTCGATCGATTCGCGTTGCCGGGAACGTGGTCACCACACGCTTGGCGGCTGACGGCGCCGCCGGGCCGCTCAGGCCTGACCGGAAGGCCAGCCCGCCACCCGGCGCGCCGCCGTCAACTCGCGGCTTCGCCGTTCCCCGCCTCGCTCTCTTCGGCCGGCTTCTTCGGCACGAAGAACCGCGCGGCCAGCAGCCCGATCTCGAACAGCACGATCAGCGGCAGCGCGAGCATCAGTTGCGAGAACACGTCCGGCGGCGTGACGACCGCCGCGACCACGAATGCGCCGACGATCACGTAGGGCCGCATCTCCTTCAGCTTCTTCAAGGACAGCACGCCCATCCGGACGAGCAGCACGACGACGATCGGCACCTCGAATGTCACCCCGAACGCGATGAACATCCCGAGCACGAAGCTCAGGTAGTTGTCGATGTCGGTCGTCATCTCGGCCCCGAGCGGCGCGTTGTAGTGCGCCATCACGCGGAAGATCGTCGGGAACACGAGGAAGTACGCAAATGCCATCCCGCACAGGAACAGCACGTAGCTGCTGCCGACGAGCGGCGTGACGAGCTTCTTCTCGTGCTGGTACAGCCCCGGCGCGATAAACGCCCAGATCTGGTACAGCACGACCGGCAGCGCGATCACGAGCGCGACGAGCATCGTGACTTTCATCGGCACGAAGAACGAGCCGGTGACGTCGGTGACGATCATCTTGCCGTCTTTCGGCAGGTTCTCCATCAGCGGCCGCGCGAGCAGCCGGAAGATGTCGGGCGCCCAGTAGACGAGCCCGAGGAACACGACGATCACGGCCAGGCCCGCGCGAATGATGCGATCGCGAAGCTCGACGAGATGGGAAATGAAGGTTTCTTCCGGGGCGTCGCCCGGGTTCTGCTGGGGGTCGCTCACGCCGGCCCTCGGTAGGATTGACGAGCGAGCATGCGCTCGGCTCAGAAGAAGCGCGTCGGCCGGCGCAGGCTGGCCGGCTGGTGGCGCGCGACACGCGCGGCGCCCGACTGCACATGCGTACGGCGGGTGGTCGTGCGTTTGTACCAGACAGGCGTCGCCGCCTGCTTCACGCGCCAGTTGCGGCGCTTCGGCGCAAGCGCGGCCGTACTGCCGCGCCACGACGGCGCCGCAGGGGCGCCGGAACCGTAGGACCCGGCGTCGCCGGAAGCCCCGTCAAGACCGCCGACCGCGGAATGCCACGTGTCGTTCAGGTCTTTCTCGTGCTCGCGCAGGTTGTCGTGAATCGTCGTCTCGACATTGCGCGCGGCCGATTCGAAATCGGTTTTCATCGTCCGCAACGCGTCGAGTTCGATTTCGCGCGAGACCTCGGCCTTCACGTCGTTGATGTACCGCTGCGCACGGCCGAACAGCGCGCCTGCCGTACGCGCGACGCGCGGCAGGCGCTCGGGGCCGAGCACCACGAGTGCGACGACGCCGATCAGCGCCATCTTGGAAAGACCGAGATCCAGCATCGCGAATGCCTGTCAGCGTGCCGGCGTTACGCCTTGTTCGAATCGGAACGCGTCGTTTCCTTCGCGTTGACGTCGACCGAGCCCGTGCGCGGCAGTTGCTGCGCGTCGGCCGGCGTTTCGCCTTCCTTCATGCCGTCCTTGAAACCCTTCACGGCGCTGCCGAGATCGTTGCCGATGTTGCGCAGTTTCTTCGTACCGAATACCAGCGCGACGATCAGCAGCACGATCAGCCAGTGCCAAATGCTCAATCCACCCATGATGAAACCTCTCCTCAACCACGCCGCTACGCGGCGCAAATCGCCGGCGACGCGCCGGCTTCGACTATCGGATGCGGGGAAACGCCCCGCGTCGTCAACCCATCCGCTGCCAGGGGCGCGGGCCGGCCAGGATATGCGCGTGCAGGTGGTATACCTCCTGCCCGCCACCCGGACCCGTATTGATCACCGTGCGAAAACCGGTTTCGCCGCCCGTATACGCGACGCCGAGCTGGTCGGCAAGACGCGCGACAAGCAGCATCAGCCGGCCGAGCATCGGCGCATCGGCCTCGCCCGCCGCCGACAGCGTCGGCAGATGCCGGCGCGGAATCACGAGCACGTGCGTCTCGGCCGCCGGGCGGATGTCGCGGAACGCGACGAATTCGTCGTCCTCGTGCACTTTCGTGCTCGGGATCTCGCCTGCCGCGATCTTGCAGAACAGGCAATTCGGATCGTGACTCATGTTGCTCCTGCAGACACCCGCGCGCGGCCGGTCAGAACCACGCCTGCGGATCGAGCGTCTTGTTGTCGTTCAGGTACAGCCAACCCTTGATGATACGGTACAGCGTCCAGATCCATGTGACAAACATCACTGCAAATCCGATCACCACGAACGCCAGCGCGAACCCGATCACGTAAGCGATCAGCGCGCGCCAGAACGTGCGGATCTGCCACTCGAAGTGATCGGCGTACGGCGTGCCGGCCACATCGCCACGCTTCACGTAGTTGATGATGATCGCGATGATGCCCGTGACGCCGCCCGTCAGCCAGTGAAATGCATAAAGGCCGTAGAGCACGTGAGTCAGCGTGCGCAGCCCGTTCAGGCGCTCGGCATCCGCCGCCCCCGGCACCGCAGGCGTCGGAAACTGGTTCGACGTATCGTTCATGATGCTACCCCCGTTAGATGACAATTCTTACAGCTTACCGCACTGTCGCCACCGCGGCGGGGCAACGCCTGTCACCCGCCGTTTTCCTCGCGCTCGCGGCGCTTGCGCAGCGCTTTTTCCTCGATGCCCGACAGGCCTTCGCGGCGCTCGAGTTCGGCGATCACGTCGGCCGGGCTCAGGTCGAAGTGCGACAGCATCACGAGGCAGTGGAACCACAGGTCGGCCACCTCGCTGACGAGCGCGGTCGGCGCGCCGCCCTGGCGCACGTCCTTCGCGGCCAGCACGACTTCCGTCGCCTCTTCGCCGATCTTCTTCAGCACGGCATCGTCGCCCTTGTGGAACAGGCGCGATACGTACGATTGGTCGGGGTCGCCGCCCTTGCGGCCATCGATCACGGCCGCGAGGCGCAGCAGCGTGTCTTGAGTCGATTGCGTCATTTGTAGATGTGTTCGGGATCTTTCAGCACCGGTTCGACCGTGACCCAGTCGCCGTTGTCGACGGTGCCTTCGAATTTCTGGAAGAAGCACGAATGCCGGCCGGTGTGGCATGCGATGCCCGACACCTGCTCGACCTTCAGCAGCACGACGTCCTCGTCGCAATCGAGCCGCACCTCGTGCACGTGCTGCACGTGGCCCGACTCCTCGCCCTTGAACCACAACCGCTTGCGCGAGCGCGAATAGTAGACCGCGCGCTGCGTCTCGATCGTCTTCGCGAGTGCCTCGCGGTTCATCCACGCGAACATCAGCACGTCGTTCGTCGACGCTTCCTGCGCGATCACCGGCACGAGGCCGTTGTCGTCCCAGCGGACCTTGTCGAGCCACGCGGGCAGGGATTTCGTTTCCGTATTCATCACAGCCTCACCGGGATGCCCTGGTCGGACATGAAGCGTTTCGCCTCGCCGACCGTGTGCTCGCCGTAGTGGAAGATGCTCGCGGCCAGCACTGCGTCGGCGCGGCCGTCCTTGATGCCGTCAGCCAGATGCTGCAGCGACCCGACGCCGCCCGATGCGATCACCGGCACGGGCACCGCGTCCGACACGCCGCGCGTGAGCGCGAGGTCGAAGCCCGACTTCGTGCCGTCGCGGTCCATGCTCGTGAGCAGGATCTCGCCCGCGCCGAGCTCGGCCATCTTGCGCGCCCATTCGATCGCGTCGAGGCCCGTGTTCTTGCGGCCGCCGTGCGTGAAGACTTCCCAGCGCGGCGTCTCGCCGTCGGCCGACACGCGCTTCGCGTCGATCGCGACGACGATGCACTGCGAACCGTACTTGTCGGCCGCGTCGCGCACGAGCTGCGGGTTCGCGACCGCCGACGAATTCATGCTGACCTTGTCCGCGCCCGCGTTCAGCAGGCGCCGCACGTCCTCGACGGCACGCACGCCGCCGCCGACGGTCAGCGGAATGAACACCTGCGACGCGACGGCTTCGATGATCGGCAGGATCAGGTCGCGCTGGTCGGACGTCGCGGTGATGTCGAGGAACGTCAGTTCATCGGCACCCTGGTCGTCGTAGCGGCGGGCGATTTCGACGGGATCGCCGGCATCGCGCAGCTCGACGAAGTTGACGCCCTTGACGACACGCCCGGCTGTCACGTCCAGGCAGGGGATGATGCGTTTAGCTAGAGCCATGATGTTGCGCCAAATGCCGCGCTGGGACGGCCGGTTGCGGAAGCCTCGCGCGAGGCTTCCGGTCGGGGCCGCCTGCGGGCAGCCCCGGCGAACGGGACAACCGCGTTACGCGTTGTCGAGTTCGCCGTTCAGTTCGTCCGCGCGCTTTTGCGCGGCCGCGAAATCGAGATCGCCGGAGTAGATCGCACGGCCGCAGATCACGCCTTCGACGCCGTGCTCTTCCACTTCGCACAGGTTCTCGATGTCCGTGAGGTTCGACAGGCCGCCGCTGGCGATCACCGGGATGCCGACCGCCTGCGCGAGCTTCACGGTCGCATCGATGTTGATGCCCTGCAGCATGCCGTCGCGGCCGATGTCCGTGTAGACGATCGATTCGACGCCGTAGTCCTCGAACTTCTTCGCGAGATCGATCACTTCGTGGCCGGTCAGCTTGCTCCAGCCGTCGGTCGCGACCTTGCCGTCCTTCGCATCGAGGCCGACGATGATGCTGCCGGCGAACGCGGTGCACGCGTCCTGCAGGAAGCCCGGGTCCTTCACGGCCGCCGTGCCGATGATCACGTAGGACAGGCCCGCATCGAGGTACTTCTCGATCGTCTCGAGGCTGCGGATGCCGCCGCCGAGCTGTACGGGGATTTCATCGCCGACTTCGTCGAGGATCGCTTCGATCGCCTCGAGATTCTTCGGCTTGCCGGCGAATGCGCCGTTCAGGTCGACCAGATGGAGCCGCCGGGCGCCGAGATCAACCCACTTGCGGGCCATCGCCGCCGGGTCCTCGGAAAAAATCGTGGCCTGGTCCATATCGCCCTGTTTAAGGCGCACACACTGACCGTCTTTGAGATCGATGGCCGGAATCAGCAACATAGCAATCGGGTGTCGTCGTGGAAAAAGAAAAGAATCCGGCGCGTACCGGCCAATCCGGTACCGCGCCGTCTCGCTAGTTTAGTACAACTCTTTCGGCGCTTAGGGCCTGTTCCCGCCAATAACGGGCTTGCGAACGTGCGTTGCCGGTCGTCGTGCAACGAGTGAGGAGCGCCGTTTGGCCGAGCCAAACAAGCGACGATCGACGCCGCAATACGGCCGGCAACGCACGTTCCCGCAATTCAACAAAATCCTTCTTGGGGCTGGCCGCCAGAAGGCCGATCGCCGCGTCATACTCGTCGCGAATACGTCGAGTATTCGCTTCGTCGCAATCCTTGCGCTCGGCCCTTCTGGCGGCCAGCGCAAGCCCGTTATCGGCGGGAACAGGCCCTCGTGTGAGCCCCGTGCGACAGGCCTTTCCAGCCCGCCAACTGTGGCACGCACGCGACGTTCACGGTTTCCAGTGTACGAAGTTGCGATACAGACGCAACCCGACCTCCGCGCTTTTCTCGGGGTGGAATTGGGTCGCGAAGAGATTATCCCGCGCGACCGCGGACGTAAACGGCGCGCCGTATGCCGTTTCGCCAACCGTATGCGCCGGGTTGTCCGGCGTCACGTAATAACTGTGCACGAAGTAGAAATAGGCGTCGTCGGGCACGCCGTCCCACAGCGGGTGCGGCTGCGACTGGCGCACGCGGTTCCAGCCCATCTGCGGCACCTTGAAGCGCGAGCCGTCGTCCTGCAGGCGGCCGTCGAGCTCGAAGCGCACGACCTTGCCGGGCAACAGGCCGAGGCCCTTCGTGTCGCCTTCCGCGCTCCAGTCGAACAGCATCTGCTCGCCGACGCACACGCCGAGCAGCGGCTTCGTGCGCGACGCCTCGATCACGGCCTCCTGCAGGCCCGATTCGCCGAGACAGCGCATGCAGTCGGGCATCGCGCCCTGGCCGGGCAGCACGACGCGGTCGGCCGCGCGAATCGCAGCCGGCGTGTCGACGATCGCCACGTCGGCGGCCGGTTCGGCCTTCTTGAGCGCCTGCGCGACCGAGCGCAGGTTGCCCATCCCATAATCCACAATCGCAATCGAAGTTTTCATCTCAGTGCAGGCAGTAGCGCCCTCAGTCCATTGACGATGAATTCCACCGCCAGCGCCGACAGCATCAGACCCATCAGCCGCGTGGCGATGTTGATGCCCGTGCGGCCGATCCAGTTCGCGATCGGCTCGGCGAGCCGCATCGCGACGAAACACAGAAAAGCCAGGACCGCGCCGATCGCGACCAGCCCGGCCCGTTCATACCAGTGATGCGCGTTCGCCGCATAGATGATCACCGTGCTGATCGAGCCGGGGCCCGTGAGCAGCGGTATCGCCAGCGGCACGACCGCGATGTTGTCCTTCAGCTCGGCCTCGTGGCGCTCCTCCGGCGTCGATCGCGTGTTGCCGATCTGCGCGTTCAGCATGTTGATCGCCATCAGCAGCATGATGATCCCGCCGCCCACTTCGAGCGACCCGACCGAAATGCCGAAGAAGTTGATGATCTGCTGCCCGAGCAGCGCGGTCACCGTCATCACGCAGAACACCGACACCGCGGCGATCCGGATCGTGCGACGCCGCTCGTCGTCCGTCTGCTGCGCCGTCAGGCTCAGGAAGAACGGCACCGCACCGACCGGATTGATCAGCGCCAGCAGCGAAATGAACGATTTGAGCAGATCCATCGCAAGCCGGCGCCGCGCGCCGAAGCCGTGAGGTTGTCCTTAGCGTCCGTCCGTTCGGAAGTTCAGAGGCTGCCCTTGGTCGACGGAATCTGCCCCGCCGCACGTTCGTCCAGCTCCACCGCCGCGCGCAGCGCACGGCCGAAGGCCTTGAACACCGTCTCGAGCTGATGGTGCGCGTTGATCCCGCGCAGGTTGTCGATGTGCAGCGTGACGCCCGCGTGGTTCACGAAACCGCGGAAGAATTCGATCGACAGGTCGACGTCGAACGTGCCGATCCGCGCCCGCGTGAACGGCACGTGGAATTCGAGGCCCGGCCGGCCCGAGAAGTCGATCACGACGCGCGACAGCGCCTCGTCGAGCGGCACGTACGAATGGCCGTAGCGGCGGATGCCCTTGCGGTCGCCGATCGCCTTCGCGACGGCCTGACCGAGCGTGATGCCGACGTCCTCGACCGTGTGGTGGTCGTCGATATGCGTGTCGCCATGCGCTTCGACCTCGAGATCGAACAGACCGTGTCGCGCGATCTGGTCGAGCATATGGTCGAGAAACGGCACGCCGGTGGCCAGCTTCTGCTGGCCGGTGCCGTCGAGATCGAGCTTCACACGGATCTGCGTTTCGCTGGTATTGCGAACGACTTCCGCCACACGCATGGCAATTCCTTGATTGAGTCTGATGTAAATGGGGATTGATCGTCGCGCGCCGCGCCCTGGGCTCAACCGGGCAGCGCGAGTTTCAAGGCGGCCAGCAGGCGGGCGTTTTCGTCGGGAGAACCGACGGTCAGCCGCACACATTCGGCCAGCAATGGATGCATTTTACTCACGTTTTTGACCAGCACCCGCTCGGTGAGCAGCGCATCGAACACGGCGGCCGCATCCGGCACCCGCACCAGCAGGAAATTGCCGGCGCTCGGGAACACCGTCGCGCCCGGCAGCGCGGCCACGGCCTGCGCGAGACGCGTGCGTTCCGCACGCAACTCGGCCGCCTGCGCATCGAGCACGCCGAGGTGGTCGAGCAGGAAATCGGCGGTCGCCTGGGTCAGCACGTTGATGTTGTACGGCGGGCGCACCTTGTCGAATTCGTTCAGCCACGCGGGCGAACCGACGAGATAGCCGAGGCGGATGCCCGCGAGGCCGAGCTTCGACACCGTGCGCATCACGACGACGTTGTCGAACTCGGCGGCGCGCGGCAGCCACGAACGCTCGGCGAACGGCTGGTACGCCTCGTCGATCACGATCAGGCTGTGCCGCGCGGCGGCAATGATCCGTTCGACGTCGGCATCGTCGTACAGCGTGCCGGTCGGGTTGTTCGGATACGCGAGATAGATGATCGCCGGCCGGTGCTCGGCGATCGCCGCGAGCATCGCGTCGACGTCGAGCGTCAGGTCGGCCTTCAGCGGCACGCCGACGAATTCGAGCTGCGCGAGCTTCGCCGACAGCTCGTACATCACGAAGCCCGGCACCGGCGCGAGCACCTTCGCGCCCGGCTGCGCGCACGCGACCGAGATCATGCTGATGATTTCGTCGGAACCGTTGCCGAGCAGCACGTCGCATCCGGCCGGCACGCGCATCGCGTGGCGCAGCTTGTCGAGCAGCGCGGCCGGGCGCGGCGCCGGGTAGCGGTTCAGCGCGACCTGCGCAAGACGCTCGCCGAGCGCCGCCGCCAGCGCTTCGGGCAGCGGATACGGGTTCTCCATCGCGTCGAGCTTCACGAACCCGCTCGCGTCGGGCACCGGGTAGCTCGTCATCGCGAGCACGTCGCGGCGGATGATGTCTTGTGGCGTCGTCATGGTCTCAAGCCGGCGTGCGTCGCGCCGGCATCAAATGGTCGGCAAGGCGGCGGCTGCCGCCCTGCACTCGTCTCCAGCCCCGGGGGGATGCAGCCGGCGCCGGCGCATCGGCGCCCGCCCCGGCCCCGCCCCGTCAGCTCTTCATCCGGAACTCGGCGCTCTTCGCGTGCGCCTGCAGCCCTTCGCCGTACGCGAGCTCGGAAGCGATCTCGCCGAGCGTCTGCGCGCCTTCCGCGCTGACTTCGATCAGGCTCGAACGCTTGATGAAGTCGTACACGCCGAGCGGCGACGAGAAGCGCGCGGTGCGCGACGTCGGCAGCACGTGGTTCGGGCCTGCGCAGTAGTCGCCGAGGCTCTCGCTCGTATAGCGGCCGAGGAAGATCGCGCCGGCGTGGCGGATCTGCTGGCCCCATTGCTGAGGCTCCAGCGCCGAGATTTCCAGGTGTTCCGGCGCGATGTCGTTCGCGATCCGGCACGCTTCAGCCATGTCGCGCACCTTGATCAGCGCGCCGCGGCCTTCGAGCGATGCGCGGATCACGTCCTGGCGCGGCATCGACGGCAGCAGCTCGTCGATCGCCTTCGCGACGCGGTCGAGGAACGCGCCGTCCGGGCACAGCAGGATCGACTGCGCGAGTTCGTCGTGCTCGGCCTGCGAGAACAGGTCCATCGCGACCCAGTTCGGATCGGTCGTGCCGTCGCACAGCACGAGGATTTCCGACGGCCCGGCGATCATGTCGATGCCGACCGTGCCGAACACGCGGCGCTTCGCCGACGCGACATACGCATTGCCGGGGCCGCAGATCTTGTCGACGGCCGGCACCGTCGCCGTGCCGTACGCGAGCGCGCCGACCGCCTGCGCGCCGCCGATCGTGAACACGCGATCGACGCCGCCGAGCAGCGCCGCGGCGAGCACGAGGTCGTTCTTCACGCCGTCCGGCGTCGGCACGACCATCACGATCTCGCCGACACCCGCGACGCGCGCGGGAATCGCATTCATCAGCACCGACGACGGATACGCGGCCTTGCCGCCCGGCACGTACAGGCCGACGCGATCGAGCGGCATGACCTTCTGGCCGAGCACCGTGCCGTCGCTTTCCGTGTACTGCCAGCTATGCGTGCCGCACTCGATCTTCTGCTTCTCGTGGTACGCGCGCACCCGCGCCGCGGCAGCTTCCAGCGCGGCGCGCGCCTTCGGCGCG
Organism: Burkholderia cepacia complex sp. TUM26381; assembly: GCF_057439935.1. NCBI lineage: Bacteria > Pseudomonadati > Pseudomonadota > Betaproteobacteria > Burkholderiales > Burkholderiaceae > Burkholderia > Burkholderia cepacia complex sp. TUM26381. The sequence continues at coordinate 399,197 of NZ_CM172006.1, read as the reverse complement.
AGACCGTCGAGCGCCGTCTGAAGCGCGTCCTGCGGCAGTTCGAGCGCGGCGACGCTGTTCGCGCTCAGCCGGTCGAAGCGGTTCGTGTACTCGAGCACCGCGGCGTCGCCGCGCGACTTCACGTCGGCGAGGATCTGCGCGACCGATTGCTCGATCGCTTCGTCTTCGCTCGCCTCGAATGCGAGCACGGCGCGCAGCGCGGCGCCGAAGCCTTCGTTCGTCGAATCGAGCCTGCGGATGGTGATGGACATGGGAGTTCCGTTACGGTGATGCGCTCAACCGCCATTCTGCGACGCGCGTTCGAACGCGTCGAGGATCGGCTTGAGCGCTGCGCGCTTCAACTTCAGCGCGGCCTGGTTCACGACGAGGCGCGACGAGATCTCCATGATCTCCTCGACCTCGACCAGATTGTTCGCCTTCAGCGTGCCGCCCGAGCTGACGAGATCGACGATCGCGTCGGCCAGCCCGACCAGCGGCGCGAGCTCCATCGAGCCGTACAGCTTGATCAGGTCGACGTGCACGCCCTTCGCGGCAAAGTGTTCGCGCGCCGTTTCGACGTACTTCGTCGCAACGCGCAGGCGCGCGCCCTGGCGCACCGCGTTCGCATAGTCGAAGCCGGCCGGCACGGCCACCGACATCCGGCAGCGCGCGATGTTCAGATCGATCGGCTGGTACAGGCCCGAGCCGCCGTGCTCGACCAGCACGTCCTTGCCCGCCACGCCGAAGTCGGCCGCGCCGTATTCCACGTAGGTCGGCACGTCGCTCGCGCGCACGATGATCACGCGCAGGTTCGGATCGGTCGTCGGCAGGATCAGCTTGCGCGACGTTTCCGGATCCTCGGCCACCTGCACGCCGGCTGCGGCCAGCAGCGGCAGGGTTTCCTCGAAAATCCGGCCCTTCGACAGGGCGAGGGTCAGCGGCGCGGTCATGCTTGGCTCCCGGAAAGGCGGCGCACGTTCGCGCCGACGGCGGTCAGTTTGGCTTCCATGCGGTCGTAACCGCGGTCCAGGTGATAGATGCGGTCGACGAGCGTTTCGCCGTCGGCGCGCAGCCCGGCGATCACGAGGCTCGCCGATGCACGCAGGTCGGTCGCCATCACGTTCGCGCCCGACAGCTTCTCGACACCCGTCACGAGCGCCGTGTTGCCGTCGATCGTGATGTTCGCGCCGAGCCGGTTCAGCTCCTGCACGTGCATGAAGCGGTTCTCGAAAATGGTTTCGACGACCTGCGCGGTGCCCGTCGCGACCGTATTGAGGGCCATGAACTGCGCCTGCATATCGGTCGGGAACGCCGGGTATTCCGACGTGCGGATCGTCACCGCCGACGGGCGGCGGTCCATCTTCACGCGCAGCCAGCTGTCGCCTTCCTCGATCGACACGCCGGCTTCGCGCAGCTTGTCGATCACCGCGTCGAGGATGTGCGGGCGCACGCCCGTCAGCATCACGTCGCCGCCGGCCGCCGCGACCGCACACAGGAACGTGCCGGCCTCGATGCGGTCGGGGATCACCGAATGGCGCGCGCCGTGCAGCCGCTCGACGCCCTGGATCACCAGGCGATCGGTGCCGATGCCGTCGATTTTCGCGCCCATCGCGACCAGCAGGTGCGCGAGATCGCTCACTTCCGGTTCGCGCGCGGCGTTTTCGATCACCGTCTCGCCGTCTGCCAGCGTCGCGGCCATCAGCAGGTTTTCCGTGCCCGTCACCGTGATCATGTCGGTCACGATGCGCGCGCCCTTCAGGCGCTTCGCGCGTGCTTCGATGAAGCCGTGCTCGATGCTGATCTCGGCGCCCATCGCCTGCAGGCCCTTGATGTGCTGGTCGACCGGGCGCGCGCCGATCGCGCAGCCGCCCGGCAGCGACACCTTCGCCTCGCCGAAGCGCGCGAGCAGCGGCCCGAGCACGAGGATCGATGCGCGCATCGTCTTCACGAGCTCGTACGGCGCGACGAGGTTGTCGACCCGCGACGCGTCGAGCTGCACGCGGCAGCCGTCGGTCTCGCTCTTCACGCCCATCTGGTTCAGCACCTTCAGCGTGGTCCGCACGTCCTTCAGGTTCGGCACGTTGTCGAGGTCGACCGGATCGGCGGTGAGCAGCCCCGCGCACAGGATCGGCAGCGCGGCGTTCTTCGCGCCCGACACGACGATCTCGCCGGACAGGCGCTTGCCGCCTTCGATCACGAGCTTGTCCATCCCCTGTCCCTGCGATTCCCCATTGGCGGCCGGGTGTGCCGTGGCGACGCTCTTGACGGCGTCGCGCTCGTTGACGGTGACTTGCACTCAGTGATTTCCGGTTATGCGTTCTGCCATTCGGCGGGCGTCAGCGTCTTCATGCTGAGCGCGTGAATTTCCTGCTTCATGCGATCGCCGAGCGCCGCGTAGACGAGCTGGTGCCGCTGGATCGGCCGCTTGCCTTCGAAGGCCGCCGACACGATCGTCGCGAAGAAATGCTGGCCGTCGCCTTCGACTTCCAGATGCGTGCAGGCGAGACCGCCGGCGATGTATTGCTTGACCTGTTCGGGAGTCGGCAACATGGTGTAAGGCTCCTGTCGGCGCGCGCCGCCCCGGGGGCGGCCGCTGCCTGTCGATATCAATGACGCAGTTTGTAGCCGGTCGCGAGCAGCCGCATCGCGATCAGCGCGAGCAGCACGAAGAAACCGGTGACGATCGCGAGGCTCGCGAACGGGTTGATGTCGGACGCGCCGAAGAACCCGAAACGGAAGCCGTCGATCATGTAGAAAAACGGATTGAGACGCGAGATCTCGCGCCACACGGGCGGCAGCGAGTGCGTCGAATAGAACACGCCGGACAGGAACGTCAGCGGCATGATCAGGAAGTTCTGGAACGCGGCGAGCTGGTCGAACTTCTCGGCCCAGATCCCGGCGATCAGGCCCAGCGTGCCGAGGATCGCCGAGCCGAGCAGCGCGAACGCAATGATGAACAGCGGCGCCGCGAAATGCATCGGGATAAACCAGATCGTCACGACGAACACGCCGGTGCCGACCGCGAGCCCGCGCACGACCGACGCGAGCACGTACGCGCCGAAGATGTCGCGGTACGACAGCGGCGGCAGCAGCATGAACACGAGGTTGCCGGTGATCTTCGACTGGATCAGCGACGACGAACTGTTCGCGAACGCGTTCTGCAGCACGCTCATCATCACGAGGCCCGGCACGAGAAAGCTCACGTACTCGACGCCCGGATAGACCTCGACGCGGCCCGACAGCGCATGGCCGAAGATCGTCAGATACAGCAGCGCCGTGACGATCGGCGCCAGCACCGTCTGGAACGACACCTTCCAGAAGCGCAGCAGTTCCTTGTGGAACAGCGTTTGAAACCCGCTCATGCCAATCCCTCGATCACCTCGGCCCCGTTCATCACCTGGACGAACACATCCTCGAGGTCGGCCTTGCGGACCTCGATCTCGTCGAACGAGCAGCCCGCCGCGCGGCATTGCGCGAGGATGCGTTCGACATCGTCGTAGCTCGCGAGGCGCAGCAGGTGCTCGCCCGGCGCGCGCGCGGCCGGATCGGACTCCAGCCCGCGCAGCTCGGCCGGCAGCGCGCCCGTCGCGAGCCGCAGGTAGAGCTGCAGCCCCGCGAAGCGGCGCAGCAGCGCATCGGTGCGGTCGAGCGCGACCACTTCGCCACGGCGCAGCATCGCGATGCGGTCGCATAGCGACTCGGCTTCCTCGAGGTAATGGGTGGTCAGCACGATCGTGTGACCCTCGCGGTTCAGGCGCGAGATGAATTTCCACAGCGTCTGGCGCAATTCGACGTCGACGCCGGCGGTCGGCTCGTCGAGCACGATCACGGGCGGCCGGTGCACGAGCGCCTGCGCGACGAGCACGCGGCGCTTCATCCCGCCCGACAGCGCGCGCATGTTCGCGTCGGCCTTCTCGGTGAGGTCGAGATTGGCCATCACTTCGTCGATCCAGTCGTCGTTGCGGCGCAGCCCGAAATAGCCGGACTGGATCCGCAGCGTCTCGCGAACCGAGAAGAACGGGTCGAAGACGAGTTCCTGCGGCACGACGCCGAGCGCGCGACGTGCGCCACGGAAGTCCTTGACGACGTCGTGGCCGCGCACCGAGATACTGCCTTCGTCGGCCCGGGCGAGTCCGGCGAGGATACTGATGAGCGTGGTCTTGCCTGCGCCGTTGGGGCCGAGCAGACCGAAAAACTCGCCTTCCTCGACCGACAGGCTGACGCCTTTGAGCGCCTGAAGCGACTTGTAGCGCTTCTTGACGTGACGGATTTCTATGGCTGACATGACTGTGCGCGACGCAAGGGCCGCGACGCCTATTCTGTGCTTGCTGCGAATGAAAATGGGGGCCGGACGCCGATTGACTGCCCCGCAAAACGCTTGATTATAGGGCAAACCGGCTGGTGGAGCCGGCGCCGGAGGCGCGCGGCCTGAAGCATGCGCACGCCGGCTGGCGCGGCAGGCTCCGGTCGGACAGGGTCAATGTCGCCCGGTGCCTTCGATGAGCGCGTCGACGCCGTAGGCGCGCGCGAGGCTGGCGAGCTTCGGAGGGAGATTGAGGATGTCGAGGGTCGCGCCACGCGCCTTGGCGGCACGTTGCCATGCGAGCAGCACGGCGAGCGCGGACGAGTCGAACTGCGTCAGCGCCGCGCAATCGACGGCGGTAGCGCCCGCGCCGATGCGCGCAAGACCGTCCGCGAGCGCGGACTTCGCGCTCGCGACGGTCAGCGAGGAACCGGCTTCGAAGCCGCTCACGACGCTTGCTTGCCAGCGGCAAGTTGCTGGTTGCGCTGCGTCAGGAACTGGATCAGGCCGTCCACGCCGCTTTGCTGGATCTTCTCGTTGAACTGCTGCTGGTACGTCTGGATCAGCCACGCGCCGAGCACGTTCAGGTCATACACCTTCCAGCCGCTCGCCGATTTGTACAGACGGTAATCGATCTGGACCGGCTGGCCGTTGTTCATCGCGACCGTCTTGACCACGACATCGGTATCGGCAGGGTCGGCACGGAACGGCGGGTACTGGATCTGCTGGTCCGGCTTCAGTTGCGCCAGCGCACCCGAGTACGTGCGGATCAGCAGCAGCTTGAACTGCTCCTGAACCTGCTGCTGCTGCTCGGCCGTTGCCGTGCGCCAGTTGCGGCCCATCGCGAGCTGCGTGGTGCGGCGGAAATCGGTGTACGGCAGGATGTCCTTGTTGACGATCGTGATGATGCGGTTGGTATCACCCTGCTTGATCGTCTGCTGCTTGACTTCGTCGAGCACCTGCTGCGTCGCCGTCTTGATCAGCGCCTGCGGGTTCGACTGGTCGACTTGCGCGTGAGCTGCGCTGCCGAACGAGAACAGCGCCGCGAAAACGGGGATCAGGAACAGTTTTTTCATCATAGTGACCTGCATGAATGAGTCGATGCAAAGTTTGGAGCAGGTAGCTTACGCGCAAGTTCGCGTACGCTACCGAATGAATCGTTTCCGGCTGTAACGAATGTAAATCCGTCAGTGCAGCCGGATGCTCGGGAAACGGAACCCGCCCGGCGACGGCGGCGCCACCTGCATCGCCGGCACGTTCGTTTCGCTGGCCGGATTCGGCGATTCGGCCGTGCCCGAGGCCGGCGACGCAACCGCCGCGCCCGATGCGCCGGCCGGCGCCGCTGCGCCCGCCGTACCGGCCGCCGCCGGTGCCGCGCCGTCTTCCGGCAGGTCGTACTTCGGCAGCGCGTCGTTGCCCGACGTCGCGGCCGCCTCGCCGCGCGCGTTGCTGATCAGCATCTGGCGGCGCTGCAGGTACGCATTGCGCACGAACGAGTACTTGTCGAGCGCCGCGGCATCCAGCACGTCGCCCGCGCCGAGCAGGTTCGAACGCGTGTTCACGAGGTTGACGCCGAACAGGCCCCAGCTCAGGCCATCCGGTTTCACGTAGGTGAGCGGGTTGCCGACGTAGTCGACGCCGAGGCCGGCCGTGTCGCGCAGCGTGCTCGGGCCGAGCAGCGGCAGCACGAGGTACGGGCCCGACGGCACGCCGTAGCGGCCCATCGTGACCCCGAAGTCGGCCGTGTGCTTCGGCAGCTTCGCGATCGTCGCGACGTCGAACAGGCCGCCCACGCCGAACACCGTATTGATCACGACGCGCATGATGTCGCCGACGCCGTCCGCGATCCGCAGCTGCACGATGTTGTTCGCCGCGATGTAGACGTCGCCGATGTTCGAGAAGAAGTTCGTCACGCTGTCGCGCACCGGCTGCGGCACCACGTACTGGTAGCCCTGCGCGACCGGCTTCAGCGCGTACGTGTCGACCGTGTCGTTGAACTTGTACATCGTCCGGTTGAAGCCTTCGAGCGGATCGCCCTTGGTCGGCGTCTGCACGGTCGCGCAGCCGCTCAACGCGGCGACTGCCGCTACCGCCAGCGCTGCGTGCCTGATGCGGATCGTCTGCATGGTCATTACCCTCTTGTTTTCTCTCGTGTGGTTATTGGGCCGCCGCGCCGGACACCGCCGACGCCGGTACCGCCACCGGTGCCGGCGCAGCCGATGCACCGGCTGCCGGCTTCGCACCGCCCGCATCGGCGGCCTTGCTGTACAGGAACTGGCCGATCAGGTTCTCGAGCACGATCGCCGATTGCGTCATCGTGATCGTATCGCCGGCCTTCAGCATTTCCGTGTCGCCGCCCGGATCGAGACCAATATATTGCTCGCCGAGCAGGCCCGACGTCAGGATCTTCGCCGACGAATCCTTCGGGAACGGGTACTGGCCGTCGACATCGATCGTCACGAGCGCCTGGTAGGTGTTCGTGTCGAAGCCGATCGACTTCACGCGGCCGACCACGACGCCGGCACTCTTCACGGCCGCGCGCGGCTTCAATCCGCCGATATTGTCGAATTTCATCTTCACTGCATAGGTCGGCTGAAACGACAGCGAGCTCATGTTGCCGACCTTCAGCGCCAGGAACAGCACCGCAAGGAAGCCCACCACCACGAACAGGCCGACCCAGAAGTCGAGAGCAGTCTTTTTCATCGTCATCCCAAAATTTGGCTTGGCTGAGGCTTAGCTGAACATCAGCGCGGTCAGCAGGAAATCGAGGCCGAGTACGGCGAGCGACGCGAACACGACCGTCTTGGTGGTCGCGCGCGACACGCCTTCCGGCGTGGGCTTCGCTTCATACCCCTGATACAGCGCAATGAAGGTCACGGCGAACCCGAACACGATGCTCTTCAGCACGCCGTTGCCGACGTCGGCCCAGACCTGGACTCCGCCCTGCATCTGCGACCAGAACGCGCCCGGATCGACGCCGATCAGCACGACGCCGACGAAGTAACCGCCGAGCACGCCGACCGCGTTGAAGATCGCGGCGAGCAGCGGCATCGCGATGATGCCGGCCCACATGCGCGGCGCGATCACGTTCTTGATCGGGTCGACCGCCATCATTTCGAGCGCGGTGAGCTGTTCACCGGCTTTCATCAGACCGATCTCGGCCGTGAGCGACGTGCCCGCGCGGCCCGCGAACAGCAACGCGGTGACGACCGGCCCGAGCTCGCGCACGAGCGACAGCGCGACCAGCAGGCCGAGCGCCTGCTCGGAACCGTAGCGGTTCAGCGTGTAATACCCCTGCAGGCCGAGCACGAAGCCGACGAACAGCCCCGACACGGCAACGATCACGAACGAATAGTTGCCGAGGAAGTGGATCTGCTTCGTGACCAGCCGCGGCCGGCGCAGCAGCGGAAAGAATTCCAGCACGAGGCGCACGAACAGCCGCGTGCCGTAGCCCGCGCGCTCGAGGCCGCCGATGACGTAACGTCCGATCGCGCTGATCATGCGCGCCCTCCGCCGAGCCCGAAATCCGCTGCGAGCGGCGGGCTCGTGTAATGAAATTTGAACGGGCCGTCCGGCGCGCCGTCGATGAACTGCCGCACGCTCGGATCGGTCGACGCGCGCAGCTCGTCGGGCGTCCCCTGCGCGAGCACGCCGCCGTTGGCCAGAAAGTACACGTAATCGGCGATCGCGAACGATTCCGGCACGTCGTGCGTGACGAGGATCGAGGTCGCGCCGAGCGCCTGGTTCAGCGTGCGGATCAGGTTCGCCGTAATGCCGAGCGAGATCGGGTCGAGGCCCGCGAACGGCTCGTCGTACATGATGAGCTGCGGATCGAGCGCGATCGCACGCGCCAGCGCGATGCGGCGCGCCATCCCGCCCGACACCTCGGACGGCATCAGGTCGCGCGCGCCGCGCAGCCCGACCGCGTTGAGCTTCATCAGCACGAGGTCGCGAATCAGGTCTTCGGGCAGGTCGGTATGCTCGCGCAGCGCGAATGCGACGTTCTCGAACACCGACATGTCGGTGAACAACGCGCCGAACTGGAACAGCATGCCCATCTTGCGGCGCAGTGCATACAGGCCGTCGCGGGATTGCGTGCCGACATCGGCGCCGTCGAACAGCACCTGGCCGCGACGCGCGCGCACGAGGCCGCCGATCAGGCGCAGCACGGTGGTCTTGCCGCAACCCGACCCGCCCATGACCGCGACGACCTGCCCCCGCCCGAAGCGCAGGTTCAGGTTGGACAGGACGAGGCGGTCGCCGTAGCCAAAGTCGACGTCGCGAAGTTCCAGCAGGGTCTCGGTAGGAGTGGGGCTCACGGAGCTGGCAGTCCTTTTACGCAGAACGCCGAATTATAGGGCCTGCATTGGAATGATGTCGTGACGCCGTTCCAGGCCCTGCGGTCAATGATTGTCAAATTGTCCGGCAAAACATTGCTGCAGCGCAATAAGCGCAGCCCGATAGTCGGCGGCGCCCGTGACCGCACTCACCACCGCGACGCTGCCGACGCCCGTCTCCAGCACGGCCGGCAGCGCATCGAGCCCCACCCCGCCGATCGCGACGAGCGGCGCCCGCGCGCCCGCGAAGCGCGCGTAGCGGGCGATCCGCGCCAGTCCTTGCGGCGGCGCGGCGACGGCCTTGGTGGCGGTGGCGTATACGGGGCCGAGCGCGAGGTAGCTCGGGCGCTCGTGCAACGCCCGCAACATCTCGTAATAACCATGGCTCGAAAGTCCGAGCCGCAGGCCCGCGCGCGCGATCGCCGCCAGATCGGCCGTTTCGAGGTCTTCCTGACCCAGATGAACGCCGTACGCGCCTTCATCTACCGCGATCTGCCAGTGATCGTTGATGAACACGCGCGCATCGGGATAGCGGCGCCCTGCTGCGACCGCACGCGCGATTTCCCGGCGCAGCGCGTCCGGCGTCGCGCCTTTCACGCGCAGTTGCACGGTCCGCGCGCCGCCATCGAGCACGCGTTCGACCCATTCGGCGTCCGGTACGACCGGATAGAGGCCGAGTTGCGCGGGGCAGGGCGCAAACGCCGGCTCCGGCGCGGGCGGCAGCCCGGCAACACGGGGGAACCGCGCGGCGTCGACCGGCCACGCGTCGTCGGCGCGCGTCTCGTCGCCGTCGCGCCACGCCAGCGCGAGCACCAGCGCGTCGACCGGCGCGAAGCCGCAATCGAGGAATGCCGCGAGCGCCGCGATCCAGTCGTCCGCGAGCGGATGCGCGGCTTCGAGCGCGTAACGCGCGCCCGCCGCATGCAGCACCGCGCCCTGCTCGTCGAATTCGATCGCGACCGCGCCCGGCGAGGCCGGCCGCGACGCGGCCGACGCGCGCGCCTGCGCGGCGCGGTCGCCGGACGACACGATCAGCACGTCGCCGTCGGCCGGCACGCCGGGCGCCGCCACGCAGAGCCGCCACGGCGCCGCGCCGGCCGGCCAGTCGCCGAGGCGGGCGCGAATCCGTTCGGCCGCTTCGGCCAGTTCGTCGGCCGGCGGCCAGAATGCATCGGCGAAGCGCGCGCTCATGCGCCGCCCCCGTCCTGGTGCCAGAACGGCATCCCGACAACCGGCGTGCTCGCGTGCGCGGTTTCGCGCGCATCCATCGGCCCGGCCAGATACGCGGCACGGCCGGCCTCGACGCCCTGCGCGAACGCGCGCGCCATGATCTCCGGGTGCGTGGCCTGCGACACGGCCGTGTTCAGCAGCACGCCGTCGAAGCCCCACTCCATCACCTGGCATGCGTGCGACGGCACGCCGAGCCCCGCGTCGACGATCAGCGGCACGTCCGGCAGCCGCTCGCGCAGCACGCGCAGGCCGTACGGATTCACGACGCCCTTGCCCGTGCCGATCGGCGCGCCCCACGGCATCAGCGCCTCGCAGCCGGCGTCGAGCAGGCGCCGGCCGATCACGAGATCCTCGGTGCAGTACGGCAGCACCTTGAAACCGTCCTTGACCAGCTGCGCGGCGGCCTCGATCAGCCCGACCGGGTCGGGTTGCAGCGTGTAGTCGTCGCCGATCAGCTCGAGCTTGATCCAGTCGGTGCCGAACACCTCGCGCGCCATGTGCGCGGTCGTCACGGCCTCGGCGACGGTCTGGCAGCCGGCCGTGTTCGGCAGCAGCGGCACCGCGTGGCGCTTGAGCAGGTCGAAGAAGCCGGCTTCGGCCGTGCCGCCCGTCATCTGGCGGCGCAGCGCGACCGTCACCATCCCGGGGCGCGACGCGGCGATCGAATCGGACAGCGACTGCAGCGACGGATAGCGCGACGTGCCGAGCAGCACGCGGCTTGCGAAGGTTTCGCCGTACAGCGTCAGCGCGTCGGCGGATGTGAGGGACGTCATGTCGTTTTCCTGGAAGAGCGGGGACGAACCGGCGGCGATCAGCCGCCCGCGACGGGGTGCACGACGTCGAGCTTGTCGCCCGCCGCGAGCGCGCGCGCCGCATGCTGCGTGCGCGCGACGAAGTTGCCGTTCAGCGCGACCGCGTAAGGCGGACGCGCGCCGTACGCGGCGAGCGCGTCGGCCACCGTCGCGCCGTCGGGCAGCGTCAGGGTCTGTTGGTTGATCTGGATATCCATGAGGCTCGGTCGGATTCGGTCGGCGCGCGCGTCAGGCCGGCTGGCGCGCGTCGTTACGGTGATGAAGGAGCGTCGGCCAGCGAGCGGCGTCGCGCCACGCGGCGAACGCGTCGGCATCAGCGAACGCGCCGCCGAGCGCGGCTTGCGCGAACGCGACGGCCGCCTGCGCGACTTCCGGCGCGATCATGAAGCCGTGCCGGTACAGGCCGTTGACGGCGAGCGTCGACGCGCCGTCCCAGATCACCGCCGGGCGGTGATCGGGCAGCGTCGGCCGGCACTGCGCATTGAGTTCGAGGATGCGCGCCTCGCCGAACGCCGGATGCACGGAGAACGCCGCGCTCAGCAGTTCGAGCGCGGAGCGCACGCTGACGGGCGACATGTCCTCGCCCTCCACCTCGGTCGCGCCGATTACATAGAGATCGTCCTGCTTCGGCGCGATGTACAGCGGGTACCGCGGATGCAGCAGCCGCACGGGCCGTGTCAGCCCGATGCCGGGCGCATGCACGCGCGCGACTTCGCCGCGGATGCCACGCAGCGCGGGCAGCGCGGATTTCGCGCCGAGCCCGCGGCAATCGATCGTGAAATGGGCGGCGGGCAGGTTCGCATCGTCGATCGCGACGTGCCAGTGCAGGTCGACGCCGCGTTCGGCAAGGCCCGCCGCGAGCGCGCGCAGCGCCTGGCGATTGTCGAGCTGGCCTTCGCGCGGCAGCAGCAGGCCGCGTGCGAAACGGCCCGCGAGCGTCGGCTCGGCTGCATCGACCTGCGCGCCGGCGAGCGTCACGAAGCCGCCGTCGAACAGGTCGGCCGGCGCGTTCGCACGCACGCGCCGCTCGAACAGCGGCGCCTCCGCGCGATCCGCGTGGTGCCAGACGACGAGCGTGCCGTGATGCTGGAAGAAAACGGGTTCGGGCAGTTCCGCGAGCCATTGCGGCCAGCGCGCGAGCGACGCGGCGCCGAGCTCGGTGATCAGCAGCTCCGCGCTCGCCGCTTCCGCGAGCGGCGCGAGCATCGCGGCCGCGATCCACGCGGCCGACTGCTCGCCGTCCGGGCCGCCGCGCTCGTAGAGCGCGACGCGATGCCGGTCGCCCGCGAGCCGCCACGCGATCAGGCGGCCGACGAGGCCGCCGCCGAGCACTGCGAAATCGGGCCGTGCATCCTGAACGTTCATCGCGCGCCCTCCTCGGGAGCGCGCACGACGAACGTCGACGCACCCGCGCCGCCACGTGCGAACGCACGCGACATCGGGCCGGGAATCAAGCAAAAGACTGAAGATTGTGCGGTCATCATTCCTTCCGTAACGCGCAATGCGCGTACCCAAAAGGACGAAACCGGCAGCAAAGGCCGGCCGGGCGGACTCGGGCGCTGACCATGTGGGATGGCAGCCAGCGCGACCCGGCGGGATCAGAAACTTCCCTCGCCGGTATTACCCGGATCGGGTGCAAAGGGTTTTTCTCAGCCTCGCCGCGCTGCCCGGAACATTCGCCGGCCACGCCACAAAGCACCCCTGTTTCGTCGTCGGTCATTAGACCATAAAAGCGGAAAGCGCCGCAAACTGTCACCGGCGGGGCAAATTCGCCGTCGGCCCGCGCCGCTCTGGCACAATGCCCGCAGGCCGGCCGCCGCAAGCGGCCGGTTGCCGCGTCACCGCCGGCCCTTAAGTGCCGTTTAAGACGCGCGGGCGACCATCCGTGCGCCCGCCGTCAGTCGGCGCCGCGCCCCGGCATGCCGTATCGCGGCGCGCGCCCGGCTTCGCCCGGCCCGCGCGCCGGCTACTCATCAGGAAGCACATGACCCAATCGATCGATCCCGTCCGCTCCGCCTCCGACGCGCCGCAGGACGAGCGCCCGGTATCCGCATGGAGCCTCATCAAGCCCTACTGGGTATCGTCCGAATGGAAAATCGCGTGGGGCCTGCTGGTCACGATCATCGCGATCAACCTCTGCGTGGTCTGGATCAACGTCCGGCTGAACAAGTGGAACGCGCAGTTCTACAACGCGCTGCAGTCGAAGGACGTCCACGACTTCCCGAACCTGCTGATGCAGTTCTCCGCGCTCGCCTTCGCGTTCATCATCCTCGCCGTGTACGGCCGCTACCTGCGGCAGATGCTCGGCTTCCGCTGGCGCCAGTGGCTCACCGACCGGTTCCTCGGCCAGTGGCTCGGCGATCGCGCGTTCTACCGGATCGAACGCGATCGCCTCGCGGACAACCCCGACCAGCGGATCACCGACGACCTCCAGTCGTTCGCGACCACGACGCTCGCGCTGTCGCTCGACCTGCTGTCGACGGTCGTCACGCTCGTGTCGTTCATCACGATCCTGTGGTCGCTCGCCGGCGCGCTGACGTTCACGCTCGGCGCGACGCCGATCTCGATTCCCGGCTACATGGTGTGGGCAGCCGCGCTGTACGCGGTGATCGGCTCGCTGATCATCCAGAAGGTCGGCCATCCGCTCGTGTCGATCAACTACCAGCAGCAGCGCGTCGAGGCCGATTTCCGCTTCGGGCTGATCCGCGTGCGCGAGAACGCCGAGCAGATCGCGTTCTACGACGGCGAGAAGACCGAGACCGGCAACGCGCAGACCCTCTTCATGCGCATCCGCGACAACTGGTGGCGCGTGATGAAGTACACGAAGCGGCTCACGTTCGTGCTGAGCTTCTACGGGCAGATCGCGATCATCTTCCCGCTCGTCGTCGCCGCGCCGCGCTATTTCGCGGGGGCGTTCTCGTTCGGCGTGCTGATGCAGATCTCGTCCGCGTTCGGCACCGTCAGCGATTCGTTCTCGTGGTTCATCAACAGCTACTCGACCCTCGTCGAATGGCGCGCCACCGTCAACCGTCTGCGCGAATTCAAGCGCGTGATGGGCACGTCGCACCTGAAGGAAAGCCTGTCGCCCGCGACCGAGCACGGCGGCATCAACCTGCACTACATCGACGGCGCGAAGCTGTCGACGTCGTCGCTGAAGCTCGCGCTGCCCAACGGCAACGCGCTCGCGAACATCGGCAGCGTCACGATCGAGCCGGGCTCGCGCTGGCTCGTGATCGGCAAGTCGGGTTCCGGCAAGAGCACGTTCATGCGCGCGCTCGCGGGCTTGTGGCCGTTCGGCGACGGCGCGATCGATGCACCGGTCGGCGCGCGGATGATGTTCGTGCCGCAGACGAGCTATCTGCCGATCGGCACGCTGAAGGCCGCGCTCACCTATCCGGCGACGCCCGACACGTTCAGCGACGAAGCCTGCCGCGATGCGCTGCGTGCGTGCCGCCTCGAGGATTACGTCGAGCGCCTCGACGAGACCGCGCACTGGACGCGCGTGCTGTCGCCGGGCGAGCAGCAGCGCCTTGCCGGCGCACGCGTGCTGCTGCACAAGCCGGATTTCCTGTTCCTCGACGAAGCGACCAGCGCGCTCGACGCCGACAACGAGGCACGCCTCTATCACCTGTTCGCCGAACGGCTGCCGAAGGCCGCGATCGTCAGCATCGCGCACCGCGAGTCGCTGGCTGCGTTCCACGTCGGCACGATCAACGTCGAACGCGCGAACGCCGGCGACAAGGTCGCCGCGTGAGCGCACGCGCCGCGCACGTCGAACGCATCGCGCTGATCACCGGCGCAGGCTCGGGGATCGGCGCGGCGCTCGCGCGGCGGATTGCGGCGCCCGGCATCGCGCTGGCGCTGCATGCGCGCGGCGCGGACGATGCGGCGCGGGCGCGGCTCGCCGAAGTCGCACAAGCGTGCACGGCGGCCGGTGCGGCATGCATCACGCTGACCGGCGATCTCGGCGAACCGGGCGTTGCCGCCGCGCTGGTCGATACCACCGCGACGCGCTTCGGCGGGCTCGACCAGCTCGTCGCGAACGCCGGCTTCGCCGCGCGGCAATCCTTTTCCGGCCTTTCCGCGGACGCGCTTGCGGCCGCCTTCGCGGCGATGCCCGGCGCGTTCTCCGCGCTCGCGGGCCGCGCGCGGCCGCTGCTCGAAGCGTCAGCCGCCCCGCGAATCGTCGCGGTCAGTTCGTTCGTCGCGCACCGCTACCGCGCCGCGGCGCCGTTCGCGGCGACCGCCGCCGCGAAGGCCGCGCTCGAATCGCTCGTGCGTACCGCCGCCGCCGAATTCGCCGCGCACGGCATCACCGTCAACGCGGTCGCGCCGGGTTTCACGCGCAAGGACCACGGCCCGAGCGCCGGCAACGCCGCCGCGTGGGCGCAGGCCGAACAGGCGACACCGCTCGGCAGGATCGCCGAGCCCGACGACGTCGCCGCGCTGATCGCGTTCCTGCTGTCGGACGCGGCCCGCCAGATCACCGGCCAGGTCATTCACGTCGACGGCGGCCTGACGCTCTGACGCGTCTCCCCCTCTTTCCTGCTTGCCCGCACGAACCTGCATCCGCCTTTTTGGCGCGCGGGATCGCGCCCGTAAAATAGCCGCCACGCGGCAGCGCAAGACGAGACAAGACGAGAGGGGGCGGCAAGCATGCAGGCATTCCAGTGGTTCACCGAACTGTCGACGCGCGAGCGCCGGACGCTGTACGCCGGCTTCGGCGGCTACGCGGTCGATGCGTTCGACTTCATGATCTATTCGTTCCTGATCCCGACGCTGATCGCCACGTGGGGCATGTCGAAGAGCGAGGCCGGGATGATCGCGACGAGTTCGCTGATCTCGTCGGCGATCGGCGGCTGGGCCGCCGGCATCCTCGCCGACCGCTACGGCCGCGTGCGCGTGCTGCAGTGGACGATCGCGACGTTCGCGCTGTTCACGTGCCTGTCCGGTTTCACGCATTCGTTCTGGCAGTTGCTCGCCACCCGCACGCTGCAGGGCTTCGGCTTCGGCGGCGAATGGTCGGTCGTGACGATCATGATGGCCGAGACGATCCGCTCGCCCGAGCATCGCGCGAAGGCCGTCGGCACCGTGCAGAGCAGCTGGTCGTTCGGCTGGGCCGCGGCCGCGATCCTCTACTGGGCGTTCTTCGCGCTGCTGCCCGAGCAGGTCGCGTGGCGCGCGTGCTTCTGGATCGGCATCGCGCCCGCGCTGTGGATCCTGTACATCCGCCGCAACGTCAGCGATCCCGACATCTACACGGCCACGCGCCGCGCGCGCGACGAAGGCCGCGTGTCCGGTCACTTCCTCGAGATCTTCTCGCCGCCGCACCTGCGCGCGACGCTGTTCGGCAGCGCGCTGTGCACCGGGATGCTCGGCGGCTACTACGCGATCACGACGTGGCTGCCCACCTACCTGAAAACCGTCCGCCACCTGTCGGTGTTCAACACGAGCGGCTATCTCGTCGTGCTGATCGTCGGCTCGTTCGTCGGCTACGTGGTCGGCGCGATCCTGTCCGACCGGCTCGGCCGCCGCGCGTCGTTCATCCTGTTCGCGATCGGCTCGTTCGCGCTCGGCATGGCGTACACGATGCTGCCGATCACCGATACCGCGATGCTGCTGCTCGGCTTCCCGCTCGGCATCGTTGTGCAGGGGATCTTCGCCGGTATCGGCGCGTACCTGTCGGAGCTGTATCCGGGCGCGATCCGCGGCTCGGGCCAGGGCTTCTGCTACAACCTCGGCCGCGGGCTCGGCTCGTTCTTTCCGATCCTCGTCGGCTCGCTGTCGCAGTCGATGTCGCTCGTGAAGGCGATCGGCCTCGTCGCGGGCGGCGGCTACCTGCTCGTGATCGTCGCCGCGCTCGTGCTGCCGGAGACGCGCGGCAAGTCGCTCGTCGACGATCCGGCCGTCGCGTCGTGATCGTGAGCCACCGCTTCGTTTCGGAACCCGCATGCACGTGATCGTTCTCGGCGCCGGCGTGATCGGCGTCACCACCGCCTGGCACCTGCGCGAAGCAGGCTGCGACGTCACCGTGATCGACCGCGAGGCCGACGTCGCACAGGCGACGAGTCTCGGCAACGCGGGCGTGATCGCGCCCGGCTACGTGACGCCGTGGGCCGCGCCCGGGATGCCCGGCAAGATCCTCAAGTACCTGTTCAAGCCCGCGTCGCCGCTGATCTTCCGGCCGACGCTCGATGCCGCGCAGTGGCGCTGGATCGCGCGCTGGCTGCGCGAATGCGAGCTCGAGCGGTTCCGCGTGAACAAGCAGCGGATGCAGCGCATCGCGTATTACAGCCGCGCGTGCCTGCATGCGTTTCGCGAGCGTTATCCGTTCGACTATGGCGCGAGCCGCGGCTACCTGCAACTGCTGCGCGGCCCATTCGACGTCGAGATGGTGCAGCCCGCACTGCACGTGCTGCGCGATGCCGGCATCGCGTTTCGCGAACTCGACGCGGCCGGCTGCACGGCGATCGAACCGGGCCTGCGCTGGGCGCGGCAGGCCCCCGTCGGCGGCATCTACCTGCCCGACGACGAAGCCGGCGACTGCGCCCGCTTCACGCGCGAACTCCGTGCGCTGTGCGAGGCGCACGGCGTGACGTTCCGCTTTCGCACCGGGATCCGCGCGCTCGATGTCGCGGGCCGCACGGTACGCGGCGTGCGGGTCGATTCGCGCGAAGCGGGCGATACCGCACGAAGTGACGCCCTGCTCGCCGCCGACGCGATCGTCGTCGCGCTCGGCGTCGACAGCGCCGGCCTGCTGCGGCCTTACGGAATCGACGTGCCGCTGTATCCGGTGAAGGGTTATTCGGCGACGCTCGCGGTCGTCGACGACGAAAAAGCGCCGCGCGCCGCGCTGATGGACGAATCGCTGAAGACGGCGATCACGCGCTTCGGCCCGACGCTGCGCGTCGCGGGCACCGCGGAGCTCGGCAACCGGCACGCGGCGCTGCGGCAGCAGGCGCTCGATACGCTGATGAAGGTGCTCGACGACTGGTTCCCGCACGCGGCCGATCGCGCGTCGGCGCGCTTCTGGGTCGGCCGCCGGCCGATGACGCCCGACGGGCCGCCACTGCTCGGCGCGAGCGGGATCGACGGGCTCTGGCTCAATGTGGGCCACGGCTCGACGGGCTGGGCGATGTCGATGGGTTCGGGAAAGGTGCTCGCGGATCTCGTCACCGGGCGCGAGCCGGATATCGACCTGTCGGGCCTGACGCTCGCGCGCTACGGCCGGTAGGCTCGGCACCGGGCAACGCTGTCGACGCAATGCGCGGGCGCGAGTGCACCGTGCGCGGCCACCGCGGTGCGTCGCGAAAAACGCTCAACCCGCTGCCCGGCCTTCCGCCCAGGCGATCGGCGCCGACACGATCGGCCGATGCGATACGCCCTCATGCGACAGCCGGCTTTCGAACAGCGTCAGCGCTTCAACGCGCAGCACGACCTGTCGCCCGGGCGCGCCACCGTGTGCGGGCTGACCGACTGCATCGTGCGGCAGCCGCGCGAGCGTCACATGCGGCCGGAACGGCCGCCGGTCGGCCGGCACGCCCAGTTCGCGAAGCAGTGCCGACAACCCCGCATTCAGCGCGATGCACGCCGGATCGGCCGCCAGCTCCGCGACGATCAGCCTCGCGCGCGGCAGGCTCGGCCACCACGCGATCCGCTCGACCGGCAGCAACGGCAACGCATGCACGGCCGCGAGCGCGGGCAGGTGCGCGGCCAGCGCGTCGCAACGTTCCCGTTCGATCGCGCCGATGAACGCGAGCGTCATGTGCAGTTGCGCGGGCAGCGTGCGCCGCGCGCCACGGGTGACCGGCAACGCGTGCAGCGCATCGCGCGACGCCGCATCGGGCATCAGCGCGACGAACGCACGGAGCCGGTCGCCGTTCATGACTCGCGCACCGCGCCGCGCGGCGCGCTGGACGCGCCAGGCGAAGCCACGGGACGCTGCGGCAACGGGCCGTGCTCGCCCCACACGTCGTCCGGCAGCACGCGCGCAAGTTCGGGAATCGTATTGCGCGTGAACACCGGATCGGCAACGCCTGCCGCGCGCTGGCGGCGATAGTCGGCCCACGCGGCGTGCGCGTACTTGCCGAGCGCGAGGATCGCGATCAGGTTGATGATCGCCATCAGCCCCATGCTCGTATCGGCCATCGCCCACACGAGCGGCAGTTGCCCGACGCTGCCGAACATCACCATCGCGAGCACCGCGACGCGGAACAACGGCAGCACGCCGCGCCGCTTCGTGATGAACTCGACGTTGCCTTCCGCATACGCGTAGTTGCCGATCACCGACGAAAACGCGAGGAAGAAGATCGCGACGGCCATGTAGATGCCGCCCCAGTCGCCGACGTGACTCGAAATCGCGCGCTGCGTGAGCGCCGCGCCTTCCATCCCGGTGCCGAGTTCGTACTGGCCCGACAGCAGGATCACGAACGCGGTCGCGCTGCAGATCACGATCGTGTCGACGAACACGCCGAGCATCTGGATCAGCCCCTGCGTGACCGGGTGCCGCGTGCTCGCGGTCGCGGCCGCGTTCGGCGCGCTGCCCATCCCGGCTTCGTTCGAGAACAGCCCGCGCTTCACGCCGATCGCGATCGCCTGGCTGACTGCATAGCCCGTCAGGCCGCCCGCCGCCTGCTCGAGGCCGAACGCGCTCTTCACGATCAATACGATCACGCCCGGCACCAGCGCGATGTGCGTCGCGACCGCGTAGACCGCGAGCGCGAGGTAGCCGATCGCCATCAGCGGCACGATCACCTGCGCGACCATCGCGATCCGGCGGATGCCGCCAAAGATGATCGGTGCGCTCAGCAGCACGAGACAGAGGCCGACCGTCTCGCGGCTCCAGCCGAACGACGTATGGAACGCATCGGCGATCGCGTTGGCCTGCACCGCGTTGAACACGAAGCCGAACGCGAGGATCAGCGACAGCGAGAACAGCACGCCGAAGCCGCGCGAGCGCAGGCCCGTCTGGATGTAGTACGCGGGGCCGCCGCGGAAGCTGCCGTCCGGGTGCGACACCTTGAAGATCTGCGCGAGCGTCGCCTCGACGAACGCGGACGACATCCCGACGAGCGCGGTCATCCACATCCAGAAGATCGCGCCCGGCCCGCCGACCGTCAGCGCGACCGCGACGCCCGCGATGTTGCCGGTGCCGACGCGGCTCGCGAGCCCGGTCGCGAACGCCTGGAACGACGAGATGCTGCCCGGCTCACCCTTGCTGCCGACCAGCTTCATGCTGAGGAACAACGCCTTCAGCTGGATCATCCGGAACCGCAACGTGAACCATGCGCCGGCGCCGAGCAGCAGCGCGATCAGCACGTAGTTCCACAGCACGCCGTTGACGGCTTCGATCAGCCCTTGCACGAATGCTTCCATCCAGAGTCCTTGTAAATAGGGTCAGTCACATGCAGCCACCGCAAATGCGGCCCGAGGGGCGACATGATATGACAGTTTTCAATAATTATTACAAAACGAAAGGAATTGAGATGGCGAGAAATCGTGGCTGGATGTCATCAGGTTAGACGACGCTTCGCGAAAATGCGGGGGCACTGCCGCGACGGTCCAGGGGGTCGGGAAACAGGTTCAAGTACGCACCGCAGGAAAATCCGGGCGTCGACATGTCTTGCGAATGCCGCTCGCCCAACACCAGTCCGGAGACCTTCCGGCGTGCCCGAACCGGACGCAAGGGGATGCAACGTCACCGACCCGGGACGTTTCCGCACGCCCTCACGATCCCAACCGTCATTCGCTTCGCCAGCCGTCTCGCGCCGATTGTCGTCACGGCAGCCATCGCACTCTTCCCGCTGTTGCTTGCCGTCGCTGTGATTTCCAGATACGCGCCCGACGCAGGCTATTGCCCCGACGCGCCGCTCGCGGAACTCGCGGAACTCGCGGAACTCGCGGAACTCGCGGAACTCGCGGAACTCGCGGAACTCGCGGCAAGCATTCTCGCGTTCGCCGCAGCGCGCGGCATGCGCCCGGACGAAATCGGGTTCGTCGGCATGCCGCGTTATCACGCCGACAGGTTCGGCTGGTGGAGCTTCGACCTGAAGTCGGGCGAAGCACGCTACGTCGCCACGATCGATTACGGGCGCCGCGTCACGGGCTTCGGGAAGTTTCAAATGCTGCCGCCCGAACCGGCCGGGCCGATGCCGCGAGGCCATTCGTTTGCCGGCATCGAACCGCGCGCGGCCGATCCCGTCGCTGGCTATCGATGATCCCGCCGGATCGGCGCGCCGGGTGACTGCGCCTTCAACGCGTCAGGGAAGCCGCCACTCGGCCGGGATGTCGAAGACCAGCCCTGACAACCCGCTTGCGAGCAGGACGCGCGCAAAATGCGCCCTGGCGGGGTCGACCGCCGCGAATTGCGCGTATTGCAGAATCTGCTTGGCGATCCTCTCAAGCCGCAGGCAGGCCGTGGGCAGCACGTCGGGCTTCTGCAGCCGCCAGTAGGTCAGCCAGAATTCGTCGCACACGGAAGCGAACACCGGCGGAATGCCGGCCTGCACGAGGCTCGTCACCATGTCGCGCAGCGCGGCAAGCGGAAAGGTGCTTCGCACGTCGTCGGCCGGCGTGAACTGCGCGAAGCCTTCCAGCGTCATCCGCGCGCCGATCGAATCGGTAACGTGCGCGTCGACGTCGATCTGCCGCTGCTGCGCGACGAAGGCATGGTCTTCGACGTGAAGGCCCCGCCCGTGTGAAAGCAGCAGCGCAACGATTTCCGCCAGCCGAACCTGCTGGCCGTCGGCCGCAAAGCACGGTCGGGTGACTTCCGGGGCGTTTTCTCGAGACATGGTGTGCAAGCCGCGCTCGTGGTCGACGCAGAAACCTGCCGTCGATCGGGCCCGTGCCCTTCGCCTTGTTCCGCGCATGCTAAGCGGCAACCCGCTTGCCGTGCACGTAAAAAAACCGGGCGCCCTGTCGGACGCCCGGTTTTCATCGAAACCCGCTCGCGGTATTCAGCTCAGCGCGGCAGTTCCGTGTGGCCCATCAGGTACGCATCGACCGAGCGCGCGCACTGGCGGCCTTCGCGGATCGCCCATACCACGAGCGACTGGCCGCGGCGCATGTCGCCTGCCGCGAACACCTTGTCGACCGACGTGTAGTACGAACGATCGCCTTCGGTCGCCGCGCGTGCGTTGCCGCGTGCGTCCTTCGCGACGCCGAACGCGTCGAGCACCGGCGCCGCCGGCTGCGTGAAGCCCATCGCGAGCAGCACGAGATCGGCCTTCATCTCGAACTCGGAACCCGGCACTTCCTGCATCTTGCCGTCCTTCCACTCGACGCGCACCGCGACCAGCTTCTCGACCTTGCCGTTCTTGCCTTCGAGGCGCTTCGTCGCGACCGCCCAGTCGCGTTCGCAACCTTCATCGTGCGACGACGACGTGCGCATCTTGATCGGCCAGTACGGCCACACGAGCGGCTTGTTTTCCTCTTCCGGCGGCTGCGGCAGCAGCTCGAACTGCGTGACCTGCTTCGCGCCGTGACGGTTCGACGTGCCGACGCAGTCCGAACCCGTATCGCCGCCACCGATCACGATCACGTGCTTGCCCTTCGCGAGCAGCTGGTCGACCAGCTTGTCGCCCGCGTTCACGCGGTTCTGCTGCGGCAGGAAGTCCATCGCGAAATGGACGCCCGCGAGCTCGCGGCCCGGCACCGGCAGGTCGCGCGGCGTTTCCGAGCCGCCGGCGATCACGACGGCATCGAATTCTTCCTTCAGCGTATCCGGCGAGATGGTTTCCTTCGCGAGGCTGCCGATCGACTCGGGCAGCGGGTCCTTGCCGATGAACACGCTGGTACGGAACGTCACGCCCTCCGCTTCCATCTGGCGCATGCGGCGGTCGATCAGCCACTTCTCGAGCTTGAAGTCGGGGATCCCGTACCGCAGCAGGCCGCCGACACGGTCGTTCTTCTCGAACACCGTCACGTCGTGGCCGGCACGCGCGAGCTGCTGCGCGACGGCGAGGCCCGCGGGGCCCGAACCGACGACGGCAACCTTCTTGCCCGTCTTGTGCTCGGCCGGCTGCGGCTTCACCCAGCCTTCCGCCCAGGCCTTGTCGATGATCGCGTGCTCGATCGACTTGATGCCGACCGGGTCGTTGTTGATCCCGAGCGTACACGCCGCTTCACACGGCGCCGGGCAGATGCGGCCCGTGAATTCCGGGAAGTTGTTGGTCGAGTGCAGGACTTCGATCGCCTGCTGCCAGTCCTGGCGGTACACGAGATCGTTGAAGTCCGGGATGATGTTGTTGACCGGGCAGCCGTTGTTGCAGAACGGGATGCCGCAATCCATGCAGCGCGCGCCCTGGACCTTCGCGTCCGCGTCGGTCAGTGCCGCGACGAATTCCTTGTAGTGCTTCACGCGCGTGAGCGGTGCTTCGTACGCCTCGTGGCGGCGTTCGAACTCCAGAAAACCGGTTGCCTTGCCCATAAGGTGCTCTTCTGTTCGGTGTATCGGGTGGGGGAGCCGCGCGCGGCCGTCAGGCGCGCGCGGCATTCGCTATGTCGTTCGTCGCTCAGGCGGCCAGCACTTCCTTCGCCGCCTTCTTCGCACCGATCTCGCCCAGCGCGCGCTTGTATTCGTGCGGGAACACCTTCACGAACTGGCGGCGCGCCGCGTCCCAGTTTTCCAGCAGCGACTTCGCGCGCGGCGAACCCGTGAACTGGAAATGACGCTCGACGAGCCCCTTGAGCAGCGCTTCGTCCGTCGTGCCTGCGTGCCAGAGTGCGCGGTCGACCGTACGCTCCTGTTCGGCCTGCTGCAGCACCGGCTCGAGCGCGACCATCGACTTGTTGCACTTCGCCGCGAACGTGCCATCCGGATCGTAGATGTACGCGAGGCCGCCCGACATGCCGGCCGCGAAGTTGCGCCCCGTCTCGCCGAGCACGACGACCGTGCCGCCCGTCATGTATTCGCAGCCGTGGTCGCCCGTGCCTTCGACGACCGCCGTCGCGCCCGAGTTACGCACGCAGAAGCGCTCGCCCGCGACGCCGCGGAAGAACGATTCGCCTTCGATCGCGCCGTACATCACCGTGTTGCCGCAGATGATGTTTTCCTCGGACTTGCCGCGGAAGTCGTTGGTCGGACGGATGATGATCCGGCCGCCCGACAGGCCCTTGCCGACGTAGTCGTTGCCGTCGCCGACGAGGTCGAGCGTCACGCCCTTCGCGAGGAACGCGCCGAAGCTCTGGCCCGCCGTGCCCTTCAGCTGGATGTGCACCGCGTCGTCGGCCAGGCCGTCATGGCCGTGCTTCTTCGCGATCACGCCCGACAGCATCGCGCCGACCGTCCGGTTCACGTTGCGCACCGGCTGGATGAACGACACATGCTCGCCGTTCTCGATCGCGGCCTTCGCCTTCTCGATCAGCACGTGGTCGAGCGCGCGCTCGAGGCCGTGATCCTGCACGTCGACGTGACGCGGCGCGACGTCCTCGCATTCTTCCGGCTGGTAGAACACGCGCGAGAAGTCGAGGCCCTTCGCCTTCCAGTGCTCGACGCCCTTGCGCGTGTCGAGCAGGTCGGCGCGGCCGATCAGGTCGTCGAACTTCGCGATGCCGAGCTGCGCCATGATCTCGCGCACTTCTTCGGCAACGAAGAAGAAGTAGTTCACGACGTGCTCGGGCTGGCCCTGGAACTTCGCACGCAGCACCGGATCCTGCGTCGCGACGCCGACCGGGCACGTGTTCAGGTGGCACTTGCGCATCATGATGCAGCCTTCGACGACGAGCGGCGCCGTCGCGAAGCCGAATTCGTCCGCGCCGAGCAGCGCGCCGATCACGACGTCGCGGCCCGTCTTCATCTGGCCGTCGGCCTGCACGCGGATCCGGCCGCGCAGGCGGTTCAGCACCAGCGTCTGCTGCGTTTCGGCGAGACCCAGTTCCCACGGCGTGCCGGCATGCTTGACCGACGACAGCGGCGATGCGCCCGTGCCGCCGTCATGGCCGGCGATCACGACGTGATCGGCCTTCGCCTTCGCCACACCGGCCGCGACCGTGCCGACACCCACTTCCGACACGAGCTTCACGGAGATGCTCGAGCTCGGGTTCACGTTCTTCAGGTCGTGGATCAGCTGCGCCAGATCCTCGATCGAGTAGATGTCGTGGTGCGGCGGCGGCGAGATCAGGCCGACGCCCGGCACCGAATAACGCAGCTTGCCGATGTATTCCGACACCTTGTGGCCCGGCAGCTGACCGCCTTCGCCCGGCTTCGCGCCCTGCGCCATCTTGATCTGGATCTGGTCGGCCGACGCGAGGTACTCGGCGGTGACGCCGAAGCGGCCCGACGCGACCTGCTTGATCTTCGAGCGCAGCGAATCGCCGTCCTTCAGCGGAATGTCGCTGACGATCTCGTCGCCGATCACCGACTTCAGCGTCTCGCCCGACTTGATCGGAATGCCGCGCAGTTCGTTGCGGTAGCGCTTCTGGTCCTCGCCGCCTTCGCCGGTGTTCGACTTGCCGCCGATCCGGTTCATCGCGATCGCAAGCGTCGCGTGCGCTTCGGTGCTGATCGAACCGAGCGACATCGCGCCCGTCGCAAAGCGCTTGACGATGTCCTTCGCCGATTCGACGTCGTCGATCGGGATCGCCTTGGTCGGCTCGACCTTGAACTCGAACAGGCCGCGGAACGTCATGTGACGCTTGGTCTGGTCGTTGATCAGGTGCGCGTATTCCTTGTACGTCTGGTACGAGTTGCTGCGCGTCGCGTGCTGCAGCTTCGCGATCGAATCCGGCGTCCACATGTGGTCTTCGCCGCGCACGCGGTACGCGTACTCGCCGCCGGCGTCGAGCATGTCACGCAGGACCGGGCTGTCGCCGAACGCGTCGCGGTGCAGGCGGATCGCCTCTTCCGCGACTTCGAACAGGCCGATGCCGCCGACCTTCGACGCCGTGCCCTTGAAGTACTTCTCGACCAGGTCGCTCGACAGGCCGAGCGCTTCGAAGATCTGCGCGCCCGTGTACGACATGTACGTCGAGATGCCCATCTTCGACATCACCTTCTGCAGGCCCTTGCCGACCGCCTTCGTGAAGTTGTAGACAGCCTTCTCCGGCGACAGGTCGCCCGGCAGGCCTTCGGCCATCTTCGCGAGCGTTTCCATCGCGAGGTACGGGTGCACGGCTTCCGCGCCGTAGCCCGCGAGCAGCGCGAAGTGGTGCGTTTCACGCGCGGAGCCCGTCTCGACGACGAGGCCCGTGCTCGTGCGCAGCCCTTGCTGGACGAGGTGCGTGTGGATCGCCGACGTGGCGAGCAGCGCGGGAATCGCGACGTGCTCGGCGTCCGTCTTGCGGTCCGACACGATCAGCATGTTGTAGCCCGACTTCACCGCGTCGACGGCTTCCGCGCACAGCGATGCAAGACGCGCCTCGATGCCTTCCTTGCCCCAGGCAACCGGGTAGCAGATGTTCAGTTCGTATGCGCTGAACTTGCCGCCGGTGTACTGGTCGATCGCGCGGATCTTCGCGATGTCCTTGAAGTCGAGCACCGGCTGCGACACTTCGAGCCGCATCGGCGGGTTGATGTTGTTCGTGTCGAGCAGGTTCGGCTTCGGGCCGATGAACGACACGAGCGACATGACCATGTTTTCACGGATCGGGTCGATCGGCGGGTTCGTGACCTGCGCGAACAGCTGCTTGAAGTAGTGATAGAGCGTCTTGTTCTTGTTCGACATCACCGCGAGCGGCGAGTCGTTACCCATCGAACCGACGGCTTCCTCACCCTGCTGCGCCATCGGCGCCATCAGGAACTTCAGGTCTTCCTGCGTATAGCCGAACGCCTGCTGGCGGTCGAGCAGCGCAGCGCCCTGCGTACGGCCGGCCGCGACTTCCTCGGCCTTCGGCTCGATTTCGTCGAGCTTGATGCGCACGGCGTCGATCCAGCTCTTGTACGGCTTCGCGTTCGCGAGGTTGTCCTTCAGTTCCTTGTCGTCGATGATGCGGCCGTGTTCCATGTCGATCAGGAACATCTTGCCCGGCTGCAGGCGCCACTTCTTGACGATCTTCGATTCGGGGATCGGCAGCGTGCCGGCTTCCGACGCCATGATGACGAGGTCGTCGTCGGTCACGATGTAGCGCGCCGGGCGCAGGCCGTTACGGTCGAGCGTCGCGCCGATCTGGCGGCCGTCGGTGAACGCGATCGCGGCCGGGCCGTCCCACGGCTCCATCATCGCGGCGTGGTATTCGTAGAACGCGCGGCGGTTCTCGTCCATCAGCGTGTGCTGTTCCCACGCTTCCGGGATCATCATCATCACCGCGTGTACGAGCGGGTAGCCGGCCATCACCAGCAGCTCGAGACAGTTGTCGAACGACGCGGTATCCGACTGGCCCGGGTAGATCAGCGGCCACAGCTTCGGCAGGTCGTCGGCGAGCACGTGCGACGCGATCGCGCCGGTCCGTGCGTTCAGCCAGTTCACGTTGCCCTTCACGGTGTTGATCTCGCCGTTGTGCGCGATCATCCGGTACGGGTGAGCCAGTTCCCACGCCGGGAACGTGTTGGTCGAGAAGCGCTGGTGCACGAGCGCGAGCGCCGACACGACGCGCGCGTCCTGCAGGTCGCGGTAGTACACGCCGACCTGGCCGGCCAGCAGCAGCCCCTTGTAGACGACCGTGCGCGCCGACATCGACGGCACGAAGTATTCCTTGCCGTGCTTGAGCTTCAGCGCCTGGATGCGGTGGCTCGCCGTCTTGCGGATCACGTACAGCTTCCGCTCGAGCGCGTCCGTCACCATGATGTCCTTGCCGCGGCCGATGAAGATCTGGCGGATCAGCGGCTCGCTCGCCTTCACGGTCGGCGAAATCGGCATCGCATGGTCGACCGGCACGTCGCGCCAGCCGAGCACAACCTGGCCCTCGGCCTTCACCGTACGCTCGAGTTCCTGCTCGCACGCGAGACGCGATGCGTTCTCCTTCGGCAGGAAGATCATCCCGACCCCATATTCGCCAGCCGGCGGCAGATTCACGCCCTGCTTGGCCATTTCCTCGCGATAGAACGCGTCCGGAATCTGGATCAGGATGCCCGCGCCGTCGCCCATCAGCGGGTCGGCACCGACCGCGCCACGGTGATCGAGGTTCTCGAGGATCTTCAGACCCTGCTGGATGATCTCGTGGCTCTTCTTGCCCTTGATGTGAGCGACAAAGCCGACGCCGCAGGCGTCGTGTTCGTTTTGCGGGTCGTACAGACCTTGTGCGGCGGGCACCGCGGCGAGCGGCTGCTGGTGGTCGTTCATGGGGACACCGTCGTAAAGGGGGCCTGGAGGCCGTTGAACCGTTTTCTTGTTGCCGTCGATCCCGCTCCCGACGGGAGACGGCGCGGCCGACAGTGGTTGGGCATGCTTCGCCCGGGCCACCGGAATTCGGAATATACGCGACGAATCAAAGGAATAGCAACAAAAACCGCTTGATCGAACCCCAATTAAACGGATGCATCGATCTGGTGCCGTTTTATTGGGGCCGCATCGATTTGGTGCAAAAAGAAGCGGCGCCCGCAGCGCCGCTTCCTGACTCGCCTTGCCGGGATTACTGCTGGATCGGCGGCGTGTTCTCACGCACCTTTCTGGGGCGTCCGCGCGGCAGCGGCGAGACGCGCCGGTTCGCGGTCCGCGCCGCCCACTCGCGATAATGCTCGCCGCCGAGCACCCAGCCCTTGAGCGTCGCCTGCTGCAGCTGGTCGGCCTGCCGCTCGTCGAGCGGCTGCTCGCACAGCTCCTTGTACGCGCGCTGACGGTCGAACGGCGTATTGCCGAGCGCCCAGTAGAGCGGATGGTCGGTGATCAGGCTGTCGACGGTGAGCCCGACGTGATGCCGGTAGCTCGACCAGCGATAGGCCTCGGGCGTCGCGACGAGCTGCGAACGCACCGGGCTCATCTCCACTACCCGGCTCGCGAGCAGGAAATAGCGCTCGCCTTCGATCACGGTCGCGCGATAGCGGCCTTCCCACAGCGTGCCGCGCCGCGAATAGCGCCGGTTGAAATGCGCGACGTAGCGGCGACCGACGGCCTGCATCGCTTTCGGCAGGCTGGCTTCGTCGCTCGGCGTCACGAGGAGTTGCACCTGGCGCGGCAGCAGCACATAGGCATGCACCGACAGGTGATGATCGCGTGCGGCGGCCTTCAGGCAATCGATGAAGAGTTCGTAGTCCTGGTCGTCGACGAACGCGGGTTGCTGATCCAGGCCGCGCAGTATCACGTGCTGCGGCTGGTCGGGAACGTAGAGTCGTGCTAACCGTGCCATGCTGAATGTCCGTTTGAACGCGTTAGGAAATACCCGGAGGTCCGAAAATGCGCACCTGCGTAGAATGCCTGTCCTCGCGGGGCGCGAAAGCGTACGGTCGTACGAATCCTAGGGAGAAAACTCTAACTTACGAGCTTGTTTGGTTTTAAACGCAGTCGTCATAATGAGCACGCCTTTGATCGGAGGAGACACAATGAAACGAAAACTGGCCATTACGGGGGCCGCAGCGCTCGCATTCACGTTTGCGGGCGGTACGGCACATGCACAATCCGCAGGTGATTTCTACGTCAGCACCGGCTGGCTGCACCTTGCGCCGCAGGACAGCAGCGACCCGCTGTTCCTGTACGGCGTAGGCGGCACGCCCATCAACCAGTCGGTTCCCAACACCGGTGCCGGCATCAGCGACGCCGACACGCTCGCGCTGGCGACCGGTTACTTCGTGACCGACCACATCGCCACCGAGTTCATCGCCGGCATCCCGCCGAAGTTCGACATCACCGGCAAGGGCCAGTTCTCAAGTTTCGGCACGCTCGGCCGCGCGTACCAGTGGAGCCCCGCGCTCCTCCTCAAGTACTACTTCAACGACGCCAATGCGAAGTTCCGTCCGTATGTCGGCGTCGGCGCAACGTATATCTGGTTTACCGGCGCGAAGATCACGAACAGCGCGTTCGAGAACGGCGTGCTCGGCGGCCCGACCAGCGCGCAGACCAGCAACCAGTGGGCGCCCGTGTTCAACGCCGGCTTCACGTACAACTTCACGAAGCACTGGTTCGCCGGCTTCTCGATGTCGTACATCCCGGTCAGCGTGACCGCGACCTTCACGACGGCCCGCCGGACGCCGGTCGGGACGCTGACGGAAACGTCGAAGGCCCACATCTCGCTGAACCCGATCGTGACGTACCTCAACGTCGGCTACCGCTTCTAAGCGTAGTCGAATATTTGGGGAATGGTTAATCCTGCTGCAATTTGTAGCGGATTTTTCCTGACGTAACGTCTCCACGATGCAAAACGCCCCGGCGGAAATTCCACCGGGGCGTTGTTTTTTTGCATCAGGCACGCTCCCGAAAAGGCCGCGCCGAGCGCTGCCTTGGCCGCTAGACCACGGCGATGTCGTCCAGCGCATCGGGAGCGATCAGGTCGATCCGGTCCGTGCAGACCGCATCGACACCCCAGCGCGCGAGTTCGCGCGCCCGTTCGAGGTCGTTCACCGTGTACACCAGGATGCGCAGCCCGGCCGCCTTGATCGCGCGCACGAGCGGTTCGTCGAGCCGTTTGTGGTCTGCATGCAACGATACGCAGCCAAGCGCGCCGACGACCTGCGCATGCCAGTCGTCCGGCACGGCTTCGTAGAGCATCCCGCGCGGCAGCGCCGGCACGGTCGCGCGCGCCTGCTGCAGCGCATCGAACGAGAATGACGACAGCAGCGGCGGCACCGCGGCGTCGCGCCAGTACGTGGCCGCGTCGGCCGCCACGCGCTGCCCGGTCTCGCGCTCGCGCCCCGGACACGGCTTGATCTCGACATTCGCGGCCAGCCCGTGCGCGATGCAGCGCGCCGCCGCCGCCTCGAGCGTCGGCATCCGCTCGCCCGCGAAGCGCGCGTCGCGCCATGCGCCCGCGTCGAGTGCGGCCAGCGCCGCATAACGCATGCCCGCCGCCGCGCCCTGCCCGTTCGACGTGCGGTCGACCGTGTCGTCGTGCAGCAGGAACGTCACGTCGTCGGCCGACAGCTTCGCGTCGAACTCGACCATCCGGTGCCCGCGCCGCGCGCCTTCGTCGAGCGCGGCTAGCGTGTTCTCCGGCGCGAGCGTGCCGCCGCCGCGATGGGCGACGACGCGCGGATAGGGCCAGTCGGTGCGGAGGGTCATCGTCGGTCTCTCGGCAAGTACAACAGGGTCAGCCGGCACGCTTGCCGGTTTCGGGATCGAAGAAATGCAGCCGGTGCGCGGGCAGTGCGGCCGCCAGCCCCGTGCCGCGCGCAGGACGGTCCGCGTGCGGCAGGCGCACCGCGACGTCGTGATCGCCCCAGCGGCCGTGCGCGAGGTTGTCCGCGCCCAGCAGCTCGCACGAGTCGACCGGCAGCGTCGCCTGCGCGACGCCCGGCTGCGGCGTCATGTGCTCGGGACGCACGCCGAGCACCCAGTCGCGCCCGGTGGCGATCTCCGTGCCGATGCCGGGCGCGCCGGCGACCGGCAGCGCGGGGCCGCCGCCCGCGACCGTGAAGGTCGTGCCGTCTTCCGACAGCCGGCCGTTCATCAGGTTCATCGCCGGCGAGCCGATGAAGCCCGCGACGAACACCGTCGCCGGCTTCTCGTACACGTCGACCGGCGCGCCGATCTGCTCCGCGTAGCCGCGGTTCATCACGATCACGCGTTGCGCGAGCGTCATCGCCTCGATCTGGTCGTGCGTCACGTAGACGCTCGTCGTCCCGAGCCGGGCATGCAGCCGCTGGATCTCGAGCCGCATCTGCACGCGCAGCTTCGCGTCGAGGTTCGACAACGGTTCGTCGAACAGGAACACCGACGGCTCGCGCACGATCGCACGCCCCATCGCGACGCGCTGCCGCTGGCCGCCCGACAGCTCGCGCGGCCGCCGCGCGAGCAGCGGCTCCAGTTCGAGGATCTTCGCGGCCGCGGCCACCCGCGAATCGATCGTCGCGCGTTCGATTCCGCGGATCTTCAGCCCGTAGCCCATGTTCTGCGCGACCGTCATGTGCGGGTACAACGCATAGTTCTGGAACACCATCGCGATGTCGCGATCCTTCGGCTCGAGCGTATTGACGACGCGCTCGCCGATCGCGATCTCGCCGTCCGTCACGGACTCGAGCCCCGCGATCATCCGCAGCAACGTCGACTTGCCGCAGCCCGAAGGGCCGACCAGCACGATGAATTCGCCGTCCGCGATCTCCACGTCGATGCCATGCAGCACGTGCTGCTTGCCGTCGTAGGATTTCCTGACGCCCTTCAAGCTCAGCGCAGCCATACCTGGTCCTTCTCCCGGTTACCGTCCGTGGTTCATTTCTCGGAATCGACGAGGCCGCGCACGAACCAGCGCTGCATCGCCAGCACGACGACGAGCGGCGGGATCATCGCCAGCAGCGTCGCCGCCATCACGTATTGCCATTCGGTCGCGGCGTCGCCGCTCGCGATCATCGTCTTGATGCCCACCACCGCCGTCGACAGCGACGCTTCCGTCGTGATCAGGATCGGCCACAGATACTGGTTCCAGCCGTAGATGAACGTAATCACGAACAGCGCCGCGATGCTCGTCTTCGACAGCGGCAGCACGACGTCCCAGAAGAAACGCAGCGGCCCCGCGCCGTCGATGCGCGCGGCGTCCATCAGTTCGTCGGGCAGCGTCATGAAGAACTGGCGGAACAGGAACGTCGCGGTCGCCGACGCGATCAGCGGCATCGTGAGCCCGGCGTACGTGTTCGTCAGGTGCAGCGTCGACACGACCTGCACGGTCGGAAAGATCCGCACTTCCACCGGCAGCATCAGCGTGATGAAGATCAGCCAGAACGCCGTGTTGCGGAACGGGAAGCGGAAATAGACGATCGCGTACGCGGACAGGATCGACACCGCGATCTTGCCGACCGCGATGCCGAGCGCCATCGCGAAGCTGTTCACGAGCAGGCGGCCGAACGGCGCCGTCGTACCGCCGCTGCCGTGCCCCCAGATGTACGCGACGTTCTCGAACAGGTGCGTGCTCGGCACGAGCGACAGCGGCACCGTGAACACTTCCTGCGCGTTCATCGTCGCCGCGCAGAACGCGACGTAGACGGGGAACACGATCAGCACGACGCCCGCGATCAGCACCGCGTGGCAGAACAGGTCGAAGCCCTTGCGATTTTCGATCATGCGTATTGCACCCTGCGTTCGACGAAGCGGAACTGGATCACCGTGAGCCCGACGACGATGATCATCAGCACGACCGACTGCGCGCCCGAACTGCCGATGTCGAGCCCCTGGAAGCCCTCCGCGAAGATCTTGTAGATCAGCGTCTTCGTGCTCTGCGCGGGGCCGCCGCCGGTGGCCGCGTCGATCACCGGGAAGGTGTCGAAGAACGCGTAGACGAGGTTTACGACCAGCAGGAAGAAACTCGTCGGCGACAGCAGCGGCAGCACGATGTTGAAGAAGCGCCGCACCGGCCCGGCGCCGTCGATCGCCGCCGCCTCGATCAGCGAGCGCGGGATCGCCTGCAGGCCCGCGTAGAAGAACAGGAAGTTGTAGCTCACCTGCTTCCACACCGACGCCAGCACGACCAGGAACATCGCCTGCCCGCCGTTCAGCGCGTGGTTCCACACGATGCCGCTCTTCGCGAGCGCATAGGTGATCAGGCCGATGCTGGGGTTGAACAGGAACGCCCACAGCACGGCCGCGATCGTCGGTGCGACCGCATACGGCCAGATCAGCAGCGTGCGGTACACGCGCGCGCCGCGGATCACGCGATCGGCGCACGCGGCGAGCAGCAACGACACGACGAGCCCGCTCACCGTGACGAGCGAACTGAACACGAGCGTCGTGCGGAACGAATCGAGATACAGCGGATCGGCGAACAGGTGCGTGAAGTTCGCGAAGCCGACGAATTCGCTCGACGTGCCGAACGCGTCCTGCATCTGCGTCGACTGCCACAGCGCGACGCCGGCCGGCCACAGGAAAAACACGGCCGTGATCGCGAGCTGCGGCGCGATCAGCAGGTACGGCACCAGGCTCGTACCGAAACGGGAACGGGATTGCATCGCGGAGATCCGGTCAGGCGAAACGGAAAGGAAACCGCGCCGCCGGACGGCACGCGCTCACGCGCGGCGCCGCCGGCGGCACGAAGCGACGCGTGCTCAGCCGCCCGACTTCTCGAAGCGGCGCAGCAGTTCGTCGCCGCGCGACGCGGCCGAGTCGAGCGCGTCCTTCGGCGACTTCTTCTGCGCCCAGACCTGTTCGAACTCTTCGTCGACGACCGTGCGGATCTGCGGCATGTTGCCCAGGCGCAGCCCCTTCGTGTACGGCAACGGCGGCTTGTTCAGCATCTGCTTGATCGCCGTTTCGGCGCTCGGGTTCTTCGCGTAGTAGCCCTGCTGGCGCGTCAGGTCGTACGCGGCGGTCGTGACCGGCAGGTAGCCCGTGTCCTGGTGCCACTTCGCGGCGACCGCCGGCGAAGCGAGGTACGCGAGGAATTTCGCGACGCCCTTGTAGGTCGCCGGATCCTTGCCGGCCAGCACCCACAGGCTCGCGCCGCCGATGATCGCGTTCTGCGGTGCGCCCTTCACGTTCGCGTCGTACGGCATCATCCCGGTGCCGTAGCTGAACTTCGCGAACTTCTGCACGTTCGCGAGCGCGCCCGACGATGTCGTCATGATCCCGCAGTCGCCGCTGTAGAACTTCGCCGACGCTTCATCCTTGCGGCCCGCATACGTGAACGTGCCGTCCTTCGCCATCTGCTGCAGGAACGCGATGTGCGCGATCTGCTGCGGCTTGTTGAATTCGAGCACGGCGTCGGTGCCGTCGAAGCCGTTGTTGCGGCTCGCGAACGGCAGCCCGTGCCACGCGCTGTAGTTCTCGAGCTGGATCCAGCCCTGCCAGCCGGTCGTGAAGCCGCATGCCATCCCCGACTTGCGCAGCTTCTCGGCATCGGCCTTCACGTCGGCCCACGTCTTCGGCGGCTGGTTCGGATCGAGGCCGGCCTTCTTGAACGCGTCCTTGTTGTAGTACAGCACCGGCGTCGAGCTGTTGAACGGCATCGATACGAGATGGCCCGTCTTCGCGTCGCTGTAGTAGCTCGCGATGGTCGGCACGAACGCCTTTTCGTCGAGCGGCACGCCGGCCTGCTTGAACACGTCGGAGACCGGCACGACGGCCTTCTTCGCCTGCATCATCGTGGCCGTGCCGACTTCGTACACCTGGAGGATCGCCGGCGCGTTACCGCTGCGATACGCGGCGATGCCGGCCGCGAGCGCCTGGTCGTAGGTGCCCTTGAAGACCGGCACGATCTTGTAGTCGCTTTGCGACGCGTTGAACTGGTCGGCGATCGCATTGACCCGCTCGCCGAGCGCGGCCTCCATCGCATGCCAGAACTGAATTTCCGTCGCGGCGAGCGCCACGTGCTGCACCCCGAACATCAGCGCGCCGCCGAGCGCGATCGAGCGAACCAGTGTCCCCGCAGGCTTCTTCTTCATCGACCCTTCTCCTATGAAAACGTTACCAACAGCGTGTGCAACATTCCCGTCGCCATTGAACCGGCGAAGTCTAGTGATCGTTTGTGACAGTCAGTTGTCGCTGATGACGAACAGGCGCTGATATTCCTTCAGCGCGAAGCGGTCGGTCATGCCGGCGATGTAATGCGCGACGAGACGCGGCTGATGTGCCGCGTCTTCCGACTGGTACGGCGGCGGCAGCAGGCGCGGATCGTCGATGAACGCGTCGAACAGCCCCGTGACGACGCGCTGCGCCTTGCTCGCCATGCGCATCACCTTGTAGTGGCGATACAGGTTCTTGAAGAGGAAGCGCTTGAGCGCGGCCGCCTGTGCGGCGACCGTCTCGCTGTGCGACACGAGCGGCGGCGCGGCGTGCACGTCGTCAAGCGACGCGGGCGCGACGCGCGCGAGATGGCGCGTGGTTTCGTCGATCAGGTCGACGATCAGCGTGTTGATGATGCGCCGCACCGTCTCGTGCACGAGCCGGCGGCCTTCGAGGTGCGGGAATTCGGCGAGCGCCGCTTCGTAGTGACGCTGCCACAGCTCGACTTCCGCGAGCTGCTCGATCGTGATCAGGCCGGAACGCAGGCCGTCGTCGACGTCGTGGTTGTTGTACGCGATTTCGTCGGCGATGTTCGCGAGCTGCGCTTCGAGCGACGGCTGGCGGCCCTGCAGGAAGCGCTCGCCGAGCGCGCCGAGCTTGCGCGCATTCTCGCGCGAGCAATGTTTCAGGATGCCTTCGCGCGTCTCGAAGCACAGGTTCAGCCCGTTGAACGCGCCGTAGTGCTCCTCGAGCTCGTCGACGACCGCCAGGCTCTGCAGGTTGTGCTCGAAGCCGCCGTGGTCTCGCATGCACGCATTCAGCGCGTCCTGCCCGGCATGGCCGAACGGCGTGTGGCCGAGATCGTGCGCGAGCGAGATCGCTTCGACGAGATCCTCGTTCAGCCGCAGGTTGCGCGCGACCGAGCGCGCGATCTGCGCGACTTCGAGGCTGTGCGTGAGGCGCGTGCGGAACAGGTCGCCTTCGTGATTGACGAAGACCTGCGTCTTGTATTCGAGGCGGCGGAACGCGGTCGAATGGACGATGCGGTCGCGGTCGCGCTGGAATTCGGTGCGCGCCGCCGGCGGGGTTTCCGGATGGCGGCGGCCGCGCGACTGCGACGCGTGTGCGGCGTACGGAGCGAGATGGGCTTCCAGCGCCGCCAGCGTCGGCGGCTCGGCCACCGGCGCAGCGGATGCGCGGCTGGCTTCGGGCAGTGTGCTGCTGGATGTCTCGCTCACGTCTCCTCCATGTCAGGGGCGCCGGGGCATCCGGGCCGCCGTTAGCGGGTCGTCTGCGCCAGTGTAGCGAATACGGCTTCGTCCGGCGCCTGCGTGATCAGCGTATCCCCGAATCGCTTCAACAGGATGAATTTGATCGCGCCGGCCTCGGCTTTCTTGTCGACGCGCATCAAGTCCATGTAGCGCGCGTCGCCGAGCGCGGGCGCTCGGGTCGGCAGGTGCGCAGCCGCGATCACCGCGTCGAGACGCTGCCGCGATGCTTCGTCGAAGAGGCCGAGCCGCACCGACAGGTCGCCGGCCATCACCATCCCGCAGCCGACCGCCTCGCCATGCAGCCACTCGCCGTAGCCGAGCCCGGCCTCGATCGCGTGGCCGAACGTGTGGCCGAAATTCAGGATCGCGCGCAGGCCGCCTTCGCGCTCGTCGGCCGCGACGACGCTCGCCTTGATCTCGCACGAACGCTTCACCGCGTGCGCGAGCGCCGCCGGCTCGCGACGGTTCAGCGCGTCGACGTTCGCCTCGATCCAGTCGAAGAACGCCGCATCGGCGATCGCGCCGGTCTTGATGATCTCGGCGACGCCCGCCGCCAGTTCGCGATCGGGCAGCGTCGTCAGCGCGCCGATGTCCGCGATCACGGCTTGCGGCTGGTAGAACGCGCCGATCATGTTCTTGCCGAGCGGGTGGTTGATGCCCGTCTTGCCGCCGACCGACGAATCGACCTGCGACAGCAGCGTCGTCGGCACCTGGATGAACGGCACGCCGCGCATGTAGCACGCGGCGGCAAAGCCCGTCATGTCGCCGACCACGCCGCCGCCGAGCGCGACGAGCGTCGTCTTGCGGTCCGCGTGATCGGTCAGCAGGCCGTCGAAGATCAGGTTCAGCGTTTCCCAGTTCTTGTACGCCTCGCCATCCGGCAGCACGACCGTCGACACGCGCTTGCCGAGCGGCGCGAGCGCCGCGCGCAACGCGTCGCCGTAGAGCGGATCGACCGTCGTGTTCGTGACGATCGTGACGGACGAACCCTTGATGTGAGGCGCGAACAGCTCGGTGCGGCCGATCAGGCCGGCACCAATGTGAATCGGATAGGCGCGGTCGCCCAGATCGACGTTGACAGTAATCATGCTTGTAGAGGCTTGGCGATGACGCCCGCCAGTTCGAGTTGCATCAGCACCATGTTGACGAGACCGTTGACCGACGGACGGCCGGTCTCGATGACGAAATCCGCGCATTCGCGGTACAGCGGGTCGCGCACTTCGTACAGCGCTTCGAGACGCCCCTTCGGATCTTCGGTCTGCAGCAGCGGGCGGTTCTTGTCCTTGCGCGTGCGCAGCCACAGATCGTGCGGATTGGCGCGCAGGTAGACGACGATGCCGTTGCTTTTCAGGCAGTCGCGATTTTCCGGGCGCAGCACCGCGCCACCGCCCGTCGCAAGCACGATGTTCTCGCGCTGCGTGAGATCGGCGATCACCTGCGTTTCGCGATCGCGAAACCCGGCCTCGCCCTCCATCTCGAAGATCACGGGAATGCGCGCGCCCGTGCGGGCCTCGATTTCGTGGTCGGAGTCGAAGAACGTCCTGTCGAGACGACGCGCGACCGCACGGCCCACGGTGGTCTTACCCGCTCCCATAAGGCCGACGAAAAATACGTTTGCATGTGGGTCCCGCGCTTGCAACGGCTTCCTCTGCTTGAATCTTGCTGGTGTGTGGCGCAGCTTACTGGCAAAGCGGCTGCCTTGTCGAGCCTGCGCCGGCGGCTTCCGGCCCCGTTTTATCGGCGTCCGCGTCGCCCGCGCCGCGCGCATCGCAGCGCGCATCGACGACGGTCGGCGTGATGAACACGACCAGTTCGTTGCGCTGGTCGCGCTGCGCGCGGTGCCGGAAAAGCGCGCCCAGAAACGGTATTTTGCCCAAGAGCGGCACGCGCGTCACATCGTTCCGGTTCAGTTGCTCATAGATGCCGCCGATCGCGACCGTCCCGCCATTCTCGACCTCGACGCGCGTCTGGACATGCTTCGTATGGATGGCGGGGCCGGCCGCGGTCGGCTCGCCGACGCTGTCCTTCGTCACGTCGAGATCGAGCACCACGCGGCCGTCCGGCGTGATCTGGGGCTCGACCTCGAGCTTGAGCGTCGCGCGGCGGAACTGCACGCCGCTCATGCCGTTGCCCACCTTCGCCTGATACGGCAGCTCGGAGCCTTGCTCGACGATGGCCTTGACGCGGTCGGCCGTCACCACGCGCGGACGCGACACGATCTGGCCCCGCCCCTGCGCCTCCAGCGCGCTCAATTCGACGTCGAGTACCCGGCTGAGCGGCGCGGCGAACAGCGTGAAGCCGGCGGTCGCCGCGTCGAAGCCGCCGAGCGGACGCGCGGCCAGGTCGAGTGCGTTGCGCGCGTCGGCCGTGAACGTGGCGCTCTCGCCCGACGACGGCCGCCCCTGCGCACGCAGCGCGACTCGAGCGCCGAGGTTGCGCGAGAAGCCCTGCTCGCCCTCGACGATGCGGGCCTCGATCCGGACCTGACGGGACGGCCGGTCGATCGCGTCGATCAGACCCGCGATCTGCGCGATGCGCGGCGCAAGATCGGTGACGAACAGCAGGTTCGTGCGCGGATCAGCCGCCGCGGCGCCGCGTTTCGACAGCAGGCGCTGGCCGGTCGCGCCGGCCAGCAGCCGTTGCACGTCCTGCGCGCGCGGATAGTGCAGCGCGAACGTCCGGCTCGCGAGCGGCTCCAGATCGGCGGCCCGCGCATGCATTTCGAAGCGCTCGCGTTCGCGCGCGGCCAGATCGGCCGCCGGTGTGACCCATATCACGTTACCTCGCCGGGACATCGCGAGCCCGTGTGTGTCGAGCAGCGTGTCGAAGGCCTCGCGCCAGCGCACATTGTTCAGACGTAACGTCACCGTGCCGCGCACCTGCTCGCCGACGACGATATTGAGCCCCGTGAACCGTGCGAACGCGTCGAACGCGGCCGCGAGCCCGGCGCCCTGCAGATTCAGCGAGATCCGCCGCGCATCGTCCGCATCGCCCGGTTGGCGCGCCGCGGCGTCGCTCATCCGGGCCGGCGGCGCCAGCGGGATCGGCGGCCCCTCCAGCGCGGGGGCCGGCACAGCGGCTTCCGCCTGACGGGCCGCGCGGGTGATCCAGTCGAACGGCGGCGGGCCGGCTTCATCCGATACCGCGTCTCCCGCACCGGTTGCCATGCCGTCGGACGGCAGCGGCAAACCCGGCCCCTCCGTCGACCCTGCAGGCCAGGCAGTCGGCAGCGGCGGCAACGATGCTTCGGCTCCGGCCGCCGCCACGCCGGCCCAGATCGCCAGCACCCAACAACCGTGCTTCGTCATGGCTGACCTCCGTCGTCCAGGACGAGCCGGCGCGATCCGTCCGCCGTCGCGAGCGTCACGGCCGCCGGGTCGACACGCACCAGGCGTGCGGCCCCGAGCACCTCGCCCGGCACCATCGCCGTGAACGCGCCGTCGCCGTCGTCGAACAACGCAAGACCGGCATGCGCGTCGCGAATCGTGCCGGCGAGGCGGGCCGCCCGCCCCGCCGCCTCGACCTGGCCGGCCTCGCCGAACGGATCGGCGTCGAGCGCAGCGGCGCGAACCGGCACGTTGCCATCGGCGGCCGGTATCGCCGGCAGCGCCGGAAACACGTCGACGGACATTTCCACCCGCGCCGCCGGCATGCCACGCTCGACACGCAACGCCGACGGTACCGCCAGTACCGGGAAGCGCGGCAGCGCGCCAACCAGATGCAGCAACGCGCGAAAGCCGCCATCCGCGACGATGCGCACGGTGCGCCGGTCGTCCGGCGCCGCGCCATCGGTGTGCTGCGGCTCGATCGATACGCCGTGCAGCCCGCTCGACGCAGCGAGATCGGCCAGTTCCAGCATCAGCGCGGCCCACTCCGGCGTGTGCGGCAAGCGATCGTCGCGCGCTGACGCGCGATGTCCGTCGCGCCGTTGCCCAGCGGACGCAAGCACGCGCTGCGCGTCGGCCGCACGCGCCTGCGCGGCGGCCAGCAACACGCGACCCTGCGCCAGCCCGCTCCAGTCGGCCGCATTCGCCAGATGAATGCCGCCTGCCAGCACGGCCGCGAATGCCAGTGCGCAACCGGCGGCATGTGCAACCGCCGGCGACACGCGCAGCCTGCCGCCCGGCCGGGTGTCGCCGCGCAGCGCCGGCTGATGCGTCAGCGACGTCATGCGCCACCTCCCGCCGCCTTCCGCGACGGCATCGCGTCATGCCAGCGCAGTTGAACCGAGAACCGGAATGGCATCCCGGCCGTGGAAGCCGGCGTATCCGAAGCAGGTTTCAATGCCTCCATATCGACCCGCCAGCCACGCTGTTCGCGCGCCACCGCGGCGAGCCACCGGGCGGCCGCCCGGTAACTCCCGGCGCGCGCATCGAGCACGGCACCGGTCGATGTCACGCGTAGCGCGTCAAGCCGGACACGATCGGTGTGCACCTGCGTCAGGGTTGCCAACAGCCCGGCAACGCGGTGGTAAGGCGCGGCAAGCGCCGTTGCCTGCGCATCGCGCTGCGCGATGGCGTCGGCTGCATTGGCGGCACGCGTCGCCGCCGCCACCAATGGCTGCCACTGCCGCAGCCGAGCCTCCACGCTTGACCGCTCGGCATCCACCCGCCACCGCGACAACACGGCAGCGCCCGTCCACAGGCCGGTGCCGAGCACGCCGAGCAGGATCGCCGCGCCGCACTGCACGGCCCGGCGACGCCGCAACGCCTGCGCCAACCGCTCGCGGTACGGCAGCAGGTTGAAGCCGCCGAGCGCTGCCGGATCGGCCGCAGCCGCGTCGCTCACGCTTGCCGACGCCGCACAACCGGCCATCATTCCCACACCCCGCGCAATGCCAGCCCGAACGCGACGGCGAACGCCGGGCCGCCCGGCATGCCGGCAGGCACGCGCGGCTGCCCGTCCCAGCCCGTGCAGTCGAATGGCACCACTGCCGCGCCGAGCACGTCGCCAATCTCGGCGAAGGACGTCTCGAAGCGGGCGATACACCGCTCATCCCCGGCGACGAATACGCAACGCACAGCCCCGAACGGGCGCTGGCGCAACGCATCGGGAAGCGCCTCCTGCAGCGTGCCGGACAGCGTGAGCACCGGGACGGCCAGCGAGCCTTCGACGCGCCAGGCGCGCACGCCCGAGTCGCAGAACCAGAGCACGGAGTAGGCGCCCTGCGCATCGAGTTCGAACTGCGCGGCATAGCGCAACGCCCGCAGCACGGCGGCCGACTCGCCATCGATCACCGTCAGGTCGATACCGGCCTGCGCGGCCGCGTCGATCCGCCGCCCGAGCAGCACGAGCGGAGCCACGGCCACCGCGATCTCGCCGGACCGCGCGCCGCCGTAGTGCCGCCAGTCAAACGCGAGACTGTCCGGCGCCAGCCCCGAGATGCGTTCGGCCGCCTGCCGCGCGGCGTCCGGGATATCGTCCCGCCCGGCCAGGTCGAGCGTCGCGGTACGCATCTCGTCATCGTGCAACGCCATCACGCCGCGCGTGTCGCACCGCACGTCCGCCGCCGACAACCGCGACACCGCTGCCGCCAGCGACCGCGCGACCGCTGCCCAGCGCGCGTCTTCCGGCCCGCCCGCCAGCCCGACCGGCTCCCGCTCGAGCCCCTCGACGCGCACCTCCGCGTCCCTGCCGCGCCGGCTCAGCACGGCCACCCTCACCTCGTTCGCCCCGACGTCGATTCCCGTCGACCGGTGCCTGCCCTGCGCGAACCGCGCCACCCATCGTCCCGTCATGCCCGCCTCCCGAAATCGTCGCGGCCCATGCCGCGTTTCCGAGACCTGATTCTGCAAAGCGGCGCGCGCGGCCGACAGTCGGCCGAACGGCCAGCATCGGCTTGCGGCGGCCGCGCAAGGGTTATGCTGGCAGCACGCCAACCCGCGGCTTTCCCGCGGGCGGCCACCGCGTCAGGACCGGTCTTACCGGGCAGCTATAATCGCGGGACTGTTTTCCGGTATGCCTATGCAATCCACGACTCCTACGTCCCCGCCTCCCGCCCCGGAGCCGAAGAAGCGGCCCTGGTGGCAAAAAGTCCTGCTCGGCTTCGCCGCGATGTGCGTGGCCCTCGTCGTGGCCGGCGGCCTCGTGCTCGGCTACGCGCTC
Organism: Burkholderia cepacia complex sp. TUM26381; assembly: GCF_057439935.1. Lineage (NCBI taxonomy): Bacteria > Pseudomonadati > Pseudomonadota > Betaproteobacteria > Burkholderiales > Burkholderiaceae > Burkholderia > Burkholderia cepacia complex sp. TUM26381. The sequence continues at coordinate 356,708 of NZ_CM172006.1, read as the reverse complement.
GTCGTCGCCTGGCCGAACATGCCGTCGCTCGACGCGCTGACCGACTACCGCCCGAAGGTGCCGCTGCGCATCTATACGTCCGATCACGTGCTGATCGGCGAATTCGGCGAGGAGCGCCGCGACGTCGTCCATTTCAAGGACGTGCCCGACTCGCTGAAGAAGGCGATCCTCGCGATCGAGGACGCGCGCTTCTACGATCACGGCGGCGTCGACCTCACCGGCATCATCCGCGCCGGCTTCGTCGCGCTGACGAACGGCCACGCGTCGCAAGGCGCGAGCACGATCACGATGCAGGTCGCACGCAACTTCTTCCTGTCGAGCGAAAAGACCTACACGCGCAAGATCTACGAGATGCTGCTCGCGTACCGGATCGAGCGTGCGCTGACGAAGGATCAGATTCTCGAGGTCTACATGAATCAGATCTATCTCGGCCAGCGCGCGTATGGTTTCGCGAGCGCCGCGCGGGTCTATTTCGGCAAGGACCTGAAGGACATCACGCTCGCGGAAGCGGCGATGCTCGCGGGGCTGCCGAAGGCGCCGTCCGCGTATAACCCGGTCGTCAATCCGAAGCGCGCGAAGGTGCGCCAGGAATACATCCTGCAGCGCATGCTGGAGCTGAACTTCATCACGCGCGAACAGTACGACGAAGCCGTCGCGCAGCCGCTCGTCGTCAAGGGCCCGGGCCGCGATTTCAGCGTGCACGCCGAGTACGTCGCGGAAATGGTCAGACAGATGATGTACGCGCAGTACCGCGAGGAGACCTACACGCGCGGCTTCAACGTCGTCACGACGATCGATTCCGCCGACCAGCAGGTCGCGTACACCGCGCTGCGCAAGGGCATCATGGATTACGAGCGCCGCCACGGCTATCGCGGGCCGGAAGGCTTCATCGAGCTGCCGGCCGGTGCCGACGACCGCGAACAGGCGATCGACGACGCGCTGCTCGAGCATCCCGACAACGGCGAGCTGATTGCCGCGGTCGTCACGGCCGCGAGCCCGCGCCAGATCACGGTCTCGTTCATCGACGGCAGCAACGCGACGATCGAGGGCGACAACCTGCGCTTCGCGTCGGGCGCGCTGTCGGCCAACGCGCAGCCGAACCGCCGCATCCGCCCCGGTGCGATCGTGCGCGTCGTGAAGAACGACACCGGCAAATGGTCGATCACGCAGTTGCCGCAGGTTGAAGGCGCGTTCCTGTCGATCATCCCGCAGGACGGCGCGATCCGTTCGCTCGTCGGCGGCTTCGACTACAACAAGAACAAGTTCAACCACGTCACGCAGGCGTGGCGGCAACCGGGTTCGTCGTTCAAGCCGTTCATCTACTCGGCGTCGCTCGACAAGGGCCTCGGGCCGGCTACCGTGATCAACGACGGCCCGCTGTATTTCAGCGCCGCGGAAACGGGCGGCCAGCCGTGGGAACCGAAGAACTACGGCGGCGGCTTCGAAGGCCCGATGTCGATGCGCACCGCGCTGCAGCGCTCGCGCAACCTCGTGTCGATCCGGATCCTGAACCACATCGGCACGAAGTACGCGCAGCAGTACATCACGCGCTTCGGCTTCGACGCCGAGCGCCATCCGGCCTACCTGCCGATGGCGCTCGGCGCCGGCCAGGTCACGCCGCTGCAGATGGCCGGCGCGTACTCGGTGTTCGCGAACGGCGGCTACCGCGTCAATCCGTACCTGATCGCCGAAGTCACCGATCCGAACGGCGCGATCGTCGCGCGCGCGCAGCCGCTCGTCGCCGAGCAGAATGCGCCGCGTGCGATCGACGCACGCAACGCATACGTGATGAACAGCCTGCTGCAAAGCGTTGCGCAGCGCGGCACGGGCGCGCGGACCAACATCCTGAAGCGCACCGACCTCGCGGGCAAGACCGGCACGACGAACGACTCGCACGACGCGTGGTTCGCCGGCTACCAGCACACGCTCGCCGCGATCGCGTGGATCGGCTACGACAATCCGCGCAGCCTCGGCGATCGCGAAACCGGCGGCGGCCTGTCGCTGCCCGTCTGGATCGAGTACATGGGCGCGGCGCTGAAGGGCGTGCCCGAGTTCAAGCCGACGGTGCCGGACGGCGTCGAATCGCTCGGCGGCGAGCTGTACTTCTCCGAGTTCACGCCAGGCCACGGCTTCGTGTCGACGGTCGGCGTGCCGCAGGCGCCGGCTGCCCAGAACGTCGACGAGGCCGTGCCGCACGTCGACGAGCAGGAAAAGCAGGACATCATGAACCTGTTCCGCGGCCACTGACACCCGGCCCCGGGCATGAAAAAAGCGCCCCGCGGGGCGCTTTTTCTTTGGCTGCGATGCTCGGGATCCGGGCCCCGGCGCGTCACGCGCCGAACGTGATCGGCAGGCCGGCCTGCTGGGTCGCGTATTCGGTGAGCGCCGAGAAGAACTCGGTGCCCGTGCGCGTATCGCGCCATTCGCCGTCGATGAAACGGTAGTGGAATCCACCCGCCTTCGCGGCGATCCACACTTCCTTCATCGGCGGCTGCAGGTTGACGATGATCTTCGAGCCGTTCTCGAACGTCAGCGTCAGGACGCTGCCGTTCCGCTCGAGATCGATGTCGTGATCGCCGTCGTTGGCGGTGTCGACGGTACGCTCGACGGCCATCAGCACGGCCTCGGCACGGGTCAGGTAATCGGTATCGGACATGCTAAACTCTATCGGTTCAATTGTTCAGGGACGATCATGCGAGTCGTTTTCCGGATGAGCGCGATTGTAGCGGCTTTGGCGATTCTTGCCGGCTGCGGTCAAAGCGGCGCGCTCTATCTGCCCACCGTGCCTCCGATGCCCAAGCCACTCCAGCAGCAGAATACGCCGCCGTCGGACGTGAAACCGACCGATGAAAACGCGTCGTCCGACGATACACCCGATACGTCGGGTTCGCCGCTCACGCTGTCGCCCGAGCTGTCGAGCAGCCCGTCGACCATGCCCGCACCGGCATCGGGCCCGGCCGCGAAGTAACGACGCCACGCCGCCCGCGCGGCTGGTGAAACAAGGCGATGACTTCCCGGTCATCGCCTTTCGTTTTTCCGGGCCACGCCGTCACGCGCGCACGCGCCGCCATCCCCACGCGAGCAACCGCCAGCCGAGCAGCATTGCGACGATCGCCGCGTACAGCTTCGGCTGCGCAAGATTGTGCTTGCCGGCCCGCATCCACCAAAAGTGCAGCACACCGAACAGTGCGATCGCGTAGATCGCGCTGTGCAGCGTCGCCCAGTGACGGCCAAGCCGGCGCACCATTGCGCGCGGCGAAGTCGCCGCGAGCGGGATCAGCAGCACGAACGCCGCGAAGCCGACCGTGATGAACGGGCGCTTGCCTACGTCCTTCAGGATCGCGACCACGTCGAACCATTTGTCGAACCACAGGTAGGTCGTGAAGTGCAGCGTCGCGTAAAAAAACGCGAACAGCCCGATCATTCGGCGAAAACGCAGCAGCGCGGCGAAGCCCGTCATGCGCCGCAGCGGCGTGACGGCAAGCGTGACGCACAACAAGACGAGCGTCCAGAGGCCGGTCGAACGCGTGATGAATTCGATCGGATTCGCGCCGAGCCGTTCGGTCAGCCCGAACAGCACGAGACGCGCGAGCGGATAGAGGCCGGCCGCGAACACCAGCACCTTGGCCGGCGCGAGCCAGCGCGGCGCAGCGGAGCGGACCGCACCGGCCCGCGTCGTGCGTGCTGCCGGTCCGGCGCCCGCTGCACGCGCGGGCGTGAGCGTCGAAGGAGGCATGTCGTTTCTCACTGTCGCGCTCAGAAGTTCTTTTTCAGGTCCATGCCCTGATACATCGACGCGACGAGATCTCCGTAGCCGTTGAACATCAGCGTCTTGCGCTTCGGCGTGAAGAAGCCGTCCTCGCCGATGCGCCGCTCGGTCGCCTGGCTCCAGCGCGGATGATCGACGTTCGGGTTCACGTTCGAGTAGAAGCCGTACTCGTTCGACGCATACGTGTTCCAGCTCGTCTTCGGCTGCTTGTCGACGAAGCGGATCTTCACGAGCGATTTCGCGCTCTTGAAGCCGTACTTCCACGGCACGATGATCCGCACCGGCGCGCCGTTCTGGTTCGGCAGCACCTGCCCGTAGACGCCCATCGTCAGCAGCGTCAGCGGGTTCATCGCCTCGTCCATCCGCAGCCCTTCCGAATACGGCCAGTCGAGCACGGGCGTCGACAGGCCCGGCATCTGCGACGGATCGGCCAGCGTGACGAACTGCACGTATTTCGCGTTGCCGGTCGGCTGCACGCGCTTGATCAGCTCGGACAGCGGCACGCCGATCCACGGGATCACCATCGACCATCCCTCGACGCAGCGCAGCCGGTACACGCGCTCCTCGAGCGGCGCGAGCTTCAGCAGTTCGTCGAGATCGAAGACCTTCGGGTGCTGCACCTCGCCCTCGACGCTCACGCGCCACGGGCGCGGCCGCAGCGTGCCGGCGTTCTGCGCCGGGTCGCTCTTGTCGGTGCCGAATTCGTAAAAGTTGTTGTAGGACGTGATGTCCTTGAACGGCGTCACCTTGTCGGCGGCAACGAACTTCGGGTTCGTCCTGGCCGCGAGCTTCGCCGCCCGCGCGTCGGGCGACGCATAGGCGGCGAATGCCGCGCCGCTGCCGCCGAGCAGCCCGCCCGCCGCCGCGAGGCCGGCCGCCTGCAATACGCGCCGCCGGTTCTCGAATACCGCGCGCGGCGTGATCTCGCTGGGCGCAATGTCACCGCCCGTCAGTACGTTCCGCAAAGGGCGTTTGATCCACATCGTGCAGCTCCTCCTGCATGCGCGGCGCGCATGCTTCATGAGCGTTCGACCCGGCCCGTCATGCGCCGTTCGACGCCCGGTTCGCCCGCCCGTTACAAAACAAAACCGCCGGGCACGCAGTGCACCGGCGGTTCGATAGTCGGACGAGCGGCGGGAATCTTACAGCTTGCCGTAGCTGTGCAGCCCGGACAGGAACATGTTGACGCCCAGGAACGCGAACGTCGTGACCAGCAGGCCCGTGAGTGCCCACCATGCCGCGACCGTGCCGCGCAGGCCCTTCATCAGCCGCATGTGCAGCCACGCCGCGTAGTTCAGCCACACGATCAGCGCCCAGGTTTCCTTCGGGTCCCAGCTCCAGTAGCCGCCCCACGCTTCGGCCGCCCACAGCGCGCCGAGGATCGTCGCGATCGTGAAGAACGCGAAACCGACCGCGATCGACTTGTACATCACGTCGTCGAGCACTTCGAGCGTCGGCAGGCGATCGGCGAGCACGCCGCGCTCCTTCATCAGGTACGCGACCGACACCATCGCCGACAGCGCGAAGCTGCCGTAGCCGATGAAGTTCGCCGGCACGTGGATCTTCATCCACCAGCTTTGCAGCGCCGGCACGAGCGGCTGGATCTGCTGCGCGTCGCGCGCGACCGAGTACCACATCAGGAAGCCGACTGCCGCGCTGATGACCAGCAGCACGAACGCGCCGAGCGAACGCGTGCCGTAGTGGCCTTCGTAATACAGATACAGCAGGGCGGTGATCAGGCTGAACAGGACGAACACTTCATAGAGGTTCGACACGGGAATATGGCCGACGTCCGCCCCGATCAGGTAGGACTCGTACCAGCGCACCATCAGCCCCGTGAAGCCCATCAGCACGGCGACCCACGTGAGCTTCTGGCCGATCGCGGCGCCCGTTTCCGAGCGCGCGAGCAGGCCGATCCAGTAGAAGATCGTCGCGAGCACGAACAGCGCGCTCATCCACAGGATCGCCGACTGGCTCGACAGGAAGTACTTGAGGAAGAACGCCGAATCGGCGCGCGCGAGATCGCCCTGGTAGATCTGGATCGACAGCAGCGACAGCACGGCGATCGACGCCATCATCAGCCGCGCGGGCTTCCAGCGCCAGCCGAGCGCGATCAGCGCCGGCACGGTGCCGACCATCACCGCCTTGTCGTAATAATCCATGTGCGCGTTGTAGTGCACGAGCGCATAGCCCGCGCCTACCACGAGCGCCAGTGCGAACAGCCAGTCGAACAGCGACAGGCGCGCGAAGAACGGACGTTCGTCGAACAGCGGCGACGAAACCGGCGCCTGGGCCGACGCCGCACGGGAAGAGGAAACTTGCGTGAGATCCATGATGTTACCGGGTGGAATTCTCGGAATCGGAACCGCTGCCGGCAGGCGGGCGGGCCGTCGAAGCCGCACCGGTGGGCGCGGCGTCGCGAGGTGCGGCGCGCAAGGCGACACCGGCCGCGTCGCGCGTCTGCACGAATTCTTTCTCGAAATCGAAGGTCTTGCGGGCCGTGGACATTGCCATCACCACATCGACGCCCGAACCGGCGTCCTTCAGCCAGAACCAGAGGCGCCGCTCGCGCACGTAGAACATCGAGAAGATGCCGGCGACCAGCAGCAGGCTGCCAAGATACACCAGATTCTTGCCGGGTGCGCGCGTCAACTGAAATACCGAAGCTTGCACCTGCTTGAATGAATCAAGCTGCAAATAGACCGGCGATCCATACAAAAAGCTGTCGGATAGCGCGTTGATCGCGTTCTGCACGAAGCGGATCGTCTCGGTGCCCTGCTGGGCGGCCGGCTCGCCGGCGCGCTCGCGCGCGATCTGCCAGACCTCCCACATCGAGCCTTCGAGCATGCGCAGCAGCAGGCTTGCCGCCTTCTCCTGCTCGGCCTTCGGCACCGAGCGGTCGATGAACGTCGCCACCGCCTGGAAGCCGCCGACCGGCTGGCCGTCGGCGCCGCGGCCGACGCTGTCGTCGCTCGCGGCAAAAAGGGTCAGCACCTTCGATGCGCTGTCCTGCAGGCGGCCGCGCAGCGATGCGTCGGTGCCCGGCAGCGAACGCTGTGCGAAGCGCGCGGCGGCCTCGGCACGCACGGCCGGATCCTCCAGCGCGGCGCGCAGGCGCATCCATTCGCCGATCGAATCCTGGCTGTCGGCCGGGATCCGCATGTAACGGAACGGATCGTTCGGGCTCGCGCGCACGCCGGCGAGGAACACGCGCTCGCCGTTCATGTCGACGGGCAGCATGTAGTTGTTGAACTCGCGCGCCTGGCCGTCCTTGCCGCGGATCTTGTACTGCACCGACGGGCCGATGTTGTGGAGCTGCGTCGGCTTCGACGTCTTCGCTCCCGAGCCGAGCCGCTCGTCGAACACTTCCTTCAGCGAGCTCGTCCTCGCGACACCGCGCACGTCCAGCTTGCCGCTCGCGTCGGCCATGTTCTCGACGTTGATCGCGCGGAAATCGGAGAACTCGATCGTGTCGCCGTCGGCGCCCGGCACCTGCAGCGGCGCCGAACTGCCGATCGTGCCCTTCACGGGGACGGTCGTCGCATTGCCGCCCGTCATCGGGTAGGCCGTCATCTGCATCTGCGAGCCGCCGTCCTGGAAGCTCGACTGGTAGATCGACACCCCCTTGTACGTGAACGGCTTGTTGACCTCGACGCGCGCCGGAATCTTCTGGCCGGTCTCGCGATCGATCACGACGATGTCGCTCGCGAACAGCTTCGGCATGCCCGTCGTGTAGTAGTCGACGATGAACTTGTTGAGCTGGATCGAGAACGGCAGGTCCTGGATCAGCGAGCCGCTCGGCTGGTTCAGGATCGCGGTCGACACGAACTGGCCCTCGGGCACCCACGCGTAGCCGCGGAACGTCGGGTTCGACGCGGACAGGCGATGGTCGGGCGAGATCTCGCTGATCGTCGCGCTCGTGTTGACCGGGCTCTTGCCGAACATCCACATCTGGAATTTGATCGGCAGATTGCTGTCGAGCAGGCCGCCGATACAGATCACGACGATCGCGAGGTGCGCAGAGATATAGCCCCACTTGGTCATCGCGCCGCGTTTCGCGGAGATCAGCGTCGCGCCGTCGGTTTCACGCACGACGTGCTTGTAGCCGGCCTTGGTGACGAACGTGGCGAGCGTGGCCGCGACGGTCGGGCGCGTACCGGATGCCGTGTACTCGGCCTTGTGATGGAACGCGCGCAGGCTGCCTTCGCGGACCTTGTCCTTCCAGCTCTTCGCGTCGGCGAGCATCTTCGGCGCGTTGCGGATCACGCACAGCGAGATCGACGTGACGAGGAAGATCAGGATCAGCATGAACCACCACGCGCTGTACACGTTGTACAGGCCGAGCGAGCGGAAGATGTCCGCCCAGAACGGCCCGAACTGGTTCACATAGTTCGGATACGGATCGTCCTGGGTCAGGACCGTGCCGATGATGCTCGCGATCGACAACACCACCAGCAGCGCAATCGCGAAGCGCATCGAGCTCAACAGCTCGACCGCGCGTTTCGACGCACCCTGACCCGACTTCGACTGCAACCCCGACGTGGTAACGCTCATTCAAACTCCGACTCAGGGGAAACAGCCCCCACGTTCACTATGTTCGCTGCCCCCAAGGGGGCGATCGGCACGCTCGGGACGGCCCGGCGAGTGCCAACAAAAAAGGGCAAGGCGGCCGCAACGGTGCGGCGCCCCACCCTTTTCTTGTTCTGACTCCGGCCGCCCTTCGGGCGACCGGTCATTCCATTCGCGACCGGCCGGTCAACGCAGGCCCGCGATGTAATCCGCGACGGCCTTGATCTCGTTGTCCGACAGGCGCGTGGCGATCTGATGCATCGCCTCGTTGTTGTTACGCGCGCCGGCACCCTGCTGGAACGCGGTCAACTGCGCGACCGTGTAATCGGCCCACTGCCCCGACAGGCGCGGATACTGGATCGGCATCCCCTGGCCCGTCGGCCCGTGGCAGCTCGCGCAGGCAGGTACGCCCTTCTCCGCGATGCCGCCGCGATAGATCTTCTGGCCGACCGGCACGGTCGCCGCATCGCGTGCGGTACCGAGCTTCGTCGTCTGCGACCCGTAGTACGCGGCGACGTTGCGCATGTCGTCCGCGCTCAACGCGCTCGCGAAGCCGACCATCACCGCGTTGTTACGCACCGGCCCCTTCGCGCCCGGCTGCGCCTTGAAGTCGTTCAACTGCTTGACCAGATATTCGGGATGCTGGCCGGCAAGCTTCGGGAAACTGCCCGACGCGCTATTGCCGTCGGCGCCGTGACACGACGCGCAGACCTGCCCGGCAATCGCCTTGCCGCGGTCGAGATCCGGCTTGGCCGCATCTGCCGCGTTTGCCTCCGCTACGAAACCTACGAACCCTGCTGCAACCTGAAGCACCATCAGAGACTTGCACAGTCGATTCATTCGCACACCCTGTTTCGTCTTGTGGGAATTTGAGGTTCTGCAAAAAACGACGGCGACCAGTCTACCGCAGAAGCCACATAAAAGCGCGAGGCAGGCGCCAGGTGGCCTTTGGTAAAACCGCCGTATTGTACAATATCGTGTTGAAAGCTCCCGCGCCTATCGGGGCTACCCCGCCTCCACCAAGCGGCTCGCGCCGCCCGTCCTTCCGGTTCCCATGGCCTTTTTGCTCCATCAAGCCCGCTTCTACACGACCGTCAACCATCTGCGCGACCTGCCGCCGACGGTCCAGCCGGAAATCGCGTTCGCGGGCCGCTCGAATGCCGGCAAGTCGACGGCGATCAACGTGCTGTGCAACCAGAAGCGGCTGGCCTTCGCGTCGAAGACGCCCGGCCGCACGCAGCATATCAACTACTTCTCCGTCGGCCCGGCCGCCGAGCCCGTCGCGAACCTCGTCGACCTGCCCGGCTACGGCTACGCGGAAGTGCCCGGCGCCGCCAAGGCGCACTGGGAGATGCTGCTGTCGTCCTACCTCGCGACGCGTTCGCAGCTCTGCGGCCTGATCCTGATGATGGATTCGCGCCGTCCGCTGACCGACCTCGATCGCCGCATGATCGAGTGGTTCGCGCCGACCGGCAAGCCGATCCACACGCTGCTGACCAAGTGCGACAAATTGACGCGCCAGGAAAGCATCAATGCGCTGCGGACCACGCAAAAGGGGCTCGATGCGTATCGCGACCAGGGCGTCCAGGGCAAGCTGACGGTCCAGCTGTTCTCCGCGCTGAAGCGCACGGGGCTCGACGAAGCGCACGCGCTGATCGAGAGCTGGCTGCGGCCGTCGGTCGCCGACGAAAAAAGCGAGCCTGTAGCACAATGATCGGGCAACGCGCGGCCGGGATCGGCGGCGCGCTCCTGACGGCGCCTGCGGATTCGGCCGGCTCATAAAAAAACCCGCCGTTAAACGGCGGGTCAAACAGCCTAATCGAAAAACGACAGGCACCCGCTCAGGGAGGAGAAGCGGGGAGCTGCACGCTACGCGTGCCGCTCGATCGCTATCATATACCAACGCTCCCAAAAATCACCTAAGGGTTCCGTAAGGTCCTTACCGCCCTGATTTCTGCCCAATCGCCCATGAGCTTCCATCCGCTTCATCGTCCGCGCCGGATGCGCCGCGACGACTTCTCCCGCCGCCTGATGCGCGAAAACCGCCTGACCACCGACGACCTGATCTACCCGGTGTTCGTCGTCGAAGGCACCAACGAACGGCAGCCGGTGCCGTCGATGCCCGGCGTCGAGCGCGTATCCGTCGATCTGCTGATGCACGTCGCCGAACAATGCGTCGAACTCGGCGTGCCCGTGCTATCGCTGTTCCCGGCCATCGATCCGTCGGTGAAGACGCCCGACGGCCGCGAGGCAGCCAACCCGGACGGCCTGATTCCGCGCGCGGTGCGCGAGCTGAAGAAGCGCTTCCCCGAGCTCGGCGTGCTGACCGACGTCGCGCTCGACCCGTACACGAGCCACGGCCAGGACGGCGTGCTCGACGAAAACGGCTACGTGATCAACGACGACACGATCGAGATCCTGATCGATCAGGCGCGCGCGCAAGCTGAAGCCGGCGTCGACATCGTCGCGCCGTCGGACATGATGGACGGCCGCATCGGCGCGATCCGTGAAATGCTGGAAAGCGACGGTCACATCCACACGCGGATCATGGCCTATTCGGCGAAGTTCGCATCGGCGTTCTACGGCCCGTTCCGCGACGCGGTCGGCTCGGCATCCAACCTGGGCAAGGGCAACAAGATGACCTACCAGATGGATCCGGCGAACAGCGACGAGGCGCTGCGCGAAGTGCGCCTCGACATCGACGAAGGCGCCGACATGGTGATGGTCAAGCCCGGCATGCCGTATCTCGACATCGTGCGCCGCGTGAAGGACGAGTTCCGCTTCCCGACCTACGTGTACCAGGTAAGCGGCGAATACGCGATGCTGAAGGCGGCCGCAATGAACGGCTGGCTCGACCACGACAAGGTCGTGCTCGAATCGCTGCTCGCGTTCAAGCGTGCGGGCGCCGACGGCGTGCTCACGTACTTCGCGCTCGATGCGGCGCGCCTGCTGAAAGCGCAGCGCTGAGCGCGCGCCGGCTGGCACGATGCAAAACGGCGGGACACTTCGGTGTTCCGCCGTTTTTTTTGCTTACCGCCGATCGAGGCGGCAGCCGTATCGAGCGTCCCGGTTCGTCATACCGTCGGGACAGCGGCCCGATCGAGGCTGCGCAGGAACGTCTCGGCCGCCTGATAACCGACCACGCGCCCGATCTCGTTACCGCTGCGATCGAAGAAGATGATGCCCGGCGGCCCGAACAGGTTGAAGCGCTTGAGCAGCGCCTGATCGTCCGGGTTGTTCGCGGTGACGTCCGCGCGCACGAGGTGGAGCTGTGCGAGCCGCGCCTGCACGCGCGCGTCGGTGAACGTCAGATGCTCCATCTCCTTGCAGCTCACGCACCAGTCGGCGTAGAAGTCGAGCATCACGGGCTGGCCCGACGTCTTCAGCAGCGCGTCGAGCTCGCCGCTGGAACGCACCGATGCGAACGCGGGACCGTCCTGCGCGGCGGCCGCGCCGGCCGTCGCGGCCCCGCCGGATGCCACCGTGCGCGCCGCCAGCACGGCCAGCGGCTTCACGGGATCGGTGGAGCCCGCAGCGAGGCCGACGAGCAGCGTCGCAGCCCAGATCGCGAGCGCGGCGCCCACGCCACGGCCCAGGCGGCGCCAGATCGATGCGGCGCCGGCATTCGGCGTGAACAGGCCGAGCGCCGCGGCCGCGATCAGCAGCCACAACGCGGCGAGCACCATCTTCAGGCCGCCCGCCAGCACCGGCCACACGATCCACAGCGCGGCCGCGAGCAGCACGATGCCGAAGAACACCTTCACTCCGTCCATCCACGCACCTGCGCGCGGCAGCACCGTCCCTGCACCGACGCCGACGACCAGCAGCGGCACGCCGAGCCCCAGGCCCATGGCGAACAGCGCCGCCCCACCGAGCAACGCATTGCCGGTGTGCGCGATGAAGGCGAGCACCGCGAACAGCGGCGCCGTCATGCACGCGCCGACAACCAGCGCCGACAACGCGCCCATCGCCGCGACCGCAGCGAAGTGGCCGCCCTGACGTGCGCTCGAAGCCTCCGCCGCGCCGTTCTGCCAGCGCGCCGGCAGCGCGAAGTCCTTGCCCGAGATCAGCGACACCGCGAACGCGGTCAGCAGCACGCCGAACGCGCCGAGCACCCACGGGTTCTGCAGCCACGCGCCGAGACTCTGGCCCACCAGCGCGGCGGCGATGCCGAGCACCGTGTAGACCAGCGCCATGCCGACCACATAGGTCAGCGACAGCGCAAAGCCGCGTGCGTGCGTTGCACGCGTGCCCTGGCCGATGATGATCGCGGACACGATCGGAATCATCGGGTACGAACACGGCAGGAGGCTCAGCACGACACCCGCGACGAAGTACAGCGCGACGATCGTGAAGAAGCCGTGCCCTTCGAGCAGCGACTGCGCGAAATCGGCGCTCGTGACCTTGTCGAACCAGCTGCCCGCGGCGGCCGTGTCGCCGCCGGACGACGATGCTGCACCGAGCGCGGCGCCATCGACCTTCATGACGTGCTCGGCCGGCGGATAGCAGATCCCTTCGTCCGCACACCCCTGCGACGTCACCGCGAGCTCGAACGGCCCTGCCGCCTGCTTCACGGGCACGTGAACGACGACTTCGTCGCGATAGGTCTCGACGTTCTTCTGGAACGTCTGGTCGAACTTCACGTGACCGGCCGGGAATTGCGGCTCGCCGAGGGTCGCCTGCCCGCTCTTCACCGCGAACGCGAACCGCTCGCGGTACATGTAATAGCCGTTGGCGATCTTGAAGCGGATGTCCACCTGTCCCGGCGATTCGCTCGCGCTGAACTTGAACGCAACCGACGGATCGAGGAAATCGTCAGCCGCGCGCGCAACGGACAGGCCGCCCAGCACGAACACGAACGACAACAGGACTGCAAGGAACCGCAGCGCACGCACGCGCACGAAAAGCGCCATACCGTTAAACATGAAATAGACGTTGAGTTTCGCTGGTCACCCACTGGCCATACGCGGCCGATGCCGTCGTCTGCCACGAGACGATTTCGGGCGTCTCGTAAGGATGATGCGCGAGAATAAATCGCTCCAGTTCGAGCGCCCGCACGGGGCTCGTCTTGAACAGCAACTGGATCTCGTCGGCCGTTTCGACCTTGCCCTGCCAGTGATAGCGCGACTTGATCGCACCGAGCTCCGACACGCACGCGGCCAGCCGCGCATCGAGCGCGCCGTCGGTGAGGGCCGTGGCCGTCGCCGCATCCGGCACCGTCGTCAGCATCAGCACCACTATCATCCGAGCCCTCCTGGCTGGTCTAACGGCTCCTGCCGGCGCGAATTGCCTATCCTCCGATCACGCCGGTTGCCCGTATCGTAGCGCAGCCCGCGCAACACTGCCGGCGCCGGCCTGCGACAATCGATCGCAGCCGGCGCGTCAAAAACAAAAAGGGCCAAGCAATTGCTCGGCCCCTTTCAGATACTGCAGCGTACCGGAAGCTTACTCAGCTTCTTGCACGTTTTCCGTTTCGTCGACTTCCGGACGGTCGAGCAGTTCGACCAGTGCCATCGGTGCGTTGTCGCCCACGCGGAAGCCGAACTTCAGCACGCGCAGGTAGCCGCCCGGACGGTTCGCGAAACGCGGACCGAGCACGTCGAACAGCTTCGCCACCGAGTCACGATCGCGCAGGCGGTTGAACGCCAGGCGACGGTTTGCCAGCGACGGCTTCTTGCCGAGCGTGATCAGCGGCTCGACGACTTTACGGAGTTCCTTCGCCTTCGGCAGCGTCGTCTTGATGACTTCGTGCTCGATCAGCGAGTTGGACATGTTACGGAGCATAGCCAGACGGTGGCTGCTCGTGCGGTTCAGTTTCCGCAGACCATGACGATGGCGCATTTCAGTTTCCTTGATTCAAAGTTTTGATCCAGCTCTTCTATCGCACCTCGACGGGTGCACGGGCCGGTAGTGAAAAAAGCAAGATGCGGATTTTAAAGGAAAATCCGCATCTTTGCCAACTACAGCTACAACCGGGCTTACTTGTCGAGACCAGCCGGCGGCCAGTTCTCGAGCTTCATGCCCAGCGTGAGACCGCGCGAAGCGAGCACTTCCTTGATCTCGTTGAGCGACTTGCGACCGAGGTTCGGCGTCTTCAGCAGCTCGTTTTCCGTGCGCTGGATCAGGTCGCCGATGTAGTAGATGTTCTCGGCCTTCAGGCAGTTCGCCGAACGAACCGTCAGCTCGAGATCGTCCACCGGACGCAGCAGGATCGGATCGATCTGCGGTGCACGCGACGGCGCTTCGGCTGCCGTTTCCGTGCCTTCCAGCGCCGCGAACACGGACAGCTGGTCAACCAGGATGCGGGCCGATTGGCGGATCGCTTCTTCCGGCGTGATCACGCCGCTCGTCTCGATGTTCATCACGAGCTTGTCGAGGTCGGTACGCTGCTCGACACGTGCGCTTTCGACAGCGTAGCTCACGCGGCGAACCGGCGAGAACGATGCGTCGAGGACGATGCGGCCGATGATCTTGGCCGTGTCTTCGCCGTAGCGACGGACGTTGCCGGGCACATAGCCGCGACCCTTTTCGATCTTGATCTGAACGTCGAGCTTGCCGCCCTTCGACAGGTGCGCAATCACGTGATTCGGGTTGATGACTTCGCAATCGTGGGCCAGCTCGATATCGCCGGCCGTGACAACGCCTTCACCTTCCTTGCGCAGCGTAACCGTCACTTCGTCACGGTTATGCAGCTTGAACACCACGCCCTTCAGGTTCAGCAGCAGGTTGACGACGTCTTCCTGCACGCCATCCAGCGTCGAGTACTCGTGCACCACGCCTGCGATCGTGACTTCGGTCGGCGCGTAGCCAACCATCGACGACAGCAGCACGCGACGCAGCGCATTGCCCAAGGTATGGCCGTAACCGCGTTCGAACGGTTCCATGACCACCCTCGCGTGGTTCTCGCCAAGCGATTCCACGGCGATGATCTTGGGTTTCAGCAAACTGGTTTGCATGGGCTTTCCTTTTCAATACCCTCGGCTCGTTACACCGATAAGGCTGACCGGTAACAACCAGAAAATAAACAGCCGAGGCCCCTCCTTGCGTATCGCAATCGGGGTACCTCGGCCGTCAATCGGATTAACGCGAATACAATTCGACGATCAGGCTTTCGTTGATGTCGCCTGCGATCTCAACGCGTTCCGGCATTTGCTTGAACGTGCCTTCGAACTTCTTCGCATCGACTGCAACCCAGCTCGGCATGCCGCCTTGCTCGGCCAGCGACAGCGCTTCGACGATACGCGCCTGCTTCTTCGCCTTTTCGCGGATCGCGACGACGTCGCCTGCCTTCACTTGCTGCGACGGGACGTTTGCGACGACGCCGTTCACGGTGATCGACTTGTGGCTCACCAGCTGACGCGCTTCAGCGCGGGTCGAGCCGAAGCCCATGCGATACACGACGTTGTCGAGGCGCGACTCGAGCAGTTGCAGCAGGTTTTCACCCGTGTTGCCCTTGCGGCGGTCGGCTTCAGCGAAGTAGCGGCGGAACTGACGTTCCAGCACGCCGTAGATGCGCTTGACCTTCTGCTTTTCACGCAGCTGCGTACCGTAGTCGGACGTACGTGCGCCCGAGGTACGGCCGTGCTGACCCGGCTTGCTGTCGAGCTTGCACTTGTCGGCGAGCGAGCGGCGTGCGCTCTTCAGGAACAGGTCGGTGCCTTCACGGCGGGACAGCTTGGCTTTGGGGCCGATATAACGTGCCACTTTGCATTCCTTTATCAATCAGTCACGCGGATCGAAATCCGCGCTAGTCCGCTCCCTTTGGGGCGAACGGTGGGCTTAGTCAATCAAAAAAGCAACGCCCGTCGACGCTGAGCGGCGACAGGCAATGCGCTAGCACGAACGTGCCAGCACATCCTTAGATACGACGACGCTTCGGCGGGCGGCAGCCGTTGTGCGGAATCGGGGTGACGTCCGAAATCGCGGTGATCTTGATGCCGAGGCCATGCAGCGCACGCACTGCCGACTCACGACCCGGGCCCGGGCCCTTGATCCGCACTTCCAGATTCTTCACGCCGTATTCCATCGCGACGCGGCCAGCCGACTCGGCTGCGACCTGAGCAGCGAACGGCGTCGATTTGCGCGAGCCCTTGAAGCCCTGACCGCCCGACGTCGCCCATGCCAGAGCGTTGCCTTGGCGATCGGTGATCGTGATGATCGTGTTGTTGAACGACGCGTGAACGTGAACCACGCCTTCAGCGACGTTCTTCTTAACCTTTTTGCGAACGCGTTGCGCCGCGGTATTCGAAGCCTTAGCCATTACGTTTTCCTGTAACTGTCAGTTCCGCTTACTTCTTCAGCGCTTGCGCTGCACGACGCGGACCCTTACGGGTACGTGCGTTCGTACGCGTACGCTGACCGCGCATCGGCAGGCCCTTGCGATGACGGACGCCACGGTAGCAACCGAGGTCCATCAGGCGCTTGATGTTCATCGTCACTTCACGGCGCAGATCGCCTTCGACGACAAACTTGCCCACTTCTTCACGCAGCTTTTCCAGGTCTGCGTCGGTCAGATCCTTGACCTTCTTCGAAAAATCGACGCCAGCTGCCACGCAGATGCTGCGCGAACGGGTGCGGCCGACACCAAAGATAGCCGTCAGGCCAATCTCGGTGTGCTGGTGATTCGGGATGTTAACCCCTGCGATACGAGCCATTGTTTTTCCTCAAACAAAAAGCGCAAACAAACGCGCGGTCAGCCTTGGCGCTGCTTGTGGCGCGGATCCGAGCTGCAGATCACGCGAACGACGCCTTTGCGCTTGATGATCTTGCAATTGCGGCAAATGCGCTTAACCGATGCCATCACTTTCATGATAATACCCTTTTTTCAAATCACTTCGCCCGGAACACGATCCGCGCACGAGACAGATCGTAAGGCGTCAACTCAACCGTCACCTTGTCGCCCGGCAGGATGCGGATGTAGTGCATCCGCATCTTTCCGGAAATATGTCCCAACACGACATGGCCGTTTTCCAGCTTCACACGGAAGGTCGCATTCGGGAGGTTTTCAATCACCTCACCCTGCATCTGGATTACATCGTCTTTGGCCATAGTCCTTAACGCATCGGGATGTTGCCGCCCTTGAAGTTCGCCTTCTTGAGCAGTGACTCATACTGTTGCGACATAACGTACGACTGCACCTGCGCCATAAAGTCCATCGTGACGACGACAATGATCAGCAGCGACGTTCCACCAAAATAAAACGGCACGTTCCAGCGCAGCACCAGAAACTCTGGCAGTAGACACACGAAGACGATGTAGATCGCACCGGCCAGCGTCAGACGCGTGAGGATGCGGTCGATATATCGTGCGGTCTGATCGCCCGGACGGATGCCCGGAACAAACGCGCCGCTCTTCTTCAGGTTGTCCGCGGTTTCCCTGCTGTTGAACACCAGTGCGGTGTAGAAGAAGCAGAAAAACACGATTGCCAGCGTGTACAGCAGCACATAGACCGGCTGGCCCGGCTTAAGCGCTTCCGCAACGTTATGCAACGTATTGGAAATCCAGCTTCCCGTCGGCTGACCGGTACTGAACCAGCCGAGAATCGTTGCCGGGAACAGAATGATCGACGATGCAAAGATCGGCGGAATCACGCCCGACATGTTCAACTTCAGCGGCAGATGGGACGACTGCCCGCCGTAGATCTTGTTGCCGACCTGGCGCTTCGCGTAGTTCACGAGGATCTTGCGCTGACCGCGTTCGATGAACACGACCAGGTAAGTCACCGCGGCAATCAGAACGACGATGATGATCGCCGAAATGATGCTCATCGAACCCGTACGCACCAGCTCGAACAACCCACCCACGGCATTCGGGAACCCTGCTGCGATCCCGCCGAAGATGATGATCGAGATACCGTTGCCCAGACCACGCTCGGTAATCTGCTCGCCGAGCCACATCAGGAACATCGTACCGGTAACCAGCGTCACGACCGTCGTCAGACGGAACAGCATGCCGGGATCGGTGACGAGGCCCGGCTGGTTTTCCAGCGCAGCCGCGATACCGAACGCCTGGAAGGTCGCGAGCACCACGGTGAAATACCGCGTGTACTGCGTGATCTTCCGTTGCCCTGCCTGCCCTTCCTTCTTCAGCGCCTCGAGCTGCGGCGAAACGATCGCCAGCAACTGCATGATGATCGACGCCGAGATGTACGGCATGATCCCCAGCGCAAAGATCGTGAAGCGGGAAAGCGCGCCACCCGAGAACATGTTGAACATGCCCAGGATGCCGCCCGCCTGGCTCTGGAACAGCTTAGCCAGTTGATCCGGATCGATGCCCGGCACGGGAATGTGCGCGCCGATGCGATAGACGATCAGCGCCAGGAGCAGGAACATCGCTCGCCGGCGCAGATCGCCGAATTTCGCCGTGCTTCGACCGGGTTTTGCAAGACTCGGGCTGTTAGCCAAGTACCTTCTCCGATGAATGCAAGTGACGACGCGCTACGCGTGTCACTCGGCGAACGAACCGCCAGCCGCTTCGATCGCAGCGCGCGCACCCTTGGTGGCACCGAGACCCTTCACGACGATCTTGCGCTTCAGTTCACCCGTCGCGATGATCTTTGCGCTCTTCGTCAGCTCGCCGACCAGGCCGGCTTGCTTCAGTGCGAGCAGATCGATCTCGTCGACCGGCAGCTTCTCGAGGTCGCCCAGGCGCACTTCACCGACGAATTCCTTCGTCAGCGACGTGAAGCCGCGCTTCGGCAGACGACGTTGCAGCGGCATCTGACCGCCTTCGAAACCGACTTTGTGGAAGCCGCCCGAACGCGATTTCTGACCCTTGTGACCACGGCCAGCCGTCTTGCCGAGGCCCGAACCGATGCCACGACCGACGCGACGCTTGGCGTGCTTGGCGCCAGCGGCCGGCTTCAGGTTATTCAATTCCATATCAACTCCTTGATCCGTAGGGCCGCTTACGCGATGACCTTAACGAGGTACGAAACCTTGTTGATCATGCCGCGGACCGCCGGCGTGTCCTGCAGCTCGCTGACCGAATTGAGTCGGCGCAGGCCCAGGCCACGCACGGTTGCGCGGTGCGTTTCGCGGGTCCCGATCAGGCTCTTGACGAGCTGAACCTTGACAGTTTTTTCAGACATGGTGACCACCCGGGCTTAGCCCAAAATATCTTCGACGGACTTGCCGCGCTTCGCCGCGATGTCTGCCGGGGTGGACTGCTTGCGCAGGCCGTCCAGCGTGGCGCGAACGAGGTTGTACGGGTTCGTCGAACCGTGGCTCTTCGCCACAACGTTCTGAACGCCCATCACGTCGAACACTGCGCGCATCGGGCCGCCGGCGATCACGCCCGTACCTGCCTTCGCCGGAGCGAGGAGGACGGCCGAAGCGCCGTGCTTGCCGTGCACTTCGTGCTGCAGCGTGCCGTTCTTGAGCGGCACCTTGAACATGTTGCGGCGAGCTTGTTCCATTGCCTTCTGGACAGCGACCGGCACTTCCTTCGCCTTGCCCTTGCCCATACCGATGCGGCCATCACCGTCGCCAACCACGGTCAGTGCGGCGAAGCCGAGAATACGGCCACCCTTCACGACCTTGGTCACGCGATTGACCGAAATCATCTTTTCACGAAGGCCGTCGTCGCGCTCGTCAGCCTGAACTTTCGCTTGCATCTTTGCCATGACGAATTCCTTCCTTAGAACTTGAGCCCAGCTTCGCGAGCTGCCTCAGCCAGCGCCTTGACGCGGCCATGGTAGCGGAAGCCCGAGCGGTCGAAGGCGACGGATTCGATGCCGGCGGCCTTTGCCTTCTCGGCAATACGCTTGCCGATCAGCGTCGCAGCATTAACGTTGCCGCCCTTGCCCGACTTGTCGGCGAGCTCGGCGCGCACTTCAGCTTCGAGCGTCGACGCGCTGGCGAGCACCTTGGTGCCGCAGGGCGAGAACACTTGAGCGTAGATGTGCGTGTTCGTGCGATGCACGGCGAGACGCGCGACCTGCAGCTCAGCGATCTTGATACGCGTCTGGCGAGCGCGGCGCAGGCGAGATTGAGTCTTATCCATGATTGCGCACCCTTACTTCTTCTTCGTTTCTTTGAGGATCACAACCTCGTCGGCATAACGCACGCCCTTGCCCTTGTAGGGCTCCGGCGGACGGTAACCGCGGACTTCCGCAGCCACTTGACCGACTTGTTGCTTGTTGATCCCCTTGATCACGATTTCGGTTTGCGTCGGGGTTTCAGCCTTGACGCCTTCCGGCATCTGGTGCACCACCGGGTGCGAGAAACCCAGCGACAGGTTCAGCTTGTCGCCTTGCGCTTGCGCACGGTAACCGACGCCAACCAGCGTCAGCTTGCGCTCGAAACCCTTGGTCACGCCGTGCACGGCATTCGCGATGATCGCGCGCATCGTGCCCGACAGTGCATTTGCTTCGCGGCTTTCGTCGACCGGCGACAGATTCAGCGTGCCGTCGTTGTTCGCCACGTTCACGAGCGGATTGATCGCTTGCGTGATGGTGCCCAGCGGGCCCTTGACGGTGATTGCACCGTCGGCCAGCTTGACTTCCGCGCCTTGCAGCGCGATCGGGCTCTTACCTACTCGAGACATGTTTCTCTCTCCTCGGCTTTAAGCGACGTAGCAGATGACTTCGCCGCCGACGCCGGTAGCGCGCGCCTTGCGATCAGTCATCACGCCCTTCGGCGTCGACACGATAGCCACGCCGAGGCCGTTCATGACCTGCGGAATGTCGTTACGGCCGCGGTACACGCGCAGACCAGGCTTCGACACGCGCTCGAGGCGTTCGATGACCGGGCGACCTGCGTAGTACTTCAGCGCGATATTCAGTTCGGACTTCGCACCTTCCGCCTTGACGGCGAAATCGTCGATATAACCTTCGTCCTTGAGGACTTGCGCGATTGCAACCTTGACCTTCGACGAGGGCATCGCTACCGATACCTTCTCGACCATCTGCGCGTTGCGGATGCGAGTCAGCATATCGGCGATAGGATCACTCATGCTCATTTACGTTTCTCCTATTACCAGCTCGCCTTGGTCAGGCCAGGAATCTCGCCACGGAATGCGATTTCACGAATCTTGTTACGCGCGAGGCCGAATTTACGGAACGTGCCACGCGGACGGCCCGTGATCGCGCAGCGGTTACGCTGGCGGGTCGGGTTTGCGTTGCGGGGCAGTTGCTGCAGCTCCAGGCGTGCTTCGTAGCGCTCTTCTTCCGACTTGCTTTGGTCTTCGACGATCGCCTTCAGCGTTTCACGCTTTGCTGCGAACTTCGCGACCAGACGGGCGCGCTTCTTTTCACGTTCGATCAGTGCCAGTTTAGCCACGGTAACCTCAGTTTCTGAACGGGAACTTGAAGCTGGCGAGCAGAGCCTTTGCTTCGTCGTCGGTCTTCGCAGTCGTCGTGATGCTGATGTTCAGCCCACGCAGTGCGTCGATCTTGTCGTAGTCGATTTCGGGGAAAATGATCTGCTCTTTCACACCGATGTTGTAGTTGCCACGGCCATCGAAAGCACGACCCGACACGCCGCGGAAATCTCGCACGCGGGGCAGGGCAACCGTCACGAAACGGTCGAGGAATTCGTACATTGCTTGGCCACGCAGCGTCACCATCGCGCCGATCGGGTAACCCTGGCGGATCTTGAAGCCTGCGATTGCCTTGCGAGCCTTCGTGACGACCGGCTTCTGGCCGGCGATCTTCGTGAGGTCGCCAACGGCGTTCTCGATGATCTTCTTGTCAGCGATCGCTTCGCCAAGACCCATGTTCAGCGTGATCTTGGTGATGCGCGGCACTTCCATGACCGACTTGTAACCGAACTTCTCGATCAGGCCGGGCACAACCTTTTCTTTGTAAAACTCTTGAAAACGAGCCATTTTTTACTCCGCTGCGTCAGGCGCTCAGTACGGCACCGGTCGTCTTCAGGAAGCGAACCTTCTTGCCTTCCTCGACCTTGATGCCAACACGCGACGCCTTGCCATTCGCGTCGACCAGTGCGACGTTCGAAATATGCAGGGGCATCGTCTTCGCTTCCACGCCGCCCGTCGTACCCTTCATCGGGTTCGGCTTCACATGCTTCTTGACGAGGTTGATACCTTCAACCGTCACATGTTCAGCACCGACAGCCAGCACGACGCCGCGCTTGCCCTTGTCCTTGCCAGTGACGACGATGACTTCGTCACCTTTGCGAATCTTGTTCATCGCGACTCCTTACAGCACTTCCGGCGCCAGCGAAACGATCTTCATGAATCGTTCGCTACGCAGCTCACGCGTCACCGGCCCGAAGATACGGGTGCCGATCGGCTCGAGCTTGTTATTCAAAAGCACAGCGGCGTTGCCGTCGAACTTGATCAGCGAGCCGTCTTGACGGCGCACGCCCTTGGCGGTGCGGACCACCACGGCGTTGTAAATTTCGCCTTTCTTCACGCGCCCGCGCGGCGTTGCCTCTTTGACGCTCACCTTGATGATGTCGCCAATGCCGGCATAACGACGCTTCGAGCCGCCGAGCACCTTGATGCACAGGACTTCACGTGCACCCGTGTTGTCGGCTACTTCGAGCCGAGATTCGGTCTGGATCATGGTTTGTCTTTCCCAACTTAATCCGGATGCACCACCATGATGCACTCGGTCAGTCTTGGTCCCGTCAGCCAATCGGCTGCTTGGGTTGGAACAGCAGCGACGGCAAACGAAACCCGCCATCGCAATTCGGTGAATCTTTCGGACAGGCTGGCGCCAGTCCGCTTCCCCCACCAACTTCGCCCGCGACGGGGCTCCCATAAAGAGGGAAGACCAGGATTATAACAAATAATCCTGGTCCCGCAAGCAAAAACTTTGCGATTTCAAGCACTTCGTGGAGAAGTGCCTGTTACTGCCTACTACGCTGCCCGCTTAGATGACGCGAGCGGCTTCGACGAGGCGCGACACCGTCCAGGCCTTCGTCTTCGAAACAGGACGCGTTTCCTGGATTTCGACGAGATCGCCTTCGTTGTAGGTGTTCGCTTCATCGTGCGCGTGGTACTTCTTCGAACGCACGACATACTTGCCGTAGATCGGATGCTTGACGCGGTGCTCGATCAGCACGGTGACGGTCTTGTCCATCTTGTTGCTGACGACCCGACCGACCAGCGTCCGCTTCAGCGAGGTTTTCACGCTATCGTTCATTTCTGGTTCGCCTTCTGAGTCATGACGGTCCGCACACGTGCGATGTCGCGACGAACCTTCTTCAGCTGGCTCGTGTTCGTGAGCTGCTGGGTCGCGAGTTGCATGCGCAGGCCGAATTGCGCCTTCAGCAGGTCCGCCAGCTCCTTGTTGAGCGCGGCCTGGTCTTTCTGGAGAAGTTCGGAAGCCTTCATATTTTCTCCTTAGGCGCCGAGCTGGCGCACGATGAACGCCGTCTTCAGCGGCAGCTTGGCTGCAGCCAGACGGAACGCTTCGCGTGCCAGTTCTTCGGTTACGCCGTCCATTTCATAGAGCATCTTGCCCGGCTGAATCTCGGCGACGTAGTACTCCGGGTTACCCTTACCGTTACCCATACGCACTTCCGCCGGCTTCTGCGAAATCGGCTTGTCCGGGAAGATCCGGATCCAGATGCGGCCGCCACGCTTGATGTGACGCGTCATTGCACGACGCGCCGCTTCAATCTGGCGTGCGGTCAAACGACCGCGACCGATCGCCTTCAGGCCGAAATCACCGAACGACACTGCGTTGCCGCGCGTCGCCTTGCCGGTGTTACGACCCTTCTGCTCTTTACGATACTTCCTGCGTTTCGGTTGCAGCATCGTTATTCTCCAGTCTTGCCGTCTTCGGGCTTGCCGGCGCCACGGCGCGGTGCGCCACGACGAGCACCCGGAGCGCCGCCTTCGCCGTCACGGCGCGGACGACGGTCGCCCGGACGCGCATTGCGACGCGGACGCTTGTCTTCGGCTACTTCTTCCACCACCGGTGCGTCGTTGCGGCCGAGCGTATCGCCCTTGTAGACCCACACCTTGACGCCGATGATCCCGTAAGTCGTCTTCGCTTCCGAGGTCGCGTAGTCGATATCGGCACGCAGCGTATGAAGCGGCACGCGACCTTCGCGATACCACTCCGTACGAGCGATTTCGATACCGTTCAGACGGCCCGCGCTCATGATCTTGATGCCTTGAGCACCCAGACGCATCGCGTTCTGCATCGCACGCTTCATCGCGCGACGGAACATGATCCGGCGCTCGAGCTGTTGCGTGATCGAGTCGGCGATCAGCTGAGCATCGGTTTCCGGCTTGCGGATTTCTTCGATGTTGACGTGAACCGGCACGCCCATGCGGCGTTGCAGTTCCGTCTTCAGCTGTTCGATATCCTCGCCCTTCTTGCCGATGACCACACCCGGACGCGAGCTGTAAATCGTGATGCGCGCGTTCTTCGCCGGACGCTCGATGACGACCCGACCGACCGAAGCGTTCTTCAGCTTCTTCTTCAGGTATTCACGAACACCGATGTCTTCCTGCAGCATCGCCGCGAAATTGTTGTTGTTCGCGTACCAACGCGAAGCCCAATTGCGGCTGACAGCCAGGCGGAAGCCAGTCGGATGAATTTTCTGTCCCATCGTATGGCTCCTTAATTCCCGACCGTCACAGTGATGTGACAGGATTGCTTCTCGATGCGGTTACCGCGGCCCTTGGCGCGCGCGGTGAAACGCTTGAGCGATGCAGCCTTGTCGACGTAGATGCTCTTGATCTTGAGCTCGTCGATATCGGCGCCTTCGTTGTGCTCCGCATTCGCGATTGCCGACAGCACAACCTTCTTCACGATGCCAGCCGCTTTCTTCGGCGAGAACGTCAGAACGTTCAGCGCCTTGTCGACCGGCAAACCGCGGATCTGGTCAGCCACAAGGCGCGTTTTTTGCGCCGAGATGCGGGCACCGCGATGAATTGCTTTCACTTCCATCTTGATTGCCCCTTATTTCTTGGCCTTCTTGTCGGCTGCGTGACCCTTGAACGTACGGGTCAGTGCGAACTCGCCAAGCTTGTGGCCGACCATGTTTTCCGAGATGTACACCGGAACGTGTTGACGGCCGTTGTGAACAGCGATCGTCAGGCCGATGAAATCCGGCAGAATCGTCGAGCGACGCGACCAGGTCTTGATCGGCTTTTTGTCGCGCGAAGCTGCAGCCGCCTCAACTTTCTTCAGCAAATGGGCGTCGCAGAACGGACCTTTTTTAACAGAACGTGCCATTGCCTACTCCTTAACGCTTGTGACGGCGCTGGACGATCATCGTCGTCGTGCGCTTGTTGCTACGGGTGCGATAACCCTTAGCCGGCGTACCCCACGGGCTCACCGGATCGCGACCTGCAGCCGTCTTGCCCTCACCACCACCGTGCGGGTGATCAACCGGGTTCATCGCAACGCCACGCACCGTCGGGCGGATACCGCGCCAGCGGTTCGCGCCAGCCTTGCCGATCTGGCGCAGGCTATGCTCTTCGTTACCGACTTCACCGATCGTTGCACGGCACTCGATGTGCACGCGGCGGATTTCGCCCGAACGCAGACGAACCTGCGCGTAGACGCCTTCACGTGCCAGCAGCATGGCCGACGTGCCAGCCGAACGCGCCATTTGCGCGCCCTTGCCCGGCAGCATCTCGATGCAGTGGATCGTCGTACCGACCGGAATGTTGCGGATCGGCAGCGTGTTGCCTGCACGGATCGGCGCTTCCGAACCCGACATCAGCTGTTGGCCGACGGTCAGGCCCTTCGGGGCGATGATGTAGCGACGCTCGCCGTCTGCGTAGAGCACCAGCGCGATGTTCGCGCTACGGTTCGGGTCGTACTCGAGACGTTCGACCTTTGCCGGGATGCCGTCCTTCGTGCGACGGAAATCGACGATACGGTAGTGCTGCTTGTGACCACCACCCTTGTGACGCGTGGTGATACGACCGTTGTTGTTACGGCCGGCGGTCGAGCTCTGCGAGTCGAGCAGTGCCGCGAACGGCTTGCCCTGGTGCAGGTTCTTGTTGACCACCTTGACCATCGCGCGGCGACCCGGCGATGTCGGCTTAACTTTAACGATTGCCATGATTACTTGGCCTCCGCTTCAAAGTTGATTTCCTGGCCGGGCTTCAGGCAAACGTACGCCTTCTTCACGTCCTTGCGGCGGCCCATCGAACGGCCAAAGCGCTTTTGCTTGCCCTTCTGAACCAGCACGTTGACGGAATCAACTTCAACCTTGAACAGCAGCTCAACGGCCGCCTTCACTTCCTGCTTCGTGGCATCCGGTGCGACTTCGAACACGACTTGCTCGTTCTTGTCGGCAACCAGCGTCGCCTTTTCCGAGATCACCGGTGCGAGCAGGACCTGCATCAAACGATGATCGTTCTTGCGAATCTCGCTCATGACAGCAACTCCTCGATCTGGGCGACCGCAGCCTTCGTGACCAGCACTTTCTTGAAGTAGATCAGCGACAGCGGGTCAGCGTAGCGCGGCTCGACAATTGCCACGTGCGGCAGGTTGCGCGATGCCAGGTACAGGTTTTCGTCAACCGTGTCGGTGATGATCAGCACGGAGTCGAGACCCATGGTCTTGAATTTTTCGGCCAGCAGCTTGGTCTTCGGCGCTTCGAGGATGATGTCCTCGACGACCGACAGACGGCCTTCACGGGCCAGCTGCGAGAAGATCGAGCAGAGACCTGCGCGATGCATCTTCTTGTTGACCTTGTGCGAGAAGTTTTCTTCCGGCGAATTCGGGAAGATACGACCACCGCCACGCCACAACGGGCTCGACGACATACCGGCACGAGCGCGGCCCGTACCCTTCTGGCGCCACGGCTTCTTCGTCGTGTGCTTGACTTGCTCACGGTCCTTCTGTGCGCGGTTACCCTGGCGAGCATTCGCCTGGTAAGCGACGACGACCTGGTGGATCAGCGCTTCGTTGTAGTCACGACCGAACACGACGTCCGATGCGTTGACCACTGCACCTTCCTGACCATTTTCGTTCAGGAGCTTGAGTTCCATTATTTCGCCCCCTTGGTCTTGACGGCCGGCGTCACGAAGACTTTGCCGCCCTTCGCGCCCGGAATCGCACCCTTCACGAGCAGCAGCTTGCGCTCTGCGTCGATACGAGCGATTTCGAGGTTCTGCACCGTCACCGTCACGTCACCCATGTGACCCGTCATGCGTTTACCCGGGAAAACACGACCCGGATCCTGCGCCATACCGATCGAGCCCGGCACGTTGTGCGAGCGCGAGTTACCGTGCGTGGCACGGCCGGAGGAGAAGTTGTAACGCTTGATCGTACCGGCGTAGCCCTTACCGATCGACACGCCTTGCACGTCGACCTTCTGGCCCACTTCGAAAAGATCAGCACCGACCACGGCGCCATTCGACAGCTCAGCTGCCTTGGCCGCGTCAATGCGGAATTCCTTGAGGATTTCACCGGCTTCGACACCGGCTTTGGCGAGATGACCTGCCAGCGGCTTCGTCACGCGCGATGCACGACGGGAGCCGAATGCAACCTGCACGGCCGTGTAGCCGTCGGTTTCAACAGTCTTGATCTGCGTCACGCGGTTGTCCGACACGTCCAGCACGGTGACGGGAATCGAATCCCCTTCAGCCGTGAAGATACGGGTCATGCCAACCTTGCGACCTACGAGTCCAAGGCTCATCATTTTCTCCATTCCCGACTGCGATTGGTCGGGGCTGATTTACAAAATGCCGGGCACGCAAGGCCCAACTTTTTTACGCGAATACGCGAAAAGCCAAGCATTATAGCCCGACCTCACGTTTTCTGCAAGCAATCAAAGACTTAGCGCCGCCCGGCAAGCCGATCGGCGCTGGAAGCCTTACTGCAGCTTGATTTCCACGTCGACGCCAGCCGGCAGGTCGAGCTTCATCAGCGCGTCAACGGTCTTGTCCGTCGGGTCGACGATGTCCATCAGGCGCTGGTGGGTGCGGATTTCGAGCTGATCGCGCGACGTCTTGTTGACGTGCGGCGAACGCAGGATGTCAAAACGCTGAATGCGCGTCGGCAGCGGCACCGGGCCACGGACGATTGCGCCAGTCCGCTTCGCGGTATCGACGATTTCGGCAGCCGATTGATCGATCAGACGATAGTCGAAAGCCTTCAGGCGAATGCGGATTTTCTGTTGCTGCATGACAATTCCTTGAAAAGAGCGAGGCGATCTTGCATCGCCGGACACTAAAAGAACGTGAAACATGACGCCTGCGGGGAGCGAGACATCACGTTCCTGACGGTACTTCCACTGCTAAGCCCGCGATTCTACACGAAATTCTGAAATGGTGGTGCGAGTTTCTCGGGCCACACAACGCGCCGCCGAAAAACAAAACCGGGTGCCAGCGCAAGCTGGACACCCGGTTCAGACGGTACAACTGCGTACCGCGGAATCGCGGACCCCGTCGGGATCCGCGGATCGTCGATGTTACTCGATGATCTTGGCGACGACGCCGGCGCCGACCGTACGGCCGCCTTCGCGGATTGCGAAGCGCAGACCTTCTTCCATCGCGATCGGAGCGATCAGCTTCACCGTGATCGACACGTTGTCGCCCGGCATCACCATTTCCTTGTCCTTCGGCAGCTCGATCGAGCCCGTCACGTCCGTCGTACGGAAGTAGAACTGCGGACGGTAGTTGTTGAAGAACGGCGTGTGACGGCCGCCTTCGTCCTTGCTCAGCACGTACACTTCAGCCGTGAAGTGCGTGTGCGGCGTGATCGAACCCGGCTTCGCCAGAACCTGGCCACGCTCCACGTCTTCACGCTTCGTGCCGCGCAGCAGGATACCCACGTTGTCGCCTGCCTGACCTTGGTCCAGCAGCTTGCGGAACATTTCAACGCCCGTGCAGGTCGTCTTCACCGTCGGCTTGATACCGACGATTTCGATTTCTTCGCCGACCTTCACGATGCCGCGCTCGACACGACCCGTCACAACCGTACCACGGCCCGAGATCGAGAACACGTCTTCCACCGGCATCAGGAACGCGCCGTCAACTGCACGCTCCGGCGTCGGGATGTACGTGTCCAGTGCGTCGGCCAGGCTCATGATCGCCACTTCGCCCAGCTCGCCCGTGTCGCCTTCCAGCGCCAGCTTCGCCGAACCCTTCACGATCGGCGTGTCGTCGCCCGGGAAGTCGTACTTCGACAGGAGTTCGCGAACTTCCATCTCGACCAGCTCGAGCAGTTCAGCGTCGTCCACCATGTCGCACTTGTTCAGGAACACGATGATGTACGGAACGCCAACCTGACGGGCCAGCAGGATGTGCTCACGCGTCTGCGGCATCGGGCCGTCAGCTGCCGAGCAAACCAGGATCGCGCCGTCCATCTGCGCTGCGCCCGTGATCATGTTCTTCACATAGTCAGCGTGGCCCGGGCAGTCGACGTGTGCGTAGTGGCGGTTAGCCGTTTCGTACTCGACGTGTGCCGTGTTGATCGTGATGCCGCGCGCCTTTTCTTCCGGTGCCGCGTCGATCTGGTCGTACGCCTTCGCTTCGCCGCCGAACTTCTTCGTCAGAACCGTCGTGATCGCTGCCGTCAGCGTCGTCTTGCCGTGGTCAACGTGACCAATCGTACCAACGTTCACGTGCGGCTTGGTCCGCTCGAATTTACCTTTTGCCATGATTCTCTTCTTTCAAAAATAGTCGATTGTGATAACGAATTACTTCGTCTTCGCGCTGATGATCGCTTCTGCAACGTTCTTCGGAGCTTCAGCGTAGTGCTTGAACTCCATCGTGTACGTTGCGCGACCCTGCGTCAGCGAACGCAGCGACGTCGAGTAGCCGAACATTTCCGACAGCGGCACTTCGGCGCGCACGATCTTGCCGCCGCCCACCATGTCGTCCATGCCCTGGATAATGCCGCGACGACCCGACAGGTCGCCCATGACGTTACCCATGAAGTCTTCCGGCGTTTCCACTTCCACGGCCATCATCGGCTCGAGCAGAACCGGATCGGCACGGCGCATCGCTTCCTTGAACGCCATCGAACCAGCCATGCGGAACGCATTTTCGTTCGAGTCAACGTCGTGGTACGAACCGAACGTCAGCGTGACCTTCACGTCGACGACCGGGAAGCCTGCCAGCACGCCGCTCTTCAGCGTTTCCTGGATACCCTTGTCAACCGACGGGATGTATTCGCGCGGAATCACGCCGCCCTTGATCGCGTCGATGAACTCGTAGCCCTTGCCCAGTTCGCTGCGCTCGAGCGTAATGACCGCATGGCCATACTGACCACGGCCACCCGACTGCTTGACGAACTTGCCTTCGACGTCCGCGGCCGACTTGCGAATGGTTTCGCGGTACGCAACCTGCGGCTTGCCGACGGTCGCTTCCACGCCGAATTCACGCTTCATCCGGTCAACCAGAATTTCGAGGTGGAGCTCGCCCATACCCGAAATGATCGTTTGACCCGATTCTTCGTCGGTCTGCACGCGGAACGACGGATCTTCCTGAGCCAGACGGTTGAGCGCCAGGCCCATCTTTTCCTGGTCAGCCTTCGTCTTCGGCTCGACGGCCTGCGAAATCACCGGCTCCGGGAAAATCATGCGTTCGAGCACGATCGGGTGAGCCGGATCGCACAGCGTGTCGCCCGTGGTCGCTTCCTTCAGGCCGACCGCAGCCGCGATGTCGCCAGCGCGAACTTCCTTGATTTCTTCACGCTGGTTCGCGTGCATCTGCAGAATACGGCCGAGACGTTCCTTCTTGTCCTTGGTCGCATTGAGCAGCGTGTCGCCCGAATTGACGACGCCCGAGTAGACGCGGAAGAAGATCAGCTGGCCGACGAACGGGTCGGTCATGATCTTGAATGCCAGTGCCGCAAACTTCTCGTCGTCGGCAGCGCGGCGCTCCGTCTTCTCGCCATTTTCGAGTTCACCCGTAACCGGCGGAATATCGACCGGCGACGGCAGGAAATCGATCACGGCGTCGAGCATGCGCTGCACGCCCTTGTTCTTGAACGCAGTGCCGCACAGCATCGGCTGGATTTCGCACGCGATCGTACGGTCGCGCAGACCCTTCACGATCTCGGCTTCCGACAGCTCGCCTGCTTCCAGGTACTTGTTCATCAGGTCTTCGTTCGACTCTGCAGCCGCCTCGACCATCTTTTCACGCCATTCGTTGCACGTGTCGACGAGTTCCGCCGGGATGTCGACGTAGTCGAACTTGGTACCTTGCGACGCTTCGTCCCAAATGATCGCCTTCATCTTGATCAGATCGACGACGCCCTTGAAGCCTTCTTCCGCACCGATCGGCACCACGACCGGAACCGGGTTCGCCTTCAGGCGCAGACGGAGCTGGTCGTAGACCTTGAAGAAGTTCGCGCCGGTACGGTCCATCTTGTTGACGAACGCGAGACGCGGCACCTTGTACTTGTTCGCCTGGCGCCACACCGTTTCCGACTGCGGCTGCACGCCGCCCACTGCGCAGTACACCATGCACGCGCCGTCGAGCACGCGCATCGAGCGCTCGACTTCAATCGTGAAGTCGACGTGGCCCGGGGTGTCGATGATGTTGATGCGGTGTTCCGGATAGTTGCCGCCCATGCCCTTCCAGAAGGCCGTGGTAGCAGCGGACGTGATCGTGATGCCACGCTCCTGTTCCTGCTCCATCCAGTCCATCGTGGCTGCGCCGTCGTGGACTTCACCGATCTTGTGGTTCACACCGGTGTAAAACAGAATGCGCTCGGTCGTCGTCGTTTTGCCGGCGTCGATGTGAGCGCTAATACCGATATTGCGGTAGCGCTCGATAGGAGTCTTGCGAGCCACTTTGATCCTCTACTGGGATGACGTGATGCAGCCCAGCTGCATCACGCTTCAACACAAACGGGCGAGGCGCCTGAAAAGCGCACCCGCCCGGAATTTATTTCCGCTAACAGCCCAGCCAGGCGCTTAGAAACGGAAATGCGAGAACGCGCGGTTGGCTTCTGCCATGCGGTGAACTTCGTCGCGCTTCTTCATCGCGCCGCCACGGCCTTCGGCCGCTTCGGAGAGTTCACCTGCCAGGCGCAGGGCCATCGACTTCTCGCTACGCTTCTTCGCAGCCTCACGCAGCCAGCGCATCGCCAATGCCATACGACGCGACGGGCGCACTTCGACCGGAACTTGATAGTTGGCACCACCAACGCGACGGCTCTTCACTTCGACCACCGGCTTCACGTTGTTGAGCGCAACCGTGAACACTTCCAGCGGGTCCTTGCCACCCTTGGTCTGGATTTGTTCGAATGCGCCATAAACGATGCGCTCTGCGACCGACTTCTTGCCGGACAGCATCAGCATGTTCATGAACTTGGCAACATCAACGTTACCGAACTTCGGATCCGGCAACACTTCCCGCTTGGGGACTTCGCGACGACGCGGCATGATTCTTCCTTTACTTGTTCAGTTGGAGCTGGTTCCAGCTCCGCGGCCACCAACAAACCCGATCACATCTTCACGACTAACCAGCTTGGCCGGGTGACCACTTACTCGACAGCACCGGCAATCCGGCACTCCCGCCTTGACCGCCCTGCGGCGATCCCTGATCAAAAACTGCTTACTTGGCAGCCTTTGCACGCTTCGCGCCGTACTTCGAGCGCGCTTGCTTACGGTCCTTGACGCCCTGGGTATCCAGCGAGCCGCGAACCATGTGGTAACGCACACCCGGCAAGTCCTTCACACGGCCGCCGCGGATCAGCACAACCGAGTGTTCCTGCAGGTTGTGGCCTTCACCGCCGATGTACGAAATCACTTCGAAGCCGTTCGTCAGACGAACCTTGGCGACCTTACGGAGTGCCGAGTTCGGCTTCTTCGGCGTCGTCGTGTACACACGGGTGCACACGCCGCGACGCTGGGGGCAGTCCTGCAGGGCCGGGCTCTTGCTCTTCGTCGTTTCCGACTGACGGCCTTTGCGAACCAGTTGGTTGATGGTTGGCATTGTTTATTCCTGAAATTGAACAAAATCTGCGCATCGATTTCGGGCAAAGCGAGAATCGGCGCACAGTTGACTTCCGAACCGGCGAATCGGGTGCGAGCTTTCGAACGCGACACGGCCCACCGAATACCGGAACCCAGCATCATATTCCGGAAATGCCAACTAAGTCAACGGCTTGCGTGATTTCCCAGTCGACTGCGCGGTTTACAGGAAGGGTCGGAACATCTGTGTCAGGCCGATTCGACGACGTCGATGATTTCGTCGCCGAAGCGTTCGAGCTTGCGTACGCCCATGCCGGGGATGTGGCGCAGGTCGTCGATCGACTCCGGCGCGTTGCGCGCGATTTCCGCGAGCGTCGCGTCGTGGAAGATCACGTAGGCCGGCACGCCGTCGGTCTTGGCGGTTTCCGCGCGCCATGCGCGCAGCGCATCCCAGCGCGCGCGCTCGCGCGTGCCCATGCCGGCCGTCGGGTCGACGCGCGTGCCGCTGCGGCTCGACGACTGACGCGTGCGCTGCGGCTTCACGTAGCGGCGCAGCGTGACCTTCTCCTCGTTCTTCAGCACGGGCTTCGCGGCCTCGGTCAGCACGAGCGCGCCGAAGCCGCCATGATCGACGGCCAGGTAGCCGTACGCGACGAGCTGCCGGAAAATCGCGCGCCATTCGGGCTCGGACAGCGACGCGCCGATCCCGAACGTCGTGAGCTGGTCGTGGCCGCGCTGCAACACCTTCTCGGTGCGCCCGCCGCGCAGGATCTCGATCAGGTGGCTCGAGCCGAAATTGAAGCCGCTCGCGCGCTGCGCGCGGAACACGCACGACAGCGCCATCTGCGCCTCGCGCGTCGCGTCCCACGAATCAGGCGGCTCGAGGCACGTATCGCAGTTGCCGCACGGGCGGCTCTCTTCGCCGAAGTAGTTCAGCAGCCGCACGCGGCGGCACGAGATCGTCTCGCACAGCCCGAGCAGCGCGTCGAGCTTCGAGGTCTGCACGCGCTTGTGCGCGTCGTCCGCATCGGACTCGTCGATCATCTTGCGCTGCTGGACGACGTCGCCGAGGCCGTAAGCCATCCACGCATTCGCGGGCATCCCGTCGCGGCCCGCACGGCCGGTTTCCTGGTAGTAGCCTTCGACGCTCTTCGGCAAATCGAGGTGCGCGACGAAGCGCACGTCGGGCTTGTCGATGCCCATGCCGAACGCGATCGTCGCGCACATCACGATGCCCTCTTCGCGCTGGAACATCTCCTGGTGCTTCTGCCGCACCTCGAACTCCATCCCCGCGTGATACGGCAGCGCGCGCACGCCCTGCGCCTTCAGCCACTCGGCGGTTTCCTCGACCTTGCGGCGCGACAGGCAGTAGACGACGCCTGCGTCGGTCGTGCCGTCGGCATTCGTATGTTCGGCGCGAATGAAGTCGAGCAGCTGCGAGCGCGCGTTGTCCTTCTCGACGATCCGGTAGCGGATGTTCGGGCGGTCGAAGCTCGACACGAACACGCGTGCGTCGTCGAGCGCGAGACGGTGGATGATCTCGTCGCGCGTGATCGCATCGGCCGTGGCCGTCAGCGCGATGCGCGGCACCGCCGGGAAGCGCTCGTGCAGCACCGACAGCTGAATGTATTCCGGACGGAAATCGTGCCCCCATTGCGACACGCAGTGCGCTTCGTCGATCGCGAACAGGCCGATCTTCGCGCGCTCGAGCAGGTCGAGGAAACGCCCCGTCATCAGGCGCTCCGGCGCGACGTACAGCAGGTCGATTTCGCCTTCGCGCAGCGCGCGCTCGGTTGCCGCGGCCTCGGCGCCCGACAGCGTCGAATTCAGGTAGGCCGCACGCACGCCGACTTCACGCAGCGCGGCGACCTGGTCCTGCATCAGCGCAATCAGCGGCGACACGACGATGCCGGCGCCCTGCCCGGCCTCGCGGCGCAGCAGCGCGGGGATCTGGTAACACAGCGACTTGCCGCCGCCCGTCGGCATCAGCACGAGGCAATCGCCGCCGCCGGCGACGTGTTCGACAATCTCGCCCTGCTGGCCGCGAAAAGCGGAATAACCAAAGACTTCGTCGAGAATTTCGAGGGCGCGGGACATGAATGAGGACAGGGACGGCTAAACGATGACCGCGATTTTAACAACCCGCTCGCGCGGCGCGTGGCCAATCGTGCATTGTTGGCCGTTCGGCCAGGGTTCGTTCGCGTGCATCACGGGCCTGCCGCGGCCGCTCCGCAAGCGATCGCGGGGCATGCGCCGGTGCGGTGCAGGCACGTCATGCACGTGAACGACGGATAAAAAAAACCGCCCGGCAGGACCGGGCGGTTTCGGTGACAGCGATGTCGGCAACGCAAGGCGGCTTGCGCCGCCTGCCGTTACTCGGCTGCCGGGTGTTGTTGCGGCTCTTCTGCCGGCGCGCTCGGCGTGCCGAAGTCGAATGCCTCTTCCGCTGCGATCTGGTCGAAACGCTCGCGATCCGACGATTCCTTCGCCTTGCGTGCCTTGTGGAACGCGAGACCCGTACCGGCCGGAATCAGACGGCCGACGATCACGTTTTCCTTCAGGCCACGCAGATCGTCGCGCTTGCCCATGATCGCCGCTTCGGTCAGCACGCGGGTCGTTTCCTGGAACGATGCCGCGGAGATGAACGAGTCGGTCGACAGCGATGCCTTCGTGATACCGAGCAGCACGTTGTCGTACGAAGCCGGACGCTTGCCCTCGGCGATCATGCGATCGTTCTCGTCCAGCATGTCGGAACGCTCGACCTGTTCGCCCGGGATGAAGCGCGTATCACCGTTGTCGGTGATCTGCACACGACGCAGCATCTGGCGAACGATCACCTCGATGTGCTTGTCGTTGATCTTCACGCCCTGCAGACGATACACGTCCTGCACTTCGTCGACGATGTAGCGCGACAGCGCCTCGATACCCTGCAGACGCAGGATGTCGTGCGGATCGGCCGGACCGTCCACGATCATTTCGCCCTTGTTGACGACCTGTGCATCGTGAACCAGAACCTGCTTTTCCTTCGCGATCAGGAACTCGTGCTGGTTGCCCTCGAGGTCCGTGATGACGAGACGCTGCTTGCCCTTCGTGTCCTTACCGAACGACGTCGTACCGGTGACTTCCGCGAGAATGCCGGCATCCTTCGGCGAACGCGCTTCGAACAGTTCCGCCACCCGCGGCAGACCGCCGGTAATGTCACGCGTCTTCTGCGCTTCGGTCGGGATACGTGCGAGCACTTCACCGACCTGCACCTGCTGGCCATCCTTCACGGTGATCAGTGCGCCGACCTGGAAGCCGATCTGCACTGCGTGCTCCGTGCCCGGAATCTTCACTTCTTCGCCGTTCGCGTCGAGCAGCTTCACCTGCGGACGCACGCTCTTCGAAGCCTGCGAACCGCGACGCTTCACGTCGATCACGACCAGCGTCGACAGGCCGGTCACGTCGTCGATCTGCTTCGCGACGGTCACGCCTTCCTCGACGTTCTCGAACTTCACCGTACCACCGTACTCGGTGATGATCGGACGCGTCAGCGGATCCCACGTGGCGAGCTGCGTGCCTGCCTTGATCGTCACGCCGTCGAGCTGCAGCAGCGTCGCGCCGTACGGCACTTTGTGACGCTCGCGCTCGCGACCGAAGTCGTCGGTGATCATCGCTTCGCCCGAACGGGAAATGACGATCTGCTCGCCCTTCGCGTTCGTGACGTAGCGCATCGTCGCCGTGAAGCGCACGATACCGTTGCTCTTCGCTTCGACCGACGAAGCCACCGCCGCACGCGATGCCGCACCACCGATGTGGAACGTACGCATCGTCAGCTGCGTGCCCGGTTCACCGATCGACTGTGCCGCGATCACGCCGACTGCTTCGCCGACGTTCACCAGCGAGCCGCGGCCGAGGTCACGGCCGTAGCATGCCGCGCACAGGCCGTAACGCGTTTCGCAGGTCAGCGGCGTGCGCACGCGCACTTCGTCGATGCCGAGGCGTTCGATTTCCTCGACCGCCGTTTCGTCGAGCAGCATGCCCGATTCGTACACCGTTTCCTGCGTTTCCGGGTTCACGACGTCCGCGACCGCGACGCGGCCGAGGATACGGTCGCGCAACGCTTCGACGACTTCACCGCCTTCGACCAACGCCTTCATCGCGACGCCGTTCGACGTGCCGCAATCGTCTTCCACCACGACCAGATCCTGCGTGACGTCGACGAGACGACGCGTCAGGTAACCCGAGTTCGCGGTCTTCAGTGCCGTATCAGCCAGACCCTTACGTGCACCGTGGGTCGAGATGAAGTACTGCAACACGTTCAGACCTTCGCGGAAGTTCGCGGTAATCGGCGTCTCGATAATCGAG
Organism: Burkholderia cepacia complex sp. TUM26381; assembly: GCF_057439935.1. NCBI lineage: Bacteria > Pseudomonadati > Pseudomonadota > Betaproteobacteria > Burkholderiales > Burkholderiaceae > Burkholderia > Burkholderia cepacia complex sp. TUM26381. The sequence goes on along the minus strand of NZ_CM172006.1, from coordinate 319,208 downwards.
CCGTCCGGCTTCGCCATCAGGCCTCGCATACCGGCCAGCTGACGAATCTGAACCGCCGAACCCCGGGCGCCCGAGTCGGCCATCATGTAGATCGAGTTGAACGATTCCTGGCGCGTTTCCTTGCCGTCACGGTCCGTCACCGGCTCCGTCGACAGCTGCTCCATCATCGCCTTGCCGACCGCTTCCGACGTTGCCGACCAGATGTCGACCACGTTGTTGTAGCGTTCCTGCGCGGTAACGAGACCCGACATGTACTGGCGGTCGTACTCCTTCACCTTCTTCGCGGCGTCGCCGACGATCGTTTCCTTCTGCGGCGGCACGAGCATGTCGTCCACGCAGATCGAAATGCCGGCACGCGTCGCGAGACGGAAACCCGACTGCATCAGCTGATCGGCGAACACCACCGTCGCGCGCAGACCGCACTTGCGGAACGCCGTGTTGATCAGGCGCGAGATTTCCTTCTTCTTCAGCGGCTTGTTCAGCACCGAGAACGGCAGGCCGTGCGGCAGGATCTCCGACAGGATCGCGCGGCCGACGGTCGTCGCGTACAGCGAGATCTTCGGCACGAATTCCGGCGCGCCTTCCGACGTGTCCTCGTTGCGGACCATTTCGGTGATCCGCACGTTGACGCGCGAGGCCAGCTCGACTTCCTTGTTCTCGTACGCGCGGATCGCTTCCGACACGCCCGTGAACGACAGGCCTTCGCCCTTGCCGTTGACGGCTTCGCGGGTCGCATAGTACAGACCCAGCACGATATCCTGCGACGGCACGATCGACGGATCGCCGTTGGCCGGGAACAGCACGTTGTTCGACGCCAGCATCAGCGTACGCGCTTCCATCTGCGCTTCGAGCGACAGCGGCACGTGAACGGCCATCTGGTCACCGTCGAAGTCGGCGTTGAACGCCGCGCAAACGAGCGGGTGCAGCTGAATTGCCTTGCCTTCGATCAGGACCGGCTCGAACGCCTGGATACCGAGACGGTGCAGCGTCGGCGCACGGTTCAGCATCACCGGGTGCTCGCGGATCACCTCTTCGAGGATGTCCCACACCACCGGGGTCTGGTTCTCGACTTCCTTCTTCGCAGCCTTGATGGTCGTCGCGACGCCCATCACTTCCAGCTTGTTGAAGATGAACGGCTTGAACAGCTCGAGCGCCATCAGCTTCGGCAGACCGCACTGGTGCAGCTTCAGCGTCGGGCCGACCACGATGACCGAACGGCCCGAGTAGTCGACGCGCTTGCCCAGCAGGTTCTGACGGAAACGACCGCCCTTACCCTTGATCATGTCGGCGAGCGACTTCAGCGGACGCTTGTTCGCGCCCGTCATCGCCTTGCCGCGACGACCGTTGTCGAGCAGCGAGTCGACGGCTTCCTGCAGCATCCGCTTTTCGTTGCGGACGATGATTTCAGGCGCCTTCAGCTCGAGCAGACGCTTCAACCGGTTGTTACGGTTGATCACGCGGCGATACAGGTCGTTCAGGTCCGACGTCGCGAAACGGCCGCCGTCCAGCGGCACCAGCGGACGCAGTTCCGGCGGCAGCACCGGCAGCACTTCGAGGATCATCCACTCGGGCTTGATGCCCGAACGCTGGAATGCCTCGAGGACCTTCAGGCGCTTCGCGTACTTCTTGATCTTCGCTTCCGAGCCGGTGTTCTTCAGCTCGGTGCGCAGCGTCTCGACCTGCTCGTCGATGTTGATCGCGCGCAGCAGTTCACGCACGCCTTCCGCGCCCATCTCGGCACGGAATTCGTCGCCGTATTCCTCGACCTTGTTGTAGTAATCCTCTTCGGTCATGATCTGCCGCGCCTTCAGCGGCGTCATGCCCGGTTCGATCACCACATACGCTTCGAAGTACAGCACGCGTTCGATGTCGCGCAGCGTCATGTCGAGCACCATGCCCAGACGCGACGGCAGCGACTTCAGGAACCAGATGTGCGCGACGGGCGAGGCCAGCTCAATGTGGCCCATCCGTTCGCGACGCACCTTCGCCAGCGTCACTTCGACGCCGCACTTCTCGCAGATCACGCCGCGGTGCTTCAGACGCTTGTACTTGCCGCACAGGCACTCGTAGTCCTTGATCGGCCCGAAGATCTTCGCGCAGAAGAGACCATCGCGTTCCGGCTTGAACGTACGGTAGTTGATGGTCTCCGGCTTCTTCACTTCGCCGAACGACCACGAACGGATCTTGTCCGGCGAGGCCAGACCGATCTTGATCGCGTCGAAAACTTCTTCCTGTTGGACTTGCTTGAATAGATCGAGCAGAGCTTTCATTGCTTTCTCTCCGTAGTCCGATTAATTGCGGTCGAGATCGATGTCGATACCGAGCGAGCGGATTTCCTTCACGAGCACGTTGAAGGATTCCGGCATGCCTGCATCGATAACATGATCGCCCTTGACCAGGTTCTCATAGACCTTGGTCCGGCCGTTCACGTCGTCCGACTTCACCGTCAGCATTTCCTGCAGCACGTAGGACGCGCCGTACGCTTCGAGTGCCCACACTTCCATTTCACCGAAACGCTGGCCACCGAACTGCGCCTTACCACCCAGCGGCTGCTGTGTGACGAGCGAGTACGGGCCGGTCGAACGCGCGTGCATCTTGTCGTCGACCAAGTGGTGCAGCTTCAGGTAGTGCATGTAGCCGAGCGTCACGCGACGTTCGAACATTTCACCCGTGCGGCCGTCGTACAGACGGACCTGGTTCTTCGACGGGTTCATGCCGAGCTGTTCAGCGATGTCGTCCGGGAACGCGAGGTCGAGCATCTTGCCCATTTCTTCCTCGGTCGCACCGTCGAACACCGGCGTTGCGAACGGCACGCCTTCGCGCAGGTTCTTCGCGAGCTCGAGGATCTCGTCGTCGGTGAAGCTTTCCAGATCTTCCTGGCGGCCCGAATCGTTGTAGATCTTCGTCAGGAACGCGCGCATTTCCTCGATCTTCGCCTGACGCTGCAGCATTTCGCCGATACGCCAGCCGAGGCCCTTCGCGGCCCAGCCGAGGTGCACTTCCAGAACCTGACCCACGTTCATCCGCGACGGCACGCCGAGCGGGTTCAGCACGACGTCTGCCGGACGGCCATCGGCCATGTACGGCATGTCTTCGATCGGGACGATCTTCGACACGACACCCTTGTTACCGTGACGGCCTGCCATCTTGTCGCCAGGCTGCAGACGGCGCTTCACCGCGAGGTACACCTTGACCATCTTCAGCACGCCCGGCGGCAGTTCGTCGCCTTGCGTGAGCTTCTTGCGCTTCTCTTCGAACGCGAGGTCGAACTGGTGACGCTTTTCCTCGATCGAGTTCTTGATCGCTTCGAGCTGCGCCGCTGCTTCGTCGTCCGCGAGGCGGATGTCGAACCAGTGGTAGTGGTCGAGGTCTTCCAGGTAAGCCTGGTCGATCTTCGTACCCTTCGCGAGCTTCTTCGGACCGCCGTTCGCGACCTTGCCCACGAGCATGCGTGCGAGACGCTGGAACGCGTCGCCTTCCACGATGCGCAGCTGGTCGTTCAGGTCGAGACGATAGCGCTTCAGTTCGTCGTCGATGATCTGTTGCGCACGCTTGTCGCGCTGGATGCCTTCACGCGTGAACACCTGGACGTCGATCACGGTGCCGCTCATGCCCGACGGCACGCGCAGCGACGTGTCCTTCACGTCCGAAGCCTTCTCGCCGAAGATCGCGCGCAGCAGCTTCTCTTCCGGCGTCAGCTGGGTCTCGCCCTTCGGCGTGACCTTGCCGACCATCACGTCGCCCGCTTCGACTTCCGCACCGATGTACACGATGCCCGATTCGTCGAGACGGCCGAGCTGGATTTCCGCCAGGTTCGAGATGTCGCGCGTGATTTCTTCCGGCCCGAGCTTCGTGTCACGTGCAACGACGTTCAGCTCTTCGATGTGGATCGACGTGTAGCGATCGTCCGCGACCACCTTCTCCGAGATCAGGATCGAATCCTCGAAGTTGTAGCCGTTCCACGGCATGAACGCGATCAGCATGTTCTGGCCGAGCGCGAGCTCGCCCAGGTCCGTCGAGGCGCCGTCGGCCAGCACGTCGCCACGCGAGACCTTGTCGCCCATCTTCACGATCGGACGCTGGTTGATGTTCGTGTTCTGGTTCGAACGCGTGTACTTGATCAGGTTGTAGATGTCGACACCGACTTCACCTGCGACCGCTTCTTCGTCGTTCACGCGAATCACGATACGGCCTGCGTCGACATAATCGACGACGCCGCCACGGAACGCCTGAACCGTCGTACCCGAGTCGACCGCGCAGGTGCGCTCGATACCCGTACCGACGACCGGCTTTTCCGGACGCAGACACGGCACGGCCTGACGCTGCATGTTCGAACCCATCAGTGCACGGTTCGCGTCATCGTGCTCGAGGAACGGAATCAGCGAGGCTGCAACCGACACGATCTGCGACGGCGCCACGTCCATGTACTGGATACGGTCCGGCGTGACCATCATCGTTTCGCCGGCTTCACGCGACGACACGAGTTCGTCGATCAGCTGGCCGTTCTCGTCGATCGCGGCGTTTGCCTGCGCGATCATGTAGCGGCCTTCTTCGATCGCCGACAGGTAGTCGATCTGGTCGGTCACCTTGCTGTCCACAACCTTGCGGTACGGCGTCTCGAGGAAGCCGTACTCGTTCAGGTGCGCGTACAGTGCGAGCGAGTTGATCAGGCCGATGTTCGGACCTTCCGGCGTTTCGATCGGGCACACGCGGCCATAGTGGGTCGGGTGCACGTCGCGAACTTCGAAGCCTGCGCGTTCGCGCGTCAGACCGCCCGGGCCCAGGGCGGAAACACGGCGCTTGTGCGTGATTTCCGACAGCGGGTTGGTCTGGTCCATGAACTGCGACAGCTGCGACGAACCGAAGAACTCGCGGATCGCCGACGAAATCGGCTTCGAGTTGATCAGGTCGTGCGGCATCAGGTTTTCGCTTTCGGCCTGGCCGAGGCGTTCCTTGACCGCGCGCTCGACACGCACGAGACCCGCGCGGAACTGGTTTTCCGCCAGTTCGCCGACGCAACGCACACGACGGTTGCCGAGGTGGTCGATGTCGTCCACTTCGCCCTTGCCGTTGCGCAGCTCGACGAGGATCTTGATCGTCGCGAGGATGTCGTCGTCCTGCAGCGTCATCGGGCCGGTGATTTCATCGCGGCTGACGCGGCGGTTGAACTTCATACGGCCGACCTTCGACAGGTCGTACGCTTCTTCGCTGTAGAACAGACGGTTGAACAGTGCCTCGACCGCTTCTTCGGTCGGCGGCTCGCCCGGACGCATCATGCGGTAGATCGCGATGCGCGCAGCCGTACGATCGGTCGTTTCGTCGACACGCAGCGTCGACGAGATGTACGGGCCCTGGTCCAGGTCGTTCGTGTAGAGCGTCTGGATGTCCTTGATGCCCGCTTCGCGCAGCTTCTCGAGCACGCTTTCCGTGACTTCGTCGTTCGCGCTCGCGATCACTTCGCCGGTGTCGCCGTCGACGACGTTCTTCGCCAGCACGCGGCCGAGCAGATAGTCTTCCGGCACCGAGATGAACTTGGTCTTCGCGGCTTCGAGGTCGCGAATGTGCTTCGCGTTGATCCGCTTGTCCTTCTGGACAATGACCTTGCCATCACGATCCGTGATGTCGAAACGCGCGACTTCACCACGCAGGCGCTCGGGCACGAACTCGAGTTGCGCGCCTTCGTCCATCAGCGTGAAGTTGTCGAACACGAAGAAGTTCGCGAGGATCTGTTCCGGCGTCAGGCCGATGGCCTTCAGCAGGATCGTGACCGGCATCTTGCGGCGACGGTCGACGCGGAAGTACAGGATGTCCTTCGGATCGAATTCGAAGTCGAGCCACGAGCCGCGGTACGGAATGATCCGTGCCGAGAACAGCAGCTTGCCCGAGCTGTGCGTCTTGCCCTTGTCGTGTTCGAAGAACACGCCCGGCGAACGGTGCAGCTGCGAGACGATGACACGCTCGGTGCCGTTGATGACGAACGAGCCCGTCGGCGTCATGAGCGGCATTTCGCCCATGTACACTTCCTGCTCTTTCACTTCCTTGACGACCGGCTTGTTCGGCGATTCCTTGTCGAGGATGACAAGGCGGACCTTCGCGCGCAGCGCGGAGCAGTACGTCAGGCCTCGCTGCTGGCATTCCTTGATGTTGAATGCCGGCGAGGACAGCGCATAGCTCACGAACTCGAGGCGCGCGAAACCGTTGTGCGAAACAATGGGAAATACCGATGTGAACGCGGCCTGCAAACCTTCAGGCTTGCGTTGTGTCGCCGGCACATCGGCTTGCAGAAACGTGCTGAATGATTCAAGCTGGGTAGCCAGCAAGAAGGGAACTTGGTGAACGATGGGGCGCTTCGCGAAACTCTTGCGAATGCGCTTCTTCTCGGTGAAGGAATATTGCATACGATCTCCGAATCACGGCGGGTGCTATCGAGGCGGAATACCTGGACGTTTCAAACCCGAGTGTTCACCGACTGAGACCCGATGGCCGTTCGACGGCTTGAACGAGCCGAGAAGCTTGGTGGTTGGCCGCTACCAACCGCTGGCTGACGGCAGCGGATGCCTGTGTTGCCCGCTACCCGACCAAACTTGCCTTCTGCAGTCGCTTCAGAAGACAAAGAGAACCGCCAATCGCGAGTGACCGTTCGCAACGATCAGGCGGTTTTCTTTGGCTTCTGGGGCCGATTATTCGGGCTCCCGAATGAGTGCCAGAATAACGTCCCCACAAAGCACAAAAAGGCTGGCGGTGAAAATACCGCCAGCCCTCGCACAGCGCGTCGAAACTTACTTGACTTCGACCTTCGCGCCTGCTTCTTCCAGCTTCTTCTTGGCTTCTTCAGCAGCAGCCTTGTCGACGCCTTCCTTGACCGGCTTCGGTGCACCGTCAACCAGGTCCTTCGCTTCCTTCAGGCCCAGGCCCGTCAGTTCGCGAACGGCCTTGATGACCGAAACCTTGTTGGCGCCGGCTTCAGCCAGGACGACCGTGAATTCGGTCTTCTCTTCTGCAGCAGCAGCAGCGCCGCCGCCTGCCGGGCCAGCGACTGCCACTGCAGCTGCCGACACGCCAAACTTCTCTTCGAACGCCTTGACCAGTTCGTTCAGTTCCAGAACGGTCATCCCTTCGACTGCTGCCAGGATGTCTTCTTTTGCGATTGCCATTTGAAATACTCCTAAATTGAATTCGGATACAGCCAGCGATCAGTAACGCTGATGCACGTTCGCTTACGCAGCTTCCGCTTGCTTCTTCTCGGCCAGCGCGGCGAGAGCACGCGCGAAGCCAGAAACAGGCGATTGCATAACGAACAGCAGCTTCGAGAGCAGTTCTTCGCGGCTCGGGATGCTTGCCAGCGCTTGCACGCCAGCCTTGTCCATCACCTTGCCATCGAACGAACCAGCCTTGATGATCAACTTGTCATTGCTCTTGCCGAAGTCGTTGACGACCTTAGCAGCAGCAATTGCATCTTCCGAGATGCCGTAGATCAGCGGACCAGTCATCTGCTCTGCCAGCGGAGCAAACGGCGTACCTTCAACAGCGCGACGCGCCAGCGTGTTCTTCAACACGCGCAGGTAAACCTTTTGCTCACGCGCTTGCGCGCGCAGCTTGGTCAGATCGCCAACCGCAATTCCACGATACTCAGCCAGCACAACGGTCTGGGCCTTCGCGACTTGCGCGGAAACCTCAGCGACGACGGCTTGCTTGTCTTCTCTATTAAGCGGCACGGTTAGCCTCCAGAAACGATACGTTCGGCACGAAACCTCGCGTACCTCGTTCAACAACGGCGTCCGACCTCGTTAGGAGTATTTCCACCTCACGCCGCGAATCGCTTCACGGCCTGCGGCTTCACCACTGCAAAACTTTTTCGGGTTCGCCATCTGCGTTGGCTTGAATTAAGGGATCACCTGACTGCTGCGCCCCACCAACGGTCTTTGATAACCGGTTGTTCGCCTTGCTGCACGAACAACCGCCCAAAGCCCATGTAGGCCGCTTCGCGAACGAAGCGGCCCGAATACTTGCTTACTGTGCTGCCAGCGTAGCCTGGTCGACACGCACGCCGACGCCCATCGTGCTCGACAGTGCGATCTTGCGCAGGTAGACGCCCTTGCTCGTTGCCGGCTTCGCCTTCTGCAGCGCTTCGATCAGCGCCGACAGGTTCGAACGCAGCGCGGTCGGCTCGAACGATGCACGGCCGATGGTCGCGTGGATGATACCGGCCTTGTCGACACGGAATTGCACCTGACCAGCCTTCGCGTTCTTGACGGCGGTTGCGACGTCCGGCGTGACCGTACCGACCTTCGGGTTCGGCATCAGGCCGCGCGGGCCGAGGATCTGGCCGAGCGTACCGACGATACGCATCGTGTCCGGCGAAGCGATCACGATGTCGAAGTCCATCTGGCCAGCCTTGATCTGCTCAGCCAGGTCTTCCATACCGACGATTTCCGCACCTGCCGCACGTGCTTGCTCAGCCTTCTCGCCTTGCGCGAACACAGCAACGCGAACCGACTTGCCCGTACCGGCCGGCAGAACGACCGAACCACGAACGACCTGGTCCGACTTCTTTGCATCGATGCCGAGCTGGACTGCGACGTCGATCGATTCGTCGAACTTCGCGCTCGCGCATTCCTTCACGAGGCTCAGTGCGTCTTCGATCGCGTACAGCTTCTGACGATCAACCTTGGCGGCAAATGCCTGACGGCGCTTGGAGATCTTAGCCATTTACACGCCCTCCACAGTGATGCCCATCGAGCGTGCGCTACCAGCGATGGTGCGAACGGCTGCGTCCAGATCAGCTGCCGTAAGGTCCGGCATCTTGGTCTTTGCGATTTCTTCGGCTTGAGCGCGCGTGATCGAACCGACCTTGTCGGTGTGCGGCTTGCTCGAGCCCTTGTCCACCTTCGCCGCCTTCTTGATCAGGACGGTTGCCGGCGGCGTCTTCATCACGAACGTGAAGCTCTTGTCAGCGAATGCCGTGATGACCACCGGCACCGGCAGACCCGGCTCCATGCCTTGAGTCTGCGCGTTGAACGCCTTGCAGAACTCCATGATGTTCAGGCCGCGCTGGCCCAGTGCCGGACCGACCGGCGGCGACGGGTTGGCTTTACCTGCAGGGATCTGCAGCTTGATAAAGCCGATAATCTTCTTTGCCATTTGTGAACCTCATTGGAACGCCAGAGAAGGCGTTCGGTGAGTAATAACGCGCGTTCGCCGCTGGCTACTGACGCTCCTCAACGGCCATGACGCGGGCCGTAAGCGCGAAGGTGGGCAGCCGAGGCTGCCCACCGAATCGGGATCAAACTTTTTCGACCTGGCCGAATTCGAGTTCGACCGGGGTGGATCGGCCAAAGATGGTGACCGACACACGCACGCGCGATTTTTCGTAGTTGACTTCTTCGACGGTGCCGTTGAAGTCCGTGAACGGGCCTTCCTTGACACGCACCATCTCGCCGACTTCGAACAGGGTCTTCGGGCGCGGCTTTTCGACGCCTTCCTGCATCTGCGACATGATCTTTTCGACTTCCTTCGGGGAAATCGGGGTCGGGCGGTTACGCGCACCGCCGACGAAACCGGTGACCTTCGCAGTGTTCTTCACGAGGTGCCACGTTTCGTCCGTCATTTCCATTTCCACCAGCACGTAGCCGGGGAAGAAACGACGCTCGGTCACAGCCTTGTGGCCGCCTTTGACTTCGACCACTTCTTCGGTCGGGACCAGGATCTGACCGAATTTGTCCTGCATGCCAGCACGTTCGATGCGCTCCTGAAGCGCACGTTGCACGCTCTTCTCCATACCGGAGTAGGCGTGCACGACGTACCAACGCTTTCCGCTCGGGGATGCCGGAGTATCGCTCATATCATTTCCAACCCAGAATCGCCGAGAAAATCACCCATTCGATCGATTTGTCACTCAACCAGAGGAAAATCGCCATCACGAGCACGAAACCGAACACGACGAGTGTGGTTTGCGTTGCTTCCTTGCGGGTGGGCCAAACGACCTTACGGACTTCCTTGTACGAATCCTTGGCAAAGGCGATGAGGCTCTTGCCAGGGGCGGACATCAGCCCGACGGCCACGCCGGCGATGATACCTACCGCCAACGCGGCACCGCGGACATACCACTGCTGATTGGCCAGCCAGAAGAAGCCCACGAATCCGGCCAAGACCAACAATACGCCCAGGGCCAGCATCAGCTTATCGCCGGAGGTATTTACAGTTTCGACGGATGGATTCGCCATAACACCTTAAAACAAATGCCACGTAGGACACGTGGCTATTTTTTGGCAGGGGCAGAGGGAATCGAACCCCCAACCTTCGGTTTTGGAGACCGACGCTCTGCCAGTTGAGCTATACCCCTAAACCATGTTGGGGCCGGCTGTTGCCAGCCCCAAAACTGTCGATCAACGAATAACTGGCTTACTCGATGATCTTGGCGACGACGCCGGCGCCGACCGTACGGCCGCCTTCGCGGATTGCGAAGCGCAGACCTTCTTCCATCGCGATCGGAGCGATCAGCTTCACCGTGATCGACACGTTGTCGCCCGGCATCACCATTTCCTTGTCCTTCGGCAGCTCGATCGAGCCCGTCACGTCCGTCGTACGGAAGTAGAACTGCGGACGGTAGTTGTTGAAGAACGGCGTGTGACGGCCGCCTTCGTCCTTGCTCAGCACGTACACTTCAGCCGTGAAGTGCGTGTGCGGCGTGATCGAACCCGGCTTCGCCAGAACCTGGCCACGCTCCACGTCTTCACGCTTCGTGCCGCGCAGCAGGATACCCACGTTGTCGCCTGCCTGACCTTGGTCCAGCAGCTTGCGGAACATTTCAACGCCCGTGCAGGTCGTCTTCACCGTCGGCTTGATACCGACGATTTCGATTTCTTCGCCGACCTTCACGATGCCGCGCTCGACACGACCCGTCACAACCGTACCACGGCCCGAGATCGAGAACACGTCTTCCACCGGCATCAGGAACGCGCCGTCAACTGCACGCTCCGGCGTCGGGATGTACGTGTCCAGTGCGTCGGCCAGGCTCATGATCGCCACTTCGCCCAGCTCGCCCGTGTCGCCTTCCAGCGCCAGCTTCGCCGAACCCTTCACGATCGGCGTGTCGTCGCCCGGGAAGTCGTACTTCGACAGGAGTTCGCGAACTTCCATCTCGACCAGCTCGAGCAGTTCAGCGTCGTCCACCATGTCGCACTTGTTCAGGAACACGATGATGTACGGAACGCCAACCTGACGGGCCAGCAGGATGTGCTCACGCGTCTGCGGCATCGGGCCGTCAGCTGCCGAGCAAACCAGGATCGCGCCGTCCATCTGCGCTGCGCCCGTGATCATGTTCTTCACATAGTCAGCGTGGCCCGGGCAGTCGACGTGTGCGTAGTGGCGGTTAGCCGTTTCGTACTCGACGTGTGCCGTGTTGATCGTGATGCCGCGCGCCTTTTCTTCCGGTGCCGCGTCGATCTGGTCGTACGCCTTCGCTTCGCCGCCGAACTTCTTCGTCAGAACCGTCGTGATCGCTGCCGTCAGCGTCGTCTTGCCGTGGTCAACGTGACCAATCGTACCAACGTTCACGTGCGGCTTGGTCCGCTCGAATTTACCCTTGGCCATTTTCGACTCCCAAAAGGAATTTCACAGGTTGCGCCGCGCGCAAACAAGACACTGACTTTTTACTGCTGGTGCCCATGGGCAGGATCGAACTGCCGACCTCTCCCTTACCAAGGGAGTGCTCTACCACTGAGCCACATGGGCGCTTTAAGCTTCAACTTAGCGGTCTGGAGCGGGTGAAGGGAATCGAACCCTCGTCGTAAGCTTGGAAGGCTTCTGCTCTACCATTGAGCTACACCCGCACGGGCCACTAACGATTCCTTACCGCTCACTGCGCTGATATCTTGGTGGAGGAGGTTGGATTCGAACCAACGTAGGCGTAAGCCAACAGATTTACAGTCTGCCCCCTTTAGCCACTCGGGCACCCCTCCGTAGAGAACTGACGATTATGGGGGTGCATCGCACTCGTGTCAAGCACATCCGGAAGATTATTTTCACTTTCTTCCCGACTCCTGCTTTACCACCGATCCCCCGCCCCTGCCCGGCTAAGGCAAGCGCGAGATGTTGCCGACCGGCGCCACATCTTCGTCAGACTCCGCCCTTAGCGCCGATCTGCATCTGCGCTAAAAACGAAAGACCGCCATCATACGACCTCTTTCGCACTATGCCAAGCGGGAGATGCAAAAATTCCGCAAATTTCGTGCCGGACGACTTCGTCGGCCCCGGCCGCGGTGTTCTTGGCGGCTTCAGACTCGCGCTGCTCGCGGGAAAGGGGGGCTTCTCGCTACCCATGACGCGCCGGCCTGACGCGAGCTACCGGCCGTACGCAGCGGGCTTTTCCGATCCTCCCGGCGGCTGGACCCGAAAATGGAGCCGCCGCTCAGGCACGAAGAAGTGCCGATAGCGTGTCCCCCTGCTGACTTCCGCAGGCGTCGCGATACCATCCCTAGCCTTCCATCATCTTCCCGCACGAACCCTCATGCGCCTGCTTGCTCTTGCGATCACCTTCACGACCTTGACGGCGCTGACCGCACATGCGGCCGAACCGACAGACACCCGGTGTCGCTCGAGCACGATTGCGAAAGTGCGTCAGCAGGCCCTGGAGGACAGCCGCACCGAGGGACGTCCAAGGGCAGCTGCAGCGCTCGCTGCTTATGACAGGTTGAAGCCGGCGCTCGATGCCGGCTGCCTGAGCTCGGCACATAGCAGCTCGCCTGCAGCACGGCCGATGAATCAGGACGCGGTCGCCTACGCGTGGCTGCTCAACGACGCGTCCGCCTACCTCATCGCCGCCGGCGACGGCGCCCCGCCAACCATATCCGACAGCGCGGCCTGCCTGGACGTGTTACAGCCCTTGCTCGGCGACGATATGCGTCCACGCGCAGGCTTGCCTCACAAGCTCGGCGCCGCGATCTCGACGAACGTCCTGCAGTGCAGCGCCCATTGCCTCGCCCCTTCGTGCAAACCGGCCAACGTCAGCATCTGGTCGGCTTATCGCAGCGAATCCGCCGCGTATACGCGGCATCCTGCATGCCCGTACGACGCCCGCCTCGTTCAGTTGAACGCGAATATCTGCGTGGGGTTCGATGCGGGCGCTTTCGCCGCGCCGCATCCCTCCGAAGACGCTGGAAAGCTGGCCTGTGACGCCGCGGCGTCGACGTCCGACATGCGCTGCCCTGCGATGCTCGTGCTGACCCGGGATCAAGGCCGGAACACGACGCGCCGGTTTCCGCCAACCAACGATTCCGCACTGAGCGATTCAAGCACGGCGTGCGCGGTGCGATCGATCCGCATCGACGCAAGCGGCGCGCGCTTTGCTCTGATCGGCGAAGGAAGGGATTGCTTCGGCGGCACGGCCTATTCGCTCATCGAGGAAATCTATGCGCTACGAGCCGGCCAACCCATGCTCGTCAAAAAGAACAGCGCGGATTTCTGAAAGCGCCCGCCCGGCGACGCGCACACACGTTTCAACTTGCACCGAGGTCGCATCCTTTGCCTTTGCGGCGAACCTGGCCTGGCGCCCTACGCCTCGGATGAATCGGTTGGGAGTGATATCTCGTAGATTACGAGACGAACGGCGTTTAATAGCGCCACTTCGCTCTATCCGACGCAATTCTGACGCGCGGTTTCATTGCGCCGCGATCATTCAGCGCCTTCGACGACAGACGTCGAAGCTCAGACAAACCAAACGCAGCATGCGCGTCACGCGGGCAGCGAACCTCGTTGCGAGATACGCAAAGCGCGCCTAGCTACCAGAGGATGGAAGCGGCAATTTTCGCAGAAGAAGCGCTCAGTACGCGCGCAGATGGGAAGAGATAGCTAATTGCCGGCGGCAGGACGCACAACGCCGGGCCGCGCATGGCATTGCGTAAATCCGTGGCGGGAAGTTGCAGCGGATAGGCGGTCGAGCGCTCGACCAGACCGGTTGCCGACCGAGAGCGGCACCACTTCGAACAGTCGGCGGGAGGATGTCAGCCTCGACAACACCAATTGCTGGTGCTCGGCCAACCCAGGTCGTCGGAGTAAATTTGCGCCGATTGCGTGGAAGCGACCTCGGTCCGAATCGAGGTCCATCGGCGCCGTAGCGCGGCCGCATTTCGCGTGGCCGGCACGCACATTTCCGTCGCTCAAATGCAAAAACCCCCGCCTTTCGGGCGGGGGTTTCTGGCTTAGGGAGCCTGACGATTACCTACTTTCACACGGGAATCCGCACTATCATCGGCGTAGAGTCGTTTCACGGTCCTGTTCGGGATGGGAAGGGGTGGGACCGACTCGCTATGGTCATCAGGCAAAGAGGGTTGTTGCGCTGCTTCGCAGCACAACCAATCTTGGAAGAAGCAGTAATTTTGAGTTGTGTGTATCACACACGAGAATCCAACCAGTCTCTCGGATGGCTGCACGTGCATCGCACGGCGCTCATCTACAAGGCAGACTTGTTATAGGATCAAGCCTTACGGGCAATTAGTATCAGTTAGCTGAACGCATTACTGCGCTTACACACCTGACCTATCAACGTCCTGGTCTCGAACGACCCTTCAAGGGGATCTAGTCCCCAGGGATATCTCATCTTAAGGCGAGTTTCCCGCTTAGATGCTTTCAGCGGTTATCTCTTCCGAACATAGCTACCCGGCGATGCCACTGGCGTGACAACCGGTACACCAGAGGTTCGTCCACTCCGGTCCTCTCGTACTAGGAGCAGCCCCCTTCAAATATCCAACGCCCACGGCAGATAGGGACCAAACTGTCTCACGACGTTTTAAACCCAGCTCACGTACCTCTTTAAATGGCGAACAGCCATACCCTTGGGACCGGCTACAGCCCCAGGATGAGATGAGCCGACATCGAGGTGCCAAACACCGCCGTCGATATGAACTCTTGGGCGGTATCAGCCTGTTATCCCCAGAGTACCTTTTATCCGTTGAGCGATGGCCCTTCCATACAGAACCACCGGATCACTATGACCTGCTTTCGCACCTGCTCGACTTGTCGGTCTCGCAGTTAAGCACGCTTATGCCATTGCACTATCAGCACGATTTCCGACCGTACCTAGCGTACCTTCGTACTCCTCCGTTACGCTTTGGGAGGAGACCGCCCCAGTCAAACTGCCTACCATGCACTGTCCCCGACCCGGATCACGGGCCAAGGTTAGAACCTCAAACAAACCAGGGTGGTATTTCAAGGACGGCTCCACCGAAACTAGCGTTCCGGTTTCATAGCCTCCCACCTATCCTACACAGATCGGTTCAAAGTCCAATGCAAAGCTACAGTAAAGGTTCATGGGGTCTTTCCGTCTAGCCGCGGGTAGATTGCATCATCACAAACACTTCAACTTCGCTGAGTCTCGGGAGGAGACAGTGTGGCCATCGTTACGCCATTCGTGCAGGTCGGAACTTACCCGACAAGGAATTTCGCTACCTTAGGACCGTTATAGTTACGGCCGCCGTTTACCGGGACTTCAATCAAGAGCTTGCACCCCATCATTTAATCTTCCGGCACCGGGCAGGCGTCACACCCTATACGTCCACTTTCGTGTTTGCAGAGTGCTGTGTTTTTATTAAACAGTCGCAGCCACCAGTTTATTGCAACCCCTTCACCCTCTGCCCGCAGGGGCATCAAGCTACAAGGGCGTACCTTATCCCGAAGTTACGGTACCAATTTGCCGAGTTCCTTCTCCCGAGTTCTCTCAAGCGCCTTAGAATACTCATCTCGCCCACCTGTGTCGGTTTGCGGTACGGTCATCGTTAGACTGAAGCTTAGAGGCTTTTCTTGGAACCACTTCCAATTGCTTCGCTCCCTAAGGAGCTCGCGCCACACCCTTGAATTCCGCGCCCGGATTTGCCTAAGCGCCTTCTCCAATGCAGCGACCGGGACTTCCAACACCCGGACAACCTTCCGCGATCCGTCCCCCCATCGCATCTAACAATGGTGCAGGAATATTGACCTGCTTCCCATCAGCTACGCATTTCTGCCTCGCCTTAGGGGCCGACTCACCCTACGCCGATGAACGTTGCGTAGGAAACCTTGGGCTTACGGCGAGGGGGCCTTTCACCCCCTTTATCGCTACTCATGTCAGCATTCGCACTTCCGATACCTCCAGCACGCTTTTCAACGCACCTTCGCAGGCTTACGGAACGCTCTCCTACCATGCGTGCAAAGCACGCATCCGCAGCTTCGGTATATAGCTTAGCCCCGTTACATCTTCCGCGCAGGACGACTCGATCAGTGAGCTATTACGCTTTCTTTAAAGGGTGGCTGCTTCTAAGCCAACCTCCTGACTGTTTTAGCCTTCCCACTTCGTTTCCCACTTAGCTATATTTGGGGACCTTAGCTGGCGGTCTGGGTTGTTTCCCTCTTGACACCGGACGTTAGCACCCGATGTCTGTCTCCCGTGATTGCACTCTTCGGTATTCGGAGTTTGCTATGGCGGGGTAATCTGCAATAGACCCCCCAACCATGACAGTGCTCTACCCCCGAAGGTGAGACACGAGGCACTACCTAAATAGTTTTCGGAGAGAACCAGCTATTTCCAAGTTTGTTTAGCCTTTCACCCCTATCCACAGCTCATCCCCTAACTTTTCAACGTTAGTGGGTTCGGACCTCCAGTACGTGTTACCGCACCTTCATCCTGGCCATGGATAGATCACTTGGTTTCGGGTCTACGCCCAGCAACTGAACGCCCTATTCGGACTCGCTTTCGCTACGCCTGCCCTATACGGTTAAGCTTGCTACTGAACGTAAGTCGCTGACCCATTATACAAAAGGTACGCCGTCACCCCTTACGAGGCTCCGACTGTTTGTATGCATGCGGTTTCAGGATCTATTTCACTCCCCTCCCGGGGTTCTTTTCGCCTTTCCCTCACGGTACTGGTTCACTATCGGTCGATCACGAGTATTTAGCCTTGGAGGATGGTCCCCCCATCTTCAGACAGGATTTCACGTGTCCCGCCCTACTTGTCGCACACCTAGTTCTTTCATACTGTTTTCGCCTACGGGGCTATCACCCGCTATGGCCGCACTTTCCAGAGCGTTCGGCTAACAATACAAATAAAGAGTGCAAGGCTCATCCCATTTCGCTCGCCACTACTTTGGGAATCTCGGTTGATTTCTTTTCCTGCGGTTACTTAGATGTTTCAGTTCACCGCGTTCGCTTCACATGGCCTATGTATTCAGCCATGGATACTCCAAAAGGAGTGGGTTTCCCCATTCGGACATCTACGGATCAAAGCTCGTTTGCCAGCTCCCCGTAGCTTTTCGCAGGCTACCGCGTCCTTCATCGCCTGTGATCGCCAAGGCATCCACCACATGCACTTGTTCGCTTGACCCTATAACGAGTCTGTCTCGTCGACAGTCGCTACAGGTTGAGTTCTCGCATTTGTGCCGTATTCCAATTGAGTCAAACATAGAGTTCGAATCATCTTGAGATACATCGATACAATCACAACCCGGATAGTTTTCACGTCCATCTCAAGACGCTTCCGCTATCCAAATTACTTACTTCTTCCAGATTGTTAAAGAACGACAGCCGATATCTATTGATATCCTCTGACTGGCTCAATCGCCAATGCAAAGCGCTCGCTGAATTTTCAGCAAACTCTTAGCATTGAGGATTGGTGGAGGCAGACGGGATCGAACCGACGACCCCCTGCTTGCAAAGCAGGTGCTCTCCCAGCTGAGCTATGCCCCCATGAGTACAGATTTCCTCAGGTACCTACCGCCAGACAATGGTGGGTCTGGTTGGATTCGAACCAACGACCCCCGCCTTATCAAGACGGTGCTCTAACCGACTGAGCTACAGACCCCTGAGTCTGTCTTTAAATTTACAGCCGATAAGCGTGAGCGCTCAACTTTGCGAGAAGCTCTAGAAAGGAGGTGATCCAGCCGCACCTTCCGATACGGCTACCTTGTTACGACTTCACCCCAGTCATGAATCCTACCGTGGTGACCGTCCTCCTTGCGGTTAGACTAGCCACTTCTGGTAAAACCCACTCCCATGGTGTGACGGGCGGTGTGTACAAGACCCGGGAACGTATTCACCGCGGCATGCTGATCCGCGATTACTAGCGATTCCAGCTTCATGCACTCGAGTTGCAGAGTGCAATCCGGACTACGATCGGTTTTCTGGGATTAGCTCCCCCTCGCGGGTTGGCAACCCTCTGTTCCGACCATTGTATGACGTGTGAAGCCCTACCCATAAGGGCCATGAGGACTTGACGTCATCCCCACCTTCCTCCGGTTTGTCACCGGCAGTCTCCTTAGAGTGCTCTTGCGTAGCAACTAAGGACAAGGGTTGCGCTCGTTGCGGGACTTAACCCAACATCTCACGACACGAGCTGACGACAGCCATGCAGCACCTGTGCGCCGGTTCTCTTTCGAGCACTCCCACCTCTCAGCAGGATTCCGACCATGTCAAGGGTAGGTAAGGTTTTTCGCGTTGCATCGAATTAATCCACATCATCCACCGCTTGTGCGGGTCCCCGTCAATTCCTTTGAGTTTTAATCTTGCGACCGTACTCCCCAGGCGGTCAACTTCACGCGTTAGCTACGTTACTAAGGAAATGAATCCCCAACAACTAGTTGACATCGTTTAGGGCGTGGACTACCAGGGTATCTAATCCTGTTTGCTCCCCACGCTTTCGTGCATGAGCGTCAGTATTGGCCCAGGGGGCTGCCTTCGCCATCGGTATTCCTCCACATCTCTACGCATTTCACTGCTACACGTGGAATTCTACCCCCCTCTGCCATACTCTAGCCTGCCAGTCACCAATGCAGTTCCCAGGTTGAGCCCGGGGATTTCACATCGGTCTTAGCAAACCGCCTGCGCACGCTTTACGCCCAGTAATTCCGATTAACGCTCGCACCCTACGTATTACCGCGGCTGCTGGCACGTAGTTAGCCGGTGCTTATTCTTCCGGTACCGTCATCCCCCGACCGTATTAGGGCCAAGGATTTCTTTCCGGACAAAAGTGCTTTACAACCCGAAGGCCTTCTTCACACACGCGGCATTGCTGGATCAGGCTTTCGCCCATTGTCCAAAATTCCCCACTGCTGCCTCCCGTAGGAGTCTGGGCCGTGTCTCAGTCCCAGTGTGGCTGGTCGTCCTCTCAGACCAGCTACTGATCGTCGCCTTGGTAGGCCTTTACCCCACCAACTAGCTAATCAGCCATCGGCCAACCCTATAGCGCGAGGCCCGAAGGTCCCCCGCTTTCATCCGTAGATCGTATGCGGTATTAATCCGGCTTTCGCCGGGCTATCCCCCACTACAGGACATGTTCCGATGTATTACTCACCCGTTCGCCACTCGCCACCAGGTGCAAGCACCCGTGCTGCCGTTCGACTTGCATGTGTAAGGCATGCCGCCAGCGTTCAATCTGAGCCAGGATCAAACTCTTCAGTTTAAACCTGTTACTGTTTTCGGTTCGGTTAAGAACCGGTCGCTCACTCAAAGCTGACAGGAATATGAATCACTTCATAAACCTGACTTACTTTAGTGTGAGACTCTTGATACTTTCGCTATCTGATCCGAGGATCAGCTCGCTTCCATCAAGCGCCCACACTTATCGGCTGTTAATTTTTAAAGAGCATTTCTGCGAGGAACTTCGTGTTTCCCGGCAGCGCTGCGTTTTCAGCAGCAGAGAAGCGAGATTATGAACCGTGTTTCGCAGCTCGTCAACAACTCTTTTACTACATCGTTGCGACTGCGGGGCTCAACTTCCTGCACCGCCGAGGCCGCTACCACCGGACCTCAACAGCACCGCTTCCCTTCCCTCCCGCGCCGCGTTTCCGTTAGCGCGAAAGAGGCGTGATTCTAAGCATCTGCCCCGATCTACGCAAGCCCCTTTGTGAAGAAATTTGAAAAAGCCCCCGTGCGCTGCCGCGCACGGGGGCTTGGGGCTCGGCGGGCCGCGTGACGCCACTGACCTCCTCGCCGCCGGCAACACTTCCCTCTATATATAGAGGCGTGTCACTTGCCGCCCACGGCAGCCTGCAGTTGCTCGACCGGCACCGCGTCGGCCATCGCCGCGTAGCCGGCGTCGCTCGGGTGAATGCCGTCGCCGCTATCGTATCGGCGCTGCAGCACGCTCGGGCGAGCCGGATCGCGCAGCATCGCATCGAAGTCGACCACACCATCGAACCCGCCACCGCTCCGGATCCACCGGTTCACCTCGAGCCGGATCGCCTCGCGGCCGGCCGGCAACGCAGCCGGCGTGAGCGTCGCACCGAAGACCTTCACGCCCTGGCGGTGCGCCGCCTCGATCAACCGGCGATAGCCGTCGATCAGCGACGCAGCCGTGACTTGCGTATGCGGGTGGTCGCAATCGAGCCCCGCGCGCGGCGGCATCGCCGCGAAGTTGATGTCGTTGATCCCGATCAGCACGACCGCCGCCTTCACGCCCGCACGCGACAGCGCATCGCGCTCGAACCGCGACGCCAGCGACGTGCCGTAGCACGCGGAATCGCTGAGCAGCCGGTTCCCGCTGATACCCAGATTCACGACGCCGATCGAACCGGCGCCCGACGTCGCCAGCCGGCGCGCGAGCGCGTCAGGCCAGCGGCGGTTCCGGTTCACGCTGGAGCGCAGGCCGTCGGTGATCGAATCGCCGATCGCGGCGACACTGGCGCGCGCGGGGCCCGCCTCGACCGCCAGCTCGGTCACCCAGGCATATTGGGTAAAACGGGTACGGAACGCAGCCGGCCCCGGATCGCTCACGTGATCGCCCGGCGCCGACACGTAGTTGAACTGGTTCGACACGCGGTGCCAGACCGTCATCCGCTGGTTCGGCCCCATCTGGAGGCTGATCGCATACGGCTGCGCGGACGTCACGTCGATGGCCACCGGATCGCTTTCGAGCTCCTGCCCTGCCGCGAGCGTCACCGACGACTTGCCGCCGAACCGGACCGGCACGGCCGCGCCGCCGGCGAGCGCCGCACCCTCACCGGCGCGCGCGAGGCTCGCCGCCTCGACGACCAGCGGCGCGCGGCCGTATGCATTGCTGACGCGAATCCGCGCGGCGCGGCCCGACACCGTCGGATAGACGATCTGGCGCACCGTCCGCCCGGCCACGTCAGGTGCGCGGTAAAGCGGCGGCGGCGCAGCAAGGTCGGGAATCGGCTGCAGCGCCGTTGCCCACGCGGCAACCCATCCGGCCGGCGCGGCCGACGCAGCAAGCGGCGACACGAAAACGACCGCACCCAGCACGGCCGCGGCGAAACTGCTTCGGAATGACATCGGCAAAATCCTCATCGGAAAGCGGGCATTGTGCCGCAGAAGACGCGAGACTCACGTGCGGGACCACGCTGGCCCCGCTCGATCGCGCCCCGACATCTCTCGTTTACCCGAGCCTCACTGCAAATCCGCAAGAAATTTATTAACCGACCGGTCGGTTGGTTTATACTTCGCACACATTCAACCGGACGAGAACCTCGCCATGTACACGCAATCCCTCGACATCCCCGGCAACGTCGCGCCGCTCGACGCCGCAGCCGAGTCGCCCGAGCAGGCGCGGTTCGACGCGGTGATGGCGGCCGACGGCAAGATCGAACCGCAGGACTGGATGCCCGACGCGTACCGCAAGACGCTGGTGCGCCAGATCTCGCAGCACGCCCATTCGGAAATCGTCGGCATGCTGCCGGAAGGCAACTGGATCTCGCGCGCGCCGAGCCTGAAGCGCAAGGCGATCCTGCTCGCGAAGGTCCAGGACGAAGCCGGCCACGGCCTCTATCTGTACAGCGCAGCCGAAACGCTCGGCGTGTCGCGCGATTCGCTGATCGACGCGCTGCATGCCGGCAAGGCGAAATACTCGAGCATCTTCAACTACCCGACGCCGACCTGGGCCGACGTCGGCGTGATCGGCTGGCTCGTCGACGGCGCCGCGATCATGAACCAGATTCCGCTGTGCCGCTGCACGTACGGCCCGTACGCACGCGCGATGATCCGCGTGTGCAAGGAAGAGTCGTTCCACCAGCGCCAGGGTTTCGACGCGCTGCTGTCGATGATGAAAGGCAGCGATGCGCAGCGCGCGATGGTCCAGCAGGCCGTGGACCGCTGGTGGTGGCCGGTGCTGATGATGTTCGGCCCGAGCGACGCCGATTCGGTCCACAGCAGCCAGTCCGCGAAATGGGGCATCAAGCGGATCTCGAACGACGACCTGCGCCAGAAATTCGTCGACGCGACGGTCGACCAGGCGAAGGTGCTCGGCGTGACGCTGCCCGACCCCGACCTGAAATGGAACGAAGCGCGCGGCCATCACGACTACGGCACGATCGACTGGGACGAATTCTGGCGCGTGGTCAACGGCGACGGCCCGTGCAACAAGGAACGCCTCGCGACCCGCGTGAAAGCGCACGACGACGGCGCATGGGTGCGCGAAGCCGCGCTCGCGCACGAAGCGAAGCGCCAGGCCCGCGCCGAACAGCACGCCGCCTGAGCGGCAAGACTCGAATTCAGGAATCAGGAGAAAGCGATGAACAAGGAATGGCCGATCTGGGAAGTGTTCGTGCGCAGCAAGCAGGGCCTCGACCACAAGCATTGCGGCAGCCTGCACGCCGCCGACGCGACGATGGCGCTGCGCATGGCGCGCGACGTCTACACGCGCCGCCAGGAAGGCGTGAGCATCTGGGTGGTGCCGTCGTCGGCGATCACCGCGTCGGACCCGAACGAGAAGGCCGAACTGTTCGAACCGGCGGGCGACAAGATCTACCGTCACCCGACGTTCTACACGCTGCCCGACGAAGTCAACCACATGTAATGCCCGCGCCATGACGATCACGCCCGAACACCTCTCCTACGTGCTGCGCCTCGCGGACAACGCGCTGATCCTCGGTCAGCGCAACGCCGAATGGTGCGGCCACGGCCCGATCCTCGAGGAAGACATCGCGCTCACCAACATGAGCCTCGACCTCATCGGCCAGGCGCGCATGCTGTACACGCACGCGGCCGACCTCGAGCGCCAGCTCAACGGCGCGACGAAGACCGAGGACGACTACGCGTACTTCCGTACCGAGCGCGAATTCGCGAACTTCACGCTTGCCGAGCTGCCGCACTACGGCCCGGTCGCCGGCACCGCGCACGCCGACAAGGACTACGCGGTCACGATCGTGCGCAACTTCCTGTACGCAGCGCTGATGCTGCACGTGTGGAGCGCGCTGGAAACGTCGACCGACACGCAGCTCGCCGCGATCGCCGCGAAGTCGGTGAAGGAAACCCGCTATCACGTGCAGCACGCTCGCGAATGGCTCGTGCGCCTCGGCGATGGCACCGACGCATCGCACCGCCGTGCGCAGGACGCGCTCGACTACCTGATGCCGTACACGCGCGAATTCTTCGCGGCCGATGCGATCGACGACGCGATCGCCGCGCCGGGCATCGGCCCGGCGCCGGCCGCGCTCGAAGCCGCGTGGCGCGCGGACGTGGACGATGCGCTCGCCGAGGCGACGCTCACGCCGCCGGCACCCGTGAAGCACGTGACGACCGGCAAGCAGGGCGAGCACTCGGAGCACATGGGCTACCTGCTTGCGGAAATGCAGAGCCTCGCGCGCCAGCATCCCGGCGCGACCTGGTAACCGGCCCACGCCACGGAGCCCGACGATGTCCGTCCAGACCGCTGCCCCTGCCCACGCCGAATCCGCGGTGCGCCACGACGATCCGCTGCTCGCCCGCGCGTGGGACGTGCTGGAAGCCGTGCCCGATCCGGAGATCCCGGTCGTGTCGATCCGCGAGCTCGGCATCCTGCGCGATGTCCGCCGCGCGGACGACGGCCAGCTCGAAGTCGTCATCACGCCGACCTACTCAGGCTGCCCGGCCATGTCGCAGATCGCGGAGGACATCGCCGCCGCGCTGCAGGCCGCCGACCTGCCGCCGCACCGGATCGAAACGGTGCTCGCGCCCGCGTGGACGACCGACTGGATCACGCAGGAAGCGCGCGACAAGTTGCGTGCGTACGGTATCGCGCCGCCGGTCGGCCAGTGCGGCAGCGCCGCGCCGCGGGAAAACGTCGTGCGTTTCGTGCCGCGGCCGGTCGCGGCGCCCACCTGCCCACGCTGCGGCTCCGCCCGCACCGAGCGTCTCGCGCAATTCGCGTCCACGGCCTGCAAGGCACTGTATCGCTGCGTCGACTGCCGCGAACCCTTCGACTACTTCAAACCTTATTGACCATGGCGACCCCGCAATTTCACCCGCTGCGTATCCGCGACGTGCGACCCGAGACCGCCGACGCCGTTACCGTCTCCTTCGACGTGCCGCCCGAGCTGCGCGACGCGTACCGCTTCACGCAAGGCCAGTTCGTCACGCTGAAGACCCATATCGACGGCGAGGAAACGCGCCGCTCGTATTCGATCTGCGTCGGCACGACGGACTACGACCGTGACGGCGAACTGCGCATCGGCATCAAGCGCGTGCGCGGCGGCCGCTTCTCGAACTTCGCGTTCGACTCGCTGAAGCCCGGCCACACGATCGACGTGATGACGCCGGACGGCCGCTTCTTCACGCACCTGAACGCCGACCACGGCAAGCAGTACGTCGCGTTTTCGGGCGGCTCGGGGATCACGCCGGTGCTCGCGATCGTGAAGACGACGCTCGAGCTCGAGCCGCGCAGCACGTTCACGCTGATCTACGGGAACCGCAGCGTCGACGCGATCATGTTCGCGGAGGAGCTCGAGGACCTGAAGAACCGCTACATGAACCGCTTCGTCCTGTATCACGTGCTGTCGGACGACCTGCAGGACGTCGAGTTGTTCAACGGCGTGCTCGACCAGGCGAAATGCGCGGAATTCCTCGACACGCTGACGCCGGCCGACGCGATCGACGAAGCGTTCATCTGCGGCCCGGCGCCGATGATGGACGCGGCCGAAGCCGCACTGAAGGCAGCCGGCGTGCCGCCGGCGAAGGTGCATGTCGAGCGTTTCGGCACGCCGCTGCCGCAAGCCGGCACGCCGGTCGTCGAAATCACCGACCAGACACCGGCCGCGGACCTCGAAATCGTGCTCGACGGCAAGAAGCGCAAGCTGCGCCTGCCGTATGAAGGCGTGAGCCTGCTCGATGTCGGCCTGCGCGCGGGCCTCGCGCTGCCGTACGCGTGCAAGGGCGGCGTGTGCTGCACGTGCCGCGCGAAGGTGATCGAAGGCGAAGTGCGGATGGAGAAGAACTACACGCTCGAGGAGCACGAAGTGAAGGACGGTTTCGTGCTCACGTGCCAGTGCCACCCGATCAGCGACAAGGTCGTCGTGAGCTACGACGAGCGTTGAGCGGCATCGCGTCGCGGCGCCGGACGGTTTCTCGCCGTCACACATCTCGCTTACACTAGGGGCCGCCGGCCGGCTGGACGTCGCAACGTCCGCCCGGCCGGCGGTTTTCTTTTGTTGACGACAGGCCGATGAGTACCATTCATGTGATTCAGGGCGGCACCGCCGCCGCGTCGCTGCGCGAAGCCCTTGCGCAAGCCGGACGCGACGAGCACGTCGTCGGATTGCTCGACGATCTCGGCGTCGGGCCGCTCAAGGGCGCCGACGAGACGCCCGATACGCGCGCCGCCTTCTGGCAGCACGTGCTCGGCGACCAGATCCCCGACTGGAACGCGGAAATAGAAGGCGAGTTCGCGCGTCTCGACCAGCTCGCGATGGATACGGGCCAGGTGGTCGTGTGGCACGCGCCGAGCGTCGGCGACAAGCTGCTGCTGCGCCGCGTCGCCTATCACCTGCGCAACGTGCCGCAGCGCCTGAACGAGGTGCGGCTGTCGGCCGCCGACCTCGACACCGCGCAGCGCGCGTCGCTGTCGCGCACCGACCAGGCCTGCTCGACCGGGATGTTCTCGCCCGCGGAACTGGCGCGCAAGCGGCCGGTGGCCGCGCCGATCTCGGTACTGCGCATCGGCCGCCTCGCGCTCGAATGGCAGGAGGCGAAACACCTGAACGCCGAATTGCGTTATTGGGTCAGCAACACGATCAAGAGCGGCCATTTCGCCGATCTCGACGCGCTGATCGTCGCGCGCGCGGAAACCGACTGGCTGCCCGCGCGGCGCCTCGTCGGCAGCATCATGGCCGCCGCCGATCGCGGCGGGCTGTTCGTCAGCGATTCGATCGCCTGGTGGCGCTGCCGCGAACTCGCGGCCGCCGGCCGGCTCGAGCTGCAGGACGACACCCCCGACGCCCTTTCCTCCACGCAGGTGCGCGCGGCCCGCGCGGCCACCACGCACCGCTAATCTTCCGCATTCGACCATGGCCCGTACCCGAGCGCCCGATCACGAATCCCAACGCGAACAGATCCTCGATCTGGCCGCCGAGAAATTCGCGCAGACGAGCTACCCGAGCACGTCGATGTCCGATCTCGCGACCGCGAGCGGCACGTCGAAGGCACGCCTCTATCACTACTACGAGAGCAAGGAAGCGATCCTGTTCGACCTGCTCGACCGCTACACGAAACGGCTGATGCTGATCATCGCCGAGGTCGAAGGCGCGAGCCAGCGGCGCGGCCTCAGCGAGCGCGACGCGTTCGCCGAGCTCGTGCGCGCGTTCCTCGCCGAGTACGAGACGTCGCACAGCCGTCATGTCGCGCTGCTCAACGACGTGAAGTATCTCGAGGATGCTCAGCGCGAAATCGTGCTCGACCGCCAGCGCGACATCGTCGCGGCGTTCACGCGGCAGCTCGCCCGCGCGTACCCGGACCGCATCTCGAAGGAAAACCAGACATCGGTGACGATGATGGTGTTCGGGATGATCAACTGGACCTTCACGTGGCTGAAGCCGGGCGGCCGTCTCGGCTACCGCGACTTCGCCGAGCAGGTGATCGACCTGATCGAGCGCGGGCTGTCGACGGCAGCCTGATTGCCGCGCAGCAGCATGCGTTGCGCGACGGGCACACTGCGACCGCCCGCCGCGCATTTCATATGATGAATTTTAAATCTGTTAAAAATCAAATAGATAGTCTTATAATTAAGCAGATTTAGAATTCACCCTCAACGCGAGATACGGGTTTTCCCCAATCCGAGGGGCCGCAGTCGGGTAAAATGCTGTTGCATTGCACAACCCGCTGTACGGTCACACATTGAGGAACCCACGATGAACACGCAATTCAACGGCACTGCCGATGTCGTCGGCAACGCCGGTAGTGCGCCGGTTCTCGTCAGGGAACTGGCTTCCAAAGACCGTGAGCAGATGCTCACCCACTTTCTCTCGCTCGACGAAGAGGACCGCCTGCTGCGCTTCGGCCAGATGGTGCCTGACCACGTGGTCGAGAACTACGTCCGCACGATCGACTTCGGTCGCGACACCGTGTTCGGCGTGTTCGACCACGACCTCGAACTGATCGGCGTCGGCCACCTGGCCTACCTGCCGGCCGAGGGCGACAAGCGTACGGCCGAATTCGGCGTGTCGGTGCTCGAAAGCGCGCGCGGCCGCGGCGTCGGCTCGAAGCTGTTCGAGCGCGCAGCGATCCGCAGCCGCAACACGCGCGTGACGATGCTGTACATGCATTGCCTGTCGCGCAACGCGACGATGATGCACATCGCGAAGAAATCCGGGATGCGGATCGAGTACGCGT
Source organism: Burkholderia cepacia complex sp. TUM26381 (assembly GCF_057439935.1). Lineage (NCBI taxonomy): Bacteria > Pseudomonadati > Pseudomonadota > Betaproteobacteria > Burkholderiales > Burkholderiaceae > Burkholderia > Burkholderia cepacia complex sp. TUM26381. The sequence continues at coordinate 291,649 of NZ_CM172006.1, read as the reverse complement.
ACGGCGAAGCCGATGCGTACCTGTCGCTGCCACCGGCCGACCACTCGACGATCATCGCCGAGATGTTGCAGGAACAGGCCGCGGTGTTCGACTACGCGATGAAGCGCCAGACGCGCCGCACGACGAAGTTCATCGAATCGCTGATGCCTGCCGCGCTGACGGTGTAACATCGGCCAGCCGGGCCGCGCCAGTGGCGCGCCCGGCCCCTGCCTTCCCCTCCACGCTAGCGCACCGAGCGAATCGGCAGCGCCGTCGTCTCCTTGAAGCATTCCAGCGAGAAGCTCGTCTTCACGTCGATCACCGACGGGTGATGCAGCAGGTGCTCCTGCACGAAGCGGGAGAAATGCGCCATGTCCTCGACCTGCACGCGCAGCAGGTAATCCATGTCCCCCGTCATCGCGTGACACGCGACCACTTCCGGCCAGGTCTGCACGGCCGCGCGGAACAGCTCTGCATGGGTCGCGCCCGCGCGCGCCGACGTCTCGTCGACCCGCACCGGCGCGAGGCCGCCGCGCTTTTCGAGCCGCACGCTCACGTACGCGAGCAGGTCGAGCCCGAGTTTCTGCGGGTTCAGCAGCGCGACATAGCCGGTGATCACGCCGATCTCCTCGAGCCGCCGGATCCGCCGCAGGCACGGGCTCGGCGACAGGTTCACGCGCTCGGCGATCTCCTGGTTCGACAGGCGCCCGTTCTCCTGAAGAATCGCGAGAATTCGCCGGTCGATGGCATCCAATTCGGCTTGCGCCATCTTCTGCCCTCCAATAATTATTTCAAGACTGGAAATTGCGCCATCGTAGGGGCTGGCGATTAAATTCGCAAATTTCCGCTCGCGGCCGCCCGCTACACTCTGTCGCATGTATCGACTCGCTGCGCACGCGCGGCCGTCGACATCGAACCAGGTCGGGCAGGCGCACGTCGCCCCGGCCGATCGCCCCGCACAGGAGACACGACATGCAGATCCCCAACTGGGACAACCCCGTCGGCACCGACGGCTTCGAATTCATCGAATACACGGCACCGGACCCGAAAGCGCTCGGACAACTGTTCGAACGGATGGGTTTCACCGCGATCGCACGTCACCGCCACAAGGACGTGACGGTGTACCGCCAGGGCGACATCAACTTCATCATCAACGCCGAACCCGATTCGTTCGCGCAACGCTTCGCGCGCCTGCATGGCCCGTCGATCTGCGCGATCGCGTTCCGCGTGCAGGATGCCGCGAAGGCGTACCGGCGCGCGCTCGACCTCGGCGCGTGGGGCTTCGACAACAAGACGGGCCCGATGGAGCTGAACATCCCGGCAATCAAGGGCATCGGCGATTCGCTGATCTATTTCGTCGACCGCTGGCGCGGCAAGAACGGCGCGCAGCCGGGCGCGATCGGCGACATCAGCATCTATGACGTCGACTTCGAGCCGATCGCCGGCGCGAACCCGAACCCGGTCGGCCACGGCCTGACGTACATCGACCACCTGACGCACAACGTGCATCGCGGCCGCATGCAGGAATGGGCCGAGTTCTACGAACGCCTGTTCAACTTCCGCGAAGTGCGCTACTTCGACATCGAAGGCAAGGTGACGGGCGTGAAGTCGAAGGCGATGACGTCGCCGTGCGGCAAGATCCGCATCCCGATCAACGAGGAAGGCTCGGAAACGGCCGGCCAGATCCAGGAATACCTCGACGCGTATCACGGCGAAGGCATCCAGCACATCGCGCTCGGCGCGAGCGACATCTACCGGGCGGTCGACGGCCTGCGCGGCAAGGAAGTGAAGCTGCTCGACACGATCGACACGTATTACGAGCTGGTCGACCGCCGCGTGCCGAACCACGGCGAATCGCTGGACGAGCTGAAGAAGCGCAAGATTCTGATCGACGGCGCGCAGGACGACCTGCTGCTGCAGATCTTCACCGAGAACCAGATCGGGCCGATCTTCTTCGAGATCATCCAGCGCAAGGGCAACCAGGGCTTCGGCGAAGGCAACTTCAAGGCACTGTTCGAATCGATCGAACTCGACCAGATCCGCCGCGGCGTCGTGCAGGACAAGGCCTGACGCATCCGGCCAGCGGCCGCCGCGGGCAACCGGGCCGGCCGCATCATCCGTGCGGTACAACGAAAAAGGGCGGGAATCCGAGGATTCCCGCCCTTTTTTCATTCCGGCGCGGCCTGCTGGCCGCGCGACCGGATCAACGCGCGTTCGCCTTCGACGCGGCGGGCCGCACGGCCGACGGCTGCGCGACGGCGTCCTGGGCCGGCACGATCTGACGCATCTGCGCGCCGGCTGCCGCCAGTGCGCTCGCACCTTGCGCGCGCACCGGGCCGGTCATCGCGAAAAACGCGGCGGACACGATCAGAAAACTCTGGATATGACGTGTGTTCATTGCACCTCCTGTAAAACTGCCGGCGCCTCCCCGATTGCGTCGAAACGAACCAACGCGACCGGGCACCTCCGGCAGGCCGACAAGATTAACGGCAATTGCCCGCAGATGGACGCGGCTTTACATGCTTTTACATGATGTAACGCATCATCACGCCCTGTTTTCTGGTGCGCCGCCGCAATTTGACCCGGATTCCAACCGATGGGCGGCGGGTTTGCCCCAGTGCTACCATCGCTTAAAACCGGCGAATATGCCGGCCACTGCCGACGCGTCCACAAGACGCCCGAAGCAGTCGAGTTTTGGTGATCCCAAACTGGGTGGAGGAGACAGTTAATGAATGCCCCGCTAGACGCAGGCCAACGCGCGTCGCTAGAAGCCGCGCTGAAGTCCGTCACGCTAGATGACAAATACACACTGGAACGCGGTCGCGCGTACATGAGCGGCATCCAGGCCCTCGTGCGCCTGCCGATGCTCCAGCAGGAACGCGACCGCGCCGCCGGTCTCAATACGGCCGGTTTCATCTCCGGCTACCGCGGCTCGCCGCTCGGCGGCCTCGATCTGTCGCTCTGGAAGGCCAAGCAGCACCTGGCCGCCCACCAGATCGTCTTCCAGCCCGGTCTCAACGAAGATCTCGCCGCCACCGCCGTGTGGGGCTCGCAGCAGGTGAACCTGTATCCCGGCGCGAAGCACGACGGCGTGTTCGGCATGTGGTACGGCAAGGGCCCGGGCGTCGACCGCACCGGCGACGTCTTCAAGCACGCGAACTCGGCCGGCTCGTCGCAGCACGGCGGCGTGCTGGTGCTCGCCGGCGACGACCACGCGGCGAAATCGTCGACCCTCGCGCACCAGTCCGAACACATCTTCAAGGCCTGCGGGCTGCCCGTGCTGTTCCCGTCCAACGTGCAGGAATATCTCGATTTCGGCCTGCACGGCTGGGCGATGAGCCGTTATTCGGGCCTGTGGGTCGCGCTCAAGTGCGTGACGGACGTCGTCGAATCGTCGGCGTCGGTCGACATCGACCCGCATCGCACCGAGATCGTGCTGCCGACCGACTTCATCGTGCCGGAAGGCGGGCTGAACATCCGCTGGCCCGACCCGCCGCTCGTGCAGGAAGCGCGGCTGCTCGACTACAAGTGGTACGCGGCGCTCGCCTATGTGCGCGCGAACAAGCTCGACCGGATCGAGATCGATTCGCCGAACGCGCGCTTCGGGATCATGACGGGCGGCAAGGCGTACCTCGACGTGCGCCAGGCGCTGACCGACCTCGGCCTCGACGACGAAACCTGCGCGCGGATCGGCATCCGGCTCTACAAGGTCGGCTGCGTGTGGCCGCTCGAAGCGCAGGGCGCGCAGGCATTTGCGCGCGGCCTCGACGAAATCCTGGTCGTCGAGGAAAAGCGCCAGATCCTCGAATACGCGATCAAGGAAGAGCTGTACAACTGGCCGGACGGCCAGCGGCCGCGCGTGTTCGGCAAGTTCGACGAGAAAGACGGTGCCGGCGGCGAATGGTCGGTGCCGATGGGCAACTGGCTGCTGCCCGCGCACTACGAACTGTCGCCCGCGATCATCGCGAAGGCGATCGCGACGCGCCTCGAGAAGTTCGAGCTGCCGTCCGACGTGCGCGCGCGCATCGCCGCGCGGCTCGCGGTGATCAACGCGAAGGAAATGGCGCTCGCGAAGCCGCACGTGCAGACCGAGCGCAAGCCGTGGTTCTGCTCGGGCTGCCCGCACAACACGTCGACCAACGTACCGGAAGGCTCGCGCGCGATCGCCGGCATTGGCTGCCACTACATGACCGTGTGGATGGACCGCAGCACGAGCACCTTCAGCCAGATGGGCGGCGAAGGCGTGCCGTGGATCGGCCAGGCGCCGTTCACGGACGAGAAGCACGTGTTCGCGAACCTCGGCGACGGCACCTACTTCCACTCGGGCCTGCTGGCCGTGCGCGCGGCGATTTCGTCGAAGGCGAACATCACCTACAAGATTCTCTACAACGACGCCGTCGCGATGACGGGCGGCCAGCCGGTCGACGGCGTGCTGACGGTGCCGCAGATCACGCACCAGCTCGCGTCCGAAGGCGCGAAGAAGATCGTGATCGTCACCGACGAGCCGGAGAAGTACGACAGCCAGAAAGCGCTGCTCGCGCCGGGCGTGACGATCCATCACCGCGACCAGCTCGACGACGTGCAGCGCGAGCTGCGCGAGATCGAAGGCACGACGATCCTGATCTACGACCAGACCTGCGCAACCGAGAAGCGTCGCCGCCGCAAACGCGGCACGTATCCGGATCCGGCCAAGCGCGTCGTGATCAACGACGCGGTGTGCGAAGGCTGCGGCGACTGCTCGGTGCAATCGAACTGCCTGTCGGTCGAGCCGCTGGAAACCGAATTCGGCACGAAGCGCCAGATCAACCAGTCGAGCTGCAACAAGGACTTCTCGTGCGTGAAGGGCTTCTGCCCGAGCTTCGTCACGGTCGAGGGCGGCCAGCTGAAGAAGCCGAAGGCCGTGTCGGTCGACGGCAACGCGCTGCCGCCGATGCCGGAACCGACGCTGCCGGACATCGACCGCGCGTACGGCGTGCTCGTCACCGGCGTCGGCGGCACGGGCGTCGTCACGATCGGCGCGCTGCTCGGGATGGCCGCGCACCTGGAAAACAAGGGCGTGACCGTGCTCGACGTCACCGGCCTCGCGCAGAAAGGCGGCGCGGTGATGAGCCACGTGCAGATCTCGCACGCGCCGACCGACATCCATGCGACGCGGATCGCGATGGGCGAAGCCGACCTCGTGATCGGCTGCGACGCGCTCGTTACGGCAGGCGACGAGTGCACGTCGCGGATGCGGCACGACACGACGCGCGTGGTCGTCAACAGCGCGCAGACGCCGACCGCCGAGTTCATCAAGAACCCGAACTGGGCGTTCCCGGGTCTGTCCGCGGAGAACGACATCCGCGCGGCAGCGGGCGTTGCCGTCGACTTCATCGACGCGAACCGATTCGCGGTCGCGCTGCTCGGCGACGCGATCTACACGAACCCGTTCGTGCTCGGCTACGCGTGGCAGAAAGGCTGGCTGCCGCTCACGCTCGCGTCGCTCGAACGCGCGATCGAGCTGAATGCGGTGTCGGTCGAGAAGAACCGCGCGGCGTTCGACTGGGGCCGCCGCGCCGCGTACGACCTGGCCAGCGTGAAGCAGGCCGCGGCCGGCGACGCACGCCCCGCGCAAGGCGCGACGGTAATCGCGCTGCACACGAAGAAGGCGGTCGACGCGTTGATCGCGAAGCGCGTGGAATTCCTCACTGCGTACCAGAACGCCGCGTACGCATCGCGCTATGCGGCGTTCGTCGACAAGGTGCGCGCCGCCGAGCGCGCGCTGGCGGACGGCGATACGGTGCAGGAGCAACTGACCGAAGCGGTCGCGCGCAACCTGTTCAAGCTGATGGCGTACAAGGACGAATACGAGGTCGCGCGGCTGCAGTCCGACCCCGCGTTCCTCGCGCGCCTGACCGCGCAGTTCGAAGGCGACTGGAAGCTGAAATTCCACCTCGCACCGCCGCTGTTCGCGAAAACGGACGCCCACGGCCATCTCGTGAAGAAGGCGTACGGCCCGTGGATGATGTCGGCGTTCCGGCTGCTCGCGAAGGCGAAGTTCCTGCGCGGCACCGGGCTCGACCCGTTCGGCCGCACCGAGGAGCGTCGCACCGAGCGCGCACTGATCGGCGAGTACGAAGCGCTGATCGGCGAGGTGATGGCCAAGCTGAACGCGGCCAACCGCCCGCTCGCGCTCGAGCTCGCGGCGCTGCCGGACGGCATTCGCGGCTACGGCCACGTGAAGGAGAACAACCTGCGCGCGGTACGCCTGAAGTGGGACACGCTGCTCGCGAAGTGGCGTTCCCCGGCGGGCGGCCAGTCGCACCAGCAGGTCGCGTAACGGTACGCGGCGGGCGAGGCGTTCGCGGCCAGGACGCCCCGCCCGCGCCGCCCGTTACGATTCGTGCGAAAAAAAACGCCACGGAACGCAGGTTCCGTGGCGTTTTTCATTGCGCCGCGCCTTGAGCGCGGCGCACGCGGGCGTGGACTTACTTCGTGTTCACGTTCGCGGCGGCAACGGCCGTCATGTTGATGATCCGGCGCACGGTCGCAGCCGGCGTCAGGATGTGGACCGGCTTCGCTGCGCCGAGCAGGAACGGGCCGACCGTCACGCCTTCGCCGCCGACCATCTTCAGCAGGTTGTACGCGATGTTCGCCGCTTCGACGTTCGGCATGATCAGCAGGTTCGCTTCGCCCGACAGCGTCGTGCCCGGGAACGCCTGCTTGCGGATCACTTCCGACAGCGCCGCGTCGCCGTGCATTTCACCGTCGACTTCCAGGTTCGGCGCACGTTCGACGATCAGCTTGCGGGCCTCGGCCATCCGGCGCGACGACGCCGACGGCGCGCTGCCGAAGTTCGAGTTCGACAGCAGCGCGGCCTTCGGCGCGATGCCGAAGCGCTCGATCTCGGCCGCAGCCTGGATCGTCATGTCGGCGAGCTGTTCGGCGCTCGGCAGTTCGTTCACGTACGTGTCGCACACGAACAGGTTGCGGCCCGGCAGCATCAGCAGGTTCATCGCGGCGAAGTGCTCGGCGCCCTTCGCGCGGCCCAGCACCTGCTCGATGAACTTCAGGTGGCTGTGGAACGTGTCGATCATCCCGCAGATCATCCCGTCCGCATCGCCCAGGTGCACGAGCATCGCGCCGATCAGCGTGTTGAACTTGCGCATCGCGGCCTTCGCGACTTCCGGCGTCACGCCGTCACGCGCGCCGATCTCCTGATACGCCTGCCAGTAGCGGTGGTAGCGTGCATCGTCTTCCGGATCGACGATTTCGAAATCGGTGCCGGCCTTCAGCTTCGAGCCGATCTTCTGCAGGCGCATGTCGACGACCGACGGACGGCCGACGATGATCGGCTTCGCGATCTTTTCCTGCAGCACGAACTGCGCGGCGCGCAGCACGCGCTCGTCCTCGCCCTCGGCGAACACGATGCGGGCCTGCTTCTGCTTCGCGGTCGCGAACACCGGGCGCATCACCATGCCGGTGCGGTAGACGGTCGCGCCGAGCTGCTCGCGGTACGCGTCCATGTCCTGGATCGGGCGCGTGGCGACGCCCGAATCCATCGCGGCTTGCGCGACGGCCGGCGCGATCTTGATGATCAGGCGCGGATCGAACGGCTTCGGAATCAGGTAGTCCGGCCCGAATTCGAGCGAGTGGCCTTCATACGCCTTCGCGACTTCTTCGCTCTGGTCGGTTTCCTGGGCCAGTTCGGCGATCGCGCGCACGCACGCGAGCTTCATTTCTTCCGTGATCGTCGTCGCGCCGACGTCGAGCGCGCCGCGGAAGATGAACGGGAAGCACAGCACGTTGTTGACCTGGTTCGGGTAGTCCGAACGGCCGGTCGCGACGATCGCGTCCGGGCGCACGGCCTTCGCGTCTTCCGGGCGGATTTCCGGTTCCGGGTTCGCGAGCGCCAGGATCAGCGGCTTGTCGCCCATCGTCTTGACCATGTCCTGCTTCAGCACGCCCGCGCTCGAGCAGCCGAGGAACACGTCCGCGCCGACGATCGCGTCGGCAAGCGTGCGTGCGTCGGTGGTCGCCGCATAGCGCTGCTTCGACGGATCGAGGTTGCCGCGCCCTTCGTAGATCACGCCCTTCGAATCGGCGACGAGGATGTTCGACTTCGTCAGGCCGAGGTTCACCAGCAGGTCCAGACACGCGATCGCAGCTGCGCCCGCGCCCGAGCACACGAGCTTCACTTCGGACAGCTGCTTGCCGACGACCTTCAGGCCGTTCAGGATCGCGGCCGACGCGATGATCGCGGTGCCGTGCTGGTCATCGTGGAAGACGGGGATCTTCATGCGCTCGCGCAGCTTCTGCTCGATGTAGAAGCACTCCGGCGCCTTGATGTCCTCGAGGTTGATGCCGCCGAGCGTCGGCTCGAGCATCGCGATCGCCTCGACCAGCTTGTCGGGGTCGGACTCCGACAGTTCGATGTCGAACACGTCGATGCCCGCGAATTTCTTGAAGAGGCAGCCCTTGCCTTCCATCACCGGCTTCGCGGCAAGCGGGCCGATGTTGCCGAGGCCCAGCACGGCCGTGCCGTTCGTGATGACGCCGACGAGGTTGCCGCGCGACGTGTACTTCTGCGCGTCGAGCGGATCGGCGTGGATCGCTTCGCACGCAGCGGCAACGCCCGGCGAATACGCAAGCGACAGATCGAGCTGGTTCGACAGCGGCTTGGTCGGGGTGACCGAAATCTTGCCGGGTTTCGGGTTCAGGTGATAAGCGAGTGCGGCCTGCTTCAGTTGTTCGTCCATGATTGACCTGCGAGAGACATGCGAAATATTGACGGCTCAGTACACAGCACCTTCGGCCGCGTCTGCTTGGATCGAGGGGATGGTCGACTGCGAGACGGCACGCGACGCGCCGGGTCGGCACGCCATCGAACCTTGGCGGGTGGCAAGAGGAAAGTACAAAGTACTGAACGATTTCTAAGGGTCGCCTAGTGTACACCCCCTAAATGACGTCCGTTGGTGCAGCGCCGCATCCTTGGCATCAGCGTCGGGTTGGTCGCGCCCCGTTTGTTTCGCCAGTGGTGAGCGGCATGGCGAACCTGCGCGAATTCCGCCGAAAACCGGCCTGAATCGGGTAAAATAGCGGGCTACGCGCGCAGCGATGCGATTGGCCCTCCGATCGCGCCCCCGCCCCCTGGGCAGGTTCCCCTTGCTGCGCCACCGGGCCCGCGCCCGCTCCTCGCTCAACACCCAAGGAATGCCCATGACAGGCTACGATCGTCAGTCGATCTCGGATACGACCGCCAAAATCCTGCTCGAAGTGCAGGCGGTGCACTTCAACGCCGAAAAACCGTTCATCTTCACGTCCGGCTGGGCAAGCCCCGTCTATATCGACTGCCGCAAGCTGATCTCGTACCCGCGCGTGCGCCGGGCGCTGATGGAAATGGCGGAAACGACGATCACGCGCGACATCGGCTTCGAGCAGATCGACGCGGTGGCGGGTGGCGAGACGGCCGGCATCCCGTTCGCGGCCTGGATCGCGGACCGGATGATGGTGCCGATGCAGTACGTGCGCAAAAAGCCGAAGGGTTTCGGCCGCAACGCGCAGATCGAAGGCCATCTGGAAGAAGGCTCGCGCGTGCTGCTGGTGGAAGACCTGACGACCGACAGCCGCAGCAAGATCAACTTCGTCAACGCGCTGCGCACCGCGGGCGCGACGGTGAATCACTGCTTCGTGCTGTTCCACTACGACATCTTCAAGGAAAGCGTGTCGGTCCTGAAGGACATCGACGTCGACCTGCATGCACTGGCGACGTGGTGGGACGTGCTGCGCGTCGCGAAGGCTTCGGGCTACTTCGAGACGAAGACGCTCGACGAAGTCGAGAAATTCCTGCACGCACCGGCCGAGTGGTCGGCGGCGCACGGCGGCGCGACGTCCCCGAAGGATTGACGCCGCGCCGGCCCGCAGGCCGGCGTCCTGGCTGAAAAAGCCGCCTGCTTCATCGCAGGCGGCTTTTTTTTCGTCCGCCGGGCCTCGGCCCGGCCGCGCGATGACCGAGCGCAATCGCGGGTTGCGGCGTGCATCGCTCATCGAACCCTAATGCTAGACTTGATCCATCGCCGCCATCAGCGGCACGGGCAACGCACAACGCCAACCACGCCGGGAGCATCGGCCCGGCCCACGTGACGGGAGAAGCGCCATATGCGAGTGGATCGCCGGATCACTCTGCCTGCGCCATCGGGTCGCCCGTCTCCGTTCCTCCGCTTCGTTTTCCTCTGCGCCGCCGTCTTCGCGGCGCTGCCCGCGCATGCAGAAGGCCCGTTCACCGTGACGAGCGACGACCTGACGCCCGGCGCTCGCGTACGTGCCGCGAACGTATTCGACCGCGGCGACTGCAAGGGCGCGAACCGCTCGCCGCAGCTCACCTGGCACAACCCGCCGCCCGGCACGCGCGGCTACGCGGTCACGCTCTTCGATCCCGACGCGCCCGGGCACGGCTGGTGGCACTGGGCCGTCGCGGGCATCCCGGCCACCGTGACGAGCCTGCCCGCCGACGCGAGCGCATCCGGCTTCCTGCGGCGCATCGGCGCGAGCGAGGCGCGCAACGACTTCGGAATCGACGGCTACGGCGGCCCGTGCCCGCCACCCGGCAAGCCGCACCGCTACGTGATCACCGTCTACGCGCTGAAAGGCACCGACCTGCGCGTGTCGCAGGGCCGCCCCGCGCCGATGTTCGAACACGAGATCGGCACGCTCGCGATCGGCACCGCGCAACTCGCGGTCACGTACGGGCAATAGCGGGCGCCGGGCGCCGCCGGGCGGCTGGGCCGCCGCGATTGCCGGCCGCAGCGAATTTCAGTGCGTCTCACGCGCACGTTGTCCCGTCATTTCGGCTTGCTAGACTCGTCGTCACCGGTCGCGGCATCCCCCGCCGCGCATCCGTCGCGCCGCCCGCCGGCGACGCGTGACGCGGCGAGCCTGCGGTCCGCCGTTCCCGTCCCTTTCCGGAGAACGCTTCATGTCGAACATCGTCATCGTCTATCACAGCGGCTACGGTCACACGCAGAAACTGGCCGAGGCCGTGCACGCCGGCGCGCAGGACGCCGGCGCGAACGTGCGCCTGATCGCCGTCGGCGACCTCGACGACGCAGGCTGGGCCGCGCTCGACGCGGCCGACGCGATCGTCTTCGGCGCGCCGACCTACATGGGCGGCCCGTCGGCGCAGTTCAAGCAATTCGCCGATGCCACGTCGAAAGCGTGGTTCACGCAGAAGTGGAAGGACAAGATCGCCGCGGGCTTCACGAACTCCGCGACGATGAACGGCGACAAGTTCTCGACGATTCAATATTTCGTCACGCTCGCGATGCAGCATGGGATGGTGTGGGTCGGCACGAGCCTGATGCCGGCCAACTCGAAGGCGGCCACGCGCAACGACATCAACTACCTCGGCGGCTCCACGGGCCTGCTCGCGCAATCGCCGGCCGATGCGACGCCCGACGAAGGCCCGCTGCCGGGCGACCTCGAGACCGGCAAGGCGTTCGGCCGGCGCGTGGCCGAAGCAGCCGCACGCTGGGACGCAGGCGCCCGCTGAGCCCGCCCCTGCGCCCGCGCGCTCGCACCGGCGGGCGTCAAAGGGACACAAGATGGCCCGCCGGCCGTCCTTTTTTTCGCCGCGCGCGGTGCAGGCCCGCCGGATGACGTCTTAAAATGGCGGTTTCCGGGCGCGGGCCCGCGTTTCATTCAGTGAGAGCGAAATGAGCACCAAAGTTTTTGTCGACGGCCAGGAAGGCACGACCGGCCTCAAGATCTTCGAATACCTGTCGGCACGCAGCGACATCGAGATCCTGCGCATCGATGAAGCGAAGCGCAAGGACGTCGAAGAGCGCCGCCGCCTGATCAACGCGTCGGACGTCACGTTCCTGTGCCTGCCGGATGTCGCGTCGCGCGAATCCGCCTCGCTCGTCGAGAACCCGAACACGATCCTGATCGACGCGAGCACCGCGTTCCGCACGAGCGCCGACTGGGCCTACGGCCTGCCGGAGCTGACCCGCGCACAACGCGAGAAGATTCGTACGTCGAAGCGCATCGCGGTGCCGGGCTGCCACGCATCGGCGTTCGTGCTCGCGATGCGCCCGCTCGTCGATGCCGGCATCGTCGCGCCGACGTTCGCCGCGCACAGCTACTCGATCACCGGCTACAGCGGCGGCGGCAAGTCAATGATCGCCGACTACGAGAATGCGGCGCCGGGCGGCAAGCTCGCGAGCCCGCGTCCGTATGCGCTCGGCCTCACGCACAAGCACCTGCCGGAAATGGCCGCACACACGGGCCTCGCGAACGCACCGATCTTCACGCCGATCGTCGGCCCGTTCCTGAAGGGGCTCGCGGTGACGACCTACTTCTCGCCCGAGCAGCTCGCGAAGCGCGCAACGCCGCAGGACGTGCAGCGCGTGTTCGCCGAGTACTACGCGGACGAAGCCTTCGTGCGCGTCGCCCCGTTCGACGCGGACGCGAACCTCGACGGCGGCTTTTTCGACGTGCAGGCGAACAACGATACGAACCGTGTCGACCTGTTCGTGTTCGGCAACGCCGAGCGCTTCGTCACGGTCGCGCGCCTCGACAACCTCGGCAAGGGTGCATCGGGCGCCGCGATCCAGTGCATGAACCTGAGCATCGGCGCGGCCGAGGATGCAGGTCTCAAACGCTGATTCAGCATCGCATGCAATGCAAAGCCGGCCACTGGCCGGCTTTTTATTTACCCGTATCAGGCAATATATAAAAAAGGCCGCATCGCGCATTTACAATTATTTACAAGCTTTCCATTGCGCGATTACCAGTGAATTAATCCCACCCCTCCTTTATCCAGTGAATCCCGAATAGGGATAAACCGGATACCGTCGCTTTAAACGCTGCCGTTATACGCAGGAAGGCGCTCCGAGAGCGTGCCGGGCGTCGCACATCCCCCACTCCGGCAGCTTCCGGCCGCCTGCCGTACGTTTAAATTCTTACCGAATGCCTTATCCGGCAAGGATTCAAAACACGATTCCCGTTTCAATCGCCTTTTTTAGACGGGTTCATCAATTGACAGCAAAAATCAAGGCGGCGACATTAGCTCGCACAATTAAACGATTGGAGACAGCGGCATGTCGCACGCCTTATCGAAGGGGGTGGCAACGGCCTTTGCCATTGCCCCTTTCCTGGTTGCATGTGGTGGAGGGGACGGCGGCGCACCCGCGCCGATCAATGCGCCCCAATGTTCCGGATCGAGTTGCGGCACGCAAGGGCCGCCGCCGTCGCAGCCCGTCAACGGCGCGCTGTGCCCGGCCGATGCCGACATCGTGAAGAGCACGTATCTCGGCGGCGCAGGTAGCGGCGAGATCGTCAGCGTCAACATCGACGCGGTCGCGATGACGTACACGCTCAAGTGGCTCGAATCTCCGATTCCGCTCGCGACCGGCACGGTCACGCCGAGCCGCGTCGGCACGACGATCGCCGGCAAGGTCATGCATCCGCCGACCGGCACGCTGCCGACCGCCGAACAGACGCGCTGCGCGTTCGTGCTCACGCCGGGCACGGGTACCGCGCCGAACGGCTCGACGTATTCGACCGCCGCCGACTTCAACCCGGCGAACCCGCCGATGCTGCTGGTCGGCATGGGCGTCGCGGGCGGCGGCATTCCCGGCGCGACGGTTCAGTTCGATGGACTGACGATCGCCCTCGGCCCGGTCACGCTGTACAAGAACGTCGGTCAGGTACCGAACCGCCACTTCGATTTCTACCCGTTCCTCGGCTTCGCGAACACGACGACCGACCTCACGAAGCTGCCGGGCACGTACAACGCGCTGCTCTATCACCTCGTGCCGTCGGGCAACTATGCGACGAAGGGCGTCAACTCGAGCGAGACGTTCGACGCGAACGGTGCGTGCACGTCGACCTCCGGCAGCTGCCAGACGACCGGCAATCCGTGGACGGTGAATGCCGCGGGCGGCTATCTCAACAGCACGCAGGCACCGCAGATCCTGCCGCAGACGTCGCTGCCGCTCATCGGCACGACCGGCAAGTCGGCGACCGCGCACATGGTGATCGGCCAGCTCAACGGCGCGACGGTGCCGGTGATCGTGCGCACGGGCGACGTGAACCTCGGCACGGCGCCGCTGCATGCCGACGCAAAGGTCGACGACGAATCGGGCATCGCGGTGCTCGGCGCGGCGACGGCGATCCAGTCGGGTGCGGTCGACGGCGGCTACGCGGGCGCGGACTCGAACTTCAAGTACACGGCTGCGCTGATCCGCGGCAGCAACGCGTCGTTCATCAACCCGACCACGCAGGCCGAGGAAGACGGCTTCACGCTCGACTACGGCCAGACGACGCCGGGCCTGCTGAACGCGACGACGATACCGAAGAGCGGCACGGCGGCATCGGGCGTAGTGATCGCGACGGGCGGGCTTTATGCGGCGCTGATCCAGGGCACGGTGAACGGCGGCGTCACGTCGACGTCGGCGAACTCGACGACTTCGTCGACACCGTACTTCGGCGTGGGCGCACAGATCAGCAAGTAACGGTCGAGGACGCGGCGGCGAACGATGCGCCGCCGCGGCATGCAGGGAAGGCTCGAAACGACGGCGTCCGGCACGGCGCGGGCAGCACGAGCACAACGAACAGAAGCGGCCGACAGGGAGCTGGCCGCCGCACAAGACAAATCTGGAGGAGCAACATGAAGCGCAACCTCATTCTGGCGGCGGCCCTTGCCGCCCCCCTTCTTTCCGCTTGCGGCGGCGGCAGCGACAACCCACCTCCGCTCGTCGAAGACCGGCTCTGTCCCGCCTCGCTCGACTACAGCACCGTGTTTACGGGCGGTGCGGGCAGCGGCGAACTCGCGAAGGTGCAGCTCGACACGACCAAGATGACCTGGCAGGTGACGTACGTGGAATCGGCCGTGCCGCGCACGACCGGCACCGTCACGCCGACCCGCGCGGGCACCGTCGACAGCGGCACGCTCACGCAGGAAACGCTGCTGCCGACCAACAAGCTGAACCAGTGCGCATTCCGGCTGAACGGCGCGAGTCTCGATCCGTCGCGTCCGGCGCGGATCTTCGTCGGCGAAGGTGTCGCGGGCGGCACGATCCCCGGCAAGGAAATCCAGTTCAACGGCGTGCTCGGCCAGGCCGCGGTGCCCGACACGAAATTCCCGTATTACCCGTTCATCGGCTTCTCGTCGATCGAAACCGACATCACGAAGGTCGCGGGTACGTACAGCCATGTCGGCTTCGGCGAAGTGCCGTCGCAGAACTTCGCACCGGCGTCGATCGACGCGAAGGTGACGATCAACGCGGACGGCTCGTGGACCAAGTGCGACTCGACCGGCCAGTTCGCCGGCGGCGCGTGCACGCAGCAGGGCTCGAACTTCGCGCAGTCCGCGGACGGCAGCGGCGCGTTCCAGTCGAACAACTACACGAGCCAGCTGAAGCCGACGCTGTCGGCGACGCCGCAGGGCAAGGGCTTCATGATCGTCGGCAAGCTGCGCAACCAGCTCGTGCCGATCCTCGTGCGCACGGGTGTCGCGAACCCGAACCCGACGCCCGACAGCAACGGCGTGCCGGGCCTCACCGCCGACGACGAATCGAGCATCTCGATCCTCGCGCCGCAGACGGCCATCGCGGCCGGTTCGCAGAACGGCGAGTACGTGGGCGTCGACAGCCAGTTCAATTACCGGACCACCGCGCTGATCAACAACCAGGCCACGCTGCTCGATCCGTTCCAGCCGTCGCAGGCATCGCTCGCGACCGCGCTCGACCTCGACTACACGCAGAAGGTGCCGGGCGTGGTCACGACGATCCACACGGGTTCGGGCAGCACGTCGCCGACCGGCAAGTTCATCTTCACGGGTGGCGTGTTCGGTTTCCTCGACAACGCGGGATCGACGCCGTATTTCACGATCGGCGCATTCGTCCAGTAAGCGGAGGGGAAAGCCGTGATGAAGAAAACCCTTCTCTGCGCGGCGGCCGGCGCCGCCGTGCTGGCGCCGCTCGCGGCGCACGCACAGAGCGCCGGCAGCAACGTCGTCACGCTCGGCTGGTTTCACGTGATGCCGCAGCAGAGCAGCACGCCGATGACGACCAACGTCGCGCCGACGCCGATCAACACGCCGCTGCGGCTGCCGCCGTCATTCACGTCGCCGGGCACCGGGCTGCGCACGAGCGGCGCCGATACCGTCGGCCTGACGGTCAGCCACTTCCTGACCGACCACATCGCGGTCACGTCGGTGGCCGGCGTGCCGCCGGTGTTCAAGGTGTCGGGCCAGGGCACGATCAAGCCGCCAGGCCCTGCCGGCGCGCTCGGCACGCAGAACATCGGGCTGGGGTCGGTCAACCCAATCGTGAAGAGCGTGCGGCAGTGGAGCCCCGCGGTGATCCTGCAGTACTACTTCGGGCAGGCCACCGCGAAGTTCCGGCCGTTCCTCGGTCTCGGCGTGTCGTACAACTGGTTCAGCGACCTGCAGCTCAACACGAACTTCATCAAGCAGACGCAGGACAACCTCGGCGCGATCCTCGCGGCGGGCGCGGGCAAGCCGGGTACGACATCGGTGGAGGCGAAGGCGTCGTCGTCATGGCAGCCGGTGTTCAACGCGGGCCTGCAGTACAACATGACGGAGCACTTCGGGCTGGTTGCGTCGGTGACCTACATTCCGCTGAAGACGACGTCGACGGTAACGATCAAGGCGGCCGACGGTTCGGTGCTCGCCGAGTCGAAATCGGACCTGAAGGCGGACCCGATCATCAGCTACGTCGGGATGACGTACAAGTTCTGACGCCGGCGAGCGCAGGCGAATGGACAGCCACGACAAAATCGCAGGCAAAAAAAAGCCCGCCTAAGAGGCGGGCTGAATCCATATCAGAGGAGACATGGAGGAGACAGGTGCAACTATAGCGAATCGGTTTCCGCAATGCAACATTTCCGTAGAGAAAATAAGGATTTTCCCTCGAATGCTGCCTCTAGTTCGCCATTACCGCATCTGACCCCTTCCGTTCTCCCGCTCGAGCACCTCACCCAGCGCGTCGCGCAGCAGCGCGACGGGCCGCACCAGCCGGCCCGGCAACGTGCCGTGCACGATCCACACGTTGATCCGCGTTTCCAGCCCGGCCGTTTCCACCACCCGCAGTGCCTCGCGATGCGCGCTGCGCGCCAGCGCATTCGGCGCGGCGATGCCGATGCCGGCGCCGCGCGCGACCAGCGACAACTGCAACTCCGAGCCGAACGCCTCGACCGCGACGTCGAACGGCAGCCCGGCCGCGCCGAGCGCACGGCTCAGCGCCGAACGCATCCCGCAGCCGTCCTGGCTCAGCACCCACGGAAAGCCCGACAGCATGTCGAGCGACAGCGGACCGTCCGGCAGCGGGAAATCGCGCGCGGCGACGAGCACCGTCGGCTGCGTGGCGAGCAGCGTCGCGGTGAACGCGTCGGGCAGCACCGAACTGGCCGGCACCATCACGGCCGCGACGTCGAGCGCGCCGCGCTCGATGCCCTGCATCAGTGCCGGCGACCAGCCGGCCGTCACGCGCAGCGTGAGGCGCGGGAACGCGTCGCGCAGCCGGTCGATCGGCCGCTCGAGCGCCAGCTCGGACAGGAACGGCGGGACGCCGATGCGCAGCTCGCCGGACGGCTCGCTGTCCGGCGCGCCCGCCGCCATCAGTTCGTCGACCGCGCCCAGCACGTTGCGCGCAAGCGTGTAGACGTCGCGCCCGGCGGCGGTCGGCTTCAGCGGCTTGCTTTGCCGTTCGAGCAGCGGCACGCCGAGCAACGTTTCGAGGTTCTGCACGCGCCGCGTCAGGCCCGGCTGCGTCAGGTGGAGCTTCGTGGCCGCCGCGACCATCGACCCGCTGTCGACCACCGCGACGAACGCCAGGAGATCACGCGTATTCAAAACAAACTCGCATAATCATGTTAGACATATTTCAATTGTCGCATAAACATCGGGCACCTACGATGGGGATTCCTTCGACCCGTCTCCCAGGCTTCCGATGAACTGCCCTGCCAACCGTTGCCCCGCCTCCGTTCCCGCGCCTGTCGCCGCGCCGCCCGCGCTGAGCGCCGGGATGACGCTGTTCTTCGCCGCGACGGTCGGCGTGATCGTGATGGACCTGTTCGCCGCGCAACCGCTGACGGGCCCGATCAGCGCGGACCTGCACCTGCCGCCCGGTCTCGCCGGCCTCATCGCGATGCTGCCGCAGCTCGGCTACGCCGCCGGGCTCGTATTGCTCGTGCCGCTGGTCGACCTGCTCGAGAACCGCCGCCTGATCGTCGCGACGCTCGCCGCATGTGCGGCCGCGCTCGCGCTGCCCGCGTTCACGCGATCCGGCACCGTATTCCTGCTGGCGACGCTGGCCGCCGGCGCCGCGTCGAGCGTGATCCAGATGCTCGTGCCGATGGCCGCGTCGATGGCCCCCGAAGCGCAGCGCGGCCGCGCGGTCGGCAACGTGATGAGCGGGCTGATGCTCGGCATCCTGCTGTCGCGGCCGCTCGCGAGCCTGATCGCGGGCTCGGCCGGCTGGCGGGCGTTCTACCTGCTGGCCGCGGTCGCGAACACGGCGATTGCCGTCGTCCTCGCGCTGCGCCTGCCGTCGCGTACGCCGTCGATCACGGCCGGCTACCGCGCGCTGCTCGCGTCAATGGGGCGCCTGATCTCCGACGAGCCGGTGCTGCGCCGGCATGCGCTGTCGGCCGCGCTCGCGATGGCTGCGTTCAGTGCGTTCTGGACCGCCGTCGGGCTGCGGCTCGCGCAACCGCCGTTCGGGCTCGACCTGCACGGCATCGCGCTGTTCGCCTTCGCCGGCGCCAGCGGCGCAATCGTCACGCCGCTCGCCGGCCGCGCCGGCGACCGTGGCCACGGCCCGGCCGCGCAGCGGATCGCGCACGGCACGATGCTCGCCGCGCTCGTCGTGCTCGGCATCGCCGGTGCCGGCTGGTTCGGCTTCGACGCGCACGCGCATCGCGGTGTCGCGCTCGCGCTGCTGGCCGGCGGCGCAGCGCTGCTCGATGCGGGCGTCATCGTCGACCAGACGATCGGCCGCCGCGAGATCAACTTGCTGAACCCGGCCGCGCGCGGCCGCCTGAACGGGCTGTTCGTCGGACTGTTCTTCGTCGGTGGCGCGCTCGGCGCGGTGCTCGCGGGCAGCGCATGGGCATGGGGCGGATGGGGTGCGGTGTGCGGCGTCGGCTTCGCATTCGCAGGTGCGGCCGCCGTGTTCGGGGTGGCGGCCGGACGCCGGATCGGCGCCGCGGCGTTGACGCGCCCGCGGGCGTAAGCGGCCGCGTCGTGAAGCGGCCGCCCAAAACCGAACGCCCCGCCCGCTTGCGAGGGACGGGGCGTTCGGCGCGCCGGAGTCAGCGTGAAATCAGTGACGGACCAGCGCCATCATCGCGCCGAAGCCAACGAACAGCCCGCCCGTCAGCCGGTTGAAGACCTTTGCGACGCTCTGGCTCTTCAGCGTTGCGCCAATGCGCGTGCCGAACGACGCGTAGACGAGATACCAGCTCACCTCGATCACCGCGAACGTGACGACGAGGATGCCGAACTGCGGCAGCGTCGGCTCGGCCGCGTTGATGAACTGCGGCAGCAGCGCGGCCGCGAACAGGATCGCCTTCGGGTTGCTGCCCGACACCAGGAAGCCGTTGCGGTACAGCGCCCAGCGCGACGTGGCGGCCGCCTGGCGTGCCGCCGGCTCGGCGTCGCCCGCCGGGACCTCGTCGGCACCCGAGCGCCACGCCTTCACGCCGAGGTAGACCAGATAGGCCGCACCCGCGAAGCGCAGCGTGTTGAACATCGCCGGCCACGCTTCGAGCACCGCGCCGAGGCCTGCCGCCGACACCGACAGCATCAGCACCATCGCGGTCAGGCAGCCGGCCATCGTCGACGACGAGCGCCGCAACCCGTGCCGCGCGCCGTGCGTCATCACGAGCAGCATGTTCGGGCCCGGAATCGCCGATACGACGAACACCGTCGCCACGAAAAGCCACCACGTATGCAAGTTCATGACCACCTCTGCCTGAATGTCGGGAAAACCAAATGCCGATTATGCCGTGAGCGCGGCGCTTCTGTCGCGCGTCAGCGGCCGGCGCGGCGCAGCGCCACCTCGCCGAGCACCGCGAAATCCTGGTCGCCGCCGCCGTGCGCGAGCGCATCGAGCAGGCTGTCGCGCACGACGCTCGCCACCGGCAGCGGCACCGACGTCGCGTCGCCGGCTTCCAGCGCGAGCCGGACGTCCTTCAGCCCGAGCCGCGCCTTGAAGCGCGCGGGCTCGTAGCGGCGCTCGGCGATCATCGAGCCGTAGCCTTCGTAGACGGGCCCCGGAAACACGCTGTTGGTGATCACGTCGAGGAAGTCGCGCATCGCGACGCCGTGCGCACCCAGCAGCGCCGACGCCTCGCCGAGCGTCTCGATTGCCGACGCGAGCGTGAAGTTCGCGGCGATCTTCGCAACGTTCGCGTGCTGCGGCAGCGAACCGAACCGCCAGGTCTTCTGGCCGATCGCGTCGAACAGCGGCTGCACGCGGTCGATCGCCTCGGCCGGGCCGCCCGCCATGATCGTCAGGCGCGCGGCGGCCGCCACGTCGGGCCGCCCCATCACCGGCGCGGCGACATAGTCGATGCCGCGCGACGCATGCGCGTGCGCGAGCGATTCGGCGAGCGCGACCGACACCGTCGCCATGTTCACGTGAATCAGCCCGCGCGGCGCCTGCGCGAGCAGCGCATCGTCGAACACGGCGCGCGCGGCAGCGTCGTCGCCGAGCATCGAAAACACCGCGTCACCGCGAAACGCATCGGCCGGCGTGTCGACGATCTGCGCGCCGAACGCCGCGAGCGGCTCGGCACGCTCGCGCGAGCGGTTCCAGACCCGCACCGAGTGGCCCGCCTTCAGCAAGTTCGTTGCGATCGCCTGCCCCATTTCGCCCAGCCCGATAAACCCGAGATCCATTGCCTGCTCCTTCGCTCCGTGAAGCCGCGAGTTAACCACAGATGACGGCCGCCTGCAGCGCCTGCCGCCGGCCGGGCGCGGTGCGATACTGGACGGATGGCGACCGCGACCTTCCGCTTTCACGGCGAACTGAACGCCTTTCTCCCGCGCGCGCAGCGTGACCGCGCGTTCGGGCACGCGTGTGCGCGCGACGCGACGGTGAAGCATGCGATCGAGGCGCTCGGGGTCCCGCATACCGAAATCGGCCGGCTTTGCGTGAACGACGCGCCGGCCGCACTCGACCGGCCGCTCGGCGACGGCGACCGCGTCGAAGCGTTTCCGGAGCGCTCTCAGCCGGCGGCGAACGGCGCAGCCGCGCCGCAACCGGCGCGGTGGCGCTTCGTCGCCGACGCGCATCTTGGTGGCCTCGCGCAATTGCTGCGCCTTGCCGGCTTCGATACCTGCTACGACAACCATTATCGCGACGACGAACTCGCGGCGCTGGCCGAGCGGGAGGGCCGGATCGTGCTGACGCGCGACCGCGAACTGCTCAAGCGGCGCGCAGTCGTGCGCGGCTGCTACCTGCATGCGCTGCAGCCGGCCGACCAGTTGCGCGAACTGTTCGACCGGCTCGATCTCGCGCCGCACATGCGGCCGTTCCGGCTCTGCCTGCGCTGCAATGCGCCGCTGCATCCGCTCGACGCGGCGGCCGCCGCGCCGCGCGTGCCGGCAGGCATCATGCAGCGGCACCGGCGCTTCGCCGCATGCGACGTGTGCCGGCGCGTGTTCTGGGAAGGCTCGCACTGGCGGCGCATGCGCGCGGTGGTCGACGCGATGCGGCCGACGCAGCTAGCACCACCGCCGCCGCCCGGCGAACGCGACGCCTGAAAAAACAAAACCCCGCATGCCGAAACATGCGGGGTTCCGCGACGCGTGGCCGGCAGTGCCGGCCCGGTGCGAAGCGCTTAGTTTGCTGCGCCTGCGTCGTTCGTGCCGGCTGCCGAAGCGGCGGCAGCCTTCGCCTTGCCCTTGGCCGAACCGTGGTGCTTCAGCGTGTGCTTCGGCTTGCTGTGATCCTTCTTGGCCGGTGCCGGAGCTGCTGCCGACGTGTCGGCTGCCGGCGCGGACGCCTGTGCGAATGCCGAAACCGATGCGAGTGCGAATGCTGCGGCGATGATCGAAGCGAGCGTCTTCTTCATTGTTCTTCCTTTAGCGGAGAAAAAATCAAACGTACCGGTAAGTAAAGATGCGAGGCATTCGCATCGGAGCCCCAGGCCGCGAGGCCGGCTTTCGCCGTTCCGTCGCGACAAAACCTGACGCACTGGTTCCATAACGCGCCGACTTCGCGGCCAGTTGACACGTTGCTTGCGCCCTCGGGTTTCCCCGGGGGCGAGCACTTCGTCCTGCGCCGGCGCCCCGGCCAGACTGCCGCCGCATGGCGCCGCAAACCGGCTCGCGCGCCGTCGGGGCGACGCTTATACTGGCGACCATCCGTCCCTTCCCGGGAAACCGGATCGCGGCCGGTCGCCAGACCGCCGCCGTCTCGAGGCGCTCAAATTGCCCGATCACAATCTGGACAAACTGAAAATCGACCGGCGTCCGATCGCACCGGTGCCCCGCCGGCGCCGGTGGGTCCGCTATGCGGCGGCCGCCGCGATCCTCGTCGTCGCGATCGTCGCCGGCCTCGCGCTCACCGGCCGGCCGGCCGTCGAAACCACGTCCGTCACGTCCGCCTACCCGTACCAGAACGACACGCAGCTCAATGCGACCGGCTACGTCGTGCCGCAGCGCAAGGCCGCGGTCGCGTCGAAGGGCCAGGGGCGCGTCGAATGGCTCGGCGTGCTCGAAGGCACGCGCGTGAAGAAGGACGACATCATCGCGCGCCTCGAAAGCCGCGACGTCGAGGCATCGCTGTCGCAGGCGCTCGCGCAGGTGAAGGTTGCCCGCGCGAACCTCGGCGTCGAACAGGCCGAGCTGAAGGACGCCGAGATTGCATTGCGCCGCACGTCCGCGCTCGCGCCGCGCGGCGCCGTGCCGGCCGCGCAGCTCGACACCGACACGGCCCGCGTGAACAAGGCGCGCGCGACGCTCAGCAGCGACCAGGCCGCGATCGCGTCGGCCGAAGCGAACGCGCAGGCAGCGCAGGTCGCCGTCGACCAGACGGTGATCCGCGCGCCGTTCGACGGCATCGTGCTCGCGAAGCACGCAAACGTCGGCGACAACATCACGCCGTTCTCGTCCGCGTCGGACAGCAAGGGCGCCGTCGTGACGATCGCCGACATGGACACGCTCGAAGTCGAGGCCGACGTCGCCGAATCGAACATCGCGAAGATCCGCGCCGAGCAGCCGTGCGAGATCCAGCTCGACGCGCTGCCCGACATGCGCTTCGCGGGCCGCGTGTCGCGCATCGTGCCGACCGTCGACCGGTCGAAGGCCACCGTGCTCGTGAAGATCCGCTTCGTCGACCGCGACGAGCGCGTGCTGCCCGACATGAGCGCGAAGATCGCGTTCCTGTCGAAACCCGTGTCGGCGCAGGACCGGCAGCCCGTGACGGCCGTGCAGGCGAGCGCGGTGGTCGAGCGCGACGGCCGGCCGGTCGTGTTCGTCGTGAAGGACGACGCCGTGCACGCGGTGGCCGTGATGCGCGGCATGCGGATCGGCGAACTGGTGGCGATCCGCGGCGTGAAACCCGGCGACACGGTCGTGCTCGCGCCAGGCGTGAAGCTGAAGGACGGCGCGAAAGTGACCGTCGCGAAGAAGTAGCGCGCGCGTGAACGACGCATCGCCGCCCCTCGTCGAGCTCAGCCACGTCGCGAAGTCGTACCGGCGCGGCAACCAGATCGTGCCCGTGCTGACCGACATCACGCTCGACATCGGCGAAGGCGACTTCGTCGCGCTGATGGGGCCTTCCGGCTCCGGCAAGAGCACGCTGCTGAACCTCGTGGCCGGCATCGACCGGCCCGACAGCGGCGAGCTGCGCGTGGGCGGGCTCGACATCTCGCTGCTCGCGGAGGCGCAACTGGCCGAATGGCGCGCGGCGAACGTCGGCTTCATCTTCCAGTTCTACAACCTGATGCCGGTGCTCACCGCGTTCGAGAACGTCGAGCTGCCGCTGATGCTCACGCACCTGTCGCGCCGCGAGCGGCGCGAGCGCGTCGAACTCGTGCTCGACATGGTGAACCTCGGCGACCGGACCAGCCATTACCCGTCCGAGCTGTCGGGCGGCCAGCAGCAGCGCGTCGCGATCGCACGCGCGCTGATCACCGATCCCGTGCTGATCGTCGCCGACGAGCCGACCGGCGACCTCGACCGCGCGTCGGCCACCGATGTGCTCGCAATGCTGCAGCGGATGAACGCCGAGCTCGGCAAGACGATCATCATGGTGACCCACGACGCGCACGCGGCCGGCGCCGCGCAGTCGCTCGTGCATCTGGAAAAAGGGGAGCTGATCGATGGGCACGCCGGCTGACCGGCGGCGGGAGCGCGCGCGATGTACGTGCTGAAGCTGATCGCGCGCAACGCGCTGCGGCACCGGCTGCGCACGCTGCTGACCGTGCTCGGGCTGACCATCGCCGTGCTCGCGTTCGGGCTGCTGCACACCGTGGTCGACGCGTGGTACGCGGGCGCGGCCGCCGCGTCCAGCGGGCGGCTCGTCACGCGCAACGCGATCTCGCTCGTGTTTCCGCTGCCCGTCAGCTACGAGAACCGGATCCGCGGCGTCGAAGGCGTGACGGCCGTGGTCCGCTCGAACTGGTTCGGCGGCATCTACCGCGACCCGAAGAACTTCTTCGCGAGCTTCGCGGTATCGGACAACTATCTCGACCTGTACCCGGAATACATCGTCCCGGATCAGCAGCGCGCCGATTACAACCGCGACCGGCGCGGCTGCCTGGTCGGGCGCCAGCTTGCGACGCAATTCGGCTTCAAGATCGGCGACGTGATCCCGCTGAAGGGCACGATCTATCCGGGCACCTGGGATTTCGTCGTGCGCGGGATCTTCGACGGCCGCGACGACTCGACGATCACGCGCCAGCTGGTGTTCCACTGGGACTATCTGAACGAGACGGTGCGCCAGCGCACGCCGAAGCAGGCCGACCAGGTCGGGGTATTCGTGCTCGGCGTCGCGAACCCCGACGACGGCGCGTCGATCGCGCGCAACGTCGACGCGGTGTTCAAGAACTCGCTCGCCGAGACGCTGACCGAGACCGAGCAGGCGTTCCAGCTCGGCTTCGTCGCGATGTCGAACCAGATCATCGCGGCGATCCGTCTCGTGTCGTACGTGGTGATCCTGATCATCATGGCCGTGATGGCCAACGCGATGGCGATGAGCGCGCGCGAGCGCACGGCCGAATACGCGACGCTGAAGGCGCTCGGCTTCGGCCCCGGCTTCCTCGCGCTGATCGTGTTCGGCGAATCGGTCCTGATCGCGGTGGCCGGCGGCGGGCTCGGGATCCTCGCGACGCCGCCCGCCGCGAGCCTGTTCAAGCAGGCGGCCGGCGGCATCTTCCCGGTGTTCAAGGTGTCGACGGAGACGGTCGCGCTGCAGGCCGCATGCTCGGTCGCGGTCGGCCTCGCGGCCGCGATCGTGCCGGCGTGGCAGGCAGCGCGCGTGCGCGTGGTCGAAGGCCTCAGGGCAATCGGTTAGGTTTGCACATGGCGATCCCGCTCAACTACATCGCGCGCAACCTGTGGACCCGGCGGCTCACCACCGCGCTGACCGCCGGCGGGATGGCGCTCGTGATCTTCGTGTTCGCGACCGTGCAGATGCTCGACGCGGGCCTCACGCAGACGCTCGTGTCGACCGGCGAACCCGACAACGCGGTGGTGATCCGCAAGGGCGCCGAGACCGAGATCCAGAGTTCGATCGACCACCAGCAGGCCAACGCGCTCGAGATGCACCCGGCCGTCGCGCTCGGGCCCGACGGCCGGCCGCTCGTGTCGAAGGAAGCCGTCGTGCTGATCTCGCTCGTGAAGACCTCGACCGGCAAACCGTCGAACGTCGTGATCCGCGGCGTGTCGCAGTCCGGGCTCGCGCTGCGTCCGCACGTGAAGCTCGTGGCCGGCCGGATGTTCGCGCCGGGCTCGTCGGAGATCATCGTCGGCAGCGCGATCGCGAAAGGCTTCAGCGGTACGCAGCTCGGCGACAGCCTGCATTTCGCGCAGCGCGACTGGACCGTCGTCGGCATCTTCGACGCGGGCGGCAGCGGCTTCGATTCGGAAATCTGGGGCGACGTCGACCAGCTGATGCAGTCGTTCCGGCGCACCAGCTATTCGTCGATGGTGCTGCGCATCCCGAGCGCCGACGGCTTCGCGCGCTTCAAGGCCGACATCGACGTCGACCCGCGGCTGACCGACGAGGCGAAACGCGAGCAGACCTTCTACGGCGACCAGTCGAAGGCGCTGTCGACCTTCATCAACATCCTCGGCATCACGCTGTCGACGATCTTCTCGATCGCCGCGATGATCGGCGCGATGATCACGATGTACGCGTCGGTCGCGAACCGCGTGGCCGAGATCGGCACGCTGCGCGCGCTCGGCTTCAAGCGCACCAGTGTGCTCGCCGCGTTCCTGCTGGAAGCGCTGCTGCTCGGCTTCGTCGGCGGCGTCGCGGGGCTCGCGTGTGCGTCGCTGATGCAGTTCGCGTCGTTCTCGACGACCAACTTCCAGACCTTCGCGGACCTGTCGTTCCGCTTCGTGCTGACGCCCGCGATCGTCGTGAAGACGCTGCTGTTCTCGCTCGTGATGGGGCTCGTCGGCGGGTTCCTGCCGGCGATGCGCGCCGCGCGGCTGAAGATCGTCGACGCGCTGCGCGCGCAGTGACAAAATATCGAGATAGCGAGCCGGGGTGATCGAACTCGATCAGGTGCCAACCTGCAAGCCTGCTGTCGATCAAGCGCGCTTCACAAACAATTCTCGTACAAGCAAGTCGTCATGCCACATAACAACGATCTAATCTGGCTGCACATTTCCGATATTCATTTTCATCCGAAAACGTCGTGGAGGGATAACGCGACGCGCCGGGAACTGCTGGACTTCCTGCGTGCCGAGTTCGACAACGGATTGCCGCGACCGCACCTCGTGTTCTGCACGGGTGACATCGCCTTCGGCGAAACCAGCGGCGCCCCGCTCAGCGAGCAATACAAGGACGCGGCACAATTTTTCGACGACTTGCTGGCCTGCTGCCAACTCCCCAAGGATCGGCTGTTCATCGTGCCCGGCAATCATGACGTGAACCGTAGGGAAATATCGGGTGATCAGCAAGCGCGCCTTTTCGAAATGGCGCAGACCAACCCGCTCGCTCATGTCGACGCGATCAATCAGCGTTTCGCCGATCGCACTCGGGACCATCGCTCCGCGATGGAGCGCTTGAAGGACTACGGTGCGTTCGTGAAGGAATACCGCCCCGAACTGCATCGCGAAGATCTCCATCTGTACGCCCATACGCTCGAGGTGAACGGATATCGTGTCGGCATTGCGGGCTTCAACTCGGCATGGAGCTGTGCCGGTGACGAAGACGATCGTCACATCTGGCTGGCCAGCAAGTGGCAGTTCAACCATATGGCCGAAGGGCTGCGCGACGCCGGCCTGAAGATCGGACTCATTCATCATCCGTTCGACTGGCTGAACTCGGCCGAACAGCACGACGCCGATGCGAATGCCAGCACCGGATTGCATTTCCTGCTGCATGGACACACGCATACCGCATGGGTTCGCACGAGCGAAGCCTGTACGCAACTGGCGGCCGGCGCAGTAGGCGCCGATACGCCGGACCAGTTCGGCATCAATCTGGTGCACCTCGATCCGAGGAGCGGCAAAGGCAAGGTTCACCTGTTCGGCTACAACCGCGGCTGGATGATCCAGCCCGTCCCCAAACATGCGCCGACGGCGCAGTGGCCATTCCAATCGTCAGTGCGACTGACGCCGGACCTCGTCGCCGCGCCGCCAGGCACGGACCGGACCGGTTCGCAATCGCCGGCCACGCCAACTCAAGCGGCAGGTCCGGCCGGAGAAGCGCTGTACGGGCGCGACAAACTGCTTGGCCAGCTCGTCGCCCGACTCAAGGACAAATCCGGCCTGGTGCTGCACGGCCTGAGCGGCAATGGCAAGACCACGCTGATCAAGGCACTGCACGGGCACGCGCCATTCCAGGGCATGCAATTCGTCGATGTGCACGGCAGCCGCCAGATCGTGGTCGGCGAGTTTTTCCGCAGATTCCTGGGGGTGCTGCAGAATCGGCGCGAAGATCCGTCCCCGCCCAGCGGCAAGCTCGAGGAGCAGATCGCCGAGCTGAGACGGCAATACCCGAATGCCCAGCCAGCGTTCGTCTGGATCGACGACGCGCACCTGCTGATGAGCGGCGCGCAATGGTGCAACCCGGAGCTTCGAGTCCTGCTGCGTGCAATGTCCGCGGCCTTCCCGAACTGGAAGTGGGTCTACGAGTTCAACGACAAGCCCGCCGACGGGAGCTTCGGCAGCGAATCACCCGCATTCGAAATTCCCGGGCTCGACAAGGCCGGCCTCGCGGAACTCCTTGCAAACAGTGCGCCGCCGGATCGGAAGGCCGACTGGACATATGCCGGCTCCGATCTCAAGGCCCTCTTCCAGTGGCTGGGTGGCGGGCATGGAGGCGCGGCCCATACGCTGGCTGCCGAGTTGCTCGCCACTGTCGCCAGAGAGCAGGGCAGCACGCCCATGCAGGTCTATCGGAATCTGCGCAAGGAGCTCATTGACCGCCTCGACGAACGGCTGCTCGGGATCCTGCACAACGAGGTCCTCGGAACGGCCGAGCGCAAGCTGCTGAAAGTCATTGCGCTTTACCGCCGGGCGATTCCACAGGACCATGCCGACGGACTCGAAGACGGCATCGGTGTCCAGGATGCCTGGCAAAAGCTGCGTGGGCGCGGTCTCCTTCCGCTCGACAACAACAGGGATCACTACCTGCACGGCTTCATCGCCAGTTGGGTGCGCCAGACGCAAATGGGGCTGCGCGACTCGGGGCTCGCCATCGACTACGCCGATGCCATCGACCCGGCCGTCGCCGATATGCATGTATTGATCGCGCGCTGCTGGCAGCGCCAGATCGGCCGCCAGAGGGAAGAGATCAACTTCCAGCGAGCCAACGAAGCCTTTTACCACCTGCTCTGCGCCAACGAGCTCGGCGCAATGGAGGAATGGATCGGCCATCTGACCGGCAAGGAAATCGGCTGGAGCAATGAAGCACTGTGGGCCATTTATCATCGCCGGCGTGACGGTGGGGAGTCGATCGCCCGTCAGCAGGAGGTGCTGCAACTGCTGGTCAATATCCACCCGCGCGAACACAAGGCGCTGCGTTTTCTCGGAGAATGCCTGCGAGTAACCAGCGGCGACGCATGCGACGAAGCGTTACAGGCTTTCGAACGGGCGCTGGAACTGCACCCCGGATTCCCGCCCTATCTGGCCAATCTCGGCAAAGCGTTGCTCTCTCGCGGCAAACCTGGCGCGGAAGCTTTTCTGCGCCGGTTCGATGAGCACCAGAAGCGTCATCCGCAGGCGGTTGACGGGCACGTTGATCACATCCGGGCCGATTGCCTGAGCCTCGTCGGCAACGCACACGAAGCGTCGCGCCAGCGTCAGCAGGCGATTGCCAGCGACACCCGCGACCCCGTGTTCTATAACGACGAAGCCAAGTATCAGCTCGACCACGACAACGCTCCTGAAGCATTGAGGTTGCTGGACCTTGCCGGCGATCGCCAGTGCGCGGACGACTACTCCGACGCCATGCGGATCCATACCCTCGAAAGACTGGGGCGCGGCCCGGAAGCCTCCGTACTTCGAATGGCCAAAATCGACGCGGGTAGTAGCAACCCGGTGTTCTATGCCGACGAGGCAAGGCACCAGATGGTCCAAGGCAACCTGTCCGGAGCACTGGACCTTCTGAATCTGGCCCACGACCGTCAAAGCTGGGACAACTACTGCGAAGTCATCCGGCGCCAGATCCAGGAAAAGACGCGGCAAGGCTCGTAAGCCTCCAGCCGGCCAGCCCGACTCAGCGTGCGCGCGGCACCCACGCGCCGTGGAACCCGGCGGGCACGCGACGCGGCAGATGCACGGTCGCGACCGGCCCCGCATCGATCGCGCGCGCATCGAGGATCACGACGTCGCTCGTATCGGTCGCCGCACGGTAGACCATCACCAGCAGCCAGCCGTCGTCCTCGTCGGTGCCGCCCGGACGCGGCACGAACACCGGCTCGCCGTTCTGGTCGCCGGCCGGCACCGCGTAGTGCATCGTCGTGCCGCGCACGTGATCGAAGCGCATCACGCCGCGCATTTCCGCGTTGTTCGGCTGCTCGACCGCATACAGATAGCGGTAGCGGCGCCCCGTCCGGCTTTCGTTGATGCGCGGCAGCTCGATACCGCCGTCGGCGAGCGGCCCTTCGTCGATCAGCCCGTTCGCCGTGTCGATCACGTAGCGCCACAGCTCGCCGACCGGGTTGTCGGCGAAGCGGCCCGTGCGCGCGTCGAGCCGCAGGAACGACGGATAGCGCACCGCATCGAGCACGATGCACGACGCGTCGCAGTCGTAGGCGTTCACGACGTGCTGGATGAAGCACGGCTCGACGTCGAACCAGCGCACGTCGCCGCCGTGGCGCGCGATCACCCCGATGCGCGCCGGCCGGTCGTCGTGCCAGCGCAGCGGCATCCGGTGGCCCTGTTTCAGCAGCGAGAAGTCGTAGCCGACGTTCAGGTCGAGCAGCAGGCTGCGGGTTTCGGTGATCGCGAGGTCGTGCATCATCGACGGCGCGCTCAGGCCGATCTCGACGTCGACGCGTTGCACGCCCTGCGCATCCGCCACGCCGTAGCGCAGCCACGGCGCGCGCCAGTCCGCGCGGAACGCGATCAGCTCGCCGGTCACCGGGTCGACCTTCGGATGCGCGGTCATCCCGCCGCCGAAGCCCGCGTGCCGCGCCGGCGCGCCGAGCGTATCGAGCGCGGCGGTGATCGCGAGCGGCGCCCCGCCCTCGGCCAGCGCGAGCAATTCGCCTGCATGCTGCACCACGTTCACGTTCGGATTGGTGTCGGGCAGATGCGGCACCTGCTCAGGCGCATGCACGACGGCCCAGCGCTGCGTGCGCGCCCAGCGGTTCCGGTAGCCGGTCGCGCGGCCGTCGTCGAACGCGATCGCATGCAGCATCGCGGCTTCCGGCCACCACGACAGCATGTCGCTCCCTTCGAAGCGGCCACCCGGCGGATTCGGGCCGTTGCGCAGCAACGTGCCGTCGAGTTCGCGCGGAATGGCGCCGGTCACGCGCAGGTCGACGCCATCGGTTTCGTCGGCGACCGGCGCGAGCGCGCCGCGGTTCAGGTCGAATACGGTCATTGCGTCGGGGCTCCGTCAGCAGTCGTCGGCAGACGGCGGCAGGTCGCCGCGCGCCAGGGCAAGCGCATGGTCGCGCACGTCGTCCGGCCAGCCGGCAACCAGCTCGGCCAGCCGCGCCGCGTCGTTCGCATACAGCGCCCGCGCCGCTTCCTCGAAACCGGGCAAGTCGCCCGCCATCGCCGACATGAAGTGGTAGGCGCGGGTTTGCGCATCGCGGTGCCGGTCGGCCGCCGCATGCGTGCGCCGCGCGTCCTCGACGAGCTTGCGCAGTGCAACCGACGCGCCGCCCGGCTGCGCGCCGAGCCATTCCCAGTGACGCGGCAGCAACGTGACTTCGCGCGACACGACACCGAGTTTCGGCCGGCCGCGGCCGCGCTGTTCGCCCGCGCCGGCCGGCTCGCCGGCGGCCCCGGGCGCGTCGCCCGGCGGCGCGTAGCGCGTGCGGATGTCGTCCGCCGTGCCGCGCAGGTCGAGGTCGATCGAGCGGCCCGTCGCATCGTCGAAGATCAGGATCGTGCCGGGCATCGCGTCGCCGGCAGCCTGCCGGACCGCGAGCGCGACCGTCGCGAGCGGGCCTGACGCGAGCCGCCGGTGGCCGTCGAAGGCCGTGTATGAAGGAAAAAGCGTAGAAGTTGTCATCGTGGTCGCCCGTGGGCAGGAATCGGAATGACGCTATTTTTATCCGGGTATTAATTGGATGTCAATATTATCCGGGTAAAAATTGTCGTTGCCGTCTTCCGCCCCGTCGGGCGACCACGACGCCGGTCAGAGCACCCGGGCCGGAAACGCGAGGTCACGTGCGCTTGCCAGCGCGTCGTCGAGCGACACATGCCCTTCGAACGCCAGCGACGCCGGCAGTGGCAGCTCTTTCTCGATCGCGTGCGCGAACTCCACGCCCGCATCGTCGGCGAGCCGTGCGCGCAGCGCGGCGATGTGCGGGAACGCATCGCGTTCGAACACCGCGTGATAGTCGGCCCAGCGTGCGATCCCGGAGAAGTAGGCATCGGCCAGCGTGCGCCGCGCGCCCAGCAGCCACGGGCCTTCGCTGCGCTCGAGCATCGCTTCGAGCTGGCGGTGCGCCTTCAGCACCTTGCCGCGGCCGTACGCCTGCAGCGCCGCTTTCTCGGCGCCCTCGGTGTCGTGTTCATACACATACCAGAGCGCGCCGAACGCGTTGAAGAACGTCGTGTTCAGCCACGCCAGCACCCGGTTCAGCCGGTCGAAATCCGTGCTGCCCTGGCGAAAGGCGAGGCCGTTGTCGAGCGCCTGCGCGCCGATGTGGCCGAGGATCGCGAGGCTTTCGGTCAGCACGTCGCCATTCGCGGTCACGAATGCCGGCGTTTCGGCGACCGGGTTCAGCGCGAGATACGCGTCGCTCGTCGCGACGCTCGGCATCGCGATGCGCGACAGACGGTACGGGCGGCCGATCCATTCGAGCGCGACGATCGAGCCGAACGAGCAGCCGGCGGGAATGCCGTAGAGAAGGATGGGAGACATCGGAGGATTCCGCATAAGTTGAACGAGCGATCATGCTCCCATGACGAACGATGACGCAGTAGCCGCTAAAATTGAAACCCGTCGTTTCCTCATGTGGACGTTGAAAGTGAATCTGAACGATCTCTACCTGTTCGTGCAGGCAGTCGACGCCGGCAGCATGTCGGCGGCGGCGCGCCGGCTCGACCTGCCGAAATCGACGGTCAGCAAGCGCGTGGCCGAGCTCGAGCGCACGCTCGGCGCGCGGCTCGTGCATCGCACGTCGCGCAGCTTCCGGCTCACGCCGGTCGGCACCGAATTCTTCGAGCATGCGCGTGCGGCCGTGATCGAGGCCGACAGCGCACGCGACGCGGTGCTGCGGCAGGCCGCCGAGCCGGCCGGCATCGTGCGGATCACGAGCTCGGTGCCGGTCGCGCAGCACATCCTCGCGCCGTGCCTGCCGGCGCTGGCGATCGCGCACCCGAAGCTGCTGCTGCAGATTCATGCGAGCGACCGCCTCGTCGACATCGCGCAGGAAGGCTTCGACATCGCGGTGCGCAGCCATTTCGCGCCGCTGCCCGATTCCGCGCTCGTGCAACGGCCGCTCGCGGCCTCGCCGATCATCGCCGTGGCGTCGCCGGCCTATCTCGCGCGTGCCGGCATCCCGGACGAGCCTGCCGATCTCGCGCGGCATGACGGGCTGCATCCGGGCCAGCAGCCGTGGCGGCTGCAGCGCGGGGGCGACACCGTCGACGTGGCGCCGCGCATCCGCCTGCAGGCCGACGAATCGACGCTGCTGCTGCAGGCTGCGACAGCCGGCCTCGGCATCGCCTGCCTGCCCGACTGGATCGCCGGCGCCGCGCTCGCCTCCGGTGCGCTCGTGCGCGTGCTGCCCGGCTGGCGCGCGGGCACCGTCACGACAACGCTGCTGATGCCGCACCGGCGCGGCCAGTTGCCCGGCGTGCGCGCCGCCGTCGAGTTTCTCGCGCAACACGTGGCGCGCCATCACGGTGCCGGCGCGGACGACGCGCACGCCTGACCGATCGACTCGCCGATCGATTCAAATGCTGAATCGATCAAGTCAGCAATTGGCATGAAAGCGCAAATTTCGACATGACAGAATGGTCCGGACGCCCTGCCTGCATCGGCGTCCGGTGCCCGGCCTCGAACCGGCGGCACCCACGCACACAACGCGCGCATCGACGCCCCTGCCGCACGACGGCACCTTCCGCCCTTCGGAGGAGACAAGTCATGAATCCGCTTCACGCGCTGCCGGCGTCCGCGTCGGCAACGGCCCGGCGCACGCGCGTGCGCTGGCTCGTGCTGACCGTCCTGTTCGCGGTCACGACGATCAACTACGCGGATCGCGCGGCGATCGCGATCGCCGGCCCGAGCCTCGCCCGCGCGCTGCACCTGAGCCACGTGCAGATCGGCTTCATCTTCTCCGCGTTCGGCTGGTCGTACGTGGTCGCGCAACTGCCGGGCGGCTGGCTGCTCGACCGCTACGGGTCGCGCATCGTCTATGCGTTCAGCATCTTCTTCTGGTCGCTGTTCACGCTGCTGCAGGGCTCGATCGGCTTCTTCGGCGGCGCGGCCGCGTTCGCGCTGCTGTTCGGGCTGCGCTTCCTGGTCGGCGCGGCCGAGGCGCCGTCGTTCCCGGCCAACAGCCGGATCGTGTCCGCGTGGTTCCCGGCCGCCGAGCGCGGCACCGCGTCGGCGATCTTCAACGCCGCGCAGTACGCGGCGACCGTCGTGTTCGCGCCGCTGATGGGCTGGCTCGTGCACGCGTTCGGCTGGCAGTCGGTGTTTGCGGTGATGGGCGTGCTCGGCTTCGCGTTCGTCCTGGTGTGGAACCGCACGATGTACGACCCGAAGGACCACCCGAACATCAACCGTGCGGAACTCGACTACCTCGCCGAAGGCGGCGCGCTCGTCAACATCGACCAGGCGACCGGCGGACGCGACGGCGGCCCGTCGATGCATCATGTGAAGGCGCTGCTGAGGAACCGGATGCTGATCGGCGTGTACGTCGCGCAGTACTGCATCAACGCGCTCACCTATTTCTTCATCACGTGGTTCCCCGTCTATCTCGTGCAGGCGCGCGGGATGTCGATCCTCAACGCGGGGCTCGTCGCGTCGATCCCGGCCGTGTGCGGATTCCTCGGCGGGATACTCGGCGGCGTCGTGTCCGACGCGCTGCTCAAGCAGGGCCGGTCGCTGTCGGTCGCACGCAAGGTGCCGATCGTGTTCGGCATGTTGCTGTCGATGTCGATGATCGTCTGCAACTACACCGATTCGCACGTGCTCGTCGTGCTGTTCATGGCGCTGTCGTTCTTCGGCAAGGGGCTCGGCGCGCTCGGCTGGGCCGTCAACGCCGACACCGCGCCGCGCCAGATCGCGGGGCTGAGCGGCGCGCTGCTCAACACGTGCGGCAACCTCTCCAGCATCACGACGCCGATCGCGATCGGCTATATCGTCGACCGCAGCGGCTCGTTCAACGGCGCGCTCGTCTATGTCGTCGCGCACGCGCTCGTCGCCGTGATCTGCTACCTGTTCGTCGTCGGCGAGATCCGCCGCGTCGAGCTTCAATGAACGGCGCGGGCCGCGCCGGCGCGTCCGGCGGCCCGCGCGCCACCGGAACCAGGAGCGAACCGATGTCCGAACCCAGCCGTGCCGGCACGCCGCGCGTCACGCGCATGCAGGTGATTCCCGTCGCCGGCCGCGACAGCATGCTGCTCAACCTGTGCGGCGCGCATGCGCCGTATTTCACGCGCAACCTCGTGATCCTCGACGACAGCAGCGGGCATACGGGCGTCGGCGAAGTGCCGGGCGGCGAAGGCATCCGCCACGCGCTCGAGCGCATGACGGATCGCGTGGTCGGCCAGCCGATCGGGCGCTACCAGGCGACGCTCAACGCGGTGCGCGCGGCGCTGTCCGGTGCCGACGCGGGTGCGGGCCGCACGATCCGGCACGAAGTGACGTCGGCTGGCGAGGCTGCGGTGCTGCGCCAGCCGCACGAGATCAACCTGCGGCTCGACAACGTGATCACCGCGATCGAGGCCGCGTTGCTCGACCTGCTCGGCCAGTATCTCGACGTGCCGGTCGCGGCGCTGCTCGGCGAAGGCCAGCAGCGCGACGCGGTGCCGATGCTCGCGTACCTGTTCTACATCGGCGAGCGGCGTCGCACCGACCTGCCGTATCGCGACGAGACGCGCGCAGTGGATGCGTGGTTCCGGCTGCGCAACGAGGCGGCGCTCACGCCGGCCGACATCGCGCGGCAGGCCGAGGCCGCGGTCGAGCGCTACGGGTTCACCGATTTCAAGCTGAAGGGCGGCGTGATGGCGGGCGCCGACGAGATGGAAGCGATCGCCGCGATCAAGGCGCGCTTTCCCGACGCGCGCGCGACGCTCGACCCGAACGGCGCGTGGTCGCTCGACGAAGCCGTCGCACTGTGCCGCGGGCAAGGCCAGCTGCTCGCGTATGCGGAAGATCCGTGCGGGCCGGAAGGCGGCTATTCGGGCCGCGAGGTGATGGCCGAATTCCGCCGCGCGACGGGGATCCCGACCGCGACCAACATGATCGCAACCGACTGGCGGCAGATGGATCACGCCGTGCGGCTGCAGGCGGTCGACATCCCGCTCGCCGATCCGCATTTCTGGACGATGCAGGGCTCGGTGCGGCTCGCGCAGCTGTGTCGCGACTGGGGGCTCACATGGGGCTCGCACTCGAACAACCACTTCGACGTGTCGCTCGCGATGTTCACGCATGCGGCCGCGGCCGCGCCCGGCACGATCACCGCGATCGACACGCACTGGATCTGGCAGGAAGGCGACGCGCGGCTCACGCGCGAACCGCTCGCGATCGTCGGCGGCAAGGTGGCCGTGCCGGAACGGCCGGGGCTCGGGATCGAGATCGACATGGCACAGGTCGAGGCCGCGCATGCGCTGTACAACGCGGTGGGCGGCACCGCGCGTGATGACGCGATCGCGATGCGCTATCTGGTGCCGGGGTGGACGTACGATCCGAAGCGGCCAAGTTTCGGGCGCGGGTGATAGCGCGGCAGGCGGCGGGCGGTTGTTGCCAAACGCGGAAAACGCCCGCATCCTGCCGGCTGCCTGAGCCGGCCCGCGTGGCGGGCGGCTCGGCGCCCCGTTCACCCGAAGGAAAAGCGCTCGTCATGACGTCTCCCGACCCGACACCGCGGCAGATCATCGTCTTCGTCCTGTATTCGGTGCTGTGCCTGCCCGCGAGCATGACCGTTGCGGGTTATGCCGCGACCCGGATCACGCAGAACGTATCGAATTTCGAAGGCGGTGCAGGCTACGCGGCGCTCTGGTGGATCATCATTCTGACCTGCGTGTTCTACGGACTGTCGATCGCCCTCTTCGCGCTGCTGCGGAAGAGGATCGCGATCCTTGCGGCCATCACGGTGGCGTTCGCCGTGTTGTCGGTGCCGGCGATCAAGGTGATCTACGAGTTGGCGACCTAGTCCGCCGGACTATGGGCCCGCAGAAAACAAAAAGGCCCGATCTTGCGATCGGGCCTTTCGAATTCCGTTGGTGGAGCGGAGGAGGATCGAACTCCCGACCTTCGCATTGCGAACGCGACGCTCTCCCAGCTGAGCTACCGCCCCATCAGTCAATCATCATACACACGCATTTCTGCGCTTGGCAATAGGGGTTACGTGCCCCCTGAAGCGTCACTTTGACGGCGCGCCGGCCAGCACCCATTCGACCACCGAACGGACGTCGGCGTCGCTCATGCGCGGATGCGCGGGCATCGGAATCGCGCCCCAGGCGCCCGAGCCGCCGTCCTTCACCTTCTTCGACAGCTTCGCGATGGCCTGCGGATCGGACTTGTAGCGGGCGGCGATATCCTTGAACGACGGGCCGACGAGCTTGCGGTCGACCGCGTGACAGCCCATGCATGCGTTGCTGCGCGCCACCTTCAGGCCGTCGCCGACGTCCGCGTGCGCCGCGCCCAGCGTGCCGGCCACGAGCGCAACCGCCGTGGCGCCCTGCGCGATCCATCGTTTCATCTGCGTCATCTTCACGGCCTTCATTGCGCCTTCGCCTTCGGGTTGCCCGGATGCACGCTCGACGAATTCGAGATCGGTGCGGGCGATTGCAGCGGCGTGGACTGCACCGACGCGTCCGGCACGGCGCCGACCGTCGCGCTGTCCGCCGGCGCGGCGGCAGCCTGCGCGCCGGATGCGCCGCTCGCGGGCGATGCGTCCTGCAGCGCCTGCGCGTCCTGCGGCTTCACGTACTGGAACACCTTCACGACCTTCTCGACGCCCGGCACCTGGCTCGCGGCTTCCGCACCGCGATTGCCTTCGTCCACCGTCACGAGGCCCATCAGGTAAAGGTTGCCGCGCTCGCTGACGACCTTGTAGTAGTTCGCCGAGATGCCCTTCGTCGCGATCAGTTCCGACTTCACGCGCCCTTCGAGATACGAGTCGTTCGCACGCGACGACAGCGACGACGCCGGCTCGACCGACAGCTCGTTGACGATGCCGTTCACGTTGTTGATGCCGCGCACGATTTCCTCCGCGCGCTGCTTCGACGCATCGTTCGGCACCTCGCCCGTCAGCAGCACGCGGCGGTTGTACACCGTCACGTTCACGTGCGACTGGTCGGGCAGCCCGTTGTTGATCTGCGTGAGCGACTTGACCTGGATCTCGCGATCTTCCGTCTGCGCGCCGAGCGTACGGCGATCGGTCGCGATCAGCGCGCCGCCGCCGGCCGCTGCGCCCACGACCCCGAGCACACAACCCTGCAGCGACACGGCGAGGCCCGCCGTCAGCGCGGCGAGCAGCGTGGTTCTGACGAGCGTCTGTTTGACGCGGCTTTGATTCATCGACGGCTCTCCTTCGTTCAATCCTCACCCAGCAGCATCGCGTCGATGCCGTCGCACAGGCAGTGGATGGTCAGCAGATGGACTTCGTGGACGCGTGCCGCGCGAACGGCGTGCACGCTGATCGGAATATCGGTATCGGACAACGCGGCCGCGACTGCATGGCCGTTGCCGCCCGTCAGTGCGACGACGGTCATCTCGCGCTCGTGCGCCGCTTCGATCGCGGCCAGCACGCGCGACGACGCGCCGCCCGAATCGAGCACCAGCAGGATGTCACCGGTCTGGCCGAGCACGCGCACCTGCTGCGCGAACAGTTGCTCGGCGGCCATCGCACCCATGAGACCGGCCTGCGACGCATCGGTGGCCAGCGCGATCGCGGGCAGGCCCGGACGCTCGCGCTCGAAACCGCCGACGAGCGACGCGGCGAGGTACTGCGCGGCGGCAGCCGACGGGCCGTCACCGCACGCGACGATCTTGTTGCCGTTCGCCAGCGCGGCGAACATCGCATCGACCGCGGCTGCGATCGGCAACGCCAGCGCGTCGGCTGCTTCGGCGTGAAGCGCGGCGCTGTCGTGGAATTGTTGCTGAATACGTTCGACTGACATCGATTCCTGGTGAACTGGGCGCGTGGCACATGTCGCGCGACATCGTGGGTGCGGCGAGTTTACCGTACTCCGGCACCCACTCCGGGGGTCCGGCAAGAACTCTTTACATCTCGTCACAGCTCGCGGCTACGCATCGTCGGTACGAAATGCGTCGCGCAGCCACGCAAGCCGCCCGGCCTCGAACGCGACGACGTCGAACCGGCACGCGGCACCGGCACCGTGTCGCGCCCAGAACTGCAACGCCGCCGCGACGAGACGCCGCCGCTTGCGCCAGCCGACGCTCGCGGCCGCGCCGCCGTGCCGGACACTGCGCCGTGCACGCACTTCGACGAACACGAGCATGCCGTCGGGCTCGCGCATCACGAGATCGAGCTCGCCGCCGCGCATCGTCACGTTCGCCGCGACGAACCCGAGGCCGCGGCGCTCGAGAAACTGCCGCGCGCGCTGCTCGAACGCCGCGCCGACCGGTTTGGATCGCGCCGCGCCGGAAAAGTTGTCGCCCGCGCGCGGCAAACCGCGCCCGTCGCCCGGGCCGGCCGGCGCCGCGTGGCACAATGCCGACCTTGTTCCGCTTGCGCCGCGATTGCGTGCATTGCCTGCCATGACTGCCCTCCTCGAACTCGCGCATACGCAGCACTACCCGGACGCCGCGCTTTACGTGGTCGCCACGCCGATCGGCAACACCGCCGACATCACGCTGCGCGCGCTGCACGTGCTCGGCCTCGCCGACCGCATCGCGGCCGAAGACACCCGCAACACGGGCCAGCTGCTCGCCCGCTACGGGATCTCGAAGCCGCTCCTGGCCGTGCACGAGCACAACGAACGCGAAGCCGCGCAGCGCGTGATCGAGCTGCTGCGTGGCGGCGAACGCGTGGCCTACGTCTCGGACGCCGGCACGCCCGGCATCTCGGACCCCGGCGCGCGGCTCGTCGACGCGGTGCGCGACGCCGGCTTCGCGGTGATCCCGCTGCCGGGCGCGAGCGCGGCCGTGACCGCGCTGAGCGTGGCCGGCGGCTGGGCCGGCGCGTTCACGTTCGCGGGCTTCCTGCCGCCGAAGGCCAAGCAGCGCGCAACCGCGCTGCAGGCGCTGGTGTCGCACCCGTATGCGCTGGTGTTTTACGAAGCGCCGCACCGGATCGCCGAAACCGTCGCCGCGCTCGCCGATGCGTTCGGCCCCGCGCGCCGGCTGCTGATTGCGCGCGAACTCACCAAACTACACGAGCAGCTGTTCCAGGGCACCCTGGCCGAAGGACAGACCTGGCTTGCCGGTGATGCGAACCGTCAGCGCGGCGAATTCGTGCTGGTCGTCGAAGGCGCGCCGGCGGCGAGCGGCGAAGCCGACGACACCGCGCACGACGCGCTGCTCAGGCTGCTGCTGGAAGAAGTGCCGGTGAAGAGTGCCGCGAAGCTCGCGGCCGCGCTGACGGGCGCATCGCGCAACACGCTGTATGCGCGTGCGCTCGCGCTGAAGGAAGGCTGACGCGGGACGACGCCGCGCCGGAACGACAAAGGGCTGCCGGAAGGCAGCCCTTTGTACTTGATGCTCGATACCTGATGCGTGTGCGGACGAACCGCCGCGTTACTTCGCCGAGATCGACGCGAACATTTCGTCACGGGCCTCGCGCGCTTCCTGCGGCGACAGCCCTTCGATCTTCACGCGGCCCGTGCCGGCGTGCACGAGGCCGATCACCTTGGCAGCCGCATACGACAGGTCGAGCACACGGCCGCGCTTGAACGGCCCGCGATCGTTGACCTTCACGACGACCCACTTGCCGGTCGACGAGTTCGTCACCTTGATATACGACGACAGCGGCAGCGTGCGGTGCGCGGCGGTGAACGCGTTCATGTTGAAGCGCTCGCCGTTCGCGGTGCGGCGGCCGTGGAAATCCCGCCCGTACCACGAAGCGCGGCCCGTCTGGCGGAAGTCGGACACATCCTTGCCGTCGATCGGCTCGGCGTCGGCCAGCGACGATTTCTTCGCGTCCTTGCTGTCCGTCGCCGGCATCGATGCCAGCGCGGAATCGAAATTGAGTTGCTGCTTGTCGTCGTCCGCCTTCGCGGCAGCGGCCGTCTTGTCGACCGCTTTCTTCTGGTTCGCGCTGCTGGTGGTCTGGCTGGGTGGCACCGCACAGCCCGTCAGCGCAAAAAACAATGCAATGGTCCCGAATCGACTCGGAAAACGTAAATTCATCGACGTGTCGCCTTCTGGTTCGGGCCGCTCCTTCACAACGCTGCGCTACTGCGCAGACACGCGGCCCGGACGGCAAATGCGTGCACGCCCCGCTCGGATGCGAGCAGGCGGCTAGCATGGGCGCGGCTTTCGTCTATGCCGCAACCGTCCTGATTAGTTTTCACGTCTGGCGCAACCTGTCCCCAACAGCCTGACCAGACCCCACATGCCGCCATCGAACATGGCTTCACGTTCGCGCGCGTCGATACGACCAACGCACAGGAACGGCGGCACAGGCCTCATCCGGCGGCGCGGCAGCAGGGCCGCAAGGCGGGCGCGCAGCACCCGGCCGGACAAGACGTGAGCACCGAATGTTCGGTGCTGGATACACCGCCGGACTCCCCGGCGGCTGATGCTTGACGGTGAATCGGACGCCTCTTTTAACGGGGCCGAAACACCAGCGAATGGCGTGAAATTCACGCGCAATGGAGCGCATTATACATAAATCAAAACGTTGTCCCGAAAAGCCCCCCGGGCGGACCATTGATTCTCACTATGGCTGTAACAATCGACATGCTCCGGGAATGCCCTCGTCCGCACGCCTCGGCACGCGGCGCACGAGCGGCAGGCGGCGCGCGCGACCGGTACAATCGCTCCTTTTAGCCGCCGGTGCCCTCATGAAAGTCACGCTCATTCCGGTCACGCCGTTCCAGCAGAACTGCTCGCTGCTCGTCTGCGAGAAAACGGGTCGTGCCGCCGTCGTCGATCCGGGCGGCGATCTCGACCGGATCCAGCAGGAAGTCGCGCGGCAAAACGTGCAGGTCGAGAAGGTGCTGCTCACGCACGGGCACATCGATCACTGTGCGGGCGCGAAGACGCTCGCGACGCACTACGGCGTGCCGATCGAGGGGCCGCAGGAAGAAGAACGCTTCTGGATCGAGAAGCTGCCGATGCAGAGCGAACGCTTCGGTTTCCCGGCCGCCGACACCTTCGAGCCCGACCAGTGGCTGAACGACGGCGACACCGTACAGTTCGGCGACGAGACGCTCGAGGTCTATCACTGCCCGGGCCACACGCCCGGCCACGTCGTGTTCTTCAGCCGCGAGCATCGCGTCGCGATCGTCGGCGACGTGCTGTTCGCCGGCTCGATCGGCCGGACCGATTTCCCGCGCGGCAATCACGAGGATCTCGTCCGTTCGATCAAGGAAAAGCTGTGGCCGCTCGGTGACGACGTCACGTTCGTGCCGGGCCACGGCCCGGTGTCGACGTTCGGCGACGAGCGCCGCACGAACCCGTTCGTGTCCGACAAGGTGTTCGGATGAACCAGACTGCCATCCCGGAAATCTACGTCAGCACCGACGTCGAGGCCGACGGCCCGATCCCCGGCCCGCACTCGATGCTGAGCTTCGCATCGGCCGCCTACACCGAGGACAAGCAGTTGATCGCGACCTTCTCGGCGAACCTCGAGACGCTGCCCGGCGCGCAGGCGCACCCGGTGCAGGAAGCCTGGTGGAAAACCGAGCCCGAAGCCTGGGCCGCGTGCCGGCGCGACCTGCAGGCGCCGGAGGCGGCGCTGGTCGCATACGTCGACTGGGTCGAGGCGCTGCCCGGCAAGCCGGTGTTCGTCGCCATGCCGGCCGGCTTCGATTTCACGTTCATGTTCTGGTACATGATGCGCTTCGCGGGACGCTGCCCGTTCTCGTGGTCGGCACTCGACATCAAGACGCTCGCGTTCGCGATGACCGGCCTGCCGTACCGCAAGGCGATCAAGCCGCGCTTTCCGAAGCACTGGTT
Organism: Burkholderia cepacia complex sp. TUM26381; assembly: GCF_057439935.1. Classification (NCBI taxonomy): domain Bacteria; kingdom Pseudomonadati; phylum Pseudomonadota; class Betaproteobacteria; order Burkholderiales; family Burkholderiaceae; genus Burkholderia; species Burkholderia cepacia complex sp. TUM26381. Next base: position 248,531 of record NZ_CM172006.1, on the reverse strand, counting down.
CGACGACCATCCGCATACGCACGTCGCGCTCGACGACGCGATCGAACAAGGCGCGCTGTTCTGCAACATGCTCGCCGACCTGCGCCGGCAGCAGGCCGCGCTCGCGGGCCTCGCCGTGTCGGACACCGATCGGTCGGAAAACGCGGGGGCGGGGCAAAATCCCACGGATCCGCGGGCAAATTAGCGAATCTCGCTCAGCAGCGCCACACCAGATTGCGTTTCCTTTCCCGGCCCTCTAACATTCAGCATGTTGTTGCTGCCGCATGGAGGCGCAGGTGACGCTCGATTCCTTTTCGCAAAAAATCCTTCGCCTGTTGCAGCTCGACGCGCGCCGTTCCGTACAGGAAATCTCCGACCAGGTCGGCCTGTCGAGCACGCCGTGCTGGCGCCGCATCAAGGACATGGAACAGTCGGGCGTGATCCAGCGCTACACGGCGCTGCTCGATCGCGAGAAGCTCGGGCTGCACGTCTGCGCGCTCGCGCACGTGCACCTGACGCGCCACAACGAAGGCGGCGTCGAGCAGTTCGAGCGCGAGATCGCGACCTGCCCGGAAGTCACCGAGTGCTACAGCACGACCGGCGAAGCCGATTACATCCTCAAGATCGTCGCACCGGACATCAAGGCCTACGACGTGTTCCTGCACGAACGGATCTTCAAGATCCCGGCCGTGTCGCAGGTGCGCACGAGCGTCGTGCTGCGCGAAATCAAGTTCGACACGCAACTGCCGCTGTAACACACGGGCCGGCACGGCCGGTTCGCCGCGTTCGCAGTTACCGGCCGCGGGTTACACCTGCGCGGGCATCGCGCGCGTAAAGCCGATCCGGCGTGCGCCGAACTCGCGCTCCAGCGCGCCGACGTCGATCCGGCCGGCCAGCGCCGCGTCGGTATCGCGCGGATCGCTGGCGAGCGTCACGTCGATCTCGAGCCCCGTACTCAGGTAATGCAGGTTGATCGTCGCCGCACGCAGCCCGCGCCGCGCGAGCGCGGCCTCGAGCCGTGCGGCAATCTCGCCGCGCGGCGGCAGCGCGAGCGCCGGACGGCGCGCCGCGTCGTTCTCGGGATCGACATGGATCAGCGCATCGAGCACGCGCGGGTCGGACAGGACGCGCGCCCGCGCGGTCTCGGCGATGTAATGCCCTTCGGAGACGGAGATCTTCGGATCGACGAGGATGTGCGCATCGACGAGCGCGGCATCGCCCATCTTGCGCGTCCGCAGGTCGTGCACATCGCGCACGCCGGGTGTCGCGGCGAGCAGCGCGCGGATCTCGGCCGTGTCGGCCGTATCGAGCGCGCGATCCGAGAGGTCCTGCAACGCGTCATAGCCGAACGTCCAGCCCATGCGCGCGACCATGAAGCCGACGATCGCCGCGGCGATCGGGTCGAGCAACCGCACGCCGGCCAGGCTGCCGACGATACCGATCGCGACCACGAGGGACGACGCGGCATCCGAACGCGCATGCCAGGCGTTCGCGACGAGCATCGCCGAGCGCACGCGCCGCGCCTCGCGCAGCATGTAGCGAAACAGCGCCTCCTTCGACACGAGCACGGTCAACGCAACAATCAGCGCGGAAAAATGCACGGCCGGGATGTTTTCGAGATTAACGAGGCGGTCGCCGGCGCGCCAGAGCATGCCGATCCCGACCGCAATCAGGATCGCGCCGAGAAACAATGACGCGACCGTCTCGTAGCGGCTATGGCCGTAATTGTGGTCGGCATCCGGCGATGCGCCGCTATGGCGATTCGCAACCAGCACGACAAAATCCGAGATCAAATCGGATATCGAATGCACACCGTCAGCAATCAATGCCTGCGAATGCGCAATCACACCAACGGCGATCTGAAATGTCGCCAGGACGACATTCAGAACAATACTGACAAGCGTGCTCTTGCGCGCAACGGCGTGCTTATCTGCACTCTGCGCGTCGCCGGAAAAGGTGGACATGAAATATGAGATATCGGTGTGCGATACGCAATTCTATCAAAAGCGCTCCGCAACCCCTTCCAATACCCACAAATTTCTCATTTAAATCAACCGCTTATACGAACGTGTCGCATTTTCATTCACACCGGATTCTTACATTTTTATGACAATGTTTGCGCGCCGGCGGTGCCCGGAAACAAAAAAGCCGCGCTCCTGAACGGACACGCGGCTTTTTTGAAGCACAGGCGACTTAAACAAACGTTTAAATCGCAAACTGTTCGCGGTTCTTGCCGGCAATCCAGCGCGGCGGCTTGCCGCGGCCCGACCACGTTGCGCCCGTTTCCGGATCGCGGTACTTCGCGGCCACGCCTGCGCGCGGACGGCCAACCTTACCTGCCTTCGCGCGGCTGAGACCGAGTTCGGCGAGCGAAAAGCCATAGTCGGCAATTTTCTGCTTCACGTCATTCAGCACTTCAGCGTATTCACGCGACTTTGCTTCTTCGATTTGCTTCTCCAGCTTCTCCCGCTGGGCCAGCAGGTCCTTGTAAGAAGACATAGTTTCCCTTTCTATCTGACCAATGGCGCCGGTCTGCAGCCAGCTCACCATTCATGAAATATATGTGCCTCGGATTTTCGAAGGCAGAGATTAGCACAAAAAAGATTTGATAGAAGAGAGATTCATGAAAATCCCGAGACCCATTGTAATTCGCGCATGTCATTTTGACCGGCTGCGGCCTTTTCTCAAATTTTTACGCGCGTACACAGAGATTAGGACATTAGTGATTGCCTATTCGGGCTATCAACATACGCAATTACCCTCTATTCGGGAAAATCGAAGCTTTCATCGGACGACAGCTTTGCAAAAACCACATGACGCGGTTTGCTAAACGGACAAATCACTGACCCGCGACGTCACGTCACATCCCGTGCGCATGCAATCAGCCGGTCGCGCAGCGCCCCGGTATCGGCCGACGGCGCGTCGAATGGCGTGCGCACGCGGCGGCCGTCGCAACGCCAGTCGGCACCGTGGCGATCGACACCGAGCAAATCGAGCCCGTCGCGACGTGCCGCGCCCCCGTCGTAGGCCTCCCACAGCGCCTGTTCGTCGTCGAACGCAAGCGACGGCAGTGCATCGAGATGCGTGCCGTCGACCCAGCCCATCCGCCCGAAACCGCCGATATAGCGCAGCCGTTCGACATCGAGCGCCCAGAACGCGAAATCGCCGAGGGCGAGATAGCGCGCGGCGTCCGGTTCGTAGCGCAGATAGCGCGCCGCGACGTGCGGATCGTCTCCCAGCGGCACGAACCGGCCGAGCAGCGTTGCGCGTTCGGCGTTCAGGACGTCGCCATCGGGCGCATCGACGACGAGGAAGCCCGCGCGCGGATCGGCGGCAAGGTTGCGGGTGTGCTCGGCCAGGCCGCTCACGAGGATGACGGGCCGATGGCTTGCATCGGGTGCAAACGGAACGACCGTCGGATACGGGAAACCCTGCGGATCGCGCGCATGGGTGGCGAGCGTGCCGAGCGCGCAGCGGTGCACCAGATGCAGGGCAAGGGCGGGATCGATGTTCAAGAGGACTCCTGCGGTCGAAGGGCGGTACGCCGGGCTTGCCGTGCGCGCTTCGATGTTACCCGCCGGCGCAACGCGCCGCGCATCGGCCGAACGGCCGAACGGTCGGCGTCCGGCGTCCGGCGTCCGGCGTCCGGCGTCCGGCGTCCGGCGTCCGGCGTCCGGCAGGATCGTAAGCGGTTCGATAGAATCGGACGATTCCGGCGGGCGCCGCGCGCGTCCGTGCATTTTTTGACGAGCCTTCCCGTGTCCGAATCCTCCTCTCCCGAATCGTCGTCCCCGTTCGCCGCGCCGCCCGACGCGCACCGCGTGCTGCCGCTGCCGGCCCGCCAGCGGGCGCGCACCGCGTCGATGGCGCTGTTCTTCGTCGCCGGCATGATGTACGCGTCATGGGGCGTGCATGTACCGACCGTGCGCGACAAGTTCGCGCTGAGCCCCGGCCTGCTGTCGATCGCGCTGTTCGCGGTCGCCGGCGGCTCGATCGCCGCGATGCTGACCATCGCGCGCTGGATCGCCCGCGTCGGCTCGCGCACCGCGTGCCTCGCCGGCGGGCTCGTGATGTCCGCGTGCGCGGCGCTGATCCTCGTCGTGCCCGATTACTGGATGCTGCTCGCGGTGCTCGCGCTGTTCGGCTTTTCGATGGCGACGCTCGACGTCGCGATGAACGCCGAGGCCAGCGCGGTCGAGATCGCGCTCGGCAAGCCGATCATGTCGTCGCTGCACGGGATGTTCAGCATCGGCGGGATGTCGGGCGCAGCGGCCGGCGGCGCGCTGCTGTCGGCCGGCATGGCGCCGGCCGCGCATCTCGCGCTCGCGGCGGCGGTGAGCGCCGCGGTGCTCGTGGCCGCAGGCCCGGCCGTGCTGCCGCATGTGCCGCACCACGAACAGGCGCACGGCGGCGGCAACCGCTGGCGCTCGCCCGCACTGTGGATGCTCGGCGGCATCGCGCTGATTGCACTGATCGCCGAAGGCGCGATGTACGACTGGGCGACGGTCTACATGCGCGACGTCGTTGCGGCGAGCCCTGCGCTCGCGAGCGTCGCGTATGCGGCGTTCTCGGGCGGGATGGCCATCGCCCGCTTCGCGGGCGACGCCGTGCGTGCGCGCTTCGGCGCGCCGCAGCTCGTGTTCGCGAGCGCGTCGCTCGCATGCGCGGGGATGATCGGCGCGCTGCTGCTGCCGAATCCGGTCGCGGTGCTGACCGGCTTCACGCTGATGGGCCTCGGCCTGGCCAACATGATGCCCGTGCTGTTCGCGGCCGCCGCGCGCGTGAAGGGCATCCACGCGGCCGAAGGGCTCGCGCACGTGGCCGGGCTCGCGTATTTCGGACTGCTGTTCGGTCCGGTCGTGATCGGTGCGGTCGCGCAGGCCGCGAACCTGACGATCGGCCTGTCGGTCGTCGCGCTGTGCGCGGCGCTCGTTGCGGCCATCGCGCCGAAGGTGCTCGCGCACCTGAAGATCTGACCACCCGGCCCACGCCGGCCCGAACGGCCAAAAAGAAAGCGCGCATGCGTTGCCGCATGCGCGCTTTCACCCCTTCTGTTGACCGCTTGTTGCGTTACATCTTCACTTCGTCGAGCAGCGACTTCTTGCCGCCCTTGTAGTTGTACAGCGAGATCACGCCGTGCTGCAGGTCGCCCTTCGAGTCGAAGGTCGTCGTGCCGATCACGCCCGTGTAGTTCGTCGCCGGCATGGCCGCGAGGATCTTCGCCGGGTCCGTCGAGTTCGCGCGCTTCATCGCATCGGCGATGATGTACACGGCGTCATACGTGAACGGTGCGTAGATCTGGATCGGCTGGCCGAAACGCTTCTCGTACTTCGCCTTGAACGCGCCGCCGCCCGGCATCTTCTCGAGCGACGCACCGGCTTCCGAGCACACGACGTTGTCGGTCGCATCGCCAGCCAGGTCGGCCAGCTTTTCCGTGCACACGCCGTCGCCTGCGAAGATCTTCGCGCGCAGGCCGAGCTGCTTCGCCTGTTTCGCGAACGGGCCGCCGGTGGCGTCCATGCCGCCGTACATGATCGCGTCCGGATTCTCGCCCTTGATCTTGGTCAGAATCGCGCGGAAGTCGACCGCCTTGTCGTTCGTCGCGTCATGCGACATCACCTTCAGGCCGAGCGCCTTCGCCTTCTTCTCGAACTCGTTCGCGAGACCCTGGCCGTAGGCGGTCGAATCGTCGACCACCGCCACGCTCTTGATGCCCTTCGAGTGCGCGTAGTTCGCCAGTGCCGGGCCCTGCTGCGCATCGGTCGCGACCACGCGGTACGTGGTCTTGAAGCCTTGCTGCGTGTACGCCGGGTTGGTCGCCGACGGCGAGATCTGTACGATGCCCGCATCGCTGTAGATCTTCGAGGCCGGGATCGACGTGCCCGAGTTCAGGTGGCCGACCACCGCGACGACCTTGTCGTCGACGAGCTTCTGCGCAACCTGCGTGGCCTGCCGCGGGTCGGCGGCGTCATCCTGCGGGTCGAGTTGCAGCGTGATCTTCTGGCCGCCGACCGTGAGACCCTTCGCGTTGATCTCCTCGACTGCGAGACGTGCGCCGTTTTCGTTGTCCTTGCCCAGGTGTGCAATACCGCCCGTCAAGGGCGCGACGTGGCCGATCTTGACGACTTGATCGGCGGCCGCGTTGCTTGCAGCTGCAACGCACAGCATCGCCGCGGCGGTGATCGGCAACAGCTTTTGCATCTTGATATTCATGTAAGTCTCCAGTTTCGGTCCCAATAAACGCCATCGCCCGGTGCCCCGCTGCCATCCCTGTGTTTGCAATCACTGGACGATTCGCCGGTTGCATCGTTCATGCACTTGGCCTCAAGCACGTGAAAACAGCCGCTTTTAGCAGCCACCCGTCCGTACTTGCGCGCAAGTGTAGGTGATCAAATTAATTTGTGGGACTTTTTTGGGGTAGTGGTAACACTACTGATATGCGCACTTTGGAGCAACCACTCGAATATCGCCGCAAGCCCCGCCGGATAAGGGTTTCCGCTAATTCAGGGCGACCCGCCGAAAGGTCGTTTTAAAAGATTCCCGGGGCATTTCGATTCGGTATTTTGTGCCCGGGATCATTGAATGAAACGCGCGTGACAACACGCGCGTTTCGTCGTCCGATATGAACGATTCAAGCGGCCGTTGCGCGCCATTCGGCATCGAGCGCGGCGACGAGTTGCGACGTCGTCAGCGCATCGCCGCGCCGCCGCGCGAGCGGCGCGCCCTGCCCGGCCCACAGCGACAGGTAGTCGCCGTCGTTCGCACGCGCGGCGGCCTGGCGCAGCGGCTGGGTCAGCGCGTTCTGCACCGGGTACGGTGCGACGACGGCCACGTGTTCGCCGAGCCGCGCCATCAGCGTGTTGCGCAGCCCGCGCGCATGGCGGCCGGTGATCGCACGCGTGACCTGCGTCGACGTATCGGTGCTCGCGAGCAGGCGCGCCTTCCAGTCTGCCGCGATCGCGCTTTCCGCACAGGTGAGAAACGCGGTGCCGAGCTGGGCGCCCTGCGCGCCGAGCGCGAGCGCGGCCGCGATCCCGCGGCCGTCCATGATGCCGCCCGCGGCGAGCACGGGCAGGCCGGTCGCATCGACGAGCTGCGGCACGAGCGCGAGCGTGCCGATCAGCGCATCGTCGGCGGAACCGATGAACGTGCCGCGATGGCCGCCCGCCTCGGCACCCTGCGCGGACAGCGCGTCGGCGCCGGCCGCCTGCCACGCGAGCCCTTCGGCCACGTGCGTCGCGGTGCCGATCACATAGGTGCCGGCCGCCTTCAGCCGCGCGACGTCGGCCGCGTCGAGCACGCCGAACGTGAAGCTCGCGACCGGCACGCGCAATGCGACGAGTGCATCGAGCTGCGCGCGAAAATCGGGCGCGTAGCGGGCAGGCGCCGTACCCGGCGGCAAGCCGAGCGCCGCGTTCAGCGGGTCGATCGCCGCCAATGCGCGCGCGACGGTCGCCGCATCGGGCGCGGCGTCCGGCAGCACGAACAGGTTGACCGCGAACGGGCGATCGGTCGCCGCGCGAATGGCGTCGACTTCGGTGGCGAGGCGCTCGGGCGCGAAGGCGGCGGCGCCGAGGCTGCCGAGCGCGCCGGCGTTCGATGCGGCGGCGACCATCGCGGTCGTGGTCGCGCCGACCATCGGCGCCTGCACGAGCGGCAGGCGCAGGCCGAAGCGTTCGGAAAAGGGGGTGGAAAACTGACGGGCAGACATGGCGAATCCTTCGATGACGATGCGCGAAAGCGCTTTGTAAAGGCCGGCACATCGACTCTATCGAAGCGGCGCAGCGCCGAAAAATGAATAATCGAGATCGAAACGATCGCTGCGCGAGAAGCGGGCGCGCGCCCTGCATCACCCGACGATTGGTGGCACACTAGGCCGCCCTCTTTCACCCCGGGGTGCGCATCGCGCATCCCGTTCGCCAGGAGTTCAGAACGTGACTGCCCAATGGATCGACATCCCGACCGGTAACGACAGCTTCGGCGGCTATCTCGCGCTGCCCAAGCGCGGCACGGGCCCAGCCGTCATCATCATCCAGGAGATCTTCGGCGTGAACTCGCACATCCGTGCGGTCGCCGACCAGTACGCGTCCGACGGCTTCGTCGCGCTCGCGCCGGACGTGTTCTGGCGCACGCAGCCGCGCGTCGAGCTGACCTACGAAGGCGCGGATCGCGACAAGGGCATCGAACTGATGAAGAAGACCGACGTGGGTCTCGCGGTTGCCGACATCGGCGCGGCAGCCGACGCGTTGCGTGCACGCCCCGAAGTGGCCGGCAAGGTCGCCGCGATCGGCTACTGCTTCGGCGGCCAGCTCGCGTACCGTGCGGCCGCGACCGGCAAGCTCGACGCGGCGGTGTCCTATTACGGCGGCGGCATCCAGAATGCACTCGACCTCGCCGACAAGGTCACGCAGCCGATCCTGTTCCACTACGCGGAAAACGACCACGGGATCCCGCTCACGGCCGTCGACCAGGTGAAGGCCGCGTTCGCCGGCCACGGCCACGCGTCCTTCCACGTTTATCCGGGCGCCGAGCACGGCTTCAACTGCACGGACCGCGCGTCGTACCACCAGCGCGCAGCGGCGCTCGCACACGGCCGCACGCTGACGTTCCTCGCCGAGCACCTGTAAAAAGCGCCCGGCTGCGGGCCCGGTGCGCCGGGTCCGCGTTATGCTCCCATCATCGCCACGCGTCACAACGGGGGTGACTGCGATGCACTCGGACTATCTCGCGCACGACGCGATCGGCCTCGCGGCGCTCGTGCGCGACCGCCAGGCGAGCCCGCGCGAACTGCTCGACGCCGCGATCGGCCAGGCCGAGGCGGTCAATAGCGCGATCAACGCGATCGTGCTGCAGGACTACGAAGCCGCGCGCCAGCGCGCGACCGCCGCAACGGAATCCGGCGCCGATGCGCCGTTCGCGGGCGTCCCGTATCTCGTCAAGGATCTCGGCGCGGCGGTGGCCGGGCTGCCGCTGTCGATGGGCAGCCGGCACTACCGCTACTTCGTGCCGGCCGACGATTCGCCGGTGATCGCGCGCAGCCGCGCGGCGGGCCTGAACGTGTTCGGCAAGACCAACACGTCGGAAATCGGCCAGATGCCGTACACCGAACCCGAGCTGTTCGGCGCGTGCCGCAACCCGTGGAATCTCGACCACACACCCGGCGGCTCGAGCGGCGGCGCGGCGGCAGCCGTCGCGGCCGGCATCGTGCCGCTCGCGCATGCGTCCGACGGCGGCGGCTCGATCCGCATCCCCGCATCGTGCTGCGGGCTGTTCGGCCTGAAACCGAGCCGCAACCCGGTGCTCGTCGACCTGCCGTCGAACGGCGAGCTCGTCGTCCAGCATGCGGTATCGCGCAGCGTGCGCGACAGCGCGCTGCTGCTCGACGTGACAACCGGCCAGACGCTGCCGCACGGCGCGCCCGGCACGTTCCTCGGCGCACTCGACACGCCGCCCGGCCCGCTGCGGATCGGCCTCGTCGTCGATCCGATGCTCGCGCCGGCACTCGCCGACGACACGCGCGCGGCGCTCGACGATGCGGCCGCACTGCTCGAATCGCTCGGCCATCACGTCGAACCGGCGACGCTGCATGTCGACTACGCGCGCGCGGCCGAAACCTTCCTCACGCTGTGGGCGACGATCGCCGAGGAAATGGTGCTCGGCGCACGCGAACTGACCGGCCGCACGCCGCGACGCGGCGAATTCGAGGCCGCGACCTGGGCAATGGCGGTGGTCGGCCGGCGCCTCGCGCGCACGCGCCTGCCGGACGTACTCGAATGGCAGCGTCAGCTGACCGTGCAGGTTTCCGGCCTCGTGTCGCGCTACGACGCGATCCTGTGCGCGTCGCTCGCGGCGCCGCCGGTGAAGATCGGCGAGCTGCAGCCGACGCCGTTCGAATCCGCGCAGATGAAGCTGCTCGCCGCGTTGCCGGTGAAGCCGCTGCTGAAGGAAATGCTCGCAAGGTCGTCGGAGAAGGCGTTCGCGTGGGCCGGCTGCACCGAGCTGTTCAACCTGACCGGCCAGCCGGCGATGTCGGTGCCGCTCTACTGGAATGCGCGCGGGCTGCCGATCGGCGTGCAGTTCGCTGCGCGTCATGCCGACGAAGCGCTGCTGCTCAGGCTTGCACGGCAGCTCGAACAAGCGCGGCCGTGGTTCGACCGCCGCCCGCCGCTGATGCAGGCGCAGCGCTGACGCGCGCACGCGCCTGCGCCACGCACCACGCACCACGCGTCACGCGTCACGCGTCACGATAAAAAAAGCCCCGCCGGCGAACCCGGCGGGGCTTTTGCGCATGCAACCGCGTGACCGCGCTTACACGACGAGCCGTTCGCAGATCGTCCGCGTGGCGGTCGCTGCGTTCAGCGTATAGAAGTGCAGACCCGGCACGCCCGCATCGATCAGGCGCTGGCACAGGCCCGTGACGACGTCCGCGCCGAACGCGCGGATCGACTCGCGATCGTCGCCGAAGCTTTCGAGCCGGCGCGCGACCCAGCGCGGCACTTCGGCGCCGCACATCTCGGAGAAGCGCATCAGTTGCGAGAAGTTCGTGATCGGCATGATGCCCGGCACGATCGGCACGTCCACGCCCAGCTTGCGCGCATCGTCGACGAAGCGGAAATACGCGTCCGCGTTGAAGAAATACTGCGTGATCGCGGAATTCGCGCCGGCTTTCACCTTGCGCGCGAAATTCTCGAGATCGGCCTTCGGCGAGCGCGATTGCGGGTGGTACTCCGGATAGCCGGCGACTTCGATGTGAAACCAGTCGCCATGCTCGGCGCGGATGAAGCTGACGAGCTCGGACGCATAGCGCAGCTCGCCCACCTCGCCCATCCCCGACGGCAGGTCGCCGCGCAGCGCGACGATGTGCCGGATGCCGTGCGAGCGATACTGGTCGAGGATCGCACGCAGGCTGTCGCGCGACGAGCCGATGCACGACAGGTGCGGCGCGGCCTCGAGGCCGTCCTTTTGCATGTCGAGCACGGTATCGAGCGTGCCCTGCTGCGTCGAACCGCCGGCGCCGAACGTCACGGAGACGAATTTCGGCTTCAGCGGCAGCAGCTGCGCACGGGTCGCGCGCAGCTTTTCGACACCGTCCGCCGTCTTCGGCGGGAAGAATTCAAACGAGAGTTCGATCGGTTTCATGATTCGATGGGGTTGGGCCTGCGCCCGCCCGCCCTCAGCCGATGTCGCGCTGGCCGAAGATCAGGGCGGACAGCAGCCACGACACGATGCTGTACAGGATCGAACCGAAGAACGCGGACCAGAACCCCGACACCTCGAAGCCCTTCAGCAGCGACGACGCGAACCAGAAGCACAACGCGTTCACGACGAGGATGAACACCCCGAGCGTGACGATCGTGACGGGCAGCGTCAGCAGGATCAGCACCGGGCGGATCACCGTGTTGATCAGCCCGAGCACGACCGCGATGATCAGCGCGGTGCCGAAGCTCTTGATGTGGATCGACGGCACGAGGTACGTGATGATCAGCAGCGCGAGCGCGTTGATGACCCAGGTGAGGATGACGCTCATGGAGTGCTCCGGTTCGGTGGTCGATCGGTACGATCAATCGCCGCCGCCGCGCCGCACGCCCCGCAGCGGGGCGTGCACGGCACGGCGGCGGCCGTACATCAGTAGCGGTAGTGGTTCGGCTTGAACGGGCCGTCCTTCTGCACGCCGATGTACGAAGCCTGCTCGTCCGACAGCACGGACAGGTTCGCGCCGATGCGCGCGAGGTGCAGGCGCGCGACCTTTTCATCGAGATGCTTCGGCAGCACGTACACCTTGTTCTCGTACTCGTTGCCGCGCACGAACAGCTCGATCTGCGCGAGCGTCTGGTTCGCGAACGAGTTCGACATCACGAACGACGGGTGGCCGGTCGCGCAGCCGAGGTTCACGAGGCGGCCTTCCGCCAGCAGGATCACGCGCTTGCCGTCCGGGAAAATGATGTGGTCGACCTGCGGCTTGATGTTTTCCCACTGGTACTGGCGAGTCGACGCAACGTCGATTTCCGAATCGAAGTGACCGATGTTGCAGACGATCGCGTTGTGGCGCATCGCCTTCATGTGGTCATGGCCGATCACGTGGAAGTTGCCGGTGGCCGTCACGAAGATGTCGGCCTTGTCGGCTGCGTATTCCATCGTCACGACGCGGTAGCCTTCCATCGCCGCCTGCAGCGCGCAGATCGGATCGATTTCGGTGACCCACACGGTCGCGCCGAGGCCGCGCAGCGACTGCGCGCAGCCCTTGCCCACGTCGCCGTAGCCCGCGACGACCGCTACCTTGCCCGCGATCATCACGTCGGTCGCGCGCTTGATGCCGTCGACCAGCGATTCGCGACAGCCGTACAGGTTGTCGAACTTCGACTTCGTGACCGAATCGTTCACGTTGAACGCCGGGAACGGCAGGCGGCCGTCCTTTTCCATCTGGTACAGGCGGTGCACGCCGGTCGTGGTTTCCTCGGTCACGCCCTTGATGTGCGCGAGGCGCTTCGAGTACCAGGTCGCGTCGATGTCGAGGTGCTTCGCGATCGACTTGTACAGCGCGACTTCTTCCTCGTTGGTCGGCTTCGCGATCACCGAACGGTCCTTCTCGGCCTTCGAGCCGAGGATCAGCAGCAGCGTTGCGTCGCCGCCGTCGTCCAGGATCATGTTCGCGAATTCGCCGTTCGGCCATTCGAAGATGCGGTGCGAGAACTCCCAGTATTCGTCGAGCGATTCGCCCTTGAACGCGAACACCGGCGTGCCGGCTTCGACGATCGCGGCCGCAGCGTGATCCTGCGTCGAGAAGATGTTGCACGACGCCCAGCGGACGTCCGCGCCGAGCGCCTTCAGCGTCTCGATCAGCACGCCCGTCTGGATCGTCATGTGCAGCGAACCGGCAATGCGCGCGCCCTTCAGCGGCTGCTCTGCCTTGTATTCGTCGCGGATCTGCACGAGGCCCGGCATTTCGGTCTCGGCGATGTTGAGTTCCTTGCGGCCCCAGCCGGCCAGCGCCATGTCGGCGACGACGTAATCGTGGGAAGCCTTGGAATCGATAATGGCGTTCATCACGCCCTCCTTTCTAAAAAGTTTCTAGATTGGTGACGTGAGCGCCGTTCAGGAAGCGGGGCCGGCGCGACATCGCCGCACGGCTGCTTGGTGAAGCCTTCCGAGCCTGGCGGACACAGATGTCCGTCGCAACGCTCCTCGGAAAACGGAGGGGATTGTAGCAAATCGGCGCGCGGAATGCGCAAGCACCGCGCAACCCTGGCACGAGCGCGCGGCGTCGGCGCGCGCGGCCGTCAGCAAAGGGTCAGGATTCCGCGCCGACCCACGCCTGTTCGCGCAGCCGCGCACGCAGGCGCGCGACGGCCTGGCTGTGCAGCTGGCACACGCGCGACTCGCTCACTTCGAGCACCGCGCCGATCTCGCGCAGATTCAGACCCCGTTCGTAGTACAGCGACATCAGCAGCTTCTCGCGCTCCGGCAGCCGCTCGATCGCCTCGACGAGGGCCTCGCGCAGGTGCTCGTCGAGCAGCGCCGACAGCGGATCGGCGTGATCGACACGATAACGGTCGAGGAACGGCTCGTCGTCGGCCGCGCGGTCGAAATCCTCGTAGTAGATGAGCTGGCTACCGTGCAGGTCCTGCAGCATCCCCTGGTATTCGTCGAGCGGCATGTTCAGGTGTTCCGCGATCTCGGTCTCGCTCGCCGAGCGGCCGAGATGCTGCTCGACCTGGTGCACCGCGTGCTCGACCTCGCGCGACGTCTTGCGCAGGCTGCGCGGCAGCCAGTCGTTGCTGCGCAGCTCGTCGAGCATCGCGCCGCGGATGCGCTGCGTCGCGTAGGTCTCGAACTGCGCGCCCTGGTCTTCCTTGTAGCGGCCGGCCGCGTCCATCAGGCCGATCATGCCAGCCTGGATCAGGTCGTCGAGATCGACGCTCGCCGGCATCTTCGCGACGAGCTGCAGCCCGAGGCGGCGCACGAGCGGCGCGTATTGCGCGAGCACGTCGGCCTGGGACATCTTTCCTTGAGCGTTGTACATCATGGCTCTCTCCTTAGGCGCTCACGCGGCGTGTGCCGCGCCCGCCTCATACGACGGCTTGCCACCCGCGTGGACGGCGCGACCCGCACCCGAACGCGGGCGCATCGGCCAGTACAGCAGGTCCGCGGCAATCTGCCGGTAGTCGCGCGCGGCGGCCGACGACGGGAACGCATCGACCACCGCATGCGTCAGTTCGCGCGCATGCTCGACGAGCGGATCGGCGCTCACGCAACCCGCGTCGGCGATCGACACGGTCAGGTAGCGGCTCGCGACGCCCGCGAGGTTGTCGAAGGCGGTCTTCGCGTCCGCATGGCTGCCGACGTGATTGGTCAGCACGCGGAACTGCGCGAACGCATGCGCGAAATGCAGCCGCTTCATGCACGCGTACGCCTCGGTGATCGCCTGCGCGGCGACCCGCGTGACGACCAGCACGTCGTGCGCTTCGCGGGCGAGCGCCGAGAACGAACCGTCGGCGCCGAGCTGCGCGTCGACGAGGACGATATCGGCCGGGCCGTCGATGAAATCGCTCAGCTGCGCGTCGCTGTAGCCGGCCCGCGCGAGCCGCGCGGCGGCGCACAGGCCGAAGCCGGCCGCCACCCGCGTGCGTTCGCCGTCGCGCAGCCATGCGCCGGCCAGCGTCGCGCTGGCCGAGTGCACGTCGGCACGTTCGTCGACGACGAGCACGTCCTTGCCGAGCGATGCGAGCGCCGCCGCGAGGTTCACGATGGTGGACGTGCAGCCGACACCCGCCGGCCCGCCCGTCACCGCGACGATGCGCGACGCGCGCCCGGCGAGCAGGCGCCGCAGCCCTTCGGCCTGATCGATGATCCGTTTATCCAAATCGCACCTCGTGCAGCTCGGCAGTGGAACGTGCGGTCAATGCGGACAGCAGCGTCGGCATGTCCTCGTCCTGCGGCACGAAGGGCGAGCCGTCGCGCGGCACACAGAACGCGCTCTTCAGCAGGAATTTGGTCGACGCGACGTACAGGTTCTCCGGCACCTTCTGGCCGGTCGACACGTAGTGGATCGGCAGCTTGTAGCGGATCACCGTATCGAGCACGCCGCCGAGGTGGGTCGCCTCGTCGAGCTTCGTGAGGATGCAGCCGGCGAGGTCCGGGGATGCCGCATGCGGATGCTCGCCCGCGCTGCGGTACGCCTGCACGACTTCGTTGAGCGTGTCGCCGTGGCTCGTCGCGTTCAGCAGCAGCAGGCGCTGCACCGGAGTGTTCGCGCCGTGCAGCATCGCGATCTGGTCGGACACCGCGCGATCGCGCTGGCTCATCCCGATCGTGTCGATCAGCACGATGTGCTTGTTGCGCAGTTCGGACAGCGCGAGCGCGAGATCGCCCGCATCCTTCACCGCGTGGACCGGCACGCCGAGGATCTTGCCGAAGATGCGCAGCTGCTCGTGGCCGCCGATCCGGTAGCTGTCGGTGGTCAGCAGCGCGACCTTGCTCGCGCCGAAGCGCATCACGCAGCGCGCGGCCAGCTTCGCCGTGGTCGTCGTCTTGCCGACGCCCGTCGGCCCCATCAGCGCGAACACGCCGCCGCGCTCCATCAGCGCATCCTCGCTGTCGAGCACCGGCAGGTTCGACGCGAGCACCGACTGCGCCCATTCGGCGGCCTGCTCGAAAGTCTGCGCGCCGTCGCCGGACGGCAGGTTGTCGACCAGCATCCGCACGAGCTGCGCGGAGAAGCCGGCCGCAAACAGGTGCTTCGTCAGCGCGCCATGCACGGCGCTGCGACGCTGGCGGTCGTGCCACCTCAGGCTGTCGAACTGCTCTTCCATCATCCCGCGCAGCGCGCCGAGCTCCTGCATCACCGTGTCGTTGACGATCCGCTCGATGCGCGACTTCACCGCATCGGCCACCGCGGCGGCCGCATCGGCGGACAGGCGCGCGCGTTCGGCCGCCTTGGCAGCGGACGTGGCGCCCGTGTCGGGCGTGCGAGTCGCGGCGGCCGGGATCCGGCGCTCGGCGTCGCGCACGATGTCGCGCGCCCAGTCGGGCGGCGTCGTGCTGGCGGCGGCCTGCGGCGCGGGTGCGGGCTGCGGCGCGGCAGGCGCCTGCGCACGCGCGATCAGCGCGTCGCGCTGCTGCGTCAGGCGCTTCGCGTGCTCGACCAGCCACGGCGCGGGTTCGGAAGCGGCGGCCGGCGCTCCGGCGGCCGGCGCTCCGGCGGCTGGCGCGGCGATCGACGGCGATGCCGCGTCCGCGTCGGGCAGCGAAGGATGCGCGTCCAGCTCTTCCGCGTCAGCGCTCGCGCCGAACACGGACGAGAACACGTCCGGCAGCCCGCCTTCGCCGGCCGCGTACGGATTGATGGCCGGGCGAGCCGGGACGGCGCCCGGGCGCGACACGATGCCCGGCACGGCGGCCGCCGGCACGGATTCCGGCAGGCGCGGCGTGGCGAGGCGCGGGCGGGCGGCGGGGGGCGCCACCGCGGCGAGGTCCGAATCGGCGAGTGCAACGATTTCGACGCTGCCGTCATCGAGCGTGCGGTTCGACAGCACGACCGCGTCGGCGCCGAGTGCCTCGCGCACGAGACGAAGTGCGTCGCGGCTCGTTGCGCCGGTGAATTTGCGAATGTTCAAGCGGAACCCCCGATGACGTTAACGACTTTGATCGTGCGTGTGTCCGGCACTTCGGCATACGACAGCACTTTCAATTGCGGCAGGCTGCGGCGCAGGAAACGCGCGAGCATCGCGCGCAGCGCGTGCTGCACGAGCAGCACGGGCGGCAGCCCAAGATTTTGTTGACGCAGCATCGCTTGCTGCGTGCCGGTCAGAAGGTTGTGCGCGAGGCCGGGTTCGAGGCCCGGGTTCGCGCCGGTGGCGAGCGCCTGCGACAGCACGCGCTCCAGATTCGCGTCGAGGCCCATCACCTGCATTTCGCCGGCGCCCGGATACCACTGCTGCGTGATCGCGCGGCCGAGCGCGAGCCGCACGGCGGCCGTGATCTCGAACGCATCGCCGCGGCCCGCATGCTCGGACACGGCCTCGAGGATCGTGCGCATGTCGCGGATCGGCACGCCTTCCTCGAGCAGGTTCTGCAGCACCTTCTGCAGCGTCGTCAGCGAGATCGTCTTCGGCACGAGGTCCTCGACGAGCGACGGTGCGTCCTTGCCGGTGCGCTCGACGAGCGCCTGCACTTCCTGGCGGCCGAGCAGCTCGGCCGCGTGCTGGACGACGAGATGGTTCAGGTGCGTCGCGACGACCGTGCTCGCGTCGACCACCGTGTAGCCGTACACCTGCGCCTGCTCGCGCAGCGCGACGTCGATCCACACGGCCGGCAGCCCGAACGCGGGATCCTGCGTGACGGCGCCCGGCAGCGCGGCCGTCACCTGGCCCGGGTTGATCGCGAGCCACTGGCCCGGGAACACTTCGCCGACGCCGATCTCGACGCCCTTCAGCGCGATCCGGTATGCGTTCGGCCGCAGTTCGAGGTTGTCGCGGATATGGATCACCGGCGGCAGGAAGCCGATTTCCTGCGCGAATTTCTTGCGGATGCTCTTGATCCGCTTGAGCAGCTCGCCGTCGCTGTTCTTGTCGACGAGCGGGATCAGCCGGTAGCCGACTTCGAGGCCGAGCGGGTCGATCAGCTGCACGTCGTCCCAGGTCGCCTCGTGGCTGTCGGACGGCAGCACGGCGGGCGGTGCGATGTCGCTCACGTCGCCGGCCGCCTTGCGGGCCGCCGCGCGCTTGGTCTGCGTGCGGGCCAGCCAGATCGCGCCGCCGCCGAGCCCGAGGAACGCGAAATGCGGCATCCCGGGGATCAGCCCCATGATCACGATGATCACGCCGGTGATCGCCAGCACGCGCGGGTTCGTGAACAGCTGGCCGGTGATCTGCGTGCCGATGTCCTCGTCGGTCGCGACGCGCGACACGATCACGCCGGCCGCGGTCGAGATCACGAGCGACGGGATCTGTGCGACGAGGCCGTCGCCGATCGTCAGCAGCGTGTAGTTCGTGCCGGCCGCCGCGAAGCTCATGTCGTGCTGGACCATCCCGACGATCAGCCCGCCGATCACGTTGATCGCCATGATGATCAGGCCGGCGATCGCGTCGCCGCGCACGAACTTCGACGCGCCGTCCATCGACCCGTAGAACTCGGCCTCCTGCGACACGGCCTGGCGGCGCTTGCGGGCCTGTTCCTCGTTGATGAGGCCCGCGTTCAGGTCGGCGTCGATCGCCATCTGCTTGCCGGGCATCGCATCGAGCGTGAAGCGCGCGGACACTTCGGCGATCCGCCCCGCGCCCTTCGTGATCACCATGAAGTTGATGATCATCAGGATCACGAACACGACGATGCCGACCGCGAAGTTGCCGCCGACGAGGAAGTGGCCGAACGCCTCGATCACCTGGCCGGCCGCATCGGGGCCCGTGTGGCCCTCGAGCAGCACGACGCGCGTCGACGCGACGTTCAGCGACAGGCGCAGCAGCGTCGAGAACAGCAGCACGCTCGGGAACGCCGCGAAGTCGAGCGGCTTCATCGTGTACATGCTGACGAGCAGCACCATCACCGACAGCGCGATGTTGAACGTGAACAACAGATCCAGCAGCAGCGGCGGCAGCGGCAGGATCATCATCCCCAGGATCATGCAGATGAGGATCGGGCCCGCGAGCGCGCGCAGGTTCGTGCCTGCCAGCAGGTTCGGGCGCTTCGCGAACAGGCCGGTCGGGGTGCTCATGCCACCTCCCTCCGGGCCGACCCAAGGGGCGTAGCGGGGAATTCGCGGAGCATCGCTCCGCGCCCGCGCAGCCGGCCGGCTTTGCAAAGCCGGCCGTGGACGGCAGCCGCCCCCTCGGACAGCCGCGAACGTGTCGATCCGGCGTAGCGCTTCAGCGCGTACTCCGGTCCCATGCCAAGCATGTGAGCGTGGGGGCTAATCACCGGGAGGCTCCTTGCTTGCCGAGCGTGTCTTCGGCTTCTTCGCGTTCGTCTTCGGCGGCCACCGACGTGCCCTTGTCGAGTTCGGCCGGCACGTCGAGATCGACCGGCACCGCCGGGAACGCGCCGCCTTCCGAACGGAAGCGCTTGAGCTGGTAGACCCACGCGAGCACTTCGGCGACGGCCGAGTACAGCGTGCCGGGGATCTCGCGCTCGAGTTCGACGTTGTGATACAGCGCACGCGCGAGCGGCGGCGCTTCGAGCAGCGGCACGTTGTGTTCGGCCGCGAGTTCGCGGATGCGCGCGGCGACGAGGTTCACGCCCTTCGCGACGACCTTCGGCGCGCGCATCTCGCCGTCCGTGTATTGCAGCGCGACGGCGAAGTGCGTCGGGTTCGTGACGACCACGTCGGCCTTCGGCACGGCCGCCATCATCCGGCGGCGCGCGATCGCGCGCTGCTGCTGGCGGATCCGCCCCTTCACGTGCGGATCGCCTTCGTTCTCGCGATGCTCGCGCTTCACTTCTTCCTTCGTCATGCGCAACTTCTTGTTGTACTGCCAGATTTGGTAAGGCACATCGAGCGCGGCGACCACCAGCATCCCGGCGACCGTCGTGCCGCAGCACACGGCGACCAGATGCAGCGCATCGGGCAGCGCGGCGCCGAGCGGCTGCGTCGCGAGGCCGAGCAGTTCGTCCTTGCTGCGCCAGATCGCGATGCCGCCGACCAGACCGACGACCAGCGTCTTCGCGAGCGACATCCCGAGCTGGATCGGCCCCTGGATCGAGAAGATCCGGCCGAGGCCCGAGATCGGGTTCAGGCGGTCGAACTTCAGCTCGAACGTCTTTTGCGAAATCAGCCAGCCGCCAAGCGCCATCGGCGCGAGCAGGGCGGCGACGCCGGTGAGCGCGAGAATCGGCATCAGCGCGGCGAAGCCTTCGAGGCTCGCGCTGCCGGCGGCCGACAGCATCCGGTTCGTGTCGAACGCGGTCGCACGATCGAACGTGAACGCGCCGCGCAGCATCGCCTGCAGATGTGCGCCCGACGGGCCCGCGAGCAGCCATGCGCCGTAGAACCCGGCCGCGAGCAGCGCGAACGAAGCCAGCTCGCGCGAACGCGCGACCTGCCCCTCCTCGCGCGCCTTCTCGCGGCGCCTGGGAGTGGCGGCTTCGGTCTTGTCGAGATCGCTCTCGTCTGCCACGGGGCCTCCAGTCGGGTACGGCGGAATGCCGCTTTCCAGTGACACCGATTATTCATGGAGGCGTCAAACGCCGATCGGTCGAGCAAAGCCGGGAAAGGGGGGTATTTCGGGGAATCGGGCGAGCCGCCGCAAACGCGGCTGGATCGGGGGCGGAACGACGCGCGGCGCGGCGGAAAAACGTGCCGGTCGGCGCAATGGCGAGGTGTCGGTCCCGGGCGGGACGGCGACGGCGGGAGGCGGAGAAACGGTGAAACGACAGGCGGGACGTTCAGGCCCCGGCGCGACGGCCGCGCGCCGGGGCAGGCGTCGGTCAGGCCGCCGGGATCGGATCCGCGCCGAAGCGGTTCGGGCCTTCGGTGCCGCGCGAGCACATCCACACGAGCAGCAGGATGCCGCCGACGATCGGAATCAGCGCAATCAGCAGGAACCAGCCCGAACGGCCCGTATCGTGCAGGCGGCGGACGCTGACCGCGATGCCCGGAATGAGCAGCGCCAGCGAAACCAGGCAGAGGATGCCGAGCAGCAGCAGCGTGATCAGCCCCCCATCACGGCCACCCGCGCCGATGACCTGGGCCACGATCGAAAGAATGACGCTCAGCAGCGTGAAATACCAGTATTCGGCACGACGCGCACGGCCTTCGAATGTCGCGTATTTATTGAGTACGGTACGAACGGCTTCGGAAAAACCCATCTTATTACCCTCCTGTTTTATATTGGCACCCCGGAAACAACGCCGGAATTATATGTTTGAATTTCCCCGGATTCCAATTCTTTTCGCGTGCGGGCCGGCGCGCCAGGCCGTTCGCACGACACGCCGGCGCGACGCGGGAAAGGCTGCTGCAGCATAATGCAGCGCTGCAGGCTTGCATGCCACGTCATTTTAATAATCTTGAAGACCTGACAGAAACCGCGACCTCGATAATCCAGCGTTTGATTACAACCGAATGAAAACCGGCACCGGCGATAATCGCCGCGAGCGCACGGCATTCGATTAACTGGCCGGCAATGCGCCCATGCGCGCGGCGCGCCGCCCTGCGCCATTCCCGATCGCCACCGGATCCCGCGCGGCTCCGTCGTTCGCCCGTTCCGCTGGGCCGAGACGCGCGGCGAACCGCCGGAACGGGTTCGCGCGGCCTGACGCGCGCCGGCCAGCCCCGGCCGGCGCCTAGCCGGCCGCCGCCCGCTGCAGTGCGGCGAGATCGAGCTTCTTCATCGTCATGACCTGCGCCATCACGCGCTCGGCGCGCGCCGCGTCGCCGGTCATCAGTTCGGCCATCTGCGCGGGCACGACCTGCCACGACACGCCGAAACGGTCGCGCAGCCAGCCGCACTGCTGCGCGCGCTCGTCGCCGCCTTCGGACAGGCGCGCCCAGTAGCGGTCGATCTCGTCCTGGTCGCGGCAGTTGACGACGAACGAGACGGCCGGCGTGATCTGGAACACCGGGCCGCCGTTCAGCGCGACGAACGCCTGCCCGTCAAGCTCGAACGCGACGGTCATCACCGCGCCCTCGGCGTTCCCGGAAGCGTGCGCGCCGGCCTTGCCGTAGCGCGCCACGTGCACGATGCGCGCGTTGTCGAACACCGACACGTAGAAACCGGCCGCGACCTCGGCGTCGCTGTCGAACCACAGGAACGGCGTGATGCGTTGTATGCGCGGGCTCATGGCGCTGTCTCCTCGATATCGTGCCGGCACCGGTGCCGGTCTTACATCGTAGGCGCTGCGCCGGCGCATGGCGGCAATCCGCTCGAGGCGCACGCACGGCGGCTGGATAAAAAAAGGGGGCGATCGATCGCCCCCTTTGTTCCTGCCTGCGGCCGCGCCGCGTCGTCAGAACGCGACGAACGGCTGTGCACCGCCGCTCGCGGTCTTGTCCATCCCGAAGTAGATCGTCTTGCCGTAGAAGTGCGGCATGCCGATGTCGAGCCAGCTCGACGAACCGAACGGGCCCGCGATGTTGCTGAACGCGAACGTCGACGGGTTCGAGAACAGCGAATCGGCGTTCGCGACCGGCATCGATACGACGCCCGACACGCCGTTCTGGCCGCTCAGCGTCGCCGAATAGGTCGTCGCGGACGCCGGGCAGTAGAACTCCGTGTTCCGCGAACAGACCGTCTGCGCCGAATCGTTGAAGAAATACGCGTTCGAGCCCGTATCGAAGAACGCGGTCACGTTGCGCCCCTGGAACGTCGCGCTGACGTCACCCGTCGTGGTCGACGTCATCACCGTCTTCCCGCTCAGGTTCGGCAGGCCGAACGTCAGCGTGCCGGTCGCATTCGCCTGCCCATTGGGCGAAATGTCAGGCATCTGCACGCTCACGCCGTCGCTGTTCGCGAAACGATGCACCGGGTTGGCCACCTGCTGCGCCAGCGGCACGAGCGTGACGGCGCAATTCGCGTTGCTGCCGTTCGGGCACGCGTAGTAGTTGTTGCTCGACGACGTCGACGTCGCGCAGGTCGTGCCGCAGTCGTACGGTGCCGGCCCGATGCCGAGGATCCCGTTCGCGCCGAGCGCGCTCGCCGAGTTGGCCGACGCGCCGCCGTTCGTGCACGAGCTCGGCACGTTCGTCGTCCCGAGGTCGCCGATGATCTGCACGGGCAGCGACGTCGCCTGCTCGGTGCCGATCGACAGATCGACCGTGCGCACCGACCCCCACGTGTAGCTCGACACGAACTTGCCGCACTCGGCCACCGGTGCGCCGCCGCTCGTCACCTGCGGCAGGTTGCCGAGCACGCCCGACACCGCGCTGCCGACGAGCCGCAGCCCGTACGACGCGGTATCGACGAGCACGTTGCTGACCACCTGGCAGTTCGACGTGCCCGGCGCGCAGACCTTCACGCTGATGGTCGGGATGTTGATCACGTTCGCAACGCCGGTGCCGACCGTGATGACGGCCGTGTTCCCGCTGTTGCCGTCGGATCCGCTGTTGCCGTTGTTGCCCGAGTTGTTGCCGTTGCCGCTGCCGCCGCAGGCCGTCACGAGCACGGCCGTCGCCGCTGCGAGGCCCAGCACGCCGAGCCAGCGCTTGAATGTACGATGAATGCTCAAGATCGCTCTCCCGCTGTCACTGGATGTCGGTGCCGGCCAGGCCGGCAGGCAGCGCCGCCGGCAGCCATGCCTGGCCCGAGAAGGCGCCCATGTGGCCGCCCGTCCGGATCACGAGGCCGCTCGTGTCGACGGCCACCGGCGCGCGCCAGCCGCGCGCCTTGTGGGCGGCCTGAACGCCGGCGGTGTATTGCGGGAAATAGCTGCCGAGCAGCGACGCGAGGTCCGGCATCGTCGGCCCGCGCCACGCGAGGCCGAACACGCTGCCGGCGGCCGACGTGTATTCGTGGATGACGGTGCCCGATCCGAGCGTGATTTCGCGGACGGTATAGCTGGCGGTGCTCGCCTGCACGCCGTCTGCCGACCGCATCGCGCGCTGCAGCGCGCGCACGGTTGCGCCCTGGTCGTCCGCCGGCGGCGACATCGGTGCGCCACCCAGTTCCGCGTGTGCGTGGACGGCCCACAGCACACCCATTGCAGCCGTCGCATGCGCGACGGTCCAGCCCAAGCGTTTCAGCTTCACGTTCCCCCCCAAGGGACTGGCTTCGTTGCCGGCGGCGCCGCCGTCGGGTCCGCGCCGTCAGCCAACTTATGAATCGTACGAATGACGCTACGTTGCTGCTGACGCGTAGTATGCCTGCTGAGTGTGGCGAAGTGTCAATCCGGCGCAGGATCGCGCCGCGCCGCCGGGACGCGGCGCGCACGGGGAAACCGGACGGGAACGGGAATTGGGCGCATCGGGAACCCCGCGGGACGGGGCGCGCCGATGCACTACGGCAGGGTCAGAAGCCGAGGCTCGCGAGCAGATCGTCGACCTGCCCCTGGTCCTGGACCACGTCGGATTTGCCTTCCGGCGCGATCTGCGGGCCGTTCAACAGCGACTCGGGGCTGCCGGTCGGGCTCATCTGCTCGGCCGCGAGCGCGGCCGCGGTCGCCGCGAACTGTTCGCGCCGCTCGGGCGCGATGTTCTCGACGAGCACGGTGAGGAGCTGCTGCTCGATCAGGTAGACCATGTCCATGATCTTCTTGATCACCTGCCCGGTGAGATCCTGGAAATCCTGCGCGAGCATGATCTCGAGCAACTGCGCGCTGGTCGCCGACGTCGACTCCGGCAGCGCGCGCAGGAACTTGCGCGTATCGTCCATCAGTTCGCGCACTTCCGCGTGCTCGATCGGCGCCGCGTACCACTGCGCCCAGCGCGCGTCGAGCGCCTCGGCCTCGTTCTGGACGCGCTCCTGCATCGGCTTCGCGATCTCGATCGCATTCAGCACGCGCACGGCGGCCTGCTCGGTCATCGTCGCGACGTAGCGCAGCCGGTCGCGCGCATCGGGCACGGCCTCCGCCGCGCGCTCGACATGCTTGTCGAGCCCGAGCTCGCGCATCGAATCGCGCAGCGTGCGCGTAACGTGGCCGATGCGGGCGAGGATGCGGTCGCTCGGGAAATCGGCGCCTTCTGGGTGGCTGTCGGCGCTGAACCCCGCGCCGGCGAGCGCCGCATGGATCGGCTCGTTCACGTCAGCTCCCGGCTTTCGCCATCTTGTCGATGATCTTGTTCAGCTTCTCGTCGAGCGTCGCGGCCGTGAACGGTTTCACGACGTAGCCGCTCGCGCCGGCTTGCGCGGCCGCGATGATGTTCTCCTTCTTCGACTCGGCCGTGACCATCAGCACCGGCAGGTGCGTGAGCGTCGCGTCCGCGCGGATTTCCTTCAGCATCGCGAGGCCGTCGAGGTTCGGCATGTTCCAGTCCGAGATCACGAAGTCGTAGCCGCCGCCGCGCAGCCGCGCGAGGCCGGCCAGGCCGTCCTCGGCCTCGTCGACGTTCGAATAGCCCAGTTCCTTGAGCAGGTTGCGGACGATCCGGCGCATCGTCGGGAAATCGTCCACCACCAGGATTTTCATGCTCTTGTCCATCGTCGTTCCTTTCCAGATTCGTTTCCATCGGGACGCGTATCGTGGCACGCGCCCCGTGACATTCCATTCAAACGCGCTGCACGCGGTCGCCCATCGTCGCCAGGCGCGCCATCACGCGGCGGCTCATGTCGGCGAGCGGCGCGATCTCGTCCGCGCCGCCGAGCGCGATCGCCTCGCGCGGCATCCCGAACACGATGCAGCTTGCTTCGTCCTGCGCGAACGTGTGGGCGCCCGCGCGTTTCATTTCCAGCAGGCCGGCCGCACCGTCGCGGCCCATCCCGGTGAGAATCACGCCGATCGCGTTCTTGCCCGCATGCGTCGCCGCCGAGCGGAACAGCACGTCGACCGACGGGCGGTGCCGGTTCACCGGCGGCTCGTCCGACAGTTGCGCAATATAGTTCGCCCCGCTCCTCGCAAGCAACAGGTGCGCGTGGCCCGGCGCGATATACGCGTGGCCCGGCAGCACGCGCTCGCCGTGCTCGGCTTCCTTCACCGCGATCCGGCACAGGCCGTTCAGCCGCTGCGCGAACGATTTCGTGAAGCCCGGCGGCATGTGCTGCGCGATCAGCACGGCCGGCGCATCCGGCGGCAGCGGCGTCAGCACTTCGCGGATCGCCTCGGTACCGCCCGTCGACGCGCCGATGATGATCAGCTTCTCGGTACTGACGAGCGGGTTGTTGATCATCGGCGCGGCCGCGGGGCTGTCCGCCGCACGCGCGACGGCCTGCGGCTGCGGCGCCTGGCGCACGCGCGCGCGCGACGCCGCGCGGATCTTGTCGGCGAGCTTTTCCGCGTAGTCGAGCATCCCGTCGCGAATCCCGACGCGCGGCTTCGTGACGAAGTCCACCGCGCCGAGTTCGAGCGCGCGCAGCGTGATTTCCGAGCCGCGCTCGGTCAGCGACGACACCATCACGACCGGCATCGGCCGCAGGCGCATCAGCTTCTCGAGGAAGTCGAGGCCGTCCATGCGCGGCATTTCGACGTCGAGCGTGAGCACGTCGGGGTTGTGCTGCTTGATGAGCTCGCGCGCGACGAGCGGATCGGGCGCGGTCGCGCACACCGTCATGTCGGGCTGGCTGTTGATGATCTCGGTCATCAGGCTGCGAATCAACGCCGAATCGTCGACGCACAATACTTTGATCTTCTGCACAGCGGTCATGCCTCCTGCTTTCTTGATAGGTTCGCCGCGCCCGGGCTCCCGGCATACGGGCTCGCCGCCCGCACGCCGCCGGCCGGCGCCGCGCCGCGCGCGCCGAACAGCTCGATGCGCGGTCGCGCCGGCTGGGGCGCCGCCGGCCGCTTCGCCGTGAACAGCTCGACTTGCGGACGCGGCCGTGCCGCGCGGGCGCGATCGGCCTCGCGGGCAAGCGCGGCTTCGCGCTCGGTGACGCCCGGCACCTGCAGCCGCAGCTTCTTCACCATCGCGCGCCCGCTGTTCGGCATGAACGCGACCTTGCGCGGATGCACGCCCTGCAGGTCTTCCGCCGTGATGCGGATGCGTTCCAGCGCGAGGTAGCGGCGCACGAAATCCGCGTTGCGATCGCCGATGTTGATCGTCGTCATCCCGGCCAGCACGGCCGCGCCGCCGAACACCTTGGCCTCGATGCGCTCGCGCCGCCCGCCGGCCTTGATCAGCTCGTTGATCAGCACTTCCATCGCATATGCACCGTAGCGCATCGATTCCGACGCGGCCGCGCCCGGATCGGCGCCGTCGTCGGGCAGCATGAAGTGGTTCATCCCGCCGATGCGCGCATACGGATCGTGCAGGCACGCGGCGACGCACGAGCCGAGCACGGTCATCAGCACCATGTCCTCGCCCGTCGTGTAGAACTCGTTCGGCAGCAACTTCACGCCGGGAAGGCCGAAGTGGTTGTCGAAGTAGCGATTGGTCGCGATCGGCAGTGCGCTCATCCGCGATCTCCATAGGCGGGCGCAGCGCCCGCAGCCCGCGCATGCACGGGCGACGGCATCGCGGCCGCCGCAGGTGCCTGCGCGACACGGGGCCGCATGCCCTGCGCGGCGTCGCGTGTCAGTTCGTACACCGTCTGTCCGCGCAGCCGGAACGCCTGCGTCACATACGTGAAGTTTTCCGAATGGCCGGCGAACAGCAGCCCGCCCGGCTTCACGAGCGGCTCGAAGCGCGACAGCACCTGCCCCTGCGTCGGCTTGTCGAAATAGATCATCACGTTGCGGCAGAAGATCGCGTCGAACGGCTTCGCGATCCCGTAGTCCGCATCGGTCAGGTTCAGTTGCTCGAAACGGATCATCGCGCGCAGCTCGGGGCGCACCTTCACGCGGCCGGCCTGCGGGCCCGTGCCCTTCAGGAAGAAGCGCTTGAGCCGCTCCGGCGACAGGTGCTTGACCTGGTCGTACGTATAGATGCCGGCTTCCGCCTTCGCGAGCACCTGCGTGTCGAGATCGGTCGCGAGGATCGATGCGCCGCGTGCCGCCGAGTCGCCGAGCGCCTCGATCAGCGTGATCGCGATCGAATACGGCTCCTCGCCGGTCGACGCCGCCGAGCACCAGACCGACACCGGCGCCGGCCGCCCTTTCACGAAATCCGACAGGATCGGGAAATGGTGCGACTCGCGGAAGAACGCGGTCAGGTTCGTCGTCAGCGCGTTGGTGAACGCTTCCCACTCCAGCGGATCGTCTTCCTGCTCGAGCAGGTCGAGGTAGTCGCGGAACGTGTCGAGGCCGCGCGCACGCAGCCGCCGTGCGAGACGGCTGTACGCCATGTCGCGCTTGTGCTCGGACAGCGAGATCCCCGCGCGTTGATGGATCAGCGCGCGGATGCGTGCGAAATCCGCGCCCGTGAACGCGAAGTCGCGCCCCGGCTCGCCCGCGCGGGGCGAGGCATCCGGTGCATCGGGTCGAAACGGCGCGCGCGCGTGCGGCATGGTTTAGAAGGTCTCCCAGTCGTCGTCGGACGTGCCGGCTGCCGCCAGCGCCGGCTTCTCGCCGTTCAGCGCCGGGCGCACGAGCGCGGGCTTCGCCGCCGGCTTGTCCGCCGGTGCGGCCGACTTCGTGAGGCGCGGGCCATAGCCGCCCGCGGCAGCGCCACGGGAAGCCGGAGCGTCCTTCTGCGTGCGTGCGGCGGTGTCGGCCGCGCGCTTCGGTTCGTGGCTGGCGCCCGATGCAGCGGCACGCGAGGCCGGCGCGGCGCGGCGTGCCGGCTGTGCCGCCGCCTGCGGGGCCGGCAGCGCGGCGACGGGCGCCGCGTCGTAACGCGGCTCCAGCGGCAACGCGGGCGCGGCCGCCGGTTCGTGCGCGACCGGCCGCGCGACACTGCGCGCCGGCGCGAGCACGATGCCGCCCGCGACACGCCAGCCCGACACGATCGCCTTCATCTGGCGCGTCTGCTCCTCGAGCGACGCGGCCGCGGCGGCCGCCTGCTCGACGAGCGCCGCGTTCTGCTGCGTGACCGAATCCATCTGGCCGACCGCGCGGTTGACCTGCTCGATGCCGGTCGACTGCTCGTCCGACGCGGCGCTGATCTCGCCCATGATGTCGGTCACGCGGCGCACGGCCTGCACGATCTCGTCCATCGTCGAGCCCGCGCGCGACACGAGTGCCGACCCGCTTTCGACCTTCCCGGCCGAATCGCCGATCAGTTGCTTGATTTCCTTCGCGGCGCTCGCGCTGCGCTGCGCAAGCGAACGCACCTCGCCCGCGACGACCGCGAAGCCGCGGCCCTGTTCACCCGCGCGCGCGGCTTCGACCGCCGCGTTCAGCGCGAGGATGTTGGTCTGGAACGCGATGCCCTCGATCGTGCCGATGATGTCGACGACCTTGCCCGAGCTCGCCGCGATGTCCTGCATCGTCGACACGACCTGGCCGACCACGTCGCCGCCCTGCGTCGCGATGTCCGACGCATTCACCGCAAGCTGGCTCGCCTGCCGCGCGTTCTCCGCGTTCTGCCGCACGGTGCCCGTCAGCTGCTCCATGCTCGACGCGGTTTCCTGCAGCGACGCGGCCTGCTCCTCGGTACGCTGCGACAGGTCGATGTTGCCGGTCGCGATCTCGCGCGCGCCGACGTCGATCGACTCGGTGCCGCGATGCACGGCCTGCACCATCGTCGTGACGGCGTCCTGCATCCGCTTGATGCCGCCGAACAGGCGGCCGATCTCGTTCGTGCTGAACACGTTCACCGGCTGCGTGAGGTCGCCGCCGGCGATGCGCTCGAAGTGCGCGATCGCGTCCTCGAGCGGCTGCACGATCAGCCCGCGCAGCGCGAAGCGGATCGCGATCACGACGACGAACGCGATCGCGATGCCGGCCGCGATCAGCGCGACCATCAGCGAGATCTGCGACTGCGTCGTGGCCTGGCGCTCTTCCGCGCGCTTCTGCAGCGACGCGACCACGGCCGACGCGGCCTGGTCGTACGCGACGAACATCGGGCTGATCTTGGTGTCGGCGATCGCGTGGTACCCGGCCATGTCGCCCGCGCGCGCGGCCGCGAACTCGGGCTCGACGCCTTCCTTCACGATCGTCGTATAGCGTGCGGTGAGCTCGTCGACGAGCCCCTGCTCGACGCCGAGCTTCGGCGTCGACTGGAACGCCTGCCAGTTCTGGTTCGACTTCGTGTACAGCTCCTGCGCACGGTCGAGCACCTTGGCCGCTTCGGCCGTGTTGCCGGCTTCCGTCAGCGAGCGGAAGCGGTCGAGCGACACGCGTGCGCGCAGCAGGTACGACGACGTATCGTCGAGCGTATGGATCGCCGGCAGGTCGACGTGCGCAATCTCGTCGAGCGAGCGGCTCGCGTGATTCAGCGCGTAGAGGCCGAGCCCGCCGACCGCAGCGGCCAGGCACACGAGGATGAGTCCGACCGCCGTGAGCGTCGTGCGAATCGACCAGTTATGCAACATTGCAGCTTCTCCCGAAATTACTGCGCGCGCGGCGCGCTTACCCGCCGAGCGTCTCGATCAGCGCCATTTCACGGCTCGACATCAGCTTCTCGATGTCCATCAGGATCAGCATCCGGCCGTCGACCGTGCCAAGACCCGTCAGGTACTCGGTCGTCAGCGTCGCGCCGAATTCCGGCGCCGGCATGATCTGGTCGGTCTGCAGCGTCAGCACGTCCGACACGCCGTCGACCACCATCCCGACCACGCGGTTCGACACGTTCAGGATGATCACGACGGTCTGGTGGTCGTACTCGACGCGGCCGAGATGGAACTTGATCCGCATGTCGACGATCGGCACGATGATCCCGCGCAGGTTGATCACGCCCTTGATGAACTCCGGCGCGTTCGCGATGCGCGTGACGCTGTCGTAGCCGCGGATCTCCTGCACCTTCAGGATGTCGATCCCGTATTCCTCGTCGCCGAGCGTGAACACGAGGAATTCCTGGCCCGTCGCGTCGCCTTGCGCCGCGTCGCGGCGGCTGGTTGCCGCGTTCGCCGCGGCCGGATTGATCATTTGGACTTCAGCAGACACGGTTGCCCCCAATCGGTTGATGGCGAGAGTCAGAACATCGCGAGCTCGGCGCCGGCACGGGCGCCGTGCGTCGCACGGGTTTCACGGTTCAGCGCCGCGACGTCGACGATCAGCGCGACGCTGCCGTCGCCGAGAATGGTCGCCGCCGAGATGCCGTGCACCTTGCGGTAGTTGGTTTCGAGGTTCTTCACGACCACCTGCTGCTGGCCAACCAGTTCGTCGATCAGCATCGCGAAGCGGCGTCCCTCGGTTTCCATGATCGTGACGATCCCCTGCGTCGGGTCGGTGCGCGCGTCCTCCACCGAGAACACCTCGTGCAGCGCGACGAGCGGCAGGTATTCGCCGCGCACGCGCACCACGCGCTCGCCGTTGCCGACCGTGTAGATGTCGTCGGTCGACGGCTGCAGCGACTCCATCACGAAGTTCAGCGGCAGGATGAAGATCTCGTTGCCGACCTTCACCGACATCCCGTCGAGGATCGCGAGCGTGAGCGGCAGCACGATCCGCGTGGTCGTGCCGCGGCCGGCCAGCGACGTGATCTCGACGTGGCCGCCCATCGACTGGATGTTGCGCTTCACGACGTCCATCCCGACACCGCGGCCCGACACGTCGGTCACCGTCTCGGCGGTCGAGAAGCCCGGCGCGAAGATCAGCTGCCAGACTTCGTCGTCGCTGATGTTGTCGGACACCTGCATCCCCTGCTTCGCGGCCTTCGCGAGGATCCGCTCGCGGTTCAGGCCCGCGCCGTCGTCGCTTACCTCGATCACGATGTTGCCGCCGTGATGCGCGGCCGACAGCACGAGCTGGCCGACCGCGTCCTTGCCGGCGGCGACGCGCCTGTCGACGGTTTCGATCCCGTGGTCGAGGCTGTTGCGCACGAGGTGCGTGAGCGGATCGATGATCCGTTCGATCAGGCTCTTGTCGAGCTCGGTCGCCTGGCCGAACGTGACGAGCTCGACCTGCTTGCCGAGCTTGCCGGCGAGGTCGCGCACGAGGCGCGGGAAGCGGCTGAACACGTAGTCCATCGGCATCATGCGGATCGACATCACGGCTTCCTGCAGGTCGCGCGCGTTGCGCTCGAGCTGCGCCATCCCGTTGAACAGGCGGTCGTGCAGCGCCGGATCGAACGCGCTCGCGGTCTCCGCGAGCATCGCCTGCGTGATCACGAGTTCGCCGACGAGGTTGATCAGCTGGTCGACCTTCTCGACGCCGACGCGGATCGAGCTGCCTTCGGCGCCCGATGCGGCCGCGGCGGCCGGACGCGCACGCTTGTCGTCGTGATGCGCGGCGGCCGGTGCGGCGTGTTCGGCCGGCTGCGGTTGAGCGTGTTGCTGCGGCTGCGCGGCGGCGGCCGGCTCGGCCGGTGCCGGTGCCGGTGCGGCCGGCTGCGGCGCGGCGGCCGGCGGCGCGAACACCTCGACGCGCGCGGGTTGCGCGGCGGCGGGCGGTTCCGCAGCCACGGCCGCGGCGTCCTGCGCGGCGGCCGGTGCCGCCGGTGCGGCCGGCGCCGTGCCGTGCGCAACGCGGATCTGGCTTTCGTCGATCACGAAACAGCACACGGCGACGATGTCGTCGGACGGCACGTCCGACTCGACCCACAGCGACAGGTCGGCGCCCGCTTCCTCGCGGCCGACGATCCGGCCGAGGTTGCCGAGCTCTTCGGTGAGCAGCGCCTGGTCCTTCGCGTCGACGCCCACCAGCGTGATCTTCAGGTGCGGGCCGCCGGCGTCATCCGCCGGATGCGCGGCCGCGACGGCCTGCTCGACCACATGGTCGGGCGCGCGGTCGCTGCCGGCAGCAGGTTCCACGGCCGCGGCGACCGGCGCGGCAGGCGCGGGCGCGGCGACCGGCGCGGCAGGCGCGGGCGCGGCGACCGCCGCCGGTGCCCCCGCGCCGCTCTCGGCCTTCAGCCGCTCGAGCTTCGCGCACATCGTCGCGGCGGCGGCCGCGTCCGGTTCGGCGCTCGCGCGGTAGTCCGCGAGCTGGTCGGACAGCACGTCCTTGGTTTCCAGGAACGCGTCGACCATGTCCTTGGTCAGCGTCAGCTCATGGTTGCGCGCGCGGTCGAGCAGCGATTCGAGGATGTGCGTCGTATCGGTCAGCGCGGAAAAGCCGAACGTCGCCGCACCGCCCTTGATCGAATGCGCGGCGCGAAAGATCGCGGCCAGGTCTTCGGGGTCGGGCGAGTCGACGTCGAGGTTCAGCAGCAGCTGCTCCATCTGCGCGAGCAGCTCGTCCGCTTCGTCGAAAAAGGTCTGGTAGAACTGAGTGATGTCGAGAGTCATGCCCGGTCACCGGTTGAATTCGTCGCGTTCATGTCAGGAGGCGGCCGGCTCGGACAGCGTCGCGACCAGGTCGACCAGCACGGCCGGGTCGATCGGCTTTTCGATCCAGCCGGTCGCGCCCGCGTCGCGCGCGGCGTCCTTGAAGGCATCGCTGCCCTCGGTCGTCAGCACGAGGATCGGCGTGTCCGCATACGCGGTCAGCTTGCGCAGCGCGGCGATCACCTCGAGCCCGTTCTTGCGCGGCATGTTCTGGTCGGTCAGCACCAGATCGTACGGCGCGGTTGCGGCCATGTCGAAGCCGGCTTCGCCGTCCGGCGCCACCGTCACGTCATAGCCGGCCTGTGCAAGCGTCGCCTGCAGCAGTGCGCGCATGGTCGCGGAGTCGTCGATGGCGAGAATGGTTCGGATCATGTCTGTCTCGGAAGCTGGTCTTGTCGATGTCAGGGTTTCGGTACGGCGACGGCGGATGCCGCGAGCGCGGGGCGCACGGCCGGCGCCGCGCTGCCGAGCTGCTGCGCGAGCTGCTTCGAGCCGGCCGCGTCGGCCGACAGCGTCGTGGTCGTTGCGTCGTCGCGCATCAGCGCCTCTTCGGATTTACGGTTCAACACGATCACGCTGATCCGGCGGTTTTCCGGATCGAGCGGATCGGCCTTGTTCAGGTTCTGCGTCGACGCGAGGCCGAGCACGCGCAGCACTTTCGCCTCGTCCATGCCGCCGGAAATCAGCTCGCGGCGCGACGCGTTCGCGCGGTCGGCCGACAGCTCCCAGTTGCTGTAGCCGCCCTCGCCGCCCGCGTACGGCACGGCGTCGGTATGGCCCTGGACGATGATCCGGTTCGGCACGTCGTTCAGCGTCTTGCCGATCTCGCGCAGGATGTCGCGCATGTACGGCTCGACGCGGTCGCTCGACATCGCGAACATCGGCCGCTTCTGCGTATCGACGATCTCGATGCGCAGCCCCATCAGCGTCGAATCGATGCGGATCTGCTGCTTGAACTGGCGCAGCGTCGGGTTGGCCTCGATCGCCGCCATCAGCTTGATCTGCAGGTCGTGCAGGCGCGTCTGCTCGAGCCGGTCCTGCGCGCCCTGCGCCTGCGAGCGCGTGTTGTTGTCGCCGGTCTTCGCGATGCGATCGGCGAGCTGCGTCGTGCCGTCGGTGCGGCGCAGCGTGCCGGCGTCGGCGCTCGACAGGTCGCGACCGCCGGCGTTGAGGATGCTGGAGTCCTGCGAATTGCGGTCGCCGCTGCCGAGCAGCGCGGCCTTCAGCGGCGTGTTGAAGTATTCGGCGATCCCCTTCAGCTGCACCGGCGTGACCGAGCTCAGCAGCCACATCAGCAGGAAGAACGCCATCATCGCGGTCATGAAGTCCGCATACGCGAGCTTCCATGCGCCGCCGTGATGGCCCTTCTTCGCCGGGGCCACCCGCTTGACGACGATCGCGCGATCCTTGCTCTTGCTCATCGGGCGCTCCGCGTCACTTCGCCTTCACGCGGCGCACGTGCTCTTCGAGCTCCGAGAACGACGGGCGCTCGGTCGAGAACAGCACCTTGCGACCGAACTCGACCGCAATCGCCGGCGCATAGCCGTTCAGCGTCGCGAGGATCGTCACCTTGATGCACTGGAACATCTTGGTCGACTCGGCGACGCGCTGCTCCGCGAGGCTCGCGAGCGGCCCGATCAGCCCGTACGACAGCAGGATCCCGAGGAACGTGCCGACCAGCGCCTGCGCGATCATCGCGCCGAGCACCGCGGGCGGCTTGTCGGCCGAGGCCATCGTGTGCACGACGCCCATCACGGCCGCGACGATCCCGAACGCCGGCATCGCGTCGCCGACGCGCATCAGCGCGTGCGCCGGGCCTTCGCCTTCCGCGTGGTGCGTCTCGATCTCCTCGTCCATCAGGCTCTCGATCTCGAACGCGTTCATGTTGCCGCCCACCATCAGGCGCAGGTAGTCGGTCAGGAATTCGACGATGTGATGATCGGCGAGGATCTTCGGGTATTGCGTGAAGATCGGGCTCTTTTGCGGATCGTCGATGTCGGCCTCGAGCGTCAGCGTGCCTTCCTTGCGTGCCTTCGCGAGCAGCACGTAGAGCAGCGCCATCAGCTCCATGTAGACGTCCTTCGTGTACTTCGAGCCCTTGAAGAGCGTCGGCAGCACGCGCAGCGTCGCCTTGATGGTCTTGCCGCCGTTGCCGAGGATGAACGCGCCGACGCCGGCGCCCGCGATCATCAGGATCTCGACGGGCTGGATCAAGGCGCCCAGATGCCCGCCTGCCAGCGCATAACCGCCGAAGACGGACAACAGCGTCACGAGAGTTCCCACGATAATCAGCACTGCCTGTCCCTCACGATAGACCGGCGGGAAGACCGCCGTTAAACAGGTTTACGGCAGTCGGCAGGAAAACTTTCGCGGCCGCCCGGCGGCGGCCCGACGGTGTTTACCAGCAATTCGCAGACGATTCGCGCGGCCCGCGGGCGCCTGAGCGCCCCGCCCGGCGGCCCTCAGGCCGCGGCAGCAGCCAGTTCGGCGCGTGCGGCGGCAGCCTTGCGGGTCTTGCCCGCGCGCGACGGCGGCTGGCACAGGCCGCACACGAAACCTTGATGCGGATCATGCGCATGCGCGACGAAGTGGCCGCCGCAGCGCGTGCACGGGGTCATCTGCAGCATCCCCGAATCGAAAAAGCGCACGAGCGTCCATGCGCGCGTGAGGCTCAGCGCGGCCTCGTCGCCGGACAGGTTCACGTGCTCCAGATAGAGCCGGTACGCCTTCACGATCGACTGGATCGGCTCGCAACGGCCGTGGTCCTGCATGAACCGGTAGATGTTGTAGAACAGCGACGAGTGGATGTTCGGCTGCCACGTCATGAACCAGTCGGTCGAGAACGGCAGCATCCCCTTCGGCGGCGATACGCCCTTCAGTTCCTTGTACAGCTTGATCAGACGGTCCCGCGACAGGCTCGTCTCCGCTTCCAGCAGCTGCAGCCGGGCGCCCAGTTCGATCAGTTCGATGGCGAGGGTGATTTCCTTCACCTCGATCACGACGCTTTTGCTTGCCATGGTGATAACCGTCCGCTTGACGTTGTTCGGATGGATGGCCAATACGCTGCCTGCCGGCGCGGCACGCCGGGACACAACGCAAGGCGGGATGGATCAGCGGACGCCTTCGACCTGCTGCCCGGCCATCAGGATGGCCGAGTGGGCGTGCGCGACGACATCGCTGCGGCCCTTGTCGGCGAGCGACGACAGCAGCGCGTGATCATCGAAGCGGAAACGGCACAGCATCTGGTTCGACGCAGCCAGCTTCACGGTCTGTGCGAGCGTGAGGTTGGCGAGCACGTCGGCGAGTTCCTGGGAAATGCCCATGCGGAACATGCCCATCGCCTTGTCTTCCCGCAGCAGTCGTTGCGCGAGGAGGAGGTACGACAGGTTGACCTCTTTGATCTCACTGAGCATTTCGCTGGTAGCGCTCATGATTCCCCCGTTAAAGAGCTTTGCTTTGGCCATTCGTGTTATGAAAACGTTTGCTCGTTCGGAGCGCTCTTGGCGCTCGGTCGGCTCGTTTATAGTCTTACAGGGCGAATTTTGGCCAAACGGCATTTATGCCGGTATCAGCGAAGTGGCGTATGCCATGCAGGATTTGTCTGTAAACCGTGTAGGAATTTTTCCGACAAAGCGAATTGAAAGGAGCAATCGGAAAAACGGGTTGCAACGCGGATTCGGTTGCGAGGCGCCCGATGGCCGCCGCGCGGTGGCGGAAGGCTTGCCGGCAAGGCTGCCGACAATCGGATCGGTAAAAATTATAGTGCTTTTTCACGATAGCGCAACAATAGTTGCGGCCATCTCGCTTCACGATTCCGCGCCCTTTTTCTCGGGGTTTTCGCGTATTTCATCGTGTAACAAGCCTTAAGTGTTTGAAAAAACACTCGAACCCTTCAGGGCGATATCGATAATGGACTCCAATGGGCGGCGGCGCGAGCCGTGCCGGCCCGCCCCGCAGCTTGCCGTCCGGCGCCCCGCGCACCCCGCCCAGGGCCCGGCCACGTACCGCCAAACGCGGGCGTCGGCGAGTTCCGCCAAACGCGGGCGTCGGCGAGTTCCGCAACGTTGGATGGGATCCACAGCGGCGCCACGGCGCCCACGGATCGAAACCGGAGAACACCCATGCGAATTGCCCAGATCGCGCCGCTTTACGAAGCCGTTCCGCCGAAACTCTACGGCGGCACCGAGCGTGTCGTGTCCTACCTCACCGAGGCGCTCGTCGAACTCGGCCATGACGTGACGCTGTTCGCCAGCGGCGACTCCGTCACGTCGGCCCGTCTCGAGGCGGCGTGGCCGCGCGCACTGCGGCTCGACCCGTCGATCCGCGATTCGATGGCGCCCCACATGCGGCTCCTCGAGCAGGTCGCCCGGGTCGCGCACGAATTCGACGTGCTGCACTTCCACCTCGACTACCTGCCGTTCCCGCTGATGTCGCGCCTCGATACGCCGTACGTGACGACGCTGCACGGCCGCCTCGACCTGCCGGAGCTGCAGCCGGTGTTCGACGCGTTCCCGGACGCGCCGGTCGTGTCGATCTCGAACAACCAGCGCAAGCCGCTGCCGCAGGCCGCGTGGGCCGGCACCGTGTATCACGGGCTGCCCGACACGCTGCTCACGCCGCAGCCGGGCGTGAAGCCCGAATACCTCGCGTTCCTCGGCCGGATCTGCCCCGAAAAGCGGGTCGACACCGCGATCCGGATCGCCGCGCAAAGCGGGCTGCCGCTGAAGATCGCCGCGAAGGTCGACAAGGCCGACGCCGACTATTTCAAGGAAGTGATCGAACCGCTGCTCGGCGAGGCGCACGTCGAGTTCATCGGCGAGATCAACGAGGCGCAGAAGCCTGCGTTCCTGTCCGGCGCGAAGGCGCTGCTGTTCCCGATCGACTGGCCGGAGCCGTTCGGCCTGGTGATGATCGAGGCGATGGCCTGCGGCACGCCGGTCGTCGCGTTCAATCGCGGCTCGGTGCCGGAAGTGATCGAGGACGGCGTGACCGGCTTCATCGTCGAGGACGTGCAGGGCGCGGTCGGTGCGCTGCACCGGATCGACACGCTGTCGCGCACCGCGATCCGCCAGCGTTTCGACACGCGTTTCAGCTCGAAGGCAATGGCGCAGCGTTATGTGGAAACTTACGAATCGCTTTGCACGGCGACCAAGCAACCGGTATTGCGCCGGGTCGCGGGCGCCTGATACGGAAATCCGCGCCGAAATATTCGGTAAAATCCGCGCCGAAATCGGCGCGCAAAACAAAAGAGCCGCATCGTCGATGCGGCTCTTTCTATTTGGCTTTCAGTCATTCGATCGCGAAACGCTCGCGGTTTTTCCCGACGATCCAATTCGGCGGCTTGCCGCGCCCGCTCCAGGTTGCACCCGACTTCGGATCGCGGTACTTCGGCGGCAGCGGCGCCTTCTTCGGGGGGCGCCCGCGCCGTGCCCGCTCCGCGAACCCCAGGTCCTGGGCCGTCAGGCCGTATTCGGCAATCATTCGCTGGACGTCGGCAATCACCGCCGCCACTTCCTGGCGGCGTACGTCGTCCGCCTGGGCCTGCAGATCGGCGATCTGCGCCTTGAGTTTCGCGTATTGAGACATTTTTCGACTCCCCTTTTCGATGATGCGGCCCCGGCGAATCCGGCCGGGACACCAACATCCGTTACGCCATCCGCACTGCCGCCCTGCCCTTCGAAATAAATGCTGTCATCTTTAACCGAATCGTCTATATCGAGAATGCGGACTTATTCTAATAAAAGGCATTCGTCAGCCATTCAAATTTAACAATCGTTGACCCTCCCGGACCCGATTCATTTCCTATAATCCAGACCAATTCCGGGCGATGGAATAAATCCGCAGTGTCGTCCGGCGGTCTTCAACCCACTTGGACGAGGTCCTTACATGAATCTTTCTCAGCGTCTCGCTGCAGAGGTATTCGGCACGTTCTGGCTGGTGCTCGGCGGGTGCGGAAGCGCCGTGCTGGCTGCCGCCTTTCCGGGCCTCGGCATCGGCTTCGCCGGCGTCGCACTTGCCTTCGGCCTGACCGTGCTGACGATGGCATTCGCAATCGGCCACATCTCGGGTTGCCACCTGAATCCGGCGGTGAGCGTCGGTCTGACGGTCGCCGGCCGCTTCCCGGCACGCGATCTCGCGCCGTACATCGTCGCGCAGGTCGTCGGCGCGACGCTCGGCGCGTTCGTGCTGTACCTGATCGCGACCGGCAAGCCGGGCTTCGACGTCGTCGGCAGCGGCTTTGCGACGAACGGCTTCGGCGATCGCTCGCCCGGCCACTACTCGCTGACCGCATCGTTCATCTGCGAAGTCGTGATGACGGGCTTCTTCCTGTTCGTGATCCTCGGCGCGACCGACAAGCGCGGTGTGCCGGCCGGCTTTGCGCCAATCGCGATCGGCCTGTGCCTGACGCTGATTCACCTGATCTCGATCCCGGTCACCAACACGTCGGTGAACCCGGCGCGCTCGACCGGCCCGGCGCTGTTCGTCGGCGGCGACGCGATCGGCCAGCTCTGGCTGTTCTGGGTGGCGCCGCTGATCGGCGCGGTACTCGCAGGGATCATTTACCCGCTGGTCGCCGGGCGTGACGACGCCGTCGACCTGCTGCCGGCATCGGCTCGCACAAGCGAATAAAACACTACGGGGTCAAGCGAGCAGAGCAGCGAGCCTCACGCTGTCCAAGAACATCGAGGCAGGCAATTTCGACGGGCGCCCCTGGCGCCCGTTTTTCATTTCCGCTCGGGAAACGCGCGCGGGGCTGGGCGCTCAGGAAGCGGCGACGTTGCCCTCGAGCGAGAACAGCGTGCGCAGGTGGCGGGCAACGCCCGCATCGAAGTTGTTGCCGATCCGCGGGATGTGCGGCAGCCGCGCGACCAGGTCGGGGTTCGCGTTGTTCATCATGAACGCGTGACCGGCGGTTTCGAGCAGGTCGATGTCGTTCATGTTGTCGCCGAACGCGATGCAGTGGCCGGTATCGACGCCGAGCCGCGCGAGCACCGTACGCAGCGCGCGGCCTTTCGACACGTTCGCGGTCATCACTTCGAGACAGTCGGGCAGCGAGTACGTGACGTACAGCGCATCGCCGAAACGCACGCGCATCTGCTCGGCGACCACGGCCAGATCGGCCGGCTCGCCGATATACAGCACCTTCGCGATATCGGCGCCGTCATGCGCGGCCATGTCGATCACGTCGTACCGGAAGCCCGAATCCTGGTGGAAATCGAGCAGGTGCGGCGCGTCGCGGTCGATCAGCCAGCCGTCGTTGGTGAACAGGTTGACGATCACGCGGCCGTGCGCGCCGGTGACGTCCGGCTGCACGAGGCCGCGCACGATCGCGGGATCGATGTCCTGCGCGTGGATCGTCGTGTCGTCCGGCGCGTGCACGCGCGCGCCGTTCGACGTGATCAGGTACGGCCGGATGCCGAGCACGTCGCGAATGCCGGCGACGTCCGCATAATGGCGCCCCGTCGCGATCACGAACTGCAGGCCGTCGCGGTCGAGCCGGCGGACGGTGTCGATCGTGTACGGGTCGAGCTGGTGGTCGCTGTTCAGCAGCGTACCGTCGAGATCGGTGGCGATAACTTTGTACATGGGACGGGAGAATGGCGCTCAGGGCTCTGCGGAATCGCCATTTTAACGTCGTGCCCGGCGGCGCGCCGGACGGTTCCCCGCCAGGTGCCGCCTTCGAGGCTGCTGCGACGCGCCGCCACCCCGCCCCATCCCGGCTTCAGCCGCCTTCCGCCGCCCGCAGCGCCTGCAGCGCGAGCCGCAGCGCGCCATGCGCCGAATCGTCGAGCGGCGCGCGCAGCCGGGCGGCGTGACGCGCCGGCACGACCGGTGCGAGCGCGTCGGCCAGCCCGCCGCACAGCGCGACCGGGAGCGCCTGCTGCGGATCGAGCGCATCGATCATCTTGCCGATCTCGTCGCCGGCCTGCGCGATCAGCGCGCCGGCGACCGGATGCGTGCGATGCGCGAATACGATCGGCGCGAGGCGCGCGTAGATTGTCTGGTTCGCATCGCACGACCACTGGACGAGCGCGTCGCGATCCTGCGCGCCCGTTTCCGCGAGCAGCGCATCGGCAAACGCGTCGCGCGGCACGCGGCCGTCGAGCGCCTGTTGCGCGTACGCGAGCGCGCGCACGCCGAGCCACGCGCCGCTCGCCTCGTCGCCGGACGGAAAGCCGAAGCCGCCCGCGATCCGGCACGCGCCGGCCGCGTCGAGCGCCGCCGCGATGCTGCCGGTGCCGAGCGCGACGATGAGCCCCGGCGCGCCGCCGTGCGCACCGACGACGGTCGTATATGCGTCGCTCTCGATCGCGAGCGCGCCGAGCGGCGCCTGCGCGCGGAACGCGGCCAGCCACGCCGCGTTGTTGACGCCCGCGAGCCCGCAGCCGAGCGCGCACTGCGGCCAGTTGAACGCAAAGCCGGCCTGCGTGAACGCATCCGCGCACGCGGCGCCGATCGACGCCCATGCGCGCTCGATGCCGAGGCCGAGACCCGACGGGCCGCCGCGCCCCTGAGCGAGCTCGCGCCCGTGCCGGTCGGCCAGCACCGCGCGCGTACCCGTGCCGCCGCCGTCGATGCCGATCGCAAAAAGTAATGCCGCCATGCCTTCATCCTGCTGATTCGAACAGGCGCCAAGCTTAACCGGATCGGCGCCGCGCGCCCATCTGCCGTTCGGCCTGCTATCCCGCGAAAAGGGCTTCCGCTATGCTGGCGCGATCGAATCGACACTGAAAACGAGGTAGACGATGTCGCAGCGGTGCAACTGGGTGAAGACGGAAGCGGACGCTCACTATCACGATACCGAGTGGGGCGTGCCGTCGCACGACGATCGCCACCTGTTCGAAATGCTGATCCTGGAGGGTGCGCAGGCCGGGCTGTCGTGGTCGACGATCCTGAACAAGCGTTCGGGCTATCGCGAAGCGTTCGCGGATTTCGACGTCGACGCCGTCGCGCGCTTCACGCCGAAGCGCATCGAGAAGCTGCTGGAGAATCCGGGCATCGTGCGCAACCGCGCGAAGGTCGAATCGGCGGTGACCAACGCTCGCGCCGTGCAGCGCATCCGCGAGGAGCACGGGTCGCTCGCCGCGTTCCTGTGGTCGTTCGTCGGCAACACGCCGGTCCAGAATGCGTGGCAGTCATACCGCGACGCGCCCGCGTCGACCGAGCAGTCCGACGCGCTCAGCAAGGCGCTGAAGGCGTACGGCTGCAAGTTCGTGGGTTCGACGATCTGCTATGCGCTGATGCAGGCGACCGGCATGGTCAACGACCACGAGGTCGACTGCCCGTGCCACGCGCCATGCGCGGCGCTCGGCGGCAAGCAGCCGGCACGGAAGCGCAACGCGGGCTGAGGGCGCCGGCGCAAGCCGGGGGCCCATCCGGCACGGCTGCCTCGCGGCAGTGGGGCGCCGCCCGCTTACCGCGCGGCGCGCGATGACGCCGGTACGACCGGCCGCGCGCTTCGCGCGGCCCGCGCGCGCGCGCTGCGCTTCTTCACCCAGATGCAGATCCCGGTCACGCTCAGCATCGCGATCACGACGCCGAGCACGCTCACCGCGATCCGTCCCGCCACACCGGCAATCCGCCCCGAGTGCAGCGGAAACTGCGCCTGCATGAACAGGTCGCCGGCCGAACCGCGGCCCGGCACCAGGGCCGCGACGGGCTTGCCGGTCACCGCACTCCAGTACAGCCACGCGTTACCGAGCCCGACGTCGCCGTGGTCGTTGCCGGGCGTGAAGAACCCGACCGCATAGGCGTTCATCGCCGGGGCGAACAGCAGCGCGCCGGGCGGCGCGGTGATCCCCGCGTCGCGCCCGGCCGAGCGCGCGATCTCGACGATCCGCTCGCGCGACAGCACCTGGCTGCCCGGCGGGGCCGGCGGAAAATGTTCGGGATTCGTATACGGCGTCTCGGCGAGCGGCGAAACCTGCGAGACCAGCGGGCGCACGACCGGAACGGCGAGGTTCATCGAGATCGATGTGACCGCAACGACCAGCAGCAGCCCCCACACCCACACGCCGCCCGAGCGGTGCAGGTCGAACACGAGCGGATAGCCGCCGCGCCGCACGCGGAACGCGAACGACTTGCGCCAGCTTTTCAGGTTCGGAAACGCGAGCACCAGCGCGATCAGGCAGTCGGCCGCCCACACGATGCCGACGACACCCATCGCCCAGAACCCGAAGTCGATCCCGCGGTACTCGGGCAGGAACAGCGAGTAGTGCAGCCGGTAGATGAACGGCATCAGGTCGAGCCGCGCGAGCGACAGCGCGCCCCATTCGCGGCGGCCCTGCACCACGCCGGTCGCGGGATCGACGGCGACCTGGCTGAAGCCGAGCGCGTACGGCTGGCCGGTCGCCGGATCGGTACGCGGCATCACGCTCGCCTGCAGCGTGTGCCCCGGTTCGACCGCGAGCGGCAGATAAGTCACCTGCACACGCGGATCGGCGGCCTCGATGCGCGCCGCGAGTTCGAGCGGTGCAAGCGGTGCGGCGCCGCTGCGCGCGGCGTAGAAATCCGGATTCAGCGCCGCGTCGAGCTCGTGGTCCCACGCAATCAGCGCGCCGGTGAGCCCCGCGACGAACAGGAACAGCGCGATGGCGAGCCCGAACCAGCGATGCAGGCGGACGAAAAACGGTCGCAGGAACGCATTCATCGCGTGCGCAGCGACAGGAAGGCGGGCCGGTAGATGCGGCGGCCCCGGTTCGACGGAAGACAGGTCATGTGATGTCAAACGCCGCGCAAGCGCCGTCCGGCCGCGCCCAGGCGAGGCCGGATGCCCTTGTGCGCGGCGTGGAAATGTTGCGCGGTCGGCGGGTTTTGATACGATGCGCAACATTTTAACTCAATGCGAATGATTCTTACTTGCATTTTTGCTCACCCGTCATGATCGCCAGCCTCGCCCGTCCTCCCGTCCGTCCACGCCGTGTGGCCGCCGCCCTCGCCTGCCTTGCCGCCTCGCTCGCGCACGCGGACGAT
The DNA here is from genome assembly GCF_057439935.1 of Burkholderia cepacia complex sp. TUM26381. NCBI lineage: Bacteria > Pseudomonadati > Pseudomonadota > Betaproteobacteria > Burkholderiales > Burkholderiaceae > Burkholderia > Burkholderia cepacia complex sp. TUM26381. Next base: position 204,753 of record NZ_CM172006.1, on the reverse strand, counting down.
TCACCCGGCGACGCCGCGGTGCTGCCGGCCCTCAACATCACGGCCGCGCACGATTCGCCGCAACACCTGACCGACACGATCTCGACCGGCGCACTCGGCACGCGCCGCCAGCTCGACACGCCGTTCTCGACGACGATCGTCACGCAGGAAGAGCTCGAGGCGCGCCAGCCATACAAGCTCGGCGACGTGTTCGCGAACGACGCAGCGGTGTCCGACAACAGCGGCGCGTACGGCGCATGGGCAAGCTACATGACCGTGCGCGGCATGCAGCTCGACTGGCAGAACGGCTTCAAGATCGACGGGCTGCCGTTCGTCACGTACGGGATCACGATGCCGTACGAGCAGCTCGAACGCGTCGAGCTGCTGAAGGGGCTCGGCGGCTTCCTGTACGGCTTCGTGACGCCGGGCGGCGTCGTGAACTACGTGACGAAGCAGCCGGGCGCCGAGCCCGTGCGCAGCGTCGACGTCGGCTACCGCAGCACCAACGTGTGGACCGAACACGTCGATCTCGGCCAGCGCTTCGGGCCGAACAACATGTTCGGCGCGCGGCTGAACGCGACGCACGAGGAAGGCAAGACGTACAACGACGGCAACATCCGCCGCGACAGCGTATCGCTCGCGCTGCAGGCGAACCTGACGCGCGACCTGTCGGTATCGTTCGGCGCGCTGTACCAGGACCGCCGCACGACCGGCCAGACGCCGTCGATCTTTACCGGCAGCTATCCGGGCGGCGCGCTGCCCGCGACGATCAGCGGCGGGTCGACGAACCTCGGCGGCAAGGACCAGTACCTGAACACGAACCTGCAGCTCTATACGGCCGGGCTGCAATACCAGCTCGCGCCCGACTGGCAGCTCGACGTCGCGTACAGCTACAGCAAGGCGACGCGCCGCCGCAACGAAAGCACGCTGTACCTGCAGAACGCAGCCGGGAACTACACCGACAGCCGCTACGTCGGCATGGAGGATCACCGCTTCAGCCAATGGCGCGCGATGGTCGAGGGCAAGGTGCGCACGGGCCCGTTCAGCCACCAGATCGTGCTCGGCGCATCGTGGCAGAAGCAGGCGAACGACTACTCGGCGAACAGCGTGTTCGTGCCGCTCGGCGCCGGCAACCTCTATGCGCCGAATCCGTACCGCTATGAAAGCCCGCACGGCTTCATCCAGTACCGCACGAGCGAGATCGTGCAGAAATCGCTGTTCGCGAGCGACACCGTGCAGCTCACCGGGCGCTGGTCGGTGCTCGCCGGCGTGCGTTACATGAATTACGAGCAGCGCTCGTTCCAGGCGAGCGGCGCCGAGGACCCCGGCTATCGCCAGAACGGCGTGGTGACGCCGACCTTCGCCGTGATGTTCAAGCTCGCGCCGACGACCACGGCCTACGCAAGCTACGCCGAATCGCTCGAGCCGGGCAGCCGCGTGAACGACGTCTACGCGAACGCGGGCCAGGTGCTCAAGCCGTTGCGCAGCAAGCAATACGAGCTCGGGATCAAGAGCGAGCACGCGCGCGGGAGCGCGACGGCCGCGCTGTTCCGCATCGAGCGCAGCGCCGAATATGCGAACGCCGCGAACGTCTACGTGCAGGACGGCGAATCGATCATCCAGGGCATCGAGGTCGGTGCGCGCGCGAAATTCGGCGCGCACTGGAACGCGGGGGTCGACGCGATGCTGCTCGACGCGTGGTACGCGAACGGGATCGGCAACAACGGCAACCGTGTTGCAGGCGCGCCGCGCTTCGTGCTGGCCGGCGACCTCGGTTATGCGGTGCCGGGCGTGCCGGGGCTGACGCTCGGCGTCGACGCGAAATTCACCGGCGCGACGCCGCTGCGCGCGGCCGGCGGCCTCGATGCGCCGGGTTTTCTGGTCGTCAACGCAGGCGCGCGCTACCTGACGCGGGTCGGCCGCCACGACGTGACGCTGCGCGCGTCGATCGACAACGTGCTGAACCGCCGCTACTGGGAATACCAGTACGCGGACTACGTCAAACCGGGCGACCCGCGCACGGTGAGCCTGAGCGCGAAAATCGACTTCTGAGCGCCGCGCCGGCGGTTGGCGGCCGCCGGCGATCAGTCGGAACGCCCGCCAAAGCCGCACCGCGGCGGCCTCGGGATTTTCCTGGACCCCACAAGCAAAACGGCGGAGTGGCCTCTTGCGAGGCACACTCCGCCGTTTCGCGGCGAACCGTCAGACGCTCTTAGTGGAGCTTCTTCGGCAGCATCTGGCTGCGCAGGCGCTTGTGCAGGCGCTTGACGGCTGCTGCCTTCTTGCGCTTGCGGACTGCGGTCGGCTTTTCGTAAGACTGGCGCTCACGCAGTTCAGCGATCAGGCCATTTTTTTCGATAGCACGGCGAAAGCGGCGAATCGCCACTTCGAACGGCTCGTTTTCTTTCAGAAGAATCGTCGTCATGTCGTTCCTAAATTGCTTAAACGGTCAAAAACGTAGCGGCCAAGCGCCACGCACCGGCCATCCGAGCGTCCCCCAACAACAGGCGAAACGAGCGGAAATACGGCCTCGGAGGCCGGAAATGAGAGGCGGAAAGCACCGCGAGTACGCTTCACAAGCCGCGTGCAGCGCCGCGTTTGACTGCCAGCAGACATGCCGAAAACGGCAGAGGCTTGACAGAAATCTCAATTCAGCCCGCCATCATAGCAGGGAATCACAGACAAAACCACCCCTTTGTCGGTCGCGTGTGCACAGCGTTACGACTGCGTGCCCGGGCCGGTCTCTGCCCCCGTTAATGCCGGCATCGCGTCGCGCCCGTTTGAAATGACAAATATGGATAAAAAATCGGGCCGAATCTCAACGCGCCCCTCAAGTTTTGTTTTGGTGCGCCGAAATCCTGCTCTGAGGCGGCCAGCAATGAACGAGTGCTTCCGCCGACGCCAAAACGGCTTTCCAGGGCTTTCGGCTTAAACAGGAGAATTTCCATGCTCGGAATTAACAGCAACATCAACTCGCTGGTTGCACAGCAGAACCTCAGCGGCTCGCAAAACGCCCTGTCGCAGGCCATCACGCGCCTGTCGTCGGGCAAGCGCATCAACAGCGCAGCAGACGACGCAGCAGGCCTCGCGATCTCGACCCGGATGCAGACGCAGATCAACGGTCTGAACCAGGGCGTGTCGAACGCGAACGACGGCGTGTCGATGATCCAAACGGCATCGAGCGCACTGTCGTCGCTGACGAACAGCCTGCAACGTATCCGCCAGCTGGCCGTCCAGGCGTCGACGGGCACGATGTCCACGACCGACCAGGCCGCACTGCAACAGGAAGTTGCGCAGCAGATCCAGGAAGTGAACCGTATCTCGTCGCAAACGACGTACAACGGCACGAACATCCTGAACGGCAACGCAGGCATCGTGTCGTTCCAGGTCGGCGCAAACGTCGGCCAGACGATCTCGCTGGACCTGAGCCAAAGCATGTCGGCAGCCCAGATCGGCGGCGGCGTCGTTCAGACGGGCCAGACGGTCGGCACGATCACGGGCCTGAGCCTCAACGCAAGCGGCGCATACACGTCGTCGGGCGCAACGATCACGGCCATCAACGTGACGTCGGACGGCAAGGGCGGCTTCACGTTCACCGACCAGAACGGTTCGACGCTGTCGAGCACCGCAGCATCGGCAGTCTTCACGACGTCGGCAGGTACCGCGTCCAACGGCCAGGCCGTCACGCAGATCTCGATCAGCGCGGGCGCGACCAGCTCCAGCATGTCGGCAGCATCGCTCACCGCGATCTCGAACGCCGTTGCGCAGATCAACGCCGTCAACAAGCCGTCCACCGTGTCGACCCTCGACATCAGCACGGTCAGCGGTGCGAACGTCGCGATGGTGTCGATCGACAACGCGCTGCAGACGGTGAACAACCTGCAGGCAGCACTCGGCGCGGCGCAAAACCGTTTCACGGCAATCGCCACGGCGCAGCAAGCGGAATCGACCGACCTGTCGTCGGCACAGTCGCAGATCACCGACGCGAACTTCGCGCAGGAAACCGCGAACATGTCGAAGAACCAGGTGCTGCAGCAAGCAGGCATCTCGGTGCTCGCACAGGCGAACTCGCTGCCGCAGCAGGTCCTGAAGCTCCTGCAGTAATCGCGTAGCAACCCACGGCCGGGCTCCGCGTAACGCGCGGCCCGGCCGCAGGCACTTGGCGCGCGGGGCCTTGCCCCGCAGCCAGGTCTTCATCCAGAATCTCACGGATCATCCGCCGCACGGAGCAACACGATGTCGACGATCAATTCCGCCGTCAATTCCGCCACCGCCTCGGCCAACAGCCAGCTGCAGCAGGCTGCCCAATCGATCATCAGCGGTTCGACCGGCAACTCGTCGATGGACGTCAACTCGCTCGTGACGGCACTCGTCAATGCGAAGACCGCCGGTCAGGCTGCCGCGCTCAGCGCGCAGCAAAGCAGCGACAACACCCAGATTTCCGCGTTCGGCGCCCTTTCGGCCGCGCTGAGCGCACTGCAGGCCAGCATCACGACGCTGTCGAACGGCTCGCTGCAGAACACCTTCACCGCCACCGCGAGCGGCACCGGCCTCACCGCGACCGCGGGCGCCGGCGCGGTGGCCGGCAGCTATTCGGTCGGCGTCACGCAGATCGCGACGTCGCAGTCGCTGTCGTCGGCCGCGTTCGGTTCGTCGACGGCGCTCGGCACCGGCACGATGACGCTGTCGCTCGGCAGCAAGTCGTTCACGGTCGACGTGAACGGTACCAACAACACGCTGTCCGGCATCGCCGCCGCGATCAACAACACGGCCGGCAACCCGGGCATCGTCGCGTCGGTCGTCAACGGCAGCGACGGCGCGCACCTCGTGCTCAGCTCGACGCCGACCGGCGCGGCGAACACGATCAGCGTCGCGCTCAGCAACGTCGCCGGCGACAACGGCCTGTCCAGCCTCGGCGTCACGTCGACGCCCAGCACGACGGGCGGGCAGTCGACGTTCACGTCCGCGAACGGCAGCGCCGCATGGAAGCAAAGCACCGCCGCGCAGGACGCCGCGTTCACGATCAACGGGATCGCCGGCACGAGCGCGAGCAACACCGTGACGAGCGCGATCACCGGCGTCACGCTGAACCTGACCAGCGCCGCCGTCAGCGGAACGCAGCCGCAAACGTTGACGGTCGCCACCGACACGAAAACCCAGGCCGCCGCGATCAACAACTTCGCTACGCTCTACAACACGCTCGTCACGACGATGGGCTCGCTGTCGAGCTTCACGTCCGGCGCGTCGTCGCAAGGCCCGCTGCTCGGCGACTCCACGCTGAACACGATCAAGAACGCGCTCGCGTCGATCGTCGCAAGCGGCGTGAACGGCAACGGCTCGACGGTCAACCTCGCGTCGATCGGCGTCACGCTGCAGGCCGACGGCACGCTGCAGGTCGACAACACGGCGCTCAACGGCGCGCTGCAGAACAACCCGACGGGCGTCGCATCGCTGTTCAACTCGACGAACGGGATTGGCGAGCAGCTGACGACGAACATCACGAACTACACGAAGACGAACGGGCTGATCGCCGCGCGCACGACGGCGCTCAGCAACGACCTGAAGAACGTCTCGCAACAGCAGTCGAACCTGTCGAACTATGTCGCACAGCTGACCACCCAGTACCAGGCGCAGTTCACCGCGCTCAACACGCTGATGGCGACGATGAACAGCAACTCGCAGTACCTGACGCAGTTGTTCGGCGGCGCGAACAGCGCCGGCGCAATGTCGAACAACAAGAGCTGACCGCTAGCCGGACAGGAGAGTCCAGATGGAACAGACCGAACTGATTGCGCAGCTCGACGCGCTCACCGACGCGATCGAGCACGCAGCCTCGATGGCCGACTGGACCGAGGCGGTGCGCCTCGTCGATGCGCGCTGGACACTCGTCGCGTCGCTCGCGGCCGACCAGCCGCCGGCCGGCATCGCCGCGATCCGCCGCATGCAGACCAGCAACGACCGCATTTTCGCCGACGCGCAACGCGCGCAGCAGGACCTGACCGACGAATACCAGGCGGCCATGAGCCGCGTGCAGGCCGTCGGCCAGTACCAGAGCATCGCGAACCGCTGATCCGTCCCTGGCGCCGCCGCAAGCGCGCGCCCACCCGACAACAAGAACTACACGCTGATGTGAGGGCGTGCTCGTTCGCCTCCGCCCGCCTCGTGCGGGCGTTTTTTTTGCGCGCGGCCGGTCGCGTCGCGACCGCCCGTTCAATCGCCCAAACTGACCGGGCTTTTACCGTCATCTCGCGGCATCGGCGCGGCGGCACGCTACCCATAATGGTATCGACCGACTTTCCGCAGATTTCATCATGCCCTCGTTCGAACTGTCCGCCCCCGCCACGCTCACGCCCGAACAGCAGCTTGCGCAGGACATTGCGCTCGTCATGGACAACGCGCTCGAGCGCCAGCGCAGCGGCGCATTCGACGACGCGCAGGCCCTGTACGAGGCCATTCTCGACGCGGTACCGGCACATGCCGACGCGCACTACAACCTCGCGGTGCTGATGGTGGATACGGGCCGTCCGGCCGACGCGGTGCCGCATTTCGAAGCCGCCATCGGCGCGAACCCGGCCAACGGCTATTACTGGGTCAGCTACATTCACGCGCTGCATCGCAGCGGACAGACGGCCGCCGCGTGGATCGCCGTCGAGATCGCGCAGCAGCGCGGCATCCGCGGCCCCGCGCTCGAAGGGCTGATCGGGCAGATGGCATCGCCCGACATCGTGCTTGCGACCGCGGCGGTGCCCGTCGCCACGAGCAGCATCGGAACGGCGATCGTCCTGGAAGCCGCTTCTGCCGCCGTCGTGCGGAACGACGCCGGCAAGCCGGTTCGACGCCCGAACCAGGCCCTGCTGCAAAAGCACGCCGCCCTGTTCAACAAGAACAAGCATGCGGAAGCCACCGCGCTCGCGAAGCAACTGGTCGCCGACTACCCGGAAGACGGCGCCTGCTGGCGTACGCTGGCCGCGTCGCATCACCGGGAAGGCCGCTTCGCGGAGATGATCGAAGCCGGCTTTCGCACGGTCGAATTGCTGCCGGACGAAGTGCTCGTGCGCATCCTGCTCGCCGATACGTTGCGCGCCGTCAACCGGCTCGCGGAAGCCGACGTCCAATGCCGCCGGCTGCTCGAGCTCCAGCCCGATCACACCGAGGGACTGCGGATCCACGGCCTCGTGCTGTTCGCGATGCGCCGCATCGAAGAAGGGCTCGCGACCTGCCGGCGCGCGGTCGAACTCGCGCCGGGCGCGGCCGCCCCGATGAGCACGCTCGGCTTCGTGCTGCTCGAACAGGGCGCCACGGAGGAAGCGGTGGGCTGGTTGAAGCGCGCGATCGAAATCGACCCGACCGACAGCGTGACGCACAGCAGCATGCTGTTCTGCATCGCGCACAGCAGCGACTTCGATCCGCAGGCGCTCGTCGCCGAACATCGCAAGTTCGGCCAGCGCTACGACAACCACAAGCGCAAGCGCGCGGCCGTGTTCTCGAACTCGCGCGACCCGGCGCGCAAGCTGCAGATCGGCTTCGTATCGGGCGACCTGTTCAGCCACGCAGTCGCCTCCTACGCGGTGCCCGTGATCGAGCAGCTCGCGACCGATCCCGGCATCGCGATGCACTTCTATCACAATCACTTCGAGGAAGATCACACGTCCGAACGCTTCAAGGCCCATGCGACGACCTGGCGCAACGTCGCCGGCATGAGCGACCAGGCCTTCCTCGAGCGTGTGCGCAACGACCGGATCGACATCGTGATCGACCTGTCGGGCCATACGGGCCGCAACCGCCTCGTCGCGCTGGCGCAGCGGGCGGCGCCGGTGCAGGCATCCTGGATCGGCTATCCGGCCACGACCGGCCTCGCCGAGATGGACTACTACCTGACGGATCGCTTCGTCGCGCCGCACGGCGCATTCGACGACCAGTTCGTCGAGCAGATCGTGCGGCTGCCCGCGATCGCGCCGTTCATGCCGCCGCCCAATTGCCCGCCCGTCAACGTGCTGCCGGCGCTGCACAACGGCTACACGACCTACGCCAGCTTCAACCGCCTGAACAAGCTGAGCCCGCACGTGATCGAGGTCTGGGCGCGCGTGCTGCATGCCGACCCGACCGCGCGCATGGCGCTCGGCGCGATCAGCAACGACCGCGATCAGGCCGCGCTGACCGAATGGTTCGCCGCCGCGGGCATCGGTGTCGATCGCCTGACGTTCCACCGGCGCTCGAACATTCCGGTCTACATGCAGCAGCATCACGGTGTCGACCTCTGCCTCGACACGTTCCCGTATACCGGTTCGACGACCACGCTGAACGGGCTGTGGATGGGCGTGCCGACCGTGACGATCCCCGGCGCGACGATGGCCGGGCGCGGCAGCGCGGGCTGGCTGCAGCACGTCGGGCTCGATGCGTACATCGCGACGGACGAGGACGATTTCGTTGCGAAGGCGCTGGCGCTCGGGCACGACACCGCCGCGCTGCAGGCACTGCGCACGGGCCTGCGCGCGCGCTGCGCGCAATCGGCCGCGTTCCGGCCAGACGTGGTCGCGGCCGGGCTGTCGTCGGCGCTGCGCACGATGTGGGCCCGCTGGTGCGCGAACGAACCGGTCACCGCATTCGACACGCCGCTGTTCGACGACACGGCCACCGCACAGGCCGCGGCCGAGGCCTGAACGCCACGCCAGATCGAGAGAGACCATCATGACCGCCAGCCTGCCCGCGTCGTCCGTCGCGCAACTGCCGCACGAACGCATCTACGTCACGCAACCGCATCTGCCGCCGCTCGAGGAATTCGTGCCGTACCTCGAGAAAATCTGGGAAAGCCGCACGCTGACCAACGGCGGCCCGTTCCACCAGCAGTTCGAGCGCGCGCTGTGCGAGTACCTCGGCGTGCCGCACCTGTCGCTGTTCGCGAACGGCACGCTGGCGCTCGTCACCGCGCTGCAGGCGCTGCGCATCACCGGCGAGGTCATCACGACGCCGTACTCGTTCGTCGCGACCGCGCATTCGCTGCTGTGGAACGGCATCAAGCCGGTCTTCGTCGACGTCGCGCCCGGCACGCTCAATCTCGACCCGGCACGCATCGAGGCGGCGATCACGCCGCAAACCACGGCGATCATGCCCGTGCACTGCTACGGCAATCCGTGCGACGTCGACGCGATCCAGAAGATCGCCGACAACTACAACCTGCGCGTGATCTACGACGCCGCACATGCGTTCGGCGTGCGCAACGCCACCGGCAGCGTGCTGACCCACGGCGACCTGTCGGTGCTGAGCTTTCACGCGACGAAGGTGTTCAACACGTTCGAGGGCGGCGCGATCATCTGCCCCGACGCGAAGACCAAGCAGCGGATCGATCACCTGAAGAACTTCGGTTTCGTCGACGAAGTCACGGTCGTCGCGCCCGGCATCAACGGCAAGATGAGCGAAATCAACGCCGCGTTCGGGATGCTGCAGTTGCAGCACATCGACGGCGCACTCGCGCGCCGCCGCGAAATCGACACGCTGTACCGCACGCTGCTGGCCGACGTGCGCGGCATCCGCTGCGTGCCGCTCGGCGGCCAGACCGTCGCGAACCATGCGTATTTCGCGATCCTCGTCGACGAAGACTATCCGCTCGACCGCGACGCGCTGTACCAGAAGCTGCGCGACTACGACGTGTACGCGCGCCGCTACTTCCATCCGCTGATTTCGGATTTCCCGATGTACCGCGGGCTGCCGTCCGCGAGCCGCGACAACCTGCCCGTCGCGACCGAGGCGGCGCGCAAGGTGCTGTGCCTGCCGATCTATCCGGCGCTCACCGACGACATGGTGCGCCGCATCGTCGGGCTGATCGCCGCCTGACGCGCGGCGCCTACAGGTAGCGCTCGCCGGCCGCGCGCGCGCGGATCCGGCGCGCGGGGTTGCCGTACGCGACCGTGTACGGCTCGACGTCGTGCAGCACGACCGCGCCCGCACCGACGACGCTGTGCTCGCCGACCACGATCCGGTGCCGCAGCATCGCGCCGAGGCCAATCGCCGCGCCGTGGCCGATCCGGCAGTTGCCGCCCGTGACGACGCCCGGCGCGAGGCTCGAGAAGTCCGCCATCACGCCGTCGTGGTCGAGCGATGCCTGGGTGTTGACGATGCATCCTTCGCCGATCGTGCAGCACGGGTTGATCACCGCGCCGGCCATCACGACCGAGCCCGCGCCGATCGTCGATGCGTTGCCGACGCGCGCGCCCGGATGCACCGCCGATACGCACGGCAGGCCCGGCACGAGCGTCGCGAGGGCGGCCGTCACGTTCTCGCGCGCGTGGTTGTCGCCGATGGCGACCAGCAGCCCGGCGATGCCGTGCGCATCGACCAGATCCGGCAAATCGCGCTCGGCGCCCAGCACCGCGTAGCCGAGCGTTTCCTCGCCGCGGGGCCGGAACGAATCGATCAGCCCGGCGATCCGGTACCGGCCGGCCTGTTCGACGATGTCGATCACGACCTTGGCGTGACCGGACGAGCCGACGATGACGATGTTTTCCACGAGGGCCTCGATTGATCTGAAAAGCAGGAGCGGCATCGCCGCGTTCCCCGCAGTATGCCGTGTCGCCGCGCCCGCGCGGCGTGCGCCGTCAGGTCAGACGGTACGCACCGTATCGTCCGCCGTCATGCAACCGGCGGCAAACTGCGCGGCAAACGCCACCCGCACGCGCTCGGCCAGCCGGATCCAGCTGTCGTCGCGCCCGCGCCGGAACAGCCGCACCGTGCCCGGATACCAGGGTGAATCCTCGCGGCCGTGCATCCAGCGCCAGTCCACGTCCTGATTGGGCAACAGTACCCAGCAAGGCTTGCCGAGCGATGCGGCCAGATGTGCGGTCGACGTGTCGACGCACACCACGAGATCGAGTTGCGCGACGATCGCGGCCGTATCGGCGAAATCGTCCAGCTCCGAACCCAGGTGCAGCAACGGCAGCCCGCCCGGCGGCTGGCGCGCCTCGTCCTCGCCCTGCCCCTTCTGCAGGCTCACGAAATTCACGCCCGGCACGCTCCAGAGCGGCGTCAGCAACGCGAGCGACGGCAGCGAGCGGTGCGCATCGTTGTGATGCTTCGGGTTGCCTTTCCATACGAGGCCGACGCGCGGGCCGGCCGGCAGCGCATCGAGGCGCGTGCCCCAGTGCGCAACGCGCGCCGGGTCGGGGGCGAACCGCGCCGGCGGCGGGATCGTGTCGAGCGTCGTGCCCGCGTGCATCGGCGCGCTCAACAGGCTCGTCCAGTAATCGAACTGTGCGGCCTGCGCCGTGGCTGTCTCGTGGTCGAGCACCGCGTCGACGCCGTCGACCGTCTCCATCAGCCGATGCAGCGCAGGCTGGCACGCAAAGACCACGCGCGCGGGCTGTCGCGCCCGAAACGCCGTGAAATAGCGGCTGAACTGCAGCATGTCGCCAAGGCCGTCCTCCTGCCAGACGAGCAGCGTCTTGCCGGCCAGCGGCTCGCCTTGCCACTGCGCGCACCGCAGCACCTCGCGGGTCCGGCGGTGCACGAAGGTCGACTGCTCGTAGCGGGATTCGTAGCGGCGCCAGCCTTCCTCGAACCGGCCGAGCCCGAGCAGCAGCGTCGCCAGCCCGAACCGCGCGTCGTCGTAGTCGGCGCGCAGGTCGAGCGCGCGGCGGTATGCGCGTTCGGCGTCCTCGAGGCGGCCCGCATGCGCGAAGGTCGTGCCGAGGTTGTAGTGCACCTCGGCCATGTCCGGCGCGAGCGCGAGCGCATCGGTAAACGCGGCCGCCGCTTCGTCGTGGCGGCCCTGTGCGCGCAGCACGCAGCCCAGGTTGTTGCGCGGCTGCGGCAGGCCGGGACGACAGCGGATCGCTTCGCGATAGGCGGCTTCCGCTTCGGGCAGGCGATCGAGATTCTGCAGCGCGACGCCGAGGTTGTAGTGTGCCTCCGGATGGTCCGGACACAGCGCGAGCGCCTGCCGGCTGGCCGCTTCCGCTTCCGGCAACCGCTGCAGGTCGACGAGGACCGCGCCGAGATTCGCGTGTGCGAGCGTGTGGTCGGCGCGAACGGCGATCGCGAGCCGGTACGCGAGTTCCGCCTCGGCCGGTCGGCCGAGAACACGCAACACGTTGCCGAGATCGTTCAGCACGTCGGCGGACTGCGGCTCGATCAGCAGCGCCTGCCCGTACGCCTGTTCGGCCTCGTCGAGCCGGCCGAGCGCTTCGAGCACCTTGCCGGACCGGTGATGATGCGACGCCCGCAGCGGCGCGACGGCCGCCAATTGCCGGCGGACGATCGCGTCAGCTTCGGGCAGCCGCCCCTGCGACATGAGCAGCGCGCCAAGGCCCTCGTACGGCGGATCGAACGCCGGCATCGCGTCGATCGCGCGCCGCCACCACGCTTCCGCGTCGGCCAGCCGGTTCAGGCCGAGCGCGCACACGGCCGCGACATGCAGCGCCGCAACGGCCGGCGCCGGCCGGTCGAGCAGCGGCGCGACGTGCGACAACGCGGCGTCAAACTGTCCGCTCTGGCACAGGGTCGCGGCGTGTTGAACGCGCGCGGTTTCGTCTGAAGCAGGTGTCATGTCATGCGGCGATGCGCGGCGCGCACCGCAAACGGACGGTCAGACGGCCGCCGGATTGACGGCCGGGCGGCCGGACTTGCCCGTGGCACGGTCCTTGGCCTCCTGGAGTGCGGCGAGCGTGTCGAGCGCATGCCCTTCGTCGGCCGCGAGATCGACGAGAAACGCGTCGTTGTGCTGCTTGATCCAGTCGAGCGGCATGTCCCACCACGCGAGCTGCAACAGCCGTTCGCGCACTTTCTCCGTGAAGCGGAAGCGGATCAGGCGCGCCGGCGACCCTGCATAGATTCCATAGGCTTCGGTACGGAAGTTCGGCGGAATGACGGACCGCGCGCCGACCACGCAGCCGTTCTCGATCTGGCTGCCGCCGAGGAACAACGCTTCGTCGCCGATCCAGACGTCGTTGTGGATCACGGTATCCGCATACTGCGGCATCGACACATTGGTGAGGCCGTTCCCGTAGAGGCTGAACAGGGTCGTGGAAATGGTCCGGGTCTCGTGCTGGCCGTTCAGCAGGAACCGCAGGCGCATGCCGCCAGCCACGTTGTTGCCGACCACGAGCTTCTGATACCCCTGGTCGTACTTCACGATCGAGCCCACGCCGAGGCTCGAGCACCGGCCGATATGAAACGTACCGACCTGCGCCTCCTCATCGAGCCAGTTACGGAAAAAATTGTTCGGAATCGCCGAAAAGGCGCCGTCCCGGTAGCCCAGCACGATGAATTGCTTCGCCCACGGATGGTCGGACAGCACGCCAGTACAGTCGTCGGAGGTCGTAACGTTCATATGCGGTCGCAGGTTTGCCGGCGCAGCGGCTCGATGCCGAGACCGCCCGGGACAGGATTGGGAGACGACGCAGCGCATCGGCCGCGATCGTGGACGATGCAGTATAGAAAGCGCGCGGGAACGATCGACAACGGATAAGAGCGGCGTTCTGACTTCTGTTCCGCCGATCGGCCCGGCACGGTCGCGCATCGGCGGGCGGGATGCGCCACGCCCCCGTGCCGCCGGCCTTCCGCATCGACGGCGCCGCGTCCCGTTCGCTCGGCGTCAGTTGCTCGAGCACCCTCCGCAACTGCTCGAACTGCACGAGCTGGAACTGCACGAACTCGACGAACTGCAGCTCGACGACGAGCAACTGCTGTCGGACCCGTCGAACGAACCGCCGCCCGCTTTCGCCGCGGCGAGCGACGACATCCGCGATGCGGCCAGCACCGTGCCCGAATACGCCGACCACGCGGTGCCGGCCAGCGCGCCCGCGCCGAACAGCGCGGCGGTCCAGAGCAACGGGTCCGGATCGTCGCGCTCGGCACGACGTGCCCCGTGGGTTCCCTCCGCGTCGCGTGCCGGGTGCGGATCGCGCCCGGCCCGCGGATCGTGCGCGATCCGGCGCGCGAGCAGCGCGGCGCGCCCGGCCGCCGTGGGGCCGCCCCGCCCGAAGCCGGTCAGCCGCCGCGCAACGATCCGGTACGCGATCGCGAACACGGCCATGCAGATGACGAGCAGCAGCACGGGCCGCCCGCGGCTCAGGCCGACCGCCAGCTTTGCCGCACCGGTGCCGAGCACGAGCAGCACGATCGCGCGCGCGGCCAGGCGCGACACGCGCAACTCGCCGGGCGCCCAGAGCCAGCCCTGCGCACGCATCCCGTCGGCGACCTCCTGCGCGTACCTGGCAAGCCGCTCGCGAAACACGCCGTAGCGGACGGTGCCGGACGGTTGCTCCTTGAGCCACGCGCAGTGGTCGTCGTGCCGGCCCGCCCGGTCCGGATCCGCGATCTTCACGTAGCCGCCCTGCCGCGGAACGGTCCACAGATCGACCGCGCCCGCATGCGCGAGCGACATCGTCACGACCTGCGCAACCCGTGCTTCGCCGCCGGTGAGATAGGCGACTTCATCGGCGCTCAGGTCGGACGCGCCCTTGCGCGTACGCCGGCCCCAGCGGCGGACGCGAAATTCGACGGCCTGGAGCACGACGATCAGCAGCAATGCGACGACGCAGGCCGGCACGTAGAACGCGAGAAACTGCGGGCCCGTGTAGTTCAGCACGTCGAGGTCCTGCGCCGACGCGCAGGTCGCGGCGACGCTCGCGGCAGCCGCCGGCCACACGCATTTCGGCAGCAGGTTGCGCCACGCGCGGCGCGGCGCCGCGACCGCCGCGGTATCCGCGTCGGCCTGCCGTGCTCCGGCCTCGGCCGGCCGGTCGGCGGGGCGCGGCCAGATCGATGCCGGCGGCTCGCTGCCGAACAGCCGGCGATAACTGTCGAGCGTGTCGCGATAGCGCTGCGCGTACACGCGGCCCTCGTCCGGCGCGCCCGTGCCGGGCATGTGATGCAGCCGCGCACGCAGCACGCCGGCGCAGAAGACATCCCAGTATTCGAGCGTGTATTGCAGGTGGAAATGCCACGCGGCATCGACCGCGACCGACGGCGTGACCGGATGCCCGGCCGCCTGCGCGAGAAACGCGAAGCGCTTGTATTCGTCGATCACGGCGAGCACGTGGTCGTGCGTCCAGCCTTCGGCTTCGGCGAGGCGCCGGCTGTACGGCAGCGGCGCGTCGGGATCGTCGGGGGAATACGCGTGCAGACGCGCGAGCAGCGCCTGCTGCGCATCGGTCAGCGCGCAGGCATCGACTGCGGTCGAGGGTGTCGGAATGGCAGCCATCGGGAGTCGGCGCGATGCGCGGACGGCCGCCGCGATCGACGCTTGGAGTGGTCGTTACGGGGATTCTCGCACAGCGGCAAGTACGCCGGCATGCCCGCGCCGAACCCTCACGTGGCGGCAACGGCCCGGCTGGGATCGAACCAGCAACCCCTGCCTTCGGAGTTTTACCTACGCCTGCCCGCCCCTTGCCCGGCAAGGCCCCGCAGGCCACGCGCACGGCAAAACCAAGGCTGCGCAAGATCGATCAAGGCCGCCCCGGCTCACCCAGGCTGCAATTCCGCTGCACGGCACGCATGGCACCCGCCCGCGAGCATCACGCGCCAGTCCGTCAAGCGTAAAGCGCGATGCGCGTCGCGCCACGCGCCGCGCTGCGTGTCCGGGCGAACCACGCACGCACCTCGTTGAACCCCGCCTCGCGAAGCTCGACCATGAGAACCCTCTTCACCGCCTCACGGCTCGAGACCTCGCCATGGCAAGCAGCACGACTTCGACACGCCTTCGCGGCGCGCCGGCCGGCATCGCCGCCGGCAACCAGCCCCTTCCGCACCGGAGGGTCCAGCCATGATCGCGCGCGCATTGCAGGGCGACACGGTCGACGCGCTGTGCTGGCGTCACTACGGCCGGACCGACGGCACCGTCGAGACCGTGCTCGAGGCCAACACCGCGCTCGCCAGCCTCGGCGTCGTGCTGCCCGCCGGCACGCCCGTCTACCTTCCGCCGTTCGACACCGTGACGAGCGCACGGCCGTTGCTGCACCTGTTTGACTGACCCTGGAATCGCCGTCATGGCCGAACCGAACCTCACCACCGCCGCCATGCTGTCCGCCGCGATCGGCGTCGCCGGGCTCGCGCCCGGCATCGACGGCAACGCGTTGATCGGCGCGTTCACGGGCGCCGCGCTCGTGGTCGTCACCTCGCAGGAGATCGGCGTCGCACGGCGTGCCGCCTACCTGCTGATCTCGCTCGTGATGGGCTATCTCGCCGCGCCCGAAATCGTCGGCGCCACGCCGATCCGCTCGACCGGCGTCGCCGCGTTCTTCGCGGCCGCGCTCGTGATCACCGTCACGCTGCAGCTGATCGAGCGGATCAAGACGCTGGACCTGCTCGCGCTGTTCCGCAAAGGGGGATGACATGCATCTCCCGTTCGCGCTGATCGCCCTCTGCGCACACGTCGCGGTGCTCGTGCGGGTGCTCACCTATCGACGCAACGGCGCGCGGCACCGGCGCCACGCATCGTGGTTCGCGTGGCTGCTCGTCGCCGTCGCCGGCGGCGCGTCGATCGAGTTGCTGCTGCACACCGGCTCCGTCGGCTTCTTCGACGCGGCCACCTCGGTATTCCTGGCGATGTTCGTCTGCGGCACGCGCGGCAACGTCGCGCGCCTCCTGAGGAGTGAATGAATCATGAAAACCCGCCGACTCGGCGACCACGGCGACGACGTGGGCCTGCTGCAACGCCGGCTGCTCCGCGCCGGCTATGCGGTGCCGGTCACGCACCTCTATGACACGGCGACCGAAGCCGCCGTCATCACGCTGCAACGCAAGACCGGCCTCGTCGACGACGGCATCGCCGGCCCGAAGACCTATGCCGCGCTGGCGACCGGCGTGCGCGATCCGAAACACCTGGCACTGGCCGACCTCGAACGCGCCGCGCGCACGCTCGACGTGCCGCTCGCGTGCATTCGCGCGGTCAACGAGGTCGAGTCGCGCGGCGCCGGCTTCCTGACCGACGGCCGGCCCGTCATCCTGTTCGAACGTCATGTGTTCTGGAAGCGGCTGCAGGCGCGCGGCATCGACCCTGCGCCGTTCGCGGCCCGGCAGCCGGACATCGTCTCGCGCACACGCGGCGGCTATCGCGGCGGTGCCGCGGAATACACGCGCCTCGCCGCGGCCGAGTCGATCGATGCCGGCGCCGCGTGGGAATCCGCGAGCTGGGGATCGTTCCAGGTGATGGGTTATCACTGGGCACGCCTCGGCTATGCGGGCATCGACGAATTCGTCGCCTGCATGGAAAGCGGCGAAGCGCAGCACCTCGACGCATTCGTCCGCTACATCGCGGCCGACGACGCGCTGCGCCGCGCACTCGGCGCACGCCAGTGGGCCGCATTCGCACGCGCGTACAACGGGCCCGACTACGCGGCGAACCTCTACGACGTCAAGCTCGCGCGCGCCTTCGACCGCTATGCGTCGCAACCGGCTGCGCCGACGCAGGCCGCACCCGGGCCGGCCGGCGCCGCGCGCCTTGCATGAACGGCCTCGCCGCGAAATTCGCCGCCGGCGGCGTCGCGCTGGCCGCGTGCGCCGTCGCGGCGCTGTACCTGCATGCGTTGCGTGCGGATCTGGCGACCGCGCAACGGCGACGCGTCGATGCGCAACAGGCGCTCGCCGCGCGCGACGGCGTCATTGCGCGCCTGCAGCAGGATGCCGCCGCCCGCGCGCGGCAGCAGGCGCGGCTCGACCGCTCACACACCGCGATCGCGTCAAAGCTCGACGCCATTCGACTTGAAAACCGGAGATTGACCGATGAAAACGCCGCGCTTCGCGCCTGGGCTGACACTCCTTTGCCTGATGTCGTTGTCCGCCTGCAAGCCAATCCCGCTCTCGCCGGCGCCGACGATTATGTCGAACACGTGCCAGACGGTGACACCGTGCACGCTGCCGATGCTCGCGCCCCGCACCAACGGTGAGCTCGACGGCGCGCTCACGCTCGCCAAGGCGGCCTGGGCGGCGTGCGCGGCAACCGTCGACATGATCGCGGCGTGCCAGGCCGGCACGTCCATTCCCGACCACGGAGCGCATCCGCATGATTAAGCCCGACAGCCTGCGGCGGGCCCTCGTCGCCGCCATCCCGTCGCTCGCCGCCGAACCGGGCGCGCTGACCGTGCTCGTCGAGCAAGGGTCGATCGCGACGACCGGCACGCTGACGCCGTCGTTCGAATACCGGTATACGGCGCACGTCCTCGCGACGAACTTCTCCGGCGACACCGATCCCGTATTCGTCGCACTGGTCGAGTGGGTGCGCGCGAACCAGCCGGATCTCGTGACGAACCCGGCCGCGCGGGCAAGCGGCATCACCTTCGAGGTCGGCATCCGCGACCCGGCGGCGCTCGACCTGTCGATCCGGCTGGCGCTGACGGAAAGCGTCGCCGTGACGACCGGGCCGGACGGCCGACACGTGATCGCGCACGTCGACGACACACAGGTCGATCCGGCCGATACCCTCACCTGGGTCGCGCTGCCGCAGATCCGATGAACCCGGCGGGCGCCGGCCCGCCTTCCTGCCGCAAATCGCGCACGCGTCGCCTTTCGCCGCCGCGGCCACCGCGCGTCGCAGCCGGCCGCTTCGCCCGAGGCGACGGAGCGGCACGCCGCGATCAAGACGCCGATCGTCCGGTCGCGCTTCCCCTGCGAATCAGCCCGCGTCGACGGCGCGCCTGTCGCCGACGGCGACGTCCACGACACCGTCGCCATGCGGCACGCGTCCCGACCATCCGTCGGCGCTGCGCGTCCACGCGATCCGCCGGACCACCGCGCCACGTCCTTCCGTTCCCGCTTCGATCGGCTCACGCATTCCCGCCTCTCGGCAGTCTCGCCGGCACGCACGACTCCATCCTCACGCAAACCGGTGCTGCGATTGTCGACGCTCGTCTTCGTGCCGGCATCCGGTGCGTGCTGTCTTCGTCGCGACGACACAGGCGATCGCTCGCGCCGCGAGCGCCCGGTCGGCACCATGAATGCATGGACGCTAATGAAATTCAACGGCAGGCACGCAACGCGGTGCGCAAGGGAACGA
Source organism: Burkholderia cepacia complex sp. TUM26381 (assembly GCF_057439935.1). Lineage (NCBI taxonomy): Bacteria > Pseudomonadati > Pseudomonadota > Betaproteobacteria > Burkholderiales > Burkholderiaceae > Burkholderia > Burkholderia cepacia complex sp. TUM26381. The sequence goes on along the minus strand of NZ_CM172006.1, from coordinate 185,789 downwards.
TCCTCACGGTCGACCATGCGGCAGCGTTGTGCCGCGTCTCGGTCGGCGACGCCGAATCCGACGGCAGCGGACTGCAGACCAACTGGATTCCGTGGGTCGCCGGCACCGCCGGCGGAACCCGCGACTGGCTGCCGCCGACGCCCGGCGAACAGGTCGTGCTGCTCTGCCCGATGGGCGACCCGGCACAAGGTGTCGCGCTGCGCGGCGTCTATTCGAACGCCGCACCGGCGCCGGCCTCGAGCCCGGATACCCATGCGCGCGTCTACCCCGACGGCGCAAGCATCACGTACGACCACGCCGCGCATGCGCTCACCGCCGAGCTGCCCGCCGGCGCGACCCTGCGCATCGTCGCGCCGGGATCGGTCGTCGTACAGACCCGGGACGCAACCGTGCAGGCCGAGCGCATCACGCTCGACGCACAGCAGACGACCTGCACCGGTGCGATGACGGTCAAGGGCCCGTTCGCGTTCGAATCGGGCATGACCGGCACGGGCGGCGCCGGCGGCGGCGCCACGATGCAGATCGACGGCGCGGCCACCTTTACCCGCGAAGTGACATCCCAGGGCATCAGCCTCCCGCATCACACGCATCGCGAACAAGGCGATGGACAACTCGTGAGCGCACCGCAATGAAAGGCATGAACGCGAACACCGGCCGCTCGATCTCGGGCCTGGACCATTTCTACCAGTCGATCGGCAACATCGTGACGACGCCGCTCGCGTCGTGCGTGAAGCGCCGCACATTCGGCTCCGAGCTGCCCGACCTGATCGACGCGCCGGGCAACGGCACCGTGCGCACGCGGCTGTATGCAGCCGTCGCCACGGCGCTCATGCGCTGGGAGCCGCGCCTGACACTGACCCGCGTCGTCCTCGCCGCGGACGACGCGAACGCGGCTGCCGGCTCGCTCTATCTCGACATCGAAGGCTGGACCAACGAAAGCGGCACCGCCGTGTCGACCCGCGTGCCGGTCGCGAACGGGAGCGCGGCATGAGCGTGACGCCGATCGACCTCTCCCAGCTGCCGTCGCCCGACGTCGTCGACACGATCGACTACGAGACGTTGCTCGCCGCGCGCAAGGCCCGGCTCGTGTCGCTCTACCCGGCTGCCGAACAGGCCGAAATCGCCGCGACGCTCGCGCTCGAGTCGGAGCCGCTCGTCAAGCTCCTGCAGGAAAGCGCGTATCGCGAGATCGTGCTGCGGCAGCGCGTGAACGACGCCGCGCGTGCGGTGATGCTCGCGTATGCGATCGGCACGGACCTCGACCACCTCGCGGCGCTGTTCGGCATCCGGCGCCTGACGATCTCGCCCGCCGATCCGGAACACGATCTCGCAGCGGTGATGGAAAGCGACACCGACCTGCGCGCCCGCACGCAGCTCGCACCGCAGAGCTTCTCCGTTGCCGGCCCCGAAGGCGCGTATGTCTCGCACGCGCGCAATGCGGACGGCCGTGTGCTCGACGCCTCGGCGATCAGCCCGGCCCCGTGCGAAGTCCTCGTCACGGTGCTGGCGCGCGATGGCGACGGCACGGCGGCTCCGGCGTTGATCGACGCCGTGGCGTCGGCGCTGCAGGCCGACGACGTGCGGCCGCTGACCGACAAGGTCACGGTGCGCGGCGCCGAAATCCTGCGCTACCAGGTCCGCGCGCGGCTGGTGTTCTTCGCCGGTCCGGACCGCGCGGTGGCGCTCGCGCAAGCCAACCGCGCGATGAAGCAATACACCGAATCGATGCACCGCCTCGGGATGGAAGTCACGCTCGACGGGATCTACGCGGCCGCCCGCGCGGCCGGCGTGCAGAAGGTGATCCTCGAAAGCCCGCTCGCCGGCCTGCCCGCGAGCAAGCAGCAGGCGCCCTACTGCACCGGGATCGAACTGATCGATGGCGGGGTGTACAGCAATGATTGACATCCTGCCGCCGAACGCGACGCGGCTCGAGCGCCGGCTCGCCGCGACGAACGCCCGGATCGACGACGTGCCGACGCCGCTCGCGACGCTAACGAGTCCGGACGCGATCCGGTCCGACCTGCTGCCGTGGCTCGCCTGGCACCTCGGCGTCGATGCGTGGAAGGACTACTGGCCCGAGTACGTGAAGCGTGCCCGCGTCGGCCAGGCGATTCCGATCGCCCGCCGCAAGGGCACCGCGGCTTCGGTGCGCGAAGTCGTCGCGACCTTCGGCGGAAACATCGTCCTGCGCGAATGGTTCGAGCAGCGCCCGCCGGGCCCGCCCGGCACGTTCGACCTCGTGATGACGGTCAGCGCACAGGAAGGCGAGCCGCCGACCGCCGCGTACGTTGCCGACATCCTCGCGGAAATCGACCGGACCAAGCCGGTCCGGGCGCACTACACGTTCACGCAGGGCTTCGAGATGCGGTGCCGACAACCGGTCGGCGCTGCCGCGCGCGTGGCGGCCTATCGCCGCCTGAACCTCACCGACTACTGATCGCACATGGCAACCCAGATCATCATCACCGACGCCGGCCGTGCCGCGCTCGTCGCCGCCGGCAACGGCGGCACGAATGCCCACCAGGTCGTGGAAATCGGCCTGGCGAACGCGCCGTTCGTCGCCGACAAGGGGCTCACGAAGCTGCCGAACGAGCTCAAGCGGATCAAGTCCTTCGGCGGCGCCAACATCGCGCCGGACACGATCCACACGACACTGAAGGACGACTCCGCGGACCAGTACTCGCTCTACGGGTTCGGCCTCTATCTCGAGAACGGCGTGCTGCTGGCCGCGTATGGCCAGGCGACGCCGATCATGGAGAAGTCGCCGGCCGCGTTGCTGCTGCTGTCGTCCGACATGCAGTTCACGGCGATCGACGCAACGAAACTCGTGTTCGGCGACGCATCGTTCCTCAATCCGCCTGCGACCACCGAGCGGCAAGGCGTGGTCGAGCTGGCGACGCAGGCGGAAGTGAACGCGGGCAGCGACGACACGCGCGCAGTCACGCCGAAGACGGCCGCGACACGATACGCGGCGTTGAGCGGCGCGACATTCACCGGCCCGGTCATCACCGATTTCGATGCGGGTCCGGAAACCGCGCATGTGTTGGTTCGCCCTCCGTCGGGCAAGAACGGCCGTGAAAGCCGTGTACGCCTGCATGGCACGTTCGGCGGCAACCACGCCGATACCGGGACGCGCCTGATCGCCACGATCCGCTCCGGCTTCGACAACGGCGCCTGGGGCCGCGAGTACGTGGACCTGTGGCTCAACCGTACCGGCAACGATAACCAGGTCGACGCGAACCAGGCGCGCGCCCTGCGCATCGCCTACGGCGGCCGCGTGCTGGTGGGCGACGTCAGGAACGACGACGGGAATTCGCGCCTGCGGGTCGGCGGCGATATTGCGGCCGAAGGCACGAGCTATGCGAAGGCGGCGTCGATCGACGGCGGTGCCGGCAACTTCTCCACGCTGTTCTTTACCGACGGCGGCAAGATCCGCTGGTCGCTGTTCAAGCGCGATGGCGTCGCAACGGGCGGCAACGGCGGCAACAACTTCGGACTGAACGCGTTTGCGGACGACGGCGCCACGCAGTTCTCCGCGTTCCGCGTCGACCGCGGCACCCAGACGTTTTCGGTCGCGAAGCGTCTGACCGTCGGCGATGTCGGCGACGACGGCAAGAACGCGCTCCAGGTCGGCGGAAACGCAGCCTTCAAGGGCGGGTTGACCACACGCGAAATGGACGTGAACGGCGCCCATTTCCGTGCGATCTCCAACGACTACGGCGCCTTCCTGCGCAACGACGGCACGAACGTGTATCTGCTGTCGACGAACAAGGGCAATCCGGAAGGTCAGTGGAACGATTTCCGCCCGTTCGCGTGGTCGCTCGCCGACGGGATCGTCCGCATCAGCGACAGCGGGGCCTTGACGAACATCGGCGGCGATCTCGCCATTGGCAGGAATACGAACGAAGGGCACATCCGGCTGGGGCCGGTCGACGGTCACTTCTACGCCAACGCCCATTCGGTCGGCTGGTGGGGTCAAGCAGACTCGTTCCAGTACATCCTGGACGATCACACCTTCCGCATCAACGGCAATCCGGTATGGCACTCGGGCAACCTGACGCCGCTCGATCGCACGAAGGGCGGCACGATGTCGGGCGATCTCTGGTTCGATCCGGGCAAACGGATCTACCTGTCCGAAGGCAGTGCGCAGGCACCGTCGCTCACCTTCATCAACGACGGCGCGCCGGACACCGGCCTGTACCACATCAACGACGGTTCGTTCGGCGTCACGTGCAACGGCATTCCGCAGGTTTCGTTCACGCCGGGCGGAACGACCTTCCAGACGCCCGTGAAGGGCCCGACACCCGCGGCAGGCGACCGCTCGACCTCGCTCGCCACGACCGAATGGGTGCTGGCCGCCCTCTCGAAGGCGACGGTCGGCCAGATCGTATTCGAGCCGCGCACGCTGCCGCGCGCCGGCTTCCTGAAAGCCAACGGCACCCTCGTCAATCGTGCGGACTATCCGGCCCTGTGGGCGTATGCGGAGGCCAGCGGCACGCTCGTCTCGGACGACGAATGGCGCAACGAGCGCTGGGGCTGCTTCTCCACCGGCGACGGCTCGACGACGTTCCGCCTTCCGGAACTGCGCGGCGAATTCATCCGCTGCTGGGCCGACGGCCGCGACGACATCGACCCGCAACGCGCCATCGGTACGTATCAGGCCCCCCAGAACCGATCGCATGCGCACGGCGCGAGCGCGGCCGCGGTCGGCGACCACGCGCACTCCGCATGGACCGATGCACAGGGCTGGCACGGCCACCACGGCTGGACGGCCGGCGTGGGCGATCACCAGCACGTGTCGCCGTGGGGCGAAAGCGTCTCCGTCTACCGCCCGCCATGGGGAACCTGGGGCGCGGCCAACAACACGGGCTCCGGCAGCAGCGACGGCGACAACGTGTGGGGGATGACGAGTCCGGCTGGCGGTCACAGCCACGAATTCAACACGGAAGGCGCCGGCAATCACGGCCACAACGTCGGCATCGGCGGCGCCGGCAATCACAGCCACGCCATCACCGTCAACGCGGACGGCGGGAACGAAGCACGGCCGCGCAATATCGCGCTGCTCGCGATGATCCGCGCTTACTAACTCTCGGACTTCAACCTATGTTGATTCACCACTACAACTCACAGACCGGCGAATACCTGAGCAGCAGCCAGCCCGACGCCGATCCGCGCAACGCCGAACGCTGGCTCGTTCCGTCATGGGCCACGTTCGACGAGCCGCCGGCGCGTACGCCGACGACCTGGCCGTTCTACCGCGACGGCGCGTGGGCGCTGCGGCCTGACTTCCGCGGCCGGATCTGCTATCGCACCGACACCGGTGAAGCCGTCGAAATCGCGACCGCCGGCAAGACGCCCGACGAGCTCGGCCTGACGACCGAAGCGCAGCCGTCGCCTCGCCATGCGTGGATCAACGGCGCGTGGGTCATCCCCGCCGCGCTGCTCGAGCGCGAGAAACGCGACGCCGCGATGGCCGAGTTCGAGCGCCGGCTGGACGCCGCGCGCAAGGCCAACGCCGGCAAGGCCGATGCCTACGCGGCAGGCCTGCTCGACGACGAAGGCATCTACTACTTCAAAGCCTGGTCGGCCTACCAGATGGCGCTCGTTTCGGTCATCCAGGCCGACACGTTCCCCGATGCGGTGACGTGGCCGGCAACGCCCTCGCCGTACGTACCGCCTCCGCAGCCCGAGCCGAAACCGGAGCCGACGCCGACGCCGAAGCCGGAGCCGACGCCCGAGCCGACGCCCGAGCCGAAGCCCGAGCCGAAACCGGAGCCGACGCCGGAGCCGGAGCCGAAGCCCCAGCCGGACGAGCCAAGCGCACCTGCAGCTCCGGTCGCGGACCCCGCGGCCTGATCCGCACGGGATTCCTCCCGTTCTCTTTCATCTGCACACAAAGGAGCCACACACCATGCCGCAGGATTATCACCACGGCGTACGCGTCATCGAAATCAACGAGGGCTCGCGCCCGATCCGCACCGTGTCGACGGCTGTCGTCGGCATCGTCTGCACGGCGTCCGACGCCGACGCCACCGCATTCCCGCTCGACACGCCGGTTCTTCTGACCAACGTCGTTGCCGCACTCGGCAAGGCCGGCACCAAAGGCACGCTGCGCCGCACCCTCGACGCGATCGGCCGGCAGACCAAGCCCGTCACGATCGTCGTGCGCGTCGCCGAAGGCAAGGACGCCGCGGAAACGACGACCAACGTGATCGGCGCCGTCACCGCCGACGGCAAGTACACCGGGATGAAGGCGCTGCTCGGCGCGCAGGCGCGCTTCGGCGTGAAGCCGCGCATCCTCGCGACGCCGGGCCTCGACACGCAACCCGTCGCCGCCGCACTGGCGTCGATCGCGCAATCGCTGCGCGCGTTCGCGTATGTCTCGGCCAACGGCGCCAAGACGAAGGAGGAAGCCGTCGCCTATCGCAAGCAGTTCAGCCAGCGCGAGCTGATGGTGGTCTGGCCGGACTTCCTCGCGTGGGACGACACGACCAACAAGACCGTCGTCGTGCCGGCCACCGCGTATGCGGCCGGCCTGCGCGCGAAGATCGACAACGACACGGGCTGGCACAAGACGCTGTCGAACGTCGGCGTGAACGGCGTCACCGGCATCAGCGCCGACGTGTCGTGGGACCTTCAGGATCCGGCGACGGACGCGGGCTTCCTGAACGAGCAGGACGTGACGACGCTCGTGAACCGCAACGGCTTCCGCTTCTGGGGTTCGCGCACGTGCTCGGACGATCCGCTGTTCGCGTTCGAGAACTACACGCGCACCGCGCAGGTCATCGCCGATTCGATCGCCGAAGCGCAGATGGCCATCATCGACGGCCCGCTCAACCCGTCGCTGCCGCGCGACATCATCGAAACGATCAACGCCAAGTTCCGCGAATGGATCTCGCAGGGCTACCTGATCGGCGGCTCGGCCTGGTACGACCCGGAGCCGAACACGACGGACGTGCTGAAGTCCGGCAAGGCGTATCTCGACTACGAATACACGCCGGTTCCGCCGCTCGAAAACCTGATGCTGCGCCAGCGCATCACCGACCGTTATTTCGCCGATTTCGCCGCGCGCGTGAGCGCGTAACGACCGGCCTCACCAGGAGTCAAACACGATGGGTATGCCTCGCAAACTCAAGGGATTCAACCTGTTCCAGAACGGCGAGAACTTCGTCGGCCAGGTTGTCGAAGTCACGCTGCCGAAGCTCACGCGCAAGATGGAGGACTACCAGGGCGGCGGCATGAGCGGTCCGATCAAGATCGACTTCGGGCAGGAAGGGATCCAGCTCGAATGGACCTGCGGCGGCTTCATGCGCTCCGTGCTCGGTCAATACGCGATCACGAAGCACGACGGCGTGCTGCTGCGCTTCGCCGGCGGCTATCAATCCGAGGATTCGACCCAGGTCGACGCGATCGAGATCGTGATCCGCGGCCGCCATAGCGAAATCGACCCGGGCACCGCGAAGTCGAAGGAAGACACCGCGTTCAAGGTCACGACGGTCGCCAGCTATTACAAGCTGTCCGTGAACGGCCAGGACGTGATCGAGATCGACTTCGTCAACATGATCGAGAAGGTCAACGGCAACGACCTGTTCGCGGCGCTGCGCAACGCGATCGGGCTGTAATCCGCCGCCCGGCCGGTTACGCCGGCCGGGCCGGCCCGCGCCCTCCCCCCGACAGATCACACACAGGACCACCATGAATCCGATGCAACCCGACGCCGCCGCGAACGACCTGCAGGCCGATGCGCCCGCCGTGGCCGCCACCGCGACGCCCGAACAGGACGATCCGGCCACCCACACGCTCGATACGCCGCTCGTGCGCGGCAACCAGACGATCACGTCGATCTCGCTGCGCAAGCCGAAATCGGGCGAACTGCGCGGCGTGTCGCTGTCCGACCTCGTCAGCCTCGACGTGGCTGCACTGTCGAAGGTGCTGCCGCGCATCAGCTCGCCGATGCTGACCGAAGCCGACGTCGCCAACATCGACCCGGCCGACCTCGTGCAACTGGGAGGCATCTTCGCCGGTTTTTTGATGCCGAAGGCCGTGAAATCCCGACTGGCCTCCCAGACCGCATAGAAGACCCGATGGCGGACATCGCGACGGTGTTCGGCTGGACACCGCCCGTGATGGACGCCTTCAGCCTGGCCGAGCTGATGGACTGGCGCGAGCGCGCGCGAGTGCGTGCCGGCGCCCAATGAGCGAAACGATCGACGATGGACAACACCACGAAACTGCGCGTCATGTTCGACATGGTCGACAACATGACGAAGCCCCTGCAAATGATGCTGACCGGCAACCGGGGGCTGGCCGATTCGCTGCGGGCCACCCGCCGCGAGCTGGACGACATGGCGAAGACGCAGAAGCGCATCAGCGAGTTTCGCGACCTGCGCAGCGGTGTGGCGCGAACGGCGACCGACCTCAAGGCGGCGAAGATGCGCGCCGGGGAGCTGCGCGTGTCGCTGCGCGAGTTCGGTCCACCGTCGCGCCAGATGATCGACGACTTCGCCAGGGTACAACGCACCGCCACGGATCTGACGGCCACGCAAGGCAGGCAGGTCTCGCGCATCCGCGAACTGCGCACCCAGCTCGTCGGCGCGGGCATCGACACGCGCCATCTCGACCAGCACGAATTCGCGCTGGCCACGAACAGCGCGCGACGCAGGTCGAAGATGACGGCCGACACGGACGCGTTCGACGACGCGCGCCGCAAGCGCGCCGAAGCCAGGCGCGCGAAGATCGACGCGCTGAGCGGCATCGGCGAGAAGTGGGCGAAGCGCGGCGAGTCGGTCAAAAGCGTCGGCAAGAACATGCTCGGCATGCTGTCCGATCCGCTCGACGCCGCGAAGCAGGCCGAAAGCGAAACGCTGCGCATGCGTGCGCAAGGCGCATCGGCCGACGCCGTGAAGTTCGCGCGCGCGCAGCAGGCCCGGGGTCAGTCGACCGTCGACAACCTGGCGCTGATGCGCGAATCGCTGACCGCGCTCGGCGGCGACGAACAGCATGCGCGGGTCGCGCTGCCGCTCATGTCCTCGATGAAATTTGCGAACGAGGCGCTGTACGGCAAGGACGACGCGAAAGCGAACGTCGACAAGTTCATGAGCATGCTGAAGGTGATCGACCTGCGCGGCGGCACGAAGAGCGAAGCGGCGTTCGGCGCCGAAGCGAACATCGTGCAGAAGATGCAGACGGCGACCGGCGGCAAGGTCAGCGGCGACGAGTGGAACAACTTCGCCGAATCGGGCGGTAACGCGGCGAAGAAGTTGCGCACGGACGCGTTCTATTACCAGATGCAGCCGCTCATCGAGAAGCTTGGCGGCAAGTCGGCCGGCGCAGGCCTGGCCGCGCTGTCCGGCAGCGCGCTCGAGGGCAAGGCGACCGCGCTCGCCGCGCAACGGCTGGCGGCACTCGGCCTGGTCGATCCGAAAGGGCTCACGCACCGGAAGAACGGTGCGATCGGCGGGCTCAAGCCGGGCGCGCTGGCAGGCAGCGACATGCTGCAGGCGTCCCCGTTCGAGTGGCTCGAAAAGGTGCTGCTGCCGAAGCTGGCCGCCAAGGGGATCACGCGCCCCGACAAGGTAAAGGCCGAGCTGGCGAAACTGTTTCCCGACAAGGCCGCGGGTAACCTGCTCACGACGATGTACGACCAGCGCGAGCAGATCCACGACACCGAGCGGCAAAGCGCCGCCGCCGACGGCATCACCGGAATGCGGGCGAAGGCCGCGGATTCGACCGCGGGCCGCGAGCTCGCCGTGCTCGCGCAGTTGCGCGACCTGAAGCTCGAGATCGGCGAGAAGATCACGCCGATGTACAACGCGGCGCTGGACGTCACGGCCACCGTGCTCGGGAAGATCGTGAAGTTCGTGCGCGAACACGGCACGGCCACCCGCATCCTCGTCACGGCCTTCGCAGGGCTGAGCGGCGTCCTCACCGTTGCCGGCACGCTGGCAAGCGTCTTCGGCAACGTGCTCGGGTCGGTGAACGTGCTCCGCTTCGCGACGTCGATGGTCGGCGCGTTCAGGCTTGTCGGGCAGGCATTCATGCTGCTCGGCCGGCTCGCGCTGGCGAACCCGCTGCTGGCCGTGATCACGCTGATCGCCATGGCCGCCCTCTACGTCTGGCAGAACTGGGACACGCTCGGCCCGAAGTTCCTCGCGCTGTGGGAAACCATCAAGGACGCGTTCGGCGCGGCCAGCGACTGGATCACCGCAAAATGGGACGCCACCGTCGAGTGGGTGAAGACCGCGCTCGGCGGCATCGGCGACTGGTTCGGCGACCTCGGCACGCGCTTCCAGGAAATCGGCGCCAGCCTGGTGTCGGGGCTCGTCGATGGCATCAAGAGCCGCTTCGCCGCGCTGAAGGAGACGGTCGGCGGCCTGGGCAGTTCGATGCTCGGCTGGGTCAAGGAAAAACTCGGCATGCAGGCTTCGACCACGCCCGACGACGGCACGGCAGGCGCAGCCGCCGGCGCCCCGTCGCTCATGACCCGCACCGCCGCCGCGCTCACGACCACCGCCGCGCTGGTCGGCCCGCCCGCGTTCGCCGCGAGCCCGGCGATCGCCGCTGCCGCCCCGCTCGCGCGCTACAGCGTGTCGCTCGACTACCGCCCGCCGCTCACGACGCCGGCCGCCGCTGCCAGCAGCGCCGCCCCCGCGGCCGGCCCCGTCACCATCAACATCGCGCCGCCGCCGGGCGCCGATGCGGCCGAGATCGCGCGCATGGTGCGCGCCGAGCTCGAACGCGCCGAACGCGCGAAGGCGTCGCGCGCCGGCTCGCGCCTGTCCGATTGATCGTTCGTTGAAGGAAACCCGCCCATGATGATGTCGCTCGACCAGTTCGTTTTCAGCCTGGCGACCACGCCTTACCAGGAGCTTCAGCGCCAGCGCAACTGGAAGCACCGCACCAGCTCGCGCATCGGCGTGCGCGACGCGAGCCAGTTCACCGGCGCCGGCGACGACACGATCACGCTCACCGGCATCGTCGCGCCCGACAACGGCATCGGCGAGATCGCGTCGATCGACGCGCTCGCCCGCATGGGCGACGCCGGCGACGCGTACGTGCTCGTCGACGGCAACGGCAACGTGTACGGCGCATACGTCATCGACAGCCTCAACGAAACGGCCACGTATCACACGAAGGAAGGCATTCCGCGCAAGATCGCGTTCACGCTGACGCTGAAGCGCGTCGACGACGGCGTGCTCGCCGAAGCGCAGCAGGACGACGAAAGCGGAGCAGCCGAGCAATGAGCACGCAGGAACGCAAGCCGGGCGACGCGCAGGCCCGCGCGGGCCGCGTGCAGCCGCAGGCCGACTATCGCATCACGCTCGACGGCCGCGACCTGTCGCGCCTGATCGCGCCCAACCTCATCAGCCTGTCGCTGTCGGAATCGCGCGCGGACGAGGCCGACATGCTCGACCTGGTGCTCGACGATGCACAGGGCACGTTCGCGATTCCGAAGCGCGGCGCCAGCATCAAGCTGTCGATCGGATGGGTCGGCGAACCGCTCGTCGACAAGGGCGCGTTCACGGTCGACGAAGTCGAGCACAGCGGCGCACCGGACGTCATCACGATCCGCGCACGCTCGGCATCGATGACGAACGACATGCACGAACGCCGCGAAAAAAGCTGGCACCGGCAGACGATCGGCGCAATCGTGCGAACCATCGCCGCACGCTATGGGCTCACGGCCGCCGTCGACGCGACCCTCGCCGCGACGCGGATCGACCATGTGGACCAGACGCAGGAGTCCGACATGTCGTTCCTGACGCGCCTCGCCAGGCGCTACGACGCGGTGATGACGGTGAAGGACAAGCACCTGCTGTTCACGCCGATCGGCAGCGGCAAGACGGCCGGCGGCAAATCGCTCGACGTGCTGGCGATCACGCGCGCGAGCGGCGACCAGCATCGCTATCACGTCGCGCAGCGCGACAGCTACACGTCGGTGCGCGCGCACTATCACTCGAACGGCAGCGCCAAGCGACTGTCGGTGGTCGTCGGCGATGCCAAAGGCAAGAACGCCAAGGTACTGCCCGAGGATTATGCGACCGAGGCCGAGGCCCGCGCGGCCGCGCAGGCCGACTATGCGCGCACGCAGCGCGGCCAGTCGACGCTGAGCTATACGCTCGCGCTCGGCCGGCCCGAGCTGTTTCCCGAGATGCCCGTCACCGTGACGGGGTTCAAGCCGGACATCGACAACACACCGTGGCTGGTGAAGAAAGCGACGCATACGATCGGCGAAGGCGGGTTCACGACCGCGCTCGAACTCGAAGTGCGCGACGCGCCGAAGAAACAGTCCCGCTCCGGCAAGCGCTGACCGGCGGGCCGGCGGCGGAACGGCCGCCATGCGCGATCGCACGTCGTCGATCGCGGCGGCGCATTCGGGATTTCGGCGGGATGGGAGGCGAGGCAACGCGCGGGAGGCGCGGCTCGGATTCGCTGCGGCGGCCGGAGCGAATGCCGGCCTGCGAGGATCAGGGGTGGTCGCGGTTCAGCTCGATTGCTGACGCCCGCCGAGTGTCATGCGCACGTCGCGCGCGTCGCCGCATTGCTGCAAGGTGGCACGCGCATCGCGCAGATTGGCCATCGCCTGCAGCGCGGCCTCGAGCACCTGCCCGACCGACAGCATCGCGTTGTCGATCGCGGCGTGCGCGTCGGCCCGCTCGTCGTCGGTCAGGTCCGAACGATATCGCGGCGGGCCCATCGTCAATCCACGCGCGTCCGCGCGATGGTCGGCATGCGCCGACGCGCCGATCGTCCCGTTGTCGTGCTTCCTGTTGGTGTCCATTTTTCCGGTCTCCGCAAACTCAGTCATCAACCGGGGGCCGCCTGACACGACGAGGCGCCTCGGAACGCCCCGCCGCCAGCTCACCGGCTTTCAGAATGCTAAACCAATACTGTATGGATATACAGTGTTTCGTCCGATTTTATCCGATGCCCTTGCGCGGTGCGCCGAGGGCGCCGCCGCGGCATCGAGAAACGGGGAGATGGATCGCCGCTGCCGTCGTACATGCAACGGATTGAATCGGGTAGGGGCCGGCCGCGCGTGTCGCGCCGCGTGCACGCGTGCCTGATGGCGTTGCGGAGCGTCGCCACGCCGCCGCGTTACTTCTTCGGTTGCTTCGTCGCGCGTTCGGCCTTCAGCCGTTCGATTTCGGCCATCGCACGATCGACGTTTTCCGCCGTGCGCTGATCGAGCGCCGCGCGGCGCTTCTCCGGCACGCGCTTCGCACGCCGTGGCGCCGCGGCCTGCACCATCGCGCCCGTGCTGATGCAGCTCGCGAGGAACGCGTGCAGCGATGCCTTGCCGGCGTCGTTGAGCTGCCGGTACATCGCGAGCACGTCGGCTTCGTCCGCGTCACGGGTGCCCGCCTCCGTCGCCGCCTCGCCGGCAACGAGCCGCTCGCCGGTCAGCACGTAACCGATATCGACGCCGATCGCGCGGACGGCCAGCAGATAGGTCGCGTCGGGAGCGCGCTCATCCGACTCGTACGCCGATTGCGAGCGTCTCGCGACACCGCCCACGGTCGCAAACTCGTCCTGGCTGAGCCCGATCCGCAAGCGCTCGTCCCGCAAGCGACTCCCGATTTGTGTCATAAATTACCCATTAACAATTGACGCGCTGTTTTTTGCTCATTAGACTAGCCTCACCGTAACGCAAGACTAACTCCGCAAAGTATACCGACCATGACCACTTCCAAAGGCCCACGCCGTTCGCCGCGCGGCACGATGTCGGACAAGCCCGTCTACGTGGGGCTGACGCCCGTCGAGCGCGGCGAGCTCGAGCAGCTCGCGGCGCAGCGCAACCGCTCGATCTCGAGCATGGCGCGCGAACTGATCCGCATCGGCGCCAGCCATCTGCGCGCGATCGCGGCACCCCGCTCCCGCGGCGCGCGCCACTGAGCCGGAACGCCTTCATGTCCGCTGCTTTCGAATGCACCCGACCGTCCGCGCCCGCAGCGTCGATTGTGAGCTGCGCGAGCGCCCGCATCCATCCGCCGTCCGGCCAACGCTGCAGCCTGGCCGGCCGCACGCCCCGCGACCGGACCGGCCGTGCGCGGTCTCCCGCCCGGAGTGAGCCCTCATGCGCATCCTGAACCGCTGCCCGCACTGCCGCACGCGCGCCACCGCACGCAGCAGCCGTGAAATGTCGCTGACCTTCCGCGAAATCACGTTCCAGTGCTCGAATCCGGAGTGCGGCCACACGTACGTCGTCAACATGGAATTCGCGCGCACGCTGTCGCCGTCTGCGATCCCGAACCTGTCGTTGCAGTTGCCGCTCTCGCCGCACGTGCGCGAACGCCTCGCCGCGCAGCTCGAGCTGCCCGTCTGACGCCCTAACCCGTCACCCTCTTCCGCTTCCCTCGCATCGTGCCTGTACGGCGCGAGGGATCGCTTTTGCCATTGAAAGGATTCCTCATGATCTCGAACCGCGCGGGCCGCGGCCCGGAGGCACCCGGCATGAACCGCCACGCCGAACCCGCACCGCATGACGTTGCGCTCCGGGCCGCGATCGCGGCGGCCGCCGACACGCTGTGCTTCGATCACGCGCCCGGCAGCGTCACGCGTCAGCGCACGCTCGGCCGCTTCGTGTCGGCGCTCGCCGATCGCCTCGCGCTCGGCTTCCCGCAATCCGCCGCCGCGCTGCGCGCGCTCGCCGCGTCACCGGCCACGACGGGCAATCCCGCGCACCCCGCACAACCGCAACCCGAACGGCAGCAATGACGACGATGGCTTCGATCGACGAACTGAAACGACACATCGACCTGCACGACCTGGCGGGCCGTCTCGGCCTGAAGCGCGGCCGCGGCGGCGACCGCGCGCTCTACCACTCGCCGCAGCACGCGGACCGCAGCCCGTCGCTGTCGATCTATGCGAACCACCCGAAGTACGGCACCGGCTGGCGCGACCACAGCGCCGATGCCGGCGGATCCTGCATCGACCTGGTGATCCACGCGCGCGGCGGCACCGTCGCCGACGCCGTCCGCTATCTCCACGACACGTACGGCCTCCCGTCCGAGCGGCCGGCACCGGCGGAGCGTCGCGAGAAATCGACCGTCGAGTACATCGCCGACCGGTGCGCGGCCGAGCGCGAGCGCGTGCGCGACTACCTCGGCGGCCGCGGCATTGCCGCCGCGGCGATCGACGCGGCACTTGCCGCGCGCACCCTCGGCTTCAATTCGTGGACAAGCCCGAAGATCGCCGCCGGCGAAGTCGGCCACGGCGGCCCTGCGGCCGCCTTCATCGTGCGCGCACCAGGAGACGCACGCGTCGTCGCCGTCGACATGCGCTACGTCGATCCCGCCCTCAACGGTGACGTCAAGACGCAGACCCAGGGCGACAAGGCCGGCTACGCGTGGACCGCCGACGCGCGCCGGCTCGACCGCGCGAAGCGCGTGGTCGTCGTCGAGAGCGCGATCAACGCGCTGTCGATCGACACCTGCGCGCTGCCCGGCACGGCCGCGCTCGCGCTGCGCGGCCTGGCGAACGTCGAGCGCATCGACTTCACGTTCCTGCGCGGCAAGCAGGTCACGATCTGCCTGGACAACGACGAGCCGTTCGCGGACGGCCACCCGCGCGCCGGGCAGCGCCCCGGCCCGGAGGCCGCGTGGGCTCTTCACGAACGGCTGACGGCACTCGACATCAGCGCCGTGCTGGTCGACCAGTCGGACTGGCTCGCGGATCTGGCGGACGGCGACGCCGCACGCACGCCGATCAACGACGTGAACGACTACCTGCAACTGCGCGGCCCGGCCGGCCTGGCGCGCGCGCTCGACCAGCTCGAACCCTGGCTGGTCGCCGGCCTGCCCGGCGACGCGTCGCGCCGCGGCCGGCCGCGCATCTTCCTGCCGCCGCACGACTTCGCGCAGTACTGGCGGTTTCGCGTGCGGCCGGATTTCACGAGCTACATCACCAAGATGGATCGCAACGAGGAATCGGGCGTCGACACGCCCGTGACGACGGATCTGTGCGGCTTTCGCATCGCCGGCATCAGCCGCGTGGCCGTCGCGAGCGCCACCTCGACGATGACGGGCGACGCCGACCAGGCGCCCACCGTCTACTTCGCGGTGTCGGTGCAGGCGCCGCGGCACGGCGCGCAGCTGATCCGCCGCGTGATGCTCGACGACCAGCTGCACAACGTCGACCAGTGGGGCAAGTTCGGCCCGATCTGGGCGCCTGCGCCGTTCAAGCGGATGGTGAACATCCTGGAGCGCGGCGCCGACCTGGGCGCGCGCCGCGCCGCGAACTTCGTCGGGCTCGCGTGGCGCGACGGCCGGCTGATCGTCAACGAAGGCCCCGACTGCTACTTCACCGAAGCGGACAAGCAGTGCCCGTACCACAACCTGACGTTCCCGGGCGGCCCGGTGAGCGATGCACGCCGCGTGATCTCGGCCTACCAGACGACGTTCCGGCAGAACGCCGCGACGATCCCGCTCGTGTGGGCGCTCGGCGGCCATCTGAAGGCGCTGCTCGGCTTCTGGCCGCACCTCACGATCCAGGCGAACAAGGGCGCGGGCAAGTCGACGCTCATCAAGCGGCTCGAGCGCTCGCTCGCGTTCACGATGTTCTCGGGGCAGTCGCTGCAGACCGAGTTCCGGCTGCTGACCAGCATCGGCCACACGAGCCACCCGGTCGGCTGGGAAGAGCTGTCGGCCCGCCGGCAGGACGTGATCGACAAGGCGGTCGGGCTGCTGCAGGAGAACTACCAGTACACGGTGACGCGGCGCGGCACCGACATGACCGAATACCTGCTGTGCGCACCCGTGATGCTCGCCGGCGAGGACGTGCCGGTGCGCAGCCTGCTCGGCAAGCTCGTGCGCACGACGCTGACCGGCAAGCGCGGGCCGCTGCTGCCCGACGACCTGCCGCGCTTCCCGGTCCGGCAATGGCTCGACTTCCTGACCGGGCTCGACCGGCGTGCGGCGCTGGATCAATACGCGACGCTGCGCGACAAGGCGCTGGCCGGCTGCCGCGCCAGCGGCGAGGACGACGGCGCGCGGCGCATGGCCGGCAACTACGCCGCGGTCGGACTCGCATGGCGCTACCTGTGCGAGTTCGCCGGCATGGACCCGAGCGAAGGCGATTTCCCGCGCGACCTGATCGCCGAGATGAACGGCCACGTCGCGGAAACGAGCGCCGACCGCGAACCGTGGGTCTGGATCATGGAGACGGTGCTGTCCGAAATCGACGGCGGCAACTACAAGCATCCGTACACGTTCGACACCGTCGACGGCGAGTTCTGCCTGCTGCTGCGCACCGGGCACGTGATGGATCACCTCGCGCACACGAGCGCGCTACGCGACAAATGGAACGGCCTGCCCGTGAAGTCCGACCGCGTGTTCAAGGCGCAGCTCAAGCACGCCGGTGTCGTGGTCGGCGAGAAGGAGGTCGAGCGCCGCATCTACATGCGCCGCGTGCCGTATCTGACGCCGGTGTCGCTCGAGCGCCTGGCCGCATTCGGCCTGCACGTGTCGGTTCGCGAGGACCTGGCGACCGACGCGCTGCAAGGAGGCCGCGCATGACCCGCGCCCCGGCAACCCGGCTGGCGGGCTCCGGATGCGACGGGGAGCCGGCAGGCAGCGCATGCGAGTCGTGGATTTCGGCGGTCGATGCTCGCAAGTCCTTGATTGTCGAGGGAACTGCCGCCTTGCGTTGCACGGCAATCGCCACGAGTCACACCGCTTTTGCCATGAGTCCGGCTGACCCGCGGGCCGCGGCGGCCTCCTTTTCTTCTCTCTTCAAAGTATTGAAAGAAAAGAAGAAAGAGGACGCGGAAGCCGCAGCAACCGGCCGCCATCGCACACCACGAGTCGGGCGCGCGCTGCCATCGGTCGCGATCGATGCCGCCGTTTCGCGCCACGGGTCCGGCGCGGCCGCCACGCGTGAATGATGGCAACCGATGGCAATCAAATCTCTTGAATATCAACGTGTTATGCGCACTTCACACGCCATCCATCATTCCACGAGTTGCGCTGCGTGCCAGCCCGGCGCACGGCCTGCCGACGACGCGAACGCGGCGACCGTCGACTTGCCCGGCGCCGCGGCCCTGCTCGGCGCGCATCCCGAAACGGTGCGCCTGAAGGCCCGGGCCGGCATGCTGCCGGGCCGCAAGGTCGGCAAGCGCTGGATCTTTTCCATCATGGCCCTGCAGCGCTACCTCGCCGGGGAATGGCTCCCGAGCGCCGCGCAGGACGATCGGCAACAGCAACAGGAAACCCGCCCATGTCGCTCTACAAACGAACAACCAGCCCGAACTGGCAATACAAGCTGTACCCCCCTGGCGGCGGAACGCCGATACAGGGAAGCACTCGCACCCGCGACAAAGCGCAGGCCCAGGAATTCCACGACCGGCTGAAGGTCGACCTGTGGAACCAGGCGCGGCTCGGCACGAAGCCGCGCCATTCGTGGAACGATGCGGTCGTCCGTTACGTGGGCGAGCGCTCGGGCCTCGCGAGCCTGGAGACGTCGAAGATCCATCTGCGCTGGCTCGACCGGCACCTGTCCGGCGTCGCGCTGGCCGATATCGACCGGAGCCGCGTCGATGCGATTGCGCTCGCCAAGCGTCGCGAGCCGCGCACGGTGCGCACGCGCCACGGTGTCGTCGAGACCGGCCGGCCCGTCAGCGACGCCACCGTGCGCCGCGTGATCGGCGTGCTGAAAGCCGTCCTGAACGCGGCCGTCGAATGGGAATGGCTGGCGCGCGCGCCGGTCACCAAACGCGCGAAGGTCGTCTCGAAACGCATCCGCTGGCTGACGCCGGCCGAGGCGGAGCGGTTGCTCGCCGAACTGCCCGCGCACCTCGCCGACATGGCGCGCTTCAGTCTCGAAACCGGCTTGCGCCGCGCCAACGTGACCGGGCTGCAGTGGTCGCAGGTCGACCTCGCGCGGCGCGTCGCCTGGATCCATCCCGATCAGGCCAAGGCCAGGAAGGCGATCACGGTGCCGCTGTCGGACACCGCAATCGCCGTGCTGCATCGTCAGCGCGCGACCCCGCGGGCGCCGGACTGCACGGACAGCGTGTTCGTCTATCGCGGCAAGCCGGTTCACCAGACGGCCACGGCCGCCTGGGCCAAGGCGCTGCAGCGCGCCGGCCTGCACGACTTCCGCTGGCACGACCTGCGCCACACCTGGGCGAGCTGGCACGTGCAGCGCGGCACGCCGCTGCAGGTGTTGAAGGAACTGGGCGGATGGGAAACGATGGAAATGGTGCAGCGGTACGCGCACCTGTCGGCCGATCATCTGGCGCAATGGGTCGCGCCGCTGACGGCCGAGCCGATGCCGATCCCGGCTGCAATTTAGCTGCAACGGTGCTGCAAGACGATGGGGGAAAACCGCTGAAAACCTGATCAGGCTTGGCGCGCCCGGCTGGGATCGAACCAGCAACCCCTGCCTTCGGAGGGCAGTACTCTATCCATTGAGCTACGGGCGCGTGAGACAGTGAAGCGACCCCATATTACAGGCCGCCCACGATTGGCAAGACGGCAAGGATACCCGGTTTCCCAAGACGCGTCCACCTTGCCCGACGAATCGCCGCCGGGCCATGCTGCGTGCGGGTAAACACGCGCCATCGGACCGCTCGCCGTGATGTAAACGTTCCGTCTATAATCGTCCGTGCTTCATTGGACTGCCATTTTGCCGTTGCACCGCGCTCACAATTCCTATTCATGGAGACGAGGCAAGCATGAGCGAAGCACCCCACGAATCCCCCGTCAAAACACCCGGGCAGCTGATTGCCGTCATCATCGCGTCGTTCGCGATTCCGATCATCCTGATCGTCCTGTTCGCCAACTATGCGAACCATGCGTTCCGTTCCGGCGCCGGCACGGACGCGCTATCCGACGAGCAGGTCGCCGCGCGGATCGCGCCATTCGCGAAGGTCGACGTGAAGGACGCCAACGCGCCCCGCACGTACAAGACCGGCGAGGACGTCTACAAGGCTGTCTGCGTGACCTGTCACGGCACGGGTGCCGCTGGCGCACCGAAGTTCGGCAACAAGGACGACTGGGCACCGCGCATCTCGCAAGGCTTCGACACGCTGCTGAAGACGGCCCTCGCGGGCAAGGGCGCGATGCCGCCGCGCGGCGGCACGAGCCCCGACGACGTCAGCGACTATGAAATCGCCCGCGCGATCGTCTACATGGCGAACAACGACGGCGCGAACTTCCCCGAACCGGCCGCGCCGGCCGCCAATGCAGCGCCCGCCGCCGGCGCCGCCGCATCGGGCGCCGACGCGTCGAACGCGCAGGCTGCCGCTGCAATGGCCGCGATCGCCGCGATCCCGAAGGCCGGCGAAAAGCCCGCCGCCGCTCCGGCCGCCGATGCGGCAACGGCCGGCAAGGCGCTGTATTCGTCGACCTGCGTGGCCTGTCACGGGGCCGGCGTACTCGGCGCACCGAAGTTCGGCAGCAAGGAGGACTGGGCGCCGCGCCTGAAGGACTCGATGGATTCGGTCTACAACTATGCGCTGCACGGCAAGGGCGCAATGCCGCCGAAGGGCGGGTCGAACGCGTCGGACGCCGACGTGAAGGCGGCCGTCGACTACATGGTCAACGCGTCGAAGTAGCCGCGCCGGGCCATCCGTAAAAACCCCCCGCGACGCACGCGCATCGCGGGGGTTTTGTCTTTCCGGTCCACCGGACCGCCGCATCACTTCTGCAGCAGTGCCTTCAGGCTCGCGAGCCGGTCCTTCGGCGACATCGGCGCCTCTTCCGGCGTCGGCGGCGGCGCTTCGTCGAGCCCCATCTCCGGGATGAAACGCGACGGCTCGCACACCACCGTCTCGCGCGCCCGCTTGCGCTTCTTGCACCAGTTCAGGTGCAGGCTGCGCTGCGCGCGCGTGATCGCGACGTACATCAGCCGGCGCTCTTCCTCGATCCGCTCGCTGTCGATCGGGCCGTCGTCCTCGCTGCCGCCTCGGTGCGGCATGATGCCCTCCTCGACGCCGACCAGGAACACGTGCGGATACTCGAGCCCCTTCGACGCATGGACGGTCGACAGCCGCACGGCGTCCGGATCCTCTTCCTTGCCCTCGAGCATCGACATCAGCGCGACGGTCTGGATCAGGCCGAGCAGGTTCTTGCCCGTATCGGCAAGCCCGTCCGCGTTGTGGAAGCCTTCGGCCTCGCCGTCGACGGCCTCCGTCTCGGGCTTGGTGCCCTTGCGCTTCAGCCATTCGAGGAATTCGAGCACGTTCTGCCACTTCGACTGCGCCTGCCGCTCGTCGAACGCGTCGTACAGGTACGCCTCGTAGTGGATCGCCTCCATCATGTCGTCGAGCACGACGGTCGCGGGCTCCTTGTCCGCGCGCTCGGTCAGGCGCTGGATGAAATCGCAGAACATCCGCAGCGGCTCGACCTGGCGCGCCGACAGCCGCGCCTCGATCCCGCCCATGTACACGGCCTCGAACAGCGACACCTTCGCCTGCCCGGCGAACGAGCCGAGCGCCTCGAGCGTCGTGTTGCCGATCCCGCGACGCGGCGTCGTGATCGCGCGGATGAACGCGGGATCGTCGTCGGCGTTCGCGATCAGCCGCAGGTACGCGCACAGATCCTTGATCTCGGCCTTGTCGAAGAACGACTGGCCGCCCGACAGCACGTACGGGATCCGCTCGCGCCGCAGCACCTGCTCGAAGATGCGCGCCTGGAAGTTGCCGCGATACAGGATCGCGTAGTCGCGGAACTGCGCGCGCCGCTCGAACTTGTGCGCGGACAGCCGGAACACGACCGATTCGGCCTCGTGCTCCTCGTCGTTGCACGGCGTGACGGTGATCGAATCGCCCATCCCGTGCTCGGACCACAGCTTCTTCTCGAACAGCTTCGGGTTGTTCGCGATCACGTTGTTCGCGGCGGTCAGGATCCGCACCGTCGACCGGTAGTTCTGCTCGAGCTTGATCAAGTGCAGCTTCGGGAAATCCTTGCCGAGCTGCGCGAGGTTCTCGAGCGTCGCGCCGCGCCAGCCGTAGATCGCCTGGTCGTCGTCGCCGACCGCCGTGAACGCGGCGCGCGGGCCTGCGAGCAGCTTCACCAGCTCGTACTGGCACGCGTTGGTGTCCTGGTACTCGTCGATCAGCAGGTAGCGCAGCTTGTTCTGCCAGCGGTCGCGCACCTGCTCGTTCTTCGCGAACAGCTCGGCCGGCAGGCGGATCAGGTCGTCGAAGTCGACCGCCTGGTACGCATGCAGCGTCGCGACGTAGTTGCGGTAGACGATCGCAGCCTGGTGCTCGTCCTCGTTGGCCGCGATCGCCATCGCCTCGTCGGGCATGATCAGACCGTTCTTCCACAGCGAGATGATGCTCTGGATCTTGCGGATCAGCCCCTTGTCGGTCGTACCGAGCTGCTCCTGGATCATCCCGAAGCAGTCGTCCGAATCCATGATCGAGAACTGCGGCTTCAGCCCGACGTGCTCGGCCTCCTGCCGCAGGATCTGCACGCCCAGCGAATGGAACGTGCAGACGGTGAGCTGGTTGACGGGCACCTTGCGGCCTTCCTTGCCGGGCGTGGTGAGCGTCTTGCCCTCGAGCAGCTTCGACACGCGCTCGCGCATTTCGGCGGCCGCCTTGTTCGTGAACGTGACGGCCGCGATGTGGCGCGGCTCGAAGCCTTTGGCTTCGATCAGGTGCGCGATCTTCTGCGTGATCACGCGGGTCTTGCCGCTGCCCGCGCCGGCGAGCACGAGACAGGGACCGTCGAGGTAGCGCACCGCTTCGTTCTGAGCGGGATTGAGGCCTGCTGACATGATGGCGGATGGTGTTGCGGTTGACGGCGGAGCGCCGGGAGGATGCCGTGCGCGGCAGGCTGGCGAAGCAGGCGGACACGCGGGCAGGACGCGCATGTTAACACGTCGGCGGCGCGTATTTCGGGAGCGCCGCCGGACGGGGCCGCGCAGGCCGACCGGCCGGGCGCGCCCTGTCCGTCCGGCCAATCCGGCCCCGTTCGCGCACCGATCGGCC
Source organism: Burkholderia cepacia complex sp. TUM26381 (assembly GCF_057439935.1). NCBI lineage: Bacteria > Pseudomonadati > Pseudomonadota > Betaproteobacteria > Burkholderiales > Burkholderiaceae > Burkholderia > Burkholderia cepacia complex sp. TUM26381. Next base: position 162,847 of record NZ_CM172006.1, on the reverse strand, counting down.
ACAATATGTTTCCCCCGGCGCCGCCCGCTCCGGCCCGATTTCATTCGCCTGAACCACTACCGGATCGACCTCATGGGATACCCGTTCGCCACCGCCGCCCTCGGCCCGCTGCTGTTCGCGCAAGGCCGCTACGTGCGCCGCGTCACGCCGCGGTTGCCCGAGGCGGCTGGCCCGCGTGACGGCGTAGCCGGCGACGGCCCGCCGCTGCGCGTACTGGTGGTCGGCGATTCGGCCGCCGCGGGCGTCGGCGTCGCCACGCAACGCGACGCGCTGTCCGGGCAACTGGTGAACGCGCTGGCGGCCACGCACCGCGTGAGCTGGAAGCTGCTCGCACGCACGGGCCTGACCACGCGGGAACTCGTCGACTGGCTCGCCGCCGAACCGGCCGAACCGTTCGACGTGGCCGTCACGTCGCTCGGCGTCAACGACGTAACGGGCGGCGTGCCGCCGGCACGCTGGCTGGCGCAGCAGGCCGAGCTGGTCCGCCTGCTTGCCGCACGCTTCCGGGTCGGGCACGCGATCCTGTCGGCAGTGCCGCCGATGGAGCGCTTCCCGGCGCTGCCGCAGCCGCTCGCGTGGTACCTCGGGCTGCGCGCGAAGCGGCTCAACGCGGCACTCGCCGGCTGGGCGGGCGCGCAGCCGCATTGCACGTTCCTGCGGGTCGACCTGCCGCTCGAGCGCCACCTGATGGCCGCCGACGGCTTTCATCCCGGCGCATCCGCATGCGCGACGTGGGCCGCGCAGGTCGCGGCGTCCGTGCGGCAGCGGGCGGCCGGATGACGCGGCTCGATCGCGGCTCGATGGCCGCGCGCCGGTCGTTCGTCCGCCCCCGGGCAGGCGGCCATATCGGGCACGGTGCGCGGGCCTGCGCAAAACGCCGCCGTTCCTTGCGCAAGCGCCGCATCGCATCGCGCGTTTCGCCCAACGCGTCTGTGCAAGCGGCGGCGCCATGCCAAAATAGCCGGTCGTCTTCGCGCCGTTTCGGCGCGCCATCCTTTAGTTTCCTTCGCAGCCAGGGATTGCCATGTCGTCATTGCTCAGGATTGGTTTGATGGGTTTCGGTTTCGCCGGCGCGACGTTCCACGCGCCGGTGATCGCCACAAGCGGCCGCACTGAAGTCGCCGCGATCGCGACGGGTCAGCCCGATCGCGCGCAGGCCGCGTATCCGGGCGCGCGCGTCGTCCCCGATCTCGACACGCTGCTCGGCCTCGACGACATCGAGTGCGTGGTGATCGCCACGCCGAACGACACGCACTTCACGCTCGCGCGCCAGGTGCTCGAAGCCGGCCGCCACGTGGTCGTCGACAAGCCCGTCACGCTCACCGCCGACGAGGCGCTCGCGCTCTCACGCCTCGCGAACGCGCGCAGCCGGCTGTTTGCGCCGTTCCACAACCGCCGCTGGGACGGCGACTTCCTCACCGTGCGCAACATCGTCAAATCGGGCGAACTCGGCCGCCTCACCTACTTCGCGTCGCACTTCGACCGCTTCCGGCCGACGCCGCGCACGCGCTGGCGCGAGGAACCGGCCCGCGGCGGCGGCCTGCTGCTCGACCTCGGCCCGCACCTGATCGACCAGGCGCTCGCGCTGTTCGGCCTGCCGGAAACGGTGAGCGCCACCGTCAAGACGCGCCGCGACAACGGCACGGCGCCCGATTTCGTCCACCTGCTGCTCGGCTATCCGGACAAGGACGTCGCGCTGCATGCGAGCGCGCTGTCGGCGATCGAGCCCGCGCGCTTCACGCTGCACGGCACGCGCGGCAGCTACCAGAAGTTCGGACTCGACACGCAGGAAGACCAGCTGAAGGCCGGCCTCACCGCGGACGACGTCGAATTCGGCGGCGGCAACCCGCCCGGCCTGCTGCGCGTGCTCGACGGCGACGTCGAGGTCGAACGCCCGGTACCGACGCTCGACGGCCAGTACGCGGAGTTCTACCGCGCGCTCGCCGCGTCGATCCGCGACGGCGCGCCGTTCCCTGTCACCGCGCAGGATGCCGTCGACGTGATGACGATCATCGAGCTCGCCGCGCAGAGCGAGCACGACGGCCGACGGCTGCCGTTCGTGCGCCGCACCGTATGATGGCCGCCGGCCGGGTCGGTGCCGACCCGGCCACTGCCACCATCCCGCGCCGCACGCGGGCAGCGGCCCTGCGTCAGCCGCCGCGCCGGCACGGTCCCGAACATTCCGTTACAAATGGTGCGGGAACGAAAGTCAGCGGTCGCCCGGTCTGATGCGTTTCTCAAAAAGTCGATCCGACACCAATCCGTCAGGAGAATGTGATGCAACGGTTGATTCGCGCAGCAGCATGCTGCGTCCTGGTTTCCTCGCTCGCGGCCTGTATCGTGCAGCCGCAGCGGCCGGTCCGACAGGCGCCTCCGCCCCCGCCGCGACCGAATCCGCAGGTCGTCGCGAACGACCGCATGCAGGAGGTCCAGGGCCGGATCGACAACCTGCACCGCCGCATCGACGCGCGCGTGAACGGCGGCTACTACCCGCCGCCGTACGGCGCACAGCTGCACCACCGCCTCGACGTGATCCGCCAGGAAGCGAGCGACATGTCGGCCCAGCACAACGGCGGCCTGTCCGGCGACGAGCAGCGCGTGCTGAACCAGGAACTCGACACGGCCGCACGCGCGATCGGCGAGTAACGCGCCGGTGCCGGCGCCGGCCGGCGCGGAGAAAAGCGGCGGCACCGGCTGCCGCCGCTTGTCGCGAAGCGACATTCTTTTGCCCAAATTGACAAGGCCCACCTGCTCGCGTACAGTCGCCCGCACGCGTCGGGAGAGCGTGTGACCGGGTGGTTTCGCCACCGGTTGCGCCGCCGAAGGGGCACACCCGCAAACTCTCAGGCAAAAGGACCGACCGCGTCGGGGAATTGCGTCCGCGCATTGCGCGGGCCACACACTCCCCGCACTCTGGAGAGCGGCAGTAGCCCGCAGCGCATTGGCTGCGCGGGCAAGCTGCCCACCGAAGGGGCGCGCGTTCGCCGGGCTTTGCCCGCAGCGCAATCTCTCAGGTATCGAGGACAGAGGGGCATGTACCGGATCGCTTGAGGCCATCGGCCGCGGCGGTCGGCACATGGCCGTTCTGATCCGCGCGCAAGCGCCTTGCCTGAGGCCTCGATGACTGCACTGAATCACACCCCGCTCAACGCCGCGCACCGCGCGCTCAATGCCCGCATGGTCGACTTCGGCGGCTGGGACATGCCCGTCAACTACGGCTCGCAGATCGAAGAACACGCAGCCGTGCGCACCGACGCCGGCATGTTCGACGTGTCGCACATGTGCGTGGTCGACTTCACCGGCAGCCGCGTGCGCGCATTCTTCGAGCATGCGATCGCGAACAACGTCGGCAAGCTCAAGACGCCCGGCAAGGCACTCTACTCGTGCCTGCTCAACCCGCAGGGCGGCGTCATCGACGATCTGATCGTCTATTACTTCACCGAAGAATTCTTCCGCGTGGTCGTCAACGCCGGCACCGCCGAGAAAGACATCGCGTGGTTCAACCAGCTGAACGAGCAAGGCGGCTACGGCCTCACGATCGCGCCGCGCCGCGATTTCGCGATCGTCGCCGTACAGGGCCCGAACGCCCGCGAAAAAGTGTGGGCCACGGTGCCTTCCGCACGCGCCGCCACCAGCGAGCTGAAGCCGTTCAACGCCGCGCAGGTCGCCGCCACGCCGTTCGGCGATCTCACCGTCGCGCGCACCGGCTATACCGGTGAAGACGGTTTCGAAGTGATCGTCCCGGCCGTGCACGTCGAAGCGCTGTGGACCGCGCTGCAGCAAAACGGCGTGCGCCCGTGCGGGCTCGGCGCGCGCGACACGCTGCGCCTCGAGGCCGGCATGAACCTGTACGGCCAGGACATGGACGACACCGTCTCCCCGCTCGACGCGGGCCTCGCATGGACGATCGACCTCACTGCGCCGCGCGACTTCGTCGGCCGCGCCGCCCTGGAAGCCAACGGCACGCGCGCCGCGTTCGTCGGCCTGATCCTGCAGAAGGAAAACGGCAAGGCGGGCGGCGTGCTGCGCGCGCACCAGAAGGTCATCACGCCGCACGGCGAAGGCGAGATCACGAGCGGCACGTTCTCGCCGTCGATGCAGGAATCGATCGCGTTCGCCCGCGTGCCGGCCGCCGTCCAGATCGGCGACCTGATCCAGGTGCAAATTCGAGACAAGAATCTTCCCGCGCGCGTGGTAAAACTGCCGTTCGTGCGCAACGGCAAGGTCCTCGCTGCGTAACGGCCGGGGGGCCCCTCCCGGTAAGCCGGGAGATGGCGCCCGGCGCAACCACATCCGGCGCGCCCCGGCGGCGTGCCAGCAAAACGAACAAACCCTTTTTATCAGGAGCATCCGATGAGCAACGTCCCGGCCGATCTGAAGTACACCGACGAACACGAGTGGATCCGCACTGAAGCCGACGGCACGCTGACGATCGGCATCACCGATCACGCGCAGAACACGCTCGGCGACATCGTTTTCCTCGAACTGCCGCCCGTCGGCAAGCAGGTGAAGGCAGGCGACGCGATCGGCGTCGTCGAATCCGTGAAAGCCGCGTCGGACATCTATTCGCCGGTGTCGGGCGAGGTGGTCGCGATCAACGCGGACGCAGTCGACACGCCGGAAGAGGTGAACAGCGACGCGTACGACACGTGGCTGTTCAAGATCAAGCTCGCGGCCGGCGCATCGACCGACAGCCTGCTCGACGCTGCCGCCTACTCCAAGCTGATCGACTAATTTCCTTACCCGAACCGCGCGGGGCCGGTCAGCCGCCCCGTCCCGCGCGGGACCAGAGTCACGCCATGAAGCTCGAACACCCGGACCGCCTGATGAATCGCACGCCCCTCTCGCTCGCCGCGCTCGAAACGCACGACGCGTTCGCCGAACGCCACATCGGCCCCGACGCCGCCAGCCAGCAGGCCATGCTCGACACGCTCGGCTTTGCGTCGCGCGCCGCCCTGATGGACGCCGTGATCCCGGCCTCGATCCGCCGCGCCGAAACGCTGCCGCTCGGCCCGTTCGCGCAGCCGAAGAGCGAGGCCGAAGCCCTCGCCGCGCTGCGGGTTCTCGCGGACAAGAACCAGGTGTTCCGCTCGTACATCGGCCAGGGTTACAACGACACGCACACGCCGGCCGTCATCCTGCGCAACGTGCTCGAAAACCCGGCGTGGTACACGGCCTACACGCCGTACCAGCCTGAAATTTCCCAGGGCCGCCTCGAGGCGCTCCTGAACTTCCAGCAGATGGTCGCCGACCTGACGGGCCTCGCGATCTCGAACGCGTCGCTGCTCGACGAAGCAACCGCCGCGGCCGAAGCGATGACGCTGCTGCAGCGTACCGGCAAGCCGGCGTCGAACGTGTTCTACGTCGCCGACGACGTGCTGCCGCAAACGCTCGAAGTGATCCGCACGCGCGCGCTGCCGGTCGGCATCGAGGTCAAGACGGGCCCGGCCGCCGACGCCGCGCAGGCAAACGCATTCGGCGTGCTGCTGCAATACCCGGGCGTGAACGGCGACGTGCGCGACTACCGCGCGCTCACCGAAGCGATCCACGCGGCCGGCGGCCACGTGGTCGTCGCGGCCGACCTGCTCGCGCTCACCGTGCTGACGCCGCCCGGCGAATGGGGCGCGGACGTCGCGATCGGCAACACGCAGCGCTTCGGCGTGCCGATGGGCTTCGGCGGCCCGCACGCCGCGTATCTCGCGGTGCGTGACGAATTCAAGCGCCAGATGCCGGGCCGCCTCGTCGGCGTGACGGTCGACGCGCAGGGCAAGCCCGCGCTGCGCCTCGCGCTGCAGACGCGCGAACAGCATATCCGCCGCGAAAAGGCGACGTCGAACGTGTGTACCGCGCAGGCGCTGCTCGCGATCATGGCCAGCATGTACGCGGTCTACCACGGCCCGCACGGCCTGAAGACGATCGCGCTGCGCGTGAACCGCATCGCGGCGCTGCTCGCCGCCGGCGTGAAGCAGCTCGGCTTCACGACCGCCAACGACACGTTCTTCGACACGCTGACGATCGACACCGGCGCGCGCACCGCGCAGGTCCACGAATTCGCGAAGGCCAAGCGCATCAACCTGCGCCGCGTGAGCGACACGCAAGTCGGCGTATCGGTCGACGAAACGACGACGCGCGATGACCTCGCCGATCTGCTCGCCGTGTTCGCGCAGGCCGCGGGCGGCACCGCACCGGCCGTCGACGCGCTGGACGCAGGCCTTGCCGGCGTCGCCGCGCTGCCGGCCGGCCTCGAGCGCACGAGCGCGTACCTGACGCACCACGTGTTCAACCGCCACCATTCCGAAACCGAAATGCTGCGCTACCTGCGCAGCCTGTCGGACAAGGATCTCGCGCTCGACCGCTCGATGATCCCGCTCGGCTCGTGCACGATGAAGCTGAACGCGACGTCGGAAATGCTGCCGGTCACGTGGCCCGAGTTCGGCGGCATCCACCCGTTCGCACCGGCCGAGCAGACCGTCGGCTACCGCGAGATGATCGACCAGCTCGAGCAGATGCTCGTCGCGGCCACCGGCTACGCGGCCGTGTCGCTGCAGCCGAACGCCGGCTCGCAGGGCGAGTACGCGGGCCTGCTGATCATTCACGCCTACCACGCATCGCGCGGCGAAGCGCATCGCGACGTGTGCCTGATCCCGGCATCCGCGCACGGCACGAACCCGGCGTCCGCGCACATGGCCGGCATGAAGGTCGTGGTCGTCGCGTGCGACGCACAGGGCAACGTCGACATCGCCGATCTGAAGGCAAAGGCCGACGAGCACGCGAAGGACCTCGCGGCGATCATGATCACGTATCCGTCGACGCACGGCGTGTTCGAGCAGAACGTCCGCGAGATCTGCGAGATCGTCCATGCGCACGGCGGCCAGGTGTACGTCGACGGCGCGAACATGAACGCGATGGTCGGCCTGACCGCACCGGGCCAGTTCGGCGGCGACGTGTCGCACCTGAACCTGCACAAGACCTTCTGCATCCCGCACGGCGGTGGCGGCCCGGGCGTCGGCCCGGTCGCGGTCGGCGCGCACCTCGCGAAGTTCCTGCCGAACCAGCGTTCGACCGGCTACTCGCGCGACGAAAACGGCATCGGCGCGGTGTCGGCCGCCCCGTACGGCTCGGCGTCGATCCTGCCGATCTCGTGGATGTACATCGCGATGATGGGCGCGAAGAACCTGACCGCCGCGACGGAAACCGCGATCCTCAACGCGAACTACATCGCGAAGCGCCTCGCGCCGCACTACCCGGTGCTGTATTCGGGCCCGGGCGGGCTGGTCGCGCACGAGTGCATTCTCGACCTGCGTCCGATCAAGGAATCGAGCGGCATCAGCGTCGACGACGTCGCGAAGCGCCTGATGGACTACGGCTTCCACGCGCCGACGATGAGCTTCCCGGTGCCGGGCACGCTGATGGTCGAGCCGACCGAATCGGAATCGCAGGAAGAACTCGACCGCTTCATCGCCGCGATGATCGCGATCCGCGACGAAATCCGTGCAGTCGAGGAAGGCCGCGCCGATCGCGAGGACAACCCGCTGCGTCACGCACCGCACACGGCGGCTGTCGTCACCGCGAACGAATGGCCGCACGCGTACTCGCGCGAGCAGGCTGCGTACCCGGTCGCATCGCTCGGCACGAACAAGTACTGGCCGCCGGTCGGCCGCGCGGACAACGTGTACGGCGACCGCAACCTGTTCTGCTCGTGCGTGCCGATGTCGGAATACGCATAACGCACGCCAGGCCCGGAGCCGCCCGATGGTGACCGCACCGCACGCAACCCGGGGTTGCGTGCGGTTTTTGCGTTCGCCGGGCGAACCGGTTCACGTTCCCCCGCCAATCCGGCTAACATCACACGCGATCCAGCCAATGAAGGAGTTCCGCATGGTGCGTCCGATGTTTCCGGGCCATGGTGCAGTCAAGTGGCGGCCGCGCACGCGCGCAGGCCGGTTCGTGCCGATGCTCGTCGCCTCCCTGTCGCTGGCCGCCGCCGGCCTCGGCGCATCCGGCCATGCGCGCGCCGCGATGAATTTCTGCGCGGCGCCGGCGCTGCAGGCGAGCGAGACGACGCAGGCCGAACCGGGCGTGCAGGCGCTGATCCGCAGTGTCGACGCGCGCATCGGCGAGCAGCCGAAGGCAATGGCGCGCGTGCACACCGAGGGCACGCTGCCGCACGAAGGGATCTACGACCAGAGCGCGGCCGCGCTGAAGGATCTCGACCTGATGCGCGACGCGGCGCTGGCGTGGCGCGTGACGAACGCGCCGCGCTACCTGCAGCTCGTCGACCGCTTCCTGTCCGCGTGGGTCGCGACCTACCAGCCGAGTTTCAACCCGATCGACGAGACGCGCTTCGACAGCCTGATCATCGCGTACGACATGACCGCGAGCGCACTGCCGGTGAAGACCCGCAACGCGACGGCCGCGTTCATCGCGAAGCTCGGCGCCGGCTATGTCGCGCAGATCGATGCGCAGACGCGCCCGCTCGCCGGCACCTGGCGCAACAACTGGCAGAGCCACCGGATCAAGCTGATCGCGCTGTCCGCGTTCACGCTCGGTGACCGCAAGATGATGAACGCCGCGCAGCGGCTGTTCGTCGAGCATCTCGCCGACAACATCGGCCCGGACGGCAAGACGTGGGACTTCGAGGAACGCGATGCTCTGCATTACGCGGTCTACGATCTGCAGCCGCTGGTGACGGCTGCGCTCGCCGCGCGCCGCTTCAACCGCAACTGGCTGCGCGAACGCGGCGCGAACGGCGCGACGCTTGCGGCCGCGCTCGACTGGCTCGTGCCGTATGCACTCGGCGAGAAGACGCACGAGGAATTCGTGAATTCGCCGGTGCCGTTCGACGCGAAGCGCCGCGAGGCCGGCTTGCCGGGCTACACGGGGCAGTGGGACCCGAAAAACGCCACCGAACTCTTTCATCTGGCCGCGCGGCTCGACGGGCGCTATGCCCGCGTCGCGCAGCAGCTTTCCCCAACGCCACCCGCATGGCTCGCCGCGTGCCTGCCATTGCAGGCGCGCTAGCATTATTCTTATAGCAAGGCAGGTATCGAAATGGCAGTCAGCGTATTTGACCTCTTCAAGATCGGCATCGGTCCGTCCAGCTCGCACACGGTCGGACCGATGCGCGCGGCGCTGATGTTCGTCCAGGGCCTCGAGCGCGACGGGCAGCTCGATGCGACGGCGCACGTGAAGGTCGAGCTGTACGGCTCGCTCGGCGCCACCGGCAAGGGCCACGGCACCGACCGCGGCGTGATGCTCGGCCTGCTCGGCGACGCGCCCGACACCGTCGATCCCGAAACCATCGACGCGCGGCTCGAAGAAGTCCGCAAGTCGAAGAAACTCGCGCTGCTGGGCACACATCCGGTGCCGTTCGTGCTGAAGGAGAACATCGCGTTCTACCGCCAGGCGCTGCCCGAGCATCCGAACGGGATGAAACTGCGCGCATCCGACGCGAACGGCGAGGTACTGGTCGAGCGCACCTACCTGTCGGTCGGCGGCGGCTTCGTCGTGACGGCCGGCGCGCCGAACACGAAGGTGCTGAGCGCGGCCGAGCAGATGACGCACCCGTTCCGCACCGGCGCGGAGCTGCTCGCGCTGACCGAATCGACCGGCAAGTCGATCGCGCAGTTGATGTGGGACAACGAGCGCGCGTGGCACACCGAGGAGGAAACGCGCGACGGGCTGCTGAAGATCTGGGCCGTGATGCAGTCGTGCGTGTCGCGCGGTTGCGGGATCGGCAACCCCGATGCCGACGGCAACCTGCCCGGCCCGTTCCAGGTCAAGCGCCGCGCGCCGCAGCTGTACCGCACGCTGACGGGCAGCCCCGAGCGCGCGCTGCAGGATCCGCTGTCGATGATCGACTGGATCAACCTGTACGCGATCGCGGTCAACGAGGAAAACGCCGCCGGCGGCCGCGTCGTCACCGCGCCGACCAACGGTGCGGCCGGCATCATCCCCGCCGTGCTGCACTACTACACGCGCTTCACGCCCGGTGCGAACGAACAGGGCGTGATCGACTTCCTGCTGACGGCCGCCGCGATCGGCATTCTTTACAAGCTCAACGCCTCGATCTCGGGCGCGGAAGTCGGCTGCCAGGGCGAAGTGGGCGTCGCGTGCTCGATGGCGGCCGGCGCGCTCGCGGCCGTGCTCGGCGGCACGCCGCAGCAGGTCGAGAACGCAGCCGAAATCGGGATGGAACACAACCTCGGCCTCACCTGCGACCCGGTCGGCGGGATGGTGCAGATCCCGTGCATCGAGCGCAACGCGATGGCGTCGGTGAAGGCCGTCAACGCGGCGCGCATGGCGCTGCGCGGCGACGGCTCGCACTACGTGTCGCTCGACTCCGTGATCAAGACGATGCGCGAGACGGGCGCCGACATGAAGACGAAGTACAAGGAAACGTCGCGCGGCGGGCTGGCCGTCAATATCGTCGAGTGCTGATACCGGATCAGGCGGTCATGCGGGACACTCCGAAGTCCCGCATGACCGCCTGACGGCGGCTGGCACGAATCAATCGTTCAACCAGTTCTCCAGCCGCAATCCCGGATAACTCGCAAAATCCCGTTCGTTGTTGGTCACCAGGACCACATCGAGCGACACCGCATGCGCGGCGATCAGTTTGTCGAGATGATCCTTCTTCCGCTCGCGCGGCGCTTCCCGAACCGGGCCGTATGCTTGCGCGGCCGCCGTGTCGAACGGAGCAACGGGGATGTCCTCGATCAGCGCAGCAAGATTGCGACGCTCGCGGACAGGATTCGCGCACGCCGCGACACCGTACTCGAGTTCGGCATAGGTGATCGCCGACATCACGACATCTCCGCTGTAACACTGCACGAACCGTCTCGCGACCTGCTCCGGCTGATTCTTGATCAGATAGATGCACATGTTGGTGTCGAGCATGTAACGCGGCATCACAAGCCCTCGCGCTCGGCCTGCTCCTGATCGCCGCGCCCCTCGGCCATGAAATCCGGCCCGAAGTTCGCGAACTTCTCGAGTACGTGGGTCAAAGGTCTCCGAGTGGGCCGAATACGGATTTCGTCGCCCACCCGCTCGATTTCGAGTTCCATGTCGCTGCGCTCATAGGCAAGGTCCGCAGGAATCCGCACGGCCTGCGAGTTACCGTTCCGAAATACCCTGGTGGTATGCACGTCGATCTCCCACAATCGGATGTACGATGGATGTACATCATACTATGCAGCGGGCAATGTAAATCCATGTGTGTACATCGTGCACCACCCGGATATCGATTCTCATGTGAGCGCCGCCCCGCAGTCTTTCAGTTCCGGACACTGCCCCGCCTGCGCCCGGGTGAGCAGGCGGAGATTCGCGCTCGACATCCATAGCGCTCACTTTTCACCATTGGGCGTACACGCACAAGCTGGCCGTCCGGCCAACCGAAGTTCTGGCGCGTGCCCCGAACCACCCAGCGTTCCGACACTTTTCAGCGCCCCGCCAACGGGCGTAAGCTGTACGTCCCGCTACCCAGGGAGACGGCAGCCCATGTCGCATTCCAAGGATCTCGAGCCGCGCGCCACCACCGGTGCGCGACTGCTCGTCGATGCGTTGCTCGCCAATCACGTCGAACGCGTGTTCTGCGTGCCGGGCGAGAGTTTCCTCGCCGTACTCGATGCGCTGGCGGACGACACCGCGCGCATCCAGACGGTCGTCTGCCGTCACGAGGCGGCCGCCGCGAACATGGCCGAAGCGGTCGGCAAGCTGACGGGCCGCCCCGGCGTCGCCTTCGTCACGCGCGGGCCCGGCGCGACCCATGCGTCGATCGGCGTGCACACCGCGTTCCAGGATTCGACGCCGATGATCCTGTTCGTCGGCCAGTGCGCCCGCGAGCACCTCGACCGCGAAGCCTTCCAGGAAATCGACTACCGCCGGATGTTCGGCCAGATGGCGAAATGGGTCGCGCAGATCGACGACCCGCGCCGTATCCCCGAATACCTGAGCCATGCGTTCCACGTCGCGACGTCCGGCCGCCCCGGCCCGGTCGTGCTCGCGCTGCCGGAGGACGTGCTGTCCGAAGCGTGCGCGGCGCAGCCCGTCGTTCCGGCCGCGAAACGCATCGCGGCCGCGCCGTCGGCCGCGCAGATCGACGAACTGCGCGAGCGGCTCGCACGCGCGGAACGGCCGTTCGCGATCGTCGGCGGCAGCGGCTGGACGCCCGACGCCTGCGCGAACCTGCGCACCTTCGTCGAACGCTGGCAACTGCCGGTCGCGTGCGCCTTCCGCTTCCAGGACACGATCGACAACGCGCACCCGAACTACGCAGGCGACGTCGGGCTCGGGATCAATCCCGCGCTCGCGAAACGCATCCGCGACGCCGACCTGCTGCTCGTGATCGGGCCGCGCCTCGGCGAAGCGACGACCGGCGGCTACACGCTGCTCGACATCCCGAAGACGCGCCAGACGCTGATCCACGTGCACCAGGGCGCCGATGAACTCGGCCGCGTATATGCGGCCGACCTGCCGATCGTGTCGGGGATGCCCGAGATCGCCGCGCCGCTTGCCGCGCTCGAACCGCCTGAACGTCCCGTCTGGGCCGGCGCGGCCGCCGATGCGCACCGCGCGTACCGCGAATGGCATGCGCCGCTGCCGATGCCCGGCGACGTGCAGCTCGGCGACGTGATGGTGCAGTTGCGCGAACGCCTGCCGCACGATGCGATCCTGACCAACGGCGCCGGCAACTATGCGATCTGGCTGCATCGCCACTTCGCGTACCGGCACTTCCGTTCGCAGCTCGCCCCGACCAGCGGCGCGATGGGCTACGGGCTGCCGGCCGCGCTCGCCGCGAAATCGCTGTACCCGTCGCGCGCGGTCGTCGCGCTCGCGGGCGACGGCTGCTTCATGATGGCCGGCAACGAGCTTGCGACCGCGATGCAGTACGGGCTGAACATCGTCGCGATCGTCGTCAACAACGGCCATTTCGGCACGATCCGCATGCATCAGGAGCGCAACTACCCGGGCCGCGTGCACGGCACGGGGCTCACGAACCCCGATTTCGCCGCGTATGCGCGCGCGTTCGGCGCGCATGGCGAGACGGTCGAGCGCACCGCCGATTTCGCGCCCGCGCTCGAACGCGCGCTGACTTGCGGGCTGCCTGCGGTGATCGAGATCCGCATCCCGCAGGACGCCAGCACGCCGGCCGCGACGCTCGAGCAGATCCGCGAGCAGGGCCGCCGCGCGCGCGGCGGATAGCGGTGGATACGCACACCGCGCCGCCTGACGTCGCGCTGTCGCACGAGGATGCGCTGGCCTGCCCCGGCACGCTGCTCGCGCCGGACGGCACGCTCGTCGCGCCGTACGACGTCGAGCACGGTGGCGGGCGAGCCGACGGCCACGTGCCGGCTGCGCCCGCACTCGGCCTGCTGCATGCCGCACACAGGCCGTTCCGGCTCGACTACGACGATGCGCGGCATGTGCATGTGATCAACGGGATGGGCGTCACGCTCGGCGATTCGGCGATCGGGCTGACCGCCCTCGCCGCGCTGCGAGCGGCCCATCCGGGCCTGCGCTTCACGCTGTACCGGCCAACCCGCGCGCCGCGCTATGTTGACGCGTTGTATGCGCTCGCGGCCGACGTCGTCGCGCCGTCGCTCACGCTGCCGTGTCCCGTGGCAGCGCTGCCCGCCGATGCACCGTGCATCGACGTTGGCAATCACCTGTACTGGCCCGCGTTCTCGCGGCTGCCGATGATCGATTTCTTCCTCGCCGCGCTCGGCGTCGACCCGGCCGCCGTGCCGGCCGCCGCGAAGCGCAACCGCTGGCTCGCGCGGCTGCCGCTGCCAGCGCTGCCGGCCGCGTGGCAGCGGCCATACGTGCTGTTCTGCCCGAACGCGAGCACCGCGGTGCGCAGCGTGCCGCCTGTGCTGCGCGCGGAGTTCGTGGAAAGGCTCGTGCAGCGCTACGGGTTGCCGGTGGTCGGCTTCGGCCCGGTCGCGCATCCCGCTTACGTCGACGTGAGCAGCGACGCGACCGACACCGCGCGCTTCATCGCCTGGGTCAAGGGCGCCAGCCTGCTGTTCGCGCCGGACACGGCGGCATTGCATCTCGCCGACGGTTTCGACGTGCCGACGCTCGCATGCTTCACGACGATCGCGCCAGCGCTGCGCGTGCGCGACTATCCGCATTGCGTGCCGGTCGCGCTCGATTTGCCCGCCGAATTGCGCGGACTCCATCGCAGCGAGCGGCCGGACGATCTGGCTGCCGTTGAAGCAGCTTACCGCGCAGTCGACTGGGACGCGCTGGCGTGGCCCGCACCGCGCGACGTGACGGCGACGGCAACGGCGACGGCCCGCTGAGCAAACCCGATACGGCCGTCCGCAAAGCGCTCGAACACGTAGCCGCGCACGCAGCCAGCGCCGACGCGGCGCCGCCTCCGGCGACCCGCCTCACCCCGCCGCGACCCGCACCGCACGATCGCGCAGCGTCTCCGACGGCCGCTTGCCGAACAGCCGCCGGTAATCGGTCGCGAACTGGCTCAGGTGCCAGAAGCCCCACGCCTCGGCCACATCCTGCACCGAACCGGCCGCGCGGCCGCACAAGTCGCGCCGCGCGCCGTTCAGACGCAGCGTGCGCAGGTAGGTCGCGGGCGCCATCCCGAGCACGTCCTGGAAGCAGTACTGCAGCGTCCGCCGGCTCACGAGCAGCTGCTCGCACAGCTCCGGCACGCCGACCGGGCGCGTGCGGTGCGCAAGCACGTAGTCGCGCGCCTGCTCGACGATCCAGCGGCGCGTCGACGGCGCGGCGCCGCCGCCGTCGTCACCCGGTTGCGCGCACGCATCGAACAGCGCGGCCAGCACGTCGGCCTGCAGGTCGTCGCGCTGCGCATCGGGCAGCGGACCGGCCGCCGCCACCGCGCCGTCGAGGCGGCGGCCGAGCAGCGCGCACAGGCGCGCGAGCCGCGCATCGCCGACCTGCATCACGCGCTGTGTGAAGAGCCGCTCGTCGAGCGCACGGCGCTCGACTTCGTCGGCATAGCGGCGCAGCACGTCGCCGCGCACGACGACGCCGTAGATCGAGAACTGCGCGGGCGTCACCAGTTCGAATTCGACGTTGCCGGGCCGGAATGCGAGGGCGCCGGGCCCGATGCGACACGCATCGACGCGCGCGGTGCCGTCGCACACGAGCGGGATGCCGAACCAGTACGCATCGCCGCGGACTTCGCACGCCTGGCGCAGCAGGTGGCTCGTCGATTCTCGAAACAGCTTCATCGTGTCGAGCGGCAGCTCGGTCAGCGTGCCGACGAAGCGGCCGGCCGCGAGCTGGTCGTAGGTCTGCCGCCAGCCGATCAGGTTGCGCGCCTGCTCGTCGGCATCGTGCGCGACGCTGACGACGGCCTGCCCGGCCTGTGCGTCGTCGCCCTGCGCGTTGCGCCGCGTGTCTTCGGCGGTCGGTTCTTCAATACACGCCACGTGTTGATCCATCGTGTCCTCCCTCACCTGCGCGGAACCGCGCCTGTCACGCAAGTCCCGTGCCGAACCGCCCGGCCCCGCGAACCGCCCGCCATGCCACGCTGCCCGGCCGGCGCGCGCCATGCGGGCGCACCCGAAGGCGGCGTGCCGCGCACGCCGCCGGTGCGAGCCGCGCTGCAACCGCGCATGTGCCGCCGCGGGCGGATGGCCCCCGGATACCGGCTACCCGGCCGGCTTCGGCCGCGCACCCCGTGTGCCGCAGTTGCCGTACGCCAGCGCGATCGCCAGCGCCACGATCGCGCTGCCCGCCGCCCACGGCTGCGCATTCGCGTCCGGCAGATCGGCCCGCAGCGTCGCGCGGCCGTTGATCCGGTAGCGGATCCCGCGCACGAAATCGACGAACAGCAACCCGATACCGCTGCCGTCGCACGCGGCCGCGTCGATGCGGCCACCGTCGCCGCCATGCGCGGGCAACGCGAACCGCAGCGTCTTCGTGTCGATCACGCGCACCACCGGCAGCAGATCGCCGATCGCGTCGCGCAGGCTCTGCACGATGTCGCAGGTCACGGATGCGCGTGCGCCGCTTGTGGTGCCGGCGAACATGAACGGCTGCGACTCGACGAACTGCCGCACGCCGATGTTCAGGCGCGTCGTCACGACGTCACGCATCCGCTCGGCTTCGTCGGCCACGCCGAAGCGGCGCTGCGAATCGAGTTCGGAGTTCGCCCGCGTGAAAGACGGGATGGCGCGGAAAGGATCGGGGCTGCTCAGCCATGCTGGGGGTGGTCGCACGCATCGGCGCACCGTGCCGCCGCGCGCACGCGGCTGCCGGTATCGTTTCCGGCGCAGGCTGCAACAAGCGCAGCCTGCGTCGAATGTCGAAATCGAACGGGGCGAAATGCCGGGCCCCACCGGCCCCGGCGCTTCGCCCCCGCGTCGGCTATCAGAAGAACCCGAGCGCCTCGGCCTGGTAGCTGACCAGCAGGCACTTCGTCTGCTGATAGTTCGACAGCGCCATCTTGTGCGTCTCGCGGCCGATCCCCGACTGCTTGTAGCCGCCGAACGCCGCGTGCGCGGGGTACAGGTGGTAGCAGTTGGTCCACACGCGGCCGGCCTCGACCTCGCGGCCCATCCGGTACGCACGCGTGCCGTTGCGCGTCCACACGCCTGCGCCGAGCCCGTAGAACGTATCGTTCGCGAGTTCGATCGCGTCCGCCTCGTCCTTGAACGTCATCACCGACGCGACCGGCCCGAAGATCTCTTCCTGGAACACGCGCATCTTGTTGTTGCCGAGCAGCATCGTCGGCTTCACGTAGTAGCCCGTGCCGAGTTCGGCAGCCGGCGCCGTGCGCTCGCCGCCCGTCAGGCATTGCGCGCCTTCGCCGCGGCCGATGTCGATGTACGACAGGATCTTGTCGAGCTGCTGCTGCGACGCCTGCGCGCCGATCATCGTCTGCAGGTCGAGCGGGTGGCCGGCCTTGATGCGTTCGACCCGCGCGACGGCCTTCTCGATGAAGCGTTCGTAGATCGATTCCTGGATCAGGATCCGCGACGGGCACGTGCACACTTCGCCCTGGTTCAGCGCGAACATCGCGAGCCCTTCGAGCGCCTTGTCGAGGAACGCGTCGTCCTGGTCGAGCACGTCGGCGAAGAAGATGTTCGGGCTCTTGCCGCCCAGCTCGACCGTCGACGGGATCAGGCTGTCGGCCGCCGCGCGCAGGATGTGCTTGCCGACCGGCGTCGAGCCCGTGAACGCGATCTTCGCGATCCGCTTGCTGGTCGCGAGCGCCTCGCCCGCTTCCTTGCCGAAGCCGTTCACGATGTTGATCGTGCCGGCCGGGAACAGGTCGCCGATCAGCTCCATCAGCACCAGCACCGACGCGGGCGTCTGCTCGGCCGGCTTCATCACGACGCAGCAGCCGGCCGCGAGCGCCGGTGCGAGCTTCCATGCGGCCATCAGCAGCGGGAAGTTCCACGGGATGATCTGGCCGACCACGCCGAGCGGCTCGTGGAAGTGGTACGCGACGGTGTTGTCGTCGATTTCGGAGATACCGCCTTCCTGCGCGCGGATGCAGCCCGCGAAGTAGCGGAAGTGGTCGATCGCGAGCGGCAGGTCGGCTGCCATCGTCTCGCGCAGCGGCTTGCCGTTGTCGATCGTCTCGGCCACGGCCAGCAGCTTCAGGTTCTTTTCCATCCGCTCGGCGGCGGCGAGCAGCAGGTTCGCACGCTCGGCCACGGACGTCTTGCCCCACTTGCGGCGCGCGGCATGCGCGGCGTCGAGCGCCAGCTCGATGTCGTCGGCGCCCGAGCGCGGCACGCGACAGAACGGCTGACCGTTGATCGGCGACACGTTCTCGAAATACTCGCCCTTCACCGGCGCCACCCACTTGCCGCCGATGTAGTTGTCGTACTGCTGACGGTACGGGTATTCGACGTCGAGGCCCAGTTGCTTCAGGTCAAACGGGTTCATACATGTCTCCTGTTCATCGTGCTTGTGTGAGTACAGCGCCGGTTGGAATGCGCTGCACCCGTTTACGCAACATGCGTGCCATCTTGCACGGCCTCGCCCACGCACGCGCCGCGCGCGCGCCATCTCGGCGAATGCGCAGATTCGGAACACCCTGAGCGGTTCGCACGCGTCATGCTGTGCCAATTCGGGACAGCGGCGTGCGGCACGTGGCGCATCAGCCTCGCTTGTATCGCAATGCTTCCCCGCTCAACGAGCTGAGCGACGCGCCGAAACGGTTGGCGCGTTGTCCGTCGTTGACGGTCGAGTAGTCGCGCAAACCGTCCGTTGCCCCCTTGAGTCCCCAACGTTCGACCGACCTGTTCGGGGCCAACACGGGATTGCCAGCGCTGGTCGCCATCCTGTCCTGAATGCCGAGCGCGAAATAGACCCGTTTCTTCGCCCCGTAAAGCGCCGGCGTTGCCTTGACCAACGGGTCGCCCGTCGCCCCCGCCAGGAACCGGGCGTACATGTAGTGCTCGGCGGCGGCGAGATTGATGTCATTCGGGCTGTCCGTACGACGGAGCAACTGCAACGATCGAAATGCGCGGCGCACCTGCTCCACGATGTCCCCCTCGCCTCCTCCGGCACGAAAAATCGCAAAGTTGATGGTGTTTTGAACGACGTCGTCACTGACTTGCTCATTCATTCCGATTCTCCTGTGGCTTTCTACGGCGCTTCGAGACGCTGCGTATCCCCTTCACCGAAAGATCGATGTGTACGTGGCGCGGTCGTCTTAGAGTTTCGGAGCAGATGCAGGAAAATCAAGCGAAAGTTGCGAATGCGACGATGCGCAACGGTCGAGCGACGCGACGCGCCGCCGGTGCCGGCACGACGCGTCGGCTCGCGAGCAGCGGCCCGTCAGTCAGGCTCGCCGCGCGCATGCATCGCCGGACTCCACGCCACGCCGCCCGCCGAGAAACACGAACACGACTGCCGCGCACAGCAACGTGACGACGGCCAGCCCGATCAGCAGATGGTCGAACGCCTGCGCGTAGCTTTGCTGCAACACCGCGCGCCCGGCCTGCGGCCACACCGCGGCGGCGCCGCCAAGGTCGCCGGTCGCGAGCCGGGCGGACGCACGGACGATAGCCTCTGGCGTCGCGCCCGCCACGGACGCTGCGCGCAGCCCCGCCTGCGCGAGCGTCGCGAGCACCGCGCCGGCGATCGCGAGCGCGATGCCCTCACCCGCCACCCGCGTCGTGCTGAAGATGCCGGTCGCCATCCCGGCGCGCTCCTTCGGCACGACGCTCACCGACAGCCCGTCCATCAGCCCCCACGGCATGCCGGCGCCGACGCCGATCGCAAGCATCGGCGCGATCGCCGCGGGCCCCGCGCCGCCGCGCAATGCGACGCTCAGCCACACGAGCCCCGCCGCCGCGATCACGAGCCCGACGGCGGAAATCACGCCGGCCGACAGCCCGCGCGTGAGCGTCGCCGCGACGAACGGCACGACCAGCATCGGCGCGGAAATCGCGAGCATCAGCCAGCCGGCGTCGATCTCGCTGAAGCCGTCGATGCCGATGAAGCGCAGCGGCAGCACGACGAGCAGCACGATGTAGCAGCAGCAGGTCGACACCGGCAGCACCTGCACGCCGACGAAGCGCGCGATGCGGAACAGCGACAGGTCGAGCATCGGCCGCGCGACGCGCGTCTCGATCATCACGAATGCGCCCGCGCCCAGCGCGGCGCCGGCCAGCAGCACGATCACGAGCGCACTCGACCAGCCGCGCGCGGGCGCCTCGATCACGCCGAACGTGAACAGCGTCAGCGCGGTGGTGAACGCGGCCGTGCCGGGCCAGTCGAGCCCCGTCGCATGCGGGTCGCGCGACTCGTGCATGCGCGGCAGCCCGACCACCAGCGACAGCACGCCGGCCACCGCGCTCGTCACGAAGATCGCACGCCAGCCGTAGTGCCCGATCAGGCCGCCGGCGAGCACGGGCCCGAACGCGAGCCCGATGCCGAAGGTCGTGCCGAGCAGGCTGAACGCACGCGTACGCGCCGCGCCGTCGAACTCCTGCGCGAGCGCGGCCGTGCCGCCGGCGAGCGCCGCGGCCGCCGCGAGTCCTTGCGCGGCGCGCAGCAGGTCGACCGCGAGCATCGACGGCGCGAACGCAAGCGCGACCGACATCAGCGTGAAACCGCCGACGCCGATCGCGAACAGGCGCTTGCGGCCGAACTGATCGGCGAGCGCGCCCGATGCCATCAGGAAACTGCCGAACGCGAGCATGAACGCGTTGGTGATCCAGTTCATCGCGACCGGGCTGCCGTGCAGGTCGCGGCCGATCGCCGGCGTCGCGACCGCGCCGCCCGAAAACGACAGCGGCAGTGCGACGGCGGCCATGCACACGGCGGCCAGCACCCATGCACGCCGGCGTGCCGACCGGGCTGAAACGGCTGAAACGGGGTGATCCATCATCGCTCCTCGAAAAGCCGGCGCGGATGCACCGTCAGAGCGACAGAAGATAAATCCGATTCAATTCGCGAAAAACCACGCAAATTTCCGCATATAACGGACTAAAATTCCGCAATTGACTCAATCGCGTGCGTCGGCGCACGTTCTTCGATTCGATGGAAAACCTGTCCGGCATCGTCGCCTTCGTCCGCACCGCCGACGCGCTGAGCTTCGTCGCGGCCGGCCGCGCGCTCGGCATCTCGGCGTCGGCGGTCGGCAAGACGATCGCGAAGCTCGAACAGTCGCTCGGGGTGCGCCTGTTCAACCGCACGACGCGACGCGTCACGCTCACCGAAGAGGGCCGGCACTTTTACGAACGCTGCCAGCGGATCCTCGAGGATTTCCGCGATGCGGAAGCGACCGTGACGGCGTCGGCGCAGCGCCCGCGCGGCAAGCTGCGCGTGAGCCTGCCGGTGATCGGCTACCGCTTCCTGCTGCCGGTACTGCCCGAATTCCGGCAGCGCTATCCGGACGTCGAGCTCGATCTCGATTTCAACGACCGGATGGTCGACGTCGTCGAAGGCGGGTTCGACGCGGTGATCCGCAGCGGGCCGCTGACCGATTCGAGCCTGATGTCGCGGCGGCTCGGCCCGTTCGCGTTCGTGCTGTGTGCAACGCCCGCCTATCTCGCGCAGGCCGGCACGCCGCGCACGCCGCACGATCTCGAAGCGCACGACTGCGTGCGCTACTGCTTCCCGACCACCGGCAAGCTGCAGGACTGGGCGCTCGCAGCCGACGACGGCACGCCGCTGAAGCTGCGCACCGCGATGACCTGCAACAACATGGAGGCGCTGCGCGGCACCGTGCTCGCGGGGCTCGGCATCGGCTACATGCCCGACTTCCTCGCGCGCGACGCGCTCGAACAGGGCGCGCTCGTCACCGTGCTCGACGATTACCGGATCGCGCCGGGGCAGTTCTCGATCGTGTGGCCGTCGAGCCGGCAGCTGTCGCCGAAGCTGCGCGTGTTCGTCGATTTCCTGTGCGAACGGCTGTTCAGGTAATCACGTCGTCCCGATCCGCTCCGCTTCCGCCGGCGGCAGCAACGCATCGCTGTCGTCCTTCAGCCCGACGCCCGTCAGCTGAAGCCTGCGCGCATGCGTCATCAGGTAATGCAGCTTGTGCGCGGCGGCCGCGTGCGGCAGCCCTTCGGGCCGCACGTTCGAGATGCAGTTGCGCAGCGCGTCGTGACAGCCGACCTTCGGCGCCCACGTCAGGTACACGCCAAGGCTGTCCGGCGAGCTGAGCCCCGGCCGTTCGCCGATCAGCATCGCGACGACCTTCGCGCGCAGCAGCTCGCCGATCTCGTCGCCGAGCGCGACGCGCGCCTGCGTCGCCACCACCACCGGGCCGATCCGCCAGCCGTCCGCGTCGAGCCGCGGCCGCACGGCCTGCAGCAACGGCAATGCCTGCTTCGCGGCCGCGAACGCCGACAGCCCGTCGCCAACCACGAACACGACGTCGGGCGCATCGTCGAGCGCCGCACCGTGGCCGGCCAGCAGCGCACGCCCTTCGTCGGACAGCTTGCGGCCGAGATCGGGCCGGCGCAGGTAATGCTGACGGTCGGGCGCCGCGCTCTGCACGCCGAGCGTCGCGAAACCGGCCGCATCGAGCGCGCGTCGCAGCGCGTCGCTATCGAGCGGCTGGTGTACCGCATCGCGCGCCTGCGCATGCGACAGGTTGAACGCGAGCAGCGGCGCGGTCGGCAGGCTGTTGCCTGCGCGACCGAGCGCGATCCGCGCATTCGTGAACGACTTCAGCTGCGCCCACGGGTTCTTTTCGACGGCGTCGCTCATGCCGAAATCCCCATCCAGTCGTTCGCGCCTGCGAGCAGCGGCACGCGCGACGTCGCCGCGCGCAGCGCGCCATGCGCGTCGGCGATCTCCATCGTCTCCAGCCACTCCTCGAATTCCGGTGCGCGGCGCAACCCGAGCACCTCGCGCACGTAGAGCTGGTCGTGGAACGACGTGCTCTGGTAGTTCAGCATCACGTCGTCCGCGCCCGGGATCCCCATGATGAAGTTGATGCCGGCCGCACCGAGCAGCGTCAGCAGCGTGTCCATGTCGTCCTGGTCGGCTTCCGCATGGTTCGTGTAGCAGATGTCGCAGCCCATCGGCACGCCGAGCAGCTTCCCGCAGAAGTGATCCTCGAGCCCCGCGCGGATGATCTGCTTGCCGTCGTAAAGATATTCGGGGCCGATGAAGCCGACCACCGTGTTCACGAGGAACGGCTCGAACTTGCGCGCGACCGCATACGCGCGCACTTCGCAGGTCTGCTGGTCGACGCCGAAGTGCGCGTTCGCCGACAGCGCGCTGCCCTGGCCCGTCTCGAAGTACATGAGATTGTTGCCGACGGTGCCGCGCCGCAGCGACAACGCCGCCTCGTGCGCCTCGCCGAGCAGCGCGAGCGAGATCCCGAAGCTCGCGTTCGCCTTCTCGGTGCCCGCGATCGACTGGAACACGAGGTCGACCGGCGCGCCCTTCTCGATCGCCGCGATCGTGTTGGTCACGTGCGTGAGCACGCACGACTGCGTCGGCACGCCGTAGCGTTCGCGGAACCCGTCGATCATCGCGAGCAGTTTCACAATCGCCGCGAGGCTGTCGGTGGCCGGGTTGATGCCGATCATCGCGTCGCCGCAGCCGTACATCAGCCCGTCGAGCATCGATGCGGCGATGCCTTTCACGTCGTCGGTCGGGTGGTTCGGCTGCAGCCGCACCGACATCCGGCCGGCGAGCCCGACCGTG
Organism: Burkholderia cepacia complex sp. TUM26381; assembly: GCF_057439935.1. Classification (NCBI taxonomy): domain Bacteria; kingdom Pseudomonadati; phylum Pseudomonadota; class Betaproteobacteria; order Burkholderiales; family Burkholderiaceae; genus Burkholderia; species Burkholderia cepacia complex sp. TUM26381. The sequence goes on along the minus strand of NZ_CM172006.1, from coordinate 139,726 downwards.
TTGCGAAAGCGCGTGACGACACGGCGCTTGCGGGCGGCCGCGATCAGGTCCTGGTTGCGCATCAGCTTCGACACGGCCGCGACCATCTCGGGCGTGAGGCCCGGCGCGATCCGTTCGAGCGCCGCGCCGTCGGCCGCGGGCGACAGCAGCCAGTTGCGGAAATCGCCGACGGTGAGGTGCGAGATTTCCGCGAACGCCCGCGCGTCGTGATCGTCGATGATCAGGCGCGTGACCTCGTCGTCTTCGTACGGGATCACCGCTTCGTTCAGGAACGCCTTCAGCGGCACGCCCGCGAGCGCGATCTTCGCGGCCACGCGCTCCTCCTCGCTCGCCGCCGCGACACCGGCGAGCTGGTCGCCGGAACGCAGCGGGCTCGCTTTCGCGAGCAGCGTCTTCAGGTCCGCGAAGCGGTACGTGCGCGGACCGATCGTCTCCGTATAGGACATCGTGCGAGCCTCCTTGCCCATCCAAACCAAAAGCCGACGGCGCGCCCGTTCGACGGGGCGCGCCGGATGCCGTCAGAAACGGCCTGCCACTTTCACCTTCACCTTCACCTTCACCTTCACCCCGCTCACTCCTCCAGCAGCGCGTCGCCGGGCGCACTCGCGCGCTGCGAACGCGTCGCGAGGAAGTACGCGTAGCCGAGCGCGAGGAAGCCGACGAACACCAGCGCGACCAGCCCGTTGAAGTACACCATCGTACCGAGACAGATGAACGCCGCCAGGATCGCGAAGGCCGGGAAAACCGGGTACAGCGGCGCGCGGAACGGCCGCGCCATGTTCGGCTGCGAGCGGCGCAGCTTGAACAGCGACGCCATGCTCACGATATACATCACGATCGCACCGAATACCGACATCGTCACGATATTCGCGGTCAGCGTCTGCCCGCCGAACTGGATCAGCTCGTCGCTGTAGATCGCCGCGATGCCGACCACGCCGCCCGCGATGATCGCGCGGTAAGGCGTCTTGAAACGCGGATGCACCTTCGCGAGCCATTCGGGCAGGTAGCCTTCGCGGGCCAGCGCGAAGATCTGGCGCGAATAACCGAGGATGATCCCGTGGAACGACGCGACGAGCCCGAACAGCCCGAGCCACACGAGCATGTGCATCCAGCCGCTGTTCGCGCCGACGATGTACTTCATTGCCTGCGGCAGCGGATCGTTGATGTTCGCGAGCTTGGTCCAGTCGCCCGCGCCGCCGGCGAACGCCATCACGCCGATCGCGAGCGCAACGAGGGTCAGGATCCCGGCCACGTACGCGATCGGAATCGAGCGCTTCGGGTTCTTCGCTTCCTCGGCGGCCATCGCGACGCCTTCGATCGCGAGGAAGAACCAGATCGCGAACGGGATCGCCGCGAACATCCCGTGGAACGCGCCCACGCTGAAATGATCGGCGCCCGACCAGCCGCCCTTCATGAAGTTGCTCCACGCAAAGCCCGGCGACACGACGCCCATGAACACCAGCAGCTCGAAGATCGCGAGCAGCGTGACGACGAGCTCGAAGGTCGCCGCGATCTGCACGCCGACGATGTTCAGCGCCATGAACACGAGATACGCGCCCATCGCCGCATGCTTCGGCTCGAGGCCCGGGAACTGCACGTGCAGGTACGCACCGATCGCCAGCGCGATCGCGGGGGGTGCGAACACGAACTCGACGAGCGTCGCGGCGCCGGCGAGATAGCCGCCGGTCGGGCCGAACGCTCGGCGCGCATACGCGAACGGGCCGCCCGCGTGCGGGATCGACGTCGTCAGCTCGGTGAAACTGAAGATGAAGGTCGTGTACATCGCCGCGACGAACAGCGCGGTGACGACGAAGCCCAGCGTACCGGCACTCGCCCAGCCGTAGCTCCAGCCGAAGTATTCGCCGGAAATCACGAGGCCGACCGCGATGCCCCACAGTTGCCAGGTCCCGAGCGTCTGCTGCAGCGCGGGCTGGCCGGACGACTTGGCGCCGGCGGCGGGCCGGCCATTCGACTCTGCTTTCATCGGACTCTCTCCTCAAAGGCGCCGGGCCTGCCGGCCAGCGCGACTGAGAATCGATGCTAGAGAGTCATTAAACGACGTGTTATCGAAATTCGGCAAAGATCGCGGCTGACGTTTCGCTTGCGAAAACGCCGGCCGCGTTCGTTGCGACGGCGATCCGGCCGCACGAAGCGGCCGGATCGGCGGCACTTACTGGCTGCCGCCGCGCTGGTTGAACCAGCGGTCGAGCAGCTTGCCGGCCGCTTCACGGCCGCCGAGGCCGAACGACAGTGCGACGGCCACCGCGATCGCGCCGAGCACGAGGCCGAACGCGAGCTGGACGATCTCGTTCGCGATGCCCATCGCGCGCAGCCCCATCGCGAACACGAGGCCGAGGATCGCGAATTGCGCGATCCGCGCGAACAGCACGCTGTGCTCGCGATCGGCCTGCTCGATCACGCGGCGCGCCAGGCCCGCGAGCCACACGCCGATCACGAGGATCACGCCGCCCATCAGCACGTGGCCGCCGAACTCGATGAACAGCGTGACGACGTCACGCACCTGCGAGAAGCCGAGCCGGTTCGCGGCTTCGACCGACGCGAACAGCATCGCGAAAAACACGATCAACCGCGCGACCAGCACCGACGGCTGCAGGATGCCCGAGAACACGCGCTCGACGCCGAGCACGGCCGGCAGCCCGTCGGCGCCGGCGGCTTCCAGCAGCTTCTGCGCGAGCGACGCGACGAAGCGCGCGAAATAGAACGTGACGAGCACGATCACGATCGCCGCGAAGATGTCCGGCACCGCGCCGAGGAACTGGTTCAGCATGTTGGTCGCCGGAATCGAGATCGCGTCGATCTTCAGCGCGTCGAGCGCGGAGATCAGCGTCGGCACGAACACGAACACGTAGACGATCGTGCCGACCAGGCTCGACACGCGCACGGGCGTCGGGCTGTCGATGCCCTGCGTGAGGCGGTCGGCGCCGGCGGCGATCAGCAGGTTCGTCACGAGGCCGCGCAGCACGCGTGCGACGACCCAGCCGACGAAGCCGATCACCGCGGCCGCGAACAGGTTCGGCACGATCGCGAGCAGCTTGTCGACCATCCCCTGCACCGGCGACAGCAGGCCCGACAGCGCGAACGACGCGAGGATCGCCGGCAGGAACATCAGGATCACGAGCCAGAACAGCACGTCGCCGAGATAGCCGCTCATCGGCTGCATGCCGGCGCCTTCGGACAGCTTGTCGTCGATCTTGCTGGCCTTCAGCGCGCGGTTCGCGAGGCTGCGCAGCAGCGACGCGATCAGCCACGCGATCAGCGTCAGCGCCGCGCCGCCGATCAGGTTCGGCAGGTAGTTGACGATGTGCGTGACGAGCAGCGAGAACGGATTGGAGACCGCATACAGGTTGAGCACGTTGAAGATGCCCACCGCGGTGACGAGCAGCACGAGCCAGAACAGGCCGCCGGCGATGATGCGCTCGACGCAGGCGCCCTGGCCGGTACTGTCGGTGATCCGCTGATCGACCTTCAGCGCGTTGAGCAGGCGCAGCGCACCGGCCCGCACCGCCACGGCGATCAGCCAGCCGATCACCAGGATGCCGATCGCGCCGGCGATCTTGGGCAAGTATCCGCCTAGCGTGGTCTGCAGCGACGTGATGAAGCTGGAAGCATCCATTTCTTCTTCTCCCGAAAAACGTGGTGTTGCGATTGAACATCGACGAACTACCTGCGTACTTCGAAAAGCGTGCTGCCCCGTCCGAGCAACTTACCCGAGAAAAATGACGCGATCACCCGATTTCACCGTCTTTAACTTTAGTCATTGATCGCAGAGGGACAAGACCCCATTTCAGCAATATAAAAAAGGGGCGGATTAATGACGGCTACGTATTTCCGCAAGATTTGTTCATTCGGGCCGTGCTACCGTGGCGTCGGTTCTTGCCCGGACACGTCGATGACAGCCGAAACGAAACCCGACAAACCCGCGTGGGTCCGCTATGCGGCGAGCGTGGCGCGCGTTCACGAATACATCCGCGCGCATCTCGACGGCCCGCTCGACCTGAACCGGCTCGCCGAAGTCGCGTGCCTGTCGCCGTATCACTGGCAGCGCGTCTACCGCGCGCTGTACGGCGAGTCGATCGTGTTGACGGTGCGGCGGATGCGGATCGTGCGCGCGTCCGAGGATCTCGTGTGCACGGCGCGGCCGATCGACGAGATCGCACGGCGTGCGGGTTACGGTTCGACGCACGCGTTCGTGCGGGCGTTTCGCGATGCTTATGGCGTGCCGCCCGCGCAGCACCGGCGCACGGGCACGCACCGGCCGGTTTATCCACTGCAGCGAGGAGAGGAAGACATGTTCAAGCATGAGGTCGAGATCCGGCGCCTGCCGGAACTGAGCGGCTACGCGGTCGCGCATATCGGCGCGTACATGAAGGTCGGCGATGCGTTCGGGCGGATCGGCGCGTGGGTCGGGCAGCATGGGCTGATCGGCCCCGGCGCGAAGATGATCGGCATTTTTTACGACGATCCGGACACGACGCCCGAAGCGCAGTTGCGCGCGAAAGCCTGCTTCATGCCGGCCGACGACGCGCCGGACGTCGAACCCGTGCCGCCGGTGGAGCGCGCGTCGGTGGCGGGCGGCGAGTACGCCGTGCTGCTGCATACGGGGCCGTATGCGGACCTGAAGACGGCCTACCAGTGGCTCTACGGCGACTGGCTGCGCCACTCGGGCCGCGAAGCGGCGGACGCGCCGCCGTTCGAGCTGTACCTCAATACGCCGATGGACACGGCGCCGGCCGACCTGCGCACCGAGATTCACCTGCCGCTGCGCTGAGCGACGAGCCGGTGCGCCGGCCGTGAAACGACACGCGCCGGCCGATGGTCATGCCCGGCCGGCGCGAATGAGCGGCACGCCTGTTACGCCGCCTGCGTCCCGCACCCGGGACAGAAGCGCGCGTCGGCCGCCAGCGCCGTGTGGCAACGGCTGCAGGCCCGGCTGCGTTGCGCCGCGCCGCACTGCGCGCAGAAGCGCGCATCGGCCGCATTGAGCGCGCCGCAGCCTGCGCACGCAAGCTGGCTCAGCGGCACGTTGCCGCCGTGCCCGGCACTGGCGTCGGCCGGCGCCTGCCAGCCCCAGCCGTAGCGATCGCGGCCGCGTGCGTCGTGGCCGCCGTGCGCGTCGCGGCGCTGCCCGCCGTGATGCCCGCCGCCGTGGCTACCGCTACCGCTCCCACCGCTGCCGTGCCCGCTGCCATGGCCACCGCCGTGGCCGCCCAGGATCCGTTTCAGAAAGCTCATCGCCCGCTCCTCAACGCTTGGCCTGTGCACCGCCGAACGCCCCGGAGGACGACAGCAGCCGCAAGCCGTTGGCCACGACGATCAGGCTCGCGCCCGCGTCTGCAAACACCGCCATCCACATCGTGCCGAGCCCCGCGACCGTGAGGCCGAGGAACACGACCTTCACGCCGAGCGCGAAGCCGATGTTCTGCACCAGCACGCGGTGCGTCGCACGCGACAGCCGCACGAACGCGGGAATCTTGCGCAGGTCGTCGTCCATCAGCGCGACGTCGGCCGTCTCGATCGCCGTGTCGGTGCCCATCGCGCCCATCGCGAAACCGATGTCGGCACGCGCAAGCGCCGGGGCATCGTTGATCCCGTCGCCGACCATCCCGACCGCGCCCGCGCCGCCGGCCGACAGCTCCTCGACCGCCGCGAGCTTGTCTTCCGGCAACTGGTTGCCGCGTGCGTCGTCGATGCCGGCCTGCTTCGCGATCGCCTGCGCGGTATGCGGGTTGTCGCCCGTCAGCATCGCGGTGCGGATGCCGAGCGCGTGCAGATCGGCGATCGCTTCACGGCTCGTGTCCTTGATCGTGTCGGCCACCGCGAAGATGCCCAGCACGCGCGCTTCGTCGACCAGCACCACGACGCTCTTGCCCTGCCGCTCCAGCGCGTCGAGCTTCGCTTCGAGCGCCGTCGAGCAGCGCTCGAGCTCCTCGACGAGCCGGTGGTTGCCGAGCCAGTAGCGCGTGCCGTCGATCGTGCCGCGCACGCCGCGCCCGACGATCGCTTCGAAGTCCTGCACATCGGCGAATGCCGTCGTGCCGGCATCGCGGGCCGCGGCAGCAATCGCCTGCGACACCGGGTGATCGGAGCGCGCCGCGAGGCTCGCGCCGAGATGCCGCACGCGTGCCGCATCGGCGCCGTCCGCATGCACGTCGAAGTCGGTCTGCACCGGCTTGCCGTGCGTGATCGTGCCGGTCTTGTCGAGTGCGAGCCAGGCAAGCTTGCGCCCTTCTTCCAGGTAGACGCCGCCCTTCACCAGAATCCCGCGCCGCGCCGCGGCCGCGAGACCCGACACGATCGTCACCGGCGTCGAGATCACCAGCGCACACGGGCATGCGATCACGAGCAGCACCAGCGCGCGATAGATCCAGTCGTGCCATGCGCCGCCCATCACGACCGGCGGCACCACCGCGACCAGCAAGGCGACCGCGAACACGATCGGCGTGTACACGCGCGCGAACTGGTCGACGAAGCGCTGCGTCGGCGCCTTCGCACCTTGTGCTTCCTCGACCGCGTGGATGATCCGCGCGAGCGTCGAGTTCGCCGCGACGGCCGTCACGCGATATTCGAACGAGCCCGATTCGTTGATCGTGCCCGCATACACGGCGTCGCCGGCCGTCTTTTCGACGGGCAGGCTCTCGCCGGTGATCGGCGCCTGGTTGACCGTCGAGCGGCCCGCGACGACTTCGCCGTCCAGCCCGATCCGTTCGCCCGGCTTCACGCGGACGACCGCGCCGAGCGCGACCTGCGCGGCCTCGATCGTGCGCCACGAGCCGTCCGCGTCCTGCACGGTCGCGGTATCCGGCGCGAGCTGCATCAGGCCCTGGATCGCATTGCGCGCGCGGTCGAGCGACTTCGCTTCGATCAATTCGGCGATCGTGAACAGCACCATCACCATCGCGGCTTCCGGCCACTGGCCGATCGCCATCGCGCCCGTCACCGCGATGCTCATCAGCGCGTTGATGTTCAGGTTGCCGTTGCGGATCGCGATCCACCCCTTCTTGTACGTGGTGAGCCCGCATGCGAGCACCGCGGCGAGCGCGAGCGCCGCCGACAGCCACACCGGCAGCCCGGCCCACGTCGCCCCTTCGGACGCGATCGCGGCGACGCCGGCGAGCGCCAGCGGCCACCACGGCTTCGCGGGCGCGTCCGCGACACGCGCCGCCGGTGCGCCGGCCGTCGCGGCCTCGGGCGTCATCCCGAGCGTGCGGATCGCGCTTTCGATCGCCGGCTGCGCGCCGGGCACGTGCTCGACGGTCAGCATCCGCTGCATCAGGTTGAATTCGAGCGCCGACACTTCGTTCATCCCGCCGAGCTTCTTGCGGATCAGCGTTTCCTCGGTCGGGCAGTCCATCTGCATGATCCGGAACGCCGAGCGCACGTGACCCGACGCGGTCGCCTGCGCGACCGGCAGCGGCGCGAGCGTCAGCGCGGCGGGCGCGCAGCAGTCGCCGGCCGCGTGGTCGTGGTCGTGGTCGTGGTCGTGGTCGTGACCGGCATGGTCGTGCGCGGCGTGGTCGTGCGAGCACGCCGCGCCGTGTACATGCGCATCGCCGGGTGAACGATCGTGACCCGCTTCGTCGTGCGCCGCATGATCGTGCGCGCCCGTCGCGCCGTGCCGATGCCCGTCGTCGTGCGAATGATCGTGATCATGGTCGCGGCCGCGCGATGCAGCCTCGCCGTGCGCGCGCTCGCCGGCCGCCGGCGCCGCGTCGGCAACGGTCGCCGTCTGCGTGTCGCGCGGGTCGGCGCAGCACGCATCGGCGCCGCCGGCATGACGGTGTCGTGGGTCGTGGGTACGCTTGGCGTCGGTCATGACAACCTCCTTTGTGGCTTGACGGTGTAGAGTTAACACCCTGAAGCCACTACAAGGTCAACCCTTACACGGGAGAAAGGCATGAAGATCGGCGAACTGGCCAAAGCGGCCCGCTGCACCCCCGAGACGATCCGTTTCTACGAGAAAGAGGGTCTGATGCCGGATGCGGAGCGCACCGACTCGAACTACCGCAACTACACCGACGTGCACGTCGAACGGCTGCGCTTCATCCGCAACTGCCGCGCGCTCGACATGGCGCACGACGAAATCCGCGCGTTGCTGCAGCTCACCGACACGCCGGCCGACCGCTGCGATTCGATCAATTCGCTGCTCGACGATCACATCGGACACGTCGATGCGCGCCTGGCGGAACTCACGCATCTGCGCGACCAGCTCACCGAATTGCGCCGCCAGTGCGTCGGCGAGCATTCGGTCGAGGATTGCGGAATCGTGCACGGTCTCGCGACGATGGAAACCGTCGCACCGGCCGCGAAGCGTTCGCACCTCGGCTGAAACCCTTGTGAAATAAGATAGTCTGATTGAGAATAGTTATATTCTTACTAGATATACTCTAACTATTCATGCCTACGAGCCGCCCGTCCCCGCTTGCGCTGGCCGTCCTCGCGACGCTCACCGAAACGCCCATGCATCCGTATGGGATGTTGCAGCAACTGAAGGCCCGCGGATACGACGAAGTCGTCAACGTGCGGCAGCGCACGAGCCTCTACCAGACGATCGACCGGCTGCTGCGCGACGGGATGATCGCCGTGCACGACACCGAGCGCGACGGCGCGTTTCCGGAGCGCACGCTGTATGCGCTGACCGAAGCCGGGCATACGGCGGGGCAGGCGTGGCTGCATGCGCTGCTCGCGGAGCCCGCACGTGAATTCCCGGTGTTCGGCGCCGGTCTCGCGTTCCTGCCGCTGCTCGACGCCGAAGATGCCCGTCACCAGCTCGAACTGCGGATTGCGCGGCTCGACGCCGAACGCGAACGGCTGGAAGCGCTGCGCGCCACCGCGCAAGCCGACCAGGTGCCGCGCCTGTTCCTGCTGCAGAACGAACATGCGCTGGTGCTGCTCAATGCGGAGCTGGATTGGGCACGCAGCGTCGTCGAACACCTGAAGATCGGCGCGCTGCGCTGGGTGGACGGCTGAAGCATCAGGCAGGTCGATTCCCGCACGTCACGGGAATCGGCGCTGTCAAAGCACCTTGCCGGGATTGAGAATGCCGCGCGGGTCCAGCGCGGCCTTCAGGCGCCGCATCAGCCCGATTTCCGCGTCGCTGCGCGTATGCGCGAGATAAGGACGCTTGAGCACGCCGATCCCGTGCTCGGCGGACACCGAGCCGCCCATGTCGCGCACCACCGCGTACACGCCGTGATCGAGCGCATCGAGGTCCGCGTCGGTCATCCCGGCCAGCGACACGCCGATATGCACGTTGCCGTCGCCGACATGGCCGAAGAACAGGCACGTGACGTCCGGCCAGCGCGCCCGCAACGCCGCCTCGCAGCGTTCGGCGAACGCGCCAAGTTCGCCGGTCGGCAAACTCACGTCGAAGTTGACGAGATGCGGCAGCGCATCGATCGCGAGACCTTCGCGCAGCGTCCACAGGTCGCGCGCCTGCCGCTCCGATGCCGCGAGCACCGCGTCGTCCACGAGCCCTGCGTCGAACCCCGCCGCGAGACCGGTTTCCAGCGCCTGGTGCGCGTCGCCGCCCGGTGCGCTCGTCGCGCATTCGATCAGTACCGCGAAACCCTCTTCGCCGACAAACGGCGCCGAGACACCCGGCGTATGACGCGCGACGTAGTCGTAGAACGCCGGCCACATCGCCTCGAAACTGACGACTTCCGGCAGCGTGCGCACCCGGTTCCACAGCGCGACCACCGCGCCGTAGTCGCGCACACGGCAGAGCGCCGTGGCCGGCGCGGCGAGCAGCGGATGCAGCCGCAACACCGCGCGCGTGACGACGCCGAGCGTCCCCTCGCTGCCGATGAACAACTGCTTCAGGTCGTAGCCCGCGTTGTTCTTCAGCATCCGGTTCATCGACGACACGACCGTGCCGTCCGCGAGCACCGCCTCGAGCCCGAGCACCTGCTCGCGCATCATCCCGTAGCGGATCGCGCGCGTGCCGCCCGCATTGGTCGCGAGCATGCCGCCGATCTGGCACGAGCCGCGCGCGCCGAGATCGACGCCGAACGTGAACCCCGCCGCTTCCGCGGCTTCCTGCACCGTCTGCAGCGGCGTCCCCGCGCGCACGGTCATCGTGCCGGCCGCCGCGTCGATCGCTTCGATACCGGCCAAGCGCTCCATCGACAGCACGACCTCGCCGCCGAGCGCGACTGCGCCACGCGCGAGCCCCGTCAGCCCGCCCTGCGGCACGACCGGCTGCCCGAGCCGCGCGCACAGCGCGAGCGTGCGCGACACGTCGTCGACGCTGCGCGGGCGCACCAGCGCACGCGGCCGCACGCCGGCCGGCTCGTTGTACGCGGTGAAGTACCGCGGATCGATGTCGGCGGCACGGGTGACGAGCGCGTCGCCCAGTTCGGCAACGAGCACGGCGTCGAGCGCCTCGCCCGGCTGCGCATCGCCGCGCGCCTCGCCGCCTGCGGCAACCGTCTCCCGGTTCTGCATCGCGGCCCCGCTTACTTCGTCGAAATGTCGATATCGCCGAAATACTTCAGGCCGAGCGACTTCACCGTGCCGTCCGCCTTCAGCTTGTCGATCGCCGCGTCGAGCTTCGCCTTCAGCGCGTCGTCGCCCTTGCGCAGGCCGAATGCGATGCCGCTGCCGAGGATCTTGTCGTCGTGCACCGGCTGGCCGACGAACGAGAAGCCCTTGCCGTCCGGGCGCGACAGGAAGCCGCGCTGGCCGGACGGTGCGAGCACGAGCGTCGCGTCGAGGCGGCCCGCTACAAGGTCCGCATACGCCTGGTTCTGGTCCTGGTACGCGACGATCGCGACGCCGGCCGGTTCCCAGTGCGCCTTCGCGAAGGTTTCCTGGATCGACGCCTGCAGCACGCCGACGCGCTTGCCCTTCAGCGATTCGGGCGTCGGCAGCAGGCCGCTGCCGGTGCGCGCGATCAGCTGGGTCGGCACGCGATAGACGATCGTCGTAAAGTCGATCGCCTGGCGCCGCTGCTCGGTCGCGTTCATCGCCGAGTTGATCGCGTCGAACTTGCGGCCCTTCAGCGCGGGAATCAGCCCGTCGAACGACGTCTCGACCCATTTGCACGACAACTTCGCCGTCCGGCAGACGGCATTGCCGACGTCGATGTCGAAGCCTTGCAGGTCGCCGTTCGGCGCTTTCGATTCGAACGGCGGGTATTGCGCTTCGAGGCCGAAACGCAGCGTCTGCGTATCGGCGAGCGCGGCGCCGGAGCCGATTGCGCATGCGAGCGCAAACGCGAGTTTCAGGGTGGCCGTGTGCTTCATCGTGATCTCCTGTGACTGGTCGATGCGACATGCCCGTCGCCGGGTGCCCGTCGCCGGTTTCTTACAGCGAACGCAGCCGCCGCGCGCCTTCGACCAGCGTCGCGTCGTCCTTCGAAAAACTGAGCCGGATCACGCCGGCGTCGGTGCCGTCGGTATAGAACGCCGACAGCGGAATCGTCGCGACCCGCGCGTCGCGGATCAGGCGCAGCACGAAATCGCTGTCGCTTTCGTCCGAGAAGTGGCGGAAACGCGCGAGCATGAAGAACGAGCCTTCGCTCGGCAGCAGCTCGAAACGCGAATCGGCCAGCTCGCGCGCGAGCAGGTCGCGCTTGGCCTGGTAGAACGCCGACAGGCCGAGATAGCTGTCCGGCCGCGCGAGGATCTCCGCGAACGCGAACTGCATCGGCGTGTCGGCCGAGAACACCATGAACTGGTGCACCTTGCGAATCTCGTCCATCAGTTCGGCCGGCGCGAGGCAATGGCCGACCCGCCAGCCGGTCACGTGGAACGACTTGCCGAACGACGACACGATCACGCTGCGCTCGGCCAGCTCGCGGTGGCGCGCGACGCTCTGGTGCTGCGCGCCGTCGAACACGACGTGCTCGTAGACCTCGTCGGACAGCACGACGATGCCCGTGTCGCGCGTGAGCTGCGCGAGCCGCTCGAGATCGTCGGCCGAGAACACCGTCGCGGTCGGGTTGTGCGGCGTGTTGACGATGATCATCCGCGTGCGCGGCGTGATCGCGGCGGCGACCTCATCCCAGTTCACGCGGAAATGCCCGGGCGACAACTTGATCGCGACCGGCGTCGCGCCCTGCAGCCGCACGATCGGCGCATAGCTGTCGAACGACGGCTCGAAATGGATCACCTCGTCGCCCGGATGCACGAGCGCGCTGATTGCCGCGTACAGCCCTTCGCTCGCGCTCGCGATCACCGTGATTTCGGTCGCGGGGTCATAGCGTGCGCCGTACAGCGCTTCCGTCTTCTCGGCGAGCCGCTCGCGCAGCGCCATGACGCCCGCCATCGGCGCGTACTGGTTGTGCCCGTCGCGCATCGCGCGCGCAACGCCTTCGACGAGCGCCGGATCGGGCGCGAAATTCGGCGCGCCCTGCGACAGGTTCAACGCATCGTGTTGAGCGGCCAGCTGGCCGATCACCGTGAAGATCGTCGTGCCGACGTCGGGCAGTTTCGAACGGGGCGCGGTGGCGCTTCGCATGACTCCTCCTTCTGATGTCCTTCGGGCGGGGCCGCGCGGCGTGTGCGGCCCTGCATCTGCCGCATGATTTAGCCCCAGCCAATATCGGCGGACAATCGAAAGTTCGTCATGGCGGCCATGCATTTTTCTCATGGCTCAAGGAGAGAAGCACGCAGCGACAAGGCAGACCGACGGGCCTGACATGCGAATCAGGCATTTCCCCTACGGAATGCTACGCATCCACCGCTGCCAGGTACGCGAGCAGCACGGCCCGCAGTTCGCGGCGTTGCGCGGCGAAATCGAGCGCAGGCCCGAGCGTCAGCAACGCCTGCGACAGGCCGCCGTAGCAGATCGCGTGAGCCATGCGTGCGAGCCCGTCGAGCCGCCCGGCCGGCGGCGGATCGGCCGTATGGGCCAGCGCGTCGCGCCACAGCGCGACATACGCGTCGTAATGCCGGCGATACGCGGCCAGCGGCGACACCTGCCGCTCCAGCACGAACAGCGCGCCCCACAGCGCCGCGTCGGCGGCGATCGCGTCGACCTGCAGATCGACGAGCGCGGCGGCCAGTTCGGCCCGCGGCACGCCGCGCAACCGCTGCACCGTGTCGCGCAGCCGGTCGGCCAGCGCCAGCACGCGGCGGTGGATGCAGAGCGCGGCAAGGCTCTGCTTGTCGCCGAAATACTCGTAGAAGGTGCCGATGCTGACGCCCGCGACGGCCGCGATCTCGCGGATCGTCGCCTTTGCATAGCCGCGTTCGAGCAAAAGCTGAACGAAGGCCTGCTGCAGCGCGTCGGAACTCGCCTGCGCGCGCGACTGGCGCGGCCGGCGACGCAAGGCGGGCGCGGGTTGCGCCGCCGGCTGGCCGGGCGGCGCCGGAACCTGAACATGTCGCGGCGGCATATTTGCTACTCTGAAATCAGCAGGGAATACGTTTTACCGGGCGCCGGACCCCGCGCCGACGCGCCGTCCGTACGGCATGGCGCCGGCTGCCCGCGAAGCCTGAGACCGGAGACACGCTCGATGACCGAATCGACTCACGCCGTCGCGAACCAGTTCGACGAACTCGTCGACTATAACCTCTTCGCGACGGATCTCGCGCTGCGCGACGCGCTCGCCCGGGCAGGCGCCGACTGGGCCGTGCCGCAGCTCGACGCGTACGGCGCGCGGCTCGGCAGCGCCGACACCGCGCGGCTCGCCGACGAAGCGAACCACCATCCGCCGGAACTGAACACGTTCGACCGGCGCGGCCGGCGCATCGACCGCGTCGACTTCCACCCCGCATGGCACGCGCTGCTCGGCCAGTATCGCCACGAAGGCTTCGTGTCGCTCGCGTTCCGCGAGTCTCGCCGCGGCCGCTGGGCCGCGACCGCCGCGGGCTTCTACCTGCATGGCCAGATCGAGGCCGGCACGCTGTGCCCGGCCACGATGACGCAGGCCGCGATCCCCGTGCTGCAGAAGGAGCCGGCACTGTGGGACCTGCTGCGCGACAAGCTCTACAGCGACGATTACGATCCCCGCGACGTCCCGGTCGCCGGCAAGCGCGCGATCTGGTTCGGCATGGGGATGACCGAGAAACAGGGCGGCTCCGACGTGCGCGCGAACACGACGCTCGCCACGCCGGTCGGCGCGGGCGGGCGCGGCGGCGAATACCGGCTGCGCGGCCACAAGTGGTTCTTCTCCGCGCCGATGTGCGACGCGCACCTCGTCGTCGCACGCACCGAAGCCGGCGGCCCGTCGTGCTTCTACGTGCCGCGTTGGCGGCCCGACGGCACGAAGAACGCGGTCGAGATCCAGCGGCTGAAGAACAAGGTCGGCAACCGCAGCAACTCCAGCAGCGAAATCGAGCTGAACGACGCGTGGGGCATCATGCTCGGCGACGAAGGCCGCGGCATTCCGACCATCATCGAGATGGCCACCTACACGCGGCTGAACTGCGTGCTCGGTAGCGCGGCGATGCTGCGCCAGGGCGTCGTGCAGGCGATCGCGTACACGCGCCAGCGCCACGCGTTCGGCCGCGCGCTCGCCGAACAGCCGCTGATGCGCACGGTGCTCGCCGATCTCGCGCTCGAAAGCGAAGCCGCGCTGTCGCTCGCGATGCGCCTCGCCGACGCGTTCGAACGCGACGACTCGCCGCGCGAACGCGCATGGAAGCGGATCGTCACGCCCGCCGCGAAATTCTGGGTCTGCAAGCGCGCGGTCGAGCTGACCGGCGAGGTGATGGAAGTATTCGGCGGCAACGGCTACGTCGACGACGGCCCGATCGCGCGGCTGTTCCGCGAAGCGCCCGTCAACTCGATCTGGGAAGGCTCGGGCAACGTGATGTGCCTCGACGTGCTGCGCGCGATATCGCGCGAGCCCGACGCGGCCGCCGCGCTGTTCGACGAACTCGCCGGCCTCGGCGCGGGCGAGCCGCGCATCCGTGCGGCGCTCGACGCGCTGCGCGCGATGCTCGCGGCGCCGGCCGACACGCTCGAAGCATCGGGCCGCGTGTTCGCGCAGCGGCTCGCGCTCGTCGCGCAGGCCTGCCTGCTGCGCCGCGATGCACCGGCGGCCGTCGCCGACGCGTTCGTCGCGACGCGGCTCGCCGCGCCCGACTGGGGCCGCGTTGCGGGCGGCTTCGACCCGCATGCGATCGACGTCGCCGCGCTGCTGCAGCGCGCGTACCCGGCCTGATCGGCGCCGCCCCCCGTCCTGCCCGGAGCCTCGATGAACCTCGTCGCCGCCCTCGACCGCGCCGCCCGTGCGACGCCCGACAAGCCGTTCCTCGTCAGCGAATCCGCGACGATCACGTATGCCGCCGCACGCGAGCGCTCGCACCGTGCGGCGGCCGTGCTGAGCGCGCTCGGCGTCGCGGCCGGCGACCGCGTCGCCGCGATGTGCTTCAACACGCCGGCCTTCGTCGACCTGATGTTCGGCGCCTGGCGGCTCGGCGCGGCGTTCGTGCCGATCAACCACAAGCTGCAGGCGCCGGAAGTCGACTACGTGCTCGAACACAGCCGCAGCAAGGCACTGCTGTTCGACGTGGCGCTCGCGCCGGTGGTCGAGCGCCTCGTGCATCCGGCGCGGCGGATCGTGACCGAGGGCGAGCTCGACGGCGTGCCGAACTTCGACACGATGTGCGCGACGCGGGACGGCCTCGCGGGCATCGAGCCGGCCGACGGCGACATCGCGCAGATCCTCTACACGTCCGGCACGACCGGCCGCCCGAAAGGCTGCGTGCACAGTCATCGCACCGTGACGCTCGCGGCGATGCAGGCGGCGCTCGCGACCGGCATCGGCCGCAACGAGCGCACGCTGATGGCGATGCCGATCTGGCATTCGTCGCCGCTGAACAACTGGTTCGGCGGCACGCTGTTCGCGGGCGGCACCGTCGTGCTGCTGCGCGAATACCATCCGCTGCGCTTCCTGCAGGCCATCGAGCGCGAGCGCGTGACGATGTATTTCGGCGCGCCGGTGTCGTACACGCTGCCGCTCGACACGATCGACGGTTTCGCGGCGTTCGACCTGTCGAGCGTGCGCGCGTGGCTGTACGGCGGCGGGCCGATCGGCGCCGCGCAGGCCGAACGGCTCGCACATGCGTATCGCAGCCACGCGTTCTTCCAGGTGTACGGGATGACCGAAACGGGCCCGGCCGGCACGACGCTGTATCCGGACGAGCAGATCGCGAAGGCCGGCTCGATCGGCCGCCAGGGCGGCCCGGGCGTCGACCTGCGCGTCGTGCGGATGGACGGCGCCGATGCGCGGCCGGGCGAGACCGGCGAGATCTGGCTGAAGACCGACTGCATGATGCTCGGCTATCTCGACGACGCGGCCGCGACGCGCGCCGCGTTCGCGCCGGACGGCTGGTATCGCACCGGCGACATCGCGCGGATCGATCAGGATGGCTATCTGTTCATCGTCGACCGGCTGAAGGACATGATCGTCACGGGCGGCGAGAACGTCTATTCGAAGGAAGTGGAGGACGTGCTCGGCGCGCACCCGGACATCGCCGAGGCGGCCGTCGTCGGCGCCCCGCATCCCGACTGGGGCGAGACGGTCGTCGCGCACGTCGTGCTGCGCGCGAACGCGGCGCCCGACGCGGATGCGCTGCGCGCGTTCTGCGGCGAGCGGCTCGCTGCGTACAAGGTCCCGCGCGAGTTCACGTTCGCGCAGGCGCTGCCGCGCACGCCGACCGGCAAGCTGCAGAAATTCCTGCTGCGCGTGCGCCGGGATTGACGCCTGCACACGCCAATGAAAAAGCCACCCGGCCTCAACGGCCCGGTGGCTTTTTGTCATGAGCGACCGGGCAGCGACCTTCGCCGCCGCCCGCGCGTCAAAACATCACGACAGGCTGCTTACTTGCCGCCGATGCTCTTCAGCGGCTTCCACTCGCCCTTCTCGACCTTGTACATCGTGATGCCGCCGTTCTTCAGGTCGCCCTTCGCGTCATACGCGACGTGCGTCGACGTCACGCCCGCCATGTCGGACTTCGCGAGCACCGGCAGGTACTTCGCCGGATCGGTCGAATCGGCCTTCTTCATCGCGTTCAGCATCGCCATCGCGCCGTCGTACGCGTACGGCGAGTACGTCTGCACGTCTTCGCCGAAGCGCTTCTTGTACTTGTCGGCGTAGGTCTTGCCGCCCGGCATTTCTTCCAGCGGGAGGCCGGCCAGCGAAGCGATCGTACCGTCGGCCGCGTTGCCGGCGATCTTCAGGAACGTCGGCGTCTTCACCATTTCGCCGCTCATCAGCGGTGCGGCGATGCCGAGCGTCTTCATCTGCTTGACCATCGGCGCTGCCTGCGAATCCGCGCCGCCGTAGTAGACGAGGTCCGGCTTCGTCGACTTGATCTTGGTCAGAATCGCCTTGAAGTCGACTGCCTTGTCGTTCGTGAATTCACGGTCGACGATCGTCGCACCGCCCGCCTTCGCGGCCTTCTCGAACTGGTCGGCAAGACCCTGGCCGTAGGCCGTGCGGTCGTCGACGATCGCGATCTTCTTCATGCCGAGATCCTTCGACGCGAACGTACCGGCCACCGAGCCCTGCTGCGTGTCGGACGTCATCATGCGGAAGGTCGTCTTGTAGCCCTGCTGCGTGTATTCCGGTGCCGTCGCCATCGCGATTTCCGGAATGCCCGCGTTCGCGTAGATGCGCGAAGCCGGGATCGTCGTGCCCGAGTTGAAGTGGCCGAGCATGCCCTTGATGCCGTCGTCGACGAGCTTCTGCGCGACCGTCGTGCCCGTGCGCGGGTCAGCCTGGTCGTCCTGCGTGTTCAGCACGAACTTCACCGGCTTGCCGCCGATCTTCGGGTTCGTCGCGTTGAAGTCTTCCAGCGCGAGCACGATCCCGTTCTGCATATCCTTGCCGTAGTGCGCCTGCGCGCCCGTCATCGGCCCTGCGTAACCGATCTTCACGTCATCCGCATGGGCCGTCCCCGCCAGCGACATGACCGCGACGAACGTCGCGCCTGCCAGCTTTTTCATCGTGTGTTGCATAGCATCTCCTTGGTACCAGGGTAAATGGAGCGGCTTCGGGATCGCCTTGCCGCTTCCTTTGTTTGATCCGAACGGCAAGGATGATCAGCCGATCGTCATCAAATTCGCATTGCCGCCGGCCGCCGCCGTGTTCACGCTCACCGAGCGCTCCGTCAACAGCCGTTCCAGCGCGTAATCTTCCGCATCGCCGTTCTCGAACGCGCCCACCGACACGCCCTGCACCGACACGATCGGGCCCGGCCGCTGCGCGACGTCCTTGACCAGCGTCTGCAGCTCGTCGCTGTCGCCTTCGAACAGCACCGCGTCGAACGGCACGTCGGCCTGCTTGCGCACGGTTGCCTGCGCCTTCAGCGACGCGGGCAGCGCGGCGACCAGCGCCTCGCCGGCCGCGCCGGCGAACAGCGCACGGTTGCCGGTCGCCAGCACCGCCGCGAACTGCGCACGCGCGCCGCTTGGCGTCGCCGCGACACACAGCACCGTGCCGCGCGGGCCGAGTGTATACGTGTTTCGCTCGCCCGTCGGCCCGGTCAGCACGGCGGTCGCGCCAGCCGGCACCTGTGCCAGATAGCCGTCGCAACGTGCCGCCAGTGCCGGCTCGCGCTGCTCGATCAGCCAGTCGCGCAGCGTCGTGAGTGCCGCCGCCGGATTGCCGCGCGCATCGCCTTCAACCGCACCGTCCGCGATCAGCGTCTGCGCGAGCGAGCGCGGCAGGCCCGACGGACGCGTCGCGAGCAGGCGCTGCAGGTACAGCGCGCCGCCGGCCTTCGGGCCCGTGCCCGACAACCCTTCGCCACCGAACGGCTGCACGCCGACCACCGCGCCGATCACGTTGCGGTTCACGTAGATGTTGCCGACGTGCGCATTCGAAATCACGTGCGCGATCGTCTCGTCGATCCGCGTGTGGATGCCGAGCGTCAGCCCGTAACCCGTTGCACGGATCTGCTCGAGCAGCTTGTCGAGCTGGCTGCGGCGGTAGCGCACCACGTGCAGCACGGGGCCGAACACTTCACGCTTCAGCTCGTCGATGGTGCCGATCTCGATCAGCGTCGGCGGCACGAACGTGCCGTGCGCGCAGGCTTCCGGCGACGGCAGTTGCGTGACCGCGTGGCCCTTGTCCTTCATCGTCGCGACGTGCGTGTCGATCGTCTGCTTCGCTTCGCCGTCGATCACCGGGCCGACGTCCGTCGACAGCCGGTCCGGGTTGCCGAGCGCCAGCTCGTGCATCGCGCCCTTCAGCATCGTCAGCGTGCGGTCCGCGACATCGTCCTGCAGACACAGAACGCGCAGCGCCGAACACCGTTGACCGGCCGAATCGAACGACGACTGCATCACGTCCGCGACGACCTGCTCCGCGAGCGCCGACGAGTCGACGATCATCGCGTTCTGGCCGCCCGTTTCCGCGATCAGCGGAATCGGCTTGCCGTCCGGGTCGAGGCGCGCGGACAGCGTTTTGTTGATCAGGCGCGCGACTTCGGTCGAACCGGTGAACATCACCGCACGCGTGCGCGGATCGGCGACCAGCGCCGCGCCGACGGTCTCGCCGTCGCCCGGCAGCAGTTGCACCGCACCGGCCGGCACGCCGGCCTCGCGCAGCAGGCGCACGGCCTGGGCGGCGATCAGCGGCGTCTGTTCGGCCGGCTTCGCGAGCACCGTGTTGCCTGCTGCCAGCGCCGCGGCCACCTGGCCCATGAAGATCGCCAGCGGGAAGTTCCACGGGCTGATACAGACCACCGGCCCGAGCGGACGGTGCGTGTCGTTCGAGAATTCGTCGCGGATCTGCGCTGCGTAGTAGCGCAGGAAGTCGACCGCTTCGCGGATCTCGGCGATCGCGTTCGGCAGCGACTTGCCGGCTTCGCGCACGATCAGGCCCATCAGCGTGTGCATCTGCGCTTCGAGCAGGTCGGCTGCGCGCACCAGGCAGTCGGCGCGCGCGTCCACCGGCGTCGCCTGCCAGATCGGCGCAGCGGCCACCGCATGCGCGAGCGCCGCGCTCACGTGTTCGGCCGTCGCTTCGCTGACCGTGCCGACCAGGTCGCGCTGGTCGGCCGGGTTGCGCACGTCGCGTGCCGGTGCGTCGGCGAGCGTGTCGTCGTCGAGCATCGGCGCCGCGCGCCACGGGAAGTGCGCGCTCGCGAGCAGCGCGGACGACAGCGATGCGAGGCGGTGTTCGTTCGACAGGTCGAGGCCCATCGAGTTGGGACGCTCGTCGCCGTACAGGTTGCGCGGCAGCGGGATCTTCGCGTGCGGCGCGCCGAGCGGCACGACCTTCGACGCTTCGTCGACCGGATCGGCGACCAGTTCCTTCACCGGCACCGCCTTATCGGCGATGCGGTTCACGAACGACGTGTTCGCGCCGTTCTCCAGCAGGCGGCGCACCAGGTACGCGAGCAGCGTCTCGTGCGTGCCGACCGGCGCATACACGCGGCACGGGCGGTTCAGCTTGTCGCGGCCGGTGACTTCCTCGTACAGCGGCTCGCCCATCCCGTGCAGGCACTGGAATTCGTACTGGCCCGGGTAGTAGTTCTGGCCCGCGAGCTGGTAGATCGCGGCCAGCGTGTGCGCGTTGTGCGTCGCGAACTGCGGATAGACGGCATCCGGCGCCGCGAGCAGCTTCTTCGCGCACGCGAGGTACGACACGTCCGTGTAGATCTTGCGCGTATAGACCGGATAGCCTTCGAGGCCGTCGACCTGCGCACGCTTGATCTCGGTATCCCAGTACGCGCCCTTCACGAGGCGGATCATCAGGCGGTGACGGCTGCGGCGCGCGAGATCGATCAGGTAGTCGATCACGAACGGGCAGCGCTTCTGGTAGCCCTGCACGACGAAGCCGATGCCGTTCCAGCCCGCGAGATCCGGATCGAAGCACAGCGCCTCGAGCAGGTCGAGCGACAGTTCGAGACGGTCGGCTTCTTCCGCGTCGATGTTCAGGCCGATGTCGTAGCGGCGCGCGAGCAGCGCAAGGGCGCGCACGCGCGGCAGCAGCTCGCTCATCGTGCGGTCCTGCTGCGAGCGCGAGTAGCGCGCGTGCAGCGCCGACAGCTTGATCGAGATGCCCGGGCCTTCGTAGATGCCGCGGCCGCCGGCCGCCTTGCCGATCGCGTGGATCGCCTGTTCGTACGACGCGTAGTAGCGCTGCGCGTCCTCTTCGGTCGTCGCCGCTTCGCCGAGCATGTCGTACGAGTAGCGGAAGCCGCGCGCTTCGTACTTGCGGCTGTTCGCGAGCGCTTCGGAAATCGTCTCGCCGGTGACGAACTGCTCGCCCATCAGGCGCATCGCCATGTCGACGCCCTTGCGGATCAGCGGCTCGCCGCCGCGGCCGATCAGGCGCGTGAGCGCCGACGACAGGCCCGCTTCGCTGTTGGTCGTCACGAGCTTGCCGGTGATCATCAGCCCCCAGGTCGCCGCGTTCACGAACAGCGACGGCGCGTGGCCGACGTGCGAGCGCCAGTCGCCCTTGCTGATCTTGTCGCGGATCAGCGCATCGCGCGTCGCGCGATCGGGAATGCGCAGCAGCGCTTCGGCGAGGCACATCAGCGCGACGCCTTCCTGGCTCGACAGCGAGAACTCGTGAATCAGCCCTTCGACGCCGCCGCCCGAGCTCTTCTCGCGCAGCGCCTCGACGAGCTTCGTCGCGAGCGCCTGCACGTCAGCCTGCAGGTTGGCCGGCAGGCGCGCCTGGCCGAGCAGGAACGGCACGCATTCCGGTTCGGGGCGGCGGTACGCGGCCGTGATCGCCGCACGCAGCACCGATTGCGGCTGCACGTTCTGCGCGAACTCGAGGAACGGATGCGGCGAGTTGTCGTCGTCGCCGTCCGCCGCCTGACCGTCGGCGAGCTCCGTCACGCCGCTGTGGCCCGACAGCTCGGGCGGCAGCTGGCCGTGCTCGATCCGCTCGAGGTACGCGAAGATCGCCTGCTTGATCAGCCAGTGGGGAGTGCGCTCGAGACGCGCGGCGGCGTCCTTGAGGCGCGAGCGGAGAAGGTCGTCGACTTTGACGCCGAGAGTCGTGCTTGCCATGGTGGGTTCGTGCGCCGGTGCGAGCCCGGCAATAGGGTGTGAGAGGATGCGCGAAATCCTACGGCACGCAATAAAAAGGTGCAACCAGATTGCGAGATAGGTTGCACCTACAGGTTAGTCAATATAATCAGCCACTTATGCGGTTGCAACCTAGGGGTTGCCCGTGGTCGGAGGATCGGTGTTTTCCCTGATCGGGCCGATTCGGCACGCGTGTGCAACCTTCGGCGCGCGCGGAAGCGGCCGAAAACGGGTTGCACTGGGGGAGAGACGCGGGTGCGGCGCCCGGTTCGGGCGCGACGACAGACAGTTGGGTGGCGCCTGGCGGGCCGGGCGTCTTCAATACGGCAGCGCGCCGCTCAGATATCCAGCGGATCGACTTCGACGCTCCATCGCAGCACGCCCTTCAGCGCGCGCAGCTCCGGCTGCCAGGCCTGCAGCGCATGCTGCAGCGCCGCCCGCGACGCGCTTTCGAGCAGCAACTGCGCGCGATGGACGTTCGCGACCTTGACGATCGTCATCGGCACCGCGTCGTAGACGGTCACGCGATCGGCGCCCGGCAGCCCGGGCAACGCCGCCGCCGCCTGCAGCAGAAACGCGAGCGCCGCGTCGAGCGTGCGCCCTTCGGCGCGCAGCAGCGCCTGATAGACGAACGGCGGCAGGTGCGCGTCGCGGCGCTCGCCGAGCGTCGAATTCGCGAAGCCGACGTAATCCTGCCGCCCGAGCGCGTGGTACAGCGCGTGACGCGGGTAGCGCGTCTGCACCATCACCTCGCCCGGCAGCCCGGCGCGGCCTGCGCGGCCGCTCACCTGCATCAGCTGCGCGAACAGCCGCTCGCTCGCGCGGAAGTCGTGCGAGAACAGCGCGGTGTCGGCGTTGAGCACGCCGACGAGCGACACGCGCTGGAAGTCGTGCCCCTTCGCGATCATCTGCGTGCCGACCAGGATGTCGACCTCGCCCGCGTGCACGTCGGAGAAGAGCGCCTGCGCGCTGCCCTTGCGGCGCGTGCTGTCCGCGTCGATCCGCAGCACGCGCGCGCCCGGCACGGCCTCGGCCAGCGCTTCCTCGATACGCTGGGTGCCGCGCCCGAGCGGCGCGATGTCGACGTTCCCGCACTCGGGGCACGACCGCGGAATGCGCGATTCCCAGCCGCAGTGATGGCAGCGCAGCGCATGCTCGGGCTTGTGCAGCACGACATACGCGCTGCAGCGCGGGCAGCCGGCAACCCAGCCGCATGCGTCGCACGCGAGCTGCGGGGCATAGCCGCGCCGGTTCAGGAACACGAGGCTCTGCTCGCCGCGTTCGAGCCGCGCCTTCAGCGCCGCGACGAGCGGCCCCGACAGCCCGCCCATCGACGCGCGGCCGCGCCGCCGCTCCTCTTCGAGATCGATCAGCCGCACGGTCGGCAGCGTCGCGTCGGCCACCGCGCGGCGCGACAGCGTGAGCCGCGTGTAGCGCCCCTGCTCGGCCTGCCACCAGCTTTCGAGCGACGGCGTGGCCGAGCCGAGCACGACCGTGATGCCGAGCTGCTTCGCGCGCCACACGGCCAGATCGCGCGCCGAATAGCGCAGCCCTTCCTGCTGCTTGTACGCGGGCTCGTGCTCCTCGTCGACGACGATCAGCGCGAGCGTCGGCATCGACGCAAGCACCGCGAGCCGCGTGCCGAGCACGATCCGCGCGCGGCCCGTGTGCGCGGCCAGCCAGTTGCGCGCCCGCTCGCCCTCGGCGAGCCCGCTGTGCAGCGTGACGATTGCATCGTCGGCGAGCGCGCCCGCGAAGCGCGCGCGAAACGCCGCCTCGAACTGCGGCGTCAGGTTGATTTCGGGAACGAGCACGAGCGCCTGTGCGTCGGGCCGCGCGTCGAGCAGCGACGCAAGCGCATGCAGATAAACCTCGGTCTTGCCGCTGCCCGTCACGCCGTGCAGCAGGAACGGCGCGAAGCCCTCCGCCGCGCGGATCCCGTCGAGCGCCTCGGCCTGCTGGTCGGTCAGCGCCGGCGGCACAGTTCGTCCACCGGTTGTCGACAGGTTATCCACAGCTTTGGGCACAGGCGCATCGGCCCAGCCAATTTCCTCGATATCGGCCCAGCCGCGCGCCGCCCAGTCGTCGAGCGTCGCGGCCGCCTTGGGGTGAAGCGCGCGCGCGTCGGGCAGCGTCAGCGAGCCGGTATCGACGAGCGCCTGCGCGAGCCGCCGCAGCGCCGCGCCGCGTGAGGGCAACGCATCGGGCAGCGCCGCACGGCCGGCTTCGGTCGGCCGGTAGCGCACTTCGGGCGCGAGCAGCCGCCCCCAGCGCCCGGCATCGCGCAGCGCCTGCGGCAACGCCGGCAATGCGACCTCGCCGCGCCCGCGCTGATAGTAGTCGGCAGCGAACGACACGAGCGCGAGCCAGTCGGCCGACAGCGGCGGCAGGTCGGCGCAGATCGCATCGACCGCGCGCAGCCGCGACGGCGGGACATCGGTGTGAGTCGTGACTTCGCAGACGAGCCCGACGGCCTGCCGCTTGCCGAACGGCACCTGCACGAGCGTGCCGGGCACGGGTGTCGGCTGCGCATCGCAGCGGTAGTCGAACAGGGTCGCGAGCGGATGGTCGAGCGCGACGCGCAGGTAGGTGCCGCTCATTGCGGCGCTCCGGCGGCAGCGATACGCGAAGTACAGGCGGCTTGCATCCGCGCCCGCATCGCGGCGGCGAACTTAAAGTAAAACGTCAGATTCGGCGCTAAGTTTTGGATTCGCATTAGGAATCGCCGTATACCCTGCCCAGCCTGTGGATAACTTTGTTGAGAACTCGCCGCCCAATGGCCGCAACGCGCGCGGGGCCGTGCTTTCCGCTGTTTTTCGCCGCTTGCTGCAGCGCCCCGCGGAGCCTTATTCCATAAGGCTGCTATTCAAATTACCAAACCATAGCGAGACAATTTGACCGATACGGGGCTCTACCGCGCTGCAACGTGGAAAATGTGTATAAGTCAAGTCTTGACAAGCACCGAATCGGCAACCGGTGCGGGGTTGCGCCCTGTTTAGTGCGCGCAACGAAACGCTGTCACCCCGCAATGCAGCATGACAGCGCTTGCGTTCAGTCGGCGGCGCCGCTACGGATCGCGCGGCTGTGGCTATGTACTTCGTCGACGAGTTCGGCGACGTGATCGGGCGACGTGAACTGCGAGATACCATGCCCGAGGTTGAATACGTGGCCCGGATGGTTGCCGTAGCTGTCGAGCACCGCACGCGCCTGTTCGCGCACCGCGGCCGGCGGCGCAAACAGGATCGTCGGGTCGAGGTTGCCCTGCAGCGCGACACTCCCGGCCACGCGCTCGCGCGCGGCGCCGAGGTTGACGGTCCAGTCGAGCCCGACCGCGTCGACGCCCGTCGCCGCGATCTCTTCGAGCCACAGCCCGCCGCCCTTCGTGAACGTGATCACCGGCACGCGCTCGCCGTCGTGCTCGCGCTTGAGCTGCGACACCACGCGGCGGATGTAGTCGAGCGAGAAGCGCTGGTACGCGCCGTCGGCCAGCGCGCCGCCCCACGTGTCGAAGATCATCACGGCCTGCGCGCCCGCTTCGATCTGCGCGTTCAGGTACGCCGCCACCGACTGCGCGTTCACGTCGAGAATCCGGTGCATCAGGTCGGGGCGCGAATACGCCATCGACTTCACCGTGCGGAAATCGTCCGACCCGCCGCCTTCGACCATGTAGCACGCGAGCGTCCACGGGCTGCCCGAAAAGCCGATCAGCGGCACGCGCTGGCGACCCTGGCCGTCGGTGAGCGCGCGGCGGATCTCGCGCACGGCGCCCGTCACGTAGCCGAGCGTCTCCTCGATGTCCGGCACCGCGAGCTTCGCGACGTCGGCCTCGGTGCGCACCGGATGCGCGAACTTCGGCCCTTCGCCGACCTGGAAATCGAGGCCGAGCCCCATCGCGTCCGGAATCGTCAGGATGTCCGAGAACAGGATCGCGGCGTCGAGCGGGAAGCGCTCGAGCGGCTGCAGCGTCACCTCGGTCGCGTAGTCGGGATTCTTCGCGAGACCGAGGAAGCTGCCGGCGCGCGCACGCGTCGCGTTGTATTCGGGCAGGTAGCGGCCGGCCTGGCGCATCAGCCAGATCGGCGTGTAGTCGGTCGGCTCGCGCAGAAGCGCACGCAGGAAGGTGTCGTTGAGCAGGTTATGGGCCACGGTAGGAGCGACGATGCGAAGGCAAAGCGGCATTTTACCGGACTGCCGCCCTCAGGCTGCGCATGCCGACGCGATGGCGGCCATATGACGCGCGCGATGGCTCCGTTATGATCGGACGCTCATATCGAACGAAACGAAGGAGGAGACCGATGAAGACACTCGCCACGCTCGCCGCGGCCGCGCTGCTCTGCTGCGCCACCGCGCACGCGCAGACCGCCGCGGGCGCCGCCACGGCCGCGCCGGGCGCCGGTTCGCGACTCGACGACGTGCTCGCACGCGGCACGCTGCGCGTGTGCACGACGGGCGACTACAAGCCGTATTCGTACTACCGCCCGGATGGCCGTTTCGAGGGCATCGACATCGACATGGCCGAATCGCTCGCGAAGTCGCTCGGCGTGAAAACCGACTTCGTGAAGACGAGCTGGCCGAACCTGACCGCCGATTTCGTCGCGAAATGTGACATCGCGGTGGGCGGCGTGTCGACGACGCTCGAGCGCCAGAAGCGCGTGTTCTTCACGCAGCCGTACGTCGTCGACGGCAAGACGCCGATCGTGCGCTGCGCGGACGCCGACAAGTACCAGACCATCGCGCAGATCGACCGGCCCGAGACGCGTGTGATCGTGAATCCGGGCGGCACCAACGAGCGGTTCGCGAAGCAGTTCTTCACGCATGCGAACCTGACCGTCTATCCGGACAACGTGACGATCTTCAAGCAGATCCTCGCGGGCAAGGCCGACGTGATGGTGACGGATGCATCCGAGACGCAGCTGCAGCAAAAGCTGAATCCGGGGCTGTGCTCGGTGCATCCGGACAAGCCGTTCCAGTTCGGCGAGAAGGCGTACATGGTGCCGCGCGGCGATGTCGTGTTCCAGCAATACGTCGACCAGTGGCTCCATCTCGCGCTGTCGACCGGCGAATACCAGGCGATCTCGGACAAGTGGCTGAAGTAAGCAGGCCCGCGCGCGGCGGCCGATAACGGGCACCGACCCCGTGGCCGCTGCGGGCCGCAATCGTCACGCGGCGGCTGCGTTTGCGCCGCCGTTACATCTCGCCATCGCGCCACCGCAGCCCGCAACCGGCTCCAGACCACCGAATCGGCCGATCGGCCGACTTCCGCGCAGTCCGATCACGTTTCAAAATCTTTCTGACGAATGAATCGTCATGCACGGTATCGGTCATGCCGCGCACTTTCTCACGTGAAAATCGGCAATTCATCGCGCCCGATACGCATGAAAAACGCATCGCGCGCATACCCTGAAAACGCTGCGGAAAATATGAGTAAAAATGACCTTTTTCAGGATCCCGAAAACAGCAAAAAATCCCGGAAAGCCTTATCTGGCGGGCGTTACAACCTGAAACACTTTGTTACCGCGACGGGTCATTAATTCGCCCACAATGGCCTCAACGGTTTCAACACGGATGCGGTCTCGTGTGCCAAGTGTGAGCGGACGCGAAGCGCTGCGAGCCAGTCGGTCACGTACCGAAGCCCTTCCGAGGGGCATCCCTGTTGGAGTCGTTTCCGGCCCCCCGCCGGATCCGGTTTCATCTTTGGTCTCCTCGCGCTAACCCCGTAGCGTGTGGTTTTTAGCGGGCTAATAAGCCCGCTTTTTTTCGTCCATCGAAAGCGTAACGGCCCGCAGGCCGCCACGTTTTTCCCGCCGCAATGCCGCTTCAAGCGGTCTTCTGCACGTCGAG
Source organism: Burkholderia cepacia complex sp. TUM26381 (assembly GCF_057439935.1). Lineage (NCBI taxonomy): Bacteria > Pseudomonadati > Pseudomonadota > Betaproteobacteria > Burkholderiales > Burkholderiaceae > Burkholderia > Burkholderia cepacia complex sp. TUM26381. Next base: position 111,916 of record NZ_CM172006.1, on the reverse strand, counting down.
CTTCAGCTCCTCGATCATCCGGTCGCGCATCACGAACTTCTGCACCTTGCCCGTCACCGTCATCGGCAACTCGTCGACGAAGCGGATGTAGCGCGGAATCTTGTAGTGCGCGATCTGCCCGCTGCAAAACGCGCGCACGTCGTCTTCGGTCATCTGCTCGTCCGCGCGCAGCACGATCCACGCGCACAGCTCCTCGCCGTACTTCGCATCGGGCACGCCGAAGACCTGCGCACTCTGGATCTTCGGATGCCGGAACAGGAATTCCTCGATCTCGCGCGGATAGACGTTTTCGCCGCCGCGAATCACCATGTCCTTCAGGCGGCCGACGATGTTGCAGTAGCCGTCCGCATCGAGCGTCGCGAGGTCGCCGGTGTGCATCCAGCCGTCGACCAGCACCTCGCGCGTCTTCGCGTCGTCGTCCCAGTAGCCGAGCATCACCGAATAGCCCTTCGTGCACAGCTCGCCCGTCGCGCCGACCGGTGCGATGTCGCCGCTCGCATCGACGATCTTCACTTCCAGGTGCGGCTGGATGCGGCCGACCGTCGTCGTGCGCTTCTCGAGCGGATCGTCGGTCGAACTCTGGAACGACACGGGGCTCGTCTCCGTCATCCCGTACGCGATCGTGATCTCCGACAGATGCATCTGCGACACGACGCGCTTCATCGTCTCGATCGGGCACGGCGAACCGGCCATGATCCCGGTGCGCAGCGTCGACAGGTCGAACTTCGAAAATTCCGGATGATCGAGCTCCGCGATGAACATCGTCGGTACGCCGTGCAGCGCGGTGCAGCGCTCGCCGGCCACGGCCGCGAGCGTGGCGACCGGGTCGAACGCCTCGCCCGGGAACACCATCGCCGCGCCCTTCGACACGCACGCGAGCACGGCCAGCACCATCCCGAAGCAGTGATACAGCGGCACGGGAATGCACAGCGTGTCCTGCTCGGTGAAGCGCATCGCGGTCGCGATCGAGCGCCCGTTGTTGACGACGTTGCGGTGCGTGAGCGTCGCGCCCTTCGGGCTGCCCGTCGTGCCGCTCGTGAACTGGATGTTGATCGGGTCGTTGGCCGTGAGCGTCGCGCCGATCGCATCGAGCAACGCGGGATCGACCGCCTGGCGGCCGCGCGTCATCACGTCCGCGAAGCGGAACATGCCGGCCGGCGCGACGTCGCCCATCGACACGACCGTGCGCAGGCTCGGCACGCGTGCCGCATGCAGGTCGCCCGGCGTCGCGCCCGCCAGCTCCGGCGCGATGGTCTGCAGCATTTCGACGTAGGCCGACGACTTGAAGCGTTCGGCCGTGATCACGGCCTTGCAGCCGACCTTGTTCAGCGCGTATTCGAGCTCGGCGAGCCGGTAGGCCGGATTCAGGTTCACGAGCACCGCGCCGATCCGCGCGGTCGCGAACTGCGTGAGCAGCCATTCGCTGCGATTCGGCGACCAGATGCCGACGCGGTCGCCCTTCACGATGCCGAGCGCGGCCAGCCCGGCCGCGAGCACGTCGATCTCGTTCGCGAACTCGCGCCAGGTCCAGCGCACCTGCTGTTCGCGGAACACGACGGCCGGACGATCCGGAAAGCGACCGGCCGTGTCGAGCAGGAACCGGCCGATCGTCGCTTCGGATAGCGGCACGTCGGTCGCGCCACGCACGTACGACAAGCCGTTCTCGGGCGCGATCAGCGCGCCCACGCCAAGGTCTGCTGCCATGAATGTCTCCGTCCTTTTTTGTCTGATCGGCCCGCGCGCGCCTGCTGCGCCCGCCTCCGCCGCCTGATCGCGACGGACAGCCTCACCGCGGATGATGCCGCGCTCCGCTGACGACACTCTGACATCAATTCGCGGCGGACGGATGAAATAGCACGACCGGACGCAATGATCCGGCCCGCAATCCGCAGACGAAAAAAAAGCAGCCCGAAGGCTGCTTTCTTTCGCGGGATACGCGGCGCGGCTTAGTGCCGGCTGCGGATCTTCGCCAGACGCTGGATCGCTTCGAGCTGCGCCATCGCGGTCGCGAGCTCGGATTGCGCCTTCGCGAGGTCGAGATCCGACTTCGCATTCTGCAGCGTTTCCTCGGCACGCTTGCGCGCTTCCTCGGCTTTCGCCGCGTCGAGGTCCTTGCCGCGGATCGCGGTATCGGCGAGCACCGTCACGGCGCCCGGCTGCACTTCGAGAATGCCGCCCGCGACGAACACGAATTCGTCGTTGCCGCCCTCGACTTCGATGCGCACCGCACCCGGACGAATCCGCGTGATCAGCGGCGTGTGGCCCGGCAGAATACCCAGCTCACCCGTTTCGCCCGGCAGCGCGACGAATTTCGCCTCGCCCGAGAAGATCTGCTCTTCCGCGCTGACGACGTCTACTTTGATGGTTGCCATATGGACTCCTGTCGGCGGGAGTGAGTGCTTTGGCACTTGCTCCCGCCCCATGCCGCAGTTGGCAAGCGTTAGCGCTTCGGCGCTTACTCTTGCCCTGCGGCGGTCGACGGGAGCAAGCGCTTCAGCGCTTACTCCGATCCCGTGACCCTTACTGGATCTTCTTGGCCTTTTCGAAGGCTTCGTCGATCGTGCCGACCATGTAGAACGCCTGTTCCGGCAGGTGGTCGCACTCGCCGTCGACGATCATCTTGAAGCCGCGGATCGTTTCCTTCAGCGGCACGTACTTGCCCGGCGAGCCCGTGAACACTTCAGCAACGTGGAACGGCTGCGACAGGAAACGCTGGATCTTACGTGCGCGCGCGACCGACAGCTTGTCTTCCGGCGACAGTTCGTCCATGCCCAGAATCGCGATGATGTCGCGCAGTTCCTTGTAGCGCTGCAGCGTCTGCTGAACGCGACGGGTGATCGAGTAGTGCTCTTCGCCGATCACGTTCGGGTCGATCTGGCGCGACGTCGAGTCGAGCGGGTCGACCGCCGGGTAGATACCCAGCGAAGCGATGTCACGCGACAGAACGACGGTTGCGTCCAGGTGGCCGAAGGTCGTAGCCGGCGACGGGTCGGTCAAGTCATCCGCAGGGACGTACACGGCCTGAACCGACGTAATCGAGCCCTTCTTGGTCGACGTGATGCGCTCTTGCAGCTTGCCCATTTCTTCAGCCAGCGTCGGCTGATAGCCCACTGCCGACGGCATACGGCCGAGCAGTGCCGACACTTCGGTACCGGCCAGCGTGAAACGGTAGATGTTGTCGACGAAGAACAGCACGTCGAGGCCTTCGTCACGGAAGTGCTCGGCCATCGTCAGGCCGGTCAGCGCGACGCGCAGACGGTTGCCCGGCGGCTCGTTCATCTGGCCGTACACCAGCGCGACCTTGTCGAGGACGTTCGAGTCCTTCATTTCGTGATAGAAGTCGTTCCCTTCACGGGTACGCTCGCCCACGCCCGCGAACACGGAGTAACCGCCGTGTTCCTTCGCGATGTTGTTGATGAGCTCCATCATGTTGACGGTCTTGCCCACGCCAGCACCGCCGAACAGGCCAACCTTGCCGCCCTTTGCGAACGGGCAGATCAGGTCGATAACCTTGATACCCGTTTCGAGCAGTTCGGTCGACGGCGACAGTTCGTCGAACGCCGGAGCCTTCTGGTGGATCGAACGCGTCACATCGCTTTCGATCGGGCCCGCTTCATCGATCGGACGGCCGAGGACGTCCATGATCCGGCCGAGGGTCGGCTTGCCGACCGGCACCGAGATCGGCTTTGCCGTGTTCTTCACGGTCAGGCCGCGGCGCAGGCCGTCGGATGCACCCAGACAAATGGTACGGACCACGCCGTCGCCCAGCTGCTGCTGGACTTCGAGCGTCAGTTCCGAGCCATCGAGAATAAGCGCGTCGTAGATCTTCGGCATGCTGTCGCGCGGGAATTCCACGTCGATAACGGCGCCGATGCACTGTACGATCTTGCCTTCTACCAAAGCAGCAGTACTCATCGCTTTTCCTTTAAATACCTGATTCTTTACTCGCGCAAAGGCGCAGTTGTCGTCCCGGGCGCGCGCTTAAACAGCGGCTGCGCCGCCGACGATCTCCGACAGTTCTTTCGTGATCGCGGCCTGACGGCTCTTGTTGTACACGAGCTGCAGTTCGCTGATCACCGTCTTCGCGTTGTCGGACGCGGCCTTCATCGCGACCATGCGCGCCGATTGCTCGGACGCCATGTTTTCCGCGACGGCCTGGTACACCAGCGCCTCGACGTAACGCACGAGCAGTTCGTCGACGACTGCCTGCGCGTCCGGCTCGTAGATGTAGTCCCACGACGTGGCCGGCGTACCGTCATCGGCTTCGAAGTGTTCCGACGACAGCGGCAACAGCTGCTCGATCACGGCTTCCTGCTTCATCGTGTTGACGAAGCGCGTGTAAGCGATATAAACCGCCGACAGCTTGCCTTCCGAGTACAGATCGAGCTGCGTCTTCACGGCGCCGATCAGCTTGTCCAGATGCGGGGTGTCGCCGAGGTGCACGACCTGCGACAGCACCTTCGCGCCGAAGCGGTTCAGGAACCCGAGGCCCTTGCTACCGATCGCGGTGGCTTCGACCTTCTGGCCCTTCTCTTCCAGCTCCTTGAACTTCTGAATCGTCGCACGCAGCACGTTGGTGTTCAAACCGCCGCACAGACCCTTGTCCGTCGTGACGAGAATGATGCCGGCCGTGTTCGCGCCGTCGTTTGCCACCATGAACGGGTGGCGGTACTCCGGGTTCGCACGGCTCATGTGCGCGGCGATGGCACGGACCTTGTCTGCATACGGACGAGCGGCGCGCATGCGTTCCTGCGCGCGACGCATCTTCGATGCGGCCACCATCTCCATCGCCTTCGTGATCTTGCGCGTGTTCTGCACGCTCTTGATCTTGCCGCGAATTTCCTTCATTCCAGCCATAGCTTGCTCCTTTGCGCCCCGAGTTAGCGCTTTAGCGCTTACTCGGGGCTCATGCATCGCTCACCGAAGCGGCGCGGACGCCTCAGCACCCGCGCGGCCTCAGTGTGTCACTCGCGGATCAATAGGCACCGGACTTCTTGAAGGATTCGATCGCCGAGCGCAGTGCGCCTTCGTCGTCCTTCGAGAGATCCTTGGTGTCTTCGATGCGCTTGATGAGGTCAGCGTGGCTGGTCTTCAGGTTTTCGCGCAGGCCCTTCTCGAACGACAGCACTTGCTTGACGTCGAGGTCGTCGAGGTAGCCGTTGTTCGCGGCGTACAGCGACACGGCCAGTTCCCAGACCTGCAGCGGCTGGTACTGCGGCTGCTTCAGCAGTTCCGTCACGCGGCGGCCGCGCTCGAGCTGCTTGCGGGTCGCTTCGTCGAGGTCCGATGCGAACTGCGCGAATGCGGCCAGTTCACGGTACTGCGCGAGGTCGGTACGGATACCGCCCGACAGCTTCTTCACGACCTTCGTCTGAGCGGCGCCACCGACTCGCGACACCGACACGCCGGCGTTGATTGCCGGGCGGATGCCTGCGTTGAACAGGTCGGTTTCCAGGAAGATCTGGCCGTCGGTAATCGAGATCACGTTCGTCGGAACGAACGCGGTCACGTCGCCAGCCTGCGTTTCGATGACCGGCAGTGCCGTCAGCGAACCGCTCTTGCCCTTCACTTCACCGTTCGTGAACTTCTCGACGTACTCTTCCGACACGCGAGCCGCACGCTCCAGCAGACGCGAGTGCAGATAGAACACGTCGCCCGGGTACGCTTCACGGCCCGGCGGGCGGCGCAGCAGCAGCGAGATCTGACGGTATGCCCAGGCTTGCTTGGTCAAGTCGTCATAAATGATCAGCGCGTCTTGGCCACGGTCGCGGAAGTATTCGCCCATCGTGCAGCCGGCGTACGGTGCGAGGTACTGCATCGCAGCCGAATCCGATGCCGAAGCAGCGACGACGATCGTGTATTCCATCGCGCCCGTTTCTTCGAGCTTGCGAACCACGTTCATGATCGACGAAGCCTTCTGGCCGATCGCGACGTAGATACAGATCAGGTCCTTGCCCTTCTGGTTGATGATCGCGTCGAGCGCCACTGCGGTCTTGCCGCACTGACGGTCGCCGATGATCAGCTCACGCTGGCCACGGCCGATCGGCACCATCGCGTCGATCGACTTGATGCCCGTCTGCACCGGCTGCGACACCGACTTACGCCAGATCACGCCCGGGGCGATCTTTTCGATCGCGTCGGTCAGCTTGGCGTTGACCGGGCCCTTGCCGTCGATCGGGTTGCCGAGCGCATCGACCACGCGGCCGACGAGTTCCGGACCAACCGGGACTTCGAGAATGCGGCCCGTCGTCTTGACGATGTCGCCTTCCGAGATGTGTTCGTATTCGCCGAGAATCACCGCGCCGACCGAGTCGCGCTCGAGGTTCAGCGCGAGACCGAACGTGTTGCCCGGAAACTCGAGCATTTCGCCCTGCATCACGTCCGACAGGCCGTGGATACGCACGATACCGTCGGTCACGGAGATCACGGTGCCCTGGTTGCGAACGTCTGCGCTCGCTTCAAGGCCCTGGATCCGGCTCTTGATCAGCTCGCTGATCTCAGAGGGATTGAGTTGCATTATTCGCTCCTGATAGTCAATTCTGTTGCGTGCCGGCGTGGCGCTCAGGCGGTCAAGGCAGCCTGCATCGATGCGAGGCGCGCGCGAACCGAGGTGTCGAGCACTTCGTCGCCGACCGTCACGCGCACGCCGCCGATCAGCGACGAATCGACTTCGACCGTCGGTTTCAGCTTGCGCTTGAACTTGCGTTCGAGGCCCGAGACGAGACTGTCGAGATCCGCGCCGTTCAGCGGGAACGCGCTCACGATCTCGGCGTCGGCTGCACCTTCACGTTCGTTCTTGAGCGCCTCGAACTGCTCGGCAATTTCCGGCAGCAGCGCGATGCGATGATTGTCGACCAGCATCTGCACGAAGTTCTTCGCTTCGGCGCCAGCCCCGAGCGGCGACTTCACCGCAGCAAGCAGCAACTCGGCTACTTGCGTGCGCGTCACCTTCGGGCTCGACGCGACCGACAGCACTTCCGGCAGACGCGCAACCTGGGCCAGCTCTTGCACGAGCGTGGACCAGGCGGCGATGTCACCGCCCTCGGCCACGCGGAACAGCGCTTCTGCGTAAGGGCGGGCGATGGTTGCAAGTTCGGCCATGATCAGAGCTCGGCTTTCAGTTGATTCAGCAGTTGGGCGTGGGCCGTTTGATCGACTTCGCGCTTCAGGATCTGCTCGGCGCCCTTCACGGCCAGCGAGGCGACTTCGCCACGCAGCGCTTCGCGCGCCTTCACGATTTGCTGTTCTGCTTCCGCCTTCGCCTGAGCGACGATGCGGGCGGCTTCAGCCTGGGCGTTGGCCTTGATTTCCTCGGCGACCGCCTGGGCACGCTTTTCGGCGTCGGCGATGCGCTGCTGGCCGTCATTGCGGGCCTGCGCGAGTTCCTGGTCCACGCGCTTGTGCGCTGCGTCGAGTTCCGCTTTGCCCTTCTCGGCGGCGGCGAGGCCGTCGGCGATCTTCTTCGAACGTTCGTCGAGGGCGTTGATCAACGGCGGCCACACGAATTTCATCGTGAACCACGCGAGGACCAGGAACACGACCATTTGCGCAAACAGAGTTGCGTTGAGATTCACGGTGTTTCCTTATCTGCTATTCCGGAAAAATGAAACGGTAAGGCGCTCATCGAGTTGCATTCGATCAGCGCCCCAAGTCTCCGTTCCGCCCTGCGCCGGCTTGCGCCGGACGCAAATTTCCGAGGAACCTTAGCCTGCGAGCTTCGACAGGAGCGGGTTCGCGAACGCGAACAGCATTGCGACACCAACGCCGATCAGGAATGCAGCGTCGATCAGACCAGCCAGCAGGAACATCTTCGTTTGCAGCGGGTTGATGAGTTCCGGCTGACGTGCGCAGGCTTCGATGTACTTGCCACCCATCAGCGCGATACCGATACAGGCGCCGATTGCACCCAGGCCGATGATGATGCCGATACCGATGGCGGTCAGACCCTGGATGTTGGCGATGTAAGCTTGCATGATCACTCCTTTGTGAAAAGACTTGGAACTGAGATTTAAAAAACTAAAACGGAAACTCTTTCTTGCACGCCGCGCTTAGTGCTTGTCGTGCGCTTGGCCGAGATACACCAGCGTCAGCATCATGAAAATGAATGCCTGCAACAGAACAATCAGGATGTGGAAGATTGCCCAGACGCTACCCGCGATCACATGACCAACGAAGCCGAGGAACGTTGCGTCGCCACCGAAGCTCCACATGCTGCCGAGCAGGGCGATCAACAGGAACAACAGCTCACCCGCGTACATGTTGCCGAACAGCCGCATACCGAGAGAGACGGTCTTCGCGAGATATTCGACAATGTTGAGCGCGAGGTTCGGGATCCACAGCAGCGGGTGTGCGCCGAACGGTGCCGACAGCAGCTCGTGCACGAAGCCGCCCGCACCCTTGATCTTGATGCTGTAGTAGATCATCAGGACGAACACGCCGAGCGCGATGCCGAGCGTGCCGTTCAGGTCGGCCGTCGGAACGATGCGATGGTGGGAAATCACGTCCGACAGACCGAGCAGGCCGATCACGCGGCCCGGCAGGTCGACCGGGAGAAAGTCGAGGGAGTTCATCAGCGCAACCCACACGAACACCGTGAGGGCGAGCGGCGCGATGAAGGTACGATTGCCGTGGACGATGGCCTTCGACTGGTCTTCGACCATTTCGACGAGCATCTCGATTGCGCACTGGAAACGGCCCGGCACGCCCGACGTCGCCTTGCGGGCGGCCAGACGCAGCACGAGGATCGTCACGATGCCGCATACGATCGACCAGAACAGCGTGTCGAGATTCCAGACGTGGATGTCGAAAATCGACGTCTGATGCGAGGTGGAGAAATTCTGCAAGTGGTGCGCAATGTACTCGGACGGATCCGGACCGCGCGTGCCTTCGCTAGCTGCCATATCGTTAATGCCACCCAAATTGTCGAAAATCGTTTTGCCTGTTCCGCAACACGCTATTGCGGGAACGGGCCGGTGCGGTTCGTTGTCGAAACCGCACGCTGCTTGTTCTTTACCGCCAGGCCAGCGCGATCCAGTACGTCTTCAGCACGACGAGGTACGTGACGAGGAACGGCACCCAGTGCACGCCGGCCCAGCCGAACGCCACTGCGGTGAACATCCCGATCGTCAGAGCGAGTTTCAGGGCTTCGCCCATCACCCAGCTCATCACGGTGGCCGAGCCACCTGCCTTCAGTCGTGCCACGAATACCGCACTGGGCACCCAGCCAATCGCTCCGCCCAGAAACGCGGATTGCGCAGCGGCGCCCGGCGACTTCGAAAACAGCCACCACGCCAGCGTTGCAACCAGGGACAGGGCCACTTGCGCGAACACCACCTTGTAGGGGGTCACGCGCGAGGGCTTGCTCACGTTCGGACCGAACAGCCTCTCGGCTTCCGTCCGTGTAAGCGGAACGATGTTGTTATCTTGCTGCTCGACATCCCAGTCGTCGGATTCGCGCCACTCGCCGGCCGCCGAAGCGGGGCGTTGCGTGCGCTGATCATCGTGCCTGTCGTCCGGCGCCTGACCCGCCATCGCAATCTTCCGCAAAGTCCTTGAACCCGACCCCAAGCTTTCTGAAAGCTTTCAGGGGTGCCTAGCTAACAAATCCGGGCGATTGTAAGCGATAGTTGCAAGTGATTCAAGGCTTTAGACGCGACAAAAACCTGCGTAAAACGACGCCTCATCATGTGAAAAAACGCCCGATTCGACGACGTACGACGACAGTTGTAAGGTCGGTTTCTTGCACCGGTATTTCTTGCACGAAAAAAGTCCGGCGATGGGGAAATGGCGGGGAAACGATGCCCGATACGGGCCCGCAAGAGCCGGCACGATCGCTGCGGGGAACGTGCAGTGAAACAGTCGCCCGGAATGACTCGGCGCGACGGCCCGGAACACACGAAACGCTGTGGCCGGTCGACCGCGCGCCACGCGCGAATTTCGACCGGATGCTCGTGCATCGATACGTCCAATCAGTTGTCGCGCCGCCACAGAAGTTCGACTGTGGGTTGCGGGACTTATCAACAACCCCTAACCACCCCGAACGCTGTGCGCCCTGCCCGCCAATCCGGCGGTACGCCTGTGCCGCACGCACCGGCCTCGCTCAACCGTGCGCGAGCAGCCACGCGCCGAGCGCCCCGCTCGCGAGCGCGAACGGAATCGACACCAGATGAAACGGCAGCCACATGCGCGGCTCCTTCGCGAGACGCACCGCGATCAGGTTCGCGAGCGAGCCGATCGCGAAACCGAAGCCGCCGACCGATACGCCGAATGCCAGCGCACGCCAGTCGTGCGTGAATTCCGACAGCAGGATCGCGGCCGGCACATTGCTGATCGCCTGTGACAGTAGCGCGCCGGCGGCATAGACGCGCAGCGGCGAATCGAGTTGCGCATTCGCAATCGTGTCGTGCACGACGGGCAGCGCAGCCGCGGTGCGCAGCACGACGAACATCAGTACGAAGATCAGCAACAGCAGCCAGTCGATCTTTAGGACTGCGTTACGTTTGACGGCGAGCAGCACGATGGCGACGCCGACGAGGCCCGGCAGCGGATGGTGCGCATCCGCGAGCAGCACGAACGCGGCGAACAGTACCGCCGCGATCAGCGCATGCATGCGCTGTACGGGCAATGCGACGGCATCGCCGGACAGGTCGAGCGGCTTCGCGCGAAACAGGCATGCGGTCAGCACGAGCAGCAACGCCATCAGCGCAAGCGCGAGCGGCCCGAGCGTGACCACGAAGCGGCCGAACGACACGCCGCTCAATTGCCACAGGAAAAGATTCTGGGGATTGCCGAGCGGTGTCGCGACGGACCCCGCGTTGACGGCCAGCGCGACGACGATCACGAGGCGCCGGAACGGCAACGGTGTCAGAGCACGCAGCGACACCATCAACGGCACGACGACGAACAGCGCGACGTCGTTGGTGAGCCACATCGACAGCACCGCGGCGAACCCGACCAGCAGCATCGCGAGCCCGCGTTCGGAATGCACGTGATGGACGATACGGTGGGCGAGCCACATCAGGCAGCCGGACAACTCGAGCGCCTTGGTCAGCATCAGCAGGCCCGCGAGCGTCGCGACGGTCTGCCAGTCGACGCGACCGGCGAGTATCGCAAATGGTTGCGGACGCACCCACTGCAGTACGATCAGGCCAAGCGCAAGCACCGACAGAACCGGTTCCTGCGCAAGCCATCCGAGCCAACGGCGCGGCGCAGGTGCGCCCGTCTCCTCCATCGGCAGCCTGTTACTCTTCGGTCGCGACGTTGCCGCGCAGCCGCACGAGGATGCCCTCGAGCGCGTCGAGGTTGCCGAAGTCGATCAACACCTGCCCGCGCCCACGGCGGCCGAGCTTGATCTTCACCGTCGACGCGAGCAGGTCGGACAACTCCTCCTCGAGACGGCGCGTATCGCGGCCGCCATCGTCTTTCGCGCGCGCCTTCACGGCCGGCGCTTCCTTCGTCGTATGCGACACCAGCTTCTCGGTCTCGCGTACCGACATGCGCTTGTTGACGACCTGATGCGCGAGCGTGATCTGCGTCGCCGCATCGACGGCGAGCAGCGCGCGCGCGTGCCCCATGTCGAGATCGCCGGCCAGCAGCATCGTCTGCACCGGCGACGCGAGGTTCAGCAGACGCAGCAGGTTCGACACTGCACTGCGCGAACGGCCGACCGATTCAGCCGCCTGTTCGTGCGTGAAACCGAACTCGTCGAGCAGACGCTGGATACCGTGCGCTTCTTCAAGCGGATTCAGATCCTCGCGCTGGATGTTCTCGATCAGCGCCATTGCGGCGGCAGCCTGATCGGACACGTCCTTCACGAGTACCGGCACTTCATCGAGGCCGGCCAGGCGCGCCGCGCGGAAACGCCGCTCACCCGCGATGATCTCGTATTTGTCTGACGAAATGGGCCGTACCAGGATCGGCTGCATCACGCCCTGTGCGCGGATGCTTGCCGCGAGCTCCTGCAGGCTGCCCTCGTCCATCCGCGTCCGCGGCTGGTACTTGCCGGCCTGCAGTTTGCCGAGCGCGAGCGTGTTCGGCGCCCCTTCGATCTTCACCGCTTCGGTGATATCGGCACTGCCGCCGAGCAGCGCTTCGAGGCCACGTCCCAAGCCCTTCTTCTTTGGTACCGCGTTCATGTCTTTCTTCCTCGCTTCGCTCATGTCCGGATCACGACACCTCGAACGCGCGCACGCGTTCGATCATCTCGGCACCGAACTGGAGATAGGCCTGCGCACCGCGCGAGCTGCGGTCGAACACGACGCCCGGCAACCCGTAGCTCGGCGCTTCCGCCAGGCGCACGTTGCGCGGAATCACCGCGTCGAACACCTTGTCGCCGAAGTGCGCTTTCAGTTGATCGGAAACTTGCTGCTGCAGCGTGATGCGCGGATCGAACATCACGCGCAGCAAGCCGATGATCTTCAGGTCGCGGTTCATGTTCGCGTGAACCTGCTTGATCGTGTTGACGAGGTCCGACAACCCTTCCAGCGCGAAGTACTCGCACTGCATCGGGATCACGACACCATGCGCCGCGCACAGCCCGTTCAGCGTCAGCAGCGACAGCGTCGGCGGGCAATCGATCAGCACGAAATCGTAGTCGTCGGCCACGTGCTCGAGCGCGGCCTTCAGCCGGCGTTCGCGGTTGTCGATGCTGATCAGTTCGATCTCGGCACCGGACAGCTCGCGGTTCGCAGGCAGCACGTCATAGGTGACGCCGTCCGGGCGGATGCGCGCGTCGGTCACCGACACACCGTCCACCAGCACTTCGTACACGGTCGCTTCGCAGGAGGCCTTGTCGATCCCGCTGCCCATCGTCGCATTGCCCTGCGGGTCGAGATCGATCAGCAGGACTCGTTGCTCCTGCGCTGCAAGGCTTGCGGCGAGATTGACCGATGTCGTCGTCTTGCCGACGCCCCCCTTCTGGTTCGCAACGCAGAAGATCTTTGCCATCGTTGGTGTGTTCCCTTTACCTTCAAACAAACGGCACGCTACCGCGTGCCTTCAAATCGCGTCGTCGACGGCCACTTCGAACAGATGCCGTTCGGCATCGAGCAGCGGCACCGCCAGCCGTATCGTCTGCTTCACGCGGCTGCCTTCCGGCAAGCGCGCAATTTCGTCATCCGGGTGGACGCCCTTCATTGCCCAGATCGATCCGCCCGGCGCAACCAGATGTCGAGCAAGTTTAACGAAGTCGGATAGATCCGCGAAAGCGCGGGATACGATCATGTCGAATTTTTCCGGCACTTCGACACCCGGCTGCAGCGATTCGACTCGGCCGGTGACCACCGACAGGTTCGCCAGCTTCAGCTCCGCACGCATCTGCGTCTGGAATGCAGACTTCTTCTGCACGATATCGTTCAGCGTGACCTGCCAGTCCGGCTCGACGATTGCCAGCACGATACCGGGCAGCCCGCCGCCCGAGCCGACGTCGAGCACGCGTGCCGATGCACGGCCGCGCAGATGCGGGACGATCGAAAGCGAATCGAGGATGTGCTGGATCAACATCTGCTTCGGGTCGCGGATCGCGGTCAGGTTGTAGACTGCGTTCCACTTGCCGAGCAGCGCGACGTAGTCGAGCAGCTGGTTGCGTTGTGCATCCGTCAGCGTGAGGCTAAGCGCCGTCGTACCTTCGACGAGCATCTGTTCCAGTACGTCCCGATTAACCGCCGGCGCGCGACGCGCCGTCATTGTTGCGTCGGGACGGTACCGTCCCCCTGCTCCGTTGCCTCGGCGGCCGTGCCGTTACGACGGCCGAGGCCGCGGCGCTTCAGGTGCACCATCAACAGCGAGATCGCCGCCGGCGTGACGCCCGAGATGCGCGACGCCTGCCCGATCGTTTCCGGCCGGAACTCGTTCAGCTTCTGGCTCACTTCGAACGACAGCCCACGCACTTCGCGGTAATCGATGCCATCCGGCAAACGCGTGTTTTCGTTCGCGTCGTTGCGTTCGATCTCGGATGCCTGGCGCTCGATATAGCCCTGATACTTGATGCCGATCTCGACCTGCTCCTTGATCTGCTCGAGCAGCACCGGATCGTCGGCCAGCGGCTCCGCAGGGCCGCATTCGCCACCCTTCAGGCCGCACACGCCGTCGTAGCTGATGCCCGGGCGGCGCAGCAGTTCGGCGAGGCTGTATTCGTGATCGATCGCCTTGCCCAGCAGCGCAGTCGCCTCTTCCGGCGGCAGCGTCTTCGGCGTGACCCACGTCGACTTCAGGCGTTCGGTTTCACGTGAAACAGCGTCGCGCTTCCGGCTGAATGCATCCCAGCGGGCGTCGTCGACGAGACCCAGTTCGCGGCCGACCTCGGTCAGACGCATGTCGGCATTATCTTCACGCAGGCTCAGCCGATATTCGGCGCGGCTCGTGAACATCCGGTACGGCTCGGCCACACCGCGCGTCACGAGATCGTCGACCAGCACGCCCAGGTAAGCCTGGTCACGGCGCGGGCACCATGCGTCCTTCTCCTGCACGTAGCGGCCTGCATTCAGGCCAGCCAGCAGGCCCTGTGCGGCCGCCTCTTCGTAGCCGGTCGTGCCGTTGATCTGGCCCGCAAAGAACAGCCCGTTGATCGCCTTCGTCTCGAGCGACGCCTTCAGCGCGCGCGGGTCGAAGTAGTCGTACTCGATCGCGTAGCCGGGGCGAAGGATGTGCGCGTTCTCGAGGCCGCGCATCGAGTGCACGAGATCGAGCTGGACGTCGAACGGCAGGCTCGTCGAGATTCCGTTCGGGTAGAACTCGTTGGTCGTCAGCCCTTCCGGCTCGAGGAAGATCTGGTGCGATTCCTTCGATGCGAACCGGTGGATCTTGTCCTCGATCGACGGGCAATAGCGCGGGCCAACGCCTTCGATCACGCCTGTATACATAGGCGAACGGTCGAGACCGCCGCGAATGATGTCGTGCGTGCGCTCGTTCGTGTGCGTGACCCAGCACGGCAGTTGCTGCGGATGCTGCTCCGCGCGGCCCAGGAACGAGAACACGGGGATCGGATCGAGGTCGCCCGGCTGCTCGTCGAGCTTCGAGAAATCGATCGTCCGGCCGTCGATACGCGGCGGCGTACCGGTCTTCAGGCGGCCCTGCGGCAGCTTCAGCTCCTTCAGGCGTGACGACAGCGACACGGCCGCCGGATCGCCCGCACGGCCGCCCGTGTAGTTGTTCAGGCCCACGTGGATCTTGCCGTCGAGGAACGTGCCGGCGGTCAGCACGACTGCACGGGAGCGGAAACGGATGCCGATCTGCGTGACGGCGCCCACCACGCGGTCGCCTTCGACCATCAGGTCATCGACGGCCTGCTGGAACAGCCACAGGTTCGGCTGGTTCTCGAGCCGGTGGCGGATCGCCGCCTTGTACAGGATGCGGTCAGCCTGCGCGCGCGTCGCCCGCACGGCCGGGCCCTTCGACGAATTGAGGATCCGGAACTGAATGCCGCTCTCGTCCGTCGCGGCGGCCATTGCGCCGCCCAGCGCGTCGACTTCCTTGACCAGATGGCCCTTGCCAATGCCGCCGATCGACGGATTGCAGCTCATCTGCCCGAGCGTTTCGATGTTGTGGGTCAGCAGCAGCGTCTTCGCGCCCATACGGGCGGACGCCAGCGCGGCTTCCGTGCCGGCATGACCGCCACCGACGACGATGACGTCAAATTCTGTGGGAAAAAGCATGGTGGATTCCGCACGCAGAGCTGCGCACGAACCTATCAGAGAAATGTATGGGCCGAATTATAGCGGGTTCGCTTTTCACCCGAATGCCGTCCGAATGGTAGGGTCTGTGCATTTCGTCGATTTTTGGCTGTGAACAGGTGAATCCAGGGTGTCGGACCCGCTCTGGCAATGGCTGTGGACGGTACACCGTACATCGTTGTGTCCGTGCAAAAACTTGGCCACGACGAGCACATAACCCGATCGATATCTGTGACCCTCGAGACAAAACAGACGCGGCACGCTGTGCCCACCCTCCTCCTCACAGCATTTCTGCCGGTTGCCCCAATACTTGTCCACTGCGGTTCCACGCATCGCCGGTCTGTGGAGCGAACCGCCCCTGCACAGAACTTGAGACTATTCCCCCGGCACTTATCCCCAGACCGCGTGCCATCGAAACCTCGCCCACAAACAAAAACGGCGTGTTTCACGTGAAACACGCCGCCCGTTTCCCGCCAACTACCCAAGCCATCAAGCCGTCTTCTTCGCCAACCCCAGGTACGTTTCGATCACACGCGGGTTCTGCGCAAGCTCGGCAGCCGGCCCTTCCAGCGCAAACTCACCGGTCTCCAGCACATAACCGTAGTCCGAGATCTGCAATGCCGCCCGCGCGTTCTGCTCGATCAGCAGCGTCGCCACGCCCGTCCCGCGCAACGCGCTGATGATATGAAAAATCTCCTTCACGATCAGCGGCGCCAGCCCGAGGCTCGGTTCGTCGAGCATCAGCAGATCGGGCTTGCCCATCAGCGCACGGCCGACCGCGAGCATCTGCCGCTCGCCGCCGGACAGCGTGCCGGCTGCCTGCTTGCGGCGCTCCTTCAGCCGCGGGAACAGCGCGAACACGTGATCGAGCTGGTCGAGGAAGTTCGATTCGCCAGCCTGCTTGCGGCGATACGCACCCAGCACGAGGTTGTCCTCGACCGTCATCGTGCTGAACAGCTCACGCTTTTCCGGCACGAGGCACATCCCGCGCGCGACACGCTGCTCGACCGGCAACGCGCCGACGTCGTTGCCGCGATACACGACCGCGCCCGACGCATGCCCTGTTACCGGCAATGCACCCATGATCGCGTTCAGCAGCGTCGACTTGCCGGCGCCGTTCGGGCCGATCACGCTGACAATCTGCCCCGCACCGACCTTGATCGCCGCGCCGTGCAGCGCCTCCACCTTCCCGTACCGGACCGCCAGCCCGCGCACTTCGAGAATCGGCATCGTCGTGTCCGTCATCACTCCACCCCGCCCAGATACGCTTCGAGCACCGCCGGGTCCTGCTGCACATCCTGCGGCAGCCCTTCCGCGATCCGCGTGCCGAACTCCATCACCACCAGCCGGTCGGTGAGATTCATCACGAAATCCATGTCATGTTCCACGAGCAACACGCTCATGCCTTCGGCCTTCAACCGTCGCAGCAGGTCGGCGAGTTGCTGCTTCTCCTGGTAGCGCAGCCCGGCCGCCGGTTCGTCGAGCAGCAGCAGCGTCGGATCGCAGCACAGCGCGCGTGCGATTTCGAGAATCCGCTGCTGGCCGAGCGCGAGGCTGCCCGCTTCGTCGTACATGTGCTTCTCGAGCCCCACACGGCGGATCTGGCGTGCGGCTTCAGCCAGCAGCTGCGCTTCCTCATGCGCATTGAGCCGCGCGATGCTGCGCCACACGCCCGTATGGCCGCGCAGATGCGCACCGATCGCGACGTTCTCGAGCACCGTCATCGCCGGCAGCAACTTCACGTGCTGGAACGTACGGCCGATACCGCGGCGAACGATCTGGCGCGACGTGAGCCCGTCGATACGCTCGCCACGGAACGTGATCGTGCCGCCCGTCGGCTTCAGCACGCCCGTCACGAGGTTGAACGTGGTCGACTTGCCAGCGCCGTTCGGACCGATCAGTCCGATGATCTGCCCCGCTTTCACGTCGAAGCTGACGTCGTTGACGGCGACGAGCCCGCCGAACTGCTTGCGTGCGTTGTCGACGACGAGCAACGGCTCGCCGGCCGCCGGCTTCGCACGCTGCGGCAGCGGATCGGCCTGCTCGGGCACGTGTGCACGCGGCCCGCGCGGGAACAGCCTCGCAACGAACGGCCACACGCCCTGGCGCGCGTACTGCAGCAGCAGCACCATCAGCACGCCGAACACGATGATCTCGAAGTTGCCTTCCGAACCGAGCAGCTTCGGCAGCAGCGTCTGCAGGTAGTCCTGCAGCACGGTGAGAATCGCCGCGCCGAGCACCGCGCCCCACACGTGCGACACGCCACCCACCACGGCCATGAACAGGAATTCGATCCCGTGGTTCAGGCCGAACGGGGTCGGGTTCACCGCACGCTGCAAGTGCGCGTACAGGAAGCCCGACACGGCAGCCAGCACCGCTGCGTAGACGAAGATCACCACGCGCATCCACGCGGTGTTCACGCCCATCGCCTCGGCCATCACGCCGCCGCCGCGCAGTGCGCGGATCGCGCGCCCCGGGCGGCTGTTCAGCAGGTTCTGCACCGACACGATCGCGGCCAGCACCACGGCCCAGATCAGGAAGTACAGGCTGCGGCCGCTTTCGAGCGTGATGCCGAACAGGTTCAGCGCCGGAATCCCGTTGATCCCGTCGTACTTGCCGAGCAGTTCGAGGTTGCCGAACAGGTAGAACAACGCGAGGCCCCACGCGATCGTGCCGAGCGGCAGGAAGTGCCCGGACAGCCGCATCGTGACCGCGCCCAGCACGAGCGCGACGAGCGCCGTCAGCACGACGCCGACGATCAGCGCGAGCCACGGCGACACGCCATAGCGCGTCGTCAGGAACGCGGTTGCATACGCGCCGATACCGACGAACGCGGCCTGCCCGAAGCTCGTCATCCCGCCGACGCCCGTCAGCAGCACGAGCCCGATCGCGACGATCGCATAGAGGCCGATGTAGTTCAGCAGCGTGATCCAGTACTCGGGCACCTGCAGCGCGCCGGGCAGTACCGGCAACGCGAACAGCACCACGAGAAACACCCAGAAGGTCTTGTTGCGTACCATCGTCTTCATCGCGTCACTCCTCTTCCTCTTCCGCATGCGGCGTCACGAAGCTCCGCCACAGCAGCACCGGAATGATCAGCGTGAACACGATCACCTCCTTGTAGGCACTCGCCCAGAACGACGAATACGATTCGAGCACACCGACCAGCAGCGAGCCGGCGGCCGCGAGCGGATAGCTGACGAGCCCGCCGATGATCGCGCCGACGAAGCCCTTCAGGCCGATCAGGAAACCCGAGTCGTAGTAGATCGTCGTCAGCGGGCCGACGAGGATCCCGGACAGCACGCCGAGCCCCGCCGCGAACGTGAACGCGAGCCGCCCCGCTTCCGTCGTGCCGATGCCCACGAGCCGCGCGCCGAGCCGGTTCACCGACGTCGCGCGCAGCGCCTTGCCGGCGATCGTGCGGCCGAAGTACACGTAGAGCGCACCGATCAGCACGAGCGCCGTGACGACGACCAGGATGCTCTGCACCGACACCGTCATGCTGCCGATTGCGATCGACGCATCCGAGAAGCCGTTGGTGCGCGAGCCTTCCGCGCCGAACATCACGAGCCCGAGGCCGACCATTGCGAAGTGGACGGCGACCGACACGATCAGCAGCAGCAGCGTCGTGCCTTCGGCGATCGGCTGGTACACGAGCCGGTAGACGAACGGCCCCATCGGCACGACGATCGCGAGCGTCAGTGCGATCTGCGCGAGCATCGGCATCGGCTGCGCGGCAAAGCTGCGCGTGATCGCGAACACCGCGAGCGGCAGCAGGATGTAGCGGCTGCCGAGCGTCGCGAGCGTGCGGCCGAGCTGATGGCGGCGTTCGCGATGCCGGATCAGGCCGCCGACTTCGAGCAGGAAACACGCGATGCCCATCACGAACAGCAGCCAGCAGGTGGCGGGAAATTTTTGCGCCTGTAACGCGGCAAGCGTCAGCGCACCGTAGGCGACGAATTCGCCCTGGGGAATGAAGATCACCCGCGTGACGGAAAACACCAGCACGAGCGCCAGAGACAGCAATGCATAAATGGCGCCGGTCGTGATGCCGTCTTGCGCGAGGATCGCCGCAATCGAGAGATCCATACGTTTCGTGTATCGAGAATGCTGCGGAGAAACGAAAGACGGGAACGGCCGGGGCGCGGACGACACGACAGGCGCGTCAGGCGCCACGCGGCGGGCCCCGCTGGTTCCAGGCGGCACGGGCGCGGCCTGTCAGGCCCGGCGCCCTGCCGCCGGCGGGCACGGCACCGTTCGCGCCGCGCACGCCGGTTTCACGTGGTGCTTACTCGGCCTGCAGCTTCCACTTGCCGTCGACGATCTGCACCATCACGCGTGCACGCGTATCGAAGCCGTTGTGATCGGTCGCCGTCATGTTGATCACGCCGTGCGACACGGGCAGGTCCTTCACGCTTTCGATCGACGCGCGCAGCGCCTCGCGGAACGCCTCGGTGCCCGGCTGGCCCTTCTTCAGCGCTTCCGGAATCGCGCGCTGCAGCAACAGCCCCGCATCCCACGCATGGCCGCCGAACGTCGCCAGCGAACCCGCGCCGTAGGCCTTCTCGTACGCAGCCTTGTAGCCGAGCGCCGGCTTCTTCACCGGGTTCGAATCGGGCAGCTGGTCGGTCACGAGCACCGGGCCGGCCGGCAGGATCTCGCCTTCGCAATCCTTGCCGCACACGCGCAGGAAGTCGTTGTTCGCGACGCCGTGCGTCTGGTACACCTTGCCCTTGTAGCCGCGCTCCTTCAGCGTCTTCGCCGGCAGCGCCGCCGGCGTGCCGGAGCCCGCGATCAGCACCGCATCCGGGTTCGAGCCCATCAGCTTCAGCACCTGCCCCATCACCGACGCGTCGGTGCGGTTGAAACGCTCGTTCGACACGACCTTCAGGCCGTTCTTCGCGGCCGCCGCGTTGAACGTGTTGTACCAGCTGTCGCCGTACGCATCCGCGAACCCGATGAAGCCGACCGTCTTCACGCCGTGCTTCGCCATGTAGCCGGCGATCGCGTCGGCCATCAGCTGGTCGTTCTGCGGCACCTTGAACATCCACGCACGCTTCGCGTCCATCGGCGCGATGATCTGCGCGCTCGCCGCGAGCGAGATCGTCGGCGTCTTGCCCTGCGATACCGGGTCGAGCATCGCGAGCGAGTTCGGCGTGACGGACGAGCCGATGATCGCGTCGACGTGGTCCTCGTCGATCAGCTTGCGCACGTTCTGCACCGCGCGGCTCGTGTCGGAGGCGTCATCCAGCACGATGTACTGGACGCTCTTGCCCGCGATTTCCTTCGGCAGCAGCGCGATCGTGTTCTTTTCCGGAATCCCGAGCGACGCGGCCGGCCCGGTGGCCGATAGCGTCACGCCGATCTTCACCTGCGCCGACGCCGTTGCCGCCGCGCACACGAGGCCCGCGGCAAGCACGGCCTCCATCCATCGATTCATCTTCATTTACGTTGTCTCCAAACGCTGCTCGAAAAAGCCACGGGTCGCTCGGGCGGCTCCCGGTCTCCAAACAAGTTAATATCTTAATTATCTCGCCCAGCCGCGCCCATGCTCGTTTTCCCGTGAAACGCCGCACCCATGCACCGCATGCCGGCCGAAACGGTCGTTCGACCGTCACGATGCGCAACAGCGGTGTCGTCAGGATGAAGCAGGCGAAGAAATGCAGGATCGTGCGGGAGATCGATGCGGGCGCAACGATGGCGGGAAGGCATGCCGATCCGGCCGGACGGGGCCGGGCCGGCGAACGGTGAAACGTCGGAAAACCGGCGGGTCATGAGGATGCGGATACGGATGCAAGCGCAACGACCCGCGATGGCGTCGCAACGCGCATACAGGCCGCAGAACGGCTCGGGAAAGCCGCGAAGACCTGTCCCGCACCTCGCGACGAACGAGCGGCGCCAGCCGCCCCTCCTGCCCCGAACCATCGTCCTGCGCTGCTCATCCAACCGCACTCCCTCTTCTGCATTCTGCTTGTAGGAGAACTGCCGACCGTTTTCCCGACCGCGCGGTCGGCGAAAGCTGAGTGTAACGGACGCGTTTCGCGCACGCCAACCGGGTAAGCCCGGACAGCGCGTGCGCAATGGCGCGCCGTCTGCAAACGAATCACGGGAACAGGAAAAACGGAGGGACGACGCGAAGCGCGGAAGAGAGGCGGTGCGAATGCAGGCGCGACAGGATGATCGCGCCGGCCGATGCACCATCGGTGGCAATCCGTGCACGCAAATGAAAAAGCGCTGTTGGATTCCGTCCAACAGCGCTTTGGGGTCCGGGCACTTTGTGCCTCGATTGTCTCCTCGTTCTCCACCTGCAAATTCGTTTCGCGGTGCATCAGAACTAGGACGAAGATTAAAGGACCTTTCATACTGCGACAACTTAGCATTTACCCCTATGGTGCATCGCCGCACGAAAATGGGGCACCAGCCGGCCGCGCGGCGCCGGCCCGAGCCCGCTGCGACGCCCTTCCGGAGCATGCCGGATGGTGCTTCGCATCAACGCCCGGTGACGCGCGCTGCACGCATTCAGGACGCCCTGAGCGGCTTGATCCGCGCAACCATCTCGCCGACTATGCCGCGCCGGAACGCAAGCACGCAGGCGATGAAGATCAGCCCGGTGACGATCGTCGCCGATTCGCCGAGCGAATGGAACCACGCGACGCCCGTCGTCGACGCGAGCCATTCGCCGATGTCGCCGAGCCGGTCTTCCAGCGCGACGATCAGCGCCGCGCCCAGCAGCGGCCCGAACAGCGTGCCCATCCCGCCGACCAGCGTCATCAGCACGACGAGGCCCGACATCGTCCAGTACGCATCCGACAGCGTCTCGAAGCCGAGCACGAGCACCTTCAGCGAGCCGGCCAGCCCCGCGAGCCCGGCCGACAGGATGAACGCGAGCAGCTTGAAGCGGTCGGTGTCGTAGCCGAGCGAAATGGCGCGCGCTTCGTTCTCCTTGATCGCGACGAGCACCTGGCCGAACGGCGAATGGACGACCCGCACGATGAACGCGCATGCGGCGACGACCACGGCGAGCACGACGTAGTACAGCGCGACGTCGTTCGACAGGTCCAGCAGCCCGAACAGGTGGCCGCGCGGCACGCCCTGCAAGCCGTCCTCGCCGTGCGTGAACGGTGCCTGCAGATAGATGAAGTAGACCATCTGCGCGAACGCGAGCGTGATCATCGCGAAGTAGATGCCCTGCCGGCGGATCGCGAACAGCCCGACGACGAGCCCGAGCAGCGTCGCGGCGACGGTGCCGGCCAGCACGCCGAGTTCCGGCGTGAAACCGAGCGTCTGCATCGAATAGCCGGTCGCATAACCGGCCGTCGCGAGGAACATCGCATGGCCGAACGACAGCAGCCCCGTATAGCCGATCAGCAGGTTGAACGCAGCTGCGAACAGCGCGAACGTCAGCACCTTCATCACGAACACCGGATACGCACCGATGAACGGCGCGGCGAGCAGTGCGGCGAGCAGCACGCCGTAGAGCACTTTTCTCTGCATCATTTTTCCTTGCCGAAGAGGCCCGCCGGGCGGAACAGCAGCACGATCGCCATGATCACGAACACGACGGTCGCCGACGCTTCGGGATAGAACACGCGCGTGAAGCCCTCGATCACGCCGAGCAGCAGGCCCGTGACGATCGAGCCGAGGATCGAGCCCATCCCGCCGATCACGACCACCGCGAACACGGTGATGATCATCGGCTGGCCCATCAGCGGCGACACCTGGATCACCGGCGCGGCCAGCACGCCCGCGAACGCGGCGAGCGCGACACCGAAGCCATAGGTGAGCGTGATCATCATCGGCACGTTCACGCCGAACGCCTCGACGAGTTTCGGATTCTCGGTGCCCGCCCGCAGGTACGCGCCGAGGCGCGTCTTCTCGATCACGAACCACGTCACGAGACACACCGCGAGCGATGCGACGACGACCCACGCGCGATAGT
Organism: Burkholderia cepacia complex sp. TUM26381; assembly: GCF_057439935.1. Classification (NCBI taxonomy): domain Bacteria; kingdom Pseudomonadati; phylum Pseudomonadota; class Betaproteobacteria; order Burkholderiales; family Burkholderiaceae; genus Burkholderia; species Burkholderia cepacia complex sp. TUM26381. Next base: position 88,309 of record NZ_CM172006.1, on the reverse strand, counting down.
TCGGCAGGAACATGAAGCCGAGGTTGGTCGCGCCGGACAGCTGCGACGGCACGTCGTACGGCTGGCCCGACGATCCGTAGATCGACCGGAACACGCCTTCGACGACCAGCGTGAGGCCGAACGTGAGCAGCAGCCCGTACAGGTGATCGAGCTTGTACAGCCAGCGCAGCATCGAGCGCTCGATCGCGATCCCGAACGCGCCGACCACCAGCGGTGCCAGCACGAGCATCGCCCAGTACGGGAGCCCGAAGTACGACAGGCCCATCCACGCGAGCATCGCACCCAGCATGAACAGCGCGCCGTGCGCGAAGTTGATCACGTTGAGCAGCCCGAAGATCACCGCGAGCCCGAGACTCAGGATCGCGTAGAACGAGCCGTTGACGAGCCCGAGCAGCAACTGGCTCAGCATCGCCGGCAACGGAATGCCAAAGATTTCCATCGACTTAGCCGTCAGAATGAGTTTCGTTGCGCGCGCAACTTTTTCGCGTTGCACGCGCGGGCGGCGCAGCGGGCACATCGCTGCAGCCGCCACCGAGCGGCGCGCCCGTGCGCGCCGCTACGCCCTGCTTACTTCCAGGCCGCGCAGCGCGATTCCTGCTTGGTCCCGAACGCCTGTTCGCCCGGAATCGTCGCGAGCACCTTGTAGTAGTCCCACGGCTCCTTCGATTCCGACGGCTTCTTCACTTCCATCAGGTACATGTCGTGGATCATGCTGCCGTCCTGGCGGATGTAGCCCTTCGCGTAGAAGTCGTTGATCTTGATCTTCTTCAGCTCGGCCATCACCTTGTCGGAGTCGGTCGTCCCGGCGGCCTGCACGGCCTTCAGGTAGGTCGTCACCGACGAGTAGTCGGCCGCCTGCAGGCTCGACGGCATCTTCTTCATCTTGCCGAAGTAGCGCTGCGCCCACTGGCGCGATGCGGCGTCGCGGTTCCAGTACCAGCTGTCGGTCAGCACGAGGCCCTGCGTCGTCTCGAGGCCGAGGCTGTGCACGTCGTCGATGAACATCAGCAGCGCGGCGAGCTTCATCGTCTTCGTGATGCCGAATTCCTTCGCGGCCTTGATCGAGTTGATCGTGTCGCCGCCCGCGTTCGCGAGGCCGAGGATCTGCGCCTTCGACGCCTGCGCCTGCAGCAGGAACGACGAGAAATCCGACGCGGACAGCGGGTGGCGCACCGCGCCGAGCACCTGGCCGCCGTTCGCCTTCACGACATCCGACGTGTTCTTCTCGAGCGCCTTGCCGAACGCGTAGTCGGCCGTCAGGAAGAACCACGACTTGCCGCCCTGCTTGACCACCGCCGAACCGGTGCCCTTCGCGAGCGCCATCGTGTCGTACGCGTAGTGGACCGTGTACGGCGTGCACTGCTCGTTGGTCAGCGTGTCGGCGCCCGCGCCGATGTTGATGTAGACCTTCTTCTTCTCGGCCGCGACCTGGTTCATCGACAGCGCGGTGGCCGAATTCGTGCCGCCGACCAGCAGGTCGAGCCCGCCGCGGTCCATCCATTCGCGCGCCTTCGATGCGGCGATGTCGGCCTTGTTCTGGTGATCGGCGTAGACGACCTCGATCGGCTTGCCGAGCACCTTGCCGCCGAAATCGGCGACCGCCATGCGGATAGCCTCGAGACCGCCCTGCCCGTCGATGTCCGCGTAAAGCCCCGACATGTCGGTGATGAAGCCGATCTTCACGGTATCCGCCGCGTGTGCGGCGCCGGCGGTGAGCGCGGCGGTCGCGAGCGCGAGACAGGCCTGTGCGAGGGTCTTCATTTTCATTGACGTCTCCTGTTGTTCTGATGCGTTGTGGTTGTTCGAGGGCCGCCACGGCTAGCGGCTAGGGAAACGGGGCGGCGTCACACCCCAAGCAGGTCGTGCAGGGTCGGCATCTTGCTTTCCAGTTCGGCCGCCTGAAAATGCTCGACGATGCTGCCGTGCTCCATCACGTAGAAGCGGTCGGCGAGCGGCGCGGCGAAGCGGAAATTCTGTTCGACCATCACGATCGTGTAGCCGCGCGCCTTCAGCGCGACGATCATCCGTGCAAGCGACTGCACGATCACCGGTGCGAGGCCTTCGGAAATCTCGTCGAGCAGCAGCAGGTTCGCGCCGGTGCGCAAAATCCGCGCGACCGCGAGCATTTGCTGCTCACCGCCGGACAGCCGCGTGCCCTGGCTCTGCCGGCGCGACGCGAGGTTCGGGAACATCGCGTAGATCTCGTCGAGCGACATCGCATGCTCGCGCGGCCCGATCAGCGGCGGCAGCATCAGGTTCTCCTCGCACGACAGGCTCGAGAAGATCCCGCGCTCCTCCGGGCAGTAACCGATGCCGAAATGTGCGATGCGGTGCGTCGCGAGGCCGATCGTCTCGTTGCCCGCGACCTTGATCGACCCGCTGCGGCGGCCCGTGAGGCCCATGATCGCGCGCAGCGTCGTCGTGCGGCCCGCGCCGTTGCGGCCGAGCAGCGTGACGACCTCGCCGCGATGCACCGTCAGGTCGACACCGTGCAATATGTGGGATTCCCCGTACCAGGCCTCCAGGCCCGTGATCTCCAGCGCGGGCGTACCGCTCTCGACGCCGCTCAATTCGCGTTCCTCCCGTTCGCTGTGCTTCATGCGTGCGCCCCCGCGAGCGCCGCGTCGGCACTGCCCATGTAGGCCTCGATGACGAGCGGATTCTTCGACACCTCCGCATACGAGCCTTCGGCCAGCACCTCGCCGCGTTGCAGGACGGTGATCGTGTCGGAGATGCCCGCGATCACGTTCATGTTGTGCTCCACCATCAGGATCGTGCGGCCGCTCGCGACCTTCTTGATCAGTGCGGTCACACGGTCGACGTCCTCGTGGCCCATCCCCTGCGTGGGCTCGTCGAGCAGCATCAGTTCGGGTTCCATCGCGAGCGTCGTCGCGATCTCGAGCGCACGCTTGCGGCCGTATGCCAGTTCGACGGTCGGCACGTGCGCGAAATCGGTGAGGCCGACCTGCGTGAGCAGATCCATCGCGCGATCGTCGAGCCGTTTCAGCGTGCGTTCGCTGCGCCAGAAATGGAATTCCGTGCCGAGCGCGCGCTGCAGGCCGATGCGCACGTTCTGCAGCGCGGTCAGGTGCGGGAACACGGCCGAGATCTGGAACGAACGGATGATGCCGCGCCGCGCAACCTGCGCGGGCCGCTCGTCGGTGATGTCGATGCCGTTGAAGACGATCTGGCCGGCCGTCGGCGTCAGGAACTTGGTGAGGAGGTTGAAGCAGGTGGTCTTGCCCGCGCCGTTCGGCCCGATCAGCGCATGAATCGCGCCGCGGCGCACACGCAGGTTGACGCCGTTCACGGCGGTGAAGCCCCTGAATTCTTTTGTCAGTCCGCGTGTTTCCAGAATCGTGTCGCCGAGAATCATGTTCCCTTCCGTACGAAGTCAGGCGAAGCACCGGGAAGCCTGGCGCGAGCGACCGCGAACAGGTCAGCGGATCAGCGGGCTGCCCCCGGGCGCCGTGTTACGCCTCGAGGGTTGGTCTCCCGCGCCGACGCGTATGCACATTGCGCAACATTGTCGCGCCGTTGGTGCAGTGCAATCATCGGGATTTGCACTTATAGGGCCGACCGCTATATCGCACGCGGCTGAGCACGATTTTTCGCGCTGTTTTTTTGACACGTGCATCATCGCGCGTTGACCTTCCTGCATGCCCGGCACGCACGCGATGAAAAAAGCCGCGCGACTGCGCGGCCTGCATGGATCGTGCCGTTCGAACAAACGCGACGACAGCTTGTTTCGCATAGCGAATCAGCGGGCGCTTTCATGACGGCCCGCTGTCGCGCGTGTCAGCGTGCCGTCACGCAACCGTCACCGCAGCGTCGGTTCGCACCGGGGTCGCTTCGCGCGCCGCGCGGCGATCGGCGCGGATCATGTCGCTCGCGCGCTCGGCAATCATCAGCGTCGGCGAATTGGTGTTGCCCGATGTAATGAACGGCATCACCGATGCATCGACGATCCGCAGCCCGGCGATGCCGCGTACGCGCAACCGGCTGTCGACCACCGCGCGTTCGTCGTCGGCACGCCCCATCCGGCAGGTGCCGACCGGGTGGAAGATCGTCGTGCCGACCGCGCCGGCCGCCTCGATCAGCTCGGCCTCGCTGCGATATTGCGTACCCGGCAGGATTTCCGCGGGACGATAGCGCGCGAGCGCCGGCGCGGACGCGATCCGGCGCGTCAGGCGCAGCGCGTTCGCGGCGACATGCCGATCGTGGTCGGTCGACAGATAGTTCGGCGCGATCGCCGGCGCGATGCCCGGATCGGCGCTCGTGACGTGCACGCTGCCGCGCGATGTCGGCCGCAGATGGCACACCGACGCCGTAAATGCATTGAAGCTGTGCAGCGGCTCGCCGAAGCGTTCGAGCGACAGCGGCTGCACGTGGTATTCGAGATCGGGGCGCGTGAGCGCGGGATCGTCCGGATCGGATTTCGCGAATGCGCCGAGCTGCGACGGCGCCATCGACATCGGCCCGCGTTGCAGCAACGCATATTCGGCGCCGATCATCAGCTTGCCCCACCAGTGCGCGGACAGCGTGTTGAGCGTGCGCACGCCTTCGACGCGATACGCCATCCGCAACTGCAGGTGATCCTGCAGGTTTTCGCCGACGCCCGGCAGATCCTGCACGACGTCGATGCCGAGCGCCTGCAGCCGCCGGCCGTCGCCGATTCCCGACAGTTCGAGCAGCTGCGGCGAATTCACCGCGCCGGACGTCAGCAGCACTTCCGAGCGCGCCCGCGCGACGTAATCGGTGCCGCCGCCGTGATACTCGACGCCGACGGCACGGCGCCCTTCGAAGATCACGCGCTGCGCCTGCGCGCCGGTGATCACGGTCAGGTTCGGCCGCGCCATCGCGGGCCGCAGGAACGCCTTCGACGTATTCCAGCGCACGCCACGCTTCTGGTTCACCTCGAAATAGCCGACCCCGGTATTGTCGCCGCGGTTGAAATCGTCGGTGGCGGGAATGCCTGTCTGCTGCGCTGCCTGCGCGAACGATTCGAGGATCTCCCAGCGCAGCCGCTGCTTCTCGACGCGCCAGTAGCCGCCCGCGCCGTGCGCGTCGCTCGCGCCCGCATGGTGATCCTCGCTGCGCTTGAAGATCGGCAGCACGCTGTCCCACGACCAGCCGGCGTCGCCGGTGGCATCCGCCCAGCTGTCGTAATCCTCCCGCTGGCCGCGCATGTAGATCATCCCGTTGATCGACGAGCAGCCGCCGAGCACGCGGCCGCGCGGATACGACAGCGCGCGGCCGTTGAGCGCCGCTTCGGGTTGCGTCTTGTACAGCCAGTCGGTGCGCGGGTTGCCGATGCAATACAGATAGCCGACCGGGATATGGATCCAGTGATAGTCGTCCTTGCCGCCCGCTTCGAGCAGCAGGACGCGGATGTCGGGATCCTCGGTCAGGCGGTTCGCGAGCACGCAGCCCGCGGTGCCTGCGCCGACGATCACGTAATCGAATTCGCCTTCGAGCGTACGTTGAGTACTCACGGCGTGTCCCCTTCTTCCTTGTTGTGCGCCGCGCGGCGCGATGCCGCGCGCATTTTCAGCATAGTGCGTCGCGGGCCGCGCTGGCGGCCGCGCGCGCCACGACCCGAGGAAGCGTACTCCCGCAGCCGGCCGCCGATCCAATGAGTTATGCTGAACTGCGTTATAAGCTGCGCTCATATCACGACGATGGATCTCACCCTGCTCCGCGCCTTCGCGACGGTCGCGCGCGAAGGCAACCTGACGCGCGCCGCCGCGCAGCTGCACCTGACGCAGCCGGCCGTCAGCCTGCAGATCAAGCATCTGCAGGAAACGCTCGGCGTCACGCTGTTCACGCGCACGTCGCGCGGGCTCGCGCTCACGCGCGACGGCCAGACGCTGCTGCCGCATGCGGAGCGCGCGCTCGCCGCAGCTGCCGACGTGCAGCGCGCCGCTGCTGCGCTGCGGCACGAGGTGCGCGGCCGGCTGCGGATCGGCACGATCCTCGATCCGGGCTTCCTGCGGCTCGGCGGCTTCCTGCGCGCGCTGGTCGAAACCCACCCGCAGATCGAGACGGCGCTGCGGCACGGAATGTCGGGCTGGGTGATCGAACAGGTGCGCGCGCAGGCGCTCGACGTCGGCTACTACATCGGCCGGCCGGGTGAGGACGATCCGCTCGACGGCGCGCTGTTCCACACCGTCACGCTCACGCATTTCCAGTACCGCGTGCTCGCGCCGGCCGGCTGGAAGGAGCGCGTGCAGCGCGCGCACGACTGGCGCGCGCTCGCCGCGCTGCCGTGGATCTGGACGCCGCCGGCGTCCGCGCACCACCGGCTGCTGTCGCGGCGTTTCGCGGACGCCGGCGCGCAACCCGTGAAGGTCGCCGAGGTCGACCAGGAGCAGTCGATGCTCGACCTCGTCAAATCGGGGATCGGATTGACGCTCGCGCGCGACTCGACCGCGCTGGCCGAAGCGCACGCGCATGCACTGACGATCGTCGAACGTGTGACGGTGCCGACCGAACTGACGTTCGTGACGCTCGCCGAGCGCCGCGACGAGCCGGCGATCGCGGCCGCGCTGCGGCTGATCGAGACGCAGTGGGCGATATGAGCGGCGCTGATGACGCGGCGTTCGCATGCGGACGCGTCATCGCGCCACACCGGCCGTCACGCCACCGTCTCCGCGTTTTTGCTAGATTGTGCGTTCGCACACCGCGAGACCCCGATTGAAGGAGACCCGCATGGCCCGCAACATCGAGATCAAAGCCCGCGCCCGCGAATTCGACCGGCTGCGCGAACAGGCTGCCAAGCTCGCGACCGAAGCGCCGCTGTTCTACCGCCAGCAGGATTTCTTCTACGACGTGCCGCGCGGCCGGCTGAAGCTGCGCCGCTTCGAGGACGGCACGCCGGCCGAACTGATCTTCTATCAGCGTGACGACCGCGACGGCCCGAAGGCGTCGTACTACACGCGCAGCCCCGTGACGAACCCCGACGCGATGCACGCGCTGCTCGCGACCGCGCTGACCACGCGCGGGATCGTGACGAAGGAACGGCACGTGTACCTCGCGGGCCGCACGCGCATCCATCTCGACCGCGTCGACGGCCTCGGCGACTTCATCGAACTGGAAGTCGTGCTCGGCCCTGACGACGACGAAGCCGGCGGCGAAGCCGAAGCGCACGACGTGTTCGCGAAGCTCGGCGTGGCGCAGGACGATCTCGTCGCGGTCGCGTATGTCGACCTGCTGAACGCCGACACGCAACACGAAGCGGCCTGATCCGGCCCCACCGGCGGCGGCCGCGCAGCGCGTGCCGCCTTCAGCGCGGCCGCCGCCCCGTCACTGCTTTATGCGGCGCCGGGCGCCAGATGCGCGAGCGGCAGCGCGCCGTTGCGCTTGAAGGTCGTCAGCACGATGTTCGAGCGCACGCTGTCGACGCCCGGCACGCGCATCAGCTTCTTCATCACGAACTGCGACAGCGCGTTCAGGTCCGGCGCGACGATCCGCAACAGGTAGTCGGCATCGCCCACCACCGCATGGCATTCGAGCACCTCGGGCAGCACGTCGATCTGCTGCTGGAACTGCTCGATGATCGAATCGCCGTGGTGCTTGAGCTTCAGGCTCGTGAACGCGGTGACGCCGAGCCCGAGCTTCTCCGGGCGCAGCATCACGCGGTAGCCTTCGATCACGCCAGCCGCCTCGAGCCGCTGCAGCCGCCGGCCGATCTGCGACGGCGACAGCGGCACCTCCTCGCCGAGCTGCTGATGCGTCGCGCGACCAAAGCGCTGCAACACGTCCAGCAGCGCGAGATCGAAATGATCGAGTTCCAGCATGAGCATTCTCCGCATTGATTCGTAATTTGATGCGCAATTATCGCATCAACAGGCGAATCAGCGCCAACTATGCGCCCATTCCGCGCGCCGCCCGCTCTACACTTGCATGGTTCCCAACCACAGCGTGCAGAGCCTCATCATGTCCACCGTCGTCACCGCGAAACTGCAGGAGCAGTTCGACGCGGGCCTCGAAACCCGCGCAGATTTCACCATCGACCAGCCGCTGCAGCGCTACGGCCAGGTCGACCACGCGGTGTGGAAGCAGCTCTATGCGCGCCAGTCGGCGCTGCTGCGCGGGCGTGCCTGCGACGCGTTCGTCGCGGGCCTCGGCAAGATCGACCTGCCGGCCGACCGCGTGCCGTCGTTCGCCGACGTGAACCGCCAGCTGAAACCCGCGACCGGCTGGGAGATCGTCGCGGTGCCGGGCCTTGTGCCCGATCGCGTGTTCTTCGAGCACCTCGCGAACCGGCGTTTCCCGGTCACCTGGTGGATGCGCCGCCCCGACCAGCTCGACTACCTGCAGGAACCCGACTGCTTCCACGACCTGTTCGGCCACGTGCCGCTGCTGATCGACCCGGTGTTCGCCGACTACATGCAGGCGTACGGCCGCACCGCGCTCGCGGTCGCCGACGACGAAGCCGCGCTGGCGCGACTCGCACGGCTCTACTGGTATACGGTGGAATTCGGACTGATCCGCGACCCGCGCGGCACCAACGGGCTGTCGATCTATGGCGCCGGAATCGTGTCGAGCAAGGGCGAGAGCCTGTACAGCCTCGAAAGCGCGGCGCCGAACCGGCTCGGTTTCGACCTCGAGCGCGTGATGCGCACGAAGTACCGGATCGACACGTTCCAGAAGACCTACTTCGTGATCGACGATTTCGCGCAGCTGTTCGCGCTCGCCGACGTCGACGGCCGTGCACTGGCCGACCGGCTCGCGGCGCTGCCCGAATTCGCGGCCGGCGCGGTGCTGGATACCGATCGCGTGCTGCATCGCGGCACGGGCGAAGGCTGGCCCGCCGACGCCGACGCGTGACATGCCGGGTGCCGCAGCCGGCCGCCCGCCGCCGGTCACCCTTTCCGCAACTATGAAACAATGAACGGTGCCGGCTTCGCCGCGCGGCGCAGCCGTGCGCGGGCGCCGTTACCGAACGAGAGGTGCAAGATGATCCACAAGCTCACATCAGAAGAACGCAAGACCCGGCTCGAAGGCCTGCCGCTCTGGACGGCCGTGCCGGGCCGCGACGCAATCCAGCGCAGCCTGCGGTTCGCCGATTTCAACGAAGCCTTCGGCTTCATGACGCGCGTCGCGATCAAGGCGCAGGAAATGAACCACCATCCGGAATGGTTCAACGTGTACAACCGCGTCGACGTCACGCTGTCGACCCACGACGCCGACGGCCTGACCGAACGCGACATCGAACTCGCGCTGTTCATCGACCGCGCCGGCGCACACGCGCAACCGGCCGCCTGAGTCCCGCCTCTACCGCCGCGCATCTTTCGATGCGCGGCGCGTCAACTTTTCATTTCGATGAACGTTTTCTAGGATGTAGTGAGCGAAAGCCTTCAGCTTTCCAAGCCATCCTTAAGGCGCACGTAAGTCTCGTACGCTTTCCGCGCCTTGGGGTCCAAACCTTCCAGTTGCAGCGCGCCTTCGCGCTGTACAATCAGCAGCGCATACGGCTTGGAGAGCGCGCTGGCCTCTTCGCAGAGTTTGAGTTCGTCGCCGCTCGACGGCGAGCGGGCGCGCCAGAAATTGATCGCGGCTTCTAGGTCGTGGATCGAAATATCGGACATGATTGGATTTAATCGTTCGCTGGCCGCCATGCTTGATGTCAGGCGAAGCGGCGCCCCTGTGGAAACGGCGTCGTGCTGTCCGCGTGCCTGAACCGCCAACCCATTGTACTTGAGCGAACTTCATGCGACTCCTTCTGATCGAAGACGACCGCCCCATCGCACGCGGTATCCAGAGCAGCCTCGAGCAGGCTGGCTTCACCGTCGACATGGTGCATGACGGCATTTTTGCCGAACAGGCGCTGGCACAGAACCGCCACGAACTCGTGATCCTCGACCTCGGCCTGCCGGGCATCGACGGGATGACGCTGCTCACGCGCTTCCGCCAGACCAACCGCCACACGCCCGTGATCGTGCTGACCGCACGCGACGAGCTGAACGACCGGATCCAGGGCCTGAACTCGGGCGCCGACGACTACATGCTCAAGCCGTTCGAGCCGGCCGAGCTCGAAGCACGCATCCGCGCGGTGATGCGCCGCAGCGGCCCGCACAGCGACATGCCGCGTCCGGAAGTGTCGCTCGGCGGCGTCCGCCTGTCGGGCGTCGACCGCCGCATCTTCAACGACGACAAGCCGCTCGAACTGTCGCCGCGCGAATTCGCGGTGCTCGAAATGCTGCTGCTGCGTCACGGCCGCGTCGTCAGCAAGGCCCAGCTGCAGGATCACCTCACGCACTTCGGCGGCGATCTCGGCGACACCGCGATCGAAGTCTACGTGCACCGGGTGCGCAAGAAACTCGAGCAGTGCCGTGTCGAAATCGTCACGGTGCGCGGCTTCGGCTACCTGCTGCAGGAAATCCGCCAGACCGCGAGCGTCTGAGCCGGGCCACGCGCCGGCCGGCCGCGTGCCGCCGGCGTGCGCGCCCCGCTCCGTTTCGCCGCCCGGCGTACGACCGCGCCGCTCCCCGTGAGCGGCGCTTATCCATTTGCCCGTCGAAATGTCTCCTGATCCGGCTGTGACCACCAGCCTGCGCCGCTCGCTGCTCCGGCGCCTCGCCGCCCCGCTGTCGATGCTCGCGCTGATGAGCGGCCTGATCGCCTACTGGCTCGCGTGGCAATACACGCAGCACGTGATCGACCGCTCGCTCGCCGATCTCGCCACCGCCATCTCCAAACAGATCCAGATCGCCGGCCCCGACGCGCCGTTCACGGTGCCGCCGCTCGCGCAGGCGATGTTCTCCGATCCCGCCGAAGCGCTGATCTACCGGATCAGCGACGGCGAACAGGAACTCGCCGGCGATCCGAAACTGCCGCTGCAGGGCATCAACGTCCGCCGCATGCATCACGCGTACGTGTTCGAGGCCGAGTACGACAACCGCGCGGTGCGCGTCGCGCAGGTGCGCGTCGACGACGTCGAGGGCGGCAAGCCGATGGTCGTCGAAGTCGCGCAGCCGGTGCGGCACCGCTACCGGATCGCGGCCGAATTCCTCGTCGCGATCATGATGCCGCTGCTGCTGCTGCTGCTCGCGGGCTGGGGCATCGTGTGGCGCGTCGTGAACCAGCAGCTCGGCCCGCTCACGCATCTCGCCGATTCGCTGAACCGGCAGACCCACACGTCGCTGGAACCGGTCGACGAAACCGACGTGCCGCTTGAGATCCGGCCGCTGACGAGCGCGATGAACGCGCTGCTCGGCCGCCTGAAGACCGCGCTCGACGCGCAGCGCAAGTTCATCGCCGATGCCGCGCACCAGCTGCGCACGCCGCTCACGGCCGTGAAGCTGCACGCCGAACAGGCCGCCGTCGCGCGCGATCCGCACCAGACCTTCGCCGCGGTGCGCGAGCTGCGCGCGGCCGCCGACCGCGCGGTGCGGCTGTCGAACCAGCTGCTGTCGCTTGCCCGTGCGGAGCCGGGCGAACAGGCCGCACGCTTCGTCGACGTCGACCTTGCGGCGATGGCGTTCGAGACCGGTGCCGAATGGGTGCCGCGCGCGCTCGCGTCGCATGTCGACCTCGGCTTCCAGCGCACCGACGGCGCGGACGACGACGAAAAGCTGACCGTGCGCGGCAACCCCGTGCTGCTGCGCGAGGTGATCGCGAACCTGCTCGACAATGCGTTGAAATACGTGCCGCTCGCACGGCCGGACGGCGCACGGATCACGGTGAACGTTGCGCGCGGCGCGCTCGAAGACGGCCAGCCGGCCGCCGAGATCGTCGTCGAGGACAACGGCCCAGGCGTGCCCGCGAACCAGCAGGCCGACCTGTTCAAGCGCTTCTTCCGCGGCGACGCGCAAAGCGGCAACGGCGTCGAGACGGGTGCCGGGCTGGGCCTGGCGATCGTGCACGACATCATCGCGATGCATGGCGGCACCGTGTCGTACGAGGATGCGTCGGAGGGGGGGTCGCGCTTCGTGGTGCGGGTGCCGCTCGCCGCGCATACGGAGAAGCCGGCCAGCGAAACGCCGGCCGCGGCGTCGACGCACTGAGCTTGGGCTGAACGATTCGCGGCGGGCAACCGCCGGTCCGCCGGGCAGGCCGCGCGCCGGATACGGGAGGCAGGAAGGACGATCGCGACGCGGCAACCGTCCGCCAAAACAACAACGGCGGCGCATGGTGCGCCGCCGTCTGCGTTACTTCTTGCTCTTCTTGTCTTTCGACCTGGGCTCGGACTTGCCGTCCTTCTTGTCCTTCTTCTTTTTCTTCTTCCCGCCTTCATCCGACGTCGCGAGCAGCGTGCCGCGGCACGACGGCGCGCCGCAATGGCACGCGTATTCGCGCTTGAGCGTCTTCGTCAGCTTCGCGTCGATCACGAGGCCGTAGTCGTAGAACAGCTCCTCTTCCGGCCCGATGTCGCGCAGCGCATGGATGAACACGCGGCCTTTGACTTCCTCGGCTTCGCAGTTCGGCGCGCACGAATGATTGATCCAGCGCGCACTGTTGCCATCGATCTTGCCGTCGATCACGCCGCCTTCGTCGAGTGCGAAGTAGAACGTATGGTTCGGCTCGCTCGGGTCGTGCGGGTGGCGGCGCAACGCTTCCTTCCACGAGATTCGCTCGCCCTTGTATTCCACTACGCGCTCGCCGGCCTTGATCGGCGCCACGGCGAACACGCCCTTGCCGTGTACTCCCGAGCGGCGCACCGCGATCCTGCGTGAACTCATCGAACGAATCCTTGTGAAGACGACTTGAATGGAAGCGGCCGCGATCGCGGCCCGGCGTCGCACCAAACGAAAACGCGGCACCGGTTGGTGCCGCGTCGGGGCATGCGGCGAATCACCCGCATCCTACACGTTCACGATTGCTTCGTTCAACATCGCGCGCAATATTGCACGCCGGACGCTCAACGCTGGCCGAATGCGATGTCGCCGAACAACGCCTTGTGCTCGCGCGGCTGCGAACGCCAGTATTGCGGCGGCGCCGTCACCTGCGCACCGAGCGCGGCCGCCGCATGCCACGGCCAGCGCGGGTCGTACAGCATTGCGCGCGCCATCGCGACGAAGTCGGCATCGCCGGATTCGATCAGCCGGTTCGCATGCTCGGGCTCGTTGATCAGGCCGACCGCCATCGTCGGCATGCCGACCGCACGCTTCACGGCCTGCGCGAACGGCACCTGGTAACCGGGCGACAGCGGAATCTTCTGCAGCGGCGACACGCCGCCGGACGACACGTCGATCCAGTCGCAACCGCGCCGCTTCAGCTCGTGCGCGAACGCGATCGTATCGTCGAGCTCCCAGCCGCCTTCGACCCAGTCGGTCGCGGACACGCGCACGCCGACCGGCCGGTCCGCCGGAAACGCCGCGCGCACGATCTCGAAGATCTCGAGCGGAAAACGCATCCGGTTTTCGAGCGAGCCGCCGTATTCGTCGGTGCGCTGGTTCGCGAGCGGCGACAGGAACTGGTGCAGCAGGTAGCCGTGCGCCGCATGCACTTCGATCGCGTCGATCCCGAGCCGCGCGGCACGCTTCGCCGACGCGGCAAAGGCTTCGCGGATCCGGTTCAGGCCCGCGGCATCGAGTGCGAGCGGCGGCGTCTCGCCGTCCTTGTGCGGCACGGCCGACGGCCCGTGCGGCAACCAGCCGCCATCGGCAACCGATACCAGCTGACCACCCTCCCACGGCGCGGCGCTCGATGCCTTGCGCCCCGCATGCGACAGCTGCATCGCGATGCGAACCGGCGAATGCTTGCGGATCGCGGCCAGTACGGGCTTCAGCGCTGCTTCGGTCACGTCGTCCCAGAGGCCGAGGTCGCCGTGCGTGATGCGCCCGTCGGGCTCCACTGCCGTCGCCTCGATGCAGAGCAGCCCCGCGCCCGACAGCGCGAGATGGCCGAGGTGAATCATGTGCCAGTCGGTGGCCTCACCGCGTTCGGCCGAGTACTGGCACATCGGGGAAATCACGATCCGGTTCGGAAGGGTCACGCCGCGCAGCGTGAACGGAGAAAACAGCGCAGTCATGGAGGCCGCTCGCCTGGAAAGGGAAAGAGCGGACGAGCGTAGCACGCAGGCTTGAAGCGTGCAGACGGCGCAACCGGCAGTAAGCGGATGGTCAGGTACCGCCGGCGGCAACGTGCCGGCCATGCGGAAAATGCGTGGCGTACAGCAGTGCGCCGGCCTGCAACGGATGCAGGCCGGGCCAAATCTTCGCGGCGGGCGGGGCCGCCCGCTGAGTTACAACCCGACGCTGTCGAGCCACTCCGCGAACATGCGCCGCGCGGCCGTTTCGAGTGCGGGGCCGTGCTGCACGGTATCGGCGCGCAACTGGCGGGCGTCGATGCCGGGCGTCGCCGCGATTTCGCCGGCGTTCGCGATCAGCCACGGTTCGAAGCGGTCGGTGCGGATTTCCGGATGGCATTGCAGCGCCAGCACGTGCTGCCCCCAAGCGAATGCCTGGTGGCGGCAGGCCGGCGTCGACGCGAGATGGATCGCCCCGCCCGGCAGGTCGAACGTATCGCCGTGCCAGTGGAGCATCGACGTCGCCGCGCCATCGAGATGACGCAGCGCCGACGCACGGCCGGCGTCGGTAAGCGTCAGCGGCGCCCAGCCGAGTTCGTGCTGCGCAGCCGGATAGACGCGCGCACCGAGCGCACGGGCGATGAACTGCGAGCCAAGGCAGATGCCGAGGATCGGCAGCCCCGCGTCGATACGCTGGCGCACGAGCGCAAGAAGCGGCGCGATCGTCGGATACTGCGCATCGTCGTACACGCTGATCGGCCCGCCGAGTACGACGAACAGCGACGGCTCGAGCACGTCGAGCACCTCGACCCGCGACGATCCGACGTCGACGTAGCGCACCCGCCTCCCCCGTTCGCCGAGCACCTGCTCGAAGCTCCCGAGATCCTCGAAATGCACATGGCGGATCGCCACGACTTCAGCGTTCATCATCGGCCTCCCGGTCGATCGACGGACGTCAGCCTGCGAAAATCTTCCAGGTCTTCTTCTGCGTTGCCGCGTCGGCTTCTTCCTGCACCGAGCAGTCGAGACGCAGATCGCTGTCCGACATCGAGATGTCGAGCGCCGCGCAGTGATGCACGGTCTTCTTCGACAACTTGCCCGGCTGGAAGTGGGCGCACGTCACGCACATGCGCTGCGGCGGCGTCGCACCGGCCACCTGCAGCTCGCGCAGCGTCTTCAGCAGCGCGCGGTACAGCGCGCCCTGCTCGTCCGCGCCGAGCTTGCCGACCGCTTTCGTCAGGAATTCAGGCCATTGCAGCGCCTTCTTCGCGGCCGTACGGCCACGCGCCGACAGACGCACGGCCAGTGCACGGCCGTCGTCCAGCGCACGGCGCTTCTCGACGAGCCCCTTCGTCTCGAGCGTGCTGACCGCATCGCTCGTGGTTGCCGCGGTGAGCTGCGTCTCGCGCGCGATCTCGCCGAGCCGCATCGGGCCCTTGCGCTGCAGCAGCAGCACGAGAATCTCGCCCTGCGTCGGCGTGAGGCCAGCGCCTTCCGCCCAATCCCATGCCTGGCTTCGCATGGCCGTACTCAACCGCAGCAGGCTGTGGGTCACACGTCCCGAAGCCTGGTTCCCGTAAACGCCTTCGCTCATAGTCTTTTCGCTTTGCCGCCGCCCGGGTTGCCGAGCGGCCGTAGTGTGGAGATCGAATGTCTATCTCAAAACAGACGCGCTCTCTCGAGTGCGTCAGCACGGCCGTCGCGAGGCACACGCGGCGGTCGCGTTCGCGGCGACCGGAGAGACACGCGTCGTTCCGGTGTCCGCAAAGCCGACATTCTAAGCGAGAGCGGAAAATCGCACAGCTAAGTTATCCCCTGCATTCTGTGGAAAATCGCTGGATAACTGAAATTTTTCGTTGTGCCTGCAATGCCGCGCGCCCGCGGAACGGGGCGCGCCAGCATTTTCCTGTTCGGATCGGCCATCGGTCGGATGGATTTGATCCACCGGGTTATCCCGCGCACAGGTCGTTGACTTTGCAGCGGAATATCGGGTTATCCACAGATTTTCAGGACGACTGGCAACGATTTCGGCCCGAAATGGCGCCGACCGCCGTTCAGCGAATCGCGATGCGGTCGAGCCTGCAATCTGCAAAACATTTTTTCATTCGCGCCAACGTAAGCACTGCTGCCGGACCGTCTCGTTCAGCGATTTTTCCTGTTTGAAAACGGTTCTCAACCACGATGCGTCGTTCACGCGTGCTTTCGCGAGCGCGCCGATCTCGTCGAGCGCCGCGCGCGAACCGAGTGCGGCCGCATGCGGCGCGATCCGGTCGAGCGTGTCGAGGATGTCTTCCGCGATCGTACGGCGTTCACCCGTCTGAGGATTCACGCAGGTGCCCTCGAGCCCGAAGCGGCACGCTTCGAAACGGTTGAACGTGTAGACGAGGTAGTCATCCTCCGACAGCTTCAGCGGCCGGTCGGTCAGCAGGTAGCGCGCGAGCGTCTGGATGTAGCAGGCGATCGCCGCCGCGCGGTCGACCGACAGCGGCGTGTCCATCACGCGCACCTCGATCGTGCCGTAGCCGGGCTTCGGGCGGATGTCCCAGTAGAAGTCCTTCATCGAGTTGACGACACCCGTGTTCACCATCTTCGTGAAGTACTCCTCGAAGCTGTCCCAGGTCAGCACGAACGGCGCGCGGCCCGACAGCGGGAACGCGAACACCGAATTCAGGCGTGCCGAATGGAAGCCCGTGTCGACGTTCTGCACGAACGGCGACGACGCGGACAGCGCGATGAAGTGCGGAATGAAGCGCGACATCGAGTGCAGCAGGAACAGCGCGCTGTCCGGATCGGGACAGCCGATGTGCACGTGCTGGCCGAACACGGTGAACTGCTTCGCGAGATAACCGTACAGCTCGGAGATGTACTGGAAGCGCGGCGCATCGTAGATCTGCCGGTCGCTCCATTGCTGGAACGCATGCGTGCCGCCGCCGGCCAGCCCGACGTTGAGCTGGTCGGCCGCCTTCACGAGCACGTCGCGGATCGCATGCAGCTCGCTGACGGCCTGCTCGTGCGAATGGCAGATGCCGGTCGACAGCTCGATCATGCTCTCGGTGATTTCCGGCGTGATGTTGCCCGGAAAGGTCTCGCCCTGGATCAGGCGCATCAGGTCGGATGCCGCTTTGGTCAGGTCGTAGTTGTGCGTGTTGACGACCTGGATCTCCAGTTCGACGCCGAACGTGAACGGTTCGGAATTGACGAAGGTTTCGAGTGCCATGGCAGGTTCCGGAATCAGTTGCTGTCGCTGCGTTCACCGACCGCCGACAGGCAGCGGTAGACGACGAACGGGCTGACGAGCTGCAGGATCACGATCGAACACATCACGATCGCGCGCAGGTGCGGGTCGAAATTCGGGTAGAGCTGGTAGGTATCGTCGACGAGCAGGTACGACAGCGCGGACATCGGTGTCAGCGCGATGCCGAGCGCAATGCCCTGCTTCATCCCGAGGCCGCTCGGCTTCGCGAACGCGACGACGCCGGCCAGCTTCGCGGCGAGCCGCGTGACGATCAGCACGATCGCGAGCAGCCCGCCGAGCGCGATGTCGCCCCACGTGAACGACGTGAGTGTCAGCACGAACAGGACCACCGTCAGCAGCCAGCCGGCCGTGCCGAAATGCTCGGGCCACAGCTGCGGCCGCGCTTCGAGGTTCTTCACGATGATGCCGGCGAGCAGCAGCGTGAGCAGCGTCGACAGCTTCAATGCCTGTGCGACCGCGATCGCGAGCATCACGAGCCCGAACAGCGCGACGAACGAATGCTCGTCGCGCATCGTCGCGGTCATGTGGCGGAACAGGTAGTTGCACGAACGCGCAACGAGATACGCGACGATGAACGAACCGGCGATCAGGTAGAGCGGCTGCAGGACCGTCGCGAACACGTTGCCGTACGCTTCCTGGTGAAGCCAGCTCGTCACGAGCTTGGTCAGCACGATCGCGTACACGCTGTTGAGTGCGGTGAGCGTGATGAGGCGTTGCGACACCTGCCCTTCCGCGCGCAGTTCGGTCTTCAGCTGGATCACCATCGACGGTGACGTCGCGATCGCGATCGCCGACAGCACGAGCGCGACCATCCCCGACACGCCGAGCGCGAGCATCACGAACAGCACGAGTACGAACGTCAGCGTGGCTTCCGCGAGGCTCGACGCGACGAGCCACGGATTGCGCCGGATCCAGCGCAAATCGAGGCGGCTGCCGAGTTCGAACAGCAGCAGACCGAGCGCGACGTCCATCAGCAGCCGCGACGTTTCGTCGGTGCTGGCGTCGATCACGCCGAATCCGAACGAACCGGCGATCAGGCCGATCACGGCATAGCCTGTGATGCGTGGCAGACGCCACGCGCGATAGCACAGCTCGCCACACAGGCCGGCCGCGAACAACGCGAGCCCGGCCCAGAACACGGCATCCGGCGCGAGCGGCCAGTTGGGCAGGAATGAGAACGCCGACTTCATCGTGGTGACTTCTCCTTTGGAAGCAACCGCCAGCGACGCGGGGTCAAGCGTCAGAAATGGATGCGCGCCGGCTGGGTATCGCCCCGAATGTGATTGTTGTGGTCGACGACGGCGGTACGTGGGATCCGCCTGTTCCGCCACAGGGCGGAACGTCGTTCAGGTTGCCGATCTGGATTGTCGGCCTGGTGTGTGAACGGACAGCGCGGTCTCGAAGATTCAGATTCGAAATCGTGCCGACCGTTCCATTGAAGCATGTCCGGCGCCTGGCCGAACGAACGCGAAGGAAACCGATTGTGCCACAGCTTTTTCGCTCTGGAACCGATTGAATCGACTCGCGGCGCTGTGCGGCACCGCAGGTCTTTGGTTTCAAAGGTTTACTTGTATATATACATAGTAGAAGTTAACAAAGGCCGCACAGTTCTGTGGATAACTTCGGTTTACGCTGATGGATCAAGGCCTTGGCGAAACCATAACCGGTTGCACAGGCTGTTCGTGCACAGACATTTGAGTTGAGCAACTTTCGGGCCGCTGCACAGCTGTGCCGAGTTGCCCAGTTTACGTCCACTGTGATTGCACACGAAGTGCGCGCGGATTCCGTGCGGTTATCCACAGCGTTGCGTGGATAACCTTGCGCGAAGAAATCGGGAGACTGTGAGCGATTTGCGTGCCGGTCAGCCGGCGGAACCGACGCGGCGTGCGCGCAAGGCGCGGATCAGGAAGCGTGCGGGGTCGACGGCGTCGGCGAGTTCGCGCTCGAGCGGCCACGGTTCGCCTTCGAGTTGCGACGCGATCAGTTCGGCACCGAGCGCGGCCCATACGAGGCCGCGCGAGCCGAAGCCGAATGCGCCGTAGAGGCCGGGCATGCGCGGCAAGTCGCGCGCCTGCGCGCCACCCAGCGCGCGTGCGTTTGCGAGGGCTTGCGCTTCGTCGGCGAGCGGGCCGAAGAGCGGCAGGCGGTCGCCGACGACCCAGCGGAACGCGACGCGGCCGCGCAGCGTGGCAGGCTCCGGCAGGTCGCCGATCAGGCCCGGCAGCAGGTGCCGCACACGATCGAGGTTTTCGACGTGGCCGGCCACGCGCATCGCGGGATCGATGTCGTCGGGTTCGAACGTGGCGCCGATCAGCAGCGTGCCGTCGTCGAGCGGCACCGCGTAACCGTCGCCGATCGTCGGGCACGGCAGCGTCGCCGTGGTGCCCGGCGGCAGCAGCGTGAGCTGGCCGCGTACCGGTTGCAGCGCGACATGCTGCAACCCGGCAAGACGCGCAGCGTCGCCCGCGTTCGCGAGCACGACGACGGGCGCTTCGGCGAGCGTCGCGCCCGTGTCGTCGAGCGCGTGCCATCCATCGCCGCGCCGCTCGAGCCGCGCGACGCCGGTCGATGCAAGCAGGCGTACGCGCTCGCCGGCCGCCGCGCATTGCGCGGCACACAGCGCGGCCGGCCAGACGGCGCCACCGTGCGGAAACAGCAGGCCGCCATGCGCGACCGGCAGATTCAGATGCGCACGCGCGGCATCGGCATCGAGCAACGTCACATAGTCGGACGGCGCGCCGAACGCATCGAATGCATCGCGCATCCGCGCGAAGTCGTCGGCCGATTCGGCGAGATGAATCATCCCGTGCGTGCTGCGTGCGAATGCATGACCCGCGCGTTCGAGTGTGCGCCAGCGCGTGAGCGCGTGCAGGAAGCCACTGCGTGTGAGGCGGCTCGCGACGTTGTCGTCGCGTGTCATCAGTGGATGGAATACGCCGGCAGGATTGCCGGATGCCTCGCTCGCGATCCGTTCGTGCCGCTCGATCAATGTCACGTCCCAGCCGCGCGCTGCCAGGCGTTCGACGACGGCGCAACCGGCGAGGCCCGCGCCGATCACGATCGCGCGGCGCGTCGCAACGGGCAGCGCACGCGGCGGTTCGTGCCGGCGCGCGCGCCAGCGCGGCGCATAGTCGCCGACGAGACGACCGTCGACTTCGCGGAACGTGAAACCTGTTTCGCCGAGGGCGTGCTTCATGTCGCCGGAACTTGCATGCGCCGCAAACGTTGCATCGTCACCGGCCATCTTCGCGAGTGCGCGGACCGCGTCGTTCGATGCCGCAGCGCCTTCGAGATAGAACGCATCGGCGCGCACGACAAGCTTCTTCAACGTGTCGAGCGCATCGCCGAACGCAAGCGTGAGCACCACGCGCCCCTCGTCGAATTCGAGCCGGTGCAGGCCCGGCACGAGCATCGGCCATGCGTCGATCAATCCATCGACATCCGCCGAAATAGTTGTGTTCGCAACCATATGCGCAACCGCACTGCGGAGGTCTTCACGCGAGAACGGATGCGGTTCGACCGCGACGTAATGCAGCCGCTCGCAGCGCGCGGGGTCGTCGCGCCAAGCGGCCCAGGTCGCGAGGAAGCCGGCGCCGGCGCCGAATGCCGTCGCGACGATCGTGAACGTGCGGCGTTGCTGCCAGCGCGCCGGCAGCCCGTTTCCCGCGACGAACGCGTGATGCGCGAGCGCGCCTGACGCGCTGCGATGAAGCTCGCCGAACTCGGGCGAGACGAGCGTGCCGTCGTCGCGAAGGGCGAGCGAGGCGGGAACAAGTCGGTCGGGCATGCGAAACAAAAAACGTGGCAGCCAAGCCTGGCAAGGGATTGCGCGGAGCCGTCCGCGCGGCCGTTGGAAATGGGCAACGGCGCGGCGCACGGGCGGACCGCGCTGTGTATCCGGTCCGGTTGGCGCAGGTCAAAAAATGGGCAATCGACGATTCATTCGGCGAAATACCGATGAAAATCTTTGAAACCCTTGTCGTTATTGGGTTTGCGCTGCGCTATCATAGCAACGCCGTACCGCGGGGTGGCCGCCGGCAAACCGGAGGGCGCGTCGCGCGGGCCAGGATTCGGCGCTGTGTCGTCGGAGTCTGACTCTCGACGGCACGGTTCGCGCACGTATAATCGGCGCGTTCGCGCTGTTCGTGTCAACCTAACCTGATAAAGGAACCTTAATGAACAAACAGGAACTGATCGACGCCGTCGCCGCCCAAACGGGCGCCAGCAAGGCTCAAACCGGCGAAACGCTGGACACGCTGCTCGAAGTCATCAAGAAGGCCGTGTCGAAGGGTGATGCGGTTCAGCTGATCGGCTTCGGCAGCTTCGGTTCGGGCAAGCGCGCAGCACGTACGGGCCGCAACCCGAAGACGGGCGAAACCATCAAGATCCCGGCAGCCAAGACGGTCAAGTTCACGGCTGGCAAGGCGTTCAAGGACGCCGTCAACAAGCGTTAAACCAGCGCCTGTTCCAAGAAAAACCCGCCTCTCGGCGGGTTTTTTGTTGGGCGCGCGCGGCATTTTCGCCACAGTCCGCGCCGCTCTTGCAAAAGTTAACGGTTACTTTTACAAGCCGTTACCACGGGGTCACGCGTGCACGATCTGCGTGTCGCCGTGATCGTCGTCGTCGTGCGAATCGACATCCCACGCCGGGAACGGATCGTCGAACGCGGCCCATCCCGCCGCGCCGAGTGCGAATTCCGCATCGGTCAGCAGGCACGCATCGAGTTTCGTACGCCACGCGTCGGCGTCGAGCGCGATGCCGATCAGCACGAGTTCCTGCCGGCGATCGCCCACCGCGCGATCGTCGAGATCGCCCAGCCATTCGGCGCGGATTTCGTCGAGCAGCTCGTCGTCGTCCGGCCATTCCGCGCGGTCCTGCGCGGCCCACCACAGACCCGCCGGGCCATGCCGGCATACGCCGCCTGCCTGCGACAGCGAACCGGCGATATCGTTGCGCGTCGCGAGCCAGAAGAAGCCCTTGCTGCGCAGCACGCCCGGCCACTCCTGATGCAGCAGCGCCCAGAGTCGTGCCGGGTGAAACGGCCGGCGCGCGCGGTAAACAAAATTGCCGATGCCGAATTCGTCGGCTTCGCCGTGCACGTGCGCATGATGTGCGTCATGGCAGTCGGGGTCGTCGCAATGCGTGTGATCGTGATCGAGCGACGCGAGCCAGCCGGGTGCGTTCGCGGCTTCGTCGAAATCGAAGCGGCCGGTGTTCAGCACTTCGTCGAGCGGCACGTTGCCGAACGTCGACACGACCTGGTGCGCGCGCGGGTTGAGCCGCGCGAGGATGTGCTGCAGCCGCGCGAGATCGTCGGCGCTGACGAGGTCGGCCTTGTTGATCACCAGCACGTCGCAGAATTCGATCTGCTCGATCAGCAGCTCGACGAGCGTGCGGTCGTCTTCTTCCGACGCGGCGATGCCGCGCGTCGCGAGCGCGTCGTCGGAGCCGTAGTCGCGCAGGAAGTTGTACGCGTCGACCACGGTGACGAGCGTATCGAGCCGCGCGACGGCCGACAGCGACGTGCCGTCGTCGTCGACGAACGTGAAGGTCTCGGCGATCGGCATCGGCTCCGCGATACCGGTCGATTCGATCATGATCGCGTCGAAGCGGCCTTCGGATGCGAGGTTGCGGATCTCGACGAGCAGGTCGTCGCGCAGCGTGCAGCAGATGCAGCCGTTCGACATTTCGACGAGGCGTTCCTCGACGTGCGACAGCGCCTGCGCATCGCGCACGAGCGACGCGTCGATGTTGACCGCCGCGAGATCGTTGACGATCACGGCGACTTTCAGGCCCGCGCGGTTCGCGAGGACGTGGTTGAGCAGCGTGGTCTTGCCGGCGCCGAGGAAGCCCGACAGCACGGTGACGGGCAACGGCTGGTTCATTGCCGGATTCATGATGATATGCACCAACGGTAAAGATGAAAAAGCGGCCGCGGCGCCCTTCCGGGGCGCGATCGGCCCGCGGACGGGCGAAGTTGCGGCGTGAGATCCGCATTGTGCATCAAACGCGCGCCGGCCGGCCGGCACGGCGTCAGGCCGCGATGCGGCGCAACGTCATTGCACGGGCGGCAGCAGCTTCCATTGCGTCAGGATGCCGGCGATCTGCCGCGCGTACTTGTCGCGCAGCGACGGCGTTTCCGAATGATAGGCGCCGACGGCCTGCCACGTGTTGCCGTAGCGGTTCATCTTCTGCTTCAGATGCCACGCGGCGATGTACACGTTCTTGCACGGCTCCATCAGCGTGTCGCGGCCGATCCCGAAGCGCGACAGTGCAGGCAGATGAATCGAATTGATCTGCATCAGGCCGTAGTCGACCGAGCCGTTCGTATTCTTGTTCAGCGCGTCGGGCCGGTTGCGCGACTCCTGCCAGGCGATCGCGCGCAGGATCAGCGGATTGACCTGCTGATATTTAGCCGCTTCGTCGAAACAATCCGCACGAGCGTTTGCGCTGGCGAACCACGCGCCAGCGGCGATCAACGCGATCGAAGCGAACCGTCGTCTGTTCATCGTGCGGAAACGAAAAGGAATTTCGCGAAGCTCGGGAAAACCCGTGCCTGTTATTAGTGCGACGAGAAACGCGTCGCCCGTATCATACCGGCAGACCGTCAGATTGCGACAGGCAGGAATACGGCAACCCGGTTATACCGGATTGATGTGTCGGTTCATCGTGAAACGGGGGCGATGGCCGGCATGCGGAGGGCCACGCCGATCCTTACATATTGCATACGATTCACCGGACACATGTCGTATGTGAGACAGTCCTCGGATCAATGTGATATTTCGGACATGAAAAACTGCTAATGTCGCCTCTTTCGGACTTGGATCCCAGCACTACCGC
This sequence comes from Burkholderia cepacia complex sp. TUM26381, assembly GCF_057439935.1. Classification (NCBI taxonomy): domain Bacteria; kingdom Pseudomonadati; phylum Pseudomonadota; class Betaproteobacteria; order Burkholderiales; family Burkholderiaceae; genus Burkholderia; species Burkholderia cepacia complex sp. TUM26381. The sequence continues at coordinate 64,238 of NZ_CM172006.1, read as the reverse complement.
CGGAAGTGGCCTGAGCCGGCATCGACCCATTCATCCATGACAAGAAATCGCTTCGTTATGCGGCGCGTTGCCACGACTCTGCTCGTGGCCGGCATCATCGCTTCGCAGGCCGCCTACGCTCAGGTCACGCTCAATTTCGTGAATGCGGATATCGACCAGGTCGCGAAAGCGATCGGCGCCGCGACTGGCAAGACCATCATCGTCGACCCCCGCGTGAAGGGGCAGCTCAATCTCGTGGCCGAACGGCCGGTGCCGGAAGACCAGGCGTTGAAGACGCTGCAGTCGGCACTGCGCATGCAGGGCTTCGCACTCGTGCAGGATCACGGCGTGCTGAAGGTCGTGCCGGAAGCCGACGCGAAGCTGCAGGGCGTGCCGACCTATGTCGGCAATGCGCCGCAGGCACGCGGCGACCAGGTGATCACGCAGGTGTTCGAGCTGCACAATGAATCGGCGAACAACCTGCTGCCCGTGCTGCGGCCGCTGATCTCGCCGAACAACACGGTGACGGCCTACCCGGCGAACAACACGATCGTCGTGACCGACTATGCGGACAACGTGCGCCGCATCGCGCAGATTATCTCGGGCGTCGACAGTGCCGCGGGCTCGCAGGTGCAGGTCGTGACGCTGCGCAACGCGAACGCGATCGACCTCGCCGCGCAGATGCAGAAGATGCTCGACCCCGGTGCGATCGGCAACAGCGATGCGACGCTGAAGGTGTCGGTCACGGCCGACCCGCGTACCAACTCGCTGCTGCTGCGCGCGTCGAACGGTTCGCGCCTCGCGGCCGCGAAACGTCTCGCGCAGCAGCTCGACGCGCCGAGCGCGGTGCCCGGCAACATGCACGTGGTGCCGCTGCGCAATGCCGATGCGGTGAAGCTCGCGAAGACGCTGCGCGGGATGCTCGGCAAGGGCGGCAACGACAGCGGCTCGTCGGCGTCGTCCAACGATGCGAACAGCTTCAACCAGAACGGCGGCTCGTCGTCGAGCGGCAACTTCTCGACCGGCTCGTCCGGCACCCCGCCGCTGCCGTCGGGCGGCCTCGGCGGCTCGTCTTCGTCTTCATCGTCGTACGGCGGCTCGTCCAGTGGCGGCGGTCTCGGTTCGGGCGGCCTGCTCGGCGGCGACAAGGACAAGGGCGACGACAACCAGCCGGGCGGGATGATCCAGGCCGACGCGGCGACGAACTCGCTGATCATCACCGCGTCCGATCCGGTTTACCGCAACCTGCGCTCGGTGATCGACCAGCTCGATGCGCGGCGTGCGCAGGTCTACATCGAAGCGCTGATCGTCGAGCTGAACTCGACGTCGCAGGGCAACCTCGGCATCCAGTGGCAGGTGGCGAGCGGCCAGTTTCTCGGCGGCACGAACCTGAACCCCGGGCTCGGCCTGGGCAACAGCATCATCAACCTGACGGCCGGCGGTGTGGCCAACGCCGCCGGCGGGATCACCGGCGGCGGGCTTGCCTCCAATCTCGGGCAGTTGTCCCAAGGGCTCAACATCGGCTGGCTGCACAACATGTTCGGCGTGCAGGGGCTCGGCGCACTGCTGCAGTATTTCGCGGGCGTGAGCGACGCGAACGTGCTGTCGACGCCTAACCTGATCACGCTCGACAACGAGGAAGCGAAGATCGTCGTCGGCCAGAACGTGCCGATCGCGACCGGCTCGTATTCGAACCTGACGAGCGGCACGACGAGCAATGCATTCAATACCTACGACCGTCGCGACGTCGGCCTGACGCTGCACGTGAAGCCGCAGATCACCGACGGCGGGATCCTGAAGCTGCAGCTCTATACCGAGGATTCGGCGGTCGTCGCCGGCACGACCAGCGCGCAGACCGGCCCGACCTTCACGAAACGGTCGATCCAGTCGACGATCCTGGCCGACAACGGCGAGATCATCGTGCTCGGCGGCTTGATGCAGGACAACTACCAGGTAACGAACAGCAAGGTGCCGCTGCTCGGCGACATTCCGTGGATCGGCCAGCTGTTCCGTTCGGAATCGAAGGTGCGCGCGAAAACCAACCTGATGGTGTTCCTGCGCCCGGTGATCATCTCCGACCGCAATACCGCGCAGGAAGTCACGGCAAACCGTTACGACTACATCCAGGGCGTGACGGGCGCGTACAAGTCGGACAACAACGTGATGCGCGACAAGGACGACCCGATCGTCCCGCCGATGCCGATCGGCCCGAGCCAGGGCGGCACGGCCGCCGGCAACCTGTTCGATCTCGACAAGATGCGTCGCCAGCAGGTACAGCGCCAGGTAGTGCCGGTGCCGGCCCAGCCGTTGCCGGAGGCGACGCCCGCGCAGCCGCAAAGCGTGCCGCAGCAGGCCGTGCCGCAACAGCCGCTGACCGCCACGCCGGGAGCCTCGCAGTGAGCGACGTGCTCGCGTCTTCCGCCCACGACGGCGCGCCGGGCGAACGCCAGCCGCCGTCGCCGCTCGCCGCGCGGCTGTTGCCGTACGGCTTCGCGAAGAGCGGCCAGGTGCTGATCGCGCACCAGCTCGACGACACGCTCGAGGTGTGGATCAGCGAACGCACGAGCGATGCTGCACTCGCGGAAATCGCCCGCAACTTCGGTTCGATCGCCGTGCATCGCGTGCCGGCCGACGAGCTCGCGCAGGCGATCAACCAGGCCTACGCGCGCCAGGACGGCAGCGCCGCGCAGGTGGTCGGCGAGGTCGAAGGCGAAGTCGACCTGTCGCGGCTGATGCAGGACATCCCCGAAGTCGAGGATCTGCTCGAGTCGGAAGACGACGCGCCGATCATCCGGATGATCAACGCGCTGCTCACGCAAGCGGCGCGCGAACAGGCGTCGGACATTCACATCGAGCCGTTCGAGAATGCATCGGTCGTGCGCTTTCGCGTCGACGGCACGCTGCGCGACGTCGTGCGGCCGAAGAAGGCGTTGCACGGCGCGCTGATCTCGCGGATCAAGATCATGGCGCAGCTCGACATCGCGGAGAAACGCCTGCCGCAGGACGGCCGCATCACGCTGCGCGTCGGCGGCCGGCCGGTCGACGTGCGCGTGTCGACGCTGCCGACCGGGCACGGTGAGCGCGCGGTGCTGCGTCTCCTGGAAAAGGATGCGCAGCGCCTGAACCTCGAAGCGCTCGGGATGGGCCGCGACACGCTCGTCCAGTTCGACAAGCTGATCGCGCGTCCGCACGGCATCGTGCTCGTCACGGGCCCGACCGGTTCGGGCAAGACGACGACGCTGTATGCGTCGATGTCGCGGCTCGAAACCGCGACGACCAACATCATGACCGTCGAGGATCCGATCGAATACGACCTCGGCGGTATCGGCCAGACGCAGGTGAACGAGCGGATCGGGATGACCTTTGCCCGTGCGCTGCGCTCGATCCTGCGCCAGGATCCGGACGTGATCATGATCGGCGAAATCCGCGACCTCGAAACCGCGCAGATCGCGGTGCAGGCGTCGCTGACGGGCCACCTCGTGCTCGCGACGCTGCACACGAACGATGCGGCTTCCGCCGTCACGCGTCTGACCGACATGGGCGTCGAGCCGTACCTGCTCGCGTCGTCGCTGCTCGGCGTGCTCGCGCAGCGTCTCGTGCGCCAGCTCTGCTCCGCCTGCAAGGAAGAGCGGCACGAGGACGGCCGCACCGTGTGGCATCCGGTCGGCTGCGACAAGTGCGGCCATTCGGGCTATGCGGGCCGGCGCGGGGTGTACGAATTGCTGCTGGTCGACGAGTCGATCCGCTCGCTGATCCACCGCAACGCAGCCGACGCGGAGATTCTCGCCGCCGGCCGTGCGGATGGGATGCGCACGTTGCGCGACGACGCCGAGCGCTGGCTCGCGTCCGGCGCGACGTCGCTCGAGGAAGTGCTGCGCGTGACGGGAGGCGCATAGCGCGATGCCGGCATTCCGTTTCGAAGCAATCGATTCGGCGGGACGCGCGCAGAAAGGCGTCATCGATGCCGACAGCGCGCGTGCCGCGCGCGGCCAGCTGCGTACGCAGGGGCTCACGCCGCTCGTCGTCGAGCCGGCCGCCAGCGCGACGCGCGGGGCGCGTTCGCAGCGGCTCGCGTTCGGCCGCAAGCTGTCGCAGCGCGAACAGGCGATCCTCACGCGCCAGCTCGCGAGCCTGCTGATCGCGGGGCTGCCGCTCGACGAGGCGCTCGGCGTGCTGACCGAGCAGGCCGAGCGCGACTACATCCGCGAACTGATGGCCGCGATCCGCGCCGAGGTGCTCGGCGGCCATTCGCTCGCGAATGCGCTGGGCCAGCATCCGCGCGATTTTCCGGAAATCTACCGCGCGCTCGTCGCGGCGGGCGAACACACCGGCAAGCTCGGCATCGTGCTGTCGCGCCTCGCCGACTACATCGAGCAAAGCAACGCGCTGAAGCAGAAGATCCTGCTCGCATTCACGTATCCGGGCATCGTCACGCTGATCGCATTCGGTATCGTCACGTTCCTGCTGAGCTACGTCGTGCCGCAGGTCGTCAACGTGTTCGCGAGTACGAAACAGCAGCTGCCGATCCTCACGGTCGTGATGATGGCGCTGTCGGAATTCGTGCGGCACTGGTGGTGGGCGATCCTGATCGCGTTCGTGCTCGTCGTGTGGTTCGTGAAGGCGACGCTGTCGCGTGACGGGCCCAGGCTCGCGTTCGACCGCTGGGTGCTGACCGCCCCGCTCGCGGGCAAGCTCGTGCGCGGTTACAACACGGTGCGCTTCGCGAGCACGCTCGGCATCCTCACAGCGGCGGGCGTGCCGATCCTGCGCGCATTGCAGGCGGCCGGCGAGACGCTGTCGAACCGCGCGATGCGCGCGAACATCGACGATGCGATCGTGCGCGTGCGCGAAGGCTCCGCGCTGTCGCGCGCGCTGAACAACGTGAAGACGTTTCCGCCGGTGCTCGTGCACCTGATCCGTTCGGGCGAAGCGACGGGCGACGTGACGACGATGCTGGATCGCGCGGCCGAAGGCGAAGCGCGCGAGCTCGAACGCCGCACGATGTTCCTGACGAGCCTGCTGGAGCCGCTGCTGATCCTGGCGATGGGCGGCATCGTGCTCGTGATCGTGCTGGCGGTGATGCTGCCGATCATCGAGCTGAACAACATGGTGCAGTGACGTGGCGGCCTGCGTGTCAGGCCGCCGACGTTCAGCGCATGTAGATCGCGGGGGACGGCGTGTTCGCCGGGAGCTGGATTTCGGCGCGGGCGCCGTTGCGGTCGATCACGATCGAGCGCGGGCGGACTTCGGCGAGTTTCGCGCCGGACGTGACGTCCGCGCCGAGCGACACGGCGCGGGGCGGTTCGCCGCCGACGCCGACGATCGCGGCGGCGCCGCGGTCGAGCGACAGGATGCCGAACAGGTGGATGTCCTGGACGGGATTCTTGTCGAGCTGACCGCCGAAGAGCGCCGCGGCGTCCTCGGTGCGGATCGGCAGCCGCGCGGCGGCGGCGGGCAGCGGCGCTTCGCGGGCAGACAGCGTGACGACCCAATAGGTGGCCGTCGCGCACAAACCCGCGAAGAGGGCTAGGGAGAGGATCCGGATCGAGAGCGCGTTCATGCGCGCTATTGTACGGATGTATATGAAATTTGCGTTGGGTGAAAGCCCTCGGCGATGCGCGCCTTACAATGCGTGCTCCGCGCCCGCGGGTTCGGAAGCTTGCTGTCAGGCAATTGTCCGGTGCGCCGGGTGCGTCACTCAATCGACGACATTTTTTGGAAAGAGGTAGTCACTCATGCAAACGTGGATCACTCGCCGCAACGCGGCCGTGCGTCGTCAGCGCGGTTTCACGCTGATCGAGATCATGGTGGTGGTCGCGATCCTCGGGATCCTGGCGGCGCTGATCGTGCCGAAGATCATGAGCCGCCCGGACGAGGCACGCCGCATCGCCGCGAAGCAGGACATCGGCACGATCATGCAGGCGCTCAAACTGTACCGTCTCGACAACGGCCGCTATCCGACCCAGGAGCAGGGCCTGAATTCGCTGATCCAGAAGCCGACCACCGATCCGATCCCGAACAACTGGAAGGACGGCGGCTACCTCGAGCGCCTGCCGAACGACCCGTGGGGGAACGGGTACAAGTACCTGAACCCGGGCGTGCACGGCGAAATCGACGTGTTCAGCTACGGCGCCGACGGCAAGGAAGGCGGCGAAGGCAACGATACCGACATCGGTTCGTGGCAATAAGCCGGCACTGATCGCCCCGACGTTTCAATCCCGTTCTTCATGCTCGCCATTCGCACGACCTTCCGCTGCGGCCGCGATTGCCGTGTGCGTCGCGGCGCGGTGTCGTCCGTACCGGCGCGTGCCGATGGCGGGCGGATGAAGCACGGCGCGCGGCATCGCCGCGCACGCGGCTTCACGCTGCTCGAAATGCTGGTCGTGCTCGTGATCGCGGGGCTGCTCGTGTCGCTCGCGTCGCTGTCGCTGACGCGCAATCCGCGCACCGACCTGCGTGAAGAAGCGCAGCGCGTCGCGCTGCTGTTCGAGACGGCCGGCGACGAAGCGCAGGTGCGCGCGCGGCCGATCGCATGGCAGCCGACCGAGCACGGTTTCCGGTTCGACGTGAGCTCGCCCGACGGCTGGCGCACGCTGCGCGACGACCTGCTGCGCCCGCGCGACTGGGACGGCGGCGTCACGGGCGCCGACATCGACTATCCGGGGTCCGACACGCACGCGAATCGCGTCGTGTTCGGCACCGAAAGCATCGACACGCCGGTGCGCGTGACGTTGCATTCGGCTGTCGGCAGCGCGACGATCGTCGGCACCGGCAACGGCCGCTACGAGGTGCAATGACGATGCGTCGTCGCCTGCCCGGTTCCGCTTCTTCATCCCGAGGCTTCACGATGATCGAGGTGCTGGTCGCCCTCGCGATCATCGCGGTCGCGCTCGCCGCGTCGATTCGTGCGGTCGGCACGATGGCGACCAACGCGTCCGATCTGCATCGCCGGCTGCTCGCGGGCTGGAGCGCCGACAACGCGCTTGCGCAGTTGCGGCTCACGCATGCATGGCCGGAGGTCGGCGAACAGAGTTTCGACTGCTCGCAAGGCAACGTGCAGCTCGTCTGCACGCAGCGCGTGAGCACCACGCCGAACCCGGTGTTCCGGCGCGTCCGGATTTCGGTGAGCATGCCCGGCCATTCCGGCGTGCTCGCGCAAATGGTGACGGTGGTCGCGAATGAAACCAGCCGTCCGCTCTGACGCGCCGATGCGACGCCCGTTCGCCCGCCCCGCCCGTGGCTTCACGCTGATCGAGCTGATGATCGCGATCGCGATCCTCGCGGTGGTCGCGATCCTCGCGTGGCGCGGGCTCGACCAGATCATGCGCGGCCGCGACAAAGTGGCGGCCGCGATGGAAGACGAACGCGTGTTCGCGCAGATGTTCGACCAGATGCGCATCGACGCGCGGCTCGCCGCGACCGACGACGAGGCCGGCCAGCCGGCGATCGGCGTCGCCGGCAATACGCTGCAGATCGTGCGCGAGCTCGAGGTGCCGGGCGCGGCGCCGCGGCTGCAGGTGGTCCGCTACCGGATCGCCGGCGGGCGTGTCGTGCGCTACGCATCGCCGCCGATCGACGACGCGAACCGGCTGCGGACCGTGCTGAAGGACAGCAGCGTCGAAGGCTGGAGCTGGGTCGCGTTGATGGGCGGCGTCGGCGCGATCGACGCGAAGCTGTACGTGCCGCGCGTGGGCTGGACCACCAACCTGCAGACGGCCGATGAAGCACTCGCGCAGAACAACGACGCGCTCAAGGTGCCGCAGATCGGCAACGCGCCGCCGACGCGCGCGGTGACGGGGCTGCAGGTCAGCATCGGCGCGACGTCGCTGCGCGTGCCGGTCACGCGCATCTTCCTCGTCGGGGAATGACGATGCGCGTGCGCCCTTCCCGTCCATCCTCCCGCAGCCGCGCCGCCGCACGCGTGCGAGCACGCGGCCGCCAGCGCGGCGCCGCGATCATCACCGCGCTGCTCGTCGTCGCGCTGTCGGCGATCCTCGTGTCGGGGATGCTGTGGCGCCAGCAGGTGCAGATCCGCCGCATCGAAAACCAGCGCGTGATCGCGCAGGCGCAGTGGGTCGCGCGCGGCGCGCTCGACTGGACGCGGATGATCCTGCGCTCCGAAGGCGACACGGCGCCCGGCATCACCTATCTCGGCGGGATCTGGGGCGTGCCGATCGCGAAGACGAAGCTGTCGGATTTCCTCGGCCGGATCGGTGCACCCAACGACAACGGCGGCGAGGACACCTATATCTCCGGCTCGATCGAGGACGCGCAGGCGAAGTTCAACCTGCGCAACCTCGTGTCGTCGCCGGCGCCCGGCGTGCTGCAGCTGAACGTCACGCAGCTCCAGGCGTTCCAGCGCCTGCTGACGACGCTCGGCTACGACGGTGCGTTCGCGAAGCGCATTGCGCTGCAGGTGCGCGCGGGCCTGCTGCATTCGGCGACGCGCTTCCAGATGCCGAACCTGCCCGGCGGCGGCGGCACCGCGGCGAACGCCGCGACCGCGCCGGTGACCAGCGGCGACATGCAGGGTAGCGGCTTCACCGACGATCCGGGGCTCTCCGGTGGCGATCGCGGGCCCGCGCCGCTGATGATGACGAGCGTCGACAGCCTGCTCGACGTCGACGGCGTTACGCCCGAAATGGTTGCGCGGCTGCGCCCGTTCGTCACCGTGTTGCCGACCACGACGCCCGTGAACATGAACACCGCGCCGGCCGAAGTGATCGCCGCGCTGGTGCCGGGGATGAGCGTGTCGTCCGCGCAGGCGCTCGTGTCGCGCCGCGAGACCGTGTTTTTCCGGAACGTCGGCGACGTGCAGCTCGCGCTGCGCGGGGCCGGCGCGCCGCCGAACGTGACGATCGACTCGAGCCTCGTCGATGTCAATTCGAGCTATTTCATCGTGCACGGCCGGATCCAGCACGATCGCGCGGAGGTCGACCGCACCTCGCTCGTGTATCGTGATCCGACCACGCACTCGACGCGGGTCGTGCGTATCCGCGACCAGCTATAACGACGCCAATCGGGAGAGGAGCTCTTGTGAGCACGTTGATTGTTTCTTTGCCGCCGCGCGAGCCTGCCGTGCCGTTGCAGGAATGGCAGTGGCCCGAGCTGCCGTTCACGCTCGTCGACAAGGCCGGCCAGGTGCAGCGCGCGGGCCGCGCCGCGCTCGCGCTGCTGCCGCGCGCGAATGCGACGGTGCTGATCGTCGCCGCGCGCGACGTGCTGCTGCTGGCCGCGACCGTGCCGCCGCTGAAGGGGCCGAAGCTGCGCCAGGCGCTGCCCAACATCGTCGAGGATCAGCTGATCCAGGATCCGCTCGGCTGTCACATCGCGCTCGATCCGGCCGCGCTGCCGGACGGGCGCCGCGTGCTGGCCGTCGTCGATCGCGCGTGGTTCCGCACGATCTGCGAAGCGTTCACGGCGGCCGGCCACCGGCACCTGAGCGCGGTGCCCGCCACCCGCTGCCTGCCGGCGCCGCGTGCGTCGGCCGAAACGGCATCGACCGCGCCGGCCGACGGTGAGACTACCGACGCCGCCGCGCTTGCCGCGGACGCCGCCGAGCCGCCTGCCCGCCCGGCGACGGTCGCCGCGGTGCTCGGGCTCGCGACGTCGGTGGAGCCGGTGCTGGTCGACGCCGGCGCGCTGCCGGCCGCGGCCGGTGCGCCGCGCCTCGAACTCGCCGTGGCGCGCGGTGCGCTCGGCGAAGGCTTCGCTGCGCCTGCGGCGCGCGCGGCCGGCACGCTGACCGCGCTCGCGCGTGGCGGCGACGTCGAACTGTACGAGCTCGGCGAACCGGGTGCGGAGCCGCGGCTCGCGTCGGTCGGCCGGCCTGACGCGACGCTGTTGCCGGGCGCCGCGCCGCTGCCGTTCGACACGTTCGCGCGTCGCGCGCTGACCGAGAAGTTCGATCTGTGCCAGTTCGAATTCGAGTCGCAGCCCTGGCGTTTCGACCGCGCGACGGTGAAACGCCTGCGCGTGCCGCTCGCGCTCGTCGCGGCGACGCTCGGCGTCGCGGTGATCGGGATGAACCTGCACTGGTGGAAGCTGTCGCGCGAACGCGATGCGCTGTCCGCGCAGATCACCGAGACGCTCTTGTCCGCGTTCCCGAAGACGACGACGGTGCTCGATCCGCCCGCGCAGATGCAGCGCCAGCTCGACCAGCTTCGCCTGGCGGCCGGCGAGTTGTCGCCGAACGATTTCCTCGCGCTGTCGAGCGGGCTGTCGCGGTCGATGGGCGCGCTGCCGCTGAACGGCATCGCGTCGCTCGACTATCACGACCGGCGGCTCGACGTCGGCTTCAAGCCGGAGGTCAAGGTCGATCCCGATTTCACGCAGCGCCTCGCGCGCAACGGACTGTCCGGCGAAGTCGACAGCAACACGGGCAAATGGACGATCCGGAGCCGCTCATGAAAACGGAACAACTGAACCAGACGCTGGCCCAGTTCTGGGGCGAACGCTCGCCGCGCGAGAAGACGCTGCTCGGCTGGGGCGGCGCCGTTCTGGCGGTCGCGATTGCGTATTCGGTGCTGTGGTCGCCCGCGCAGGAAGGCCGCGCACGGATCCAGCGCGAGCTGCCGACGATGCGTCACGAGCTTGCGCAGATGACCGCCCAGGCGAACGAGGCGAAGTCGCTGACGGCCGCCGCGCAAGGCGTCGCGCCGACCGGCCTCGCGCTGAAGGACGCACTGACCGCGTCGCTGTCCGATCACGGGCTGCAGGGGGCGCAGGTGCAGATCGTCGGCAACGGCGTGCAGGTGCAGATGAAGAACGTGTCGTTCCCGGCGTGGACCCAGTGGCTCGACGATGCGCGCCGGCAGTTCAAGGTGCAGGTCGGCGAGGCGCACGCGACCGCGCTGAAGGACGACGGCCAGGTCGACCTGACGGCCGTGATGCAACCTTCCGTTCAGAAATAGATGACGGCAGCGGATGATGCAAACGCGGGTCGGCCGATGAGGCCGTGGGCGAAGCGGCTCGTCACGGTATTGCCGTGGGTACTGGCAGGTGGCCTGGCGACGGCGGTGACGCTCGTCGCGCTGGCGCCGGCCGCGTGGATCGCGCCGCAGTTCGCGCGCGCGACCGGCGGACACGTGAATCTCGTCGATCCGGACGGGTCGCTGTGGCATGGCTCGGGCACGCTGATGCTCGCGCCGGGCGCCGACCAGAGCGCGGCGACGCTGCTGCCGGGCCGGGTCGAATGGACCACGCACTTCTGGCCGCTGCTGACCGGCCGCGTGCAGATGCGCATGCGGCAGACCGAGGCGATGCCCGATGCCGTCACGCTCGATGCGACGTGGCGCGGCGCGGTGCTGTCGGCGGGCACGATGGCCGTGCCCGCTTCGCTGCTCGCGGGGCTCGGCACGCCGTTCAACACGCTCGACCTGCAGGGCGACGTGCGGATCGGCTGGAGCGACTGGCGCCTGTTCGGCAACAACGCATTCGGCCAGCTGACGGTGACGATCGACTCGATGAGTTCGCGCGTGTCGCGCGTGAAGCCGCTCGGTTCGTACCGCGCGGTGCTGCAGGCGAAGGGCGCGGGCGCCGATCTCGACCTGTCGACGACGCAGGGCCCGCTGTTCCTCGACGGGCACGGCAACTTCGGCCCTGGGCAGGGATCGTTCCGCGGCACCGCGCATGCGGCGCCCGAACAGCAGGCGAACCTCGCGGGGCTGCTGAACCTGCTCGGCCACCCGATCGGAAACAACGAGGTGTCGCTGATCTTCGGCGACGCGCAGCGCTGACGCGCGCGTCGCCCGTTTTCCTTACTTCTGCGCGAGCGGCGTAGCGGCTGATGGTGCGGTGGCGGCAGGCGCGGCTGCACCGGACGCCGGCACGGGGGCCGGCGCCGCCATGTCGCCGTTCTCGCGCGCCATGTCCGAAGCATCCCAGCCGCCGCCGAGCGCTTTCACGAGTCCAACCGACGACACCATCCGCTGGCCGGCGATCGTCGCGAGCTTCTGCTGCGCGGTGAACGCGGTGGTCTGCGCGGTCAGCACGTTCAGATACGCGACCGTGCCGGCCTTGTACTGGTTCGTGACGATCGCGAGCGAGTGCTCGGCGCTGTCGACGGCCTGCCGTTGCACGTCGATTTCCTGCGCGAGGATGCGCTGCGACGCGAGGTTGTCCTCGACGTCCTGGAACGCGGTGAGCACCGCGAGGCGATACGCGGCGACGTCCTGGTCGTAGGTCGCGCGCGCGGCGTCGGTCTGCGCGGCGCGCAGCCCTGCATCGAACAGCGTGGCCGCGAGCTGCGGGCCGACCGTCCAGAAACGCGCCGGCAACGTGAACAGCTGCGACCACACCGAGCTCTGGAAGCCGCCGGTGGCCGACAGCGTAAGCGTGGGGAAGAACGCGGCAATCGCGACGCCGATCTGCTCGTTCGCGGCCGCCGCGCGGCGCTCGGCCGCCGCGATGTCGGGCCGGCGCTCGAGGATCGCGGACGGCACGTCGACCGGCGTGATCGGCGGCTCGGCCGCGAGCGGGGCCGGCGGCAGCGAGAAGGTCGACGCCGGTTCGCCGATCAGCGTCGCGATCGCATGCTCGTACTGCGCACGCGCCACACCGTTGTCGATCTGCGCGGCTTGCGCGCTCTGCAGCTGCGTCTGCGCCTGGATCACGTCCGCACGCGCGGCGACGCCCTGGGCGTACTGGTTCTGCGTGAGCTTCAGCGACTGTTCGTACGACTTCACGGTGTCGTCGAGCAGCTTTTGCAGCGCATCGGACGTGCGCAACTGGAAATAGGTTTGCGCGAGCAGCGCCTGCTGCGACAGCCGCGCGTTCGCGAGATCGGCCGCCGCCGCGGCTTCGCCGGCGCGCTGCGCGCTGACGGTGCGGCTCACCTTGCCCCACAGGTCCGGTTCCCAGCTGGCATCGAGGCCGACGCTGTAGCTGTTGTTGATCGACCCGGACGAGCCGCTGCCGAAACTCGACGACGAGCCCGACGACACCGACGTACGCGGCGTGCGGGCACGCGAGCCCGACGCGGTCAGCCCGACGGTCGGGAAATACGCGGCGCGCGCCTCGGTGACGAGCGCGCGCGCCTGCCGGTAGGCGGCCGCCGATTGCGCGATGGTCTGGTTCGATGCGTTGAGCCTGCCGATCAGCGCATCGAGCTGCGGATCGTTGTAGACCGTCCACCACGGGCCGCGATCGGTGCGGTCGGCCGGTTGCGCGACTTTCCAGCCGGCCGGCGCTTCCTTGAACGCGGCGGGGATCGACGTGTCGGGCCGGTGATAGTCGGGCCCGACGGCGCAGCCGGCGAGCAGCACGGCCGTCGCAACGGCGACGGCGGCGCTCAGCGGGCGAAGGGCGCGCGGGAGGGAGGCGTACGGCATCGTGGTTTTCCTGTCTGGGCGTGACGGCCGGCGAGCGGCGCCGCGCGATGCGGTCGTCATGCCGCTGGCGGACAAATGGTAACTGACGGCGGGGAAGCTGCGCAGCCCTAAGGGTACGGTGCGCGAAGGCCGGAATGTGTTACCGGCGCGGCCGGCAGGTTTACCGGCCATTACGGATCGCTTGCGGGGAAAACGGGCGTGCGACGACGGCCGCGCAGCAATGCTGCCGGCGCCCGGCCGGATCAGACGGGGAAGCGGGAGCGGTGCGGCGTCAGTGGCAGCGCACCGGCACCGGGATGGGGTCGGCGGCGGACCGCCATGTCGACGGCTCCGTGGCGGCCGGCTGGCTCGTGCGGCGTGCGCCGCCCTTCGCGTTGCGTTGCCGGCGATGATCGAACCAGGCGAACCCGAGCGCCGCGAGCGAGCCGCCCGGCACGACCAGCATCGTCACGTACAGCGCGATCTTCCAGCCGCGGTGCGGCCCGGAAAACACATGATGAGCGGTATCGGTCAGGTTGCGGCGCAGCGCGCCGGCGGCATTTTTCAGGGACAGCATCGCGAACATCCTCGGGGTGCCCGGCAGCGCGGGCGAATCGGTCAGAACATCGTCTCCGGCAGTGCAACATGCACGTCGTAACTGGTTGCCTCAAATAATATTGACTAAGCAATCATTTTTCAAGATACTGGGCGCGTTTTAACCTGAAACGCACTATTGCTGCGCGCGCAATCGTATGACCGGCGGCCTTTACGATCCCGAGAACATCGCGCTGGAAACGAGCCTCGGCTATTACCTGTCGAAGGCGAAGCAGGCGCTCGTCGAGCGGATGGACCGTGCGCTCGAGCCGCTCGACCTCACCGCGCAGCAGATCGGCGTGATCCTGCTGTTGTCGCGCGGCTACGCGCGCACGCCGTTCGAGTTGTCGCGCAAGATGTCCTACGACAGCGGCTCGATGACGCGCATGCTGGACCGGCTCGAACGCAAGGGGCTGATCGCACGCTCGCGCAGCGAGCAGGACCGCCGGATGATCGAGCTGACGCTGACCGAGCGCGGCGCCGAAGCAGCCCGCGCGCTGCCGTCGCTGGTCGCGACCGCGCTCAACGCGCAGCTCGAAGGCTTCTCGGCCGACGAACTCGCGACGCTCACCGGCCTGCTGCAGCGCTTCATCGCCAACGGGCCCGGCACGCCCGGCTGCCCGAAGCCCGACGAAGACGCCTGATGCGCGCGGCGGCCCCATGTCTAGGTTAAGCATTCGCTTATTTATCTGTCTGGGCAGAAAATGACAGGGCACGTGCTCCGCTTTTTCCCTTTTTCGTTCCACCCGGCCGGGCTGCGCTGCGTCGCACGCCCGTGCGTTGTGCCGGCGCGTTGCGCGCGCCGCATCTAGGAGATTCCGATGTCCGCCACCCCGGCATCCGCCGCCTCCCCCGCCGCCGAACCCGCGCCGCTGTCCGGCGGGACGCTCGCGCTGCTCACCATCGGGCTCGCGCTCGGCACCTTCATGGAAGTGCTCGACACGTCGATCGCGAACGTCGCGGTGCCGACCATCTCGGGCAGCCTCGGTGTCGCGACCAGCGAAGGCACCTGGGTGATCTCGTCGTATTCGGTCGCGTCCGCGATCGCGGTGCCGCTCACCGGCTGGCTCGCGCGGCGGGTCGGCGAGGTGCGGCTGTTCACGCTGTCGGTGCTCGCGTTCACGGTCGCGTCGGCGCTGTGCGGCTTCGCGACCAACTTCGAGACGCTGATCGCGTTCCGGCTGCTGCAGGGCCTCGTGTCGGGGCCGATGGTGCCGCTGTCGCAGACGATCCTGATGCGCAGCTATCCACCCGCGAAGCGCGGGCTCGCGCTCGGGCTATGGGCGATGACGGTGATCGTCGCGCCGATCTTCGGCCCGCTGCTGGGCGGCTGGATCAGCGACAACTACACATGGCCGTGGATCTTCTACATCAATTTGCCGATCGGCATCTTCTCCGCGGCCTGCGCGTATTTCCTGCTGCGCGGCCGCGAGACGAAGACGTCGAAGCAGCGGATCGACGCGATCGGCCTCGCGCTGCTCGTGATCGGCGTGTCGTGCCTGCAGATGATGCTCGACCTCGGCAAGGACCGCGACTGGTTCAACTCGTCGTTCATCGTCGCGCTCGCGCTGATCGCGGTCGTGTCGCTGGCGTTCATGCTTGTGTGGGAGGCGACCGAGAAGGAGCCGGTGGTCGACCTGTCGCTGTTCAAGGACCGCAACTTCGCGCTCGGCGCGATGATCATCTCGTTCGGCTTCATGGCGTTCTTCGGCTCGGTCGTGATCTTCCCGCTGTGGCTGCAGACGGTGATGGGCTACACGGCCGGCAAGGCCGGCCTCGCGACCGCGCCGGTCGGGCTGCTCGCGCTCGTGCTGTCGCCGCTGATCGGCCGCAACATGCACCGGCTCGACCTGCGGATGGTCGCGAGCTTCGCGTTCATCGTGTTCGCGGGCGTGTCGCTGTGGAACGCGACGTTCACGCTCGACGTGCCGTTCAACCACGTGATCCTGCCGCGGCTCGTGCAGGGGATCGGCGTTGCATGCTTCTTCGTGCCGATGACGACGATCACGCTGTCGAGCATTTCCGACGAGCGGCTCGCGAGCGCGTCGGGGCTGTCGAACTTCCTGCGCACGCTGTCCGGCGCGATCGGCACCGCGGCGAGTTCGACTTTCTGGGAGAACGACGCGATCTACCACCATGCGCGGCTGTCGGAATCGGTGAGCATCTACGCGCAGAACACGACCGATTACCAGGGCGCGCTCGCGCAGCTCGGCATCGTCGGGCAGACGGCCAATGCGCAGCTGAATCAGCTCGTCACGCAGCAGGGCTTCATGATGGCGACCAACGACTTCTTCCACCTGTCGGCGGGGATGTTCATCGCGCTCGCGGCGCTCGTGTGGATCACGAAGCCGAGGAAGGGTGCGGGGCCCGCGATGGGGCATTGAGCGTGAAAGGGGCGGCCACGACGGCCGCCCTTTTTGTTTCACGGCCCGCTTCCGCGCTCCGCCGCGCTGCCGTCACGCCCTCGCCCGCAACCCGCCGAATGCGAGATCGTCGCCGGGCGCGATCGGCAGCGTCGCCCGCGCGACGTCGAGCCACGCGCGCGCCGCGTGCGACAGGTAGCCCTTCTTCAGCCAGCCGAGCGCGATCGCCCACGTGATTTCCGGCTCGACGATCGGCCGGCACGTGAACTGGCCCGCGTCGAGCCGCCGGCAATACGGCTCGGGCAGCAGCGCGATGCCGACGCCCGCATGGACGAGCGCGGCCATGAAATCCCAGTGGCCGCTGCGGCTCACGATCGACGGCGTGAAGCCGACCTGCCGGCACGCATCGAGCACCGCGTCGTGCAGCGCGAGGCTTTCCGCATAGAACACGAACGATTCGCGCGCGAGATCGGCGAGCGGCACGGCCGCGTGATCCTCCCAGCGCGATTCGCGCGGCGCGACGAGCCACAGCGGCGCGCGCACCATCGGCAGCCGCTCGAACGTGCCGGGATCGACCGGCTCCAGCAGCCCGCCGAGCTCCAGTTCGCCCGACGTCAGCGCGGCCTCGATCATCCGCGCGCCCTGCTCGAACAGCTTCAGCTCGATGTTCGGGTAGCGCTGCTTGTAGGCGGCGATGATCGGCGTGAACAGCGAGCCGCCGAGCGGCGGGATCCCGATCGTCAGCTCGCCGCGGCCGAGCGTGCCGAGATCGTTCAGCTCCGACTGCAGCTGCGCCTGCGCGGCGAGCACGTCCTGGCCGCGCTGGAACACGATCCGCCCCGCATCGGTCAGCACCATCTGCCGGCCGTCGCGCAGCAGCAGCGGCGAACCGATCTCGTCCTCGAGCGCCTTCACCATCTTGCTGATGGTCGGCTGCGTCACGAACAGCTTGTCGGCGGCCGCCGTGAAGCTCTGCTGGCGAACCACCTCGACGAAGTACCGCAGTGCGCGCAATTCCATCGGTGTCTCCCCAAATTGGTGCGGCAATCACAAGCGAATTCCGAATTGGAATGACAAGGATAGAGACAAGTCATTTTATTTATGGTTAGGGGAAACCCTATACTCACACCATCAACGCACTATCCGTATGGAGCCCGTCATGACCAAGCCGATCGCCGCCGCCGCCCGCCCTGCCGCTTCGGGCAGCCTCGCGCATACGGGCCGGATCGTGCTGCAGGCCGCCGCGCTCGGCGCGCTGTGGATGGCCGTCGACTGGGCCGTGCGCAAGGTCGGGCTGCCGATTCCGTCCGGCGTGATCGGCCTCGCGGTGCTGCTCGCGCTGCTGTTCTCGGGCCGCGTCGCGCCCGCGTGGGTGAAGGACGGCGCGAACTGGCTGCTGTCCGACATGCTGCTGTTCTTCGTGCCGGCCGCCGTCGCGGCCGTGCAGTACGGCGGGCTGTTCCGCGAGGACGGCTGGCGCATCGCGCTGGTGATGCTCGCCGGTACCGCGTTCGTGATGGTCGCGGTAGCCGTCGCGGTCGATCTCGCCGCGAAGCTCGAACGCCGGCTCGCCGCGCAGCGCGTGTTCGCCGAACGCCGCCGCACGCGCCTGAGCGCCGTGTCCGCGCACTGAGCCGGAGCTGACCATGCTGGCTGCGCTATCGAACCTGTCCGCCGACCAGGCGAATACCGCGATCTCCCTCGGTTGCTTCGTGCTGACGGTCGTGCTGTATTTCGCGTCGAAGCGGCTCTATGCGTACAAGAAGACGCTGCTGTTCTCGCCGCTCGTGTTCGTGCCGGGTGTGCTGGTGCTGCTCGTGCTGGTGACCGGCATCCCGTATTCGGTCTACTTCCGCGATACGCGCTGGCTGATGTGGCTGCTCGGCCCGGCGACGATCGCGTTCGCGGTGCCGATCTATGAGTATCGCGACCTGATCCGCCAGCACTGGCTGTCGCTGTCGGTCGGCGTCGCGGTCGGGATCGCCGCAGGCGTGTGCGGGTCGCTGCTGCTCGCGAAGCTGCTGCACCTGTCGCCCGAACTGCAGCGCTCGCTGATGACGCGCTCGGTGTCGACGCCGTTCGCGCTCGCCGTATCGGACAAGATCCACGCGCCGAAGGATCTCACGGCGCTGTTCGTGATCGCGACCGGCATCTGCGGAATGCTGCTCGGCGAACTCGTGCTCGCGCTGGTGCCGATGCGCACGCGGCTCGCGCGCGGCGCGCTGTTCGGCGCGGCGGCCCACGGTGTGGGCACCGCGAAGGCGCGCGAGATCGGCAGCGAGGAAGGCGTCGTGTCGAGCCTGACGATGATGATCGCGGGCGTCGCGATGGTGCTGATCGCACCGCTGCTGACGCTGCTGCCGATCTGACACCTCCACGCCGGGCGGCCGACGCCCGCCCGGCATGCCGCCCCGCGGCGTTCTCCTGGCCCCGTTACCCTGCATCCGGCCGACGCCCGGCCGACAATCGGCTGAGATAGCCGCAAATCCCCCCTCTTTTCCACCCATCGGCCGCGGCCCGGATGCCGAACAATGCATGCTACGAGACATCACGCACGCATTCACATGGCCTCCACGACCGCAAACCCGACCGCCGACAAGCCGGCTTCGTCCGGCAAGTTCAAGCGCATCGCACTCATCGCCATCGTCGCGCTGGGCGCGGCCGCCGCCGCAGCCGGCGGCATGTACGTGTTCCTGAGCAAGGAAGGCGTCGGCCATGCGAGCACGCCCGCCGAGCCGGCGCCGCTTGCCGCGCCGGTGTTCTTCCCGCTCGATCCGCTGACCGTGAACCTGCAGTCGGACGACGGCGCGCAGCACTACCTGCGCGTCGGCCTGTCGCTGAAGCTCACCGACCCGAAGGCGCAGGAGCAGCTGACCGCGCGGATGCCGGAGATCCGCAGCCGGATCCTGCTCGCGCTGTCGAACAAGCATCCCGAGGAACTCGCGACGCCGGACGGCAAACGTTCGCTCGCGAAGGAACTGCGGGACTTGATCGAGCAGCCGACGCAACCGGGCAACCAGCGCGCGAAGGTCGACGACGTGCTGTTCACCGAGTTCGTCGTCCAGTAACGCGGCCGCGAAAGGAGCGCGTATGGGTCACCAGGAGTTCATGTCCCAGGAGGAGGTCGATGCCCTCCTCAAGGGCGTCACCGGCGAAACCGATGCAGTCGACGAGCAGCGCGACACATCGGGCGTCCGCCCCTACAACATCGCGACGCAGGAGCGGATCGTCCGCGGCCGGATGCCCGGCCTCGAGATCATCAACGACCGTTTCGCGCGCCTGCTGCGGATCGGCATCTTCAACTTCATGCGGCGCACGGCGGAAATCTCCGTCAGCCAGGTGAAGGTGCAGAAGTACAGCGAGTTCACCCGCAACCTGCCGATCCCGACGAACCTGAACCTGGTGCACGTGAAGCCGCTGCGCGGCACGTCGCTGTTCGTGTTCGACCCGAATCTCGTGTTCTTCGTCGTCGACAACCTGTTCGGCGGCGACGGGCGCTTTCACACGCGCGTCGAAGGCCGCGATTTCACGGCCACCGAGCAGCGGATCATCGGCAAGCTGCTGAACCTCGTGTTCGAGCACTACGCGACCGCATGGAAGAGCGTGCGGCCGCTGCAGTTCGAATTCGTGCGTTCGGAGATGCACACGCAGTTCGCGAACGTCGCGACGCCGAACGAAATCGTGATCGTCACGCAGTTCTCGATCGAGTTCGGGCCGACGGGCGGCACGCTGCACATCTGCATGCCGTACTCGATGATCGAGCCGATCCGCGACGTGCTCAGTTCGCCGATCCAGGGCGAGGCACTCGAAGTCGACCGCCGCTGGGTGCGCGTGCTGTCGCAGCAGGTGCAGGCCGCCGAGGTCGAGCTGACCGCGAATCTCGCCGAGATCTCGTCGACCTTCGAGAAGATCCTGAACCTGCGCGCGGGCGACGTGCTGCCGCTGGAGATCGAGGACACGATCACCGCGAAGGTTGACGGCGTGCCGGTGATGGAATGCGGCTACGGAATTTTCAATGGTCAATATGCGTTGCGCGTGCAGAAGATGATCAGCGCGGGCGATACGATGAAGGAAGGTGGATATGAGTGAGCTGAACCAGACGCCCGACGACGACATCCAGGCGATGGCCGACGCGGCCCTCGCGGCTTCGGCCGCCGACGCGCAGGCGGCGCCGGCCGCGGCGGAGGAAGATCCGGGCATGGACGACTGGGCGGCCGCGCTCGCCGAGCAGAACCAGCAGCCGGTGCAGGCCGGCGCGACGGGCGCCGGCGTGTTCCAGCCGCTGTCGAAGGCCGCGTCGACCTCGACGCACAACGATATCGAGATGATCCTCGACATCCCGGTCAAGATGACCGTGGAGCTTGGCCGCACGAAGATCGCGATCCGCAACCTGCTGCAGCTCGCGCAGGGGTCGGTCGTCGAGCTCGACGGCCTCGCCGGCGAGCCGATGGACGTGCTCGTGAACGGCTGCCTGATCGCGCAGGGCGAGGTCGTGGTCGTGAACGACAAGTTCGGCATCCGCCTGACCGACATCATCACGCCGGCCGAACGCATCCGGAAACTGAATCGATGACAGTCGTGAAGCCCGGCCACCGCGTGTGCAACGCGCTTGCAGCGGCGGCGCCAGCCGTCGTCGCATCGCTCGCGTGCGCGCCGGCCGGCGCCGCCGACATGAACGCGGTGAACCATGCCGGTGCGATCGCGTCGAGCGTGATGGTCGGTTCGGCCGCGCCGTCGCTCGGCATCGGCGCAGTGCTGCAAACGCTCGTCGGGCTCGCGGTCGTGATCGGCCTCGTGTTCGCATGCGCATGGCTCGCGCGCCGCTTCGGCTTCCAGCCCGCGCGGCGCGGCGGCCCGCTGAAGGTCGTGTCGAGCGTCGCGGTCGGCACGAAGGAAAGCGCGACGATCGTCGAGATCGGCGACACCTGGCTCGTGCTCGGCGTCGCGCCGGGCAACGTGCGCCTGCTGCATACGCTGCCGGCCGGTTCGGCGGCGGCCACCGCGACGGCGGGCTCGGCCCCGGCCGATGCCGCCGCCGGCGGCGCCCCGTCCGACGGCAGCCTGCCCGGCACGTTCGGCTCGCGGTTCCGCGACGCGCTCGCGGGCGAAGCCGCGAAGCGCCTCGGTCGCGGCAAGGACCGCTGACATGGCGCCGCGCCCTCTTTCCGACCCCGCATTCCAATGAAACACGAATTCCTGCGTCGTGCGTCGCGCGTCGCGCCCGTGCTGATCCTCTGCCTCGCGCCGGCGCTCGCCCATGCGCAGGCGAACGGCCTGCCCGCGTTCAACGCGAGCCCGGGCCCGCACGGCGGCACCACCTATTCGCTGAGCGTGCAGACGATGCTGCTGCTCACGATGCTGTCGTTCCTGCCGGCGATGCTGCTGATGATGACGAGCTTCACGCGCATCATCATCGTGCTGTCGCTGCTGCGCCAGGCGCTCGGCACCGCGACGACGCCGCCGAACCAGGTGCTCGTCGGCCTCGCGATGTTCCTCACCTTCTTCGTGATGTCGCCGGTGCTCGACCGTGCGTACAACGACGGCTACAAGCCGTTCTCCGACGGCTCGATGCCGATGGAGCAGGCCGTGCAGCGCGGCGTCGCGCCGTTCAAGACCTTCATGCTGAAGCAGACCCGCGAGACCGATCTCGCGCTGTTCGCGAAGATCTCGAAGGCCGCGCCGATGCAGGGCCCCGAGGACGTGCCGCTGTCGCTGCTGGTGCCCGCGTTCGTCACGAGCGAGCTGAAGACGGGCTTCCAGATCGGCTTCACGGTCTTCATCCCGTTCCTGATCATCGACATGGTCGTCGCGAGCGTGCTGATGTCGATGGGGATGATGATGGTGTCGCCGTCCACCGTGTCGCTGCCGTTCAAGCTGATGCTGTTCGTGCTGGTCGACGGCTGGCAGCTGCTGATCGGCTCGCTCGCGCAGAGCTTCACGTAAGCCGCGGAGGAACACGCACGATGACGCCCGAACAAGTGATGACCCTCGCCCACCAGGCGATGATGGTCGGCCTGCTGCTCGCGGCCCCGCTGCTGCTGGTCGCGCTCGCGGTCGGCCTCGTCGTGAGCCTGTTCCAGGCCGCGACGCAGATCAACGAGGCGACGCTGTCGTTCATTCCGAAGCTGCTCGCGGTCGCCGCGACGCTCGTGAT
This sequence comes from Burkholderia cepacia complex sp. TUM26381, assembly GCF_057439935.1. Lineage (NCBI taxonomy): Bacteria > Pseudomonadati > Pseudomonadota > Betaproteobacteria > Burkholderiales > Burkholderiaceae > Burkholderia > Burkholderia cepacia complex sp. TUM26381. The sequence continues at coordinate 41,838 of NZ_CM172006.1, read as the reverse complement.
CGCCGGCCCGTGGATGCTGACGACGATGCTCGACTACCTGCGGCAGACGCTGCTGCACGTCGCGACGCTCGGCGTCGGCTGAGCCGCGCGCAGCACCCGGCGGCAATGTTCTCGGTTACCTACGCGCAGCTCAACGGCTGGCTCACGGCGTTCCTGTGGCCGTTCGTGCGGATGCTCGCGCTCGTCGCGACGGCGCCCGTCGTCGGCCACGCGTCGGTGCCCGTGCGCGCGAAGATCGGCCTGGCCGCGTTCATGGCGCTGGTCGTCGCGCCGACGCTCGGCGCGATGCCGGACGTCACCGTGTTCTCCGCGCAGGGCATCTGGATCCTCGTCACGCAGTTCCTGATCGGCGCCGCGATGGGCTTCACGATGCAGGTCGTGTTCGCGGCCGTCGAGGCGGCCGGCGACTTCATCGGGCTGTCGATGGGCCTCGGTTTTGCGACGTTCTTCGATCCGCACACGAGCGGCGCGACGCCCGTGATGGGCCGCTTCCTGAACGCGGTCGCGATGCTCGCGTTCCTCGCGGTGGATGGCCACCTGCAGGTATTTGCCGCGCTCGCCGCGTCGTTCCAGTCGCTGCCGGTGTCGGCCGACCTGCTGCACGCGCCGGGCTGGCGCACGCTCGCCGCGTTCGGCGCGACCGTGTTCGAGATGGGGCTGCTGCTTGCGCTGCCGGTGGTGGCGGCGCTCCTGATCGCTAACCTCGCGCTCGGCATCCTGAACCGCGCGGCGCCGCAGATCGGCGTGTTCCAGATCGGCTTTCCCGTCACGATGCTCGTCGGGCTGTTGCTCGTGCAACTGATGATCCCGAACCTCGTGCCGTTCGTGTCGCACCTGTTCGACATGGGGCTCGACACGATGGGGCGGGTGCTGATCGGCTGGCGCTAGCCGCATCCGGCCCCGTTCGCCCCCCGTTGCTGGAAAACCCCTAAAGGAATCGCCGGCCCGCGAAAGGTAGCGGAAGGTTTCGCGTCCCTATACTCGTTGTGACGATGCAGCACGCATCGCGCCACACGAATACAACGAACGGAGACGACCCGATGCGACCCATCCTGCGCACCCTCGCCGTGGCAGCCAGCCTGAGCTGCGCGCTTGCCGCTCACCCCGCTTTCGCCGACGACGGCGGCAAGATCACGATCATGGTCGGCGGGATCGCAAAGCTGATCTACCTGCCCGCGCGGCTCACGCAGGAACTCGGCTACTTCAAGGCCGAAGGGCTCGATGTCGAGCTGCTGTCGCAGCCGGCCGGCGTCGACGCCGAGAACGAGCTGCTCGCGGGTGCCGTGCAGGGCGTCGTCGGTTTCTACGACCACACGATCGACCTGCAGAGCAAGGGCAAGGACGTGAAGGCGATCGCCGTGTTCGGCCAGGTGCCGGGCGAAGTCGAAATGGTGTCGACCAAGGCCGCGCCGACGTTCAAGTCGATGGCCGACGCGAAGGGCAAGACGCTCGGCGTGACGGGCCTCGGCTCGTCGACGAGCTTCCTCACCCAATACCTCGCGCTGCAGCACGGCGTGCCGTCCACGCAGTACACGATGCTGCCGGTCGGCGCCGACGCGAGCTTCATCGCCGCGATCAAGCAGGGCCGCATCGATGCCGGCATGACGACCGAGCCGACGGTGTCCGCGCTCGAGAAGATGGGCGACGCGAAGGTGCTGGTCGACATGCGCACCGTCGACGGCACGCGCGCCGCGCTCGGCGGCACCTACCCGGCCGCGAGCCTGTACGTGCAGTCGGCGTGGGCCGATTCGCACAAGGCGGAAGCGACCAGGCTCGCGCATGCGTTCGCGAAGACGATGCAGTTCATCCATACGCACAGCGCCGAGGAGATCGCCGCGAAGATGCCGGCCGACTACCAGAAGGACAAGGCGCTGTACGTGTCCGCCCTGAAGGCGTCGCTGCCGATGTACACGGCCGACGCGAAGATGCCGGCCGACGGTCCGGCGACCGTGCTGAAGGTGCTGTCGGCGTTCAACCCGTCGGTGAAGGGCAAGCACATCGACCTGGCGCGCACCTTCACGAACGATTTCGTGAACGCGAAGTAACGAGCGGCGCCGGCGGCGGCGATCCCGCCGCCGTGCGTTCCCCGTTCCGGTCCGGCTGGCCGGCCCGGCGTCGCCACGATGCGACGCCCTCTTCACCCGCAGGATCCATGCGATGAACCAGGCAGTCTCCCCGAGCACACCGGCGATCGAGTTTCGCAACGTGTCGTGCCGCTTCATTTCGCCGGAAGGCAAAGCCACCGTCGCGCTGCGCGACTTCAGCATGAGCGTCGCGCGCGGCGAATTCATCGCGATCGTCGGGCCGACCGGCTGCGGCAAGTCGACGACGCTGAACCTGATCACCGGGCTGCTCAAGCCCGTGTCGGGCGAAGTGCGCGTGATGGGCCGCCCGGTCGACGGGATCGATCCGCGCATCGGCTTCGTGTTCCAGGCCGACGCGGTGTTCCCGTGGCGCAACGTGATCGACAACGTCGCGGCGGGCCCGCTGTTTCGCGGCCGCTCGAAGGACGTCGCGTATGCGCAGGCCGAGGAATGGATCCGCAAGGTCGGCCTCGACAAGTTCACGAAGCACTACCCGCACCAGCTGTCCGGCGGGATGAGGAAGCGCGTCGCGCTCGCGCAGACCTTCATCAACCAGCCGGAAATCCTGCTGATGGACGAGCCGTTCTCCGCGCTCGACATGCAGACCCGCACGCTGATGCAGGACGAGCTGCTGCAGCTCTGGTCCGCGAACAAGGGCTCGGTCGTGTTCGTCACGCACGATCTCGAAGAGGCGATCGCGCTTGCCGACCGCGTGTTCGTGCTGACCGCGCGCCCCGCGACGCTCAAGCGCGTGTACGAGATCGACTTGCCGCGCCCGCGCGTCACGTCGGAGATCCGCTACGACGCGCGCTTCATCGAAATTTCCAAGGACATCTGGCACGACCTGCGCGAAGAAGTGCAGATCGGCTGACGCATACGCCGCACGGCAAGGACAGCAAGGACAGGAGCATGACCGACATGACGCTTCCCCCCACCGCCATTCCGGCGACAACGCTCGAGGACGACGAGCGCGCCGCACAACGCCGGCTGCGCCGCCGGCGCAACCTGATCGTCACGCTGCGGATCGCCGTGCTGGTGATCGTACTGGGCGGGTGGGAACTCGCCGCCCGGCTCAAGTGGATCGATCCGTTCTTCTTCTCGATGCCGTCGCTGATCTTCGACCAGATCCAGGACTGGTTCGTGAACGGCACGTCGCAGGGCCCGCTGCTCACGCAGGTGTGGGTCACGCTCGAGGAAACCGGGATCGGCTTCGTGATCGGCTCGGTCGCCGGCGTGATCTGCGGGATCGTGCTCGGCCGCAACAAGCTGATGGCCGACGTGTTCGGCCTGTACATCCAGATCGCGAACTCGATTCCGCGCGTCGTGCTCGGCTCGATCTTCGTGATCGCGCTCGGCCTCGGGATGGCGTCGAAGATCGCGCTGGCCGTCGTGATGGTGTTCTTCGTCGTGTTCGGCAACGCGTTCCAGGGCGTGCGCGAAGCCGACCGCTACCTGATCGCGAATGCGCAGATCCTCGGCGCATCGCGCCGGCAGATCACCACGGCCGTCGTGATCCCGTCCGCGCTGAGCTGGATTCTCGCGAGCCTGCACGTGAGCTTCGGCTTCGCGCTGGTCGGTGCGGTGGTCGGCGAATTCCTGGGTTCCAAGCAGGGTATCGGGCTGCTAATCTCCACCGCCCAGGGCGCGTTCAACGCGAGCGGCGTGTTCGCGGCGATGATCGTGCTGGCCGTGGTCGCGCTGGCCGCCGACTACCTGCTGACCTGGCTCGAGAAGCGGCTGTTGAAGTGGCGGCCCGCGGCGTTCTGAACGCCGCCGGCGGACGCCTGACATGACACTCCCGACCGCGCCGGCGCCCCCGGCGCGGTTCGGCATTTCGGAGAAGGAGCGCAACAGGATGGCGCACAGCCTGCGCGGGCGGCTGCTGTGGTGGCTGCTGCTGCCGCTCGCGGTATTCGTGCTGATCGCGGGCGCGATGTCGTACGACACCGCGCGGACCACGGCCGGGCTCGTGCAGGACAGCGCGCTCGTCGCGTCCGCGCGCACGATCGGTGAGGACATCGAATGGCGCAACGGCCTGCCGGTCGCCGACGTGCCGCCGGCCGCGCTGGAGATCTTCGAGTCGCCGTCGGGCGATTCGGTGTTCTACAAGGTGATCGACGGCCACGCCCGCCTGCTCGCCGGCAATCCGGCGCTCGACCTGCCCGCGCGGCACGGCGTCGAGCCGACGCTGTACGACACGTCGCTCGACAGCGTGCCGCTGCGCGCGGTGGCCTACGACCGCCAGCTGTACGACGAGGGCCGGGTCGAAACCGTCACGGTGGTCGTCGCGAAGACGACGCGCTCGTACGGCGCGATGGTCGCGACGATCTGGCGGCCGCAGCTCGTGCGCCTGTCGCTGATGCTGGTGCTCGCGGTGGTGCTGGTCTATCTCGGGCTGACGCTGGAGCTGCGCCCGCTGATGAAACTGAAGGACGACGTCGCCGACCGCGGGCCGATGGAACTCGAGCCGATCCGCCCCGAGCGGCTCCAGCACGAACTGCGGCCGATCGTCGACGCGATCAACCAGTGCATCGCGCGGCTCAACACGCACACGGCCACGCAGCGCCGCTTCATTGCCGACGCCGCACACCAGTTGCGCACGCCGATCGCGGTGCTCGACACGCAGATCCAGTACGCGCAGCGGCGCGGGCACGACGATCCGGAGCTCGCGACGGTGCTCGACAGCATGCAGCGCAGCAGCCGCAAGATGGCCGACGTGACCGACAAGCTGCTGCTGCTCGCGCATGCGGAAGCGACGCCGTCGACGCTGCTGACCCATCGCGTCGACCTCGCGGCCGTGGTGTCGAGCGTGCTGGAGGAGACGATCGTGCTCGCGCAGCGGCGCGACATCGACCTCGGCGCCGATCTCGGCGAGCGGCTCGACGTCGCGGGCAGCGACAGCCTGCTGACCGCGCTGGTGATGAACCTCGTCGACAACGCGGTGCGCTACACGCAGCCGGGTGGCTGCGTGACCGTCTGCGCGCGGCGCGACGGCGACACGATCGTGCTCGAGGTGGTCGACAACGGCCCCGGCATCCCGGCCGAAGCGCGGCCGCATGTGTTCAAGCGGTTCTACCGCGTGTCGGCCGACACCGAAGGCTCGGGCCTGGGCCTCGCGATCGTCCGCGAGATCGCGCAGGCGCATGGCGGCGGCGCGTCGCTCGCGCCGGGGGCCGGCAATCGCGGTATCGTCGTGACCGTACGGCTGCCCGCCTACGATTGAAGAGAAAGCCGTCATGAAACTCCTGCTGGTCGAAGACAACGCCGAACTCGCGCACTGGATCGTGACCCTGCTGCGCGGCGAGGATTTCGCGGTCGACTGCGTCGGCGACGGCGAACGCGCCGATACCGTGCTGAAGACCGAACGCTACGACGCCGTGCTGCTCGACATGCGGTTGCCCGGCATCAGCGGCAAGGAGGTGCTCGCCCGGCTGCGGCGCCGCAACGACAACGTGCCGGTGCTGATGCTGACCGCGCACGGCTCGGTCGACGACAAGGTCGACTGCTTCGGCGCGGGCGCCGACGACTACGTCGTGAAGCCGTTCGAGTCGCGCGAACTCGTCGCAAGAATCCGCGCGCTGATCCGCCGGCAGGCCGGCGTCGGCACGACGCAGCTCGTGTGCGGCGATCTCGTCTATGCATTCGGCACGCGCGAATTCCGCTGCGGCGAAACGGTGCTGGCGCTGCGGCGCCGCGAGCATGCGATCCTCGAAACGCTGATGCTGCAGCAGAACAAGACGGTATCGAAGGCGCGGCTGATGGACAGCGTGTTCGCGCTCGACGACGAGCCGAGCGCCGACGCGATCGACATCTACATTCACCGGCTGCGCAAGCATCTCGCGGGCAGCACGGCCGAAATCATCACGCTGCGCGGGCTCGGTTACATCCTGCGCATGAAGAGCACGCAGGACTGACGGGCACGTTCCCGTCGCACGGAACGTCGATTCGTAGCACGAAAGGTCGCCCAGGCCAGCCGGATGCCCGGCAGGTCTGCTTGCGCACGCCTGCCCGATCCGTGATTGTTGCGCGTTCGGTGTTTTCACCGATCCGATTCTTGCGTCCGGGAAAGCGTCGTGAAGGATTGCACGCTCTACGATGCTACGCGTCGGCCCTCTCGCTGTGGCCGGCAAGAGTCGGCATACATTACGTACTGCCAACGACCAGATTTCAATGCGGCAGCTCGGAGGAGACGATCTTGAAACGAAAAACCCTTGCCCTTTCCATCGCGGCGGCTGGCCTGTGCGCCGGCACCCAGGCGCATGCGCAATCGAGCGTGCAGCTCTACGGCCTGATGGACCTGAGCTTTCCGACCTACCGGACCCACGCCGACGCGAACGGCAATCACGTGATCGGCATGGGCAACGAAGGCGAGCCGTGGTTCAGCGGCAGCCGCTGGGGCCTGCGCGGTGCAGAAGACATCGGTGGCGGCACGAAGATCATCTTCCGCCTCGAAAGCGAATTCGTGGTCGCGAACGGCCAGATGGAAGACAGCGGCCAGATCTTCGACCGCGACGCGTGGGTGGGTGTCGAGGACGAGCGCTTCGGCAAGCTGACGGCCGGCTTCCAGAACACGATCGCGCGCGACGCGGCCGCGATCTACGGCGACCCGTACGGCTCCGCGAAGCTGTCGACCGAGGAAGGCGGCTGGACCAACTCGAACAACTTCAAGCAGATGATCTTCTACGCGGCCGGCCCGACCGGCACGCGCTACAACAACGGCATCGCGTGGAAGAAGCTGTTCAGCAACGGCATCTTCGCGAGCGCCGGCTACCAGTTCAGCAACTCGACGCAGTTCGCGACCGGCTCCGCGTACCAGGTCGCGCTCGGCTACAACGGCGGCCCGTTCAACGTGTCGGGCTTCTACAACCACGTGAACAACGGCGGCTTCACGAACCAGACGTTCTCGGTCGGCGGCAACTACACGTTCAGCATCGTGCGCCTGAATGCGGGCTACTTCCGCTACAACGGCGACCAGGGTTCGCTCGGCCAGCGCCACGACGATTCGTGGACGGTGTCGATGAAGATCGCGCCGAAGGGCGCGCTCGACTACGAGCTCGGCTACCAGCAGATGCGCGTCAAGAACGCCGCGAACAACGCGGACGGCTTCACGCCGAACGCGAACCTCGGCGCGTTCAGCCTGACCAACGGTGTCGCCAACGGCTTCAAGGAAACGATCTACGGGTCGGTGTTCTATCACCTGAGCAAGCGCACCGAGGTGTATCTGGCCGGCGACTACATGAAGCTGCATGGCGGCTACACGGTGTCGTCGACGTTCGGCGCGAAGAACCAGCTCGAACTGACGTCGGGCATCCGTACGCGCTTCTGACCTTCAGCGGGGCCCTTCGGGCCCCGCCGCACCCTCCATCCGGGATTCTCCATGCGGGCACGCCGGCGCTTGATGCCGACCGTGCCCTTTTTTTCGTCCTGTTCCCGGTGCCGCCGGCGGCACCGTGCGACAACCGGCCCGAAACCGCTTGCGGCCCGTCCGGCGGGCGATCGCGGCCGATGCCCGCACGATCGGCCCACATCCGCGCTTGACCTGCGCCGACCGACTCGATAGCGTTTCGGGTTTGCCCGGGCGGCCATTGCCGCCGGTGCCGTGAGCACGCCCGACGTCCTGGCGCGCGCGGCCGGGCTCCGATGGAAAAGACGATGCAGAAACTCGATGCGGCCAGCCCGCAGGCGATGTCGACGGATTTCACCGCCGACAACGTCGCGCGCCTGAAGGCGCTGTTCCCCGAACTCGTGACCGAAGGCCCGGACGGCGCGTCGGTCGACGTCGACGTGCTGAAGGCGCTGATCGGCGAACGCACGGTCGGCGACGCCGACGAGCGCTACGGCTTCCACTGGCACGGCAAGCGCAGCGCGCGCCAGGCCGCGCTCACGCCGTCGACGGGCACGCTGCGGCCCTGCCCCGACGACAGCGTCGCGTGGGACGACACGCGCCATCTCGTGATCGAGGGCGACAACCTCGACGTGATGAAGCTGCTGCACAAGAGTTACGCAGGCAAGGTGAAGCTCGTCTACATCGACCCGCCGTACAACACCGGCAGCGATTTCGTCTATCCGGACGACTTCAGCGACAGCATCCGCCACTACCTGGCGATGACCGGGCAGACCCAGGGCGGCGTGAAGCGCAGCACCAATACCGAGGCGAACGGCCGGTTCCACACCGACTGGCTGAACATGATGTATCCGCGCCTGAAGCTCGCGCACGCGCTGCTGTCGGACGAAGGGCTGATCGCCGTGCACATCGACGAGCACGAAGTGCATGCGCTCGTGCTGATGCTGCGCGAGATCTTCGGCGAGGAGAACGAGCTCGGCGTGGCCGTGTGGGACAAGCGCAACCCGAAGGGCGACGCGCGCGGCGTCGCGTACCAGCACGAATCGCTGGTGCTGTTCGCGCGCAACGCCGAGACGCTGCTCGAACAGGCGCCGCTCAAGCGCCCGAAGCGCAATGCGCAGCGCATGCTCGACGCCGCGCACGACGCGGTGTACCGCAGCGGCAACGCAAAGGACGCGCAGAAGGCCTACCGCGCGTGGATGAAGGCGCAGACCAACCTGTCCGGCGGCGAGGTGATGTACGACCGGCTGTCGGAAGAAGGCCGCGTGTACCGCCTCGTGTCGATGGCCTGGCCGAACAAGAAGAAGGCGCCGGAAGAATATTTCACGCCGCTGATCCACCCGGTCACCGGCAAGCCGTGCGCGATGCCGGCGCGCGGCTGGCGCAACCCGCCCGCGACGATGCAGGCGCTGATCGAGCGCGGCCAGATCGAATTCGGCGCGGATGAAAGCACGCAGCCGCAGCGGATCTACTATCTCGACGAGAACATGTACGAGAACGTGCCGTCGGTGCTGCCGTTCGCCGGCTCCGACGACGCGCTGCTGAAGACGCTCGGCATCCCGTTCGACCTGCCGAAGCCGGTCGACTTTGCGGCGGCCGTGATCGGCTGGTGCACGCGCGGCGACGACATCGTGCTCGACTGCTTCGCGGGCTCCGGCTCGACCGGCCACGCGGTGATGCAGGTGAACGCGACCGACGGCGGCGCGCGCCGCTACATCCTCGTGCAGTTGCCCGAAGCGCTCGATCGCCGCGACAAGACGCAACTGGCGGCCGCCGACTTCTGCGCGAAGCTGAAAAAGCCGCTGACGCTCGCCGAAATCACCAAGGAACGCCTGCGCCGCACCGCGCAGCAGGTCGCGCGCGACTATCCGGAAAGCTATGGCGACCTCGGCTTCCGCGTGTACCGGCTCGACACGACCAACGTGATCGAGTGGGATCCGCGCCGCGACGATTTCGACCACGCGCTGTTCGCGTCCGTCGAACACGTGAAGACCGGCCGCACCGAGGACGACCTGCTCGCCGAGCTGACGCTGAAGCTCGGCCTCGACCTGTGCACGCCGGTCGAGCATCACCAGGTGGCGGGTAAGACCGTGCACCTGATCGGCCGCTCGATCGTCGCGTGCTTCGATGCGCGCATCGCGCGCGACGACGCGGGCCCGCTCGCCGACGGCATCGTCGACCTGCTCGACGCGACCGGCGCCACGCGCGACGTCACGTGCCTGTTCCGCGACAGCGGCTTCGTCGACGACGTCGCGAAGCTCAATCTCGCCGCGCTGCTCGAACAGCACGGCGTGAAGCGCGTGCGGAGCCTGTGATGCGGCTGCATTTCGAAGCGGATCTCGACTACCAGCGCGAGGCGATCGACGCCGTCTGCGACCTGTTTCGCGGGCAGGAATCGTATCGCGGCGACTTCAGCGTGCTCGCGAACGCCGCGCCCGGCACGACGGCCGCCGCGCAAGGCTCGCTCGGCTTCGCGGTGTCGGAACAGGGCGTCGGCAACCGGCTGTCGCTGACCGACGACGCGCTCGCGCGCAATCTCGCCGACGTGCAGCTGCGCGGCGGGCTGCCGCCGTCCGGCCAGCCCGGCTCGCGCGACTTCACCGTCGAGATGGAGACCGGCACCGGCAAGACCTACGTGTACCTGCGCACGATCTTCGAGCTGAACCGCCGCTACGGCTTCACGAAGTTCGTGATCGTCGTGCCGTCGATCGCGATCAAGGAAGGCGTGCACAAGACGCTGTCCATCACCGAGGATCATTTCCGCGCGCTGTACGCGGGCGTGCCGTACGACTACTTCCTGTACGACTCCGCGAAGCTCGGCCAGGTGCGCCACTTCGCGGCGAGCGCGGCGATCCAGGTCATGGTGATGACGGTGGCCGCGATCAACAAGAAGGAAATCAACAACCTCTACAAGGATAGCGAGAAGACCGGCGGCGAGAAGCCGATCGACCTGATCCGCGCGACGCGGCCGATCGTGATCGTCGACGAGCCGCAGAGCGTCGACGGCGGCCTCGAAGGCCGCGGCCGCGAAGCGCTCGCCGCGATGGCGCCGCTCTGCACGCTGCGCTATTCGGCCACGCACGTCGACCGTCACCACATGGTGTACCGGCTCGACGCGGTCGACGCGTACGAGCGCAAGCTCGTCAAGCAGATCGAGATTGCATCGGCGATCGTCGAGGATGCGCACAACAAGCCGTACCTGCGGCTTGTCGGCGTGTCGAACCGGCGCGGCGCGATCAGCGCACGCGTCGAGCTGGATGTCGCGACGACGGCCGGCGTGAAGCGCCAGATCGTGACGGCCACCGACGGCGACGATCTCGAACGCCTGACCAGGCGCGCGCTGTATGCGGGGCTGCGGATCGGCGAAGTGCATGCGGTGAAGGGCGCCGAGTACGTCGAGCTGCGCCATCCGGAGGGCGAGGCATTCCTGTCGCTCGGCGAGGCGTTCGGCGACATCGACACGCTCGCCGTGCAGCGCGAGATGATCCGCCGCACGATCCGCGAGCATCTCGACAAGGAGCTGCGCCTCGCGGAGCGCGGCGTGAAGGTGCTGTCGCTGTTCTTCGTCGATTCGGTCGAACGCTATCGCCGCTACGACGAGAACGGCATGCCCGTGAAGGGCGACTACGCGCTGATCTTCGAAGAGGAATATGCGCGCGCGGCGCGCGTGCCGGCCTACCGTGCGCTGTTCGACGGCGTCGACGTCGCGCTCGAAGTCGGGCGCGCGCACAACGGCTACTTCTCGATCGACCGCAAGGGCGGCTGGACCGACACGAGCGAAAGCAGCGCGGCGGCGCGCGAGAACGCGGAGCGTGCGTACGGCCTGATCATGCGCGAGAAGGAAGCGCTGCTGTCGTTCGACACGCCGCTGAAGTTCATCTTCTCGCACTCGGCGCTGAAGGAAGGCTGGGACAACCCGAACGTGTTCCAGATCTGCACGCTGCGCGACATCCAGACCGAGCGCGAGCGCCGCCAGACGCTTGGCCGCGGGCTGCGCCTCGCCGTCGACCAGGACGGCGAACGCGTGCGCGACGCCGGCGTAAACACGCTCACCGTGATCGCGACCGAGCGCTACGAGTCGTTCGCGGAGAACCTGCAGAAGGAAATCGAGGCCGATACGGGCATCCGTTTCGGCATCGTCGAGGAACACCAGTTCGCGGCGCTGCCCGTGCAGGAAGGCGACGGGCCCGCGCATGCGCTCGGCATCGAGCTGTCGTGCGTGCTGTGGAATCACCTGCACGAGCAGGGCTACGTCGACGCGCAAGGCAAGGTGCTCGACCGGCTGAAGGATGCGCTGCGCCAGAGCGCGCTGGTGCTGCCCGATGCGTTCGAGATGCTGCGCGCGCCGATCGTCGCGACGCTGCGCAAGCTGTCGGGCCGCTTCGCGGTGCGCAACGCCGACGAGCGCCGCGCGATCGCGTTGCGGCGCGATGCGTCGGGCAAGGCCGTCGTGTTCGGCGACGAGTTCCGCGCGCTGTGGGACCGGATCCGCCATCGCACCGTGTATCGCGTCGAGTTCGACAACGCGAAGCTCGTGCGCGACTGCACGGCCGCGCTGCACGACGCGCCGGACATCGCGCGTGCGCGGCTGCAGTGGCGCAAGGCCGAGATCGACATCGGCAAGGCCGGCATCGAGGCGATCGAGGTGGCCGGCGCCGGCACCGTGCTGATCGACGAAGGCGAGCTGCCGCTGCCCGACCTGCTCACCGAGCTGCAGGACCGCACGCAGCTCACGCGCCGTTCGCTTGCGACGATCCTGGCCGACAGCGGCCGGCTCGACGATTTCCGCGTGAATCCGCAGCAGTTCATCACGGTCGCGGCCGATGCGATCAACCGCTGCAAGCGCCACGCGCTGGTCGCGGGCATCGCGTACCGCAAGCTCGGCGAGCGCCACGTGCATGCGCTCGAATCGTTCGAGAGCGAAGCGCTGACCGGTTACCTGCGCAACCTGCGGCCCGACGCGCAGAAGTCGATTCACGAAGCGGTGGTGTGCGAGACGGACGCGGAGCGTGTATTCGCCGATGCGCTCGAAGCGCACGACGGCGTGAAGCTGTACGCGAAGCTGCCCGCGTGGTTCCGCGTGCAGACGCCGCTCGGCAGCTATCATCCGGACTGGGCCGTACTTGCGGAACAAGACGGCGGCGAGCGGCTGTATTTCGTCGTCGATACGCCGAATACGGACGGCCCCGTGCCGAGCGAACACGAGCGCGCGAAGCTCGCGTGCGGCGAAGCGCATTTCCGTGCGCTGGTCGATGGCGACGGCGCGGCGCGCTTCGTGCGCGTGCGCCAGGCCGACGCGTTGTTCGAGCCTGCGGTGCCGCTGGCGAGCGCCGGGCGGTAAGACGAAGGGGCGGCGATGAGCCGCCCTTTTTTTTAACGTTGATCGGGCGTGCCAGACACCGTCGCGGCGCACTCTTCACGCGCCGATTTCTCGTCTGTCGTCCACGCGAAAGCTAACCGTATTCTTGCCTGAACGCAGCGCGGTTACCGCTGGTTGCAAATCGGGTCGGCACGACGTTTCCGCGCGGCAGCCGCGTTGCGTTTCCGCCATGAAAAAAGGGCGCCGAAGCGCCCTTTCATCGCATGCGTACGCCGTGCTTACAGCGTGCGTCCGAATGCGTTGTGATGCGAATGATGCGTGGACGTCGACGCATGCGCGGGATGGCCATGCGCATGCCCGTGCGTGTGACCGCGGCCCGGCTGCACGCCGGCGCGATCGGCGATCGTGTCCGAGCGGTCGACCGCGCGCGACAGGCCCTTGTCGCGGTCGCCCGCGTGCATGCCGTTCGAGCTGCTCAGCGCCTGGCCGCTCATGTGGCCGCCGGACATGCCGCCCGCGTTGCCGCCCGAGCCGCCTGCGCCATGACCGCCGCCGTTGCCGCCGGCCGCCGCGTAGGCGGACACCGAGCCGAGCGCGAACAGCGCGGCCGTCAGTACGGACAGAGTTCGTTGCTGTTTCATCTTGTGCTCCCTGGAGCGCGTTCGTGTGACTGCATTCTATGAACGCGCAAAATCCGCGCCACACGACGTTGTAAATGATCGTAACGATGCGCGCGCCGCGCATTCGTCGGATCAATCCGGGTCTTGCATGAACGGGGAACGAGGCAGGCGGTGGCGGCGCCGCAGCGCCGCCCCGGTGATGAAGTGCTTACTGCGCCGGCTGCATGCCCTGCACGGCGGCCTTGTGCTGCGCGGCCTGCTCCTGCGCCTGCTTCTTCGCCATGTGGTGGCCGACGATACAGCCGCCGACCGCACCGACGACCGCGTGGTGCCCCGCGTAGTGGCCGGCGACCCCGCCGACCACCGCACCCTTCATGCAGCCCGCCGCGTGCGCGCTGCCGAGCGTTGCGAGCGCAACGACAGCGGCGGCGGCGCACAGCCTGATGTGTCGAATGGGCATCATGTTGTCACTCTCCTCTCGTGGTGATCAGTCGGGCCGCTTAGTCCCAGCGGCCGCCGCGCCAGCCGCCGCGGTCGCGCCACTCGTGCTCGCGCCATTCACGGCGGCGCCACTCGTGTTCGCGCCATTCGCGCTGACGCCAGCCATCGCCGCGCCAGCCGTCATCGCGGTAGCCGACCGGCGCGTACATGACGGGCGGCGGCGGCGCGACGTAGACCGGTGCGGGCGCCGCGTAGACGCCCGGCACGCCGATGCCGACCGACAGGTCGACGTGGGCCGACGCGACACCCGAAGCTGCCAGCGCCGCTACACCGAGAACTGCACCGAGAATAAGTTTCTTGCTCATCTCGCGACTCCCTGCACGTGTCGTGCGTCATGTGAATACGGTTCGGAGTCTAGGCACCGGACACGGACACAGGTGAAACGGGTATGCGAGACAGGTAACGGACGTTTACGGATGCCCACAAAGCCTTGCGGGACAAGGGAGAGGTCGCACTCGAAACACCGTTGCAGCGGTGCATCGAGCCGGTAAAAAAGGAAGATTCGGCACGAAACCGGGCGATTCGATCGGGCTCGCCGGCATGCGCGGAAAGTGAACCGCCCGCGCCGTGCGGCACGAGCGGTTCGCAACAGCAGGCGTTACGCGCGGATATCGTCGACGCTGCGCAGCCAATGCAGGCTGAACAGGTTGTCCGCGTCGGTCCACACGGTATCGGGCTCGAATCCAGCACGGCGCGCGATCGCGTGGAAGCCGTCGATCGTGAACTTGTGCGAGTTCTCCGTGTGGATGCGCTCGCCGGCTTCGAAGCGGAATGCGTGGCCGCGCACATGCACCGTTTGCGCGATGTCGCTGACGAGATGCATTTCGATGCGCTGCCGCTCGCGATCGTAGAACGCGCAATGCGAGAACGCATCGACGTCGAAATCCGCGCCAAGCTCCGCGTTCGCACGCACCAGCAGGTTCAGGTTGAACTGCGCGGTGACGCCCTGCGCATCGTTGTACGCGTCGTGCAGCGTGCGCTCGTCCTTCACGAGATCGGCGCCCACCAGCAGGCCGCCGCCGCGCAGCAGCCGCGCGGCATCGCGCAGGAACGCGTCGGCTTCTTCCGGCGAGAAGTTGCCGATCGTCGAGCCGGGAAAGAAGCCGATCCGCCGCCTCGGCGTCTCGGTCAGCTCGGCCAGCTGCTCGGCCTTCGTGTAGTCGGCCGCGAGCGGCGCGACGTCGAGCCACGGATAGGCCGATCGCAGCCGCGCGGCCGCGCCGTGCAGGTAATCGGCCGAGATGTCGACCGGCACGTAGCGTGCCGGCGCGTTCGCATAGTTGCCCGCGAACGCGTCGAGCAGCACGCGGATCTTCTCGAGCGAGCCGGCGCCGAATTCGACGATGTCCGCATGCGGGCCGACGCGCCGCACGATCTCGGCCGCGCGATCGCGCAGAATGCCGAGCTCGGTGCGCGTCGGATAGTACTCGGGCAGTTCGCAGATGCGATCGAACAGCGCGGAGCCGGCCGTATCGTAGAAGTATTTCGGCGAAATGCTGCGCGGCGTGCGCGACAGTCCGTCGATCAGGTCGCGCTCGAACGCGCTCGGCCGCGAATCGCGGGCGGGTTGCTGGCCACCGCTCGTGGCCGTCTGGTCAGACGTCTCGCGCAAGTCGCACCCCCGTGAATTGCCAGCGTGCCGCCGGCGGAAAGAAATTGCGGTACGTCGGCCGTTCGTGCCCCGGCGGCGTCGCGATGCTGCTGCCGCGCAGGACCTGCTGGCCGACCATGAACTTGCCGTTGTATTCGGCCGCGACGCCCGCGAGCGGCCGAAAGCCCGGATACGGCTCGTAGGACGAACGCGTCCACTGCCATACGTGCCCGAGCATCTGCTGGATGCCTTCGGCGGGGAACGCGGTTTCCCATTCGAATTCGGTCGGCAGCCGCGCGCCGGCCCATTCCGCATACGCGGCCGCTTCGTAGAAGCTCACGTGGCACACCGGTGCATCGGGCGCGAGCGGTTCGACGCCGTGCAGGCCGAACGTGCGCCGCACGCGCGTGGCGGCTGCATCGTCGTCGTCGGGCATCCAGTACGCGGGCCCTTGCCACCCTTCCCGCTGCACCGTGGCCCAGCCGTCCGACAGCCAGAACTCGGGGCGCACATAGCCGCCGTCGGCGACGAATGCCGCGAATTCCGCATTCGTCACGAGACGGTTCGCAATCTCGTACGGCCGCACGAGCGCCGTGTGGCGCGGCCGTTCGTTGTCGAACGAGAACGCGTCGCCGTCGTGGCCGATCTCGACGAGCCCGCCCGGCTGATGCAGCCAGCGCTGCGCGCCGGCGTCACCCGCGGCCATTGCGTCGCCGTCCATCCCGTTGCGCGGCCGGAACGCCGGCTTCAGCGGATTGCACGAGAACGCATGCAGCATGTCGGTGACGATCAGTTCCTGGTGCTGCTGCTCGTGGTGCAGGCCGAGCACGACCTCGGGCGCGATCGCATCGAGCAGCGCCGCATCGGCGCCGGCCAGCGCGCGCAGCATCGCGTCGTCGACGTATTGCCGGTACGCATGCACCTCGTCGAGCGACGGGCGCGTGAGCAGCCCGCGCTGCGGCCGCGGATGGCGCGGGCCGAGCGCTTCGTAATAGGAATTGAAGAGGAACTGGAACGCGTCGTCGAACGGCGCGTAGCCGGGCACGCGGCGCATCAGCACGACGGTTTCGAAGAACCAGGTCGTATGCGCGAGATGCCATTTCGTCGGACTCGCGTCGGGCATCGACTGCACGGCCTGGTCTTCGGCGGACAGCGTCGCGGTCAACGCGACGCTATGGGTGCGCACGTCCTGGTAACGGCGCTGAAGCTGTGATGCAAGGAGGCTCATCGGTTTACCGTCCACGTCGCGATTCGCTGCGTTGCGTTGCCGGAAAAGGGAAAGCCTTGCGCGTGATGCGCGCGGCTGACGTGCGACCTGCTGCTGCGTCGACGGGCAGCCGGCGCGCGCGCCGGGCCGCAGATGCGGCGTCACTTCATCTGCCCGTGCAGAACAGTATGGGCCAGAAATGTGAATGCTGCGAATCGGGATGCCGGCGAAACACGGTCGAAAGAAAAATGAAAGTGTCGGTTTCGCATGTGTCGGAGGCGTGACGACGCGGGGATGCCTGTCCGGGCGGGCTTTGCCGCGTGCCGGCCTGCGCGGGTGGCTACTGACGGCCCATGACAGCCGCGCGGCGCGCGAGTTTGTCTGATGAACGCTGTCGTGCGCGGTCATCGGCATGGCGTCGAACCGCTCCGCCCTTCACTTGCGATCCGCATCCACACGCGCTTCAAGAATTTTTTGTGCCGATGTCACACATGCGGGGGGCTCGCTCGTCATATCGCCGGAACCCACACGAAAGGAGAAGGAACCATGACTGCGAAACTCAATCCGTTTGCCGCCGCCCCCGCACTGATGAAGAGCTGGATGACCGTGTCGGTCGCCGCTGCCGGGAGCCTCGAGCCGACGCTGATCGAGCTGGTCAAGATCCGCGCATCGCAGATCAACGCGTGCGCGAACTGCATTAACATGCACACCGCCGAGGCGCGCGAGCAAGGCGAGACCGAGCAGCGCATCTACCTGCTCGCCGCGTGGCGCGAGGCACCCTGCTACACCGACCGCGAACGCGCGGCGCTCGCGTGGACCGAAGCGCTCACGCGGCTGTCGGAGGGCCACGCGGCGCACGAAGCGGCCTACTCGGCGCTGAACGACCATTTCAGCCAGGAGGAACAGGTGAAACTCACGCTGATGATCAACGTGATCAACGGCTGGAACCGGCTCGCCGTCGGCTTCGGGCTGTGGATCGAGCCGGCCGATGCGAAGGCCGCCGCCGCGAAGATGGTGGCCTGATGACGAACCTCGACCCGGCCAAGGGCAGCGCCGAAGCACGGGCCGACGCGGCGGCGAGCTTCGACCCGCTGCGTCGCACGCTGATCCGCGTCGCATACCGGATGCTCGGTTCCGTCGCGGATGCCGAGGACATGGTGCAGGACGCGTTCATCCGCTGGATGGACGTCGACCGTACCGAGGTGCGCGTACCCGAGGCGTTCCTGCGCCGCATGGTGATGCGCATGTGCCTCGATCAGCTGAAGTCTGCGCGGCATCAGCGCGAGACCTATATCGGCCCGTGGCTGCCCGAGCCGGTCGTCGAGGAAGATGAACAGGAAGACGTCACGCTCCCGCTGCTGCTCGCGCTCGAACGGCTCTCGCCGCTCGAACGCGCGGCGTTCCTGCTGCACGACGTGTTCGGCCTCGAGTTCGACGAAGTGGCCACGACGATCCAGCGCGATGCGGCCGCGTGCCGGCAGCTCGCCG
This sequence comes from Burkholderia cepacia complex sp. TUM26381, assembly GCF_057439935.1. NCBI lineage: Bacteria > Pseudomonadati > Pseudomonadota > Betaproteobacteria > Burkholderiales > Burkholderiaceae > Burkholderia > Burkholderia cepacia complex sp. TUM26381. The sequence continues at coordinate 23,683 of NZ_CM172006.1, read as the reverse complement.
CGCGGGCGCGTACCCACGTGCGCGAGGCGCGGCCGCGGTTTCATGTCGAGAAGCAGCGCGGGATCGAACTGGCCGAGGCGTTCTTCGCGGCGTCACGCAGCGGCGACATGCGCACGCTCGGCGCGATGCTCGCCGAGGACGTGAGCCTGCATTCCGATGGCGGCGGCAAGCGCACGGCGGCCGGCAAGCCGGTGTTCGGCTTCGAACCGGTGATGAAGGTGCACGAGTACCTGGCCGGGCTGTTCGCGACGCATGCGTCGAAACTCGTGCGGGCCGGGTTCATCAACGGGCTGCCGGGGTTCGTCACGCTGGAAGCGGACGGCGAGCTGCAGACCACTGCGCTCGAGATCGACGACGGGAAGATCGTCGCGATCTATGTCGTGCGGAATCCTGACAAGTTGAAGCATCTGCATTGAGTGCGGCTGCCGTGCGCCAGCACGGCGTGGCCGCCCTCCACTCGCGCCTTCCTGCTTTCGCCGCCCAGCTTTGCCGGTCGCCCGTTACTACATCGCGACGACGACGTTGCGAAAGAAGATCATCAGGAGGCCGAGCATCGGCGTGGCGATCGCGAAGCCCGTCGCCGCAAGCCAGTTCGTGCCGCCTTGCGCCTCCAGCAGCGCAAGAAACGATTCGCGGGATGTCGCGTTCGGGCGCAGCTTCTCGATCCTGCGTTCGACGTGCGTCTTGAAGATGCCGTTCCCGTACCAGCCGAGCGACACCGCGATCCCGATCGTGACCGGGTCGAGCGTGCTCGATTCGAAGTATCTCGGGAAGTACAGCAGCTCGACCAGCGTGATGCCGAGCGTGACGCCCAGCACCGCGGCCGCCTGCCAGTACATGCATCGATAGGCCATCCAGACCGGGCCCAGGAAGCACGCGGCCCAGTTCCACGACTGCCGGCTCTTGCGCGATTCGGCGATCGCCCATTTTCGTTCGAACCAGCCGGCGTTCTTGCCGACGTATGCGGTGACTTCGTCGTTGCTCGCGGACGATGCGGCGGTCGTGACCTCGGACATGGTCGTGTGCTCTCGGTTGCGCGGCGCGCGCGTTGTTGTTTTGATGCGGTGGAAATCGGGCGACGCGAGGTGCAGCCGCTTCGACATGCACACGATTCTACTCGCCGCGCAATGGCGGTTGTATGGCGGGTCGGGATGTCGGTGACGATGCGAGGCCGGGCCGTGTGTCGCGCAACGCATCGGGGCACCCTGCGCTGTTTCGGACCGGAAAAGAAAAACGCCACGCGATGTTGCCGCGTGGCGTTTGTATGTTTGGCGAGCCGCATTGCCTGTAGGCAAGTTGTGCTGCCGGACCCCTTCATTTTGTTCGTTGGTAGGCTCGATTGGATTCGAACCAACGACCCCCACCATGTCAAGGTGGTGCTCTAACCAACTGAGCTACGAGCCTAAGAAGCCGCGAATTATAGAGAGGGTTTTGGAGGAGCACAAGCCCCTTCGTGAAAATTTTTTGAATCGGCGCGTGCGGACGCTGACGATCGATGGTGCCTGGCGATGCCGGGCACGTTGCCTTCACCTGTTCGCGTCACAGCAAAACGCGTCGGTGTGGAGTGAGGTTATCCACATTGCCCTCTGGATAACCGTCCGGCAAGCCTCTGGATTCACAGTGGAACGATTGAGGATATGTCGGCGAGTCTGTGAATCGACGAAAAGTTGTTCTGTGCTGCGCGGAGCTGTTCACGTGCCACGCCCATGGTTATGCATCCGGCTTCGTGTTGAAAATTCAGTGCGTTACGGAGGTTATCCACTGTGGGGCACAGCGCTTGTTAACTATCACTACGTATATATACGAACCCTGTTAACACCTTTGGATAAGCACAGTCCGTCGACTGTGATCCGTGCAGGATATGCACGGCGTGCAGCGAACAGAGGAACGAATCGGGAAGCTGTGAAGCGCGTGGGTGATGCGTGAGCCGTCATGTCTGTAGAATCGCCGGCATCCAGGATGCAAAGGCCCGGTGGACCGGCTCACGGCACATGACCGATTCTTCGTTGACCCAACTCGACGCGCTCGATATCGACACAGTCGTGTACCGGATGCAGCAACATCCGGGCGACATCGTGTTCGAGCAACGCGTGTCGATCCCGGAAGCCGACGTTCTGTGTTGCCGCTACAAGGGTGAGCGATTCAACGTGAAGTTCGATCTCGACTACCGGGTGTTTGTCGATCGTGTCGGGAAGCTCTCTGACGAAGACTTCGCGGAGATCGTTAGATGGCTCACGAAGGAGGCAGGATGATCACAGCGAACGACACTGGGCGAAGCGCGCGATGAAGGCCCCTGTCGATGAGATGCTGGTGACGGACATTGCCGGCCACGTTGCGGTTGTCGTGACCGACGTCTCGGCTGCCGCAGATGGGCTGATCCGGTTGGGCTTTGCTCGGCATTCCGATCGCTGGGAACGAGCGATCGCAGACGACAACGACCGCCAGGCGCTCGTAGCTGCGCTCATCGATCTCGATGCGCTGTTCTCCGCAGGCCGCGACTGGAGCCCGCAGGCGCTCGTCGAGTATTACCGCGAGATCGGCGGCGTTCGACGCGGGTACCGCTCGGTTGCATGGCGCGGGCCGGCGCAATACGTCATCGAACGGCATGACTGAATCACGCGAGCTGCGGCAAGCGCCGCAGACCAGCATGAATCCGTGATGCGTGGAGAGCACGATGAGCAAGCTGAATTTCGGCACGGTCGAACGATATTCCGTCCAGCTCAATACCGCGACGGTGCTCGGCCTGAAGCTCGCCTATGAGGATTTTGCGAAGGCCGGGCAGGGTCTGCCCAACGTCGAGATCTGCATCGAGGACAGAAGGGCATCGATGGCGGACCCGGAGCCCGACGACGCCGTCATCGCCGTCAGATTCCCCGCTAAGCTGATTCCACGCATGCGCGGACTGGGCAACGCGAACCGGCTTGGGAAGTCGATCGAATACGCCATCTCGCCGGAAACGGGTGAAGTCCCTCGGGGTATTCGGGATGAAATGACTCGATCGCCGATATCGTTCGATACGCGCGCAGCATCGGCCTGGCATGTGAATAACCGATTCGCAAACAGCGGTGAACGCAGGGGGATGCGTCGGTGGGCATCCGCGTGGAACGCCGAGTCCTCGCAAACCATCGATGCAAAAGGCGTTCGATTGTGGACAACCACCCCGAAGAACACTCGAAACGCTGTGCAAACCACGGGTGAGCGAGATCGGCATGGCGGGAATGGTGTGCGGCAGTCGCGTGTGGACATCCTGCTCTCATCCGACTCGAAATGCTGTGCAGTCGAGCGGTGAGGGGGCGCGTCTTCGGCGACATGCACGGAGATTCCGATACCGGGCTGCGACGTGCCGATCCGGGAGGGCTGCACCGGTCTGCTGATACGATGGCAGCTCGAGAGGCCGGTTCATAGCCAGATAACACCAATCAAAGAGGCGGGAAGACTATGCACGGATTGCTTGCGCGAATGCGGGGCGCGACGAAATTGCCGTTCCTGAGCGCGAAGCGCAAGTCGTTTTCAATGCGGTTGTCGACGCTGCTTCTGGCGGCCACGATCGGCACCGGTGCGCAGGCGGTCACGAACGACCCCAGAATCATCGTCGGCCCTTACTATCCCTGGGTGCAGTTCGATGCACATCGCTCGTTGGAGCTTGCGCCGATCCTGATTCCACGCACCAACTTCTCCGAGCGTGCCGAGTGGCGCTTTGTCGATGACGCGCGCCACATTTCGACGTTTTTTCCCGACGAAAGCGACTTGCAGTACACCACCTTTCGGACGGACGATCCTGAGACGATCGTATTGCTCGGCGGAGTGTTCCGTAGTCGCCGATGTAATGGCGAGTGGTCCAGCAACATTCCCTGTCCGCTTGTCAATGTGTTTCTTTCGCAGGATGGCGGCCGGCACTTTCTCAAGCGCGGCGTGATACTGCCGCCGATCAAATACTCGGTAGGTAACTGGTCTCCGGGGCCGCGTCTTCCGATTCCTGTCATCCTCGTCCGGCATGGCGTTCTCTATCTGATCGTGAGCAATGACGACGCCAGGCCGCGTGTGCTCGGTGACGACTATCCGGGAAACATTGGCGTACCTGTGAAGTGGGGCGACCGGATGGGACTCCGCTATACCTGGCCGGAGGATTACCTTCCGCTTTGGGACTGGCGGATGTGGTCCGAGAGACCCCACCCCTGGAAGGCGCAGCCCGCGTACGTTTACGCGGTCGAATTGCCGCAAGCGGAGGCGGCGCCGGCCGATGAGGTGCCGCTGTCGGAACACCCGACGCGTGTCGAACAGGTCTGTAGCTGGCGGCGCATGAAGGCCAGATCGTCCGGGTTGCCGCCGTTGAACGCAGTGGCGGTGGTCGGGAGCCGGCTGGATGCGTTCGGCGAGCTGCCTGCTTTCGAGATGCCCATGAAGGCACCCTATTCGACGCTCGCGTTGATCCGGGCGTCTTATAACGAAGACAACCGCGCCCGGCTGTTGCAGGACATGCAGGCCGATTATCCGGACTGGGTGGCCTCGCAACAGCCGGTTGCGCGACTGTTTCCGGAGATGCGGGCACCGCAGGGCAATACGGCGAAGGTGAACGATTCCGACATTCAGTGCGTGCCATGAGTGTCGACATCAGCCGTCTGGATCGAGGACGCGACGATGTGTGGGGCGCACTTCGAACGGTGCAGGAACGCACCGGCCATCGTGGTGAAAATGCTGCTGTGTGCAGGGGCGGCTGGTCGTTTGCGTAAGCGGATTCGCGTGCATGCGCCAGTCCGATTGTTGTTCGAGCGCGGTCGGCATGACGGCTTGTGGATATCCGGCTCCCGAACGACTCGCATCGCTGTGCCCGACCACGGTGAGCGATTCGGGCGATGACAGCGCGTGGCGACCGTCGTGATCGATGTGGATATCTCGTTCCGAGACGACTGGAAACCCTGTGATTTCAAGGGTGAGGGCGCAGAGCCCGTTCCGGTGTGGACAACCGTCCAGGGAAGTCAGTCGAAACGCTGTGCAGGCGAATGGTGAGCGTGAGCGCGCCCAACCAGCAAAGCCGCATCCTTCCGGGCACTGGCGGCTACCATCGACCGCCAGCCGGGCGCGCATCGTACCACTCAAGTCTGCTGATCGAGCGCCTGCACGACTGCCTTCTCCCCAAGACTCCCGGCCGGCCCGACCACGGCATAGTTGAGCCCGTTCACCGATCCATACCGCGCCAGCAACGCGCCATCCACGCGTTGCCCGGCCGGCAGCAGCCGATGTTCCGATTCCGCGGGACGGAGATAGAAGCTCAGCGTCCGCCCGGCCTCGTCTTCATAGAGCACCATCGCAGCCGTGGCCCCGCTGTCCGTCGTGAACAGCCGCCCGCCAACCGGCCTGAACCCCGCCGCGCTCAAATCCGGCAGCCTCGCCGAGGCGCCCACGCGTTTGGTGAGCCACCCCTGCAGATCGCCCGCACCGGTCGGCCGGTAATCGACCTTGGCCGTCTGATCGACCACCATCATCCGGTAAGCCTGGATTGCATCGCTCATCGGCGCGATGGGCGGCGCGGCGTTCCAGCCGCGCGCCTGCCACCCGCCCAGCGTCCCCAGCCCGACGCAGAACACGAACGAAGCTGCGACCGCAAACCGCATCCGCGAGCGTTCCGCCCGCCGGCCGCGAATCGCCGCCGGATCCAGCGCGGGGTTATCGGCCGGCATCCGCACGCTCTCCAGCGCGGCCCGCAACCGCTGCGCATCCTGCTGCCATTGCTTCACCTGTTCGGCGCGCTCCGGATGCAGCGCGAGATAGCGCTCGACTGCGGCGCGCGCCTCGTCGTCGAGCTGGCCGTCGACGTAGGCCTGAAGGTCGTGTTCGTTCGGAGGCGTGTTCATTTCTTCATCAACCGGAGAGAAGGAGCAGGAAGCTCGCCGTCGCTGAGCTGGCGCAGCGCCTGGCGCGCGCGGGAGAGCCGCGACATCACGGTGCCGATCGGCACCTCGAGCAGGTCGGCGACTTCCTGATAGGTGAAGCCCTCGACCGCGACGAGCAGCAGCAGGCTGCGTTGCTCGTCGGAGAGCCGGCCGAACGCTTCGAGCGTCGCGCGCGCCGTGAATTCGCGTTCGGCGGACGGCCAGTGCGCTTCGTCGTCGTCGCGGATCCGGCCAAGCAGCCAGTTGTAGCGCTTCGCGCTGCGCTTCCCGTCGAGAAACTGCCGGTACAGGATCGTGAAGAGCCAGCTGCGCAGCGACGCGTCGTCGCGACGGCTCGTCCAGCGCGACAGCGCGCGCTCGAGCGTCGACTGGACGAGATCGTCGGCCGCGTGGACGTCGCGCGCCAGCCAGAGCGCGAAGCGTCGCAGCCTGGGGATGAGTTCGCGCAGTGCGTCGTCGTCGAGGGCGGTGGAGGGCATGGCCGGGCCGGTTGCCGAATGGGTCGAGATGCCGCGTAGGACGCCGGGCGGCACCGATTATTCCCTCGAGCATACGAAAAAAATTTCCGTGGAATAAAGCGGCGCGGGCGGCGTCCTACGCGCGTTCGACAATGATCTGACGATCGGGAGCGCATTCATGAAGCAATCTTCCTCTTCTTCGCCGCAGCGCGAGCCTGGGCGCGGGTGGTGGCGCTGGGCCGTGATCGGCGGCGCGGTGGCCGGCGTGGCCGTCGCGTTCGGCTACGCAGGCGGCTGGCTTGCGCCGGCGCGTCTGACCCCGCAGCGGCTCGTCGACGCGCTGCAGACCAACAGCGGCATCCATCCCGGCTTCCGGCGCAATCACGCGAAGGGCGTGTGCGTGACCGGTTATTTCGAAGGCAACGGCGCCGCGAGCGCGTATTCGGTCGCGCCGTTCTTCAAGGTGGTGCGCACGCCGGTGGTCGGGCGCTTCGCGTTGCCGGGCGGGAATCCATACGCGCCCGACAGCAGCGTGCCGATCCGCAGTCTTGCGCTGAAGCTCACCGCGCCGGACGGCGAGCAATGGCGGACCGGGATGAACGCGATGCCGGTGTTTCCGGTGGCGACGCCGCAGGCGTTCTACCAGCAGACGCTGGCGACCCGGCCCGATCCGAAGACGGGCAAGCCCGATCCGGCGAAGGTGAAGGCGTTTTTCGGCGCGCATCCGGAGGCGGCCGCGTTCCTGCAATGGGTGAAGGGTGCGAAGCCGAGCGCGAGCTACGTCACCGAAAGCTATTACGGGTTGAACGCGTTCTACTTCGTCGACGCGGTCGGCAAGCGCCAGGCGGTGCGGTGGCGCGTCGTGCCGGAGCAGACGGCCGGCGCCGGGGATGTCGCGACGGCCGGGGATCCGAACGTGCTTCAGCAGGACGTGACGCAGCGCATCGCGGCCGGTGCGCAGAAGTGGAAGCTGCTGGTCACGCTGGCGGAGCCCGGCGACCCGGTGGACGACGCGACGAAAATCTGGCCCGCGCAGCGCACGACGATCGATGCGGGCACGCTGGTGCTCGACCGCGTGGAGGCGCAGGACAGCGGGCCGTGCCGTGACGTGAATTACGACCCGACGGTGCTGCCGCAGGGGATTCAGGTGTCGGGCGATCCGTTGCTGGCGGCGCGGTCGGCGGCGTATGCGGATTCGTATCTGCGACGCACGAGCGAAGAGGCCGGAGTGGCCGGCGTGGCGCGATTGAGTGGGGAGGGGCGATGATGAAGGCTTCGACGACGTTTAGCTTGCCGGCGCGGGTGCTGCATTGGGTGATGGCGGCGATGATCCTCGCGATGCTGTTCATCGGGGTGGGGATGGTGGCGTCCGTTTCCGGGCGGCACGAGATCCTGGTGGCGATTCACAAGCCGCTGGGCGTGGCCGTGCTGGTGCTCGTGTGCATGCGGATCGTGGTGCGGGTGCTGTCGAAGCCGCCGGCGCTGCCCGAGGATCTGCCGTGGTGGCAGAAGGTGGCCGCGCACGGGTCGCATCTCGTGCTGTATGCGCTGATGGTGGCGATGCCGCTGATCGGGTGGGCGATGCTGTCGGCGGGCGGCTATCCGGTGACGCTGGGCGGTGGCGTGCAGCTGCCGGCGATCGTTTCGGCTGATCCGGTCACGTTCGCCTGGCTCAGGGTTGCGCATCGCGTGCTGGCCTATCTGTTCTTCCTGACGTTCCTCGCGCACTTTGCGGCGGCGCTGTATCACGGGCTGATTCGGCGGGACGGCGTGGTGAGGGCGATGGTGGGGCGGTGATCGACGCAAGATTGCGTTCGCGGCGGCGGGGGCTGTTCACGGGTGACCGAGGCGGCTTCCGCCGTGCCGCCTATATATGAGCACTGAGGGAGGCTCAGCCGCCCCCGGCACGGCATGTCAAAAATATTTCACAAAGGGGGTTGCGGAGATGGAGGCAGGTGCTTAGAATCACGCCTCTTTCGCGCTAACGGAAACGCAGCGCGGGGGAAAGAAGGGAAGCGGTGCTGTTGAAGTTGGTTTTAACAACTCCAGTGCACACGAAATTAAACCGCAGTCGTCGCAACGAAGTAGTTAAAAAAGTTGTTGACGAGTTTTAAAAAACGGTTGATAATCTCGCTTCTCTGCTGCTGAAAACGCAGCGCTGCTGAGAAACACGAAGTTTCTCGCAGAATGCTCTTTAAAAATTAACAGCCGATAAGTGTGGGCGCTTGATGGAAGCGAGCTGATCCTCGGATCAGATAGCGAAAGTATCAAGAGTCTCACACTAAAGTAAGTCAGGTTTATGAAGTGATTCATATTCCTGTCAGCTTTGAGTGAGCGACCGGTTCTTAACCGAACCGAAAACAGTAACAGGTTTAAACTGAAGAGTTTGATCCTGGCTCAGATTGAACGCTGGCGGCATGCCTTACACATGCAAGTCGAACGGCAGCACGGGTGCTTGCACCTGGTGGCGAGTGGCGAACGGGTGAGTAATACATCGGAACATGTCCTGTAGTGGGGGATAGCCCGGCGAAAGCCGGATTAATACCGCATACGATCTACGGATGAAAGCGGGGGACCTTCGGGCCTCGCGCTATAGGGTTGGCCGATGGCTGATTAGCTAGTTGGTGGGGTAAAGGCCTACCAAGGCGACGATCAGTAGCTGGTCTGAGAGGACGACCAGCCACACTGGGACTGAGACACGGCCCAGACTCCTACGGGAGGCAGCAGTGGGGAATTTTGGACAATGGGCGAAAGCCTGATCCAGCAATGCCGCGTGTGTGAAGAAGGCCTTCGGGTTGTAAAGCACTTTTGTCCGGAAAGAAATCCTTGGCCCTAATACGGTCGGGGGATGACGGTACCGGAAGAATAAGCACCGGCTAACTACGTGCCAGCAGCCGCGGTAATACGTAGGGTGCGAGCGTTAATCGGAATTACTGGGCGTAAAGCGTGCGCAGGCGGTTTGCTAAGACCGATGTGAAATCCCCGGGCTCAACCTGGGAACTGCATTGGTGACTGGCAGGCTAGAGTATGGCAGAGGGGGGTAGAATTCCACGTGTAGCAGTGAAATGCGTAGAGATGTGGAGGAATACCGATGGCGAAGGCAGCCCCCTGGGCCAATACTGACGCTCATGCACGAAAGCGTGGGGAGCAAACAGGATTAGATACCCTGGTAGTCCACGCCCTAAACGATGTCAACTAGTTGTTGGGGATTCATTTCCTTAGTAACGTAGCTAACGCGTGAAGTTGACCGCCTGGGGAGTACGGTCGCAAGATTAAAACTCAAAGGAATTGACGGGGACCCGCACAAGCGGTGGATGATGTGGATTAATTCGATGCAACGCGAAAAACCTTACCTACCCTTGACATGGTCGGAATCCTGCTGAGAGGTGGGAGTGCTCGAAAGAGAACCGGCGCACAGGTGCTGCATGGCTGTCGTCAGCTCGTGTCGTGAGATGTTGGGTTAAGTCCCGCAACGAGCGCAACCCTTGTCCTTAGTTGCTACGCAAGAGCACTCTAAGGAGACTGCCGGTGACAAACCGGAGGAAGGTGGGGATGACGTCAAGTCCTCATGGCCCTTATGGGTAGGGCTTCACACGTCATACAATGGTCGGAACAGAGGGTTGCCAACCCGCGAGGGGGAGCTAATCCCAGAAAACCGATCGTAGTCCGGATTGCACTCTGCAACTCGAGTGCATGAAGCTGGAATCGCTAGTAATCGCGGATCAGCATGCCGCGGTGAATACGTTCCCGGGTCTTGTACACACCGCCCGTCACACCATGGGAGTGGGTTTTACCAGAAGTGGCTAGTCTAACCGCAAGGAGGACGGTCACCACGGTAGGATTCATGACTGGGGTGAAGTCGTAACAAGGTAGCCGTATCGGAAGGTGCGGCTGGATCACCTCCTTTCTAGAGCTTCTCGCAAAGTTGAGCGCTCACGCTTATCGGCTGTTGATTAAGACAGACTAGCTGTCTGCGGTTAAACCGGTTAAAATGCCGGCCGCATTCAATAATCTTCAATGACAAACATTCGAATGAAGTTTGGTTCGAGTTTTTCTCATTGGCGATTGAGCCAGTCAGAGCGGTACGAAAGTATCGGCTGTCGTTCTTTAACAATCTGGAAGAAGTAAGTAATTTGGATAGCGGAAGCGTCTTGAGATGGACGTGAAAACTATCCGGGTTGTGATTGTATCGATGTATCTCAAGATGATTCGAACTCTATGTTTGACTCAATTGGAATACGGCACAAATGCGAGAACTCAACCTGTAGCGACTGTAGCGTCGAAAGATGAGACAGACTCGTTATAGGGTCAAGCGAACAAGTGCATGTGGTGGATGCCTTGGCGATCACAGGCGATGAAGGACGCGGTAGCCTGCGAAAAGCTACGGGGAGCTGGCAAACGAGCTTTGATCCGTAGATGTCCGAATGGGGAAACCCACTCCTTTTGGAGTATCCATGGCTGAATACATAGGCCATGCGAAGCGAACGCGGTGAACTGAAACATCTAAGTAACCGCAGGAAAAGAAATCAACCGAGATTCCCAAAGTAGTGGCGAGCGAAATGGGATGAGCCTTGCACTCTTTATTTGTATTGTTAGCCGAACGCTCTGGAAAGTGCGGCCATAGCGGGTGATAGCCCCGTAGGCGAAAACAGTATGAAAGAACTAGGTGTGCGACAAGTAGGGCGGGACACGTGAAATCCTGTCTGAAGATGGGGGGACCATCCTCCAAGGCTAAATACTCGTGATCGACCGATAGTGAACCAGTACCGTGAGGGAAAGGCGAAAAGAACCCCGGGAGGGGAGTGAAATAGATCCTGAAACCGCATGCATACAAACAGTCGGAGCCTCGTAAGGGGTGACGGCGTACCTTTTGTATAATGGGTCAGCGACTTACGTTCAGTAGCAAGCTTAACCGTATAGGGCAGGCGTAGCGAAAGCGAGTCCGAATAGGGCGTTCAGTTGCTGGGCGTAGACCCGAAACCAAGTGATCTATCCATGGCCAGGATGAAGGTGCGGTAACACGTACTGGAGGTCCGAACCCACTAACGTTGAAAAGTTAGGGGATGAGCTGTGGATAGGGGTGAAAGGCTAAACAAACTTGGAAATAGCTGGTTCTCTCCGAAAACTATTTAGGTAGTGCCTCGTGTCTCACCTTCGGGGGTAGAGCACTGTCATGGTTGGGGGGTCTATTGCAGATTACCCCGCCATAGCAAACTCCGAATACCGAAGAGTGCAATCACGGGAGACAGACATCGGGTGCTAACGTCCGGTGTCAAGAGGGAAACAACCCAGACCGCCAGCTAAGGTCCCCAAATATAGCTAAGTGGGAAACGAAGTGGGAAGGCTAAAACAGTCAGGAGGTTGGCTTAGAAGCAGCCACCCTTTAAAGAAAGCGTAATAGCTCACTGATCGAGTCGTCCTGCGCGGAAGATGTAACGGGGCTAAGCTATATACCGAAGCTGCGGATGCGTGCTTTGCACGCATGGTAGGAGAGCGTTCCGTAAGCCTGCGAAGGTGCGTTGAAAAGCGTGCTGGAGGTATCGGAAGTGCGAATGCTGACATGAGTAGCGATAAAGGGGGTGAAAGGCCCCCTCGCCGTAAGCCCAAGGTTTCCTACGCAACGTTCATCGGCGTAGGGTGAGTCGGCCCCTAAGGCGAGGCAGAAATGCGTAGCTGATGGGAAGCAGGTCAATATTCCTGCACCATTGTTAGATGCGATGGGGGGACGGATCGCGGAAGGTTGTCCGGGTGTTGGAAGTCCCGGTCGCTGCATTGGAGAAGGCGCTTAGGCAAATCCGGGCGCGGAATTCAAGGGTGTGGCGCGAGCTCCTTAGGGAGCGAAGCAATTGGAAGTGGTTCCAAGAAAAGCCTCTAAGCTTCAGTCTAACGATGACCGTACCGCAAACCGACACAGGTGGGCGAGATGAGTATTCTAAGGCGCTTGAGAGAACTCGGGAGAAGGAACTCGGCAAATTGGTACCGTAACTTCGGGATAAGGTACGCCCTTGTAGCTTGATGCCCCTGCGGGCAAAGGGTGAAGGGGTTGCAATAAACTGGTGGCTGCGACTGTTTAATAAAAACACAGCACTCTGCAAACACGAAAGTGGACGTATAGGGTGTGACGCCTGCCCGGTGCCGGAAGATTAAATGATGGGGTGCAAGCTCTTGATTGAAGTCCCGGTAAACGGCGGCCGTAACTATAACGGTCCTAAGGTAGCGAAATTCCTTGTCGGGTAAGTTCCGACCTGCACGAATGGCGTAACGATGGCCACACTGTCTCCTCCCGAGACTCAGCGAAGTTGAAGTGTTTGTGATGATGCAATCTACCCGCGGCTAGACGGAAAGACCCCATGAACCTTTACTGTAGCTTTGCATTGGACTTTGAACCGATCTGTGTAGGATAGGTGGGAGGCTATGAAACCGGAACGCTAGTTTCGGTGGAGCCGTCCTTGAAATACCACCCTGGTTTGTTTGAGGTTCTAACCTTGGCCCGTGATCCGGGTCGGGGACAGTGCATGGTAGGCAGTTTGACTGGGGCGGTCTCCTCCCAAAGCGTAACGGAGGAGTACGAAGGTACGCTAGGTACGGTCGGAAATCGTGCTGATAGTGCAATGGCATAAGCGTGCTTAACTGCGAGACCGACAAGTCGAGCAGGTGCGAAAGCAGGTCATAGTGATCCGGTGGTTCTGTATGGAAGGGCCATCGCTCAACGGATAAAAGGTACTCTGGGGATAACAGGCTGATACCGCCCAAGAGTTCATATCGACGGCGGTGTTTGGCACCTCGATGTCGGCTCATCTCATCCTGGGGCTGTAGCCGGTCCCAAGGGTATGGCTGTTCGCCATTTAAAGAGGTACGTGAGCTGGGTTTAAAACGTCGTGAGACAGTTTGGTCCCTATCTGCCGTGGGCGTTGGATATTTGAAGGGGGCTGCTCCTAGTACGAGAGGACCGGAGTGGACGAACCTCTGGTGTACCGGTTGTCACGCCAGTGGCATCGCCGGGTAGCTATGTTCGGAAGAGATAACCGCTGAAAGCATCTAAGCGGGAAACTCGCCTTAAGATGAGATATCCCTGGGGACTAGATCCCCTTGAAGGGTCGTTCGAGACCAGGACGTTGATAGGTCAGGTGTGTAAGCGCAGTAATGCGTTCAGCTAACTGATACTAATTGCCCGTAAGGCTTGATCCTATAACAAGTCTGCCTTGTAGATGAGCGCCGTGCGATGCACGTGCAGCCATCCGAGAGACTGGTTGGATTCTCGTGTGTGATACACACAACTCAAAATTACTGCTTCTTCCAAGATTGGTTGTGCTGCGAAGCAGCGCAACAACCCTCTTTGCCTGATGACCATAGCGAGTCGGTCCCACCCCTTCCCATCCCGAACAGGACCGTGAAACGACTCTACGCCGATGATAGTGCGGATTCCCGTGTGAAAGTAGGTAATCGTCAGGCTCCCTAAGCCAGAAACCCCCGCCCGAAAGGCGGGGGTTTTTGCATTGGCGCGGTGGAAATGCATGGTGCGCCTGGCATGGGTCGCTTTCTTGCTGATGCGCTATACGACAGCCGCGCTGAGTGGCCGGCCCGCTGCACTTGCAGAACAATCGTCGCTTGTCACAGTTACTAACGGTGCTGAGTATCGGGCACCGAGCTACCTAGACGGTGATGGCTTGCGACGTCCACCATGGGCAATGCATTGATCACATCGGCGTGATGATGAGTCGCTTGTCCTCGACAGTGATCCGGACGCGTTCTCCTGCCTCGAATCCCGCGTCCTCAAGCCATACTCCAGCCAATTTGATCCACGGGTAATACGTCGTGTTCAGTTTCCGATGTGCTCTGATGGCACGGAGGACTCTAGACAAGGAGTGATGGCGTGCTGACTCTTGAATCTTGACGAAGCGTTCCGTTACGACGGGGCGTGACTTATGATTGGCGTTAGCCATTTCCGACTCCGGTGTGAGTTGGTTGTGGTCAGCGGGTCGTATGGGTGGCAGCCCATGCGGCCCGCGCTTTTTGCGGTGAGGCAGTTCGAGTTTAAGCGAAGAAAGGCGTTTGATGAGGCCAATACGCGTGGACTAGCCGAACGGTATAGGGTCCATCAGCCATCTCGAATTTGTGCTGTTGAGTTGAGCCGTGAGGAGTGGAGGTTGTGGTTGGGGAAATCGCCGACGAGTGACAAGGAGGATTGCGTGTCGCTGTTTAACCGGATGTTCGATCAGTTTGTGTGCGGGTGCCGGAATCAACGCATCACACGGGCGTTGCTGGAAGAGCGCAGGATAGCAGCGGTACGACTCTTCGATACGAATCTGGATGCCTTGCGCAAGACCTTCGCACGTACGCCGATGACGCTTCAGTCCACACTTCTTCCGAGCTATCCTGGGGCCACGTGGATGGGGCACATTGGCATCAATGCGTTTGACGTGACGCACAGGATATCGAGAGCGATGTGGGGGGCATCGTGCCTGGCATCACGGGTGCTACACAAGATATCATCGCGAGATATCGGAAGGAAGCTTTCTGTCGACCATGAACGTCGATCATCTCGAGTGTTACTCGCCTTGTGACCAGCGGATGGCTACAGTGTTGTAGTAGATGGAAGCGAATCGCATTTTCTGAGCTCTAAGCCTAGTAGGCTCGCTACTCACATCGCTGGAAAGTCATCCGGTCGAGTCCCATTGTGCGAAAGAGGTATACACCAAGGAAATCAAAGACTTGGGGTTTTGTTCGATATATGAGTAACATTGGTAGCGGGCAACTTATAGGACGTCGCAATCTCCGATGTGGTTCGCCACTATTGCGATGTGTCTGTATAAAATAGATGTTGCTACAAGAAAAGGTAGCTACATTTCATAATTTACGAAAATGGCAAAATCACAAAAACCTGCAGTCATAGATCGTATTTTCGACACGTTGTGGGATCCGGCGGAGCAACGTTTGCGTCGAACAGTTGTGACTAACGACGATGTCGTGACCGCAATTGCGTGGTGCAGAGCGAATTTAGGGTCGACTCTTTCAGAAAAGAATCCAGCGAATTTCATGAAAGATATTATTCGAGGAAGTAATGCCTCGAATATGTGGCCTGATCGATTGAAGGCGCGCCGGTATGGCGGAAGACAGGTTACCGGGGATGGCAACGTCTTCGAGTTCGTTCCTTACGAGGCTGGACAGGATGAGCCCTTTCCGAATCGATTCGGCTATCATGAGGGAGTGTGGACACACAAAATTCAGAGTATTTCTATCCCATTAGATAGCAAAGCGCTCGGACGTGATGACGAAACCTATCTAATTCAAGTTGCTGTAAAGCTCGCTGTTGTGGAAACACACTTTGCTTTGCGCTCGCCAATCGATGTTATCGAATTGACTCATCTTCAGATCGGTATAAAATTGAGATTATGCGAAGTCGATTCGCTATTCTCGGCAAAATATCACGACGAAAATGGAGCGATTCAGCATATGATTATTACCGCCGAGGCCAAAAAGAAAAATCAACGTATTTTGGAAGAGCAGGTGATGCAGCAGGTAAAGGCTGCGTTCAACGAGACTCCGGTAAATCTCGTTGTGCCTATCGCAATGACTTCGACTAAGGATGGTATCTATTTGGCGGAATTCAAGGCGATTAGGCGCAACGAGCTCGCGATTTTTACTGAGTTAGAGTTGGAGCAGGAGGCGTTATACGAGCTCTGTCCCCGCGTCCAAGGTATCTAATTGACTGTCGCCAACGGATTGCTGTTGTTCCGTATCCGTTGCGCGGTCATCCCATTGTTTCCGTTTGGGGGCACCCTTCTTGTCGCGTTTGCCGATGGGGGCGGAGATGCCAAAGTATGTCGATGCTTGCCCCATGTCCATTTGCAACAATGAGACACTTCCTTGTTTCACGGG
Organism: Burkholderia cepacia complex sp. TUM26381; assembly: GCF_057439935.1. NCBI lineage: Bacteria > Pseudomonadati > Pseudomonadota > Betaproteobacteria > Burkholderiales > Burkholderiaceae > Burkholderia > Burkholderia cepacia complex sp. TUM26381. The sequence continues at coordinate 7,455 of NZ_CM172006.1, read as the reverse complement.
ATCGTTGGGTACCTCGGGTTGCACACCAAGCGCGTCGATTACTTGTGCAGCGACAGCCCGAGCGAGCGGCGGTGGAACGGAATTGCCGATTTGGCGTGCGCCATGCCACTTAGTTTGGTGGAGGCGGAACCAGTCTGGAAATCCGTGCAGACGCGCCATCTCTCTGACGGTAATGCAGCGAGCATATTTGTAATGTATTGGGCGCGGTGACGTAAATGCACCTCGGGCGCTGTCGGTTCCAGCGCGCAAAGTATTACTCACGCCGGTTCGTGGCAATTTGAAGAATCGAGAAATTGGTTCGACTGTTCCTTCTTGGGTTTCCTCAAACCTACGACGGGAGATGTCTGTATGGTCCGAGCGCATGCTGCTGGTCAAAACAGACGTATTGGACTGGCGTGAATATGAGAAATCCCAGGACGGTCGAACTGTGCCGCGAAGAGTTTTGGCATACTTACTCGGTTTACCCCACTTCACCTTCACAGCATCCGAGCTTAGGAGTTCTTCATAATCTTCGGCATCAGGAACGTCGTTGAGGGCGTCGTAGCATGACGGACCTTCGGGCAACTTTGCGAGATCCGCTTCGGTGCCTGCCGGTCGAAAGATTGGCGCAGGGTAAGCAGGTAGCTCGCTTCCTTTCTTGCAGCCCATCAGGATCAATCGCTCACGGAACTGCGGTGCGCCAAAGTGCGCGGCATTCAAAATTTTCCATGGCAGACGGATATCATAGCCAATGGATGAGAATTCGGCGATAAGCTCGTTCAGGAACTGTGCGTGCTTGCCGACAGTAATGCCCTTGACATTCTCAAATACGAATGCCTGAGCATCCAATTCATGTACTAGGCGGACGAAGTGCCGAACGAGTGCGTTACGTGGATCGTCTAGGGCGCGCTGCCCGATCATTGAAAACCCTTGGCAAGGAGCACCACCGAACACCACATCGACTCTTTTCTTGCCGATTCCTGCGGCCTTTCGAATCTGCGCGCCAGTAAGCCTTTCAACACTGAGAGGGATCACAGCGCAATCAGGAAAGTTGAATTCATGGACGGCTGCATGGATGGGATCGATTTCAACGGCGGCAACGACGTCGAAGCCTGCCTGCTCGAATCCGAGCGATAGTCCGCCGGCCCCGGCGAACAGGTCGATTCCAATTGGTCGGCTCATGGTAACTCTCTTCCTATCACAGCATCAAATTACTAGAACGGGATCGTACCGGAATGTTGTCAACAAGTCGATCGAAATTTTGCACTTTGGCCCAAGAACGAGCTCAACGTCTCTTCTACTGCCGATAGGTCCCGTAGTTCGCATTGCCATATCGTCAACACGCTCCAACCGGCTTGGGTTAGATCGGCAACGTTCCTGGCATCTCTATCTCGGTTAGCTCGGATTTTGGGGCCCCAGTAGTCAACGGACGACTTCGGTAACGCGCCCTTCTTACAGTTGTGCCCATGCCAGTAGCAGCCATGGACGAAAATGACCTTCTTGCGACCAGCGAATACGATGTCTGGAGTTCCGGGCAACCCGCGGACGTTCAAGCGATACCGATAGCCAAGACGATGCAGCAGCTTTCGCACGGTCAACTCGGGCCCGGTGTTTCGGGTTCCGACCGCACGCATGATCTTACTGCGCTGGACTGGGGTTCGGGTATCGGCCATTAGGCATAGTGCAGAGGGCGATTGCCTTGCATATTGTTGCGCCCATCGGCGGCGACGTCACAATTGCGTGCGAATGAAATGGGGCATTGCATGGACCAAGCTTGCGGTGGCTCTATGGACATGCAGTCGATCGCAGGGCCGAGGGGCGATACCGAAGAGATTGTTGCTGCCGGTATCACGGTTGTACCCGAGGTGACGGTTGGTCTGGACTCAACATCTGATCGGAGGGCGTCGAAGATTGGCACCGAAGCATCCCTGCTGTGGTTGCCAATCTTCGGGACTGTACCTCAAACGTCAATATTCCCCGCCCGCAACGCATTCGACTCGATAAACGCCCGCCGCGGCTCCACATCATCCCCCATGAGGGTAGTAAAGATCCCATCCGCAGCAATCGCGTCTTCGATCTGCACACGCAGCAGTCGCCGCACAGCCGGATCCATCGTCGTTTCCCACAGCTGCCCGGGGTTCATCTCCCCGAGCCCCTTATACCGCTGCTTCGAAACATTCCGCTCCGCATCCGCCAGTAGCCATTTCATCGCGCTCTTGAAGTCCGCCACGGCCATGCTGCGCTCACCGCGCTTGATGACTGCACCTTCCCCGATGAGCCCTTTGAACGTATTCGCGGTCGTCACGAGCTGCTGATAATCCGCCGTGTGCTGGAATTCCTGGTCGATGACCGAAACCCGCACGTTGCCGTGATGCGTACGCTCGACATGCAGCGCTCGCTGTTCGCGAACCGGGTCATACGAAGGCACGACACGCACTTCGTTCTTCAGCGCTTCATCATGCAACGCAGCGTGCAGCGCCTTAGCCGAAGCCTCAGTCGATGCCTCGTTGGAAAGATCGATCACCACGCCGTCCATAACGGCTTCCAGCGCGGCCGGGTCATACAACCGGCTCAACCGCTCGATCACGCTCTTCGACAGCAGATACGACCGTGCCAGCTCGCCAAGCGCATCGCCCGAAATCGCCGCGGCATTTTCACCCGGCACCAGCTCCGACCCTTGCAGCGCCAACCGCAGCATATGCGCGTTGAGCTCGACATCATCCTTCAGATACCGCTCGTCCTTGCCCGCTTTGATCTTGTAAAGCGGCGGCTGCGCGATATACACGTACCCGCGCTCGATCATGTCCGGCATCTGGCGATACAGGAACGTGAGCAGCAGCGTCCGGATGTGCGCACCGTCGACGTCCGCGTCGGTCATGATGATGATGCGGTGGTAGCGCAGCTTATCGAGGTTGTAGTCTTCCTTGCCGATGCCGCACCCAAGCGCGGTCACAAGCGTGACGATCTGCTCCGACGACAGCAGCTTGTCGTAACGAGCCTTCTCGACGTTCAGCACCTTGCCGCGCAGCGGCAGGATCGCCTGGAACTTGCGATCACGCCCTTGCTTGGCCGAACCACCTGCCGAGTCACCCTCGACGATGTAGATTTCGCACTTCGCCGGGTCTTTCTCCTGGCAGTCCGCGAGCTTGCCGGGCAGGCCGACGCCATCGAGCACGCCCTTGCGGCGCGTCATCTCGCGGGCCTTCCGCGCAGCATCCCGCGCCCGAGCAGCCTCAACGATCTTCCCGCAAATGATCTTCGCGTCGATCGGCGTTTCGAGCAGGAACTCTTCCAGCGCCTTCGCCACAACCTCTTCAACCGGCGCACGAACCTCGGAAGAAACCAGCTTGTCCTTCGTCTGCGAGCTGAACTTCGGCTCCGGCACCTTCACGGAAAGCACGCACGACAGCCCTTCGCGCATGTCGTCGCCGGTCGTCTCGACCTTCGCCTTCTTCGCGATCTCGTTATCGGTGATGTACTTGTTGATGACGCGCGTCATCGCGGCCCGCAGGCCGGTCAGGTGCGTGCCGCCGTCGCGCTGCGGAATGTTGTTCGTGAAACACAGCACGTTTTCGTTGTAGCTGTCGTTCCACTGCATCGCGACTTCGACGCCCACGCCGTCCTTCTCGCCGTTGGCGAAGAACACCGTCGGGTGCAGGTTGGTCTTCGTCTTGTTGATGTACTCGACGAAGCCCTTCACACCGCCGGCGAACGCGAAATCGTCTTCCTTGCCCGAACGCAGGTCGGTCAAACGAATCCGCACGCCGTTGTTCAGGAACGAGAGTTCACGCATCCGCTTCGCGAGGATGTCGTAGTGATACTCGACCGTGCCGAAAATGGTCGGATCGGCCATGAAGTGCACTTCGGTGCCGCGGTTCTCGGTGTCACCCGTCACGAGCATCGGCGACACTTCCACGCCGTCCACCATCTCGAGCACGCGATCCTGCGCGACGCCGCGGTGGAACTCCATGAAACGCTTCTTGCCGCCGCGGCGCACGGTGAGGCGCAGCCAGCTCGACAGCGCGTTCACGCACGACACGCCCACGCCGTGCAGGCCGCCCGACACCTTGTAGCTGTTCTGGTCGAACTTGCCGCCGGCGTGCAGCTCGGTCATCACGATTTCCGCAGCACTGCGCTTCGGCTCGTGCTTGTCGTTCATCTTCACGTCGGTCGGAATTCCGCGGCCGTTGTCGGTCACGGAAATCGAGTTGTCGGCGTGAATCGTCACGTGGATGTCGTTGCAGTACCCGGCCAGCGCTTCGTCGATCGAGTTGTCGAGCACCTCGAACACGAGGTGGTGCAGACCGGTGCCGTCCGACGTGTCGCCGATGTACATCCCGGGGCGCTTGCGCACCGCTTCCAGACCTTCGAGGATCTGGATCGACGAGGCGCCGTAGCTGCTGTTATCGGGTTGCGAATTGTGCTGTTCACTCATGGATATCTTCCGGTTCTGCGAGGCCACTCTAGTGGCGGCGCGGTGCGTTTCAGCGAGAAATCGCCGGGCCGCTCCAGTTTCCTGGCCCGTCCACGGTGCCGGTCAGGCACCGAAAGGACGGGTTGTCGGTTCGCCATAAAAACGCCAAAGGGGCTTGCCGCCCCCTGGTGTGTGTCTTGATGTCGCGCGCGTCAGATGCGCATCGGCATCACGACATACTTGAACTCTTCGTTCTCGGGCACCGTGATCAGCGCGCTCGAGCTGGCGTCGCCGAGGCTCACCTGCACGGTGTCGACCTTCAGGTTCGCGAGCACGTCGAGCAGATACGTGACGTTGAAGCCGATGTCGACGGTGTCGCCCTGGTAGGCGATTTCCAGTTCTTCCTGCGCCTCTTCCTGATCGGCGTTGGTCGACATGATCTTCAGCTGGCCCGGCGCGATGATGCAGCGCACGCCCTTGAACTTGTCCGAGGTCAGGATCGCCGCGCGCTGCAGCGAACGCTGCAGTTCTTCACGGCCGATCTCGAACGTGTTCTTGTGCGCCTTCGGGATCACGCGCTGGAAGTCGGGGAACTTGCCCTCGACGAGTTTCGACACGAGCTCGACCTGGCCGAACGTGAACTTGGCCTGGGTTTGCGCGATGTCGATGGTGACGGTGTCGTCGATGTCTTCGAGCAGGCGCTGCAGCTCGAGAATCGTCTTGCGCGGCACGATGACTTCCTGGCGGCCGAACGTGCCGCCTTCGAGCTTCATCGACGAGAACGCGAGGCGGTGGCCGTCGGTGGCCACGGCCATCAGCTGGTCGCCGTCGACGACGAGCAGCATGCCGTTCAGGTAGTAGCGGATGTCCTGCTGCGCCATCGCGAAGTGCACCATGCCGAGCAACTGGCGGAACGACTTCTGCGGGACGGTCAGGGTCGCGCCGAAATCCTTCGCCTGCGCGACGGTCGGGAACTCGTCGGCCGCCAGCGTCTGCAGTGCGAAACGGCTCTTGCCCGATTGAACGGTGAGGCGCTTGTCGGCGAGCGACAGCGTGACCTGGCCGTCAGGCATCGCGCGCAGGATGTCGAGCAGCTTGCGCGCCGCGACGGTGGTCGCGATCTGGTCGCCGCCGACGCCGAAATCGGCGCGCGTGGTGATCTGCAGCTCCAGGTCGGTCGACAGGAACGAAACGTCCGGGCCGTTCTTGGTGATCAGCAGGTTGGCAAGGATCGGCAACGTATGGCGGCGTTCGACGATGCCGCTGACCGTTTGCAGCGGCCTGAGGAGGGTGTCTCGTTCGGTCTTGACCAGTTGCATAGAGTTCCTTCGTTGAGTAACGGCCTGCAGCGCAGCAGCCTCGCAGCGCCCCGCCGGCCGGGCTCTTGGCCCGCCACCACCGGGGCGGTCAAACCAGTATTGTGCCTCAAAACCGAACCGCCCCCCTTAAATTGGGGCGGAGGCCGAATTATCAAGCGCGCCGCGCGCTCAGCCCTTCAGCGTCTGTTCCAGCACGTGCAGCTCGTGGTTGAGCTGCGCGTCCTTGCTGCGCTCGTCGGCGATCTTGCGCACCGCGTGCAGCACGGTGGTGTGATCGCGCCCGCCGAACAGCTCGCCGATTTCCGGCAGGCTCTTCTGCGTGAGTTCCTTCGCGAGATACATCGCGATCTGCCGCGGCCGCGCAATGTTCGCGGGGCGCTTCTTCGAATACATGTCGGCGACCTTGATGTTGTAGAAGTCGGCGACGGTCTTCTGGATGTTCTCGACCGAAATCTGCCGGTTCTGCACGGTCAGCAGGTCCTTCAGCGCTTCCTTGGTTAGCTCGATCGAGATCTCGCGGCCGTGGAACTTCGAATACGCGAGGATCTTGCGCAGCGCGCCTTCGAGTTCGCGCACGTTCGAGCGCAGGTGCTTCGCGACGAAGAACGCGACGTCTTCCGACAGGTTCACGCCTTCCGACTGCGCCTTGCGCATCAGGATCGCGACGCGCATTTCCAGCTCGGGCGGCTCGATCGCGACGGTGAGGCCGGAGTCGAAGCGCGAGATCAGGCGATCGTCGATACCCGAGATCTCCTTCGGATACGTGTCGCTGGTGATGATCACCTGCGCCTTGTTCGCGACCAGCGCCTCGAACGCGTAGAAGAATTCCTCTTGCGTGCGCGACTTGCCGGAGAAGAACTGAATATCGTCGATCAGCAGCAGGTCGAGCGAATGGTAGTAGCGCTTGAAGTCGTCGAACGCCTTGCGCTGGTACGCCTTCACCACGTCGGACACGTACTGTTCCGCGTGGATGTAGCGGATCCGCGCACCGGCCTTGTCGAGCAGCAGCTGGTTGCCGATCGCGTGGATCAGGTGGGTCTTGCCGAGGCCGACGCCGCCGTACAGGAACAGCGGGTTGTACGAGATGCCCGGGTTGTCCGCGACCTGGATCGCGGCGGCGCGCGCGAGCTGGTTCGCCTTGCCGGTCACGAAGTTGTCGAACGTGAGCACGGGGTTCAGCTTCGAACGTTCGTACATCGAATCGGCTTCGCCGCCCGCCGGGGTCGCACCGGGACCCGGGCGCCATGTGCGGCGGCCGGCGGCCGCTTCGTGCGCGGGCAGGCTCGGCAGGTCGATGTCGGCGTCGTCGGCGTTCAGGTGATGCGCGGCGGCGGCCGACGGCGTCATCGGCACGTCGGCCGGCGCGGCGGGCGCACCCGCGGCATTCGCGGCGAGGTTGGCGGCGATCGCGGCGACCGTCGCGGCCGGGCCGCTCGGGGCCAGCGGCGCGCGCGGGGCGGCCGGCGCTGCACCGGTCGCGGCGCTGCGCATACCTGCCTTGGGATCGAGGACGAACTGGACTTCGATCGGCGCATTCCAGAAATCTCGGGCCAGATCGGAGATCCGTCCCGAAAACTGGCTCTTGACCCAGTCCAGCTTGAAGCGGTTCGGCGCGGCGATGGACAGCGTGTTCGCCGACGCATCGAAGGCCACCGGGGCCAAGGGTTTGATCCACGTCACGTACTGCTGGGGCGTCAGCTCGCGCTCCAGCAGTGCGGAACAGTGTTGCCAGAAATCGTTCAT